>CAVVZN010000016.1:0-27799 GCA_963752645.1 uncultured Actinomycetota bacterium | reverse complement strand
GCCGGCGACGACCGGGGCGAGCCGCTTGGCCACGGGCATCCCGGCGGTGCCCAGCAGGTCGATGGCCTCGGCCTGCTGCGGGCGCGGGCGAGGCTTGGGCGCGGCGGCCGGGGTACCGGCCGAACCGTTCGCCGACGCGACACCCGCGGCTCCGCTGCTGCCCACGGAGCTGAGGCCGGTCGCGGGCAGCGGCATCGCCGGTGCCGGGGCCGCCTGCTGCGGAGCGCCCGAGGGCGGCAGCGGCGGGGCGGCGGGCGTCGCGGACGTGGCGCCGATCGAGGAGACGGTCGCGGCCGATTCGGTGGCGGCCGGCGCCGGCGCCGCGGAGGCGGCCTGCTCCGGCGGCGTCTCGGCCGACTCCCCGCTCTCCACCTCGCTGGCCAGACAGGCGGCGAACTGGTCGATGAGCTTGCCGCTGACGTCGGCCATGACGCCGCGACCGAACTGCGCCGGCTTGCCCGTCACCGCAAGATCCGTGGTCAGCAGGACCTTCGTCGAGTCGCCGTCGGCCTGCAACGACGCCTTGACCGTGGCCTTGGCGGTGCCGCTGCCGCGGTCTCCTTGCCGCTCGCGTCGATGGTCATCGAGTGGCTGGCCTCGTCCTTGTCCTGGAACGTCGCCTTGCCCGAGTAGGTCAGCATGATCGGGCCGACCTTCGCGCTTCACCCGGCCGGCGAACGAGTCACCGTCGACGGAGTCGAGCGTGGCCCCGGGCATGCAGGGCGCGATGCGCTCGACGTCCTGCAGCACCTGCCACGCCTGCTCCACCGGGACGGGGCGGTGAACGAGTTCTCCAGCTTCATGGGGTCGCTCCTGATCGCTGCGTGCCGAGTCCTGCTTCTGACGCCCTACTACCCGAGCCGCCCGCTGCCTGCTCCCACCGAGCGAGATCGTCGGGGGTGTCGACGTCGGACGGGTCCCCGATGTCGCCGCACTCCACGAGCACGACGGACGCCGGATCCAGGGCGCGGCGTTCAGCCAACCATCCCCGCGCCCCCTCGTCACCGGCGACGGCGTCCGCGACCTCGCTCAGCACCGAGACGTCGAACAGGGCGGGGTTGCGGGGCCGCCCCGCGTAGGACGCGACGACGACGGGGGCTCCCCCCGATCGCCAGCAGTCGACGAGCCGACACACGGCAGCGGTGAGGCCCGGCTGGTCGACGACCGCGACGAGCACGGCATCGGGAGGCCTGCCGGAGACAGTGGTCCCCGGGCTGGTTCCGGTGTCCCGCGGTGCCGTCAGCGCGGCGACGCCGACGCGGAGCGACGACGCCTGGCCGGACTCCCAGGACGGGTTGTCGACGACGACGGCATCGCCGAGGGCCGCACGGTGCCGTACCTGGTCGGCCTCCGCCCCGAGCACGACCGTCACCGGCTGGCCCCTCCGTCGCGCAGCACCGAGGCCGCGCGGTCCACCAGGCTCGCCGTCCAGTGACACGAGGGCCTTCGGACTCCCCATCCGCGTCCCGGCGCCGGCGGCGAGCAGCAGCCCCGCGCAGCTGCGTGTTCTCGTATTCGTCACGACCTGACTCCGGGCCCACGGTTCGGTCATGGCGCCGGCACGGGGTGAGCTGGTCGGGTCGCACTTCGTGGATGCGACCGCCGGTGTGTGCGAGCGGCTGCCCTGTACCGCCCCAGCGCCGGGCGATGACCTCGGCGAGGATCGACACGGCCGTCTCCTCCGGGCTGCGGGCACCGATGTCGAGGCCGACCGGCGAGGACATCCGGGCGATCTCCTGGTCGGTCATGCCGACCTCGTGGAGCCGTGCCAGCCGGTCGTCGTGGGTGCGCCGGCTGCCCATCGCCCCGATGTAGAACGCGGGACGACGCAGCGCGACCTCGAGCAGCGGGACGTCGAACTTCGGGTCGTGGGTGAGCACGCAGATGACGGTCCGGGCGTCGGTCGGGGTCCGCTCCAGGAACTTGTGCGGCCATTCGCAGACGACCTCGTGCGCGTCCGGGAAGCGCTTCTTCGTCGCGAAGACGGGACGGGCGTCGCAGACGGTCACGTGGTAGCCGAGGAAGACGCCGAGCCGGGCGACGGCGCCCGCGAAGTCGATCGCGCCGAACACGAGCAGCTGGGGCGGCGGCGTGAAGCTGGACACGAAGACGGCGACGTCGTCGAGGCGTCGCTCGCCCGCGGCGCCGTAGTGACGGGTCGCGGTCTGCCCGAGCTCGAGCAGCCCGCGCGCATCGTCGGTGACGGCGACGTCGAGACCTTCGACGCCGAGCGACCCCTCGACGTGATCGGGCCACACCGCGAGTGTCGCCCCGACCTGGGCAGGGCCGGACACCACGGTCGCGACCGCCACCGGTTGACCGGCCTCGACCGAGGCGAGCACCTCCGGCCAGTGGCCGCCTGCCGGCAGCAACGGGGCCCGGACGGGCTGGACGAGGACGTCGAGGATGCCGCCGCAGGTGAGACCGACCGCGAAAGCGGTCTCGTCGGAGATGCCGTAGGTCTCGAGCACGGCCTCGCCGGTCTCGAGCACCTCACGCGCCGTCTCGTAGACCGCTCCTTCGACGCACCCGCCGGAGACGCTGCCGACGACCTCGCCCGCGGCACTGACTGCCATGGCTGCGCCCGGGTCTCGCGGTGCGCTGCCGCGGACGCCGACGACCGTGGCGAGCGCGTACTCGGTGCCGCCTGCCTGCCACGCCTGGAGGCGGTCCAGGATCTCACGCATAACGGATCTCACGCATGGCTGTACTCCTTCATGCCGGCGGCAACCGGGCTGCGGACCCCGGCGACGACGGCGGCCAGCCGCTCCAGCGCGGCGAGGCTGTGACCCTCCACGAAGTCGTCAACGTGCGGCAGCGCGGCGGCCATCCCGGCGGCGAGCGGCGCGTAGCCGGGGCGGGCCTTCAGCGGGTTGGCCCACACCACGCGGGCGGCGAGCCGGTGCAGCCGCGCCATCTGCTCGCCGAGCAGCCGCTCGTCCCCGCGTTCCCAGCCGTCGGACAGGACGACGACGACGGCTCCCCGGGCCATCCCGCGCTGCCCCCATCGGTCCAGGAAGTCGCGGAGCAGCTCGCCGAGACGTGTGCCGCCGCTCCAGTCCGGGATGGCGTCGGCGGCCTTCGCCATCGCTTCGTCGGGATCGCGGGCGGCGAGTTCGGCGGTGACGCGGGTCAGCCGGGTGCCGATCGTGAAGACCTCCAGAGGCCGGTCGACCGTGCGCCCCGCGGCGTGCGCGAAGCGGAGCAGCGCGTCGCTGTAGGGGGCCATCGAGCCGCTGACGTCGACGAGCAGGACCACCCGCCGCGGCCGCTCGGACCGGCGATGCCGATGCAGGCCCGCGAGCTCCCCACCACCCCGCAGCAGTTCGCGTGCGGTGCGGGACCGGTCGACGCTCCCCCGCGGCGCCGGGGTCCGCCGACGGCTGCGACGCGTCTCGCCGGGCAGGCGGAACGCGGCCAGCAGCGCGTTGAGCTCGAACCGCTCGCGGGCGGTCATCTTGGCGATGTCGCGGGCGCGCAGCTGCTCGGTGCTGCTCGCCGCGGCGGTCGCCGCCTGCTGCTCGCCGGACTCGTCGCCGTCGCCGGGTTCGGCGTCGGGCAGCGCCATCGACTGGGTCTGCACCTTCGAGACGACGGGCCGCTTCACCACGGTGTTCGGTCGCTCGCCGAAGTAGACGGCGAAGGCGCCGTCGTAACGGGCGAGGTCGTCGGCGGTGCTGCACAGCGTGAGCCGACCCGCCCAGTAGACGTCGTCGCGCCGCCCGGCGTCGAGATCGACCAGAGCCTCGTGGAAGATGTGCACCCGGTCCGGCGCCGCGTTGACCCCGGCCGCCCGCAGCGTACGTGCGAAGCCGACGAGGACGTCGCTGACGCCGTAGGTGTCAGCGGCCGTGCGGACATCCGGAGCGGGGGCGGGCACGTCAGCCGCCCGCGAGCGCCTGGGAGACGAGCACCGAGACGTTGTTCCGGTCGATGCGCTGCTGGTCCTCGTGGTACTTCAACACCGACCCGAGGGTCAGTGTCGCGAGCTCCGGCTCCAGCCGCTCGGCGCCGAGTGCCAGCAGCGCTTCGGCCCAGTCGAGGGTCTCGGCGACGCCCGGCGGCTTCAGCAGCGGCTGCCGGCGGAGGCGCTGGACGGCGGCGGTGACCTGCTCGGCGAGTTCCGCCGACACCTGCGGCAGTCGGCTGCGGACGATCTCCACCTCGCGCTCGAAGCTCGGGTGGTCCAGCCAGTGGTAGAGGCAGCGGCGCTTGAGGGCGTCATGCACGTCCCGGGTCCGATTGCTGGTGAGGATCACCGCGGGAGGGACCTCGGCGTGCACCGTCCCGAGCTCGGGGATGGTGACCGTGAAGTCGGAGAGCACCTCGAGCAGGAACGCCTCGAACTCGTCGTCGGCGCGGTCGACCTCGTCGACGAGCAGGACCGCCGGCGTCGTCTCCAGCGCCGAGAGCAGCGGGCGCGAGACGAGGAAGCGGCGGCTGTAGAGCTCGTTCTCCAGCGCGTCCGGGGTGAGCGCACCCTCGGCACCGCCACCCGCCGCCCCGGAGCGCCCGGCCGCCTCGGCGGCGCGCAGGTGCATCAGCTGGCGGGGGAAGTCCCAGTCGTAGAGCGCCTGGCTCGCGTCGATGCCCTCGTAGCACTGCAGCCGGATCAGCGGCGCACCGAGCGCGTCGGCGAGCGCGTGCGCCAGCGACGTCTTGCCCACGCCAGCCTCGCCCTCGCAGAACAGCGGGCGTTGCAGCGCGAGGCTCAGGTAGCAGGAGTACGCGACGCCCGTGTCGGCGAGGTAGCCGCTCGTGCGCAGCAGCCGCCCGAGGTCGGCAGGCGAGCCGACCTCGGGCGGGAGCAGCGTTCGTCTGGCCATCAGGCCGACGCCGGGGCGGAGGAACCGGACCGGCTCAGAGACCGGCCGCCTTGCTGACCGCGCGGGCGGTGAGCACCTGCGCCAGATGGCGGCGGTAGTCGGCCTGCCCGTTGAGGTCCACCGGCGGGTCGGTGCCCTCGTCGGCCTTGGCCGCCGCGGCCTTGATCGCGGCGGTGTCGGCGGACGCGCCGGCCAAGGCCGCCTCGGTGGCCCGCGCCCGCACGGGCGTCGAGCCCATGTTGGTCAGCCCGACCCGTGCCTCGGCGATGGAGCCGTTCGAGCGCTTCACCGCGGCAGCCACACCGACGATGGCCCAGGCCTGCGCGACGCGGTGGAACTTCTCGTAGTGGACGCCCCAGCCCTCGCCGAGCTTCGGCATCGAGATCTCCACGAGCACCTCGTCGGGTGCGAGCACGCTCTGCAGGTAGTCGACGAAGAACTCGTCGGCACCGACCTGCCGGCGCCCGTTCGGCCCGGCGATCGTCATCGTGGCGTCGAGGGCCACGGCGACGGCCGCGAGGTCACCGGCGGGGTCGGCGTGGGCCAGCGCCCCGCCGAAGGTCCCCTTGTGCCGGACGGCGGGGTCGGCGACGGTCTCGGTCGTCTCCGACAGCAGCGGCAGGTGCTGTCGGACGAGGGCGTTCTTGATGACCTCGTCGTGGGTCGTCATGGCACCGACGACGAGCCGGTCGCCCTCCTCCCGCACGCCGCGCATCTCGTCGACCTTGCAGATGTCGACCACGACGGTCGGGTAGGACAGCCGCAGGCGCAGCAACGGAAGCAGGCTCTGCCCGCCACCGAGCAGCTTCGCCTCGTCACCGTGCTCGGCGAGTGCCGCGACCGCCTGGTCGATCGAGGTCGCCTTCACGTAGTCGAACTCGGCCGGGATCATCGGCCTTCTCCTTCGCGGGCTGCCTCGGTGGTGCCGAGGTCGTCGGTGGCGGCCCCGCCGTAGGCGACGGTGCCGGCGGTGGCGCGGCCGCCGCCATCGGAAGCTGAGCCACCACCGCTGTTCTGGATGGCTCGCCAGACACGCTCGGGCGTGCACGGCATCCTGACGTCGGTGACACCCCACGGACGCAGCGCGTCCACGACGGCGTTGACGACGGCCGGGGTCGAGGCGATGGTGCCGGCCTCGCCGACGCCCTTGGCCCCGAGCGGGTTGGTGGTCGACGGGGTGACGGTGCGGTCGAGATCGAAGTGCGGCAGGTCGCTGGCCGACGGGATGGTGTAGTCCACCATCGAGCCGGTCACGAGGTTGCCGGCGTCGTCGTAGACCGCTTCCTCGTACAGCGCCTGGGCGATGCCCTGGGCGAGCCCGCCGTGGATCTGGCCCTCGACGATCTGCGGGTTGACGACGTTGCCGATGTCGTCGACCGCGACGTACTTGCGGATCTTCACGAACCCGGTCTCGGTGTCGACCTCCGTGGCGCACAGGTGGGTGCCGTGCGGGTAGGAGAAGTTCTCCGGGTCGAACACGTACGTCGAGTTCAGCGTCGGCTCCATCCCGTCGGGCAGGTTGTGCGCCGCGAAGGTGGCGAGCGAGACGTCCTGGATGGACGTCTTGGCCTCCGGCGACCCCTTGACCGAGAACGTGCCGTTGGCGAACTCGAGGTCGCCCTCGGCTGCCTCGAGCAGGTGCGCGGCGACGCGGCGGGCCTTGTCGACGACCTTCTCGCAGGCCTTGTAGACGGCGACGCCGCCGACGACGAGGGAGCGGGAACCGTAGGTGTCCAGCCCCTGCGGGGAGGACTTGGTGTCACCGTGGATGACCTCGACGTCCTCGAACGGGACGCCGAGCGAGTCCGCGACGATCTGGCTCCAGCTGGTGACGTGGCCCTGGCCGTGCGGCGTGGTGCCGGTGACGACCTCGACCTTGCCGGTCGGCAGCATCCGGATCTCGGCGGCTTCCCACCCACCGGCACCGAACGAGAGCGAGCCGAGCACCCGGCTCGGCGCCAGGCCGCACATCTCGGTGAACGTCGAGATGCCGATGCCGAGCTGCACCGGGTCACCGCTGTCGCGACGACGCTTCTGCTCCGCGCGAAGACCGTCGTAGTCGAACAGCTCGACCGCCTTGGCCGTCGCGGCCTCGTAGTTGCCGCTGTCGTAGGTGATGCCGGCGATGGTCGTGAACGGGAACTCCTCGTGGGTGATCCAGTTCTTCTTGCGGAGCTCGAACGGCTCCATGCCGAGTTCGGCGGCCGCGTCGTCCATCAGCCGCTCGATGCCGAACGTGGCCTCCGGCCGGCCGGCGCCGCGGTAGGCGTCGGTCGGCGTCTTGGTGGTGAAGACGCCGGTCGCCTCGAAGCTGTAGGCGTCCATCTTGTAGATGGCGTTGAACATGAAGGCGCCGAGCACCGGGACGCCGGGGGTCAGCAGCTGGAAGTAGCCGCCCATGTCGGCGAGGAGCTTGACCTTCAACCCGCGCATCGTGCCGTCGGCGTCGAAGGCCGCCGACAGGTACTGGATCTGGTCGCGGCCGTGGATCGTCGCCTGGTAGTTCTCGCTGCGCGACTCGGTCCACTTGACCGGTCGGCCGAGGACCTTCGCGATCATGAGGAGCGCGACCTCCTCGGAGTAGACGTCGAGCTTCGAACCGAAGCCGCCACCGACGTCCGGCGCGACCACGCGGATCTTCGACTCCGAGATCCCGGTGGTCATGGCGAGCATCACGCGCAGGATGTGCGGGATCTGCGTCGCCGAGTAGATCGTGTACTCGTCGGCCGCGGCGATCGGGGCGACGACGACCGCCCGTGGCTCCATGGCCGTGGGCAGCAGCCGCTGCTGGATGTAGCGCCGCTCCACGACGTGCGCCGCGCCGTTGAAGGCGGCGTCGATGTCACCGGCGGCGAACGGCCAGGTGTAGGCCTTGTTCGTGCCCTTGTCGCTGTGGACGAGCGGTGAGCCGTCCTTCAGCGCCTCCTCCATGTCGATGACGGCCGGGAGCGGCTCGTACTCGATCTCGATGGCCTCGAGCGCGTCGGCGGCGGAGTACCGGTCCCGGGCGACGACGACCGCGACCGGGTCACCGAGGTAACGGACCTCGTCGGTCGCGAGCGGGTGGTGGTCGGGGGTGACGATGTCCGGCGTGACCGGCCAGGCCATCGGCAGGTTCATCTGGTCGAGACCGAGGTCGGCGGCCGTGAAGGCCGCGAGCACGCCCGGGCGCTGCAGCGCCGGCGAGACGTCGAGCGACACGATCTTGGCGTGGGCCATCGGGCTGCGCAGGAACGCGACGTGGCCCATGCCCGGCATCTGGATGTTGTCGGTCCAGGTCGTCTGACCCGTGATGAGCTTCGCGTCTTCCTTGCGCTTGCGCGCCTGGCCGATCTGCGGCTTGGCGTCCTGCCGGTCGAGTTGCTCGGTCATGCGATCGCTCCCGTGCTCGCGGGCGTGGTGCCGGAGAGTTCGCCCGCGGCCTGCTGCACGGCGGCGACGATGTTCTGGTAGCCGGTGCACCGGCAGAGGTTGCCCTCGAGCCCCTCGCGGATCTCCTGCTCCGAGGGGTTCGGGTTGTTCTTGAGCAGGTCGGCCGACGCCATGATCATCCCCGGCGTGCAGAAGCCGCACTGCAGTCCGTGGTTGTCGTGGAAGGCGCGCTGCAGGGGGTGCTGGTTCGCCTCGCCCTGCCCCGTCGCGAGCCCCTGGATGGTCGTCACGTCCGAGCCGTCGGCCTGGACGGCGAGCACGGTGCAGCTCTTCATGCTGACGCCGTCGACGTGGACGGTGCAGGCGCCGCAGTTGCTGGTGTCGCAGCCGATGGGGGTTCCGGTCCGGCCGAGCCGGTCGCGGAGGTAGTGCACGAGCAGGAGTCGGGGTTCGACGTCGTCGTCGTACCGGACACCGTCGACGGTGACGCTCACGCGGGCCAAAGGGAGCTCCCTCCACAGCATTTCGGGAACTGGCGGCTGCGAGTCCCCGGCCACGGGGCCAGCCGCCTGGCGCCGCGTCGATGAGCGGGCACGGCCGGCTGCTGGTCCGTGAGGCACGACACTATGACCGGCGTCACGGCAACGCCATGCCGGGGGCCCTTGTCCCGACAACTACTCACGGCTCATCCGCAGATGCGGGACTTGACTGGCCAGACATCCTCACCTGCGGAGACGATCGGGTGGCTTCAGGGTCGAACGCTCCACAACGCGTGCCCGTCACGCACCATGGAGGGCGTGATCCCGCCCCGCGACCTGCTCTCCAGGCCGCTACGCGATCTGCGCATCAGCGTCACCGATCGGTGCAACTTCCGCTGCCGGTACTGCATGCCGCGGGAGCTGTTCGGGTCCGACCACGCCTTTCTCCCCAAGAGCGAATTGCTGACCTTCGAGGAGATCGCCCGCGTCGTGGCGACCCTCACCCCGCTCGGGGTCCGCAAGGTGCGCCTCACCGGTGGGGAACCGCTCCTGCGCCGCAACCTGCCCGCGCTGGTCGCGATGCTGGCGTCGACCGAGGGCGTCGAGGACCTGGCGATGACGACGAACGGATCGCTCCTGGCCGCCATGGCCGAGCCGCTCCGCGAAGCCGGATTGCACCGCATCACGGTCAGCCTCGACTCGGTGGACCCGTCGGTGTTCGCCGCGATGAGCGACACCAAGATCCCGCTCGACACCGTGCTCTCCGGCATCCGCCGCGCCCAGGAGGTCGGGTTCGCGGTCAAGGTGAACACCGTCGTGCAGCGCGGCGTGAACGAGGCCGGCCTGCCGGACCTCGTCGACTGGGCGCGGAGCACGGGCGTCACGCTGCGCTTCATCGAATACATGGATGTCGGCACGTCCAACGGCTGGCTGCTCGACGAGGTGGTGCCCGCGGCCGAACTGGTGCAGCGGATCGACGCGCGCCACCCGGTCGAGGCCGTCGACCCGGCCGAGTACGGCGAGGTCGCGAAGCGCTACCGGTTCGTCGACGCTGCTCCTGGGGAACCGGGCGGCGAGATCGGTTTCGTCACGTCCGTCACGCAGCCCTTCTGCGGTTCCTGCACCCGGCTCCGCCTGTCCGCCGTCGGCGAGCTCTACACCTGCCTCTTCGGGACGAAGGGCTACGACCTCCGTAGTCCGCTCCGCGCCGGCGAGACCGACGAGCAGATCGGCGAACGCGTGGCCGGGCTGTGGTCCCGCCGCGCCGACCGCTACTCCGAACTGCGGGGCGAGCGCACCCGGGAGCGGAGCAAGGTCGAGATGAGCTACATCGGCGGCTGAGCCGTCGAACGGTCGTCGCGCCGAATGGCGCGCGCGAGTGCGGCGGCCTCGCTCCGACTGGATGCACCGAACTTGGCCAGGATGTTGGACACGTGGACGCTCACCGTCTTCACGCTGATGTAGAGCCGCGCCGCGATCTCGCCGTTGCTCCGCCCCTCGTCGATGAGCGCGAGGACCTCGCTCTCGCGCGGCGTCAACGGCTCCCCCTCGCGCCGGACCGGGCCACGCGCGGCGGCGGCTGGGCCGAGCGCGCGGAGCCACGCCGTCGCCCCGAGCGTCCGCAGCACCTCGCGCGCTTCGATCGCCGCGGAGCGGGCCTCGTCGACCCGTCCGACCGCGGTCCACGCCTCAGCGAGGCGGACCCGGCTGCGTGCCGCTTCCGGCACGTGGTGGAACTCCGCGAAGGCGGCCACCGTGGTCTCCCAGGCCTCGACCATCGCGTCCGCCGCCGGTGTCTCGCCGGCCAGCCATCGCAGGCGCAGTCCCTCCGCACGGGCGCGCACCGCCCAGGCCCGACCCTCCTTGCCGAGCCACGGCGTGCCGGTCACCACGGCGTCCACCTGCTCGAGCACCGCCTTGCCGACGTCCAGCACCTCGTCCCGGGACGTCCGACCCAGCCGGGGGACCGCCGAGGCGAGCTGCCCGAGCAGCAGTGCTCCGAGCCGGATCTGCGCCGGGAAGGCTGCTCCCCAGAGCGGCGCGACGACGGCGACCGCCTCGTCGTGGACCCGGCGGGCCCCCTCCCAGTCGCCGGCGTGGCCGAACAGCTCGATCCCCGCGCCGGCGGCACTCACCGCGACCAGTCCGTCGGTCCTCCAGAACGACCGCACCGCGTCGAACCGTTCCATCGCGGCCGGCTCACCACGCGCGGCGTCGAGGGTCAGTCCGACGGCGGTCACGAGCGCCCGCGCTTCGGGGGGCATGGCGAGGTCGTCGGCGTCCGCGAGCAGGCGGTCCGCGAACGGCCACTGACCGGCGGCGTAGGCAACGAGCACGGTCTGGGCACGGGCGTCGAGGCCGTAGGGCGCCCACGGCCGTCCGACCTCGACGCTCCGGTTGGCGGCGCGAGCGTAGATCTCGTCGGCGCGGACCAGGTCCCCGAGCTCGAAGTGGAGCCGGCCGAGCAGGTACAGGGCTCGCAGTTCGCCGGCCACGTCCCCGGTCCGGAGGGCCGAGGCGACGAGCTGCTCCACCGTCCCGAGCAGGGCACCGGGGTCGCCCGCCCGTTCGTCGATCCGGGCGAGGACGAGCCGCGCCTCGGCCTCCACGTCAGGGAGCCGCAGCCCGGTGGCGAGCTCGACCGCCTCGTCGGCCCGACGTCGGGCCTCGTCGTCCCGCGCGCGGTCGGCGAGGGCACGTGCCAGCACGACGAGGACCTCCGCGCGCAACCTGGTCGGTTCTGCGACGAGCTCCTCGGCCTGCCGGGCGAGGGCGAGGAGGTCCCGATCGGTCTCGCTCAGCAGCGAGAAGGTGACCACCGCCCACAGCAGACGCGCCCGCTCCGAGGCGGGCGCCCCGACCGGCAGCGAGGCCACGGCGGCATCCGCGAGATCGACGGCGCGCCCCAGACGACCGGCTGCAACGGCGGCGAGACCGGCCCGGACGACGAGCTCGCTCGGCGAGATCGGCAGTGTCGCCGCGACCCCCGGATCGGTCGCGAGATCGAGCGCCGACTCGAAGTGACGCGACGCCTCCTCGGGACCGCCGAGGGCGAGCGCCTCGTCACCGGCGCGGATGCTGGCGCGGGCCGCCGTCCGCTCGTCGTGCGACGCCAGGGCATGGCGTGCCAACTCGGCGGCGAGCCCGGGGCGGTCGTGCCCGTCCAGGGCGGCGGCGTAGGCGGCGTGCAGCCGGACGCGTTCGACGGGGAGCAGGTCCCCGCTGACCGCCTCGGCGAGCAGCGCGTGGCGGAAGGCGTAGCCGTCGTCGGCGGGTACCAGGAGGTTGACCTCGACGGCGGTCCGCACGGCCTGCTCGACGGTCTCCGGCGACAACCCGCTGACGGCGACAAGGGTGGCGTGGCCGACCCGGCGGCCGGCGACGGCGGCGGCGCGCAACACCGTGCGCACCTCGGGGGCGAGGCGGTCGAGCCGGACCAGCAGCACGTCCGCGAGTTCCGGCGGGAGCCCGTCGGCCGCTTCCGCGCTCGCGGCGACGAGTTCCTCGACGTAGAACGGGTTGCCCTCCGCGCGCTCGACGATGCGGCGCGCGGATCGGCCGTCGAAGCCGACGGGGACGAGGGCCTGCACCAGGCGGACGGCGTCGGCCTCCGGCATCGGGTGCAGCGTGAGGCGGGCGAGCCCGGGCAGCCGTGCCCACTCCGACAGTGCCGGCCGGAGGGGGTGGCGGCGGTGGACGTCCTCGCCGCGGACCGTCGCGACCACGGCGACCGGCGCCTCTCCCGGCCGCGCGAAGATGCTGCCGAGCAGCTCCTGCGTCGAGCGGTCGGCCCAGTGCAGGTCCTCGACCACCACGAGCAGCGGCTGCGGTTCGGCCAGCTCGCGCAGGACGGCGTGCACGGCCTCGAGCACCGCGCCCCGGTCGACGGCGCCGACCGTCGCTCGCCCGTCAGCGGGCACGGCCGCGACCAGTGGAGCCAGGGCCGGGCCCGCGGCCGCGACGGCCGGGTCGTCGACGCCGAGCCGCCCGAACATCTCCCGGAACGGGAGGTAGGGCAGCGACCCGTCGCCGAGGTCGAGGCAGTGACCCGTCAGCACGCGCCAGCCGGCGCGTTCCGCCCGTGCCACGAGCTCGCCGACGAGACGGGTCTTGCCGGCGCCGGCGTCGCCGGTGAGCAGGACCCGGCCGCCGGGTCGGCCGTCGAGACCGACCAGCCCGCTCAGCCGGGTGAGCTCGTCGCCGCGGCCGACGAACGGGGCGAGGTGCCGCACGGCGCGAGTATCCCGTCTGAGGTTGTGGCCCGCACCCTCCGGCGTAGCCAGTGCCGTGGCGCCGCCGTCGACCGGTCCTGGCCGGTGACGGCCGGACCGGGCAGCCGGGCCCGGTCCACCCGCTCGGCGACCCAGGCGAGGTTGGCTTCGGCGTGGAGCGCGGCACTCTGCCCGATCATGATGACTCCCCTCGGCATCCGTCTGCTGACGGATCCGACGGTCGCTCTCTGAGGTAGGCCTGCGCATCAGGAGAAATCCCTAGGCGCACGGTCCGCCAAGCGCGCAGGGTGCCAGGACCTCTGGAGTCAGGACCCCTGCGACGCAGCCCACTCGTCGAGCCGTCGCTCGGCCTCCTCCGGGCTGACGTCCTCGACGCGCGTCATGATCGCCCACCGGTGCCCGAACGGGTCGTAGATCGAGGCGAACCGGTCGCCGGTGACGAAGGTGGCGACCGGTTCGCGCACCGTTGCGCCACGAGCCACGGCGCGGTCGAAGACCGCGTCGACGTCTTCGACGTAGATGCACGTCGAGGCGCTCACGGCGTCGCCGTCCCGGGAACGGTCGGGGGCGACGAGCCCGTACTCCTTCATCGCGTCGCCGAGCTGGAGCCGTCCCGCGCCGAAGTCGAGTTCCGCGTGCATGACCGTGCCGTCAGAGCCGTCCATGCGACCCACGACGGTCGCACCGAAGACCTCGCCGTAGAAGGAGATGGCCTGCGCCGCCGGTGAGCAGACGAGGAAGGGCGTGAGGGTCGTGTAGCCGTCGGGACGTCCGTTCGTGATCGTCATGGGGGCAGTGTCGCTACGCTGCTGACGTGGCGTCTTGGAAAAACGCGACACCTTCTCCGTCACGGACGGCGAGCACGAAGGGCATCCTCCGGCCGGCGGAGACCGTCGCCGAGGTGGGCCTGGCCCGCGACTACCCCGTGGACCCATCGCTGCAGCCGTTCGTCGAGCGCTACTGGTCGGTGCGGTGGGCCCGGCACGGATTGCCCGGCTTCCGATCCGAGGTGCTGAGCCACCCGTGCGTCAACCTCTCGGTCGAGAGCGGTGACCGCCCTCGCTTCGGTCACACCATGCCGGCGGTCCTCGTCCACGGCGTGGTCACCCGGCGCTTCGTCGTGGACCTCGAGGGCTGGGGAGCGGTCACGGCGGCCAAGTTCCGACCGGGTGGGTTCGCCGCGCTGTTCGGGGTCGTTCCCGCGCGGGACGCCGTGCGGCCTGCCGCAGGACTCGGGCCGGGGTGGACGGCGCTGCTCGACGACGTCCTCGCCGTCGAGGACGACGCCGAGCGCGCCGCCGTTCTCGACCGCCGGCTGGTGACGGACGCACGGGACCCGGCTCCGGATTACCTCGAGTTGCTGGAGCTGCTGGCCGAGATGCTGCGCGACCGCCAGCTGGTGCGTGTCGACCAGGTGGCCGCGCTGAGCGGGCGGACGACCCGTGGGCTGCAGCGGTTGTTCGCGACCCATCTCGGCATCGGACCGAAGGCCGTGCTGGCGCGCTACCGGCTGCACGATGCCCTCGACCTGCTCGACCGCGGCGAGGTCGGCGACCTCGCCGGCCTCGCGTTCGAGCTCGGCTGGGCCGATCAGGCGCACTTCAGCCACGACTTCCGGGCCGCGGTGGGCCTCACGCCGACGGAGTACGGGCATCGCCGCGCAGCCTCGAGCTGACCGGCTCTGGTCAGCCGCCCGCGACCGACGGCAGCACCTGGACCTCGGCGGCCGCCGACAGCGGAGCCCCGAGCCCACCCGCCGTCCGTACGTTCTCGCCGTCGACGAAGACGTTCACGTGGCGCCGTAACGCGCCGGTCTCGTCCCGCAGCCGACGATGGAGCCGTGGGTGCTCGCGCTCGAGCAGGTCCAGCAGCTCGCCGACGGTCGCGGGCGCGGGGTCGAACTCCAGCGACCGGGAACCGCCCGCGTGTTCGGCCAGCACCCCGGGCAACCGGACGCGGATGCTCATCGCACGCACCTGCTCGCCGCGGGGGTTGTCACAGCTCGACGGCACGCACGACGAGCACGTCCGGCAGGTGTGCCGCGACCTCGACGAACGACTCCGCCTCGTCGGCGCTCGCGTACACGCAGCCGTCACGGGTGCCGAGGTAGACCCCCGTCGGGTCGCCGGCGTCGACGCACGCGGCGTCGCGGAGGACGCTGCCCCAGTACCCGTCGGGAAGCCCGTTCCCGACCTCGGTCCAGGTCTCGCCGGCGTCCCGGCTCCGCTGCACGCGCAGGCGGCCGCCGGGTGGGATGCGCCGGGCATCGGCCTCCAACGGGATGGTCCACACGAGCCCCGGCACCGTCGGGGACGCGAGCACCGGGAAGCCGAACTCGAAGGGAAGGTCCTTCGAGATCGGGCGCCACGCCTTGCCGCCGTCGTCGGACCGGAAGACGCCGGGGTGGTTCTGGGCGTACAGCCGTTCGGATGAGCCGGCGTCGCGGGCGACCTTGTGCACGCACTGGCCGAACTCCGGCGGCGGGTCGGGGAGGAACTCGGCCCCGATGCCGGAGTTGATCGGGCGCCAGTCGCTGGCCCCGTCGTCGCTGACGTAGACGCCGCCGGTGCTCATCGCCACCAGGACCTGTGGCGAGTCCGTCGAAGGCAGGACGGTGTGGACCGCGGCACCGCCGGCGCCGGGGTGCCATTGCGTCCGGTGCGGGTGGTCCCACAGGCCGCGGACGAGCGAGAAGCTCTCGCCGCCGTCCTCGCTGCGCCACAGCGACGTCGGCTCGCATCCGGCCCACACGACGCCGGGCCGGTCCGCGGTGTCCGGCTGCAGCTGCCAGACGCGGGCGAGTGCGGCGCCGGTGTCCTTCGGGAAGCTGATGGGCGCGTGGTCGGTCTCGTGCCAGATCCCTGCGGTGCCGCGGTCGATCACGTCCTCGGACCACAACACCGTCGGGCCCCAGTGCTCGCTGTAGCCCGTCGCGAGCACCCGCGGCCGCTCACCGCGGACGTCGACGGTCACCGCGGCCACCTCCTGCATCAGCAGGTGCGGGCCGTCGAGGGTCCAGGTGCGCCGGTCCTCGCTGCGGGCCAGCCAGAGGCCCTTGCGGGTACCGATCGAGAGCAGGGTGGTCATCGGGTACCTCCGGTGATGCGGCGGGCGAACTCTCCTACCGACGACGCGTGCGCGCCACTCTCCTACCGACGTCGCGTGCGCGCCGAAATCATCGGCGGCAGTATGACCCCGTGCGCTGGACCTGCCCACAATGCGATCGGGAGTTCTCGCGCGCTCGGCAGTCGCACGTCTGCGTCCCCGGCTGCACCGTCGACGAGACCTTCGCCGACCGTCCCGCAGGGCAGCGCGCGGCCTACGACGCCGTCGTCGAACACCTGCGCCGGGAGGGCTCGGTGCACGAGGACGCCGTCGGTGTCGGCGTCTTCCTGAAGTCCGAGGGCAAGATCGCGGAGCTGCGGCCGAAGGCGCGGGGGCTCACCCTGCTGCTCTTCCTCGCCCGCGAGGTCGACGACGTCCGGATCCGCCGCCGGGAAACGACGGCCCAGGGGCGGATCATGCACACGCTGCGGCTGCAGGACGCGAACGACGTCGACGACGTGGTCTGCGCATGGTTGAGCGAGGCGTACGCGGCCGCCGACGACTGATCGATCTCTTGCGGCCGTCCTCGCAGCGGGACACCATGTGGCCCAGGTCACGTCGACAGGGACGGACTCGAGCCGCCCCGCTGGAGGCACATCCGTGAGCCAGACGATCGAGCGCCCGGACACCCGTAGCGACGCCGCCGTCGCGGCCGAGACGTGGCTGTCGGAGTTCCAGGACGCCCTCAGCGCACGCGACGTCGAGCGGGCCGTCGCGATGTTCGCTCCCACCTGCTTCTGGCGCGACCTGGTCGCCTTCACCTGGAACATCACGACGGTCGAGGGACGCGACGGGGTCGCCGACCTGCTCCGGGCACGGCTCGACGACACCGACCCCACCGGGCTGCACGCCGTCGAGGAACCGACCGAGACCGACGGCATCACCGACGTCTGGCTCGAGTTCGAGACCGCCGTCGGCCGCGGCAGCGGTCACCTGCGACTGCAGAACGGGCTCGCGTTCACGCTGCTCACCACGCTCGACGAGCTGAAGGGCTTCGAGGAGCCGATGAGCGAGCGACGCCCCCGCGGCGTCGAACACGGCGTGCACCCGAACCGGAAGAACTTCCCTGAGCGGCGCGCCGAGGAGGTGGAGAGCTTCGGGAAGACGACGCAGCCCTACGTGCTCGTCGTCGGCGGCGGGCAGGGTGGCATCGCCCTCGGTGCGAGGCTGCGCTCCATCGGCGTGCCGGCGCTGATCGTCGAGCGCAACGAGCGGCCCGGCGACTCGTGGCGGAAGCGCTACAAGCACCTCGCGCTGCACGACCCGGTCTGGTACGACCACCTGCCCTACCTGCCGTTCCCGCAGAACTGGCCGGTGTTCAGCCCCAAGGACAAGATCGCCGACTGGCTCGAGATGTACACGCGGGTCATGGAGGTCAACTACTGGGGCTCCACGACCTGCACCAAGGCGTCGTACGACGCGGAGAAGCAGGAGTGGGAGGTGGTCGTCGAGCGCGCCCTGCCCGGACAGCCTGTCGAGCAGATCACGCTGCGGCCGAGGCAGCTCGTCTTCGCCCTCGGCGTCTCCGGCAAGCCGAACGTGCCGGCCTACCCCGGGCAGGAGCTCTTCCGCGGGGACCAGCACCACAGCTCGCAGCACCCGGGCCCGGACGCCTACGTCGGCAAGAAGGCCGTCGTCGTCGGCTCCAACAACTCCGCCCACGACATCTGCGCCGCACTGTGGGAGGCGGGTGCGGACGTCACGATGGTGCAGCGCAGCTCCACGCACATCATCCGGTCCGACTCGCTGATGGAGCACGCGCTGGGTGACCTGTACTCGGAGCGGGCACTCGCCGCGGGCATCACGACGCACAAGGCCGACACGATCTTCGCCTCGTTGCCGTACCGGATCATGCACGAGTTCCAGATCCCGATCTACGACAAGGTCCGGGAGGTCGACGCCGACTACTACGCGCGGCTGGAGAAGGCCGGCTTCGAGCTCGATTTCGGCCCCGACGGGTCCGGGTTGTTCATGAAGTACCTGCGCCGCGGGTCGGGCTACTACATCGACGTGGGCGCGTCCGAACTCGTCGCCGACGGCTCCATCACGCTGGTGCACGGGCAGGTCGAGCGGCTGACCGAGACCGGCGTCGTGGTCGCCGAGGGCAGCGGGAAGCAGACCGAGCTCGAGGCCGACGTCGTCGTCTACGCCACCGGGTACGGGTCGATGAACGGGTGGCTCCGCGACCTCATCTCGCCGGAGGTCGCCGACCGCGTCGGCAAGGTCTGGGGTCTCGGCTCGGACACCCCGAAGGACCCCGGGCCGTGGGAGGGCGAGCAGCGCAACATGTGGAAGCCGACGCAGCAGGAGGCGCTGTGGTTCCACGGCGGCAACCTGCACCAGTCGCGTTACTACTCGCTCTACCTCGCGCTCCAGCTCAAGGCCCGGTACGAGGGCATCCCGACGCCGGTCTACCGGCTGGCGCCCGTGCACCACACCAGCTGAGCAGCAGCGGCACCGCTCAGGCGGCGGCCGCCTGCCGTTTCTCGTTGTTCGCCTCGGGCACGTCGACACCGACGAAACGGACAACGAGGGGCGTATTCACCAATGAAGGCAGTGGTCTGGCACGGACAGCACGACGTGCGGGTCGACACGGTTCCCGACCCGACGATCCAGGAGCCCACCGACGCGATCGTCCGGGTGACGACGACGAACATCTGCGGCTCCGACCTGCACCTCTACGAGACGCTCAAGCCGTTCATGGGCGTCGGCGACATCCTCGGACACGAGCCGATGGGCATCGTCGAGGAGGTCGGCAGCGCGACCGGCGACCTCAAGGTCGGTGACCGCGTGGTCATGCCCTTCCAGATCTCCTGCGGACACTGCTGGATGTGTGACCAGCAGCTCTACACGCAGTGCGAGACCACCCAGGTCCGCGACCAGGGCATGGGCGCCGCGCTGTTCGGCTTCTCCAAGCTCTACGGCGAGGTCGCCGGCGGGCAGGCCGAGTACCTGCGGGTGCCGCAGGCGCAGTTCACGCACATCAAGGTGCCCGAGGGGATCCCGGACGAGCGCTTCGTCTACCTCTCCGACGTACTGCCGACCGCGTGGCAGTCCGTCGAGTACGCCGGTGTCCCCGATGGCGGCACGGTCGTCGTGCTGGGCCTCGGCCCGATCGGCGACATGGCCTGCCGCATCGCGATGCACAAGGGTTTCCGCGTCATCGGCGTCGACCTGGTTCCCGAGCGCCTCGAGCGCGTGAAGGGCCGTGGGGCCGAGGTCGTCGACCTTCGCGACCACGAGAAGGACCTCGGCGACGCGATCCGCGAGATGACCAACGGCCGCGGGCCGGACTCCGTCATCGACGCGGTCGGCATGGAGGCGCACGGCTCCCCCGTCGCCAAGGGCGCCCAGAAGATGGCGGGGCTGCTGCCGCGGGCGCTGTCGGCGCCGTTCATGCAGGCCGCCGGTGTCGACCGGCTCAACGCGCTGTACTCGGCGATCGACATCGTCCGCCGCGGCGGCACGATCTCGCTGATCGGCGTCTACGGCGGCACGGCCGACCCGATCCCGATGCTGACGCTGTTCGACAAGCAGATCCAGCTGCGCATGGGTCAGGCCAACATCAAGAAGTGGGTGCCGGAGATCCTGCCGCTGCTCACCGAGGGCGACTTCCTGGGTGTCGACGAGTTCGCCACCCACACCCTGCCGCTGGCCGAGGCGCCCGGCGCGTACGACATGTTCCAGAAGAAGCAGGACGGTGCCATCAAGGTCGTCCTGAAGCCCTGACTGGTCCGGTTGCGGGCGAGAACCTCGGCGCTTCCACACGCCGGAAGCGCAGGACCGTTCCTGGTCCGGCCTGCCCCGCCAGCGGGAGATCGTCCGACGTCACCACGCCGACCACCGGGTAGCCCCCGGTGGTCGGGTGGTTGGCGAGGAACAGGATCGGACGCCCGTCCGGCGGCACCTGGATCGCCCCGGCCACCATCCCCTCGCTGAGCAGCTCGTCGTCGATCGCCCGCTCCAGCACTGGCCCGTCCAATCGCAGGCCGGTGCGGTCGCTGGTGGGTGTGACCGTCCACGCGGTGGTGAACAGGGCGGCCCTCCCCGTCTCCGCGAGGCGGTCGTCGCGGGGACCGGGGACCACCCTCAGCTCGACCTCGTCGGGCACCGGCCGGGTCGGCACCGACTCGTACTGGACACCCTGGCCGGAAGCTGCGTCGGCACCGATGCCGAGCCGGTCGCCGTCGCGCACCGGTGGGGGACCGAGCGCGGCGAGGGTGTCCGTGGACCGGCTGCCCAGGACCGTCGGCGCGTCGATCCCCCCACGAATGGCCAGGTAGCTCCGGAGGCCGTGGCGCGGGGTGCCGAGCGCCACGCGGCTCCCGGCCGGGACCAGGAAGCCGCTGTCCTCGCCCACCCCTTTGCCGTCGACGGTCACGGGCACCTCGGCGCCGCAGACGGCGACGAACGCCGCCGTCGCGAAGCCGAGCTCCAGCCCGCCCAACGTCACCTCGAGCAGGGCTGCGCTGTGCTCGTTGCCGACCAGCCGGTTGGCGAGCTGGGCGCTACGGGCATCCACCGCTCCTGCTGTGGGCACGCCGAGCGCCGCGTACCCATGCCGTCCGCCATCCTGCACGGTGGTCAGTGGCCCGCTCCGGAGCACCGTCACCGGTCCCTCGTCCAGCACCGGTCGATCCGGCACGGTGGGCGCACCCGCCGCGTCGACCGCGACGAAGCGCAACCGTCCGCCCGGGGACAACAGCGCCGGCGGGTCCCGGTGCGGATCGAACAGCACGGCGTCGGTACGTCCGATCAGCTGCCATCCACCCGGGGACGGCCGCGGGTAGATGCCGGTCTGTGCACCCGCGAGGCCGACCGCACCCGCCGGAACCGTCGTCCGCGGTGTCTTCCGACGCCGGACGTGCAGCGCCGGATCCAGCCCGAGCAGGTACGGGAAGCCCGGGGTGAAGCCGAGGAAGGCCACGCGGTAGTCGCCGGCGGAGTGCCGCTCCACGATCTCGCTCTCGCCCAGTCCGGTGAGCTCGCTGACCTCCGCGAGGTCGGCGCCGTCGTAGACGACCCCGATCTCGACGGGCTCGGCGTCCGTCGCATCCGCTCGGCGCAGCTCGAGTCGCCCGAGGCCGGCCGCGAGTGCCGTCGGATCGTCGCCGGTCACCAGCAGGGTGCGGTAGCCGGGGACGACGTCGACCGCGGCGAGGGTCCCGTCGGCCTGCGCGGCACGGGCGGCCGCGGCCAGCCCGTGCACCGCGTCGAGGTCCGGGAGGTCGACGAGGACGGCGCGGTCCCCTGCGGGCCGGAATCTCACCGCTCGCCCCGGGAGCTCGCGAAGGGGCGGAGCGTCCAGCCCTCCTTCTCGAGGGCGGCGCGGACCCGCCGCGCGAGGTCGGCCGCGCCCGAGGTGTCGCTGTGCACGCAGAGCGAGCCGACGTCGACCGCGAGCTGCTCGCCGCCCAGTGCCGTGACCGAGCCGGACGCCATCCGCACCGCGCGCGCCGCGACCTCGTCGGCGTCATGGAGGACGGCGCCGGGCTCGCGGCGGGAGGCGAGCCGCCCCTCTCCGGTGTAGGCCCGGTCGGCGAAGCCTTCACCGACGACGCCGAGGCCCCGGTCCGCCGCCGCAGCCGCCAACGCCGAGCCCGGCAACGTCAGCACGGGCAGCGAGGGGTCGTAGCGCTGCACCGCCTCAGCGACCGCCGCCGCCTGCCCCGGGTCGTCGGCCACGCGGTTGTAGAGCGCTCCGTGCGGCTTCACGTAGGCGACGCGTCCACCGGCGACACGGCAGAAGGCTTCCAGCGCACCGACCTGGTACAGGACGTCGGCGACGAGGTCCGCGTGCGCGACGTCCATCGCCCGGCGCCCGAAACCGACGAGGTCGGGGTAGCTGACCTGCGCACCGACCGTGACACCGGCCTCGAGCGCGGCAGCCACGGTGCGCTGAAGGGTCTGCGGGTCACCGGCGTGGAACCCGCAGGCCACGTTCGCGCTCGTGACGACGGCGAGCAGTTCCGCGTCGGCGTCGGTGCCGCCGAGCGTCCAGACGCCGTAGGACTCCCCGAGGTCGCAGTTCAGGTCGATGTGGCGCACGCCCTCGGTCGCGTCAGGTCGCTGCTGGCCCGTCACCATCGCAACTCGTCCCCGGCCACCACGGCCACCGCGGCGTAGACGACGTGCTCGACGACGGACGCCACCAGCGCCTCGGTCGGCCAGGCCCAGGGCGCGGGCGCGTCGCCGAGCAGGGGGAAGAGGGTGCAGGCCAAACCTTCGGCTGCACCGGCGAACACGAGCACCCGCGTTCTGCGGGGCAACCCGGCTGCCGCCAGCGCCTCGCCCACGACGCCGAAGGCGGACCCGTAGCCGAAGTGCGTGACCAGGAACAGGAGCCTGGCCTGTCGCCGGCTCCTGACCTCGATGCGCAGCACCCGTGCCGCCGCGGTGACCACGTGTCCGCTCACGTCGTAGTCGACCGGCCCACGCACATCCGGCCACCAGCGTCGATGGGCCCACACGTGCAGCACCTCGCCGCAGCTCATCGCCATCGTGCCGGCGGCACCGGCCAACACCCCGCGGACGAGCGGCTCCGTTCTCACTGGAGTGCCAAAGCGTCGGACACGGCCGTGCACGCGGTCGGATCCGGGGCGCTGAACACCACGTCCAGCGGATTCGACGGGCGACCGGGGTAGTCGATCACGGCGCGGACATCGAGCAGCCACCCGCCCGCCACCAGGGCGCGCACCTGGCTGTCGGAGACGTTCGACGCCTGGTCGACGATGCGGCCGTACTCCTTCGGGGCGGTGAGGGTGACCGTGCAGGTCCCGTTCTTGGTGGTCGTCTCGACCTTCTGCAGCCGATCCACCCGTCCCACGACTTCGCCGACCACCGCGCACCCCGCGTAGGGCACCTTCACGACCTCCTGCCCGGCGGTGAGCCGGAGGTCCTCCGGCGTCGTCGGGTTCGTGGGCGTGCAGGCGAAGGTCGCGATCAGCCGCCGGACCTCGAGGGGGTTGGCCGTTCGTTTCGTCCCGTCGCCCCGGTTGAGGTAGAGCACCACGCCGACGACGACGCCTGCGAGCACCACGACCAGTGCGGCGGCGACGAGCACCGTGCGCATCCTCGACCGCGGCTGCTTCGGTGGCGCAGCGGCCGTCGGCTTGCTGGGCGGAGGCGACGAGGGCGGGGGCGAGGAGGGCGGGGGCGACGTGGGCGGTGGGGTGTCGCTCATGGCTGGCATTGTGCCGGGCCGGTCAGAGCACGTAGCTCGCGATCAGCTGGCCGAGCTGGATGATGTTCGCCCGACCCCGGAACTCGAGATGCACGTTGCCGAGGCCGCTGAACCAGAGGTCGAGCTCGGCGTCGAGGTCGAAGTTCCCGGCGGTCTCCACCGAGAACGCCTGGATCTTGCTGTAGGGCAGCGACGTGAAGTCCCGCTTCTTGCCGGTGATGCCCTGGATGTTGCAGGCGATGACCCGCTTGTCGGTGAAGACGACGAAGTCCCGCACCGACTTGAACGCGGCCATCAGGTACTCGTTCGGCACCAGCAGCGGCGCCACCTGCGGCCCGTACTCGTTCGGGTCGGCCGGGCTGAGCTTGAACACCGAGCCGTTGGTGAAATCGATCATTCGGGAAGCCTAGAGGGGTGCCCTGCCGCCGGTCTGCGCAACCGGTCGTCGAGTGCCTCAGCGGCGCCAGAGCCCTAGTTGCCGGTGAGGGTGGCGCCGTACTCCGCCACCGGAATGGTCCGGGTGGTGCTGCGCTCGACCGTGCCGGCGATCGGCTGCGACGCACCACCCGCACTCCAGCTTCCGGACCACACCGCGGTGACCCCGACCGCGGTGCCCGCACTCGGTGCCATGTACGTGTGGTCGACGTAGTGACCCGGCGCCCGCGCCGGATCCGTACCGTCATACGGCCGCCCCGGCCACGTCGTCGTGGTGCTCGCCCCGTCACCCCAGCTCCACCGCCAACTCACCGACGCCGTGATCGTCACCGTCGGGAACGGCGCCTGCGCCACCGTGAACGTCGTCTGCCGCGGCACACCCGTCGAAGCAACCAACGGCAGGTTCACCACCGCCTTGTCCGCAGGCTGCACGTTCAACGCCGGCAACGGCAACGGCAACCGCCGGAAATAGCCCTCCACGAACGCCTGCAACTGCGCCGGGCTGTACGGCAACTGCTGCGCCGGAGTCAGACACACACTCCCCGGCTGCAACGACCACGCCCCCACCGTCGGCGCCACCTGCCGCTGCGCCACGAACACCGACTGCCCACCCTGCACATCACACTGCAACGACTCCCCACCACAATCACCCGCCAGATCACAAGACGACCGGTAGTCGTACTCGAGGCGCGGACCAGGCGCGAAGAGCGAGGGGGCTGATCGAGGCCGGATCGGCGTCGACGTGTGCCCCGTCGGCATAGCTCTGCGATCCTTCCGCCTGTCATCGCTGGACGCGGAAGATGCGACTGTGCGCAAGTGCTCCCGACGCGAGTGCCGTCGCCGATGCCGAGGCCCGCAGACGAGTAGTAAGGAGACAACGAGCGAGCAATCGGCGTCCGTCGTCACGAGCGGTACATGCGTCTTGATGTGTTCGACGACCCAGTGATCGTTCTGGCGAACCAGCATGACGTACTAGTCCCCCTTCGCCTCGGGGTCGGACTCGGACCCCGTGGCGATCGACTTACCCACTCGAGTCGTGAAGACGGCGGTCACCTTCGCGAAGGCTGGACCGGTCTCACCGAGCAGGTGCTGATCGAGTCAGCCTGCTGCCCATCAGCCGACCGCCGGATCCATAGAGTCGCGCACTCGATTTTCAACTGAAGGCAGCCCCCAGGTCGCCGACCGCAACGGCTGCAGGTGTCCGATTCCCCGCTCTGACGGAGGAGTTCGAGGACCGCGGAAGTACTCCCGCACGAACGCGAAAGCACCCGCCTCGTCAGCCGTCGACACGAACGGCGTCGCTGACGCGGCTGGGGTCGGGGTGCTGCTCGGCATTGCTGCCGGGGCCTGCGAGTCGGGCGGCGGAGGGGACGCGCCCTTCTGGCCGTCGCTGCATCCCGCCAAAAGGAACAAGACGGCGACGGCTACGCATAACCCCCCGGCATGAACGGAGAGTAGCTGACATGCTCCGAACATCCACCTCTGTTCACACCCCCGCCAGGGCCGACCAGCCTCGAGCGCCCGGGCGGAGGGCCTTCTTTCTTGTCCACATCAGATGGGGTGTGGCACCCACACCCGATCTGATGTCGACCGAAATCGGAACGTCCGTTCCCCGGGGGCGCGGCCGGGAGTCAGGTCGCGGAGAAGTCCGGCAGCGTGAGGGTGCCGTCGTCGTTCAGGGTGAAGCCGGGGTTGTACGAGATCTCCCGGGCGTGCCCATCGGGGTCGACGAACGTTCCTGCGTAACCGCCGTAGAACGTCTCGCGGGCAGGCTGCGTCACCGTCCCTCCGGCGGCGCCCGCCTCGACCAGTACGGCGACGACCTCGGCGCGGGACCGCACGTTCTGAGCCAGGGCGACACCGCCGAAGCCCGGCTCGTTCCGGTCCTTCAGACCGGAGTCCGGGCCAGCTCACCGCGTCCCAGAGCACGACGACCATCCCGCCGGCCTGGAAGAAGACGGTCTCCTGGACCTCCTGCCCCTGCCAGCCGAGCGCCTCGTCGAAGGCCTTCGCCCGGCCGAGGTCTCGCGTACCGAGCGTGATCAGGCTGACTCGCTGCTCCATCGCGGCACCGTATCGACGCGAACCTGCGGCGAGGCCAGAGGGCGCGCCCGACCTCAGGCGAAGTGCGTCTTCGGCTTCGCCTGCAGCTCGCCGTCGAGATAGACGTCGACCTTTTCGTCGTAGAAGCTCCAGGCGAGGCCGGCGACCTTCTGACTCTCGGGCAGTGGGGTCGTGTAATACCAGACGACGTCGGGCGTCACGTGGCCGTCGACCTCGACCGAGTAGTAGCTCGCCGTCCCCTTGTACGGGCAGTGCGACTCGGTGGACGACGGCCGGAGCAGGTCGAGGCGGACGTCGGTCATGGGCAGGTAGTAACGCGGCGGCAGGCTCGTCTCGAACAGGATCCGCGGCTGGCGCGAGTCGGCGACCGTCACCCCGTCGACCTCGATGCGGACGTGCCGGGAGCTGCCGAGGATGTCGACGCGCTTGTGCGGGTCGCGCGGGTGGACGAAGACCTGCTCGTCCTCCTCGAACCACGACGTCATGGCGTCCCACTCCAGCCGGACGTGCCCGTGCAACGCCTCGACCGGCGAGCTATCGAAGCGCTGCGCAGCACCGAGGGCGGAAGCGGCCCCGGCCTCCACATCAAAGATGTCCGAGTCACCGCGGGACGGCGAGTGCGCCTTCTCGCCCGTCCCCACCAGCAGAGCCCTCACGTCGACGAGCGGGAGATAGTAGGTCGGGTAGTACGGCTTCTCCCACACGAGCAGCGGGGCGCGCGTGTCCGCGACCAGCTCACCCGCCAGGAACACCCGGATGCGCTTCTGCCCCGTCTCGGTCCGAACCCGTCCACGCGTCTGCTCCGCCATGGCTGCTCTCCTCGCCCGTCGTGACCCGACGTCAGGCAGCAACCCGCGACAGCCGCCATCGCTTCCCGGGTGCAGGATGGGCTGGTGACGCAGACCACCGAAGACGCCCAACAGGACGCGCCGCAGGCCACCCCGTCGGCGCTCGCGGAGTACCAGAACGAGATCTACCTGCGCGGCCTCGGCGACGAAACGCCCGCCTTCCCGATCGACGTGCGCGAGCTCGAGAGAGCGGCCTACGCGGCGATGACGGCAGAGGCCGTCGGCTACGTCGCCGGCGGCGCCGGCACCGAACGGACGGTGGCCGCGAACCGCGACTCGTTCGACCGGTGGCGCATCGTCCCCCGCATGCTGCGCGGCGTGGCTCAGCGCGACCTGACGACGACGCTGCTCGGCCACACGCTGCCGGCGCCCGTGATGCTGGGCCCGGTCGGCGTGCAGGCGATCATCCACGACGACGCGGAACCTGCCACCGCGAAGGGCGCCGCCGCACTCGGCATCCCGTACATCCTCTCGACGGCGTCGAGCACCGCGATGGAAGAGGTCGTCGCGGCCGCCCCGGACGCTCCACGCTGGTACCAGCTCTACTGGCCGAAGAGCCGCGAGCTCGCCAAGAGCCTGGTGCGCCGCGCGGAGGAGGCGGGCTTCACCGGCCTCGTCGTCACCCTCGACACCTGGATGCTCGGCTGGCGTCCGCGCGACCTCGACCGGGCCTACCTGCCCTTCCTGCGTCGCGTCGGCATCGCGAACTACACGTCCGACCCGGTCTTCCGGTCGATGCTCCCGGACAACCTCCCGGTGGAGCAGGCTGAGGTGCTCACGTGGGCCGCGAACTTCGCCGACCCCTCGCTCACGTGGGACGACATCGCCTGGCTCCGCGAGCAGACCGATCTCCCACTCGTCCTCAAGGGCATCAGCTGCGGCGCCGACGCCGCGCTCGCCCTCGACGTCGGCGCCGACGCCATCCACGTCAGCAACCACGGCGGCCGGCAGGTCGACGGCGCGGTCGCGGCCATCGACGCACTCCCCGAGATCGTCGACACCGTGGCGAAGCGCGTCCCGGTGCTGTTCGACTCCGGCATCCGCAGCGGCGCCGACGCGGTCAAGGCTCTCGCACTCGGCGCCGACGTCGTCGTGCTCGGCCGGCTCTACACCTGGGGCCTCGCGCTCGGCGGCGCCGACGGGGTGACGGCGGTCCTCCGCGCCTTCCTCGCCGACCTCGACAACACGATGGCGCTCTCCGGCCACGCCCGCCCGTCGGAGCTCACCCGCAGCAGCCTCACCCGCGTCCCCGCCT
>CAVVZN010000015.1:0-33823 GCA_963752645.1 uncultured Actinomycetota bacterium | reverse complement strand
GATGTGAGCTCCGAGCCGGGCATCAGTGCCAGCCTCAAGCGCCTCCTCGAAGCTGTGGATAGCGGGGGTAACCCGGACGAATCGGCTACTCTCCGTTTATGCCGAGGGGGTTATTCGTAGTTGTGGCCGCGCTCCTCGTGACGGTGGGTTGCAGTACCAGCCAGGAGGGCGCGGCGCCTCCACCAAACAGCTCGCATCCACGACGGCGCCCGTCGGCAACCGCTCGACTCCGACTGCGTCGCCCACACCGTTCGTGCTCACGGCCGACGAGGCAGGGCGCCTTCGCATTTGTGCGGGAGTACTTCAAGCGCTCTAGACGGTGCTTCACGCAACGGGCGACACCTCGAGCTTGCCAGACCCCCTTACGTGCGGATACGGTGCGTCTCGTGCGTGCAATTCGAGCCGGCAAATCGCAGACCTCATACAGGGCCGGGCGGGCCTCGAGACGCAGCCGCCTGACGATCGTTCGACTTGGCTTCGGGCGAGTCTTGGGACCCGCATTCAGCGAAGCATCGGCTGTTCGAATTCCGAGCGGCTGCCGTCCTCGCAGCATCCGGAAGGACGCGCTCGACGTCGGTCCTCTCCCGCCACTGATGGGCCACCTATTTCGTCACCCTCGTTCGCGTTGGGAAGACCACTGGATCATTGACCGACTTACCGGCACCAGTGAGTCAGCCTTGATCCTCAAGGTGCTCCTACTGATCGTGATCTAGTCGTAGTCGGTACAGGTCCTCCCCTTAGACAGAGCCCGAGGCCACAACAACTGGGCCGTGTTTCAGCCTGCGCCCGCCGAAGCAGCCAGTGGGCCTGACAAAACTTCGACGTCTTCCGGCCTGCGAGGGGAATTGACGACGGGACCCCCTTTCAAGTCGAGAGAGGGCAACGGCTCTCTCAAAGAAGCGGCTCGGCCCAACGGGCCCGTCCTCGAGTACGACTACCGGTCGTCTTGTGATCTTGCGGGCGATTGTGGTGGGGAGTCGTTGCAGTGTGATGTGCAGGGTGGGCAGTCGGTGTTCGTGGCGCAGCGGCAGGTGGCGCCGACGGTGGGGGCGTGGTCGTTGCAGCCGGGGAGTGTGTGTCTGACTCCGGCGCAGCAGTTGCCGTACAGCCCGGCGCAGTTGCAGGCGTTCGTGGACGGCTATTTCCGGCGGTTGCCGTTGCCGTTGCCGGCGCTGACGTGCAGCCTGCGGACAAGGCGGTGGTGAACCTGCCGTTGATTGCTTCGACGGGTGTGCCGGGGCAGACGACGTTCACGGTGGCGCAGGCGCCGTTCCCGACGGTGACGATCACGGCGTCGGTGAGTTGGCGGTGGAGCTGGGGTGATGGGGCGAGCACCACGACGACGTGGCCGGGGCGGCCGTATGACGGTACGGATCCGGCGCGGGCGCCGGGGCACTACGTCGACCACACGTACACGGCACCGAGCGCGGGCACCGCGGTCGGGGTGACCGCGGTGTGGTCCGGAGCTGGAGTGCGGGTGGTGCGTCGCAGCCGATCGCGGGCACGGTCGAGCGCAGCACCACCCGGACCATTCCGGTGGCGGAGTACGGCGCCACCCTCACCGGCAACTGACGCCGAGCCTTCCGCGGAACGCTTTCTCCGTCGGGCCGTGGAACTGTCGTACCCGGCTGATAGGCATGGCGGGTGCTCCACGTCCATCGCGCCGAACGCGCCGACCGGCTCGTCGCCGGCCTGGCCGACGTGCTGCGCGACGGACTGGACGATCCGTTCGCCTCCGAGCTCGTCGCCGTCCCCGCGAAGGGTGTCGAGCGGTGGCTCACGCAGCGGCTCGCGCACGCCACCGACCCGGAGGGGCGCGAGGCGGGCATCTGCGCGAACGTCCGCTTCACCTCGTCGCGGCTGCTGATCGACGAGGTCGTCGCGACGCTCGCCGGAGCCGACGGGAACGGGCCGGCCGCGGACGACGACGTCTGGTCACCCGGCCACATGATGTTCGGCCTGCTCGCCCTCCCTCCGGTAGGGGACTGGCAGCTGCCGGCCGACCGCCCCGTCGCTGCGGCGTCGGACCTTGCGCGGCTGTTCGCCGCGTACCGCAGCCAGCGGCCGGACCTGCTGCGCCGATGGGCGGCCGGGGACGACGGCGAGCTGCCGCCCGACCTGCGTTGGCAGCCGCCGGTGTGGCGGGCGCTGCGGGGGGTGCTCGGTCGGCCGAACCCCGCGGAGCTGCTCGACGAGGTCTGCGCGCGGCTGCGGGCCGACGCTTCCGCGGTCGATCTGCCGCCGCGGCTTTCGGTGTTCGGCCCGACGCGGTTGACGCGTGACCAGCTGGCCGTGCTCGGGGCCCTGGCGGTGCACCGCGACCTCCACCTCTGGCTGCCGCACCCGTCGCCCGCGCTGTGGGACACGGTCGCCCCGCTCGCCGCCGCGTCCGCCCGGTCACACCGCCGCGACGACCCCACCGCCGTCCTGCCCCGCCACCCGTTGCTCGCCTCGCTGGGTCGTGACAGCCGCGAGCTCCAGCTGCTGCTCGCGGGGGCGTCGGACGAGGCACGCGACCATCACCACGCCCTGCCGAGTCGGCCGCCGACACTGCTCGGGCGGCTGCAGACCGACCTCGCCGCAGACGCCGTCTCCGCGCCCGCACCGCTCGCGCCCGGCGACCGCAGCATCCAGGTGCATGCGTGCCACGGTCCGTCCCGCCAGGTCGAGGTGCTGCGGGAGGTGCTGCTCGGCCTGCTCGAGAACGACGCCACGCTCGAACCCCGCGACGTGCTCGTGATGTGCCCCGACATCGAGGCCTACGCGCCGCTGATCTCGGCGACCTTCGGCCTGGCCGATCCCGATGCCCCGGCCGGAGCCGGCGACGTCCACCCCGGCCACCGGCTCCGTGTGCGGCTCGCCGACCGCAGCCTGCGGCAGACCAACCCACTGCTCGCCACGCTCGGCCAGCTGCTCGAGCTCGCCGACGGTCGCGTCACCGCCTCGCAGGTGCTCGACCTCGCCGCCAGCCCGCCCGTCCGTCGCCGCTTCCGCTTCGACGACGAGGCGCTGGAGCTGCTGCGTGACTGGGTCGCCCGCACCGGCGTCCGCTGGGGACTCGACGCCGCGCACCGGGCGCCGTTCCGGCTCGACAAGGTCCCGCAGAACACCTGGGAGACCGGCCTCGACCGGCTGCTGCTCGGCGCCTCCATGTCCGAGGAGATCACCACCGCCGACGGCATCCGCTGGCTCGGCACCGCGCTGCCGCTGGACGACGTCGACTCCTCCGACGTCGCGCTGGCGGGACGGGTCGCCGAGCTGCTCGACCGGCTCGCCGGCATCCTCGAACGGCTCCGCACCCGCCAGCCGCTGAGTGGCTGGCTGACGACGCTGACCGACGCCCTCGATCAGCTCTGCTCCACCGCCGACCGCGACTCGTGGCAGCAGGCGCAGGCCCGCCGCGAGCTCGCCGACGTCGCGGAGGGGGCAGACGGCGTCGCCGACTCGCTCGCGCTCGGCCTCGACGACCTGCGCGCGCTGCTCGCCGGTCGGCTGCTTGGCCGGCCGACGCGAGCGAACTTCCGCACCGGCAACCTGACGATGTGCTCGATGGTCCCGATGCGTTCGGTGCCGCACCGCGTCATCTGCCTGCTCGGACTGGACGACGGCGCGTTCCCCCGCAACCTCGTCGTCGACGGCGACGACCTGCTCGCCCGCGAGCCGCTGGTGGGGGAGCGCGACGCCCGCAGCGAGGACCGCCAGCTGCTGCTCGACGCCGTTCTCGCCGCCGAGGAGCACCTCGTCGTCCTCTACAGCGGAGCCGACGAGCGCACCAACAGCCGCCGCCCTGCCGCCGTGCCCGTCGGCGAGATCCTCGATGTCGTCGACCGGCTGCTCGTCGACGAGGCCACCCCGGACGGCGTCCGCCGGGGCCGCGAGCAGGTGCTCGTGCACCACCCGCTCCAGCCGTTCGACCCCCGCAACTTCGTCGACGGCGAGCTCGGCACGAGGGGCCCGTTCAGCTTCGACGGCCCGGCGCTCGCCGGTGCCCGGGCTGCCCGGCGCCCCGGACCGAGCCACCGCCGTTCCTTCCCGTGGCGCTGCCGGCGCGCGGCGGCGACGTCGAGCTCGAACGGCTGCTCCGCTTCCTCGAGAGCCCCGTCGGCGCGTTCGTCCGCCAGCGGCTCGAGGTGACCCTCGCCCGCGACGCCGACGAGATCGTCGACGAACTGACCGTCGAGCTCGACGGGCTGACGAAATGGCAGATCGGCGACCGGCTGCTCGGCGACCTGCTGCGAGGCGCGGACCTCCCGGCCGTCCGGCAGGCGGAGTGGCGCCGCGGCGTCCTGCCACCGAGTGCGCTGGGCAACCGCATCCTCGACGACGTCCTCCGCCAGGTCGCGCCGCTGCTGGCGGCGAGCGCCGACGTCCGCGTCGAGGAACCGCGCACGCTGGACGTCGCGGTGCCGCTTCCCCCGACCGATCGAGGCGCGCGCAGCCTGACCGGGACGATCGGCAGCGTGCACGGCTCGGCCCTGGTCCGCGTCACGTACTCGCGCCTCGGGGCCAAACAGCGACTGAGAGCGTGGGGCCAGCTGCTCGCGCTCACCGCCGCCCGACCCGACGAGACCTGGCAGGCCGTGACCATCGGCAAGGGGTCAGGCGGTGGCCAGCGCTCCACCCTCGGTCCGGTCGACCCGGCGGTGGCCCGGACCGTGCTCGGCGAGCTCGTCGACCTCTATGACCGCGGCATGCGCGAGCCGCTGCCGGTGGCGGCGAAGTCGTCGTTGCGCTACGCCGCGAGCCGCGGACGCAACCGGCCGGTCGTCGTCGCCCTCCGCGACGCCGACCGGGACTGGACCAGCGACAAGTTCCCGGGTGAGCAGGAGGACCGGGCCCACGAGCTCGTGTTCGGCCGGCACGCCCCGCTCGGAACGCTGCTCGCGTCACCGCCCCGCGCCGACGAGGCCGACTGGTTCGACGAGGACACCCGGTTCGGCGCGCTCGCCCGGCGGCTGTGGACACCGCTCCTGATGCACGAGAGCTGGGCCGACCTGTGAGCGGCCGAGCACCCGAGGTGCCGCCGTTCGACATCTGCGGCCCGCTGCCCGAAGGCACCGTCGTGCTCGAGGCCAGCGCCGGCACCGGCAAGACGTTCACCATCGCCGCGCTCGCCACCCGCTACGTCGCCGAGGGCCGGGCCGAACTCAGCCAACTGATGCTCGTGACCTTCGGCCGCGCCGCGACGCAGGAGCTCCGCGAACGGGTGCGCGAGCGGCTGGTCGACACCGAACGCGGCCTCGCCGACCCCGACGCGGCGCGGACCGGTGGCGACGACCTGCTGCGGCTCCTCGCGGACGCCGACGACGCCGAGGTCGCCCTCCGCCGTCGACGCATCACCATCGCGCTCGCCGGCTTCGACGCCGCCACGATCGCCACCACGCACGGCTTCTGCCAGCAGATGCTCGCCGGGCTCGGGATGGCCAGCGACAACGACCCCGACGCCACCTTCGTCGAGGACCTCGACGACCTGATCGACGAGGTCGTCGACGACCTCTACCTCCGCAAGTACGCCGCACCCGGCGCCGCGGTGCCGCCGATGAGCTACGCGACGGCACGCTCCGTCGCCCGCGACGCCGTCTACGACCGGCAGGCGCTGCTCGTCCCGACCGACGCCGACCCCGCGAGCGAGGCCGGCCACCGCATCGGCCTCGCCCGCGCCGCCCGGCTCGAGGTCGAGCGGCGCAAGCGCAACCGCAAGCTCCTCGACTACGACGACCTGCTGCACAAGCTCCGCGACGCCCTGCAGGACGAGCGGCACGGCGAGGCGGCGCGGCAGCGGATCCGCGACCGTTACGCCGTCGTGCTCGTCGACGAGTTCCAGGACACCGACCCGGTGCAGTGGGACATCCTGCGGCTGACCTTCGCAGGACACGTCACCCTCGTCCTGATCGGCGACCCCAAGCAGGCGATCTACGGCTTCCGCGGCGGCGACGTCGTCACCTACCTCGACGCCGCCGGCACCGCCACCTCGTCGGCGACGCTGATGCGGAACTGGCGCAGCGACCAGCCGCTCGTCGACGCGCTCGACGAACTGTTCGGGGGAGCAGCCCTCGGCGACGAACGCATCGTCGTCCGCCCGGTCGAGGCCGCCGAGCCGGAGCGAAAGCTGACCGACGGCGCCCCGCTGCGCATCCGGGTACTCGACCGCGCCGGCGGCAAGCTGTTCGTCGACGGCGCCCGCGAGCAGGTCACCGCCGACGTCGCCGCCGACATCGCACGCCGGCTCAACGGAAAGGCGCTGGCTCCCGGCGACATCGCCGTGCTGGTGCGCACGAACAACCAGGGCCGGCAGGTCCGCGACGCGCTCGCCGGCGTCGGCGTCCCCGCGGTGCTGGCCAGCAGCGCGAGCGTCTTCGGCACCCCCATCGCACGGGAATGGCTGACCCTGCTGCAGGCACTCGAGTCGCCGCACCGGTCGGGTCTCGCCCGCGCGGCCGCGCTGACCTGCTTCGTCGGGTGGAGCGCGGCCGAACTCGACTCCCGCGGTGAAGCCGCCCTCGACGAACTCGGCCCCCGGTTGCGGACCTGGGCCGACCTGCTCGCACGACGGGGCGTCGCCGCGCTGCAGGAGGAGGTCACCGCCTCGACCGACCTGCCGGCGCGCATCCTCGGCGGTCCCGAAGGCGAACGGGAGCTCACCGACCTCCGACACATCGGCCAGACGCTGCACGCCGCGGCCGTCGAGGAGCAGCTCGGCCTCACCGCGCTCGTCGAGTGGCTGCAGCGGCGGATCAACGACGCCGCCGGCGACCTGACCGAGAACCGCAGCCGGCGTCTGGAGTCCGACGCCGACGCGGTCCAGATCATCACGATCCACCGCAGCAAAGGCCTCGAGTTCGCGGCGGTCTACGTGCCCTTCGCCTGGGACCGCTGGGTCCCGACCGCTCCGGAACTCCTCCGGCTGCATGACGAAGAGGGCACCCGGCTGCTGGACGTCGGCGGGCCGCAGGGCCCGGACTACCAGTCGCGGAAGCTGCGCAACCTCGACGAGGAGGCCGGCGAGGACCTCCGCCTCTTCTACGTGGCGGTCACCCGGGCCAAGAGCTCGGTGGTGCTGCACTACGCGCCCTCGACGCGCAACACCGCCGGCTCGGCACTGAACCGACTGCTGTTCGCCGAGTTCGGCCGCGGCACCCAGCCACCCGCACTGCTCGAGCCGCCGAGCGACCGGGTCATCGCGACCCTGCTCGGCGAGCGGGCCGACGCCTCCGACGGCCGCATCGCCGTCGAGACGGTCAGCGCCACAGCGCCGGCACAACGTTGGGACCCGCCCTCCCCGACCCAGGCGCCGCTGGGGGTCGCCCGCTTCGACCGCCGCCTCGACCTCGCCTGGCGCCGGACGTCGTACTCGTCGTTGACCGCCGCCGTCCACGACGGCGCACCGCTGCTCGAGGCGATGGTGGGCAGCGAACCCGAGGAGCCGGAGCGCGCCGACGAGCTCGCCGTGCAGGACGTCGCCGCGGCCGAGACGAACGGCGCCGCAGCCGACGACGCACAGCTGCAAACCCTGCTGTCCCCGCTGCGCGACCTGCCCAGCGGCACCGCGTTCGGGACGCTCGTGCACTCCGTGCTCGAGGAGGTCGATACCGCCGCCACCGACCTCGGGCACGAACTGCTCGACCGGTGCCGCGACGCGGTCGCCGCCCGCTACGGCACCGGGATCGAGCCGCAGCTGCTGGCCGACGGGCTGCTGCCCGTGCTCGACACCCCGCTCGGCCCGCTCGCCGACGGTCGGCGGCTCCGGGACATCGCCCCCGCCGACCGCCTCGCCGAGATGGACTTCGAGCTCCCGCTCGCCGGCGGCGACCGCCCCCGTGCCGGCGAAGCGACGCTCGCTGACGTCGCCGGCCTCCTGCGGCGCACCCTGGCCCCGGACGACGTCCTGGTGGGCTACGCCGACGAACTCGACGTGCCCGGGCTGGCCGAGCAGCGCCTCCGCGGCTACCTCACCGGCAGCATCGACGCCGTCCTCCGGATCCGCGGCGACGACGGCACCCCGCGCTACCTGATCGCCGACTACAAGACGAACTGGCTCGGGAGCCCGGCCGTCGCCCTCGGCGAACAGACGCTCTCCGCCTGGCACTACCGCCCCGCCGCGATGACCGAGGCGATGCTGCACGCGCACTACCCGCTGCAGGCGCTGCTCTACGGCGTCGCGCTGCACCGCTACCTGCGGTGGCGGCAGCCCGGATACGACCCGGCGATTCACCTCGGCGGCGTGCTCTACCTCTACGTCCGTGGCATGTGCGGGCCGGACACGCCGGTCGTCGACGGCATGCCGTGCGGCGTCTTCAGCTGGGCGCCGCCGGCTGGCCTGATCGAGCAGCTCTCCGCGTTGCTGGCCTGAGTCCCTGCCGGGCCGAAGCCGGCCCCGGAGGGTGGCTCCGCCGCACGGGTGACAGGGGGTCCTGCGCCTCAAGCACGCCGGGCATGCGTCGATCACCCGAGGAGTCGGACGGGTCCGGTCATCCCGTCGTGTCCGTGCTCTGTCACCGCGAGGGAGGTCTGCGTGCGCCGCATCCGGCAGCTCGCACCCGCCTCCACCGACGAATTCGGGCTGCTGCTCGAGGTCAGCGAGAGCGCCCGAGTGCACCCGCAGCGCCGGGTCATGCTGGTCGGATGCTTCGGGCTCGCCAGCCTGCTCGGTGCCCGGGTCAGCGTCTTCTGCCCCGGCGACGGCGACGACGGGCTCCTGCTCGCCGTCGACCGCGGTGCGAACCGGTTGCCGAGGCATCAGCCCGGTGAACTCGTCAGGCTGCTCGGTGAGCACCCGATGCCGACGTCCGCAACGGGGCTGGTCCCGGTCCAACGGTCGGCTCCTGCTGCCGAGCTGCCGTCGCGGCCGGGCAGCGTCGTCACCACCGTCGTGCCGCTCGGGCAGACCGGTGTACTGGTCGTCGACCACGAGCAACCACGCGTCCTCCCCCCGACACAACAACGTCTCGTCGTCGAGATCGCCGCCGTCATCGGCCGGGTCATCGACGGTGAGCGGGCGGAGCGGGTACGGCAACAGCAGCTGAGCACCGCCTCCGCGCTGCAGCAGCTGCTCGCCGCCGGTGTGCTCGCCTCCAGCTCGATGGAAGCGGCGCAGGCCCTGGCCACGACGACCGCCGCGGTCCTCGGCGTCAGCACGGCATGCACGTACCTCGTCGACGACGACGGCCTCATCTGCGAGCTCGCCACCTACGGAGCCACCGACGACCGGGACGCCCGCCTGCGCCAGCGGCTGCTGGGTGCTCCCGCGAACGGGTCACCGGTCTGGCAACGCGTCGTCGCCGGGCTCCAGCCTGGGCCGGACCTCATCACCGACACCTGGAGGCCCGGCGCGGTCCGGCTGGGTGGCGTCGCCGACATCCTCGGGCTCCGGTCCATGGCCACCATCCCGCTCCTCTCCAGCGATGGCCCGCTCGGCCTCGTGACCTGTGGCGACGCCGACTGGGCCCGCGACTGGCAGGAGCACGACCGCGAGCTGCTCGAGCAACTCGCGCTGCAGGGCACCGTCGTCGTCGACAACGCCCGGCTCCGGGAAGCGGAACGCCGGGAGGCTCGGAGCGACGCCCTGACCGGGCTCGGCAACCGACGCGCTTTCTCCGACGAGCTCGTCGCCGCGATCACCCACGCGGCCGGGACCGGCCAGCGGGTCGCGGTGATGCAGATCGACCTGGACCGGTTCAAGGACGTGAACGTCCGCTTCGGCCACGCCGACGGTGACCGCCTGCTCGTCGCGGTCGGCGGGCGGCTCCGGGACGCCCTGGGCGACGATGCGGTGCTCGTCGCCCGGCTCGGGGGCGACGAGTTCGCCGCCGTCCTCGTCGGCGACCTCTCGGTCGACCGGGTGGAGGCCGCCGCGTGCCGCGTCGCTGCCGCGCTGGACAAGCCGATCGCCCTGGCCCAGCCGGTCTCGGTGGAGGCGAGCGTCGGCATCGCGCTGTTCCCCGACCACGCTGCCGACGCCGAGCAGCTCAAGCTCCGGGCCGAGCGCGCCATGGCGGCGGCCAAGCTGGCGGGCGACGGGCAGCTGGTCTGGCGCCCCGAGCTCGAGGCCGACACGAGCGTCGAACCCGGCCTGCTCGGCGAACTCCGCCGGGCCATCGCCCAGGACGAGCTGGTGCTGCACTACCAGCCGAAGCTGAACCTCCGCACCGGACGGGCCATCGGCGTGGAGGCGCTGGTCCGCTGGCAGCACCCCCGGCTCGGGTTGCTCGGCCCGGACGCGTTCGTGCCGCTCGCCGAACAGACCGGGCGGATCCGCAGCATCACCAACTGGGTGCTCGTCCGGGCCATCGCGCAGGCGGTGGCGTGGCGCGACGGCGGGCTGCCGTGGACCGTCGCGGTCAACGTCTCCGCCCGCGACGTCGCCGACCCGCAGTTCCCCGACCACGTCGCCGGGCTGCTGCGCGCGGCCGGCCTGCCCGGCGAACGGCTCGTCCTCGAGGTCACCGAGACGTCGCTGATGTCCGACCGGCTGGGGGCGAGCGTCGTGCTCTCCGACCTGCGCCGGCTCGGGGTGCAGATCAGCCTGGACGACTTCGGCACCGGCTACACGTCGCTGGCGTACCTCCACTCGCTGCCCGTGGACGAGATCAAGATCGACCGCGCGTTCCTGGGCGACGGGGAGCGTCGGTACGCCGTCATCCGCGCGGTGCTCGCGCTCGGCGCCGGCCTCGGGATGCGCACCGTGACGGAGGGGATCGAGGACGCGGCGACCGCGTCGATCCTCACCGCCCTGGGCTCCGACGTGGCGCAGGGCTACTACTTCAGCCGGCCGATGCCGGCCTCGACGCTGACGCCGCACCTCGCGATCTGACGGGCGCCGGCCGGGAGCCGCGCTCAGCCGGCGCTGACCACCTCGGCTGCCACCCGCTCACCCGACCGCACGGCACCGTCCATGTAGCCGAACCAGTACGTCGACGTCTCGGTGCCGGCCCAGTGCACGCGGCCGACCGGCGCGCGCAACGAGGCGCCGTACTCGAGCATGACCCCGGGCGGCAGGAAGGCGACGGGGCAGCCGCGCGTCCACTCCTCGGTCGACCAGTCCTTCTCGACGAAGTCGGTCGGGTTCGACGCCTGCGGACCGAAGTAGGTGGCGAACTCGGCCAGCACCGCGGAGCGACGTGCATCGGGCGCCATCTCACCCCACGCCCGCGCCTCCTTGCCGCCGACGAAGCCGAACAGCACGGCGGGCTTGCCGGCGCCTGCGGGTGTGCCCACCTCGGGTGGGCTGTTGTCGAAGGTGCTGCGGGCCAGGCCGCGGTCGGCGACGGCCTGGCCGGAGAGCCCGGCGTCGCGCCAGAACGGCTTGTCGTAGACCGCTTCGGCCTTCACGAGCGACCCCTGCGGTGCCCGCTGCGCGAGCTGGGCCCGCTTCGGCGGCAACGCCGGACTCCATGCGATGCCCGCGGTCAGCGACGGCGGGATCGCGACGACGACCCGCCCTGCCCGCACCCGGCCGGCGTCGGAGGTGACGACGACACCCTGCTCGGTCTGGTCGATCCGCCGGACCGGGGCGGAGAGGACGACGCGGTCGCCGAGGGCGGTCGCGACTGCGAGCGCGACCCGCTGCGAACCGCCGACGAAGCGCCGTTCCTGCGAGCCACCGGCGGTCGTCACCAGCCGCAGGAAGCTGCCGGGCGTCGTCTCGTTGCCGGCGGCGGCGATGTAGAACAGCGCGTAGAGCAGCGAGATCTCGCTGGCTTCGGCGCCCCAGATCGACTTCACCGCGGCGTCGGTGAGCGCGCGGCCGCCCGGGTTCGCGTCGGTGCTCGCCAGGAACGACGCGAGCGTCTGCGCGTCGAACTCCTCGGCGCGCGGAGCGGTCCACGGTGCATCGACCGGCACGGTCTTCGCGGCACCGTCGACCGCGGCGACGCTCTGCAGCAGCGCCTGCCCGATGCTCGGGTCGCTCGGCAGCCCGGTTGCCGGGTAGGTGGTGCGCTTGCCGTCGAGCAGCAGGACGTTCTGCCCCTCGTTGTAGGTCGCGAAGGTGTCGACGCCGACGTCCTTGGCGAGCGCGGCGATGCGGTCCTGCGTCGGGCCGATGTACTCGCCGCCGACCTCGGTGATCGCCCCGTTGCCGAGGTCGTGGTTGAGGGTGCGGCCGCCGACGCGGTCGCGGGCCTCGAGCACGATGACCGACTTCCCGCGCCGGACGAGTTCGCGGGCGGCGGTGAGGCCGGCCAGTCCGGCCCCGACGATCGCGACGTCGCAGGTGCGATCGAATCCGGTGCCCGAGCTGCCGGGAGAGGTCCCCGGCGACGCGGAGGCCGAGGTCGAGGGTGAACTACCGCTGCACGCCGCGGTGACCGCCGCGGTCGCGGCGAGTCCGCCGAAGAGCAGACCTCGCCGGGTGGGCCCGTTCCCGGTGCCCGATGTCGCTGCTGACATGTGAGCAGTCAAGCACCCGGCATGATCCCCGTCTCCCGCAAGGTGATGTTGAGGCGGCCGCCGGTCATGCCGCACGCCGGGTCGGCGGTGCCGGCGCGGATCGACGGCACCCCGTGGAAGGCGTATCGGCTCTGTCCGCCGAACACGACGAGGTCGCCCGACGCGAGCTCCACGTCGACCCATGGCCGGTTCCGGTTCTCGGTGTTGCCGAAGCGGAAGACGCCGGTGTCGCCGAGGCTCAGCGACACCACCGGGGCCGGGGAGTGTTCGTCGGCGTCCCGGTGCATCCCCATCTTCGCGTCGGCGTCGTAGAAGTTGATCAATGCGGCGTCGGGCCGGTAGCTGTCCGCGGCAAATCCCGCCGCGGCCACCGCCCGACGCCCGAGGTCGCCGAGCCACTCCGGGAACGCTGCGACGGCATCGGTTCCGGTAGGACGCACGTAGCGGTAGGGCTGCCACTGCCACCCGAGACACACGGTCTGCACCGACATCACCCCACCGCTCGGCAGCCGGGTGGCGCGCATCGGCACCGGTCCGCGTGCCCAGCCGCGGCAGGCCTCGACGAGCTCGCGCTGCTCGGCGAGCCCCAGCCAGTCGGGGACGTGGACGGCCCCGGGCCCCAGCTCCGTCCGGGTCCGGGCGACGGGAGGAAGCGGCAGCTCGTCCGCTCCGGCTGGGCTCATGCAGCGACCTCGGCCTCGAGGGCGAGCAGCGCCCGCTTGGCCGCGGTGCCACCGAGGTACTGCCCGACACTGCCGTCGCTGCGCAGCACGCGGTGGCACGGCACGACGATCGGCACCGGGTTCATCGCGCAGGCGGTGCCCACGGCGCGCACCGCCTTCGGGTTGCCGGCGGCAGCGGCGACGGCGGTGTAGCTCGCCGTCATGCCGTAGCCGATCTCCTGCAGGTGCGTCAGCACCGTGCGGCGGAAGCCGGTGGACAGCTGCAGGTCGAGCGGCAGATCGAAGCGTTGCCGGTGGCCGGCGAAGTACTCGTCGAGTTCGGTCGCCACCGCGTCGAGCCGGCCCGGGGCGTGCAGGACCCGGGGGCTGACCGTGGCGGCCAGCTGGCTGAGGACGGCGTCGTGGTCCTCGACGGCATAGGCGACCCGCACCAGGCCGACGGGCGTGGCCGCGACGAGCACCGGCCCGAGCGGGGAGTCGAGCAGCCGGTAGGCGACGTCGAGCAGGTCGGCCGCGGCGGCGTCCTCGTTGAGCCGAGCGGCCAGGCGCTCGGTGGTCACCGCGTCCGGCGCGGGGAGGTCGGCGAGCAGCTCCGTGGTGGCGTCAGGAGTGGTGGTCATGAGGGCTCCGATCGGGAGGTGGGGTCAGCAGGGGCACGTGTGGTGGCGCGGCGCAGCGACGCGATGCCGTCGGATGCGGCTCGCCGCGCGGCCTCCGGGCTGCCGCCGAGCAGAGCGGCGATCTCGGCGTAGGGCAGACCGACGAGGTGGTGGTAAGCCACGCTCTGCCGCTGCTTCAGCGGCAGTTCGCGGAGCGCGGCCCACGCCGCGTCGGCGGGGTCGGACGGCGCGGGCGCCTCGGAGGCCGCGGTGTCGGGAACCTCTGCCACCGGGACCGGACGGCGTCCTGCGGCGCGGCCCTGGTCGAGGGCCTTGCGGTGCGCGATCGTCACCAGCCACGCCTCGACGTTGGCGTCCGCCGGCAGGTCCGGATACGCGCGGAGCGCCGCGAGGAACGTCTCCGACCACGCGTCCTCTGCGAGCTGCGGCCCGACGACGGCGCAGCACACCCGGAACACGGTCGCGCCGTGGCGGGCGACGACGCGGTCGAACGGGGGCAGGCTCATGTCTCGAAGACGCCTCGCAAGCTCGCGATGTGAGGTGGGGACGTCGAGAAGTCTGCCGCGACCGTCCGACAGGTCCGCCGTTGTCCACAGCCGCCCACCGGACGAGGCAGAGTAGCGACGTGCCCGCAGTCACCGACGACCCCTTCGACGTGCGCTACGCGCTGCGTGCCTCGGGACTGCTCCGCGCCTTCAACGCCGCCGGCGTCCTGGCCGCGGCCGACGTCCACGTCGCGACGCGGCTCGGCCGGCTGGGCAAGGAGCCGTCCGAGGCGGTGCAGCTCGCGGCCGCACTCGCCGTCCGCGCCGTCCGGTTGGGGTCGGTCTGCATCGACCTCGCCGAACTGCCGCGGACCATCGCGTTGGAGGAGGAGGCGGCGCTGGACGCGGCCGGCCTCGCCGCGCCTGCTCCGGCGCTCGACCAGCTGCCATGGCCGGAACCGGCCGCCTGGGACGCGGCGCTGCACGCGAGCCCTCTGGTGGGCGGCGCCGAGGACGACGCCCCACCGCTCGCCGACGGCCAGCCGCTGCGTTACGTCGACGGTCTGCTCTACCTGGACCGGTATTGGCGGCAGGAGGAGCTGATCCGGCGCGAGCTCGACGACCGCGCCGGCCGCCCACATCCGACGGTCGACGCCGACCGGCTGCGCACCGCCCTGCACCGCCTCTGGCCCGGTCCGCCGCCGGATCGGCAGCGCCTCGCCGCCGCGGTTGCCGCCCTGAGCTGGACCACCGTCCTCGCCGGCGGACCCGGCACCGGCAAGACGACGACCGTCGCACGCCTGCTCGCGCTCCTGGTCGACCAGCCGGGGCCGGTCCGCATCGCGCTCGCCGCACCCACGGGCAAGGCCGCCGCGCGGCTGCAGGAGGCGGTCCGCACCGAGACGGCGACGCTCGGCGACGACGACCAGCAGCGGCTGGGGGAGCTGACCGCGTCCACGGTGCACCGCCTGCTCGGCTGGCGGCCCGACCGGCGCGGCCGGTTCCGCCACGACCGCACGAACCGGTTGCCGTTCGACGTGGTGGTCGTCGACGAGACCTCGATGGTGTCGCTGACGCTGATGTCACGTCTGCTCGAAGCCGTGCGACCCGACGCCCGGCTCGTCCTGGTCGGCGACCCCGACCAGCTCGCGTCGGTCGAGGCCGGCGCCGTGCTCGGCGACCTGGTCCAGCGTCCGCAGGACCTCGACCGCACCGTCCCCTCCGATCTGCTGACCGACCTCGTCGGGGGCGACCTCGACGCCGACGAACCGGCCGGGACGGCGCTGGCCACCGGCATCGTCGAGCTCCGCCGCACCCACCGCTACGGCGGCACCATCGCCGAGATCGCCGCCGCTGTCCGCGCGGACGACGCCGACACGGTCGTCGCGCTGCTGCGGTCGGGCGCGAAGGACGTCGCCTTCACCGAGACCGACGGCGAACAGCTGCGGCCGGCGATGCTCGGCGACCTGCGCGCCGACGTCGTCGACGCCGGCCGGCGGCTCGTCGACGCCGCCCGCGCCGGCGATGTCGACGAGGCCCTCGAGGCCCTCGACGCACACCGCCTGCTCTGCGCGCACCGCGAAGGCCCGTTCGGCGTCTCCCGGTGGAGCGACGAGGTCGAGCGCTGGCTCACCGCGACCGTCCCGGGGTACGCCGCGGACGGCGAGTTCTACCTCGGACGGCCGTTGCTCGCGACCGGCAACGACTACGAGCTGCAGCTGTTCAACGGCGACACCGGCGCCGTCGTCGACGTGCCGGGCCGTGGGCCGACCGCCGTGTTCGGCCGCGGGGCGGGGACGCCGCTGCCGTTGGCGCCGAGCCGGCTCTCCGGCATGCAGACGATGCATGCGATGACCGTGCACCGCAGCCAGGGCAGCCAGTTCGCCCGCGTCAGCCTCCTGCTGCCGCCGGACAGCTCGCCACTGCTCACCCGCGAGCTCTTCTACACCGCCGTCACCCGCGCCTCGGAATTCGTCCGGGTCGTCGGCAGCGAGGCCGCGGTGCGCGCAGCGGTCACGCGCCCCATCCTGCGGGCCAGCGGGTTGCGGCGCGCGCGGATCAGCAGGTGAGGCGGCTTCTCGTGGTCGGTGCCGTGCTGCTCACGGCGACCCTCGCCGGCTGCACGAACTCGTCCGCTCCGGGGCCGCGTGCCGCGGCGACGCCGAGCGCGATCGGCGGCAGCGCCGACGTCCTGCAACCCGATCCCGCGCCGGGAGCGGAGGCACCGGTCGGGGGCCCGCTGCCGGCCGTCGGGGCACTGTTCGGCGCCGGTTCCGACGAGCACTACTGCACGGCCTCCGTGGTGCACAGTCGCTCCGGCCTGCTCGCGATGACGGCGGCGCACTGCCTCGTCGGGGCCGGCGCCGGCGTCCGTTTCGTGCCCGGCTACGGACCGAGCGGCAGCGGACCGGCCGGCAGCTGGACCGTCGAGGCGGTGTACGCGACCGACGGCTGGCGCGCCACGCAGGACCCGTCGCAGGACTACGCGGTCCTGCGGCTCGCGGCGAGCGCGCCCGACCCGGCCCTGACCCGCGGCCGTCCGCTCACCGTCGAGGGGCGGGTGGGTTCCGTGGGGACGCCCGGTGCCACACCCGGGCAAGCGCCCGCGCCGGCCTCGTCGCAGCCCATCGACGTCCGCGGTTATCCGCTCGGGAAGCAGGATGCGCAACGCGCCTGCACCACGGCCATCACAACGCGCAACGGCTCGCCGAGCATCGACTGCAACGACTTCGGCCCGGGCACGAGCGGCTCGCCGTGGCTGACCTCCGACACCCCGGGCACCGGCACCCTCGTCGGGCTGATCGGCGGTTTCGAGCAGGGCGGATGCGGGGCGCAGGTCTCCTACAGCCCGACCTTCGACGCCTCGACGACTGCCCTGCTGGCCCGGGCCGACAGCGGGGGAGCCGGCGACACCTTGCCGACAGCGGCGGACGACGGATGCTGAGCCGGCACGCCGGGGCAGAATGACCGCTTCTGGCGTTCAGCGTCGTGACCGAATTGGCGAAGGGTTGTCATGCGGCTTCTGGTGACCGGGGGTGCTGGCTTCATCGGGGCGAACTTCGTCGCGCACGTGGTCGGCCAGCGTCCGGAGTGGGACGTGGTGGTCCTGGATGCGTTGACCTATGCCGGGGACGAGACGACGTTGGCGTCGGCGGGCGACAAGGTCGAGCTGGTGGTGGGCGACATCGCCGACACCGAGCTGGTCGACGAGCTGGTGACCGCCGCCGATGCGGTGGTGCACTTCGCGGCGGAGTCGCACAACGACAACTCGCTGACCGACCCGTGGCCGTTCATCCACACGAATCTGGTGGGGACGGCGACGTTGCTGGAGGCGGTGCGCCGCCGCAGCACGCGCTACCACCACGTCTCGACCGACGAGGTGTTCGGGGACCTGGCGCTGGACGAGCCGCGGCGGTTCGACGAGCAGACCGCGTACAACCCGTCGTCGCCGTACTCGGCGACGAAGGCGGGGTCGGACCTGCTGGTGCGGGCGTGGGTGCGGAGCTTCGGGATCGAGGCGACGCTGTCGAACTGCTCGAACAACTACGGGCCGTACCAGCACGTGGAGAAGTTCATCCCGCGGCAGATCACGAACCTGCTCGACGGGGTCCGGCCCAAGCTCTACGGCACCGGGGAGAACGTGCGGGACTGGCTGCACGTCGAAGACCACTGCTCGGCCGTGCTGCGGGTGCTGGAGGCCGGCCGGATCGGTGAGACGTACATGGTCGGCGCCGACGGGGAGCGGTCGAACAAGCAGGTCGTCGAGGACCTGCTCGAGGTGTTCGGCAAGCCGCGCGACGCCTACGACCTGGTCAACGACCGCCCCGGGCACGACCGGCGCTACGCCGTCGACAACACCAAGATCACCACCGAGCTGGGGTGGCAGCCGCAGTACACCGACTTCTCCGCCGGGCTCGCCGCCACCGTCGACTGGTACAGGGCCAACCAGAGCTGGTGGCGCGCCCACAAGGCCGAGACCGAAGCCAAGTACACGAAGCTCGGCCGATGAAGGGGATCGTGCTGGCCGGCGGGACGGGTAGCCGGTTGTGGCCGGTGACGGCGGTGGTGAGCAAGCAGCTGTTGCCGCTGTACGACAAGCCGATGATCCACTATCCGATCTCGACGTTGCTGCTGGCCGGGGTCCGGGAGATCCTGGTCATCACGACGCCGCAGGACGCGCCGTTGTTCGAGCGGCTGCTGGGTGACGGGTCGTCGCTGGGGTGCTCGTTCTCCTACGCGGTGCAGCCGGAGCCGAAGGGGCTGGCGCAGGCGTTCACGATCGGTGCCGACTTCCTCGCCGGGGACTCTGCGGCGTTGATCCTGGGCGACAACGTCTTCTACGGGTCCGACCTGGGTGACCAGTTGAAGCGGTGGTCGGATCCGACCGGTGGGTGCGTGTTCGCCTACCACGTCGCCGACCCGGAGCGGTACGGCGTCGTGGAGTTCGACGACGCCGGCACGGCGGTGTCGATCGAGGAGAAGCCGGAGCAGCCGCGGTCGCCGTATGCGGTGACCGGTCTGTACTTCTACGACAACCGGGTCGTCGACATCGCCCGGTCGATCCAGCCGTCGGCGCGGGGCGAGCTGGAGATCACCGACGTCAACCGGCACTACCTGGCCGAGGGGCAGCTGCACGTCGAGCTGCTCGACCGCGGCACCGCCTGGCTCGACACCGGCACGTTCGACTCGCTCATCGCCGCCGGCCAGTTCGTCCAGGTCATCGAGCAACGGCAGGGCCAGAAGATCGGCTCGCTCGAGGAGATCGCCTGGGAGGAGGGCTACATCGACGACGAGCAGCTCCTCCGCCTCGCCGCCCCGCTCGAGAAGAGCGGCTACGGCCAGTACCTCCGCAGCCTCGTCGACCGCGGACGCGGCTAGAGCTCCGTACTTCAGCGACCGCGGAAGGCCGGGCTGCGCTTCTCGGTGCGGGCGAGCTTGCCCTCCTCGAGGTCCTCGCTCGCCCAACAGGCCTCGAACGCGGCGAGCAGTTCGGGGTCGGCGAGGTCGGAGCCACCGACGTGGTTCAGCGCCTGCTTGTAGTAGCTCAACGTCAGCGGCGCGAGCAGCGCGATCTCCCGCGCCCAGGCGAGCGCGTCGTCGAGGGCGCCGAGCCGGTCGACGAGTCCCCGCGCGTGGGCGAGCTCGGCCTCGACGGTGCTGCAGGCCAGCAGCAGCGTGCGCGCAGCACCCTCTCCTGCGATGAGTGCGAGTCGGCGGATCGTCCACGGGTCGACCGCCAGCCCGAGCTTCGCGGTCGGGAGTCCGAAGACGGCTGAGGGCACGGCGACCCGGAGGTCGCAGGCGATGGACAGCTGCAGGCCAGCCCCGATCGCCGGGCCGTTGATGGCGGCGACCACCGGCACCGGCGCCTCGGCGACCGCGTGCAGCATCCCGTACAGCGCGTCGCGGAAGCCGTCGCCGTAGACCTCGCCGAAGTCGGCGCCGGAGCAGAAGCTCGTGCCCTCACCGGTGAGCACGACGACGCGGGCGCCGGAGTCGACGACCTTCTCCATGGCCGCGCTGATCGCAGCGCACTGCTCGGTGTTGAGCGCGTTGCGGCGCTCGGGACGGCGGAGGGTCAACAGGGCGACGGAGTCGTCGACACGCACATCGAGCATGTGGCTGCACGCTACCGACCGGCGAAGCAGGGCAGCCGTCGTGGCGGTGTCCGTGCCGCCGAACGGCAGAATCAGGGGATGACGAGCGACGCGCTGCCGGGGACCGCACGGATCACGACCGCTGCCGCCGCCTCCGCCGTCACCGCTGCGGCCACGTTCCCGCGTCCGCAGTTGTCCATGAGGCTGCAGGGGGTGGCGAGCTCGCCGGTCCGTGAGCTGCTCGCCCTCGTCGGCCGCCCCGGCGTCATCTCGTTCGCCGGCGGGCTGCCGGCGCCCGAGCTGTTCGACGTCGACGGGCTCCGCGCGGCCTACGACGCGGTGCTGTCCGGGCCGCACGCGCGGCGCAGCCTGCAGTACGCACCCACCGAGGGCGACCCGCTGCTCCGCACGATGGTCGCCGCCCGGCTGACCGCGCGGGGGCTCCCCACGGCGGCCGACGACCTGCTCGTCACCACCGGGTCGCAGCAGGCGCTGACGCTGCTCGCCACCGCGTTGATCGATCCCGGGACCGTCATCGCCGTCGAGTCGCCGACGTACCTCGCGGCGCTGCAGTCGTTCCAGCTCGCCGGGGCGCGGTTCGTGCCGGTCGCGAGCGACGCCGACGGCGTCGACCCCGACGACCTCGCGCGGGTCCTCGCCGAGTCCCGGCCGACCGCGCTCTACCTGGTGCCCACCTTCGCGAACCCGACCGGGCGCACCGTTCCGGCCGCCCGCCGCGAACAGATCGCGGCGCTCGCCGCCGAGGCCGGCGTCTGGGTCATCGAGGACGACCCGTACGGCGAGCTGCGCTTCTCCGGCACGCCGCTGCGTCCCCTGGCGGCCGAGCCGGCGTCGGCCGCGTCCGCCGTGCACCTCGGCAGCTTCTCGAAGATCGGTGCGCCCGGGCTGCGGCTCGGCTGGGTGCGCGCGCCCGAGGCGCTGCTGCCGGCACTGACGGTGGCGAAGCAGGCCGCCGACCTGCACACCTCGACCATCGACCAGGCGGCGGCCGCCGAGTACCTGGCGACGTCCGACCTCGACGCGCACATCGGGCGCTTACGCACCGCCTACCGCGACCGGCGCGACGCGATGCTCGCGGCCCTGCCGTCCGCGCTTCCTGCGGGGAGCACGTGGAGTGAGCCGGACGGCGGGATGTTCGTGTGGGCGCGCCTCGGCGGCGGGACGCCGGAACGTCCGGTCGACACCACGGCGCTGGTCCCGGCCGCGCTGGCCGCGGACGTCGCCTTCGTCCCCGGCGCGCCGTTCTACGCGGGGGCTGCGGACACCGCGACCATGCGGCTGTCGTTCACGACCCATACCCCGGACGAGATCCAGGAGGGTCTGCGCCGGTTGGGCGGTGTGCTGGGCTGATCCACATCCCCCAGCGGCGGCCTCAGCCGGTCAGCACCGGCCCGCCGTCGGTAGCGACGACCGTCACCCGCCTCCCGACGTGGCTGATCACGCCCTCGGGCAACGCGGCGAGGGACAGCGTCGCTGCCGTGGCGGGGTCGCCGGGGGCGCTCGCGACGGCGGTGCGGACGCCGGCCTCGGTCCGCCCGATCACGAAGGCCTGCGCCGGTCGCCCGTCCCGCCCGTGCTCGACGGTCGCGGTCTCGATCAGCAGATCGCACCGGTCGCGGTCGGCGAGCAGTTCGCGCACGTCGGCGGAGCGCACCGTGGTGGGGGAGCGCCGCATCGGCTCGGGTTGCCCGACGTAGCCCGCGGGGGCCGCGTCGGTCGCGAGCAGGACGGCGTGCTGCGCCGTCAGGTAGCCGCCGTTCGCGTGCACGAGGCCGAACCGCGGCGCAGAGGCGGCGCCCCGCTCGTCCCGCAACCGCTGCGCCGTGGTCGCCACGGCGTGCAGCGAGTAGCTGTTCAGCGGACCGCCGAACGACGAGTGTCCTCCGGTCACCGTCGGCACCACCGCCTTCGGCAGCCCGAGGTGGCGGGCGGCGAGCTTCGGGACGACCGGGAAGCAGCTGTAGACATCCAGCAGGTCGACGGACGAGGCCGGGACCTCGGCCTGCGCGAGCGTCCGGTCCAGGACGTCGGCGAGCGCGGCGGAGTGGCCGTAGCCCTCTCGGTCGAGCAGGTCGGCGGTGTCGTCGCAGCCTGCGCCGGACCACACGTGCACCACCCGGTCGTCGGGCACCCCGATCTCGCGGGCGAATGCGAGCGAGGTCAGCAGCACCGCGGCGGCCTGGTCGACGTGCGGCATCGCGTTCATCGCCAACGGATAGGGCTCGCAGACCATGCGGTTGCCCGGCCCCGGGGTGGCGATCTCGGCGGCGGTCCGCCGCTGCGGCTTCCAGGCGTAGGGGTTGTCGGCGGCGATGTCGCTGAAGGCGGCGTAGAGCTCGGCCGACTCCGCGCTGCTCTCGGCCGGGGTGAGCCCGAGGTCGGCCTGCAGTCGGTTCTCGAACAGCGGATAGATCCGGGCCGGGAGGACGAGCCCCGCCGCGTGCATGCGTTCGCTGCCGAGGTCGGCGGGGTCGAAGCGGGGCGGGCCGCCGGGGTCCGTCGTCCACCCGAGGTCCTTGGCCGGGTCGACGCCGGCGCGGCCCAGCGCCGACACCGACGCCTGCGCTTCGGCGCCGACGACCAGCGCCACCGTGCTCCGCCCGGCGGCGATGCGGGCGGCGGCCGCGTCGACGAGGCGGACCGGCCACTGGCCGCCGATGGCGACGTCGGTCGTGGTGCCGGGATGGGCCCCGAGCTCGCGTCCGAGCCGATCGGCGAGCTCGTCGTAGGTCCAGCTGACCGTGCGGACCGCGGCGACGTCGTCCGCCGCGGCCAGCAGCGACGCGGCCCGCGGCCCCGGGCCGACGGCGTCGGCGGCGGCGCCGCGCGCGACCTCGAGCAGCAACGTGAGCGGCTCGCGGGCCCCGTCGACCGTCCGCTCGGGATTCGTCCGGAGCTGCGCCGTCCCGAGGATGACCGGCACGCGCGACGGATCGATCAGGCCGGCACCCGTCATGCCCGCACCCGCGCGAGCAGCCGGTCGACGAGGTCGGCGACCACGCGCGGCTCCTCCACCTGCGGGCAGTGTCCGACGCCGTCGAGCACGACGAGCTCGCCGTCCCCCAACGAGTCGGCGAGCTGCTGGGCGCCCCGCACCGGGACCAGCCGGTCGCGGTCACCCCAGACCAGCAGCGACGGGCAGCGCACCGCGGCCGGGTCGACGGAGGCGTCGAGTTCCGGCAGCAGCCGGACACCGAGGGCGGCGGTGGCGGCAGCGCTGCGACGGTCGTAGCCGGAGAAGAAGCGACGGCCTGCGCGCCGCGCGTCCCGGCCCGGGGCTCCGGCGACGACGCGGCTGTAGCCCAGACCCAGCGCGGTCCGCATCAGCGCCGGCGGCAGCGGGGCGCCGGAGAGCCGCGCCGTCATCGGTGACCCGGTCGCCCGGTGCAGCCAGCGGGCCAGCCGGACCGAGGCGGGGGCGAGCGCCATCACGGCGTCGGCTTCCCCCGCGGCACCGGCACGGAGGGCGAGTGTGCCGCCCAACGAGTTGCCGATGACGACGACCGACCCTTCCCGCTCGCGGATGCGTCGGGCGGCGGTGGCGACCGCCGCGTCGAGCTGGGCCAGCACGGGGCCGGGCTGCAGCTCGGGGCCGCGGTGGAAGCCGGGCAGGTCGATGGCGGCCGTGTAGTGGCCTCGGCGGGCGCAGGTCGCCCGCAGCGCCGACCAGGTCTCCCCGGAGTCGGCGAAGCCGTGGACCATCAGCAGGGCACTCATGGGGTTCCTCCCGACGTCGCGCTTCCACGCACCGCACGAATCCGACAGGACGTCCTGTCAGTTCGGGGAGCATAAGCCCCGCGCCCCCTCCGCTGCGGACGACGGTCACGATGGCGACCATGATGGCGGGGATGGCCACCGCGACGACCCGCCCCTACGGCGGCGTGAGCGCCGACGAGCGGCGCCTCGCCCGTCGTGGGCGGCTGCTCGACGCGGGCCTCGCGCTGCTCGGTACCGGGGGGTGGGAGCAGACGACGATGACCGCGGTCTGCTCGGCGGCCAAGCTGACCGAGCGCTACTTCTACGAGAGCTTCCGGAACCGCGACGAGCTGCTGCTGGCCGTCCTGGACCGCACCGCCGAGCAGATCAGGCTGGCGATCGTCGCCGCGCTGCGTCCACCCGCCGGTGAGGGGTTCGTCGATGCGACCACCGCCGTCCGGAGCGCGGTCGACGCGTTCGTCGACGTGCTCGTCGACGACCCGCGCGTCGCTCGAGTGGTGCTCGTCGAGGCGGTCGCCTCGCCCACGCTGCGGCAGCGGCGGGGCCGGCTGGTCCGCGACTTCGCGACCCGCATCGTCGTGCAGAACCGGCAGCTGTTCGGGGCCGCGGCGTTGCCCTCCCCGCAGGCGGAGATCCAGGCGCTGCTCTACGTCGGCGGGGCCGCCGAGCTGTTCGCGGCCTGGTTCACCGGCGCGCTGGACGCCTCCCGCGAGCAGGTCGTCGACGCCGCGGTCGCCCTGTTCGGAGCGTCCGCGCACTCCTGACCCCGCTACGCTGCGCCGGTGGATCTCGGACTCGCCGGCAAGCGCGCACTGGTCACCGCGAGCACCGGGGGGATCGGCGCGGACATCGCCCGCCGCCTCGCCGGCGAGGGCTGCGCGGTGCTGCTGCACGGCCGGGACGAGGCGCGGGCACAGGCCGCCGCAGCCGAACTGCGAGGAGCCGGGGGCGACGTCGGAGTGGTCCTCGGTGACCTCACCGACGACACCGCGGCAGCCGAGGTCGCAGCCGCCGCCGAGCGCTTCGGGGTCGAGATCGTCGTGCACAACGCCGGCCCGTTCTCCGAGAACGACTGGACGACCACCACGCCCAGGGACTGGCTCGAGGCGATGGACGGCAACGTCGTCTCCATCGTCCGGCTCACCACCGCGATGCTGCCGGTGCTCCGCCGGGCCGGCTGGGGCCGCGTCGTCACCATCGGCACCCGCGGCGGGACGATCCCGCTGACCAACATGGTCGAGTACTCCGCCGCGAAGGCCGCCGTCGTGAACCTGACGGTCGGCCTGGCGCAGCACCTCGCCGGTACCGGCGTCACCGCCAACTGCGTCACCCCCGGGGTCATCGCGACCGACGGGCTGCGGCGCATGTTCGCCGCGCGCGCCGCCGAGGCCGGCTGGCCGCAGGACTGGGCGTCCCTGGAGCCGCGCATCGTCGCCGACTACGCGCCGAACCCGTCCGGCCGGCTCGGGACGGGCGCCGACATCGCCGCGGCGGTCGCGTTCCTGGTGAGTCCGCTCGCCGACTACGTGAACGGCACGGAACTCCGGGTCGACGGCGGCATCACGCCGCTCGCCTGACGGCGCTCGCCGCCCGTCCGCGGGCACGAGCCGCCGGCTGGGGGAAGCCATGGGGCTCGTGCCCGCTCCCTCGGGGAGGGGCCCCCGCCCTCGGGGGTGGGCGGGGTCAACGGGTAGAACGTCGCCGAGCGAACAAGCGTTACACGAACGTCAGCGGGGGCCGAGCGCACGGGCGTAGCGGACGCCGTGCGACACCCAAGCCCGCAGGTCGGCGTCATCCGCGACCGCATCGGGGTGCACGTGGAGCCACCCGGTCATCGACTTGCCGCGCATCACGAACCGCTCGACGGAGGCGTGCTGCTCGAGGCGTTCGGTGTCCGCCGGGTCGCAGCGCAGCAGCATCCCGCCCTGGCCGCTGGCCGACACGGCCATGTGCCCGTCGATCAGGAAGGCGAGTCCGCCGAACATCCGCTTCTCGGTGAGCCCGGGCTCGCCCCCGACGACGGCGCGGATGCGGTCGGCGAGGTCGTCGTCATAGGCCATGGCGGCAGCATCCCACCCCGAACCCGCGAGGTCAGGTCAGCGGAGCTGCTGCAGTGCCCAGCCGTTGCCGTCCGGGTCACTGAAGTACGCGTAGAGGATCCCGCCCATGTCCTGGACGGGACTGATCTCGACGCCGCGCTCGAGCAGTCCGGCCCGGGCGGCCTCCAGGTCCTGCACCACCAGGTGGAGGCCCCGCGCCTCACCCGGGGTGCGGTCGGTGAGGTCGCCCATGCCGGTGCCGAGCAGCACCGAGCAGGCCGAACCCGGCGGGGTCAGCTGGACCACCCGCATGCCGTCCATCGGACGGACGTCGTGGTCGGCGTGGAAGCCGACCTGGTCGACGTAGAAGGCCTTGGCGCGGTCGACGTCGGACACCGCGAGCGGCACCAGTTCGAGCCGCATCGTCACTGCTGCGTCAGCCTCGTTCGGCATGGATCCACCTTTCGTCGTCGAACCCCGGCCGGGTCCGCCACCCGGAGGTCGGATCCGGGCGCTCGTTCTCGACATCCTGCGTGAACCCCGGCTCGCGAGGCCGAGACGGGCGACGGCGCCCGATCACGCCGCGTCGGCCCGGTGACCCCCGCTGCTGCGCGGGCGTCGACGTCCTGCTTCCAGCGGTGGACCAGGGCGGTGTTGGTTGCCGTCAGCCCGAGCCACAACACGGCGAGAAGCGGTCGGCCGAGCATGACGAGGGCGATGGCCGCAGAGCCGAAGAAGAGGGCCTCGACGCCGAAGCGCCCGGGACCGGCGAGGAACTGCGGTGCTCGAGGGGCCACGAACCGTCCCCAGGTGAACGCGCCGACCATCGGGAGCGCAACGGTGAGAAGTATTCGCTGGGGCTCGGTACCGACGGCGTGCCAGCCGTAGACGCCGAAGATCGTCAGTGCCGCGAGCTCCAGGCCGAAACGCAGGACGCTGTTCATCGTCAGCCAGACGCTCGAGACCCTGCCCATCGCACCCCCCGTAGTCGCAACCTAGCGTCGCACCTCACGCGGGTCGCGAGGGCCCGACCGTCGGGGAGGGTGCGACCCCCGAGCAGGGCGACGAGGGACCCGCTGTCGGCCTGCAGGACGGTGCCGTCGCCCCAGGCCCGCTTGAGATCGGTGGCCTCGAGCCGGACGCCGGTCAGGTCGAGGCCGAACACCGCACCGTCGGCCGCGACCAGCTGGTCGAGGACGGCGACCACCGCCTCGGATGGCATGACGTCGGATCGGCCGATCGCGACCGTCACATCGAGCGCATGGATCACCGCGTGGTTCAGCGCACCGGCCGAGCCGCCGCCGGGCGGTTCCCAGGCGTGCAGCACGGGGGAGCGCAGCGCGGCCAGGAGCTCCTCGATCGGGAGCGCGCCGTCCCGGGCGGCAACGGTGTCCGAGAGAACGGTGAAGTCCCCGCCCGCCGCCGCCATCTCGGCGCCGAACTGCTGGGGGGTCAGCCGCGCCGGCATCGTGACGTGCGCGACCACGTGCCGGACCTGCCACCCCTCGCACAGCGACGGGGAGTCCCATGTCGACGGGGGCTCGTGGGCGAGCAGGTCGGCCAGGCCCTCGCAGGTCGGCTCCACCAGCGCTTGCAGATCCGTCATCGTCGTTCCTCTCGCAGTAGGTGGCCGAGGTGGTCCTCGAGCTTGTCGAGGGAGGTGAGGAACCCGGCGCGTGCCGCGGGCGACCGCATCGGCTCGGGGACGTGTCGCTGGTGGATGACGATCTCGGTGCGGCCGTCGCCGAGGTCGGTGAGCGTGCTGGTCGTGTGCAGCCCGCTCGCCTGCTCGACCCATACGAGTCGTTCCGGCGGGACCACCTCGGTGAAAATCGCCGTCATCCGGTGGGTACCGTGCTCGCCGACCATCAGCGTCTCGAACCGGCCCCCGGCCCGGAGCTCGACGACGATGCCGTCCTGCGGGGTCGTCATGCCGCGGGGGCCCCAGAACTGCGCGAGCTCGGCCGGCTCGGTCAGGCAGCGCCACACCAGGTCGCGTGGTGCTCGGACGACCCGGTGGTAGAGCAGCTCGTCCTCGCTCGTCACTGACCACCGTCCTGGAGCCGGGCGAGGTGCTCCTCGAGCCGGTCCATCCGCTCCGCCCAGACGCGTCGGCTCTGCTCGATCCACGAGACCGCGGCCTCCAGCGCGTCGGGGTCCAGGCGGCACGGCCGGGTCTGCCGGTGACGACCGCGCGTGACCAGTCCGCTCTTCTCCAGCACCCCGATGTGCTGCGAGACGGCCTGCAGGCTCATCGGGTAGGGCGCCGCCAGCTCCTTCACCGTCGCCTCGCCCCGGCTGAGCCGGGCCACGATGTCCCGGCGCGTGCGGTCGCCGAGCGCGGCGAACATCGCGTCGAGACGCTCGTCGTCCACCGAGGTCGGCACGGCGTGTATTCAAGCTGATGCTTTATCAAGCGTCAAGCTGAGAAGGACGGCGATGGGGTGCCGGATCAGCCCCACTGCCCCGGAATCTGACGGGTGGGCACGTTGAGCCGGTTGAACACGTTGGTGACGGCGACCTGCACGACGAGTGCGGCCAGCGCCGGTTCGTCGTAGTGCCGTGCCGCCTCGTCCCACACCGCGTCGGGGACGGGATCGGTGCGGTCCGCCAGCCGGGTGACCGCCTCGGTCAACGCCAGCGCCGCTCGCTCCGCCGGCGTGAAGCAGGTCGCGTCGCGCCATGCGGCGACCGCCCAGAGCCGCTCGTCGGTCTCGCCGGCCTTGCGCGCCGCCCGAGACCCGGCGTCGACGCAGGAGCTGCACCCGTTGACCTGGCTGGCCCGCAGGTGCACCAGCTCGAGGGTCGAGCCGGGCACGGCGCCCGTCCGCACCGAGCGGGTCAGCGCGACGACCGCCTCCATCGCTCCCGGAACGAGCATGGCGGGGTTCTGCATCCGTGGTTGCACGGCAGGTCCTCCCGTGGATGTCACATCCGGCGACTGCCGCCGGTCATCTTCCTGACCGATAGCGAGACGAGGATGTGACAGGTGGAGCAGGACCCCGAGCTGAGAGAGCTGTCTGAACTGACCGAACAGTTCGAGCGGCACCGCCCGCGCCTGCGCGCGGTCGCTGTCCGGCTCCTCGGATCGACCGCGGAGGCCGACGACGCCGTGCAGGACGCGTGGCTGCGCGCCAGCCGGGCCGACCGCAGCGACGTGGTCAACCTCGGCGCCTGGCTCACCACCATCGTCGCCCGCGTCTGCCTGACGGCGCTCCAGTCCCGGCGCACCCACCCGCAGCGCACACTCGACGACGACGTGCGCCCCCCGGTCGCCGACAGCGACCCGGAGCGCGACGCGGTCCTCGCGGAGACCGTCGGCCGGGCGCTGCTCGTCGTCCTCGACACCCTGGCGCCGGCGGAACGCCTCGCTTTCGTGCTCCACGACGTGTTCGCGGTGCCGTTCGACGAGGTCGCCCGGGTGCTCGAGCGAACGCCCGTCGCCACCCGGCAGCTGGCCAGCCGGGCCCGGCGGCGGCTGACCGGCGCGGGAGCCGGGCAGGTGACCGACCGGGCGCGGGCGGAGGGCGTCGTCCGGGCCTTCCACGTCGCGTCGCGCACCGGGGAGTTCACCGACCTGCTGGCCGTACTGGACCCCGACGTCGTGCTGCGGGCCGACCCCGTTGCTGTCCGCTCGGCGGCCGCCGCCGCCGGAGGTGCACCGGCCCTCGCGGCGGAGCTACGAGGTGCGGCCGCGGTGGCGCAGGCGTTCTCCGGCCGAGCGGCGGCGGCGCAGCCGGCGCTCGTCGACGGCCTGCCCGGGCTGGTCTGGGCCCCGGGAGGGGAGGTGCGCGTCGTCTTCGACATGGTCGTCCACGACGGGCGCGTCGTCGGGATCGAGATGCTGGCCGATCCCGACGTCGTCCGCAAGCTCGAGGTCGAGCTGCTCTGAGCGCTCCGCGAGCCCCGGCGAGATGAGCTTCAGCCGGCGAGGTGACCGACGATCAGCGGGACGATGACCTCGGGAGGGCTGACGTGGCCCTGCCCGGGCAGCACCTGCTGCCGGCTCTGCGGGATGAGCTCGGCGATCCGGCCGCCGACCCTGGTCATCCACGCCGGACTGTCCGCCCCGTTGAGGACGAGCGTGGGTGCCCGGACGAGCTGCACGAGCTCGACGGGCAGCAACCCACCGGTCGTGGGGAAGCCCATAACCGCGGAGTCGTGGGCGAGCGTCGGTGCGAACGCCTCCATGCGGCCCCACCACGGCTGGGTCCGCATCTGGTCGACCGCCGTGGCCGGCGCCCCGACGCGGCGCATGAACAGTGCGGCGGCGTCGCTGCGCCTGCCCTCGGCCAGCGCCTGCTCGAGCGTCGCGGCGTATTCGCGGGACTCCTGTGCCTGCGCGTCGTCTTCGACGTAGGGCGGCTCGTGCAGCACCAGCCGGTCGACGCCCAGCCCCGCCGCCGCGGCCTGCAGGGCGAGCGCAGCGCCCGAGGAGTGCCCGTAGACCGACGCCGAACCTCCCGCCCGGTCGATCAGGGCGCGCAGGTCCTCGACCTCGCGCGCCACGGAGTACGGAGCGGTGTCGGTGCTGCCGCCGCGGCCGCGGCGGTCGTAGTTGACCACCGTGTGGAACTCGGCCAGCGCCTCCGCGAGCGGCCGGGTGACCGCGGCGTCGCAGTTCGAGCCGGAGACGATGATCACGACGGGGCCGGCGCCGAGCAGCTCGTAGGCGATGGTCGTCCCGTCGTCGGACCTGAGGGTGTCGATGGTCGTTTCTCCTCGGACGTGTCGAAGCGGTGCGTTCGGAGTGCTGGTCACGGCTGCAGATCGACAGCCGCTCGGAACGACCCGTCCATGTGGAACGGCGTCGAGTCGTGCACGTGGATGATCCGCCACGTGTCATCGGTCCGGTGCAGGGCGAAGGTCGACCGGTACCAGAGCGAGAAGGGTTCGCGGGCACCGGCGGGCGTCGCCGACATCCGCGAGAGCGCGTGGGCCACCGCGAGGGTGCCGTCCTGGAGGACCGCGAGGTCGTGGTGCTCGATGATGACCGGCCCGTCGAAGGTGGCCAGCCACGTCCGCAGCCCCTCGGCGTCCCCGACCATCGTCCCGGCGGACTGCTGCAGCGGCGGTGCGAGGCTGAACCGCACCGCGTCGTCCGCCAGCGGAGCGAGCATCCGCCCGACGTCGCGGGCCGCGTGGGCCGCGACGTACTCGTCGAGAACCGCACGGACCGCGGACTCGTCGCCGGTCTGGGTCGGAATGACGGACATGGTCCTGCCTCTCCGGCACGCCGGACGGGTGCCTCCACCCCTTGTCGAGACCGGTACGACGGGTTCGACACGGTGGCAGAAGAAACAGCCACGTCGAGGAGGTCTCCGTGAAGTACATGATCCTGATCCAGAGCAACCCGCAGTTCCACGAGCGGTGGGAGCGCCTTCCGGAGGCCGACCGCGAGGGCTTCGCACGGGGGCATTTCGCGCTCACCGAACAGTTGGCGGAGTCCGGCGAACTCGTCGTCTCCGAGGCGTTGGCCGACCCCTCGAATGCGAAGCGGGTGACCCGCCGCGACGGTCGGGTCTCCAGCGTCGACGGCCCCTTCGCGGAGGTGAAGGAGCACCTCGCCGGCTTCTACCTCGTGGACTGCGAGTCGCCGGCGAGAGCGCTCGAGATCGCCGCGCGCGTACCGGACGCGGTGTGGGGTCTGGTCGAGGTCCGCCCGGTCCTCGACCTGGGTGCGGCGGACATGTGACGGCCACACCCCCTCGTGTCGAGGACCTGCTGCGTCAGCTCGGGCCCGTGGCGCTGGGAGTGCTCGTCCGGCGGTACGGCGACTTCGCCGCCTGCGAGGACGCGGTGCAGGAAGCCCTGATCGCGGCGTCCACGAGCTGGCCGTCGGACGGGCTGCCGACCAACCCGACCGGCTGGCTGATCACCACGGGTTCGCGACGGCTCATCGAGATCTGGCGCAACGAGGCGGCGCGCCGCCGCCGCGAGATCGACGACGCAACCCGCGCGCTCCGGCCGCCGACCTTCCGGCAGTCTCGTCCGATGACTCGCTGGCGCTGCTCCTGCTCTGCTGCCATCCGGTACTGACACCGCAATCGCAGGTGGCGCTGACGCTGCGGGCGGTCGGCGGGCTGACGACCGCGGAGATCGCGCGTGCCTTCCTGGTGCCGGAGACCACCGCTGCGCAGCGCATCAGCCGGGCGAAGGCGCGCCTCAGGACGAACGACGCGAGTTCGGCACCCCCTCCGAGGCCGAGCTCGCGCCCCGCTTGCCGGCAGTCCTCCAGGTGCTCTACCTGATCTTCAACGAGGGATACGCCTCGACCTCGGGGCCGGTGCTCTCCCGGGTCGATCTGACGACGGAAGCCATCCGACTCACCCGCCAGCTGCACGACCGGTTGCCCCAGGAGGGCGAGGTCGCCGGGTTGCTCGCGCTCCTGCTGCTCACCGAGGCACGGCGGCCGGCCCGCAGCGGACCCGATGGCGCACTCATCCCGCTTGCGGACCAGGATCGACGGCTCTGGGACCGCCCCGCCCTGGCGGAGGGCGTCGACCTCGTCACCGCGACGCTGCCTGTCGCCCGGCTCGGTCCGTACCAGCTCCAAGCAGCCATCGCCGCCGTGCACGGCGAGGCCGCGTCGGCCTCGGACACCGACTGGCCGCAGATCCTCGCGCTCTACGACCTGCTCGCGGAGCTCGAGCCGGGACCGATGGTCACCCTCAACCGCATCGTCGCGGTGGCCATGGTCCACGGCGCCCGCGTGGGTCTCGACGAGCTCGAGCCCGCCACCGGCGACCCCCTGCTCCGCGACCACTATCGGGCCGATGCCGTCCGCGCCCACCTGCTCGAGATGCTCGGCGAATCCGGGCTCACCCGCGAGTACTACCTGAGGGCCGCTCGCAAGACGCTGAGCCTTCCCGAGCAGCGGTACCTCCTCGGCAAGGCCACCGCTCGTCGGCCGGTCACCGACGGCGGACCGGGAGGAGGCTCAGCCTGAGGTCCCGATGCGTTCGGAGAACTCCACGAGCCGATTCGAGAACCCCCACTCGTTGTCGTACCAGCCGAACACCTTGACCTGGTTGCCCACCACCTGCGTGAGCGGCGCGTCGAAGATCGAGGAGTGGGGGTTGCCGACGATGTCCGCCGAGACCAGCGGCGCCTCGGAGTACTGCAGGACGTGCTGCAGCGGTGACGAGGTGGCCGCGGTTCGGAACGCCGCGTTGACCTCCTCGACGTCGGCGGACGTGTGCAGGACCACCGTGAGGTCGGTGATCGAGCCCACCGGTACGGGCACGCGGAGCGCGGCGCCGGTGAGCCGCCCGGCGAGCTCGGGGATGACCTTGCCGATGGCGTCCGCCGCCCCCGACGACGTCGGGATCGTCGAGACGGCGGCCGCGCGGGCCCGGCGCAGATCCGAGTGCGGCGCGTCGTGCAGCCGCTGGTCGCCGGTGTAGGCGTGGACCGTCGTCATCAGGCCGGACTCGATGCCGAACGCGTCGTGCAGCACCTTGGCCAACGGTGCGAGCGAATTCGTGGTGCACGAGCCGTTGGAGAAGACGTCGGAAGCGTCCACGTCGAGCTGGTCGTCGTTCACGCCCAGGACGAAGGTGGGGACGTCGCCCTTGGCCGGCGCCGAGATGATGACCTTCCGCGCGCCGCCCCGGAGGTGCGCCGCGGCCGCGCTGCCGTCGGCGAAGCGCCCGGTGGACTCGATGACGAGGTCCGCCCCGACGTCTCCCCAGCGGATGGCCGCCGGGTCGGGCTCGGCGAACACGGAGATGCGCCGGTCGCCGACCGTGATGGCGTCGTCCTCGACCGCGACGCCCTCGAGGTGGCCGGACAGGGAATCCCACTCGAGCAGTATGGCCAAGGTGCGGCTGTCGGTCAGGTCGTTGACCGCGACCACCTCGACGTCGGCGCCGTTCGCGAGCCCGGCCCGGAGATAGCTGCGCCCGATCCGACCGAACCCGTTGATGCCGACCCGTACCGTCATGGGTCCGCTCCTTCTCGCCGCTGTCAGTGAGCTCGACGTTAGCCGGGTGAAGGGAGGCCGCGATGAGGGCGATGAACGCAACCGCACCGTCAGGAGACGCAGGGGGTGCCGTCCACGCTCACGTGCGCCGGTCGGCCCGACGGCGTCCCTGTGTGAGCGCGGCCGTGGCAGTCCTGGAGCTGGGACGGTTCCGGCGGTGCAGCGTTATCGAGAACTGCGGGCCGGCCACCGGGAGGTCGGGCAGCGGTGTCGCCGGCGAGGTGCGGGCCCGATCTCGGAAGAGATCACAGAGTGCGCTCGGCAGGATTCGAACCTGCAACCTTCTGATC
>CAVVZN010000014.1:0-1860275 GCA_963752645.1 uncultured Actinomycetota bacterium | reverse complement strand
GGTGCCGCCGGACGGGCGTCCGATCCTGTTCCTCGCCAACCACCCGACCACCGGGGGCTACCCGGTGGTCGGCGTGGTGACGTCGGACGATCTCCCGCTGGCGGGGCAGGCCGGACCAGGAACGGTCCTGCGCTTCCGGCGTGTGGAAGCGCCGAGGTTCTCGCCCGCAACCGGACCAGTCAGGGCTTCAGGACGACCTTGATCGCACCGTCCTGCTTCTTCTGGAACATGTCGTACGCGCCGGGTGCCTCGGCCAGCGGCAGGGTGTGGGTCGCGAACTCGTCGACGCCCAGGAAGTCGCCCTCGGTGAGCAGCGGCAGGATCTCCGGCACCCACTTCTTGATGTTGGCCTGACCCATGCGCAGCTGGATCTGCTTGTCGAACAGCGTCAGCATCGGCATCGGGTCGGCCATCCCGCCGTAGACGCCGATCAGCGAGATCGTCCCGCCGCGCCGGACGATGTCGATCGCCGAGTACAGCGCGTTCAGCCGGTCGACCCCGGCCTCCTGCATGAACGGCGCCGACAGCGCCCGCGGAAGCAGCCCCGCCACCTTCTGGGCGCCCTTGGCGACGGGCGAGCCGTGCGCCTCCATGCCGACCGCGTCGATGACCGAGTCCGGCCCGCGGCCGTTCGTCATCTCGCGGATCGCGTCGCCGAGGTCCTTCTCGTGGTCGCGAAGGTCGACGACCTCGGCCCCACGGCCCTTCACGCGCTCGAGGCGCTCGGGAACCAGGTCGACGCCGATGACGCGGAAACCCTTGTGCATCGCGATGCGGCAGGCCATGTCGCCGATCGGACCGAGGCCCAGCACGACGAGCGTGCCGCCGTCGGGGACGCCGGCGTACTCGACGGACTGCCAGGCGGTCGGCAGCACGTCGGAGAGGTAGACGAAGCGCTCGTCCGGGATCCCCTCGGGCACCTTGATGTGCGTGAACTGCGCCTGCGGCACCCGCAGGTACTCGGCCTGCCCGCCGGCGACCTCGCCGTAGAGCTTGGAGAAGCCGAACAGCGCGGCGCCCATGCCCTGGTCGCGGACCTGGGTGGTCTCGCACTGCGTGTAGAGCTGCTGGTCACACATCCAGCAGTGTCCGCAGGAGATCTGGAAGGGCATGACCACGCGGTCGCCGACCTTGAGGTCGCCGGTCGCGCTGCCGACCTCCTCGACGATGCCCATCGGCTCGTGGCCGAGGATGTCGCCGACGCCCATGAACGGCTTGAGCGTCTCGTAGAGGTGCAGGTCGGAGCCGCAGATGTTCGTCGTCGTCACCCGGACGATCGCGTCGGTGGGCTCCTGGATCGTCGGGTCGGGAACCGTGTCGACCCGCACGTCGTGCTGTCCGTGCCAGACCACTGCCTTCATTGGTGAATACGCCCCTCGTTGTCCGTTTCGTCGGTGTCGACGTGCCCGAGGCGAACAACGAGAAACGGCAGGCGGCCGCCGCCTGAGCGGTGCCGCTGCTGCTCAGCTGGTGTGGTGCACGGGCGCCAGCCGGTAGACCGGCGTCGAGATGCCCTCGTACCGGGCCTTGAGCTGGAGCGCGAGGTAGAGGGAGTAGTAACGCGACTGGTGCAGGTTGCCGCCGTGGAACCACAGCGCCTCCTGCTGCGTCGGCTTCCACATGTTGCGCTGCTCGCCCTCCCACGGCCCGGGGTCCTTCGGGGTGTCCGAGCCGAGACCCCAGACCTTGCCGACGCGGTCGGCGACCTCCGGCGAGATGAGGTCGCGGAGCCACCCGTTCATCGACCCGTACCCGGTGGCGTAGACGACGACGTCGGCCTCGAGCTCGGTCTGCTTCCCGCTGCCTTCGGCGACCACGACGCCGGTCTCGGTCAGCAGCTCGACCTGCCCGTGCACCAGCGTGATGGAGCCGTCGGCGACGAGTTCGGACGCGCCCACGTCGATGTAGTAGCCCGACCCGCGGCGCAGGTACTTCATGAACAACCCGGACCCGTCGGGGCCGAAATCGAGCTCGAAGCCGGCCTTCTCCAGCCGCGCGTAGTAGTCGGCGTCGACCTCCCGGACCTTGTCGTAGATCGGGATCTGGAACTCGTGCATGATCCGGTACGGCAACGAGGCGAAGATCGTGTCGGCCTTGTGCGTCGTGATGCCCGCGGCGAGTGCCCGCTCCGAGTACAGGTCACCCAGCGCGTGCTCCATCAGCGAGTCGGACCGGATGATGTGCGTGGAGCTGCGCTGCACCATCGTGACGTCCGCGCCCGCCTCCCACAGTGCGGCGCAGATGTCGTGGGCGGAGTTGTTGGAGCCGACGACGACGGCCTTCTTGCCGACGTAGGCGTCCGGGCCCGGGTGCTGCGAGCTGTGGTGCTGGTCCCCGCGGAAGAGCTCCTGCCCGGGGTAGGCCGGCACGTTCGGCTTGCCGGAGACGCCGAGGGCGAAGACGAGCTGCCTCGGCCGCAGCGTGATCTGCTCGACAGGCTGTCCGGGCAGGGCGCGCTCGACGACCACCTCCCACTCCTGCTTCTCCGCGTCGTACGACGCCTTGGTGCAGGTCGTGGAGCCCCAGTAGTTGACCTCCATGACCCGCGTGTACATCTCGAGCCAGTCGGCGATCTTGTCCTTGGGGCTGAACACCGGCCAGTTCTGCGGGAACGGCAGGTAGGGCAGGTGGTCGTACCAGACCGGGTCGTGCAGCGCGAGGTGCTTGTAGCGCTTCCGCCACGAGTCGCCGGGCCGCTCGTTGCGCTCGACGATCAGCGCCGGCACGCCGATGGAGCGCAGCCTCGCACCGAGGGCGATGCCGCCCTGCCCGCCGCCGACGACGAGCACGTAGGGCTGCGTCGTCTTCCCGAAGCTCTCCACCTCCTCGGCGCGCCGCTCAGGGAAGTTCTTCCGGTTCGGGTGCACGCCGTGTTCGACGCCGCGGGGGCGTCGCTCGCTCATCGGCTCCTCGAAGCCCTTCAGCTCGTCGAGCGTGGTGAGCAGCGTGAACGCGAGCCCGTTCTGCAGTCGCAGGTGACCGCTGCCGCGGCCGACGGCGGTCTCGAACTCGAGCCAGACGTCGGTGATGCCGTCGGTCTCGGTCGGTTCCTCGACGGCGTGCAGCCCGGTGGGGTCGGTGTCGTCGAGCCGTGCCCGGAGCAGGTCGGCGACCCCGTCGCGTCCCTCGACCGTCGTGATGTTCCAGGTGAAGGCGACCAGGTCGCGCCAGAAGCAGGTGGGAGCGAACATCGCGACGGCCCGCTCGACGTCGCGTGCGCTGAGGGCGTCCTGGAACTCCGACAGCCACGTCTCGGCCGCGACGGCGGCGTCGCTACGGGTGTCCGGGCGCTCGATCGTCTGGCTCACGGATGTGCCTCCAGCGGGGCGGCTCGAGTCCGTCCCTGTCGACGTGACCTGGGCCACATGGTGTCCCGCTGCGAGGACGGCCGCAAGAGATCGATCAGTCGTCGGCGGCCGCGTACGCCTCGCTCAACCATGCGCAGACCACGTCGTCGACGTCGTTCGCGTCCTGCAGCCGCAGCGTGTGCATGATCCGCCCCTGGGCCGTCGTTTCCCGGCGGCGGATCCGGACGTCGTCGACCTCGCGGGCGAGGAAGAGCAGCAGGGTGAGCCCCCGCGCCTTCGGCCGCAGCTCCGCGATCTTGCCCTCGGACTTCAGGAAGACGCCGACACCGACGGCGTCCTCGTGCACCGGGCCCTCCCGGCGCAGGTGTTCGACGACGGCGTCGTAGGCCGCGCGCTGCCCTGCGGGACGGTCGGCGAAGGTCTCGTCGACGGTGCAGCCGGGGACGCAGACGTGCGACTGCCGAGCGCGCGAGAACTCCCGATCGCATTGTGGGCAGGTCCAGCGCACGGGGTCATACTGCCGCCGATGATTTCGGCGCGCACGCGACGTCGGTAGGAGAGTGGCGCGCACGCGTCGTCGGTAGGAGATTCGCCCGCCGCATCACCGGAGGTACCCGATGACCACCCTGCTCGCGATCGGTACCCGCAAGGGCCTCTGGCTGGCCCGCAGCGAGGACCGCCGCACCTGGACCCTCGACGGCCCGCACCTGCTGATGCAGGAGGTGGCGGCGGTGACGGTCGACGTCCGCGGTGCGCGGCCGCGCGTGCTCGCGACGGGCTACAGCGAGCACTGGGGCCCGACGGTGTTGTGGTCCGAGGACGTGATCGACCGCGGCACCGCAGGGATCTGGCACGAGACCGACCACGCGCCCATCAGCTTCCCGAAGGACACCGGAGCCGCACTCGCCCGCGTCTGGCAGCTGCAGCCGGACACCGCCGACCGGCCCGGCGTCGTCTGGGCCGGCTGCGAGCCGACGTCGCTGTGGCGCAGCGAGGACGGCGGCGAGAGCTTCTCGCTCGTCCGCGGCCTGTGGGACCACCCGCACCGGCCGCAATGGCACCCCGGGGCCGGCGGTGCGGCGGTCCACACCGTCCTGCCTTCGACGGACTCGCCACAGGTCCTGGTGGCGATGAGCACCGGCGGCGTCTACGTCAGCGACGACGGGGCCAGCGACTGGCGCCCGATCAACTCCGGCATCGGCGCGGAGTTCCTCCCCGACCCGCCGCCGGAGTTCGGCCAGTGCGTGCACAAGGTCGCCCGCGACGCCGGCTCGCCCGAACGGCTCTACGCCCAGAACCACCCCGGCGTCTTCCGGTCCGACGACGGCGGCAAGGCGTGGCGCCGATCTCGAAGGACCTTCCCTTCGAGTTCGGCTTCCCGGTGCTCGCGTCCCCGACGGTGCCGGGACTCGTCTGGACCATCCCGTTGGAGGCCGATGCCCGGCGCATCCCACCCGGCGGCCGCCTGCGGGTGCAGCGGAGCCGGGACGCCGGCGAGACCTGGACCGAGGTCGGGAACGGGCTTCCCGACGGCTACTGGGGCAGCGTCCTCCGCGACGCCGCGTGCGTCGACGCCGGCGACCCGACGGGCGTCTACCTCGGCACCCGCGACGGCTGCGTCTACGCGAGCGCCGACGAGGCGGAGTCGTTCGTCGAGGTCGCGGCACACCTGCCGGACGTGCTCGTCGTGCGTGCCGTCGAGCTGTGACAACCCCCGCGGCGAGCAGGTGCGTGCGATGAGCATCCGCGTCCGGTTGCCCGGGGTGCTGGCCGAACACGCGGGCGGTTCCCGGTCGCTGGAGTTCGACCCCGCGCCCGCGACCGTCGGCGAGCTGCTGGACCTGCTCGAGCGCGAGCACCCACGGCTCCATCGTCGGCTGCGGGACGAGACCGGCGCGTTACGGCGCCACGTGAACGTCTTCGTCGACGGCGAGAACGTGCGGACGGCGGGTGGGCTCGGGGCTCCGCTCTCGGCGGCCGCCGAGGTCCAGGTGCTGCCGTCGGTCGCGGGCGGCTGACCAGAGCCGGTCAGCTCGAGGCTGCGCGGCGATGCCCGTACTCCGTCGGCGTCAGGCCCACCGCGGCCCGGAAGTCGTGGCTGAAGTGCGCCTGATCGGCCCAGCCGAGCTCGAACGCCAGGCCGGCGAGGTCGTCGGCCTCGCCGCGGTCGAGCAGGTCGAGCGCATCGTGCAGCCGGTACCGCGCCAGCACCGCCTTCGGGCCGATCCCGAGATAGGTCGCGAACAGCCGCTGCAGCCCACGGGGCGTCCGCCCGCCCAGCGCGGCCACCTGGTCGACGCGCACGAGCTGGCGGTCGCGCAGCATCTCGGCCAGCAGCTCCAGCAACTCGAGGTAATCCGGAGCCGGGTCCCGTGCGTCCGTCACCAGCCGGCGGTCGAGAACGGCGGCGCGCTCGGCGTCGTCCTCGACGGCGAGGACGTCGTCGAGCAGCGCCGTCCACCCCGGCCCGAGTCCTGCGGCAGGCCGCACGGCGTCCCGCGCGGGAACGACCCCGAACAGCGCGGCGAACCCACCCGGTCGGAACTTGGCCGCCGTGACCGCTCCCCAGCCCTCGAGGTCCACGACGAAGCGCCGGGTGACCACGCCGTGGACGAGTACCGCCGGCATGGTGTGGCCGAAGCGCGGGCGGTCACCGCTCTCGACCGAGAGGTTGACGCACGGGTGGCTCAGCACCTCGGATCGGAAGCCGGGCAATCCGTGCCGGGCCCACCGCACCGACCAGTAGCGCTCGACGAACGGCTGCAGCGATGGGTCCACGGGGTAGTCGCGGGCCAGGCCCACCTCGGCGACGGTCTCCGCCGGCCGGAGGATGCCCTTCGTGCTCGCCGTCCGTGACGGAGAAGGTGTCGCGTTTTTCCAAGACGCCACGTCAGCAGCGTAGCGACACTGCCCCCATGACGATCACGAACGGACGCCCCGACGGCTACACGACCCTCACGCCCTTCCTCGTCTGCTCACCGGCGGCGCAGGCCATCTCCTTCTACGGCGAGGTCTTCGGTGCGACCGTCGTGGGTCGCATGGACGGCCCTGACGGCACGGTCATGCACGCGGAACTCGACTTCGGCGCGGGACGGCTCCAGCTCGGCGACGCGATGAAGGAGTACGGGCTCGTCGCCCCCGACCGTTCCCGGGACGGCGACGCCGTGAGCGCCTCGACGTGCATCTACGTCGAAGACGTCGACGCGGTCTTCGACCGCGCCGTGGCTCGTGGCGCAACGGTGCGCGAACCGGTCGCCACCTTCGTCACCGGCGACCGGTTCGCCTCGATCTACGACCCGTTCGGGCACCGGTGGGCGATCATGACGCGCGTCGAGGACGTCAGCCCGGAGGAGGCCGAGCGACGCCTCGACGAGTGGGCTGCGTCGCAGGGGTCCTGACTCCAGAGGTCCTGGCGTCCTGCGCGCTTGGCGGACCGTGCGCCTAGGGATTTCTCCTGATGCGCAGGCCTACCTCAGAGAGCGACCGTCGGATCCGTCAGCAGACGGATGCCGAGGGGAGTCATCATGATCGGGCAGAGTGCCGCGCTCCACGCCGAAGCCAACCTCGCCTGGGTCGCCGAGCGGGTGGACCGGGCCCGGCTGCCCGGTCCGGCCGTCACCGGCCAGGACCGGTCGACGGCGGCGCCACGGCACTGGCTACGCCGGAGGGTGCGGGCCACCACCTCAGACGGGATACTCGCGCCGTGCGGCACCTCGCCCCGTTCGTCGGCCGCGGCGACGAGCTCACCCGGCTGAGCGGGCTGGTCGGTCTCGACGGCCGACCCGGCGGCCGGGTCCTGCTCACCGGCGACGCCGGCGCCGGCAAGACCCGTCTCGTCGGCGAGCTCGTGGCACGGGCGGAACGCGCCGGCTGGCGCGTGCTGACGGGTCACTGCCTCGACCTCGGCGACGGGTCGCTGCCCTACCTCCCGTTCCGGGAGATGTTCGGGCGTCTCGGCGTCGACGACCCGGCCGTCGCGGCCGCGGGCCCGGCCCTGGCTCCACTGGTCGCGGCCGTGCCCGCTGACGGGCGAGCGACGGTCGGCGCCGTCGACCGGGGCGCGGTGCTCGAGGCCGTGCACGCCGTCCTGCGCGAGCTGGCCGAACCGCAGCCGCTGCTCGTGGTCGTCGAGGACCTGCACTGGGCCGACCGCTCGACGCAGGAGCTGCTCGGCAGCATCTTCGCGCGGCCGGGAGAGGCGCCGGTCGCCGTGGTCGCGACGGTCCGCGGCGAGGACGTCCACCGCCGCCACCCCCTCCGGCCGGCACTGTCGGAGTGGGCACGGCTGCCCGGGCTCGCCCGCCTCACGCTGCACCCGATGCCGGAGGCCGACGCCGTCCGCCTGGTGCAGGCCCTCGTCCCCGTCGGCTTCGACGGCCGATCCGCGCGCCGCATCGTCGAGCGCGCGGAGGGCAACCCGTTCTACGTCGAGGAACTCGTCGCCGCGAGCGCGGAAGCGGCCGACGGGCTCCCGCCGGAACTCGCGGACGTGCTGCTGGTCCGGCTCGACCGCCTCGACCCCGAGGTGCGCACGGTGTTGCGCGCCGCCGCCGTCGCCGGCCACCGGGTCGGCCACGCCACCCTTGTCGCCGTCAGCGGGTTGTCGCCGGAGACCGTCGAGCAGGCCGTGCGGACCGCCGTCGAGGTCAACCTCCTGGTACCCGCCGACGACGGCTACGCCTTCCGCCACGCGCTGCTCGCCGAGGCGGTCAGCGGGGACCTGCTCCCCGTCGAACGCGTCCGGCTGCACGCCGCCTACGCCGCCGCCCTGGACGGGCACGACCGCCCCGGGCTCGCCGCCGAGTTGGCACGCCATGCCCTGGCGTCGCACGACGAGCGGACGGCGGCCCGCGCCAGCATCCGCGCCGGTGACGAGGCGCTCGCCCTCGGCGGTCCCGAGGAGGCGTCGCGTCACTTCGAGTCGGCGCTCGATCTCGCGACCGATCCGGGGGTCGCGGCGACACTGCCGATCTCGCCGAGCGAGCTCGTCGTCCGGGCCGGTCTCGCCGCCGTTGCAGCCGGTCGTCTGGGGCGCGCCGTCGATCTCGCGGATGCCGCCGTGGCCTCGCTGCCGGTCGGGGCGCCCGCCTCGGAGCGGGCGCGTCTGCTGTGGGCGGTGGTCACCTTCTCGCTGCTGAGCGAGACCGATCGGGACCTCCTCGCCCTCGCCCGGCAGGCCGAGGAGCTCGTCGCAGAACCGACCAGGTTGCGCGCGGAGGTCCTCGTCGTGCTGGCACGTGCCCTCGCCGACCGCGCGCGGGACGACGAGGCCCGACGTCGGGCCGACGAGGCGGTCGAGCTCGCCACCGGGCTGCGGCTCCCTGACGTGGAGGCCGAGGCGCGGCTCGTCCTCGCCCGGATCGACGAACGGGCGGGCGACCCCGGTGCCCTGCTCGGGACGGTGGAGCAGCTCGTCGCCTCGGCCCTCCGGACCGGGGACGTGGCCGGCGAACTGCGAGCCCTGTACCTGCTCGGCCGGCTCCACTTCGAGCTCGGGGACCTGGTCCGCGCCGACGAGATCTACGCTCGCGCCGCCAACCGGAGCGTCGAGGTCGGACGGCCGTGGGCGCCCTACGGCCTCGACGCCCGTGCCCAGACCGTGCTCGTTGCCTACGCCGCCGGTCAGTGGCCGTTCGCGGACCGCCTGCTCGCGGACGCCGACGACCTCGCCATGCCCCCCGAAGCGCGGGCGCTCGTGACCGCCGTCGGACTGACCCTCGACGCCGCGCGTGGTGAGCCGGCCGCGATGGAACGGTTCGACGCGGTGCGGTCGTTCTGGAGGACCGACGGACTGGTCGCGGTGAGTGCCGCCGGCGCGGGGATCGAGCTGTTCGGCCACGCCGGCGACTGGGAGGGGGCCCGCCGGGTCCACGACGAGGCGGTCGCCGTCGTCGCGCCGCTCTGGGGAGCAGCCTTCCCGGCGCAGATCCGGCTCGGAGCACTGCTGCTCGGGCAGCTCGCCTCGGCGGTCCCCCGGCTGGGTCGGACGTCCCGGGACGAGGTGCTGGACGTCGGCAAGGCGGTGCTCGAGCAGGTGGACGCCGTGGTGACCGGCACGCCGTGGCTCGGCAAGGAGGGTCGGGCCTGGGCGGTGCGCGCCCGTGCGGAGGGACTGCGCCTGCGATGGCTGGCCGGCGAGACACCGGCGGCGGACGCGATGGTCGAGGCCTGGGAGACCACGGTGGCCGCCTTCGCGGAGTTCCACCACGTGCCGGAAGCGGCACGCAGCCGGGTCCGCCTCGCTGAGGCGTGGACCGCGGTCGGACGGGTCGACGAGGCCCGCTCCGCGGCGATCGAAGCGCGCGAGGTGCTGCGGACGCTCGGGGCGACGGCGTGGCTCCGCGCGCTCGGCCCAGCCGCCGCCGCGCGTGGCCCGGTCCGGCGCGAGGGGGAGCCGTTGACGCCGCGCGAGAGCGAGGTCCTCGCGCTCATCGACGAGGGGCGGAGCAACGGCGAGATCGCGGCGCGGCTCTACATCAGCGTGAAGACGGTGAGCGTCCACGTGTCCAACATCCTGGCCAAGTTCGGTGCATCCAGTCGGAGCGAGGCCGCCGCACTCGCGCGCGCCATTCGGCGCGACGACCGTTCGACGGCTCAGCCGCCGATGTAGCTCATCTCGACCTTGCTCCGCTCCCGGGTGCGCTCGCCCCGCAGTTCGGAGTAGCGGTCGGCGCGGCGGGACCACAGCCCGGCCACGCGTTCGCCGATCTGCTCGTCGGTCTCGCCGGCGCGGAGCGGACTACGGAGGTCGTAGCCCTTCGTCCCGAAGAGGCAGGTGTAGAGCTCGCCGACGGCGGACAGGCGGAGCCGGGTGCAGGAACCGCAGAAGGGCTGCGTGACGGACGTGACGAAACCGATCTCGCCGCCCGGTTCCCCAGGAGCAGCGTCGACGAACCGGTAGCGCTTCGCGACCTCGCCGTACTCGGCCGGGTCGACGGCCTCGACCGGGTGGCGCGCGTCGATCCGCTGCACCAGTTCGGCCGCGGGCACCACCTCGTCGAGCAGCCAACCGTTGGACGTGCCGACATCCATGTACTCGATGAAGCGCAGCGTGACGCCCGTGCTCCGCGCCCAGTCGACGAGGTCCGGGAGGCCGGCCTCGTTCACGCCGCGCTGCACGACGGTGTTCACCTTGACCGCGAACCCGACCTCCTGGGCGCGGCCGATGCCGGAGAGCACGGTGTCGAGCGGGATCTTGGTGTCGCTCATCGCGGCGAACACCGACGGGTCCACCGAGTCGAGGCTGACCGTGATGCGGTGCAATCCGGCTTCGCGGAGCGGCTCGGCCATGGCGGCCAGGAGCGATCCGTTCGTCGTCATCGCCAGGTCCTCGACGCCCTCGGTCGACGCCAGCATCGCGACCAGCGCGGGCAGGTTGCGGCGCAGGAGCGGTTCGCCACCGGTGAGGCGCACCTTGCGGACCCCGAGCGGGGTGAGGGTCGCCACGACGCGGGCGATCTCCTCGAAGGTCAGCAATTCGCTCTTGGGGAGGAAGGCGTGGTCCGACCCGAACAGCTCCCGCGGCATGCAGTACCGGCAGCGGAAGTTGCACCGATCGGTAACGCTGATGCGCAGATCGCGTAGCGGCCTGGAGAGCAGGTCGCGGGGCGGGATCACGCCCTCCATGGTGCGTGACGGGCACGCGTTGTGGAGCGTTCGATCCTGAAGCCACCCGATCGTCTCCGCAGGTGAGGATGTCCGGGTCGGTCAAGTCCCGTATCTGCGGATGAGCCATGAGTAGTTGTCGGGACAAGGGCCCCCGGCATGGCGTTGCCGTGACGCCGGTCATAGTGTCGTGCCTCACGGACCAGCAGCCGGCCGTGCCCGCTCATCGACGCGGCGCCAGGCGGCTGGCCCCGTGGCCGGGGACTCGCAGCCGCCAGTTCCCGAAATGCTGTGGAGGGAGCTCCCTTTGGCCCGCGTGAGCGTCACCGTCGACGGTGTCCGGTACGACGACGACGTCGAACCCCGACTCCTGCTCGTGCACTACCTCCGCGACCGGCTCGGCCGGACCGGAACCCCCATCGGCTGCGACACCAGCAACTGCGGCGCCTGCACCGTCCACGTCGACGGCGTCAGCATGAAGAGCTGCACCGTGCTCGCCGTCCAGGCCGACGGCTCGGACGTGACGACCATCCAGGGGCTCGCGACGGGGCAGGGCGAGGCGAACCAGCACCCCCTGCAGCGCGCCTTCCACGACAACCACGGACTGCAGTGCGGCTTCTGCACGCCGGGGATGATCATGGCGTCGGCCGACCTGCTCAAGAACAACCCGAACCCCTCGGAGCAGGAGATCCGCGAGGGGCTCGAGGGCAACCTCTGCCGGTGCACCGGCTACCAGAACATCGTCGCCGCCGTGCAGCAGGCCGCGGGCGAACTCTCCGGCACCACGCCCGCGAGCACGGGAGCGAACGCATGACCGAGCAACTCGACCGGCAGGACGCCAAGCCGCAGATCGGCCAGGCGCGCAAGCGCAAGGAAGACGCGAAGCTCATCACGGGTCAGACGACCTGGACCGACAACATCCAGATGCCGGGCATGGGCCACGTCGCGTTCCTGCGCAGCCCGATGGCCCACGCCAAGATCGTGTCGCTCGACGTCTCGCCGGCGCTGCAGCGCCCGGGCGTGCTCGCGGCCTTCACGGCCGCCGACCTCGGTCTCGACCAGATGAACCTGCCGATGGCCTGGCCGGTCACGCCGGACATCGTCACCCCCGACCACCACCCGCTCGCGACCGACGAGGTCCGTTACCTCGGTGACCCGGTCGCGGTCGTCGTCGCCCGGGACCGGTACTCCGCCGCCGACGCGCTCGAGGCCATCGAGATCGAGTACGAGCCGCTCCCGGCCGTCATCGACATGGAGGAGGCGCTGAAGGACGGCTCACCGCTCGTCCACAGCGACAAGGGCACGAACAAGGCCTACACCTGGCCGTTCGCCGCCGGTGACATCGACGCCGCCTTCAACGGCGCGGCGCACGTCGTGGAGCGGCGCTACATCCAGCAGCGGCTGCTGCCCACGGCCATGGAGCCACGGGCGGTCGTCGTCGCCCCGATCGCCGCGGCCGACGAGTACACGATCTACTCGGCGACGCAGATCCCGCACATCCTGCGCGTGATGCTCGCCATGACCACCGGGATCTCGGAGTCGAAGATCCGCGTGGTCGCGCCGGACGTCGGTGGCGGCTTCGGTTCGAAGCTCGACGTCTACTCCGAGGAGGTCGCGCTCCTCATGATCGCGAAGGTCCTCGGCCGACCGGTCAAGTGGACCGAGTCGCGCAGCGAGAACTACCAGGCGACGATCCACGGCCGCGACCAGATCCAGTACCTGTCGGCGGCCTTCGACGCCGACGGCACGATGCGCGGGTTGAAGGTCAAGCTCCTCGCCGACATGGGCGGCTACTTCCAGCTGCTGACCCCCGGCGTCCCGGTGCTCGGCGCCTTCATGTTCAACGCCATCTACAAGATGGACGCCTACAGCTTCGAGGCGACCGGCGTCTTCACCACCAAGACGCCGACCGACGCCTACCGCGGCGCCGGCCGGCCGGAGGCCACGTTCGGCATCGAGCGGCTGATGGACGACGCGGCCGCCGAACTCGGCATGGAGCCGTTCGAGCTCCGCAAGAAGAACTGGATCACCCACGAGGAGTTCCCGTTCACGACCATCGCCGGCATCACCTACGACAGCGGCAACTACGAGGCCGCGACGGCCAAGGCGGTCGAGCTGTTCGACTACGACGGTCTTCGCGCGGAGCAGAAGCGTCGTCGCGACAGCGGTGACCCGGTGCAGCTCGGCATCGGCATCTCGACGTTCACCGAGATGTGCGGCCTGGCGCCGAGCCGGGTGCTCGGCTCGCTCTCGTTCGGTGCCGGTGGGTGGGAAGCCGCCGAGATCCGGATGCTGCCGACCGGCAAGGTCGAGGTCGTCACCGGCACCACGCCGCACGGCCAGGGCCACGTCACCAGCTGGAGCCAGATCGTCGCGGACTCGCTCGGCGTCCCGTTCGAGGACGTCGAGGTCATCCACGGTGACACCAAGTCCTCCCCGCAGGGGCTGGACACCTACGGCTCCCGCTCCCTCGTCGTCGGCGGCGTCGCCGTCTACAAGGCCTGCGAGAAGGTCGTCGACAAGGCCCGCCGCGTCGCCGCGCACCTGCTCGAGGCAGCCGAGGGCGACCTCGAGTTCGCCAACGGCACGTTCTCGGTCAAGGGGTCGCCGGAGGCCAAGACGTCCATCCAGGACGTCTCGCTCGCCACCTTCGCGGCGCACAACCTGCCCGACGGGATGGAGCCGACGCTGAACTCGACGTACGTGTTCGACCCGGAGAACTTCTCCTACCCGCACGGCACCCACCTGTGCGCCACGGAGGTCGACACCGAGACCGGGTTCGTGAAGATCCGCAAGTACGTCGCGGTCGACGACATCGGCAACGTCGTCAACCCGCAGATCGTCGAGGGCCAGATCCACGGCGGGCTCGCCCAGGGCATCGCCCAGGCGCTGTACGAGGAGGCGGTCTACGACGACGCCGGCAACCTCGTGACCGGCTCGATGGTGGACTACACCATCCCGTCGGCCAGCGACCTGCCGCACTTCGATCTCGACCGCACCGTCACCCCGTCGACCACCAACCCGCTCGGGGCCAAGGGCGTCGGCGAGGCCGGCACCATCGCCTCGACCCCGGCCGTCGTCAACGCCGTCGTGGACGCGCTGCGTCCGTGGGGTGTCACCGACGTCAGGATGCCGTGCACGCCCGAGCGTGTCTGGCGAGCCATCCAGAACAGCGGTGGTGGCTCAGCTTCCGATGGCGGCGGCCGCGCCACCGCCGGCACCGTCGCCTACGGCGGGGCCGCCACCGACGACCTCGGCACCACCGAGGCAGCCCGCGAAGGAGAAGGCCGATGATCCCGGCCGAGTTCGACTACGTGAAGGCGACCTCGATCGACCAGGCGGTCGCGGCACTCGCCGAGCACGGTGACGAGGCGAAGCTGCTCGGTGGCGGGCAGAGCCTGCTTCCGTTGCTGCGCCTGCGGCTGTCCTACCCGACCGTCGTGGTCGACATCTGCAAGGTCGACGAGATGCGCGGCGTGCGGGAGGAGGGCGACCGGCTCGTCGTCGGTGCCATGACGACCCACGACGAGGTCATCAAGAACGCCCTCGTCCGACAGCACCTGCCGCTGCTGTCGGAGACGACCGAGACCGTCGCCGACCCCGCCGTCCGGCACAAGGGGACCTTCGGCGGGGCGCTGGCCCACGCCGACCCCGCCGGTGACCTCGCGGCCGTCGCCGTGGCCCTCGACGCCACGATGACGATCGCCGGGCCGAACGGGCGCCGGCAGGTCGGTGCCGACGAGTTCTTCGTCGACTACCTGCAGAGCGTGCTCGCACCCGACGAGGTGCTCGTGGAGATCTCGATGCCGAAGCTCGGCGAGGGCTGGGGCGTCCACTACGAGAAGTTCCACCGCGTCGCGCAGGCCTGGGCCATCGTCGGTGTGGCTGCCGCGGTGAAGCGCTCGAACGGCTCCATCGCCGAGGCACGGGTCGGGCTGACCAACATGGGCTCGACGCCCGTGCGGGCGCGGGCCACCGAGGCGGCCTTGGCCGGCGCGTCCGCCGACACCGCCGCGATCAAGGCCGCCGCGGCCAAGGCCGACGAGGGCACTGACCCGCCGGTGGACCTCAACGGGCAGGCCGACTACCGCCGCCATCTGGCGCAGGTGCTCACCGCCCGCGCGGTCAGCAAGGCGGCCGGTCTCTGAGCCGGTCCGGTTCCTCCGCCCCGGCGTCGGCCTGATGGCCAGACGAACGCTGCTCCCGCCCGAGGTCGGCTCGCCTGCCGACCTCGGGCGGCTGCTGCGCACGAGCGGCTACCTCGCCGACACGGGCGTCGCGTACTCCTGCTACCTGAGCCTCGCGCTGCAACGCCCGCTGTTCTGCGAGGGCGAGGCTGGCGTGGGCAAGACGTCGCTGGCGCACGCGCTCGCCGACGCGCTCGGTGCGCCGCTGATCCGGCTGCAGTGCTATGAGGGCATCGACGCGAGCCAGGCGCTCTACGACTGGGACTTCCCCCGCCAGCTGATGCACCTGCGCGCCGCCGAGGCGGCCGGGCGCTCCGGGGCGGCGGGTGGCGGTGCCGAGGGTGCGCTCACCCCGGACGCGCTGGAGAACGAGCTCTACAGCCGCCGCTTCCTCGTCTCGCGCCCGCTGCTCTCGGCGCTGGAGACGACGCCGGCGGTCCTGCTCGTCGACGAGGTCGACCGCGCCGACGACGAGTTCGAGGCGTTCCTGCTCGAGGTGCTCTCCGACTTCACGGTCACCATCCCCGAGCTCGGGACGGTGCACGCCGAGGTCCCTCCCGCGGTGATCCTCACCAGCAATCGGACCCGGGACGTGCACGACGCCCTCAAGCGCCGCTGCCTCTACCACTGGCTGGACCACCCGAGCTTCGAGCGCGAGGTGGAGATCGTCCGCAGCCGACTGCCGCAGGTGTCGGCGGAACTCGCCGAGCAGGTCACCGCCGCCGTCCAGCGCCTCCGCCGGCAGCCGCTGCTGAAGCCGCCGGGCGTCGCCGAGACCCTCGACTGGGCCGAAGCGCTGCTGGCACTCGGCGCCGAGCGGCTGGAGCCGGAGCTCGCGACACTGACCCTCGGGTCGGTGTTGAAGTACCACGAGGACCAGCAGCGCATCGACCGGAACAACGTCTCGGTGCTCGTCTCCCAGGCGCTCGCGGGCGGCTGACGTGCCCGCCCCCGCTCCGGATGTCCGCACGGCCGCTGACACCTACGGCGTCAGCGACGTCCTCGTCGGCTTCGCACGCACGCTGCGGGCGGCCGGGGTCAACGCGGCGCCGGACCGGGTGCACATCTTCCACGAGGCTCTGGTCGATCTCGACGCCGGGCGGCGCGACGACGTCTACTGGGCGGGTCGGCTCACGCTGTGCAGCACCGCCGACGACCTCGCCCGTTACGACGGCGCCTTCGCCGTCTACTTCGGCGAGCGACCGAACACCGTGGTGAAGCGGCCCGTCGTCTCGAAGGTGCAGACCCAGTCGATGGCGCTGCCCGACGCCGAACCCGGCGACGGCGACGAGTCCGGCGAGCAGCAGGCGGCGACCGCCGCGGCGAGCAGCACCGAGCAGCTGCGCGCCCGCGACATCGCCAAGATGACCGCCCGCGAGCGGTTCGAGCTCAACGCGCTGCTGGCCGCGTTCCGCCTGCCGGGCGAGACGCGTCGCAGCCGTCGGCGGACCCCGGCGCCGCGGGGGAGCGTCGACCGGTCCCGCACCGCACGCGAACTGCTGCGGGGTGGTGGGGAGCTCGCGGGCCTGCATCGGCATCGCCGGTCCGAGCGGCCGCGGCGGGTGGTCCTGCTCGTCGACGTCAGCGGCTCGATGGCCCCCTACAGCGACGCGCTGCTCCGCTTCGCGCACGCCGCGGGGCGCACGGTCGACCGGCCTCTCGAGGTCTTCACGATCGGCACCCGGCTGACCCGCGTCACGGCCGAACTCGCCGCCCGCGATCCCGACGAAGCGATGGCGAATGCCGCCGACGCCATCCCGGACTGGAGCGGCGGCACACGTCTCGGCGAGCTGCTCCGCGACTTCCTGGACCGTTGGGGGCAGCGCGGGATGGCCCGGGGAGCCGTCGTCGTCGTCCTGTCCGACGGCTGGGAACGCGGGGACGAGCGGCTGCTCGGCGAGCAGATGGCGCGGCTGCACCGGCTCGCCGCCCGCGTGGTGTGGGCCAACCCGCTGAAGGCCCGCCCCGGCTACGCGCCGCTCGCCGCCGGGATGGCCGCCGCGCTGCCGCACGTTGACGACTTCGTGGAGGGTCACAGCCTCGCCGCGCTGGAGCGGCTGGCCGCCGTCGTCGCCGGGGTCCGCAGCCCGGTTGCCGCCGGCATGAAGGAGTACAGCCATGCGTGAGATCCGTTATGCGTGAGATCCTGGACCGCCTCCAGGCGTGGCAGGCAGGCGGCACCGAGTACGCGCTCGCCACGGTCGTCGGCGTCCGTGGCAGCGCACCGCGAGACCCGGGCGCAGCCATGGCAGTCAGTGCCGCGGGCGAGGTCGTCGGCAGCGTCTCCGGCGGGTGCGTCGAAGGAGCGGTCTACGAGACGGCGCGTGAGGTGCTCGAGACCGGCGAGGCCGTGCTCGAGACCTACGGCATCTCCGACGAGACCGCTTTCGCGGTCGGTCTCACCTGCGGCGGCATCCTCGACGTCCTCGTCCAGCCCGTCCGGGCCCCGTTGCTGCCGGCAGGCGGCCACTGGCCGGAGGTGCTCGCCTCGGTCGAGGCCGGTCAACCGGTGGCGGTCGCGACCGTGGTGTCCGGCCCTGCCCAGGTCGGGGCGACACTCGCGGTGTGGCCCGATCACGTCGAGGGGTCGCTCGGCGTCGAAGGTCTCGACGTCGCCGTCACCGACGATGCGCGCGGGCTGCTCGAGCTCGGGCAGACCGCCACCCGTCACTACGGCGCCGCGGGCGAGCGACGCCTCGACGACGTCGCCGTCTTCGTGTCCAGCTTCACGCCGCCGCCCCAGCTGCTCGTGTTCGGCGCGATCGACTTCGCGGGCGCCGTCGCCCGGCTCGGCGTCTTCCTCGGCTACCACGTGACCGTCTGCGACGCCCGTCCCGTCTTCGCGACGAAGAAGCGCTTCCCGGACGCGCACGAGGTCGTCTGCGAATGGCCGCACAAGTTCCTGGAGCGGACCCCGACCGACGCCCGAACCGTCATCTGCGTGCTCACCCACGACCCGAAGTTCGACGTCCCGCTGCTCGAGGTCGCGCTGCGTCGTCCCGCGTTCTACATCGGGGCGATGGGCAGCCGGCGCACCCACGACGACCGGCTGGCACGGCTCCACGAGGTCGGCATGACCGACCAGGAGATCGCCCGGATGTCCTCGCCGGTCGGCCTCGACATCGGTGCCCGCAGCCCGGAGGAGACGGCCGTGTCGATCCTCGCCGAGGTCATCGCCCGGCGCTGGGGCGGTACAGGGCAGCCGCTCGCACACACCGGCGGTCGCATCCACGAAGTGCGACCCGACCAGCTCACCCCGGTGCCGGCGCCATGACCGAACCGTGGGCCCGGAGTCAGGTCGTGACGAGTACGGGAACACGCAGCTGCGCGGGGCTGCTGCTCGCCGCCGGCGCCGGGACGCGGATGGGGAGTCCGAAGGCCCTCGTGTCACTGGACGGCGAGCTGCTGGTGGACCGCGCGGCCTCGGTGCTGCGCGACGGAGGGTGCGAGCCGGTGACGGTCGTGCTCGGGGCGGAGGCCGACCAGGTACGGCACCGTGCGGCCCTCGGCGATGCCGTCGTCGTCGACAACCCGTCCTGGGAGTCCGGCCAGGCGTCGTCGCTCCGCGTCGGCCTCGCCGCGCTGACGGCACCGCGGGACACCGGAACCAGCCCGGGGACCACTGTCTCCGGCAGGCCTCCCGATGCCGTGCTCGTCGCGGTCGTCGACCAGCCGGGCCTCACCGCTGCCGTGGTGCGTCGGCTCGTCGACTGCTGGCGATCGGGGGGAGCCCCCGTCGTCGTCGCGTCCTACGCGGGGCGGCCCCGCAACCCCGCCCTGTTCGACGTCTCGGTGCTGAGCGAGGTCGCGGACGCCGTCGCCGGTGACGAGGGGGCGCGGGGATGGTTGGCTGAACGCCGCGCCCTGGATCCGGCGTCCGTCGTGCTCGTGGAGTGCGGCGACATCGGGGACCCGTCCGACGTCGACACCCCCGACGATCTCGCTCGGTGGGAGCAGGCAGCGGGCGGCTCGGGTAGTAGGGCGTCAGAAGCAGGACTCGGCACGCAGCGATCAGGAGCGACCCCATGAAGCTGGAGAACTCGTTCACCGTCCCCGTCCCGGTGGAGCAGGCGTGGCAGGTGCTGCAGGACGTCGAGCGCATCGCGCCCTGCATGCCGGGGGCCACGCTCGACTCCGTCGACGGTGACTCGTTCGCCGGCCGGGTGAAGGTGAAGGTCGGCCCGATCATGCTGACCTACTCGGGCAAGGCGACGTTCCAGGACAAGGACGAGGCCAGCCACTCGATGACCATCGACGCGAGCGGCAAGGAGACCCGCGGCAGCGGCACCGCCAAGGCCACGGTCAAGGCGTCGTTGCAGGCCGACGGTGACTCGACGAAGGTCCTGCTGACCACGGATCTCGCGGTGACGGGCAAGCCGGCGCAGTTCGGTCGCGGCGTCATGGCCGACGTCAGCGGCAAGCTCATCGACCAGTTCGCCGCCTGTCTGGCCAGCGAGGTGGAGAGCGGGGAGTCGGCCGAGACGCCGCCGGAGCAGGCCGCCTCCGCGGCGCCGGCGCCGGCCGCCACCGAATCGGCCGCGACCGTCTCCTCGATCGGCGCCACGTCCGCGACGCCCGCCGCCCCGCCGCTGCCGCCCTCGGGCGCTCCGCAGCAGGCGGCCCCGGCACCGGCGATGCCGCTGCCCGCGACCGGCCTCAGCTCCGTGGGCAGCAGCGGAGCCGCGGGTGTCGCGTCGGCGAACGGTTCGGCCGGTACCCCGGCCGCCGCGCCCAAGCCTCGCCCGCGCCCGCAGCAGGCCGAGGCCATCGACCTGCTGGGCACCGCCGGGATGCCCGTGGCCAAGCGGCTCGCCCCGGTCGTCGCCGGCGTCGTCGCGGTCGCGTTTCTCATCCGATTCCTGCGGCGCCGCTGAGCGGCCTGGTTCCCGACCTCCGGTCCATCCAGGCGACCACGACCATGTGCGGGACGGTGAGCGCAGCCAGCAGTTGCAGGGTGCCGGTCAGCAATCCGTGAGAACCCGCCGCCAGAAGACCGGCGAGGGCCACGAGGCTCACCGCAGTCGGAGCTGCCGCCTGTCGGAGGAAGCGCAGGAATGGCTGTGTCCAGCGGCTGGCGCTGAGGTCTGCTGCGTTCGCGGGGTCCGTCGCGAGTAGCCGGATGACGTGCCGGACCGAGTGCCACCAGCCGAAGTAGACGGCGAAAGCGGTCAGAGCGGGAACGACCGTCATCGTGGCGGCCACCAAGACGAGTTCGGCGCTGGTACGGAACCGGTGCTCGAGAGCGCTCGAGGTGATCGCGCTCGCTGCTATGACGACAGCGAGCAATCCCAGGGCGACGACGCGGAAACTAGAGTCCAGGAGGGCACTGGCACCGGGCGCGAGCCGCTCGAGGACCGGTCGGACCTCGACCGGCCACCGGCAGATCGGCAGCAGGACGGTGGCCCCGCCCCATGCAACGGCGTCGAGTATGCGACGGGGGAGGTCTCCGGGCCGACGCGGCCGAGCGCCCGACAACCCCCTCCGCAGCCGGTCGTAGGTGGCCTCGCCGGCACCGAAGTGCAGCACGGACAAGACGAGGAACAGACCGAGCGCCCAGCAGGGAGCCGTGCGAAGCAGCAGCAACATGCCGCCGGCTGCGACGAGGTATCCGCCGAGCACCACGCTCATGGGCAGGAAGGCCAGCCTCCGCTGCAGCATCCAGGACGGAACGAGGTGGTCGACGGCACCGTGTGGCAGGCCGACCAGCAGGCTCACCCCAACGACGACCGCTCCATGACGGGTCAGCGGCCCGGGCAGCACCAGGCCGACCAGCAGCGTCGCCGCCAACGCTCCCACGGGAAGCCGGTTCCCCGCGACGGCGACCGACCTCGGGATCTGCGAAGGACTGACGCTGCTGCCGGTCCCCGCCGTCCCGGTCTGCTGATCGGCCGCGCCCACTTAGACCGGCAGCGTGCGGCGCTGTACCCGTTCGGTGTCGACGACCTGCGGCTCGGGCTCCTCGTAGACGTATGCCGGATCCTCCACCTCGCTCTTGACCCGGGCGATCTTGAAGATGACGAGTCCGAACGCGGCCTTGGCCAGAATGTCGGCCAACGAATATCCGGCTTGCCGGAGGACGAACGCCTGCGCGCCGTCGAAGCCGAAGACCGGGAAAAGATAGGCGATCGGGTAGACGCCCCACAGCCCGACGAGCATGATCCGCAGCTTGCCGACCGTGCCCCGGACCTCGGCGGGCTGCCGCGCCAGCGACCGGCTCAACTCGACGAACAGGACGTACAGCAGGTAGATGAACGGGATCGTCGACAGGGTGCCGAACAGCAGGCGCACACCGTCGCTGTGCGCGATTTCTCCGGGGTAGCCGAGTGCGATCATCAGACCGGACGCGATCACCAGTTTCGTCAGCAGGGGACGAGTGACCGCTCGCGTCAGCGCCAGGACCGCAACGGTCTCCACGAGGAGCAACGGCACCGTGAGGAACCAGTCGACGTAGCGGTAGGCCTCGTTGAAGCCGACGTTCGTCAGCACGTAGTTGCCCGCACCACCCTGCGCCTGAGAGGCGTAGGACTCCTTGAAGTTCGTGAAGATGCGGAAGTAGTGGTAGGTCGCGATGAAGCAGACGGTCGCGCTGACGATCAGGGCGTTGCGGTAGCGGGGTCGAACGCGGTTCTGGGACAGCACCAGGTAGAGCCCGGTGAAGCCGAGGCTGGCGATCGCAAGGGAGAGCAGGTTGTAGACCGTGTCGTGCTGACCTGAGGTCAGCTGCAGCACTTGCACTCCAGAAGCCACGAGGGCTCCTTCCGACGGGTGGACCACCCGCTCCGAATAGCCCGGTCAATTGCCGGTCAAGTCATAGTCCTAGTCCTTCTGACCCTGTCCGGTCAAATTCCGGTCAAGCAGGGGTCGCTCGTCGCCTCGGGGGGCATCTACTGAGCCTCACCAAACCCTGAGGAGCCGGGCATCAGCGATCATCGGTCGACCCGAGTGGATGGCCCCGGCCCGGAGACCGTCGTCACGGCCTCCGCGGTGGCTGCGCGACTCGGGGTCGCCGTGGAGACGCTGCGAACCTGGGACCGGCGTTACGGCATGGGGCCCACCGGCGCGGACGGCCGGGGGCCCGGTGGTCGCAGGCGCTACCGGGAGGCGGACGTCTCGCGGTTGCTGGAGATGCGGCGACTGGTGGCCGCAGGGGTCCCGACCGCGGACGCCGCGCTCCGAGCCCGAGCCGCCGGATCCGAACCGGCCGCCCCCGGTGCCCCCGAGATCCCGTCCGCCGACGCTCCTGCGAGGACGCCGGAACGTAGCAGCTCCGAGGCGCGGAGCGGTCTGCTCAGCGCGGCCACCGCCCTCGACGTCGCGACGCTCTCCTCGGTGATGCGGGTGACCATCGAGCAGAACGGGGTCGAACAGTTCTGGAACGAGCTGTTGCGGCCGGTCCTCGCAGACCTGGGTGAGCGCTGGGCGACAACAGGTAACGGAGTCGAGATCGAGCACCTGTTGTCCTCGACCGCGAGCACGATCCTGCGGGCCGTCGGAACCGGTGGGCCGGCAGGGGGCGCATCCGGTCCTGCGGGGCTGTCCCTCGTGCGGCCGCCCGTCGTCCTCGCCGCAGTAGACGGCGAGCAGCACGTCCTGGTGCTCGACGCCTTGGCGGCGGTGCTCGTCGAGCGCGGGCACCAGGTGATGACCCTCGGCGCTTCGACGCCTGCGCAGGCGCTCGGCGCCGTGGTCCGACGGACCCGTCCGTCCGGGGTCTTCCTCTGGTCGCGCACCGGAGGGGCTGCCACCGCCGAGGCGGCGGAGGAGATGCGCACCTGGCTCCTCGGGCGCCCGCGCCGCCCCTTCACCGTCGTCGTGGGCGGCGACGGGTGGGCCGGAAGCGATCTGCCGGACCGGGTGAGGTGGGCGAGCAGCCTGGCGGAGGCGAGGACGGCGCTCGGGGGAGTCGAAGTCAATACCCGGCCAGAGGAGTGACCGGGTATTGACCGGGTATTGACCGGGTCAGGCAGGCCATCGGGTCTCGCCCTCGGCCACCTGGAGATCAGCCATGCCCTCCCCCCTTGACCAGCTCCTCGCAACCGTCCCGCACCTGCAGCAGATGCCGCGGCGGGAGATCAAGGCCTTGCGGCACGATCCCTACAGCGAAGCGCTGGAGCTTCTCGTCGAAGAACTCGGGGAGGACGAGGCCATCGCAACGCTCACGTGTGCGACCAGCGCCTCCCGTGGGCGTGGCGTGTTGGCCCTGACCCCTACCCGGCTCGTCCTGTTCACGCTCCGGCGGGGACTGTTCGAATGGTCGCTGTCCGAGATCGAGGGCGTGAGCGGGCGACCTGCACGCTTCACGATGCCGGCGGCGATCTACCTCGAGGTGAGCGGAGCACGCGCCGCCGTCGTCGTCGGCGCAGGTCGGGTGTGGGGCCCGCTGTTCACCGCTGAGGTGAGCGCTGCGGTGACCCGGGTCGCGGCGGGACTGCACTCACCCGTTGCGGTCACACCCGCGGCGACCACGCATCCCGCGGTCACGAGCCCGTCGACTGCGGCGCCGGAGCCGGGCTCGGCTCGACTCGCCGCTTGACCGCGGGGCTCCGATGAAGGACCGGCCGGTACGGAGGCCGCATCGGCGTCAGCTCGCCACCAGCTCCCGCAGCTTGAGGACGGTGTTCCAGTTCCGGGTGGAGGCGACGCCCGACAGAGTGGTCAGCACCCGGTTGATCGGGGCGCCGTAGGACGACGTGGCGTAGGAGAGATAGAGGTCCTTCTCGCCTATCGCGAGCTCGTCGTCGCCGTGACGGAGACCGAAGGTCGTGACCGCGTCTTGGTTGGCGGGGAAGTCGCGGAAGGTCTTCTCCAGGACAGCCACATGCACCATCTCCGGCCTCGCTTCGGTGCGTTCCGGCCACGGGTTGTCCGCCACGATGCGATCGAGATCGGCCTCGGTGCGGATGAGCACCCGCACCGGCAGACCGAACGCTGCGAGAGCTGCCTCGAGCTTCTCGGGCAGGTCGGCCGGATCCGCGGTAACAGCCGCGTTGCCGCTCTGCAGCAGGGTCCGGACGTCGCTCGCTCCTACGTCGACGAGCAACCCCCGCAGGTCAGCCATCCGGACGCGGTTGTGCTTGCCGACGTTCACTCCACGCAGGATGACTGCGCATCTGGTCCTCACCGGCTGCCACCTCCGCAGAGTCGCCTGGCCGGGGCAATGGTAGTGAGGCGAGCCGTATCGCAGCTCCGGCGCCCCCTCGCCGGACGGCCGCGACGGCGTCCGTCATGAGGTCGACCGGTGGCAGCATGGGGGTATGGATCGGCACGGTGCCCCGCTCGAGGAGGTTGCGGGTCTCGTTGAGCTGACCGAGGTCGTGGCGGACGGTGACGTCGTCGTCCTCACCGGCGCGGGTATCTCGACCGACTCCGGCATCCCCGACTACCGCGGGCCGACCGGCGCCGCGCGACCTGCCTCCCCGATGACGTACCAGACCTTCACGCGGGATCCCCTCGCCCGTCGTCGCTACTGGGCCCGCAGTCACATGGGATGGCGGTTGATCGCCGGTGCCCGGCCGAATGCCGGGCACGTCGCCGTCACCGCTCTGCAAGGCTCGGGGGTCCTGCGCGGCGTCATCACCCAGAACGTGGACGGGCTGCACAGCGCCGCCGGTGCCACGGACGTCGTGGAGCTGCACGGCAGCCTCGACCGAGTTGTCTGCCTGGACTGCAAGCGGTTGACGAGCCGCTCGACGTTGGATCGACGGCTCCGCGAGGCCAACCCCGGATGGCAGGCCCAGGTGACCGGGATCAAGCCCGATGGCGACGTCGAACTGCCCGACGCCCAGCTGGAGGGGTTCTCCGTCGTGGAGTGCACCGACTGCCGCGGGATGCTCAAGCCGGACGTCGTCTTCTTCGGGGAGACCGTACCGGCGCCCCGCGTGGATCGCTGCTTCGAGCTGGTCGAACAGGCGGGTGCGCTGGTTGTATTGGGCAGCTCGCTGACGGTGATGTCCGGGTACCGGTTCGTGCTCCGGGCCGCGAAGCTCGGCGTCCCCGTTGCGATCGTCAACGCTGGCGCAACACGCGGTGACGCGAAGGCGGACCTGAGAATCGACGCACCGCTGGGGCGGGTGCTTCCGCAGCTGGCTGAGGCGGTCGCGCACCGGTTGGATTCACAAGCCGAACGGAAGGACGTGCCGGCGTAGGCCCGCGTGGAACAAAGCCCGGTCATTAGCCGGTCAAGGGTGTCGTGCGGGCGTGCTCGGGTATTCGGGACACACGACGCGCTGCGCACCGCATCGCGTGCACCGACGGAGGGACACCCATGACCACGCAGACGGACAACAGCAGCAGGAGCGTCAGCAACGGGATCCAGGGCAAGAGCGCGGTCGACTGGACCGACCTCGGCAAGGAGATGTGGGCCTACCTGACCGGTAAGGGCGCCGCCATCAACTACGAGTTCGTCGACATGTTCGTCGAGGTCCCCCGCGACACCGGCAAGACGCCCCGCGGGCGACCTGGCGCCTCAACGGCACCCTGCGCATCACCACGACGGACCGCGACACAACGGCTGCGGGCTCCTGACCGAGGACCGACCGGCAGGACCGCCCGCGACGGGCGGTCCAGCCGGTGCTCCCGTGGCCGCTCCCCGCGTTGACGAGACCCTCTCGGTCTCCGCTGACCTCGACTTTACGGTCGACCTCGGTGACGGGCCGATAGCCGGCCGGATCACGGCCGACGGCACCACGATCACGGTCACGACCGACGACGCCGACACCGTCTGGCAGGCCTCGACCTCGGTTCCGCAGGTCGGCACGGCGGCACTGCCGTTCCTGGCCGACCGGCTCACCGACGCGGGCCTCCGGCTCGAGGTGAAGGGTCCCCAGGGCCGCGTCGCCACGGTCGGCGCGGGTACCTCGTCGCGCCTCGGCAAGATCTTCACGGGGAGCAGCGCGATCGCTCCGGGCGACAGCGCGGCCCTGCGCGCGCTCGCGATCAGTCGCCTCAAGCGCAACCGCCTCGCAGTCCTGGCGGGAGCAGCCGTCGTCCTCGCAGCGATCGGCACCGTTGTCGTGACGGTTCGCAACCGCCGTTGAACCTTGGGGCATTCGCCCGGCGAGCGTCAGCCGGTCGCTGACCGATCCTTCGCCGCTGCGTCCGGGACGTCGCCGCCCGGCAACTCGGCGACGTCACGGCATGGCGGAGGTGTCCTCTTTGCTGCTGGCAATCTCGTCGCTGCTAGACCCCCGGGAACCCTTGTGGCCGCGGCCCTTGCCGCTCCTGGACGAGTGGCCCTTCGACGATCCACCCTTCGCGGAGCCCTGCATCCGGCTGAACTCACGCCCGAACGTCTCGTCGACCCGCTCGGCCATGGTCACGTCGAACATGCCCAGCAGCGCCATCTCGGCGATGCCGCGGAGACGTTCGAGCGCCGTCTGCACCGCAGGCCAGTCCTCGTCGGGCTGACCGGCGTCGGCGAAGGGCTTCCAGACGGCTTCGAGGTAGAGCTCGAGATACAGCTTGGACACGCCCTCGGCGTGCCGACGGAGCTGCTCGACCAGCTTCATGGCCCGGCGGGCGTCGACGCCCAGTGAGGTCATGGCGTCCTGCCCGGCCCGCAGCACGCGCGGCGCGAGTTCCTCGTAGGTCTCGTCGTCGAGCTTGCGCAGCAGGCCGAGCCGTTCGGCGCGGCCGATGAGCTCGGCCTCGTGACCGGGGCTCGGGAACCGTTCCGCGAGGTCGGAGAGGTTGACGATCTGCGGCTCGGTCTCGCCGAACAGTGACTTCACCGTGCGGCTGAACTGGAGGATCTCGGCGTCGGAATCGCCGGTGTTGTCGAGCATCCGCGCGATGGTGTCGAGCTTGAAGCCCTCGGCCTGCAGGTCCTTGACCAGCTCGACGCGGGAGACGTGGCGCTCGGAGTAGTAGCCCATCCGGGCCCTGACCTCGGGGGCCGGCAGCAGCTTGCGGGACTGGTAGGCGCGCAAGGTGCGCACCGTCATTCCGGTACGCCGGGCCAGCTCCTCGATCGGGAACGAGGCGTCGGCGGCGGGCTCGGTTGCGCCGGGCGTCGACATGCGACCCAGCGTAGCCGCTTGTACGCTGCCATTGAAGCGTGTGACATCGGCAGATGTCGCGATGACGGAGAGGGTGCGCATGATCCCGGGCATCGAGAAGTTCCACGGCCGCACCGCCGTCGTGACCGGCGCCGGGTCGGGAATCGGCCGGGCGCTCGCCCTCGAGCTCGCCCGGGCGGGCGCCTGCCTCGCCATCTCCGACGTCAACCGCGACGATGTCGAGTACACCGCCCAGCGCTGTCGCGCCCGAGGGGCCGACGCCCGGGCGTACGTCGTCGACGTCAGCGACCGCGAGGCGGTCTTCGCCCACGCGGACGAGGTCGTGCGTGACTTCGGCGGCGTCGCCCTGCTCATCAACAACGCCGGCGTCGCCATGAGCGGGCGCGTGCAGGACACTTCGATCGACGACTTCCGCTGGCTCATGGAGATCGACTTCTACGGCGTGCTGCACGGGTCGCAGGCGTTCCTGCCGCACCTCATCGCGTCGGGCGACGGCCATCTCGTCAACATCTCGAGCGTCTTCGGGCTCATCGCGGTACCGAAGCAGGCGCCGTACAACGCGGCGAAGTTCGCCGTGCGCGGGCTCACCGAGGCACTGCGCCTCGAGATGGCGACGGAGAACAAGCCGGTGACGGTCAGCTGTGTGCACCCCGGCGGCATCCGCACCAACATCGCCCGGTCCGCCCGTTCGGCGCCGGAGCTCAAGGACGACCTCTCCAGGACGTTCGACAAGATGGCCTTCACGAGCCCCGACCGGGCGGCGCAGGTCATCCTCCGTGGCACCGTGAAGGGCAAGCCGCGGATCCTCGTCGGCGCCGACGCCTGGGGCATCGGCCTGCTCGCCCGTGGCTTCGGCGGCCGTTACATGCCCCTCGTCGCCGCGGTCACCAAGCGCCTGCAGTACTGAAGCTGTGTGGGCTTCCGCCGGGTCTGACCGGCGGAAGCCCACACAGGTTCGAGAGCTGGGCTAGAGCGAGTCGGGGACCTTCACCTCGCGCTTGAGGATCTTGCCGGTCGGGCCCTTGGGGAGCTCGTCGACGATCCAGATGTGGCGCGGGTACTTGTAGTTCGCGACCTGCTCCTTGACGAAGTCGCGGAGCTCCTCGACGGTGACCTCCGCGCCGGCCTTGAGCCCGACGGCGGCGGCGACCTCCTCGCCGAGGCTCTCGTGCGGGACGCCGAGCACGGCCACCTCCGCGACGGCCGGGTGCTCGTACAGCACCTCTTCGATCTCCCGCGGGTAGACGTTGTAGCCACCGCGGATGATCATGTCCTTCTTGCGGTCGACGATGAAGAAGTAGCCGTCCTCGTCGACCTTCGCGAGGTCACCGGTCGCGAACCAGCCGTCGCGCATCACCTCGGCGGTGGCGTCGTCGCGCTTCCAGTAGCCCTTCATGATGTTGTGGCCCTTGATCCAGATCTGGCCCACCTCACCCTGCGGCTGCTCGTTGCCCTCGTCGTCGCCGATCTTCATCTCGACGCCGCGGATCGGGGTGCCGATGGAGCCGGGCTTGCGCTCCTTGTCGGGGTGGTTGAACGAGGCGACAGGCGAGGTCTCGGACAGGCCGTAGCCCTCGAGCACCTTGCAGGAGAACGCCTCCTCGAAGCCGCGCATCACCTCGACCGGCATGGCCGAACCGCCGGAGATGCAGACCCGCAGCGAGCTGGTGTCGTAGGTGTCCCGGTCCGGGACCTGGAGCATCGCGGAGAACATGGTCGGGACGCCCATGAAGACGGTGACCTTGTCGCGCTGGATGATCTCCAGCGCCTTCTTCGGGTCGAAGCGCGGGATCTGCGAGAGCAGGGCGCCGCCGTAGACGCCGGTGTTCATCGAGCACGTCATGCCGAACACGTGGAACAGCGGCAGTGCCCCGAGGATGACGTCCTTCGTCGTGGTCTCGATCAGCGTCTCGCTGGTGACCACGACGTTGTCGCGCAGGTTCTGGTGGGTGAGCTGCGCACCCTTCGGCGAACCGGTGGTGCCGGAGGTGTAGAGGATCACGGCGACGTCGTCGGCGGCGACCTCGGCGACCTCGGTGAGCGGTTCGGCAGCACCGACGAGATCCTCGAACTCGCCCGGCACCACGGGGATGACCTCCGCGCCGGCGGCCTCGGCGCCGATGGTGGCCGAGTCGAGGAATTCGTGCCACGCGAAGACGGCCTTGGCCTCGGGGTCCTGCAGGTAGAAGGTCGTCTCCCGGCCTTTGAGCAGCACGTTCATCGGCACGACGGTGCAGCCGTGGCGCAGGATCCCGTAGTACGCGACCGGGAAGTACGGCACGTTCGGCAGCATGATGCCGACGCGGTCACCGGGCTGGATGCCCTTGGACGCGAGGAGGCCGGCGACGTGGGCGCTGGCGCCGTTGAGCTGGTCGTAGGTCAGCGTGACGTCATCGAGCCGGACCGCGGGCAGATCACCGTGCTTCTCGGCTGCATCGGTCAGCAGCGATGCGAGGTTGTTCGACATGTGCATTCTCCCGGGGGGTGATGAGCTGCCGACCCGGGGAGGGCCGATCGGCTCGGGATCGAGCTCGTCGGGCGCAGGTGCAATCGCCGGAGCCCTCAGGCTCCCACGGCTTCGGTCAGCTCCTGAAGGGACTCGTCGATGAAGGTCAGCAGCCGCTGCAGACGCGGCACCGTGCGACGGCACCCCACGATGCCGAACTCCAGGCTCCCGTTGTAGCTGGTGACGGTGATGTTCATGGCCTGGCCGTGGTGCGGGATGGACAGGGGGTAGCTGCCCTCGAGCGTCGCCCCGTTGAAGTAGAGCGGGTCCTTGGGCCCGGGGACGTTCGAGATGACCAGGTTGTAGGCCGGGCGGGTGTAGCCGTTGGGGTCCACCAGCGACTGAACGGCGAGCGGCGCCATCGTGGCCGCGGACAGGGCCGTCACCTGGAGCTGACTGAGCCCCTTCATCGCCTCCTTGCCGGAGTTCATCGACTCGCGGACCACGTCGAGTCGTTCGGCCGGGTCCGCGATGTCGCTGCCGAGGTTGCACAGCAGGGTGCCGACGTTCACGCCGGCGTCCTCGGCGTCGTCGTCGTCGGCGCGCAGCGAGACCGGGGTCATCGCGACGAGGGAGTGACTCGGCAACGCGTCCTGCTCGATCAGGTAGCGCCGGAGGGCGCCGGAGCACACCGCCAGCAGGACGTCGTTCAGCGTCGAGCCCGACGCCTTGGCCACGGTCTTGAAGCTCTCGATGGGCCACGACTGCGCGGCGAACCGGCGCGAGCCGGTGATGGCGACGTTGAACATGCTGCGGGGGGCCTGCAGGGGCAGGACGGCCGCCTGCTGGCGCAGCGCCTGCTCCGCGGCCCGCTTCAGCACCGCCGGACCGAGCCCGACGAAGTCCGAGGTGACCCCGATGGCCGCACGCGGGATCCCGAGCAGACCGCCGCCGGACGACGAGCGCTGTCGGCGCGGACGGGGAGCCCACGGCGGGGGGAGGTCGCGCCGGTCGGGGTCCGTGCTCAGCGAGCGCTCCATGAGCTTCGCCGCGGAGACCCCGTCCATGAGGGCGTGGTGCATCTTCGTGTAGACGGCGTAGCGACCGTCGTCCAAGCCCTCGATCAGGTGGGCCTCCCACAGCGGGCGCGACCGGTCGAGCAGCGAGGCATGCAGCCGCGAGACGAGCGCGAGCAGCTCGCGGATCCGGCCCGGGTTGGGGAGCGCGGAGTGTCGGACGTGGTGCTCGAGGTCGACGTACTCGTCGTCCTCCCAGGCCCACTGGCCGAGGGTCAGCGGCGACCGGTGGGGCCGCTTCCGGAACAGCGACGACATCTCGTCCTGGCGGAGCAGGCCCTCGTACATCTCACGGAGGAACTCCGGGCCCGACCCCTCGGGGGGTCGGAACAGCTGCAGCGAACCGACGTGCATCGGCTGGTCCCGCGTCTCGAGCAACAGGAACATCGCCTGGGTGAGCGGCATGATCGCCACGGATTGATCGCCTCGATCTCGACTCGCCGGCCGTGCAGCCGTCAGGGGTGGACCCGGCATGGTGCCGGGCCCGGAGTTCAGGTGCGGGCTTGCTGCTCTTCCACCTGCTGCTTCAAGGTCTTCAGATTGCTCGCGAGACTCGCCTTCAGCAACGGCTCGGTCGTCTTGGCCAGGAGCCGCCCGGCCATGCCACCCGGCAGCGTGTAGTCGAAGACGAAGGTGACGTCGGTAGCGGCGTCCCCGGCGCTGGTGAAGTGGTAACGGCCGGCGTGCTGGAACCCGGAGATCGCGTGCCACCCGAACTGCTCCGGGTCGACGCGGCTGTCCACCTCGACCCGGGAGTCGAAGGCCTTCGGCCCGAGCTGCAGCGACGCGTCGAACTGGGCGCCGACGTCGTCGGTGACGTCGGTGACCGGGTCCCACTTCTTCAGGTCCCGTGAGTAACCGACGGCGGTGCGGTAGTCGGCGACGTAGTCGAAGACGGCCTGGATCGGCGCGTCGATGGTCGTGCTCGTCGTGACCTGACCCATGACGGGCGTCCGCCTCCCCGGTGACGCGTGGGGGAACCCCCGCGCTTACGGAGAGTAGCCCGCTCCCGCCCCGACGAAACCTGACGGCAACAACGTCGGGGTCAGATGCGGGTCGCCGGGACGAACGGCAGGACGACCGTCTCCGACATCTGCTCGAGCGGACCCGGGCGGCCGAGCAGGTAACCCTGGACGACGTCGTAGCCGAGCCGGCGGAGCGCCTCGAGCTGCACGGGCGTCTCGACGCCCTCGGCCACCGTCAGCAGGTCCAGCGAGCTGCCGATCTCCGCAACCAGTGTGACGAGGCCGGAGGGCTTTGCGGCATCGGTGATGTCCGCGACGAAGGTGCGGTCGGCCTTCAGGACGTGGACCGGGAGCTGGTGCAGGTGGGCGAGCGAGGAGTAGCCGGTGCCGAAGTCGTCGAGTGCGACGCGGAGGCCGAGGGCCGAGAGTTCCCGCAGGATGCGGGCGGCGGCGTCGACGTCGTCGAGCAGGACGCTCTCGGTCACCTCGAGCAGGAGGTGCCTCGGCTCGAGCCGGAAGCGTTGCAACGTCCGCTCCACGAACCCGGGCAGGGTGCGGTCGGTCAGCTGCAGCGCGCTGAGGTTGACGCTGACGAAGAAGTCCGGCTCGGCCCCGTCGGCGAGGGCAGTCCGGTCCAGCCAGCCACGCACCTCGCGGCAGGCGCGCTCGAGCAGCTTGCGCCCGAGGACGGGCATGAGTTCGGGGGTCTCGGCCTGACGGAGGAACGCGGCCGGGGCGAGCGTCGCACCGCTGGGGTGCGCCCAGCGGACGAGAGCCTCGGCGCCGCAGAGGCGGTCGGTCCGCAGGTCGTACATCGGCTGGTAGACGAGGAAGAACTGGTCGGCCTCGAGGGCGTCGGCGAGTTCCTGGCGCAGCCGGAGGTCGTGCAGCAGCCCGGCGCTCATGTCGACGTCGAAGTGCTCGAAGCGTCCCTTGCCCGACTGCTTCGCCGCGTACATCGCGAGGTCGGCGTTGCGCAGGACGTGCATCGCGGACTCGTCGCCGTTGGGCGCGACGACGGCGAGCCCGACGCTCGTGGTCACCGAGACGCGCTGCCCGGCGAGGTCGAACGGCTGCCGCACCGTGGCCACGAGGCGTTCGGCGACGACCGCGGGGTCCTCGCGCGCCATGCCGAGGCCGGGGGAGCCGTCCGGGTCGTCCTGCAGCAGGACGGCGAACTCGTCCCCGCCCAGACGTGCCACGAGGTCGCTCGACCGGACGGCACCGCGGAGCCGGGCGGCGACCTGCACGAGCAGGGCATCACCGGCAGCGTGGCCGAGACCGTCGTTCACTTCCTTGAAGTCGTCGAGGTCGAGGAAGGCCACGGCGAGGCGGGCCCCGTCGTCCTGCCAGCGGAGGGCGGCCTCCAGGCGGTCGAGGAACAGCGCGCGGTTGGCGAGACCGGTGAGCGAGTCGTGGAAGGCCTGGTGCCGGACGGCGGCCACCAGACGGCGGTTCTCCACCAGCGTGACGAGCTGCCGGGAGTAGACCAGTACCAGCACCAGCCCGGCCAGCAACGCCAGCGGCACGCCGATGCGCTGGCCGTCGATGACCTGCCAGAGAACGACGACGGACGCGGCGACAACCGGGACGTAGGGCAGGGTCAGCTGGGCGACCGAAGGGCCGGCGGTGGTCAACGGGTCGACGCCCTCGCCCTGTCCCGGCTCATCGTGGCTCTGCAGGGCGGCGGGTCTGGTCACCACGACGCCCAGGATCAGGAACCCCGTGAACCAGCCGACGTCGGTGGGAACCGCGGTCTCGTAGGTGCCGATGGCGGTCTGGTAGGCGAACACGCTGTCCGCCACGACCAGAGCAGCCAAGCCCAACGTGATCCACAGAAGCCGGGGTCGCTGTGGCCGGCGCGCGTGGGACAGGGCGAGCAGGGCCATGGTGGCCACGACGAGGTCGCCGATCGGGTAGGCGATCGAGACGACGAGAGCGAACGTCGTCTCGGCGCTGGCCCGGATGACCGCGTCGAGCACCGACTCCATGGAGAGAACCAGGAGCGAGCAGGCGATGATCAGACCGTCCAGCAGTGCCCGTACCCGACCCTCGGTGGTGCCCTTTCCACGAGGGAACAGCAGGAGCGCGACCGCAGCGGCGACCGGGAAGGTCAGGAAGCCGGCGTCCGCGAGCGACGGGAAGGGCACTTCCTGGTGGAGCACCTGCTCGTAGAAGCTCCAGATGGACTGCCCGATGCCCCAGCCCACCAGACCCAGACCCAGAGCGGTCCAGCTGCGACGGAGGGGCCCCGCTCTGCGGCAACGCCAGAGACAGACGGCGCCACCGACCAGACCGGCCGCACTGGTCGAGAGGTTGTCGACGGCTTGGACGAAGGGCTCACCGCCGGGCTTGAGGATCAGCGCGATCAGGAGCGCCACCGACGTCGACGCGACGGCCACCACGGACAGAGGTAGTCGGCTCGCCTTCGACCGGAGCTGCCTCATCTCTCCATCATCGGCAATTCTGCGCGCTGCTGGAGAGGGCGAGTACGCGGCGCTCCGCCGCGCGGGCAGCAGGTCATCCGGAGGAAGCTCGGCACTCTGCCGGCGGTCGGCGCTCAGCCGAAGACCGGGAACCGCCGCTTCTTGGCCAGGCGGTTCATCCCGGCCTGGATCGCGCCGTGCACCTCGTCGTAGATGCTCTGCACGTAGGCCTCGTCGTTGACGCGCTCCGGGTCGTCGTCGACCTCGACCGGGTCGAGGAACTCGGTGCGGATCTTGGCCGGCAGCGGGAAGTGCGCCGGCAGGACCTCGAAGGCCAGAGGGAACGGCAGGCCGGCGACGATCGGCAGGTTGGCGGCGCGCAGGGTCTTCTTCAGTCCGGTGAAGCGGTCGAGCGCGTTGGCCAGCCACTTGCCCTCGGACAGGATGAAGACGGTGTCGTGCCCACCAATGGTGGCCACCGGGAGGATCGGCACTCCGGAACGGATCGCCTGCCGGACGAAGCCCTTGCGCCCGCCGAGTTCGGCGACGTCACGACGACGCCAGCTGCGCATCGCGTCCTTCTCGCCGCCGGGCCAGACGATGACGTCGCGGCCCTCGGCGAGCGCGCGGCCGACGGACTCCCGCGAGGCGCTGATGACGCCGGACGCGCGGAAGTAGTCGCCGAGGCCGGGCAGGGTCAGCAGCACGTCGTGGGCGGTGCCGTGGAGCGTGCGTTCGCTGCCGAAGTGCCGCTGCCAGGCGTGCACCAGCGTCCAGGCATCCATGGTCAGCGTGCCGCCGGAGTGGACACCGATGAGCAGGCTGGTGCGGTCGGGGACCTTCTCCCAGCCCTCGGTCTCGACGCGGAAGTAGACCTTCGAGATCAGGTCCCAGACCGGGAGCGTCAGGCCGAGGAAACGCTCGTCCGGGTCGGTCGGCGTCTTCGCCGCCTCGGTGCGCCACTCGATGACGCGGCCGATCACACCGTCCCGGTCGGGACCGCTCGACGCCTGCTGCGACGCCGACCCGGACTGCCGGCTCGGGGCACTCGACTCGGCGGGGGCCTTCCGGACCGAGGCGCTCGCCTTCACCGGCCCCTTCGTCGCGGTGCGCTTGGCTGCGGTGCTCGTGGGTGCGGTGCTCGTGGTGGCGGGGCGCTTGGTTGCGGTGCGCTTGGCAGCCGCCTTCTTGGCGGGACCACTGGCCGTCGCCTTCTTCGCCGGGCTCCTTGGCGGCGGTGCTCTTGGCGGCGGTGCTCTTGGTCGCGGTGCTCTTCGCAGCGGTCCGCTTCGTCGCCGTGGTCCTGGCGGCGGTGCCGCGGCCCGTGGCCTTCTTCGCGGCTGCGCGCTTCGTCGCCTTCTTCGCCGGCGCGGCGGCCGAGCCGTTGGTGGATCCCTGCGGTGTCGTCATCGACGTGTCCCTCCGACCACGCCGCAGATGCCCCGCGACGTCTGATGTCCCGACCTCTCTTGCCGCTGACGACCTGCCGCACACCTGTCGTTCTGCTGTGGCGGTCACATGTCAGAGTCGGGCCATGAGTCGGTCCACCGCTCGCCCACCCGACGGTCTCTCGGGGCAGTCCTCTGCCTGGCCGGGCCCGGAGGCATCCGACGCAATCCGAACAGCATCCGCTGGCCCGGGGACGGCACCGATCGCCTTCGTCCTGGGTGGCGGCGGGGTGCTCGGCGTCGCCGAGGTGGGGATGGCGCTCGCGCTGGCCGAGGCCGGGGTGCGACCCGACCTCGTGCTCGGCACCAGCATCGGGGCGTTGAACGGAGCGTTCCTGGCCGCCGACCCCGGCGTCGAGGCGGTCGAGCGCCTCGCCGCCCTGTGGCGCGAACTCGGGGCGAGTGGGCTGCTGAGCGGAGGCCTGCCGACACGGCTCGGCACCCTGGCCCGGACACGGACGCACACCCACAGCCGTGCACCGTTGCGGCGGCTGCTGCTGGAGCACCAGCCGGTCGAGCGGATCGAGGAGCTGGCCGTGCCGTTCCAGTGCGTCGCCGCCAGCATCGAGAAGGCGGCGGAGCACTGGTTCGACTCCGGGCCGCTGACCGATGCGGTGCTCGCGTCCTGCGCGGTGCCCGGCTTGTTCGCGCCTGTCCGGATCGGGGACGAGAGCTTCTACGACGGTGGCCTCGTGCACAGCATCCCGGTCGGTCGCGCCGTCGCGCTGGGTGCCCGAACCATCTACGTGCTGCAGGTCGGCCGCATCGAGAAGTCGCTGCGGCCGCCGCGCAACCCGTTGGAGGTCGGCATGGTCGCGTTCGAGATCGCCCGCCGCCACCGCTTCGCCGCCGATCTCGCCTCGTTGCCCGACGGCGTCGCGGTGCACGTCCTGCCCAGCGGCAGTGAGCCGCCGACGACCCGCGCCGAGCTCGACCCGCGCCGCTACGGACGCGTCGCCGGGGGCCGCGAACGTCTGGAGCGGGCCTACGACGCGTCGATGCGGTACCTCGGCGACGTCCGACGGGGCCGGGCGCGCTGATGCCGTCGCTCCTCGCGCCCAGGATCGTCCGCCGGCTGCTGGTCCCGGTGTGGCTCGTCGTGTTCGCGGTGCTGTTCGTCCTGTCCGTCGTGCTGCTGCCGGTGACGTTCCTCATCGCCCTCGCGGTCTCGTCCAGGCTGCCCGGTCACTACCGCGCGGTGCGCCTGCTGTTCTTCTTCATGACGTACCTGCTGTTCGAGGTCGTCGGCCTGGTCGTCGCCTTCGTGCTGTGGATCGCGAGCGGCTTCGGGTGGAAGGTGCGCTCGTACCACTTCCAGCTCGCGCACTACGCCGTGCTCCACCTCGGGTTCGCCACGCTGGTGCGGACCGCCGAGCGGCTCTTCCGGCTGGAGCTCGTCCTCGACGACGTCTCCTGGTCGCCGTTGGACGACGGGGTCCCCGGCTCGGACAACGCGATGATCGTCGCGGCCCGGCACGCGGGCCCGGGGGAGTCGCTGCTGCTGATCGCCACGCTGATGAACCGGGACCATCTGCGCAAGCCGCGGATGGTCGCGAAGGACCTGCTGCAGCTCGACCCGGCGATCGACGTCTACTTCAACCGGATCCCGAACCGCTTCATCGACCCGAAGCCCGGCAGCCACGGCGCGGAGGCCGAGGAGTCGATCGCCTCGCTCGCGGGCGGTCTCACCGACACCGACGCGTTGCTCATCTTCCCGGAGGGCGGCAACTTCACCGACCGTCGGCGCGCGAAGGCCATCGAGCGGCTCCGCGGCCACGGGCTCGAGGAGATGGCGCAGCGGGCGGAGGCGATGGCGACCGTGCTGGCGCCCAAGCCCGGGGGGCTGCTCGCCGCGCACCGGGCAGCTCCGGAGGCCGACATGATCTTCGTCGCGCACACCGGCATCGAGCACCTGTCGACCGTCCGCGACATCTGGCACGGCCTGCCGCAGGAGAAGACGCTCTACCTGCGGTGGAGTTTCATCCCGTCGGCGGACATCCCCGACGACGAGGACGAGTTCGTCGACTGGCTCTACGACTGGTGGGCCGACATCGACGCCTGGATCCGCGCGCACGACCGACCGGAGTAGCGGGCCGGCCGACCGCCCACGACGGGTTCGGGTCGGCCGCACGTCACCACCGGCTGCGTCCGGTGTCCTCGGCCCCCGCCTGCTCGGAGCGGACCACGTGCAGCACCGCGTTGATCAGCGCCAGGTGGGTGAAGGCCTGCGGGAAGTTGCCGAGGTGGCGACCGGTCTTCGCGTCCAGCTCCTCGGCGTAGAGGCCGAGCGGGCTCGCCGACGCCAGCAGACGTTCACAGAGCTGCTTCGCGCGGCCCGTCTCGCCGATCTCCATCAGGGCCGAGACCAGCCAGAACGAGCAGATGGTGAACGTGCCCTCCTCACCGGTCAGCCCGTCGTCGGTCTCCTTGACGCGGTAGCGCAGGACCAGCCCGTCCTCGGTCAGCTCGTCGGCGATGGCGAGCACCGTGGCGCGCACGCGGGGGTCGTCGCCGGGCAGGAAGCGGAACAACGGGATGAGCAGCAGGGACGCGTCGAGCGCCTCGCTGCCGTAGGCCTGGACGAAGACGCCGCGCTTGTCGAGCCCGTTCGCGCAGATGTCGTCGCGCATCTGGTCCGCGGCGGCCTGCCAGCGGATCGCCTGGTCCCACTCCTCCCGCACCATGGCGAGGCGCGCTCCGCGGTCCGCCGCGACCCAGCACATGACCTTCGACGACGTGAAGTGCTGCGGCTCGCCGCGGACCTCCCAGATGCCGCGGTCCGGCTCGCGCCAGTTCTGCAGCGCGCACTCGACCTGGTGCTTCAGGATCGGCCAGAGCCGGTCGTCGAGCCGGTCGCGGGAGCGGGTGTGCAGGTACACGGAGTCGAGGACCGCGCCCCAGACGTCGTGCTGCTTCTGGTCGAAGGCGCCGTTGCCGATCCGCACCGGCCGGGCTCCCTCGTAGCCGCCGAGATGGTCGAGGGTCTGCTCCTCGAGGTTCTGCTCGCCGTCGACCCCGTACATGATCTGCAGGTCGGGATTGCGCTCGGCGACGTCGGCGATGAACCAGAAGAAGTCGTTGGCCTCCCAGTCGAAGCCGAGCGAGTACAGCCCCCACAGGGCGAACGTGCTGTCGCGGATCCAGGCGTAGCGGTAGTCCCAGTTGCGTTCGCCGCCGGGCGTCTCGGGCAGGCTCGTCGTCGCTGCTGCGACCAGGGCGCCGCTGGGGGCGTACGTCAGGCCTTTCAGCGTCAGTGCGCTGCGCTGGAGGTAGGTGCGCCACGGGTGGTCCGGGAACGAGCCACGGGCGAGCCAGTGCTGCCAGTGATGGGCCGTGGCGCGGAGCCGGTCGTCGGCCTGCTCGAAGGTGGCCGGCGGCTGGTGCGTGGACCAGGACAGGGCGCAGAAGCGGGAGTCGCCCTCCCTCAGCAGCGTGCGCGCGACAGCCCGCGAGCCTTCGAAGCCGATGCGGAGGTCGGTGGTGAGCGTGAGCTCGACGTCGGTGCCCTCGGCCGAGGCGATCCCCTGGTGGTAGCCGCGGTCGGTGTAACGCCAGGCCGGTGCGACCCGGCCGTACTCGAACATCGGTTCGCAGTCGAGCTCGACCTGCACCTCGCCGTTGACGCAGCGGACGGTGCGGAGCAGCACCTGGTCGGCGTCGAAGTCGGTGGGTGCCCGACGGTGGTTGTTGGACTTGTTGCTCTCGTGGTGCCACGGACCCATGAGCAGCACGTCACGGACGACCAGCCAGCCCGTCTCGGTGCCCCAGCTCGTCTCCAGCACCATCGTCCCCGGCAGGTAGCGCCGGGCGGCGGGGACCTGGGTGTCTGTCGGGCCGATGCGGAACATCCCCGCGTCGCGGTCCAGGATCGCGCCGAACACGCTCGGCGAGTCCATCCGCGGGATGCACAGCCACTCGACGCTGCCGCTGGGGGCGACGAGGGCCGTCGACTCGCAGTCGGACAGGAACGCGTAGTCGGCGATCGGTGGGAACGGGGAGCGTCCCAGGAGGTGGGCGGCGTTGCCCAACGGCATCGTTCCCGACGTGCCCACGCGACCGGCCCGGCTGTACGGCATCGCACGATCGTGCCCCTCGGCGGCGATCTCCGCAGCCGTTCCGCCGAGCTCGCAGCCACCCGTCCGGGTGACGTGGCGGGCGCCGCGGCGCCGCGTGTCAGCCGGCGAGGATCTCCGTGCCGTTCGTGGACTGCAGGTCCTCGACCGAGAGCTCCGTCCCCGCCTCGAGGACGGTGAGCGCCACGTGACGTCGGCTGACGAGGGGGGAGGGTGGGTAGCGGAAGTTGCCGGGCGTCTCGCGGCCGAACACCACAGGCAGGCCCGGCTGCAGCGGCCAGCAGCCGGCGACGTCGAGGCGGCCGTCGACGGGGATCTCACCCTGGACGGCGTACCAGCTGCCGGAGACCGCGACGACGACCAGGCGGAGGTCGGCTGCACCGATGAGGTAGCGGTTGTCGGCGTCCAGCGGCAGCCTCGCGGTGCGTCCGGGCGACAACCAGGTGGCCCCCGAGGCGGGGTCGCCGAGCAGGCCCGTCTGCTCCGGCGGAGCGGAGGGATCGGTCGGGTCGACCACCGGGCGCGACGTGCGCTCCGCGGTCGCGGGGCTGTGCGACGCGGGCCGGGAGACTTCCTGCGGTTCGACGACGAGGACGCTGATGTCGTCGGGCTTGGCCCGGTGGGTCTCGTCGTGGCTGCTGAGGCTGCGCTCGTGCGCGGCCTCGGCCAGCAGATCGGCGGCCTGCTGCGGGGTGCTGCTGCGCAGCAGTTCCGTGAGCTCGCTGCCGGTCAGGTTGTCGTGCAGCCCGTCGGAATCGAGCATCAGCCGGTCCCCGGCGGCGAGCGGGACGACATAGCTGCGCACGTCGAGCTCGCCGGTCCCGGTGAGCGCGTTGGACAGCATGTTGCGGTGGGAGAAGGCGGCCCGGTCCAGCGGGTCGCTGAGCTGCTCCGCGGCGGTGACCTCGTCGAGCCGCGCCTGGCGCTGCTTCGCGACCTCCGGGTCGGGGTCGTTCAACGCCGCGTGGTCCAGCGTGATGGTCTCGAAGGCGCCGGCGTGCAGCAGCTGCGCGCGCGTGTCGCCGCAGTGGGCGATGAGCGCGACGCGCGCACCCGGCAGCGACGACGAGCCGGTCCACAGCAGGGCGACGGTGGCGGTGGTGGCCCCCGCGGCACCGAAGCGCTGCTCCTTCGCGCTCTTGGCGGTGTTGTACTGCTCGATGGCGGCGTCGGCCGCGTAGAGGGCCGCGCGGAGCACGTCGTGGGCCTGTTGCCGGTTGCGGCAGTAGGGCAGGTTCTCGCGGACCTGGGCGGCGACCGTGCTGGCAGCGAGCTCGGCCGCCGCGGCGCCGTCGACGTGGCCACCCACCCCGTCGAAGACGCCGAACAGGCCGATCTCCGGATCGACGAGCAGCCGGTCCTCACCGCGCTCGTCGAGGCGGGCGGCACCGAGCGCCAGCCCGGCGATCGTCTGGATGCTGGCTGGGCAGGTTGCGAACTGCGTCGTGGACGACATGCTGCCTCCTCGGGGCGTGCCGACCGACCTCGGTGCACCCGAACCAGGTGTACCCCGGTCTGTCGCGGTCCTCATCGGCCGGTGCGCGAGGTTTTCGCGCGGCCGGACGATGTCGATCACAGCTGCCTGCTCTGGTCAGTTTGACAGTGCTCCCCTCCGTTGGGAAATACCTGCCGCTTCGCTGAGGAAAAGCTTTCGAAGTCCTAGCGTGCTCAGCCGCGTTGGTCGCGCCGCAGCGGATGGTCCTCCGGAACCTCGACGAGCACGATCGGGACGCCGTCGGGGTCGGCGATCCACATCTCGACGAGTCCCCAGAACTCGGTGCGTGGCTCGCGGGTGATCTCGACGCCGGCGGCCGCCAGTTCCCGTGCGGCTGCTCCGACGTCGCGCACCTGCAGCCAGAGCCGCACGTGCCCGTCGGCCTCGGGAACGTCGTCGTCCGTCGCGCCGCTGACCTCGAGGAACCCGCCGCCGAGGAAGAAGACGGTGCCGCGGTGCTCCGGAGGCCCGAACTCGCGGGAGACCGCCAGGCCGAGCACGTCGCGGTAGAAGTGCCGGCTCGCGTCCGGGTCGCGGGGCCGCAGCAGGACCCGGCTGCTCAGGATCTCCATGACGGGAGGGTGCCAGACACCCGCGGGGCGCTCAGGCCGGTGCGAGGCGGTGCGGGGCGGACGCGGACGCGAACAGGTCGCGCAGCTGGTGCAGGGCCTCGTCGAGCCGCTGGCCGAGCTGCCGCTCGTCGCCCGGGTCGTCGGCGATCCACGCATCCAGCGTCGCCCGGAGCACAGCGGTCGTCAGGACGGCGACGAGCCGGGGCAGCGACGGCGGGGCGTCGTCGAGCCGCTCGGCCACGACGGCCTGCAGCCGCAGCTCCTCGGCCAGGAAGACCGAGAGGGCCGCCCGGAGCAGGCTGGGGTGGCGGTCGAAGACGGTGCGGCGCAGCTGCATCTCCTCGCGCCGCGCCGCGAGGTCCGGCAGGGCGGCGTGCATGACGCGCTGCAGGTCGGCGACGAGATCCGGGCTGCGCTCGTCGAGCAGGAGCCGGCGCACCTGGTCGTCGGGCGGCAGCCAGCCCTGGTCGCCGGCGAGCGCGTCCTCCTTGGTCGGGAAGTAGTTGAAGAAGGTGCGTGCCGAGACGTCGACGGCGGCGCTGATGTCGTCGACCGTCACCGCCTCGAGTCCGTGCTCGGCCACCAGGCGCAACGCCGCCTCCTGCAGGCGGGCCCGGGTGAGGCGGCGCTTGCGCTCCCTCAACCCTTCGCCCGGACAACCGAAGGACACGTGACGCTCCTTTCAGACTCTGCAGATCTTTACGATGTGAAGATACGTTGATCGTGCTCGCTCTCCCGCCCGCCCCCGTCCTGAGGACTTCGCGCATGACCTCCCTCGCCCGCTGGTCCTTCCGGCACCGGCGCATCGTGCTCGCCGCCTGGCTCGTCCTGCTGGTCGGGCTCGGCCTCGCATCCTCCGGCGTGGGCACTGCCTTCTCCGACGACTTCAAGCTGCCGAACACCGAGTCGAAGCAGGCGCTCGACATCCTGCAACGCGACTTCCCGTCCGCGAGCGGCCAATCCGGCCAGATCGTGCTGCACGCCCGAGCGGGCACACTGCGCGACCCGCAGCTGCAGCAGCAGGCTGCGTCGCTGTTCGCCACCGTGGGCAAGCTGCCGCACGTCGTCGCGGTGCAGAGCTTCGACGGCCCGACCGGCGCCCGGCAGCTCACCCCGGACAGGACCATCGGCTACGCCACCGTGGTGTTCGACTCCTCCGAAGGACGGGTGCCGCCGGAGCAGGTGAAGCCCGTCCTCGATGCGATCACCGCCGCGGACAACGGGCAGCTGCAGGCGGTCGCGGGTGGGCAGATCTTCGCCCAGCAGCCCTCCCCGGGGCTGAGCGAGATCATCGGTATCGCCGGCGCGGCGGTCGTGCTGTTCATCGCGTTCGGCTCCCTGCTCGCGATGTCGCTGCCGCTCGTCACCGCGATCGTCGCCCTCGGCGTCGGCATCTCCGCGATCGGCCTGCTCTCGCACGTGCTGTCGATCGCCACGTTCGGGACCACGCTCGCCGCCCTCATCGGCCTCGGCGTCGGCGTGGACTACGCGCTGTTCATCGTCACCCGGCACCGCAGCAACCTGCGACAGGGCATGGAGGTGGAGAAGTCCGTCGTCACCGCCGTCGACACCGCCGGCCGCGCCGTCCTGTTCGCGGGGACCATCGTCTGTATCGCGCTGCTGGGGATGTTCGCGCTCGGCGTCAGCTTCCTCTACGGCGTCGCGGTGTCGGCGGCGATGGTCGTCGCCTTCACGATGTTCGCGTCGCTGACCCTGCTGCCGGCGCTGCTCGGCTTCTACGGCGTCCGCGTGCTCTCACGCCGGACCCGGCGCCGTCTCGCCGCGAGCGGCCCCGTCTCCGGCGACGACCTGTCGCCGCGGTGGACCCGCTGGGGCCGGTTCGTCGAGCGGCACCCGATCATCCTGGCGACGTTGTCGGGCGTGCTGATGCTCGCACTGGCTGCCCCTTTCCTGTCGATGCGTCTCGGTTCCTCCGACCAGGGCAACGACCCGAAGGGCACCAGCACGCGCGCCGCCTACGACTTGCTCGCCCAGGGCTTCGGGCCCGGCTTCAGCGGGCCGTTCCTCGTCGTCGCCGAGCTCAAGGGGCCGTCCGACCTGCCCACCCTCGTCCGCGTGCAGCAGGCTCTGGCGGCGACGCCCGACGTGGCGTTCGTGAGCCCGCCGCAGCCGAGCCCGAACGGCAAGGCGGCGATCCTGCAGCTCATCCCGAAGGGGAGCCCGCAGGACGAATCGACCTCGAAGCTGCTGAAGACCGTGCGGTCCGATGTGGTGCCGCGGGCCACCGCCGGCACCGACGTCCAGGTGCACGTGGGCGGCGTGACCGCCATTTTCGAGGACTTCGCGTCCGTGTTGTCCAGCAAGCTCCCGATCTTCATCGGGGTCGTCGTCCTGCTCGCGTTCCTGCTGCTCGCCGCGGTGTTCCGCAGCGTGCTCGTGCCGCTCGTCGCCTCGATCATGAACCTGCTGGCGGCCGGTGCGGCCTTCGGCGTCGTGGTCGCCGTCTTCCAGTGGGGCTGGTTCGGCAACCTCGTCGGCATCGGGAAATCGGGTCCGGTCGAGGCGTTCCTGCCGGTGATGATGTTCGCGATCCTCTTCGGCCTCTCCATGGACTACGAGGTCTTCCTCGTCTCCCGTATCCATGAGGAGTGGCTCGCGCGGCGCGACAACCGGCAGGCCGTGACGATCGGTCAGGCCGAGACCGGGCAGGTCATCACCGCTGCGGCAACGATCATGGTCGTGGTGTTCGGCAGCTTCGTGCTCGGCGGACAGCGCATCATCAAGGAGTTCGGCATCGGCCTGGCCGGAGCCGTGCTGCTCGATGCGCTGCTCGTGCGGACGATCCTCGTCCCGTCCGTCATGCACCTGCTGGGTCGCTCCAACTGGTGGATCCCGGGCTGGCTGGACAAGCTCCTGCCGCGGCTGCACGTCGAGGGCAGCGGCGCCTCCGAACCGGCCGCCGAACGCGACGCCGGGCAGGAACCGCCGGAGCCCACGCACGAGCGGCCGCTGGAGCCCACCCGCTCCTGAGCCCGTCAGAGGTCGTCGCGCCCCGGACCACGGGGCGCGGCGACGTCGGCCTGCAGCGCGCCGGGCCCTTCGACCGTCACCGCTCCGTCGCTGAGGGTGGCGTCGCGCAGGTCGATGACGACCTCGTCGCTCCGACCGAGCAGGGGCAGGGAGACGTCGCCCAGTTCGGCGGTCAGCAACAGCTGGTCCTCGACGATCGTGGCCGACAGAAGGCGGCTGCCCGGCAGCAGCACGTCGGCTCCGATGCGGAGCCGCGGCAGCAGGCGGGCGGGTCCCGTCCAGCGCACCCCGGCACCGGTCACGAGCGCTGTCGGCAGCAGGACGAGCCCGCCGTCGGCGACCGAGGGGGTCAGCTCGATGTAGCCCCATCCGGGCCGCGAGACCAGGCGGGCGAGCCCGACGCCGTCGGTGAGCTGCAGGCGGGCGTAGGGCAGGCCGTTGTCGAGCAGCCCGTCGAGCCCGGCCTGGCCCAGGGTCACCTGCAGTTCGACATGCTCGATGCGGATGCCCGAGGGACGGATGCGGACGTCGGACGCCTGGAGCCGCACCTCGTCGAGCCGGACCGGCTTTCCGTCGCCCGCGGGATCGGGGTCCAGGTCGACGTCGGTGACGGTCGCCCGCACCGAGCGCAGCCTGCCCGCCCAGCCCGGCATGGCGGAGAGCGACTCGAGTCGGAACGAGATCGGCCCCCGTCCCCACCGCCACCGCAACCGCTTGCCGACGGCGGGTAGCAGCAGCGGCCAGTGGCGGTTCCACGGCAGGATCGACCAGGCGTCCGCGGTCCGGGAGGGCCGGGGCTCGCGCTCGGGAGGTCGGTCAGCCATCCCGCCCTGTCTACCGCCCGGAGACTGGTCCAAGCGGGACCCGCGCCCAGTCCGCATGCGTCCCGCCGGATCGGACTCGATCCCGACCGACCGACCAACCTGGGGGCTGCGTAAGGAATGGCCGGTCCAGGGTGGCCAGACGTTACGCAGCGCCCCGTAAGGGCTCGAGCAGGACTCGGACACGCAAAAGGCCCCGCCGGCGTGAGCCAGCGGGGCCTTTCGGCGAGGTGTGTCGGTCAGCCGGTGAAGTTCGGCGTCCCGGTGACCGGGGTGGCGGCCGGGGCGACGCCCGAGGTGGTGTCCGGCGTCGGCCGTGGCGCCACCGCCGTTGTCGATCGGTGTCTGGGCCGGGGCCGAGCTGGTCGGCACGGTGGTCAGGCAGGTGACGAGGCTCTGGAGCTGGGCCGCGTACTTGGACAGGTTCGCCTGGAACGTGGCCGGCGTCAGGCCGCTCGGACCTGCGGCGATCGCGTTCTTGATCGCGGCTACTGCCGCATCGACGGTGAAGCCGTTCGTGCTGAAGCAGTCGGTGTTGGGCAACCCGAGTGCCCCGAGGAACGTCTCGACGCACTTCTGGCCGGTGGTCGTGTTGCTACCGGCTCCCTGGAGGCAGGTGCCGAGCGTCTGGAGGTCGGTCGGAACCTGAGTCGGATCCGCGATGAGCGAACCGAGGCCGGCGAGCGGCGTGCCGGCGAGCGGGTTGGTCGTGCTCGAGCCGGAGCCCAGTGGGTTGGAGGCCCCCGACGTGCCGGAGGTCCCCGAGGTGCCAGACGTGCCGGACGTCCCCGAGGTGTCGGAGGTTCCCGACGTACCGGAGGTGTCCGAGGTTCCGGACCCGGAGGGGTTGGTGAGAGTGTTGGTGACGCTGCTGGCGGGGTTCGTGGTGCCACTGCCAGCCGCCGATGCGGCGGTGGCGGGAACGATGAGAGTCGCTGCGAGCAGCGCGACGGCGAGGGGGAGGCGAGCGCGGAGCATGCCCCTTGAACGACGAGCCGGGGATTCGGTTACGGCTACGATGCGTTCCATGTCCGGCACTGTTATTCGCTCGCGTGTCGCGGCGCAGCTTGCTCACCGTCATCCTGACCTTTCTGCTGGGTTCCACGGTGCTCGTGGGATGCGGCGGATCGTCGGCGCCCCCGTCGCAGACGGACGCTCCGGCGTTCGTCGCCACGGCGCTGGTACCCGCTGTGCCGATCTATGACGCACCGAATTCGCCGAAGACCTCGCAGACGCTCAAGAACCCCGACACCTACGGCCAGCCGCTGACGTTCCTTGTGCTGGACCAGACCGACGCCTGGGTGAAGGTCGCGCTGCCCGTCCGGCCCAACGGCAGCTCGGGCTGGGTCAAGTTGGAGCAGGTGTCGCTGAAGCAGACGCCGTACCGCCTCGACGTCGCGCTGAAGGAGCACGAGCTCCGGCTGTTCAAGGACGGCGAGCTGCAGCAGACCTATCCGATCGGCGTCGGCAAGAACGAGACACCCACGCCGGGCGGCACCTACTACCTCCGGGTGCTGATCAAGACGACGCAGCCGGCGGGTGCGTACGGCCCGTACGCGTACGGGCTGAACGGCTTCTCGCAGGTGCTCACCGACTTCGCCGGCGGCGACGGCGTGATCGGGCTGCACGGCACCAACGACCCGTCGTCGATCGGCAAGGACGTCAGCCACGGCTGCATCCGGCTGAAGAACGAGGACATCACGGCGCTCGCGAAGATCCTGCCGCTGGGGACACCGGTCCGCATCCTCGCCTGATCCGGACCGCCGGCCTCAGGGCCGCGCCGTTGTCCGATCCGGGTCGCGCGGGCCGGGCAACGCCGGCGGCCGGGGGAGCGGCCCGTCGAGCTGCCGACCATCCGCACCGAGCCACCGCTCGAGGTCGTCGGGCGGTAGTGCCGGGCTGAAGTGGAAGCCCTGCGCCGCGTCGCAACCCATGGCGCGCAGCGACGACTCGGCCGCAGCGCTCTCGACGCCCTCGGCGACCAGGCGCAGCCCGAGCGCGTGGGCGAGCGCGACGGTCGCGGCGACGACGGCCGGTCCGCGGAGGTCGTCGTCCATCCCGGCGACGAACGAGGCGTCGAGCTTCAGCTCGTCGAGGGGCAGCTCCTGCAGGGCCGCGAGGGAACCGTGCCCGGTGCCGTAGGCATCGATCGCCAGCCGCACCCCGCGGAGATGCAGAGCGGCCATGACCGCAGCGGCGCGGTCGCGGTCGCCGAGCAGGACGTCCTCGGTCATCTCGAGGACGAGCGACGAGGCCGGCAGAGCTGCCTCGTCGAGCAGCTGACCGACGAGGCCGGGAAGCTCGGGATCCACGACGGACGCCGCGGAGAGGTTGACCGCGACGCTGAGGTCGAGTCCTGCCTCCCGCCAGCGACGCGCCTGACCCAGTGCGATACCCAGGACGTGGATCGTCAGCAGGCGCACCAGCCCCGACTCCTCGACCAGGGGGAGGAAGGCGTCGGGCTGGAGCAGGCCGCGGTGCGGATGCTGCCAGCGGACCAGCGCCTCCACGCCCTCCACCCGGTCGGTGCGGAGGTCGACCTTCGGCTGGTAGTGCACGACGAGCTCGTCGCCGGTCAGCGCATGTCGCAGTTCCTCGAGCGTCTCGAGGCGGTTGCGGACGGCGAGATCCTGGTCCCGGGTGTAGACGGTGGCGCTCGCCGAGGCGGACTTGGCCGCGTACATCGCGACGTCGGCGTGCTCGAGCAGGAGGTCGAGCTCGGTGCCGTGGCCCGGGTAGAGAGCGATGCCGATGCTGGCCTCGACCTGCAGCCGCACACCGTCGATCTCGACCGGTTCAGCGAGAGCTGCAGCGAACCGGCGGGTGGCGGCGAGGGCCGCGTCGGCGTCGGCCTCGTCGAGCAGCATCGCGAACTCGTCGCCGCCGAGCCGGGCGAGGGTGTCGCGCGACGACGGCAGGTTCGCAGCGAGTCGCTCCGCGGTGACCACGAGCAGCCGGTCACCGGCGAGGTGGCCGAGGGAGTCGTTGACCTCCTTGAACCGGTCCAGGTCGAGCAGCACGAGGGCGAACGGCAGGCCGTCCTGGCCGTCGGCGGAGCGTTCGACCCGGCGGCGGGCCACCTCGTGGAAGCCGCGACGGTTCGTCAGCCCCGTCAGGTCGTCGCTGCGTGCCTGGCGGCGCGACTCGGCCAGCGAGTTCACCTCGCTGAACGTCAACACGACGCGGGCGATGCCGACGGCCACGGTCGCAGCGCCCAGCCACACGGCCGGGGCGGGGATGGTCGTGCCGGAATCCCAGGCGAGGATGACGAGGCTGGTCATCGCGAATCCGGCGGGGACCACCATCACCGTCCAGCCGCGCACCTCCCGCTCGCGCAGCCGCCGGCTGTCCGGAGCCCGGGCGGCCAGCGCCAGCAGCAGCAGCCCGAGGACCCAGCCGGCGTCGACGAGCGTCCCGACCACGTAGGTGTCGCGGGCCGTCTGCCAGAGATAGACGGTGTCCGCGACGCCGAAGGCGCCGAACCCCACGCCCAGCAGCCACCACCGCAGACCGGGCCGCAGGCCGAGCAGCCCGAAGGCACCGACGACCAGACTCAGCAGCAGCACGTCGCCGATGGGGTAGGCGAGGTTGGTCGCGACGACGGCAGGGCTGCCGCCGGTCGTGGAGAGGATGCTGCCAAAGGCGAGGGCCGCGACGATCGCCGCGGTGCCGAGCGCTCCGATGGCCCCGTCGAGCCACATGCTGACCTGGAAGCGGACCAGCCGGGCGCGCAGCAGCAGGACGACGGCGACGTAGGCACACGGATAGAACGCGAGGTAGAGCGCGTCGGCGAGCGACGGGTACGGGATCGGATCACGATTCGCGAGCGCGAACTGCCAGTACAGGTCGCCGATCACCCAGAAGCAGAGCCCTACGCCGGCAACCGCCCAGGCCCACTGCCGACGACGCCAACCCGTGGCTGCGCACAGCACCGCGCTGCCGACCTGCACGACGTTCGCGACGCCGTTGTCCAGCCAGCCGATGGTCTCGCCCGCCGACCGGACGCCAGGGAGCACCGAATAGCCGTAGACCACGAACAGGGCGATCAGACCGGCGGTGGCTACGTTCGCCGGGCGCCGGCCGGCTTGTCGGAGCCGTTCGCGCATCGCCTCTCCGCAGCTGCTGGACGGCTTTCGCCGATCGCCCAGCCCTGGACGACCTAGCTGATCTCGACCGCTTCGGCGGCGAGCTGAACCGCCCGGAGGTGGCGGAGTTCCACCGTCGCGGACTCGGCGGCGTCGCTCAGCGGATGAGCCGTCGGCAGCGCCGGTCCAGGTAGTTGACCGCGATCCAGAAGTTCTTGAAGGCCGGGTTGCGGGTCTGCTTGTGGTGATAGCGGAAGTAGATCTGCTGCACGATCACCGCGAGCCGGAACAGCCCGAAGACCTCGTAGAACGTGAAGTCCTCGACCGTGCGGCCGCTGCCGGCGCAGTACGCGTCGACGAACTGCTGCCGCGTGAGCATCCCGGGCAGGTGCGTCGGCTGGCGGCGCAGCAGGCTCATCAGCCGGTCGTCGTCGGCCTGGATCCAGTAGGCGAGGGCGCTGCCGAGGTCCATCAGCGGGTCGCCGAGCGTCGCCATCTCCCAGTCGAGCACGCCGAGGATGCGGCTCGGGTCGGCGGTGTCGAGCACGAGGTTGTCGAGCCGGAAGTCGTTGTGGATGAGGCAGCTGCCCACGTCCGCGGGCTGATTCTCCTCGAGCCAGGCGATGACCTTCGCGTAGCTCGGCACGTTCCAGGTCTTGGCGGCACGGTAGCGCTCCGACCATCCCTTGACCTGACGGGCGACGTAGCCGGTGCCGCGGCCGAACTCGTCGAGGCCGGTGGCGGTGACGTCGACGGCGTGCAGTTCGACGAGGCGATCGACCATGGCGTGGCACAGGGCCGTGGCCTGCTCGGGCGGCAAAGTCATGCCCTCGGGCAGACGGCCCCGCAGGATCGTGCCGGCCAGGCGCTCCATGACGTAGAAGTCGCTGCCGACGACGGCGGGGTCGTCGCAGAAGGCGATCATCTGTGGCACGTAGGGGAAGGCGGGCGCGAGCTTGGACTGGATGCGGTACTCGCGCTGCATGTCGTGCGCGGACTTGGCCTTCGTCCCCGCCGGCGGACGCCGCAGGATCAGGTCGCGGTCGGGGTAGCGCAGCAGGTAGGTGAGGTTGCTGGCCCCGCCGGAGTACTGCTTCACCGCCGGGGTGCCGGACAGGCCGGGTACCCGCTCGGCGAGCCACGCGCCGACGGCGGGAGCGTCGATGGCGTCGTCGGTGCGGACGTCCTTGGGCTCGTCGAGCGGCGAGCCCGTCGTGGGGGTGCTCATCGCATGCCCGGCTTGTACTTGTTCAGCTCGAGCCGGGCGACGACGCCGCGGTGCACCTCGTCCGGGCCGTCGGCGAGCCGCAGGGCCCGTGCCATCGTCCAGGCGCCGGACAGGGCGGTGTCGTCCGACATACCCGCGCCGCCGTGGATCTGCATCGCGAAGTCGATGACCTGCTGCGCCATGTTCGGCACCAGCACCTTGATCTGGCTGACCTCGCTCAGCGCCGCCGCCGGGCCGCCGGTGTCGAGCAGCCAGGCCGCCTTCTGCACCAGCAGCCGGGCGCTGTCGATGGCGATGCGGGCATCCGCGATGCGCTCCCGGTTGCCGCCGAGGTTCGCGATCGGCTTGCCGAAGGCGACGCGGTCCAGCGAGCGCCGGCAGGCCTGCTCCAGGGCGTACTCGGCGAGGCCGATCAGGCGCATGCAGTGGTGGACACGGCCGGGGCCGAGGCGTCCCTGTGCGATCTCGAACGCCCGCCCGGGCCCGGCGATGACCGCCGAGAGCGGAAGACGGACGTCGGTGAAGCTGACTTCGCCGTGACCGGACGGCTCGTCGTAGCGGCCCATCGTCGGCAGGAGGCGCTCGACGGTCACCCCGGGGGTGTCCTTGGGGACCAGCACCATCGAGTGCTGCGCATACCGGTGGGCGTCGGGGTCGGTGAGGCCCATGAAGATGAGCACCTTGCAGTCGGGGTGACCGATGCCGGTGCTCCACCACTTGCTGCCGTTGAGCACGATCTCGTCGCCCTCGACGACGGCGGTCGCGGCCATGTTCGTCGCGTCCGAGGAGGCGACGTCGGGCTCGGTCATACAGAAGGTGGAGCGGATCGTGCCCTCGAGCAGCGGGGTGAGCCACTGCTGCTTCTGCTCCTCGCTGCCGTAGGAGACCAGCACCTCCATGTTCCCGGTGTCGGGGGCGTTGCAGTTGAACACCACCGGCGCGAGGAAGGAGGCGCCCATCGCCTCGGCGATCGGGGCGTACTCGGCGTTGGTCAGCCCCGGCCCGTACTCGGCATCGGGCAGGAACAGGTTCCACAGCCCCTGCGCCTTGGCCTTCGCCTTGAGCTCCTCGACGATCGGCAGGACGACCCACCGGTTCTCGAGCGCGTGCAGCTCGCGGAGGTACGGCTCCTCGACCGGACGGATCTCGTCGTCGATGAAGGCGCGGACGCGGTCCAGGTAGTCCTGGCCGCGTTCCGTGAGGGCGAAGTCCATGGTCGCGACGCTACTGGGCAGGGGTGCCGGCGGACATGGATCGGGTGGGCCGTCGGGTGGGCCGTCGGAGGTGCGAGTGGTCGTGTCCGCCACGGGACGTGAGACGCTACGGACCGTCACCAAGGAGGAACCGTGCCCGATCGACCCACCCGGTCCGAGGACGTCCAGCGCCAGGCCAAGCAGTACGCCGAGAAGGCGCGTGAGCGCGCGGAGGAACGCCGGCAGAAGGCGGAGGGCGGCGTCTCCGGCTGGGTCGCCGAGCGGGCCGGGCAGTGGGACCTGCAGGGCCAGAGCGACGAGTCGATGCACCGGCAGAAGTTCTTCTGGAACCCGCTGATGCGGTACTGGTTCCGGATGGAGATGGAGGGCTGGGAGAACCTGCCCGATGCTCCGGTGCTGCTGATCGGCATCCACAGCGGTGCGCCCTTCGTCTGGGACGCCTGGACCGTCGGCGTGCAGTGGTGGCGGCACTTCGGCGAGGGTCGGCCGCTGCACGGCACCGCGCACGACGCGCTGATGGCGATGCCGCTGATCGGGCGCTTCTTCCGCTCGATGGGCGTGCTCCCGGCGGCATCGGACGCGATCGTCACGGCCCTCGCGGAGGGCCAGGACGTGGCGTTGTGGCCGGGGGGCGAGGTCGACTCGCTCCGCCCCTGGGTGGAGCGGGACAAGGCGAACCTCGCCCATCGCCGCGGCTTCGTCCGCGTGGCGATCCAGACCGGCGTCCCGATCGTCCCGATCGCGACGGTCGGTGGCGCGGATGCGATGCCGGTTCTGATCAAGGGTGACCGGTTGTCGAAGTTCCTCGGGTTGGACAAGGCGCTCCGGCTGAAGGTGTTCCCGATCGCCGTCTCGTTGCCGTGGGGCATCGCCCCGGCGGCGCTCCCGCAGATCCCCCTCCCCGCCAAGATCCGGACGATGCTCCGGCCGCCGATCCACGTCGACTCGGATCCGAAGCGCCTCGAGGACGACGACTACATCGAGGAGATCTACCAGCAGGTGCAGGACAGCATCCAGGAGGGGATGGACGCCCTCGCGCGCCGGAGGACCTTTCCGCTCTTCGGGTGAGCGGCCGGCGCATCGGACGTCAGCTCAGGATGTCCTTGCGGCGGAAGTTCCAGAACGCCAGCAGCAGCGGCACGACCGTCCACGGGATGGCGGTCAGCAGTCCGGTGGTCACCGTGGAGGTGTCCGTCGGTGTCTGCAGCAGCCCTGTCCAGCTGAACCAGTAGTGCGTCGGTAGCGCGTCGCGCACGACGCCCAGAGCCTTCACCTGGTCCAGCACCTGCGAGACGACGATGAGCATCACCGACCCGCCCACCGCGGCGAGCGGCGCATCGGTCATCGTCGAGAACAGGAAGGCCAGCGCGACCACGCAGCCGAGCATCGCCATGACGTAACCGTCGACGGCGGCCAGGCGCCAGACACCGCTGGCGGCGCTGAACCCGCCCCCGAAGGGTGTGGTGACCGGCTTCCACCCGAACGCGAGCGTCCCGGCGACGAGGGCGACGAGGGGGGTCGCGACGATCGCGGCGGCACCGTAGACGGCCGCGACGGAGAGCTTGACGCGCAGCAGCCGCATCCGCCCGACGGGTCGCACCAGCAGGTAGCGCAACGAGCCCCAGGACCCCTCGCTCGCCACGCTGTCGCCGGCGAACAGGGCGACGAGCACGACGAGCAGGAACTGCGACGTCACCACGAGCACGAAGAACGCCGCGTTGAGCCCGGACCGGGTCGCGATGTCGACGAAGTCGGTGGACCCGGCGCCGGGGCTGCTGGTGCCGTTCACCTTCAGCGCGCCGATGACGACGAGCGGGACCGCGAGCACGAACAGCAGCGCGACCCAGGTCCGCCGCCGTTTGGCCTGTCGTAGCAGTTCGACGATCATCAGGTGCCGCCCTGGCTCGTCGGCTGCAGCTCGTCGGCGCGCCGTCCGCCCGAGCCGACGGCGTGGCCGGCGGTGTCGGCGCCGACGAGGGCGAGGAAGACGTCCTCGAGGTGGCGCTGGACCGAGATCTCCTCCACGTCGATGTCGTCGGCGAGCAGGGCACGGAGCAGGGCCGGGCGGACGGAGGGGTCGGCGGTGACGGCGAGCCGGCGGCTCTCCGGCTGCCCGTCCGCAGCTGCGGGAACGGACACCGCGGCGACGCCGTCCACGCCGGAGAGCACGTCCCGCGCACGCTCGACCCGTCCGCGGCTCGCCTCGGCGACCTGCACCCTGATGGTGCTGGACCGGCTGAGCAGGGCGTCCACCGTGCCGTCGTAGACGAGCCGACCGCTCTGCATGACGACGACGTGGGTGCAGATGAGCTCCACCTCCGACAGCAGGTGGCTGGAGAGCAGCACCGTGCGGCCCGTCGCCGCGTAACGGCGGATGAACTCACGCATCTCGCGGATCTGCGGCGGGTCGAGCCCGTTGGTGGGCTCGTCGAGGACGAGGCAGTCGGGCATCCCGAGCAGGGCCTGCGCCAGCGCGACCCGCTGCTTCATGCCGTGGCTGTAGCTGCGGACCGGTTTGTCGATCGCGCTGCCGAGCCCGGCCACCTCGAGCGCCTCGTCCATCCGCGCGTCGGCGAGGTCTGCGCCGGTGGCGCGCCACCACAGCTTCAGGTTCTCGCGACCGGACAGGTGTGGCAGCAGCCCCGGGCCCTCGACGAACGTGCCCAGCCGCGAGAGCACCGGCGCACCGGGGCCGGCCTTCTCGCCGAACAGGACCGCCTCGCCGGCCGAGGGGGCGATGAGCCCCAGCATCATCCGCAGCGTCGTGGTCTTGCCGGCCCCGTTCGGTCCGAGCAGGCCGACGATCTGCCCGCGGCCGACGGAGAAGGACACGTCGTCGACGGCGCGGTGGCCGTCGGCGTAGGTCTTCGTCAGGTGCCGCACGTCGACGGGGAGCTCGTCGAGCGAGCCGCGTCGCAGCAGCGCCCGCTTCCGGTTGCGGCGCGTCAGCAGCGTGCCGGCGACGGCCAGCAGCACGACAAATGCCAGCGCGACGAGCAGCCCGACGACGAGACCGGAGGCGTGGCTGGGGGCGATGGGCACCGTCGGCATCGTCAGCACCGCGCCGGCAGCGCTGCCGTAGACGGCGATGGTCGCGGGCTGCGGGGAGTTGACGTAGGCCGCGTCGGTCGACGCGAGCACGAGGCGGACTCGGTGCCCGGTGGCGAAGGTGTGGGCGAGCGTCGGCAGGTCGATCGTGAGGTCGCGACCGCCGTTCGAGACACCGGTCGCCCGCAGCGGTGCCACCTGCCCGTTCGGGAGCGACGCGGACCCGGAGGCGTCGACGTCGTAGAGCTTGGCGAACAGCACGACGCTGTCCGCTCGGCTCTGGACGTGCACGGTCACCGTGCTCTGCCCGACGAGGTCCATCGGCGCGGTCAGCGGGTCGCTGGTCCAGGTCGCGGCTTGGCCGGGTGGGTCGATCGCGAGCCGGCCGAGCAGATCGGACGCGGCACCGCCACCGCCGCCGCCGAGAGACGCGAGCCCGGGGAGGCTGGAGACGCTGGTGGGATGGCCACCCGGGGGGTTGATGAGCTGCTGGTCGCCCGACGTCGTGCCGCCGCCCGGGACCAGACGCCGTCCCGGGCCGAGCGCGAAGCGGGTCTGTGTGGTGCCCGGGACGGGGAAGGCAGCTGCGCTGCGCGTCGCCGACCGACGTCCATCGACCCAGGAGAAGCCGGGCCCGGCGTCGGTGCGCGAGTGCCGCAGGTAGGTGTCGAACCAGGCGACGCTGCGGTCGCGGATCCGCTGCGTCTCGGTGGCGTCGAACGGGGAGTCGTGGCCGCCGGTGGTCCACATCATCGCGGTGGGGACGCCGGCGCTGCGCAGCGCCGAGTAGGTGCGGAGGGCCTCGCCGAGCGGGAAGAGCGTGTCGTTCTCTCCCTGGACGAGCAGCGTCGGGACCCGTAGCGCTCCGACGCGGCTACCGACACCGCCCTGCGCGAGCAGCGGCCCGACGGCGACCGGGGGACCGTTCGGGTCCGCCGCCTGCTGGTAGGCCCGGCAGGCCTCCGGGGTGAACTTTCCGCAGGGGTCGGGCATCGGGCCGCGACTGGCCCCGCTGCCGAAGAAGACGCCGGCGTAGAGCTGCTTGAACACCCCGGACGTGCGGCCGGCGGCGTTGTCGGCCGGATCGGCCGCGTTCGGCTCGAGCGCTGAGGCCAGCGAGTTCCAGGTGATGATGCCGATCGTCGCGTCCACGCGCGGGTCCTCGGCCGCTCCGTTCAGCGCGAGGCCGCCGCCGTAGGAAGCGCCGGCGAGCCCGACCCGAGGATCGCCCGGCTTGTCCAGTGCGACCTCGGGACGGGTCGCCAGGTAGTCGATCTCGGCCTTGAGGTCGATGCCGTCGTATTCGGGCAGGCCGAGCCCGATCTGCCCGTCGCTGAGCCCGAACCCGCGGGCGCTCGGCGTGAGGACGACGTAGCCCCGGCGGGCCAGGTTCTCCGCATCACCGCGGACATCGGTCTTGTCCCCACCGAAGCCGTGACCGAGGACGACCGCCGGCTGCCGGTGACCGGCGTCGGCCCCGGCCGGCAGGTAGACGCTGGCGTCGATCACGACGGACTGGTCGTGCCGCGCTCCGTCGCGGACGTGCAGCCGGACGGCCTCGACGCGGGGAGCCGGCCCGCTCGACCCGCCGGCGGCCGCCAGGGCGACGCCCCCGGCGATCACGGCGAGGAGCAGCACCACGACGACGGCGACCCCCCGCCGCCCGAGCCTTCGGAGCCGCCGCATGATGCCGACGCTACGTGCCCGAGATGTCTGCCTCACGAGGCCGACGACCGATTGCGGACCTGGAGAGGGCCGGGTCCCGGGCCGGTCCCGCGCGCCTCGGCCTGTAGGCCCCGCCGGCTCGGTAGCGTGCCGCCGCGTGGAGCAGTCGCAGCGCCCGTGGGGCGGCTATCAAGTTCTCGCCGACGCGGCGACGCACAAGGTGAAGACCATCCGGGTGCTGCCCGGCAAGCGCCTCAGCTATCAGCGGCACCAGCAGCGGGCCGAGCACTGGTTCGTCGTCGAGGGCGAAGGACTCGTGACGCTGGAGGGCACGACCCGGCCCGTCGGGCCCGGGGACGCCGTCGACGTACCGCGGACGACGAGCCACCGCATCGAGAACACGGGCGCAGTCGAGCTCGTCTTCGTCGAGGTGCAGCACGGCGACTACTTCGGCGAGGACGACATCGAGCGCCTCGAGGACGACTTCGGGCGCGCCCAAGCCTGACCGACGCGGCCCCCGGTGCGCCGGGACGGTCAGCTCGGGAGCTGCGCCTCGAGCGCGGCGACCAGCTGCGGGTCCTGCGGCTCGGTCCGCGGGCGGAAGCGACCGACGACCTCGCCGGTGGGGGACACGAGGAACTTCTCGAAGTTCCACTGGATGTCGCCGGCGGAACCGTCGGCGTCCGGGACCGCGGTGAGCTGCTCGTAGAGCGGGTGGCGGCCCGAGCCGTTCACATCGATCTTCTCGTACATCGGGAAGGTGACGCCGTAGGTCGCGGAGCAGAACGTCTCGATCTCCTCCGCGGTGCCCGGCTCCTGGCCGCCGAACTGGTTGCACGGGAACCCCAGCACGGTGAAGCCGCGGTCGGCATAGGTCTTCTGCAGCTGCTCCAGGCCGGTGTACTGCGGCGTCAACCCGCACTTGCTGGCCACGTTGACGAGCAGCAGGGTCTTGCCGGCGTGCTCGCCGATGGAACCGGGCGTGCCGTCGAGGTGGGCGATCGAGGTGTCCAGGAGCGTCATGTCTGCAGCCTGCCACTCACCCTCGCGGGCCAAGGTCCGATCAGTGCCGACGGCGAGCTGCTGCCGGCCGGTGACGTCGCCGCGCAGCTCGCCGCGGCGCTGGCCAACGTCGAGGAGCTGCTCGCCCTCGGCGGCATGGACCTCGGCGACGTGCTGTCGATGACCGTCTAAACGACCGACGTCGGCGCCGTCCTCGCCGGTTACGGCGCGATCATCGCGCGCCTCGAGGCAGGGGCAGCGACGCCGCCCGCGACCCTCGTCGGCGTCACGCAGCTGGCGGTCCCAGGCATGCAGGTCGAGATCACGGCGACCGCCGGCCGGTGACGGGGCCTAGCGTGCAGTCGTGACGCAGCTCGGTCTGGACCCGCGGACGATCCTCGTCGAGGGGGACGGGCTCGTGCTCCGCGAGTGGCGGGAGAGCGACCTCGCGTTCATGCCCGCGTTGTTCGACGACCCGGACGTCGCCCGATGGACGCCGCTCGAGTCGCCCTTCGACGCGGGCTCGGCCCTCCGCTACCTCGCCAAGGCCCGCGATCAACGGGCCGCCGACTCGGCGCTGCACCTGGCCGTGACAGCGGACGAGCGGACCCCGCTGGGGGAGGTGCTGCTGTTCGTCCCGCCGGGCGATGCGGGCGGGCCCCCTGAGTTGGGCTACTCCGTCGGGCCGGGAGCCCGCGGGCAGGGTCTCGCTGGGCGGGCGACGGCCCTGCTGATCGAGCTGGCGGTCGTCGAGCTCGGCGTCCGCACCTTCGGCCTCAAGATCGCTCCCGACAACGCGCCGTCGCAGGTGGTCGCCGCGCGGCTGGGCGCGGTGCGCCGGCCGGACTCGCTGACCACGGTCAACGGGGCGCGGGGCCCGGTGGAGCTGGAGGTCTGGGACCTCCACCGCTGAACGACCCCCACCAGGACGGGCGCTGCATGCCCTTTCAGCCCCAGCCGCGCGGCCCCCAGCCCCCAGCCCCCAGCCCCCAGCCCCCAGCCCCCAGCCCCGCGGTTTCGTGGTGATCTTCGGCCTGGACGCGCTGGTGGCGCGAGCGAGATCTCCACCCTTCGGAAGGGGAGGGCGCGTCGGCTCCTTTGACCGCGCGGGCGCAGGGCAGAGAGGCCTCGAGAGCAACGGGGTCGTCCGCCGCCGGTCCACGCGGTCGGGCGCCCGGCGGGGAGGAACACATGCGCAGCAGACGATGGGTCGCACCCGAGTTCGGCGGCCCCGAGGTCCTGCAGCTCGTCGAGCAGGACCTGCCGGAGCCCGCCACCGGCCAGGTGCTCGTCAGCGTCTCCGCGGCCGGGATGAACCCCGCCGACTACAAGGGCTTCGCCGCCGGCCCCGGCAAGGACCCGTCCGTCCTGCCGAAGACCGTCGGCTTCGAGGTCGCCGGGGTCATCGAGGCGATCGGGCCGGACACGGCCGTCGGCTCCGGACCCGCGTCGGTCGGTGACGCCGTTCTCGCCTTCCGTATCTACGACGGCTACGCGAGCCGGGTGCTGCTGCCTGCCGACGACGTGTTCGCCAAGCCGGCTGCCCTCGACTTCCCGGCCGCGGCGAACCTGCTGCTCGCAGGGACGACGGCGGCCGAGATGCTGCACGTCACCGGAGTCGCCCGCGGCGAGACCATCGTGCTCCACGGCGCGTCCGGTGCGGTCGGGGTCAGTGTCCTGCAGCAGGCCCGCGAGCTCGGTGTGCGCGTCCTCGGGACCGCCGGGCCGCACAGCGACGACGTCGTCCGCCGCTACGGCGGTGAGCCCGTCCGGTACGGCGACGGGCTGGAGGACCGTCTCCGCGAGCTGGCGCCCGAGGGCATCGCGGCCGCGCTCGACGCCGTCGGCACCGACGAGGCGATCGACGTCTCGTTGGCCCTCGTTCCCGACCGGCAGCGCGTCGTCAGCATCGCCGCCTTCGGCCGGGTCGAGGCCGAGGGCTACCGCGTCATCGGCGGGACCATGCCGGACAGTGCCCGGTTCCGCAGCGCCGCGCGGCCGCGGTTGATCGACCTCGCCGCACGGGGTCGGCTCGAGGTTCCGGTTGCGCAGACCTTCGCGTTGCGGGAGGCTCCGCGAGCTCTCGTCCTGCTGGCCGGCGGGCACCCCGGCGGCAAACTGGCCCTGATCCCCGAAGCCGACGACCGTTGAGTCCGCGTGCGGTGCGCAGCTCGACGGCGAGGGGTGCGCGCCCGCTCGCGGGGAAGTGGAGCACGTGACCAGGCCATGGACGTGGGGAGCGCAGTGAGCATCACCGGATCGGAACAGTGGCAGGCGCTGAGCAGGCACGCCGACGAGATGCGGAACGTGCATCTGCGCGATCTGTTCGACGGCGACCCCGGGCGGGGCGAGAAGTACACCGTCGAGGCCGTCGACCTTTTCGCCGACTACTCGAAGCAGCGGATCACCGACGAGACGCTGCAGCTGCTGCTGGCCCTCGCGGAGAAGGCCGGGCTACGCGAGCGCATCGACGCGATGTTCCGCGGCGAGAAGATCAACACCACCGAGGACCGCGCGGTGCTGCACGTGGCGCTACGGGCTCCGCGGGACGAGCGCATCGAGGTCGACGGCGAGGACGTCGTCGGGCCGGTCCACGAGGTGCTCGACCGGATGAGCGAGTTCTCGGGGAAGGTCCGCTCGGGCGTCTGGCAGGGCGCGACCGGCAAGCAGATCCGCAACGTCGTCAACATCGGCATCGGCGGCTCGGACCTCGGGCCTGCGATGGCCTACGACGCGCTGCTCGACTTCGCCGACCGCGACCTCACCGTGAAGTTCGTCAGCAATGTCGACGGCGACGACGCCGCCGAGGCCCTGCGTGGGCTCGACCCGGCGGAGACGCTCGTCATCGTCGCGTCCAAGACCTTCACCACCATCGAGACGCTCACCAACGCCCACACGGTGCGGCGTTGGCTCGTCGACGCGCTCGGTGAGGACGCCGTCGAGAAGCACTTCGTCGCGTTGTCGACCAACACCGACGAGGTGAAGAAGTTCGGCATCGACCCGGAGAACATGTTCGGGTTCTGGGACTGGGTCGGCGGCCGGTACTCCTTCGACTCCGCGATCGGCCTCTCGCTCATGATCGCCATCGGGCCGGAGAACTTCCGCGAGATGCTCGCCGGCTTCCACGCCATCGACGAGCACTTCCGCTCCACGCCGTTCGACCGGAACCTGCCGGTGCTGATGGGTCTGATCGGGGTCTGGTACGGCGACTTCTTCGACGCCCAGACCCACGCCGTGCTGCCGTACTCGACCTACCTCGAGCGGCTGCCGATGTACCTGCAGCAGCTCGACATGGAGAGCAACGGCAAGTCGGTGACCCGCGAGGGCGAGCGCGTCGACTACTCGACCGGCCCCATCGTCTGGGGCACCCCCGGAACCAACGGCCAGCACGCCTACTACCAGCTGATCCACCAGGGGACGAAGCTGATCCCGGCCGACTTCCTGGGCTTCCTCACCCCGCGCCACGACATGGGCGGCGAGGCCGGTCCGTCCGGCCAGGTCGGCGGCCACCACGACCTGCTGATGGCCAACCTGTTCGCCCAGACCGAGGCGCTGGCCTTCGGCAAGAGCCGCGAGGAGGTCGAGGCCGAGGGCGTCGACGCCGCCGTCGTGCCGCACAAGGTCTTCGAGGGCAACCACCCGACGACGACGATCCTCGCGCCGGAGCTCTCCCCGCGGGTCCTCGGCGAGATCATCGCGACCTGGGAGCACAAGGTCTTCACCCAGGGCGTCATCTGGGACATCAACTCCTTCGACCAGTGGGGCGTCGAGCTCGGCAAGACGCTCGCCAAGCGGATCGAGCCGGAGCTCACGGCCGACGAGGCGCCGGCCGACAGCCACGACAGCTCGACGAACGCCCTGATCCGCCGTTACCGCGCTGCTCGCGGACGGACCGTCTGATGGCCCGGGAGCAGTCCGAGCAGTCCGACCAGCAGGACCAGAAGGTGTGGCTCGTCCGGCACGGTCCCGACCGAGTGGAGCGAGAGCGGCCAGCACACCGGCAGCACCGACATCCCGCTGACCGATGCGGGGGAGCGGGCGGCGAAGGCGGTCGGACCGGTCCTCGCGGGCCAGTCGTTCGCGCTGGTCCTCTCGAGCCCGATGCAGCGGGCGGTGCGGACGGCCGAGCTCGCCGGCATCACGGTCGACGACGTCGACAGCGACCTCTGCGAGTGGAACTACGGCGACTACGAGGGCCGCACGACGCCGGACATCCGCGAGACGGTGCCGGGGTGGACGGTGTGGCGCGACGGCTGCCCGAACGGCGAGATCGCCGGCGAGGTCGGTGCCCGCGTCGACCGGGCCATCGAGCGCATCCGTGGCACCGACGGCGACGTGGCCGTCTTCGCCCATGGCCACCTGCTGCGGGTACTCGCTGCCCGTTGGCTGGGGGAGTCGCCCGAGTTCGGCCGGCACTACGCCCTGTCGACCGCCGCGGTGTGCGTGCTCGGGTACGAGCGCGGTGCGCCGGTCATCTTCCGATGGAACGACACGCACCACCTCGACGGCTGACCGGCCCCCGGCCCTGCCGGGCCGTCCGTCCGGGTCGTCCGCAGCACCGCCCATAGGTCCGAAGCGCCGGACGGTACGTACCGGCCTGGTGTACGAACACACCCGCACCCCCCGGCCGCGCCACCCCTGAGTCTCCGCGCGGCCCGAACCGCAACCGGCGACCCCCCACCAGCGCCGCAGGTTCGTCAACGGAAGGACGGGCACGCAGATCTCATGGCCGGCGAATCGAACCCCGCACCCACCACCCTTTCCGACGTCGACGGGGCGTCGTTCGACGTCATCCTGGTCGGTGCCGGTCCGGTCGGCGAGAACGTCGTCGACCGCGTCGTGAAGGCCGGGCTGACCTGCGCCGTGGTCGAGGCCGACCTGGCCGGGGGTGAGTGCTCCTACTGGGCGTGCATCCCGAGCAAGGCGCTGCTGAAGCCGATCAGCCTCGCTGCCGCCGCCTCCCGCCTGCCCGGCGTCCGCGTTGACGGTGTCGACCCCGCCGAGATCCTGAAGCGCCGCGACTACTTCGTCGGCCGTACCGCCGACGGCGGTCACGACGACGGTAGTCAGATCACCTGGCTCGCCGGACTCGCGACCTATCTGCAGGGGTGGGGACGGCTGAGCGGCGAAAAGTCGGTCACGGTCACCAACTCCGACGGGGCGACCGCGACCCTCCGCGCGAAGTGTGCCGTCGTCGTCGCCACCGGCAGCACGCCGAGCCTGCCCGGCATCCCCGGGCTCGAGGAAGCCCGGCCGTGGGGGAGCCGCGAGGTCACCAACGTCGATGAGGTCCCGGCCAGCGTCGTCGTCCTCGGCGGCGGTGTGGTTGCCGTCGAGTCGGCCCAGGCGCTGGCCGGCCTCGGCGCGACGGTCACGCTGCTCTCGCGCAGCGAGCTGCTCAGCGGCCGCGAGCCCTGGGCCGGCGAGCTGGTCGGCGACGGCCTGCGGGCCGCGGGGGTAGACGTCCGGACGGGCGTCTCGCCGACGTCGGTCTCCCGGGCGGACGACGGCACGGTGACCGTCGCGCTGGACAGCGGTGACCCCGTGACGGCGGACCAGCTCGTCGCCGCCCTTGGCCGGCGCCCGAACAGCGCCGACATCGGGCTCGACACCGTCGGCCTCGAGCCCGGCAGGGCCGTCGGAGTCGACGATTCGCTGCGCTCCACCTCGCTCGACTGGCTCTACGCCATCGGCGACGTCAACGGCCGGGTCCCGCTGACCCACCAGGGGAAGTACCAGGCCCGCATCTGTGCCGACGTGATCGTCGCCCGCGCCCAGGGCGTCGACGAGGAGACCATCGCCTCGGACACCAAGTACCGCGCCTACGCCGACGCCCGGATGGCGCCGCAGGTCGTGTTCACCGACCCGCAGGCGTGCTCGGTCGGGCTCACCGAGGCGCAGGCACGCGAGCAGGGCTTCGACGTCCGGGTGGTCGAGTACGACCTCGGTGCGCTCGCCGGCTCGTCGCTGGAGGCCGACGGCTACACCGGCAAGGCGAACCTCGTCGTGGACGAGGCCCGCGGCGTCGCGCTCGGGGCGTCCTTCGTCGGCCAGGACACCGCCGAGCTCCTGCACTCGGCGACCATCGCGGTGGTCGGCGAGGTGCCGTTGAAGACCCTCTGGCACGCGGTGCCCAGCTTCCCGACCATCAGCGAGGTCTGGCTCCGCCTCCTGGAGACCTACGGGTTCTAGCCGTCGGTCGGTGGTTCCTCGCGCGCGACGAGTCGGCCGAAACCGCCGCGGGGGCTGATCGCACCGCTCTACGATCCGGTGCGTGCCAGTCCCGCTCCGCGTCGACGTGGAGGGTCGTAGCTACCTGCTGCAGCCCTCCGACCAGGTCATCATCGGCCGTGACCCGTCCTGCCGGTTGCACCTGCCGAATCCCCTGGTCAGCAGTCGGCACCTACAGCTGCACCACGACGGGCGGAGCTGGCGCGCGACCGATCTCGGCAGTACCAACGGCACCTGGGCGGGCGGGCAGCGCGTCGGCGAACTGGTGCTCGGTCAGGAGACGCGGCTCCGGTTGGCGGCCGAGGGACCGGAGGTGCTGCTCCGACCGGAGATGCAGCCGGCGGGCGTCGCGGCGCCGGCTCCGCAAGCGCCGCCCCGGTACGCGCCGACGGGACCGCCCTCGGGTCCGCCCCCGGGCCAGGTCTTCTCGCCGCCACCACCGCCCCCACCACGCAGCGGCGGCGCGACCCCGTTCGTCCCGCCCACGGTTGGTCAGCCACCGGTGCGCGCCGACGGCGGTCCTCGCAGCCGGCCTCCCTCGGCGCCGCCGCCGTCCAGCCCGCCGCCGTCCGGACCGCCACCCGCGAGACCGCCGTCGGGACCGGCGGGCGAGGCGGGTGACGGACCGGTGCTGACCGGCGTGCACAGCTTCGCCGAATACGCCGGTGCCCGTCGCGGCGCCCTGACCATCGGCCGCGAGGCCGGCAACGCGCTGGTGCTGACCGACCTGCTCGTGAGCCGTCGGCACGCCGAGCTCCGACGCGGACCGCAGGGCTTCGAGATCGTCGACCTGAACAGCGCCAACGGCGTCTACGTCAACGGCCGGAGAGTCTCGCAGTCGGCACCGGTCCGCGAGGGTGACCTGGTCGGCATCGGCCGTCATCAGCTGCGGCTGCAGGGCGACCAGCTGCTCGAGTACACCGACACCGGCGACTTCACGCTGGTGGCGAACGACCTGACCGTGCAGGTCGGGTCCGGCCAGGCCACGAAGACGCTGCTGCACCACGTCGGCTTCACGCTGCCGCCGCGGACGCTGCTCGCCGTCGTCGGTCCCTCCGGGGCCGGCAAGTCGACGATGCTGAACGCACTCACCGGCATCCGCCCCGCCACCGGTGGATCGGTGACCTACGCCGGCCGGGACCTCTACGCCGAGTACGAGGACATCCGTCAGCGGATCGGCCTCGTGCCGCAGGAGGACATCTGGCACACCGCGCTCTCGGTGCGGCAGGCCCTCGAGTACGGCGCGAACCTGCGCTTCCCGGCCGACGTCAGCAAGCCCGAACGCGACGCCCGCATCGACGAGGTTCTCCGCGAGCTCGGCCTCGTGCAGCAGCAGAACAACCGGGGGAGCCAGCTCTCCGGCGGTCAGAAGAAGCGGACCAGCACCGCGCTGGAGCTGCTGACCAAGCCGTCGTTGCTGTTCCTCGACGAGCCGACCTCCGGCCTCGACCCCGACCTCGACCACGAGGTCATGCAGCTGCTGCGCGGCCTCGCCGACGACGGCCGCACCGTCGTCTGCGTCACCCACTCGACGCTGAACCTGCACCTGTGCGACCTGGTGCTGGTGCTCGCCGAGGGCGGCCACCTCGCCTACCTCGGGACGCCGCAGGGGGCGCTCGACTACTTCGGGGCGCGGTCCTACTCCGAGATGTTCTCGCACCTGAAGAGCCGGCCCGCGGCCGAGTGGGGGCAGCGCTTCCGCGGCGCGCCCGAGTACGCCCGGCACGTCGTCGCCGGTGGTGCCGCGACCGGTCCCCGGCACCGGACCGACCTGCCGCCGCTCCGGCAGCAGACGCTCGCCTCGCAGTTCTCCACGCTCTGCCGCCGGTATCTCGCGGTGATCGCGGCGGACAAGGCCTACCTCGGCATCCTGCTGCTGCTGCCGATCCTGCTGGCGGGCATCAGCCGGGTCGTGCCCGCCGACTTCGGGCTCGGTCCGGCGCCCGGCAACGGTTCGAACCTGAAGGGGCGTCAGCTGCTGCTGGTGATCGTCCTCGGCTCGACGCTGATGGGCTCGGCCAGCGCCGTCCGCGAGATCGTCAAGGAACGCGCCATCTACCTGCGGGAACGCTCGATCGGGCTGTCCGCCGGCGCGTACCTGTGGTCGAAGCTCGTCGTGCTCGGCGTGATCACGGCGCTGCAGGCCGTGCTGCTCACCGTGCTCGCCCTGGTCGGACGGCCGGGCATCGCCGATCCGCTGATCTTCGGCGCGACGCTGCCCGAGATCGCCGTCGCGGTGGTGACGCTGACCTTCGTCTGTGCCGTGTTCGGCCTGCTCATCAGCGCCTACGTCAACAACGCGGACAAGGCGATGCCGCTGCTCGTGCTGCTGACGATGGTGCAGCTCGTCCTTTCCGGCGGGCTGGTGCCGCTGTCGGGCCGTCCCGTGCTCGACCAGGTCAGCTGGGTCGTCCCGGCGAGGTGGGGTTTCGCGATGGCCGCGTCCAGCGCCGACCTGAAGTCGATCGAGACCGTGAAGCTCCCGGCGTGGTGTTCCTCGGTGGGTAACCTGCCGCCCGGCGTCACGATCGGTCCCGACGGGACCCTGCCGCAGGGCGTCACGCTCCCGGACGGCAGCAGCCTGCCGCCCGGCACGGTGCTTCCGCCGGGAGCGAGCCAGGAGGACATCACCCGCATCTGCAGCAACCCCGATCTGCCCAAGAGTGACCCGCAGTGGAAGCACTCGGTCGGGCAGTGGACCTTCGACATCGGGGTGCTGGTCGTGCTGGGTGCGCTCGGGATCGGTGGTGTGTCGCTCCTCCTGCGCCGGCTCGAACCGAAGCGCCGCGCGGTGCAGCCCGCACCGTTCGCCGGCCCACCGCTGCGCTGACCCACCCCGCCCCCCAACCCCACCCGTTTCGTGGGGATCTCGTGGTGCCCACCTGGGCTTCCTCGGCGAAGATCTCTACGCCTCGGGGGAAAACGGGTAGGGGACGGCGATGGTGAGTCCTCCGCTCGACCCCAGCCCCGCACCCGACCCGTCGCCGCCGCTGCCCGAGCCAGGCGTCCCGCCGATGCCGCCTGAGCCGGGGCCCACCCCGTCACCGCCGGGGCCCGGGCCCGCACCGCAGCCCGGGCCGCCCGCGCCGGGGCCGCCGATGCCGGGGCCGCCGCCCTCGATGTGATGGCGTGGCGGCGGCCGGACGCGGTCAGCGCAGGTAGGGCAGCGGGTCGACCGGCACGCCGTTGAGGCGCACCTCGAAGTGCAGGTGCGGACCGGTGGAGTTGCCGGTGCTGCCGACGAGCCCGATCTGCTCGCCGGCCGTCACGTGCTGCCCGACCTGGACCTGGATCAACGACTGGTGGCCGTAGCAGGTCGCGAAGCCGTGGCCGCGGTCGATGCAGGTGTAGTTGCCGTAGCCGCTCTCCCAGCCGGCGAACGCGACGGTGCCGTCGGTGGCAGCGACGATCGGTGCGCCGAGCGGGGCGCCGAAATCCTGGCCGGCGTGGAAGCGGGTGCCGCGGCCCAACGGGTCGATCCGGTAGCCGAACGGCGAGGTCATGACGCCGACGACGGGCATGACCAGCCCGCCCGCACCAGCGACCGGCGGCGGCGGACCCCCGGGGTCGGCCACGGCCCGGGCGGCGAGCAGTGCGGTCAGGTCGTCCGAGGCCTTGCGCAACGCGTCGTAGCGGACCTTCGCCCCGAGCGCGGCGAGCTGGGCCCGACTGACGACGGCCTGCTGGTCGGTCTGCGCGCTGACCAGCCGCTGCTCGGCGTCGCGGGCGCCGTCGACGAGCGTTGCGACCGTCGCGACCTGCGCATCCGCGGACCGGACGGCATCAGCGGAGCGACCGCGGGCCAGATCCAGCTGGTGGACCTCACCAGCCACGACGTCCCGGGCTGCGGTGAGAGCGGCGATGCGCGCGTTGCGGGCGTTCGACAGGTGGTCGAGCATGCCCATCCGGTCGGCGAGCTCGTCGGGGCTCCCCGACTGCAGCAGCACGTCGAGATCGCTGCCGACCCCGTTCTGCAGCGCGGAGCGGACCATGACGCGGAGCTGGTCGCGCGCGATGCCGAGCGTCGCGTTCGCGGTGTCGACCCGCTCCTGTACGAGCCGTTGGGCGGTCTGGGAAGCACCCAACTCGTTTTCCGCCGCGGCGAGGTCTCCCCGGGCGCCGGCCAGCTGCGCCTGTGCCGTCGCCAGCGCGGTGCGCGCGTCGGCGACCTGCTTGGTGACCTCGTCGAGCCGGGCGGCGGCGGCATCGGCCTCGCCGTCGCGTACACCGAGGTCGTCGGCCGCGGCCGACGTCTGGTTCTGCAGATCCGCGGCAGGGCGTAGCGCGGGAACGTGACGCATCGGGCTCGACGTCAGGCACGTGGTCAGCAGTGCAGCGGCGACTGCGGCACCCAGGACGCCGCGTCCCGGACCGCGATCGCGGCAGCCCGGAGCACGGTGCTGCCCGCTCGCGGTGCTGTTCCGGTGCATGCACCGTCCTTCGTGCTCGAGGCCGTCGTCTCTGGTGAAATCGGCCGGAGCCCCGGGTTACTCAAGCGGGCGGCACCACCTACTGCGCGAAGGCGGCGCGCAGCAGATCGAGCGCAGCTGCGGCGTCGGCGACCGGCAGCATCCGGGTGCCGTCGTCGGAGCCGGGCGGCGGGTGCAGCTCCCAGCTGTCGATGCCGAGCACGGGGACGTGGCTGCGCAGCGCGAGCGCCACCTCGGCGAGCGTCCCCCAACCCCCGCCGACGGCGACGACGGCGGCCGCGGCCCGTACGACCAGCACGTCCCGGGCCTCGCCGAGCCCGGTCGGGACGACGGTGGTGACCCAGGAATTGGCGGCGTCCGGGTCCTCACCGGGCAGGAGGCCGAGCGTCGTGCCCCCGGCCTCGACCGCGCCTCGGCAGGCGGCGGCCATGACACCGCCGAGCCCGCCGGTGACGACGACGAGACCCAGCCGGGCCAGGCCGGCGCCCAGCTCGTGGGCGATGCGCTCGAGCGCGACGTCGGCGTCCCGTGGCCCGACGACGGCGACCTGCCGTAGCCGTCCGGAGAACGGTGGCGCGGCGAGGACGGTCATGGGTTTCGGAGTATGGACGTACTACACCGCGGCGGGAGGAGCCGCCGCGGACGCGTCGCCGTAGAGGAGTCGCATCGTGGCGACCACGAGATCGTCGACGAGTTGGTCGTCCGGGACGACGCCGGCGTATTCGGCCAGCGTCGCATTGCGCAGTGCGGAGGTCATCCGGGCGAGCGACGCGGCCGAGGTCGCGTCGGTGCCCCAGCCGGCGGCACGGTCGCGCTCGATGCGGGCGGTCAGCCGGCGGACCCCGCGCTCGACGACGGCAGAGCGCCACCTGTCGAGCTCGCTGCCGGTCCCGACAACCGCGTTCGCCTGCCGCAGCAGGCCGCCCGACGTCCGCCAGAGCTCGATGCTGTGCTGCAGGGCGGCGCGCAGCGCGGGCTCGTCCGGCCCGGTCCCGTCGAGCCACGGGCTGTTCTCGGCGGCGAGTTCGGCGGACAGCCCGTCGAGCAACGCGGTGAGCACGGCGTCCTTGCTCTCGAAGTAGAAGTAGAAGCTCGAACGGCTGATGCCGGCGCCAGTGGCGAGCTGATCGACGGTCAGCGAGGACAGGGAACGGTGCTGCAGCGCCTCGCGCGCGACGTCGAGGATGGCCTGCTCACGGCGGTCGCCCTTCGAGGGTGCGCGGCGCCGCGAGAGCGACGGCGTGGCGGTGGGCATGTGACCAGTGAAGCAGATGTCGACGGCACGTGAAATATTTTCGACGTAGTGTCGATTGTGTGGTTGTGAGCTCATCCGTCCTCGAGGCCCCCGTCGCCGGCGCCCCCTCCGCCGAGACCCCGTCGCCGGCCAGCCGCGTCCTGCTGCCGGCACTGGCCCTGACGGTCATGGTCGTCGCGGTGCTGCAGACCCTCGTCGTGCCCGTCGTCTCCGAGATCGGCACCGCGCTCTCGGTGAGTCCGTCCGCCGTCGGCTGGGCGATCACCGCGAACCTGCTGGCTGCAGCCGTCGCGACGCCGCTGCTCGGCCGCCTCGGCGACGTGCACGGTCGGCGCCCGGTGCTGCTCGGGATCCTCGCCGTCGTCGCCCTCGGCTCGCTGCTCGCCGCGGTCACCACCTCGCTGCCGCTGCTGATCGTCGGCCGGGTGCTGCAGGGCGCGTCGTACGGCCTGTTCCCGCTGTCGATGGCGGTGCTGCGCGACGAGTTGCCCGCCGACAAGCTGACCGGCGCCATGGCCGTCGTCTCCGGCACGCTCGGCATCGGCGGTGGCCTCGGGCTGGTCCTGACCGGTCTGCTCACCCGGAACGGCGGCGACTACCACCGCATCTTCTGGCTCTCGCTCGGCGTCACGCTCACCGCGCTGCTGCTGGCGCACCTGACCGTGCCGCGCCGGCGCCCGGACACGCAGGGGAGCATCGACTGGCTCGGCGCCGCCGTCCTCGGGCTCGCGCTCGTGCTCCTGCTGCTGCCGCTCTCCCAGGGCCACACCTGGGGCTGGACCTCGCCGCTGACCCTCGGCAGCTTCGTCGCGAGCGGCGTCGTGCTCGTCGGTTGGCTGCAGCTCGAGAACCGGGTCGCCCGCCCGCTCGTCACGCCGACGATGCTGCGCAACCGCCCGCTCATGGTCACCCACACCGCGGGCCTGTTCATCGGCGTCGCGATGTTCGTCGGCTTCCTCGGTGTCTCCGGTTTCGTGCAGACCCCGTCGTCGGCGGGCTTCGGCTTCTCCGCCAGCGTGCTCGCGGCCAGCAGCGTCTACCTGCTGCCCGGTGCGCTCTCCGGCGTCGTCACCGCGCCGCTCGGTGGTCGGCTCGTCCGACGCTTCGGCGGCCGGTTCACGCTGCTGCTGGCCGTGCTGCTCGGTGCCGCCGGCTTCACGCTCATGGCCCTGTTCCACGGCTCGAGCTGGGAACTGATCGTCGGCGCGCTCGCCGTCAATACGGGCGTCAGCGTCGGCTACGCCGCCCTGCCCGCGCTCATCGTGGCCGAGGTGGAGGCCTCCGACACCGGCGTTGCGAACAGCGTCAACTCGATCGCCCGGGCCCTCGGGTCGTCGCTCGCCAGCGCCGTCGTCGTGACGCTGCTCGCGAGTTCGGCCGGCGCGACCGGCCTGCCCAGCGAGGGCGCCTACGTCGCCGCGTTCGCCCTCGGGGCGGTCGGACTGCTCGTCGCCGCGGTGCTCGTGCGCTTCGGGCTGCCGGCCTTCGCCGCCCCCGACGACGACGAGCTGGCCTACGAGGAGGCGACCGACTTCGCCGGCGAGTTCGCGGTGGTCGGCGCCCGCTGACGCTCGAGCCCGCAGGATCCTGAGACTGCGACGTCGTCGGGACGACGGCAGAGCCTCACGTCCCTCGATGCGAGGTCAGGACTGCAGGTTGGCGGGCTGCTCGCCCCGGGCGAACTGCGAGATCTGGTCGGCTGCCACGTCCCACGCCCGCTGCTGGAAGCCATGCGTGCTGCCCGCGACGTGCGGTGTGATCAGTAGGTTCGGCGCCGACCAGAGCGGGTGGCCGTCCGGAAGCGGCTCGGGGTCCGTGACGTCGAGCGCGGCCCGGAGCCGACCGGCGTGCAGCGCGGCGACGAGGTCCTCGGTCACGACCGAGCCGCCGCGGCCGGCGTTGACGAACACCGCGTCGTCCTTCAGCAGCCCGAGCACGCGTGCGTCGACGAGACCGCGGGTGGCGTCCGTCAGCGGCAGCATCGCCACCACCACGTCGAACGCCGGCAGCAGGTCGTCGAGCTCGTCCATCCCGTGGACGCCTTCGCGGGCCGAGCGTCCCACCACCTCGACGGTCGCGCCGAACGGCTCGACCCGCCGCCGGAACTCGACGGCGAGGTCTCCGGCGCCGAGCACCAGCACGGATTTGCCGGCGAGGGTGTCGGTGGTGTGCTGGTCCCAGCGGCCCTCGGCCTGCCGCAGCGTGAACACGGGCAGTTCGCGGAGGACGGCGAGCAGCGCGGCGACGGCCCACTCGGCGGTCGCGCCACCGTGGGCGCCCCGCGCGTTGGACAGCGAGACGCCGTTCGGGACCTTGCCCTCCCACTGCTCGACGCCGGCCGACAGCGTCTGCAACAGCTCCAGCCGGGGGAGTCGCCGCATCACCTGTACGACGGTGTCGACCTTGCCGTTGGCGACGAGCACGGTCGCTGCGTCGGCACCGTCCGGGAGCTCGTCGGGCGCGGAGTAGGTCAGCAACTGGACCCCCTCGAGCGAGCCCACCGCATCGAGCGGGGCATCGGGGTCGTCGGCGGCGAGGACGGTCACGGTCATGCGGGAGGTTCTGCCCAGCGCCGGCAGGACTAGCAAGAAGGGCGCCAGCGGGCCGAGGAGTAGCTTGCCGCTCCATGACCGCACTCGCCGAGGTCGAGCTCCCCCACGTCGATCCCAACGACCCGGCGCTGACGGGCGAGCACTTCGAACGGACGATGACCGCGCTCGCCGCCGCCAGCTGGCTGGCGCGGACCCCGCTCGGCGTCCTCACGCTCGACCGCGAGGCCGGCGAGTTCTTCCTCCGCTGCCGCGACGCGACCTTCCCCGGGCAGCTCATCGCCCAGCTGTTCGGCATCACCGACGGGCCGCTTCGCGAGGAGATCGACCGCAACATCCTGCACATCGACGGCGACGACCACCGGCGGCTGCGGAACCTGCTGAACCCGTTCTTCACCCCGCGCGCCGCGGATCGGTGGCGACCGGTCATGCGCGGGTGGCTCGAGCAGCTCTGGACCGGTCTGGACGGCGCGACGTCGGCTGATGTCGTCGCCCGGCTCACCAAGCCCTACCCGGCGCTCACCATCGCCTCGGTCATGGGCGCCGAGGAGCGGGACGCCACGAAGCTCGACGGCTGGTCGAGCTGGATCCAGCGGCAGTTCGACGGACCGACGCTCACGACGGAGCGGGCCCGCATCGAGCAGGCGTGCACCGAGTTCTACGCGTGGTGTGACGAGCTGCTGGCGCGGTCGCCGAGGCCACCCGGGCGACGACCTCGTCAGCGTGCTGATCGCGGCCGAGGAGGAGGGCACGAAGCTCTCCGACGTCGAGCTCGTCCACCTCGTGCTCAACGTGCTGATCGGCGGCGTCGACACCACGCAGGCGCAGCTCGCCCAGGCGTTGCGGCTGTTCGCCGCGCACCCCGACCAGTGGGAGCTGCTGGGGCGCGAACCCGAGCGTGGGCCGGCGGCGGTGCAGGAGGTGCTGCACCACCTGCCGATCACGCCGTTCACCGCCCGCATCCTCACCGCCGACGTCACCTACCGCGACGTGCAGTTCCCCGCCGGGACGGTGGTCATGGTCTGCTCGTTCACCGGCAATCGGGACGCCGCCGGCAGTCCTGCCTTCGACATCACCGCTGAGCGTGGCACCCGGCTGCTCACGTTCGGCGCCGGCATCCACTACTGCGTCGGCTCGAACCTCGCCCGCGCCGAGCTCGAGGAGGCGCTGCGCTTCCTCGCGCCCCGGATGCCGGGCCTACGGGTCGACGGGAAGGCGCAGTTCGGCACCGTGCAGGGCATCTACGACATGGTCGCGCTTCCGCTGGCCTGGGACGCCACCCCGTCGGATCAGGGGGTGCGGTAGCTGACGTCGACCGCGTGGCGGGTGAAGCCGGAGCGCTCGTAGACGGTGACTGCAGCCCGGTTGGTCGCCTCGACGTACAGCAGAACCGCCGGTAGGCCGCGCTCGCCCAGGTGGTGCAGACCAACGGCGGTGAGCCACGAGCCGATGCCCGCCCCGGCCGCAGTGGGGGAGACGCCGAGGACGTAGACCTCGCCGATCGGTCCGCCGTCGTCCTCGCCGTGCACCTTCGTCCAATGGAAACCGACGAGCTCGGAGTCCCGCTCGGCGAGGAAGAAGCCATCGGGGTCGAACCAGGGCTCCTGCTCGCGCAGCGCCAGGTCGTGCCGCGTCCAGCTGCCCTGCTCGGGGTGTGAGGCGAACGCGAGCGCGTTGAGCGCGAGCCAGGCGTCGTCGTCCAGCCCCGGGCGGAACGTGCGCAGCCTGAGGCCGTCCGGGGTCGGGGGCACCGGCGGAAGGCCGTCCAGCGGTCGGCGCATCTGCCACAGGTCGCGTACGCGCCGAAGCCCTGCGCGCTCGGCCAGGGCGCGGGCGGCGGGCAGGTCGCCGTGGGACCAGACGGAGAGCTGCGGTGCGATCCGCAGCGCCGCGTCGAGCAGACCTGCGCCGATGCCCCGGCCGCGCCACGGCGGAACGACGAACAGTTCGGCGGTGCCGTCGGCATCCACGGGCTCGTCGAGGGAGCCCGCGACGTCGAGCTGGGCGTACCCGATAACGCCGTCGTCGTGGCTGACGACGAGATGGGTGGCACCCCGCTCGGCCGGGACGAGCCGGAGCCGCGCCTCCTCCGAGAGCGGCCCGACCCCGTCGGCCGACGTGGTGACCTCGAGCGCCCGTCGGACGTCGGTCACCTGGCGGTCGGTGAGCAGGTCGAAGACGTTCACCGCGAACGCGAAGGAGGCCACCTACCGCACGCTAACGGTGCGGGGTGGCCTCCTTCGACGATCGGGTCAGACGCGGACCGTGGCCTGCTCCGGCAGCTGCTCCACCGGCGGCGTCACGAACTTGTAGCCGACGTGACGGACGGTTCCGATGAGCGCCTCGTGCTCGGTGCCGAGCTTCGCGCGCAGCCGACGTACGTGCACGTCGACCGTGCGGGTGCCCCCGTAGTAGTCGTAGCCCCAGACCTCCTGCAGCAGCTGGGCGCGGGTGAAGACCCGGCCCGGGTGCTGTGCGAGGAACTTCAGCAGCTCGAACTCCTTGAAGGTGAGCTCGAGGGCGTCGCCGCGCAGCTTGGCCGAGTACGTGGTCTCGTCGATGGTCAGCTCGCCGACGCGGACGGCCGCGTCACGGGCGGTGCGGTCGAGCTGCGCCCGGCCGGCCGCCATGCGGAGCCGGGCGTCGATCTCGGCCGGACCGGCGGTGCCGAGCAGGACGTCGTCGACGCCCCAGTCGGCCGAGACCGCGACCAGCCCGCCCTCGGTGAGGACGGCAAGCAGCGGAACCGAGATGCCGGTCGTGCGAAGCAGACGGCAGAGCCCCCGGGCGCCGACGAGGTCGCGACGCGCATCGACGATGACGGCATCGACCGACGGGGCGTCGAGCAGTGCCGACGCCTCCGGCGCGGCGATCCGCACGTCGTGCGGGAGCAAGGCGAGACCCGGCAGTACCTCAGCGGCACCGGCACGGGACATGGTGAGCAGCAGTACGGCCGCCACGAATCCTCCGAAAATAACGAGAGTGAGATTCGGGGCGCCGTTGACCCGGTACCTGTGAACAATAAACCAATGAGCGCCTCCACTCCAGCCCGCGCCGCCCTCTCGGAGTGACGCCCGCCACGTCCGGGTCGGCACCGACGTCCGCGGGGGTCTCCCGGCTACGGCTGGTCGCGGGCGACGGGGTCCGCCTCGCGGCCGTGCACTTCCCGCCGACCGCGACCTCCTCGGACGGCCGCCGGACAGCGGTGGTGCTGGCGCCCGGCTTCAGTGGCTGGGCCGGCAAGCCCGCCGTCGCCGCAGTGGCGGCCGCCCTGCGCGAGCGCCTGCCCGAGATGGGGATGCTGCTGCTCGACCTCCGGGGACACGGGCGTTCCGACGGGCTGACGACGCTGGGCGACCGCGAGGTGCTCGACGTCGACGCCGCGGTCACCGCGGCGCGGGCCGTCGGCTACGACCGGGTGGTGACGATGGGCTGGTCGATGGGCGGGACGTGTGTCCTCCGTCATGCCGCCCTCGCGGCACGCGCCGACGGCGGCGTGCACCACGCCCCGGACGCCGTCGTCACCGTCAGCGCGGTCAGCCGGTGGAACGCGAAGGAGTCGGTCGCCATGCGCCGCCTGCACACCATCGTCGAGACCCGCGTCGGACGCCTCGCCGCCCGCTTCGTCTACCGGGTGCGGATCGACCCGCGGGGCTGGGCGGAACCTCCCCTGGACCCGTCGGAGGCCGCTGCCCGCATCACCGTCCCGTTGCTCGTGGTGCACGGCGAGCGGGACCACTACTTCGGTGCGGAGCACGGTCGGGCACTGGCCGCCGCGGCGCCGCGGGCGACGCTGTGGGTCCTCCCGGAGTTCGGGCACGCCGAACAGGCAGCTCTCGCGCCGCAGGCCCGGCCGCTGCTGGACCAGCTCGCTGGGGCTCTCCGCGAGCTCGCAGCCGGCCGGCCTGCTCCTGCCTCGGGCACGATCAGGGGATGACCGCGGGCGGACCGGACGAGCAGGTGGTCGTGCGCTACTGGGCCGCTGCCCGCGCGGCGGCCGGCCGCGCCGAGGAATCGGTCGCCCCCGGGCGCCTCGACGACCTCGTCGCCGCGCTCGCCGCCCGGCACGACGAGCGCCTCGGGCGCATCCTCGGCTACTGCTCCTTCCTGCTCGACGGGGGTGCCGTGCACGACCGGAACGTCCTCGTCGAGGGCGGCTCGGTTCTCGAGGTCCTCCCGCCTTTCGCCGGCGGGTGAGCGCCGCCCGCCCCGTCGGCCCCGCAGACGGTCGCCGTGCGTCACAATCGGACGTCGAGTCACCCGAGGCGGCCCCGCCGCCGCGCAGCCGCACGCCCGGACAGGAGACCACCGCCGCCATGCCGCCCCGTCGGGTCCCGTCGCCGGCCGGTGCCCACCCCGCGGGCGCCACGGGCCGTGCTGTCGCGGTCGGGCGGCCGCGGAGCCTCGCCTCGTTGCCGCCGGCCCGGTCGCCGCTGATCGCGCTGGTCATGCTGCTCGGCACCGGTGCCCTTGCGACGGGGGTGGCCGCCGGGCGTCCCGCCCTCGCCGCTGCCGTGCTCGTCGTCCAGCTCGTCGTGGGTCTGTGCTGGCTCACCCTGCTGCAGGCGTCGCTGGCCACGGGCGTCCTCGTCGGGCTCGCCGCGCTGGCCTGCGACTCCCTCCTGCTGCGCACCGACCGGGCGGACGCCGGTTCCGTCGCCGGCGTCGTCGGCCTGGCCTTCCTCGCCGCGATCGGTTCGCAGCTGCTGCGGCGCGGGCGCCGCGAGGTCACCGCCGGCATCGCGGCCGCGCTCTCCGGCGTCGTGCTCGTCGCCTCCGCCGCGCTCATCCTCCCGCTGCGTCAGTTCGGGTCGGGTCAGCAGATCGCGCTGACCGGGCTCGTCGCCACTGCGGTCGCGCTCGTCGGCGCCAGGATCGTCCCCGGACCCGGGTTCGCGGTCCGCGGCGTCTCGCTCGTCGTCGCCGTCGTCGTCGGTGCCCGCTTCGGTGTGGCCGTGCAGGAGCTCTCGGTCGTGACGGCGCTGGTCACCGCGGTCCTCGCCGGCCTGGTCGCGCTCGTCATCGACCTCGGGGTCCTCCGGCTCTCCGGCGCCATCGGCCTTCGGCAGCTCCCGGCGCTGCGCCCGGTCGCCGCGCTGCTCCCGGTGGTGGCGACCATCCCGGTCGTCTACGTCGTCGGATGGATCGTCGGAAGCCGCACCGGCGCATGAAGAAGCTGATCGCGCTCGTGGTCGTCCTCGCGCTGCTCGTGGTGGTCGACAGGGTCGCGGTCGGCGTCGCCGAGGGCCAGCTCGCCGACCGGGTGCAGGCCAGCCAGAACCTGCCGGGCAAGCCCACCGCGCACATCGCCGGCTTCCCCTTCCTGACCCAGGTGGTCGGCGGTCGCTACGAGCAGGTGTCGCTGGCGCTGCCGGCGATCGAGCGCGACGGGCTCCGGCTGTCGCAGGTGGACATCCGCGCCGACGGCGTGCGCGTGGGGCTCGGCGACCTCGTCAACGGCCGCGTCTCGTCGGTGCCCATCGACCACGCCCGCGGCGACGTGCTGCTGACCTACGACGACCTCGACGCCTACCTCGCGACGCGCGTGCAGGTGCCGAAGGTGACGGTCAAGCGCGACGGTCGGAACGCGAAGGTGACCGGCACCGTCGAGATCCCGCTGCTCAACCGCCCCGTCAGCGTTTCGGGCGACGCCGCGGTCGACGTCTCCGGCGACGAGGTGACCATCCGCCCGACGGCCGTGCAGGCGCTCACCGGTCTCCTCCCGGGCATCGCCGAAGGGTCGGCCCGGGAGGCGCTGACCGTCCGGTTCTCCATCAAGGGCCTGCCGCTCGGGGTGCGCCTGGCCGGCGCCACCCTCACCGACCAGGGAGTCCGCTTCACGGCGGTGGCCGACGGCGTCACCCTCGACGCCGGATCGGCCGGGGGATGAGGGTGGAGCTCCCGATCCGCGGAATCCCGGACGGTCCTGCGACGCTGCACCTGACGTGACCGGTCTCGTCGTGCTCGTGGTGACCCTGCTGCTCGCGGGGGCAGCCGGCCTCGTGATGCGGGCACGCAACGGTCAGGTGCGGGCTTCCGGTTCCGCCGACCCGGCGGCTGGGACGCCTGCCGACCCAGCCGCCGACACCTCGACCGCCGTCACGCTCGACCGCCGAGGTCGGAGCCTCCGCGCCGTCAGCCCTCGTCACGCAGCTGGACGCCCTCGGCGTCGAGCGCGGTGAGCGGCTGACCCTCCTGCAGTTCTCCTCCACCTTCTGCACCCCGTGCCGCGCGACCCGACGGCTGCTCGCCGACGTCGCCGCCTCCGCGCCGGGGGTGCAGCACGTCGAGGTCGACGTCGCTGCCGGGGACGCCGAACTGGCGCTGGTCCGCAGTCTCGACATCCGCCGGACCCCGACCACCGTCATCCTCGACGGCGCCGGCTCGGAGCTCGCCCGCGCCTCCGGGGTGCCCCGCCGCGAACAGGTCCTCGCCCTCGTCGTCCCCGGCCCAGCCGTCCCGCGCGGCCGATCGGTAGGGTGGGGCACGTCATGTGGAGCACCCTGCTCGTCAAGCGCCGCGCGGTCGACTTCTGCCGCGTGGGCAGCTGCCTGTGTTCCGGCTGATCCGACCAGCCCCTTCGCTGGTCTGACGCTGTCAGCCGACCATGACCAGCGCGCACCGCGCGCCTTGAGGAGCACTGTGCAAGCCCCGACAGCCGCACCCGTCGACGTGCGCGGCCCCCGCTTCGGCGCCTGGGTCACCACGGTCGTCCTCGCCGTCGTCCTGCTGACGTCGGGGAGCGCGGTCGCGACCGTCCTGCTGGCGCTGCAGACCGTCGTGTTCCTGACCGGCGCCGTCCTCGGCGTCCGGCGGGCGCCCTACGGGGTGCTGTTCCGTCGGCTGGTCGCCCCGCGGCTGGCGCCACCCTCGGCGTTCGAGGACCCCGAGCCGCCCCGCTTCGCCCAGGCCGTCGGCGCCGGCTTCGCCGTCGTCGGCACGCTCGGGTTCGTGGCGGGCTGGACCGTCGTCGGGCTCGTCGCCACGGCGCTCGCCCTCGCGGCGGCGTTCCTCAACGCAGCCTTCGGCTTCTGCCTCGGCTGCGAGATGTACCTGCTCTACCGGCGGGCGACCTCCCGGTCGTCCCGCCCCACCGATCCCGCCAACAGATCCGCCACAAGAAGAGGTGTTGCAGCATGAGCCGAGCCGATGTGCTCGTGGACGCGAACTGGGCCGAGTCCCATCTCGACGACCCGAACGTGGTCTTCGTCGAGGTCGACGAGGACGTGTCCGCCTACGACAAGAACCACATCCCCGGCGCCGTGCGCCTCGACTGGAAGACGGAGCTGCAGGACGCGGTCAAGCGCGACTTCGTCGACCAGGACCAGTTCGCCAAGCTCCTCGGTGAGAAGGGCATCGGCAACGACGACACCGTCGTGCTGTACGGCGGCAACAACAACTGGTTCGCCGCCTACGCCTACTGGTACTTCAAGCTCTACGGGCACTCCGACGTGAAGCTGCTCGACGGTGGCCGCAAGAAGTGGGAGCTCGACTCCCGCAAGCTCACCGACGAGATCCCCTCGCGCGAGGCGAAGACCTACAGCGCGCAGCCGGCCCGGACCGACATCCGCGCCTTCCGCGACGAGGTCATCAACGCCATCGGCTCGCAGAACCTGGTCGACGTGCGCAGCCCCGACGAGTTCAGCGGCAAGCTGCTCGCCCCGGCCCACCTCCCGCAGGAGCAGTCGCAGCGCGGCGGCCACATCCCCTCCGCGGTGAACGTGCCGTGGAGCAAGGCCGCGAACGACGACGGCACCTTCAAGTCCGACGACGAGCTCACCAAGCTCTACGGCGACGCCGGGCTCGACGAGTCCAAGGACACCATCGCCTACTGCCGCATCGGCGAGCGCAGCGCCCACACCTGGTTCGTGCTGCACGAGATCCTCGACAAGGGCAACGTCAAGAACTACGACGGCTCCTGGACCGAGTACGGCTCGCTCGTCGGCGTCCCGATCGAGGTCGGTGCCTGATGTGCTCTCCGCCCGTCGGTGGCCTGTCGCTGGATGGGGTCGACGTCAACAAGGAGTCGGTCATCCAGGGCACCGTCACCCGTGAGGGTCAGCCGGTCGCCTCGGCCTACGTGCGGCTGCTCGACGCTTCGGACGAGTTCACCGCCGAGGTCGTGACCTCGGCGACCGGCCACTTCCGGTTCTTCGCCCGCCCCGGCCAGTGGACGCTCCGCGCCCTCTCGTCGCAGGGCGGCGGCGAGGCCCGCGTGGTCGCGCAGCAGGGCCAGGCCGTCGACGTCGAGGTGACGATCCCCGCCTGACCACCCGCACCACCGACCACCCGCACCACCCGCACCACCGCGAAGCTGTGTGGGCTTCCGCCGGTTCTGACCGGCGGAAGCCCGCACAGCTTCGCTGCGTTCGGGGTGTGGACGGTGCAGCGCCATCCCCACGCGCGCCCATCCGCCTTCACCGCGGGTCCGGGGCCGACGAGCCTGCCGTCATGCGCGGCGGCGAGCAGTGGGACCAGTTGTTGGCCGTCCAGGCGGGCATCGTGACCGTGGCCCAGGCCCGGCAGCACGGCTGGTCGCGGCACGCCGTGGCGAACCAGGTCGCGTCCGGGCGTTGGTCGTCGCCGCATCGCGGGGTCGTGGCCACCGTCACCGGTCAGCTCACCTACGACCAGCGGCTCTGGGCCGGGCTCTGCTACGCGGGGCGGGATGCGGCGGTCAGCCATGCCTCAGCGCTGTGGTTGCAGGATCGCGGGTGGACGCGGCCGAGCGTCGTGCACCTGACCGTGCCCCGGATGCGGGACGCCGTACGGGCACCCGGCCTGCGCGTGCACCGCTCGGACCTCAGCCCCTGCGAGCTGCACGAGCGGTCGGAGCCCCGCCGCGTGCGGGTCGAACGGGCGGTGCTCGAGTGCGCCGGTGCCTGCCGTGCCGTCGAGGACGCCGTCGCGTTGGTCGCGAGCGCCATCCAGCGGCGCCTGACGACGGCGGACCGCCTCCAAGACGCGCTGGCCCTTCGTCCGTGCCTTCGGCATCGGGCGCTGCTGGGCGAGGTCCTCGACATGTGCGGCGACGGAGCGCACAGCCTGCTCGAGGTCGGTCACGAGCGCATCCAGCGGGCGCATGGGCTACCACGGGGGAAGCGGCAGGTGCGGCACGGTCTCGCCGTCGTCGACGTGGATCTCGACGGCCTCGTCGTCGAGCTCGACGGTCGCGCGGGCCACCTCGAGGTGCAGAACTGGTGGGGCGACATGCTCCGCGATGACCTGCACACCGTCGAGGGCCGGGCGGTTCTGCGCTTCCCCGGCTTCCTTCTGCTGACCCATCCGCACCTCGTGGCGCACGTGGAGGCTGCGGCACTCACGCGGCGCGGCTGGACCGGCCGGATCCGCTGCCCGGAGGGCTGTCCCGGCCTGGACGAGCTGCTACGACGGTTCCGCCGCCCCACGTGCGCGACGCCCGGTAACTAGGAGGCCCCGTCCCCACGACCTGTGTGGGGTTCGACCGGCCCTGACCGGCTCAACCCCGCACAGGCTCGGTCCGGCCACGGGTAGGTGCCCGGTCACCGACGCTGTGTGGGGTTCGACCGGCCCTGACCGGCTCGAGCCCACACAGGTTCGGAGTTGGGAAGGGCACCGGGGGCGGATCCGGTCAGGCGCTGGGCGGTCGCGTGGGGAGTCCGGCGTCGCGCCACCCCAGGAAGCCGCCGTCGAGGTCGACGACGTTGTGCAGACCGAGGTCCTGCAGTGACTTCACCGCGAGGCTGGAGGCGTAGCCCTCCTGGCAGGAGACGACGATCTCCACGTCGTGGTCGACGGCCTGCGGGATGCGGGCGTCGCTCGTGGGGTCGAGCCGCCACTCGAGGTGGTTGCGCTCGATGAGCAGCACGTTCTCACCGGCGGGGAAGGCACCGTCGGCGTCACGCTGCCACTGCGGACGGGTGTCGATGAGCAGTGCACCGCGTTCCAGCGCGTCCCGGGCCTGCTCGGGGGAGACGCGGGTGATGTGGCTCCGCGCCTCGGCGAGGACGTCGGCGATGGAGCGGGGAGCGTCCGGCTGCGTCATACCTCGACGGTAACGGCGCGCTCCGGGAGGCCGGCCTCGGTGTCACGAACCTCGACCGGCTCGGTCCTGCGGGCCGCGAGGGCACCGCCGAGGACGTCGTAGTAGGTCATCGCGGCCAGCGGTGGCGAGTAGACGTGCAGGCTGACCGCCGGGGTCGCGTCGACGTTGTGGACGTCGTGCACGAGGCGGGGGCCGAACGACGCCGTGGCACCGGGCCGTCGGACCGTCCGTCGCAGCACCAGGTCGCGGCCGTCGTCGCCGAGCGCCGGGCGGAACTCCGTCAACGCCCCGCTGACCACGCGGAAGGCGCCGGAGGAGCCGCCGTGGTCGTGCAGCTCGGTGGAGTTGTCCTGCTGCCAGGTGAGCAACCAGAGGTCGACGACGTCGTCGCGGAACAGCGAGCCGTACCAGCGGCTCGTCGGCTCGTGCCGGACCGACGGCGACCACAGCTGTGGCACGGCGGCGAGGCGTTCGAGCAGGTCGGCCAGCGCAGCCGGCCCCATCGCCGCCGGGGTCCCGCAGTCGCGCTGCGCCTGTCGCACGAGGGCGTCCAGGGTCGGCGTTCTGCGGCTGGCGAGCACGGTGGTCCTCTCGGTTCTTCTCCGGGTCAGCTGTCGGTGGCCGGCTGCTCCTCGAGGAAGCCATCGGCCGCTACCGACCTTACTTGACCAATCTGGTGGAGATTTTCGCGGAAGGTGTCGGTCAGTACACGAGTGCCTGTGTGCCGTCGGTCAGTGCTTCCTCGACGAACGTCGCCGCACCGGCGATGCGCACCCCTGGGAGGACGTCGTCCGGACCGATGCCGCGTCGCGCCGCGCACTGGGTGCACAGCGTCACGCGCCCGGCCGCGAGGAGTGCGTCGAGCAGATCGGTGAGTGGGGCGGCGTGGGGGAGGTCGAGGTCCGCGGCGCGTCCGGGCAGGGCGAACCAGGCCGACTCGCCGGTGAGCCAGAGTGAGACCTCGGCACCGGTGGCGACGGCCGTCGCGGCGACGGTGAAGGCCTGCGAGCAGCGCTCGGGGGCGTCCGATCCAGCGGTGACCTTGACCAGAAGAGCGCGCATGACGCGCACGCTAGACGGGCTGTCGAGGGACGGATCGCGGCAGGTCCGGGCGTAACATCGCCGTCGTGCTCGAGTTCTTCTACACCGGCCTGCTGGTGGTCATCGCACTGCTGATCACGTGGTTCTCGGGCTACGTGGTCTACAAGCTCTACCAGGGTCAGTCCTGAGCCGTCCGGTCTGACGGTCGACACCTAGGGTGGTCGGCATGGTCGACCCCGCCGGACACCCCCTCTTCCGTCCACTGCCCGAGGGTGCGCACCCCGCGCTCGCGCCGCTCTCCGGCGTGATCGGGACCTGGGTCGGTGAGGGCGTCGGCGGCTACCCCGACCTCGAGTCCGATTTCCGCTACACGCAGGAACTGAGCTTCACGCCGCTGCCCGGCAAGCCCGTGCTCGGCTACCAGTCCCGGACGTGGAACGCGGAGACGAAGGCGCCGCTGGCGACCGAGGTCGGCTTCTGGCGGCTAGCGACGTCCAGCGCCGCCGGCGACACGACGGTCGAGGTGATGCTCGCGCACCCGTTCGGCATCGTCGAGATCTACGTCGGCGACCTGACCCCCACCGCGACCGGGTTCAAGATCGAGCTGAGCGACAACGTCACCGCACGCACGGCCACCGCTCGGAACGTCGAACGGTCCCAGCGCCTCTACGGGCTCGTCGAGGGCGACCTGGCCTACGTCGTCGAGATGGCGGCCGAGGGTCATCCGATGACCCCGCACCTGTCGGCCCAACTGCTCCGCATCGAGGACTAGGAACCGACCCCGGAACCAGCCGGGACAGGACGAACCCCCGGGTACTTCCTGCGCCTGGCCGAGGCCGGTGCAGGGCCACCTGGACGACGGGTGGCACCCGGGGGTTCTGGTGTCTGCCTGGTATTCGCCGCGCCTATGCTCGTGCCGCATAAGGCAGGCGATCCACGAGACGGCGTCTAGCGGACAGTCACCTCACGAGTCCTATCACTACACAAAGCGTGGACCACCTCCTCTCTCGTGTGGCTCCACGGTAAGCAGCAGGGCCTGAGGGAGGCAAGCGCAATTCGCGCTCCGTGGGTCACTTCTTCTCGCTCACCTGTTCAGCGAGCCAGCGCGGCGACCGCGTCCTCGTACGCGCCGGCCAGCCTGCGCCCCACCGGACCCGGAACGCCCTCGCCGACCGGGGTGCCGTCCAGCGAGACGACGGGGACGACGCCCCGGACGCTCGACAGCAGAAGGACCTCCGGCGCCGCCCGCAGCTCGTCGGTCGACAGCGGCCGGTGCGTGATGCCGTCGCCGAAGAAGCCGACGGTGGTGCCGGGCAGGATGCCCACGGCCGCCGGGGGCGGCGTGACCGGGACGCCGTCCACCACCGCGACGACCGACGCCGTCGGGGCCTCGAGCACCTCGCCGTCCCCGGACAGGTAGACGGCCTCGGCCTCCTGCTCGGCGGCGTGCCGCAGGGCGGACATCGCCGACGCGTACGACGTCGACTTCACACCGCCCAGCAGCCACGGCGCCTCCGGCCGCAGCGAGGCGGGCATGCCGAGCGAGAGCGACACCGCGGCGACGCCCTCGGCCCGGGCCCGGACGGTCGCGGCACCCACGGGGGAGACCAGCGCGAAGGCCCGGCCGGGTCCGTCGTCCGGACCCTTCGTGACGACGAGGCGGAGGCCGGCATCGGCAGGTCCGAACGCGTCCAGCGCGCACCCGGCGAGTGCCTCGAGCTGCCCGCGCTCCGGCAGCTGCAGGTCGATGTGGAACGCGCTGGTGCGCATCCGCTCGAGGTGCTCGGCGAGCAGGAAGGACCGGCCGGCGAACGCGCGCGTCGTCTCGAACACCCCCTCGCCGCGCAGGACGGCGAGGTCGTCGGCGCGGATCAGGGGCACCGTCCGGTCAACGACCCCTGGGCTGCCGTTCTCGTCGAGCGCGGCCAGGACGACGTCGTCATTGCTCGCCATCCCCCGAGGGTAGGCAGCAGGTGGGTCGGGCGGAATCGCGGACCTTCCGCACCGGTTGCTCCAGAGGCACGCTGGACGCAGCGCGACACCGCAACAGGCTGGAGCAGGCGATGACACCGGAGAAGGCGATGACGTCGGAGCAGGCGGTCGCCGCCTCGCCGCTGCTGGACCGGCCGGGTGCCGTTGCAGGGGATCCGCCGGACGAGCTCGTCGCGGCCCACTACGGCGACCCGCTCCGCGAGCAGCGGTCCTTCGACGACGCCGTCGGCGGGTTCGTCGACCGTTCGTCCCGCGACGTCGTCACCGTGACCGGCCCGGACCGGCTGAGCTGGCTGCACAGCCTCACCAGTCAGCACCTGACCGACCTGACGCCCGGGCAGGGCGTCGAGGCACTGGTGCTGAGCCCGCACGGGCACGTCGAGCACCACCTCGCCGTCCTCGACGACGGGGAGACCACCTGGATCGACACCGAGCGGGGCTCGGGCGCGTCGCTGGTCGCCTTCCTCGACAAGATGCGCTTCATGCTGCGCGTCGAGGTCGCGCTGGTGACCGACGTCTACGCCGTGCTGACCCTCGTGGGTGCGGCGACCACGAGCGACGAGGCGGTGCCGGACGCGGTCCGTCGGGCGATGCCGTGGGGCACCGACCTGATCGTCGCCCGGACCGAGCTCGAGCAGACCGCCGACCAGCTGATCGAGGCCGGGGTTCCGCCGGTCGGCTTCGCGGCCTTCGAGGCCCGCCGCGTGGAGCAGGGCCGGCCGCGGCTCGGCTTCGAGACCGACCACCGGACCATCCCGAACGAGCTGCCCTGGCTGGCGAGCGCGGTCCACCTGAACAAGGGCTGCTACCGCGGGCAGGAGACCGTCGCCCGCACGCACAACCTGGGCCGGCCGCCGCGGCGCCTGGTGCAGCTGCACCTCGACGGCGAGGTGCCGCCGGCCGGCAGCCCCGTGGAGTGGGACGGCAAGGTCGTGGGCGTCATCGGCACCCCGGCGTACCACGCCGAGCTCGGCCCGATCGCGCTCGCGCTGCTCAAGCGCCGGGTTCCGGACGACGCCGTGCTGCGCACCGGTGAGGCGAAGGAGATCGCGGCGTCCATCGCCGTGCTCAGCTGACCGGGGCGGCTGGCGGGCCCCCTCGGATCCACCACGCGCTGATCAGCTCCGACCCCAGAGCCCCTTGCGACGGCGGTTCGCCGCCGCGTGGGCGCCGGCACCGCTCGGACGGGGCGCGGGCGATGGTGAGCGTGCCGGGGCATCGTCGCCGCCGAGGCTGCTGAGCTCGCGGAGCAGCGCCGCCGTGTCGGCCGACCCACCCGGGGCGTTCGGACGCAACAGCCCGGTCCCGGCCGGGACCCGCTCGGCAGATGGGGCCGGCTCCGCCTCCGCGAGGGGTGGCGCGGCCGGGGGCGGGAGTGCGCTGCCCGCCATCTCACGCAGGAGCGCCGTCGCGGCCAGGTGGTCGGCGGTGCCGGTCTGCCAGGCCTGCGGGGCGGATGGGGACGGAGCCGGAGCCGGGAGCGGCTCGGGTGCGGCAGCAACGGCCTCGACAGGGGGGGCGGGGTGGTTCGGGGAGCCAGCGGCGGCGGCGGGGGTCACCGGAGCGGCAGCGGCGTCGGCACTGGTCGGCCCGGCGTCGGGGGTTCGGACGGTGCTCCGGTTCACCTCGGCCAGCTCCCGGGCCGCGCGGGCTGCTTCGCGACGGGCGCCGAGGTCTACGACCTCGGCGTGATCGGCCGCTTCCGGCTCCGGCTGTGCCGCGATCTGCTTCGCCTGCTCGGCCTGCTCGGCCTGCTCGGCCTGCTCGGCCTCTCCCGTAGTCGCGGCGGGCCTGTTCGGCCTCGGCGTGTGCAGCCGCGAGCTCGGCCGCGGCGGCGGCACGCAGTCGGTCGCGGCGGGCGGCGGTCGCAGGATCGCCGGGAGGTGCCGCGGCCGCCGTCGCACCGTTCGCGCGGATGAGCGTGCTGGCGCGCCCCGACTCGTCGTCCTCCCGGGCATCGCCGAGGGCGTCGTTGAGCGCGACGCTCGCCTTTGCGAGGGACTCGAGCACGTCGTCGTCGTCCACCAGGCGGTTCCACGCCGAGGTCCGCGCGGGCTCGTCGGTGTCGGTGTCGGTGTCGGTGTCGGTGTCCATCAGCGCCGGTGCCGGCATCGGGGTCGGGAGCGGCCGTCACGGCTGCTGCGGCCTCGGACCGGCGGCAGGCGTCCTCGAGCAGATCCGCAACCGGGATCGGCTCGCGCAGCGGGCGACCGGGCCGTTGCCGACGGCGGAACCGCCATGCCCCGCTCGTCCAGGCGAGCATCCGGTCGATCGTCTCGACGGCCAGTTCGAGGGCGGCTGCGTCGACGACGTCGTCGGCCACGAGCTGCTCGGCGACGAGGCGTTCGGCGAGGCCGGTGGCCGCGCCGGCCTCCGTCGTCAGGGTCTGTAGCGCTTCGGCGGAGAGGGCGCCGCGGGCCACCAGCCGGTCGCCGAGCGGGTCCGTGGCGTCGGGCAAGCGGACGCCGACGACGCGTGCGGCGTCGAGGAAGACCGAGATCTCGCCACCGGTGGGGTCGGCGACGTAGAGGCATCCGGTGGCGCTGTCGGCGGCGAGCTCGGGGAGCAGCGACCGCAGCGGGTCGGTGGAGAGGTCACCGCGCTGCACTGGCCACCTCCGGTTCCTGCCGTTGTTCTCCGGAATTGTTCGGCATCGCTCCGGCTGGAGTTGAGCCGTTCGCTGCCGATCGTGGGACCATCAGGACCACTCGGGCCCGGTGCCCGAGGTGCCGCCCCCGCGGGGCCGGTTCGCGAAGGAGGCGTACGTGGAAGGCGTTCTGGCCGGCGGTAATCGCCGGATCGACAAGGTTCTCGCCGAGGACTACCTCGCCGGGCTCTCGGAACTCCCGATGGCCGAGGTGCGGTCGTTGCGTGACGAGGCAGGGCAGGAGGAGACCGACCTGTCCTACCTGCGGCGTCTTCTGCAGGGGCGGATCGACATCGTCGGGGCCGCCCTGGCCCGCCACGCGGGGTCCGGTGACGGTCGGCTGGTCGAGGAACTGCCCCGGATCCTCGCCGAGCCGTCGCGGACGCCCGCCCGCGGTCTCGGCCGTCACCAGGTGATCGAGCCGTCGAACGCCGGGTCCACGCGCCGTCTGGAGGAGCAGATCGCGAGTATCGACGTCACCGGCGTCGCCGACCGCGACGAGGCCAGCCTCCAGGCGTTGCTCGACGAACTGCAGCAGACCGAGTCGGGCATCTCCGAGCGTCGCCGCGCGGTGCAGGACGTCTTCGACGCCGCCAGCGCTGAGATCACCAACCGGTACCGCTCCGGCCGGGCCGACGTCGCGGAGCTGCTCCGCAACGAAGGCGCCTGACCGCCACCGACAACACCGGCGCCACCCTTCACACCGGCGCCACCAGCGCCACCCCGATGCCGCGGCAGCCCCGAGCTGTCGCGGCATCGTGCTGTCCGCGACCGCCGCTTCCGTCGGGTGCCGTCCCGGCCGGCTGACGGGTGCGGCTGACGTCACGTCGGTTCCGGCCGCTCCACGGGCGTGCGTCCGTCTCGTCGCGGGCATCAACAGTTCGGACAAAACGGGCGGCCGGAAATGGTCGCCCAGTGCTAGCAGCGAGTCAGTGGCAGAAACGTGGCATGAGCCACAACTGCAGCTCAGCGGCTATGGGAGCCCGAAAAAAAGTGCTTGCCGGATGCTTGCAACGGTTAGCACTCGGGCATAACATGGGTGCTGCACGACAACGACAGAGCGACAACGAAGGGGGCACCAGATGACGCCCCCCAAGGGCCGCTCGGACGACCGGATGGAGGTGCCCGGGATTCCGCCGCTGAACATGCGGGGCCTCGGCGACTACATCCGGGACCAACGCCGCACCGCACAGATCTCGCTGCGCCAACTGGCGCGGCAGGCCGGGGTCAGCAACCCTTACCTCAGTCAGATCGAGCGGGGCCTGCGCAAGCCGTCCGCAGAAATCCTGCAGCAGATCGCGAAGGCGCTGCGGATCTCGGCGGAAGCGATGTACGTGCAGGCCGGCATCCTCGAAGAACGCGAAGGTGGGGAGTTCCCCGAGTCGGTCCTGCGGGACCCGTTCCTGACGGAACGGCAACGCCAGGTGCTGATCGAGATCTACACCTCCTTCCGTAACGAGAACGAGGCCCGTCAGTCGGCGGAAGCCGCCGAGGGTCTCGCCGCCGACATCGGCCTCGACGTCGAGGTCGACGCGCCGGAGCAGCCGAGCATCCGGGTGGCAGGCACGTCCTCCGCCACCTCGACGCCCGGCAGCGCACCCGGTGACTCCGCGGGCCAAGCCAGCGCCTGAGTCGCAACGGCCGGCTCGTCCGCGTGACCCCGGGCGTCCGAGCACTGCACCCCGAGCCACACCCCCGAACCCCCCCAGACAGACCGAGCACCCGGCTCGAAATACGAGCCGATTCCACATTGGAGGAACCCATGGCCACCGCCAAGGCTGACGCCCGCAAGACCAACAACAACACCGTCAAGGTCGACGCCGCCGGCGCCACCCGCAAGGGCACCGTCGTCGACGCCGACGTCGAGATCAACCTCTCGGCCGTCCAGCGCCCGCTGTACGCCTACGTCGGTGCCGCCGACTTCGCCGTCGAGAAGCTCCGTGAGCTGCCGACCGTCTACGTCCAGCGCGTCCAGGAGGTCCAGGCCGGCGTCAAGCAGGCTCAGGTCCAGGCGCAGGAGCAGGCCAAGGCCCGTCGCGCCGAGCTGCGTGAGCAGCTCAACGAGCTGCCGAACAAGGCCCGCGCGCTGTACACCGACTTCGTCGTCCGTGGCCAGAAGCTCGTCGTGAACCTGCGCAACAACCCCGAGGCGCAGCAGGCCGTGGCCGAGGCCAAGACCGCTGCCCGTCAGGTCAAGGGCGCCAGCACCAGCGCCAAGAAGGCCGTCAAGAGCGGCGAGGCGGCTGCCGAGCGCACCGCCGACCAGGTCGAGGTCGAGACCCGCTGAGCGGATCGCCTCTGAACGACTGATCGACCGAACGAAGCCCCGGGACCGTCACGGTCCCGGGGCTTCGTCGTGTCCGGAACCGGTGGCCGGGGCAGGAGGCTCCCGTGCCCCTTCTGCGGACCGAGTCCGCCCTCGTCGAATACGCCTGCTTCGGCACCGGGGACCCGGTGACGGTCTTCGCCCACGGGGTGAGCGCTTCGATCTCCGAGACGCGTCCGCTCGCCTCGGGTATTCCGGGGACACGCGCCTTCCTGCACTTCCGGGCGCATGGCGCCTCCGAGGCCCTCGACGACCGGTTCGACTATCCGGCGCTCGCCGGCGATCTGCGCGCCGTAGCCGACGCGACCGGGGCCACCCGTGCGCTGGGGGTGTCGATGGGGTCGGCGGCGTTGATGCGCCTGCTGCTGGACACCCCGGACCGGTTCGAGAGGGCCGTGCTGTTCCTCCCGGCGATCCTCGACACGCCGCGTAGCGACGTCGGGTTCGAGCGACTCGAGCGGATGGCCGACCTGATCGATGAGGACGACGCCGAAGAACTCGCCGCTGAGCTCGCCAAGGACCTCCCGGAGGACCTCCGCGACCGGCCGCACGTCGCCGACTTCGTCCAGGACCGCGCCGAGAGCCTGGTCGGCACGCAGCTGGGTTCGTTGATGCGGGTGCTGCCGGAGCAGACCCCGATGACCGACCGGTCGGAGCTCGCGCGGCTCACCCTGCCCGTCCTCGTGGTCGGTCAGGAGGGCGACGAGGTGCACCCGGCCTCGGTGGCCCGGGAGATCGCCGCTGAGCTGCCGAACGCGCAGCTCGAGGTGTTCACCGAGGGATCGGCCCTCTGGGACGACCGCACCGCGTTGCGCTCGCTGCTTCGCGAGTTCTTCGCCGGCTGAGGCCGTCCGCCCCGGACGGTGACCCGCTCAGCTGTCGCCGGGGACGGGGTTGCTGCCCTGCATGTGCTGCAGCTCGGGCGCCAGGCCCTCGGCGGTCTCCTGCCCCGCGAACGCGAACACGCCGATCGGGCCGTCGGCCTCCTCGTGCTCACCCGTCTCGTCGGTGAGCTCGTAGATGTCGACGAGGCCGGGTGCGTCGCTCACCGCGAACAGCCGGGTCACGCCCGCGGTCACGGTGGTCACCTCGCCGTCCCGGCCGCCGCCGCGCAGAAGGAACACCGAGTCACCGTCGCCAGCCATGTGGACGTGCTGCCCGCCGGACGGACGCTCAAAGCTGCCAGGGGATCGTCAGCTCGCCGAGCCGCCACCGACGCACGCCGTCGAGCACCGACCACCGGCCCGCCGCGACGAGCGCCTCGACGGTCGCGATCCACCGCTGGCGGGGCCCGAAGACGCCGGTGCCCGCGGCGGCCGCCCAGGCTGCATCGAGGTCGCTGAGCAGTGCGTGGACGGGCGTCCCGGGAACGTTGTGCTCGATGAGCGCCTTGGGCAGCCGCTCGGCCAACTCCGAGGGCCGCTCGAGGGACGCCAGGTGGGCCGAGAAGGTCAACGAGACGGGACGGCCGCCGTCGAGCAGGAACCAGCAGCCGCGGCGGCCGATCTCGTCGCAGGTGCCCTCGACGACGAGGGCGCCGGAGGCCGCCATGGCGGTCCAGGCCCCCGCGACGGCTTGCTCGTCGTACTGGCGCAACACGTTCATCGCCCGGACGACGACGGGGGTCAGTCCGGCGAGCTCGAAGCCGCCGCGCGCGAACGTCAGCGCCGGTGGACGGGCTGATGGCAACGCTTCGGCGACCCGGTCCGGGTCGATCTCCAGCCCGACGACGCGCAGGTCCGCGCGGCAGACCGTGAGCCGCTCGGCCATCTCGAGGGTCGTCACCGGCGTCGCCCCGAAGCCGAGGTCGACCACCAGCGGATCCGGAGCGGCGGCAAGGGCCGGGCCGACGGCGTGCGCCATCCAGCGGTCGACGCGCCGCAGCCGGTTCGGTGCCGTCGTCCCCCGCGTCGGCAGGCCCAGGGCCCGGGCCCGACCGGCCGCGAGACGACGCGGTCGACGACCGGGCGACCTGTCCGCCGCCGCAGCGTCCGTCGCGCTCACCAGCGTCTGCACCGGTCGGCGGAGGTCGAGGGAGTACAGGGCACGTCCGCAAGGTTAGGACTGGCAGGATGGATCCCGAGCCGTCGCCGAGCCGGGGAGAGCCGTCCACGACCGCCCCTCGGTCGCCCGCCCGCAACACCCGGAGGTTGTCCCGCGTGGTCGCGCTGCTCCGCCCCCGCCCGGCCCGGCCCCCGTCGACGACCCGGCGTCCGGTCGGCGGCCGGCCGCTGCGCGTGGCGGACGAGAATGCGCTGCCCCGACCGCACTGGGGTTCGCGGCTGCCGCGCCGCGTGGCGATGCTGTCGGTGCACACCTCGCCCTTGGACCAGCCGGGCACCGGTGACGCCGGCGGCATGAACGTCTACGTGGTCGAGCTCTCGCGGCAGCTCGCCGCGCTCGGCATCGAGGTGGAGATCTTCACCCGCGCCACCCGCAGCGGCCTGCCGCCGGTCGTGCGGCTCGACGACGGGGTGCTCGTCCGGCACGTCACCGCCGGCCCCTACGAGGGGCTCGGCAAGGCGGACCTGCCTGCACAGATGTGTGCCTTCACCGCCGAACTCCTCCGCGTCGAGGCCGCGCACGAGCCCGGGTGGTACGACCTCGTCCACTCCCACTACTGGCTCTCCGGCCAGATCGGCTGGGTCGCCGCCGAGCGGTGGGGTGTCCCGCTGGTGTCGACGGCCCACACGCTCGCCAAGGTCAAGAACGCGGCGCTCGCCGTCGGCGACACCGCCGAGCCGCTGGTCCGCGTGATCGGGGAGCAGCAGGTGGTGGCGGCCAGCACGCGCCTCGTGGCCTCCACACCGGCCGAGGCCCGCGAGCTGATCGAGCTCTACGAAGCACCCGAGGATTCGGTCGACGTCGTCGCGCCCGGTGTCGACCTCGAGGTCTTCCGCCCCGGTGAGGCGACGGCTGCGCGGACCCGCCTCGGCGTCCCGCCCGACGCCGACCTGCTCCTGTTCGTCGGGCGTCTTCAGCCGCTGAAGGCGCCCGATGTGCTGCTCCGGGCCGCCGCGTCACTCCTCGCGGACGATCCGGCGCGGCGTCGGGAGCTCGTCGTGGCGGTGCTCGGCGGCCCCAGCGGAAACGGTCTGGAGACCCCGCGCGAGCTGCAGGCCCTGGCCGCTGATCTCGGCATCGCCGACGTCGTGCGCTTCGAGCCGCCGGTCGCCCACGAGCGCCTCGCCGACTGGTACCGGGCTGCCGACGTCGTCGTCGTCCCGAGTCACAACGAGAGCTTCGGCCTCGTCGCGCTCGAGGCCCAGGCGTGCGGCACGCCGGTGGTCGCGGCGGCCGTGGGTGGGTTGCGTACCGCGGTCCGGGACGAGGTCAGCGGGCTCCTCGTCGACGGCCACGACCCGGCCGACTACGCCGCGGCCCTGACGCGGCTGCTCGACGAGCCCGGGCTCCGCGACCGGCTGGCGGAGGGCGCCGTTGCGCACGCGTCCGGCTTCGGTTGGGCGGCCACCGCCCGCGGCGTGCTGGGCAGCTACGCCGCTGCGTTGCACGCCACATCCCGTGAGCAGCGCCGCGACGGGCGTGGCGGCCTGGCCGCGCTGGCGTAGTCGGTGCGGCCGGGGGCAGGCTCCTGACACGACGTCCCCGCACCCGGGTCCGCTTCCCGCTCGCGCCAGGAGGAACTCGCATGGCCGTCCCGCACGCCGGCACGCTCGACCCCGATGAGCGCGCACGGCTCGACGTCCTGTTGAAGTCCGTCCTCGACGAGCTCGGGCTGTCCTACGAGCGGGTCGAGGAAGGTGCCTTCCTCGTCAAGCTCGAGGGCGAGCACAAGCTCGCGACGATGACGTGGCTCGTCGTGCAGGACTTCAGCCTGCTGGTCGAGGCGTTCTTCATGCGCAAGCCGGCCGAGAACGAGGGCGGCACGTACAAGTTCCTGCTCGGCCGCAACGCCCGCACCTACGCGGTGCACTTCTCCGTCGACCGGCTCGGCGACATCTTCCTGACCGGCCGTGTGCCGCTCGCCGCGATCGACGCCGAGGAGATCGACCGGGTGCTCGGCTCGGTGCGCACCTACGCCGACGAGAACTTCGACCCCGCGCTGCAACTCGGCTTCGCCGGCGCCATCGAGCGGGAGCGCACCTGGCGCGCCAAGCTCGCCCGCGACGCCGGCGGCCGGCCACCGGAGGGTCTGCTCGGCGGCGCCTCGCTGCCGAACCACCCGTAACGGGGCCGACACCGCCGGCCCCCGGCTCCTCCGGCACAATCGTCGCCATGCCGACCCTCGTGCTGCTCCGTCACGGCGAGAGCGACTGGAACAAGAAGAACCTGTTCACCGGCTGGGTCGACGTCGACCTGTCCGACGACGGGGTGGACGAGGCCCGTCGCGGCGGTCGCCTGCTCGCTGAGCAGTCGGTGCTGCCCGACGTCGTGCACACGTCGCTGCTGACCCGGGCCATCCGCACCTCGACCCTCGCGCTCGAGGAGTGCGGACGGCTGTGGGCGCCGGTGCGGCGGTCGTGGCGGCTCAACGAGCGGCACTACGGCGCGCTGCAGGGCCTCGACAAGGGCGAGACCCGGGACAAGTACGGCGACGAGCAGTTCCAGACCTGGCGCCGCTCCTACGACACGCCCCCGCCGCCCATCGAGGACGGCCAGGAGTCCGGAGTCGACGAGCGCTACGCCGACCTGGCGCCGGACCTGGTGCCGCGCACCGAGTGCTTGAAGGACGTGCTCGAGCGGATGCTGCCGTACTGGTACGACTCGATCGTGCCGGACCTCCGTGCGGGGCACACGACGCTGGTGGCGGCGCACGGCAACTCGCTGCGGGCCCTGGTGAAGCACCTCGACGGCATCGCCGACGGCGCGATCAGCGGGCTGAACATCCCGACCGGGATCCCGCTGCGCTACGAGCTCGGGGACGACTTCAAGCCGACGGGCACCTTCGACGAGGCACTCGGCGTCAGCGGCACGTACCTCGACGAGGACCTCGCCCGCGAGAAGAGTGCCGCCGTCGCCTCGCAGGGCTCGGGCAAGAAGTAGCCGGCCCCACGAGCTGCGGAGCTGTGTGGGCTTCCGCCGGTCCTGACCGGCCGAAGCCCACACAGGTTCGGACGGGGGCAGGGGCGGTCAGGGCTCGACGAGCGGCAGCAGCGCGACGGGGCCGCCCTGTGCCAGCCGTGCGGCGCAGAGTCGGTCGAGCTCGGCGTAGGCGGCCTCGCCGAGCAGGGCGGTGAGCTCCTCGGCGTAGGTCCGGACGAACGGCTCCTGGCCGGCGGCGTGCGCCTCGACCGACGCGCTGCACCACCACGACAGGTCCGCCCCGCCTTCGCCCCACCCGGCGCGGCTGAACTCGGTGACCGTGGTGCGGGTCCCAGCTTCGCCCAGGTCCTCCCACTCGCGGCGCACCGGCACCTGCCAGCAGACCTCGGGCTTGGTGTCGAGGATGCTGACGCCGTCGCGCTCGGCGAGGTGGTGCAGGGCGCAGCCGTACTCCGGGCCGGGCTCGCGGTTGAAGAACACGCAGACGTCGTCGATGACGCGGGTCTTGCGGGCCGTCTCACCGTCGAGTTCGTCGGTGACGACCAGCGACCGCGTGCCGTGGCGCTCCCAGGTCTCCTTCGTCAGCCGCTTCGCGTGGTACCGGACGCGCTTCTCGTCGTCGGCGTCCACGAAGTAGGCCCCGTGCGTGCAGCAGGCGTCGCCGGGGTGCTCGGCGTTGATGCCGTGGCAGCCGCGGCCGAAGATGCAGGTCCAGGTGGAGAGCAGCCACGTGAGGTCGGCCCGGATCTCGTGCTGCGGGTCGTCGGGGTCGGGGAAGACGATCCACTCGCGCGCGGTCACGAGGGCGGACGTTACCGAGCGCCGCTGCTGCCGGGGACGTTCTGCTGACAGTTGTCACCGCGAGCTGCTGACGGCGGCTACTACGCCCCGGGGCCGGGTGGCCCGAAGCTTCTCCCATGCCTACCGACGCTCCGGTCGTCCATCTCGCCGGCCTCCGCAAGACCTACGGCGCCACCGTCGCCGTCGACGGCGTGGACCTCGCGATCGCCGCCGGCGAGGTCGTCGCACTCCTCGGCCCGAACGGGGCCGGGAAGTCGACCACCGTCGACCTGCTGCTCGGCCTGACCCGCCCCGACGCGGGCAGCGCACACCTCTTCGGCCGCACGCCGCGCGAGGCGACCTCGAAGGGCCGGGTCGGCGCCATGCTGCAGAACGGCGGCCTACTGCCCGGCCTGACCGTCCGGGAGCTGGTGGACATGATGTGCCACCTGTACGCCGAGCCGCAGCCGGTGGACACCGTGCTCGCCCGCGCCGGCATCACCGACGTCGCCGACCGCCGCACCGACCAGCTCTCCGGCGGTCAGGCGCAGCGGGTGCGCTTCGCCCTGGCCCTCGCACCGGACCCGGATCTCCTCGTCCTCGACGAGCCCACCGCCGCGATGGACGTCGAGTCGCGGCGCGGCTTCTGGGCCTCGACCCGGGCCTGGGCCGCGGGCGGCGGGACAGTCGTGTTCGCGACGCACTACCTCGAGGAGGCCGACGCGTTCGCCGACCGCATCGTGCTGCTCCGGGCCGGGTCGGTCGTGGCCGACGGCCCGACGGGCGAGATCAAGGCGCTCGCCGGAGGCCGCACCATCCGCGCCACCGTCGTCGACCGGGCCGTCCGAGCGAGCCTCGGCGCGCTCCCCGGCGTCGCCGCTGTCGAGTACCACGGCGACACCGTCGTCCTGTCCTGCCCGGACAGCGACACCGCCCTACGGGCGCTGCTGGCGGGCTGCCCGGACGCCCGCGACATCGAGGTGAGCGGTGCCGGGCTCGAAGAGGCCTTCGTCGCGCTGACCGCCAGCGGTTCCGCCGCGGCTTCCGCCACTGGTTCACAGGTAGATGACCAGCCCGTGCCGCACGCCCGCCCCGAGAAGGAGCTCTCCGCATGAACCGCCACTACCTGCTCGGCGAGCTGCGCCGGACCCTGCGCAACCCGCGCTACCTGATCTTCTCGCTCGGCATGCCGCTGGTGCTGTTCCTGCTGTTCAGCTCCGGCAGCAGCAACGACCGGATCGGCGGGCTGACCGTACCGGCGTACATCATGGTCAGCATGGCGACCTTCGGCGCCATGAGCGGGGTGTTCTCCACCGCGGGCCGGATCGCGCTCGAACGGTCCACCGGCTGGAACCGGCAACTGCGGCTGACCGCGCTGACGGGTCGGGAGTACGTGCTCGCGAAGGCGATCACGGGCTTCAGCGTGGCCGCACCGGCGCTCGTCATCGTGTTCCTCGCCGGCGGCCTCGGGAAGCACGTCGACCTGCCGACGATGCGCTGGCCCGCGATCGGACTCTCGGTCCTGCTCGGACTGCTGCCCATGGCGGCGCTCGCCGTTTTCCTCGGCTACGCCGCCAAGCCGGACTCGCTGCAGGCCGTCATGGGCGGGCTCATCTCGCTGCTCGCCCTGCTGGGTGGACTCTGGGTGCCCATCGAGAGCTTCCCGAGCTGGGTCGGTGACATCGCGAAGGCACTGCCCACGTACTGGGCGGCCGGCGCCGGGCGCGATGCCCTCGTCGGATCGTGGATCGGGTGGCACGGTGTCGGAGTGCTCGCGGCGTGGACGATCGTCTTCGCTGCCTTCGCCGGCCGGGCGTACGTCCGGGACACGGCCAAGTCCTGACCGTCGCGGCCAGAAGAAGGGATTCGTCCATGAAGCGCAGGTTGCTGAACGACGGGTTCGGCGTCGGCAGGTCCATGACGGGCACCGAGTTCATGCCGGGTGGTGTCCCGGACGGGTGCGTCGCCCCGGCCGGCGAGGCTGCGGACCGGCACGAGCGGTTCATGCTGCGCCGCTGGCGGGTCTTCGCCGGGTTGTTCATGATCTACCTCGGCTACGCCCTGCCGCCGCTGTGGAACGACCACGGCTGGGCCGGCCGGATCGGCGGGGTGCTGCTCCTGCTCTGCTTCGTCGCCCTCTACATCGGCCCGCTGCCCATCGCCGCGTTCGAGCGCCGGCCGGGATGGGCGCCTCGCGTGTTCGCCGGGATGTGCGCGATCCCGACCGTCTACCTGCTGGCCATCGACGGCGGCGGCATCGTGATGGCGACCTACCTCGGTATCGCCATCGTGCTGTTGCTGCCGCCGCGGGCCTCGATCCCTGCGGTCCTGGCGCTGACCGCCGCGGTCACGCTCCTGCCGCAGTACGTCAAGTCGTGGGACGTGCACGGCCTCCAGTTCGGGGTCGGCGTCCCCACGCTGCTCGTGGCGCTCGCGATGTTCGGCCTGCGGTCCGGCTTCGCCAACACCACCGCGCTGTACCAGGCACGGCAGGAGGTGGAGCGCCTCGCCGCCGAGCAGGAGCGGCTCCGCATCGCCCGCGACCTGCACGACCTGCTGGGCCACTCGTTGACCACCGTCTCGGTGAAGGCCGAGCTGGCGGCGCGGCTGGTGTCGATCGATCCGGAGCGGGCCGCGCAGGAAATGCTCCAGGTCGCCGAACTGGCCCGCCAGGGGCTCGCCGACGTGCGCACGACCGTCACCGGCTACCGGGAGATGAGCCTCATCGCCGAGCTCGCGTCGGCGCGCGAGGTGCTCGCCGCCGCCGGGATGACCGCGCAGCTGCCGGCGAGCGTCGAGGACGTCCCGATGCAGGCCCGCGAGCTGTTCGGCTGGGCGGTGCGGGAGGGCATCACCAACGCGGTGCGGCACAGCCGGGCCGGCCGGGTCGCCATCGAGCTGAGCCCGACCAGCGTCGAGATCGTCGACGACGGACGTGGCTGCACCGCCGCGACCGCGACGGGCGTACGCGCCGGCAACGGGTTGGACGGACTCACCGAGCGGGCAGCGGCAGCGGGCGGCAGCGTGTCCGCCGGCCCACGACCGGACGGCGGGTTCCGGCTGCGGGTCGACCTCCCCGCGGTCGCCGGAAGCCGGCCGTTGATCCGCGACGTCCAGCCCGCGGTGGATGCGGCGCCGGTTCCCGCACCGTGATCCGACTGCTCCTCGCCGACGACCAGTCGATGGTGCGCGGCGCCCTCGCGGCGCTGCTCGATCTCGAGGACGACCTGGAGGTCGTCGTCGAGGTCGGCCGCGGCGACGAGGTCGTGCCCGCGGCGACCCGCGTGCGCCCCGACGTCGCCCTCCTCGACATCGAGATGCCCGGGCTCGACGGCCTCGCCGCCGCGGGCGCGCTCGCGTCGGCCTGCCCGGAGATCCGGGTCCTCATCCTCACCACCTTCGGCCGGCCCGGGTACCTGCGACGGGCGATGGAGGCGGGCGCGCTCGGCTTCGTCGTCAAGGACGCTCCGGCCGCGCAACTGGCCGATGCCGTCCGGCGCACCGCGCGCGGCGAGCGGGTCGTCGACCCGGCACTGGCCGCGGCGACGCTCGCGGGCGGCGCGAGCCCGCTCACCGGCCGGGAGCGGGACGTGCTCGTCGCGTCCCGGGACGGCGCCGCCGTCGCCCAGGTGGCGGGTCGGCTGTTCCTCTCCGAGGGCACGGTCCGCAACTACCTGTCCTCGGCCATCGGCAAGACCGGGACGCGCAACCGGGTCGAGGCGATTCGGGTCGCCGAGGCGCAGGGCTGGCTCTAGCGGACCCAGCCGGTCCCGCGCCGTCGCGCCAGCCCGGTGGAAGCCGCTCCGCCGGATAGCCTCGGCGACCATGCGGCTGGGAGTGCTGGACGTCGGGTCGAACACGATCCACCTCCTCGTCGTCGACGCCTATCCCGGTGCCGCCCCGGTCGCCGCCGCCAGCGTGAAGACGCCGCTGCGGCTCTCGCAGCTGCTCAGCGACGACGGGTCGCTCGGCCCGGAGGGCGCGCGCAAGCTCGCCGACACCCTCGACGAGGCCCGCCACGAGGCCGAGAAGCTCGGGGCCGAGGAGCTGATGGCCTTCGCGACCAGCGCCGTCCGCGACGCCACCAACGCGGCCGAGGTGCTGGCCGACGTGCGGCAGACCACCGGCGTCGACCTGCAGGTCCTGCCAGGGGAGGACGAGGCACGCCTCACCTTCCTCGCGGTGCGCCGCTGGTTCGGTTGGAGCGCGGGGCGGCTCCTCGCGCTCGACATCGGCGGGGGTTCGCTCGAGGTCGCCTGCGGCCAGGACGAGGACCCCGACGTCGCCGCGAGCCTGCCGCTCGGCGCCAGCCGGCTGACGCGTGACTGGCTCGACGGGGACCCGCCCAAGCGCTCGGCCGTGGCGGCACTGCGGAAGTACGCGAAGGCGCAGATGGCCGGGTTGGTGCCGCGGCTGTACGAGCTCGGCGAGCCCGACCGGGTGGTCGCCACGAGCAAGACCTTCCGCTCGCTCGCCCGCATCGCGGGGGAGGCGCCGTACAGCAAGGGTCCCTACGTCCGGCGTGTGCTCACCGCGTCCGACGCCGAGGCGATCGTGACGCGGCTGGCGAAGATGACCGCGGCGCAGCGCGTCGCACTGCCCGGGGTGTCGGCCGACCGGGCGGGCCAGCTGCTCGCCGGTGCGGTCGTGGCGGCCGAGGCGATGGACCTGCTCGGCGTCGACGAGCTCGACATCTGCCCGTGGGCGCTACGCGAGGGCGTCATCCTCCGGCGTCTCGACCACCTGCCGCTGTAGTCCGGAGCCGCCCGCACCAGTGGGGCGCCCGGACCCGTCGTCAGCTGATCCGCGCGACACGCCGGATAGCCTGGGGGTGTGATCGAGGGGCCACCGCCGTCCTCGACGGGGGCCGAGTCCGAGCGCCCCGCCGTCGATGCCGCCGGCGCGCACCTCCGCCCGTGCCGAGCCGTCGGACGGGGTCATCGCCCGGGTCCCGTCGGCCAAGGTCGCGCTCTCGACCGCGTCCACCTACCCGGAGTCGACGGCCAGCGCCTTCGAGATCGCGGCGCGGCTGGGCTACGACGGTGTCGAGGTCATGGTCTGGACCGACCCGGTCAGCCAGGACATCGAGGCGCTGCGCCGGCTGTCGGACTACCACGGCGTCCCGGTGCTCGCGATCCACGCCCCCTGCCTGATCATCACGCAGCGGGTCTGGGGGACCGAGCCGTGGGTCAAGCTCGTCCGCGCCCAGCAGGCGGCCGAGCGGCTCGGTGCCGAGACCGTCGTCGTGCACCCGCCGTTCCGCTGGCAGCGCGACTACGCGCGGGACTTCATCGCCGGCGTCGAGAAGATGGGGGAGGAGACCCCCATCCAGTTCGCGGTCGAGAACATGTTCCCGCTCCGCGCCCGCGGCCGGGCCGTCGTGCCCTACGCCCCGGACTGGTCGCCGGTCGACCAGGACTACCGCCACGTCACCCTCGACACCTCGCACACGGCCACGTCGCAGTCCGACGCGCTGGCGATGGCCGACGCGTTGGGGGACCGTCTCGTCCACCTGCACATCGCCGACGGCATGGGTTCGGCGCGCGACGAGCACCTCATCCCCGGCCGCGGCACGCAGCCGTGCGCCGAGCTGCTCGAGCGGCTCGCCGAGCGCGGCTACGACGGCCTGGTGGTCGTCGAGGTGAACACCCGCAAGGCCGAGTCGCGGGCCGACCGCGAGGCCGACCTCGCCGAGGCGCTGGCCTTCACGCGACTCAACATGGCCGCGCCGGCAGCGCTCGGCGACATCCGCCGCCGCGCCTGACGCAGCCGTTCGGAGTCCACCGGGCTAGCCTCGGCGGAGCGCCGCGTCCGCAGGAGGCCGTGGGCGGCAGGACCGCAACAGGAGGCCAGGCGTGCGGATCGCGATCCTCGGGGTCGGCAAGATCGGGGAGGCGCTGCTCGCCGGCGTCCTGGCCGACGGGGCGACGAGCGCCGGCGACGTCGTGGTCTGCGAGCGTGTCACCGCCCGCGCCACGGAGGTCGCCGACCGGTACGGGGTCCGGAGCGTCGGAAACCCCGCCGAGGCGGTCGCGGACGCGGAGGTCGTCGTCCTCGCGGTCAAGCCCAACGACCTGCTCGCCGTCGCGTCTGCCGCCGGCACCGGGCTCGCCCGGCACGCGACGGTCGTATCGGTCGCGGCCGGCATCTCCGCTGCGAGCATCGAGTCCGTGCTGCCGCCCCGCACCCCGGTCGTGCGGGTCATGCCGAACACCCCGATGCTCGTGGGTCAGGGCATGTCGGCGCTCGCGGCCGGCGGCGCGGCCGGGCCGGAGCACCTGGACCGGGCCGAGCAGCTGATGACGGCCGTCGGTCGCGTCGTCCGTGTGCCCGAGGCGCAGATCGACGCCGTCACCGCCGTCTCCGGCAGCGGTCCCGCCTACCTGTTCCTCGTCGTCGAGGCGATGATCGACGCCGGCGTGCTGCTCGGCCTTCCGCGTCCCCTGGCCACGGAGCTGGCGACGCAGACCGCACTCGGTGCGGCGACCATGCTGCGGGAGACCGGCGAGCACCCGGCCCTGCTCCGGGAGGCGGTGACCTCGCCCGGCGGGACGACCGCCGCCGCGCTCCGCGAGCTGGAGAACGGTGGGTTGCGGGCCGCGTTCTACGACGCGCTGGAAGCGTGCCGCGACCGGGCGCAGGACCTGGCCCGCGGCTGAGCGGAGTCCGATCTGAAGGGGCAGCGGATCACGGTCGGAGAGGGAAGACATGAGTGACAGCACGCTGGTCGTCTGGGACGAGGTCCTCACCGACTACGACCACGGTCCCGGCCATCCCCTGCGACCGGTGCGGCTGGACCTCACGATCGCGCTCGCACGGTCGCTCGGGGTGCTGCGACGGCCGGGTGTCACGATCGCGCCGCCGACGGCGGCCGACGACGACGTCCTGGAGCTGGTGCACGACCCGGACTACGTCGGCTTCGTGAAGACCGCACCCGACGAGCTGATGAGCCGGCTCGCCCTGCGCTACGGCTTCGGCAACGGTGACAACCCGGTCTTCGCGCGGATGCACGAGACCTCCGCCCTGGTGACGGGTGCGAGCGTGCAGGCCGCGCAGGCGGTGTGGACCGGCCGCGCGCAGCACGGCGTCAACCTCTCCGGCGGCCTGCACCACGCCATGCGGGACCGGGCGAGCGGCTTCTGCGTCTACGACGACCCGGCGGTCGCCATCGCCTGGCTGCTCGGGGCCGGCGCATCGCGGGTCGCCTACGTCGACGTCGACGTGCACCACGGCGACGGCGTGCAGGCCGCCTTCTTCGACGACCCGCGGGTACTGACGGTCAGCCTCCACGAGAGCGGACGGACGCTGTTCCCGGGCACCGGCTGGCCCGACGAGATCGGCTCGGGTGCGGGGACCGGCTTCGCGGCGAACGTCGCGCTGCCCGCCGGTACGGACGACACCGGGTGGCTCCGGGCCTACGACGCGGTGGTTCCGGAGCTGCTGCGCGCCTTCCGACCGCAGGTGATCGTCAGCCAGCTCGGGTGCGACACCCACCGGCTCGACCCGCTGGCCCACCTCACCTGCACCGTTGACGGGCAGCGCGCCGCGTACGCCCGGATGCACCAGCTGGCACACGAGCTCTGCGAGGGACGGTGGGTCGTGCTCGGCGGCGGCGGTTACGACCCGCTCGCGGTCGTGCCGCGGGCGTGGACGCACGCCTTGGCCGAGGTGACCGGGGCCCGCGTCGACGGGTCGGTCCCGGAGGAGTGGCGGGACTACGCCACGCACCGGATCGGTGGGACGCCGCCGGACTCGCTGACCGACGGTCCGGCTGGGACGGGCGGGACGGACGACCCGCCCGTGCGCGCATGGGACGGCGGGAACGGTGGCTCGCTCGACCGGGCCGTGGCGGCCAGCCGCGAGGCGGTCTTCGGATACCACGACCTGGTCGCCTGAGCCCGCGCCGGGCGACGAGGTTCGCGCCTGCCGGGGCGTGGCGCCCCGGGGAGGCGCGTCCCCGCCGGACCGATAGGCTGGAGTCTTCCGAGACAGGTATGTGAGGACTTCCGTGGGCTCCGTCATCAAGAAGCGCCGCAAGCGCATGGCCAAGAAGAAGCACCGCAAGCTGCTGAAGCGCACCCGCGTGCAGCGTCGCAACAAGAAGTAGTCCGCCGCCTCGTCCTCGGGGGCGGGCGGGGCCGCACGAGCGCCCGCCCGTCCCGGACCAGGGGCGAATCGCCCGCGCGTGCGGGCCGGGGGGCGGGTAGCCTGACCGCGCGGCGCGGTCGGCCGACGCGGCCGATCGGGTGAGCGGATTGACCCGCTTGCCGGTTGTCGGGGACGCTGTCCCAGCGAGCGCATCACTGACCCGGGCACCGAGACCCGACGCACCAACGCGCACCACCCACGAGCAGTCCGACGACGAGCAGGGGCCGCCGATGCAACCGCGCCGGGTACTCGTCACGGGTGTGTCCCGGTACCTCGGGGGACAGGTCGCCCGCACGCTGGCCGCCGACCCCGCGATCGACGCCGTCGTGGGCGTGGACACCGTCGCGCCGACCGACGACCTCGGGCGCACGCAATTCGTCCGTGCCGACATCCGCAACCCGATGATCGCCAAGGTCATCAACACCGCGGGCATCGACACGATCGTCCACATGAACCTCATCGCCACCCCCGACGGCGCAGGCGGCCGCACGGCGATGAAGGAGATCAACGTCATCGGGACGATGCAGCTGCTGGCGGCGTGCCAGAAGGCGCCGAGCGTGCGCAAGCTCGTCCTGAAGTCGACGACGGCGATCTACGGCTCGTCCGCGCGCGGCCCGGCGTTGTTCACCGAGGACTGCGAGCCCCGTGAGCTCGACCGCAACGGGTACTCGAAGGACGCGATCGAGGTCGAGAGCTACGTCCGCGGCTTCGTCCGCCGACGTCCCGACGTCGCGCTGACCGTCCTGCGCTTCACCAACTTCATCGGCCCCCGCATCGACAGCCCGCTGACGCGCTACCTCTCGCTGCCGGCAGTCCCCACGGTGCTCGGCCACGACCCGCGCATCCAGCTCTGCCACTCCGACGACGCGCTCGAGATCCTGCGCCGGGCCACCCTCGAGGACCACCCGGGCACGTTCAACGCCGGGGGCGACGGGCTGCTGCTGCTGAGCCAGGCCGTCCGGCGCACGGGCCGTCCCGCCGTCCCGGTCCCGCCCGGCGCGGTCAGCATCGTCGGCAACCTGCTCCGTCGCGCGGGGCGCATCGACTTCTCGCCCGAGCAGATGCGCTTCATCGAGTACGGCCGGATGGTCGACGTCAGCCGCCTGCACGACGTCTTCGGCTACCGCCCCCGCTACACGACGCGGCAGGCGTTCGACGAGTGGGTGCGGGAGACCGGCCTTCGCAAGCTGATCGCTCCGCAGACGGTCGCCGCCGTCGAGCGGGGCGTGCTCAACCTGACCGCCCGGGGCCAGGCCGTCGTGGGGCGCGACCCCCGCCGCGTGCCGTACCCCGTCGAGGAGTCGACCGAGAGGGTGCTCAGTGGCTGACGCTCGTGTGTTCCGGCTGTCCGACGCCGAGCGCCCGCGGAACGAGGCGGCTCCGGTCGCTCCGGCCCCGGCGCCCGGCACCGCCGAGCCGGTGATCCGGCTCGTGCGTGACGAGCCCGGGGACCGGCAGTCGGTCCAGGACGGTCCGGGTCAGGCATCGACGGCATCGGGGGAGGCGCCCGTGGACGGCGACGACGACATCATCGACCTGACCCGACCCGCGGCACGGCCGGTCCGGCCGACGGCGTCGGCCGCCGACGACACCGTCGAGATCAACGCCGATGCGAACGCGGACGTGGCCCCGCGCCCGAGCGCGCCCGCCACCACCGACGGCATGCCGCCGGAATGGGCTGACGCCCTCGCCGCGCTCGAGCGCGCCGCGTCCGCGGGCGATCCGCTCGCCGAGGAGCTACGACGGCTCGCCCCGGGTGAGTCGCCCGACTGGGAGCGCAAGCTCGCCGGTGCGCTCGCCTTCCTCCGTCGCCGCCTCACCGGTGACTACGAGGTCGACGAGTACGGCTTCGACGCCGACCTCACCGAGCACGTGCTCGCCACGGTGCTACGGCCGGTCTACGAGAAGTGGTTCCGGGTCGAGACCCGCGGGATGGAGAACCTGCCCGACGCGGGCAGCGCGCTGATCGTCGGCAACCACTCCGGCACCATCCCGATCGACGCCGCGATGACGACCCTCGCGGTCTACGACCACCACCCGGCCCACCGTCACCTCCGTCTGCTCGCCGCGGACCTGGTGTTCCAGCTGCCATTCCTCGCGCCGCTGGCCCGCAAGGCCGGCAACACCCTCGCCTGCCAGGCCGACGCGGAGCGGCTGCTGACCTCCGGCGAACTCGTCGCCGTCTGGCCGGAGGGGTTCAAGGGCATCGGGAAGCCCTACAGCGAGCGGTACAAGCTGCAGCGCTTCGGCCGCGGCGGCTTCGTGAGCTCCGCGCTGCGGACCGGTGCGCCGATCATCCCGTGCTCGCTGGTCGGGGCCGAGGAGATCTATCCGATGCTCGGCAACCTCAAGACCATCGCTCGCATCGTGGGGTTGCCCTACCTGCCGGTGACGCCGACGTTCCCGCTGCTCGGTCCGCTCGGACTCGTCCCGCTGCCGTCGAAGTGGATCATCGAGTTCGGCGAGCCGGTGGAGACCGCTTCCTACGGCAGCGCGGCCGCCGACGACCCGATGACGGTCTTCAACCTGACCGACCAGGTCCGGGAGACGATCCAGGGCACGCTCTACAAGCTGCTGATGCAGCGGCGGTCCGTCTTCTTCTGACCCCTCGGCGGCGGCTCAGCGGCGGGTCAGGATCCGTCGTACGCCGGTCGTCGGGCGCGGTCGTACCGCTTCCGACGCGGCCCGGGCCACCGAGGCGACGGAGTCACGCGAGACGTTGCCGGCCCGCTTGAGGTCGGCCAGATCGGGCCGGTTCCGGAACGAGCGGCGCGCGGCGTGGGCCGCGGTGACCGCCGAGCCCGCGAGCGCACCGGCGACGTCACCGACGCCTTCCCCGGCGCGGAGCAGGGCCTCGCTGATCAGTTCGACCGGGGTGCTGCCCGCGTGCCGGCGCCGCAGCAGGACCCCGGCCACGATGCCGCCGCTGACGGCACCGACCCCGGCGGCCGCGGGCAGGCCGACCTTGACCGCCTTGCGGGCGGTGCGGAAGTCCCGGATCTCCCACCCCTTCTCGCGGGCGACCGAGCGCAGATCGGGGTCGGGGTTGACCGCGAAGGGATGGCCGACGAGCGAGAGCATCGGCAGGTCGTTCGTGGAGTCGCTGTAGGCGTAGCACTTCGCGAGGTCGAGCCCCTCGCGTTCGGCCAGTGCCCGGATCGCTTCGGCCTTGGCGGGCCCGTGCAGCGGTTCACCGACGAGCTTGCCGGTGTAGAGCCCGTCCTGCACCTCCGACACCGTGCCCAGGGCGCCCGTCAGGCCGAGGCGACGCGAGATGAGGGACGCGAGCTCGATGGGCGTTGCCGTGACCAGCCAGACCCGGCGACCGTGGTCGAGGTGGTCCTGCGCCAATGCCCGCGTTCCGGCCCAGATCCGATCGGCCATCAGCTCGTCGTAGATCTCCTCGCCGAGGCGGACGATCTCGGAGACCTTCCGCCCGGCGACGAACGCGAGCGCGGCCTCCCGGGCGGTGACCATGTTCTCGTGGCTCTCGGTACCGCCGACGCGGAAGGCGAGCTGCTGGCGCGCGAACCGCAGCAGGTCACGGGTCGTGAAGAAGTCGCGGGCGGCGAGCCCCCGCGCGAAGTGGAAGATCGACGCACCCATCATCATGGTGTTGTCGACGTCGAAGAAGGCGCCCGCGGTCGGATCCTGCGCGATGCTGGGGACGGCCTCCACCTCGGCGGCAGCCGCCGACGCCGCGCCCGCGAGAACCGCGCTGTCGGCTCGTGTGCCCCGTCGTAGCCCCATCTGGCCGTGTCTCCTCGACGCCGTCGTCGCGGTACCTGGCGATACGGCAGCAGCTTACGGGTGCCGACCCCCTCGCCCGGCTCCCCGGGTCGCCTCGGCGCGGCGTGTCCGAGGGTGCCTCAGGAGGTGGTCGGCACGCCGGGTGGTCGCGCTGAGGTCAACGGCGAGCCCGGCAGCGTCGAGCCGATGGCATCGGTCACGACGGTGCGCGTCGTGGTGGAGACGGTCCGTCCGACGGCCTGTCCGACGACGCCCGCGGTGGTCGTGACCGTCCGGGTGGTCGGGCCGACCCGGGTGGTCGCGACACCGTCGGCGGTCCGGGTGGTCACGGTCGTGACGGTGACCGTCACCGTGCGCACCATCGGCGCGGTGCGGGCCGCCTGGCGGACCACGGTGCGCCCGGCGGCGGTGGAACGCGGGGACGACGCGGAGCCGGACAGCGGTGCGGAGCTCGACCCCGATCGCGCGCTCGACACAGCGAGCGCCCCGGTGCTGTTCGTCGCACCTGCTGCGTCGGCGTCGGGGTCCGGGGAGGCGGCGGAGCTGCTGGTGGGCGTGCCGGTCCGGCCGTCCGGTGCCTGGGGCGCCGGGACCCCGGCGACGGCGGTCGCGTCGGTCCGCAGGGCGGCGAGAACGTCATCGATGGCGCGGGCGACGGCGACCGGGGGAGCCGCGGCCCCGACCCCGGGGAGGGGGAGGAGGCCGCCCGCGGCGGGCGAGCCGGTCATGGCGTCGATCTGCGCGATCAGCCGTTGGACCGCCGGCTGCTGCGCCGCGGTCAGCGTCGGGATGATGTCGGCGAGGCGCTGGCGCCGTTCGAGGAGCGCCGCGCGGACCGTCGGGTCAGCGGCCCGGGGAGCCAGGCGATCCAGCTCGGCCTTGACCTCGGACAGCGCGCTGAGCATCGCCGGCCACCGCTCGAGCGCGACGCCGCGGGGCGTCGCGCCGAGCGCGGGACGGCTACTGCGACGGAGCTCGGAGAGCCGGACGTCGATCTCCCGCAGGACGTGCGACGGCTGGTCGCGGTGCGGGTCGATGGCCGCGCGGACCGACTCGGTGAACCGCTTCAGCGGGTGGAGGGTGTCGCCGGGGAGCGAGTCCCCGGCGGCAGCCGCTGCGACACCGCCACCAGCGAGGACGAGAGCGACGCCGGCAGCCGATGCACGGAGGGCGCGATGGCGATGCGTCGGCGCGAGCTCGGAGACCGGGGCCGGGTCGGCCGGTTCGTCGGTGGCGTTACCCGCCGACCGTGCCGCGTGCTCGGCGAGCAGGCGGGTGCGGAGCTCGCTCCGGAAGGCGGCGCTGGGACCGAGCGGCTGCGCGGCGAGCGTCTCGCTGAGCGTCGCCAGGCGGGCCAAGGGGATGAACGCCTCGAGATCCCGGGTGGCGGCGTCACGGCCGGGTGGGCGCGGGAAGACCGCTGTCATGCCACCCCCCCGTCCGGCCCGGTCCCCCATGGATCCGGCCTGTCTCTGGTTGGCGAACGAGTTGTCCGGACTCGGGTTACGGATTACCGGCGAGTAGTTACTGGGGCTGCCTCGCCGGGCCGGGCCTCAGCGCAGCTTCTCCTCGGGCAGCAGCCGGGCCAACGTGCGGACCGCGCGGTACTGCAGCGCCTTGATGGCGCCGTCGTTCTTCCCCATGATCAGCGCCGTCTCGCTGACCGACAGGCCCTGCAGGAAGCGCAGGACGATGCACTCCTGCTGCTCCGCGTTGAGCTGGCGGACCGCATCGAGCAGCGTCTCGTTCGTGAGCGCGTCGAGCACCTGGTTCTCGGGGCCGTCCGCCACCTGGGTGCGCCCGGTCTCGAGGATGTCCTCGGTGGTGACCTCGAGGCGGTAACGGCCCGACTTGTAGTGGTCGGTGATGAGGTTGCGGCCGATCGTCACCAGCCAGGCGGCGAAGTCCTTGCCCTGCCAACGGAAGCTGTCGATGCGCCGAAGGGCCCGCAGGAACGTCTCGCTGGTGAGGTCCTCGGCGAGCGCGACGCCGCCGACGCGGTAGTAGATGTAGCGGTACACGAGGTCGACGTACTGGTCATAGAGCTCGCCGAATGCATCGGCGTCGCCCGCCTGCGCCCGCGCGACCAAAGCAGCCACGTCGGCATCGGGGGCCGAATCCGGCTCGTCGTCGTCGGGCTTCCGGAGCGGCACGACCGCAAGCGGGCCGCTCGGCGCCGTCGGTGCAGGGACCTCGGGCGCGTCGGCGCGGGCCCGCCCCGCCCGCCCCAATCGCTCGGCGTCCGGGACTGTGCGACGCGGCGGAGGAGCCGATGGGGTCGCGTGGCGTCGGGACGATTCGGACGCGGCCTCGGCTGCGGACCACAGGCGGAGCACCTCGCGTTGCAGCGCCCAGAGCCCGGGGAAGGGCAGGTCAGCGCCCACGCCGAGAGCCGCCATCAGCGCGGAAGACGCGGATGGCGTGGCGCCGGGGACGAGAACGTCCCCGGTTTACGGGCGGACATAAGACTCCCGGCGTGCTGCTGGGTCAGTCACGGGACTCGGCGATTACAGTACGTCCCCGCCCCGGGCAGCCTTGAATCGTCGCCGAACCGGGACCACCGCATGGGCGCGAGTCGGCGCACCGGGGTGACCAGTCGCGTTACGGTCGAGGTATGAGCGGCTACAGGCCGATACGAGCTCCCAAGCTCGGTCTGCCGGCTCCTCGTCGTGAGCTCCGGAGATCCGCCGCCGCGACGACGGCCGACGCATCGTCCCGGGTGCGCGGCGCCGCGCGCCCGGTCGGGTCCCACCGTCGTCCCGAGGCCGCCTCGGAGCTGACCCAGGCCTCCGGGGTGGTGCTCGACGACCTCTTCGACGACCTGTTCGACGGCGAGCCCGACCGCCGGGACGACCCCGAGGGGACGGCCACCGATGCACTGGACGCCCGGGAGGTCGCGGCCGACGGCCTCGTCGGCGCCGGTAGGCGTCCCGCCCGTGCCCAGGCGCGACCGACGGAGGCCCCCGACGACGTCGCGGACGAGCCCGGCGGCATCACCCGCTCGTCCGCCGTCTGGCTGTGGCTCTGGGGTCCCCTGCTCGCCGCGGTCCTCGTCGTCGGCTTCCTGGCCGGCATGGCCTCGGCGCCGGTGGTGCTCCCGCTGCCGACGCAGGCCCGCCCGGCGACCGTCCTCGACGTGACGGGCCGGACGATCAGCACCGTCGAGCCGCCGACGCCGTCCGAGCAGCTGCCCGCCGACCAGCTGCCCGACCTGCTGCTGCGCTCCGTCGTCGCGGTGCAGGACCCCGGCTACTTCTCCCGGCAGAGCCTCTCCGCCGCCGACCTGCTGGAGGCGGGGGCCGCCGACGCCTTCCGCGTCCGGCGCCACGGCAGCACGATCGAGGAGCGTTACGCCCGGCAGGTGGGGGTGGCCTCGGGATCGGTTGTCCCGTCACTGCGCGAGACCAGCATCGCGGTCCGGCTCTCGCAGCGGCTCTCGCGTCGCGCCCTGCTCGCCCGCTACGTCAACGGCCTCTACTTCGGCAACGGCCTCTACGGCATCGGGGCCGCCGCTCGCTACTACTTCGGACAGCCCCTCACCGCGCTGGACCCCGGGCAGGTCGCGTTGCTCGTCGGCATCGGTGACGACCCGGCGCACCACAACCCGGTGACCTCGCCCGCCGCCGCCGAGCAGTCGCGGCGAGCCGTCCTGGACGCGATGCGCGAGGCCGGGATCCTGACCCCCGACCAGGCCCTGGCCGCCGCACGGCAGGCGCCGGAGGCCCGGCCGCACCAGCAGGTCGACCGTCCGTCCGCCGCTCCCGACTTCGCTGCCCTCATCGCGTCGTCGTTGCTCGCCCGGTACGGCCAGGACGCCGTCTACGGGTCCGCTCTGCAGGTCACGACGCCCCTCGACCTCGACGCGCAGGCCGCCCTCGACGGTTCGGTCCGCCGCCTGGTGTCCGATCCGGCGCGTCCGGTGCTCGCCGTCGCCACCGACCCGCGCACCGGCGACGTCCGCGCCCTGACCAACCGGAGCTCGGCAGCTGCCGGAACGCCCCAGGCCGGTGCCGACGGCGTCCTGTTCGCCCGGCGCCCGCTCGGCACCCTCGCCGGCCAGCTGCCCACCGTCCTCGGCGACGGGACGACGGCGAGCGTCGGGGAGGTGGCCGCCGCCTTCGGCGCCGTCGCGGGTGGCGGGAGCCGTCACGATCTGCGCGCGCTGAGCCGGGTGACGCGCCCGGCTTCGGCCGGTGAGGGCGCCGCCGTGCTGGACTCCGCCGACCCGTTGCCGGCGGGGCAACCGCTGTTCGCACCGGACGAGGCCACCGCCCTGACCGCGGGGCTGCGGGCCACCGGTCGCCGCGCCGCTCCCGACATCCCCTTCGCCCTGGCCGGTGCCGAGGCCACCGCGGGGTCCGACGCCTGGTTCGTCGGCTGCGTGCCGGAGCTCTGCGTGACGGTCTGGATCGGCGGCGCCGGCGCCCCGGTGACGGGTGCACCGGGCACGCTCGACGCGTCCACCCCCGCCGGTCCCACGCTGCCGGCCCAGGTGGTGGCCGCGACCTTCGCCGGCTACCTGGAGGCGGCACCCGGCCGCATCTCTGTACCTCTGCTGCCGGCCCCCCGGGTCGGGCCCCACCGCTCGGGCGATGCCGTCCCGCCGGGGAGCGCCGACGCACCGCACGGACCGGCCGCAGTCGCGACGCCTGAGCCGGCGACGACGCCCGCGCCGCGGGCCTCCCGGCAGCCGCAGCCGCCGCCGTCGGCGGCCCCGAGCCCGGCCGCGACGTCGACGACTGCACCGACACCCGCGCCGGCGCAGCCGTCGCCCGGGGCCGGGGCGGGCCCGGCGCCCGGCACCGGCGACGGCCAGCCGGTGACCGTGGCCGAGGGTTCGCCCACCAAGAACGGCTGAGCCGGAACGGTCCGGGTCGCTCCGTCCGTGGCGAGGGCCGGGCCGCGACGTGCGGTGTGCCAGACTCGGCGCCCGAGCGCGTGGAGCGAACAGGAAGGCGGGACGCCGATGTCCATCGAGTCGTCCGCCCAGCCCGCCCCACTCGCCCAGCTCGCCGACCTCGTGCGCCGCGCGGCCGCCACGGTCGGCGCGAAGGTCGCCTTCCTCGACGGGTCCCGCAGCCTCACCTGGGCCGAGGTGGACGCCGAGACCGACCGGGTGGCCGCTGCGCTGAGCGGTCTCGGGCTCGACGCCGGGTCGCGGGTCTGTCTCGTCCTGGGCAACACGCTGGCCTTCCCGTCGGCGTACTTCGGGGTGCTGCGCGCCGGACTCGTCGCCGTCCCGGTCAATCCCGCCAACACCCCCCGCGAGCTCGCCCACGTCTTCGAGGACTCTGCGGCGGCCGCGGTCCTCTCCGGCCCGGCCGCGCTGGCGGACGTCGAGACGGCGCTGGCCGCGGGCCCGGTGGGTGCCGTACCGACGACGGTCATCGGCCTCGACGGCGCGGCGCCGACGTCGGGTGTCGTCCTCGACGAGATGCCCGGGGCGTCGGTTCCACCCGAGGCGGCGCAGCGCGGCGGCGAGGACCTGGCGGTGCTGATGTACACCTCGGGCACGTCGGGACACCCGCGCGGCGCGATGCTCTCGCACCGGGCGCTGCTCGCCGACCTGGAGCACGTCGGCCGGATCGAGCCGTCACCGACCTCGCCCGACGACGTCGTGCTGCTCGTCCTGCCGCTCTCCCATGTCTTCGGTCTCAGCACCGGGCTCGGCATGGTGGCGCGGGCCGGCGCCACCGGCGTGCTGGTCGACCGCTTCCAGCCCGGGACGACGGCGTCGCTGGTGCGTGAGCACGGCGTGACGAACCTCATCGGCGTCCCGACGATGTACCGCGGGTGGTGCGAGGTGCCCGACGTCGCCGAGGCCTTCGCCTCCGTCCGGCTCGCCGTCTCGGGCGCTGCGCCGCTGCCGGTCGAGGTGCTCCGCCGCTTCCTCGCGCGCGCCGGGCACGTCGTCTACGAGGGCTACGGGCTCACCGAGACCGCGCCCAGCGTGACGAGCACGCTGTGCAGCTTCGAACCCAAGGCCGGGTCGGTCGGTCGTCCGGTCCCCGGTGTCGAGATCCTGCTCGTCGACCGGTCCGGCGCCGAGGTCGACCCGGAGGACCCGGGGGAGGTCCGCGTCCGCGGCGGGAACCTGTTCTCGGGCTACTGGCCCGACGGCGCCGACGGCCCGGACGGGCAGGGGTGGTGGTCCACGGGCGACGTGGCGGTGGCCGACGAGGCCGGCGACCTCACCCTGGTCGGGCGCCGCACCGAGCTCATCCTGGTCAGCGGCTTCAACGTCTACCCGCGCGAGGTCGAGGCCGTGTTGGCCACGCACCCGGACGTGCTCGAGGTGGCGGTCCTGGGCGTGCCGCACCCGTACTCCGGCTCCGCGGTCAAGGCGCTCGTCGTACCGCGCCCCGGCAGCACGCCCGACGCCGAGGCGCTGCTCACCCACGCCGGACGCCTGTTGGCGCGGTTCAAGTGCCCGACCACCATCGAGTTCGTCGAGAGCCTGCCGCACACCGCGACGGGGAAGGTGGCCAAGGGGCGGCTGCAGGACGTCGCCACGCCGGACGGCCGGACCGTGGCGTGAGCGGTGGCGCTGCCCCGACGATCGAGCTGCTGACGCGCCCCGGGTGCTCGTTGTGCGCGACGGCCCGCGAGGTCCTCCGACGCGTCGCCGCCGAGCGTGACCTGGCCTGGACCGAGCGGGACGTCGACGCCGACCCTGAGCTGGCCGACCGCTTCGGGGACCGTGTCCCGGTGGTCCTGCTCGACGGCCGGGAGCACTCCTACTGGCGGGTCGACGAACCGCGTCTACGCCTCGCCCTGCAGGGCATCCGCAGCTGGTGACCGGGCACAGCGGCGCCCGTCGAGCTGTTACGGACAGTAGCTTTCTGTCTTCCCGAACATGCGGTCGGCGGTACGGTGGAGGAGATCACGCCGGTACCGGCAGGCGTCGTGGGCGAGCGAGGAGCGGGGCGGGTGGGCGCAGCGCGAACTCGAGCCGTTCGCATGGTCGTCTCACCGGCGACGGTGGCCCGGCTGCCGCTGTACCTGCGGGCCCTGTCGGGGCTCGCGGACTCGGAGATCGAGACGGTCTCGAGCGGTGACCTCGCCGAAGCTGCCGGCGTCACCTCCGCGCAGGTCCGCAAGGACCTGAGCCAGCTCGGCAGCTACGGCACGCGCGGGGTCGGCTACGACGTCGTCTCGCTGGCCGACGAGATCAGCCGTGAGCTCGGCCTCACATCGCACCGCGACGTCGTCCTGGTCGGGGTCGGCAACCTCGGGCGCGCCCTCGCCGGCTACGGCGGGTTCCGCACCCGCGGGTTCCGCATCGCGGGCCTCGTCGACGCGGCTCCCGAGCGCATCGGGTCGGTCGACGGCGTCGAGGTGCGGCCGCTCGCCGACCTCGAGGACCTCGTCCGCTCCTCCGGCAGCCCGATCGGCGTCATCGCGACGCCGGCCCCCGCCGCGCAGGAGGTCTGCGACCGGCTCGTCGCGGCCGGGGTGCGCAGCATCCTCAACTTCGCGCCGACGGTGCTCGTGGCGCCGGCCGACGTCGAGATCCGGAAGGTCGATCTCGCCGTCGAGCTCCAGATCCTCTCCTTCCACGAGGCGCGCCGCGCGGTCGACGTCGGCGTCGACGCCGCTGCGACGCCTTACCCCCGGAGGCAGGTGATGGTGCCGTGAGCCTGCTCGTGGTCGGTCTGAACCACCGGACCGCTCCGACGGCCGTGCTCGAGCGGGCGACCGTGGGTCCCGACGACCTCGAGAAGCTGCTGCACGACCTGCTGCAGGGCGAGCACGTCGCCGAGGCCGTCGTGCTGTCGACCTGCAACCGCGTCGAGGTGTTCGCCGAGACCACGACGTTCCACGGCGGCCTCACCGAGATCAGCGACCAGCTCGCGCGGATCAGCGGGCTGCCGCTGGAGGAGCTCACCTCCTGCCTCTACGTCCACCACGAGGCCAGGGCCGTCGCCCACCTGTTCGCCGTCGTGTGCGGGCTGGACTCGATGCTCGTCGGCGAGGCGCAGATCCTCGGCCAGGTCCGGGCCGCCTACAAGCTCGCCGGCGCCGAGGGCGGCACCGGCCGCTCGCTGTCGGTGCTGTTCCGCGAGGCGATGCGGGTCGGCAAGCGGGCGCACTCCGAGACCAAGATCGACGAGGCGGCCGCGTCGCTGGTCGGTGTCGCCGTCGAAGGCGCCCGCAGCGCCCTCGGCGACCTCGCCGGGCGCTCGGTCCTCGTTGTCGGGGCCGGTTCCACCGGCGCACTCGCCGGCACGGTGCTGCGTCGTGCCGAGGTCGGCTCCGTGGTCGTCGCCAACCGCACCCGCGACCGAGGCGCACGCCTCGCGCAGAACCTCGGCGGCCGCGCGATAGGGCTGGGGGACGAGGAGCTCGTCGAGGCGTTGGCCGAGGCCGACGTCGTCGTGACGGCCACCGGCTCGACCGCGCCGGTGCTGCCCGCCGTCTTCGTCCGGCAGGCCCTCGAGCAGCGGACCGGTCCCGCTCCGCTGGTGTTCCTGGACCTCGCCCTGCCACGGGACGTCGACCCCGAGGTCGGCGAGCTGCCCGGCGTCACCCTGATCGACCTCGAGGGGCTCCGCTCGGTGCTGAAGGCCGGCCCGGTCGGGGCCGACGTCGAGCTCGTCCGCGAGCTGGTGGCCGACGAGGTCAGTGCCTTCTGCAGCCGTCAGCGCGCCCTACGCGTCACCCCGACCGTGACCGCCCTCCGGGCGCAGGCCGCCGAAGTGGTGCGCGGTGAGTTGGAGCGGCTCACCGGTCGGCTCCCCGACCTCGACGACCGCGAGCGGTCCGAGGTCGAGTCGACCGTGCGCCGAGTGGTCGACAAGCTGCTCCACGCCCCGACCGTCCGGGTGAAGGAGCTCGCCGCCTCACCCGACGGCGACCGGTACGCCGAGGCCCTGCACATGCTGTTCGACCTGGACCGCAACACCCCGGGCGTGCTCTCCGTGCCGACGGCGGTGACCGAGGTCGACGGTGGTGCCGCCGCGGCGCTGGCCGCCGGCCGTATCCCGGGCGGTCCTGCCCCGGAGCTCCGGTGACGGGTCCTGCGCTGCGGCTCGGCACCCGCCGGTCGCGCCTGGCGATGGCGCAGTCGCAGCAGGTCGCGGACGCGCTCTCCGCGCGGCTGGACCGGCCGGTGGAGCTCGTCGAGGTGGTCACCTACGGCGACCGGTCGACCGAGGCGCTGACCCAGATCGGCGGCACCGGCGTCTTTGTCACCGCGCTCCGCGAGGCGTTGCTGGCCAAGCAGGTCGACATCGCCGTGCACAGCCTGAAGGACCTGCCGACGGCACCCGCCACCGACCTCGCGATGGCCGCCGTCCCCACACGCGAGGACCCGCGGGACGTGCTCGTCAGCCCGCGCGGCCTGACCCTCGGGGAGCTCCCGGCCGGCAGCCGCATCGGAACCGGGTCGCCACGCCGGGCCGCGCAGCTGCGGGCGCTCGGTCTGGGGCTCGAGCTCGTCGCCATCCGCGGCAACGTCGACACCCGCATCCGGAAGGCGGTCGACGGCGAGGTGGACGCGGTCGTCCTGGCCCGGGCCGGCCTCGCCCGGCTCGGGCGTCTCGAGGACGCCACCGAGGTGCTGGACCCGCTGCAGGTGCTGCCCGCGTGCGGTCAGGGCGCGCTCGCCATCGAGTGCCGGGCCGTCGACGACCAGCTCGCCGACGAGATCTGCACCGCGCTCGACGACCCGGCCACCCGGGCGGCGGTGACCGCCGAACGCAGCCTCCTCGCCACCCTGGAGGCGGGCTGCACGGCCCCGGTCGGCGGCCTCGCCGACGTCGCCGAGGACGAGGACGGCTCGTTCGAGCTCTACCTGCGGGGCGTCGTCGCCTCGATCGACGGCAGCCGGGCGATCCGGCTGTCGGCCACCGGCTCGTCGGAAGCGCCCGAGGCGCTCGGCCGACGTCTCGCCGCGGACCTGCTCGACGCAGGAGCGGCCGACCTCCTGGGAGCAGCATGACGAGTCGCAGCGGCAGTCGTCCGGGCCCCAAGGCTGCGGCACCGGCGCCGCAGCCCGTGGCCGTCGTCGGCAGCGGACCGGGCAACCCCGATCTGCTGACCGTCCGCGCGGTCGAGCTGCTGGCGACGGCCGACGCCGTCCTCGTCGCCGAGGGCGTCCCGGCCCCCACGCTCTCGATGGCCCTCCGCGCGGTGGTCGTCGGGCCCGGCGACGTCGCCGACCCGGTGAAGGACGCCGTGACGCGCTCGCGTGCCGGCGAGCGGGTCGTCCGCATCCTCCCTGGCGATCCGTTCGAGCACCCCGACCTCGCGCGCGAGGTCGCGGCGCTGCAGCGGGCCAAGGTCGCCGTCGAGATCGTGCCGGCGCTGGCCGCCACCGCGACGGCCGCCTACGCCGGGGTGGCCGTCGGTCTGCCCCACACCGTGGTCGCCCTCGACCCGGCCTCACCCACCGCCCCCGACTGGGCCGCGCTGGCCGCCGCCCCGGGCAACCTCGTCCTCCTGCTGCCGGTGCCGTCCGAGCTGGGCAAGGCCGCCGCGTCCCTGCTCGAGCACGGCCGTCGCGCCGACACCCCGGTCTCGCTGACCGTCGACGGCACCACCTCCCGGCAACGCACCGTGGTCAGCACCCTCGACGCCGTCGAACGCGAGGCGTCGCCGCTGCTCGGCGCGCGGGACGAGACGCCGGTGCTGCCCGGCGGTCCGGTGCCCGACGTCGTGCCCGCGGTCGCCGTCGTCGGCCCCGCCGTCCGGTCGCGCGACAAGCTCGCCTGGTGGGAGTCCCGTGCCCTGTTCGGCTGGACGGTCCTGGTGCCGCGTACCCGTGAGCAGGCCGGATCGCTCTCGGCGATGCTGATCGAGCAGGGCGCCGTGCCGCTGGAGGTGCCGACGATCGCCGTCGAGCCGCCCCGCACCCCTGCCTCGATGGACCGGGCCATGAAGGGCCTCGTCTCCGGCCGTTACCAGTGGGTGGCGTTCACCTCGACCAACGCGGTGCGGGCGGTGCGCGAGAAGCTCGAGGAGTACGGGCTCGACGCGCGCGCCTTCGCCGGGGTCAAGGTCGCGGCCGTCGGCGAGGTCACCGCCGCCGCCATCCGGGCCTGGGGCATGGAACCCGACCTCGTGCCCAGCGGTCAGCAGTCCAGCGAGGGCCTGCTCGCCGACTGGCCGCCCTACGACAGCCTGCTGGACCCGATCGACCGTGTCTTCCTGCCCCGCGCCGACATCGCCACCGAGACGCTGGTCGCCGGCCTGAAGGAGCGCGGTTGGGAGGTCGACGACGTGACGGCCTACCGCACCGTCCGCGCCTCGCCGCCGCCGGCGCCGGTGCGCGAGGCGCTGAAGGGCGGCCGCGTCGACGCGGTGCTGTTCACCTCGTCCTCCACGGTGCGCAACCTCGTCGGCATCGCCGGCAAGCCGCACGACTCGACGGTCATCGCGGTGATCGGCCCGCAGACCGCCGCCACCGCCGCCGAACTCGGGCTGCGCGTCGACGTGGAGTCGGCCGAGCCGAACGTGCCGGCCCTGGTCGAGGCCCTCGCCGGCTTCGCCCGCGTTCGGCGCGCCGAGCGGCAGGACGTGCCGACTACGACCCGTCCCCGCGGCACCCGCTCCCGTGCCGCAGCCAAGGCCTCCCCGACCACGAGCTGATCAATTCGGATCTGCGCGCCGCCACCTGCACGGTTGCGACGAAGATCCGAATTGATCACGATGGGGGCGCTTGCCACCCGTTCGGGAGCATCCTTGAGGGAGCGCACGCACAGCTGGTGACCTGAGGAAGGCCCGCGATGACCTCGAATTTCCCGACCGTCCGTCCTCGGCGGCTGCGTCGGACGGCGGCGCTGCGACGGCTCTCGGCCGGCGTGCGGCTGGCCCCGGCCGACCTGATCCTGCCGATGTTCGTGCGCGAGGACATCTCCGTCGCCGGCGGGGAGCCGCAGCCGATCGTCTCGATGCCGGGCGTCGTGCAGCACACCCGCGAGTCACTGCGCAAGGCGGCGGTCGAAGCTGTCGCCGCCGGCGTGGGCGGGCTCATCCTGTTCGGACTCCCTGCGGAGAAGGACGGACGTGGCTCGGCCGCCGACGATCCCGAGGGGATCGTCCAGCTTGCCCTCGCCGACCTCCGCAGCGAGGTCGGCGGCGACATCGTGCTGCTCGCCGACCTCTGCCTCGACGAGTACACCGACCACGGCCACTGCGGTCTGCTCACCGCCGAGGGAGCCGTCGACAACGACAGCACCCTGGAGCGCTACGCCTCCATCGCGGTCGCGCAGGCCACGGCGGGCGTCGACGTCGTCGCACCGAGCGGGATGATGGACGGCCAGGTCGCGGCGATCCGGGCCGGTCTCGACGACGCGGGGTTCACCGAGACGCCGATCCTCGCCTACTCCGCGAAGTACGCCTCGGCCTTCTACGGCCCGTTCCGGGAGGCCGCGGACTGCGCACCGTCGTTCGGCGACCGCAACGCCTATCAGCAGGACCCGGCTCGACGCGTCGACGAAGCCCTGCGTGAGGTGGCGCTCGACCTGGCCGAGGGCGCAGACGCCGTCATGGTGAAGCCCGCCGGGAGCTACCTCGACGTCGTCCGGGCCGTGGCGGACCTCGCTGACGTGCCGGTTTCGGCCTATCAGGTCAGCGGCGAGTACGCGATGATCGAAGCCGCGGCGGCCAACGGCTGGATCGACCGTGACCGCGCGATCCTCGAGTCGCTGATCTCGATCAAGCGTGCCGGTGCCGACCAGGTGCTGACCTACTGGGCGACAGAGGTGGCGCAGCGACTCCGCTGAGCCCGACGTGAGGTGGTCCTCACGGGGTCAGGAGATCGGGCCGCGCAGCACGCTGACCTTGGAGTGGGCCGGGTTGCCGTTGTTGGGCTGGAGCGAGATCTCCACGGCGCTGTAGCCCTGCTCGGTGTACTTCGGCAACGTGTAGTCGCCCTTGCCGGTCGGCGGCAGGACGCCGACGGCGAGCATGCGGCCGGTGGGCGGGTCGTACAGCCAGACCTCGTAGAAGTCGTTGCCGGGAGGCTGGGGCAGACCCTTCACGTCCAGCTTCATGCCACCGCTGGCGAGCAGGTTCGCCTTGCCCTCGGCGTTGCCGGTGGCGACGCCGTTCGGCAGCGGGTGCAGTGCCACGGGAGTGCCCTGCGGGTCGTTGCTGGCGCGGCCCACGGCGACGCCGCCGAGTACGCCGGCGACGAGCAGCACGGCGGCTGCCGCAGCGGCGAGCCACCGACCGGCGTGCGGCCGGGAGCCCTTCGAACGCGCGGGTCGCTCGGGTCGCCGCATCGGCGCCCAGTTGTGGCGCGGGAGTTCGAGCGGTGGCAGCACCACCGGTGTGTCCTCGGCGTCGGTCTCCGAGGCCAGCTCCGGGAGAACGTCGAGCCGCACCGCGTCCTGCAGCCAGGCCGAGGCCCGGGCGATCACGGCGAGCTCGCGACGGCAGGCGTCGCATCCGTCGAGGTGGTCGGCCACCTCGCGCTCACGGGCAGGGGACAACTCGCCGGTCAGGAGCGACGGCAGGTCGTCGAGGACCTCGTCGTGGCTCGGGAGAGGAGGACTGTCGTGGGTGTTCACGTCATCGCCTCCGGTCCTAATATCGTGCCGAGCTTGCGGAGCCCGCGGAAGACGCGGGCCTTGACGGTTCCGAGCGGGACGCCGAGGCGTTCCGCCGCTTCGGACTGGGTGTGCTCGCCGAAGTACACGAGGGCGAGGGCCTGCTTCTGCTCCTCCGGGAGCTGGCCGAGCGCGCTGCGGACCAGGGAAGCGCGCTCGTAGCGTTCGGCGAGCACGCGACCGTCGTCGCCCGCCACTCCACGCATCTCGTCCAACGGCACGACGTCATGATGCCGTCGGCGGAGGTGGTCGATGGCGCGCTTGCGGGCGATGCCGAGTACCCAGCCCTCGAGACTGCGGTCGGGGTCGTACCGCTCGCGACTGCGCCACACCTCGACGAAGGTGCGTTGCAGCACGTCCTCGGCGTCGGCCGCGGGAACGAGCCGGCGCAGGTAGTTCAGGACGAGCGGGCCGAGCGTTGCGTAGGCGTCCCGGATGGCGTCCGGGTCGGTGGACAGGCGGGAGCCGATGGCCACCGTTGCCTGCGTTCTCGCACTGTCCACGACTCTCCTTCGTGCGCCGACCCCGTCGCGGTTGCGTCCGCGGCCTGCTGTCGGCGACTCACTCCCTGGGGTTTCCGGTTGCACGAGCAACTAACCGTCACCGACGGCCGCATCACAGTCACTGCGGGTGAATCCCCGGAGCGCCTGACAGGATCGGGTGGTGAGCACCCCCGTACCGCCGTCCGTTCCCCCAACGGTCGCTCCCGATGCCGCCCCGACCAGCGCGGCGCTGTTCGCGCGAGCCCTCGACGTCGTCCCCGGCGGCGTCAACTCGCCGGTCCGCGCCTTCAAGGCCGTCGGCGGCACGCCCCGCTTCATGGTCCGGGGGGAGGGCCCGTACCTGTTCGACGCCGACGGCACCCGGTACGTGGACCTGATCTGCTCCTGGGGTCCGCTGCTGCTCGGGCACGCGCATCCCGACGTGGTGGCGGCGCTGCGGCAGGCGGCAGGCCTGGGCACGAGCTACGGGACGCCGACGCCCGGTGAGGTCGAGCTCGCCGAGCTGCTCGTCGAACGCGTCGGCCCGCCGCTGGAGCAGGTGCGGCTGGTCAACAGCGGCACCGAGGCGACGATGAGCGCCATTCGCCTCGCGCGCGGTCACACCCGACGGAGCAAGATCATCAAGTTCGCGGGCTGCTACCACGGCCACGTCGACGCGCTGCTGGCGGCCGCCGGATCCGGAGTGGCGACCTTCGGGCTGCCCGACACCCCGGGGGTCACCGGAGCCAGCGCCGCCGACACCATCGTGCTGCCCTACAACGACCTCGCGTTGCTCGAGGCCGCCTTCGAGACCCACGGCGAGGACCTCGCCTGCGTCATCACCGAGGCGGTGCCGGCGAACATGGGCGTCGTCCCGCCGCTGCCCGGCTTCAGCCGCGGCCTGCGGGACCTCTGCGACCGGTACGGCGCGCTGCTCATCGTCGACGAGGTGATGACCGGTTTCCGGCTCTCCCCGAGCGGCTGGTACGGCAGCGCCGGAAACCGCGACGCCGACGGCCGTGCGCTCATCGCACCCGACCTGTTCACCTTCGGCAAGGTCATGGGGGGCGGACTGCCCGCCGCAGCCTTCGGCGGACGGGCCGAGGTCATGGCCTCGCTCGCTCCGGCCGGTCCCGTCTACCAGGCGGGCACCCTGTCGGGTAACCCGCTGGCCGTCGCAGCCGGGCTGGCCACACTCCGCGCCGCGACGTCCGAGGTCTACGCGATCGTCGACCGCCGTGCCGTCGAGGTGGCGGCCCTGGCCGCAAGCGCCTTCACCGAGGCCGGGGTCCCGTTCGTGCTCAACAACGCGGGCTCGCTGTTCAGCATCTTCCTCACCGACGACGCGTCGGTCGTCGACTTCGCCGGGGCGTCGCGGCAGTCGACCCCGCGCTACGCGGCCTTCTTCCACGCGATGCTCGACGCCGGCGTCTACCTCCCGCCGAGCGCCTACGAGGCCTGGTTCCTCTCCGCGGCCCACGACGAACAGGCGCTGGAACGGATCGCTGCCGCCCTGCCCGGGGCCGCTCGCGCCGCGGCTGCGGTCCCGGATCGGCTCGCCGGCACCGCCACGGCTGCGGACCGCGCATGAGCGCCGCCGCCGCTGCCGTCGACGCGACCCGCACCGTGGTCCACCTCGTCCGCCACGGCGAGGTCCACAACCCCGACGGCGTGCTCTACGGGCGCCTGCCCGGCTTCCGCCTCTCCGGCGCCGGCGAACGCCAGGCCCTCGTCACGTGCGCCTTCCTGGCCGACCCCGCCGCCGACCGCGACATCGCCGCCATCATCGCGAGCCCCCTCGAACGCGCCCGGCAGACCGCGCAACCGTTCGCCGACCAGTTCGGGCTCGAGGTCGGGACCGACGCACGGCTCATCGAGAGCGAGAACGTCTTCGAGGGCGGAGTCGTCGAGGTCGGTCCCGGGATCCTCCGGCACCCCCACCTGTGGAAGCACCTCCGCAACCCCTTCCGTCCGTCGTGGGGGGAGGAGTACGACAGGGTGGCGACGCGGATGTTCGCCGCCGTCGCGGACGCCGCGGACGCCGTCGCGGGCCGGGAGGCCATCCTCGTGAGTCATCAGCTGCCGATCTACATCACCCGACGCGCGGCCGAGAAGCGCGTGCTCTGGCACCGGCCGGACCGGCGGCAGTGCGCGCTGGCCTCGGTGACCTCCCTGGTGTTCACCGGCAGCGGCGCCCACCGGCAGCTCTCCCACATCGACTACGTCCAGCCGAACGGGCCGGGCAAGGTCGGCAAGGGCAAGGCCGGCGCCTAGGTGGCGGCGCGGGCGGCAGCGACGCGCACGGCAGCAGCGCGGGCGGCTGCGCGGGCAGCAGCGACGCCGGCCGCCATACCCGAGCGGCCCGACGGAGCCGCCGCGACCACGCGCCGCCTGCGGCGCGGGAGCGCCGACCTGGCCCGCACCGCGCTGACGCGGATGGAGGAGGACCTCCCCTTCTTCGTGCGGCTCGCCCCCGAGCACCGTGCCGACCTCGGCCTGCTCGTCCAGGCCTTCCTCGCCGCGTTCGCGGACTGGATCGAGCAGCCGGGCCCCGGGCAGACCGTCACCGCCTCGGTCTTCGCCTCCGCCCCGCGCGAACTCGTCCGTGCGGTCAGCCTGCCGCAGACCGTCGAGCTGGTCCGGTCCGCCGTCGCCACCATCGAGCCGCGGATCCCCGAGCTCGCGACCACGCCGGACGCGGTCCCGTGGCTCCGCGAGGCGATGCTCCGCTACACGCGTGAGCTGGCCTTCGCCGCGGCGCACGTCTACGCCTCCGCCGCCGAGGTCCGCGGGGCCTGGGACGCCCGGCTCGAAGCCCTCGTCGTCGACGGGCTGCTGCGGGGCGACGCCGACCGGGCGCTGCTCTCGCGTACGACGGCGCTGGGCTGGCGTTCCGCCGACCAGGTGGTCGCCATCGCGGGCCGGGCCCCGGACGCCGAGGCCGAGGCGGTGCTCGACGCGGTGCACCGATCCGCGCGGGAGCTGCAGGTCGACGTCCTCGCCGCGGTGCACGGCACCGACCTCGTCGTGTTCGTCGGCAGCCCCAGCGGGCCGGCGGAGGCCGCCGGTGCGCTGACGGGCTGCTTCGGCGACGGCCCGCTCGTCCTCGGGGCCGAGGTGACCGGGCTGTCGGCGGCGGCGAGCTCGGCCCGCGACGCCGTCGCCGCGCTGCGCGCCGCTCCCGCATGGCCGTCCGCGCCCCGGCCCGTGAGCGCCGCGGCCCTGCTGCCCGAGCGCGCCCTCGCGGGTGAGCAGGCCGCCCGGGCGGCGCTGCTCGTGACCGTCTACGAGCCGCTCGTCGCCGCGGGCAGCGACCTGCTCGACACCGTCTCGGCCTACGTCGAGCAGGCGGGCACCGTCGACGGTGCCGCCCGGCTGCTGTTCGTCCACCCGAACACGGTTCGGTACCGGCTCCGGCGCGTCGCGGAACTCACCGGCCTCACGCCCACCGACGCCCGCGCCGCGTTCGTGCTCCGAGTGGCGCTCGTCCTCGGCCGTCTCGCCATGCCTCCGGCTCCCGACGCGCGGGACACGGCGCTCCGCCACCTCGACGACCGCGCAACGCCGGAGGAACTGTCGCCACCGGACGAGGCGGGGCCCCGGAACGCCACTCCCGGTGCCGCGTCGTTGTCGCAACCCGACAACCCGCGGGCGCCCGATTCGTCGCCGTCTGAAGCGACCGGAGGCCGGGGGCGCCGCAAGCTGGGAACAGGACGGGCGACGGCCGACGCGGTGGGACGCACGTCCCAGCGCAACGGAACCGTCACCTAGGCGGGCAGTGCACAGTCGCAGCGTCGCCGGGCAGGCACCGGCACGATCGGACCCGGAGTTTCGAGAAGGGGTGGCCGTGGGGGAGGGTGGAGCCGTGCTGGCCGTCGTCGCGCCGGGGCAGGGAGCCCAGACCCCGGGGTTCCTCACGCCATGGCTGGAGATCCCCGCTGCCGCCGCCGTGATCGAGCGCGCCGAGGCGGTCACCGGCCTCGCGCTCGTCCGGCTCGGCACCGAGGGTTCCGCCGACGAGATCCGTGACACCGCCGTGGCGCAGCCGTTGCTGGTCGTCGCCGCCCTCGCTTCGGCGGCCGCGCTCGGGTTGCCCAGCACGAACCGGGGCCTCGTCCTCGCCGGCCATTCCATCGGTGAACTGCCCGCCGCTGTCCTCGCCGGGGCGCTGTCGGCCGACGCCGCGATGGCGCTCGCGCACGAGCGCGGCGCCGCGATGGCCGCCGCCTGCGCGGCCGCCGACACCGGCATGACGGCCGTGCTCGGCGGCGACCCCACCGAGGTCGACGACGCGCTCGCGGCGGCAGGCCTCGTCGCCGCCAACCGCAACGGCGCCGGGCAGGTCGTGGCCGCCGGCCCACGCGCCGGGCTGGACCGGCTCGCCGCCGACCCGCCCGCGAAGGCCCGGCTGCGTCCGCTCGAGGTCGCCGGGGCCTTCCACACCGCGGCGATGCGTCCCGCGCAGACGGCGCTGGCCGGGATCGCGGCCGAGGTGGTCTTCTCCGACCCCTCGGCGCCGCTGCTCTCCAACGCCGACGGAGCCGTCGTCGACGACGCCGAGGACCTCCGCCGCCGCCTCGTGGCCCAGGTGGCGGCCCCGGTGCTGTGGGACGCCTGCATGACGCGGATGGCGGGGCTCGGTGTGACCGCGATGCTCGAACTCGCCCCCGGCGGCACCCTCGTCGGCCTGGCGAAGCGTGCGCTCCGCGGTGTGGAGACGGTTGCGCTGAAGACACCGGACGACGTCGCCGCCGGCGCCGAGCTCCTCGCCCGCGCCGGAGTCGCCCGCGCCGGCTCGCAGTCCGCGGAGCGTTCGTGACCGGCGCAGCCACGATCCAGGCGCTGCGCACCCGACGGGTACGCGACGCGGCCCTGCTCGGGCTCGGCGAGCACCGCGCGTCACACGAGCTGACCAACGCGGACCTCTCCGCGCGGCTCGACACCTCCGACGAGTGGATCCGCCGCCGTACCGGCATCGCGTCCCGCCGCGTCGCGGCGCCCGAGGAGAGCATCGTCGTGATGGGCGCCGACGCGGGGGCGAAGGCCCTCGCCGCCGCCGGTATCGCACCGGCTGCGGTCGACCTCGTCCTGCTCGCCAGCTGCACCGCCGCCCGCCCGATCCCCGGGCTCGCGCCGCAGGTCGCCGAGGTGATCGGGGCCGATCGCGCCGGGACGGTCGACGTCAACGGCGGGTGCGCCGGCTTCTGCTACGCGCTGGCCCTGGCCGCCGACACCGTCCGGGCCGGGAGCGCCGAGACCGTCCTGGTCGTCGCCTCCGAACGGCTGACCGACTGGGTCGACGCCGACGACCGCTCGATGGTCGTGCTGTTCGGCGACGGTGCCGGTGCCGCGGTGGTCGGTCCCTCCGACGTGCGTGCGGCAGGCGCGCCGGGCCCGGTCGGCATCGGGCCGGTGGCGTGGGGTCACGACGGGGCGAACGCACCGGTCATCGAGATCCGTGACGAGTTCCTGCAGATGCAGGGCAGCGCGGTCTACCGCTGGGCGACGACGGCGCTCGTGCCCGTCGCCCGCCGCGCCTGCGAGCTCGCCGGCGTCGAACCGTCCGACCTCGCAGCCCTCGTCCCGCACCAGGCCAACCTGCGGATCCTCGAGTCGATGGCCCGCACGCTCGGCGCACCCGACGCCGTCCTGGCCCGCGACGTCGTGGACAACGGCAACAGCTCGGCGGCGTCGGTCCCGCTCGCCCTGGCCCGGCTCGTCGGCTCCGGCGAGGTGCGGAGCGGCGACCTCGCGCTGCTGTTCGGCTTCGGCGCGGGTCTCACCTACGCGGGCCAGGTCGTCCGCATCCCCTGATCCAGCACCTTCGTACGCGCTCCACCAACCCCTCAAGGAGAACCCATGACCCAGCAGGACATCCTCGCCGGCTTCGCCGAGATCCTCGACGAGATCGCCGGCGTCGCCGCCGCCGACGTCACCCCCGAGAAGAACTTCTCCGACGACCTCGACCTCGACTCGCTCACCATGGTCGAGGTGGCCACCGCGGCCGAGGACAAGTTCGACGTGAAGATCCCCGACGACGACCTCAAGGACCTGAAGACCGTCCAGGACGCCGTCGACTACGTGGCCAAGGCCGGGGTCGCTGCGTGACAGGTGCCACGGGCCCCGCTGGGCACCCCACCGTCGTCGTCACCGGGCTCGGCGCCCTGACACCGCTCGGGTCGGACGTCGACTCCACCTGGCAGGGCATGCTCGGTGCCGCGAACGCGACGGTCCTGCTCGACGAGCCGTGGGCCGCCGAACTGCCCGTCCGGCTCGCGGCACCGCTCGCGACGACGACGGACGGCGACGACCCGCTCGCCGTGCTGCCCCGGGCCGAGGCCCGACGTCTCGACCGCGTTCAGCAGCTCGCGCTGCTCGCGGCCCGGGAGGCCTGGGCGCACGCCGGCGCCCCCGAGGTCGACCCCGAGCGGCTCGCCGTCGTCGTGGCCTCCGGCATCGGCGGGGTGCAGACGCTTCTCGCCCAGTACGACGTGCTCAAGGAACGCGGGGCGTCCCGCGTCAGCCCGCACCTGGTGCCGATGCTGATGCCGAACGGGCCCGCGGCCACCGTCGAGCTCGAGTTCGGTGCCCGCGCCGGCGCCCACGCCCCGGTCTCGGCCTGTGCCTCCGGGGCCGAGGCCATCGCTCTCGGCCTCGACCTGATCCGTGCCGGCCGGGCCGACGTCGTCATCGCCGGTGGCGCGGAAGCTGCGATCTCGGCGTTGCCGATGGCCGGCTTCGCCGCCATGCGGGCGTTGTCCGCGCGGCACGACGACCCTGCCGCCGCGTCGCGTCCGTTCGACAAGGCCCGCGACGGCTTCGTCCTCGGCGAGGGCGCCGGCATCGTCGTCCTCGAGCGGGCCGACGTCGCCGCCGCCCGCGGCGCCACGGTCCACGCCACCCTGCTGGGAGCCGGTGCGTCCTCCGACGCCCATCACGTCGCCGCCCCCGAGCCGAACGGCGCCGGGGCCGCGCGAGCCCTCGCCCTCGCCCTGCGCGACTCCGACGTCACGCCCGGCGACGTCGCCCACGTCAACGCGCACGCGACCTCCACCCCGCTCGGTGACGTCGCCGAGGCCCGCGCGATCCGTACCGCGCTCGGCGTGGCCGCGGACGCCGTCGTCGTCAGCGCGACCAAGGGCACCACCGGGCACCTGCTCGGGGCCGCCGGGGCGGTCGAGGCGATCGCGACGGTGCTCGCCCTGCGCGAGCGGGTCGCGCCGCCCACGCGCAACCTCACCGACCCCGCCGACGACGTCGACCTCGACGTCGCGGCCGTCGACCCGCGACCGCTCCCGGCGGGCGCCGTCGGCGTCTCCAACGCGTTCGGCTTCGGTGGTCACAACCTCTCGCTGGTCTTCGGAGCAGCCCGGTGAGCATCCTCGAGGGCAAGACGCTGCTCGTCACCGGTGTGCTGACCGAGGCGTCGATCGCTTTCGCGGTCGCGCGGCTGGCCCAGGAGCAGGGAGCGACCGTCGTGCTGACCGGCTTCGGACGCGGCCTGGGCATCACCCGTCGGATGGCGAAGAGACTGCCGGCCGAGCCGCCGGTGGTGGAGCTCGACGTCACCTCCGAGGACCACCTCGGGGGACTGCCCGACCGGCTGCGCGAGCTGGGCATCGACCGCCTCGACGGCGTCCTGCACGCGATCGGTTACGCACCGGCCGGCGCCCTGGGCGGCAACTTCATGTCCGCCACCTGGACCGATGTCTCCACTGCGGTGCAGATCTCGACGTTCTCGCTGATGGCACTGGCCCGCGCGACCCGGCCGTTGCTGGCGGAGCAGTCGTCGATCGTCGGGCTGACCTTCGACGCCACCGTCGCGTGGCCGGTCTACGACTGGATGGGCGTCGCGAAGGCGGGCCTCGAGTCGGCCTCCCGCTACCTGGCCAGGGAGCTCGGCCCCTCCGGGATCCGGGTCAACCTGGTCGCGGCCGGACCGCTGCGGACGATGGCCGCCAAGTCGATCCCGGGATTCGAGGCGTTCGAGACGACCTGGGAGCAGCGGGCACCGCTGGGCTGGGACATCACCGACACCGAACCGGCCGCCCGCGCCTGCGTCGCGTTGCTCTCCGACTGGTTCCCGGCGACCACCGGCGAGATCGTCCACGTCGACGGGGGCGTCCACGCCGTCGGTGCGTGACGTGCACGGCCCGTCAATGGTTCCGCACTGCCGCTGCGCACCATGTCGACTTCGTCACCCACCGATGACACAGACGGCCAATCCCCACGCGGGTCATACTGGGGTGTGCGGTACCGGCGGGGTCTCAGTGGTCTGCTGATGACATCTGCCCTGCTCGCGGGCGTCACCGCCTGCTCGAGCAGCCCGGAGCAGGGGGCCGGCGGCAACTACGGCTTCGTCCAGGTCGCGCCCGGTCAGGACACCGTCGCGGTCGGGTCGCGGCAGGCGGCGCCGCCGCTCACCGGCACGCAGATCGACGGCAAGCCCTTCGACGCAGCCTCGGTCCGCGGGTCGGTGACCGTCGTCAACTTCTGGGCCTCGTGGTGCGCGCCGTGCCGGGCGGAGACGCCCAACCTCGAGTCCGTCGCGCAGCAGACGCAGGCGTCCGGCGTGAAGTTCGTCGGGGTGAACGTCAAGGACTCCGACGCTGCGGCCCGCTCGTTCGTCCGCGACAAGGGCGTCACCTACCCGAGCCTGTACGACGACGACGGCACTCAGGCCGCCCGTTGGCCCATCGCGCTGGGGCTGCCCTCCACCGTCGTCCTGGACCGGCAGGGCCGCATCGCCGCCCGCTTCACGGCCGCGGTCGAGCAGAGCGACCTGCTGCCGGTGGTGCAACGGGTCGTCGCGGAACAGTCGTGACGCAGCGGTGAGCACTGCCCAGTTCGTGACCGACGGTCCGCTGCTGCTCGCGCTGCCCGTGGCCGCCGCGGCCGGCCTCGTTTCGTTCCTCTCGCCCTGCGTGCTGCCGCTGGTGCCGGGTTACCTCTCCTACGTCGCCGGGCTCTCCGGACGTGAGCTCGAGGACGGCGTCACCCGGCCGGCACCGGGCCCCTCTCCCGCCGGCGGCGGCACGGCGACGCTCACCCGGCCCGCTCCCGAGCGCACCCGGCAACCGGTACGCGGCCGCGTGGTCGCCGGCGCGGGGCTGTTCGTGCTCGGCTTCACCGTCGTGTTCGTCGCCTACGGGGCGCTGTTCGGCACGCTCGGCAGCACCCTGCGGATCCACCAGCGCGGCATCGAGCAGGTGCTCGGCGCCCTCACCGTCGTGCTCGGCCTCGCCTTCGCCGGGGTCTTCGCGAAGCTGCCGCTCGCCAACCGCGAATGGCGCCTGCACCGGATGCCTGCGAAGGGTCTGCTCGGCGCCCCGCTGCTCGGGGTGCTCTTCGGCGTCGGGTGGACCCCGTGCATCGGCCCGACCCTGGTCGCCGTGGAGGGCCTGGCCCTGAACAGTGCGACGGCGGCGCGCGGCGCGACGCTCTCCGCGGCCTACTGCCTCGGCCTCGGCGTCCCGTTCCTGCTGGTGGCCGTCGGTGTCCGACGCGGCCTGGGAGCGCTGGCCGTCGTCCGTCGCCACACCCGCGTCGTCACCGTGGTCGGCGGGGCGCTGCTCGTCGTCGTCGGGCTGCTGGAGTTCACCGGCGCCTGGAACGACCTGGTCCTCGCGCTGCGCGACCTCGTCCCCGGCTTCGGGGAGGCACCGCTGTGAGTACCGACGCCCCGACCGAGGCCACGACGCGGGTGCCCTCCGGCGTCCCCATCGACGACCCCGTCGACCGCGAGTGGGAGTCCGGGCTCGAGCCCGCCGCCGTCAAGCGCGACCGCCAGGCCGCCGAGGCGAAGGCCGCGGGGGCTCCCAAGCCGCGACCGCCGCGGACCCGTGCGCGGTGGATCGCGACGCTCGCCGCCGCCTGGCGCCAGCTGACCAGCATGCGCACCGCGCTGCTGCTGTTGCTGCTGCTCGCCGTGGCCGCCGTGCCCGGTTCGATCTTCCCGCAGCGGCCGGTGAACCCGCTCCGGGTGCAGCAGTACCTGACCGACCACCCGAAGTGGGGCCCGTTCCTCGACCGGCTCTCCGGTTTCGACGTCTTCACCGCGCCGTGGTTCTCGGCGATCTACGTGCTGCTGATGATCTCGCTGGTCGGGTGCGTCGTCCCCCGGCTCCGGATGCACGTGAAGACGCTGCTCGCCCCGCCGCCCAAGGCGCCGGCGCACCCGTCGAGGTTGCCGTCGGGCGCCTCCTGGACGACGCAGCTGTCGCCGGAGGACGCCGTGGCGCAGGCCCGCGCGGTGCTGCGCAAGGCGAGGTTCCGGGCCGTGCTGGGGGACCGGTCGAACGGGTTCACCGTCGCTGCGGAGAAGGGCCTGCTCCGCGAGACCGGCAACCTGCTGTTCCACTTCTCGCTGATCGCCGTGCTGGTGGGGGTCGCGGTCGGGAGCCTGTTCGGCTACTCCGGCTCCGTGCTGGTGCCGGAGGGCAAGGCCTTCACCAACACGCTCGTCGCCTACGACCAGTTCACCCCCGGTGCCCGCGTCGACCGGAGCAAGCTCCAGCCGTTCTCGGTGGCGCTCGACAACTTCACCGCGACCTACCGCGCTTCCGGTGAGCCGGCCGAGTTCGTCGCCGCGGTGCAGCTCCGCACCGGGCTCGGCAGCGCACCCAGGGCCGAGACGTTGAAGGTGAACCACCCCCTCACGATGGGCCAGACGAAGGTCTACCTGACCGGTCACGGCTTCGCGCCGCACTTCGTCCTGCGCGACCGCACCGGCCAGGTGCTGTTCGACGACTACGTGCCGTGCACTCCGCGCGGGGGCACCGAGCCGGCCCGTTCGTCCTGCACGGTGAAGGTGCCGGACGTCGGGCTCGCGCCGTCGGGCCCGCGCCGCATCCCGCAGCAGCTGGCGTTCCGGTCCTCGCTCATCGCGGACCCGGTCGGCGGTTCGGCGCAGCTCCGGTCGCCGGTCATGGAGCTCAGCTCGTTCGTCGGTGACCTGCACCTCGACGAGGGCATCCCACAGAACGTCTACTCGCTCGACCCCAGCGGTCTGCAACCCGTCCGCACCACCGGAGCCGGCGGCGCGAATCAGCTGGTGCAGACCGTCGCCGTCGGCCCCGGACCCGGCGGCGTCGTCAGCGGGCTGCCGAACGGCATGACGCTGTCGGTCGACGGTGTGCGCAACTGGTCGGTCTTCGCCGTGAAGCACGACCCGGGCAAGCGATTGGTCCTGGCCGCGGCGGTGTTCCTGCTGATCGGCCTCGTCCTCACGCTGACCGTCCGGCGCCGCCGCGTGTGGGTGCGGGCGACCGCGCTGCCCGCGGCAGGCGCGGAGGGCGGCGACGGCGGTCGTACGCTGGTGGAGGTCGGCGGCGTGACCCGGGCAGGGGACATCTCCGTCGAATTCGAGGAGCTGGTCGGGCGGCTCCAGGTGGACGTGCCGACGCAGGACACAGCACTGCAGGACCCAGCACTGCAGGACACAGCACTGCCGGACGCAGCACTGCAGGACGCAGCACCGCACGACGTGACCGCCGAGCAGGCGGCCGAGAATCGGGAGACCCGTGTCGAATCTGAGTGACCACCTCTTCGGGATCACCGTGGTTCTCTACGTGGCGGCCATGATCGTCTTTTCCGGCGACCTCGCCTTCCGCCGCAAGGCGGTGCCGCTGATCCGCTCGGGCGACGTCCGCCGCTCGCCGCAGGCCGCGCAGGTCGAACAGCATGCCCTCGTCGGGGCCGGTGTCGGCTCGCGTCCGTCGTCGGTCGGTTCCCGCCCCGCCGCCACCGAACGCGGCTCGGTCTCCGGTGGTGCCCCGTCCGCCGGCCGCGCCTCCACCCCCGACCGCGACTGGACCCGTGCCGCGACCGTTGCGACCGTCATCACGGTCGTCGGTTGGCTCGCGCACCTCGCCACCATCGTCACCCGCGGCATCGCCGCCGGTCGGGTGCCGTGGGGCAACATGTTCGAGTTCTCGACGGTGGTCGCCTTCATCGTCGTGTCCGCCTTCCTCGGCCTGCTGGCCAAGCAGCGGGTGCGGTGGCTCGGCACCTTCGTCCTGCTGCCGACCGTGCTGTACCTCGGCCTCGCCGGGACCGTCCTCTACAAGCAGGCCGGCCCGCTGGTGCCGGCCCTGAACTCCTACTGGCTGAAGATCCACGTGTTCGCGGCCATCAGCGCGACCGGCCTGTTCTTCGTCAGCGGCATCGTCGCGATGCTGTACCTCGCCAAGAGCTACCGCCCGGACGGCCCACTGCTCGCCCGGCTCCCGGCCACCGAGAAGCTCGAGCGCACCACGTACGGCCTGGTCGCGTTGTCGTTCCCGATCTGGACGTTCGCGATCATCGCCGGGGCCATCTGGGCCGAGGCGGCCTGGGGCCGGTACTGGGGCTGGGACCCCAAGGAGACCTGGTCGTTCATCACCTGGGTCATCTACGCCGGCTACCTGCACGCCCGCTCGACCGCCGGCTGGCGCGGACGCCGCGCCGGCTGGTTCGCCGTCGCCGCCTTCGTCGCGCTGATCATCAACTACTACGTCGTCAACATCTGGATCGTCGGCCTGCACAGCTACGCGGGCGTCGGCAGCTGAGTCTGCGGCCGCTACCCGGGCAGCGCCTGAGACAATTGTCGATGTGGCATTGACGCCGGTTGACCTCCGCGGGTTCCTGAAGGCGCTCGAGCGCGACGGTGACCTCTGCCGTGTGAAGGCGGAGGTCGACCCGCACCTCGAGGTCGCCGAGATCGTCACCCGCGTCGTCCGCGACAAGGGCCCGGCGCTGTTGTTCGAGAACGTCCGCGGCTCGTCGATGCCGCTGGCCATCAACGTCTTCGGGACCGAGCGGCGGATGGCGAAGGCGCTCGGCGTCGACCGGCTCGACGACATCGGCGACACCATCGCCGGGCTGCTCAAGCCCGAGCTGCCGCAGGGCTGGGCCGGGCTGAAGGACGCGTTCGGCAAGCTCGGCACCCTGCGGGCGGTGCCGCCGCGCAAGGTCAGCACCGCGCCCTGTCAGGAGGTCGTCCTCCGCGGCGACGACGTCGACCTCGACCTGCTCCCCGGCATCCAGGCCTGGCCCGACGACGGCGGCATCTTCCTCAACCTCGGGCTCACGCACACCAAGCACCCGGAGACCGGGGCGCGCAACCTCGGCATGTACCGGCTGCAGCAGCACGACAAGCGCACGCTCGGCATGCACTGGCAGATCCACAAGGACTCCAACGCCCACCACGCCGTGGCCGAGCGCCGCGGCGAGCGGCTCCCGGTCGCCATCGCCTTCGGCTGCCCGCCGGCCGTGACCTACGCGGCGAGCGCGCCGCTGCCGCCGGAGATCGACGAGTACCTGTTCGCGGGGTTCGTCCAGGGATCGCGCGTCGAGATGGTCGACTGCCTCACCGTCCCGCTGCAGGTGCCCGCGCACGCACAGGTCGTGGTCGAGGGCTGGCTCGAACCCGGTGCGCGGCTACCCGAGGGTCCGTTCGGCGACCACACCGGCTTCTACACACCCGTCGAACCGTTCCCCGCGCTGACCATCGACTGCATGACGATGACGCGCGAGCCGGTGTTCCAGACCATCGTCGTGGGGCGCCCACCGCAGGAGGACGGGCCGATCGGCAAGGCCACCGAGCGCATCTTCCTGCCGTTGATCCGGCTCACGACGCCGGAGATCGTCGACTACGACCTCCCGGTGGAGGGCGTGTTCCACAACTGCTGCATCGTCAGCATCGACAAGCGGTTCCCCAAGCACGCGCAGAAGGTCATGAACGCCATCTGGGGTGCCGGGCTGCTCTCGCTGTCGAAGCTGATCGTCGTGGTGGACGCCGACTGCGACGTGCACGACTACTCCGAGGTGGCCTGGCGGGCGTTCGGCAACGTCGACTACCGCCACGACCTGCTGACGACGATCGGTCCGATCGACCACCTCGACCACGGCTCCTACACCCAGTTCTGGGGCGGCAAGGCCGGCATCGACGCCACCCGCAAGCTGCCCACCGAGGGTTACGACCGCGGCTGGCCCGACGAGTGCGTCATGGATCCCGCGGTCGTCTCGCAGGTCGACCGCCGGTGGAAGGAACTCGGACTGTGACCACCGCGGACCGCACGTTCGGCGCGAGCCCGCGCCCCGCGTCGAACCCCGTGAAGGCGTTCCTGCGGCTCGTGATGATCGAGCACTCGGTGTTCGCGCTGCCCTTCGCCTACCTCGCGGTGCTCGCCGCGTCGTACGCCGACAGCCGGGCCGACGACCGGCACGTGCACTGGGGCGCCCTCGTGCTCGTCACGATCGCGATGGTCGCGGCGCGCACCTTCGCGATGGCCTTCAACCGCATCATCGACCGCGAGCTCGACGCCCGGAACCCCCGCACCGCCTCGCGGGAGCTGGTCACCGGAGCGGTCGCCGTCCGGACCGCCGTCGTCGGCTCGGCCGTCGCGTTGCTGGTGTTCCTGGCCGCGGCGGCCGTCCTCTCGCCGCTGTGCCTCGCGCTCGCCCCCATCGCCCTCGCGCTGCTCGCGCTCTATCCCTACGGCAAGCGCTTCACGTGGCTCTGCCACGGCATCCTCGGCCTCGCGCAGGCGGTCGGTCCCGTCGGCGCGTGGATCGCGGTGACCGGGCACTGGAGCTGGTCCGCCGTGCTGCTCGGCCTCGCCGTCGGGCTGTGGATCGGCGGCTTCGACCTCATCTACGCGCTGCAGGACCTCGACTCCGACCGGGCCGGCGGCGTCTACTCGCTGCCCGCGCGCTTCGGTGCCGCGACCGCGCTCCGCGTCTCGCAGGGAGCGCACGTCGTGACCCTCGCGCTGTTCGTCGCCTACGGCATCGGCATCGGTGCCGGAGTGCTGTGGTTCGTCGGCGTCGTGCTCGTGGCGGTCGCGTTCACCTACGAGCACAGCATCGTCTCGCCCGGGGACCTGTCCCGCGTCAACCGCGCCTTCTTCACGACGAACGGCTTCGTCGGCATCGCCCTGTTCGTCTTCGGCCTCGCCGACCTGGTGGTCCGCGGCCTCGGCGGCTGAGCGCGCGGGATGCTCCGGTTGTCGATCGAGGTGACGGTCCGTGTCCCGGGCTGACGACGCCGCCGCCGCGGACCCGCGGGAGGTCGGGGTCGGGCCCCATCCGCGCCCCTGGCCTGACGATCCACGCCTCGACCCGGAACTGCTGACCGAAGGTGACCGCCGCAACGTCGTCGACCGGTACCGCTACTGGCGGCGGGAAGCGGTGACGGCCGATCTCGACAGCCGCCGGCACCCGTTCCACGTCGGGATCGAGAACTGGCAGCACGACATGAACATCGGGGCGGTCGTCCGCAACGCCAACGCCTTCCTGGCCGCCGAGGTGCACATCGTGGGTCGGCGGCGGTGGAACCGTCGCGGCGCCATGGTCACGGACCGCTACCAGCACATCCGCCACCACGAGGACCTCGACGCCTTCGCGGGCTGGGCCGCTGCGGCGGAGCTGCCCCTGATCGGCATCGACCTGCTCCCCGGTTCGCGGCCGCTGCCTGCGGCGGAGATCCCGCTGCGCTGCGTCCTGCTGTTCGGTCAGGAGGGACCCGGGCTCTCCGCAGCCGCGCAGGAGGCGTGCGAGCAGGTGCTGCACATCCCGCAGTTCGGGTCCACCCGCTCGATCAACGCCGGCGTCGCGTCGGGCATCGCGATGTACGAATGGGTGCGGCGGCACGCGGCGTCCACCGACGCGCAGGGGTGACGCCGCCCCGCGTTCGGGGGAACACCCGCCCGGCCCTTCATGTTGGCTAGACTGTCGCCGACAACAGATGTGCCGGCTCGATCCATGGCCCCCGGACCCAAAACAGTCGCTGCGAGCGACACCACGCCGTGAGGCAGACCTGGCGGGTCGGCGCACGACAGCCCCGGACTTCGGTCCGGGGCTCTCGTGTTTCCCGGGGTCGGATCCGCGCGCGTGGCGCCTGGCGGCCGCTACTCGGCGGGGCGCTTCGTCCTTCGGCCGGGTGCCGGGCTGGGGTAGCGGTCGTGGTGGCCTGGCTCGAGGTCGGCGAGCGCGCCCCGCAGCAGCTGGAGGGCGTTGCGGGACAGCGCGTCGGCCTCCGACGCGCCGAGCTGCAGCTCGTCGGCAACCCCCGACGCGCCCTCGCCGTAACCGAAGGCGGTGACCGCCGCGGCGCGCTCCTGGGCGGGCAGGCGCGAGAGCGCCTCCTCCAACCGGTCGAGCAGCTCGGCGTCCGGCGTCCCGGTCCCGGTGGCCACCAGGTTCTCGATCACGTCGTTGGTGAGCGGGCGCAGGCGGGGGCGCCGCTCGGCCCCACCTGCTTCTGCCACGATCCCATGGTGCCTGCCGACCCCGCCCCGACCGGGAGCGGCCGTCCGCCTCGCGTCCATCCGGCGCCGGCGTGGGTCGTCGCCGGCGCGCCCGGCGCCGGCAAGAGCACGGTGGCGGCCCGGCTGCTCGCGCTCGTCGACGCGGCGGGCGGTTGCGTCCCGGCCCGGCTCGACAAGGACACGATGTACGGCGGGTTCGTCGGCGCGACCCTCGCCGCCGGTGGCCGTGCCGACGGCGAGCGGGAGGGCCCCTGGTACGACGCCCACGTGAAGGTGCACGAGTACCGGGGGATGACGGCGGTGGCCCGGCAGCTGCGCCAGGCGGGGACCCCGGTGCTGCTCGACGCGCCGTTCACCGGCCAGATCCGGGATCCCGAGCAGTGGGACCGGTGGGTCGTCGAGCTCGGTGGTCAGCCCGTCCGCCTCCTCTGGGTCCACTGCACCCCCGCCCTGCTCCGCGAGCGGCTCTCCCGTCGCGGGCGGCCGCAGGACGGGGGCAAGCTCGCCGACTTCGACGCCTGGACGGCGCGCATGCGGCCTGACGAACCACCGCCCGTGGCGCACGTCGCCGTGGACGCCACCGCCGACGAGGCCGAGCTCGCCACCGTGCTCCAGCGGCTGCGGGCCGACGACGGAGCCGCCACTAACCTCGGCGCATGAGCCTCGAGGGACGCGTCGCCATCGTCACCGGCGGAGGGCGCGGCCTCGGCCGAGCCCTCGCGCACGCCCTCGCCGAACAGGGTGCGGCCGTCGCGGTCGGGGCCCGCTCCACGTCCGAGGTGGACGCGGTCGCCGGCGAGCTGCGGGAGGCGGGGCGCTCCGCGCTGGCCGTCAGCCTCGACGTCGCCGACCCCGCTTCCGTCAGCGGAGCGGTGCGTCGGGTCGAGGCCGAACTCGGCGGCATCGACGTCCTCGTCAACTGCGCCGGTGTCGTCTGGCCCGTGGGCCTGCTGCACAAGGTCGACCTCGACGAGTGGGAGCAGTCGATCGCGATCAACCTCATCGGCGCCGCCCGCTGCGTGCGCGCGGTCCTGCCCGGCATGCTGCAGCGCGGCTGGGGCCGCATCGTCAACCTCTCCAGCGGGGCCGCCGTCGGCACCGGTATGCCGTCGTCCAGCGCCTACTCCGTCGGCAAGGCCGGGCTCGACATGCTCACCGCGAACCTCGGAGCGGAGCTCGCCGGCACGGGCGTCTGCATCACCGGGGTGCGGCCCGGGGTCGTGGACACCTCGATGCAGGACTACATGCGCAGCCTCCCGCGCGACCAGGTCGGTGAAGCCTTCTACGAGAAGTTCCACGGGCTGCACGAACGCGGCGAGCTGATGGGCCCGGAGCCCGCGGTGCGGCTCGCCATCGCACTCGTGGGCAGCGACCGTTCCGGCGAGACCCTCGACGTACGCGACAACGAGGTGAAGCGGCTCCTCGACGGCGCGACCATGTGAGATCTCATCGCGGAATGCTCCGCCGAACCGGACGTACTCGGACATCTCGGGCGGCGAGCGGCCGTTCCGTGAGGAGATTGCACAAGGCCATCGCGAGCACACTCGAGGCCGTGCCTCCGCCCTACCGCATCGCCTTCGTCTGCCTCGGCAACATCTGCCGGTCGCCCATCGCCGAGTACGTCATGCGGCAGCGGCTGGACGCGGCCGGCCTCGGCGACCAGGTGACGGTCACGAGCGCCGGCACGGGGGATTACCACGTCGGCGAGGGCGCCGACCCGCGCACGGTGGCGACGCTCCGCACGGCCGGCCTCGACGCCACCGGGCACCGGGCCGCGCAGTTCACCCGGGACGACTTCGCCGACAACGACCTGGTCGTCGCGATGGACTCGTCGAATGCGGCGAACCTCCGGCGGATCGCCCCGGACGGCGACGCCGCCGCGAAGATCGTCCTGCTCCGCTCCTACGACGTCCACGCGGACCCGGCAGCCGACGGGGATCTCGACGTTCCCGACCCCTACTTCGGTGGTGGCGAGGGCTTTCCGCTCGTCCTCGGGATGGTCGAGCGGGCCTGCGACGGGCTGCTCGACGAACTCCGCCGAACGGTCCCCGATGCGGCTCGCTGACCTCGACGACCTCCGCCCGGTCGGCGGCGGCGACATCTGCGAGGCCTACCGCGGTCGCCTCGCCGGCCGGGACGTGTTCGCGAAGACGCTCCGCGACGCGCCACCGGGTTTCTTCGCGGCCGAGGCGAACGGCCTGCGCTGGCTGGCTGACGCCGGAGCCCCGGTGCCGGAGGTGCTCGACGTCGGCGACGACCTGCTCGTCCTGGAATGGGTCGACACCGGTCGCCCGACCCGGGCTGCGGCGACCGCGCTGGGGGAGGCCCTCGCAGCCGTCCACGCGGCACCGACCCCTACCTTCGGCGCCGAGTGGCGCGGCTACGTCGGCTCGCTGCCGATGGACAACACCCCGCGCCACACCCGAGCCGACGAGTGGCCGGCCTTCTTCGCCGAGCAGCGCCTCCGCCCCCTGCTGCAGCTCGCGGTCGACCGCGGCGCGCTCGACGACTCCGGGCAGCGTGCGGTCGAGGCCGTCTGCGAGCGCCTCCCGGAGCTCGCCGGACCGCCCGAGCCGCCGGCTCACATCCACGGCGACCTGTGGAGCGGCAACGTCCTGTGGGGCCGGGACGGGGTCCGGCTGATCGATCCCGCCGCCCACGGCGGCCACCGCGAGAGCGACCTGGCGTTGCTCGCGATGTTCGGATGTCCGGAGCTCGACTCGGTACTCGAGGCCTACCAGCGGCGGCACCCGCTCGCCGAGGGCTGGCGTGCCCGCGTCGGCCTGCACCAGCTGCATCCGATGCTGCTGCACGCGGCGCTGTTCGGCGGTTCCTACGGCGGGCGCGTGACGTCGCTCGCCCGCGCCCAGCTGAGCCGTCTCGCCGCGGTTTGACCCGGCTGTGTCAACTACCCTCGGCAGGGTGCAGCAGCCGATCCTGAGTCAGGCCCGCAAGGACGAGATCGAAGCCAAGGTCGTTACCGGCGAGCGCCTGAACCGCGCCGACGGGGAAGACCTCTACACCACCGACGACCTCGCCTGGCTCGGTGGTCTCGCGCACTCGGTGCGCACCGCGAAGAACGGCGACCGCGTCTTCTTCAACGTGAACCGCCACCTGAACCTCACCAACGTCTGCTCGGCGAGCTGTGCGTACTGCTCGTTCCAGCGCAAGCCCGGTGAGGCGGACGCGTACACGATGCGCGTCGAGGAAGCCGTCCGGCTCGCGAAGGCGATGGAGCCCTCCGGCATCACCGAGCTGCACATCGTCAACGGGTTGCACCCGACGCTGCCGTGGCGCTACTACCCGCGGGTGCTCAAGGAGCTGAAGGCGGCGCTGCCGAACGTCGCGCTGAAGGCCTTCACCGCCACCGAGATCCACTGGTTCGAGCGGATCAGCGGACTGTCCGCCGACGCCGTGCTCGACGAGCTGATCGAGGCCGGGCTGGAATCGCTGACCGGCGGCGGCGCCGAGATCTTCGACTGGGACGTCCGGCAGCACATCGTCGACCACGACACCCACTGGGAGGACTGGTCGCGCATCCACCGGCTGGCCCACTCCAAGGGCCTGAAGACCCCGTCGACGATGCTCTACGGCCACATCGAGGAGCCGCGCCACCGCGTCGACCACGTGCTGCGGCTGCGCGAGCTGCAGGACGAGACGGGCGGCTTCCACGTCTTCATCCCGCTGCGCTACCAGCACGACGCCGACGGCGACCCGCGCAACCGCATCCAGGACCGCACGACGATGGCGAGCGGCGCCGAGGTGCTGAAGACCTTCGCGGTCTCGCGGCTGCTGTTCGACAACGTCGACCACGTCAAGAACTTCTGGGTCATGCACGGGCTCACGACGGCACAGCTGTCGCTGTCGTTCGGAGCCGACGACCTCGACGGCTCGGTGGTCGAGTACAAGATCACCCACGACGCCGACGGCTTCGGGACCCCGAACAAGATGACCCGCGAGGACCTGCTCGACCTCATCCGCGAGGCCGGCTTCCGTCCCGTCGAACGTGGGACGCGCTACGAGACGCTCCGCGAGTACGAGGGGCCGGACGCCACCCGCGGCACCGTCCCGCGCGACCCGGCCGGCCTGCCGCTCACGGTCGCCTGAGGTCCTCGGCGATGAGCAGCGGGCGCCCGCCGAAGCCTCCGGGCATCGGGGCGATCTCGGCGCTGGCCGCCGTCGTGGTGCTGGTGCCCGGGATCGTCGTCTACGTGGCGCTGCGATCGCTCGGCCTGGGCATCGGGCCGGCCGGCGTGATCGGGCTGTTCGTGATGATCGGGGGGATGGTGGCCTACCCCGTCCTGCTCCGGCGGACCGGATGGGTCGGGGCGCCGCGCCGTCGGCCGACGCCTCCCACCTCCGACGACGAGGGACCGCCGCGATGAACCGACCCGTCAAGCGCCCGCTGCTGTCGGTCTACGCGCGCTACCTGTCGCTGCGGATGTGCATCTTCGTGGTGGCGCTGCTGGTGGTGACGCTGGTCGGGCTGCGCGGGCTGGTGGCGATCGTCGTCGCCCTGCTCGTCAGCGGTGTCGCGTCCTACCCGATCGCCCGACGCCAGCGCGACGCCATCGTGCGGGAGATGAACCGCGAGCGCTGAGCCTGCGGAACATGTCTGACCGGTACCGGTCATCCGGCAGGAGCAACGGTGGAGGCCACCGTCGCTCCTGCCGGAATCAGGTCAGAGTCAGGTCAGATCACGTCAGGGTGCGGTGACGACGGTCCGTGCCGGCGACACGACCGCCGGGAAGCCCGGTCCCGCCGCACCGGCGTCCAGCCGGAACTGGTAGGTCGACGTCTGGTACTGCTCGGTGGCCCAGAAGGCGGTGCCGTCGGCCATCGTCTGCGCGGTCCCGAGCTTGAAGAACTGCGACTCGTCCGCCGACTTGCGCCAGATCGAGAACGTCTTGCCCGCGAGCAGCGCCTTGGTGCGGTTGTCGGTGAGCTTGCCTGAGATCCACAGGGGCGCGCCGGCGGGGACGACGTTCGCCACGGTCATCGTGAGCGAAGCGCCGGTACCGGTCGGTGGGGTCGCGGGCGGCGGCGGCGGGGCCGGTGTCGTCTGTACCGGAACCGGGGTGACCGGAGCCGTCCCGCTGCCCACGTAGGCGAACTGGTCGAGGATCGCCCGCGAGCCGTGGAAGAAGTTGCCGTCCACGGCGCCGCCGACGCCACTCACGTGCGCGGCGTCGGTGTACTGCCAGAAGGTGGAGTACGACCAGTCCCCGAACAGGGTCGGGCTGGTGATCGCCGAGTTGTAGTGCGAGATCCAGATCGGGTACCGGGAGAACCCGCCGGGGTTGCCCATGTAGCCCTGCCAGAACCAGCCGCCGGTGTAGATCATCGGCGTCCGACCGGTCTTCGCCTCCAGCGTGGAGAGGAAGCTGCGGACCCACGCCGTGGTGTCGGCGGCGCTCAGGCCGGCCGTTGCCTCGATGTCGAGGACCGGCGGGAGGGAGCCCGGGCTCTTGACGTTGCCGACCTGGCCGGCGAAGCGGGTCGCGTCGGAGGCGGCGGTCGACAGCGGGGCCCGCGGGCGGGCGAAGTGGTAGGCGCTGGCACGCAGACCGGCGGCGCGGGCGCCGTTGATGTCCGAGGCGGCGTAGGGGTTGGTGTAGCCCGAACCCTCGCTCATCTTGACGAAGGCGAAGGCTGCGCCGCTGGCCCGGACCGAGGCCCAGTTGATGGCGGCGCCGTTCGGGTGCTGGTAGCTGGCGACGTCGATGCCGAAGACGTTCTTGGCGTAGGCACCGGACAGGGCGCCGGTGCTGCCCAGGTTCGAGGGGGGAGCGGGGGTGCAGCCGGCGGCGACGGCGCCGAGGCTCACCCCGGCGACGGCTAGCGCCACGACGCGACGGCGGCGGGTGCCGGCCTGCGCGGTGTCGGGGGAAGCGGTGTCGGGGGTGGCGGAGTCGGGGGCAGCGGAGTCGGGAGCAGGGGTGCGGGTGCGGAACAGCGACAGCATCGAGGACCTCTCGGGATGGCCGAGCCCGGGCGGGAGAAGGCAGTGGGCGAGGAGCGGGCAGGTGCGGGGGAGGTGCGCCGGAGAACCGGTCCCTGGAGAGGTCGGCCGGATCGGGATGCGCCTGTAGGAGCAACCCCCGGTTGGACCAATCGGGCTGCTCGGCCGCGACCGCCATAGGCTCGGGAGGTGCAGCCGAGGCCGGGTCAGGGATCTCCTGCTCCGAGGCCGGTCGAGGGAGCGGAACTGCGTCGGCCGCGGGTGGGCCACATCCAGTTCCTGAACTGCCTGCCGCTGTACTGGGGGCTCGTGCGGTCCGGGGCGTTGCTCGACGTCGAGCTGACGACCGACACCCCGGACCACCTGAACGACGCCCTCGTCCGCGGCGACCTCGACATCGGGCCGATCAGCCTCGTCGAATACCTGCGGCACGCCGACGAGCTGCGGCTGCTGCCGAACATCGCCGTCGGCTCCGACGGTCCGGTGCTCTCGGTGGTGCTGGTCTCGGCGGTGCCGATCGAGCAGATCCGCAGCGTGGCGCTGGGCGCGACCTCACGGACCAGCGTGCTGCTGGCCGAGATGGTGCTCGAGGAGCGTTTCGGGCTGCGGCCCCGCTACGCGACGATGCCGCCCGACCTGCCGACGATGCTGCGCGACGCCGACGCCGCCGTCCTGATCGGCGACCCGGCGCTGCGCGCCACCTTCGGTGTCCGGCCGCCCGGGACGACGGTGCTCGACCTCGGGCAGGCGTGGCGCGAGGAGTCGGGGACGCCGATGGTCTTCGCCGTCTGGGCCGCCCGTCGCGAGTTCGCCGAGCGACACCCCGGGCTGGTCAAGGACGTCGCCGAGGCGTTCCGGTCGAGCCTTGATCTCGCACTCGCGCAGATCGAGACGGTCGCCGAGGCCGCCGCGCGGTGGGAGGAACTCGAGCCCGCGACGCTCGCCCGCTACTTCCGCGCACTGGACTTCCGACTCGGTGACGATCAGCAGGAGGGGCTCCGGCGCTTCGCGGGTCGGCTCGTCCGCCGGGGCGTGCTACCGGCGGTCCCGACGCTCGCCTTCGTCGACGCCCCCGCGGCCGACGTGCTGGACGGGTTCGGGCCGGCGTAGCTGGTGCTACCGGGCTATTGCCGCGGCAACGAGCTCCCCGCTCCGGCGCTGCCGCCCGGGCCAGGCCTTTCGGGCTCGGCGGGCGGGCCAGACCAGGTTCGAGCGGTGGTCCTCAACCACCCGTAATGACCAGGGGATCGCGGCCCTCGAAAAGGTATGAATGTGCCGTGACCGCAACCCTCGCCGAGCCGGTGTCCCCACCGGTCCGCGTGCTCGTCGCCGACGACGCGGACGGCGTCCGTGAGCTGGTGATGCTGCTGCTCGATCTCGAGAGCGACTTCACGGTGGTGGGCCAGGCGCGGGACGGCCTCGAGGCGGTGGAGCAGGCCGAACAGCTGCAGCCGGATCTCGTCGTCCTCGACGTCTCGATGCCGCGTCTCGACGGCATCACCGCGACGCCCCGCATCCGGTCGGCGTCCTCCGGGAGCCGCATCGCGCTGTTCACCGGCATCGCCGAGCCCGGCATCGAAGCCGAGGCGGCGTCAGTCGGGGCCGACGCGCTGCTGGCGAAGGAACTCGGCGCCGCGACGCTGATCGAGCGGCTGCGTGAGGTCTGCCGGCGGCCACGTACACAGAGCGCCTGACCCGAGTGGGCTGCCCGGCCCAGGTCAGGCCGCGTCGGTCTTGTGCCCCGGGTCGCTGCTGTGCCCCGGGAAGACCTTCGCCGCGGGGTCGACCACCGGGGCCGCGTTGTTGACCGCCGTCGCCACCTCGCCGAAGCCGGTGGCGATGAGGCGGACCTTGCCGGGGTACTCGGTGATGTCGCCGGCGGCGAAGATGCGCTCCACCCCGGTGGCCATCTGGGTGTCGACGACGATGTGGCGCTTGTCGATCGTGAGGCCCCAGCGCGTGAGCGGGCCGAGGTCGGCGGTGAATCCGAGGGCGGCCACGACGCCCTGCACCGCGAGCTCGCGGAGCTCGCCGGTCTTGGAATTCTCGAGCACGACCCGCTCGATCTCGTCGTCGCCGATCACGTCGCGCACCTCGTGGAACGTGAGGATCTCGGTGCCCGAGGCGGTCACCTTCGCCACCGTGTGCTCGTGGGCGCGGAACTTGTCGCGCCGGTGGACCATCGTGATCGACCGCGCGATGCCGTCCAGCGAGACGGCCCAGTCGAAGGCGCTGTCGCCGCCACCGACGATGAGCACGTCCTTGCCCTCGTAGATGGCGAGGCTCGGCACGAAGTAGACGAGCCCGCGGCCGAGGTACTCGCTGCCCACGGGGATCGGCCGGGGCGTGAAGGTCCCGAGGCCACCGGTGATGACGACCGCCTTCGCCGCCACCCGGAGCCCAGCGGTGCTGGTGACCACGACGGTGCCCGGCACGCCACCGTCGTCGCCCTCGTGCGTCAGCTCGGCGGCCTGCTCGTCGAGCAGGTAGCGCGGGGAGAACGTGTCGGCCTGCTCGACGAGGTTCTTCACCAGGTCGCGGCCGCGGATCGCCGGGAAGCCGGCGACGTCGTAGATCACCTTCTCGGGGTACATCGCGCTGATCTGTCCGCCCGGTTCGGGCAGCGAGTCCATGAGCGCGACGCTCATCCCGCGGAAGCCGGCGTAGTAGGCGCCGAACAGTCCGGCCGGTCCGGCACCCACGATGAGCATGTCGACGCGCACGTCCGGCTCAGCCACGTCTGCACCGTAACCCGGCTCACACTCCCGGTCCCACTCCTCGTCCCACGACGTGCGGGAGCTTGTCGAAGTCGCGGTCGGCCGGCGGTCCGACCGGGCCCGCGAGCGGGGTCCGCTCCGTACGATCAGAGGGTGAGCACCGCCTCGGCGAGCATCGCCGCACTCCTCGACCGCGCTGCCGACGGGGGGCGCATCAGCCCCGACGAGGCGCTGCGGCTCTACCGGGAGGCGCCGTTCCACGCCCTCGGCCGCGCCGCCGACACCGTCCGCCGTCGTCGGTACGCCGAGACCGCGGAGATCGCGACGTACCTGATCGACCGCAACATCAACTACACGAACGTCTGCGTGACGGCGTGCAAGTTCTGCGCCTTCTACCGTCCGCCGAAGCACGCCGAGGGCTGGACGCGCGACCTCGACGACATCCTCGGCCGGTGCGGCGAAGCCGTGCAGCTCGGCGCCACCCAGATCATGCTGCAGGGCGGGCACCACCCCGGCTTCGGCATCGAGTGGTACGAGGAGACCTTCGCCGCGATCAAGTCGGCCTACCCGATGCTGGCGCTGCACTCGCTCGGGGGGTCCGAGGTCGTGCACATCGGCCGCGTCTCCGGCCTGCCCCACGACGAGGTCATCCGCCGGCTGCACGCGGCGGGCCTCGACTCGTTCGCCGGCGCCGGTGCGGAGATCCTCGTCAGCCGGCCGCGCACCGCCATCGCCCCGCTCAAGGAGCCCGGTGAGCTGTGGCTCTCGGTCATGGAGACCGCCCATGGGCTCGGCGTGGAATCGACCGCGACCTTCATGATGGGCACCGGCGAGACCGACGCCGAGCGCATCGAGCACCTGCGGATGATCCGCGACGTGCAGGACCGCACCGGCGGCTTCCGCTCGTTCATCCCGTGGACCTACCAGCCCGAGAACAACCACCTGAAGGGCCGCACGCAGGCGAACGTCTTCGACTACCTGCGGCTCGTCGCGGTGGCGCGGCTGTTCTTCGACAACATCGCGCACCTGCAGGGGTCGTGGCTGACGACGGGCAAGGAGGCCGGCCAGCTCACGCTGCACATGGGCGCCGACGACCTCGGCTCGGTGATGCTCGAGGAGAACGTCGTCTCCTCCGCCGGCGCGCGGCACCGCTCCAACCGCCAGGAGCTCATCGACCTGATCCGCGCCGCCGGCCGCGTCCCGGCGCAGCGCGACACGCTCTACAACCACCTGCTCGTCCACCGCGACCCGGCCGACGACCCGGTGACCCCCGAGGTGCGCAGCCACGTCAGCTCGACGGCGCTCACCCTCACCCCCGCCTGACCCCTGGCCCCGCCCCCCGGTCGAGGGTCTCCGGCTCCCATCTGATGGCGTAAGCCTCTGACGTCGTTCCAGCGACGGGAGCGGCTCACGAGATGCCGAGCGCCTGCTTGAGCTGTCGCACGACGCGCCAAGGTTCGAGGCGGACGGCCAAGCTGGTGAAGTGCAGGACGGCGTCGCCACCGATGGTGAGCTCGTTCGAGCGGTCGAGGTCGCGGTCCCATTGCTCGGTCGCCATGTGGTGCGCCCCGTCGATCTCCACGCCGACCTCGCGTCCGTCGGGACCGACCAGTAGGGCGTCGAGGTAGCGCCGACGGCCGAGGCTGTCCGTACGGAGGACCTGACGGCGTGGCTCCCCGAGCCCGTGGTCCCGGCAGAGCCGACCGAAGTCGATCTCGGACAGCGCCTGCGCGCCGCCGGCGATGTCGCAAACGGCGGAGCGGAGCACGGGGGCGTGTCGGATCGGACCGGCCTCGGCGAGGGCGTCCGCGAGCTGGTCCGCGGTGGCGAGCTTCTGCTGCACCACGGCTGCGAGCAACCCGACGGCGGTGCGCTCGCTGCGACTCCATCCCGCCGCATCGACGGCGGCGCGGGGGACCGTCGTCCGTCGGGGACCGGATTCGAGCACATGGTGGCTGCGCAGCGTCCGGGACTGGTGCAGGACCAGCGGGACGTCCCGCAGGGCTGGTGCACGCGTCCCGACCGGCGCGAGGACGTGGACGGACTCGTCCTTCCAGTTCTTCAGCCCCGCGAGCTCCAGCGCGGTCCTGCCGGCCAGGCCGGCGTCAGGCCCCGCCGACAGGGCGGCGGCCCACCGTTGCTGGGAGGGCGTGAGCGGACCGTTGTGCAGCGCGAGCACCGTGGACGACAGGGTCCGCCAGCGCCGCGCGGCGAGCTGAGCGCGGATCCGGCCCTCGGACACCGTCCCGTCTAGCTGGTCCCTGCGGACGACGCAGTCCTGCAGCTCGGCGAGCTGATCGAGGGTGGGCGCACGCGACACCCCCACAGCCTTGTTCGTCCGCGGTCCGCGCTGCAGACGAGCTGTGGACGGACGGCGGGTGTCCCCGTCAGATTGCGTCCGCCTCTCCCGTCGTCCCGGCGACGGGCCCGGCTTACGCGAGGGCAGGGCCGGGCGCAATCGCGGCTTGCGTCAGCCTCGTCCGTCGCCCTGGCGCCGGGAGCGGCTTACGCGAGGGGAGGGCCGGGTTGGCAGGATGGGGACGTGATCATCCGCGGGCGTTGGGTGCTGCCGATCGACTCCGAGCCGGTGCGCGACGCCGAGGTGGTGGTCGAGGGCGACCGCATCGTCGCGGTACGGCCGGCCACGGGCGAGGTTCCGCCGCACGTGGTGACACCTGGGTTGATCAACGCCCACGCCCACCTGCAGTACGGACCGGGCTTCGCCGACCTCGCCGATGGGCTCCGACCGTTCAGCGAGTGGATCGCCGAGATGATCCGCCGTCGGGCCGCGACCACCGACGAGGGGTGGCGGGCCGAGGCGGCGGCCAGCTGGGAGCTCGCGCGGTCGACGGGCACGACGGCGGTGGCCGACGTGGTCAGTGACACCGCGGCGCTCGACGTCCATGTGCCGGGTGTGCGCTTCGTCGAAGCGGTCGGGGTGCCGAGCGAGGGCTGGCCGGCCGAACGCGCCCGCCTCGTGGCGGAGCTGGAGCGCCATCCCACCGCTGCCCCTGCGCCGCACACCCTCTACACGCTCGGTACCGAGGTGGTCCGCGGCATCGGTGAGCTCGGCCGCAGCGCCGGCCGCCGCATCCACGTCCACCTGGCCGAGACCGCGGACGAGGCCACCTACGTCCGCACCGGTGGCGGGCCGCTCTCGACGCTGCCGTTCAGCAACCTGATGGAACTCGTCCGCGACGGCGGAGCCGGCGTCTCTCCGGCGGTGCACCTCGACGCCCTGCTCGGGCTCGGCGACGACGTCCACGTCGCCCACGGCGTCCACCTCGACGCCGACGACCGCGCCCTGCTCGCGGCAAGCGGGACCGCCGTGGCGCTGTGCGCCCGCTCGAACCGCATCCTGCAGGCCGGGGCGCCCCCGATCCGTGCGCACCTCGAGGAGGGCAACCCGATCTGCATCGGTACCGATTCGCTCGCCTCGTCGCCGTCGCTCGACCTCCTCGACGAGATGCGTGCCCTCGGCGGACTGGCGCGCGAGCAGGGCTACGCGGGCCACGAACTGGCGCGGCTCCTCCTCGAAGCGGCGACGACGGGTGGCGCCCGTGCGATCGGACGCGAAGGGGGCGTGCTGCGCGAGGGTGCCCTCGCCGACGTCGCCGTGTTCGCCGTGGACGACTCGGCGGAGCGCTCGACCGATCCGTACCAGGCCGTCCTGCGCAGCGGGCGGTGCGTGCGCACCGTGGTGGCCGGGGAGGGCTGACGCCCGGACCCCGGCTGACGCCTCCGGCAGGATGGATGCGTGGCCAGCACGACGCGCGCAACCCTGCAGAAGGACCCCGGCGAGGTCGCGGCGATGTTCGACGGCGTCGCCCGTCGCTACGACCTCACGAACACGGTCCTCTCGCTGGGCCAGGACCGGCGTTGGCGCGGCAAGGTCGTCGCGGCCCTCGACCCGCAGCCCGGCCAGCGGATCCTCGACCTCGCCGCCGGCACCGCCACCAGCAGCCTCCCGATCGCTGCGTCCGGTGCACAGGTGGTCGCGGCCGACTTCAGCCTCGGCATGCTCCAGCAGGGTGCACGCCAGCTCGCCGGACGACGACCGGCCAACCTCGCGCTGACCGCAGCCGACGGACTACGGCTCCCGTTCGCCGACGACAGCTTCGACGGCGTCACCATGTCGTTCGGTCTCCGCAACACCGCCGACCCGGCGGCCTGCCTGCGCGAGTTGCTGCGCGTGACCAAGGCCGGCGGTCGCCTCGTGGTCTGCGAGTTCAGCGCACCCACCTTCGGACCGTTCGCGGCGGTCTACCGGGACTACCTGATGCGGGCGCTGCCGCCGATGGCGCGTCGCGTCAGCAGCAACCCCGACGCCTACGTCTACCTCGCCGAGTCGATCCGTGCCTGGCCCGACCAGCCCGGCCTCGCTGCGTCGCTGCAGCGCAGCGGCTGGTCCGACGTCGCCTGGCGCAACCTCTCAGGCGGCATCGTGGCGCTCCACCGAGCCCGTAAACCTCCCGGGACACCCGAGCTCGGTTCCTCGGCCTAGACTGACCAACGGCGTTCGTGAACACTTTCACATGAGGATCCAGATGAGCACGCGAGAGCGTCCTGACCGGCCCGGACACGGCCGTCGGGCAGCGCGACGCAGCGTCACCGGGACACGAGCCACCACGGCCACGGCCCCCGCGAGCAGAAGAGGCGACCGATGAACGCGTCGACACCGCCGGTGACCGGCCCGTCGCCGGTCGCCGTCCCGTCGTCCGCGGCGTCGTCGGTCGCGTCGTCCGCCGCCGAGTTCGACGCCGACGTCATCGTCGTCGGCGCCGGCCCGGGCGGGGCCACGGCCGCCTACTACCTCGCCCGCGCCGGCCTCGACGTCCTGCTGCTGGAGAAGACGACGTTCCCGCGCGAGAAGGTCTGCGGCGACGGCCTCACGCCCCGGGCGACCCGGAGCCTCGTCGCGATGGGCATCGACACCTCCGACTGGGCCCACAACCAGGGCCTGCGCATCCTCGGCGGCGGCCACCGGCTCGAGCTGCCGTGGCCGGACCTCGCCAACTACCCCGGCTACGGCCTGGTCCGGACGCGGCACGACTTCGACGAGACGCTCGCCCGCCACGCGCAGAAGGCCGGGGCACGGCTGCGCGAAGGCACGAACGTCACCGGCCCGCTGCAGGACGACACCGGCCGTGTGGTCGGCGTGACGACGAAGGCCGGCGAGACCTTCCGCGCCCCGCTGACCATCGCCGCCGACGGCGTCAGCGCCCGCATCGCGCTCGGGCTCGGCATCCAGAAGCGCGACGACCGCCCGATGGGCGTCGCGGTCCGCGGCTACCTGCAGAGCCCCGCACGCAGCGACGACGACTGGCTGGAGAGCCACCTCGAGCTGTGGGACGGTCCCCGCGAGCAGGGCCGGCTGCTGCCCGGCTACGGCTGGATCTTCGGGGTCGGCGACGGCCGCGTGAACGTCGGCCTCGGCGTGCTGAACACCTCCGAGGCGTTCGGCAAGGTCGACTACAAGGACCTGCTGAGCCGCTGGCTCGACGGCATCCCCGACCTCGCCGGTGTGCCGCTCGACGGCCCGGTCCGCGGCGCCGCGCTGCCGATGGGCTTCAACCGCAAGCCGCACTACCGCGAAGGCGTGCTGCTCATCGGCGACGCGGCCGGCGCGGTCAACCCGTTCAACGGCGAGGGCATCGCCTACGCGATGGAGACCGCGGAGCTCGCGGCCGAGGTCGTCGCGCAGGCGCTCGGCCGTCCGGCGGGCCCGAGCCGCGAGAAGGCGCTGGCCGAGTACCCGCGGGCCCTGTCGGCGCGCTACGGCGGCTACTACACGCTCGGCCGGTGGTTCGTGGGCGCGATCGGCCACCCCGAGGTCATGCGGCTCGCGACCCGCTACGGCCTGCCGCGCCCGCTGCTGATGCGCTTCACCCTGAAGCTGCTCGCGAACCTCACCGACCCGCGGGGCGGCGACGCGCTCGACCGCCTCATCAACGGTCTCGCCAAGATCGCGCCGGCCGCATGACCGCGTCCTCGCCGGCCGCTCCGGTGCCCGCCAGCAGCGCAAACCGGCTCGTCCGGGGCCGCGTGGCACGGCCGGCGTCGGCATCCGGGCCGCGTAACCTCATCTCCGCCCGAAGGGAGGCAGAACCGTGCTGAACCCATACGTACCGGTCATCGTGCTCTTCGCCCTGGCCGCAGGCTTCGCGGTCTTCTCGGTGGTCACCGGGGCGCTCGTCGGACCCAAGCGGTACAACCGCGCGAAGCTCGACGCCTACGAGTGCGGTATCGAGCCGACGCCGCAGGGTGCCGGCAACGGTCGTTTCCCGGTGAAGTACTACCTGACCGCGATGTTGTTCATCGTCTTCGACATCGAAATCATCTTCCTGTACCCGTGGGCCGTCGCGTTCGGCACCTCGGGGTCTTCGGGCTCGTGGAGATGGTGCTGTTCATCCTCACCGTCTTCGTGGCCTACGCCTATGTCTGGCGTCGGGGAGGTCTCGAATGGGACTAGAAGAGAAGCTTCCGAGCGGCTTCCTGCTGACCACGACCGAGAAGTTCGTCAACGGTCGCGCAAGTCCTCGCTCTGGCCGGCGACCTTCGGCCTGGCCTGCTGCGCGATCGAGATGATGGCGACCGGCGCCGGCCGCTACGACCTCGCCCGGTTCGGCATGGAGGTCTTCCGGGCCACGCCGCGCCAGGCCGACCTGATGATCGTCGCCGGCCGCGTCAGCCAGAAGATGGCGCCGGTGCTGCGCCAGATCTACGACCAGATGGCCGAGCCCAAGTGGGTCCTCGCGATGGGTGTCTGCGCCAGCAGCGGCGGCATGTTCAACAACTACGCGATCGTGCAGGGCGTCGACCACGTCGTGCCCGTCGACATGTACCTGCCCGGCTGCCCGCCGCGGCCGGAGATGCTGATGGACGCGATCCTCAAGCTGCACGAGAAGATCAACGAGGCCCCGCTCGGTGAGCGTCGCCGCCGCGAGATCGAGTCCGAGCGCCACAACGCCCTCGAAGCCGGCCACCCGCTGCACACGCCCTACGAGAAGCCGGCCGCCGTCGCGGTCCGCCGCCGCCAGGAAGCGGAAGAGCTGGTCCTCGGCCCGACGCGGAGGAACGCGTGACCGACCAGCCCGGCGGCGTCGGTGACAACCGTTCCGTCAACCCCGCCGTCCCCGGTAACGCCGGCCCGACGAGCGGCCCTCGCAACATGTTCGGGGGCGCCGGCACCGGCGACACCTCCGGCTTCGGCGGCTCGTCCGCCGGTGCCCGGCACTCGCGAGCACCCCGCGGCCGTTCGACGCAGGCCAACGAGGGCGTGTACGCCGCGCTCGAGCGGGCGTTCCCGCAGCTCGGGCGACGCGATCGAGCGGGTCGTCGTCGACCGCGGCGAGATGACGCTGCACGTCCGGCGGGAGTCGCTCGCCGCCGTCGCCCAGACCCTGCGCGACGACCCGACGTTCGCTTCGAGCTGCTGTCCTCGGTCAGCGGCGTGGACTACCCGACTCGACCCGACCGGCCGGCGGCTGCACGTCGCACACCTGCTGTCGATGACCCACCGCCGGCGCATCCGACTCGAGGTGGCGGTGACGGTCGACGACCCGCACGTCCCGAGCCTTGCCCGGTATATCCGACGGCCGACTGGCACGAGCGCGAGACCTGGGACTTGTTCGGCCTCGATCTACGACGGCCACCCCGGCCTGACGCGGATCATGATGCCCGACGACTGGGACGGCCACCCGCAGCGCAAGGACTACCCGCTCGGTGGCATCCCGTCGAGTACAAGGGCGCCCAGATTCCGCCGCCCGACGAGCGCCGCAGCTACGCATGACCTGGCGACCGATCCCTCCGCCCTGCTCTGGAGGTCGGCATGAGTACCACCGACGACCGCACCACCCGCGCCGGCGCCGGCTCGGACCCCTACGAGTCCGGGTTCACCGAGACCACCGAGGGCCGCGTCTACACCGTCACCGGCGGCGACTGGGACGACATCGTCGGCGGCATCGGCGAGACCGAGCCAGCGACGAGCGCATCGTCGTCAACATGGGTCCGCAGCACCCGTCGACCCACGGCGTGCTGCGGCTGGTGCTCGAGCTCGAGGGCGAGACGGTCACCCAGGCCCGCCTCGTCATCGGCTACCTGCACACCGGCATCGAGAAGAACAGCGAGTTCCGCACCTGGACCCAGGGCGTCACCTTCGTGACGCGCATGGACTACCTGTCGCCGCTGTTCAACGAGGCGGCCTACTGCCTCGGCGTCGAGAAGCTGCTCGGCATCACCGACGAGGTGCCGGAGCGGGCAACCGTCATCCGCGTGCATGATGATGGAGCTCAACCGGATCTCTCGCCACCTGGTCTGGCTCGCCACCGGCGGCATGGAGATCGGCGCGCTGTCGGCGATGCTCTACGGCTTCCGCGAGCGCGAAGCCGATCCTCGACATCTTCGAGATGGTCACCGGCCTGCGGATGAACCACGCCTACATCCGGCCCGGCGGCCTCGCCCAGGACCTGCCGCCCGGCGCGGTCGAGAAGATCGAGGACCTCCTCGAGCTACCTGCCCGCGAAGTTCGACGACTACGAGAAGCTGCTCACCGGCCAGCCGATCTGGCAGCGCCGGCTGCAGGGCGTCGGCTACCTCGACGCCGCGGGCTGCATCGCGCTCGGCGTCACCGGCCCGCTGCTGCGCGCGGCCGGCCTGCCGTGGGACCTGCGCAAGACCCAGCCGTACTGCGGCTACGAGAACTACGAGTTCGACGTCCCCACCCGCTCGAGGGCGACTGCTTCGCGCGCTACGAGGTGCGGCTCGCCGAGATGCGCGAGTCGGTGAAGATCGTCGAGCCAGGCGCTCGACCGGCTGCAGCCCGGGCCCGGTCATGGTCGCCGACAAGAAGATCGCGTGGCCGGCGCAGCTCGCGCTCGGCGCCGACGGCATGGGCAACTCCCTCGACCACATCCGCACGATCATGGGCACCTCGATGGAGGCCCTGATCCACCACTTCAAGCTCGTGACCGAGGGCTTCCGCGTGCCGCCGGGCCAGGTCTACCAGCCATCGAGTCGCCCCGCGGCGAGCTCGGCTACCACCTGGTCTCCGACGGCGGCACCCGGCCGTTCCGCGTCCACGTGCGCGACCCATCGTTCGTGAACCTGCAGGCGGTGCCGGCGATGTGCGAGGGCGGCCTGGTCGCCGACGTCATCGCCGCCGTCGCGTCGATCGACCCCGTCATGGGCGGGGTGGACCGCTGATGACCGACGTCCAGACGGAGCAGTCCGGCCAGGCCGGCCGGTCGGGCCCCGAGCAGACGCAGCACGCCGGCCCGCAGGGGCTCACCGAGGAGACGCGCGCCGCGGCGCAGGAGATCATCGCCCGCTACCCGGAGGGTCGTCGCGCTCGGCGCTGCTGCCGATGCTGCACCTCGTGCAGGCCGAGCAGGGCTACGTCACCCCCGCCGGCATCGCCTTCTGCGCCGAGGTGCTCGGGCTGACCAAGGCCGAGGTCGGCGCGGTCGCCACCTTCTACACGATGTACAAGCGCCGCCCGACCGGCGAGTACCTGTCAGCGTCTGCACCAACCGCTCCTGCCAGATCCTCGGCGGCGAGGACATCTACGCCCGGCTCTCGCGCCGGCTCGGCGTCGGTCACGACGAGACGACCGCGGACGGCACGATCACCCTCGAGCACGCCGAGTGCCTCGCGGCCTGCGACTACGCGCCGGTCCTGACCGTGAACTACGAGTTCTTCGACAACCAGACGCAGGAGTCGGCCGAGGAGCTCGTCGACGCGCTGCACCGCGGCGAACGGCCGATCCCCACCCGGGGCGCGCAGGTGGTCACCTTCAAGGAGATCAGCCGTCAGCTCGCCGGCTTCCGGGACCCGAGGCCGGAGGCCGCGGCCGCCGGGCTCGCCCACCCCGATGCCCCGACGCCGGTCGACGTCACCGGCACCGAGGACATCGCCGGCACCGACATCGGCCCGGCCCCCGAGGCCGCCGGCTACGGCGTCCGCGGCGGCGTGACCGAACGGGTGCTCTCCGACCGCGATGCCGCGAAGACCTACGGCGAACCCGCGACGGTCGACGCGGGTGTGGTCGGCGCAGCCGGCAAGAAGGCCGGTAAGAAGGCAGCGGGCAAGAAGGCCGGCAGCAGCGAGACCGGCAGGACGGGCACGGACGACGCCGACACCGATCCCAACCTGCGGCCGGTCAAGGCCGACAATCCCGCCGAGCCGACGGCCGACAGCCCGGAGTCCCGTCCCACCCCGACAGCTGATGGGCCGTCATCCGACGAGCCCGCCCCAGACAGGGAGCGCTGACCCTTGCCCCCGATCGCTGCACTCACCAAGCGCTGGAACGAGCCGGAGTCCTGGACGCTCGCGACGTACCTGCGCACCGACGGCTACTCGGCGCTGCGCACCGCGCTGACCATGGAGCCCGACGCCCTCATCCAGCTCGTCAAGGACTCCGGCCTGCGCGGCCGCGGCGGCGCGGGCTTCCCCACCGGCATGAAGTGGGGCTTCATCCCGCAGGGCGACGACAAGCCGCACTACCTCGTCGTCAACGCCGACGAGGGCGAGCCCGGCACCTGCAAGGACACCCCGCTGATGATGGCCGACCCGCACTCGCTCATCGAGGGGATCATCATCTCCTCGTTCGCGGTGCGCTGCCACCACGCCTTCATCTACCTGCGCGGCGAGCTCGTCGCACGCGGGCCGCCGGCTGCAGCAGGCGATCGACGAGGCCTACGCCGAGGGCTACCTCGGCGAGAACATCCTCGGCACCGGCTTCGACCTCAAGCTCGACGCTGCACCGCGGCGCCGGCGCCTACATCTGCGGCGAGGAGACGGCGCTGCTCGACTCGCTCGAGGGCTACCGCGGCCAGCCGCGGCTGCGCCCGCCGTTCCCGGCGACGCACGGGCTCTACCAGTCGCCGACGGTCGTCAACAACGTCGAGTCGATCGCCAGCGTCCCGTTCATCGTCGCGCAACGGCGTCGAGTGGTTCCGCAGTGGGGCACCGAGAAGTCGCCCGGGCCGAAGATCTACTCGCTGTCCGGCCACGTCAACAAGCCCGGGCAGTACGAGCTGCCGCATGGGCACACGATGCGCGAGCTCATCGAGCTCGCCGGCGGCATCCGCGACGGCCACAAGCTCAAGGCCTGGACGCCCGGCGGGTCCAGCACGCCGCTGCTGACCGGCGAGCACCTCGACGCGCCGCTGGACTTCGAGGGCATGCAGGCCGCAGGCTCGCTGCTCGGCACCGCGGCGCTCATGGTCATGGACGACACGGTCTGCATGGTCAAGACCTGCCTGCGGCTCACGCAGTTCTACGCGCACGAGTCGTGCGGCAAGTGCACCCCGTGCCGCGAGGGCACCTACTGGATGGTCCAGATCCTGCAGCGGCTCGAGGCCGGCGTCGGGTCCGAGGACGACATCACGACGCTGCTCGACACCTGCGACAACATCTTCGGCCGCTCGTTCTGCGCCCTCGGCGACGGCGCGACCAGCCCGATCGTGTCCGGCATCAAGTTCTTCCGGGACGAGTTCGTCGACCACTACAGCTCGGGCGCTGCCCGTTCACCACCCCGGACTACGACGGCCCCCGCCGCCGTCCCGCCGCTGCCGCAGGAGCTCACTGATGACGATCGCGCCCGAGCGCAAGGCCGGCGGCGGGGACGCCGGCGGTCCGCCGCCGGAGGACCTCGTCACCCTCACCATCGACGGCATCGAGGTCGCCGTCCCCAAGGGCACCCTGATCATCCGGGCGGCGGAGCTGCTCGGGATCCAGATCCCGCGGTTCTGCGACCACCCGCTGCTCGACCCGGTCGGCGCCTGCCGCCAGTGCATCGTCGAGGTCGAGGGGCAGCGCAAGCCGCTGACCGCGTGCACCAGCACCGTCTCGCAGGACATGGTGGTCCGCACCCAGCTGACCAGCGCCGTCGCCGAGAAGGCGCAGCACGGCACGATGGAAATGCTGCTGATGAACCACCCGCTCGACTGCCCGGTCTGCGACAAGGGCGGCGAGTGCCCGCTGCAGAACCAGGCGATGTCGCAACGGCAACGCCGAGTCCCGCTTCCGCGACGTGAAGCGGACCTACCCGAAGCCGATCGCGATCTCGCACCCAGGTCCTGCTCGACCGGGAGCGCTGCGTGCTCTGCGCCCGCTGCACCCGGTTCTCCGAGCAGATCGCGGGTGACCCGTTCATCGAGCTGTTCGAGCGCGGCGCGCTGCAGCAGGTCGCCGTCTACGAGGACGAGCCGTTCTAGTCCTACTTCTCCGGCAACACCGTGCAGATCTGCCCGGTCGGCGCGCTGACCGGTGCGAGCTACCGCTTCCGCTCCCGGCCCTTCGACCTGGTCTCGACGCCGACGGCCTGCGAGCACTGCGCGTCGGGCTGCTCGATGCGGACCGACTCCCGTCGCGGCCGCGTGCTGCGCCGCCTCGCCGGCGACGACCCGGCGGTCAACGAGGAGTGGAACTGCGACAAGGGTCGCTGGGCCTTCCAGTACGCCAGGCAGCGCGACCGCATCCAGACCCCGCTGGTGCGCAACCCGGAGACGGGCGAGCAGGTCGAGGTCAGCTGGGCCGACGCGCTCGAGTACGCCGCCCGCGGTCTGCGGGAGTGCGTCGAGGGCGACGGTGCCGCGGTCCTCGCCGGGGGCCGGCATTCGGTCGAGGACGCCGCGGCCTACCGCGCGTTCGCCGCCGAGGCGCTGCGCACCGGCGATCACGATTTCCGCATCCGGCCGCACTCCGACGAGGAGTCGGCGTTCCTCCGCTCGCACGTCGCAGGGCGTCCGCTGGCCGTGACCTATGACGACCTCGACCGCGCCAGTGCCGTGCTGCTGGTCGCCTTCGAGCCGGAGGAGGAGTCGCCCATCGTCTTCCTCCGCCTGCGCAAGGCCGCCCGCAAGCGTGGGCTGAAGATCACCAGCATCGCGCCGCTGACCACCCCGAGCGTCACCAAGACCATGGGCTCGCTGATCCGGTGCGCGCCGGGTGGGGAGCCCACGGTCCTCGACGGCCTCGAGCTCCCGGCCGGCGCGGTGGTGCTGGTCGGCGAGCGGCTCGCGGAGGTCCCCGGCGGCTACTCGGCCGTCGCCCGGCTCGCCGAGCGCACCGGCGCGAGCTCGGCTGGGTTCCTCGCCGAGCGGGTGAGCGCGGTGCGCTCGAGGTCGGACTGCTGCCCGGCGCCCGGTGCACGGGACACCTCCGAGATCCTGACCGCGGCCGCCGGCGGACAGCTCGACGGCCTCGTCGTCGGCGCCGTGGACCCGGCCGACCTGCCCGACCCGGTGCTCGCGACCGAGGCGCTGGCCAAGGTGCCGTTCCTCGTGAGCCTCGAGATCCGTCGCTCGGCCGTCACCGACGTCGCCGACGTCGTGTTCCCGGTCTCCCCGGTCGCCGAGAAGTCCGGCACCTTCCTGGACTGGGAGGGTCGCGAGCGACCCTTCGAGCAGAGCCTCGACAACGGCATCGGCATGTCCGACCAGCGTGCGCTGCACCTGCTCGCGGCCGAGATGGGCGTCGGGCTAGGGATGCCGTCCGTCGCCGCCGCCCGCGAACTCGTGAGGGAGCGGTTCGAGCTCAAGCCCGCCCTGCAGCCGGGGACCCCCGTCGAGGGCGCGCCCAGCGTCGCCGCGCCCGCCGCCGTCAACCCCGGAGCAGGGCAGGCACTGCTCGCCACCTGGCACTGGCTGCTCGACGACGGCCGGATGCAGGACGGCGAGCCGCACCTCGCCGGCACCCGCAAGGCCCCGCGCGTCCACCTCTCCGGAGCGACTGCCGCCGCCATCGGCGCGACGGTCGGGTCCTGGATCACCGTCTCGACGGCCCGCGGCGCCATCACGCTGCCGCTGGTGGTGGCGGACCTGCCCGACGGTGTCGTCTGGCTGCCGACGTTCACGCCCGGATCCCACGTGCGGGCCGACCTGGGGGTCGGCTCCGGATCGCTCGTGGACATCGCCGTCGGTTCGGCCCCGCTCGCGGAAAACGCGCTCGAGCCCGTATCGGACGCGGCGACGGACGCCGGCGGGGACGAGGTCGGCGCGTCCGCGTCGGGTTCGCGGTCGGTCGAGGCAGGATCGGGAGCGTCATGATCGACGGAAGCCTCCAGGCCGCGGCGGCGCAGACGCCGCCCGACCTCACCAGCTTCGGCAGTGAGCCGTTCTGGATCATCCTGCTCAAGGTCATCGCGGTGTTCGGCATCCTCGTGCTGCTGACGCTGTTCACGATCGTCGCCGAGCGCCGCGTCGTCGCGCGCATGCAGCAGCGCGTCGGGCCGAACCGCGTGGGTCCGCAGGGCTCACTGCAGAGCCTGGCCGACGGCATCAAGCTGATGCTGAAGGAAGACATCATCCCGACGCTCGCGGACAAGCCGGTCTACCTGCTCGCGCCGATCGCCTCCGCCGTGCCGGCCTTCCTCGCCTTCAGCGTCGTGCCGTTCGGACCCCAGGTCTCGATCGCCGGGCACAAGACGGCCCTGCAGCTGACCGACCTGCCGGTGGGCGTGCTGTTCATCCTCGCCTGCTCCGGCCTCGGCGTGTACGGGATCATCCTGTCCGGCTGGTCGTCGGGTTCGACGTACCCGCTGCTCGGCTCGCTGCGGTCGGCCGCCCAGGTCATCAGCTACGAGGTCGCGATGGGCCTCTCGCTGGTCGCGGTCTTCCTCTACTCCGGGACGCTCTCGAGCAGCGGCATCGTCGCGAGCCAGGCGCACGGGTCGTCGGCGAGCCTGTTCGGTGTCGACTTCACGCTGCCGTCCTGGTACGCGATCACGCTGCCGGTCTCGTTCGTCATCTACGTGATCTGCATGGTCGGCGAGACCAACCGCGCGCCGTTCGACCTCGCCGAGGCAGAGTCGGAGCTCGTCGGCGGGTTCCACACCGAGTACTCGTCGATCAAGTTCGCCCTGTTCTTCCTGGCCGAATACATCAACATGGTCACCGTCTCCGCGTTGGCGACGACGCTGTTCCTCGGTGGCTGGCGGGCCCCGTGGCCGCTCTCGATCTGGGACGGCGCCAACAGCGGCTGGTTCCCGATGATCTGGTTCGTCCTCAAGGTCCTCGGTTTCCTGTTCTTCTTCATCTGGCTGCGCGGCACGCTGCCCCGCCTCCGCTACGACCAGTTCATGAACCTGGGCTGGAAGATCCTCATCCCCGGCAGCCTGGTGTGGATCCTCATGGTCGCGACCGTGCGGACGCTCCAGGACAACGTGGAGAACCGCGGCCCGTGGCTCACCGTTGCGGCGGTCATCGCCTCGATCGCGTTGATCGTCCTGTTGATCGACCCCGGCGCGAAGAAGCGCCGGGCCAAGCAGGACGCCGCCGAGTCGGAACGGCAGGCGAACGCGCCCAGCCTCGACAACATCCCTTGGCCACCACGCTCGCCGCAGCAGCGACCCGTCCTCGCGGGCTCCGGCTCGCGGACGTCGGGTGCCGGCGGCGGTGCCCAAGCCGCCGGCACGCGGCAGGGCTCGGCCACCCCGAGCTCGCCGCCCGGCTCCGGCGCGGGCTCCGAGACGGAGGACTAGACGATGCTCGACAGCGTCAAGGGCTTCGGACTGACCTTCGGCACGATGTTCAAGAAGGTCACCACCGAGCTCTATCCCGAAGAGATGCGGCCGACCGCTCCGCGGTACCACGGCCGGCACGTCCTGAACCGTCACCCCGACGGGCTCGAGAAGTGCATCGGCTGCGAGCTCTGCGCCTGGGCCTGCCCGGCCGACGCGATCTACGTCGAGGGTGGCGACAACTCCGAGGCGGAGCGCTTCTCCCCGGGGGAGCGCTACGGCCGGATCTACCAGATCAACTACTTGCGCTGCATCTTCTGTGGGCTCTGCATCGAGGCCTGTCCGACCCGGGCGCTCACGATGACCAACGAGTACGAGCTCGCCGACGACAGCCGCACCGACCTCATCTTCACCAAGGAGCAGTTGCTCGCCCCGCTGCGCGCGGGCATGGAGCAGCCGCCCCACCCGATGCGTCTCGGCGAGACCGAGCAGGACTACTACGCCCCGGCGACCGCCACCGCACCCGAGGTCCCGAGCCGCGACCGCGAGGGACGCCACGGCGCCGAGCAGGCGCGGCAGGGTGGCGACACCACCGTTGACGTGCCCGGCCCGCCCGGCACGGCCGAGGCGACCACGCGACGCGGCCAGATGGCCCGCGTCAGCCGGCGCCGGAAGGAGCGGAAGTGACCCACGCGCAGCTGCTCGCCGAGGCGATCACCCGCACCAGCACCGGCGAGGCGGTCGTCTTCTGGATCCTGGCGCCGGTCGCTCTCGCCGCGGCCCTCGGGATGGTCGTGTCCAAGAACACGGTGCACGCGGCCCTGTGGCTCGTGCTCGTCATGTTCTGCCTGGCCGTCTTCTACGTCGTCCAGGACGCCCCGTTCCTCGGCGCGGTCCAGATCATCGTCTACGCCGGCGCGATCATGGTGTTGTTCCTGTTCGTGGTGATGCTCGTCGGCGTCGACTACTCCGAATCGCTCACCGAGACGATCCGGGGCCAGCGTGGCGCGGCGATCGTTCTCGGGCTCGGCTTCGGCGGCCTGCTGCTCGCCCCGATCGCGAAGGCGATCAGCTCGACCACGGCGCAGGGCCTCGGAGAGAGCGGCTTCAACGACAACGTCGGCGCCATCGCCCGCGTGCTGTTCACGCGGTACGTGTTCGCGTTCGAGACGGTGTCGGCGCTGCTCATCGTGGCGGCCGTGGGTGCCATGGTGCTCGGGCACCGCGACAAGCGCGGTACCCGCCTCTCGCAGCGCCAGCAGTCGATCCGCCGCTTCTCCGACCCCGAGCGGCAGGCCAGCCCGCTGCCCGGCCCCGGGGTCTACGCCCTGCACGACGCCGTCGACCGTCCGGCCCTGCTGCCCGACGGCAGCGCGGCGCGGACCAGCGTCACCACCGAGTACGCCGGCGGCATCGACGAGGCCTACGACGAGGTCGTCGCCGAGCGCGGCCAGCAGCCCTCGATCGAGGGCTCGGCCGGCGGCGGTCGGAGGAGCGGACGATGACCGGGAGCGCGCCGATGTCTGGAGCTCACCGATGACTGGAGCTCACCAATGAACCCCGCCAACTACCTGCTGCTCTCGGCGGCGCTGTTCACCGTCGGCACCGTGGGTGTCCTCGTGCGCAGCAACGCGCTGGTCATCTTCATGAGCATCGAGCTGATGCTCAACGCGGTGAACCTGACGCTGGTGACGTTCTCTCGGATCAACGGCAGCCTCGACGGGCAGATCATCGCGTTCTTCGTGATGGTCGTCGCAGCGGCCGAGGTCGTCGTCGGGCTCGCCATCATCGTGACGATCTTCCGCACGCGCTCCTCGGCGTCGGTCGACGACACCAACCTGCTCAAGTATTGACCGCTGTCCAGAGAGCGTGATCTCCCTGCTCTCCGACCTTCCCGCTGACATTCCGAGAGGCTGAGTTGTGTTCCTGAAGGATCCGGCGTGACCGTTCTCGCGGCCGGCCCTGATGTTTCTGCCGGCGCTGCCGGCGGTGGGGCGATGCTGCACGCGACGGCGGCCTCCGGCACGTTCTCGATCCTGTGGCTGCTCATCCTGCTGCCGTTGGTCGGGGCGGCCGTGCTGCTGCTCGGCGGGCGTCGTACCAACGCGTTCGGCCACCTCGTGGGGACCGCGACCGCCGGCAGCGCGTTCGTCGTCGGCCTCGTCTGCTTCTTCGCCCTCCGGGGCCGGGGGGCGGGGGAGCGGGCGATCGACCAGCACCTGTTCAGCTGGATCCCGGTCAACGGGTTCCGGGTCGACGCCGGGTTGCTGTTCGACCCGCTCTCGGCGCTGTTCGTCCTGCTGATCACCGGGGTCGGCACGCTGATCCACATCTACTCCATCGGCTACATGGCCCACGACCCGGGCCGCCGCCGCTTCTTCGCCTACCTGAACCTGTTCCTGGCCTCGATGCTGGTGCTGGTGCTGGGCAACTCGTTCCTGGCCCTCTACCTCGGCTGGGAGATGGTCGGCCTCTCGTCCTACCTGCTCATCCAGTTCTGGATCGGGCGCAGCAGCGCCGCCACGGCGGCGAACAAGGCCTTCTACATGAACCGCGTCGGCGACGTCGGCCTCGCGCTCGCGATCATGCTGATGTTCGCCACCGTCGGCAGCACCAACTTCGCCGAGGTCTTCGGCGCCGCGGCGAGCGGCGCGCTCACCAAGGGCACGCTGACCGGGATGGGGCTGCTGCTCCTGCTCGGTGCCTGTGGCAAGAGCGGGCAGTTCCCCCTGCAGGGCTGGCTGCCCGACGCGATGGAGGGCCCGACCCCGGTCTCGGCCCTGATCCACGCCGCGACGATGGTCACCGCCGGCGTCTACCTGATCGCACGCGCGAACCCGATCTTCACCGAGACCTCGGCCGCCCGCACGGTCGTGCTGGTCGTCGGCGCGATCACCCTGCTGTACGGCTGCATCATCGGGTCGGCCTACGACGACATCAAGAAGGTCTTCGCCTACTCGACCGTGAGCCAGATCGGCTACATGTTCGTCGCCGTCGGGCTCGGCCCGGCCGGCTACGCGCTCGGCATCATCCACCTGCTCGCCCACGGCTTCTTCAAGGCCGGGTTGTTCCTCGGCGCCGGCTCGGTGATGCACGCGATGAACGACACCGTCGACGCGCGCCGCTTCGGCGGCCTCCGCAAGGTCATGCCGATCACCTTCGTGACGACGTTCCTCGCCTACCTCGCGATCATCGGCTGTCCGCCGTTCTCGGGGTTCTTCACCAAGGACAAGATCATCGAGGCGTCGTTCGACAAGGGTGGCGTCAGCGGCACGGTGCTCGGCCTGGTGACCCTGCTCGGCGCCGGGCTGACCGCCTTCTACATGACCCGGATCATCGTCATGACGTTCTTCGGCAAGCGCCGCTGGACGCCGGACATGCATCCGCACGAGTCGCCGTCGTCGATGACGACGCCGATGGTCGTGCTCTCGGTCGGTTCGGTGTTCGCCGGGGCCCTGTTCTACCTCGGCGGCTCGCTGCAGCACTGGCTCCAGCCCGTGGTGGGGAAGTCGGCCGAGGAAGGCCTGCACACGGTCTCGCCGGTCGTGCTCACGCTTCTCACGCTGCTCGTCTCGGCCGGCGGCGCCGCCGCGGCCTACGTCCTATACGCACGGAGGTCGGTGCCGGTGCTGGCGCCCAGCCAGGTCAGCCCCGTCACGAAGGCGGCCCGACGCAACCTGTACTCCGACGCGGCCAACGAGGCGGTGTTCATGCGCCCCGGGCAGTACCTGACCCGGGTGCTCGTCTTCGCCGACAACTTCGGCGTCGACGGCGCGGTCCGCGGCCTCGCGGCCGGCGTCGGGGGCATCTCCGGACGGGCCCGTCGCCTCCAGACCGGCTTCGTGCGTTCCTACGCGCTGTCGATGCTCGGTGGCGTCGTGCTCGTCGCCGGCGCCCTGCTGCTCGCGAAGGCCGGGTGAGCGGCATGAACGTCGACACCTCCGGGCCCCCGTGGCTCACCATCCTGTTGCTGGTCCCCGCGGTCGGCGCCTTGGTCGTCGCGGTGCTGCCCAAGGCGCGGCCGCTGCTCGCCAAGCAGGTCACCCTGGCCATCACCCTCGTCGAACTCGTGCTCACGATCGTGATGTGCGTGCAGTTCAAGCAGGGCGGCACGGAATTCCAGTTCGCGCAGAAGTACTCGTGGATCCGGCAGTTCGGCGTCTCCTACGCCGTGGGCGTGGACGGCATCGCCCTGGTGCTCATCGCGCTGGCCGCGGTGCTCGTGCCCGTCGTCGTGCTGGCGTCGTGGGACGAGATCGACGAGCTGCAGGCCGCGGGCCGGCGTTCGGCGTCGACCTTCTTCGCCCTCCTGCTGACGCTGCAGGCTGCGATGGTCGGCGTCTTCGCGAGCCTCGACGTGTTCCTGTTCTACGTCTTCTTCGAAGCCATGCTCATCCCGATGTACTTCCTCATCGGGAGCTACGGCGGCCCGCAGCGGGCCTACGCCGCCGTGAAGTTCCTGCTCTACAGCCTGTTCGGCGGGCTGCTCATGCTGGCCGCCGTGATCGGCCTCTACGTGGTCGCGAGCCACCAGCTCGGAACGGGCACGTTCGACTTCACGGCGTTGCGGCAGCTGAACATCTCCACCGGCGTCGAGCGGCTGCTCTTCCTCGGCTTCTTCATCGCGTTCGCCATCAAGGCCCCGCTGTTCCCGTTCCACACCTGGCTGCCCGACGCCGGTGCCGAGTCGCCGATCGGCGGCGCGGTCCTGCTCGTCGGCGTGCTGGACAAGGTCGGCACCTTCGGCCTCATCCGCTACTGCATCCCGCTGTTCCCGCACGCGTCCCGCTACTTCGCGCCGATGGTGCTGGCACTGGCGGTGGTCGGCATCTTCTACGGGGCTCTGCTGGCCATCGGCCAACGCGACATGAAGCGGCTGGTCGCCTACACCTCGGTGGCCCACTTCGGGTTCATCGCGCTGGGCACCTTCGCGCTGACCAGCCAGGCCGGCACCGGCGCCGTGCTCTACATGGTCAACCACGGCCTCTCGACCGGCGCCCTGTTCTTCGTCGTCGGGTTCCTGATCCGGCGCCGCGGCACGCGGGACGTCGACGCCTACGGCGGCATGTTCCAGGTGACGCCGCTGCTGGCTGGGTGCTTCCTGTTCGCGGGCCTCTCCGCGCTCTCGCTGCCCGGCCTGTCGACGTTCGTCAGTGAGTTCCTCGTCCTGGTCGGGACGTTCACCCGCTACCGGGCGCTGGCCATCGTCGCCACGATCGGCATCGTCCTCGCGGCCATCTACGTCCTGTACCTGTTCCAGCGGACGATGACCGGGCCACTGAAGGTTCCGTCGCTGCGGGCCGCCAAGGACCTCTCGCTGCGGGAGTCCCTGGCGCTGGCACCGCTCATCGCCCTGATCGTGGCGCTCGGCGTCTACCCGAAGCCGCTGCTCGACACGATCACGCCGGCGGTGACGGCCACGTATGCCCACGCCGGCAACCACGATCCGCAACCGACCGCCGTGACGGCACCCGGAGCCACTCCCTGATGTTCGCCGCCTCCGCCTCCGCTTCAGCCTCCGCCCTGTCGCTGCTCGCCGCTCCTGCGCACTCGCTGCAGGCGGCGGACGCGTCGACGACCTCGATCACGGCGCCGCCCATCGAGTACGGCGCCCTGTCGCCCATCCTCATCGTGCTCGGCGTCGCCACCGCCGGGATCCTCGCCGAGGCGTTCCTTCCGGCACGGTTGCGGAAGCTGGCGCAGCCGCTGCTGGTCAGTGCCGGGTTCATCGCGGCGTTGGTCGCCGTGGTGCTGCTGCACGGCAAGCGCGCGCTGCTCGCCTCCGGCGCGGTGGCGGTCGACGGCCCGGCGCTGTTCCTCGAGGGCACGATCCTGGTCCTGGCCCTCACCTCGGTCCTGCTCGTCGCCGAGACGCGGGTGACCTCGATCGTCGCCAACGCCGCGATCGTCCCGGGCACCGCCGGAGCCCGCGCCCAGCTGCGCAGCCGTGACATCCAGACCGAGGTCTACCCGCTGATGTCGTTCGCGGTGGCCGGGATGCTGCTGTTCGCCGCGTCCAACAACCTGCTGATCATGTTCGTGGCGCTGGAGATCCTCTCGCTGCCGCTCTACCTGATGGCCGGACTCGCGCGCCGCAGGCGGTTGCTCAGCCAAGAGGCCGCGGTCAAGTACTTCCTGCTGGGCGCCTTCTCGTCGGCGTTCTTCCTCTACGGGCTCGCCCTGCTCTACGGCTACGCGAACTCGGTCAACCTCGGCGCCATCGCCGACGCCGCCTCGACGGCCACGAGCAAGGACGCCTTCCTCTACCTCGGGCTCGGGCTGCTCGGTGTCGGTCTGCTGTTCAAGGTCGGCGCTGCTCCCTTCCACAGCTGGACGCCGGACGTCTACCAGGGCGCACCCTCACCGGTGACCGCGTTCATGGCCGCCGGGACCAAGGTCGCCGCATTCGGCGCGTTGATCCGGGTCCTCTACGTCAGCTTCGGCGGCCTTCGGTGGGAGTGGCGGCCGGTCATCTGGGCCGTCGCCATCCTGACCATGGCCATCGGCGCGATCATCGCGATCACCCAGCGCGACGTGAAGCGCATGCTCGCCTACTCGGCCATCGCCCACGCGGGCTTCATCCTCGTGGGTGTCGCCGCGACCAGCGACAAGGGTCTGTCCGGCGCGATGTTCTACCTGGTCACCTACGGCTTCACCACGATCGCGGCCTTCGGCATCGTCACGCTGGTGCGCAGCGGTGAGACCGAGGCGGGCGACCTCTCCGCCTGGGCGGGCCTGGGGCGGAGGTCGCCGCTGGTCGCAGCGACCTTCGCCTTCCTGCTCCTCGCTCTCGCCGGCATCCCGCTCACGAGCGGCTTCACGGGCAAGTTCGCCGTGTTCTCCGCCGCCGAGGCCGGCGGAGCGGTCGCCCTCGTCGTCGTCGGGTTGGTGGCCAGCGCCGTCGCCGCGTTCTTCTACGTCCGCGTCATCGTCCTGATGTTCTTCTCCGAGCCGGCGGCGGACGGTCCCGTCGTCGCCCGGGCCAGCGTCTTCACCTACGCGGCGATCGGCGTCGGCACCGCGGTCACCCTCGTGCTCGGCGTGGCGCCGCAACCGTTGCTCGACCTCGCCGACTCGGCGGCACACCTCGGCTTCGTCCGGTGACGACGGAGTCACCCTGCGGTTCGGCGGACCGCGATCGTCTGGGACACTGGGGACGGTGAGCGGCTCGATCTCGGTCCTGGCGACCTTCTCCGACCCGGAACTCGAGAAGTCGATCCGGTCGCGGCTCGCCGACGTCGAGGCCATGCTGCACGACTCGGTCCGCAGTGAGTACCCCTTCGTCGACGAGACGTCCCGCCACCTGCTGGACGCCGGTGGTAAGCGCTTCCGTCCCCTCGTCGTGCTGCTCGCCTCGCACTTCGGCGACCCTGCCTCGGACGCCGTGGTCCCGGCCGCCGTCGCGATCGAGCTCACCCACCTCTCGACGCTGTACCACGACGACGTGATGGACGAAGCCGTGCTGCGTCGTGGGGCCCCGTCGGCCAACGCCCGGTGGAACAACACCATCGCCATCCTGACCGGCGACTTCCTGTTCGCCCGCGCCTCGGAGATCACCGCCGACCTCGGCACCGACGCCACCCGCATCCTCGCGCGCACCATCGCGATCCTCTGCGAAGGCCAGATCCGGGAGACGGTCGGCCCCGGTGAGTCCGACGCCGTCGAGCACTACCTGCGGGTCATCGACGACAAGACCGGCTCGCTCATCGCAACCTCCGGCCGGCTCGGCGCCCAGTTGGCCGGGGCCGACGCCGCGACCGTCGAGGCGCTCGCGACCTACGGGACGCGGATCGGCGTCGCGTTCCAGCTCTCCGACGACCTGCTGGACATCACCAGCGGCTCCTCGGAGTCGGGCAAGACCCCCGGCACCGACCTGCGGGAGGGCATCCACACCCTGCCGACGCTGTTCGCGGAGCAGGACGGCTTCACGGTCCCCGCCGACCTCAGCTCGGACGAGGTGCTGGCGTCGACCCTCAGCGAGCTCCGGTCGCATCCGGCGCTCGAGCGGGCTCGCGTGGCGCTGCAGCAGGAAGCCGACGCTGCGCGCGCCTGCCTGGTCGGTCTGCCCGACATCCCTGCCCGGGCGGCGCTGGACGCGCTCTGCGACGTGGTCGTCGCGCGCACGAGCTGACCGTCGGCGGCCCGTCGGCTAGGGACGGGCAACGGTTCCGGACACCGTGGTCCGGTCCCGTCCGTGGCCGTCGTGCCAGTCGACGATCAACAGCGTTGCATCGTCGGCCAGGGCGTGTCCCGTGGCGGCGAGGACTTTGTCGGCCAGTTCACGCGTCGCCTCCCGCGGATGCGAGTCCCGGGTCTGCAGGAGCATGGCCGGCAGGTCGAGATCGGCGGCGTTGCGTTCGAGCATCCCGTCGGTGACGAAGGCGAGCCGGTCTCCCGGTTCGAGTGGTACGTCGGTGTCGCGGTAGGCGGTGGTGTCGAACATGCCGAACGGCAGGTCGACGGGAAGTTCGAGCTCGTGCACCACCCTGTCGCGCACCAGGTACGGGGCGACGTGACCGGCGTTGACCAGGGCCAGGACACCGCTCCGCAGATCGAGACGCCCGACCACCCCGGTCGCGAACATCTCCGGCGTCGTCGTCTGCTGGTCGATGAGCGCGCGGTTGGCCAACTGGGCCTGCTCCAACAGTGACAGCCCGAGGCGACGCGAATTGCGCAGGCTGCCGACACAGAGTGTCGCCGTCAGTGAACTGTCGATGCCGTGGCCCATGGCGTCGGTCATCGACAGGTGGAGCGTGTCGCGGCCGAGGCTGTAGTCGAACGTGTCACCTCCGACGTCGTCCGCGGGTTCGAGCCACGCGGAGAGGGTGAACGAGCCTGCCTCACAGGTGTAGGCGGGCGGGAGCAGGCGTCGCTGGATCTCGGCCGACAGGGAGAACGGCGTGTCCCGCTGCCCCCACTCGTAGTGGTCGGTGTGTCGGCGACTCGCGATCACGACGAAGCCCAGCAGATGTGCCGTGCGGGCGATCTCGGCGAGGACGGACGGGTCCGGTGCGCCCACGAGGGTGAGAGCGAGCAGGCCGAGGGCCTCGCCTCGTTGCGTTACCGGCGCCAGCACGGTCCATCGCTCCGGGGCGCTGCCGCTCGGCGGCAGGACCCGGACCGTCTGCTCCCGGAGGGCTCGGTGTGCCGCACCGCCGTCGAGCGCCACGCTCGTGGCGGAGTCCTGCTCGGACCGGTCCCGGTCCTCGTCCAGTCCGGGAAAGTGCCCGGTCGACCCTCCGCGGAGTTCGAGGTGCGTCACCCGCGCCAAGGACCGTCCGGAGAGGTCCGCCACGAGGAAGGACACCGAGGTCGCCTCCAGCGCCTCGCCGACCTGTCGGGTGGCGACCTCCACCGCGGAGACCGGGGAGGCGTCCTCCACGATGTCGAGGACGCCCAGCAGGGCCGATCGGACCTTCTCGACGTTGTCCACGACGCGAGTATGGGGCGCGACCAGGTCCGTCGGACCACCTGACCCTGTTCGCGGTGAGCACGCCCGCGGCCACCGTGTTGGAGCGCGCTGAGGTGCACCCGCACGACAGCGACTGGATAACCCGTTCGGGTCATGTTCGCCTTACCCGCGCGTGCTCGACCCGGCCGACGGGTATCGCGGGAGGGCTTGACATACCAGCTCTATTGCGGGTAGCGGTCGGACCGCTCCGCCTCCACCCCAGGAGAACCCATGCCTCTGCTTCGCCGCCGCGAGCCACGCGCCCTCGACCACGCCGACCCCCGCTTCGACACCGCACGGGAGGTCCCGGCCGACCGGGGCGCCTACGGCACCGAGGTGCCGCCCGGCCTCCTCCGGCCGCGCAACGGCGCCGGCCGTGCGGCGCTGTTCTGCGGCGTCCTCGCGCTGATCTGCGCCATCGGCTTCTTCCTCCTCGTCACGGTGCCGGTCGCGATCCTCCTCGGGCTCGCCGCCATCGTCCTGGGCGTGATGGGTCGCTCCCGCGTCCGACGGGGCATCGCGACCAACGCCGGCTCCGCCACCGCCGGCATCGTCACCGGCCTACTGGCGCTGCTGCTGCTGGGTGGCCTGGCCGTGGGCGGCGTGGCCCTGTACGACCACAACAAGTCGGCCTTCAAGAACGTCAACGCGTGCCGCCAGGACGCCGGGTCGGATCAGAACAAGCTCCAGCGGTGCGCGGAGCAGTTCAAGAACGACGTCACGAACTGACGGACCTGATCCGACGTACCGGATCAGCCGCGGACGGGCTCGGCCACCAGACCGGGCCCGTTCTGCGTGCCCGACCCCTCGTCAGCTCCTGAACAGGTACTCGGGCAGCTCGACGACCCGGCTGCGCAGCCACTCCCCGAGACCCTTCGCCTGGGGGTCGAAGCGGGTGGAGGCCGCGACACCCTCGCCGAGCAGCCCCTCGATGACGATGTTGACCGCGCGCAGCCGGGGCAGCTCGTACCGGCTGACGGGCAGGTCGTGCGCCTCGGGCAGCAACTGCCGGATGCGTTCGACGGTCAGCTCGGCGGCGAGCCAGGTGTAGGCCGCATCCTCCCGGGCCCACACGCCGATGTTCGCGTTGCCGCCCTTGTCGCCGCTGCGCGCGCCGAACAGGGTCCCGAGGGGAGCGCGTCGTGTGGGTCCCTCCTCGGCGTTCGGGTCGGCGTGGGGGACCGGAGCCCCGCCGGCGGGCGCCGCCGGCTGCCCCGGGGTGGGCTCGACCAGCTCCAGCTCGCCGTCCGCGTGCCGTACGCGCGTCGTCGGTGGCGTGATGTACGCGGGCCAGAAGACGCCGTACGGGCTGCCCTCCGACGGCGGAGCGGTCACGGAGAACCCTGGGTAACTCGCCAGGGCCAGTTCGACCGCGGCCGAGGAGAACGCCCGGCCGACCGGTGCGGGCTGCGGGTCGCGTACCGAGCAGCGCAGCAGCGCCGACGCGGTCTCCTCGGTCTCGGCGTCCGGGCGGTCGGTGCGGACGAGGTCCCACCGGACGTCCGCGGCGGTCGGCTTCAACCCCTCCTGCACCGCGGCGGCCTTGGCCTCGACGTCCAGCCCGGTGAGGACGAAGGTGACGCTGTTCCGGAAGCCGCCCAGGTAGTTGCAGCTGACCTTGGCGGTGGGCGGTGGCGGGCTGCCCGTCGCGCCGCTGATCCGCACCCGGTCGGGTCCGTCGTCGTCGAGCACGATCGAGTCGAAGTGGGTGGTGACGTCCGGGCCGAGGTAGGCGGGCTCACCGATCTCGTAGAGCAGTTGGGCGGTGACGGTGCCCCGGCTGACCAGGCCACCGGTGCCGGCGTGTTTGGTGATCACGCTGGATCCGTCCTCGGCCAGCTCCGCCAGCGGGAAGCCGACGTGCGCCAGCCCCGGCACCTCGGAGAAGAACGCGTAGTTGCCGCCCGTCGCGTGGGCGCCGCACTCCAGCACGTGGCCCGCCGCGACCGCGCCCGCGAGCCGGTCCCAGTCGTCCCGACCCCAGCCGTGGTGCCACGCGGCCGGGCCGGTCACGAGCGCGGCGTCGGTGGTGCGGCCGGTCACGACGACGTCGGCCCCGTGCTGCAACGCAGCCGTGATGCCCCAGCCGCCGAGGTAGGCGTTGGCGGTGACGGGGGGACGCGGGGGAGCCGGCTCCAGCGACGCGACCTGGTCGAGGACGTCGTCCCCGGCGACGGAGGCGACCCGGACGGTGAGGCCGAGCCGTTCGGCGAGCGCCGAGACGGCATCGGCGCACCCGTCCGGGTTGAGTCCGCCGGCGTTGACGACGATCTTCACCTGCTGCTCGACAGCGAGGCCGAGGCAGTCCTCCAGCTGACGGAGGAACGTCGAGGCGAATCCCTTGGCCGGGTCCTTCGCCCGCGCCCGCCACAGCAGGAGCATGGTCAGCTCGGCGAGGTAGTCCCCGGTGAGGACGTCGAGCTCGCCGCCCTCGAGCATCTCGCGCATCGCGGAGAGCCGGTCGCCGTAGAACCCGGAGCAGTTGCCGATGCGGAGAGGAGCCGACACGGGCCGACCATAACGCGCCCACCCGAACGGACATGTGCTCCGGTCAGATGCGATCGCGTGCGGTCACCCGCGACGGCGCAGCCAGCCCCGTCGGGGACTCGTCAGCTGGCCCGCGGCGTAGTCGGCCCGGAGTCGGGTCATCGCCGCGGTTCGTGGCAGGTCCGACAGCGCCCGCGCGCTGGCGACGTGGGTCGGGCAGAACCAGCACAGGCCGGCTGAGAAGCCGCCGGTCTCCTCGGGCTGGTGGTCGGCGAACTTCACGAGCGAGTACCCGCCGAAGGGTCGCCCGCCGTCCTGCCGGGACTTGCGGCCGCAGAGCTCGCAGCGGGGAGGGAGCACGTCCCCAGCGTGCCACCCCGACGGCCCCGGGTCGGGCAACCAGCTGCGGAAAGTCGTCAACCGGCCTACCGTCGTCTCTCGTGGGCGACGACGAAGCGGACGGTTCCGGGCTCCCGCCCGCCGCACCGGCCTACGACTTCCGGACCGGCCGACCGCTCCGGGGGCCGGAGGACCCGGCGTCGCCGCCCTGGCGTCCGGACGGCGACGCCGACGAGCTCGGCATCTGGGCACCCGACCCCGACGCGCACGACGAGCCGACGGCGGCCCCCTATCCGACGGCCGGCCAGTACCAGCAGCCGGGCTCGTACCAGCATCCGAATTCCTACCCCCAGCAGAATCCCTACCAGCAGACCGGGCCCCAGCAGCAGCCGGCCGGCTACCAGACGCCGAGCACGCAGCAGCAGCCCGGTGCCTTCCAGCAGTCCACGTACCAGCAGCCCGCGTCCCCGCAGCCCGGGTACCAGCAGCCCGGGTACCCGCCGCAGGCGTACCAGCAGCCAGGTACCTATCCGGGCCAGCCGGGTCCGGGATACCCGACGGCCGAGCACCCGCCGCTGGCACCACGAAGCACCAACCGCGCTCCGGTGGTCGTCCTGGTGCTCGGGGTCCTGCTGGCGGTGGGCGCGCTGGTCGCGGTCCTGCTGCTGACCCGCGGGAGGAACACCCCGGAGACGCCCACGGCCGCTTCCGGGACGGCCACGACCACCCAGCCTTCGGCGGTCCGGTCGAGCCCCGGCTCGTCCGCCACGACCGACGCGTCGGCGCGGAAGGCCTTCGCCGGCGACGTCGACGCGATCCTGCAGGAATCCTCCGCCGGCCGCCGTCAGGTGACCGCCGCCATCAACGGGGTGCGCAACAGCTGCTCCGTCGCCCCGGCGGACGCCGACGCGTCGCTGACCGACATCATCGCGAACCGGCAGTCGGTGCTGGCCAGGGCGCATGCCCTCACCACCCCCGATGCGGCGGGCGAGGCGGCGAAGTCCGACCTCGTACAGGCCCTCAGCGCGTCGCTGGAGGCGAACCAGGGCTACCAGCGGTGGCTCGAGTCGGCCCTCGCGTCCAACCCCGGCGCGAGTCCGGCCGGCTGTCCGGGCGGTGTCGTCGCCACCGACTCCAACTACGACGCCGCGACAGCGGCCTCCACCCGGGCGACCGCGGCCAAGCAACAGTTCGTCTCCGCCTACAACCCGATCGCGGCCGAGGCAGGGCTCGCGACCTGGACGTCGGACCAGTTCTGACCCGTGCGGCCGGTGCTCGCCCGGAACCCGGTCGTCTCTAGGCTGCGGGCATGGCCGATCTACGAGGCATCCTCGCCGACCTCGACGCCGAGACCGCGATGCTCGACCAGTTGGTCTCCGGGCTCTCGGCTGACGGCTGGCGGACACCGACCCCGGCCGACGGCTGGACCGTCGCGCACCAGATCGCGCACCTCGCGTGGACCGACGAGGTGGCGACGCTCGCGGCCCGCGACGCGACGGCCTTCGGTGACCTGCTCCGTCGAGCGGTGGCCGCGCCGGACACCATCGACCGCGAGGCCGCCGAGGGGGCCGTCGCAGAGCCCGCCGCGCTGCTCGACAGGTGGCGGACGCAACGGGCCGACCTGGCCGAGGCGCTGCTGCGTGTCCCGCCCGGTCAGAAACTGCCGTGGTTCGGTCCGCCGATGAGCGCGGCGTCGATGGCCACCGCCCGCACGATGGAGACCTGGGCGCACGGCCAGGACGTCACCGACGCACTCGGCGTCGCACACGAGTCGGGTCCCGCACTGCGCCAGGTCGCCTACCTCGGCGTCCGTACCCGCGACTTCGCCTACGTGCTCCACGACCGGACCCCGCCGGCCGAGCCGTTCCGCATCGAGCTGGAGGCGCCCGACGGCGAGCTCTGGGCCTGGGGGCCCGACGACGCAGGGCAGCGGGTGACGGGCCCGGCGACGGACTTCTGCCTGCTCGTCACGCAGCGGCGGCACCGCGACGATCTCGCCCTGGTCGCGACCGGAGCCGACGCCGAGGCGTGGCTCGGCATCGCCCAGGCCTTCGCCGGTGCGCCCGGCTCAGGGCGATCGCCGGTCAGCCGCGCATAGCGTCCGCTGAGCGGACCAGGCTCAGCGAGGGTCGTCGGCGGGGCTCGGTGCGCGCCGGCCGGAGTCGTCGGCCGCCACCGACCAGGTGTCGCCGCCGTGCAGCAGCGCCATCAGGTCGCCTTCGCCGTCCTTGGCCACCGCCGCGTCGAGCTGGGCGTTCATCAGCTCGTCGTAGCTGGGCCGGTCGACGTCGCGGAACACGCCCATCGGCGTGACGCCGGTCAGCCGGGACAACGCGAAGGCGGTCGTCGGGTCCTCGGTGGTGGCGTCGTGGGTCAGTACGGCGGGGTCGTCGGCCTCGCAGATCTCGAGCCCACCGGTCGCCGAGCGCCGCACGCCCTTGGCCGCGCCCTCGGCGCCGAAGATCATCGGTGCCCCGTGGGTGAGGCGCAGCGCTGCGGACTCGCGCGTCTCGGGGTCCTTGAGGACCTCGAAGGCACCGTCGTTGAAGATGTTGCAGTTCTGGTAGATCTCCACCAGCGCCGTGCCCGGGTGGTCGGCGGCCGCCCGCAGCACCGAGGTGAGGTGCGCGCGGTCGGAGTCGATCGAGCGGGCGACGAACGTCGCCTCCGCGCCGATGGCGAGCGAGACCGGGTTGAACGGGTTGTCGAGCGAGCCCATCGGCGTCGACTTGGTGATCTTGCCCTGCTCGGACGTGGGGGAGTACTGGCCCTTGGTGAGGCCGTAGATCTGGTTGTTGAACAGGAGGATCTTGAGGTTCACGTTGCGGCGGAGCGCGTGGATCAGGTGGTTGCCACCGATCGAGAGCGCGTCGCCGTCACCGGTCACGACCCACACCGAGAGGTCGGGCCGCGACGAGGCCAGGCCCGTCGCGATGGCGGGCGCCCGGCCGTGGATCGAGTGCATGCCGTAGGTCTCGACGTAGTACGGGAACCGCGACGAGCAGCCGATGCCCGAGACGAAGACGACGTTCTCGCGCTTGAGGCCGAGCTCGGGCAGGAAGCCCTGCACGGTGGCGAGCACGGCGTAGTCACCGCAGCCGGGGCACCAGCGGACGTCCTGGTCGGAGGTGAAGTCCTTACGGGTCTGCTTCTCGTCGGTCTTCGGGACGAGGTCGAGCAGCCGGTTGCCGAGGGCGGCGTCGTTCGTCAGCGTCATCGCGAGAGCTCTTCCTGGATGGCGGCCTCGAGCTCGGCCGCCTTGAACGGCAGCCCCCGGACCTGGTTGTAGCCGACGGCGTCGACGAGGAAGCGGCCGCGGACCAGCAGGAGCAGCTGGCCGAGGTTCATCTCGGGGACGAGCACCTTGCGGTAGCGCCTGAGCACGTCCGCGGTGTTGGCCGGCATCGGGTTGAGGTGGCGGAGATGGGCGTGCGCCACGCGGCCACCGTTGTTGCGGACGCGGCGGCAGGCTGCGGCGACGGGGCCGTAGGTCGAGCCCCAGCCGAGGACCAGCAGGTCGGCGCCGGGCTCGTCACCGACGGCGTCGGGGTCGTCGACGGCGAGCGGCTCGATGTCGTTCGCGATCCCGTCGATCTTCGCCTGGCGCAACCGGACCATGCGGTCGTGGTTGTCGGTGTCGTAGGAGATGGCGCCGTGGCCGTCGGCCTTCTCCAAGCCGCCGACGCGGTGCTCGAGCCCGGGGGTGCCCGGGACGGCCCACGGCCGCGCGAGCGTCTCCGGATCGCGGAGGTAGGGCCAGTACGCGGTGCCGTCGGGCGAGTTGAGCTCCGTCGCGAACTCGACGGTCAGGTCGGGCAGGTCGGCGAGCGCCGGGAGCTGCCACGGCTCGCTGCCGTTGGCCAGGTAGCCGTCGGAGAGGAACATGACCGGCGTCCGGTACTTCGTGGCGATGCGCGCCGCCTCGATGACCGCGGCGAAGCAGTCGGCGGGGGACTGGGCCGCGATGACCGGCAGCGGTGCCTCGCCGTTGCGGCCGAACATGGCCTGCAGCAGGTCGGACTGCTCCGTCTTCGTCGGGAGCCCCGTCGACGGGCCGCCACGCTGAATGTCGCAGATGAGCAGCGGCAGCTCGAGGGCGACGCCGAGTCCGATGGTCTCGGACTTCAGCGAGACACCCGGGCCGGAGGTGGTGGTGACGCCGAGCGCCCCACCGAAGGCGGCGCCGAGTGCGGCACCGACGCCGGCGATCTCGTCCTCCGCCTGGAACGTCCGCACACCGAACTTCTTGTGCTTGGACAGCTCGTGGAGGATGTCGGACGCCGGGGTGATCGGGTACGACCCGAGGAACAGCGGCAGGCCCGAGAGCTGCGAGGCGGCGATCAGCCCGTAGGCGGTGGCGAGGTTCCCGGAGATGTTGCGGTAGGTGCCCTTCGACATCACCGCGGGCGCGACCTCGTAGGACACCGAGAACGACTCGGTGGTCTCGCCGTAGGCATGCCCGGCCTTGAACGCGCGGACGTTCGCCTCGGCGATCTCCGGCCGCTTGGCGAACTTGGTGCGCAGGAAGGTCTCGGTGCCCTCGGTCGGCCGGTGGTACAGCCAGCTCATGAGGCCGAGCGCGAACATGTTCTTCGCTCGCTCGGATTCCTTCTTGTTCACGCCGTCCAGGGCGCCGACCGCCTCGATGGTCATCGAGGTCAGCGGGACGCGGTGCACCCGGTACTCGTCGACGGTGCCGTCGTCGAGCGGGTTCGTCGCGTAGCCCGCCTTCTTGAGGTTGCCCCGCGTGAAGGCGTCGGTGTTGACGACGAGGTCGGCGCCGCGCGGCAGGTCCTTCAGGTACGCCTTCAGCGCGGCCGGGTTCATCGCGACCAGCACGTCCGGCGCGTCGCCGGGAGTCAGGATGTCGTGGTCGGAGAAGTGCAGCTGGAAGCCGCTGACCCCGGCGGGGGAGCCGGCAGGCGCGCGGATCTCGGCGGGGAAGTCCGGCAGCGTCGAGAGGTCGTTGCCGAAGGCGGCGGTCTCGGACGTGAAGCGCTCGCCGGTCAGCTGCATGCCGTCACCGGAGTCGCCCGCGAAGCGGATGACGACCCGCTCGACCTGGCGGATCTCCTTGGCGACGGGCGCGGAAGCGCCGGTTGCAGCACCACCCGGAGCCGACGTTCCGACGGTGGACAGTCCGGACGTCGTATCGGTCATCTGGTGTGGAACCCCCTCAAGACTGACCCGGATTCTACGGGCCGTTTCGTCGCGGTTACGGCCCGCTGAGCGCGCCCCCGGCGTGGGTGGCGGACAGCACGCGACATCGACATCCGGGTCGCCCTCCGTACAGCAACGGGCTGCGGCGGAAACTTCCGGGCGGCCGCCCTAGGCTGGACGATGTGACGCACCCATCGGCCGCCCGGCTCCCGCTGGGCGACGACCGCGCGGCGACGATCTACAACGTCCCGGGGCTCGGAGGAACGGCTGTCGAGGCCGGGGGCCGTCCGCAGCTCGCGACGTTCAACGCCGGCCTCGCCTGCTGCGCCCTGGAGGCGACGGCGGCCGCCGCGCTCGCTTCGGAACGGCCGCACACCGAGCTGCTCGCCCGGCTGCAGCCGTACTCCGTCGGCGCGCAGGGCGCCGAGGTGCTGGTGGTCAGCGGGACGGTGACCGACGCGATGGTCCCGGCGGTGCGCGCTCTGTACGCCGAGCTCGTCGGCCCCCGGTTCGTCGTGTCCTACGGCGCCTGCTCCAATACGGGCGGCCCGTACTGGGACTCCTACGCGGTCGCGAAGGGCGTCGACCAGATCGTGCCGGTCGACGTCTACGTGCCGGGCTGCCCGCCGGGCCCGCAGGCGCTGCTCGACGCGCTCCGCTCCCTCCCGCGGGAGCGGTCGGCATGACCGCGGCCGAGACCGTCGACGTCACGCGGTGGCGGTCGGTCGTCCAACGGGCGCGGGACGAGGGCTTCGGATACTTCGACTGCCTCTCGGTCACCGACGGCGGCGACGGCAGCTTCGCCGTCCGGTTGCACCTGTGGGACCGCGTGGCCCGACGGCACCGCCACCTGCTCACGACGGTGCCGGTGACCGACGGAGCCGTCCTGGACTCGGTCGCCGACGTCTTCGCCGGCGCCGGCTGGCACGAACGGGAGGCGGCCGAGATGTTCGGCCTGCGGTTCCGCGGGGCGCCCGACGAGCGGCCCCTGCTGCTCGCGGACGGCTTCGTCGGGCATCCGCTGCGCAAGGACTTCGCCCTGGCGAGCCGCGCGGTGCAGGAGTGGCCCGGGACGCACGAACCTTCCGAGCACGGTCCGGCGGCGCGGCCCGCCGGGCGTCGCCGGCCGAGCGCGCCCGGTGTGCCGGACTTCGCGACGGACGTCCCGGACGGCGTCCGGTGAGCGCCTCCGACCTGGGTTTCCCGGGCCCCCCGCCCCGCAGCCGTGGACTGATCGCCCTGCGTGAAGAGAACTGCACGGTCTGCATGATCTGCGTCCGCGAGTGCCCGGACTGGTGCATCACGATCGAGGGCCACGCGGAGCACGCCGCGGCGCCCGCGAACGCAGCCGCGACGGGTGAGGCCGACGCCGGCACCCCGGCCCGGCGGCCGCGCTCGACCACCGTGCTCGACCGCTTCGACATCGACTTCGGCCTCTGCATGTACTGCGGGATCTGCATCGAGACGTGCCCCTTCGACGCCCTGTTCTGGGCACCGGAGACCGTGCCGTCCGGCGCCGGCCCCATCGACCTGCTGGCCGGCCGCAACGCCCTCGCCGCCTGGGACGCGCTGGTGCCCGAGCCCGAGCCGCTCGACCCCGCGGCCGAGGTCGAGCCGGTACCCGCCCGGCGCCGGGCGCGAGGTCAGGCCTGACTCGCGGCGTCACCGACGCCCAGCGGGGAACGACGTGGCCCCGGATCGACGTTCACAGAGGAGTCACAAGCCGAGCCGACCCGGAGACATCGGCCGAGCCCCAGGAGGTCCGCGTGCACCGCAGCGCCGTCAACGGCTTCCGTACCGCCGTCCTGCTCGGACTGCTGTCGGCGCTGATCCTCGTGGCCGGCCGCGCCGTGGGTGGTGCGAGAGGGTTGGCCATCGCCCTGGTCATCGCGCTCGGCATCAACGGCTATTCCTACTTCTACTCCGACAAGCTCGCGCTGCGCTCGATGCAGGCCCGTCCCGTCGGTCAGGCCGAGGCCCCGCAGCTCTACGCGATCGTCAACGAGCTCGCGAACCGCGCCCACATCCCGATGCCGCGCCTCTACGTCAGCCCGACCCGGCAACCCAACGCCTTCGCGACGGGCCGCAACGCCCGCCACGCGGCGGTCTGCTGCACCGAGGGGATCCTGGAGATCCTCGACGAGCGCGAGCTGCGCGGCGTGCTCGGCCACGAGCTGAGCCACGTCACCAACCGCGACATCCTCATCTCGTCGGTGGCCGGGGCGCTGGCCGCCGTCATCACCTACCTGGCGCAGTTCGCGCAGTTCGCCGCCTTCTTCGGCGGCGGCCGGTCGAGCGACGAGGACGGCGTCAACCCACTCGAGCTGCTCCTGCTGGTCATCCTCGGACCGCTCGCCGCGATGGTGGTGCAGCTGGCCGTGAGCCGCACCCGTGAGTACGGCGCCGATGCTTCCGGAGCGGAGCTCACGGGCGACCCGTTGGCATTGGCCAGCGCGCTGCGCAAGCTGGAGCGCGGGACGGCGATGATGCCGTTGCGCGACAGCACACAGCTTCAGCCGACCTCGTCGCTGATGATCGCCAACCCGTTCCGCCCGCGGGCGATGGGACGCCTGTTCTCGACGCACCCGCCGATGGACGAGCGCATCGCCCGACTCGAGCGGATGGCCGGCCGCCAGCTACCCGGCTGACGCCGACGCGGGCCCTGGGAGCGGAGCGGCCGGATCGGGTCGGTGTACCTGGGGCGTGATCAGCGGTAGTTGGTGAACTGCAGCGACACGTCGAGGTCGGCGCCCTTGAGCAGGGCGATGACGGTCTGCAGGTCGTCGCGCTTCTTACCGGTCACCCGCAGCTGGTCGCCCTGGATCTGTGCCTGGACGCCCTTCGGGCCCTCGGTCCGGATCCGCTTGGCGATGCTCTTGGCGACGTCGTCCGGGATCCCCTGCTGGATGGTCGAGGAGAGCCGGAACTCCTTGCCCGACACCGTTGGTTCGTCGCTCTTCAGCGACTTCAGCGAGATGCCGCGCTTGATCAGCTTCTCCTGGAACACGTCGAGCACGGCCTTGGCCCGTTCCTCGCTGTTCGCCTTGATCAGCACGCCCTCCTCGCCGGACCACTCGATGGAGGCGCCGACGCCACGGAAGTCGTAGCGGTTGGCCACCTCCTTGCCGGCCTGGTTCAGCGCGTTGTCGACCTCCTGGCGGTCGACCTTGCTGACGATGTCGAACGACGGGTCGGCCACGGCGGCGGTCCTCCTGGAGCGGGATGGCGGGACGTTCGGGGCGCTCGGCTCGTGGGCGTCCAGCGCGGCCCATGGTAGGGCGATCGCCGGCGGCCGACAGCGCGCGGATCCGCTAAGCTCCGAGACCACGGCAGGTTGCCCGAGTGGCCAAAGGGAGCGGACTGTAAATCCGCCGGCTCAGCCTACGTTGGTTCGAACCCAACACCTGCCACCCGTGAACGAGGCGCCGGTCCACGACCGGCGCCTCTTCTCATGTCCGGACCCGACAAGAGCCGTTCAGGCGGAGGCCGCCGCGGCGTCCGGTTCCGAGTCCGCGTCCGCGTCTGCCTGGTCGTCCCCGTCCCGGGGCGCGTCGCCATGGTCGGCGTTGTCGTCCGATGCGGCCTCGGCGGGCGTCTGCTGGTGGCTGCACGCGTTGCCTTCGAGGTCCGTCGGCCGGTAGGTCGGCGTGACGGCGCTGCGGCCGCGGAGCTGGATCTCCTCGTGTTCCTGCCAGCAGGCCTTCTCCCGGTCGTCGGCCTTCTCCACGAGACGGGCGCTCGCGAGCAACCGCACGTCGAGCGATTTGGCCTCGTCGGTGAGCCGGGCCGCCTCGTTCACGGGGTCGCCGATGACGGTGTACTCGTAGCGGCTCTCGGCACCGACCCAACCGGCGACCGCGGTGCCGGCGCTGACGCCGATGCCGGCGGCCAGCGGGTCGGGGAGTTGCTGCATGCGCCGGGTCATCTCGCGCGCCGCGCAGAGGCACGCGGTCTCGGCGTCACGGAGCTCGGCGGGCGCGCCGAAGACGCAGAGCGCGGCGTCGCCCTCGAACTTGTTGACCAGCCCGCCGTGGTCGGCGACCACCCGGACGACGTCGCCGAAGAAGTCGTTCAGCATCCGCACGACCTCTTCCGGGTCGTGCTCCTCGGCGAGCCCGGTCGAACCGATCAGGTCGACGAACAGGACCGCCACCTCGCGGGACTCCCCGCCGAGCCTCGGCTTGTCCTCGAGGGCCCTTGCGGCGACGTCCGCCCCGACCTGCCTGCCGAACAGGTCCCGCAACCGTTCCCGCTCCCGCAGGCCCTCGGCCATCCGGTTCACCCCGGTCTGCAGCAGGCCGATCTCGCTGCCGTCGTAGACGCGGACCGAGACGTCGAGGTCGCCATCGGCCACCTTCCGCAGCGCGACGCGGACCCCGCCGAGCGGGTCGGCGACGGACCGGGCGGCGAAGACCTGGGCGAGCAGCCCGACGACGAGGGCGATGCCCGCCAGGATCGCGACCGTGAGCGCGAGGCGCTGCTTCGGCAACCCGATGGGATCGAGGGCGACGAGCAGGACCCCGAGAACGGGGACGCCGGTGCCCAGCAGCCAGATCAGTACGGAGCGGGAGGCGACGCCCGGCAGCGCGGGCCGATCGGGTGCACCCCCGGCCAGGGCCGCCGCGGAGATCGGGCGCCACACCCGTTCGACGATCAGATAGCCGACGGCCACGGTCGACAGGCCGCCCAGGATGACCGTCGTCGCAACGCTCAGGGCCAGGCGGACGCTGACCACGACGTTGAGGACGAAGAACAGCACGATCGCGATGCCCCAGAACGTCGCGAACACCTTGGCCTGGGTCAGCGGATAGCGGAGGGCGTAGCGCTGCTGCTGTGCGTCGGGCCGGTCCTCGGTCAGCAGCCAGGACAGCACCGGCAGCAGCAGCCGGACCGACCAGACGGTGCCGAGGACCACGGCCATCACGAGGTAGCCACCCAGGACGGCGAGGTTGACCAGGAGCTGCGCGGTGGGGTGCTCGACGTCCGGGGGCGAGGGTCGCACCGGGCCGGCGACGGCGAAGACGATGACGGCGCCGACGAGGTTCGAGACCACGCACGCGACCGCGAGCAGCCCTCCGACCCGGAGCGCGAGCGCCCGGCCGGCATCGCTGCGGGCGAGCGACCGGGCCTGCCGGGACAGGCGTCGGAGTACTCGTTCGGTGAGTCGTCGGCTGCGGGCGTCCCAGTTCATGCGAGCCTCCGGTCACGGCGAGGCACCGCTGCTCGGCAGCGCATCGGGGTCTGACGGACACGGATCGTGTTCATCGGAGGAAGATCCACACCTATGTAACTACGCTCAGTCACGGTAGGTGAGCTTTCGGTTTACAACACACGAGTTCTGGGTCACGTTTGTTACCGATGGACCGAGTTGCCCCAGCCCTGGACCGACGGCCGACGCCTGTGTCGGCCGATCGGCTCGCACGTGTTGCTCCAGCGGGAGGCCGGTCATCGGCCGAATGGCCCTGAGCCTTGTCACCCCAACGGGTGACAAGCGGCCCCCGTGGTCCCGACGAGACAGGTCGTGTCTTCCCCACACAACTTGGAGATTCCCATGCAGCTCACCCTCCGCCCCGTCGCCATCCGTGCCCTGCTGCTCATCGCGGGTGTCGCCCTCGGTCTCATCGCCTTCCTGACCGTCTTCGCCGCCGCCACCGGCTCGCACACCGACGGCATGATCAGCGACGGCGGCCACACCGTCACCGCCCGCGGTGTCAGCTGGAGCTGAGGCTCCGCCCTTTCGCGCAATGATTCTGCTCGCAGCACTTGTTTCACCGCCTGACAGCTGTCAAATTCAACAGCCAAGGCGTGGGCTCTGACCCCTTCGCCAACGAGGACCCGTCCAGCGGGTCGTGCTCGACTGGCGGGAGGATTCCTTGGCGGCGACGGCTGGTCGGCGCGATCCACACAGCACCGGCCCCGAGCGATCCCAAGCGATCCGGCGCCTCGCCGTCCTCCTGTTCTTCCTGAGTGCATTCGCCGTGGCTCTCTGGCTGCGGTTCGTCGGCGAGGCCGGGAGCAAGCCGGTCGCCTTTGTGGCCACCGCGCTGCTCACTCTCGGGTTCCTCGTCTTCGAGGGCAGCCAGGCGCACATCGAGGTGCGTCGGCAGGGATTCACGCTCAGCCTCTCCGAGGCTCCGCTGGTCGTCGGCCTCGCGTTGGTCTCGCCTCTGGAGTTGCTTGCCGCGCGACTCATCGCCTCGCTGCTCATCTACGGCTGGCGCTACGTCCGCGGCAGCCTCGCCGCCGCGAAGGCCCTGTTCAACCTGGCCCTCGCAGCCGCCGAGACGGGCATCGCGGTGACGGTGTTCTCCTGGCTCGCCCCTGTGCCACCGGAGCAGCCCGGAGCCTGGCCGGCCATCTACGCCGCCGTACTCCTCGCCGACCTGGCCAGTGCCGTCTGGGTGGCCATCGCTGTGACGGCGACCCAGGGCAAGCCGGGTCGGTCGGACCTGGCGGGCCTGCTGCCGAGACTCGTTCTCGGTGGCACGCTGACGACGAGCCTCGGTCTGCTGGCCACGCTGGCGATCCGGGTCGAACCACTGTCGGTGGTCGTGCTCGGAGTCGTGGGCGTCCTCGTGCTGATGGTCTACCGCTCCTACGCGGGTCTGGCCCGGCGGCATGCCACCCTGGCCGAGGTGCACGGCTTCGCGCAGCGCGTCGTCGGCACGGCCGGTAGCCGTGACCTGTTGGCGTTGCTGCTGACCGACGCGGTCAAGTTCGCTGCCGCTGATACCGCGACGGTTTGGCTCGCCCACCCGCCGCCGGGGCTGCCGGCGGGCCTGCGGTTGACCCACGACGGCGGGCTCGAGGAAGTCCATGCCCTGCCTGGTGATGCGCTGCGGACCGGCCTCCTCAGAACGGGGGAGAGCCTCGTGCTCGCACGTAACTCGACATCGTCGTGGCTGGAGGAGCAGGGGCTGCGCGAGGCACTGTTGGTGGCCCTGCCCGGCGGCTCGGGCGCTCCCATCGGTCTCCTGGAGCTCGACGATCGCCTCGGCGACATGTCCACCTTCTCGGCCGAGGACGTCCGCGCCGCGGAGGCACTCGCGGCCCACGTAGCGGTTGCCCTGAACAACGACTGGCTGCGCGAGCGGTCGGTCTACGACGCGACCCACGATCGACTGACGGCGTTGCCGAACCGGGCGCTGCTCGCTGCGCGCCTTGCCGAAAGCGTCGATTCGGGAGCCGTCCTGCTCGTCGACCTGGATCGCTTCCAGGAGGTCAACGACAGCCTGGGTCATGCCAGCGGTGACTCCGTCCTGCGGCAGGTCGCGGAGCGACTCATCGCCCTCGTGCCGCTCTCGGCGACGGTGGCCCGGCTGGGCAACGACGAGTTCGCGGTCCTGCTGCCCGGGGCCACGCTCGCGATCGCGAGCGAGGTCGCGCGTCAGGTGCGGGAAGCCCTGCTCGAGCCCGTCGACGTCGAAGGCCTCGGCGTCGACGTCAGCGGTGCGGTCGGGATCGCTGTGGCTCCCGACCACGGCCGCGACCCCGAGCTGCTCCTGCGCCGCGGCGAGGCGGCGCTGCGGAAGGCAAAGGGTTCCGAACCGCCCGTGCAGGCGTGGTCGACGGCGATGGAGCCGAGCGACCCCCGCCGGCTCGCGTTGGTGGGCGAGCTGCGAAAGGCAATAGAGCGCGACGAGTTGGAGGTGCACTACCAGCCGAAGGTGCGCCTTCCCGGTGGCGAGATCGTGGGCGTCGAGGCGCTGGTGCGATGGCGGCATCCCACCGAGGGTCTCCTGCCGTCCGACGAGTTCCTGCCGATGGCCGAGCGGACCGGGCTGGTCGTGCCGCTGACCCGTGTGGTGCTGCGCATGGCGCTGCAGCAGGCCAGGACCTGGCTCGACTCCGGCCGCCGTGTGCCCGTCGCCGTCAACCTCTCCGTGCGGGGCCTGCTCGATCCCGACCTGGTCAGCACCGTGCGGGACCTGCTGGCGCGCTTCGATCTCGAGCCGTCCATGCTGAGCCTCGAGATCACCGAGAGCTCGGTCATGGCCGATGTGCCGCGCACCCTCCCGGTGCTCCGCGAGCTGGCCGGCGACGGGCTGTCGCTCTCGGTCGACGACTTCGGGACCGGCTACTCCTCGCTGGCCTACCTGCGGCTGCTGCCGGTGAAGGAGGTCAAGATCGACAAATCCTTCGTCCGCGACATGGGAACCGACGAGAGCGACGCCGCGATCGTCTCGACGATCATCGGGCTGGCCCGCCAGCTCGACCTGAGCGTCGTGGCCGAGGGCGTCGAGGACGAGGGCAGCCGCGACCGGCTCATCGAGCTCGGCTGCGACGTCGCGCAGGGCTACCTGTTCAGCCGTCCGCTGCCTGCGGATCGCCTCGGGGCCTGGTTCGCGGCGCGGGAAGGGACGGGGCGCTCACGCGTGCGGTTGCTCCGGGGCAGCGCCGCCCTCTGAACGCCGGCGCTCCACCGCCCGGTGCAGGTCACAGGCCCGGGCAGGAGCAGGCCGGAGGCTGTAAGCTGATCGACGGCTGCGCCCCTTTAGCTCAGTCGGCAGAGCGTCTCCATGGTAAGGAGAAGGTCTACGGTTCGATTCCGTAAAGGGGCTCGAGGTGGCGGGCATCCGGACCGAACGGTCCCCTGAAGAGGGGTCCGCACGACCGGGCGTTCATCGCCTGCCGGCGGAGTAGCTCAGCCTGGCAGAGCAAGCGGCTCATAATCGCTATGTCGCCGGTTCAAATCCGGCCTCCGCTACCGGCAGTCCGCCACCGGCGGGCGCCAACATCACATCTCCGCCACCGGCGGATCGTTCCACCATCCCGCCTCCGGCGGGGGCAGTCCGCCCGCTCCGGCTGACGGACCTCCTGCGACACGAAGAAGGTGTTCGACGTGGCCAAGGCCACCGACGTCCGGCCGAAGATCACCATGGCCTGCCAGGTCTGCAAGCACCGGAACTACATCACCAAGAAGAACCGGCGCAACGATCCCGACCGGCTCGACCTGCAGAAGTTCTGCTCCAACTGCGGCCGGCACACCGACCACCGCGAGACCCGCTGACGGCTCGTCCGGCACCGGGGGCTCACCCGGTCGGTCCGCCGATTCCGGGCTGCTAGCGTCCGCATCCCGTGGTCGGAGCAGCGGTGCTCCGCCGCCTCGAGGCGGACGTCGTGCCATGGGTCTTCGGATGGAGATGGTCTGGTGGCGCTGAACCGCGATTTCGTCGGGCGCGAGTACGAGTCGAGCCCGCCGTTCGAGATCGGCCGTGAACTGATACGGCACTTCAGCACCGCGATCGGCGACTTCAACCCGGTGTCGCACGACGTGGACGCGGCCCAGGCCGCCGGCCACCGCGACCTGGTCGCGCCGCCCACCTTCCTGACCACCCTCACCTTCCGGCGCCCGAGCGGTCCGATCGGCGACCCCGACCTCGGCCTCGACTACAGCCGGGTCGTCCACGGCGAGCAGCGCTTCGAGCTGCACCGCCCTGTGTACGCCGGTGACGTCGTGGTCGCGACCTCGACGGTCGCCGAGATCCGCGACGTCGGCAAGAACGAGATGATGAAGGTCGTCTCCGAGATCACCACCGTCGAAGGCGAGCGGCTCGCCACGGCGACCAACACGATGATCTCGCGGGGGACCGCCAGCCGCGACGAGGCCACGGGAGCGACGGCATGAGCGCCACGACGGTCCGCTACGACGACGTCGAGGTCGGCAGCGAGGTGCCCGCCCGCGAGTTCTCGATCCAGCGCTGGCAGCTGGTCCAGTACGCCGGCGCCTCGGGCGACTTCAACATCATCCACTGGAACCAGCGCATCGCGACGATGTTCGGACTGCCCGACGTCATCGCGCACGGCATGTTCACGATGGCCACCGCCGGCCGCCTGCTCACCGAGTGGGCGGGCGATCCCGCCGCCGTCGTCGACTACGGCGTGCGGTTCTCCTCCATGGTCCCGGTTCCCGACGACGACCGCGGCGCCACCCTCACCATCCGCGGCACGGTCGAGGAGAAGCTCCCCGACAACCGCGTCGTGGTAGCCGTCGATGCTCGGCTGGGGGAGACCGAGGTGCTCAGCCAGGCCCGCGCCGTCGTCCAGCTGGCCTGACGGCTCGTCCGTCGCATCCCTGGTGGGGGCGTCGGGAGCTGTCGGCAGCGGGGGGCAGCACGTACACTGGCTGCTCGGGGTGTTCGGGCCCCTGCTCCGGCACGCCCGCGCTCCCTGGAGGGGCGTAGCTCAATTGGCAGAGTCCCGGTCTCCAAAACCGGTTGTTGCAGGTTCAAGTCCTGTCGCCCCTGCGGAGCGAGCACCGCTCTGTATCCAGTAACCGCACGTGCACGGCCCACCAGGAACGAGCACGGCGACACTTCCGCACAGACAGGTACGGCACGTCGTCCCCCGGGATGCGTCGTCGGCCGCGAGGCAACGGGGAGGGACAGCGATGGCGACCGACACCCAGGAGTCGACCCCCGCTTCGCCGGAGGCCGGAGGTCGTGGCGCGCGCCGCGGCGGCAACCGTCGTTCCAAGCCGGTGCAGTTCTACCGGGAGGTGTTGAGCGAGCTCCGCAAGGTGATCTACCCCGGTCGTCGGGAGCTCGGCACCTACGTGCTCGTGGTGATCGTTTTCGTGAGCGTTCTGACGGCCTTCGTGTCCGGCCTGGACTACGGGCTGACCAAGGCCGTCCTGGCAATCTTCGGATGAGGAAGTAGCAGACCTGTGGCAGAGGAAACCGAGACACCGAGGACCGAGCAGAGCGAGGCGGTCGACGGGCTCGATCCGGTCGACATGCGCTCCGACGAGGTCGTCGCCGCCACCGAAGCCGGTACCGCGGCGGAGGAGGGCGAGCTCGGCTCCGGGCTGACCGGGGTCGACGAGGGCCCCGGCTACCTCGAGTCCTCCGACGCCTCAGGGGGCGAGACCGCCCAGGTCGAGGCCGCTCCGGCGACGCCCGCCGAGCCCGAGGAAGAACTCGACCCCGTCGAGGAATTCCGTCGGCAGCTCGAGGCGCTCCCCGGCGACTGGTACGTCCTGCACACCTACGCGGGCTACGAGGGTCGCGTGAAGTCGAACCTCGAGCAGCGCACGGCCAGCCTCAACATGGAGGACTACATCTTCCAGATCGAGGTCCCGACCGAGGAGGTCGTGCAGGTCAAGGGCGGCAAGCGCCAGACCGTGCAGCAGAAGAAGTACCCGGGCTACGTCTACATCCGCATGGACCTGACCGACGAGTCGTGGTCCGCGGTGCGGAACACGCCGAACGTGACCGGCTTCGTCGGCCTGACGAACCGCCCCTCGCCGCTGCGGACGTCCGAGGTCGCCGGGATCCTGGCGCCCGTGGTGGAGAAGAAGCGGGTCGAAGCCCCCAAGGCGCAGGAGTACACGGTCGGGGAGTCGGTCACCGTCACCGACGGCCCGTTCGCCACGCTTCCCGCGACGATCAGCGAGGTCAACCTCGACGCCCAGCGCCTCAAGGTGCTGGTGTCGATCTTCGGCCGCGAGACGCCGGTCGAGCTCGAGTTCAACCAGGTCGCGAAGATCTGATCCCCGGTCCCGCAGCCCGGCCCCGGGTCACCAGGACGTCGGGCCCCTGGTTCCTGGCCTCCCGGGCCTCGGGCCAACAGACAAGCATCAGCAGATAACAGGAGTACACCGAACATGCCCCCGAAGAAGAAGCTCTCGGCCGTCATCAAGCTCCAGATCTCGGCCGGAGCAGCCACGCCCGCCCCGCCGGTCGGTCCGGCCCTGGGCCAGCACGGCGTGAACATCATGGAGTTCGTCAAGCAGTACAACGCCGCGACCGAGTCGCAGCGCGGCAACGTCGTGCCGGTCGAGATCTCGGTGTTCGAGGACCGCTCGTTCACCTTCATCACCAAGACCCCGCCGGCTGCACGGCTGATCCTCAAGGCCGCCGGCCTCGACAAGGGCAGCTCCACGCCGCACACCGTGAAGGCGGGTTCGCTCAGCCGCGAGCAGGTCCGGGAGATCGCGCAGACGAAGATGCCCGACCTCAACGCGCTCGACCTCGACGCCGCCGAGAAGATCATCGCCGGTACCGCCCGGCAGATGGGCATCACCGTCCGCGACTGACGGGCGAGCACAGGCAGCACCGAACCTGTGCGGGGTTCCGCCGGTCCCGACCGGTCGAAGCCCACACAGGTCCGTGGGAGGGTGACGCACTCGGCGTCGTCCGCCATCACCACATCGCGTACGGAGGAAGAAGAAGCATGAAGCGCAGCAAGGCCTACCGCGCCGCCGCCGAGAAGATCGAGGACGGCCGCATCTACAGCCCGCTCGAGGCCGTCCGCCTCGTCCGGGAGACCAGTGCCACGAAGTTCGACGCCACCGTCGAGGCCGCCCTGCGCCTCGGGGTCGACCCGCGTAAGGCCGACCAGATGGTCCGCGGCACCGTGAACCTTCCCCACGGCACCGGCAAGTCTCCGCGCGTCGCCGTGTTCGCCACCGGTGCGAAGGCGGAGGAGGCCGAGGCCGCTGGCGCCGACATCGTCGGCAGCGACGACCTCGTCCAGCAGATCCAGGGCGGGTTCCTCGACTTCGACGCCGCCGTGGCGACGCCGGACCAGATGGCCAAGGTCGGCCGCATCGCGCGTGTCCTCGGGCCGCGGGGGCTCATGCCGAACCCGAAGACCGGCACCGTGACGATGGACATCGCCAAGGCCGTGTCCGAGATCAAGGGCGGCAAGGTCAACTTCCGCGTCGACAAGCAGGCCAACCTGCACTTCGTCATCGGGAAGGCGAGCTTCACCGAGGAGCAGCTGGTGGAGAACTACGCCGCCGCGCTCGACGAGATCATGCGTGCCAAGCCCTCGGCCGCCAAGGGTCGCTACCTGCGGAAGATCACGTTCGCCACCACCATGGGCCCGGGCGTGCCGGTCGACGTCAACCGGACCCGTTCCCTGACCGAGGACGCTCCGAGCGCCTGACGTCCCCGGCACAGGTCACGCCGGCGGGTCCGACCCGGCCCGCTGGTAACCTGGCACCTGAACTGCATCACCTGCACCATCTGTAAGACCGACCACCACCGAAGACCGCCGGTCGTCCTCGCCCTCGGGCGGGGACCGAAGGCTCCGGATCGTCCGGGCGACCTGCGCAGGTGACGGAAGGCGAAGCTGCCGCCAGCGAGGCGGTGGGTTCCTCTCGTCGCGTGCGCCGCCCCGATCGTTCCGGGACGCCGGCCCCAGGAGAGGAGTGCGATGGCGAATCCCGAGAAGACCGCCGCTGTTGCCGAGATCGTCGAGGCGTTCCGCGGCTCGTCCGCTGCCGTGCTCACCGAGTACCGCGGCCTCACGGTCAAGCAGATCACCGACCTTCGTCGGGCCATGGGCCCGGAGACGAAGTACTCGGTCGTCAAGAACACCCTCACGAAGCTCGCCGCCGCGCAAGCCGGCGTCGAGGGCATCGACGAGCACCTGAGCGGTCCCACCGCCGTCGCCTTCATCGGCGGCGACCCGGTCGAGGCCGCGAAGGGTCTGCGCGACTTCGCGCGGGCCAACCCCGTGCTCGTCATCAAGGGGGGCGTCCTCGACGGCAAGCCCCTCACGGCCGACGAGATCCGCCGCATCGCCGACCTCGAGTCGCGCGAGGTGCTGCTGGCCAAGCTGGCCGGTGCCATGAGCGGTTCCCTGGCGAAGGCCGCCGGGCTGTTCGCCGCCCCGCTGTCGCAGGTCGCCCGGCTCGCCGAGGCGCTCCGGCAGCAGCAGGAAGCCGCAGGCGCCGCCGGCGCCGAGGCAGCATCCGATGCCGGTGCCGAAGCACAGGCCGCCCCGGCCGAGTAGCACGACCCCGCTCGACCCATCCACCGTTTTCCAGACGTTTTCGTTTGTAGGAGAGGAACCACCATGGCGAAGCTCAACACCGACGAGCTGCTCGACGCGTTCAAGGAGATGACGCTGCTCGAGCTGTCGGAGTTCGTGAAGCAGTTCGAGGACACCTTCGGCGTCACCGCCGCTGCCCCGGTCGCCGTCGCGGCTGCCGGTGGTGCCGGTGCCGCTGCCCCGGCCGAGGCCGAGGCGGAGCAGGACGAGTTCGACGTCATCCTCGAGAGCGCCGGCGACAAGAAGATCCAGGTCATCAAGGAGGTCCGTGGGCTGACCAGCCTCGGGCTGAAGGAGGCCAAGGACCTCGTCGACGGTGCCCCCAAGCCCGTGCTGGAGAAGGTCACGAAGGAGGCCGCCGAGAAGGCGAAGGCCTCCCTCGAAGGCGCTGGCGCTTCCGTCACCCTGAAGTAGTCGCGGCAGGACGCGTTCCTGCCGACACCTGAGTACGGAAGGCGGCACGCACCCTTCGGCGCGTGCCCTTCCGACGCCGGCGAGCCGGCGTCGTCCCACGGCGGTCGCTGCGCCCCTCACCGAGGGGTGCGGCGGCCGCCGTCGGCGTTCCAGGGTCACGGGAGCTCGCTGTCGCGCCGGCCGGTAGCCCTGCTGCCGGCCCTCCACCCCCCGGCGCGTGAGTCCCGGCCCGTGGGGCGCACGCGAGCTACTCGTCGGTGACGCTCCGTACTGGGGCCGAAAGCGCGGACGCTGGTCCGCTGCGGCGCGACCCGGCGTCACGACCACGGCCCGTGACGCCGCCCGGCGACCCCCCGCCCGTTCGGGTGAACCCACGACCTCGTACTGTGTGCCCTGCAACAGATGTGTCCCCCTGTCCGGTACACGCCGAATGTCAGGTGTTTCAAGTACCGTGCGTCGGGTCACAGAAAGGCCGTGTGTCCCGTGGGGGACGCACTCGACAGCACGGCCCGTAACCAACCGGCCGGATGCTCGTTGCCATGGCAGCGGTCACATCCGATCCCAGGACGGGCCGAGCCGCAGGCTGTCCGCGAGAGCGGACTTGGCCGGAAGAAGGAGATGCTGCTGTGGGTGTCGAGGTCAAGGTCGAGAACCTGACTAAGCGCTTCGGCAAGCAGTCCATCTGGGAGGACGTCTCCCTGACGCTGCCCAAGGGCGAGATCTCCGTGCTGCTCGGGCCGTCGGGTACCGGCAAGTCGGTGTTCCTGAAGCACCTGGTCGGTCTGCTCCGGCCGAACAACGGCCACATCTGGATCAAGGGCAAGGACGTCTGCTCGATCGCGGAGTCCGACCTCTACGAGATCCGGAAGCTGTTCGGGGTCCTGTTCCAGGACGGCGCGCTGTTCGGGTCGCAGAACCTCTACGACAACATCGCCTTCCCGCTGCGCGAGCACACGAAGAAGTCCGAGTCCGAGATCAAGCGGATCGTGCTCGAGAAGCTCGACATCGTCGGTCTGGCCGGCACCGAGGAGAAGCTCCCCGGCGAGATCTCCGGCGGTATGAAGAAGCGCGCCGGCCTCGCCCGGGCCCTCGTGCTCGACCCCGAGATCCTCCTCTTCGACGAGCCGGACTCGGGCCTCGACCCGGTCCGCACCGCGTACCTCGACCAGCTGATCGTCGACCTCAACGCGCAGACCGGCGCGACCTGCCTCATCGTGACGCACAACATCAACACGGCCCGCACCGTGCCGGACAACATCGGCCTGCTCTACCGCCGCCACCTCGCGATGTTCGGCCCTCGGCAGGACCTGCTGACCAGTCCCGAGCCCGTGGTCCGCCAGTTCATGAACGGCCGCAAGCAGGGCCCGATCGGCATGTCCGAGGAGAAGGACACCGGCGAGCAGGAGAAGGAGAAGGCCGAGGGCGGCCCGGAGGCGGAGCTGCCGAACATCGAGCCGCAGCTCCTGCCGACCTGGCCGCTGGTGCGCCGCTCCATGGCCTCGCCGCACGGCAGCCACTCCTTCCTCAAGGAGGACGGCGCCCGCGAGAAGATCAAGATCAACCAGAAGTTCGGCGAGGACGGTGTCGAGCCGTCCGAGGAGCCGCCGGCCAAGCCGATGACGCCCGACGACTTCCTCGCGTCGCTCGGCGACAAGGCTCCGAAGCGCGACGGCGGTGGCGACGGCTCGGGTTCCTCCGGGTCCGCTCCGACCGACCAGACGCAGCGCGAGTTCCCCGTCCCGGCCGGCGACCAGAAGCGTCACGCCTTCGGTCCTCCGGTCGCCGCCGCAGCCACCGCGACGGCCGCCACCGCTGCGGTCGCCATGCACAAGGGCCGGCACGCCGACCGCACCGACAACGGCGGCCGCGACGACAGCACCCGGCCTTCGCCGACGGGTGACGGACGCCCGCGTCCGACGCCGGACGGCCGCCCCCGTCCGACGCCGTTCGAGCAGGGTGGGCAGGGGCAGCAAGGCTTCCCGGCCGACCGGCCCTACCAGCCGCAGGGCCAGGGGGACCAGGGCTTCCCGGCGGACCGGCCCTACCAGCCGCAGGGCCAGCCCCAGCCGGTGGGTGCCGCAGCCGGCCCCGCACCGCAGCCGACCCCCGGTCCCGGCGCGGTCGCACCGCAAGCACCCGGCAACGGTGCGGCGCCGACCTCGACGTTCCCGGCGGCCAACGGGTTCGGCACCCCGAACGCCGACGGGTCGGCGAACGCGAAGTCCGGCCAGGGCGGCAGCCGTCGCGGCATGTTCTCGGCTCTGCGTCGCCGCGGTGATCGCTGATGGCGATGCCTGGCTTCGTCGCCAAGCCGATGAAGCCCGCGGGCGAGATGTTCGCCCTGTTCATGGACACCATCCGCTTCAGCTTCAAGCGGCCGTTCCAGATGCGGGAGTTCATCGACCAGGCGTGGTTCGTCGCGAGCGTGACGATCGTGCCGACGATGTTGGTCGCGATCCCGTTCGGCGCCGTCATCGCCCTGCAGATCGGTCAGCTGACCGCGCAGCTCGGCGCCCAGTCGTTCACCGGCGCCAACTCGGTCCTCGCCATCGTCCGTGAGGCCGGGCCGATCGTGACCGCGTTGCTGATCTCCGGTGCCGGTGGGTCCGCGATCGCCGCGGACCTCGGCAGCCGCAAGATCCGCGACGAGATCGACGCCATGGAGGTGCTCGGCATCTCGCCGATCCAGCGCCTCGTGGTCCCGCGCGTCATCGCCTGCGTCCTCGTCGCGGCCCTGTTGAACGGCCTGGTCTCGGTCGTCGGCGTCATGGGCGGCTACTTCTTCAACGTGGTCCTGCAGAAGGGCACGCCCGGCGCCTACCTCGCCTCGTTCCAGGCCTTCTCGCAGCTCCCCGACCTCTACATCGGGGAAGTCAAAGCGGTCGTGTTCGGGCTGCTGGCCTCGCTCGTCGCCTCGTACAAGGGGCTGAACGCCGGCGGTGGCCCGAAGGGCGTGGGTGACGCGGTGAACCAGTCCGTGGTCATCACCTTCATCCTGCTGTTCATCACCAACTACGTCATCAGCTCGATCTACTTCCAGGTCGTTCCCGTGAAGGGGCAATAAGTGGCTGCGATCAGCGCTGCGCCACGTAAGGCGCTCCGGACCGCGGCGACGCTGGCGAAGAAGCCCGGCTCGGTCCTCGAGGACATGGGTGGCCAGCTCTCCTTCTACGGCCGCTGCATCGGCTGGGCGCCGAAGACCGTCACCCGGTACAAGAAAGAGGTCTTCCGGCTGCTGGCCGAGGTAACCCTCGGCTCCGGCGGGTTGGCCCTCATCGCCGGCACGGTCGGCGTGATCATCGGTCTGTCCTTCTTCACCGGCACCGAGGTCGGCCTCCAAGGCTTCCTCGCGCTCGACCAGATCGGCGCGGCAGCCTTCGCCGGCTTCCTCTCGGCCTACTTCAACACCCGCGAGCTCGCACCGCTGATCGCCGGCCTGGCGCTCGCCGCCACCGTCGGTTGCGGTTTCACCGCGCAGCTCGGCGCCATGCGCGTCTCCGAAGAGGTCGACGCGCTCGAGGTCATGGGTGTGCCCAGCGTGCCCTACCTGGTCACCACCCGCGTGATCGCGGCCCTCATCGCTGTCGTGCCGCTTTACTTCATCGGTCTGCTGACCTCGTACCTCTCGACGCGGCTCATCGTCACGCTGCAGTTCAAACAGTCGTCGGGCACCTACGACCACTATTTCCATCTGTTCTTACCGCCGCAGGACGTGTTCTACAGCCTGCTCAAGGTCGTGTTCTTCTCGATCATCATCGTGCTCGTCCACTGCTACTACGGCTACTACGCCTCGGGCGGCCCGGCCGGTGTGGGCGTGGCCGTCGGCCAGGCGATCCGCACGTCGATCGTCACCGTCAGCATCCTCGACCTGTTCCTGAGCATGGCCATCTGGGGCGCGACCTCAGCCGTACGGATCGCGGGGTAGCGGGCGTGGCTCTTCTCGTCCCGCCCCCGCTCAAGCGGGTGGCCCGCGGCAGCAAGCGCAAGATCCAGGGCGTCGCGTTCCTGCTGATGATCGCGCTGCTCTTCTACTTGGTCATCGCGCTGTACAACAAGCAGTTCGTCAAGACCATCCATGTCTCGCTGCGGACCGACAGCATCGGCAACCAGCTGAGCCTCAGCGCCGACGTGAAGTTCCGCGGTGTCAACGTCGGTGACGTCCGGACCCTCACCACCAACGGCGAGGTCGCGACACTCGGACTCGCCATGAAGCCGGACCAGATCAACCTGATCCCGGCCGACGTCCAGGCGCGCATCCTCCCCAAGACCCTGTTCGGCCAGAAGTACGTCGAGCTGGTCTCCTCATCGGAGGGGCAAGGGGTCCGGACGCTCCGCAAGGGCGACGTCATCCCGCAGGACCGGTCGAGCACCGCCATCGAGATCGAGCAGCTCTACGACAACCTGCTGCCGTTCATCACCACGGTGTCGCCGGAGAAGCTGAACCAGACCCTGACCGCCGTCGCCACGGCGCTCGAGGGCCGCGGCGACAAGCTCGGCGACAACCTGGCCCGGCTCGACGACTACCTGCGCCAGATCAACCAGCACCTGCCGTCGATCCAGCAGGACGTCTCGAACCTCGCCGACTACTCGCAGATCCTGAACGACGCGGCGCCGGACCTCCTGCGCTTCCTGGACAACAGCGTCGTCACGAGTCGCACGTTGGTCGAGAAGCAGGACACGCTGGCCCAGCTGCTCGCGAACTCGACGGGGGCGGCCGACACCGCCAGCGCCGTCCTCTCCGAGAACCGCAACCGCCTCATCCAGGCCCCGCAGCTCGGTGAGGACGTCACCCGGACGATCGCCCGGCGCGCGGACAACCTGCCGTTGATCTTCAACGGCCTCGCCGGCCTGATCGGCCCGGTGCACCAGGTGTTCGGTACCGGTTCGAACAAGAACTGGCTGCACATCAACCTGTCGATCCTGGGTCAGAAGGGCGCGTACACCCAGGCCGACTGCCCGAAGAACCTCTCGCCCGAGGGCAACCAGTTCGGGCCGAACTGCCCGGGTGGCGGCGGCAACGGTTCGGCTAGCGGGGCCTCGGTCGGCTCCTCGACCGCGACGCCGGTGCCCCCGACGGCGGTCGGAACGCCGAGCACCGGCGCCCAGCCCACCTCGCCCGTGCTCAGCGGCTCTGCGCTCACCACCAGCAACGCCTCCGAGGTGAACGACCTGTCGGTCTCCTCGGTCGGCAGTCCCGAGGAGAAGGCCCTGATCGAGCGCATCGTCGGCACCGTGAACGCCGAGCAGACGGCGAGCCACGACATGTCGCCGGATCTCGCGAACCTCTTCCTCGGTCCGATGTTCCGCGGGACCACGGTGACCTTCCCGTGAAGATCGGCGCCTCGCTCACCAAGCTGATCATCTTCGCGGCGATCACGCTCACCCTCACCGGTGTCCTCGCCCAGACGATCGGCAACATCACCTTCACCAAGACCAACCAGTACAAGGCCGTCTTCACCGACGTCGCCGGCCTGCTGGCCGCGACCGACGTCCGCATCGCGGGCGTGAAGGTCGGTCAGGTGAAGAAGATCGAGATCCACCAGCAGAAGCAGGCCGAGGTCAGCTTCACGGTCAACCGGAACATCCGCATCCCGCGGACGTCGCGGGTGGAGATCAAGTTCCTCAACCTCGTCGGTGGTCGGTTCCTCACCATCGAGGAGGGTCCGGGCAACGCGATGCTTCCGGCGAACGGAGTCATCCCGGTCGAGCAGACCAAACCCGCTCTCGACCTCGACGTGCTGCTGAACGGCTTCAAGCCGCTCTTCCAGGCCTTGAACCCGCCGGACGTCAACCGGCTCGCGTTCGAGATCATCGAGACCCTGCAGGGCGAGGGCGGGACGATCAACGATCTGCTGATCCACACCGCCAGCTTGACCAACACCATCGCGGACAAGGACCAGTTGATCGGCAGCGTGATCTCGAACCTCAACACCGTCCTGGCCACCGTGGACCAGCGGGACAACGAGCTCGACCAGCTCATCGTCCAGCTGCAGAGATTGTTCTCCGGCCTCTCGCAGGACCGGCAGGCCATCGGCGACTCGCTGTCCGGCATCGACGTGCTGACCGGTGATCTGGCCGGCCTGCTGAAGGACATCCGGCCGTCGCTCAAGCCCGACATCGACCACCTTGGCAGCGTCGCCGCTCAGTTGAACTCGCAGAAGGGCGACCTGACGAAGCAGCTGAAGGACCTGCCCGTGCGCGTCAACACCGCGACGCGCACGGCGACCTATGGGTCCTGGTTCAACTTCTTCCTGTGCAAGGCGGACGGCAACGTCACCTTCACGCCACTGCCGACCACGGCGGTGCCGAACCCGCTGCCGCAGACGCTGTCGACGCCGATCAACTTGAACAACCCCGACCCGGTGTGCGTGAACTGACATGAAGCCATTTCGCGAACGCAACCCGGTCCCGATCGGCCTGGCCGGCACCCTCGTCCTGCTGATGTTCGCCCTGCTCGCGTTCAAGGCGCAGGACCTCCCGGTCTTCAACGGCGGCGGCACCATCTACAAGGCGGATTTCGTCGAGGCCTCGAACCTGAAGAAGGACCGTGAGGTCCGCATCGCCGGCGTGAAGGCCGGCAAGGTCCTCAAGGTCGAGATCGAGGGCGACCACGTCGTCGTCTCGTTCCGGTTGAAGAAGAACACGAGCGTCCCGAGGCTGACCACGGCTCAGATCAAGGTGAAGACGCTGACCGGGCAGGAGTACCTGGCCCTGCAGCCGGACGGCACCGGGCAGCTCGACAACAAGACGCCGATCCCGATCACCCGCACCACGGCCCCGTTCGAACTGATCCCTGCCTTCCAGGGGCTCGCGAACACGATCGAAGGCATCGACACCGTTCAGCTGGGGCGCGCCCTCGACGCCATCAGCGGTGCCTTCCAGGACACCGCTCCCAACGTCAAGGGCTCGCTGACCGGGCTGTCGCGGTTGTCGAAGGCCATCGCAGCCCGGGACGACGAGCTCCAGCAGCTGCTCGGCCACGCCCGCAGCGTGACCGGCGTGCTCGCCAACCGCGATCAGGAACTGCAGCAGCTCATCGTCGACGCCGACTCGGTGCTCCAGGTGATCGCGGCCCGGAAGACGATCATCACCGAGCTGCTGCAGAACACCGTCGATCTGTCCAACCAGCTCAGCGGCCTCATCCGGGAGAACCGGGCGGCGCTCGCCCCGGCCCTGAAGGACCTCCGAGGCGTCATCGACACCCTCAACCAGAACAACGCTTCGCTCTACCGAGGGATCCAGGTGCTCGCGCCCTTCCTACGCCTGTTCACGAACACCATCGGTAACGGTCACTGGTTCGACACCTACGTCTCCGGCCTGCTGCCGCTGACGCCGGGTGCCGCCATCCCCGGGGTGGGCGGTCTCGGCACCGGCGTCAGCGGAGCCCCCGGTACCGGCGGGCTGACCATCCCCGGGGGGTTGACGCAGTGAGCCGGATCAAGACGATCGCCGGCGTCCTCGTCGCGGTCCTGCTCGTCGCCGCGGTCGCCTCGATCGTGCTCGGTGGCCAGCACAAGAAGAAGGTGTCGGCTGATTTCCAGCGCGTCACCGGCCTCTACAGCGGGTCCGGCGTACGACTGCTCGGTGTCGAGATCGGCAAGATCACCAAGGTCGAGCCCATGGGCCAGTTCGTCCGGGTCTCGATGGAGTACGACGGCAAGTACCGCCTCCCGGCCGACGCCGGTGCGGCGATCATCCCGCCGTCCCTGATCGCCGACCGCTACGTCCAGTTCACCCCGGCCTACCGAGGTGGCCCGGTGATGAAGGACAACGCCCGCATCCCGATGAACCGCACGATGGTGCCGGTCGAGCTCTCGACCGTCCTGAAGAGCCTCGACGACCTCTCGGTATCCCTCGGTCCGGACGGGGCCAACAAGGACGGCGCGTTGTCCCGGCTCGTCACCGTGTCGGCGAACAACCTGCGCGGCAACGGTGATCAGATCCACAGCACGATCCACGACGTCTCGACACTGCTGACGACCCTTGCGAACAACAAGGACGACCTGGTCGGCACGATCAACAACCTGGACCAGTTCACCCACGCCCTGCGGAACAGCGACGGGGCGGTCCGCAGCCTCACCCGGGACCTGGCCGACGTGTCGTCGCAGCTCTCCGGCGACCGGCAGAACCTGGCCGCCGCCATCTCGACGCTCGGGACCGCGCTGGGTGACGTCACGACGCTGGTCCGCGAGAACAAGGACACGCTGGTCGCCGACGTCAAGGGGCTCACGGACGTGACGGACACGCTGCTCAAGCAGAAGAACGCGCTGTCCGAGGTCCTCGACCTCGCGCCGACCGCCCTGCAGAACCTCGACGGGGCCTACGACCCGGAGGCGAAGGCGCTCCGAACCAAGAGCGATATCCAGATCGGCACGAATCCGACGCTCTTCGTGTGCCAGATCCTTCAGTCGTTGCTCCCCGGGACCAGCCTCTGCGACAAGAACGGGACGATTCTTCCCGGGACCCCCGTGAGCGGGATCTTGAACCAGCTCGGCAGTGCGGTTCTCCCGGGCGGCCAGAACAACCCAGCGACCCCGAAGGCAGGCAACTGATGCGCGGCCGCCGCACGTCGCGCTCGCTCGCGGTCTTCACCCTCCTCGCGGTGTTCACGCTGACCGGGTGCCGGGGCCTTACCGACGTCCGGCTCCCCGGCGGTACCGCGGGAAGCAACCCGTACACGGTCACGGTGATCTTCGACGACGTACTCAACCTCGAGCAGCAGTCCTCGGTCCGCGTCAACGACGTGGCCGTCGGCGACGTCCAGAAGATCACGCTGCAGGGCTTCAGGGCCAAGGTCAAACTGCGCATCAAGAAGGGCGTGGTGTTGCCGGCCAACACCTACGCCGAGCTGCGCCAGACGAGCCTGTTCGGTGAGAAGTTCGTGGCCCTCGGGCCGCCGCCGCCCCCCGAGGCCCCGGTGGGTCAGCTCATGAACGGCGCCGTCATCGACCGCTCCGGTCGGAACCCGGAGACCGAAGAGGTCCTGGCCGCGCTCTCCGCCCTGCTCAACGGCGGTGGCGTCACCCAGCTGCAGACGATCTCGGTGGAGCTCTCCAACGCGCTGGCCGGCCGGGAGTCCAAGGTCCGTGACGCCCTGCGCCAGGTGGACGCGCTCGTCGGATCCCTGGACGACCGCAAGCAGGAGATCGTGCGCGCCCTGGACAACGTCGACGCCCTGGCCCAGCGGTTGGCCCGCCAGAAGGGCACCCTCGCGTCGGCTCTCGACAACATCCCGCCGGCCCTCGCCGTCCTGGCGGACCAGCGCACGCAGCTGGTGAAGATGCTGACGAGCCTGTCGAACCTCGGCCGGGTCAGCGACGACGTCATCAAGAACAGCCGCGAGCAGACGGTGGCGGTGCTGAACAACCTCCAGCCGATCCTCGCCAACGTCGACTCGGCGAAGAAGAACATCGTCAGCTCGCTCGAGCTGCTGACGAACTACCCGTTCCCGACCACGGTCGACAGCGGTATCCACGGGGACTACGCCGGTCTCTACGCCAGCATCAACCTGAACCTGAACGACCTGATCGCCGGTCTCACGTCGAACCAGGCGCCCGGGGGTCCGCTCAGCCCTCCCTCGACCGGAGGCAGCGGTCTGCCGGGTCTGCCGAGCACGCCGGCCCTCCCGAATGTTGGTCAGGCGGTGCCGGCACCCAGCTCGGGCGGAGCCGGCTCGCCCGTCCCGAACGCGGTGCACAGCCTCACGGGCGCCAGCTACACCACCGCCGTTCTCCAGGGGATGAACCGATGATCACCCGATTCGTGAAGATCCAGCTGGCGGTCTTCCTCGTCCTCGCCCTCGCCGCCCTGACGCTCACCGGTGTCAAGTACGTCGGGCTCGACAAGCTGGTCAGCAAGCCCTACAAGGTGAAGGTCTACCTGGCGCAGACCGGGAACGTCTTCAAGAACGCCGATGTCACCTACCGCGGCGTGACCGTGGGGCGTGTCGGTGACATCTCCGTCGCCACCAACGGTGCGGTCGTCACGATCATGATCGAGAAGAAGAACAATCACATCCCCAAGCAGGTCCGCGCCGAGGTGCAGAAACTGTCCGCCGTCGGTGAGCAGTACATCGACCTGCTTCCTCAGGTCAGCACCGGTCCGTACCTGAAGAACGGCGACACGATCCCGTACGCGATGACGTCGACGCCGGTGGACGAGAACACCGTGCTCGTCCACGCCAACGACCTGGTGCGCACCGTTCCCAAGGGCGATCTCGTCACGACCGTCGACGAGCTCGGCAAGGCCTTCGACGGCCTCGGGCCCGACCTGCAGCGGGTCATCGACCGCGGCAACGAGGTCATCACCGCCTTCCAGAGCGACCTGCCACAGACGATCCGCCTGATCGAAGAGGGCCGTGTCGTCCTGAACACCCAGATCGACGTCGGGCCGCAGTTCAAGAGCTTCGCCCACGACATCGCTGACGTCTCCGACACCCTCCGGACCAGCGACGGCGATCTGCGGCGCCTGATGGACAACGGCGTGGTCGGCACGAAGGAACTGCAGGGGCTGCTCTCCGACCTGCGCCCCGAGCTGCCTCAGTTCCTCGGCAACCTGATCGCCCTCGGCCAGATCCAAACGGCACGACTGCCCGGGCTCGACCAGTTCCTGGTGCTCTACCCGAAGGTGATCGACGGCGCCTACGCGACGCTGGCGAATCCGGACAAGGGCGCGGCCTTCGGCCTGGTGACCGACCAGTACCCGGTGTGCACGAACGGTTATCTGCCGAGGAGCCAGCAGACGACGCCGAACGACTCGCTCAACAACGCGCCGGTGCGCACGGATCTGGGTTGCAAGGAGCCGACCAGCAGCAAGATCGACGTCCGGGGCTCCCGGAACGCGCCGCGGCCGAACGGGGACACCACCGACCCGGCCCTCGGCGGATACGCGCAGGGCACGTCCGCGCCGTCGAGCTCGGGTTACGGCACCGCCGACGGCAACGCGGCTCCCGCGTCGACCGACGCCGCGGCGCCGACCTCCCCGCCGTCGACCAACATCAGCGACCGGTTCGCGTACGACCCGGGCAGCGGCCTGGTCAACGGGCCCGACGGCAAGCAGTACTTCCTGGGCTCCGATGGAGGCCAGGCCAGCGTCCTCGGTGACGAGAGCTGGAAGCACCTGCTTCTCGCGCCGCTGACCGCCTGAGTGCTCCTCCCTCCACCCTTCCGTGGGCGGGGGAGGGAGCCGCGACCTGCCAGGAACCCGGCGTACCGTGACCGGCGTTACTGCGGGTAGCGGTGGCGGACGAGAGCCCGCACGGGTCGACCCGCCGTCAGGGCGAGGGGCCCGCGGACAACGAGGACCACCGAGAAGGATGACGATGCCGGACAACGTGCCAGACGAGGCCGGAGGCAGGCCGCCGGGAGGCGGCTCACGCCGCACGGGCCTGGATCGGCTCCGCGCCGCCCGTGGCTCCGCCGAGGAGCCGACCGGTGCCGACCAGTCGACTCCGAGCGCGACCGAGCCCTCCGAGTCCGAGCGACGCCCGACGAACGTCCTGCTCGACGAGCCGCACGACCGGGCTACTCACCCGGCCGGCCTTGCCGACACCGCGGACATCACGTCCGACTCCGACGCCGCCCGTGCCGACACCGCTGCGAGTTCCGACGAGGTCACCCCCTCGGAGGCCGACGCAGGCCGCGGCGGCAAGGGACGCCGTTCCCGTCGTCGCGCCGCCGCGGCCGCTGCGGCCGGGGGTACCGCAGCCAGCACCGCGACCGTCGCCGACGGGCCCGGTCGCCCTCGTTCCCGTGCGGACGCTGGGACCCGGACGAAGAGCACCACCGTCGCGGGTGCTCCGGCGTCGACGCGGCAGAAGGTGGCGGCCCTGCTCCTGGGGCTCATCGTCATCGCTCTGTTGGTGCCGGTGGTGGCCATGCGCCACCGCCTCATCGGACAGACCTCGGAGGAGAAGGCGGTGACGCAGCTGACCGACAAGCGGACGGCGGCGCTCGCCAGCGCCCGACAGTTCGCGGTGACGTTCTTCAGCCCGGACTACAAGAAGATCGACGACTACAACAAGCAGGTGTTGGCCGCGACCACCGGTCCGTTCAACCAGGACTTCGCCTCGAAGCAGGCAGACCTGAAGTCGCTGGTCACCAAGGCGCAGTCGCAGGCGACCGGACGGATCCTGGCGGCGGGCGTCAGCAAGGTGTCCGGAAACGATGTCGAGGTGCTCGTGGTGGCTGACCAGGACGTCCAGAATGCCCTCACCAAGGGCAAGGTGACGACGATCCGCACCCGGGTGCGGGTCACCGTCCACAAGACGGACAAGGGCTGGCTCGTCAGCGGCTTCGAGCCGGTGACCTGAGATGGCCAGGACATCGACGGATTCCAATGCGGACGACTACGTCGTCGACCGGCCCGAGCCCACCGACGGGGATACTCCATCGTCCGCCGCCGGGACGTCCGAGACGTCCGGGGAGGACACGACGAAGCGTCGCCGCTTCGGCCGCCGCAAGGCTGCCGCCCCGGCCTCCCCGGAAGCCGCCGAGGCCGGGGCGCCGGCTGTCGACCTCGGCAAGTCCGGCAAGCCCGGCAAGCTCGGTCGTCGGGACAAGGCCGAAAGGACAGACGCGGCCGGCAAGACGGACAAGGGCGGCAAGCCTGCGGGGGAGCGGCCCGCGTTCTCCGCAGCGAAGCGGTTGGCCCGCGTGGTGACGGTCCTCGGGATGATCGCCCTGATCCTCGCGGTCGTGCTCGTGGTGCAACTGGTCAAGGGGCCCGGCAACGGGGCCGCTCTCGCGGACCGGGAGGACCGCAAGGAGGCCGCCCGCTCGGCCGCGGAGGTCGCCGTCGCGCGGTTGTTCTCCTTCGACTACAAGACGCTCGACGCCGACTTCGCCGCCCAGAAGGCCCAGACAACGGGCGACTTCACCGGAGAGGTCGACAAGGTGACCAACCCGGCGGTGCGTCCGCTGGCGACCAAGGAGCACGTCATCGTCCAAGCCGTCTCGGTGGCATCCGCCACCATTGACGACCCGGGCCCGGACGTGCAGGTCATCATCTTCCTCAACCAGGCGGTGACGCTGGACCTGCTGCCGGCGCCTCGGCTCGACCGCAACCGCGTCCTCGCGTCCATGCGGCTCGTCAACGGCCAGTGGAAGGTCGCCGGTATCAAGGCCCTGTAACGCCGACAAGCTCGACAGGACGCCGAGGACGAAGGCGGAGACCGGGGAGTCGAACCCGTCGCGACAGGCATGCGGCGCGGGATTGCTGCGGCGGCTTGCCGCGTTGATACCTCTGTGGTGTCGGATGCGGTCGAGGCGATGGCGGCGCACCGCGATCCCCGGAGCAGCGTCCTGGACACGAGTGCCGCTGGAGGCTACACTGCTCGTTTGCGCTGCCTGTATTTCTTCCTGCCCTCGCTCGGTGCCCGGGACACCTGGTGGCGCGCCCACCGGTCCGCCCTCAGCCCCACAACAGCAGCCCTCTCCCGCCGAACCCGTCAGGCCGCGAAACCGCAGGTACGAGCGGCCCTTCCGGTCGAGTCACCGCCTCGTGCGGGTGACGGCCGGGACCATCTCCCACGCCGCTATCGACCAGCAAGGGGCCGGATCGAGCACTTACCGCTTCGAATCGCAGCGGTGCCGTCGTCCGGTCTTCCCGGGAGTCGGCGGCCGACACCCTGCTCACATCGGCAGCAGCCTGCACCACAGCACAGCACCACCGCACCCCGCAAGGCCAGCACCGCTGGACGCCCGTCGCACGTGCACCACCCGTAGGTCCCACCCGCGCTCCGACACGTAACCGCCGACACGCAAGCCACAGCCCGATACCGCACGAAGTCCTCACGCTGAGGCCCTGGAAGGACACCAGTTGCCGTCCCGTACTGCCTCCCGCATTTCCTTTGCCAAGATCGTCGAACCCCTCGCCGTCCCGGATCTCCTGCACCTGCAGACCCAGTCGTTCGACTGGTTGATCGGGAACGACGCCTGGCAGTCCCGCGTCCAGGAGGCCGTGGACGCGGACCGTACCGATGTCCCGCTCACCAGCGGCCTGGAGGAGATCTTCGAGGAGATCTCCCCGATCGAGGACTTCCAGGGGACGATGTCCCTGTCCTTCCGCGACCACCGGTTCGAGCCTCCGAAGTACTCCATCGAGGAGTGCAAGGACAAGGACATGACCTACTCGGCGCCGATGTTCGTCACCGCCGAGTTCACGAACAACAACACCGGTGAGATCAAGAGCCAGACGGTGTTCATGGGCGACTTCCCGCTCATGACCCCGAAGGGCACCTTCGTCATCAACGGCACCGAGCGCGTCGTCGTCTCGCAGCTCGTCCGCAGCCCGGGCGTCTACTTCGAGCGCTCGGTCGACAAGGTCACCGACAAGGACACCTACTCCTGCAAGGTGATCCCGAGCCGCGGTGCCTGGCTCGAGTTCGAGGTCGACAAGCGCGACACCGTCGGTGTCCGCATCGACCGCAAGCGCCGCCAGTCGGTCACGGTGCTGCTGAAGGCCCTCGGCTGGGACGACGCGAAGATCCTCGAGCGCTTCGGCGACTTCGAGTCGATGCGCACCACGCTCGAGAAGGACCACACCGCGACGCAGGACGACGCGCTGCTCGACATCTACCGCAAGCTCCGTCCGGGGGAACCGCCGACGCGGGAGAGCGCCCAGACGCTTCTCGAGAACCTCTTCTTCAACCCGAAGCGCTACGACCTCGCGAAGGTCGGTCGCTACAAGGTGAACAAGAAGCTCGACCTGGCGCTGCCGCGCGAGCAGGGCACGCTCACCGAGGACGACATCGTCTCGACGATCGAGTACGTGGTGAAGCTGCACGCCGGCATCAGCGAAGGCGAGAACGGCTTCCCCATCGAGGTCGACGACATCGACCACTTCGGCAACCGGCGCCTGCGCACGGTCGGCGAGCTCATCCAGAACCAGGTCCGCCTGGGCCTGGCCCGCATGGAGCGCGTCGTCCGCGAGCGGATGACCACCCAGGACGTCGAGGCGATCACGCCGCAGACCCTGATCAACATCCGGCCGGTCGTGGCCAGCATCAAGGAGTTCTTCGGAACCTCCCAGCTGTCCCAGTTCATGGACCAGACGAACCCGCTCGCCGGCCTGACGCACAAGCGTCGTCTGTCGGCGCTCGGCCCCGGTGGCCTCTCGCGTGAGCGCGCCGGCTTCGAGGTCCGTGACGTGCACACCAGCCACTACGGCCGCATGTGCCCGATCGAGACGCCGGAAGGCCCGAACATCGGCCTCATCGGCTCGCTGTCGACCTTCGCCCGGGTGAACCCGTACGGCTTCGTCGAGACGCCCTACCGCAAGGTCGTCAACGGCATCGTCACGACCCAGATCGACTACCTGACGGCCGACGAGGAAGACCGGTTCATCAAGGCGCAGGCCAACGCCCCGCTGACCGAGGACCAGCACTTCGCCGAGAACCGCGTCCTCTGCCGCCGTAAGGGCGGTGAGGTCGAGTTCCTGCCGGGTGACGAGATCGACTACATGGACGTCTCCCCGCGCCAGATGGTGTCGGTCGCGACGGCCATGATCCCGTTCCTCGAGCACGACGACGCCAACCGCGCGCTCATGGGTTCGAACATGCAGCGTCAGTCGGTCCCGCTGCTGCGCAGCGAGGCTCCGCTCGTCGGCACCGGCATGGAGGCCCGCGCGGCCAAGGACGCCGGCGACGTCGTCGTCTGCGAGCAGTCGGGCGTGGTCGAGGAGCTCTCGGCCGACTTCATGACCGTCATGCACGACGACGGCACCCGCCGCACCTACCGGCTGGCGAAGTTCCGCCGCTCGAACCAGGGCACCTGCATCAACCAGCGGCCGATCGTCGACGAGGGTGACCGCGTCGAGGCCGGCCAGGTCATCGCCGACGGCCCCTGCACCGACAACGGTGAGATGGCGCTCGGCAAGAACCTGCTGGTCGCCTTCATGAGCTGGCAGGGCCACAACTACGAGGACGCGATCATCCTGTCGCAGCGCCTCGTGCAGGACGACGTCCTGTCCTCGATCCACATCGAGGAGCACGAGGTCGACGCCCGCGACACCAAGCTGGGCGCCGAGGAGATCACCCGGGACATCCCCAACGTCAGCGAGGAGGTCCTCGCCGACCTCGACGAGCGCGGGATCATCCGCATCGGGGCCGAGGTGACCACCGGCGACGTGCTGGTCGGCAAGGTGACGCCGAAGGGCGAGACCGAGCTGACCCCCGAGGAGCGCCTGCTGCGCGCCATCTTCGGTGAGAAGGCCCGGGAGGTCCGCGACACCTCGCTGAAGGTGCCGCACGGCGAGTCCGGCAAGGTCATCGGCGTCCGCGTCTTCAGCCGTGAGGACGGTGACGAGCTGCCCCCGGGCGTGAACGAGCTCGTCCGCGTCTACATCGCGCAGAAGCGCAAGATCACCGATGGTGACAAGCTCGCCGGCCGTCACGGCAACAAGGGCGTCATCTCGAAGATCCTGCCGGTCGAGGACATGCCGTTCCTCGAGGACGGCACGCCCGTCGACATCGTGCTCAACCCGCACGGTGTGCCCCGCCGTATGAACATCGGTCAGATCCTGGAGACCCACCTCGGGTGGGTCGCCGCGACCGGCTGGCAGGTCGACGGTGGCGACGAGCAGTGGAAGGAGCGCCTGCGTTCCGTCGGTGCCGACTCGTCGGCCCCCGGCAACAACGTCGCCACCCCGGTGTTCGACGGTGCCCGCGAGGAGGAGATCACCGGCCTGCTCGACAGCACCCTGCCGACCCGGGACGGTCAGCGCCTCATCGGGGCGTCGGGCAAGGCACGGCTGTTCGACGGCCGTACCGGCGAGCCGTTCCCGGAGCCGGTCAGCGTCGGCTACATCTACATCCTGAAGCTGCTCCACCTCGTGGACGACAAGATCCACGCCCGCTCGACCGGCCCGTACTCGATGATCACCCAGCAGCCGCTGGGTGGTAAGGCGCAGTTCGGTGGTCAGCGCTTCGGTGAGATGGAGGTCTGGGCGCTCGAGGCCTACGGCGCGGCCTACGCGCTGCAGGAGCTGCTCACGATCAAGTCCGACGACGTGCTCGGTCGCGTGAAGGTCTACGAGGCCATCGTCAAGGGCGAGAACATCCCCGAGCCCGGCATCCCGGAGTCGTTCAAGGTGCTCATCAAGGAGATGCAGTCGCTGTGCCTCAACGTCGAGGTGCTCTCCAGCGACGGCAGCTCCATCGAGATGCGTGACACCGACGAGGACGTCTTCCGCGCTGCGGAGGAACTGGGCATCGACCTGTCACGGCGCGAGCCGAGCAGCGTCGAAGAGGTCTAGGACATCGGGCGGCGCACCCTCACCGGGTGCGCCGCCGGCTCCGGCCACCAAACTGAATCAGCCCCTGAGTATTTAAGAGAAAGCAGGCGAACGAGTCTTGCTCGACGTCAACTTCTTCGATGAGCTGCGCATCGGCCTCGCGACCGCGGACGACATCCGCACCTGGTCGCACGGCGAAGTAAAGAAGCCCGAAACGATCAACTACCGCACCCTGAAGCCGGAGAAGGACGGACTCTTCTGCGAGAAGATCTTCGGCCCGACCCGGGACTGGGAGTGCTACTGCGGTAAGTACAAGCGCGTCCGGTTCAAGGGCATCATCTGCGAGCGCTGTGGCGTCGAGGTCACGCGCGCCAAGGTGCGGCGTGAGCGGATGGGCCACATCGAGCTGGCCGCTCCGGTCACGCACATCTGGTACTTCAAGGGTGTGCCGAGCCGGCTCGGCTACCTGCTCGACCTGGCGCCGAAGGACCTCGAGAAGGTCATCTACTTCGCCGCCTACATGGTCACCAAGGTCGACGTGGACAAGCGCCACAAGGACCTGCCCTCGATCGAGTCCGAGATCGGTGTCGAGCGCTCGCAGTTCGAGGCCAAGCGGGACGCCGACGTCGAGGTCCGGGCCAAGAAGCTCGAGACCGACCTCGCCGCCCTCGAGGCGGAGGGTGCGAAGGGCGACGCCCGTCGCAAGGTCCGCGAGCAGGCCGAGCGCGAGATGAACCAGATCCGCCGTCGGTCGCAGGAGAAGATCGACCGGCTCGACACGGTCCTGTCGCGCTTCAAGGACCTCAAGGTCCAGGACCTCGAAAGCGACGAGCTGCTCTACCGCGAGCTGCGCGACCGCTTCGGCGACTACTTCGAGGGCGGGATGGGCGCCGAGGCGCTCCAGAACCGTCTCCGCGAGTTCGACCTCGAGGCCGAGGCCGAGTCGCTGCGCGAGACCATCCGCACCGGCAAGGGCCAGAAGAAGGCCCGCGCCCTGAAGCGGCTCAAGGTCGTCACCGCGTTCCTCAACACCCGGAACAGCCCGAACGGCATGGTCCTGGACTGCGTGCCGGTCATCCCGCCGGACCTGCGCCCGATGGTGCAGCTCGACGGTGGCCGCTTCGCGACCTCCGACCTGAACGACCTGTACCGCCGGGTCATCAACCGGAACAACCGCCTCAAGCGGCTCCTGGACCTCGGTGCGCCCGAGATCATCGTCAACAACGAGAAGCGGATGCTGCAGGAGGCCGTCGACGCACTGTTCGACAACGGCCGTCGTGGCCGTCCGGTCACCGGCCCGGGCAACCGGCCGCTGAAGTCGCTGTCCGACATGCTCAAGGGCAAGCAGGGCCGGTTCCGTCAGAACCTGCTCGGCAAGCGCGTCGACTACTCGGGCCGTTCGGTCATCGTCGTCGGTCCGCAGCTCAAGCTGCACCAGTGCGGCCTGCCGAAGCAGATGGCGCTCGAGCTGTTCAAGCCGTTCGTCATGAAGCGGCTGGTCGACCTCAACCACGCGCAGAACATCAAGAGCGCGAAGCGCATGGTCGAGCGGGCCCGCCCCGTCGTGTGGGACGTGCTCGAAGAGGTCATCACCGAGCACCCGGTGCTGCTGAACCGTGCACCGACCCTGCACCGTCTCGGCATCCAGGCCTTCGAGCCCCAGCTGGTCGAGGGCAAGGCCATCCAGATCCACCCGCTCGTCTGCACGGCGTTCAACGCCGACTTCGACGGTGACCAGATGGCGGTGCACCTGCCGCTGTCGGCGGAGGCGCAGGCCGAGGCCCGCATCCTCATGCTGTCCAGCAACAACATCCTGTCGCCGGCGTCGGGTCGTCCGATCACCTCGCCGACGCAGGACATGGTGCTCGGCATCTACTTCCTGACCCTCGAGAAGGAGGGCGTGACCGGAGAGGGTCGCGTCTTCTCCTCGGCGTCGGAGGCGATGATGGCCTACGACAGCAAGTCCCTCGAGCTCCACGCCAGGATCAAGGTCCGGCTCGACGCGCACATCGTGCCGCCGACCGGTACCGAGGTCGGCGAGGGCGGCCACGCGCTGGTCGAGACCACGCTCGGTCGCTGCCTGTTCAACGAGGCGCTGCCCATCGGCTACCCGTTCGTGAACACCGAGGTCGACAAGAAGCGTCTCGGCGCGATCGTCAACGACCTGGCCGAGAAGTACCCGAAGGTCCAGGTGGCGGCGTCGCTCGACGCGCTGAAGGACACGGGCTTCCACTGGTCCACCCGTTCGGGCGTCACCGTGGCCATCGACGACATCGTCGCGCCGCCGCGCAAGGAAGAGATCCTGGTCGCCTACGAAGGCCGGGCCGAGCAGATCCAGAAGCAGTACGACCGCGGTTTCCTCACCGACGACGAGCGCCGTCAGGAGCTCATCCAGGTCTGGACCGAGGCGACCGCCGAGGTCGCTCGCGAGATGGAGTCCAACTTCCCGAAGTTGAACCCCGTCTACATGATGGTCAACTCCGGCGCCGGCGGAAACATGATGCAGGTCCGGCAGCTCGCCGGCATGCGCGGTCTGGTCGCCAACCCCAAGGGCGAGATCATCCCGCGGCCCATCAAGTCGAACTTCCGTGAAGGTCTCGACGTGCTGGAGTACTTCATCTCCACGCACGGCGCCCGCAAGGGTCTGGCGGACACCGCGCTGCGGACGGCCGACTCGGGCTACCTGACGCGTCGTCTCGTCGACGTCAGCCAGGACGTGATCATCCGCGAGGACGACTGCGGTACCGAGCGGGGCATCCCGATCTCGATCGCCGCGCCGAACCGCGAGGGCAACCTGGTCCGGGCCCAGCACGTGGAGACCTCGGTCTACGCGCGCACCCTGGCCACCGACATCGAGGCCAAGGACGGCTCGGTGCTCGCGCCGGCCGGGACCGACCTCGGCGACGTGGTCATCGACCAGCTCATCGCCTCCGGCGTCGACGAGGTCCGGGTCAAGTCCGTCCTGACCTGCCAGTCGCGCGTCGGGGTCTGCGCCCAGTGCTACGGCCGCTCGTTGGCCACCGGCCTGCTCGTGGACGTCGGCGAGGCCGTCGGCATCGTCGCCGCGCAGTCGATCGGCGAGCCCGGGACGCAGCTGACGATGCGCACCTTCCACACCGGTGGTGTGGCCGGTGACGACATCACGCACGGTCTCCCGCGTGTGGTCGAGCTGTTCGAGGCCCGGCAGCCCAAGGGCAAGGCGCCGATCACCGAGTCGGCCGGCCGGATCCGCATCGAAGAGACCGACCGCACCCGCAAGATCGTCGTCGTCCCCGACGACGGCTCCGAGGAGATGCCGTACCCGGTGTCCCGTCGGTCGCGGCTGCTCGTCGGCGAGGGTGACCACGTCGGCGTCGGTGACCAGCTCATCGTCGGTGCCGTCGACCCCCACGAGGTGCTGCGCATCCTCGGCCCGCGTCAGGTGCAGCTGCACCTCGTGGACCAGGCGCAGGACGTCTACCGGTCGCAGGGCGTGTCGATCCACGACAAGCACATCGAGATCATCATCCGTCAGATGCTGAAGCGGGTGAACGTGCTCGAGTCGGGTGACACCGACCTCCTGCCGGGTGAGCTCGTCGAGCGGGCCCGCTTCGAGGGCGAGAACCGTCGCGTGGTCGAGGGTGCCGGTCAGCCGGCCTCGGCCCGTCCGGTCCTCATGGGCATCACCAAGGCGTCGCTGGCGACCGAGTCGTGGCTCTCCGCGGCTTCGTTCCAGGAGACGACGCGGGTGCTCACCGACGCGGCGATCAACGCACGCTCCGACAGCCTCCTCGGGCTCAAGGAGAACGTCATCATCGGCAAGCTCATCCCGGCCGGTACCGGTACCTCGCGGTACCGCAACATCCGGGTCGAGCCGACCGAGGAGGCCCGCGCGGCCGCCTACACCATGGGTGGCTACGAGGACCAGGACTGGTCGACGGCTGCCTTCGGTGCCACCGGCGGTCAGGCTGTGCCGCTCGAGGACTACGACTACCGCGACTACCGGTAGTCCGCGCGGCCGGTCATCGGCCGGCTGACGAGACGGAGACGAGCCCGGGCCCTCATCGGGGGCCCGGGCTCGTCCGCGTACGGGGGAGTGGGTTTTCGCATTCCGTGGTTTTCGCGTTCCGTAACCCCGATTCCCGCCCTTGACGGCCAACGATGTTGTTGGCTGCTCCACATGAGCAGCACACAAACCCTCGCGACGGATGCCGGCCACATCGACTTCAAGGACTCGAGCCTGATCATCGCGAAGTCCTCGTCGTCCAGGTCGTCGTCCTCGAAGTCGAGGTCCCACTCGTCGGGGTCGTCCAGCAGCTCCCACTCGGGCTCGAGCGGGCATCACGGCAAGGGCGGCATCGCCCTCATCATCGGGATCCTGGTGCTCGTGGCTGTCGTGGTGGCGATCGTGTTCTTCGTCCGCAAGCGCCTCTCGCACTGAGCCGTCGGGTCCGGGTGCGTCCCCGTGATCCGATGGCGCGCGCCGAGTTGATCAATTCAGATCGTCGCGAACTGAGCTGCCTGGATGCGGCCGAGATCCGAATCGATCATCAGGTTGCGGTCCGGGGTGGCGGATCAGGCGTCGCCCTGGCTCGCGGCTCGCAGCTCCGCATAGGCGGCGATGAGGTCGGGGAGCTGGTAGCTCGCGTTGAGCCCGCTGGGGTTGGGCAGCAGCCACACCCGGGAACCGCCGATGACCTCGTCCTGCGCCCCCACCACCGCCCTGGGACGGCGGAAGGCGGTCCGGTACGCGGAGAGGCCGAGGAACGCGATCCACCGCGGCTGCCACCGCCTGGCCACCTCGTCGAGCCGGGCCGGCCCGGCGAGCAGTTCGTCGCGGGACAGCTCGTCGGCGCGGGCCGTCGCGCGTGGCACGAGGTTCGTGACCCCGAGTCCGGCGGAGAGCAGCGCGTCGGTCTCCGCCGGGTGCAGGCGGCGGGGCGTGAACCCGGCCCCGTGCAGGGTCGGCCACAGGCGGTTGGAGGGCCGGGCGAAGTGGTAGCCGACGACGCCGGACCACAGCGACGGGTTGATCCCGCAGAGCACGACACGCAGCCCGGGTGCGACGAGGTCCGGCACGGTGCGGCCGTACGCTGCCTGCAATTCGTCGCGGGACGGTGTGCGGGGCACCTGTCGTGGGCGCGGCCCGGGCGCCGGCTCCGCGGGCCGAGCCGTCGGTTCGACACGCCTGGCCACAGCAGGTAGTCTGCACGTTCGTGGCTGAAGACGGTGTCTTCGGCCGGCGACTTGCGTCCACCCGGCGCGGTGGCGGTCGGATCCAAGGGGTCCGGCAGCCGGCGGTGACGGGGACAGCCCACCTGAAAATGGATGGGGCGGTGGCGTGCCAGCCAAGCCCGAGCAAGCATCGCGGGTCTCCGGTTGAGCGCGACACGCCCGACCCCGGGGGTCGGACGCGAGCGGCAAAGGTCAGTCGTGGAACACGAGTCAGTAGAAGTACCGGGACGGGAGTGACAGGCAGCTAATGCCCACGATCCAGCAGCTGGTCCGGAAGGGCCGCGAGGACAAGGTCGAGAAGACCAAGACCCCGGCGCTCAAGGGCAGCCCCCAGCGTCGTGGCGTGTGCACACGCGTCTACACGACCACGCCCAAGAAGCCGAACTCGGCCCTGCGCAAGGTCGCCCGCGTGCGCCTCACCAGTGGCATCGAGGTCACCGCCTACATCCCCGGCGTCGGCCACAACCTGCAGGAGCACTCGATCGTGCTCGTGCGCGGCGGTCGTGTGAAGGACCTGCCGGGTGTCCGCTACAAGATCATCCGCGGGTCGCTCGACACCCAGGGTGTCCGCAACCGCAAGCAGGCCCGCAGCCGTTACGGCGCGAAGAAGGAGAAGTCCTAATGCCGCGCAAGGGCCCCGCCCCGAAGCACCCGGTGGTCGTCGACCCGGTCTACGGTTCGCCGCTCGTCACCGCGCTCGTGAACAAGATCCTGCTGGCCGGCAAGAAGTCGGTCGCCGAGCGGATCGTCTACGGCGCCATGGAAGGTGCCCGCGAGAAGAGCGGTGCCGACCCCGTCGTCACGCTCAAGCGGGCGCTGGACAACGTCAAGCCCACCCTCGAGGTGCGCAGCCGCCGGGTCGGCGGCGCCACCTACCAGGTCCCGGTCGAGGTGCGCGCCGGTCGCAGCACCACCCTGGCGCTCCGTTGGCTGGTGCTCTACGCCCGCCAGCGCCGCGAGAAGACCATGACCGAGCGGCTCATGAACGAGCTGCTCGACGCGAGCAACGGTCTCGGCGCTGCTGTGAAGAAGCGCGAAGACACCCACAAGATGGCGGAGTCCAACAAGGCCTTCGCCCACTACCGCTGGTAGAGCGATGGCTGACACTGTAGAAGCTGCCCTGGTCGACACCCGCAACATCGGCATCATGGCCCACATCGATGCGGGCAAGACCACCACCACCGAGCGGATCCTGTTCTACACAGGTCGCTCGTACAAGATCGGCGAGGTCCACGAGGGCGCAGCCGTCATGGACTGGATGCCGCAGGAGCAAGAGCGCGGCATCACGATCACGTCGGCCGCGACGACCTGTTTCTGGCGCGACAACCGCATCAACATCATCGACACCCCGGGTCACGTCGACTTCACCGTCGAGGTGGAGCGCAGCCTGCGCGTGCTCGACGGCGCCGTCGCGGTCTTCGACGCCGTCGCCGGTGTCGAGCCGCAGAGCGAGACCGTCTGGCGTCAGGCGGACCGGTACAACGTGCCGCGCATCGCGTTCGTCAACAAGATGGACCGCGTCGGCGCCGAGTTCCACCGCTGCGTCGAGATGATGATCGACCGGCTCGCCGCCGTGCCGCTGGTCATCCAGCTGCCGTGGGGCGTCGAGGGCGGCTTCCAGGGCGTCATCGACCTGATCAACATGAAGGGTCTGCTCTGGCTCACCGAGGGCAAGGGCGACACCTACGAGACGGTCGAGATCCCGGCGGACCACGCCGAGGAAGCCCGCGAGTGGCGTGAGCGTCTCCTCGAGACCGCAGCCGAGCACGACGACGTGCTGATGGAGAAGTACCTCGAGGGCGAAGAGCCCACGACCGAAGAGCTCATGGCGGGTATCCGGCGCGCGACCATCGCGAGCAAGCTCAACCCCGTGCTCTGCGGCACCGCGTTCAAGAACAAGGGCGTCCAGCCCATGCTCGACGCGGTCGTGGACTTCCTCCCCTCGCCGATCGACGTCGGTGCCATCCAGGGCCACAGCGTCAAGGACGAGACGATCGTCGTCGAGCGCGAGCCCGACGAGGACGCTCCGTTCTCGGCGCTGGCCTTCAAGATCATGAGCGACCAGCACCTCGGCAAGCTCACCTACATCCGGGTCTACTCGGGTCAGATCACCAAGGGCTCGCCGATCCTCAACTCCACGAAGGAGAACAAGGAGCGGGTCGGCAAGATCTACGTGATGCACGCCAACCAGCGCGAGGAGCGCGATGGCGTCGGCGCCGGCCAGATCGTCGCGATCCAGGGCATGAAGAACACCACGACCGGTGACACGCTCTGCGACCCCGACAAGCCCGTGCTGCTCGAGTCGATGAACTTCCCGGCTCCGGTCATCCACGTGGCGATCGAGCCGAAGACCAAGGCCGACCAGCAGAAGCTGGGCGAAGCGATCCAGCGGCTCGCCGAGGAGGACCCGACCTTCCAGGTCCGGACCGACGAGGAGACCGGCCAGACGATCATCGCGGGCATGGGTGAACTGCACCTCGACGTGCTGGTCGACCGCATGCGTCGCGAGTTCCGGGTCGAGGCCAACGTCGGCAAGCCGCAGGTCGCCTACCGCGAGACCATCCGCCGCAAGGTGGAGAAGGTCGACTACACCCACAAGAAGCAGACCGGCGGTTCCGGTCAGTTCGCGAAGGTGCAGATCGACCTCGAGCCCAGCGGCGGCGACGGCGGCGGCTACGAGTTCGTCAACGCCGTGACCGGTGGCCGCATCCCGCGGGAGTACATCCCCAGCGTGGACGCCGGTTGCCAGGAGGCCATGGAGTTCGGTGTCCTCGCCGGCTACCCGCTGGTCGACGTCAAGGTCACCTTGCGCGACGGCCAGTTCCACGACGTCGACTCCTCCGAGCTCGCCTTCAAGATCGCCGGCTCCATGGCGTTCAAGGAAGCGGCGCGGCGGGCCGACCCGGCGATCCTCGAGCCGATGATGAGCGTCGAGGTCACGACTCCGGACGACTACCTCGGAGACGTGATCGGCGACCTGAACAGCCGCCGCGGCCAGATCCAGTCGATGGAGGAGCGCTCCGGCGCCCGCCTCGTCACGGCGCTGGTCCCGTTGTCGGAGATGTTCGGCTACGTGGGTGACCTCCGGTCCAAGACCTCGGGTCGGGCGAACTACAGCATGCAGTTCGACTCCTACGCCGAGGTGCCGAACTCGCTGTCGCAGGAGATCATCGCGAAGGCTCGCGGAGAATAGACCACACCAGGGTGGAGGCGACGCCGTACGCGCCCCCAGGCTCCTCAGCAGAGTGATCTGCCGTCGGAGTGATCAGCCCAGCAAGGACAGACGTCGTACGGCGCCCGTAATGCACCACCACCGTTCCTAGGAGGGACATCAAGTGGCGAAGGCGAAGTTCGAGCGGAACAAGCCGCACGTCAACATCGGCACCATCGGTCACATCGACCATGGGAAGACGACGCTGACTGCGGCCATCACCAAGGTGCTCCACGAGAAGCACCCGGACCTGAACCCCTTCACGCCGTTCGACCAGATCGACAAGGCGCCCGAAGAGAAGGCCCGTGGCATCACCATCTCGATCGCACACGTCGAGTACCAGACCGACAAGCGCCACTACGCGCACGTCGACTGCCCCGGTCACGCCGACTACATCAAGAACATGATCACCGGTGCGGCGCAGATGGACGGCGCGATCCTGGTGGTCTCGGCGACCGACGGCCCCATGCCGCAGACCAAGGAGCACGTGCTCCTGGCCCGCCAGGTCGGCGTCCCCTACATCGTGGTGGCGCTGAACAAGGCCGACATGGTCGACGACGAGGAGATCCTGGAGCTCGTCGAGCTCGAGGTCCGCGAGCTGCTCTCGACCTACGAGTTCCCCGGCGACGACGTCCCGGTCATCCGCGTCTCGGCGCTGAAGGCGCTCGAGGGCGACAGCGAGTGGTCCAACAAGCTCATGGAGCTGATGGACGCGATCGACGACTCCATCCCGGAGCCGGAGCGCGACATCGAGAAGGCATTCCTCATGCCCGTCGAGGACGTCTTCACGATCACCGGTCGCGGCACCGTCGTCACCGGTCGCGTCGAGCGCGGCATCCTCAAGGCCGGCGAGACCGTCGAGATCGTGGGCATCAAGGACACCGTCATGACCACCACGGTCACCGGCGTCGAGATGTTCCGCAAGATCCTCGACGAGGCGCGTGCCGGTGAGAACGTCGGTCTGCTCCTGCGCGGTATCAAGCGCGAGGACGTCGAGCGCGGCCAGGTCGTCGTCAAGCCCAAGACGACCACCCCGCACACCGAGTTCGAGGCGCAGGTCTACATCCTGTCCAAGGACGAGGGTGGCCGGCACACGCCGTTCTTCAACAACTACCGCCCGCAGTTCTACTTCCGCACCACGGACGTGACCGGCGTCGTGACCCTCCCCGAGGGCACCGAGATGGTCATGCCGGGCGACAACACCGAGATGAGCGTCGTGCTCATCCAGCCCATCGCCATGGAAGAGGGCCTTCGTTTCGCCATCCGTGAGGGCGGTCGCACCGTCGGCGCGGGTCGCGTCACCAAGATCCTCAAGTAGTCGTTCGCTGCGGCGGCCGGAGCTCCAGGCACCGGCCGCCGCGGCACGACTCGGCTCGAGAGAGCCGACCATCCCGCGCCCGAGGCGCAGCAGCTTGCGAGACAAGAAGGAACGATGGCAGCCCAGAAGATCCGCATCAGGCTCAAGGCCTACGACCACGAGGTCATCGACTCGTCGGCGCGCAAGATCGTCGAGACGGTGACCCGGACGGGCGCGCAGGTCGCCGGCCCGGTGCCGCTGCCGACGGAGAAGAACGTCTACTGCGTCATCCGCTCGCCGCACAAGTACAAGGACAGCCGCGAGCACTTCGAGATGCGCACCCACAAGCGCCTCATCGACATCATCGATCCCACCCCGAAGACCGTCGACTCGCTGATGCGGCTGGACCTGCCCGCCGGCGTCGACATCTCCATCAAGCTCTGAGAGGAGGCTCGCGATGGCAGACCGCATCATTCGCGGCATCCTCGGCACCAAGCTGGGGATGACCCAGGTGTTCGACGAGCAGAACCGCATGATCCCCGTAACGGTGATCCAGGCCGGTCCGAACGTCGTCACCCAGATCCGTAGCGCCGACGCCGACGGCTATTCCGCCGTGCAGCTCGCCTTCGGCGAGATCGACCCGCGCCGGGTGAACAAGCCGCTGCGCGGCCACTTCGAGAAGGCGGGCACCACGCCCCGTCGTCACGTGGTGGAGCTGCGCACGCTCGACGCCTCGGACTACACGCTCGGTCAGGAGATCTCCGCCGACGTGTTCTCCGACGGCTCGATCGTCGACGTCGTCGCCGACAGCCGAGGCAAGGGCACCGCCGGTGTCATGAAGCGTCACGGCTTCAAGGGCCTCGGCGCCGGCCACGGCGTGCAGCGCAAGCACCGTTCGCCGGGTTCCATCGGCGCCTGTGCCACCCCTTCGCGGGTGTTCAAGGGCGTCCGTATGGCCGGGCGGATGGGCCACGTGCGCACCACGACCATGAGCCTGCGCATCCAGCGGGTGGACGCCGAGCGCGGCCTGCTGCTCATCAAGGGCGCCGTTCCCGGCCCCGACGGTGCGCTGGTCTTCGTCCGCAGTGCGGCCAAGCGCCCGGCCCCCGAGGCCTTCGCCACGGTCGCCGCTCAGCTGGCCTCCGCCAGCCAGGGGAGTGACTCGTGAGCCTCGTCGACGCGGCGGTCGCCTCCGGCACCACGCGAACCCTCAACGTCACCTCGCCCGTCGGCGAGCTCTCCCGCACGGTCGAGCTCCCCGCCGAGGTCTTCGACGTGCAGGTCAACGTGCCGCTCATCCACCAGGTGGTGGTGGCCCAGCTGGCCGCCGCCCGCCAGGGGACGCACGACACGAAGACCCGCGGCGAGGTCCGCGGCGGTGGCAAGAAGCCCTATCGCCAGAAGGGCACCGGACGTGCCCGTCAGGGCTCGACGCGTGCGCCGCAGTTCGCCGGCGGTGGCGTGGTGCACGGCCCGACGCCGCGTGACTACAGCCAGCGCACCCCCAAGAAGATGAAGGCGGCCGCCCTGCGCGGTGCGCTCTCCGACCGGGCCCGCAACGGTCGCGTCCACGTGGTCGCCGGCGTCGTCGAAGGGGACACCCCCTCGGCGAAGCAGGCCTCCGCGCACCTCGCGAGCATCGTCGCCGGGCGGCACCTGCTGCTCGTCGTCGAGCGGCACGACGAGGTGACGCGTAAGAGCCTGCGCAACCTCGAGAGCGTCCACCTCCTGGTGCCGGGGCAGCTCAACACCTACGACGTGCTGGTCAGCGACGACGTCATCTTCACCGAAGGTGCCCTCGCCGAGTTCCTGGCCGGACCGCCCAAGGGCAAGCGCGGCAGCGCCGTCGCCCGCGAGGAGGAGCTCGACCAGCTCGCCGACGCGGTCTCGACGCTCGCGGCGGGCCCGCAGGCGGGGGAGTCCACCCCCGCCACCAGCCAGACCACCGCCACCCAGACCCCGCAGCAGGAGGACCAGTGAGCGAGACCCAGGGCAACACGCAGCCGGCCGGCCAGAGCGTCTCCGACGAGGAGATGGCGGCCGAGGTCGAGGGTCAGACGAGCAGTGACCTGCAGGCCGAGGAGAAGTTCGAGTCCGAGGCCGGTGGCGCCACCAGCGACACCGAGGCGGCCAAGGAATGATCCCCGACCCCCGTGACGTGATCCTCGCGCCGGTCATCTCCGAGAAGTCCTACGGGCTGATCGAGGACGGGACGTACACCTTCCTGGTGCGTCCCGAGGCCAACAAGACCGAGATCAAGATCGCGGTCGAGCAGATCTTCAACGTGCGCGTGCTGAACGTGAACACCGCCAACCGCCAGGGCAAGCGCAAGCGGACCCGCTTCGGCTACGGCCAGCGCAAGTCCACCAAGCGGGCTCTGGTCAGCCTCCAGCCGGGCGACACGATCGAGATCTTCGGCGGCCCGGGCACCTGAGCCCGAGTCACCGACCCAACAAGCCACGTGGGTTCACCGCGCACTGTCGGCCGAACCCGCCAAAAGTCACTGCCTGAGGGAAACGATGGGTATCCGTAAGTACAAGCCGACGTCGCCGGGGCGCCGCGGCTCCAGCGTCGCCGACTTCGTCGAGGTGACCCGCGACGAGCCGGAGAAGTCGCTGGTCCGCCCGCTGCACAGTCGTGGCGGCCGCAACGTCCACGGCAAGGTGACGGTCCGCCACCAGGGTGGCGGTCACAAGCGCGCCTACCGGCTGATCGACTTCCGTCGGGACAAGGACGGCGTGCCGGCCACGGTCGCGCACATCGAGTACGACCCGAACCGCACCGCCCGGATCGCCCTGCTCCACTACGCCGACGGCGAGAAGCGCTACATCATCGCGCCGACCCGGCTGAGCCAGGGCGACAAGGTCGAGAGCGGCCCGGGCAGCGACATCAAGCCCGGCAACGCCCTGCCGCTCCGCTACATCCCGACGGGCACCGTGGTGCACGCCATCGAGCTCCGGCCCGGTGGCGGCGCCAAGATCGCCCGCAGCGCCGGTGTGAGCGTGCAGCTCGTCGCCAAGGACCAGGGCATGGCCCTGCTGCGCATGCCATCGGGCGAGACGCGCAACGTCGACCAGCGCTGCCGCGCGACGGTCGGCGAGGTCGGCAACGCCGAGCAGTCGGGCATCAACTGGGGCAAGGCCGGCCGCATGCGCTGGAAGGGCAAGCGCCCGACCGTCCGCGGTGTCGCGATGAACCCGGTCGACCACCCGCATGGTGGTGGTGAGGGCAAGACCTCCGGTGGTCGTAACCCCACCAACCCGGCCGGCAAGCCCGAGGGCCGTACCCGCGCCCGGAAGAAGGCGAGCGACCGCATGATCGTCCGCCGTCGCAACCGGACGGGACGCAGGCGCTAGTCCATGACCAGCGAGCGTTCCCCGAGAATCGGTAGATCCATGAACACAGCAACGGCTCCAGCAGCCACCCTCATCGAGCAGAAGGAAGGAGACAGCGAATGCCACGCAGCGTGAAGAAGGGCGCGTTCGTCGACGACCACCTGCTCAAGAAGGTGGACGTCCAGAACTCCAAGGGCACCAAGAACGTCATCAAGACCTGGTCGCGTCGTTCGACGGTCATCCCGGACATGCTCGGCCACACCATGGCCGTGCACGACGGTCGCAAGCACGTCCCGGTGTTCATCACCGAGGGCATGGTCGGCCACAAGCTCGGCGAGTTCGCGCCGACCCGCACGTTCCGGGGTCACGTGAAGGAAGACCGGAGGGCCCGTCGTGGCTGACACCGGCACCCGCCGCAAGCCGGTCGAGGTCGACGAGTCGCAGATCGCCCGGGCCTCGGCCCGCTATCTGCGGGTCAGCCCCCGCAAGGCGCGGCGCATCATCGACATCGTCCGCGGGACCAAGGCCACGCAGGCGCTCGACGTGCTCAAGTTCGACGAGCACGCCGCCAGCGAGGACGTCTACAAGGTCGTCGCCAGCGCGGTCGCCAACGCCGAGCACAACCAGCGGCTCGACCCCGACACGCTCTGGATCTCCGAGGCGTACGTCGACGAGGGTCCGACGCTGAAGCGGTTCCGTCCGCGTGCCCAGGGCCGCGCCTACCGCATCCGCAAGCGGACCAGCCACGTCACCGTCGTGGTCGAGAGCCGTAGCCCGGTGAGCCCAACCGCCACCAGCAGTGCCAACTCTGGCGCTCGTCGTTCGAGGAGGACCCGCTAGTGGGTCAGAAGGTCAACCCGCACGGGTTCCGGCTCGGCATCAGCAGCGAGTTCACCTCGCGCTGGTACGCCGACAAGCAGTACGCCGCCTACGTGGGCGAAGACGTCAAGATCCGCAAGATGATGTCCAAGGGCATGGAGCGTGCGGGCATCGCGCGGGTCGACATCGAGCGCACGCAGGGTCGCCTCCGCGTGGACATCCACACCGCCCGGCCGGGCATCGTCATCGGCCGTCGTGGTGCCGAGGCCGACCGCATCCGCGGTGAGCTCGAGAAGCTCACCGGCAAGCAGGTGCAGCTGAACATCCTCGAGGTCAAGAACCCCGAGATCAATGCTCAGCTCGTCGCCCAGGGTGTGGCCGAGCAGCTCTCCAGCCGCGTCAGCTTCCGTCGCGCCATGCGCAAGTCGATGCAGACGGCGAGCAAGGGCGGCGCCAAGGGCATCCGGGTGCAGTGCTCGGGTCGTCTCGGCGGCGCCGAGATGAGCCGCTCGGAGTTCTACCGCGAGGGTCGCGTCCCGCTGCACACGCTGCGTGCCGACATCGACTACGGCTTCTACGAGGCCAAGACCACCTTCGGTCGCATCGGCGTGAAGGTCTGGATCTACAAGGGCGACGTCGTCCAGAGCCGCGCCGAGCGCGAGGCCCTGGAGGCCCAGGTCCGCCAGTCGCGTCGTGAGCGTCCGGTCCGCCGGCCGCGCAGCGGCTCGACCGGTACCACCACGGGTGGTACCGAGGCCGGCCGCGCCGCCGCAGCCGAGGGTGGCCAGTCCGGTCGCTCCGGCCGGTCGCAGGCACCGCAGGCGGACGGCAACGACGTCCTCGCCACCGCGGCTCCCGAGGTCGCCAACGCCACCGAGCCGCGTGCGGCCGACGTCACCGACGCCCCGGCCCAGCCGGTCGTCGGCGTCGACTCCAGCGAGTCGACCGGCGGCCCGGCCGTCGCCGGCGACCAGCCCGTCGCTCCGGACGACCAGGGCACCGCCCTGGACCCGGCCGCCGGTACCTCGGTCGAGGGCTCGCCCGAGGCCGCACCGAACGCAGAGGAGAGCTGACATGCTCATCCCCCGCAGGGTCAAGCACCGCAAGCAGCACCACCCGGGTCGCTCGGGTGCCGCCAAGGGTGGCACCGCCGTGACGTTCGGCGAGTTCGGCATCCAGGCTCTGGAGCCGGCCTACGTCACGAACCGGCAGATCGAGTCGGCCCGTATCGCGATGACCCGCCACATCAAGCGCGGCGGAAAGGTCTGGATCAACATCTACCCGGACCGTCCGTTGACCAAGAAGCCCGCCGAGACCCGCATGGGTTCCGGTAAGGGTTCGCCGGAGTGGTGGATCGCGAACGTCAAGCCGGGCCGCGTCATGTTCGAGCTCTCGGGTGTCGCCGAGCCCATCGCCCGTGAGGCGATGCGCCGTGCGATGCACAAGCTGCCCATGAAGTGCCGGTTCGTCACGCGAGAGGGGGCTCCGGTCTGATGGCCGTCACCGCCACCGAGATCCGTGCCCTGGGCGACGACGAGATCGTCACCCGGCTCCGGGAAGCGAAGGAGGAGCTCTTCAACCTCCGTTTCCAGGTCGCCACCGGGCAGCTCGACAACAACAAGCGCCTGCAGACGATCCGCCGGGACATCGCGCGGATCTACACGGTCCTGCGCGAGCGGGAACTGGGCATCACCTACGAGGCCGTTGAGAGTTCGAACGCATGAGCGAGACCAACACCGAGACCGCCCTCGCGGCGGCCGGTTCCACCAGCACCGACGAGCGGGGCAACCGCAAGACGCGCGAGGGCCTCGTCGTCAGCGACAAGATGGCGAAGACCGTCGTCGTCGCCGTCGAGGACCGCGTGCAGCACCCGCTGTACGGCAAGACCATCCGGCGCACGCGGAAGTACAAGGCGCACGACGAGGCGAACTCGTGTGGCGTCGGAGACCGCGTGCTGCTCATGGAGACCCGCCCGCTCAGTGCCACCAAGCACTGGCGCGTCGTGGAGATCCTCGAGAAGGCGAAGTGATCTCGCAGTGATTCAGCAGGAGAGCAGGCTTCGCGTCGCCGACAACACCGGCGCGAAGGAGTTGCTGTGCATCCGCGTGCTCGGCGGCTCCGGCCGTCGGTACGCCGGCATCGGCGACATCATCGTCGGCACGGTCAAGGACGCGCTCCCCGGCGCAGGTGTGAAGAAGGGCGACGTCGTCAAGGCGGTCGTCGTCCGCACCTCCAAGGAGCGTCGTCGGCCGGACGGCTCGTACATCCGCTTCGACGAGAACGCCGCGGTCCTCATCCGGGACTCCGGCGACCCGCGCGGAACCCGCATCTTCGGCCCGGTGGGCCGCGAGCTGCGCGACCGCCGGTTCATGCGGATCATCTCGCTGGCACCGGAGGTGCTCTGAATGAAGGTCCACAAGGGAGACACCGTGCAGGTGATCTCGGGCAAGGACCGCGGCCTCAAGGGGAAGGTGCTCCTCGCCAACCCCAAGGCCGAGAAGATCCTGGTCGAGGGCGCCAACCGCGTGAAGAAGCACACCAAGGTCACCCAGACCGGGCGTGGCGCGCAGGCCGGCGGCATCATCACGCAGGAGGCACCCCTCCACGTCAGCAACGTGATGGTCGTCTGCCCGAGCTGCGACAAGCCGTCGCGCATCGGCCACCGGCGGGACGAGAACGGCAAGAACGTGCGGACATGCCGCCGTTGTGGGAGTGACGTCTGATGTCGAGCACCGCTACCGAAAGCACCGGGACCACCGACCAGCAGGGCCCGCGCCTCAAGGCGCGGTACCGGTCGGAGATCCTCCCGCAGCTGCAGCAGGCGCACTCGATCGCCAACGTCATGCAGGTCCCCGGCGTGGTCAAGGTCGTCGTCAACATGGGTGTCGGCGACGCCGCCCGGGACGGCAAGCTGATCGACGGCGCGGTCCGCGACCTCACCGCCATCACCGGCCAGAAGCCGCAGATCCGACGGGCGACCAAGTCCATCGCGCAGTTCAAGCTGCGCGAGGGCCAGCCCATCGGTGCGAAGGTCACCCTCCGGGGCGACCGGATGTGGGAGTTCCTGGACCGGCTGGTCAGCATCGCGCTGCCCCGGATCCGTGACTTCCGCGGCCTCTCGCCGAAGCAGTTCGACGGCCGGGGTAACTACACCTTCGGTGTCGTCGAGCAGTCGATCTTCCACGAGATCGACCAGGACCGCATCGACCGCGTCCGCGGTATGGACATCACGGTGGTCACGACCGCCGAGACCGACGAGCAGGGACGTGCGCTTCTCCGGGCGCTCGGCTTCCCGTTCAGGGAGAACTGAGATGGCCAAGAAGGCACTGATCGCCAAGGCGAACCGCAAGCCGAAGTTCGGCGTCCGCGGCTACACCCGCTGCCAGCGTTGCGGCCGGCCCCGTGCGGTGTTCCGCGCGTTCGGGCTCTGCCGCATCTGCCTCCGGCAGATGGCCCACCGCGGCGAGCTGCCCGGCGTGACCAAGAGTTCGTGGTAACCCGGTCCAGCTGGTAGTCCGACCCATCCACCAACCGGCGGGATCTCCCGGGCCGACCTGCGGGTCTGCTCCTCCGATCTCCCCGGATCACGACGAAGAACATCTAGTCGCCGAAGGCCTCAGGGAACCACGGCGAGAAAGGGCGTCAGCCCCATGACGATGACCGACCCGATCGCGGACATGCTCACGCGCATCCGGAACGCCAACAAGGCGTACCACGACCGCGTGACCATGCCGTACAGCAAGATCAAGACTCACATCGCGGAGATCCTCCAGCAGGAGGGCTACATCTCCGGGTGGTCCACCGAGGGCGAGGGCGTGGAGCACGCCGTCGTCGTCGAGTTGAAGTACGGCCCCAACCGGGAGCGGACGATCGCCGGCGTGCGGCGGATCTCCAAGCCCGGTCTGCGGGTCTACGCCAAGGCCACCAACCTTCCCAAGGTGCTCGGCGGGCTCGGCGTCGCGATCATCAGCACCTCCACCGGCCTGCTGACCGACAAGCAGGCATCCAAGCGGGGCGTGGGCGGGGAAGTCCTCGCCTACGTCTGGTAGGGGGTCTCATGTCACGCATCGGACGACTTCCGATCCCCGTGCCCAGCGGCGTCCAGGTGACGCTCGCGGGCCAGGACGTCACGGTCCAGGGGCCCAAGGGCACGCTGAACCTCACCGTCTCCGAGCCGATCACGATCAGCCAGGAGGACGGCACGCTGCAGGTGGCGCGACCGAACGACGAGCGGGAGAGCCGTGCGCTGCACGGTCTCACCCGAAGCCTCGTCGCCAACATGGTCACCGGCGTCACCACGGGCTTCGAGAAGACCCTCGAGATCCGAGGCGTCGGTTACCGCGTCCAGGCCCGGGGCAGCGACCTCGAGTTCGCGCTCGGCTACAGCCACCCGGTCCCGGTGAAGGCGCCCGAGGGGATCACCTTCGAGGTGCAGACCCCGACGCGCTTCATCGTCCGCGGAATCGACAAGCAGGCGGTCGGAGAGACCGCCGCGAAGATCCGCAAGCTCCGGCGCCCCGACCCGTACAAGGGCAAGGGCGTCCGTTACGCCGGCGAGAACGTGCGCCGCAAGGTCGGAAAGGCAGGTAAGTGATGCCGAGCACCGTCTCCGGCACCCGCCGCAAGGGCGTCACGCGCCGCCACCTCCGGGTCCGCAAGAAGGTCACGGGCACGACAGTGCGTCCGCGCCTGGTCGTGAACCGCTCCACGCGGCACATCCACGCCCAGGTCGTCGACGACACCCGGGGCTTCACGCTGGTCGCCGCCTCGACGCTGGAAGCCGACCTGCGCGCGGCCGACGGCGACAAGACGGCGGCGGCGGCCCAGGTGGGCAAGCTGCTCGCCGAGCGCGCCAAGGCCGCCGGCATCGACTCCGTGGTCTTCGACCGCGGTGGTCGCCGGTACCACGGGCGGATCGCGGCCCTGGCCGACGGAGCACGGGAAGCGGGGCTGAGCTTCTGATGGAGCGCCGCCCCCAGGTGAGTCCGCTGCGGCTCGCCACCCGCACCAATCCGACAGAGGAGAGCTAGACATGCCAGGTCAACGCCGCGCAGGCGGAACCGGCGGCGACCGGCAGGGTCGTCGCGACCGCGCCGGAGGCGGCGCAGCCGCCGAGAAGAGCGTTTACCTCGAGCGGGTCGTCGCGATCAACCGCGTCGCCAAGGTCGTCAAGGGTGGTCGTCGCTTCAGCTTCACCGCCCTCGTGATCGTCGGCGACGGCGACGGGACGGTCGGTGTCGGCTACGGCAAGGCCAAGGAGGTGCCCGCCGCGATCGCGAAGGGCGTCGAAGAGGCCAAGAAGCACTTCTTCAAGGTGCCGCGCATCGGCGTCACGATCCCGCACCCGGTGCAGGGTGAGGACGCCGCCGGTGTCGTGCTGCTCAAGCCCGCCTCGGCCGGTACCGGCGTCATCGCCGGTGGTCCGGTCCGCGCCGTGCTCGAGTGCGCCGGCATCCACGACGTCCTCTCGAAGTCGCTCGGGTCCTCCAACCCGATCAACATCGTGAAGGCGACCGTCACGGCGCTGCGTGGTCTCACGCGGCCCGAGGAGATCGCTGCCCGCCGTGGCCTGCCGCTCGAGGACGTCGCCCCGGTCGCCATGCTGCGTGCGCAGGCCACGGCCCGCGCCGCGGCCTCCGCTCCGGCGGTGGGTGCCTGATGACGATCGCCAAGACCGGTGACGCCAAGTTGAAGATCACGCAGCTGCGGTCCGGGATCGGGGGCACCGCCCGCCAGCGGGAGACCCTGAAGACCCTCGGCCTGCGGCGTATCGGAGCCACCGTCGTCCGCGAGGGCCGGCCCGAGGTGCGTGGCATGGTCCGGTCGATCAGCCACCTGGTCGACGTGGAAGAGGTGACCGAATGAGTGAGCAGCCGAACCTCGGCAAGAACGAGGCCGGGGCGTCCGCGCCGGTGGGTCGTGGCCTGAAGGTCCACCACCTGCGTCCGGCCCCCGGAGCCAAGACCGCCAAGACCCGTGTGGGTCGTGGTGACGGCTCGAAGGGCAAGACCGCCGGACGTGGCACGAAGGGCACCAAGGCCCGGAAGAACGTGCCCGGCCGGTTCGAAGGTGGCCAGATGCCGCTGCACATGCGGGTCCCGAAGCTCAAGGGCTTCACCAACCCGTTCCGCACCGAGTACCAGGTCGTCAACCTCACCAAGCTCGGGGACCTGTTCCCCGACGGCGGTGGCGTGGACATCCCCGCGCTCGTCGAGGCGGGGGCCGTCCGTGGCGGTCACCCGGTGAAGGTGCTCGGCGAGGGCAACCTCTCCATCGCCCTGCAGATCGAGGCCAACGCCTTCTCGGCGTCCGCCCGCGAGAAGATCGCGGCTGCGGGCGGCACCGCGATCGAGGTGTAGTCATCGGCCCGGCCTGCCGGGTCGGGCTCCGCGGGTTGCCGTAGGCACCTGCTCCAGAACTCTTCGGCCCGGCCGATCGGGAGACCGAGGCATCCCTCGCGGGATCGCTTCCGTCGCCCGATCGGACCGGGCCGGACTGTTACAGTCAGCCGCACGAGCAGGCCCAGGGATCGCACCGGCGACCCGCCCGCTCCGCCCCACGTGTCCGCTCATGTGTCCCGAAGGGAGGGGCTGTGCTCGCCGCCTTCGGAAGGGCTTTCCGGACGCCCGATCTGCGTAAGAAGCTGCTGTTCACGCTCGGGATCATGGTCCTGTTCCGGGTCGGCAGCCACCTGCCCTCGCCCGGCGTCTCGACCAGCGCGATCCAGAGCTGCCTCGACGCCGTCAACAAGGGCGGCAACAGCAACCTCTACTCGCTGGTGAACCTGTTCAGCGGCGGGGCACTGCTGCAGCTGTCCGTCTTCGCGCTCGGCATCATGCCCTACATCACCGCCAGCATCATCATCCAGCTGCTGGTCGTCGTGGTGCCCCGGCTGGAGCAGCTGAAGAAGGAAGGCAGCTCCGGCGAGGCCAAGCTGACGCAGTACACGCGCTACCTCACCGTCGCGCTGGCCATCCTGCAGTCGACCGGCATCATCGCCCTCGCGCGCTCCGGTCGCCTGTTCGCCGGCTGCAACGACCAGGTCATCCCCGACACGAGCCTGTTCCGGATCGGCACGCTGATCATCACGATGACGGCCGGGACCGCGATGGTCATGTGGCTCGGCGAGTTGATCACCAGCCGCGGCGTCGGCAACGGCATGTCGCTGCTGATCTTCACCTCGATCTCGGCGCAGCTGCCGAACCAAGGCATCCGCATCCTCCAGGTCGCCGGAGGCGTGGTCTTCACCCTGGTCTGCCTCCTCGGTGTCGCCATCGTGGTGTTCGTCGTCTTCGTCGAGCAGTCCCAGCGCCGTATCCCGGTCCAGTACGCGAAGCGCATGGTCGGGCGGCGCATGTACGGCGGGTCGTCGACGTACATCCCGATGAAGGTCAACCAGGCCGGTGTCGTCCCCGTCATCTTCGCGTCTTCGCTGCTGCAGCTGCCGCAGCTGCTGGGTCAGGTGTGGAGCAACCAGACGTTCCAGGACTTCGAGCAGCGCTACCTCGCGCGCGGTGACCATCCGCTGTACCTGCTGTTCTACTTCGCGCTGGTCATCGGCTTCACGTACTTCTACGTGAGCATCACGTTCAACCCCGTCGACGTCAGCGACAACATGAAGAAGTACGGCGGCTTCATCCCGGGTATCCGGCCTGGCCGTCCGACGGCGGAGTACCTGCAGTACGTGCTGTCGCGGATCACCCTCCCGGGTGCGCTCTTCCTCGGCATCATCACCGTGCTCCCGCTCGCGCTGCTCGCCCTGACCAAGGGCCAGACGTTCCCGTTCGCCGGCACCAGCGTGCTGATCATGGTCGGTGTCGGGCTGGAGACGGTGAAGCAGATCGAGAGCCAGCTGATGCTGCGCAACTACGAGGGCTTCCTCCGCTAGTGCGACTCGTCCTCGTGGGGCCGCCCGGTGCGGGGAAAGGGACGCAGGCCCAGCACATCGCAGCAGCCCGATCCGTCCCCGCGATCTCCACGGGCGACATCTTCCGGGCCAACGTCAGCCAGGGCACGGAGCTGGGCACGCTCGCCAAGACCTACATGGACGCCGGTGACCTGGTCCCCGACGAGGTGACGGTCGAGATGGTCCGCAACCGCCTCGCCGAGGACGACGCCGCCAAGGGCTTCCTGCTCGACGGGTTCCCCCGCAACGTCCCGCAGGCCGAGGTGCTCGAGGGCATGCTGGCCGACCTGGACAACAAGCTCGACATCGTGCTCGAGCTCGTCGTCGACGACGACGAGGTCGTGCGGCGGCTCTCCGGGCGCCGCACCTGCCGGACCTGCGGCACCAACTGGCACGTCGACTTCGACCCGCCCACGGTCGAGGGCGTCTGCGACCGCGATGGCGGTGAGCTCTTCCAGCGCGACGACGACAAGGCGGGGACCGTCCGCCACCGCCTCGACGTCTACGCCAAGCAGACCGCGCCGCTCGTGTCCTTCTACGCCGCCCGCGGCGTGCTCGTCGGCATCGACGCCACCGGCCCCGTCGACGACGTCACCGAACGCGCGCTCGAGGCCCTGCACCGCTACGAGGACTGACCGCGCCCGTCGCGCCGGGGACTAGCCTGGGAAGCCAGGACGTGGGCGGCAACGCCCGCAGCGGTCGGTCAGCAGGGGTGAACGGGATGCGTCGCGAGCAGGTCGAGATCAAGAGCCGGTCGGAGATCCTGCTCATGCGCGAAGCGGGGCTCGTGGTGTGGCGGACGCTGGAGAAGCTCCGCGCCGCCGCCCAGCCCGGCGTCACCACCCTCGAACTCGACGACCTCGCCGAGCAGACCATCCGCGGGGCCGGGGCGATCCCGTCGTTCAAGGGCTACCCGGGCAACTCCACCGTGCCGTTCCCCGGTGTCATCTGCTCGTCGGTCAACGACGAGATCGTCCACGGCATCCCGTCGAAGAAGCGCGTCCTGCGCGACGGCGACCTGTTGAGCATCGACTGCGGCGCCATCCTCGAGGGCTGGCACGGCGACTCCGCCGTCACGGTCGCGGTGGGGGAGGTGGCACCGGACAAGCTGGCGCTGTCGGAGGCCTGTGAGCGGTCGTTGTGGGCCGGCCTCGCGGCCGCTCAGCTCGGTGGCCGGCTCACCGACATCAGCCATGCCGTGGAGAGCTCGGTCGAGGCCGACGAAGAGCGGCTGGGGCTCCGGTTCGGCATCGTCGAGAACTACGGCGGCCACGGGATCGGCACGCAGATGCACCAGGCGCCGCACCTGTTGAACTACGGCCGCCCGGGCCGGGGTCAGAAGCTCGTCAAGGGGCTCGCGCTCGCCGTGGAACCGATGTTGACCCTCGGGGCGTCCGACACCCGGGAGCTCGACGACAACTGGACCGTCGTCAGCACCGACGGCTCCTGGGCCGCCCACTGGGAGCACACCGTCGCGATCACCGAGGACGGCCCGTGGGTGCTGACCGCCGAGGACGGTGGCGCAGCCCGGCTCGCCGAGTTCGGCGTGCGCGCCGGCGTGCCCGCGGTCGCCGCGGGCTGAGTCCCCCGCGGGACGGTGAGCGCGACCACCCCGCGCGGTTCGCCGGTCTGTCGGACTTGGCGTAAGCTTGGCGATCGTCTGCCTGCCAGGTCTCTCATGACGCCCGGCGGACGGCCAGGCACCCCCAGTAGGTGCCGGGTGGGCGCGCCTCCGGGCGCGGACACAGGACAGCACATCCACTCGTAGGACAGCGGAGGACATGCCGAAGAAGGACGGGGCCATCGAGATCGAGGGCCGGGTCGTCGAGCCGCTCCCCAACGCGATGTTTCGCGTGGAGCTGCAGAACGGACACCGCGTTCTCGCCCACATCAGCGGCAAGATGCGTCAGCACTACATCCGGATCCTCCCCGAGGACCGCGTGGTGGTGGAGCTCTCGCCGTACGACCTGTCCCGCGGGCGCATCGTCTACCGCTACAAGTAACGAGCACTGGGTGGGCTGCCGGCGCGAAGCGCCGCTCCACCCGTCAGAAGTTCCGTCGAGACGCGGCCGCGGCTGCGTTGAAGGAGTTCCGCAGCCGTGAAGGTCCAGCCGAGCGTCAAGAAGATCTGTGACAAGTGCAAGGTGATCCGTCGCCACGGCCGCGTCATGGTGATCTGCGAGAACCTGCGCCACAAGCAGCGCCAGGGCTGATCCGCAGATCGCACAGCACGACCAGCACCACCAGCACGCACCAGCACGAGCACGGCACAGCACCACAGTCACAGCACCACAGTCACAGCAACACAGAGGTCCACATCACCCCGGGAACGTCTCCGGGGAACCCCCGGTCGGAGGCCGGGGCCCGAGCTGGCCGGCAGTCACACGAAGACTGCAGGTCAGGACAGCTCGGGACGATGCGGGCGACGACCTCCGGAGCACGAGGAGTCCAGCCGCACATGGCCCGTCTTGCCGGCGTCGACCTCCCCCGCGAGAAGCGGTGCGAGATCGCGCTGACCTACATCTTCGGCATCGGCCGTACCCGATCGCGCAAGACCTGCGTCGAGACCGGGATCAACCCCGACACCCGCGTCCGCGACCTCTCCGACGAGGAGATCGGTCGCCTTCGCGAATGGATCGACACGAACTACCGCGTCGAGGGTGACCTCCGGCGCGAGGTCGCGCAGGACATCCGGCGCAAGATCGAGATCGGTGCCTACCAGGGCATCCGCCACCGTCGTGGCCTGCCCGTCCACGGTCAGCGCACGCACACCAACGCCCGTACCCGTAAGGGCCCTCGCCGCGCTATCGCCGGCAAGAAGAAGCCCGGCAAGAAGTAGCGAGGAAGAGAACCCATGCCTCCGCAGAAGCGAGCCGGCGCCGGTGCCAAGAAGGTGCGGCGCAAGGAGAAGAAGAACGTGGCCCATGGCCACGCCCACATCAAGAGCACGTTCAACAACACCATCGTGTCGATCTGTGACCCCAACGGAGCAGTCATCTCCTGGGCGAGCGCCGGGCACGTCGGGTTCAAGGGCTCGCGCAAGTCGACGCCCTTCGCCGCACAGATGGCCGCCGAGAACGCGGCCCGCAAGGCGATGGAACACGGCATGCGCAAGGTCGACGTGTTCGTCAAGGGTCCCGGCTCCGGCCGCGAGACCGCCATCCGGAGCCTGCAGGCGACCGGCCTCGAGGTCGGCCAGATCCAGGACGTCACCCCTGTCCCGCACAACGGCTGCCGCCCGCCCAAGCGGCGCCGGGTCTGACCGGCTGAAGAGCTAGGAAGTAGAGATATGGCCCGCTACACCGGTCCCGACTGCAAGCGCTGCCGGCGCGAGAAGATGAAGCTGTTCCTCAAGGGCAGCAAGTGCGAGTCCGCGAAGTGCCCGATCGAGATCCGGCCCTACCCGCCGGGTGAGCACGGTCGTGGTCGCACCAAGGACAGCGAGTACCTGCTCCAGAAGCGCGAGAAGCAGAAGTGCGCGCGCATCTACGGGGTGCTCGAGAAGCAGTTCCGCGGCTACTACGACGAGGCGAACCGCCGTTCCGGCAAGACCGGTGACGAGCTGCTCCGCATCCTCGAGTCGCGCCTCGACAACGTGGTCTACCGCGCCGGGTTCGCCCAGTCGCGCGACCACGCCCGTCAGGCCGTCCGGCACGGCCACGTCGTCGTCAACGGCGGCAAGGTCGACATCCCGTCCTACCGGGTGAGCGCCAACGACATCATCGAGGTCCGTGAGTCCGACCGCGAGCTCACGCCCTACGTGATCGCCCGTGAGCTCGCCGGCTCGCGTCCGACGCCCCCGTGGATCGAGGTCATCTCCTCGCAGATGCGCATCCTCGTCCACACCCTCCCGGAGCGGCAGGTCATCGACACGCCGGTCCAGGAGCAGCTCATCGTCGAGCTCTACTCCAAGTAGCTCGCGAACCGGACGGGCGTTCCTCACCACGACGAGCGCCCGTCCGGGTCCGCTACGGAGAGACAGAGCTCCGCAGCGGCGCACCACCACGGACGTCATATAGCGGACGCCCGGAAGCAGAAAGAGGACAACCGTGCTCATCGCACAGCGCCCCACCCTCTCCGAGGAGCCGGTCGACGAGTACCGCTCGCGGTTCATCATCGAGCCGCTCGAGCCGGGCTTCGGCTACACCCTCGGCAACTCCCTGCGGCGCACGCTGCTCAGCTCGATCCCGGGTGCCTCGGTCACGAGCATCCGCATCGACGGCGTGCTGCACGAGTTCTCCACCGTGCCGGGGGTGAAGGAGGACGTCACCGACATCATCCTGAACCTCAAGGGCCTGGTCGTGAGCTCGGACAACGACGAGCCGACCGTCATGTACCTGCGCAAGCAGGGCCCCGGCGCCGTCACCGCCGCCGACATCGCGCCCCCTGCGGGCGTCGAGGTCCACAACCCCGACCTGCACCTCGCGACCCTGAACGACAAGGGCAAGCTCGAGGTCGAGCTCACCGTCGAGCGTGGCCGTGGCTACGTCAGCGCCGTGCAGAACAAGCAGGTCGGCCAGGAGATCGGCCGCATCCCGATCGACTCGATCTACTCGCCGGTCCTCAAGGTGACCTACAAGGTCGAGGCCACCCGCGTCGAGCAGCGCACCGACTTCGACCGTCTCGTCGTCGACGTCGAGACCAAGCAGTCGATCTCCCCGCGCGACGCGATGGCCAGCGCCGGCAACACCCTGGTGCAGCTGTTCGGCCTGGCGCAGGAGCTCAACGCCGAGGCCGAGGGCGTCGACATCGGCCCGTCCGCCGCCGACGCCGCCCTGGCCGCCGACCTGGCGCTGCCGATCGAGGAGATGGACCTGACCGTCCGCTCCTACAACTGCCTCAAGCGCGAAGGCATCCACTCGATCGGCGAGCTCGTCGGTCGCAGCGAGGCCGACCTGCTCGACATCCGCAACTTCGGGCAGAAGTCGATCGACGAGGTCAAGAGCAAGCTGGCCGGCATGAGCCTCGCGCTCAAGGACAGCCCCCCCGGCTTCGACCCCCGCGTCGCCGTCGACACCTACGGCACCGGCAGCGGCGACGCCTTCGGGTCCCCGTTCGCCTCGGGTTACACCGAGCCGGGCGACGACGACGGCCGTTCCTTCGCCGAGACCGAGCAGTACTAGTCCGAGCAGTACCAAGCCGAGCAGTACTGGTTCGGCTGCCGAATCTCACCGAGGAGCACGCTTCCCATGCCCACGCCCACCAAGGGGCCCCGTCTCGGGGGTAGCCCGCAGCACGAGCGGCACATCCTGGCGAACCTCGCCACGTCGCTGTTCGAGCACGGCGGCATCACGACGACCGTGGCCAAGGCCAAGCGGCTCCGTCCCGTCGCCGAGCGGCTGGTCACCTTCGCCAAGAAGGGCGACCTCGCGGCCCGGCGTCGGGTGCTGCGGACCGTGCGCGACAAGTCCGTCGTGCACACGCTGTTCACGGAGATCGGTCCCCGCTACGAGACCCGCAACGGTGGCTACACGCGGATCGTCAAGCTCGGCCCGCGCAAGGGCGACAACGCCCCCATGGCGCGTATCGAGCTCGTCGAGGCGCTGACCGCCGGGCAGTCGATCGTCGGCGAGGCCGAGCAGGCCCGTGGCACGCAGTTCGCCGAGAGCCGTCCGACGGGTGCCCGCACCCAGGAGACGGCCGAGGAGCTCGCGGCCGAGTCGTCGACGGCGGCGGCCGTCGCCGCCGGCGGGACCGGCGCGGGGGCCAACGCCTCCGAGCCGATCGAGCCCAGCGGCGCGGCCATCCCGGGCGAGGGCGGCGAGGAAGAGGCCCCCGAGGCGGCTTCCGCGTCCGACGCGACGCCGGTCGACGTCCCCACCGAGGGCGACACCGACAGCGACGCCGACGGTGGCGCCGAGACGCAGGGCACGAGCTGAGCAGCAGCACCCTGCCGAACGACCCGCTGGACACCAGCACCGCGACCGGGCCCGTCTTCCCTTCCGGGGAGGGCGGGCTCGTCCGCGTCCGGCTCGACCTCGCCTACGACGGCACCGAGTTCTCCGGCTGGGCCGCCCAGCGCGACCGACGCACCGTGCAGGGGACGGTCGAGGCCGCTCTCGGGCAGGTCCTCCGCATCGAGCCGCCGCCGCGGCTCGTCGTCGCCGGCCGCACCGACGCCGGCGTGCACGCCACGGGTCAGGTCGCCCACGTCGACCTCGTCGGGCCTCCCGGCAGTGACCAAGTGCCCGACCTGACGCGGCTGCACCGGGGGCTGAACGGGGTACTCCCCGGCGACGTCCGGGTGTGGGACGTCAGCCCGGCGCCCGCCGGCTTCGACGCCCGGTTCTCCGCGTTGTCCCGGCGCTACGGCTACCGCATCGCCGAGCGGGTCGCGAGCCCCCTGCGGCGGCGCGACACCCTGACCTGGCCGCGGCCGCTCGATGTGGAACGCATGGCCGAAGCGAGCGGCGCCCTGCTCGGCGAGCACGACTTCGCCGCCTTCTGCAAACGGCGGGAAGGCGCGACGACCATCCGTCGCCTGCTCCGCCTCGACTGGCGTCGGGATGACGAGGGAGTGCTCGTCGGCACCGTCGTGGCCGATGCGTTCTGCCACTCGATGGTGCGCGCGCTGATGGGGGCGCTGCTCGCCGTGGGGGAGGGGAGGCGGCCGCCGGAGTGGCCCGGCCTGGTGCTCGGCGCCGGGGTACGCGATTCCGCGGTCCCCGTCGCGCCGGCGCACGGCCTCACGCTGCTCGAGGTCCGGTACCCCGCCGATGCCGACCTCGCCGCACGGGTGGAGCAGACGCGCCGGTTGCGCGGTCACCCGAACGTATGACGCCGGCGTCGACGTCACGGCGACCGGCGGTGTTCTCCTTGCGGGCGACGTCGGCCTGAGCAGGGCGGAGCCGCAGGAGCCTGCCTCACGACCTTCGGCTAGGGAGCTCCGGTCGCAGGTCCGCCCAGGCCCAGGTGATGTCGGTGAGCTCCCGACGCGTGCGGCTCGCCGCCGCTGCCGGCACCGGCTCGGGCGGTGTGGAACCCGGTTGCAGGCGGCCGAAGGCGGTCATCGTCGTGACCTCCCAGTGCGCCGGCACCTCGAAGGCGGCGGTCAGCGCCGCCTTGTCGAACGCGCGGAACTGCCGGCTGTAGAGGCCCAGCGACTGCGCCTGGATGGTCATGTGCGCCACGGCCTGACCGAGGTCGTAGGTGGAGAACTCCGAGTACTCCCAGTCGGTGTCCTCGACGAACCGGTGGGCGAGGTTGACGACGAGGAAGCCCGCGAGCGGTGCCCAGCGGGCGGAGCTCCTGGCCAGGTGGGCCACCATCGTGGCGTGCACCGGGTCCCCGCGGCGTCCGACGAGGAACGCCCACGGTTGGGCGTTCCCGGCCGACGGAGCCCATCGCGCGGCCTCGAGGACGGAGGCGACCTCCTCGGGATCGGCGTCGGCGGAACCGTCGAAGGTCGTCGGGCTCCACCGGCTGGCCAGCAGCGGGTGCAGCGCCGGCAGCGGAACGGCAGCTGGCGGTGAGACGTCGGAGGGCGGCTGGTCTGCTGACCGGGGGTCGGGCACGTGCACCAGCCTGACAGGACGGGCGCGACGGGAGGCACGCCGCATGTGCGGCGCTGGGAGGGTGTTCCTCCCCCGGCCGGAACGGACCGGTCGGGTACAGTTGCAGGTCGTTGCGTGTCGAGCGCCCTGCGGACACTGCCCAGTGGATGACAGCCCTGTGGCAACTGTCCGCCGCAGTCGCCGGACAACGCCAACGCAGCCGACTTGATCCGTTCGAGCAGTAAGGCCGATCCCGTGCCCACGTACCAGCCGAAGACCGCCGACGTCCAGCGGACCTGGCATGTCATCGACGCCTCCGACGTCGTGCTCGGTCGGCTCGCCAGCCAGGCCGCCCGCCTGCTGCGCGGCAAGCACAAGCCGTACTACGCGCCGCACGTCGACACGGGCGACTACGTCATCGTCATCAACGCCGGCAACGTCGTGCTGACCGGCGGCAAGAGCGAGCAGAAGCTCTACCACCACCACTCAGGCTTTCCGGGTGGGCTGAAGACGCGCTCGTTCACCGACATGCGCGCCACCCGGCCGAACCAGATCATCGAGAAGGCCATCAAGGGGATGCTCCCGCACACCCGCCTCGGCCGGCAGATGAGCAGCAAGCTCAAGGTCTACGCCGGGCCGACGCACCCGCACCAGGCGCAGCAGCCGGTGCCGTACGAGATCACCCAGGTCGCTCAGTAGTACCCCTGCCGCTCCGCGATCGTCACGGAGCCGGCTGCACCACCGCTCACTTCCCGGAGGCCGAGGGCCGGTCGGGCTCAGCAGGACCAGAACCAGACGGAGGACCAGACAACGTGGCTGTCGTCACTGACGCCCAAGGCGCAACCCGGGCAACCGGTCGTCGTAAGCAGGCCATCGTCCGCGTCCGGATCCGTCCGGGCAGCGGGCAGTGGACCCTCAACGGGAAGTCCCTCGAGGTCTACTTCCCGAACAAGGTGCACCAGCAGATCGTGAGCGAGCCGCTCAAGACGCTCGAGCGCGACGAGGCCTACGACGTCATCGCGACGCTGCGTGGCGGCGGCGTCTCCGGTCAGGCCGGCGCGCTGCGCCTCGGCATCGCCCGGGCGCTGACGGTCACCGAGGACGACTCGCGTCCGGCGCTGAAGAAGGCCGGCTTCCTCACCCGTGACCCGCGGGTCAAGGAGCGCAAGAAGTACGGCCTGAAGAAGGCCCGTAAGGCGCCCCAGTACAGCAAGCGCTAATGGCCCCCCGTCTCTTCGGGACGGACGGGGTCCGAGGCGTCGCCAACGGCGTCCTCACTGCGGAGTTGGCGTTGGGCGTGGCGGCGAGTGCCGTCCGCGTCCTGCACCGGGCCGGTGCGGTCGGCGACACGGCCGACCGCCCGACGGTCGTCGTCGGCCGCGACACCCGGCCGTCCGGGGAGTTCCTCGAGGCCGCAACGGTCGCGGGGCTCGCCAGCGCCGGTGCCGACGTCGTCCGACTCGGGGTCGTCCCCACGCCGCTCGTGGCGCACGCCGTCGCCAGTAGCGGCGCCGCCCTGGGCGTGATGCTCTCGGCGAGCCACAACCCCATGCCCGACAACGGCATCAAGCTGTTCGCCGCCGGTGGCTTCAAGCTCCCCGACGACGTCGAGGACGCCATCGAGGCCGACTACCGGGCGACGCTGGCCGCTCCCTCCGCCGACCGTCCGCAGGGCGCGGCCGTGGGTCGGGTGCGGGACGACCTCGGCTACGGCGACGGTCGTGCCGCAGCGGGTGCAGCCGTCGAGGGTTCGGACGAGCCGGCGTTCGTCGAGGGCTACGTCGCCCACCTGCTCGGGACGCTGACCCACCGGCTCGACGGTCTGCGCGTCGTCGTCGACTGCGCCCAGGGCGCGGCGAGCCTGCTCGCGCCGCGCGTGCTGCGCGAGGCCGGTGCCGACGTGGTCGCGATCCACGCCGACGCCGACGGTGAGCACATCAACGAAGGCTGCGGGGCGACCCACCTCGAAGCCCTGCAGGCCGCCGTGCTCGACCACGGAGCCGACATCGGCATCGCGCACGACGGCGACGCCGACCGCTGCCTCGCCGTGGACGCCGGCGGCGAGGTCGTCGACGGCGACCAGATCCTGGCGCTGCTCGCCGTCGGTCTCCGCGACCGGGGCGACCTGCGCGACGACACCGTCGTCGCCACCGTCATGTCGAACCTCGGCTTCAAGCACGCGATGCGCGACGCCGGCATCGCCGTGCGGGAGACGCCGGTCGGGGACCGCTACGTCCTCGAGGCCATGCGGTCCGGCGGCTGGAACCTCGGTGGGGAGCAGAGCGGACACGTCGTCTTCCTCGACTCCGCCACCACCGGCGACGGCCTGCTGACGGCGCTGGGCGTGCTCGGTGAGATGGCGCGAACGGGGCGCCCGCTCGCCGAACTCGCCGCGGTCATGACGCGTCTGCCGCAGGTGCTGCTGAACGTCCGGGCCGAGCGGTCCGCGGCGCAGGCGCCTTCGGTGCTCGCGGCCGTGGCCGATGCCGAGCGCGACCTCGGCAGCCGCGGGCGGGTGCTGCTCCGACCGTCCGGTACCGAGCCGCTGGTACGCGTCATGGTCGAGGCGACCGAGCACGCCGTCGCGCAGCAGGTGGCCGAGAGCCTGGCCGCCGTCGTCGGCGCGGCCTGACCGCTCGCGCCGGGCGCACGCAGGCGGTACCCCAGCCGTGCCCAACCCTCGCGCGGCGTCCTCGGCCGGGCCCCGAGCCACGCTCTAGGGTGGCGGTATGTGCGGCATCATCGGCTACGTCGGTCACCGATCAGCGGTGGAGGTCGCCGTCGAGGGGCTGCGGCGGCTCGAATACCGCGGCTACGACTCGTCCGGCATCGCTGTCGTCGGCGAGCGTGGGCTGCCGGTCGGCATCGAGCGCAAGGCCGGCAAGCTGGCGAACCTCGAGAAGGCGCTCGCCGAGGCCGGCGAGGCGGGGCCGGACCCGGCGGCGACGACCGGGATGGGCCACACCCGGTGGGCGACCCACGGCGCTCCGAACGACACGAACGCCCACCCGCACCGGGACTGCTCCGGGCAGCTCGCGGTCATCCACAACGGGATCATCGAGAACTTCGCCGAGCTGCGGGCCGAGCTCGAGCGCCGCGGCCACGAGATGGCGAGCGACACCGACACCGAGGTCGTCGCGCACCTCCTCGAGGAGGAGCTGGGCCTGAGCCGCGACGGCGGGTCCAGCAGCGCGGTCGGCACCGACAGCGCCCCCGCTCCGGATCTCGCCGAAGCGGTGCGCCGCGTCTGCCGGATGCTCGACGGCGCTTTCACGCTGGTCGTCGTCTCCAGTGCCGACCCCGACGTCGTCGTCGGCGCCCGCCGTAACTCGCCGCTGGTCGTCGGGCTCGGCGAGGGGGAGGCCTTCCTCGCCAGCGACGTCTCCGCGTTCATCGCCTACACCCGCGACGCGCTCGAGATCGCGCAGGACCAGGTCGTCGAGGCCCGTCCCTCCGGCGTCACGGTGACGAACTTCGACGGCAGCCCGTCCGAGGGGCAGCCGTTCCACGTCGACTGGGACGCGAGTGCCGCCGAGAAGGGCGGCTACCCGTACTTCATGCTCAAGGAGATCTCCGAGCAGCCGCAGTCGCTGGCCGACACCCTGCGAGGCCGCCTCTCGCCCGAGGGCGAGATCGTGCTCGACGAGGTGCGCCTCGACGACCAGGAGCTCCGGGACATCGACAAGGTCTTCATCGTCGCCTGCGGTACCGCCTACCACGCCGGCCTGATCGCGAAGTACGCCGTCGAGCACTGGACACGGCTGCCCTGCGAGGTGGAGCTCGCCAGCGAGTTCCGCTATCGCGACCCGGTCCTCGACCGGGGGACGCTGGTCATCGCGATCAGCCAGAGCGGCGAGACGCTGGACACGCTGATGGCGGTCAAGCACGCCCGCGAGCAGTCGGCCAAGGTGCTGGCGATCTGCAACACCGTCGGCTCGACGATCCCGCGTGAGTCCGACGCCGTGCTCTACATGCACTGCGGGCCGGAGGTCGGGGTCGCGGCCACCAAGACGTTCCTCGGCCAGGTCGCCTGCTGCCTGCTGGTCGGCCTGTTCCTCTCCCAGGTCCGCGGCTACAGCTTCGGCGACGAGGTCGTCGGCATCGTCGAGCGGCTGCAGGCGGTGCCCGGCCAGGTCGAGGAGACGCTCGGCACCGTCGAGCCGGTCCGGGCGCTGGCACGGGAGCTGAAGGACGCCAAGGCCGTGCTGTTCCTCGGCCGTCACGTCGGCTTCCCCGTCGCCCTGGAAGGCGCGTTGAAGCTCAAGGAGCTCGCCTACATGCACGCCGAGGGCTTCGCCGCCGGCGAGCTCAAGCACGGTCCGATCGCGCTGATCGAGCCCGGGCTGCCGGTGATCATCGTGATGCCGAGCCGGACCGGCCGGCACGCGCTGCACGGCAAGATGCTGTCCAACATCCAGGAGATCCGCGCGCGCGGTGCCCGCACGATCGTGATCGCCGAGCAGGGCGACACCACCGTCGAGCCCTACGCCGACACCGTGATCCGCGTCCCGCGCACCCCGACGCTGCTGGCGCCGCTGGTGACGACCATCCCGCTGCAGGTGTTCGCGTGCGAGCTCGCGCTCGCGCGGGGTCTCGACGTCGACCAGCCCCGCAACCTCGCCAAGAGCGTCACGGTCGAGTAGGTGGCGGTCGTCGGGGTCGGCGTCGACGTCGTCGACGTCGAGCGGTTCGCGCGCTCGTTGGAGCGCACGCCGCGGTTGGCCGAGCGCCTGTTCACGGCGGAGGAGCGCGTGGTCGCGCGGCCGGAGCGGCTCGCGGCCCGGTTCGCGGCCAAGGAGGCCCTCGCCAAGGCGCTCGGTGCGCCCGCCGGTCTCGGCTGGCATGACGCGGAGGTCGTCAGCGACGTCGGCGGACGGCCCCGGCTGGTGCTGCGCGGCACGGTGGCCGAGGCCGCCCGCGCCTGCGCGGCCGACTCCTGGCACGTGTCGTTGAGCCACGACGCCGGCATCGCCACGGCCTTCGTCGTCCTCGAGGGGAGCTGACGTGTTGCACGCCCACCGGATCGACGACGTCCGCGCTGCCGAGCAGGCGACCGGAGACCTGCTGACCTCCGGCGCCCTGATGCAGCGGGCGGCGAGCGGACTGGCCGCAGCCTGCCTGCGCCGGTTGCGGGAGTCGGGCGCCGTCTACGGCGCTCCGGTGCTCGTGCTCGCGGGCTCGGGGGACAACGGGGGAGATGCGCTGTTCGCCGCGGCCCACCTCGCGCGCCGGGGTGCGGTGGTGCGCGTCGTACCGACCGGGTCGCGCTTGCACCAGGCGGGAGTCTCCGCTCTTCAGGCCGCAGGTGGGTGGGTGCTCGATCCCGAGACGGGCGACGACGAGGTGCGACGGCTCTTCGTCGGCGCGCGGCTGGTGCTCGACGGGCTGGTCGGCATCGGGGCGTCCGGTCCGTTGCGGGCGCCCGCGGCGCGGCTCGCGTCCCTCCACGACGAGGTCGGTGCTGCTGCCCGCACCATCGCGGTCGACGTCCCGAGCGGTGTCGACGCCGCGACCGGCGCCGTCGACGGCCCGGTCGTCGGCGCAGCGCTGACCCTCACCTTCGGCACGGTCAAGCCGGGCCTGCTGCTGCTGCCTGGCAGTGAGCACGTCGGTGAGGTCCGGCTCGTCGACATCGGGCTCGATCTGCCCCGCCCGGACCTCGTGGCGCTCGAGCGCGCCGACGTCGCCGCCCGCCTGCCGGCACCGGGAGGCACCAGCTCGAAGTACACCCGCGGCGTCGTCGGGGTGGCCGCCGGCAGTGAGCGGTACCCCGGCGCGGCGGTGCTCAACGCCGGAGCCGCACACCACGGCGGCGCCGGCTACGTCCGCTTCGCCTCCACCGCGCATCCCGCCGAGCAGGTGCGGCAGCGCTTCCCGTCCGTCGTGGTGACCGAGGTCGCCGCCGACGACCCCGCCGGGCGAGGCGACGCGACGCTCGCTGCCGGCCGGGTGCAGGCCTGGGCCGTCGGCTCCGGGCTCGGTACCGACGAGGGGGCGACCTCCGTCGTGCGGGCCGTCCTCGGCGAGGATCTGCCCGTGCTGCTCGACGCCGACGCGCTGAGCGTCGTCGCGGCCGACCGTTCGCTGCTCGACAGGCGTCGGGGGAAGCCGACCCTGCTCACCCCGCACGAGGGGGAGTTCCTCCGGCTGTTCGGCGGTGACCGCGACGAGGGGGCAGCACGCCTGGCTGCCGACCGGCTCGGCACCGTCAGGGCCGCGGCCGCCGAGTTCGGTGTCACCGTGCTGCTCAAGGGCTCGACCACGCTGGTCGTCGCGCCGGACGGCGAGGCGCGGGTGAACCGCACCGGCTCGGGCTGGCTCGCGACGGCCGGCTCCGGCGACGTGCTCACCGGATTGTGCGGGGCGCTGCTGGCCTCCGGCCTCGACCCGCTCGACGCCGGCAGCGTGGGGGCCTACCTGCACGGGCTCGCCGGAGAGCTCGCATCGGTACCGACCGCGGCCGACGACGTCCTCGCCGCACTCCCCGCGGCCTGGTCCGCCGTCCTCGCCGCCCCTCGTGGAGGAAACCCGGTATGACCGCACGCGCCGAAGCCGTCATCGACCTCGCGGCGATCCGTACCTCCGTCACCCGCCTCGTCGAGGTCGCACCGACCGCCGCGGTGATGGCGGTCGTGAAGGCCGACGGCTACGGCCACGGCCTGCTTCCGAGCGCACGTGCGGCCCTCGAGGGTGGCGCCACGTGGCTGGGCACCGCCGTGCTGGAGGAGGCGCTCGCTCTGCGCGCGGCGGGCATCAGCGTCCCGATCCTGTCCTGGCTGGCGGTGCCCGGGGAGCCGCTCGTCGACGGGGTCCGCGCCGACGTCGACCTCTCCGCGAGCGCCGTGTGGATGCTCGAGGAGCTGGCTGCCGCGGCCCGCGAGGCGGGACGGCCCGCGCGGGTGCACCTCAAGGTCGACACCGGGCTCTCCCGTGCCGGGGCGACGCCGGACGACTGGCCGGAGCTGGTGCGCACCGGCCTGCGGCTGCAGGCCGAGGGGACGCTCGAGCTCGTCGGGGCGTGGAGCCACTTCGCGCGCGCCGACGCGCCCGCCGACCCCACCGTGCTCGGCCAGGTCGAGGTGTTCCGCGACGCGCTCGCGGTCGCTGCCGACCTCGGATTCGTGCCGGAGATCCGTCACCTCGCCAACTCCGCCGCGACGCTCGCCAACCCGGCCGCGCACTTCGACCTCGTCCGCCCCGGCATCTCGGTCTACGGGCTCTCGCCGGGCCCGGACGTCGGCACCGCCGAGGCACTCGGCCTGGTGCCCGCGATGACGCTGCGCGCCTCGCTCGCGCTGGTGAAGCAGGTGCCGGCCGGCAGCGGCGTCTCCTACGGCCACCGGTACGTGACCGAGCGCGCGACGACCCTCGGCCTCGTTCCGATCGGCTACGCAGACGGGGTGCCGCGGGCCGCGACCAACGTCGCCGAGGTGTTCGCCGGCGGTCGACGGCTGCACATCGCCGGGACCGTGTGCATGGACCAGTTCGTCCTCGACCTCGGCGCCGCTCCCGACGCGGCCGCGGGTGACGACGTCGTGCTGTTCGGCCCGGGGGATCGCGGCGAGCCGACCGCGCAGGACTGGGCGGAGGCGGTCGGCACCATCAACTACGAGATCGTGACGCGCATCGGCCTCCGGGTGCCGCGTCGCTACGTCGGAGCCGGAACATCGGGGCCTGCATGACCACCGGGGCCAGCCCAGGGCTCGCGTGGACCGAGCTGAGCGAACGCATCCGAGGGTGCACCGCCTGCCCGGAGCTCGCTGCAACCCGGCAGCACGTCGTCGTCGGCGAAGCGCCTGCCGGAGCAAGGGTCCTGTTCGTGGGCGAGGCGCCCGGCGCCTCGGAGGACGAGCAGGGCAGGCCGTTCGTCGGCAAGGCCGGGCAGGTCCTCGACGCCGCCCTGACCGCGGCGGGCGTCGACCGGGCACAGGTCGCGGTGGCCAACACCCTCAAATGCCGGCCACCCGGCAACCGACGCCCCGCCGTCGACGAGCTGGCCCGCTGTCGTGGGTGGCTGGAAGCGCAGCTGGCGCTGGTGCAACCCGAGTTGGTCGTCCCGCTCGGGCTCACCGCGATCGCGTGGTTCCTCGGAGACACGAAGATGTTGCTGCGGGAGGTCCGCGGCCGGGTCCATGAGGTCGGCGGCCGCAGGGTGCTGCCGACCTACCACCCTTCCGGCGCCCTCCGCTACGGCCCCAACGGCCAACCGATGCAGGACCTGCGCGCCGACGTCGCCCTCGCCGCCGAGCTGACGGGGCTGGCGGCGCGATGACCGTGCTCCGTGAGCTGTCCGTCGCGACGCCCGAGGCGATGCGCGAGGTCGGCGCAGCGCTCGCCGCGGTCGCCCGGCCCGGTGACCTCGTCGTCCTCGTCGGTCCGCTCGGCGCCGGCAAGACGGTGCTCGTGCAGGGCATCGGAGCCGCGCTCGGCTCCGCGATCCCGGTCACGTCGCCGACCTTCGTCATCGCACGCGTCCACTCCGACGGCCGCATCCCGCTGGTGCACGTCGACGCCTACCGGCTCTCGTCGGTCGCGGAGGTGGACGACCTCGACCTCGACGCGTCGCTGGAGGACTCGCTCACCATCGTCGAGTGGGGCGAGGGGCTCGTCGAGGGCCTGGCCGACGGGCACCTGCGCGTCGAGATCGACCGACCCGACGACGACGAGACGCGCACGGTCCGGTTCGTCGACGTGCCGGGCGAGCAGGGAGCGACCGACTGGGCGCGGCGGCTCAACGCCCCCCGGTAGTTCGTGGGCGGCTCGCCCCGCTACGGGTGCACGCTGCCCGGTCGGTAGTCGTTCTGCACGGTCCCGGCGTCGCAGGGCTGGCCGGCAGGGACGTCCACGGCCGCGAAGGTCGTGGGCTTCCTGGTGTCGCTCGCCCGACCGCTCGACGCCTGGGGGATGACGGCGACGCCACCCGCACACGTCGTGCCGTCGGTCACCGCGAAGGCGAAGAACTGGTCCATGGTGTGGCCGTAATCCAGCTGGAATCCGCCACTGGAGGCGATGGTCGTCGGGGTCGCCGCGCTGTCGGCGAACAGTCCGGGCTGCAGCCCGGGGGCCACCTTCTGCCACTGCTTGCTGATCACGAGGTCGGCCGACGACTGACCGTCGTACGGAGCGGTGCAGGCAGCACCGAGCAGCGCATCGCGGGTCGCCCTGGCGTCCGTGACGGGGCTTGGCGACGTCGTCGGCGCGCCGGTGGGGCAGCCGCCCGTTGCGGTGGTGCTCGCGGCGCCCGCCGGACTCGGTGCGCTGCTCGCGGTCGTCGTGGGTTGCGGCGGGACGGTGCTCGCCGCCCCGTTCGAGGGCCCGCCGCTGGAGCCGCAGGCGGTGAGCGACCCGAGTGCAGCGGCAGCGACGAGCGTGGACAAGCGGGCGGACGTGCGCTTCATGAGGAACCCCCGATGTGACGGCCCGCCGGCGGGCGGGGCTGGACGGTGCGCGGCCCGGTGCCCCGCGGGCGTCATCTGAGCCCGGAGGGGTTGGGAAAGACTTGGTATCGAACTCGGGCGTCGTGCGGAAGGGTTCGGACGCGATCCGCGCGGGCCCGACCTGCGCTCGTGAGCCGCCGCGTCCCGTGCGGAACTAACCTGGGGCAGGTGCTGCTGCTCGTCGTCGACACCGCTACCGAGGCCTGCGTCGCGGCCGTCTGCCGGGTGCAGGCGACGGAGACCTCCGCTGCCGAGGTCGCCGAGGTGACCGTGCTCGCGAGCCGCGCACCGGTCGACGCGCGCCGACACGGCGAATTGCTCGCGCCCCTGATCACCCAGGTCCTCGACGAGGCGGGCGTGGGGACCGGCGACCTCGACGGCGTCGTCGCCGGGGTCGGCCCCGGACCGTTCACGAGCCTGCGGGTCGGGGTGGTGACCGCCGCGTCGCTCGGCCATGCGCTGGGTCTACGCACCATCGGGATCTGCTCGCTCGACGCGATCGGCGCCGGCGTTGCCGGTCGCGACGTGGTGGTCGTGACCGATGCGCGGCGGCGGGAGGTCTACTGGGCGCGCTACCGCGACGGGCAGCGCACCGAGGGTCCGGACGTCGCCCGTCCGGCGGACCTGCTGGCACGCCTGGACGTCAACGAGGTCCTGGTGGGAAGCGCCGCCGAGCTGACCCCGGAGCTGGCGGAACGCGCGCTCGCGGACCCGCCCCGGTTCCCGCGTCCCGACGCACTGGCCCGGCTGGCCCACGCGGAGCTGATCGCCGTCGAGCCCCCGGGCCCGCTCGTGCCGCTGTACCTGCGCCGGCCGGACGCGACGCCGGCCCCGGTCGCGCGTCCGACGGAGACCGTCCCGCCGACCGGTGGTACCTCATGACCACTGCGGCGCTGCGCCCGATGCGCTGGTGGGACATCCCGGCGGTGATGGAGCTCGAGGTCGAGCTGTTCGGCGACGAGGCATGGTCGGCCGAGGCGTTCTGGTCCGAGCTGGCCTACGCACCGCCCTCGCTCACCGGGGCCGACTCGCGCCGCTACTGGGTGGCGCCCGGGGGCGCCGACGGCAACGCCGGCAGCAACGTCAGCGCTGCGAACCTGCTCGGCTACGCCGGGCTCGCGGTCGGCAACGACGAGTCCTACGTGCAGACCATCGGCGTCGCCCGTCGGGCCCAGCGGAGGGGCCTGGGCAGCCGGCTGATGCGGCAACTGCTCGCCGACGCCCGCTCCGCCGGCGACCGGACGTGCTGGCTCGAGGTCCGGGCCGACAACGCCGAGGCCCAGGCCATGTACGCGGGCTTCGGCTTCGTCCCCCGCGGCCGTCGCCGCGGCTACTACCAGCCCTCGGGTGTCGACGCCATCGTCATGGCGGCGGACCTGCGGGCCACCCCTCCGACCAGCGGGAGCCCGGCATGACGACCGTCCTCGGCTTCGAGACCTCCTGCGACGAGACCGGCGTCGGCATCGTGCGGGACGGGGAACTGCTCGCCGACGCGCTCGCCAGCTCCGTCGACGAGCACGCCCGCTTCGGCGGTGTCGTGCCCGAGGTGGCGGCGCGGGCCCACGTCTCCTCGCTGGTGCCGACCGTGGAGCGCGCGGTCGAGGCGGCCGGGGAGCGCGCGGGCGTCCGGCTCGCCGACGTCGACGCCGTGGCGGTCACCGCGGGCCCGGGGCTCGCCGGCGCCCTGCTCGTCGGGGTCGCCGCCGCCAAGGCCTACGCGGTCGCGCTCGGCGTCCCGCTGCTCGGCGTCCATCACCTCGCCGCCCATGTCGCGGTCGACACCCTCGAGCACGGGCCGTTGCCGCAACCGGTCGTCGCCCTGCTCGTCTCCGGCGGCCACTCCTCCCTGCTGCGCGTCCCCGACCTGGCGGGCGCACCGGTCGAACCGCTCGGTGCGACCGTCGACGACGCCGCAGGGGAGGCGTTCGACAAGGTGGCACGGTTGCTCGGGCTGCCCTTCCCGGGCGGACCGCACATCGACCGGGAGGCGCGCAACGGCGAGATCTCCATCGCCTTCCCGCGGGGCAAGTCCGCCGACGGCACCCTCGACTTCTCCTTCAGCGGCCTGAAGACCGCCGTTGCGCGCTGGGTCGAGGCCCGCCGCCGCACCGGCGAGCCCGTGCCGGTCGCCGACGTCGCGGCGTCGTTCCAGGAAGCGGTCGCGGATGTGCTGACGGCCAAGGCGGTGAAGGCGTGCCGCGCCGACGGCATCGACACCCTGGTCATCGGGGGCGGGGTGGCCGCGAACTCACGGTTGCGGGCGCTCGCCGAGCAGCGGTGCGAGGCCGCCGGCATCCGCCTGCGCATCCCGCGCCCGGCGCTCTGCACCGACAACGGAGCCATGGTCGCTGCCCTGGGCTACCTGCAGGTCGAGGCCGGGGTCGCGCCGAGTCCGCTCGACCTCGGCGCCGACCCGGCGCTGCCGCTGGTCAGCAGCGCGGTGCGGGGCTGAGCGGATGGACGGGGCCGCGGGCGTGCGCGAGCACACGCTGATGTGGGAAGCCCGCGCAGCCGATGGCCGCGGCGCCGAGCTGCTCGCCTGGCTGCTCGAAGCCGTGCCGCAGGGCCAGGTCTTCACCTCCGCCGACCGCGTCGTCCTGGTGCTCGACCTCGCCGCCGATCCCGCCGACGGCCAGGCGCCGCAGAGCCCGCTCCGGCCGGCCGACGTGGTCCCGCAGCCGCCGGTGGATCTCGTCGCCCGGCCGCCGCACGCCTGGCGGTTCGCGCGCGTGCGGTCCAGTTGACGCACACCTGCCCACACCGCTAAGTTGGCACTCAGCACATGAGAGTGCTAGCGACACAGGCGCTGCTCACCCGCGACGACAGTCGCCGCGTTCGCTCTCTCGTTCCACTTCTTCATCAAGGGAGGGCTGATCATGGCCACCGCCACACAGGTCGGCATCAAGCCGCTCGAGGACCGCATCCTCGTCCAGCAGGGCGAGGGTGAGACCACCACCGCTTCCGGCATCGTCATCCCCGACACCGCCAAGGAGAAGCCGCAGGAGGGCACCGTCCTCGCTGTCGGTCCGGGCCGTTGGGACGAGGACGGCGCGAAGCGCGTCCCGCTCGACGTCGCCGTCGGCGACACGGTGCTCTACAGCAAGTACGGCGGCACCGAGGTCAAGTACCGCGGCGAGGAGTACCTCATCCTCAACGCGCGCGACGTCCTCGCCGTTCTCGACAAGTAGTTCGCTTCCCGCTCTCCGCCCCGGTCGCCCTCGGCGCCCGGGGCGGATTGCGTCGGTCTCCCACCGCAGGCCCGTCGGGTCGCGGTGATCCAGCACCCGTCATCCAGCACTCGAGTGCAACCCAGCAGTTCCGGAAGGATGTCCATGGCAGCCAAGACCCTGGCTTTCAACACCGACGCCCGACGCGCCCTCGAGCGCGGCGTCAACAAGCTCGCCGACTCGGTGAAGGTCACGCTCGGCCCGAAGGGCCGCAACGTCGTCCTCGACAAGAAGTTCGGCAGCCCGACCATCACCAACGACGGCGTCACCATCGCCCGTCAGGTCGAGCTCGACGACCCCTACGAGAACATGGGGGCGCAGCTCGCCAAGGAGGTCGCCACCAAGACCAACGACGTCGCCGGTGACGGCACCACCACCGCGACCGTCCTCGCCCAGGCGATGGTCCGCGAGGGCCTCAAGCTCGTGACGAGCGGCACCAACCCGATGGTCCTCAAGCGCGGGATCGACGCGGCCGTCAAGGCCGTCTCCGACCTGCTGCTCGAGCGGGCCATCGACATCGAGTCCCGCGACGCCATCGCCCACGTGGCGGCCATCTCCGCGCAGGACCGCACCATCGGTGAGCTCATCGCCGAGGCGATGGACAAGGTCGGCAAGGACGGCGTCATCACCGTCGAGGAGTCGCAGACCACCGGCACCGAGCTCGACCTCACCGAGGGTCTGCAGTTCGACAAGGGCTACATCTCGCCGTACTTCGTCACCGACGCCGAGCGCATGGAAGCCGTCCTCGACGACGCCTCCGTCCTCATCGTCGACGGCAAGATCAGCGCCATCGCCGAGCTGCTCCCGCTGCTCGAGAAGGTGCTCGAGTCGGCCCGTCCGCTGCTCATCATCGCCGAGGACGTCGACGGCGAGGCGCTCTCCACCCTGGTCGTCAACTCGATCCGCAAGACCGTCAAGGTCTGCGCGGTCAAGGCCCCCGGCTTCGGCGAGCGTCGCAAGGCGATGCTGCAGGACATGGCGATCCTCACCGGTGCCCAGGTCGTCTCGGCCGAGGTCGGGCTCAAGCTCGACCAGGTCGGCATCGAGGTGCTGGGCCGTGCCCGTCGCGCCACGATCGACAAGGACTCCACCGTCGTCGTCGACGGCGGAGGCACCAAGGAGGCCTCCGACGACCGCGTCCGGCAGATCAAGGCCGAGATCGAGGCCAGCGACTCCGACTGGGACAAGGAGAAGCTGCAGGAGCGGCTCGCCAAGCTCGCCGGCGGCGTCGGCGTCATCAAGGTCGGCGCCCACACCGAGGTCGAGCTCGCGGAGCGCAAGCACCGCATCGAGGACGCCATCTCCGCCACGCGTGCCGCGGTGGAAGAGGGCATCGTCCCCGGCGGCGGTGCCGCGCTCGTCCAGGCGGCGTCCGCACTCGACGGCGGCCTCGGCCTGACCGGCGACGAGCTCGCCGGCGTCGGCCTCATCCGTCGCGCCCTCGACGAGCCGCTGCGTCGCATCGCGCTCAACGCCGGGCTCGAAGGTTCGGTTGCGGTGGCCCACGTCCGCGAGTCGAAGCTCGGTACCGGGCTGGACGCCAGCACCGGCGAGTACGTCGACCTGGTCTCCTCCGGCATCGTCGACCCGGTCAAGGTCACCCGCAGCGCTCTGGCCAACGCCGCGTCGATCGTGTCGCTGCTGCTGACGACCGAGGCACTCGTCGCCGAGCAGCGCGAGGACGAGCCCGAGGCGGCCGGTGGCCACGGCCACGGTCACGGCCACTCGCACGGCGCGGGCTTCTGAGCGAAGCCCACGAGTTCAGCGCCCTGACCCCAGGCCTACGCTGAACCAGGCATGAACGACGACGCGACCCCGACCGCTCCGGCGGCCGGGGTCGCGTCGCGTCCCGGGCCGGTCGACGGGGTCGGCCTGTTGGCGGCGGGGGAGGCCGCTGCGCTCGGCGGCGATCCCCACGATGCCGAGGCGTCGCTGCTCCCGCTCGTCGGCGGGACCGGGCTCGTGGCCGCCCGGGCCCGCTGGCTCCTGGCGGTCGCGGCAGGGGCGCAGGGCCGGTACGGCGAGGCCTTGACGCAGCTGGAACCGCTCACGGCCGACGGAGTGCCTGCGGTGCTGCAGGCCGCGGCCTGCGCCACCACCGCCTCGCTGCTCCGGCAGATCGGTGACCACCCGTCAGCGGACCCGTTCGACGCCCGGGGCATCGCCCTGCTGGCAGCGCAGCCGCCCGGGGTGGGCGTCGACGAGGCCCTCGACTGCGCGATCGGGTCGACGGCGGATGCCGTCGGCACCGGCGACCTCCCGGCAGCCCGCGCGCGGTTGGACGCCGCGCGGGCCCTGGCCGCCGCGGAAGGTCCGGTGCCGCCGGGCTGGCGCCCGCTGGTCCGGCTCCGGTGGGTCGAGGCCGAGGTCGCCCTGCTCGCCGGGGACGTCGCGGCCGCCGTCGTCGCCGGCACCGCCGCCCACGCGCTGGCCACCACGGCCGGGGCGGTCCGGCACCGGACGAAGAGCGCCATGTTCGCCGGCGTCGCCCTGGCGCTCGCCAACGGCCCGGACGCCGCCCGCGGATTGCTGCTGGACGCGGCCGCCGACGCCGATTCCCACGGGCTGCTCCCGCTCGTCTGGCCTCTGCGAGCGGTGCTCGCGACGATGCCGGGGCTGGCCACCGACGCCCACGAGGCCGAGTACCACTTCTCTGTGGCGCGGGCCGCCGTCGCCCGCATCGCCGCAGGGCTCACCGACGTGCGCATCCGGACCTGGACCGCCCGGGACCCGATGGCGGCCCACCTGCTGGGCGCCGACGCGCAGCCCTGAGCATCCCCGGTCCGGTCGACTCCGGGTCGCCAGGACGGACCCGGTTTCCACCGAACCTCGCAGATCGACGTGGTCTTGAGCAGGCCGTTCGCAGCTCGGACTCACCCGAACGCGTCGAGCCGCTCATCCGACCGGGTGGTCCGCCGAATGGGATGTAGCGCCGCGATCGGTGGCGCCGGAGTTCGCGAGGGGTAAGCGTGACGACCGTTCTGATCTGCGATGACCACCGGCTGGTCCGCGAAGGGCTGAAGCACTTCGTGGAGGCGGTACCCGGCGTGCAGCGGGTCGAGACCGCGGCGAGCGGCGAAGAGGTCCTCGCCCGCTACGACCTGGAGCGGCCTGACCTCGTCCTGATGGACGTGCAGATGCCCGGGCTCGGCGGACTCGAGGCCACCCGTCGGCTGGTGAAGCTGCACCCCGACGCCCGGGTCATCATGCTGACCGCCGCCGACGACCGCGACAACGTCGTGACCGCGGTGGCCAACGGCGCGACCGGCTACCTGCTGAAGGACGTGTCCCGCGAGGAGCTCTGCGCCGCCGTGGCCAGTGCGCTCGCGGGCCAGGACCTGATGGCACCGTCGCTGCGCCGGGCCATGGCCGAGCGCGCCGCGTCGAGCCGGCAGGCCGACCCGGCGGCCAACCTGACCGAACGCGAGCTCCAGGTCCTGCGCGGCATGTCGCAGGGCAAGAGCAACGCCGAGATCGGGCGCTCGCTGTTCCTCTCCGAGGACACGGTGAAGACCCACGCCCGGCGGCTGTTCCGCAAGCTCGGCGTCAACGACCGGGCCCAGGCCGTCGCCCTCGGCTTCCGCCGCGGCTTCGTCACCTGACGCCTGCACCACCTGAGGCCTGCACCACCTGACGACGACGAAGGCCCCCACCCGATCCGGGTGGGGGCCTTCGTCGTGCGTGCGATGAAACAGCCGAGCTCAGCTCGGGGCGTCCTCGGAGGTCTCGAGCACCCCGTCGGCGTAGCCGCGGGCGTACTCCCAGCTGACGTACAGGCTGGCGTCGGGCTCGTAGGCCGGCTCGTGGACGCGGGTGTGGCCGTTCTCGAGCAGGTGACGCAGGTTGCCGATGAGCAGGTCCCAGTCGAAGTAGTGCGGTTCGTCGCACTCGTCGCAGTCGACGACCAGCCCACGGGTGCCCCGCGGCTCCAACAACGACCGGAAGACCTCCAGGTCGCCGAGGTCGCCGACGACCTCCTCACGCTCCGTGGCCGTCAGCGGCTCGAAATCGTCGGAATCGGTGACCCGCGGCAACTGCGTCGCCGGATCGTCGGGGTCACCGGCGAACGGGTCGAGTGGCTCGGAATTCACGTCGTCAACGGTACGCGCAGCCGGAAGGTCTCAGCCGCCCGCTGCGTTACTGTGGACGTACGGCCGTCGCCATTGGCGGCGGCCTTGTCGGTTCTGGGGCACGGAGGCGAAAAGTAGTGGCAGAGGTCGAGATCGGCATCGGCAAGAGTGGCCGGCAGGCGTACGGGTTCGACGACATCGCGATCGTCCCCTCCCGCCGGACGAGGGACCCGGAGGACGTCTCGATCGCGTGGGACATCGACGCGTTCCGGTTCGAACTCCCGCTGCTCGGCAGCGCGATGGACGGGGTCATCAGCCCCCGTAGCGCCATCGAGATCGGCAAGCTCGGCGGTCTCGGCGTCCTGAACCTCGAGGGGCTCTGGACCCGGTACAAGGACCCGGAGCCGATCCTCGAGGAGATCGCGACCCTCGACGACGCCGCCGCCACCAAGCGGATGCAGGAGCTCTACGCGGAGCCGATCAAGCCCGAGCTCATCGGCGAGCGGATCCAGCAGATCAAGGACGCCGGCGTCACCGCCGCGGCCAGCCTCACCCCCCAGCGCGTCCAGGGCCTGCACAAGCACGTCCTCGACGCCGGTATCGACATCTTCGTCATCCAGGGCACGGTCGTCTCGGCCGAGCACGTCAGCAGCCGCAGCGAGCCGCTGAACCTCAAGAAGTTCATCGGCGACCTCGACGTCCCGGTCGTCGTCGGCGGCTGTGCGTCGTTCTCCACCGCACTGCACCTGATGCGCACCGGCGCGGCCGGCCTGCTCGTCGGCGTCGGCCCCGGCCACGCCTGCACCACCCGCGGCGTGCTCGGCGTCGGTGTGCCGATGGCCACCGCGATCGCCGACGCCGCCGGGGCGCGCATGCGCTACCTCGACGAGTCCGGCGGCCGCTACGTCCACATCATCGCCGACGGCGGGATGCGCACCGGCGGCGACATCGCCAAGGCCGTCGCCTGCGGCGCCGACGCCGTCATGATCGGTTCGCCGCTGGCCAAGGCCATCGAGTCGCCCGGTCGCGGCTACCACTGGGGCATGGCGACCTTCCACCCCGACCTGCCGCGCGGCACCCGCGTCAAGACCACCACGGTCGGCACGCTCAAGGAGATCCTCGTCGGTCCGGCTCCGGTCAACGACGGTTCGATGAACCTGTTCGGCGGCCTCCGCACCTCGATGGCGACGACGGGCTACGCGAACCTCAAGGAGTTCCAGAAGGCCGAGGTCATGATCGCGCCGTCGCTCCAGACCGAGGGCAAGTCCCTCCAGCGCAGCCAGGGCGTGGGAATGGGCGGTCGCTGACCGCACACCACACGACGACACGGCGACTCCGAACCTCGGTTCGGAGTCGCCGTCGTCGTTTCCGAGTGGGGAGGTGGTGGGGCACGATCGGCCCGCGCTCAGCCGCCGTCGCTTCCCGCGCCTTCGGCGTCGTCCCGCTCGCGGGCGCCGCGCTTGAGGGCGCGGCGCGCGCCGGCCAGACCGGACACCGTGTGCGACACCTCGGTCATCAGCGGCTCCAGCTTCGTGATCAGCTCCCGGACCGTCGCGACGTCGGGGACGGCGGCCTGCATCGCCGCGAGCGCCGGCACCATGTCGTCGCTGATCTGGCTGAACAAGGTCGGCCAGCGGCGGACGGAGTCGAGGAGCACCTCGACGAGCTGTTCGTCGACGGTCTCGACCGCCGCCTGCGCGATCGGGAGCAGGCGCCGCGCGGGTACCTCGGCCTGGGACAACAGGTCGGAAGCCAGCCCCAGGAGCTCCTCGCCGCTCCCGAGCAGGCGGTTCGCCCGCTGCACCAGCGCCCCCGCGTCGTCGATCACCGTGTCGGCCCGCCAGCGGGTGTCGTCGACCAGCGCCACCTCCGTCGCCGCGCTGTGGCGCACCTGGTCGAGGCGGGGCAGCAGGCCCTCGACCACGCCCAGCGCACCACCGAGCCGGCGGACGAGTCCGGGGACGCGTTCGACGCTGACCACCAGCTCGTCGACGAGGGCCGGGCTGATCTCGCGGACCGCGACGGCCAGACCGTGCCCGACCGCCTCGGCCCCGTCGAGGACGTCGATGGTCAGACCTCGAAGGGACGGCAACCCCATCACGACGTTCGCCCGACCGGGAGCCGCACCGGCGCCGGAGCGGGATCGCGCAGGTCGACCGGCACACCGTCGGGCAGGACAGAAGACCCGAGCGTCAGCGCAGCGCGGAGTTCGTCGAGTTCGCGTCCGAGTGCGTCACTGATCCGATCGGTGTCGGGCACCAGCCCGGCGTCGCCCACGACGCCCAGGGTGACCGAACCCGCGTAGCTGAGGATGCTGAGCCCGAGCCCGACACCGCCGGTCTGCGGCACCCAGAAGTGCAGGTCCGTGACGGGGAACCCGGCCAGCCGGACCTGCTCGGTCGGCCCGGGCACGTTGCTGACCATCACCGAACACTTGGGGCCGACGAGATCGATCAACTGCTGCGCCACGACCCCGGGGACCACCCCCAGCGCGTGCAGCAACCCGTAGGTGAGCGTCGCCTGGCGACCCGCCTTGAGCTCGTCGGTCGCCCTGCGGACGGCGGCGACACGGCGGATCGGGTCAGCGGTTCCGATCGGCAGCGGGACGACCACCACCCCGAACTCGTTGCCGAGTTCCCGCGGCACCGGGCTCGTGCCGTGCCGGAGGTTGACCGGGATGGCCGCTCGCAGGTCGACGGGTTCGGTGCCGTGGGCCAGCGCGTACCGACGGAGGGCTCCCGCGGTGACCGCGAGCAGGACGTCGTTGACCGTCGCGCCGGCAACGCGGGCCAGCTCCTTGACCTCGTTCAACGGGACCGGCGCCGACCAGGACGCCTTCTTGCCCGCCTGCAGCGTCCCCCGGAAGGCCGAGGGCGGATCGCTCGGCAGGGCCAGCAGGCCGGCGAGGGTCGCACCCGTCCCGAGGACCTCCACCGGTAGCCGGAGCAGCTGTCCGGGGTCGCGGACCAACCCCGTCCCGAGCCGTAGGCCGGAGGACCAGATGCGGCCCAGGACACTGCGCTCGGCTTCGGCCGCTCGCGCTTCGACGTCGGTGTCGTCGGGGTCACCGGTGCCGTCGGTGCAGGCGAGCAGAACCTCGGCCAGGGCGATCCCGTCCGCGATCGCGTGGTGGAGCCGCGCGACGATGGCGCAGCCCGGCCGGCGGCCGTCGCCGGTGTTGCTGCCGGCGTACCCGTCGACGAGGTGCAGGTGCCACGGCGGCCGATGCATGTCCAACGGCGTGCTCATCAGCTCGCCGACGAGCTCCGCGAGCGCTGCGTCGTCGCCCGGCGCACGGAGCCGCACGCGGGTCACGTGCGCGGCCGGATCAAGCTCGACCGCCCGCCAGCCCGCGGTCAGCGGGACCAGGCCTCCGCCCGGCTCCACGATCTGCTGACCGAACTTGGGGAACCGCGCGAGCAGGCGTCCGAGCAGCGCGTCCTGCACCTCGTCCCAGTCCACGGGCGCGGAGAAGGAGAGCACGCCGGTCACCATCATCGGGTGCGTCGCGACGTCGAGGTGCAGCAGTGCGGTGTCCGCGGGGGAGAGCGGGGTCGTCATGGCACCTCTGAGGGCTCGGGCACACGAACGGCGACGGCGCGGCGAGACGCACGATCGGCGCTGTTCGGCGGTTGCTCGGTGGCCAGACACAAGCGACTGCTCCCGGGACCTCTCGGAGCACCGGTTCTGGCTGGCTGGGGGTCAGCTCGTACAACGTAAGGCGAGTTCGGGCCGATCGGCCAGGGCTGGGACGCAGCGGCTTCGTCCGACCGGGGCAGGATGGCGTTCACGTGGCGCCGAGGGCCGACTGGGGAGACAATGCCGCGCATGGACCCGCTGCGTTCGGACGATCCGGCGCGGATCGGCCGCTACCGGCTGATCGGGCGGCTCGGCGCCGGCGGCATGGGCGTGGTCTACCTCGCCGAGAGCTCCAAGGGACGCGCCGCGCTGAAGGTGATCCGCCGCGAACTGGCCGACGACCCCTCGTTCCGGAGCCGCTTCCGCCGCGAGGTCCAGGCGTCGTTCCGGGTCTCGAGCATGAGCACGGCCCGCCTCGTCGACTTCGACACCGAGGCCGACCACCCCTGGATGGCCACCGAGTTCGTCGACGGCCCGCCGCTCGACGCCCTCGTCGACGACCGGGGACCGCTGGGTCCGGAGCAGCAGCTCGCGCTCGGGGTCGGGCTGGCTGAGGCGCTCATCGCCATCCACGACGAGGACGTGGTGCACCGCGACCTCAAGCCGGCCAACGTGCTGTGCCCGGAGACCGGACCCAAGATCATCGACTTCGGGATCGCCACTGCGGCCGACGCCGTGCCGCTGACGCGGAACGGGATGGTCATCGGCTCGCCCGGCTGGATCACGCCCGAGCAGCTGCTGCACGGCGAGGCGTCGCCGGCCTCCGACGTCTTCGCCTGGGGGTGCATCCTCGCCTACGCCGCGAGCGGTCAGCAGCCCTACGGCACCGGTCGCATGGAGACCGTCTTCTGGCGGGTCATCAACCAGGCGCCGTTCGTCGACCGCCAGAAGCTCGCGCCCGACCTCGCCGTGCTCGTCGACGCGGCGACCTCCCGCGAGCCCGCCGATCGCCCGACGGCGCCCGTCCTTCTCGAACGCCTGCTCGAGATCGGGCACCGGTGGAAGCGGGACCGGAAGCCGCGTCCGGCCGCGTCGGCGCAGCAGGTGACGCAGGTCGTCGCGCAGGGGTGGACGCCGCCGCCGGCGGCGCCGCCGTCATCCGGACCCGGCCCGGGGGCTGCGGCCGCGGTGGCGGATGGCGGGACGGCTGCGGGTCCTGCCGAGCGGGTCTCGCTGCTGCGGGGGGCCGACGACCCGACGCAGCAGGAGGATCCGGTCGAGCTCGTGAAGGGCGCCAACACCGAAGTCGAGACCGGCGTCCTGCTCTGTGACCTGCAGTGGAGCAACACAGCCGGAGGAGACCTCGACGTCGCCGCGGTGCTCGTGGACCGGGACGGCCGGGCGTTGGACGGGCTGGCTCCGGTGGACCGCCGTCGCACCGCGAGCCCGGACGGTTCGGTGACCCATGTCGGCCACGACCGCACCGAGCGCGGCTGGCGGGACCGGCTGCAGATCGACCTCACCGCCGTCCCGGAGACCCTGGGACGGGTTCTGGTCACCGCATCGTTGTCCGGCGGGGTCGCAGGCGGCCCACCCGTCACCTTCGCCGACGTCGTCGGGCTCGAGATCGTGGTCGGCACGGCCCGGGCCGGGAGCCGGCCGGTGCACTTCGTCGTGCCGCCGCTCGGCGAGGAGCGGGCGTTGCTCGCGGTCGAGATCTACCGCCGCGGTGGGCGATGGCGGGTACGTGCGGTGGCGCAGGGCTACGCCGACGGCCGGGCCGGTCTGGCCCGGGACTTCGGCGCCGTCCCGACCGGCTGAGCACCCTCACCTGTGTGGGCTTCCGCCGGTCGGAACCGGTGGAAGCCCGCACAGCTTGGGACGCGAAGCGGCGCCGTCAGCGGGCCCGTCAGCGGCGGCGGAGGCCGCGACGGTGCTTGGGCGGCGTGCCGTCGGACGCGCGGCCATTCGGCGACTGGCCGTTCGGGTTGGCCAGGCCGGCTTCGTCGGCCGCGGCGCGGGCGTCGCGGGGGCGCAGCGGCCCACGGGAGTAGCGGCCGGCGGCACGTCCAGCGGTCCGCATCGCGCGGCTGAGGCCGTTCGGGCCGGAGGCGCGTTCGATGCGCGCTCCGAGGGCGTCGAGCACGCGACCGCCCAGCGGCACGGCGATCATGAGGATGAGGAGGCGTCGGAACCGGGCCGAGAACAGGGCGAGCATGCCGGTCTCCTGCCCCGCGGCGGCTACGTCATCCGCGCGGCCGGCGGGTCGGGCGTGGGCGAGGGGAAGACCACTCCTGCCGACATCTACTGACGCCGTGTCAGCAGTCCGGCATGATGCCGTCATGGCTTTCGACTACGACGTGCTGGTCATCGGTAGCGGGTTCGGCGGCAGCGTCACCGCGCTGCGGCTGACGGAGAAGGGCTATCGCGTCGGCGTGCTCGAGGCCGGCCGCCGCTGGACCGACGACACCCTCCCGAAGACCAGCTGGGACCTGAAGAACTACGTCTGGAACCCGAAGGCGGGTCTGCGCGGCATCCAGCGGGTGGACATGCTCTCCGACGTCGTCATCGTCTCCGGCGCCGGGGTCGGCGGCGGGTCGTTGGTCTACGCCAACACGCTCTACGAGCCGCTGCCGCCGTTCTACACCGACAAGCAGTGGGGCCACATCACGGACTGGCGCAGCGAGCTCGCGGCGCACTACGACCAGGCGAAGCGGATGCTCGGCGTGGTCGAGAACCCGCTGGAGACCGCCGCCGACGGTGTCATGCGCGAGATCGCCGAGGAGATGGGCCGCGGCCACACCTTCCACAAGACGCCGGTGGGTGTCTACTTCGGCGAGTCCGGCAAGAAGGCCGCCGACCCCTATTTCGGCGGTGCGGGCCCGGAGCGCAGCGGGTGCACCGCCTGCGGCGCCTGCATGACCGGCTGCCGGCACAACGCCAAGAACCGGCTGGACAAGAACTACCTGTACCTCGCCGAGAAGGGCGGAGCCGTCGTCCACCCCGAGACCGAGGTGCGTGACGTTCGTCCGCTCGGGCGGACACCCGAAGACGGGACGAGTCCGGGTACGCCGTCGCCACGGCAGCTCCCGGCTCCAAGAAGATCGTCCGCACCTTCACCGCCGAGCACGTCGTGGTCAGCGCCGGCGCCCTCGGGTCGCAGAAGCTGCTGCACCGCCTGAAGGACGAAGGAAGCCTCCCGCGCCTGTCCGACCGGCTCGGCAGCCGTACCCGCACCAACTCCGAGGCGATCCTCGGCGCCCAGGCCCGCAAGACCGACGTCGACTACTCCCGCGGCGTGGCCATCACGTCGTCGTTCCACCCGACCGACGACACGCACATCGAGCCGGTCCGGTACGGCAAGGGCGACAACGCCATGGGCCTGATGTCGACGTTGATGACCGACGACGACGGCCGGATGCCGCGGCAGCTGAAGTTCCTGCTCCAGGTCCTGCTGCACCCGATCATGTTCCTTCGCTCGCTCTCGGTCCGCCGCTGGTCCGAGCGGACGATCATCGTGCTGGTCATGCAGACGTTGGACAACTCGATCAAGGTCTCCCGCAAGAGGCGGCCCTTCTCGCGGAAGTTCGGCGAGCTGCGCAGCACCGTCGACACCGGCGAGCCGAACCCGACGTGGATCCCGGTCGGCAACCAGGTCACGCGCCGCATCGCGGAGAAGATCGGCGGTTACCCCGGCGGTACGTGGGGCGAGGCCCTGCTGAACGTGCCGATGACGGCCCACATCATCGGGGGCGCGACCATCGGCGACTCCGCCGCGACCGGGGTCATCGACCCCTACCACCGCGCCTACGGGCACCCCGGCCTGCACATCGTGGACGGCAGCTCGGTGACCGCCAACCTCGGGGTCAACCCGTCGCTGACGATCACCGCGATGGCCGAGCGGGCGATGTCGTTCTGGCCGAACCGGGGCGAGGCCGACACCCGGCCGGCGCTCGGTGCCGACTACCAGCGGCTCGTCCCCGTGGCCCCGCAGCAGCCGGTGGTGCCCGAGGGTGCCCCCGGGGCGCTGCTGCTGCCCATGCCGACCGTTCGGGCGGCGGCGCCGTCGCTGCCGGGGCAGACCACGTCGACCGCCGATCAGCACGGGGTGGACGGCGGAGGACGGCGCCCGGAGCCTGTCGCCCCCTGAGCCGACCGGCCCAGGCCCAGGCAGGCCCAGGCCCGGCTCTCTCGTCTCACGTTGACCCTGCCGTCGCTCCGGCGACAGCTGGGTCTCCCGATGGTCGGGGGAGGGGGTCAGCCCTCGCCAGGAGGCCGGGGATCACCCGCGGGCGCGTCCACGCGGCTCCCGGCGTGAGCGCGGTTCCCGCTCCCGCCGTGCGGTACGTCGGCGCCGTAGGGCTCGACCCCAGAGGTCGCGGCGCTGCCGAACTCGACGCCCCGGGCCTCGCTGCCGACGAGCGCGAGCACGATGACGACGAGGAAGGTCGGGACGATCGTTGCGGTCAACGCGAACGTGTAGCTGTGCGTCTCGGCGAGGTGCTCCTGGATCGGCAGGTTGAACGCCGCGAGGCAGTTGCCGAGCTGATAGGTCACCCCGGGGTAGAAACCTCGGATCTCGTCGGGTGACAGTTCGGTGAGGTGCGCCGGGATGGTGCCCCAGGCCCCCTGGACGAAGAACTGCATGAGGAAGGATCCGGCGGCCAGCACCGCGAAACTGGTGCCCACGGCGCCGGAGAACAGGGGCACGATCAGCAGCCCGCAGATCGAGGCGATGACGATCGCCTTGCGTCGACCGATGTGCTGCGACCAGGCCCCGAGCAGCGTGCCGCCGATGAGGGCGCCGATGTTGAAGATGATGGTGACGTAGAGGGCGTGGTGCTGCGAGAAGCCCTCGCCCTTCTTCAGGAAGGTGTTGTAGATGTCCTGGGTGCCGTGGCTCATGAAGTTGAACGCGGTCATCAGCAGGATCAGGTAGGCGAAGCGGCGCAGCACGGCCGGCCTGCCGAACACGTCGCGGACGCGGGTGCTCGTCTGCTGCACCCGCTCCCGGGTGCGCTCCCAGGCCTCGGACTCACCGACCTTGCTCCGGATGTACAGCGACACCAGCGCCGGCAGGATGCTGAAGGCGAACAGCCCCCGCCACGGCGTCACGCCGAGGGCGTCGAACACGGGCAGCAGCACCAGGTAGGCGACGGCCGCCAGCAGGTAGCCCAGGGCGTAGCCCTGCTGGAGCACCCCGCTGTAGAAGCCGCGCTTCTCCGTCGGGATCTTCTCCATGGCAAGCGCGGCGCCGAGGCCCCACTCGCCACCCATCCCGACGCCGTAGAGCAGCCTGAGGATGAGCAGGACGGTGAAGTTCGGCGCGAAGGCGCAGATGAACCCGACGGTCGAGTAAAAAAACACGTCGACGATCAGGGGGGTCCGCCGGCCCACGGCGTCCGCCCAGCGCCCGAACACGAACGCGCCGATGGGGCGCATCAACAGGGTGGCCGTCGTGAGCAGGGCCATCTTGGCCAGCGAGACGTGGAAGTCCTTCGCGATCTCGGCATAGACGAGCACGACGAGGAAGTAGTCGAACGCGTCCATGGTCCAGCCCAGCAGGGCCGCGACGAAGGCGTTGCGCTGGTCCGGCGTCAGCCCGCGGATCGCGGCTGCGGTGCCCTCGGCACCAGCACCACCGGCACCCGCCCCGGCGCCAGCGGCACCATCGACACCGCGGCCTCGGAGAGGATTCGACATCACGGCCTCCTGGGGATCTCGCGAGCCCAGTACCCAACAAGCACCGAAATGTGACAGAAGTCGCGGACAAATTTGCCGGGGAGCGGTGATCCCGAGACGCTCCCCGGGGACGACGGGTGACCGGTCGTAAAGTCGGGGACATGGACCCCGCCCCGCCGCAGGACGCCCCGGAGCTCCGGTCCGGCGCTCGACTCGACGCCGAGATGAACCACCCGCAGGACGTCGTCCTGGTCGTCGACTTCGGCGCCCAGTACGCCCAGCTGATCGCCCGCCGGGTGCGCGAGTGCCACGTCTACTCCGAGATCGTCCCTTGGTCGATGCCGGTGGAGCAGATGCTCGCGAAGCGACCGAAGGCGATCATCCTGTCCGGCGGGCCCAAGTCGGTGTATTCGCCCGGAGCTCCCGGGATCGACCCGTCGCTGTTCCACGCGGGTGTGCCGACCTTCGGCATCTGCTACGGCCATCAGGTGATGGCGTCCGCGCTCGGCGGCACCGTCGCCAAGACCGGCCAGGCCGAATACGGCTCGACGCGGCTGCGGGTCGCGGACCCGGGCGTGCTGTTCGCCGACCTCCCCGTCGCGCAGCTGGTCTGGATGAGCCACGGCGACTCGGTCGTCGAGGCGCCCGACGGCTTCGTCGTGACGGCGTCGACCGACACGACCCCGGTCGCGGGCTTCGAGGACACCGACCGCGGGCTGTACGGCGTCCAGTTCCACCCCGAGGTCGTGCACAGCGAGCAGGGGCTCGAGGTGCTGCGCCGCTTCCTGCGCGCCGCCGGATGCCGGCCGAACTGGACGATGCTCAACATCGTCGACGACCAGGTCGCGGCGATCCGGAACCAGATCGGGGGCAAGCGCGCCATCTGCGGGCTTTCCGGTGGCGTCGACTCCGCTGTGGCGGCCGCCCTGGTCTCGCGGGCCATCGGGGACAAGCTCTCCTGCGTCTTCGTCGACCACGGGCTGTTGCGCAAGGGGGAGGCCGAGCAGGTCGAGCACGACTTCGTCGCCTCCACCGACGTCGAGCTCGTGCACGTGAAGGCCGCCGACCGGTTCGCGAACGCCCTCGCCGGCGTCACCGACCCGGAGCAGAAGCGGAAGATCATCGGCCGCGAGTTCATCCGCGTCTTCGAGGAAGCTGCACGTGACCTCGTCGAGGGGCACCGGGAGGCGGGCGAGTCCGAGATCGAGTTCCTCGTCCAGGGCACCCTCTACCCCGACGTCATCGAGTCGGGTTCCCCGACGGCCGCGAAGATCAAGTCGCACCACAACGTCGGCGGCCTCCCCGACGACCTGCAGTTCGCACTGGTCGAGCCGCTGCGGATGCTCTTCAAGGACGAGGTGCGCCGCGTCGGCGAGGAGCTCGGACTGCCCGAGGAGATCGTCTGGCGTCAGCCGTTCCCCGGCCCCGGACTCGCGGTCCGCATCCTCGGCGAGGTGACGGGCGAGCGTCTGGCCTTGCTCCAGGAGGCCGACGCCGTCGTCCGCGACGAGATCCGTCGCGCCGGCCTCGACCGGGAGATCTGGCAGGTCTTCGCCGTCCTGCTCGCCGACGTCCGCTCCGTGGGAGTCATGGGCGACGAGCGCACCTACGGGCACCCCATCGTCCTGCGCGCGGTCACGTCCGAGGACGCCATGACCGCCGACTGGGCCCGGCTGCCCTACGACGTGCTGGAGCGGATCGCGAACCGCGTGGTCAACGAGGTGCCCGGTGTCAACCGGGTCGTCTACGACATCACCAGCAAGCCGCCCGGCACCATCGAGTGGGAGTGACGAAGCGGACATCCGCGCTTCGCAGACGGCTGAATCCGGGACCTGGCCGGCCCGGGGGGACGTCCTCCCCGTAAACTGAACCCTTCGCGTACGACACGTCCGGGGAGTCGGGGGATCACATGGACGCCCAGGGGCGACGGAGCGGCAGCGTGCCCGCAGACGTGCCGCGTGCCGTCCGGATCGTGCCGATCGCGGACGAGGACGTGGCTACAGACGATGTGGCCACCGCGACTCCTGCGACGGCCGTTGCAGCGCCCGTCGCGGCCGCTGACGCTGTCCCAGCGGCCCCGGTTCCGCCGGTGGCTCCGGTGGCGCCGGAGAGCAGCCTGTCGGTCCTGGCCGCGCCGATGCTCGACCACCTGCAGGGGCTCGCACCCCTCGCGGTCTGGGCCTTCGCGCTGCTCGACGGTGAGGACGCGGTGCTCGAAGCCGCCCGGGGACCGGTCGCACCCGTGTCCCACACCGGCGGGCTCGCCCGCGGCACCCGTCTGCGGTGGTCGGCCATGGTCTGCTCGCGCATGGTTCGGGGCGGCCCGCGCGCGGTGCCCGACGTCAGCCTGGTCGCCGACTACGCCGCCGCGCCGCTCGCCCGTCGGCTGCCGATCGGCGCCTACGTCGGGGTGCCGATCGCCCTGCCCGACGGCACGGTGGTCGGCTCCCTGTTCGGGATCGACCCGTCGTCGCAGTCCTCCGACCTGGGGGTGGCACTACCGATCGCCCAGATCTTCAGCGACGTGCTCGCCGGCGCCGTGCAGACCGAGGCGGCGCTCGAAGCCGCCTACCGTCGCGCTTCCGATGCCGAGCGCCGTGCCGTCACCGATGCCCTGACCGGCATCACGAACCGCGCCGGCTGGGAAGAGGCGCTCGGCAGCGAGCACGCCCGCGCTGTCCGTCGTGGTCTGTGGACCGGCCTGGTGAGCCTGGACCTCGACGAGCTCAAAGAGATCAACGACCGCTACGGGCACCCTGCGGGCGATGCACTCCTCGTCGCCGCCGCCGAGAGCCTGCAGTCCGTCGTCCGCCGCGAGGACGTCCTGGCCCGCGTGGGGGGCGACGAGTTCGCGGTGCTGGTCAGCGACTGCGACCCGGGCTGCCTCGATCGGCTCATGGCGCGTCTACGGGTGGTCCTCGACTCCGTCGGGGTCCGCGCCTCCATCGGAGCCGTCAGCGTGCCTGCCGGGACCGGGCTTCGTCAGGCGTGGTCGATCGCCGACCGGCAGATGTACGCCGAGAAGCACGGGGGCTCGCACCGCCAGCTCGACCTGGACCTCACCGACGAAGCGGTCCGGGCAGGCTGACCGCCTGATCACGGGCTCGGCGACGGTCCGCGTCCGACCGCAATGGTCGGACCTGTTCGCCGGTCAGCGGCCCCGGCGACGCGTACCCGGCGTGAAGGTTCCGGTCGGGAGCGGCCCGTTGGTGCCCCCGAACTGGTTACCGCCGCCGGGCTGGTTCGTTGCGCCGTTGCCCTGGCCCACCCCGCTGAGCTGGCCCGTTCCCTGGATGCCCTGTCCGGGCACCGCAGCCGGCATCGACGACGCGGAGAAGCCGGACAACGCGTTCCGCATCGTGCGCGACCAGGTCTGCGCGGGGAGATCCCCGCCGAACATCTTGCTGTAGTAGCGGCCCCCGATCGAACGACCGCTGAGGGGGTTCTTGACCGGGTCGCGGACGTCACCGATGGCGACCGCCGCGGCGAGCTCACGGGTGTAGCCGACGAACCAGGCGGCGCTGAAGTTGTCCGTCGTCCCGGTCTTGCCCGCTGCGATGCGGCCGATGGCGGCGTTGGGGCTTCCGGTGCCGTTGGTGATGACTCCCTCGAGCACACCCGTCACCGTGTCCGCGACCTGCGGGTCCAACACCTGCCGGCACGACTGCTTGTTGGCCAGGTTCATCGGCTTGTTGTTGCCGTCCTGGGCGGAGACCACGTAGGCCGGGTCGCACCGTTTGCCCGAGGCCGCGAGCGTGGCGTAGGCGGTGGCCATGCTGAGCGGGCTCACGCCGACCGCTCCGAGCGTCACCGAGCCGCTGCTGGGACCGACCCCGGCGGCCTTGAAGCGGTCGGCCGGGACGCCGAGACGGGTCGCCATGTCGACCACGGCCGGAACGCCGATCCGTTCCTCCAGCTGGACGTAGAAGGTGTTCACCGACTTCCAGGTGCCCTCGGGGATGGCGTAGCTCCCGATCTCGTCCGGCTCCGCGTTGCTGTAGCCCCGGCGACAGGCGCCGCTCGTGTCGCTCGTCGGGTTGTCGAGGGTCGGGGAGACGTAACAGGCGGGCGAGAAGAAGCGGGTCGACAGCGGCAACCCCTTCTCGAGCGCGGCTGCCATCGTGAACGCCTTGAAGGTCGAACCCGGCTGCAGGAACGGGGTGGTCGGCAGGGGCAGAGTCGTCTGCCCCTGGCCGGTGCCGTAGCCGCGGTTCACGGCCATGGCCATCACCGCACCCGTCCCCGGCTGGATGACGACGTCGCTGACCGCGACCGGATCGTCGGCGGAGGCGGCGTTGTCGACGGCGTTCTGCGCCGCCTGCTGCACCCTGGGGTCCAGGGAAGTGGTGATCGTCAGGCCACCGGCGTTGAGGCGCCGGTCGCGAGCCTCGGGGGTCGCGCCCAGCGCCGGGTCGTTCCGGAGGTTGCTGCGCACGTAGTCGCAGAAGAACGGCGCGATGGACTGGACACAGGCATCACCCTGCGCCGGCGGGGCCACCGGGGCGAGGCCGAGCCCGGAGTTGCGGGCGAACTGCGTCTGGGCCGGCGTGAGGTGCCCGAGCTGCTGCATCCGGTCGAGAACCTGGTTGCGGCGGATCTTCGCGTCGTTGGGGTTCTTCAGCGGGTCGTACATGGTGGGGCTCCGGACGATGCCCGCGAGCAGTGCCGCCTGCCCGACGTTGAGGCGCTCGACGGGGATGCCGAAGTACCGCTTCGCGGCGGCGCCGATGCCGTAGGCCCCGTTGCCGAAGTAGGCGAGGTTCAGGTAGCCCTCGAGGATCTGCTGCTTGCTCAGCTGCTGGTCCACCGCGAGCGCGAGACGCGCCTCGCGCAGCTTGCGCCCGATGTTCTGACCCCGTGCGTCCTGCTGCTCGGCGGTGGTGGCAGCCTCGTTGAGCAGCACGTTCTTCACGTACTGCTGCGTGATCGTCGAGCCGCCCTCCTGCACGCCGCCGGCCTCGCTGTTGCGCAGCGCCGCGCGCGCGAGCCCCTTCGTGTCGACCCCGTTGTGGGTGTAGAAGCGCGAGTCCTCGATGTCGATGATCGCGGTCTGCATCGCCTGCGGGATCTGCGCGATGGTGACCGGGACGCGGTTCTCCGGGTCGTGCAGGACAGCCAGGACGCTGCCGTCGGCGTTCAGCAGCCGGGTGTCGCGGCCGAGCACCGGCGCGGAGAGCTCGTTGGGCAGCTTGTTGAAGAAGTCGGCGGAGCTCTTCGCGGCCAGGCCGGTGCCGAGCACCAGTGGCACGGCGAAGGCGGCGACCAACAGGCCTGTCGCGACCAGCAGGACCAACATGATCGGCAGCCGGCGGAGCTTGGCGGCGCCGGACGGACGCGTCGGCTCGGGGGCAGCGGCTCGCTCGGAGCGACGGACATCGGTCGGAGCGGTCATGCCCGGACGTACCTCCCTGATCGCGCGCCGATCACCCGCCTCGAAGGCAGGGACGGCTCAGACCGACCCGACCCGAGGGGGTGGACGCTCGTCCACGGTAACCGGCCCCTCCGACAAGACCGGGCAACGGCGGCCGGGACCACACGGAGGCGCCGGCGGGCCGGCGGCGTGACGACGAGCGATGGGTGGTGACGAGCCCCCGCTCGGGGCCGTCGAGGCGGGCTCAGCCCTGGGAGTCGATCACGTGGTAGGCCTCGGCCAGCCGGCCCGGCTCGAAGCCGGCCAGCTGTGCCTGCGTGCCCATCCACGTGGTCAGGATCTTCTCCAGGTCGTCCATGTGCGCGGTCTGGCTCTCGTGCGCCCGCAGCGCCGCGAGCTTGCGGTCGAGCTTGTCGGTCACGTCGACGTAGCGGTTCAGCCGCTCGCTCGGCCCCGCCATCATCCAGACCTCCGCCACCGTCCACGGCTCGAGGCCCTCGTCGGCGAGCAGCTCCGGGTGGGCGAACGGGTTGCGGGCGTCGGGATACACGGCGCGGAGCGTGGCCTCGCCCGCGAGCAGGTGGTCGGGGTGGGAGGCGTAGATCCGCTGCCAGTTCCGCTCCGGCGACTGGGTGATGACCCGCTGCGGCCGCACCTGGCGGATGACGCGGGAGATGTCGCGCCGCAGCGCGATCGTCGGCTCGAGGCGACCGTCCGGGTGGCCGAGGAAGTGCACGTCGGTGACGCCCAGCTCCGCGGCGGCCGCCCGCTGCTCGGCCTGCCGGATGCGCGGGATCTCCGAGCGGGGGACGGCGGGGTCGAACCCGCCCGCGTCGCCGTCGGTGATGCAGCAGTAGGAGACCGCGATACCGGCGTCGGTCCAGGTGGCGACCGTGCCCGAGGAGGCGAAGTCGGCGTCGTCCGGGTGTGCGACGACGACGAGGACGCGCTCGACCTCGGAGTTGGGGAGGGCCATGGACGCGACAGTATCGGCCGGTATCGGCGCAGCCCGGCGGGGCACCGGACGCTCACGCCGCCGGGGTGGGTACAACCGCGTGGCAGGTCCCCGGGTGGGCCGCTCGAACGTACGATCGAGGCCTCATGAGCGTCGCCGCCCCTACCGCCGAAGCCGGCCGGGCCACCCCCGGGCGGGTCGAGGCGCTGCTCGACGACCTGAACCCGCAGCAGCGCGCGGCGGTCGTCCACGACGGCGGCCCACTGCTCGTCGTCGCCGGCGCCGGTTCGGGCAAGACGCGCGTCCTGACCCGCCGCATCGCGTACCTGCTCGCCGCCCGCGGCGTCTCGCCGGGTGAGGTCCTGGCCATCACCTTCACCAACAAGGCCGCCGGTGAGATGAAGGAGCGCGTCGAGGCCCTGGTCGGCGGTCGCGCGCGCGCGATGTGGGTGAGCACCTTCCACTCGGCATGCGTCCGCATCCTCCGCCGGGAGATCAAGCGGCTGGGCTTCAACACCAACTTCACGATCTACGACGCCGGTGACGCGCAGCGGCTGATGACCCTCGTGGCGCGGTCGCTCGACCTCGACCCGAAGCGCTACCCGCCGCGGGCGCTGATGGCGCAGATCAGCAACCTCAAGAACGAGCTCGTCGACTGGGAGACGGCCCGGTCGCAGGCGACCGACGGACAGTCGCGCGAGCTCGCCGAGGTCTACGCCACCTACCAGCGCCGGCTGCACGAGGCGAACGCGCTGGACTTCGACGACCTGATCTTCACCACGGTCAGCCTCCTGCAGGCGTTCCCGGACGTCGCCGAGCACTACCGCCGCCGCTTCCGGCACGTGCTCGTCGACGAGTACCAGGACACCAATCACGCGCAGTACGTGCTGATCCGCGAGTTGGTCGGGACCGACCTCGACGTGCAGCCCGCGGGCGACGACGGCGGGGCCGCCGTCGGCCGCTCCGAGCTCTGCGTCGTCGGCGACGCCGACCAGTCGATCTACGCCTTCCGCGGCGCGAACATCCGGAACATCCTCGAGTTCGAGACCGACTACCCCGACGCCTCGGTGGTGCTGCTCGAGCAGAACTACCGGTCGACGCAGACGATCCTCTCGGCTGCCAACGCGGTCATCTCACGCAACAGCGGCCGCAAGCCGAAGCGGCTCTGGACCGACCAGGGCGACGGCGAGCGCATCGTCGGCTACGTCGCCGACAACGAGCACGACGAGGCGGCGTTCGTCGCCTCCGAGGTCGACAAGCTCTCCGACGAGCACGGCATCCGGCCCGCAGACATCGCGGTCTTCTACCGGACCAACGCCCAGAGCCGCGTCTTCGAGGACGTGTTCCTCCGCGTCGGGATGCCCTACAAGGTCGTGGGCGGCGTTCGCTTCTACGAACGCCGCGAGGTCCGGGACGCGCTTGCCTACCTCCGCGTGCTGGCGAACCCGGCCGACACGGTTTCGCTGCGCCGCATCCTCAACGTCCCGAAGCGGGGCATCGGCGACCGTGCCGAGGCGCTCATGACGGCCTTCGGTGACCGCGAGCGCATCGGTTTCGCCGCCGTGCTCGGCCGGGTGGACGAGGTGCCGGCGATGGCCACCCGCTCGTTGAAGAGCGTGAAGGAGTTCGCGGGGTTGCTCGCCGACCTGCGCGAGGTCGCCGAGTCCGGCGCCGAGCCCGCCGAGGTCGTCGAGGCGGTGCTCGAGAAGACCGGGTACCTCGAGGAGCTGGCGGCCGAGGGGACGATCGAGTCCGAGGGCCGCGCGGAGAACCTCGCCGAGCTCGTCGGCGTCGCCCGCGAATTCACCGAGCGCTCCCCGGAGGGGACGCTCGCGGAGTTCCTCGAGCAGGTCTCGCTGGTCGCCGACGCCGACTCCATCCCGGCCGACGAGGGCGGCCAGGGCGTGGTGACGCTGATGACGCTGCACGCGGCCAAGGGCCTCGAGTTCCCGGTCGTGTTCCTCACCGGCCTCGAGGACGGCGTCTTCCCCCACATGCGGACGCTCGGGGATGCCACCGAGCTCGAGGAGGAGCGTCGGCTCGCCTACGTCGGCGTGACCCGCGCCCGGCAACGCCTCTACCTCTCCCGGGCCCAGGTGCGCAGCGCCTACGGGCAGACGTCGTACAACCCGCCGTCGCGCTTCCTGGAGGAGGTGCCCGACGATCTCGTCGACTGGCGGCGCCTGCCGGAGCCGGCGATCGCCAGCGCCGCCCGCAGCGTGATCACGTCCGGTGGTTTCGGACCTGGTCGTGGCACCGGCGGACCGGGGCTCCGTCCCGTCCCCGACCTGTCGCCGGGCGACCGGGTGACGCACAGCGCATTCGGGCTCGGTCGCGTGGTCGCGACGTCGGGAGCGGGGGACAAGGCGCGGGCGAGCGTCGACTTCGGGGAGCCGGGCGTGAAGGAGCTCCTGCTCCGCTACGCGCCGATCGAGAAGCTCTGACGCTCCGACGCCCTGACGAGTCGGTGTCGGCGCTCAGGCGCCGTGCTGCGCCAGCCACGGCAGCGGGTCGATGACGGTGACGCCGTCCGGGAGCTTGACCTCGAAGTGCAGGTGCGGCCCGGTGGAGTGGCCGGTGTTGCCGGACAGCGCGATGGGCTGACCCGCCTGCACGGGTTGCCCGACGGTCGCCACGAAGGCCGAGAGGTGGCTGTAGGTCGTGACCGTGCCGTCGGCGTCGCGGATCTCGACGTGGTTGCCGTAGCCGCTCTCCTGCCCGACGAAGGTGACGACGCCGTCCGCGGCGGCGAGCACGGGCGTCCCCACCGGGACACCGAGGTCTATGCCGTCGTGTCCGGGGTGGAACGGCTGCGTCAGGGGGCCGTCCGTCGGGCGCCAGTAGTGCGCGACCACGGTCGTCAGGGCCTGGCGGGGCTGACCGCGGGACGCGCGCTGCTGATCGGCTTGCGCGTCGAGCTGCGTGGCGAGCGCGTACCAGCGGGTGACCATCTCTCGCCGCTGGGCCCCACGATCGGCGGCGAAGGCGGCGACGTCGGCCCGGTCGTAGGCCATCGGGATGTGCTTCCCGCTCGCACTGCTGACCATCGGAAGGGGGATCGCCGCCGTCGTGGTGGCGACGACGGCGGTGGGCACCGCGACCGCAGCGAGTGCGACGGCGGTGACCCGCACGCGACGGCGCGAGCGCCCGGGAGTGGTGGAGGACGAACGGACGAGCACAGCAGCAACCTTTGCAACGTCGTACCGACGCGGGATCTCCGGTCGGGTGCGCTGCTGCACGGATGTGGCAGTGCGGCCCAGACCGTGCCCGGGCACGACGCTGCGGCCGGCGGGCGATCAGGGCAGCGATACCGACGGTGACGAACGGACCCGTCACGCGATCTCGAGGCAGCGCTCGGGCGTTGCGATCAGCAACGCCGCTGGAGTGACATCGACCTTACCGAGATGACGTTTTCCGTCTACCCCGCTGGTCCCTCGGGCCTATGGGCCACGGCACGGGAGCCGAACCGGGTCGCAACCTGTCCTCGTGGTCACGGAGCGTCACGCAGGCCGGTGACCAGCAATACCACCGACTCGTCACGGAAAGTGATCAGCCAGGCCGCCGACCACGACGACGACGGGAGTGACGCGGGTCTCTTTCGCGGTAGCCGTGCCGAGCCGGGGGATACTCAGCCGCTCTCCGGCACCACACCCGGCGCGGGGAACGACCAGCGTCGCTCGCGCGCATCGAGACGACGGGCCGGCTCCGCCCGGCTCTGCTTGCCCACCGCGGCCGCGACCGCCGCGGCGAACACGGCGGTCTCGGCTGCGTCCGCCCCGGCGTCCGGGACGACATCGTCGGCGACGCCGAGCGCCAGCAGGTCGACCGGCCGGACCGCCATGAGGCGCGCCGCCTCATCCGGTGTGCGGCGCAGGGTGACCGCCGCTCCCTCCGGACCGAGGGCGGCGAAGTACGACGACGGTGTGACCAGCAGGGTGTCGCAGCAGGCCGCCGCCATCGCCCCGCCGGAGCCGCCCTCCCCGACGAGGACCGCGACCGTGGCCGCCCGGCAGGCGAGGACCGCATCCATCGCCTCGCCGATGGCGGCCGCCTGCCCGTCGGCCTCGGCCGCCGCTTCCGGCGCCGCGCTGGGCAGGTCCACGAGTGTCAGCAGCGGTAGCTCGGCACGGTCGGCGAGGCGGGCGGCACGGGTGAGCAGCCGGAATCCTGCCGGGGTCGGTCGGCCGCCGCGGCGGGCCGCCACGGCGACGGCGACCACCGGCTGGCCGGTCGGCTCCAGGCGTCCGAGCACGGCCGCGACGGTGTCGTCGCCCCCGACCAGCGGCACCGGTTCGCTGATGAGCCGCTGCAGCAGGACGACGCCGTCGGGCCGTGCGCCTTCGCGCGCCGCGCGCACCTGAGCGGCCCCGTCGCGGTCCACCAGCGGCGGCGGGGGCACGTCCTCCTGGTGCCGGACAGCCGTGCTGTCGAGCACGGCGAGCACCCGGCCGAGCCACTCGACGGCCTGATCGGGTTCGAGCACGACGTCGACGAGCCCGGCCGCGTAGGCGGACTCGGCGGTGTGGCTGCCCGGACCGGGTTCCGAGCCGGTCACCGCCTCGACGACCCGGGGGCCTGCGAAACCGACCACGGCCCCCGCGACGGCCGCGCGGAGGTCGGCGCGGCTCGCGACGGTGACCCAGACGCCGCCGGTCGTGGGTTGGTCGGCGACGACGACGTGGACCAGGCCGGCGCGGGCGAGGCGCCGTACGGCGAGGGTCGCCCGCGGCATGCCGACGAGGCCCGCGATGCCCTCCTGCAGCCGTGTGCCGCCGCTGCGGACGAGGCTCACGAGCGGGCGGCGCGCCTTGACGGCCGTGTCGACCGCGGCGAGGAACGCGGTGGCGTCCTGCTCGCCGAAGCTGCCGCCGTAGACCGAGAAGTCCCAGGCGGCCAGCACGCACTCGACGCCGCCGACGCTGGCGCGTCCCCACCTGATCGCGTTACGCGGCGTGTACCCCGGCCAGCCGATCCGGTTCAGCGGCGGTTCGTCGCCCTCGGGCTCGCCGACGGGCTCGATCGCGTCGAGCAGGGGAGTACGCCAATCGTCCGCCGACATCGGTGCCTCAGCCGCCCTTCACTCCGGGTTCGTCATGCTGATTCTGACACCGTTCGGTGTCTCCTCGTCGGTGTCGTCCGATCGATGGTCGTCGTACGGCTCTTCCGCCGGGCCGGCCGGGACCGGCGGGGTGCGGCGGCCGGGTTCTCCCCGTTACGATCAGCCTGCCCGACCCGTGGCCGACCGGCCGCGCCGGGCGACCGCCCGAACCCGAACGCAAAGGATGGCCCAGCCGATGACCCAGCCCGGTGGTCGCATCCGCGTCGTCGTCGCCAAGCCGGGCCTCGACGGTCACGACCGCGGCGCGAAAGTCGTCGCCCGCGCACTGCGGGATGCGGGCATGGAGGTCATCTACACCGGGCTGCACCAGACGCCGGAGCAGATCGTCAGTACCGCGATCCAGGAGGACGCGGACGCCATCGGGCTGTCGGTGCTCTCCGGAGCGCACATGACGCTGTTCGCCAAGGTGATGGAACTGCTCAAGGAGCAGGGCGCCGACGACGTCGTCGTCATGGGCGGCGGGATCATCCCCGAGGACGACATCGCCGAGCTCAAGGCCCTCGGTGTCGCCGAGGTCTTCACCCCCGGGGCCACGACGCGCGACATCGTCGGGTGGCTCACCGAGCACGTCTCCGCCGCGGGAGCGAGTGCCGGTCAGTGACACCGGCCGGCGTGTGACGCGGCTCACCGCCGGCCAGGTTGGTCGCACGCTGCGGGAACCGTCGCGCCAGGGTGCGCGTTGGAGCGCCGCCGGTAGTCGATAAGGTCCGGCTGTGGACCTATTCGAACATCAGGCGAAGGAGCTCTTCGCCGCCTATGACGTACCGGTTCCGACCGGCCGCATCGCGACCACGCCGGACGAGGCCAAGGCCATCGCCGACGAGCTGATCTCTGCGGGGTCAGCCAAGGTCGTGGTCAAGGCCCAGGTCAAGGCGGGCGGGCGCGGCAAGGCCGGCGGCGTGAAGGTGGCGTCCGACGCCGCCGAGGCCGAGGCCAGGGCGACCGACATCCTCGGCATGGACATCAAGGGCCTCACGGTCCACAAGGTGCTCGTCGAGCAGGCCAGCGACATCGCCGAGGAGTACTACGCCTCGTTCCTGCTCGACCGCTCGAACCGCACGTTCCTCGCCATGTGCTCCTCCGAGGGCGGCATGGAGATCGAGGAGATCGCGGTCAGCCGGCCCGAGATGCTCGCGCGCATCGCGATCGACCCCCTGAAGGGCGTCGACCGCGCGACCGCCCGCAGCATCGCCGAGCAGGGTCACCTGCCCGAGCAGGCCCTCGACGGTGCTGCCGAGCTCCTCGAGAAGCTGTGGACCGTCTTCGTGAAGGAGGACGCCACGCTGGTCGAGGTGAACCCGCTCATCCTCACCGGCGACGGGCGCGTCGTCGCCCTCGACGGCAAGGTCACGCTCGACGACAACGCCGACTTCCGCCACGAGAACCACGCGGCGCTCGCCGACAAGGGCGCGGTCGACCCGCTCGAGCAGATGGCGAAGGAGAAGGGCCTCAACTACGTGAAGCTCGACGGCGACGTCGGGATCATCGGCAACGGCGCCGGGCTGGTCATGTCGACCCTCGACGTCGTCACCTACGCCGGCGAGGAGTTCGGCGGCGCCAAGCCCGCCAACTTCCTCGACATCGGCGGCGGCGCCTCGGCGCAGGTCATGGCGGACGGCCTCTCGGTCATCCTCGGCGACCCGAGCGTGAAGTCGGTGTTCGTCAACATCTTCGGTGGGATCACCTCCTGCGACGCGGTCGCCAACGGCATCGTCCAGGCTCTGGCGATGCTGGAAGGCAGCGCCTCCAAGCCCCTCGTCGTCCGGCTGGACGGCAACAACGTCGAGGAGGGACGCCGCATCCTGGCCGAGGCCGACCTGCCGGTCGTCCACCTCGAGGACACGATGGACGGGGCGGCCCGCCGGGCCGCCGAACTCGCGCAGAAGGCGGTCTGACCCCGTGGCGATCTGGCTGACGGAAAACTCCAAGATCGTGGTCCAGGGGATCACGGGCTCCGAGGGTGCCAAGCACACCCGGCGCATGCTCAAGGCCGGCACGAACGTGGTCGCCGGCGTCAACGCCCGCAAGGCGGGTCAGGACCTCGACGGCGTCCCGGTGCTCGGCAGCGTGAAGGAGGCCATCGACTCCTACGGGGCCGACGTCTCGGTGGTCTTCGTGCCGCCGAAGTTCGTCAAGGACGCGGTCATCGAGGCCGTCGACGCGGGCATCCCGCTCTGCGTCGTCATCACCGAGGGCATCCCGGTGCACGACTCGACCGAGTTCTGGGCCTACTCGCAGGAGAAGGGTGGCGCCACCCGGATCATCGGCCCGAACTGCCCCGGCATCGCCTCGCCGGGCAAGTCCAACGCCGGCATCATCCCGGCCGACATCACCCCGGGCGGGCGCATCGGACTGGTCTCCAAGTCCGGCACCCTGACCTACCAGATGATGTACGAGCTGCGTGACTTCGGGTTCTCGACCTGCGTCGGCATCGGTGGCGACCCCGTCATCGGCACCACGCACATCGACGCGCTCGACGCGTTCGAGGCCGACCCCGAGACCGACGCGATCGTCATGATCGGCGAGATCGGCGGCGACGCCGAGGAGCGCGCGGCGGCGCACATCGAGAAGCACATCACCAAGCCGGTCGTCGGGTACGTGGCGGGCTTCACCGCACCCGAGGGCAAGACGATGGGCCACGCCGGCGCCATCATCTCCGGCTCCGCCGGTACCGCGGACGCGAAGAAGGACGCCCTCGAGAAGGCCGGTGTCCGGGTCGGCAAGACGCCGAGCGAGACCGCCCGGCTCATGGCCGAGATCATGCAGAAGGGCTGAGCCGAGGCTCCGTCCGACCGCACGTACGCACCGACCCGAACGCGTCCCGCGTGGCTGTCCCCGTGACCAGCCGCCGCGGGGCGCGTTCGATCGGTTGCGGGGGAGCGGCGCGCCGGAACAGACATTTTCCCGCCGAGCTGGAAACCTCGACCCGGTGACCGAGCTGATGGTCCGGCCGACCGCATCGACCGACGACGACCGTGATCCCTCCGAGCGGCGCCTGGCCGCAACGCTCCGGGTTCCGCTGCTCGGCGGCGTGTTCGCCGCGTCGGCCGCCGCCGCCCTCGGGCTCGCGGTGGTCGAGATCCTCGTGACCGTGCTCGGTCTCGCCGACGGCCGCTCGAACGCCTCGTTCGGCCAGGCACTGCACGTCGGTGCGGCCCTGTGGCTGCTCGCGCAGGGCGCCACGGTCCACTTCCCCGAGGGGAACGTCTCGGTCGTCCCACTCGGCCTCACCACCGTGTCCGCGTTCCTGCTCCACCGGGCCGGACGTGAGGTGGGCCTGCGCTGCAGCCGGCACCGGGCCGCGGTCGCCACGGTCTCGCTCGCGGTCGCGCTGCCCTACGCACTGGTCTCGTTCGTCGTCGGGCTGCTCGGCCGCGGGGGCGTCCCGGCCGCTCCCGCTGCCGTGGCCTGGCAAGGCGGGCTGGGGGCCTTCCTGCTGGCCGTCCCGCTGGTGGCTCTCGGTGCGGCCGGCGTCCTCGCCCCCGATCGGCTGGCGTTCCTCCGCCGCGGCGGGCGCGTCCTGCGGCTGAGTGGCCCGCGTCCCACGGTGCCGCGGGTCGTGCTGCGTGGAGCGCTCGTCGCCTGCGGCACGTTGGTCACCGGCGGCGCCCTGCTGCTGGCCCTCTTCCTGGCCGTCAACCTGCCGACCGCGGGCCACGTCGCGCCGGACGCCTCGGGCGGGGTGGTCGGTGCGACCGGGGTCTGGGTCGTGCAGCTCGCCCTGCTGCCCAACCTGGTGCTGTGGTTCGTCGCCTACGCCGTGGGCCAGGGGTTCAGCGTCGGCTCCGAGACCGTGGTCGCCCCGTTCTCCGGTCACCTCGGCGTGGTGCCCGGGCTGCCCGTCTTCGGCGGTCTGCCCAGCCAGCTGCCGTTCGTGCTCGCCGCCGCGGTCCTCCTCGTCCCGGTTCTCGCGGGCCTGTTCGCCGGGCGCGTGGTCGTCGGACGCCTCGGTGAGCGCGGCTCGTGGACGACGGCGGGCCTGGCCGCGGCCTGCGGTCCTGTGGCCGGGGTGGTCGTCGGTGCCCTCGTGGCCCTCGCCTCCGGGCAGGTGCTCGGCGGCGACCTCCGGGACGTGGGCGCCTCGGCGCTCGCCACCGGGCTCGCCGTCACCCTCGAGGTCGGTCTCGTCGCAGCCGCGGCCGCGGCCCTGACGAGAGGGGCGCGCGGCCGGGCCGTCGCGCGGGCTCGCCGTGCGGGCCCCGCCGGTCGTACGACCGAGACGTCGCGGGGTCCCGCCGACGACGCCACCGGAGCCCACCGGCGTGGGGCGACGAAGAAGGGGAGGTCACGGCGTCCCACCTGGCTCCGTGCGCCGGGCCGGCCGCGTCGGCCCGGATGGCTGCACCGCCCTTCTCGCTTGCACCGTCCCTCCTGGTTGCATGCGCCCAGGCTCCGCCTTCCGGCGCGGCTGCGACGCCGTCGCGAGGTCGTCCGCCTGCCCGACTAGGCGTCCCGTTAGGGTGGGGCGCGGTCGGTGCCTCCGCGGGAGCCGGTCCGTTCGCTCGACCACCGCGGATCACGAGGGGAATCGCTGTGCCTGCCCGCCTGGTCGTGCTGGCCTCGGGGGCGGGAACCACCCTCCAGGCGGTGCTCGACGCGTGCCGCAACCCCGCGTTCGGCGCCGAGGTGGTGGCCGTCGGCACCGACCGGCCCGGGACCCGCGCGCAACGCCGCGCCGAGTCCGACGGCGTCCCGACCTGGACGGTCGAGCTGGGCTCGTTCCCCGACCGCGCCGCCTTCGACGCCGAAGTCGCCGCACGGCTCGCCGCGGACGCACCGGACCTGGTCGTCCTCGCCGGCTACATGAAGGTGCTCGGGCCGGCGGTCGTGCGGTCGTTCCGCATCGTGAACACCCACCCGTCGTTGCTGCCCGCCTTCCCCGGGGGATCGGCTGTCCGTGACGCGCTGGCCTACGGCGTCCGCATCACGGGCTGCACCGTGCACGAGGTGGACGAGGGCGTCGACACCGGCCCGGTGCTGGCGCAGGCAGCCGTACCGGTGCTCGACGGCGACACCGAGGACGTGTTGCGCGCGAGGATCCAGGCCGTCGAGCGCGGTCTCTACACCGACACCATCGGGCGGCTGGTCGCGCAGGTCGCGGTCGGCCCGGGAGCGCCCGGCACCGGCCGAACGGCCTCAGGAGGAGACACATGAGCAGGTTGCCCATCCGTCGCGCGCTGGTCAGCGTCAGCGACAAGTCCGGGCTCGACGAACTCGGCGCCGCGTTGAAGCAGGCCGGCGTCGCCGTCGTCTCGACCGGTTCGACGGCGAAGGTGCTCGCCGCCGCCGGCGTCGACGTCACCCCGGTCAGTGAGGTCACCGGCTTCCCGGAGGCGTTCGACGGACGCGTGAAGACGCTGCACCCGAAGGTGCACGGCGGGCTGCTCGCCGACCGGCGCAAGCCGGCGCACGTCGCCCAGCTCGACGAGCTCGGCGTGGTGCCCTTCGACCTCGTCGTGGTCAACCTCTACCCGTTCCGCGAGACCGTCGCCGCGGGCGCATCCCCCGACGACACCGTCGAGCAGATCGACATCGGCGGCCCCGCGATGGTGCGGGCCTCGGCGAAGAACTTCGCGAACCTCGCCGTCGTCGTCAGCCCGGCCCGGTACGGCGACGTCGTCCGGGCCCTCGAGACCGGCGGATTCGACCTCCTGTCCCGGCAGCGCCTCGCGGCCGAGGCCTTCGCCCACACCGCGTCCTACGACATCGCGGTCGCGTCCTGGATGAACGCACAGGTGCTGGCCGAGGACGCCGATGCCACCACACCGGCCGGGCGGTTCCCGACCTGGGTCGGCGGGGCCTGGCAGCGGGCCGACGTCCTCCGTTACGGCGAGAACCCGCACCAGCAGGCCGCCCTCTACGCCAACCCCGACGCGGCCCCGGGTCTCGCGCAGGCACGGCAGCTGCACGGCAAGCCGATGTCCTACAACAACTACATCGACACCGACGCCGCGCGCCGAGCGGCGAACGACTTCGGCGCCCCGTGCGTCGCGATCATCAAGCACGCCAACCCGTGCGGCATCGCGATCGGCGTCGGCGGGAGCGGTCGGACGAGACCGACATCGCCGAGGTGCACCGGCGGGCCCACGCCTGCGACCCCGTCTCGGCCTTCGGCGGCGTCATCGCCACCAACCGCACCGTGACCAAGGCGATGGCCGAGACCGTCTCCGAGATCTTCACCGAGGTCGTCTGCGCCCCGGCCTTCGAGCCCGAAGCCGTCGAGATCCTCTCGCGCAAGCCCTCCATCCGCCTGCTGGAGTGCCCTTTCCCGGTCGCCGGCGCGGTCGAGATGCGCCCGGTGAGCGGCGGCATGCTGCTGCAGACCGCCGACCGGCTGGACGCCCCGGGCGACGACCCGTCGACCTGGTCGCTGCAGACCGGGTCCGCCGTGGACTCCGACGTGCTCGCCGACCTCGCCTTCGCCTGGCGCGCGATCCGCGCCGTGAAGTCCAACGCGATCCTCCTCGCGTCGGGGCTGGCGACCGTCGGGGTCGGGATGGGACAGGTCAACCGGGTCGACGCCGCGCGTCTCGCGGTCAGCCGCGCGGGGGAGCGGGCGACGGGATCGGTCGCGGCCAGCGACGCCTTCTTCCCGTTCCCGGACGGCTTCGAGGTGCTCGCCGAAGCCGGTGTCCGTGCCGTCGTCGAGCCCGGTGGCTCGGTCCGCGACAACCTCGTCATCGAGGCGGCCGAGAAGGCCGGGGTCGCGCTCTACTTCTCCGGGACCCGTCACTTCGCGCACTAACCTGGGGCGCATGGCAGACACCACGGCGGTCCGGCTCGACGGCAAGGCGGCGGCGGCGGCGATCCGCGCCGAGCTCACCGAACGGGTGGCGAAGCTCGCCGAGAACGGGATCGTCCCCGGTCTGGGCACGGTGCTGGTCGGGGAGGACCCCGGCAGCATCTCCTACGTCCGCGGCAAGCACCGCGACTGCGCCGAGGTGGGCATCCGCTCCTACGAGCGGACCCTGCCCGCCGACGCCACGCAGGCCCAGATCGAGGCCGTCGTCGACGAGCTGAACGCCGAACCCGGCTGCACCGGCTTCATCGTCCAGCTGCCGCTCCCCCGGGGGCATCGACGCGGGCGCCGTGCTGAGCCGCATGGACCCGGCCAAGGACGCCGACGGCCTGCACCCGACCAACCTCGGCCGGCTCGTGCTCGGCGAGCCCGGCCCGCTGCCGTGCACGCCGCGCGGCTGCGTCGAGCTGCTGCGGCGCTACGGCGTGCCGCTCGAGGGTGCCGAGGTGGTCGTCGTCGGCCGTGGCGTCACGGTCGGCCGGCCCATCGGGCTGCTGCTGACGCGGCGCTCGGAGAACGCGACCGTGACCCTCTGCCACACCGGCACCCGTGACCTCGCCACCCACCTGCGCGGCGCCGACGTGGTCATCGCCGCCGCCGGCGTCCCCGGCCTGATCAAGGCCGACGACCTCAAGCCCGGCGCAGCCGTACTCGACGTCGGCATCACCGCGGACCGAGGCCGGCCTGGTCGGCGACGTCGAGCCCGCCGCCGGGTCGGTGGCCGGTTTCCTCGCCCCGGTGCCCGGCGGCGTGGGCCCGATGACCCGCGCGATGCTGCTGCTGAACGTGGTCGAAGCGGCCGAGTCCGCCGCCTGACCGGGTCGGCCGTCAGAGCTGACCGGATCGGATCAGCCGGTGCGGGAGCCCGACGCCATCGAGCCGGGCAGCGCCGCCGGGAGCGCCGAACGCTGCCGGTGTGCCGCCGGGGACCGGTGCTCGGGCCGGCGGTTCGACGTCCGCGGCCTCGCGCTCGAGGTCCGGGACCCCGGGTAGCGGCCGCACGACACCGGCCCGACCACCTCGTTCGCCAGCCGCGCCCGCCGGTTCACACCTTCGGGGATGGAGAACTTGGCGTACAGCCGCAGCAGGTGCTGCTTGACCGCGGCCTCGGTGACCACCAGCTCGTCGGCGATCTCCCGGGCCGTCGCGGGGGCGACGAACGCCTCCTGGGTCAGCGCCGGCCGGCAGAGGCGGTGAGGACCTCGAGCTCGCGCCGGGTGAGCTCGGGGGCGACGACCCGTCGGAGCTCGACGGTGTCGCGACTCGAGGTCTGGACAGGTGCCATGCCACCGGCACGCAGCGGGCCATGCCGAGGCTGATGACGTCGCCGTCGTTCAGCATGCGGCGGCCGATCGGACGGCCGTTGACCCGGGTGCCGTTGGTCGACAGGCCGAGGTCGGAGACGTAGACGTGCGGTGCCCGCGGATCAGATCTCCGCGTGCAACCGGGAGACGCTGGGGTCCTCGAGGACCACGTGGACGCCGGGCCCGCGCCCGAGCGTCGTCACCTCCGGCTGCAGGGCGTGAACGGCACCGCTGTCCTCGACCCGTAGGTAGGGCCGGTCCACGAGGATTGCCTCCGGGGGTTGCAGGGGGGTCGGTGGGGGTGTTCCGACTGCCGGCGCTGAGGCCGAAGCCGGACGGCCGTGTCCGACAGCGACGGCTACCCCGTCCGGGTGCCCCCGACGCGGGGACGCCTTGACCGTGCGTGACGATGCCGCCGCCGGCCCGGATCGCTGGTCGGGAATGCCTGCAACGAGGTGAGACGATAAGGCGCCGTCCGGCCGGAGGGACCTCCGTTCGGGCGAACCTCACCCGGCAGGCAGGCTGGAGGCATGGACGCGATGCGGAGCCCGACCGCTCGTCCGGCGATCCGCGAGCTCGGGCGAGCGCCGGCCCCGCACAACCGCTGCGACGGACCCGCGGGCCGAGCGAGGTCGCGCTCGGCGCGGTGCTGCTCGCGGTGCTCGTGGGGCTCGCGCTGGTCGGGCAGGACCACTGGCGCCGCGGACTGCTGCTCGTCGGCGGCGGCCTGGTCGGCGGCGCCGGCATCCGCTCCTGCTCCCGGGCCGGGCGGTTGGGCTGCTGGCAGTCCGCGGCCGGCTCTTCGACGCGATCGTGCTCGCCACCCTGGGTGTGGCCGTCCTCGTCCTGACGAGCAGCGTGCGTTGCCTCCCGGCTCCGGTTGAGCCGCTGTCCGGCAGTACGGGGGCTGCTCCGCCCCCTGCAGGAGCAGCAGGGACGCTCCGGTAGCCTCGGCCCCGCGGGACCACCGCGCCACCGGAACGGGCGACGAGGTCACCCACGACCTCGAGCCCGACCGCGACGAACCGGTCCGCCGTCGGCACCAGCGAGTACGCCGACGCCATCATCGAGAACAGCTGCAGAGCCTGAAGATCGCGGCAAGTGAGCAGTCGAGGGCAAGGTCACCGTCGTCGGAGCCGGCTTCTACGGCTCGACCACGGCGCACCGGCTCGCCGAGTACGACATCTTCGACAGGTCGTGCTCACCGACATCCTCGAGGGCAAGCCCGAGGGCCTGGCGCTCGACATGAACCAGTCGCCGCCCGATCGAGGGCTTCGAGACCAAGGTCGCCGGCGCGACCACGCCGCCGACGGCTCCGGCTACGAGGCGACCGCGGGCTCCGACATCGTCGTCATCACCGCGGGCCTGCCGCGCAAGCCGGGCATGAGCCGGATGGACCTGATCGAGACCAACGCCAAGATCGTGCGCGGCGTCGCGGAGAACATCGCCAAGCACTCGCCCGACGCCGTGATCATCGTCGTGTCCAACCCGCTCGACGAGATGACCGCGCTGACCCAGCTCGCCTCCGGCTTCCCGAAGAACGGGTGTTCGGCCAGGCCGGCATGCTCGACACCGCCCGCTTCACGCAACTTCGTGGCCGAGGAGCTCGGCGTCCCGGTCGGCATCGGTCACGACCCTGACCCTCGGCTCGCACGGCGACACGATGGTGCCGGTGCCCGGCGCCTGCACCGTCGACGGCAAGCCGCTGGCCGACCTGCTGCCGCGGAGATCGACGAGCTGGTCGACCGCACCCGCAACGGCGGCGCCGAGGTCGTCGCGCTGCTCAAGACCGGCTCGGCGTACTACGCGCCGTCGGCCGCCGCCGCCCGCATGGTCAAGGCCGATCGCCGAGGACTCCGGCGCGGCATGCCGGTCTGCGCCTGGGTCGACGGCGAGTACGGCATCTCCGGGGTCTACCTCGGCGTCCTCGCCGAGATCGGCGCCGGTGGCGTCACCGGGTCGTCGAGCAGGACCTCTCGGAGTCCGAGCTCTCCTCGCTCAAGGAGGCCGCCGAGGCCGTCCGGGCGAAGCAGGGCGACGTCCAGAACCTCTAACTCCAACCAGCAGACGTCAGCGGCTCCCGTGGCTCGGGCGACGCGGAGCCTCTTGCCGCTGTGAGCGGGGCTGTTACGGGTGGTCGTGGATGAGCCATGTGGGCTCGTAGAGCACCTGGTAGACGTACCAGCGGGGGGTGTTGCCGCTGGACGCCAGGTCCTGACCGATGCACAGGTGTTCATCGACGAGGGACCAGGCTTGCTCAGGTGAACGGGGTGGTCGGTCGACGACGAACTGGAGCACGGTGTACCAGTTCGCAACGAGTTCGGCTCCGAACCGCTCGTGCCACGAGCGCAGAATCCGCACCAGGTCCTCGGCGCCGCCGGGGCCCGATGCTCCCCAGTAGGAGGTGAAGGCCGCCGCCCCGTGCGCCTTTGACGTCGGGAGCAAGGCGAGGTGGTGTCCGCCCGGCTCGAACCAGTCGAGCGGTTCCCGGAAGTCGGCCAGCACCTCGGAGGCGTTCGGCTGCTCGGCCTCCCACGCGAACAGATAGCGCTCGAGCCGACCGTAGCTGCTCACGGATCCGAGATCTCGGCGTACGTCCTGCTGAGTGGGCGCGTCGCCGAAGCGTCGCCTCGTTGAGTCGAGGATGTCCTCAAGGGCCTCGTACTCGAGCGGCTCGTCCACCTCGAAGACTGCCCTCCGGCGCTCCAGCAGTTCCTTGAGGTCCCGGGTCCGCGCTGCCCTGGATGACGACAGCAGGATCCATAGCCAGACCGGCTTGGAGCCTGGGCGGGTCGTGCCAGACGTACCTCATCTCATCGTTCAAGGGTGCTTGGTCAGTGCTGACGGCGACCGGCCATCTCCCCGTCTCGGCGATGACCTCGCGCGCCGCGCGCCACGCACTGAACACTTCGCCCGGACCGCACGGGACCAGGAAGGACTTCTCGTGCGAGTGCGGAATCCTTTCCTGAAGAAACTGACGGCCCGACAGTGGGCCGCCGAGGAAAACCCGAGCGATAGCCGCTGAATCGTTGAGCACGACCGCAACGTATGCGGTCGTGCAATTCCTGATCCAACGAGCCGCGTAAGAAAAGGCCGGTCAGAGGCGGCCGAACCCTACGCGGCCCCGAGGTGGGGTTGCCGCGGGCCGGGTTCGATTCGACTAGGCCTCGGCGTCCCTCCGCCTCGGACGACAGCTCGGCCAGCGCCGCGTTGAACGTCGCGCTCGGCCGCATGACCTCGTCGGTCTTCGCCCGGTCGACGTGGTAGTAGCCGCCCAGGTCGACCGGCGCGCCCTGCACGGCGTCGAGCTCGCCGACGATGGTGTCCTCGTCGGCGGCGAGCCGCTCGGCGAGGGCGCCGAACAGCCGGCGAGCTCGGCGTCGTCGGTCTGCTCGGCGAGCGCCTGCGCCCAGTACAGCGCGAGGTAGAAGTGGCTGCCGCGGTTGTCGAGCTCGCCGACCTTGCGCGACGGCGACCGGCCCTTCTCGAGCACCGCCCGGTCGCCGCGTCGAGGGTCTTGCCCGAGCACCGCGCCCGCGGGTTGTCGGTCTTGTCGGCGAGGAACTCGAAGCGACACGGCCAGCGCGAGGAACTCGCCGAGGGAGTCCCAGCGCAGGTGGTTCTCCTTGACCAGCTGCTGCACGTGCTTGGGCGCCGAGCCGCCGGCGCCCGTCTCGAACAGTCCGCCGCCGTTCATCAGCGGCACGATCGAGAGCATCTTGGCGCTGGTGCCGAGCTCCATGATCGGGAACAGGTCGGTGAGGTAGTCGCGCAGCACGTTGCCGGTGACGGAGATCGTGTCCTCGCCCGCTTCGCGCGCGCCAGGGTGTAGCGGGTGGCCTCGGCGACGGGCATGATCTCGATCGTCAGGCCCGTCGGTGTCGAGCTCGGCGAGGTACGGCGCGCACCTTGGTCAGCACCTGCGCGTCGTGCGCGCGGGTCTCGTCGAGCCAGAACACCGCGGGCGCGCCGGTGGCCCGGGCCCGGTCGACGGCGAGCTGCACCCAGTCGCGGATCGGCGCGTCCTTGGTCTGGCACGCGCGCCAGATGTCGCCGGCGTCGACCTCGTGCTCGAGCAGCACGCTGCCCGCGGCGTCGACGCACCCGGACGGTGCCGGCGCCGGCGATCTCGAAGGTCTTGTCGTGGCTGCCGTACTCCTCGGCCTTCTGCGCCATCAGCCCGACGTTGGGCGTGGTGCCCATCGTGGCCGGGTCGAACGCGCCGTGCTCGCGGCAGAAGTCGACCGTCTCGGCGTAGAGCGGCGGCGTAGGAGGAGTCCGGGATGACGAACTTGGTGTCCTGCTGCTCGTCCGTCGGCGTTCCACATCTGCCCCGACGAGCGGATCGCCGCCGGCATCGAGGCGTCGATGATCACGTCGCTCGGCACGTGCAGGTTGGTGATGCCGCGGTCGGAGTCGACCATCGCGAGCGCCGGCCCGCTCTCGTAGGCCGCGTCGATGGCGTCCTCGATGGCCTCGCGCTTCTCGGCCGGCAGCTTCTCGAGCGCGGTGAGCACGCTCGCGAGGCCGTCGTTGGGGTCGGCACCGACCGACGCGAGGTCGGCGCCGTACTGCGCGAACACGTCCGGGAAGAACTGGCGCACGGCGTGGCCGAAGATGATCGGGTCGGAGACCTTCATCATCGTGGCCTTGAGGTGCACCGAGAACAGCACGCCCTTGTCCTTGGCGTCGGCGATCTGCTCGGCCAGGAACTCCTCCAGCGCGGCCTTGCGCATCACAGCGGCGTCGACGATCTCGCCGGCGAGCACCGGCAGCTTCGTCCTTCAGCACCGTGACGCTGCCGTCGGCGGCGACGTGCTCGATGCGCAGCGTCGTCGGCGCCCGAGGGTCACCGAGCGCTCGGAGTGGCGGAAGTCGCCGTCGCTCATGGTCGCGACGTGGCTGCGGCGTCGCTCGACCACGCGCCCATCGAGTGCGGGTGCTTGCGGGCGTAGCTCTTCACCGACGCGGGGGCGCGCCGGTCGGAGTTGCCCTCGCGCAGCACCGGGTTCACCGCACTGCCCTTGACCGCGTCGTAGGCGGCGCGGGCCGCGCGCTCCTCGTCGGTCTGCGGGTCCTCCGGGTAGTCGGGCACGTCGTAGCCGGCGCCCTGCAGCTCGGCGATCGCCGCCTTGAGCTGCGGGATCGAGGCGCTGATGTTCGGCAGCTTGATGATGTTGGCCTCGGGCGTCTTCGCCAGCTCGCCCAGCTCGGCGAGCGCGTCGGTGCCTGGGCCGAGCCGTCGGGAACGCGGCGAGGATGCGGCCGGCGAGCGAGATGTCGCGGGTCTCGACCTCGACGCCGGCCTTGCCGGCGAACGCCTCGACGATCGGCAGGAGCGAGTGCGTCGCCAGCGCAGGCGCCTCGTCGGTGTAGGTGTAGATGACCTTCACCTACGATTCCTGCTCATCCGGTCCGCGAAATCCCGGCGCGCACCGGCGCCGGGTCCGTTCGACGCTATCCGACCCGGAAGGCAAGCCCTGCGGGAGGTGGACGGCGGTACAGCCACCTCGTGACACCTCAGGCGCAGGCGGGACGGAAGGACGGATCCGCCGGGTTGTGCGGGTCATCCAGCGCGTTGGTGACCCACTGGAACACGGCCGGGTCGTACGGCGTCGCCAGGTGGTCGTCGAGGTCGGCCGGGCACTTGTCCTGCAGGGTGATGTTCGTGACCTGGGTGTGGTCGTCGGCCCTCAGGAACGCCGAGGTGTACGGGACCACGACCTCGTCGTACCGGGTCTCGATCACGGTGTAGCGACCGGGCTCCGGGTCTCGGTCGGGTCGTTCACGTACCGGACGTAGGAGCTGTCGTAGGCCTGCTGCATACAGGCCACGCAGCCGGCCGCGACGGGTGCGAGCGGGTTCTGCGTCCCGTGGTTGGACGGGGAGAGTCCCACGAGCTCGTCGACGGTCTTGTCGCCGCCGCTGTGGTTGATGTAGTCGCGCGGCATGAAGCCGCCCTGCGAGTGGCCGACGATGTCGACCTTCGCGGCGCCGGTGTTCGGCAGGACGAACTTCTCGATGAACGTCTTCAGCTGCAGCGACGAGGCGTGGATGTCCTGCGTGCCTCGCTGGCCGTAGTTCAGGGCGTAGACGCAGTAGCCCCGCGCCTGGAGGTAGGGCGCAAGGGTGGCCCAGTTCTGCGCCGCGTCCTCGAACGTGCCGTGCACCAGCACCACCGGGTAGGGGTGCAGCGCGTTCGGCCTGCAGGTGTTGGTCCCCGGCGGGAACGGGCCGGGCGACGGGTTGGCGGCGGGGGTGGTCGCCGCGGACGCCGCCCCGGTCAGCGCGGACGCCAGTAGCGCCGCCACCGCGGCGAGCAGGGCGAGCAGGAGTAGGCGTGTCCGTCGCATGGGGAGCTCCGCAACCATCCGGGCCCACGCCGCCGTGGACATTTGCCGCATAGCTACCCCAGCTGTGTGGGCGGTGGCACATCCGGTCCGCTGTGGACGGGTCCACCGGGACGGTCGGGGCAGCATCGAGACGCCGGGAGGAGGTGGCGTGAGCACCGAAGACGTCTTCGACCTGCTCGACCACGCCGTCGAACCCGACGCGTGGGAGTGCGAGGGCGACTGGGAGTACCGCGCGATGCACTGGCGGCCGAGCTCGTCGTCCGGCCCGCTCCAGCCGGACCCCCTGCAGCCGGACGCCTCCCTCAGCTGAGCGCGTCGGTCAGCAGCGTGACCAGGGCTTCGAGCTGGACGTCGTCGGAGGTCGAGACCTCCTCGTCGGAGCCGTCGAGCGCCCGGGCGGCCAGCGCCGCCTTGCTGTCGATGAGCTCCGCGACCCTGGTGTCCAGGGTCTGGGCGGCGAGGATGCGCCACGCCGTGACGGGCTGGTCCTGGCCGATGCGGTGGACACGGTCGATGGCCTGCGTCTGCTCGGCGTTCGTCCACGACAGCTCGGCGAGCACGACGTTGGAGGCGACCTGCAGGTTGAGGCCGACGCCGGCGGCGGTCAGCGAGCAGACGGCGATGGCGACGTCGTCGTCGTTCACGAATGCGTCGATGTTGTCCTGCCGCACCCGGGAGGTCTGGTCGCCGCGGATCGACGAGTAGCCGATGCCGCGCCGGGCGAAGGTCTCTTCGGCCGCGTCCATCACGTCGACGTGCTTGGCGAAGAAGACGACCTTGCCGACGTTGTGCGACAGCTGCGCCGCGTAGTCGGCGGCGAGCACGGCCTTGGCCTGGCCGATCCGGCGCATCAGGCTGAAGACGCTGCCCTCGGTCTTCGCCTCCTTGGCGTCCCGGCGCTCCCAGGTGGCGACCTGGCGGACCAGCGCGTGGTCGATGCCGACGGGCCGTTCCTGCCCGGCGCCCTCGCTCCGCGCGGCGAGAGCGCTCTCGTAGCGCGAAACCAGACGGCGCGCCAGGGCCCGCTCCGCCTCGCGGATGGAGCGCCCGGGGCCGCCCTCGAGCTCGACCGGCAGGTCGGCGATGCGACGGGCCGGGATGTCGGCGGCGACGTCGGCCTTCCGGCGGCGGACGATGCCCATGTCGATGACGGCGGAGCGCGCGGCCGGCGAGAAGCCGGGATCGACCGGGGTGAGGCCGTTGTGCTCCAGTGCGGCCATCAGGGCCGGGCCCGGCTCGGTGTCGCCGATCCAGCCCAGGAACTGCCAGATGGCGAGGAAGTCCTCGATGTCGTTGATCAGCGGCGTGCCCGTCAGCGCCATGAGCAGGGGACGCATCGTCCGGGCGCTGATGCGCTCGGACAGCTCGAGCACGTGCTTGGAGCGCTGCGAGGACTTGTTCTTGATGAAGTGGGCCTCGTCGACGACCATCCCGCGGAAGCCGTGGTCGCCGAGCCATCCGACATGCCGGTCCAGCACGTCGTAGTTGATGACGACGATGTCGCAGAAGGCGTCGACGGTCTCGCCGTCGCTGTGGATGACCGTGGCGCGGTGGTCCGGCGTCCAGAGCGCGGCCTCACGGGCCCAGCTCGTCTTCACGACGTTCGGCACGACGGCTAGCAGCGGGTAGGCGTTGGCGGCCTGCGCGGCGAGCAGCGCCTGGGCCGTCTTGCCCAGGCCGGGCTCGTCGGCGAGCAGGAAGGTGCGGTGGCCGGCGGCGGCGGCTGCGACGACCTGCGCCTGGTGGCGCATCAGCAGCGGACCGGCGAGGCCCGGCAGCGCTGCCGGATCCGGCAGCTCCATGCAGGACGTGGCGCCGCCCGACGCGGTCTCGAACGCCTTGAGCAGCGGGTTCAGCAGCTCCCAGCTCGAGAGCCGGCGGGTGCGGGGACGCGGCGGGGGCACCTCGGAGAAGTCCGGGGCGAGGAACGGGTTCGCCAGCCGGTGCGAGATGACCGACTGCGGCACGACGGTGCGCTCGGGACGTGCCGGCGCCGCCTCCGGCGTGGCCGGCGGAGGCTCGACGACGGCTGCCGTGAGGCCGGTGTCGCGCCGAAGCTCGCGCAGCACGGTGCTCGAGGCGTCCGGTGGGGCGGCGTCGTCGGCGAGCAGGGAGAGCAGCCGGCTGTCGCGGGCCGCCGTCCGGGCGAGGATGGTGGCGATGGCCTGGATCGGCTTGAGCTGGGCGTTGCGCTGCGCGTCGCTGAGCTCGGCGGAGGTCACCTGCTCGCGGAGTTCGCGCACGAGCAGGGCGACGGCCTGGAACGTCGTGCGGGTCGAGAGGGTCGTCTGACCGCTCTGCACCGCCGACTCGACGCTGCGCGCGGCCTTCTCGAGCACCGCGGCGGGGCGGGGTACCTGACGGGTGCCGTTGCCCCGCTGGCCCCCGTTGCCGCGCGCGTTCCCGCCGTCCTTGCGGCCGCCGCCGTCGTTACGGCGCTGCCGGCCGGCAGCGGGACGGCCAGCGTCGGTCCGACGCCGGGCTCCTGGGGCCACGTACTTCTCCTCGGGCGATCGACCTGGCGGTGTCTGGACGCGAGCAGCAACCCGTCGCCCCGGCGACGTGATGCCGCCGGAGACGCGCTGCTTGCCCGGGAACCCGTGGGTCCCCGGAGCGTCGAGGCCGTCGCCCGGGCCGCCGTACGAAGCCGGCGCCTGGTCGTCTTCGGTTCGACGGCCACCGGTCCCTGCGGGGCTGTGCGCGAGGTGCCGCACGACCATCACACCGGAGGGACACCAGCATCCTAACGCTGTCGACGCCGATCCGGGCCGTCAGCTTGTGGGGAGCACCCCGAATCGGGCGTGCGGCACGCTGGCCGCGAGCGAACGCAGGGCGCGGTGCTGCAGCGCCCGGACGGCGGTGTCCTGCCGGCCCATGGCGATCGCGGTCTCCCGGACCGACATCTCGGCGAGGAAGCGGAGCTCCACGCATCGACGCTGCGCCGGCGGCAGGGCCGCGACGGCCTCGCGGAGACCCGCGGCCTCGGCGCGGTCGAGCACGACGTCGTCGGCGCCCGGGGTGCTGGAGTGCAGGGTCGGGGTGACGTCGTCGGACGGCACCTCGAGCCGGTTGCGCAGCAGCGACCAGTGGTCGGCGATGAGGTTGCGCGCGATGGTCAGCAGCCAGGCCAGGGGGTCGCGGTCCTGCCAGCGGAAGCCGTGCAGGGCCCGCCAGGCGCGCAGGAAGGTCTCGTTGGTGAGGTCGTCGGCCAGCGAGTCCGGCACGCGGCTCGCGACGAAGCGGCGGACCGGCCGGGCGTAACGGTCGTGCAGTTCCCGGAAGGCCTGCGGGTCCCCGTCCTGGGCCCGCTCCATCACGGTTCGGACGTCGACGAGGTCGGGGGTCACAGTTGCCTCCGGGGGTGAGGCCGGGCTCGCGGGTCGAGGGGACCGTGCGAGTCGGTCTGCAGGGTCGGGGCGTATCGCAACGCTCCGGGGACTCCTGAAAGATCCCGCGAAAACCGGGCCGTGGCGTCGCCCGGGAGGAGTAACTTCTGCTGCCGCCGAACGGCGGAACTAGCCTGCTCGGCGCAGTCGCCGGAGGCCGGAGCGGGGGGCCCGCTGGGCCAGGCGGAGCAGGAGCCGCCCGGCGAGGGCCGGCGGCAGCGTCCCGCGGCCGAGACCGATGTCGACGAGGGCGTCGAGTGCCGCGGGCTCCCGGTCGGCCAGGGCGATGGCGGAGTCGAAGTTGTCCGGGTTCCGGGAGAGGCGTGCGAGCACGGTGGTCGTCGCGAGGTGCCGGCCGAGTTCACGGCGGAGCGTGGCGCGGAAGGCCGCGCCGGCGTCCGTGCCCGCGGGGGGAACGGTGGTTCCGGGAGCCGGGACGGCGTCCATGGCGGTCTGTCCGGCGAGTCGACCGGAGAGGATGGCGTAGTAGATGCCCTCGCCGGTGAGCGGGTTGATCAGCGAGGCCGCGTCGCCGACGAGCAGCACCCGCCCGTCCGGCTGCCGGGGACGCCAGGTCGAGAGCGGCAGGTGCGCGGCGCGGTCCGAACCCGGTTCGGCGGGCTGATCCGGGAGCAGCCGGGCGAGGGGCTCGGTCAGCCCCGTCCGGCCGCGGCCCTCGAGGTTGGTGCGCAGCATCCCGAAGCCGATGTTGGCGCGGCCGTCACCGATGGGGAACGACCACGCGTAGGCCGGCCAGCCGTCCCCGATGGTGTGGATGAGCTGCTCCGGCAGCCCGCCCGGTGCGACGGCGTACGCGCGCATCGCCACGGCCGTCGCGTCGTGCGGGTTGGCCGGGAGCCCGAGGCTCCGGCGCACCGTGGAGTGGGCCCCGTCGGCGCCGATGACGACGCGTGCGCGCAGCTGCTCGGTGCTGCCGGTGCTGCCGCTGCCGGGTCCGAGCCGAAGCGTCACGCCGTCGGCGTCGGCGTCGAGCCCGCGGACCCGGCCGCGGAGCAGCGTGGCTCCGGCGGCCTGGGCGGCGGCGACGAGCCGGGCATCGAAGACCGTCCGGGGGATGACGTGACTGGCCTTCGGCGGTACGGCGAGCACGTCCCGGCCGCTCGGCGTCCGGAAGCGGAGCCGGTCGACCGGGGCGTAGCCGTCCTCGACGCCGGTGACGCCGAGCAGCCGCAGCTCGTCGAAGCAGTGCGGCGCGATGCCGTCGCCGCAGCACTTGTCGCGCGGGAAGCTCTGCGCGTCCAGGAGCGCGACGCGGGCATCCGGGCGGCGGCGCAGGGCACCCAGTGCGGCGGCACTGCCGGCCGGACCGGCGCCGACGACGACGAGGTCCCAGGCTCGCTCATGCACGGTCTCCAGTCTGCCGGAGGCCGCTTCCGCGCCGCGCGCCACCGGCGTTCGTGCGCCAGGGCCGTCGTGAGGGAGAATGGGCCGCATGGCCCGCCCCCGTGTGCTGTCCGGCATCCAGCCGACCGCCGACTCGTTCCACCTCGGCAACTACGTCGGGGCGCTCCGGCAGTGGATCGAGCTGCAGGACACGCACGAGGCGTACTACTTCATCGCCGATCTGCACGCGATCACGATGGGCCACGATCCGAAGCAGCTGCGCTCGCGGACCCGGGTCGCGGCCGCCCAGCTGCTCGCGATCGGGCTCGACCCGCAGCGGTGCACGTTGTTCGTCCAGAGCCACGTGCCCGAGCACAGCCAGCTGGCCTGGGTGCTGGGTTGCCTGACCGGCTTCGGCGAGGCCAGCCGCATGACCCAGTTCAAGGACAAGTCGGCGCGGGACTCCGGCAACTCGACGGTCGGCCTGTTCACCTATCCGGTGCTGCAGGCGGCGGACATCCTGCTCTACCGGCCCCAGCTCGTGCCGGTGGGCGAGGACCAGCGGCAGCACCTCGAGCTGAGCCGCGACCTCGTCGACCGCTTCACGAGCCGGTTCGGCCGTGGGCTGACGATGCCCGAGCCGTACATCCTCCGGAACGTCGCCAAGCTCTACGACCTGCAGGAACCGTCGGCCAAGATGAGCAAATCGCTCCCGGACGCCGGGACGCTGAACCTGCTCGAGGACCCGGCCCGGCTGCGGAAGAAGGTGCGCTCCGCGGTCACCGACAGCGGTCGCGAGGTCACCTTCGATCCGGAGGGCAAGCCGGGGGTGTCGAACCTGCTGACGATCTACTCGGTCATCACCGGGAAGGCGATCGACGAGATCGTCGCCTCCTACGCCGGACGGGGCTACGGCGACCTGAAGTCCGACCTCGCCGGGCTCGTGGTCGAGTTCGCCGAACCGATTCGACAGCGCACCCAGGAGCTGCTGGCCGACCCCGCCGCGCTCGACGGGGTGCTCGCCGACGGTGCTGCCGCGGCCCGCCGCATAGCGAGCCGCACGCTGTCCGACGTCTACGACCGCATGGGCTTCCTGCCGCCGGCCGCGACGGGACCGGCCGGCGCATGACCGCGCGCGACATCGGCGTCGCGATCAGCCTCCCGGAGCCCTACCACGCCGAGTTGCAGGAGTGGCGGCAGCGGCTGGGGGATCCGAACGCCGCGAACGTGCCGCCCCACATCACGCTGGTGCCGCCGACGCCACTGTTGGCCGATGACCTGCCGGGGATCGTGACGCACCTGCAGCACGTCGCGGAGGCCGAGCAGGGCTTCCACGTGCACCTCCGGGGCACCGGGACGTTCCGTCCCGTCTCGCCGGTGGTCTTCGTGGCGCTGGCCCAGGGCATCTCCGACTGCGAGCGCGTGCAGTCGGCGGTGCGCACCGGCCCGTTGGAGCGGACGCTCGCGTTCCCGTACCACCCGCACGTCACGATCGCGCACGACCTGCCGGAACCGGCGCTCGACCAGGCCTTCGACGCCCTGGCCGAGTACGAGGCCGAGTTCGACGCGTGGGGCTTCACGTTGTTCGAACGCGGGCCGGACGGGGCATGGCGACCCCAGCTGGACTTCCCGTTCGGCTTCCCGATCCCCCGCTCGACCGATGGGGCGGAACCCCTCGGCTGGTAGATGCGCAACCGCCTGGCCGGTGAGGTCCGGCACGCGCTCGTCCGGGTCCGCCTCGCGTAAGCCTGTCCTGGCCGGGGTATCCGGCGACCATGGCCAAGCCGATCGACACCGTGCAGTCCGGTGTGACGACCATCCGCGAACGGCGGCCCTTCGTCGACCACTTCATCCGGGCCTTCGGTCGCTACCAGTCCGACGCCGGTGATCGGCTCGCCGCGTCGGTCACCTACTTCGGCTTCCTGTCGTTCTTCCCGATCGTTGCGCTGGCGTTCTCCGTCGCCGGCTTCGTCGTCGACGCCTACCCCGATGCCCAGCGCCAGCTGGCGACGCAGATCAATTCCTTCCTGCCCGGGCTCGCCGACAAGCTGGACGTCACGACCATCGGTCAGGCCAAGGTGGCCACCGGGGTGGTCGGCCTCGTCGGCCTGCTGATCGCCGGCCTGGGGTGGATCGACGCGCTCCGCGAGGCCATCCGGGCGATGTGGCACCACAACGTGCAGGCCGGCAACGTGGTGATGAAGAAGCTGGTCGACATCGGGGTGCTGGCCGGCCTCGGCCTCACCCTTCTTGCCTCGCTCGCCGTCACCGGTGTCTCGTCGGCGGCGATGAGCTGGTTCCTCGACCTCGTCGGTCTCGAGAACAACGCCGTGGCCCGGATCGGCCTCCGTGTCGTCGCCATCGGGCTTGCCGTCCTGGTCGATCTGGCCGTCTTCATCTTCCTGTTCACCCGGCTACCGCGGCTGGCCACGCCGCTACGACGGGTGTTCAAGGGCGCGCTGCTCGGCGCCGTAGGCCTGGAGATATTGAAGGTCGTCGGCAGCCTGCTGGTGTCCCGTACGACGAACAACCCGGTCTACGGCGCCTTCGCCGTGGTGGTCGGCCTGCTCATCTGGATCAACCTGGTGTCGCGGTTCGTGCTGTTCACCGCCGCGTGGACGGTGACGGCGCCCTACGACACCGATGTCCCGCCCTCGGGTACTGCCGACCCGGAGACGGCACGCAAGGCAGGCATCCCGGAGCAGTACGCCGACCAGGACAGCTCCGACGACCCGCCCACGACGCAGGGCGACGGGTCACCGGCGCCGCTCGGCGCAGCCATCCAAGGCAGGACGCCGGCGCAGGACCAGTCCGCGGGACGTGTCGACGAGCGCCCCGAGCGGTCGCGGCGCGGCGGCGAGCAGTCGCCGACGCCCCTCGCCGCCGACGATCCCTACCCGCAGGAGGGCGCAGGCTCGGACCGGCGTCCCGGCTCGCGCGAATCGCGCCCGCACGACCACCTCGTCGCCTCGGAGGCGTCGATGCGCACCGCCGGCCGGGTGGCCTCGGGCGTCATGCTGGCGGGTGCCGCGACAGCGGCGATCTACGGCGCGAAGATGCTGCGGGAGTCGCGGACCGACGACGAGTGATGCTCGGCCGGTCCGGCCTGGTAAGCCCGGGTCTCGTCGGCTGCACTGCCGCTGACCTCGGGAGGGTCGCGGAGATCGATCACGCGACGGTCGGCGTTCCGGGAGTCCGCTGAAGGGCCGCCGCGGGACCGCCGCCGCCGGCCGGACCTGCCGAGGTCGTCGTGGCCCTGCCAGTAGGTGAACGCCGCCGCGACGACGGTGGCGGCCAGGGCAAAGGCCAACAGCGGGCTGACGCCCCCGCCGTCACCTGCTGCCGGTGACACCGGCGGACCCGAGGTCGGCTGCGAGGCCGGGGACACAGGCGCTGCCGGGTCGGGCAGGGCGGCGATGCCCGCGGTGGTGGGCGCGGCCCGGAAGCCCCAGTCGAGCAGCGACGACGCTTCCCGTGAGAACGAGGTCGGCGCCTGCAGGAGCACGACCGCGAGCGTGGTGCCGCCGCGTTCGGCCACGCCGACGAAGCTCTGCCCGGCGTTGTCCGTCGAGCCCGTCTTCCCGCCGACGAAGCCGTTGTAGTGGCCCAGCAGCGGGTTGCTGCTGCTCAGCCGATGACTGCGCCCGTCGGAACCGGTGAGGGTCACCGTGGGCAGTCCCAGCGCGCGGCGCAGCTCCGGACGGCCCAGCGCCGCGCGCGTCAGCACGGCGAGGTCGTAGGCCGTGGTCAGCTGGCCGTCCGCGTCGAGGCCGGTGGCGTTGCCCGCGGTCGTGTCGGTGGCGCCGAGCTGCCGCGCCGTCGCGGTCATCCGGTCACCGGCGGCGCCCGGGGAACCGGCGGGCTGCGCGACCGCCTGCGCCACGTCGTTGCCGCTGGTGACCAGCATCGCGTCGATCAGGTCGGACGTGCGGTACCGGACCCCGGGGGTCAGGCCGACCGTGCGGCCGGTCGTCGCGACGTCGGCAGGGGTCACGGTGATCTCGGGAGGTGCGTCCGGGCCACCGAAGGTCAGCGCGGTCAGCAGCTTCTGCGTACTGGCCGGGGCCCGCAGCGCGCTGCCGGCCCTGGCTGCGAGGACGTGGCCCGTGGTGAGGTCGGCGACGAGCCAGGAGGCCGAGCTCAGACCGTCGGGTACCGGTTCCGCGCCCTCGCCGACGGCGACGTCTGGTGGGAGCGGGCCGGAGGCCGGGGCGGCCGAGGCGGGGAAGGCGGTGCACAGCACCGCGGCACCGAGTGTGGTGAGGCCGGCCAGCAGCCGGCGCAAGCGTCCATGCGACACGAGCGGCACGGTAGCCCGACCCTCCGACAGGAATGCGATGCCGCACCGACGTCGGCGACATCCTCCGGCAATCGGCCGGGAACCGTCGCCGGGCGTGACCGCCCGCACACAGCCCGGCCTGCGATCCTGGGGAGATGGTCCTGACCCGCCGCGCAGCCGGCTTCCTGTTCGCCTTCGGCGTCTGGAGCTGGATCATCTGGCCGACGTTCCTCAAGAACATCTGGAACGACGACCGCAGCTTCGCCCCGGGCGGCGGCGCGACGGGCTTCCTCGTCGTCCATGCCCTGCTGACCGCCGCGTCCCTGGCCTTCGGGACCGCGATCGGCGTCCTCGGCTACCGCGGCCTGCGCCGGCGGAAGGTCACCCGGACGATCGAACGCGTCTGACGTCGCCGGGGCGGCGGGAGAGTCTTACGCCCGCGGGTCAGATGCGCCGGAACACCAGTGCCCGCTTCACTTCCTGGATCGCCTTGGTGATCTGGATGCCGCGCGGGCAGGCGTCGGTGCAGTTGAAGGTGGTGCGGCAGCGCCACACCCCCTCACGGTCGTTGAGGATCTCGAGCCGCTCCTCGGCACCGGCGTCGCGGCTGTCGAAGATGAAGCGGTGCGCCGCCACGATCGCGGCGGGCCCGAAGTAGGACCCGTCGTTCCAGAACACCGGGCACGATGTGGTGCAGGCGGCGCACATGATGCACTTCGTCGTGTCGTCGAAGCGCGCCCGGTCCTCGGCCGACTGCAGGCGCTCGCGCGTCGGTTCGTGGCCCTCGGTGATCAGCCACGGCTGGACGGCGCGGAAGGCCTCGAAGAACGGCTCCATGTCGACGAGCAGGTCCTTCTCGACCGGCAGGCCCTTGATCGGCTCGACCATGACCTCGTCGCCGAGGTCCTTCACGAGGATCTTGCAGGCGAGCCGGTTGACCCCGTTGACGCGCATGGCGTCGGACCCGCAGACGCCGTGGGCGCACGAGCGGCGGAAGGTCAGCGATCCGTCCATCTGCCACTTGACGTGGTGGAGGACGTCGAGGAGCCGGTCGCCGGGCTCGGTCGGGACCTCGTAGCGCTCCCAGTGCGGCTCGTCGTCCCGCTCGGGGTCGAAGCGCCGGATCTTCAGGATGACGGTGCCGCTCTCGGCCGCGGCCGCGGTCGCCTGCGCCGACTTCTGCGCGTTGAGCCGCGCCGCCGCTTCCTGGGCGGCGTCCGGCTCCGGAGGTGCTTCAGCAGCCATTGCGATTTCCAGACATGGGAGTCAGTACTTCCGTTCCATCGGTGCGTAACGCGTCTGCACGACCGGCTTGTAGTCCAGCCGGACCTCCGCCTCCGGCAGCGCCGCACCGAGCGGACCCGTCCGGTAGGCCATGGTGTGACGCATGAAGTTGACGTCGTCGCGGGTCGGGTGGTCCTCGCGGAAGTGGCCGCCGCGTGACTCGTTGCGGGCCTTCGCGCTGACCACCATGACCTCGGCGAGGTCGAGGAGGAATCCGAGCTCGACGGCTTCGAGCAGGTCGGTGTTGTAGCGCCTGCCGCGGTCGGTGATCGAGACGTTCTGGTACCGCTGCTTGAGCCCGGCGATGTCGATCTCGGCCTGCTTCAGCGTCGCCTCGGTGCGGTAGACGGTGGCGTTCACGTCCATCGTCTCCTGCAGGTCGGCGCGGATGTCGGCGACACGTTCGCCGCCCTGCCCGTCACGGAGCCGCTGCAGCATCTGTTCGACGAACACCGACGGCTCGGCCGGCAGGTCCGGACGCAGCGGGGCGCCCGCGGCGTACTCCGCGGCGGCGATCCCGGCGCGTCGGCCGAAGACGTTGATGTCGAGCAGTGAGTTCGTGCCGAGCCGGTTGGCGCCGTGCACGGACACGCAGGCGACCTCGCCGGCTGCGAACAGCCCCGGGACGACGGTCTCGTTGTCCCGCAGCACCTGGCCGAGGATGTTCGTCGGGATACCGCCCATCGCATAGTGCGCCGTCGGCTGGATCGGGATCGGGTCGTTGTAGGGCTCGATGCCGAGGTAGGTGCGGGCGAACTCGGTGATGTCGGGCAGCTTGGCGTCGAGCTGCTCGTTCGGCAGGTGCGTCAGGTCGAGGTAGACGTGGTCGCCGTTCGGCCCGCAGCCACGTCCCTGCCGGATCTCGGTGTAGATGGCCCGGGCGACCATGTCGCGCGGCGCGAGGTCCTTGATGGTGGGGGCGTAGCGCTCCATGAAGCGCTCGCCGTCGGCGTTGCGGAGGATCCCGCCCTCACCGCGCGCGCCCTCGGTGAGCAGGATGCCCATCTTCCAGATGCCGGTCGGGTGGAACTGGTAGAACTCCATGTCCTCGAGCGGGATGCCCCGCCGGTACACCAGGCCCATGCCGTCACCGGTCAGCGTGTGCGCGTTGCTGGTGACCTTGAAGACCTTGCCGAAGCCGCCGGTGGCGAACACGACGGCCTTGGCGTTGAAGACGTGGATCTCGCCGGTCGCGAGCTCGTAGGCGACGACGCCCGCGACCGCTCCGAGAGCCTGCGGATCCTCGCTGAACAGCAGGTCGAGGACGTAGAACTCGTTGTAGAACTCGATGCCCTCCTTGACGCACTGCTGGTACAGCGTCTGGAGGATCATGTGGCCGGTCCGGTCGGCCGCGAAGCAGCTGCGCCGGACCGGGGCCTTGCCGTGGTCGCGGGTGTGGCCGCCGAAGCGCCGCTGGTCGATGCGGCCCTCGGGTGTCCGGTTGAACGGCAGGCCCATCTTCTCGAGGTCGAGGACCGCGTCGATGGCCTCCTTGCACATGACCTCGGCCGCGTCCTGGTCGACGAGGTAGTCGCCGCCCTTGATCGTGTCGAAGGTGTGCCACTCCCAGTTGTCCTCCTCGACGTTGGCGAGGGCGGCGCACATGCCGCCCTGCGCCGCGCCGGTGTGGGAGCGGGTCGGGTAGAGCTTGGTCAACACGGCGGTGCGCGACCGCTTGCCGGACTCGAGGGCCGCGCGCATCCCGGCGCCGCCCGCGCCGACGATGACGACGTCGTACTGGTGGACCTGCACGGAGCGGTGGAGCGGCATCGCGTCAGCCGATCGTCGGGTCGAAGGTGAAGATCACGAGGGTGCCGAGCGCGAGCACCAGGACGACCGAGCTGTAGAGCAGCATCTTGAGCCAGAACCGGCTCTGCGCGCGCTCGGCGTAGTCGTTGATGACGGTGCGCAGCCCGTTCGCACCGTGCAGCTGCGCGAGCCAGAGCATCAGCAGGTCCCAGGTACGCCAGAACGGCGAGGACCAACGGCCGGCGACGAAGCCGAAGTTGATGCGCTGCACCCCGCCGTCGAGGACGTTCATGATCAGCAGGTGGCCGAGGACCAGGACGATCAGGGCCAGCCCGGACAGGCGCATGAACAGCCAGGCGTAGAGCTCGAAGTTGCTCCTGCTGCGCTGGCCCGAAGGCCGCTTCTTACGGGTGCGCGGGTCCTCGATGACGGTGCGGCCGGGGGCCGGGACCTGGGTGGTCGCCATGTCACGCGCTCCCGAACAGCGACTGCAGGGTGTGCAGCATCATGAAGTAGAACCCCGGAACCATGATCACGACCCACACGGCCACCACGCCGTAGAGCATCTGACTCTGGTAGCGCGGGCCCTTCTCCCAGAAGTCGATCAGCATCACCCGCAGCCCGTTCAGGGCGTGGTAGAGCACGGCCCCGACGAGGCCGACCTCCATGAGGTTGACGACCGGGTTCTTGTAGGTGTTGATGACCGAGTCGTACGACGCGGGCGAGACCCGGACGAGCGCGGTGTCGAGGACGTGCGCGAAGAGGAAGAAGAAGATCAGGACCCCGGTGACGCGATGCGCCACCCAGGACCACATTCCTTCCCGACCGCGGTAGAGCGAGCCGGCCGGCTTGGCCACGAGGCCTCCGTTGATCGTGGGACGCCCGATATAACGACGGCTTCACTCTACGAGCGCATCCTCGGCCCGCCCGGTGCGCGCCCGGGAGGCCGACGCGTCGCAGGTCACACCGGCGGTGGCCGGTCAGTGGGTGGCGAACGACGAGAACAGCCCCGCCAGCGTGGCCTGCGAGGCGTTCCAGGCCGCCTCGGGTGTCTGCCAGTACAGCGTGTAGCCGGTGCCGGCGGCGACCTGACCGCGGTCGACCGCGTGCAGCGGGCTGCCGGCGAGGCCGAACCGGAACTCCCAGTCGGCGGCTCGGGTGCCGTCACCGCCGTCGGCGGGGGAGATGGCGACGCGGGTGTAGTTGCTGACGCGGGGTGCGAGCAATTGCTCCTGCGACTCCCAGTCGTGCTGCACCGACGCCGGTGCCGTGGCCGCGGTCTCGATGTGCAGGTAGCTGCCGGTGCCGGGTTCGACGAAGTCGACGCCCTGCTGGCCGAGCCGGGTCTGGCGCCACTGCGCGGGGTGGGCGACCGACCAGCCCGCGGGGTCGCGGTAGCGGATCCAGCCGGCGGGCGTGGGGGCAGTGTCGGCGGTGGCGTCGAAGACGACCGGCTGCGGACGGGCGGGGACCGCCGTCGCGGGGCCCGAGGGCGCAGCGGTGCCGCCGGTGCCGTTCGACCCCCGGAGCAGCACGACGGCGAGGGTGGCCACCAGCGCCACCAGCACGAGCGCCAGGGCGCTCCACCCGAACGTGCGGGCCCGGACGGGTCGGGTCCGCCGGGAAGCCGGGACGGCGCCGGCCCCGCCGGTCCCGCTCGACCGGTCGGCGTCGGAGCCCGCGGCGGAGACGGCCGGGAACGAGCTCGTCCGGGAGAGCTCGCCGTCAGTCGGCTCACCGAGCGCCTTCGCGGCGGTCGGCGCGTCGAGGATCGAGGTGCCGAGCGCGGCCGTTCCGGCAGCGGCACCGGCCCCACCGAGGGCCGCGGCGCTCCGGCCGACGCCGAGGGGGTCGGGTCCGTGGCCGGCGTCGGACGCGCGCCCGGTGTGGTCACCTGCGGCGCTGTCCTCGTCCAGGCCGGGGGAGCGGTCGGGATCCAGCAACAGCTGCGCGAGTCCGGGGCCGGCGACCTCGACGAGGCGACGCCTCACCTCGTCGGCGTCCGGCCGGTCCTCCGGCTCGGCATCGAGCAGGTCGGCGAGCAGCGGTTCGAGCGCCCCCGCGCGCACGGCTGGGCGACGGCGGCCCTCGACGACGGCGGTGAGCACGGCGAGCGGGTGGTCCCCGTCGTACGGGGGAGAGCCCTCGACGGCGGTGTACAGCGTCGCGGCGAGGCCCCAGAGGTCGCTCGACGGCCCTCCGGGCTCACCGCGGGCACGTTCCGGTGGCAGGTAGGACGGGGAGCCCAGCAGGACCCCCGTGCTGGTCAGGCTCGGGTCGCCGACCGTGCTCGCGATGCCGAAGTCGGTGAGCCGCGGCCGGCCGTCCTCCTCGATGAGGACGTTGCCCGGCTTGACGTCCCGGTGCTGGATGCCGGCGCGGTGCACGGCGGCGAGGGCTGCGAGCAGATCGAGCCCCACCCGGGCCGCCTCCTGGGGCGTCAGCAGTTGCTCGCGGATACGTGCACTGAGCGTCTGTGCCTCCACCAGCTCGAGGACGATCCACGGGCGGTCGGCGTCCTCGACCACGTCGAAGACGGTGACGAGCACCGGGTGGCGCACCGCAGCCGCGGAGCGGGCCTCGCGCAACACCCGCTCGCGGAGGACCCGGCGCTCCTCGTCGTCGAGGGTCGCCGGCAGGTGGACCTCCTTGACCGCGACGGGCCGGCGGAGCAGGACGTCCTCGGCGCGCCACACGGTCCCGGCGCCGCCGCGGCCGAGGACGGCACGCAGGGCGTAGCGGTCGCCGATACGACGACCGACTCCGGAGTCGGATTCCAGCGACACCCGTCCTCGATACCCCGCAGAACGAGGTGGTCACCGTGAGCAAGCTCCCCGCCTGCGACGGCGCGTCGGGAGGTACCGCACGCCGAAGGGCCCCGTCCGCGGTACGGACGGGGCCCTTCGGTGCCGCCGGGGAGGACGGTCGGTTTCTGCTGTTCGGTGGGGCCGATCAGTTGAACAGGCGCAGGGCCCAGGCCGTGCCGCTACCGACGACGCCGTCGGAGACGAGCCCGTTGCGGGCCTGGTAGTTCCGCACGGCGCTGGCGGTGCCGTTGCCGAAGGCGCCGTCGACCACGACGTTGTAGCCCTTGCCGCGCAGGACGGCCTGCAGCGCCTTGACCTCGTCGTTGTTCATGCCCTGCTGGAGCGGCCAGGTGAACAGGCCCGGACGGACCTGGTAGCCCTTCATCGTGCCGCCGTCACCGACCCACTCCCAGTGCCACGCCTCGTTGGTCAGGATCGGGTTGTTGAACCCGAAGCGTCCCGCGTTGGCCTTGAGCCACTTGTAGCCGGCGCCGTCGGTCGGGAGGCCGCCCGACGCGTCGTGGAAGTCGACGGCCTTGCCCCAGCCGTGGTTGCTGGTGCCGGGCACGGCAGCGTTGCCGCAATTGCCGACGTTGCACCACCAGGTGCGCCAGTAGACCTGGCCTGCGTAGTCGCGGTAGCAGTCGGCGAAGACGAGGTTGATGCCGGCCTTGCGGGCGGCGAGGCTCAGGGCGGTCGCCGGGCCGGTGGCCTGCGACCACAGGCGGCACGAGCCCGTGACGTTGCTGAGAACCGACGCCGGCAGCGCGCCGTTGGTGACGCCGGCCGGCTGGGTGGGCTTGTTGTAGCCGTTGATCGGGTTGATGCCCGTGGGGGCCGGGGCGCAGGCGGACGCCGCCATCGTCACACCGACGGCGACGGCCGCCAGCGGAACGGCGAGGCGCTTCTTGAACCCGGACAGCATGCGTCGAGACAGCATGAGACGGCCCCTTCTTGTCGGCTTGGGCGCGGCCGAGCGCGGGTCGGCCGTCGTTCCGTGTCGCCGCTCGGCATGCACGTCGAGCCGTCGCCCGGGGGCGGGGAGGATCGGGCGGCGCCGCTACCGGGCGGTCCTTGGTGTGCTTCCGGCTTCGGACGCGTGGACGAAGGCCTTGAGCCGGACGGACGAGCCGGGTCGGCACCTTCACCCGGACGGAGCAGCGACACGCGGGGCATCGCGGTTGCCTTCTGGCGCGCCGGGTGTAGAAGCCGCCCGGGGGAGCGCGCCGGCCTCAGTCGTGCCGTGCTTCAGTCGTGCCGTGCTTCAGTCGTGCCGTGCTTCAGGAGCGAGCTGCAGGAGCCGTCAGGGGACGACGGGACCCGGCCGCCGAGCGGCACGGTTGCGCTGCTTCGCGCGGTACATGTCGGCGTCGGCCGCCGTCATGAGGGCGTCGACGTCGAGCGGGACGACGGCGCTGTGGGCGAGGCCCACACTCGCCACCACCGGGAGTTCCGACCCGTCGGGCCCGAGGCCCACCGGCTGGCTCAGCGCCACGGTGACGCGCTCGGCCAGCTCCTGCGCGGCGTCCTCCGGCAGCCCTTCGGCCACGACGGCGAACTCGTCACCGCCGAGCCGGGCCACCGTGTCGGCCGGCCGCAGCACCCGCGCCAGCCGGTCCGCGACGGCGGTGAGCACCCGGTCGCCGACGGCGTGGCCGCGGGTGTCATTGATGGCTTTGAAGTCGTCGAGGTCCAGGTAGAGGACGGTCACGCCGGGTCCCCCGCGGGCCGCCGACCGGACGGCCTGGGCCAGCCGGTCGAACAGCAGGGCGCGGTTGGGCAGCCCGGTGAGCGGGTCGTGCAGCGCCTGGTGCGCGAGCCGGGCCTCGGTCTCGCGCCGCTCCGAGATGTCGAGGACGTGGGCGATGTAGGTGGTCGGCCGGTCCGGGAGGCGGGCCAGCGAGAGCTGCACCCAGGTCGTGCGGCCGTCGGGCGTCACGATGCGGCGCTCGCCGCCGACGGCCGCGCTGGTGCCGTCCGCGAGGGCGGCGAGCCAGGTGCGGACGAGGGTGCGGTCCTCAGGGTGGACGAGCCGGAGGCTGTCACGGCCGACGGCGTCGGCGACGGCGATGCCCATCAGCTGCTCGGCCGCGGTGTTGGCGTCCAGGATCGCGCCGCGGGCGTCGAGCAGGAGCATGCCGGTGGACGCGACGTGGAAGGCCTCGGCGAAGCGTCGGTCCGGCAGCCGGGCAGCGTCCGGCGCGGGGGTGATCACGACGGCCACGGCGCGGGACCCGTCGAGTTCGACGGCGGCGCTGGTGGTGACGACCCGGTGCGAACGCCCCGCGGTGTCGCAGAGGGTGGTGACGGCGACGACCGGTTCCTCGGTGCCCGTCGGCGCAGCATGCGGTCGCAGCAGCTCCTCGTGCCGTGCGCGGACGGCCGACCGTTCGGCGCGGTCGACGAACGCCCAACCCGGCGCGGCGTCCTCCCCGGCCGTTGCACGGCCGGTCTGCCCGGCCGGGTCCAGTCCGAGCAGCCTGGCGGCGCGAGGGTTGGCATACAGCACGTGGCCGGCCCCGTCGACCACGACCAGCCCGGCGGGTGCCTGCGCGACGAGGGCGTCGACGTACGCCTCGCCTGCCACTCGCTCACCGCTTTCCGACTGACCGCGATCGCTCCACGGTTCTTCGACATCTACTCCACGAGCGCCACCGCCGCCGCGTTCCCGGTACCCGGGTGACAACGCCCCCGGTAGCCGTACCCTGCCGCTGTGGTGCTCGCGCGCTATGGCTCACGCCGAAGAGCGCCCGGTCCCACCGCGGCCGAACTGAACGGACGGTCGGTTCCAGGATGCCCTGCGCTCCCTGGTTCACGCTCCGTGTTCGTGACGAATTGTTGATCCGGAGATGCGCGGAGTGACTACATCGTGAGCGGTTGCTGGGCACCGGCGACCGATGCTCTCCTGTCCGGGTACCACGACGACGAGTGGGGTCGGCCCGTCGCGGACGAGCGGACGCTGTTCGAGCGCATGTGCCTCGAGGGCTTCCAGTCCGGCCTGTCCTGGCGGATCGTGCTCGCCAAGCGGCCCGCGTTCCGCGAGGTCTTCGCGGGATTCGACCCCGTCGCGATCGCCGGCTTCGGGCCGCAGGACGTCGACCGGTTGATGGGCGACCCCCGCATCATCCGCAACCGCCGCAAGATCGAGGCCGTGATCACCAACGCCCGGCTGCTGCTGGAGCTCGACGGTTCGTACCCGGGCCTGCTCTGGTCGTACGAGCCGCCGGCGTCGCCCGCTCCCGCGGAGCTCGCCGCGGTGCCGGCGACGTCGCCGGAGTCGGTCGCGCTGTCGAAGTTGCTGCGGCGCAAGGGCTTCGCCTTCGTCGGCCCGACCACCGTCTACGCCGGGATGCAGGCCTGTGGCGTGGTCGACGACCACGTGGCCGACTGCCCGGTTCGGGACGCCGTCGAAGCCGAGCGGAAGGCGTTCGTCCGCCCGAGTTGAGCGGACGTCGCGAGGGAACCCCGGGTCAGCCGCCGAGCACCACGCCGAGAGCGGAGAGGCCGAGCCGCGACGCCCCGGCCTCGACGAACGCGAGCGCCTGCTCGCGGGTCCGGATGCCGCCGCTCGCCTTCACCCCGAGCCGGTCGGCAACGGTGCGCCGCATCGTGCGGACGGCGTCGAGGCTCGCCCCACCCGACGGGTGGAAGCCGGTCGAGGTCTTCACGAAGTCGGCCCCGGCCGCCTCGGCAGCGCGGCAGCCGGCTACGACGCCGTCGGCGTCGAGCAGCGCCGTCTCCAGGATGACCTTCAGGACGCCGGGCACCGCCGCCCGGACCTCGACGATCCCGGCGGTGACCGCTGCCCAGTCACCGGCGGCGGCGGCACCCAGGTCGATCACCATGTCGATCTCGCCGGCGCCGTCGCCCACGGCTCGGCGCGCCTCCTCCGCCGTGACCGAGGACAGGTGCGCGCCGGACGGGAAGCCGGCCACCGCCGCCACGACCGGACCCGGAGCATGACGTCGCAGGGTCGAGACCGCGTGCGCGACGCGGTTGGGTGAAACGCAGACGGCGAAGGCACCCGTGGCGACGGCCTCGTCGCAGAGCGCCGTCACCTGTACTTCAGTGGCCTCCGGCTTGAGCAACGTCGCGTCGATCAGTGCGGCGAGCCGACGCGTCGCGGCCGTGTCGGGGAAGGTGTCCACGACGGGAACGGTGCCAGAGGGCGGTGACAGGAACCGCAGCCGCCCGCCGGAGCAGGAGGCTGCACGTGGACGTGACCGTGCTCGACCACCCGCTCGCGGCGCAGCGGTTGACCGTGCTGCGCGACGCGTCGACGGGCCGCCCCGGGTTCCGCGCCGCGCTCGCGGCGCTCGCGACGATGCTGGTCCACGAAGCCGCGCGGACCCTGCCCGTCACGGCGGTGACCATCCGCACCCCGCTCACCGAGACCCCGGGCACGGTGCTGGCGACCCAGCCGCTGCTCCTCCCCGTTCTACGTGCGGGTCTGGGCATGCTGCCGGCCGCCGAGGAGCTGCTGCCCGACGCGCCCGTCGGCTTCGTGGGCCTCGCCCGGAACGAGGCGACACTGCAGCCCCGGACCTACCTGCAGTCGATGTCCGATGATCTGGCGGGACGGCCCGTCCTGGTGCTCGACCCGATGCTGGCCACCGGCGGCTCGGTCCTCGCCGTGCTCGACCTGCTGGATGCCGCCGGCGCGGGGGAGACGACCGTCGTCTGCGTGCTGGCCGCACCCGAGGGGCTCGACGCGCTCCGTGCGCGGGCCGAACCGCAGACGCGGGTGCGCGTCGTCACCGCGGCCGTCGACGACCGGCTCGACGAGCGGGGCTTCATCGTCCCGGGGCTCGGCGACGCCGGGGACCGGCAGTTCGACGCCTGACGGTCAGGGTTGCTCGAGCAGCGTCGCGACGGCTTCCCGGAGGGCGGCGAGTGTGGCTCCGGCTGTGCTCCGCGAGGTCGCCAACGCGTCCGGTCCGCCGGGGGGAACGGCGACGACCACCTGGAGGTAGGCCTTGAGCTTGGGTTCGGTGCCGCTCGGCCGGACCACGACGCGGGCGTCGCCGCCGAGCTGCAGCCGCACGACGTCGGCGGCCGGGAGTCCGTCCGTGGGCTGCATCAGGTCGTCGACCGCGGTCACGGGTGAGCCGGCGAGTTCCGACGGTGGTCGTTCCCGGAGCCGCGCCATGATCCCGTCCGCCGCTGCGGCGGACGGCAGGCGCACGGAAAGCGCCTCGGTGGCGTGCACGCCGTGGGCGCGGGCCAGCTCGTCGAGCCGGTCGAGCAGGGTCGCCCCCCGGCGCCGGAGTTCGGCGGCGCGGGCGGTGACGGCCAGCGCGGCGCTGATGCCGTCCTTGTCGGCGACGACGCCGGGGAGCACGGCGTAGCCCAGCGCCTCCTCGTAGGCGAAGTGCGGTGCGGGTTCGGCGCGCATGAGCCACTTGAACCCGGTGAGGGTCACGGTGCAGGGCACCTGGGCCGCGGCGGCCACAACGGCGAGCATGGTGGAGGAGACGACCGTGGTCGCGACCGGGCCGGGTCGGTGCGTGAGTACGGCGTCGCCGAGCAGGACGCCGAGCTCGTCGCCGGTCAGCGGGCGTGCGCCGCCCTCGGGCGTGGGGACGACGACGGCGCAGCGGTCGGCATCGGGGTCCGACGCGAGCCCGAGGTCGGCCCCGGTGTGCACGACGAGCCGGCGCAGTAGGTCGAGCGCCCCGGGCTCCTCCGGGTTCGGGAACGGCAGGGTCGGGAAATCCGGATCGGGTTCGGCCTGCTCGGTCACGACGGCCGGTACGGCGAGGCCGGCCCGGTCGAAGGCGGCGCCCAGCAGTGTGGCTCCGACGCCGTGCATCGGCGTGTACGCGACGCGGAGCTCGCCGTCGAGCCCGTCGTCGCCGGGCCCCCGTGTCGCCGTGACCACCTCGTCGAGGTAGCGCTCGCTCAGCTCGACGACGTCGAGGTCATCGGGGCTGCCCACCGGGAGCGCGGCGGCCGACGGAACCCGTCGGATGGCGGCTTCGATCTCGCGGTCCTGCGGCGGGACCAGCTGGGCGCCGTCGTCCGGGCGGCCGGGCACGGTCCCGAGGTAGACCTTGAGGCCGTTGTCGGAGGCGGGGTTGTGGCTCGCGGTGATCATGACGCCGGCGTCGAGGCCGTGGGACCGGACGGCGAACGCCAGCAGAGGTGTCGGGGTCGCCTCGCGGAGCAGGCGGACCCGGCATCCGGCCCCGCTGAGCACCTCGGCGCAGGAGCGGGCCAAGTCCCGGCTGCGATGCCGACCGTCGAAGCCGACCGCGACCTCGGCGCCGGGCCGCAGCACCGCCGCAACCCCGGCTGCGGTACGTCGGACCGTCGCCGTGTTCACGCCGTTCGGGCCCGCCCGCATCGGTCCGCGGATGCCGGCCGTCCCGAAGCGCAGGGGTGCCGAGAAGCGGTCGGCCAGTTCCGTCGTCGCGCCGGCGGCGAGCAGGGTGGTCAGTTCGGCGCGGTCGTCGGGGTCCGGGTCCGCGTCCAGCCAGGCGGTCACCGCCGCGCGGAGCTGCGGGTCCACCGGGTCAGCCCGTCGCGAGCCAGGCGTCGACGGCGGCGACTCCGTCCTCGACCACCTGCGGCGACGCCCCTGAGGCCGTCAGCGAGGTGCGGGCGACGGCGGCGAGCTGGGCGTCGGACAATCCGAGGGTGGTGCGGCACAGCTCGTACTCCTCGAGCAGGCCGGGGCCGAACAGCAGCGGGTCGTCGGCGCCGATGCTGCATTGGACCCCGGCGTCGAGCAGCGCTACGAGGGGATGCGCGGAGAGGTCGTCGACGACCGAGAGCATCAGGTTCGAGGTCGGGCAGACGTCGAGACAGACCTCGCTGGCGGCGAGCCGCTGCACCAATGCGGGGTCCTCGACGGCTCGGACGCCGTGGAGGATCCGGTCGGCGCCGAGGACGTCGAGCGCGCCGCGCACGCTCGCGGGCCCGTCGAGCTCCCCGGCGTGGGGGGTGCTGAGCAGGCCCGCGGAGCGCGCGATGTCGAACGCCTCGGCGAACGGCTCCGGGGGGTGGCCCTGCTCGTCGTTGGCCAGCCCGAAGGCGACGACCCCACGGCCGGCGTAGCGCGCGGCGAGCCGGGCCTGCGCGGCGGCGTCCTCGGGGCTGCGGGTCCGGTCGGCGGACACCATCAGTCCCGTGGAGACGCCGGTCCGGGCCGAGGCCGACGCGAGGGCGTCGAGGACGATCTCGAGTACGTGCTCGTCGGGGCCGAGGCGTGCCCGGTGGTGCGGCAGGAACATGCCCGGCTCCACGTGCACCGCCCCGGCGGCCGCGGCGTCGTCGACGGTCTCGTCGATCAGCCGGGCTACGTCCTGGGGCGTGGTCAGCACGTCGCAGGCGGCCACGTACATCGCGGCGAAGACGCCGAAGTTGCCGAAGCCACGCACCTCCGGCACGGGCATGCCGTTGCGCTGGGCCAGGTCGCGGAGGGTCGCCGGACGCATCCCGCCCTCGAGGTGCACGTGCAGGTGCGCCTTCGGCAGGGCGGCGAGGTCCCGGACGTCGGACGGCATGTCAGCAGCCTAGGAGCGGCGTCAGGCCGCTGCGGCGGTCCGCCGGCGGGCGCGCGCGAGGAGACGGTGCAGTGCGCCGTTGATGAGGTCCGGGTGCGTGAAGTTGACGGAGTGGCCGGCGCCGGGGACGACGAGGTGTTCGGTGTCCTCGCCGAGGTTCTCCACGATCACCCTGCTGTGGTCGGCGGGGGTCAGCCGGTCGTCGGACCCGACGGCGACGAGGACGGGGATGTCACGAAGGGCGGCGAGCGCGGCGACCTTGTCGTGGTCGACGAAGGCCGGGTAGAACGCGGCGACGATCGGCATCGGCGTCTCCTCCAGCATCGACTGGACCTCGCGCACCAGTTCCGGGGTGGCGTCGTTGCTGCCGAACAGGTAGTGCCGGGTGAAGACGTAGCCCAGCCGGCCACCCCGTACCCGGAAGCGCTCGAGGACAGGAGCCCACAGGCGCAGCCACCAGAGGTAGACGCGGAACAGGCCGGTCCGGAGCAGCAGTGCACTGCCGACCCGGCCGAGCGCCGACTCCAGGACCCGTCCCGCGGACGTGGCCAGCAGGCACACGCCGACGATCCGCGTCCCGAACAGCTCCGGCCGCTGGTCCGCGAGCGCCATCACCGTCATGCCGCCCAGGGAGTGGCCGACCAGCACGATCGGCCCCGTCGGGACCCGGGCGTCGATCACGGCGGCCAGGTCACGGCCGCATTGGTCGATCGTGGCGTTCTCCGCGGCGCCCCAGCCGCTGCGGCCGTGGCCGCGCTGGTCCCAGAGCACGAGGCGTGCCGAATCGCGCAGGGCCTCCCGCTGCAGGTCGAACTCGCCGAGCTGGGCGGTGAACCCGTGGACGAAGACGACCGTGAGGTCCGCGCCCGGGTCGCCGTCCTCCTCGACCGCGAGCGGGGTCCCGTCGTCCGCCCGCACGGTCAGGTCGGCGGCACGGGTATCGGTCGGCGGCGCGGTCCCGGGGCTTCGCCGGCCCCGCGACCGGAGGGCCGCCAGCACGACGGCGACGAGGGCCGCCAGGGCGGAGAGGGCGGTCGCACGCGACCGGGGGCCAGGACTCACGGTTGCCGCCTACCCCGAGGCGGCAACCGGACCACACCTCAGGCGTTGGCGGTCTCGCTGCGGCGCGGCAGCTTCCAGTTCGGCCGGACGAAGTGGCAGGTGTAGCCGTTCGGGTAGCGCTCCAGGTAGTCCTGGTGCTCCGGCTCGGCCTCCCAGAACGGCGCCTCCGGGACGACCTCGGTGACGACGCGGCCGGGCCAGAGGCCGGAGGCGTTCACGTCCGCGATGGTGTCCTCGGCGACGCGCTTCTGCTCGTCGGAGGTGTAGAAGATCGCCGACCGGTACGACGAGCCGACGTCGTTGCCCTGCCGGTCCTTCGTGGTCGGGTCGTGGACCTGGAAGAAGAACTCGAGCAGGTCGCGGAAGCTGACGACACCAGGCTCGAAGATGATCTCGAGCGCCTCGGCGTGGCCGGGGTGCCGGCGGTAGGTCGCGTTCGCGTTCGAGCCGCCGGTGTAGCCGACCCGCGTCGACAGCACCCCCGGCCGCTTGCGGATCAGGTCCTGCATCCCCCAGAAACAGCCACCGGCCAGTACTGCACGCTCGGTCGTGTCGCTCATGAGTCGTCCTCCTGCTCGGTCGACGGTCCAGCCATCGTGACAACGCCCCGGCCCACGGAAGCCTTCCGGGGACCCAGCGCTGTCAGAGTCGCGTAAGGATGTCCGCGATCAGCTGTCCGGCCCGGGGTGCCGCGGCCTCGCCGACGGCCAGCACGTCCAGGTGGTCGATCGGGGTCGCCCCGGCATGGCCGGTTTCGGCGGAGCCGGCGGCGGGGTTCGTGACCAGCGAGAGCCCCAGTACCGAGGCCCCGGCGGCGTGGGCGGCGATCGCCTCGTGCACCGTCGACATGCCGACCACGTCGGCGCCCAGCATCCGGATCATCCGGATCTCCGCCGGTGTCTCGAAGTGCGGGCCGGGGACCCCGGCGTAGACGCCCTCGGCCAACGTCGGGTCGACCTCCCGTGCGACGGCGCGCAACCGGGCGCTGTAGAGGTCGCCGAGGTCGACGAAGTGCGCCCCGACGAGCGGGGAGCGGGCGGTGAGGTTCAGGTGGTCGTTCACCAGGACCAGCTGGCCCAGCGCATAGGCCGGGTTCAGCCCGCCGGCGGCGTTGGTGAGCACCACGGTGGAGCAGCCGGCGGCCACCGCGGTGCGGACGCCGTGTACGACGACCGGCAGGTCGTGGCCCTCGTAGGCGTGCACGCGGCCGAGGAAGACCAGCACCCGCTTCCCGCCGCCCTCGGATACGTCGGACCGGGACGTCAGGCGCACCGACCGCACGGTCCCGCCGTGGCCGTGCGCCGACGGCCCGGGCAGCCCCAGGTCGGTGAGGGCGACCTCGGCGACGGCCGGTCCGATCGCAGCCGCAGCCGCCTTCCAGCCGCTGCCGAGCACGACCGCTGCGTCGTGCCGGTCGACGCCGGTCAGCTCGGCGAGGCGGGCGGCGGACTCGTCAGGTGTCACCGGCCCGACGTTACGAGGACGCGGACGTCCGGGCCGCGCACCCGCTTCGTACGATCTGCACATGCAGGAGACGACAGATGTCTGAACGTGGCGAGGACCCGGGTCGGCTGACCGAGTCCGGTGAGCCGATCGAGACCGTCTACGGGCCCGACGCGCTGGCCGAGAACCTCGCCGAGCTGCTCGGCGCCCCCGGCGAGTACCCCTACACCCGCGGCGTCTACCCGAACATGTACACGGGCCGCCCGTGGACGATGCGGCAGTACGCCGGCTTCGGTACCGCGAAGGAGTCCAACGAGCGGTACCGGCAGCTCGTCGAGGCGGGCACCGGTGGGCTGTCGGTCGCTTTCGACCTGCCGACCCAGATGGGCTACGACTCCGACGCCACCATCGCCTCCGGCGAGGTCGGCAAGGTCGGCGTGGCCATCGACTCGATCGAGGACATGCGCACCCTGTTCGACGGGCTGCCGCTGGACACGATCTCGACGTCGATGACGATCAACGCCCCCGCGAGCGTCCTGCTGCTGATGTACCAGATCGTCGCCGAGGAGATGGGCGTCGACGGCACCAAGATCTCCGGAACGATCCAGAACGACATCCTGAAGGAGTACATCGCCCGCGGGACCTACATCTTCCCGCCCGCGCCGTCGCTGCGCCTGGTCGCCGACACCTTCGCCTACTGCAAGGCCGAGGCGCCGCGCTGGAACACCATCTCCATCTCCGGGTACCACATGGCCGAGGCCGGGGCGACGCCGGTGCAGGAGATCGCCTTCACCCTCGCCAACGGCATCGAATACGTCCGCGCCGCGGTCAAGGCCGGCCTCGCCGTCGACGACTTCGCACCCCGGCTGTCGTTCTTCTTCGTCTCGCGGACGACCCTGCTCGAGGAGGTCGCGAAGTTCCGCGCCGCACGCCGCATCTGGGCGCAGGTCATGCGCGACGAGTTCGGCGCGACGAACCCCAAGTCGCTGATGCTGCGCTTCCACACCCAGACCGCCGGGGTGCAGCTCACCGCGCAGCAGCCCGAGGTGAACATGGTCCGGGTCGCCATCCAGGCGCTGGCCGCGGTACTCGGCGGGACGCAGAGCCTGCACACCAACTCCTTCGACGAGGCCATCGCCCTGCCGACGGAGAAGGCGGCGCGACTCGCGCTGCGCACGCAGCAGGTGATCGCCTACGAGACCGACGTCCCGAAGATCGTCGACCCGCTGGCCGGCTCCTACGCCATCGAGCACCTGACCGACGAGACCGAACGCAAGGCGCGCGAGCTCATGGCCGCGGTCGAGGAGCGCGGCGGTGCCGTGGCCGCGATCGAGCAGGGCTTCCAGAAGAGCGAGATCGAGAAGTCGGCCTACTCGATCGCCATGGAGATCGAGAACGACGAGCGCGTCGTCGTCGGCGTCAACAAGTACAAGTCGCCGGGGGAGCGCTACGAGCCGCTGCGGGTCGACCCGACCATCGAGCAGGGCCAGCGGGAGCGGCTCGAGAAGCTCCGCTCGGAGCGGGACAACGACGAGGTGGAGGCCCGGCTCGACGACCTGCGCAAGGCCGCCCAGACCGACGACCAGAATCTGCTGTACCCGATGAAGGAGGCGCTGCGGGCCCGCGCCACCGTCGGGGAGATCAGCAACGCTCTGCGCGACGTGTGGGGCCTCTACTCCCCGCCGGACGCGTTCTGAGCCGGGCCGGCTCGCGAATGGCCAAGAAGCCACCGGACGTGGGCGAGATCCCGCTCGACCGCGGCGAGTTCGCCGAGGTCGTGCTGCGGGGGGTGCTCCGCGACCCCGACGGCGTCGGGCGGATGACCGCGCTCGCCGAGCGGTTCCTCGGGCAGGTCCTGACCAGCCGTCGGTGGATCCTGCTGACGAACAAGCGGCTGCTCCTGCTGCGCGCCCGCAAGGCGTCGAGCTACAACGAGAACGAGTGGTTCGACGTCGCGTTCGACCGACGCGGCATCCGTCCCGGGGCACCGATCACGACCGGCCGCATGGTCGTCCTGCCGCTGACCACCAACAAGGGGCTACGCACCGTGCTGGTGCCCGACCGCTCGTACAAGGAGTCGCTGCGGCTGGCGCGGGCGCTGGGTCTTCGATGACGGGGCCCGAGGTCCCGACGTCGCTCGCGGCGCGGCGACGTGCCGTCCTGCTCGCGATCCGGCGAGGGGACGAGCAGCCGCCCGAAGGTCTGGAAGAGGCCGCCGTGCGGGTCGCGATGCGCCAGGCGAGCCTGAAGTGGATCACCTGGCTCTACATGTTCGGCTTCTTCATCGAGGTCGCGCTGGTGCTCACGGCGAAGACGGACTCATCGCGGATCATCAACGTGGTGCTCGCGCTGGTGTTCTTCCTCGCCGCCCGGGCCCAGTACCGCTCGGTGCGCCGGTCTGCCGACGCACTCGACCGCTGGGCGCCCCGCCGACCCGACCCCGCCGACCCCCCGCCCTCCGGCGACTCCGCCGGCCCCCCGACTCCCGGCGGTTCGTAGAGACCTTCACGGCGGACCTGCGGGTCAGCGGACGAAGATCTCCACGAAACGGGGGAGGTGGGGGAGCCGGGGCCGGCGGTGCGGCGGGCAGCCGGGGCAGTCGATGGCGCGAACCCTAGGCTGAGCGGTGTGCACATCCCCTTCTCGTCCTCGCCGCGCTCCAGCCTGGGGGTCGAGTGGGAGCTCGAGCTCGTCGACCTCGAGACCCGTGAGCTCCGCAGCGGCGCCAGCGAGATCCTCGCCGAGCTGACCGCTCCCGGCGACGAGGAGCACCCCAAGGCCAAGCACGAGCTGCTCGAGTCGACCGTCGAGATCATCACCGACGTCTGCTCGACCGTCGCCGAGGCCAAGGCCGACCTGCGCGCCACCCTCGGCGAGGTGATGGCCGCGGCCGAGAAGCGGGGCCTCGGCGTCATGTGCAGCGGGACGCACCCCACCACCGACTGGGCGACGCAGACGGTCAGCCCGAACCCGCGCTACGCGATGCTCGTCGAGCAGATGCAGTGGATGGCGCGGCAGCTGCAGATCTTCGGCGTCCACGTCCACGTCGGGGTCCGGGCGCCTCAGAAGGCCATCCCGATCGTGAACGCGCTGACCTTCTACGTGCCGCACTTCCTCGCGCTGTCGGCCTCGTCGCCGTTCTGGATGGGCACCGACACCGGCCTCGCGTCGGCCCGCTCGAAGGTCTTCGAACAGTTGCCGACGGCGGGGCTGCCGTACCAGCTCTCCGGATGGGACCAGTTCGAGAAGCTGATGGAGACGCTCATCTCGTCACGGGCCGTGCAGTCGGTCCGCGAGGTCTGGTGGGACATCCGCCCGCACCCCGGCTTCGGCACCGTCGAGCTGCGGATCTGCGACGGGCTGCCCACGCTGCGCGAGGTCGGCGCCGTCGCCGCGTTGAGCCAGTGCCTGGTGGAGCAGTTCGACACCCAGCTCGACCGGGGCTACGAGCTGCCCCGTCCGTCGTCGTGGCTGCTGCGTGAGAACAAGTGGCGGGCCGCCCGCTACGGCCTCGACGCGCGCATCCTGCTCGACGAGACCGGGGCGACGCGCCCGCTCCGCGACGCCGTCGCCGAGCTCATCGACGACCTCACCCCACTCGCGGGCCGGCTCGGCTGCGCCGGCGAGCTCGCCGACGCCACGTCCATCCTCGAGACCGGAGCCAGCTACCAGCGGCAGCGCGACGTCGCCCGGCGGTCCGGCGGCGACCTGACCAAGGTCGTCGACAGCCTCCTGACCGAGATGCGCGAGGACCGGCCCACCCCCGCCGACCTCTCCGACCCCGCCGTCCGCGACCGCGACGGCGAGCAGCCGGTACGTCCCGAGCTCGGTCAGGGCGTCGGATGACCGCATCGACCGACCGGTCCCGGGACTCGACCGACCAGCTGTCGTTCCGCTGGCTCGCCGGGGGCGGCGACGAGCTGATCACCCTACGACGTCAGCTGCACGCACATCCGGAGCTCAGCCGGGCCGAGTTCGCGACCACCGACCTCGTCGTCGAACGGCTCCGTGCCGCCGGACTCCACCCGGTGCGGCTTCCCGGTTCGGGGGCCTACTGCGACGTCGGGCCCGCGACGGGCGGCAAGGCTTCGCAGGGCGGCGGACCGTCCCCGGCGCCCGACGTGGTGCTCCGCGCGGACCTGGACGCGCTGCCGCTGCAGGACGAGAAGGACGTGTCCTACCGCTCGACGTATCCCGGCGTCGCGCACGCCTGCGGACACGACGTGCACACGACGGTCGTCCTCGGCGCCGGGCTGGTGCTCGCCGACCTGGCAGGGCGGGAGGGCCTGCCGGGCCGCGTGCGGCTCGTGTTCCAGCCCGCCGAGGAGCAGATGCCCGGCGGGGCGCTCGACGTGATCGGCGAAGGCGTCGTCGACGGGGCACGGGCGGTTTTCGCGCTGCACTGCGACCCGTCGATCGAGGTGGGGACCGTCGGGCTGAAAGTCGGCCCGATCACCGCGGCGTCGGACCACCTGACCCTGCACCTGAGCGGACCCGGCGGCCACACGTCGCGCCCGCAGAACACCGTGGACCTGGTCAACGCACTTGCCCGCGTGGCCGCCGACCTGCCGGCGGCGCTCACCCGGGTCATCGACCCCCGCTCGGCGATGACCCTGGTCTGGGGCATGATCTCCGCCGGTTCCGTCGCCAACGCCATCCCGCGCACCGGGGTGGCTCGCGGCACCCTGCGGATGCTGGACGAGGAGGCCTGGGAGGCGGCGCCCGAGGTCGTCCACCGGCTCGCGACACAGCTTGCCGCCCCGTACGGCGCCGAGGTGGAGGTGGACTACCTCCGGGGCGTCCCGCCGGTGGTCAACGACGCCTCGGCCATCGAGATGTTCGCCCATGCCGCCCGGGCGGTCCTGCCCGCCGGTGCCGTCGTGACGGCGAAGCAGTCGCTCGGTGGCGAGGACTTCGGCTGGTACCTCTCGCACGCCCCCGGCGCGATGGCCCGGCTCGGCGTGCGGCCGCCTGGGGGCGCGCCCTACGACCTGCATCAGGGCAGCTTCGACGTCGACGAGCGCTGCATCGACGTGGGCGTGCGGCTGCTCGTCGCGACCGCCCTCGAGGCGTTGCGCGACTGAGACCGGTCAGCAGCGCTCCCGCGGCGTGGTACCTGCGTCCTGCGCGCTAGTGGACCGGTTCGGTCGACTCCCGGCCGGTCCCGGGCGTCGCCTCGTCGCGCTGATGCGGGAGGGCACCGGCCGATGCAGCGTGCGACGGCTGGATGCGCAGGACCTTGGCCACGCCGTCCGGCAGGTACCAGTTCCACTCGCCGAACAGGCTGACCAGCGCCGGCACGAGCAGTGCGCGGACGATGGTGGCGTCGAGCAGGATGCCGAACCCGAGCGCCGTTGCGAACAGCTTGATGTCGGTCTGCGGCCCGCTCGCCAGCGAGACGAACGCGAGGAACAGGATCAACGCCGCGCTGGTCACGAGCCGGCCGGTCCGGCCCAGGCCTTCGACGACGGCGCCGTCGGTACGGCCGTGGGCGTCGTACTCCTCCCGCATGCGCGAGAGGATGAAGACCTCGTAGTCCATCGAGAGGCCGAACAGGAAGGCGAACACCATGATCGGTAGCCAGAAGGTGATGGCGCCGGTGGGTGCGATGCCGAACACCGCCTGGCTGCCGTGGCCGTCCTGCCAGAACAGCACCATCACGCCGAAGACCGCGGAGACCGACAGCAGGTTGAGGATGACGGCCTTGAGCGGCAGCAGCAGTGAGCGGAAGGCACGGACGAGCAACACGTAGGTGATCAGCACGATCAGCCCCAGCATCAGTGGGAAGTTGCCGTAGACCGCCTTCAGGTAGTCGATCTGCAGTGCTCCGACCCCCGAGACCCCGATGACGCCGGGCATCCCCTTCAGCGCGGAGATCGCGGCGCGGACCGGCTTGATCGAGGTGGCGTTGGCGGTCTCGTCCTTCGGGATGCCGATGACGACGGCGGTGCCGGCGCGTTGCGACGCCTCGCCGGTGGGTGCGTAGGCGTCGACGATGCCCGGCACCCCGCGCAGCCGTTCCACGACGGCCGGGGCCGCGGTCCGGTCGACCAGCACCTCGACGGGCGTCAGGGCACCGGTCGGCATCCCGCTGCGTTCGAGTTGCTGCAACGACTCGTAGGCCGGTCCGGACTTGGCCAGGGAGTCGGACTTCGCGAGGCCGATCGAGAGCCCGAACACGGGGATGATCAGTACGACGAGCAGAGCGGTCGCGACGAAGGCGGCGAGCCACCGGCGCCGGACGACGAAGCGTGCCCAGGCCGTCCAGCCGCGGCTGGCGACGGCCTCGTTGCGGACCCGCGGCCAGTCCACGCGGGGACCGATGCCACCGAGCACCGCTGGGAGCAGGGTCAGCGAGACCAGGGTGCTGATCAGCGGGATCAGCATCCCGCCGAAGCCGACGGAGCGCAGGAACGGCACCGGCAGCACGATCAGGGCCGCGAGGCCGATGGCGACGGTGACGCCGGAGAAGACGACCGCGTGGCCGGCCGTCTCGATGGCGACGCGGACCGCCTCGTCGTTGTCGCGGCCCCGCGCACGCTCCTCGCGCCAGCGGGTGACGACCAGCAGCGAGTAGTCGATCGCGACGCCCAGCCCGATCAGCGAGACGAGGAACTGCACGATGAACGACACGTCGGTCAGGTAGGTGATGCCGAGCAGGACCAGGAACGTGGTCAGGATCGACACGGCGGCGACGGCCAGCGGGACGAGGGCCATGAACGAGGCGAAGACGAACGCGAGCACGACCAGGGCGCCGAGTGCTCCGAGCAGGGTCTCCAGCAGCACGCCGGGACCGCTGCCGGACCCGTTGGACGTGGAGAGCTCGGTGAGGCCCGTCGTCGTCGCCGCGGCCCCGGGCGGAGCGGCCTGCTGCAGGTTCGTCTTCAGGGCGTCGAAGATCGTCACGCTGAAGCCGTTCGGCGTCGGCGGGAACGCCAGGGCGTACTGCAGCCGGCCGCCGTCCCGGACGAACGTCGGATCGTTGGTCTGGGCCATCCCGACCACCCGGAACTGCGGGCTCTTCGCCTGCACCTGGGCGAACGCCGCGTCCGCGGCGGGCTGGGCGATCGCCGTCGGTGAGGAGAGCACCAGCAGGCTCGGCTGGTTCTCGCCGCCGTTGCCGTAGGTCTTGGTGATCTTCACGGCGGTCTCGTGGCCGGCCTGACCCGGAAGGGAGAAGTCGAAGGTGAGCCGTTTGGTCGTCGCCTGGCTCGTGGCCACACCGGCGACGAACAGCAGGAGCCATCCGACGAGGATCAGCTTCCGGTGGCGGAGGACGAAGCTGGCGAGAGCTCGCACGAGGAAACTCCTGGTCTGGGCGACGGGGCGGGCGTCGGCGGCTGGGTTTGCTCGGGTAGACGCATCCCGCCCACACAATTCATCGCATCGACGTGTGAGGCGAGGGATTTGTGACGCCGTTGAGCCGATCGACGCCGCGACGTCACCTGGCCGCCGGCCGGTCCGAGCGCGCATCGACCGCCGTCCGGCACGGAACCAGCCGTCGATCAGTCGTCGGGCGGGGTCTCCTCGAGCACCGTCTCGACGCCCTTGCACTGCCGGGAGCGGAGCTCGGCGGTGTAGTCCTCGGGGGCTCCGGCAGCCTCCGCGGCCTCGGCGACCATGCCGAGGTGGCGACAGGAGGGCAGGCCACCCTCGTAGGCCCGGAGGACGTAGACCCAGGCGAGCGGACTGCCGTCGAGCGTGGTGATCCGCAGCCGGATCTTCTCGCGCACCAGCGGATAGCTCTCCCACTCGTCGAGGGCCTTCTCGTCGAGGTCCGGCACGTCGTAGAGCATCACGTAGACGGCGCCGAGCGGGTCCTCGACGATCGTCGCGAGCGCACCCTCCCAGCCGACGTCCTCGCCGCCGAAGGTGAGTCGCCACCCTTGCAGCCAGCCGACGCCGCGCGAGGGGGAGTGGGGGCAGCGCCGACGCATCTGCTCCGGGTCCAGATTGGTGCCGTAAGCAGCGTAGAGAGCCACGCGTGCAAGATAGTGGAGTGACGAATTCTCAGGCTGGATCGGCACCCGGAAGCGAGCAGAACGACACGACCGACGGTCCGGCCGCGTACCGCATCGTCATCCTCGGCGGAGGGCCCGCCGGCTACGAGGCCGCGCTCGTCGCGGTGGAGCTCGGCGCCACGGTGACCCTGGTCGAACGCGACGGCATGGGTGGTGCGTGCGTGCTCACCGACTGCGTGCCGTCGAAGGCGCTCATTGCCACCGCCGAGCTCCTGACCTCGGTGTCCGGCTCGGAAGCCCTCGGTTTCTCCTCCGGTTCGGCGAACGTCGACGTCCACCGGTTGAACGGTCGCGTGCGCGAGCTCGCGGGCGCGCAGTCCGAGGACATCCGGAAGCGGGTCGAGACCGAAGGCGTCACCCTGCTCTCGGGACGGGCACGGCTGGCCGGTCCGCACCGCGTCGAGGTCGCTTCCGGCGACGGTGAGACACATCACCTCGACGCCGAGGTCGTGCTCGTCGCGGTCGGCGCGACCCCGCGCGAGATCCCGGGCTCCGAGCCCGACGGCGAGCGCATCCTCTCCTGGCGCCAGCTGTACGAACTCGACGTGCTGCCCGAGCACCTCGTCGTGGTCGGCTCCGGCGTCACCGGCGCCGAGTTCGCCTCCGCCTACCGCGCCCTGGGCTGCGAGGTCACCCTCGTCTCGTCGCGGGACCGGGTGCTGCCGGGTGAGGACGCCGACGCCGCCGCGGTGCTCGAGGAGGTCTTCTCACGCCGTGGCATCACGGTGCTGGGCAGGTCCCGCGCCGAGAACGCGGCTCGGACCGAGGACGGCGTCGCGGTCACGTTGACCAACGGCGACGTCGTCCGGGGATCGCACGTCCTGATCGCCGTGGGGTCGATCCCGCAGACCGCGGACCTCGGGCTGGAGGAGGCGGGCGTCCGGCTCGCCGGGAGCGGCCACATCGAGGTCGACCGCGTCTCCCGGACGAGCGTTCCCGGTGTCTACGCCGCCGGTGACTGCACCGGCGTGCTGCCGCTGGCCAGCGTCGCCGCCATGCAGGGCCGCATCGCCATGTGGCATGCGCTCGGAGAGGCCGTGGCGCCACTGCGGCTCTCGGCGGTGTCGGCCAACGTCTTCACCGACCCCGAGATCGCGACCGTCGGGGTCTCGCAGGAGTCGGTGGAGAGCGGCGCGGTTTCGGCCGAGGTCGTGCACCTTCCGCTCGCGACGAACGCCCGCGCGAAGATGGAGGGGCTGAAGGACGGGTTCGTGAAGTTCTTCGTCCGCCCCGGCGTCGGAACCGTGCTCGGCGGGGTCGTCGTCGCCCCCCGCGCCAGCGAGCTGATCCTGCCGATCACGATGGCCGTGCAGCACAGCCTGACCGCCGACCAGGTGGCCCACACCTTCGCGATCTATCCGTCGCTGTCGGGCTCGCTGACCGAGGCCGCCCGGCAGTTGATGCCGCACGAGGACGCCGCCGTCGCCGGCTGAACCGGCCCATGGAGCCGACCGGTGGCCGCCGACCTAGAGGTCGTCGTCCTCGTCCTCCTCGCGCGGCACCGGGATCGGCAGGCCGTGCTGCACGAGGCGTCGGTTGCGGAAGTAGTTACCGGTGGCGTAGCCCATCCCCACACCCACCAGCAGCAGGAAGACGGCGAAGGAGACGCGGACGCTGATCTGCCCCGGCAGCAGCAGGAAGATCACCGCGAACGGCAGCGTCTGCAGCAGGAGACGGATCGCCTGCCGGTTCCGCCAGCCGGCTCCGGTGAGGTCGTGTTCGACCCACGGCCGGAACTCGCTCGGCATCGTGCCGCCGATGAGGTAGCTCAGCCGGCCGAGGAACGGAGGTCGACGAAGCGTCCCGCCGTGCCGTTCGGGCTCGGGGGTGGAGGCGCTCACGGGATCCGTGACGTCAGTCCTTGATCTCGCAGATGACGCCGCCGGAGGTCACGGTGCCGCCGACCGTGGCCGTCAGCCCGGTGATCGTGCCGGCCTTGTGGGCGTTCAGCGGCTGCTCCATCTTCATCGCCTCGAGCACGACGACCGGGTCGCCGGCCTCGACGGTGTCGCCGTCGCTGACCGTGACCTTGACGATCGTGCCCTGCATCGGGCTGGTCAGCGCGTCGCCGCCGGCCGCGGTGGAACCGGCACCGGACGGGGTGCGCTTGCGCTTCTTGCCACCGCCGCCGGCCGGGGCGGCGGTCGCCGCGCCGAAGCCCTCGGGCAGCACGACCTCGAGCCGCTTGCCGCCGACCTCGACGACGACGGTCTCGCGGGCCGCCTGCTCGGTGTCGGCGTCGACGCCGCCGGTGAAGGCGGGGATCTGGTTGTCGAACTCGTTCTCGATCCACTTGTTGTGGACGGTGAACGATGCCTCGGGGTCGGCGGGCGCGAACGCCTCGTCGCGGACGACGGCGCGATGGAAGGGCAGCGCCGTGGCCATGCCCTCGACGGTGAGCTCGTCCAGCGCGCGGCGGGAGCGCTCGAGCGCCTCCTGCCGCGAGGAGCCGAACACGATCAGCTTGGCGAGCAGCGAGTCGAACTGGCCGCCGATGACGTCGCCCGCCTGTACGCCGGTGTCGACGCGGACACCCGGGCCGAGCGGGACCTCGAACGTCGTCACGGTGCCGGGCGCGGGCAGGAAGTTGCGGCCCGGGTCCTCGCCGTTGATGCGGAACTCGAACGCGTGGCCGCGCTGCGGCGGGTCCTCCAGCGTCAGCGGCTCGCCGTCGGCGATGCGGAACTGCCAGCGGACCAGGTCGACGCCGGTGACCTCTTCGGTGACCGGGTGCTCGACCTGCAGACGGGTGTTGACCTCCAGGAACGAGATGAGCCCGTCCGCGGCGACCATGAACTCGACGGTCCCGGCGCCGACGTAGCCGGCCTCCAGGCAGATCTTCTTGCTGGCCTCATAGAGGCTCGCCCGCTGCTCCTCGGTGAGGAACGGCGCCGGTGCCTCCTCGACCAGCTTCTGGTACCGGCGCTGCAGCGAGCAGTCGCGGGTACCGACGACGACGACCTTGCCCTTGCCGTCCGCGAGGACCTGCGTCTCGACGTGGCGCGGACGGTCGAGGTAGCGCTCGACGAAGCACTCGCCGCGGCCGAAGGCGGAGACCGCCTCGCGCACGGCGCTGTCGTAGAGGTCGGAGATCTCGTCGCGCTCGTAGGCCACCTTGAGACCGCGGCCACCGCCGCCGAAGGCGGCCTTGATGGCGATGGGCAGGCCGTGCTCGTCGGCGAAGGCGATGACCTCGTCCGCGCCGCTGACCGGGTCGGCGGTGCCGGGGGTCATCGGGGCGCCGACGGCGAGCGCGATGTGGCGGGCCTGGGTCTTGTCGCCGAGCTTGCGGATCGCGTCCGGCGTGGGGCCGATCCAGGTGAGACCGGCGTTGATGACGGCCTCGGCGAAGTCGCCGTTCTCGGAGAGGAAGCCGTAGCCGGGGTGCACCGCGTCCGCGCCGCTCTGCTTCGCGACGTCGAGCAGCTTGTCGATGACGAGGTAGGACTCCGCGGCGGTCGTGCCACCGAGGGCGTAGGCCTCGTCGGCGACCTTCACGTGCAGGGCATCGCGGTCCGGCTCGGCGTACACCGCCACGGAGGACAGGCCGTGGTCACGGCAGGCACGGGCGACTCGGACGGCGATCTCGCCACGGTTGGCGATGAGGACCTTCTGCACGAGGGGCAGTCTATGGATCGGACGCGGGCTGAGCGGGACCGGGGACGAGAACAGGTGCGGTCGTGGTCACAGGACATCGACGCCCGACACGAGCCACCGGTCGTCGACCAGCGTCATGTTCATGATCGCTCGCTGCCGGTCGACCCGCGGTTCCATTGCGGGACGGGTGACGGCCTCGTCGAAGAAGACGAGCACCGACGCGTGGTCCGGCTCCACGTCGACGAGCGCTGCCTGGAGGACGCGAGGCGCGACGCTGGCGTGGCTGTTGCGCACCACGGGGTTGTCCAGGAGCCCGACTGCTTCCTCGCGGAAGGCGCCGGTGGTGACCGCAGCGACCCGTGCATGTGAGGTCGCCTGGTCCTCGTTGCTCTGCAACGCGAACAAGGTCACGTTCGCCTCGCATGCCGCCGTCAGCGCGGCGGCGCCCCGAGGTGTCGCCCCGGCGTCGGAGCAGGGTGCCGCTGCGACGTCGATCACGGGCTCGAGTTGGTCGGCGACCCAGGTCGAGCCCTGCGCGAGCAGATGCATCCGGATGCGGTAGCGGGTGGTTTTGGGTCCGGACGACTTGATGTTCGTGATGCGCTGATCGACGCTCACGAGGACCTCGGCTTGATCGGCGGTCTCGTCCCGCGATGCCGCTGCTGTGACGCTGCTCGTCGCCACCGACCGCGCGTCGGTCAGGAGTCGGACGAGTTCCTGCTTCTTCGCGACGAAGTCGTCCCGGAAGGTGCCGGTGGTGACGGTCCGGACGTCGTCGACGTACCGGTCGACGTTCCGGTAATCGGGGGCGAAGAACGTGGTGGCGATGTGGCGCGCGGCGCTGGCCGGCGGTTCGCGGTCGAGCGGCGGGGTGACCGAGGCTGTCGAGGACGGAGGCGCCGGTGATGCGGGCGTTCCGGTGGGTCGCGGGTTGCCGGCCTCCGGCGGCAGCGGCGCGTGACCCGAGCAGCTGACCGCGAACGACGCTGCGACAACGGTGACGCACGCCCACGCTCTTCTGCTCATGCCGGGCACAACGGGACGAGCCGGTCGTGCGTGACGGGTCCGACCTCAGAGGGCGCGTAGCCCCGAGACCAACCAGCGGCCGTCGACCTTCGTCATCGTGAGCTCGACGCGGTTGCGGTCGGTGCGCGGTGCCGTGAGGAGGTCGTTCTTCGTGTCCTGGTTCAGGAAGGCCAGCACGGTGCCGGTCGTCGGCGTCTGCTGCTCGATGGCTGCGTCCGACACCGTCGCGGTCACGCTCACGTGTTCCTTGCGAGCGAGGGGAGCGACTGCCGGGTTGGTCACCCGGCCGACCTCGTCGCGGAACGGGCCGGTGGTCACGGCCCGCTGTGCAGCGAAGTCCATGTCGAGGGTCCGGTAGCCGAAGCTGAAGAGGCGCACGGCGGCGGCGCAGCTCTGCTGGAGCAGATCGTTGCTCTCCGCAGAGGCGTAAGCATCGGTGCATCCGGTTCCGGGCCCCCCGATATCCGGCTCGAAGCCCGCCACGAGCCAGCGCCCGTCGACCTGCTGGAGCCGCACCCGAACTCTCGTTCGCACGGTCTGCGGCTTGCCCTTGGTCACGCTGTTCTCGACGTTCTGGTCCGCGACGATCAGCACGGTCGCGGTGTTCGCGGTCACGTTCCGCGCTGCGGCGGCGAGGACCTCACCGTGAGCGACGCTGTGGGCCTTGCGGACCAGCTCCGCGAGGTCGCTCTGCTTCGAGGCGAAGTCGTCCCGGAACGCGCCGGTGCTGGCGGCGACGACCTGCCGGCTGTAGTCGTCGATGCTGCGGTAGTCAGGGCTGAAGAAGATCTGGGCGAACCGTTTGCCCGCCGCCACGGCCGCTGCAGCCGTCGGTGGGGAGGGCGGCACGGCCGGTGCCGTCGCCTGCTTCGAACGGCCGGTGATCGCGACGATGCCGACCGCCAGCAGCACGGCGACGACGGTGCCGAGGGCGACCAGCGCCGGCACGAAGCGTCGACGGTCGCCTGCAGGGCGGCGGTGGTGGCGGACGGAGCGCAGTGCTGCGTCCGCGAGGTCCTCCGACGGCTCCGGGGCCGTCGCGGCCAGTCGCTCGAGCAGGTCGGTCACGCGGGTGTCGGTCATGGGGTCTCCTCGACGACGACGCCGGACAGCAGGCCGGACTCGCGCAGGGCGGCGAGCGCACGGGTGGCGCGGCTCTTGACGGTGCCGGGACGGCAATCGAGGGCGGTGGCGATCTCCGCCTCGCTGAGGCCCGACCAGTAGCGCAGGACGAGCACCGCCCGTTGGTCGACGGGCAGTCCCTCGAGTGCCGAACGGACCGCAGCGGTGGTGTCGCTGGCCTCGGCCGGGTCCGCCACCGGGATGTCCGGGATGTCGGCGTGCGGCTGTTCGAGCTGACGCCGGCGGCGCCCTCGGATCGCCTCCCGCATGAGCGACGTCCTCGCGTAGGCCTCGGGCACCTCGACGGCGTGCCAGTGCTGGTAGGTCGCGACCAAGGCGGTCTGCACGAGGTCCTCGGCGAGCCCGCTGTCGCCGGTGAGCAGCCAGGCGGTCCGCATGAGCGAGCGGCGCGAGGCGTCGACGAAACGCCGGAAGTCGTCCTCGTCCTGTAGGCCTGCCGCGCTGCGACGGAACACCCGCCTCACCCCCTCATCGAGATAAGAGGCGGCAGTGCATCATCCGGTTCCGTGAGCGCCTCGGAATCGTGGAATGGAGACATGGTGGACGACGACCGGCTCCTGACCCCGGCACCGCCTCCGAACGTGCTGCCCGGGATGACCGAGACGTCGGTACTGCTGCACGCCGAAGGCGGGCGGTCGGTCGGTCTGACCGGCGTTGCCGTCTACCCGCAGGGCTTCGTGTTCGAGCTCTGGCTCTTCCAGCCTCCCACGGGCCGTCACCGGGGCTATGCCGTGGAACCCGCGGTCGTCGGTCTGCGCTTCGCCGACGGGCGCTTCGCGTCGGTGACGGTCCCCGCGGGGCCGCGACCACCCGGAACCGACCCAGCCCGGCAACGCGCGATCGAGCTGCTCGTCCGCCCCACTGCCGCCTCGGTCGTGCCTTCGGGCGCCCGGCAGCAGATCTGGGTCTCGCCCCTCCCGCCGCCGGGACCGGTCGAACTCACCCTCACGAGCGCGGACGGTCGGCTGCTGGGCGCGGTCGAGCTGGCCGGCGACGACCTGCTCGCGGCAGCCGGCCGCGCCCTCGAGGTCCCCGTGGTCGGATCCTTCGAGCCGTTCTTCGACGCAACCCACGCGCCGGCGCTGCCGCCGACGGGACGTCGCCCGGAGTCGGCCCGCGAGGCAGAGGCCGAGATCCGGGCCGCCTTCCGGCAGGTGTTCACCGCTGACCGGGACGGGGACGCCTTCCTCCAGGACGGCGAGGTGCTCCGCGGCGCCATGCAGGAGGCGGCGGGGGCGTGGCCGGACGTCGCCGCGACCCTGCAGGTCGGCCTGGGGGAGGTGGGGTTCCTCGACGAGGTCCGAGCCGCCGTGCAGTACCAGCTGAGCTGGTCAGGCGGCGGCTTCGCACCGCAGCTCGGCTACGCCGTCCTGGACGGCGGCCGGTGGAAAGTCGCCCGGGGTACGTACTGCCGTCTGCTCGAGTCGGCCGGAGTGCAGTACCCGCCGCCTCCGCCGCCGTACTGACACCGAGCCCGAGCCCGACCGTCAAGCGGCAGCGGCCCTGTGCAATCTCCTCACGGAACGGCGGTGTGCCGTCCGTATTCACCGCTTCTGCCGGTTTTCCAGTCGGGTTCCGCGATGAGATTGCACAGGGGCAGGCGCGGCCTACCAGTTGGCCTTGGTGCGGGTGCCCTTGTCGAAGCCGCTGCGCCGCCATTCACCCGGGCCGACGAAGACCGGCTTGGAAAGCTGGGCGCGGCGGTAGATCCACGCGCTCGGCGCGGGCTTGGCCTGCTCAACCGGAGCTGAGCGCGCCGCGAGCACCGTCACCAGCGCTGCGATCTCCTCGGGCGTCGCGTCGCCCTTGACGATGCGCAGCGTCGGCCGCACCGGCTCCTCGGCCCTGTCCTCGCTCACAGCGGGATGTTCCCGTGCTTCTTCGGCGGCAGCGACTCGCGCTTGTTCTTCAGCAGCCGCAGCGCCTTGATGATCTCGCGGCGGGTCTGCGACGGCTCGATGACCGAGTCGATGTAGCCGCGCTCGGCCGCGATGTAGGGGTTGGCGAAGTGGTCGGCGTAGTCGTCGATGAGCTCCTTGCGCATGCCCTCGACGTCCTTGCCCTCCTTGCCGGCGGCCGCGAGCGTCCGACGGTGGATGATGTTCGCTGCGCCCTGCGCACCCATGACGGCGATCTCGGCGGTCGGCCACGCGAACGAGATGTCGCTGCGCAGGTGCTTGGAGCCCATGACGTCGTAGGCGCCGCCGTAGGCCTTGCGCGTGATGACCGTGATCTTGGGGACCGTCGCCTCGCAGTAGGCGTAGATCAGCTTGGCGCCGCGGCGGATGATGCCCTGCCACTCCTGGTCGGTGCCGGGCAGGAAGCCGGGCACGTCGACGAAGGTCAGTACCGGGATGTTGAACGCGTCGCAGGTTCGCACGAACCGCGACGCCTTCTCACTGGCGTCGATGTTCAGCGTGCCGGCGAACTGCATCGGCTGGTTCGCGACGACACCGACCGGGCGGCCGTCGACGCGGCCGTAACCGGTGAGGATGTTCTGCGCCCAGAGCGGCTGGACCTCGAGGAACTCGCCGTCGTCGAGCACGTGCTCGAGGACGGTGTGCATGTCGTAGGGCATGTTCGAGCTGTCCGGGATGAACGTGTCGAGCTCGAGGTCGGGCTCGAGTGAGTCCAGGTCCTCCGGCTCGAACAGCGGCGCCTCCTCGAGGTTGTTGCTCGGGAGGTAGCTCAGCAGCACCTTCGTCAGCTCGAGGCAGTCGTTCTCGTCCGAGGCCATGAAGTGCGCGACGCCGCTCTTGGAGTTGTGCGTCCGTGCGCCGCCGAGCTCCTCCATCTCCACGTCCTCGCCGGTGACCGTCTTGATGACGTCGGGGCCGGTGATGAACATGTGCGAGGTCTTGTCGACCATCAGCGTGAAGTCGGTGATGGCGGGCGAGTAGACGGCACCGCCGGCGCACGGACCCATGATCAGCGAGATCTGCGGGACGACGCCGGAGGCCATGACGTTGCGGTAGAAGATCTCGCCGTAGAGGCCGAGCGAGACGACGCCCTCCTGGATGCGGGCGCCGCCGGAGTCGTTGATGCCGATGACCGGGCAGCCGGTCTTCAGGGCGAGGTCCATGACCTTCACGATCTTCTCGCCGAACACCTCGCCGAGCGAGCCGCCGAAGACGGTGAAGTCCTGGCTGAACACGCAGATCGGGCGACCGTCGATGGTGCCGTAGCCGGTGACCACGCCGTCGCCGTAGGGGCGGTTGTCCTGCAGACCGAAGTCGTGCGACCGGTGGCGCGCGAGGGCGTCGGTCTCGACGAACGAGCCCTCGTCGAGCAGCGCGAGGATCCGCTCGCGGGCGGTCATCTTCCCCTTGGCGTGCTGCGCCTCGACCGCCCGCGACGAACCGGCGTGGATCGCCTCGTCGTTCAGGCGGCGGAGCTGCGCGAGCTTGCCTGCGGTGGTGTGGATGTCCGGCGCGTCGTTGGCGCCAGTTGAGTTTGCTGATGACCCGGCGGGTTCGGCGACGGCCTCTGCTGACATGGGACAGAAGATATGCGGACAGCCGCCCCGCGGGGTTGCGCATACTCGCAGGTGTGACCTGGTCCGACCTCGATCGCCCTCCGCTCTCGGCCGCCCGGCTGCGCCGCGACCTCGCCGAGAACGGCTTCGACGTCCGGATCGTCGCAAGGACGGCCAGCACGAACGCCGACCTCGTGGTCGAGGCCGCGACCGGCGCCGCCGAGGGAACGGTGCTCGTCGCCGAGTCGCAGGAGGCGGGCCGTGGCCGGCTCGGCCGGACCTGGACCTCTCCACCGCGGGCCGGGCTGACCGTGTCGGTCCTGCTCCGTCCGACGGCGCCGGACGGCTGGCTTCCGCTGCTCACCGGATTCGCGCTGGCGGTGGCCCTCCGGGAGCAGGTCGGACTCGAGGCCGTCGTGAAGTGGCCCAACGACGTCGTCGTCGCCGGGTCCGACGGCGTCGAGCGCAAGCTCGCCGGCATCCTCGCCGAGGTCGCGCCCGACGGCGCCGTCGTCATCGGCGTGGGCGTCAACGTCACGACGCGCGCCGACGAGTTCGTCGGCCTTCCGCCCGGGTCGAGCGAACCGACCAGCCTCGCGCTCGCCGGGGCGCGCGTGACCGACCGCGAGACGGTGCTCAAGGCCTTCCTCCGGTCGTTCTCGCGGGCCTACGCATCCTGGCGGTCCGACCCCGCTTCCATCGCGCCGCTGTACCGCCAGGTCAGCGCGACGTTGGGTCGGCAGGTGCGGCTCGAGCTCCCGGGCAGCAGCAGCGTCACCGGCACGGCGCAGGACGTGGACGCCGCCGGCCGGCTCGTGGTCGAGGACGCCGACGGAACCCGCACCGCCTACGCTGCCGGCGACGTGGTGCACCTGCAGGTCACGTGATGTCCGCCGAAGGGCGGGTGCTCCTCCCGGCCGCGCAGGCGGGCTGGGAGGTCGTCGACGACGCGGGGCGGGTGCTGGCCTCGGCGGCGACGGGCGCCGAGGCACCCACCGACCTCGCGCAGCTCTGCGCGATCCTCCAGGCCGTCCTCGGCCCGGTGCGGATCGCCGGACATGAGCTGAACACCCACGGGGTGACCGTCAGCTACGCCGAGGGGTGCCTGGTCAGCAGGGTTCACTACCGGGACGGCACCGCGTCGGCTGCTGACGGTTCTGCCCGCGTCCGGAGCGTCTGGGAGGACGTCGAGTTGCCGCAGGTCTACGCGGAGGAGCACCGCGACGACCTCGCCTGACGCCTGCCCGAGCGCGTACCGGTGCGGTTTCGCTACGCCGGAGCCGGGGGTCGGGCTGCCATAGTCCGGGGGTGGCTACCGACGTCCACCTGCGGGCGGGCCCCGCCCGGCCCGGCCCGACGCCGCGCCTGGCGCGACAGCTCGGCCCGGGCGAGGAGCTGGTGCTCGCCCTGCACCCGCACTGGCGTCGGCTCGTCGTGCCGTTCGTCGCCGTCCCGACCGTTGCCGCGCTCGTCACGTTCCTGTTGCTCCGCGGGCCGGCCGACACCGCCTTCCGGGTGCTCGTGCTCGGGGTCGCGGCGTTGGTGCTGGTGGCGCTCTCGCTCCTGCCCTACCTGCGGTGGCGCACCACCCACTACGTGATCACGACCCGGCGCGTGATGGGTCGCTCCGGGGTGGCGCGCCGCGTCGGCCAGGACCTCCCGCTCTACCGCATCGAGGACGTCGGTTTCGAGCATTCGTTGCTCGGTCGCCTGCTGGGCAGCGGCGATCTCGTGCTGGAGAGCTCGGGCGAGAAGGGCGGCCTGCGGCTCGTCGACGTGCCCCGCGTCGAGTCGGTGCAGCGCACGATCACCGAGTTGATGGACGAGAACGACAGGCGGCGTCGAGCCGGGCTCGAGGACGGCGACGGTGAAGACCCCGACGATGCCGACGAAGACGACGATCTGGACCTCCCGGACGATCTGTTCGAGGGGTAGGGCTTCATCCCGCACGGCGTTTGCGAGGATGGAGTCGTGGTCGGCAAGGGGTTTCCGAAGCGATGGCGACGCGACGCCATCAGCTCGGAGATGCTCGAAGAGGTTTTCCTCGGCGAAGCGGCGGCGCTGACCCGCGACGACGTGGTGGAGAAGGCCGACGTCCCGTTGGAACGCACGCGGATGCTGTGGCGGGCGCTCGGGTTCCCCGATTCCCAGCCCGGGGAGCCGGCGTTCACCCACTCCGACGTCGAGGCGCTGCGGTTGGCCGCCCGGATCGAGCGGGACCAGTTGATCGGGGACGGGACCGCCGAGCTGCTCGCCCGTGTCATGGGACAGAGCATGAACCGGCTCGCCGAGGCCTTGATGGAACTGCTCACCGACCTCATGACCGACGACGCCGAGCTCGTGGAACTCGCCGCGAGGGAGCCGGAGAAGGCGGTCCGGCAGGCGATCGACCGCACCGACGGACTGCTGCCGGACATCGAATGGCTGATGACGTACGCCTGGCGGCGGCACCTGCTCGCCGCGTCCCGTCGGGCGCTCGGCGGAGCCGCGCAGGACCTGCCGGACGAACCGGTCGCCGTTGGTTTCTGCGACATCGTCGGCTACACGACGCTCACCCGGGACATGTCGAGCCAGGACCTCTCGAAGCTGGTCGAGGTCTTCGAGTCCTCGGCGTCCGACATCGTCGCCGGCAGCGGCGGACGCGTGATCAAGACGCTCGGTGACGAGGTGATGTTCGTCGTCTCGCGGGCGGACGTCGCCGCCCACATCGCGCTCGAGCTCGCCGAGCACTTCGCCTCCGACGCGGTGCGGGTGCCCGCCGTGCGGGTCGGGGTCGCCTGGGGACCGGCCCTGACCCACGGCGGCGACCTGTTCGGTCCCGTCGTCAACCTGGCCAGCCGCTGCACCGGCGTCGCCCGGCCCGGCACGGTCGCGTGCGACCGTGAGTTCGCGGCGCAGATGGACCAGGTCGAGGACGTGGAGGCCGCCAAGCTGCGCACCTTCCGGGTGCGGGGTTACGGGCACCTCTCACCGTTCGTGCTGCGCCGCACCGGCTGACCGCCGTCGGGGCGTTGCGCCGTTCCCGCGACGCGGCTGCGCCGACCGGTGCATCCTGTGCCCACCATGGTCGAGATGGCGCCCGGGCAGGTCGTCGCGGGCTGGCGTGTGGAGCGCGAGCTGGCGCGCGGCGGCATGGGTGTGCTGTACCTCGCCCGGCATCCCCGGCTGCCCCGCGTCGACGTCCTGAAGGTGCTCCCGAGCTGGCTCGCCGAGGACGACAGGTTCCGCGACCGCTTCCTGCGTGAGGTCGACCTGGTCAGCGGCCTCGCGCATCCGCACATCATCGTGGTGCACGACAGCGGCGAGTACGACGGGCAGCTGTATCTCGCGATGCAGTACGTCCGTGGCGGTGACCTCCGGGCCCGCCTGGATGCGGGACGGCTGCCGCTCGACCAGGCGCTGCACATCGCCGGGCAGATCGGTTCCGCCCTCGACGCCGCGCACCGCACCGGCATCGTCCACCGCGACGTGAAGCCGGAGAACGTGCTTCTGGCCGACACCGGTCCCGACGAGCCCGACCACGCGGTGCTCACCGACTTCGGCATCAGCCGCGACGCGACGCAGCCGAGCGTGCTGACGATGACCGGCGAGTTGCTGCTCACGCCGGCCTACGCCGCGCCGGAGCAGGTCGCGGCGGGGCAGGTGGACGGTCGGGCCGACCAGTACGCCCTGGCCTGCCTCCTGTTCGAGTTGCTCACCGGCACCCCGCCGTACAGCGGCGGCTCGTCGTTGGCCGTGCTCGCCGCGCACCTCCACCAACCCGTCCGCGAGCTGCCGAGCGAGGCCGCGCTCCCGACGCAGCTGGGCGATGCGTTGCGCCGGGCCATGGCGAAGCGGCCCGAGGACCGGTTTCCGAGCTGCCGCGCCTTCATCGACGCCGCGGCGGGGGTGGCGCACGCCCGGGTGCCGACGCCGCCTCCGCGGGCCCCGGCTCCGCTGGTCCCACCTTCGCCGATTCAGCCTCCGTCGACCCAGCCTCCGTCGACCCAGCCTCCGTCGACCCAGCCTCCGTCGACCCAGCCTCCGCTGCCCCGGAGCAGCCCGGTCACGCCCCGCCACGCCCTCGCCGGCCCCACCTCCGTCGCCGCCGTCCATCGGCCGCTCGACCACCCCGGACTGGACGGGGGACGCGCCCCGGCCCCGCGGGGGTGGGTCACGGCGGGTCGGTGTCGTCGCCGGGGTGGTGGTGCTGCTCGCCGCCGCCGGGGTCGGTGGCGCCCTGGTGTTGCGGGGTGGCGACGGCTCGGCCGGGACAGGCGGCGCGAGCGCGTCACCCGGCGTCGCGGCTGCGTCCGTCGGGCCCGTGACGACCTACGACCGGCTGCTCCAACACATCCCGAGCGAGATCCGCGCCGGCTGCCGGGACCAGAGCGGCGAGCTCTCGTCCGAACAGGCCGCCGACGTCGCCGTCCGCGCGGGTTGCTCGTCGACCGTCGGGCAGCAGGGCGTGCAGGTCCTCTACGACGTGGTCCGGGGCGACACCACGGCCGCCACCACCTACCGACGGAACGTCCTCGGCATCGGCGGGGACAATCATGCCCCGGGCAACTGCGAGACGCGGACCCGGGACCCGCAGTTCGCATCCCGCTCGGCCAAGCTCGGCCTCTACATGCCAGCCGGAACCACGTCGCTCGACGTGGAGGCCTGGTGCAACTACTCGGGCGAGATGTACCTGCTCCAGCCGGACACGGCGAACGCCGTGTTCGTGTCGCTCACCCTCGACGGTGACGACGGGAACATCAGCCGACAACAGCAGCGCTACGACGCGCTGCTGGCCGTGCGGCCGACCTGACGACGGGCACCCGCCGTACCGGGGCCGAGCGTCAGCCGACCGACTGGCGCGGCGACAACCGCTCGTTGATGACCTCGACGCTCTCGCGCGCCTTCGGGTCCTCCGGGTGCAGGAACACGAACTTCTTGTACGCCCAGAAGCGGAAGACGGTGCCGAGGCCGGTGCCGACGACGTTGCCCCAGATGTTGGCGCCGAGCGGGCTGTCCTGGCCGAGGACGTAGACGCCGAAGCCGAGGCAGGCGAGCGCGATGGCGAGCCCGATCGCGTTCAGGATGATGAACAGCGAGTACTCACGGCGGACACCGCTGCGCGCGCGGTGGCGGAACGACCAGTGTCGGTTCCCGAAGTAGGCGCAGGTCGCGGCGACGACGGTGGAGATGACCTTCGAGGTCAGCGGGCCGAGGTCGAAGAGCCAGACGTGGCAGACGTTGAAGAGGCCGAAGTCGATGAGGTAGCAGACAGCACCGACGATGCCGAACTTCGCGAGCTCATGGACGATGGTCCGCCACCGTGCGTACACCGACTTGATCAGCTGCACGAGCGCACCTCTGCCTTAGCCACCACGTGAGTGAGGTTACCCACGAGCGCCTGTGCGACCCGTGTGCCACACCGCGACACCGGACACACCGCGAGACCCATTCCGGACACCGCTCAACCGGTCCAGCCCAGCCGCGGCGCTTCGATCTTCGGGCAGGTGTCCATGACCATGTCGAGCCCGGCTGCCTGCACCCGCGCGGCCGCGTCCTCGTCGACGACCCCGAGCTGGAACCACACCGCGGCGCCAACGGCGATGGCCTCGTCGGCGTGCGGCCCGGCGAACTCACTGCGGCGGAACACGTCCACCACGTCGACGTGCACGTCGATCTCGGGCACGGAGCGGTAGCCCCGCTCGCCGAGGACCGAGTCGCCACGGGGATTCACCGGGATGATCTTCTTGCCGTGCTGCTGCAGCCACTGCGCGATGCCGTAGGCGGTCCTGGTCGGGTCACCGGTCAGTCCGACCACCGCCCAGGTCTCGGCGTTCAGGAGCCGTCGGACGGTGTCGGGGTCGTTCTGCCACATGTCCCGTCCCTACCCCGCCCGACGACGCCCAGCAGCAGGCAGCCGCCGGCGAGCAGTCCACCGGCGAGGGGAAGCGTGACCGGCACCCCGGCCAGGTGCGCGGTCCGGCCGCTCAACGCGCCCACGGCCCCGGTCGCGCTGACCGCGAGCAGGCCGGCGGACGCCGCGGCGGCACCGGTCGCCGCGACCGCGCTGCTGCGGACCGGCAGCGGGGCGCGCCGCTCGACGGACCGGAACGCCGCGACGAGGACGACGGTCCCGAGTCCCGTTCCGGCGACGACCAGTGGCCGCGTCGCCCACCACCCCGTGCTGCCGACGATCGGCTGCGGTGCGAACGCGAGCACGGCGAACAAGGCCGTGAGGTGCCACAGGAACGCCGTCATGCAGACGCCGTTGGCGGCCACGACCACCGTCCACGGACGGGTGGCGGCGAGCCGACGCCGGAGCGCCGGCCGGACGAGGACCACGAGCCCGGTCAGCCACACGGCGTGTGCGAGCAGGACGAGCGTCGGCGGCGACATGTTCGACACCGGTGCCCCGGGCAGCCCGACCATCGAGGTCGGGTAGGGGCCCGCGACGACGAGTGCGGCCGCCGTCGCGAGTCCACCGACGGCCAGCGGGACGCCGAACCGGTCGAGCGTCCCGTCGCGCAACGCGAAGCCGAGCGAGTGCACGGCGAGCCAGACGGTGGCGGTCGTGGCGTAGGCCAGCGGCGGGATACCGCCGCCGGCGGGCGCCGGGGAGGAGAAGCGCAGCACGTCGAGGGTGCCCGTCGCGGCGGCCAGCACGACGACGACCCGGAGCCCCAAGCGTTGGTGGAGCCGGTACATGGCCGGGGCCAGCGCGACCAGGCCGACGTAGACGCCGAGGAACCACAGCGGCTGCACCGCCACGCGTGCGGCGGCCCGGGGGAGGCCGGAGTCGTGACCGGTCAGCTCGAGGGCGAGTCCCGCCGCGAACCAGAGTGCGACCAGCAGCGCTGCCGGTGGCAGCAGGCGCGCGGCGCGTGACGCCACGAAGGCTCCGTAGGACGGGCGGTGGTGACCGTCCAGCGTGGCGGCGTGGGCGAACCCGCCGACGAGGAAGAAGACCGGCACGACCTGGAACAGCCAGGTGGCGGCCTGCGCCTGCGGCAGCACGACCAGGACGTTCCCGACCCGACCGCCGGGCTCGACCGTCGCCATGAGCGTGTGCCCCACCATCACCACGGCCAGCGCCGCGACCCGCAACGCGTCGATCGCACGGTCCCGGTCGGGCGGGGTCGCACGGGCGAGGGCGGACGCGGACGGGGACGGAGACGGGCACGGGGAAAGCGACCCAGGAGGCATGCGACCACGCTGGCGCGAACCAGGCGGCCGCCCCAGAGCGCCGGGGCTCAGCCGGCCCGGGTATTCCTACTCAGATCCGCGATATGCGCCGCGGGGTCACTCGTCGGACGAGCTGGACGCCGATCCGCCGATGGCCTGCTGCGGTCGGCCGAGGGCCCGGTAGACCCAGCCGGCGTTGCGCCAGTGCTCGGCGTCCAGGGCGTTGCGACCGTCGACGATGCGCTTGAGGGCGACGCCGTCGAGGGCGGAGGGATCCATGTCGCGGAACTCGCGCCACTCCGTCAGGTGCAGCACGACGTGGGCGTCGGCGACCGCTTCCCGCGCCGACCCGCAGTAGGTGAGCTCGGGGTGGACCCGGGAGGCGTTGTCGTTGGCCTCGGGGTCGTAGACCCGGACCTCGGCGCCCTGGAGGTGGATGGCGGCGGCGACGTCGAGTGCGGGTGAGTCGCGGATGTCGTCGGAGTTCGGCTTGAAGGCCGCGCCGAGGACGCCGACCTTGACGCCGCCCTGGAAGCTCCCGCCGGTGAGTTCACGTGCCAGGTCGACCATGCGGCTGCGGCGGCGCATGTTGATGGCGTCGACCTCCTTGAGGAACGACAGCGCCTGGTCGACGCCGAGCTCGCCCGCCCGGGCCATGAAGGCACGGATGTCCTTGGGGAGGCAGCCGCCGCCGAAGCCCAGGCCGGCGTGCAGGAAGCGGCCGCCGATGCGCGTGTCGAACGACAGCGCCTTGGACAACTGCTTGACGTCGGCGCCGGTGACCTCGCAGACCTCGGCCATCGCGTTGATGAAGCTGATCTTGGTGGCGAGGAAGGCGTTGGCGCTGACCTTGACGAGCTCCGCGGTGGCGAAGTCGGTGACGACCATCGGGGTGTCTGCGTCGAGGATCGGCTGGTAGACCTCGCGGAGCATCGCCTCGCCGCGCCCGCCCGGCTGCACGCCGATGACGAGGCGGTCGGGGCGCAGGGTGTCCTGGACGGCCCAACCCTCTCGGAGGAACTCCGGGTTCCACGCCAGCTCGACGTCCTCGGTCTTCGACGCGAGCAGCTCGGCGATCTGGCCGGCGGTACCGGCCGGCACCGTCGACTTGCCGACGAACAGCGAGCCCGGCTTGAGGAAGGGCAGCAGTGATTCGGTGGCCTCGAACACGAAGCGCATGTCCGCGGCGTACTCGCCCTTCTTCTGCGGCGTCCCCACGCAGAGGAAGTGCACGTCGCCGAACTCGCCGACCTCCTGGAAGCTCGTCGTGAAGCGCAGGCGACCCGCGTCGACGTTCTTCTTCAGCAGCTCCGGGAGTCCTGGCTCGAAGAAGGGGACCTCACCGCGGGCGAGCTTCTCGATCTTGGTCGGGTCGACATCCAGGCCGAGCACGTCGAAACCCAGCTCGGCCATACAGGCCGCGTGGGTGGCACCGAGGTATCCGGTGCCGATGACAGTTAGGCGAGGGCGAGACACGGTCACACGGTAGCGATCGGCCCGCCATACGCTTTCGGGAGAGGAATCGACAGGAAGAAGGCACGCGATGAACCCCGGCTACGACATCTACGGGCTGACCGAGGAGCACGACCTGCTCCGCAAGTCCATCCGCGAGCTCGCCGAGGACGTGATCGCGCCGCGGGCCGCCGAGATCGACGCGACGGCCGAGTTCCCCACCGACGTCTACGCCGCGCTCAAGGCCAACGACATGACGGCCATCCACGTGCCCGAGGAGTACGGGGGCGCCGGCGCCGACAAGATCGCCTCCTGCATCGTCGTGGAGGAGGTCGCCCGCGTCTGCGCGTCGTCCTCGCTGATCCCGATGGGCAACAAGCTCGGGACGATGGGGATGATCCTCTCGGGTTCGGAGGAGATGAAGCACCGCTACCTCCCCGACGTCGCGAGCGGCGAGTCCTTCTGGTCCTACGCACTCTCGGAGCGCGAGGCCGGCAGCGACGCCGGCTCGATGAAGACCCGTGCGGTGCGCGACGGTGAGAACTACGTCCTCAACGGCAGCAAGATGTGGATCACCAATGCGGGCGTGAGCACGCACTACACGGTCATGGCCGTGACCGACCCGAGCGCCGGCGCCCGTGGCATCAGCGCCTTCGTCGTGCACGCCGACGACCCGGGCTTCAGCTGGGGCGAGAAGGAGCGCAAGCTCGGCATCAAGGGCTCGCCGACGCGCGAGATCTACTTCGATGACTGCACGATCCCGGCCGACCGGATGATCGGTGAGCCGGGCACCGGCTTCAAGACGGCGCTCAGGACGTTGGACCACACCCGCCTCGCCATCGGCGCGCAGGCGGTGGGCATCGCCCAGGGTGCGCTGGACGCGGCGGTCGGCTACGTGAAGGAGCGCCGGCAGTTCGGGAAGTCCGTCTCGGAGTTCCAGGGCGTGCAGTTCATGCTGGCCGACATGGCGATGGCCGTGGAGGCGGCGCGGCAGCTCGTCTACGTCGCCGCCGCGACCGCCGAGCGCGGCGGGTCGGACATGACCTTCAAGTCCTCGGCGGCCAAGTGCTTCGCGTCCGACACCGCGATGTCGGTGACCACCGATGCGGTCCAGCTGTTCGGCGGCTACGGGTTCACGCAGGACTTCCCGGTGGAGCGCATGATGCGCGACGCGAAGATCACGCAGATCTACGAGGGCACGAACCAGATCCAGCGCATGGTCATGGCGCGGCAGGTCCTGAAGTAGGCGTTCGCTCCGCGCCGAGGGGACCGGTCCACCGCTTGGTGGGCCGGTCTTTCCCGGTTGGCGGCCACGGCGCTGCGGTCGGCTCCGTCGCCGACCGAAAGGCCGGGCCGGCGCTCCGGAAAGAACGGGGCGCGGTCCGCATCAAGGCGTTTTCAGCGCTTTCCGGAGCTCGCGCCCGATCTGCTCCGACCCTCCGGCCTGCACGTCTGCGGCGAACGCACCATTGACTCCACCCGCAAAACGTGCGCGGGTCGCACCGGAACTCTCGAGCAGAATGTGCCACAAAAGCAACATCACCGGGAAACCGTTGCTGTACGTTGCCATTTGCAGCACTATGTGAGCGGTTTCGGTGAAGGGTGAACCGTTGGCCGAGGACGAATTCCGGCGGATCGTGGACGAGCTTCCCGTGGCGTGGGCGCTTCATTCCGACGGTGTGCTGCGCGCGGCCAATTCCGCGGCGCACCAGTTGTTCGGCGTGCCGGTGGACGAACGTGTCGAGGGGACACCACTCGTCGACTTCGTGCATCCCGAATCACGTGCCTCGGTGTTCGAGCGCATCGGCCGGCTGCAGCGCGACGGGCTGCCGACACCGGCTGCGGTGGCCCGGATGCAGCCGCGGGGCGCGAGCGACCTGTGGATCGAGAGCCTTGCCGGCCTGACGACCTGGCAAGGCCGCAGCGTCGTGCAGGTGATGTTCTGGGACGTCACCGAGCGGGTCGAGACCGAGGCACGGCTGGCCCATCACGCTCGGCACGACCCGCTCACCGGGGCGGGGAACCGGCTGCTGCTGCACGAACGGTGGACGCAGAGCATGGGTGACGCCGACGCGGCGCACCTGCCCGGCCTCGTCTTCTGCGACCTCGACGGCTTCAAGCGCATCAACGACGAGCAGGGGCACGTGGTCGGCGACCGCGTGCTGCAGGTGATGGTGGACCGGCTGCGCAAGCTCGTCCGGCTCCGGGACACCGTTGCACGGCTCGGCGGCGACGAGTTCGTCGTCCTGCTGAGCAACGAGGGCGACGACGTCGCGGTGGTCGCCGCACGCATCGCGGAGACGCTCGGCGACCCGGTCGACTGTGACCCGCAGCTCCACGGGGTCAGCAGCGTCGGTGTCCGGGTCAGCGTCGGGGCGGCCCGGGCGGAGCGCCGGGACGAGTCGTTCAGCGAGGTGCTGCGCCGCGCGGATGCCGCGATGTACCTCGACAAGCGAGGACGACCGAGCGCGCCGACCAGCTGCTGAGCCCGGGTCTGCGACCTGCGGGCGACCTCAGGAGGTCGCGGCCACCTCGTCCGCGAAACGCTGCGCGGACGTGGACCAGACCGAGCACTGCGGCACGACGACCCCGTTGGAGGTGTGCGACGTGGTCGGGCACAGGTGCAGCCCGTCGGGGGCGCGCGCGGCGTTGTAGCCGGGCGGCGCCATGATGCCGCAGGCCTCGCCGGCCCGGCAGGGCACGTACTGCGAGAACGTCCGGCCGGGGGAGATGAGGGGGCTGGTGTCGACGACGGCGTCGGGTCCGGCGGACGTGGCGGCGTCCTGCACCTGGTCGAACGCGGCGGCGATGTCGCTGGTGGCGATGGCCTGGCGGGCGGCGGTGACGAACGCGCCGTGCAGGTCCGACTGGGTCGGCACTGCGGATGTGGCGGCCGCCGCGGTCAGCGCGTCGGTCTGCGCCGGCGGCTCGGACGGGGTCGGCGGCCCCACGTAGACCCGGGGCTGCGGCGCGCGCACCCAGACCACGCGGGCGCCGGCGTCGTGCCAGAGGGCGACGGCTTCCCGTGCGTCGTCGCGGTAGGCGTCGACGGCCGGGCGGCTGCTCGAGCAGGGGGTGAAGCGGTTGCCGACGAACTCCAGGTAGACGGTGGTCACCGTGCCGGTGGCGGCCGTGCGGCGCATGTCGCCGAGCCAGTCGCAGATCGCGGTGCCGCCGAAGGCGCGGACCTCGACGCCGTGGGCCTGCAGCTGGCGCTGCGACTCCAGGGCGATCGAGTCGCCGTACATGAGCAGGCGCTGCGGCTTGGCGGTGCATCCGGCGGCGAGCAGCGGCACGAGCAGGGCGAGCAGCGTGCCGGCGACAGTGAGCCAGCGGCGGAGCTGCGGGACCCGCGGCGTGCTGATGCGCATGCCACCTGCCGATCTCGCGCGGTTGGCACGGATCGACGGCGAGAAGCCGTGGTCCGTCCTGACCGTTCAGGAGTCGGCACCGACAGCGGCGTGCTTGAGCCGGAAGGAGCAATCGGCGTCACCCGTCCGGGTGGCGGTTCGCTTGCTGGAGCGACCGGACGGTGCGTCGGTCCGCTCAGGAGATGGCGCGGTCCCGCTCGGCCCAGTAGGGGTCGCGCAGCTCGCGCTTGAGCAGCTTGCCGCTGGGGTTGCGCGGCAGGACCTCGACGAAGTCGACCGAGGTCGGGCACTTGAAGTGGGCGATGCGGGCCCGGCAGTGCGCGATCAGGTCCTCGGCCGTCACCGTCGCGCCGACCGTGCGGACGACGACGGCCTTCACCGTCTCGCCCCATCGCTCCGAGGGCACCCCGATGACCGCGGACTCGACGACGTCGGGATGGCCGGCGAGGACGTTCTCGACCTCGATCGGGTAGATGTTCTCGCCCCCCGAGACGATCATGTCCTTGATGCGGTCGGTGAGGAACAGGTAGCCCTGTTCGTCGAGGTAGCCGGCGTCACCGGAGCGGAACCAGCCTTCGCTCGGGAACGCTGCGGCGGTGTCGTCGGGCTTGTCCCAGTAGCCGGCGGCGTTCTGCGCCGAGCGGGTCCAGACCTCACCGACCCGGCCGGGCGGCAGGGCGCCATCGCCACCGGGTTCGACGATCTTGAGTTCGACGTAGGCGTACGGCTTGCCGGCGCTGCGGAGCAGGTGGGCCCGCGGACCGCCCGGGTCGTGGTCGGCGTGGTCGAGCTGGGTGATCGCACCCGTGGTCTCGGTGAGCCCGTAGACCTGGCAGAACTGGGTCGTCGGGAACGTCTGCAGCGCCCGGAGCAGCACCGGCTCGGTGATGGGTGAGGCCCCGTAGACGATAAAGCGGAGACGGGAGTAGTCCCGGCCGACGGCGCCCGGCATCGCCGTGAGCACCTGCAGCATGACCGGCACCAGGAAGGCGTGGGTCACGCCACCGGCGAGCAGGTCGAGCGTCCGTGCCGGGTCGAACTCGCGCTCGAGCACCGTCTCGGCCCCGCGCGCCATGCCGGCGAGCGCCCAGCCGCAGCCGGCGATGTGGAACAGCGGCATGGTCGCGAGAACGACCGAATCAGGACCGATGTCCCAACTGGCTGCGCCCACCGGCCCGGCGGCGTCCTGCCCCGTCGGTTGCTCGGGCAGCAGCGCTGCGAGGTTCGAGTGCGTGAGCATCACGCCCTTCGGCAGGCCGGTGGTGCCCGAGGTGTAGAGCTGGATCGCGACATCGCTCGCGGCGAGCTCGACAGCCGGATCGGTCGCGCCGTCGCGTCGGCTCCAGTCCGGGTAGGACGACCACCGGTCGTGGACACCGACGGCGACGAACTGCCGCACGGCGGTCAGCGAGGTCTCGTGCTGCTCCACCGCGTCGACGAACTCCGGACCGACGACCAGGACGACGGCCGCGGCGTCGGCGCAGATGCCCGCCATCTCGAGCGGCGAGAGGCGCCAGTTCACCGAGACCAGGACGGCACCGAGCTTGGCGGTGGCGAACAGCAGCTCCCAGAACTCCGGACCGTTCTTGTCGATGATCGCGACCCGGGAGCCGACGGAGACGCCCGCGTCGACGAGGGCGGCGGCGACCTGGTTCGACCGGTCGTCCACCTCCCGCCAGGTGTCGACGCGTTTCCCGCTGCGGAGCATCCTGGCGTCCGGCTGCTGTCGGGCCTGCTCCCGGAGCACGTCCGCGAGCCGGAAGGTGGTCGGCCCGGGGCTGTTCTGCTGGTCGTTCACGGGGTCAGTGTGACCCATGCCGCTCGGGCTCGTCGGAGTTCGGCGGCCATTCTCAGGCGGTGACGCCCGCGGCTCCGTAGGCGTCCCAGAGCCGGGAGTAGGCGCCACCCGCGGCCAGCAGGCCCTCGTGGGTCCCGTCCTCCACGACGCGGCCGTGCTCGAGGACGATCACCCGCTCGCTGCGCGCGGCGGTCTGCAGCCGGTGGGCGATGACGACCGTCGTCCGGCGCTGCGCCAGCCGGGCGCTCGCGCGGGTCACGGCCGCCTCGGTGGCGAGGTCGAGCGAGGCGGTCGCCTCGTCGAGCAGCAGCAGGTCCGGGTCGACGAGTTCGGCACGGGCCAGCGCGAGCAGCTGCCGCTGCCCGGCCGACAGCCCGCTGCCTCGCTCGCCGACCGGTGCCGGTAGCCGCCGGGGAGCTTCGCGATCGCCTCGTGCGCGCCGACCCGTCGGGCGGCCGCCTCGACCTCGGCATCGGTCGCGTCGGGGCGGCCGTAGGCGATGGCGTCGCGCACCGGGCCCTCGAACAGGTAGGCCTCCTGCGGCACGTAGCCGAGGTGCGCCGGAAGGCGGAGAGGTCGAGTTCGCGCAGGTCGTCGCCGTCGACGCAGACCGCGCCCTCGGTCGGGTCGTAGAACCGGGCCAACAGCTTGAGCACGGACGACTTGCCCGCACCGGTCTCGCCGACCAGCGCCACGGACTCGCCCGGCCGCAAGGTGCAGCGCCACGTCCCGCAGCGCCGGCTCGGCGTCGTCGGCGTAGCGGAAGCTGACGCCGGCGAGCGTCACGTCGCCGCGGAGCCGTCCACGGCAGCGGGTGCGCCGGCGGCGGGGTGGTGGTCGGGGTGCGCAGCAGCTCACGGATGCGCCGGAGGCCGACGGCCGCCTGCTGGTAGCCGTCGAACACCTGCGACAGCTGCTGCACGGGCCCGAAGAACAGGTCGACGTAGAGCAGGAACGCGATCAGCGCGCCGGTGGTGAGGCTGCCCGTCCCGGACCCGGCCGGCACCGACGCCGAGCAGCAGGGCGACCGCGACCTCGCTCAGGAACTCGACGCCGGGGAAGTACGTCGGCGATCGCCTTCTGCGCGCCGAGGCGGGAGTCGCGGTAGGCGCCGGCGGTCCTCGAACCGCCCGCGTCCCGTGCTCCCGCCGGAACGACTGCACGACGTCACCCCGGCCACGCCCTCCTGGAAGTCGGCGTTGACGACGCTGATCCGCTCGCGGGCGAGCTCGTAGCGCCGGACGCTCTCGCGGAAAACGTACGTGCCACGCAGCAGACGGGAGAGCGTCCGCGAAGACGACGACGAGCCCGAGGTCGAGCAGAGCAGCGCGACCATGATGCCGAAGAACGTGACGACGGAGACGAACGCGGTGACCAGACCCGTCTGGAGGAACGTGGACAGCGCGTCCACGTCCGTCGTCATGCGGGTCATGATCCGGCCGGTCAACTCCCGCTCGTAGTAGTCCAGTCCGAGCCGCTGGAGCTGCGCGAAGATCTTCAGGCGCAGGGTGTAGAGGACGCGTTCGCCGGTGCGGCCGGTCATGCGGGTCTCGCCGGTCTGGACGAGCCACTGGACGGCGACGGTGACCAGGGCGAGCCCGAGACGCCGAGCACACCGCGCCGCGCGCTGGGTGACGCCCTGGTCGATGCCGTGCCGGATCAGGACGGGCAGGACCAGCGAGCCGCCCGCGTCGATCGCCACGAGGAGCAGCCCAGCGAGAGCAAGGCGCGAAGCCCCGCAGCAGCCGCCGCAGGCCGTACGACGCCTCGGCGGTGGTGCGGCCGCCTCGTCGATGCCCGGCTCATCGGTCGCGGGCGGCAACGCCTCGACCAGCCGGCGAGCCGCGGCGATGGGCGCCGGCCCTCGCCCACCGAACAGGCGGGGCGTGCCGCGCGACGCTCCGCCTGCTCCGGCCATGCGGCGGCGTGATCCCGCGCTCGGGGTCGATCTCGTCCAGTTCCGGGGGAGCCGCCCAGCCGGTCGGCGCCGGTGAGCAGGCGGCGGTACAGGCTGTCGCGCTGGAGCTCCTCGTGGGTGCCGATCGCGGCGAGCCGTCCGCCGTCGAGGACGGCGATGCGGTCGGCGAGCGCGAGGGTGGAGCGGCGGTGCGCGATGAGCAGCGTGGTGCGGCCCGCCATGACCGACTCAGGGCCTCGTGGATCTCGTGCTCGACGCGGGCGTCGACCGCCGAGGTCGCGTCGTCCAGGACGAGCAGGCGGGGGTCGGTGAGGATGGCGCGGGCGAGCGCGATGCGCTGGCGCTGGCCGCCGGAGAGCGTCAGGCCGTGTTCGCCGACGGCGGTGTCGTAGCCCGTCGGGCAGCTCGGCGATGAACCCGTCGGCCTGGGCGGCGCGGGCCGCCGCCGGATCTCCTCCTGGGTGGCGTCCGGCCGCCCGTAGGCGATGTTGGCGCGGACGGTGTCGGAGAACAGGAAGGCGTCCTCGGCGACCAGCCGATCGCGGCGGCGCAGCGAGGCCGAGGGTCAGCTCGCGCACGTCGTGGCCGCCGACGAGGACGGCGCCGTGCGCGACGTCGTAGAAGCGGGGCAGGAGCAGCGAGACGGTCGACTTGCCGGAGCCGGACGAGCCGACCACGGCGACGGTCTCGCCGGGGGGGATGTCGAGCGAGAAGCCGTCAAGGACGGGCCGCTCGTCGTCGTAGCCGAAGCCCACGTCGTCGAATTCGACGGTGGCGGGAGCGTCGGCGGGCAGTTCCTTCGTGCCGTCCGCCATGGACGGCTCGGTGTCGATCAGCTCAAGGACGCGTTCGACGCCGGCCCGGGCCTGCTGGCCGACGGTGAGCACCATGGCGAGCATGCGGACGGGCCCGACGAGCTGGGCGAGGTAGGTGGAGAACGCGACGAACGTACCGAGCGTGATCTCGCCGCGGGTGGCGAGCCAGCCGCCGAGGGCCAGCACGCCGACCTGGCCGAGTGCGGGGACGGCCTGGAGGGCGGGGGTGTAGCGGGCGTTCAGCTTGATCGTGCGCAGGCGGCCCGCGAACAGCCCTGCGCCCGCCTCTCGCAGCTTGCCGGTCTCCTGGTCCTCCTGGCCGAAGCCCTTGACGACGCGGACCCCGGACACCGCGCCGTCGACGACCCCGGCGACGGCGGCCTGCCTGCTGGGCGTACCAGGTGGCGGGGAAGAGGCGGGTGCGGCTGCGCTTGGCGATGAACCACAGGGCGGGGCCACCGCGAGCGCGACCAGCGTCAGCAGCGGCGAGAGCACGCCATGATCACGATGGAGATGACGAAGAGCAGGACGTTGCCGATGGTCATCGGCAGCATGAAGAGCAGGCCCTGGATCAGCTGGAGGTCGCTGGTGGCCCGGCCGACGACCTGCCCGGTGGACAGCTCGTCCTGGCGCCGCCCGTCGAGCCGGGTGATCGTGCGGTACATCTCGGTGCGCAGGTCGTGCTGGACGTCGAGGGCGAGGCGCCCGGCCCGGAAGCGACGTGTGTACCCGACGACGAACCGGACCACGCCGGCCCCGAGCAGAGTACCGCCCACGGCCAGACCGGGGCGCTGCTGTTCCGGTCCACCAGGTCCACCACATGCCGGGCGACCAGCGGGGTGACCGCCGCGACGACACTGCCGACGACCGCGGCGCCGAAGGCGGTGAAGACGTCCGAACGGTGCCGGAGGCAGTAACCGACGAGCCGGCGCAACCAACCCTGGTTCGCCCGGTCCTGCTGTATTGCTCGTCCACGTTCCTCCGGAGGCTCCTGCCTGAGAGTGCAACAACCGGTCGACCGGCAGATTCCCGTCGAGGTGCGCTTCGGCAATCTCCCGCTCTCGAGTGGACCGCCGCGAGCCCGTATCCGCGCGATCAAGTTGGCGTATCTGAGCGGGACGCACGTGGCCCCCCCCCCCCCCCCCCCCCCCCCCCCCCCCCCCCCCCCCCCCCCCCCCCCCCCCCCCCCCCCCCCCCCCCCCCCCCCCCCCCCCCCCCCCCCCCCCCCCCCCCCCCCCCCCCCCCCCCCCCCCCCCCCCCCCCCCCTGCGGCGACCTGATCAACCACGGGGCTGCGGCGCACCTGCCGGGAAGCCGCCGCCCCCGCCGCGTCGCTCGTTTTCGGTAGGTAGCGAGGGCCCGCAGGGTGGTAGGTCTCGGTCATGGTCGACGAGGGCACGCTGCTGTGGGAGCCGTCGGCAACACCGTCGGGAGGCCGCGGTTCTCCACCCGGTTCTTCGACGCGATCGGACAACCCGGCGCTGATCCGCAGGACGTGTGGCGGTGGTCGGTCGACCACCTGGACGAGTTCTGGGACGAGCTGTGGCGCTTCGCCGGCGTGCTGGGCGAGCGGGGCGACGGGCCGCGTGCTGCCCGAGCCGTCATGCCCGGGGCGCAGTTGGTTCCCCGGCGGCACCCTCAACTACGCCGAGCACGCCCTGGCCGGCGCCGGCGACACCGGAGGGGCGACCGGCGCGTCATCGCGGTGAGCCGAGGACGGCCGGGTCGCGGCTCGACCTGGTGCCGAGCCTGGCGACCTGCGCGCGCGTCGCGCGCCGGGCTGCGCCGGCTCGGGGTGGGCCAGGGTGACCGGGTCGTCGCGCTGGTGCCCAACTCCGTGCACGCCCTGGTCGGCTTCCTGGCCACCGCCGCGCTCGGTGCCGTCTGGTCGTCCTGCTCCCCGGACTTCGGCGCTCCGCGGTGATCGACCGCTTCACCCAGATCTCGCCGACCGTGCTGCTGGCGGTCGACGGCTACCGCTACGGCGGCAAGGCATTTCTCCGGCGAGACGGTGGCCAGCTGCGGGACTCCCTGCCGTCGCTGCGGCGCCGGTGCACGTTCCCGTGCTCGGCGGGCCGACGCCGGAGCGCCGGCGATGATGTCGGCTGGGACGAGCTTCACCGCGACTCCGGCCGAGCCGGCTTCACCCCGGTGCCGTTCGCCGCCCCGCTGTGGGTGCTGTATTCCTCCGGCACCACCGGGCTGCCGAAGCCGATCGTGCACGGCCACGGCGGGATCTTGGTGGAGCACCTGAAGTCGCTGCGCCTGCACATGGATCTCGGCCCCGGCGACCGCTTCCTCTGGTTCACCACCACCGGCTGGATGATGTGGAACTTCCTGTCGGCGGCCTGCTGGTCGGCGCGACCGTCGTCCTGTACGACGGCAGCCCCGGCCACCCGGACCTGATGCGCTGTGGAAGCTGGCCGAGAGCCCGGGTCACCTGTTCGGTGACCACGCGCCGTTCGTCGCCGCCTGCCAGAAGGCCGGCCTCGCGCCCGGGCGCCGAGCTCGACCTGACGCATCGGCGCGCGTCGGCTCGACCGGCCGCCGCTGCCGCCGAGGGTTCGGCTGGGTCTACGACGAGGTCGGCCGGACTCCAGCTCTCGCCTCGGTCACCGGCGGCACCGACGTGTGCACGGGTTTCGTCGGCGGGGCGCCGACCGCTGCCGGTGTGCGCGGGCGAGATCCAGTGCCGCGGCCTTGGGTGCGCAGGTCGAGGCCTTCGACCGCGGACGGACGGCCGGTGATCGACGAGGTCGGTGAGCTGGTGATCACCGCGCCGATGCCGTCGATGCCGGTCTCTTCTGGGGTGACGAGGACGGGTCCCGCCTGCGCGAGGCCTACTTCGCCGAGTACCCGGGCATCTGGCGGCACGGCGACTGGATCAAGATCACCGCCCGCGGGTCGTGCGTGATCTACGGGCGGTCGGACTCCACGCTCAACCGCGGCGGGGTGCGGATGGGCACCGCCGAGTTCTACCGGGTGGTGGAGGAGCTGCCGGGACGCCGACTCGCTGGTCGTCGACACCTCGGCCGCCGGCGCGGGGCAGCTGCTGCTGTTCGTGGTGCCGCGCCGGGGCGACGCTCGACGACGACTCCGCGCGCATCCGCGGGAGCTCCGCACCGAGCTGTCCCCGCGGCACGTGCCCGACCGTGATCGCCCGGTCGCGGACGTGCCGCGCACCCTGAACGGCAAGAAGTGCGAGGTGCCGGTCAAGCGACTGCTCGAGGGCGTCGCCCTCGACAAGGCGGCCAACACGGGCGCGATCGCGGACCCGGCCGCGCTCGAGCCGTTCCTCGCCTTCGCCCGCGCCGCTGACGGACCTCGACGCCCGCGGGCTCGGTGCCGCTCAGCCGCGTCGGGGGAGCCCGGGGACGTCCACCCCCCAGGTCGCGGTCGCCGCTCGTCGAGGCCCGCTCGGCGAGCTTCCCGGGTCGGCGTTCCGGCACAGGACGAGCGAGCCGTAGCCGGCCAGCGCGGCGAGCAGCGGATCCAGCGCGACGTCAGCAACCGGTCGGGAACGGGCTCGCCGACCTCGAGCTCCGCCGGTGCGACTCCGCGGTGGTCCCCGTGCCCCGGCACCTCCCGGGCGAAGTCGAGCACGCCGGGCTGTGGGGTCCGCAGCCCGCCGCCCATCGGACTAGCCCGAGGCCGACCAAGTCCTCGGCGTCCGGTGGGGTGTCACCCTCGGCGAAATGGGTCCGCGACCGGGCCGGCGGGGCCGACGTCAGCGCCGGCGAGGGCGACGGCGAGGCGGACCACCGCGGTCTGCCAGTGCGGGGGGAGGTCGACGGAGCACGTCGCCGGGCTCGAGGTCGAACTCGTCGACGAACAGGTTGGCGGTCTTGGCGACCCAGTTCTCCAGCGAGGTCAGCGACAGCTCGATCCGTTCCCCGGTGGCGTCGTCGTAGAAGGTGAGGAACGGCCCGGACGGGTCGTCGCGGAGCGCGGCGGCGAGCAGCCGGTCGACACCCTAGGGCTCCCCGCCGCGGAGGCGGCGATCAGAAGGTGCACCGGTTGCCCGCGTCCGCCGCGGTCACCGGGGCCGGGGCCTGCGGCGGGGGGCGGGGCGGACGCGCTCGCACGTGTCGAGGGCTTCGTCCCGATGCCCGTGACCGGCCTGGTGCCGGTGTAGGAGGTGCCGACGACGAGGACGATGCCGCTGGTGACCGCGGGGTCCACGGCCAGCACCGAGCCCGGTACGGCGGCCGACACGGTCTCCGCGGATCCTCGTACCCGGGGCGTACCGGACCTCGGAGGCGCCGTAGGTGCTGGCGTCGGCGAGCGCGGGGCGTTGGTCCGGAAACCCAGCCCCGCGAGGGCCCCGTGGCCGTTCGGGCCTCGCCGGAGGTCGCGGTCCCGTTCAGCACGGTGACGAGCACCTGGGAGGGCGGGATGTTCACGGGGTCGCGGGGGTCGGCGGGGGGCACGGCTCGGCGGGAGCGCGGTCCGTGCCCTTGAGCCGGCCGAGCAGTTCGTTGTACCGGGCTGGACGACCTGCGGGGCGCCGACCGTCGGTCTTGCCGGGCTCCCGGTACTGCGGCCCCGTTGATCGTGACGGCGCTGGGTTCGCGGTGAACTCACGGGTGGGGACCGTCTCGAAGCGGAGCTTGGTCGCGTCGAGGCCCCGGAAGCGCCCGGCGAGCTTCTCGAGGTCGGTCAGCGACGTCTCGGAGTCCAGCGTCAGGGCGTCGCGGACGGCGGCGATCAGCGACGTCCACCCGGGCCGGGTTCAGCAGGACGCCGGTGGACGACGCGTTGCGGAAGACCTGGCCGAGGAACTGCTGCTGGCGCTGGATGCGGGCGGTGTCGCCCCCCTCAAGACCGTGTCGCTGCCGGACGAACGCGAGCGCCTGGTCACCGTTCAGGTGATTGGTGCCCACCACGCCGTGGAACTGGCTGAACGGGTCATCGAGGTTGGTGCTGCGCACCCGTGCGGTCCCCGCGTCGTTGAGGGTCGAATCGACGAGGGTCGACGGCTTGATGCAGACGTCGACACCCCCGATCGCGTCGGTGATCCGCTTGAAGCCCGCGAGGTCGACCGACACGTAGTGGTCGACGCGGATGCCGGTCAGGCTCTCGATGGTGCGGACCAGCAGGGACGGTCCGCCGAGCATGATCGCGGAGTTGAACTTGTCCTGGTGGGCCGGCTGCGGCTTGCCCTGCGCGTCGTCGTAGGCCGGGATGGTGACCAGCGAGTCGCGCGGGATGGACAGGCAGCGTCGTGGTGCCGTCGGCGTCGAGGTGCGCCAGGATCGTGGTGTCGCTGCGCTCGCCCTCGACGGCGTTGCCGCCGGTGCTTCGTTGCCGGTGCCGGCCCGGCTGTCGGTGCCGGCGAGCACCCAGTTCTGCGCGCCCTTCGCGGCCTCGGCCGGGCGGTTGTCGCCGAAGTTCAGCTGGATGCGGGCGATGCTGCCGTTGAACCAGCGGACGACGACGTAGCCGCCGGTGCTGGCGACGACGATGAGGACCGACAGCGTCACGGCGAGCAGGGCGACGGCCTTCTTCAGCCCACGGAGGCGGGGGGCGCCCCGCCCGATCCGAGGGTCCAGTTCCGGGGGGAGCACCGTGCGCGCAGGAGCGGTGTACACCCGGGCGGGCTCCTTTCCGGCGGTCGTACCCGCGAGTCGTCGCGGAAGCGTCTGTCGCGGAGCCAGGGACGGGTCTGTGGGGGCGGTGAAGCCGGGCTCACGGTACCCCGGTGCCCGTGTGGCTCCGGTTGCGATGGCGTTGGGTGTCGGCTGGTGTCGGGGCTGGTCGGAGGACTGATCAGGGGGTCCGGTGGGCTAACGAACGAGCGACCCGTTGCGTTGCAGCCCGGTGGGAAGGGAACGGGAGCCGCCCCTCGACAGACCCATCGACCGTCGGGGGACATCCTGGACCCGCCCTGCGTGGTCCGATGGACCTACCAGCCGTCTTCAGTACCGTGACCCAGACACGACCCGACGGCCCGGAGCTCCCTTGTCCTTCGCTTCGCCCGCCTTCCTCTGGTACTTCCTGCCGCTGGTCCTCGTGGTCTACCTGGTGCTCCGCGCACCTGAGCGCAACGGCCTGTGTCGGCCGCGAGCCTCTGTTCTACGCCGGGGGCGGCGGAGCCTTCGTCCTGCTGCTGCTGGCCTGCATGGTGGTCAACTTCACCGCCGGGATCCTGGTGGACGCCGACCGCGAGGTCGGCCCGAGACGAGCCGCCGGCCCGCATCGCGTCAGCGTCGGCGCGCCGCGCGGTGCTGGTCTCGGCGATCGGCTTCGACCTCGGCGTGCTGGCGATCTGGAAGTACGCCGGCTTCGCCACCCGGCAGGTGCACGCCTGAGCCACGCGCTCGGCCTCGGCGGCACAGCCCGGTCGTGCACTTGGCGCTGCCGATCGGCATCTCGTTCTTCACCTTCCACCATATGTCCTACGTGATCGACGTCTACCGCGCGCAGCCGCCGGGCGCAGCGCAGCCCGGTGCAGTTCGTCACCTACATCTCGATGTTCCCGCAGCTGATCGCCGGCCCGATCGTCCGGTACCACGAGATCGCCGAGCAGCTGGCCGACACCAAGCGGCCCAGCTGGCCGACTTCGCAGACGGCTTCCCGCGGTTCGCCTGGGGCCTGACCAAGAAGGTCGTCATCGCCGACTCGCGTGGCGCCCGTCGCCGACGCCGCGTTCGGCACCTCGGTACCCGGCCTGACCACCGCAGACCGCCTGGCTCGGCGCGCTGGCCTACACCGTGCAGATCTACTTCGACTTCTCCGGCTACTCCGACATGGCGATCGGGCTCGGCCGCAGATGTTCGGCTTCCGGCTGCCGGAGAACTTCAACCGGCCCTACTCGGCCGTCTCGATCACCGACTTCTGGCGGCGCTGGCACATGTCGCTGTCGCGCTGGTTCCGCGACTACCTCTACATCCCGCTCGGCGGCAACCGCGGACGGCCGGTCGCAGACCTACCGCAACCTGCTGCATCGTGTTCGCCCTGACCGGTTTCTGGCACGGCGCGAACTGGACGTTCCTGGTCTGGGGGCTCTACCACGGCGGCCGGCTGATCGTCGAACGGGTCGCAAGTGGGATCGCCGCGACACGGCCCGGTGCCGCTGGTGCCTGCGCCGGGCGCTGCCACCTTCTGATCGTGGTCGTCGGCTGGGTGCTGTTCCGCTCGACCACGCTCACCTACGCGCTGCACTTCATCAAGAAGATGTTCGTGCCCGACTTCGGCCCGCTGCCGGACGCGGTCGCGGTGTCGCTGACCCACTACCGGTCTTCCTGTTCAGCCTGGGGCTGCTGGTGGTGCTGGTGCCGGCGTCCTGGGTGTTCGGCCGGGTGCTGCAGCGCCGGGACGTCCGCTGGCCGGCCAGCCTGCGCTGGCTGGTCAGCGGGGCGTTCGCCCCGTACGCGGCGTTCGTGGTCGCGGCCGGCACCTTCAGCCCGTTCCTGTACTTCCAGTTCTGATGAGAAGCCGAGGCCGCCCGTGACCGACACGGCCCGCGCCGACGATGGCGCCGACGGCCTCGGCGCGCAGGACCGGCCACCGCCCCGACGCCGACTCCGGGGTTCCCCTCTCCGTGTCGTCGTGCTGGCGCTCGCCGCGGGCTTCTTCTGCCTGCCGGTGTCGGCTACCTGCTCGGCGTTCGCGCGCCGCGGATCGAGAACCGGCCGCTGACGACGCGACCAACGGTGGGCGAGGGTTGGAAGATCTTCCCCACCTCAACGTCTGGACCAGCGACCACCTGCCGTTCCGCGACAAGGCGGTGCGCCTCAACGCCGACGTCGACCAGAGCCTTTTCTTTGTGCCGCCAGGGCCTGGGGGCGAACGGGCGCTCGGAGGTCATCTTCGGCCAGGGGCGGCTGGTTCTTCTTCACCCAGGACGTCGACTCGGGCCTTCGCCACGAAGCGGCCGACGGCGAGCACCTGCACGCCGCGGACCGGCTCGCGAAGATGGTGCGCGCCACGGGGGCGGGCTTCGCCCTGTTCATCCCCCCGGACAAGACCTCCATCGAGACGGCCGAGCTGCCCTCGCGCTACCCGGGCAAGGCCTGCAGCACCGCCGCCAAGCGGGACTTCTGGCGCAGATGGCCGCGAACCCACCGAGTGGCTACGTCGACCTCTACCAGCGCCTGCAGCAGCTGAGGGCGTCCCAGGGGGCGCCGATCTACCGGTCCAAGGACTCCCACTGGGCGCCGCTGGCCGCCGGCATGTACGCCCAGGAGCTCGCGGACGCCGCACGCCCCGGTCTGTGGCAGCCCCAGGACCTGGTGCCGACCGGCCCACAGCGGGACTCGGCGACCTCACCCGCTTCACCGGGATCCCCGGCGACAACACCTTCGACGGCTACGCAACCCGCCGAGCGGGTGTGACGTCGTTCCCGACGATCCCGTACGCGCCGGGCAGCGTGGGCAAGATCGGCATCGCCACCTTCCGGGCGAGCAGCGCCGCCGGCGGCGCCCCGCTGTACTCCGACCAGGCCCTGCTCATCGGGGACTCGTTCTCCGGCATCTCGGAACCGCAGTTCACGCCGTACTTCTCCAAGCTCGTCTCGGTCAGCGTCAACGCGGCGCCCGGGGACCCGAAGGACGTCGCGACCATGATCCTTCGAGCAAGGTCGTGTCGTGGAGTCCGTCGAGCGGGCCTTCGCCACCGGCCGGGCCCCGCTGTTCACCGACGCCTTCCTCGACAAGCTGCAGGTCGAGCTCGACAAGCAGCGCGCGGTGAAGCGCTAGGCCGAGGCCTGCTCCGTAGGATCCAGCGGGCGTCGGCCATCCGGCGACCAGGAGGAGATGAGTGTCCACCGCCCGTTCGAGCGCCGACCTGCCGCGTGTCGTGGTCACCGGCGCCGGAGGCCAGCTCGGCAGCGACCTGCTGCACGCGCTCGATTCCGACCCCCGCTCGCCCGCCTACCAGGGGCTGACCCGCGCCGAGTGCGACATCGCCGACCCGCACCGAGTCCGGGCCGGTGCTCGCCGACCAGGCCCGCGCGGCGCAGGGCGCGGGGCTGGTCGTCGTCAACGCCGCGGCCTATACGAACGTGGACGGCGCGGAGGGCGACGAAGCCGCCGCCTACGCCATCAACGCCGCGGGCCCCGCCCACCTGGCGATGGTCTGCGGAGAGCTCGGTGCCCGGCTGGTCCACGTCTCCACCGACTACGTCTTCGCCGGGGACGGCTCCGTGCCCTACGAGGTCGGCGACGCGCCGGATCCGCGACGGCCTACGGCCGCACGAAGCTCGCCGGTGAGCTGGCGATCCAGGAGCTGCTCGGTGACGACGGCTTCGTCGTACGGAGCGGCTGGCTCTACGGCCGCGTCGGGCCGAACTTCGTCAAACGATGTTGCGGTTGGCGGGCGAGCGGGACCAGCTGCAGGTGGTCGACGACCAGCGCGGCGCCCCGACCTGGACGGCGTTGCTCGCCGACCGGCTGCTGGAACTCGGCCTGGCCGACGTCCCCGGCGGGATCTACCACTGCGCGGCGGTCGGCGAGACCACGTGGTTCTCGTTCGCCCGGGCGATCTTCGCGCGGGCCGGGATGGACCCCGAGCGGGTGCAGCCCTCGACGACGGCGGCGCTGGCGCGGCCGGCACCCCGACCGGCCTACTCGGTGCTGTCCGACCGTTCGTGGACCGCGGCCGGCCTGCCGCCGATGCCGGCCTGGGACGAGCAGCTCGACGCCGCGGTGCAGGCGGTCGGGCCCGAGCTGGGCTTCCCGCTGCCGGCCTGACGTAGCCTGACCCGGCGCGGGGGCGGGTCCCCGGCCCGCAATCGGATGTCGCCGGCTCACGGGACGACGGCCAGAACTCCGGCCGGTCGGAGGGCTCTGGCGACAGGACTTCTCTAGGCTCGCTCTTGATGAGCATGACGCTGCAGGCACCGGCGCTGCAGGGACCGGCGCTGCCATGACCGACGCTGCCTGACGCGGGCTGCCGTGACGCGGGCTGCCATGACCCAGGCGACGATCACCGAGCCGGTGTCGCAGCCGCCTTCGCATCGCAGTGGCTCCGTCGCGCCGACCGGAACCGCGCGCCGACGGGCGTTGCTGGTCCGTCTCCTGCTGGTGGCCGCGGCGGTCGCGGCGGCGTCGTGTTTCGTCGTCGCGCGGGCGCACGTCGTGCCGGGTGGCCTCGGCAGTTTCCCCCTCGTCGGGATGGGACATGCGCCCGGCCCGCTGCCGGCGGGGATCACGGTTCGCCGCAGCGGCTACGACGGCCAGTTCTACCTGCGCCTCGCGCAGGACCCGTTCGGCAACGCCACGGTCTCCCACGGTCAGCGGCTCGACTTCCCGGCCTACCGCCAGCAGCGGGTCGGCTACCCGTTGCTGGCCTGGGCGGCCGGTCGGCTGCCGGGTATCAGTCCGACCCGCGCGCTGGTCCTGGTCAATGTGCTCGCGGTCGGGGTGATCGCGTGGTGCGGCAGCGGGCTGAGCCGCCGTGCCGGACGCGGGGCCCTGCTCGGGGCCCTCCTGGGTGTGCTGCCCTTCGCCGTCGTGGCTCTCGCCCGGGACACCAGCGAGCCGGTCTTCGTGGGCGCGTTGCTGACCGCCTTCCTCGCCCTGCGCGACCGACGCCCCGTCCTGGCCGCCGTCGCGGTGGCCGTCGCGGTCTTCACCCGGGAGCAGGGCCTGCTGGCGCTCGGGGCACTGATCGTGGTGGCGTGGTGCTCAGCCGAGGGCGTCCGGCCCCGGGTGCGCCGACTGGCGGCCCCGGGCGCGGTAGCCATCGCCTGGCTCGGCTGGCAAGCCTTCCTGACTGCGCGCTGGGGGAGATGCCGGTGTTTCCGGGCCGCCCAACGGTGGCCTGCCCCTGGTCGGCGTCAGCCACATCGTCGGGAAGGATCTGAGTGGGGCCCACGGCCACCTCGTAACCCTGCTGATCGTTGCGGTCCTGGTGGCGGCTTTCGCGCCCCTGTGGGGGGCGTGGAGGAGCGGATCAGGGCGCCGGATGTCGGCGTGCTGGCGCTGGTGCGTCAGCCCGACGCCGTCGCCGTGACGTGGGGCGCGTCGCTCCTCCTGACGCTGTGCCTCACCACCGCCGTGTGGGTCGACCCGAACGCGTTCGTCCGGGCGACCGCGGAAGCGACGACCCTGGCCGTGGTGCTGCTGTTCGCGCCGGTGGCGCGCCGTTGGGCCGCTCCCGCCACTGTGGTGCTGCTGCTCGCGGTGACCGCCTACCTGGTGGCGGAGCGGGTCAACGGGGTCTGAGGCAACCTGGTCCGTGCCCTCCACGTGCTCCTGGACTCCCGCGGGCTCACCCCCGGCGAGTGTTGGCAACCGCCACTAACAGGCTTCTCTTCTAGTGTGGCGTTGATGTCCATCATCCTGAGCCGGTCGCCGGCACCCCGGTCCTCGTCGGTGCCGTCCGCTCGAAGGGGATGGGTGCTGCTCGCGGCGATCCCGCTGGCGCTGCCCGCGGCCCTGGCCGCCCTCGGCGTCGTCGCGGTCGTGTTCCTGCTCGTCGGCCAGTTCCGACCCGCGCTGGTGCTTCCGCTCGGTCTCCTCGCCGCTCTCGCCGTCTTCGTCGTCGTCCTGCGCGAGCTCTCGTTCGACCCGGAAGCGGCGCGGGCGACCCGGGTTCCTGACCTCGTGGCCCTGCTGGCGGCCGTCGGCTGGCTGGCCGTCAACGCGCGGGAGGCGTCGCAGAACATCGTCGTCTTCCGCGATCCCGCGACCTACGCGCTGACGGGGGAGTACCTCAGCAAGCATCCGGCGCTTCCCATCGACGGCGGCAGCGCTGTCTTCGGATCGGTGCCCGGGGCCGTGTTCGAGACGAACGGCTTCCCTGCGCTGTCGAAAGCGGGCGAGGTGCAGGCGCAGGGCTCCCACATGCTGCAGACGCTCCTGGCGGTCGGCGGCTGGGTCGGTGGGGACGGGCTCCTGCTCAGGGTGAGCGTGGTGCTGGGTTCCGTGGGTCTGTTCGCCGTCTACGGCTTCGGTCGGCAGGTGGTCGCCGTCGCCCTCGGCGACGCCTACTCCGAGACGCGACGCCGCGCCCTCGCGGCCTGGTTGGCCCTGGCGGCCGTGGCCGCACTGAGCGTGACGCTGCCGATGCTCGAATTCAGCCGCGCGTCCTACACGGAGCCATTGGCGATGGTGTGCACCTTCGGGGGCTTCGCGCTGTTGTGGGAGGCCCATCGGACGGGGCGGCGGCTGCTGTACGGGGTAGCAGGCCTCGTCATCGGTTCGTTGGCCATGAGCCGGATCGACGGGCTGTTCAACGTCCTCGCGGTCGTTCCTTACGCGGTCGTCGTGCTGCTCGCCGCGCGCTCGGCTCCGGACCGGTCCGATCGGCTGAGATGCCTGGCGATCTTCCTCGGGCCCGTCGTGTCGCTCGTCGCCGTGGGGCTGCTGGACCTGCGGCTCCTGGCGTCGAAGTACTTCCACGACCTCGGCAGCCAGCTGAGGCTGATCGCAGCTGCAGCTGTCGTTCTGCTGGTCCTCGCGGTCGTCGTCGTCGCCGTGCTCTCCCGATATCCGGCGGGGCTGGACTGGACGACTCGGCAGAGCACCTGGGCAGGGCCGACCGCAGGAGTGTTGCTCGTCGTCGGGATGGCGGTCCTGGCGACTCGCCCGGCCTGGTACGTCGCGCGTGACTTGTCCCCGGACAAGGGCACCGCCGACTACATCACCTTCCTCCAGGAGGCCCGGAACCTGCCGATCGATCCGACCCGGACCTACGACGAACAGTCGGTCCGGTGGCTCACCTGGTACTCCGGACCGATCGGGATCGCCGCCGGCGTCGTCGGTCTCGGAGTGCTCCTCGAACGCACCGTGCGGCGGCTCGAGCCGGCCCTGGTCCTACCGCTGTCGATGTGGCTGTTCACCGCCGCGCTGTACCTGGACAAGGTGAGCATCACCCCCGATCAGATCTGGGCGTCGCGGCGGCTGCTGCCGCTCGTCCTGCCGTTCCTGCTGCTCGGCGTGGCGGCCGCAGCGGCGATGCTGCTCCGGCTACCCAGGGTGGGCGCCGCCGGTGCCATCGCGCTCGCCGTGGCCCTCGGCTGGGGCACGATCGCCGCGAGCAGCGACCTCTGGGCGGAACGGGAGGGGACCCCGCAACTCGCCGAGATCTCAGCTGTCTGCGCGGCGCTGCCCCCAGACGCAGCCGTGGTCACCAGTCCGTCGCTGACCTCGGACTACCTGCAGACCGTCCGCTCCTACTGCGACGTACCTGCGGCCGGCGCGCCCGGGGCGTCCGCCGCTGAGCTGGCTCCGTTCGCCCAGGCGGCTCGGACGAGCGGCCGGCAGCCCTTCGTCCTCGCCGACGCCCCCATCCCGTCGGGCACCCCGACCGACGGTGACGGCGCCTTCAGCCATGTCTTCGTCCCGCACTGGGACGCGACGCTGCTGTCGCGGCCGGACCACGCCGGGAAGGAGGGGCGGCGGCTCTACCTCGGCCGCTTGGCACCGGACGGGTCCGTCACACTGCTGCCGCCGGGTGGACCGCAGATGGACTACTGACCCTCGGCTCGGCTCGGCTCGGCTCGGCTGGGGTCGGGTCAGCCGGCGGCGGTCGCGATGGCCGCGTAATCCTGCGGCCCGAACAGGACACTGTTCAGCTCCGCGAAGGCGGCGTTGACCTGCTCGACCCACGCCGGCGCTGACGGGTCGGTGACCGGTTGCAGGTGGTAGCCCTCGGCGGGGGCGTAGAACTCGAGGCGCACGTCGCGGAAGCCGGCCCCCTCACACAGGAACGTCAGCAGCGACGGGTGGACCGGGCGCACGTGGGTCGGATCGAGCACGTAGGAGTTGCCCAGCACGATGAGCGACTGCGGGTTCGGCGTCTCGGCGATGAAGATGCCGCCCGGCTTCAGGCGGGTTGCCGCGAGCTCCAACAGACGGACGAGGTCGTCGAGCTGCAGATGCTCGACGAGGTGCGTCGCGATCAACGAGCCCAGTGAGTGCTCCGGCTGCGCGGCGAGCCACGTCAGGGCGTCGGCCTCCACGACGTCGAGGCCGGCATCCCTCGCCTCGAGCACCATCGACGGGTCGGTGTCGACGCCGCGGGCCTCGACCCCGCGCTCGAGCAGGGAGACCAGCAGCTCGGCTCGGCCGCAGCCGAGGTCGACGACGGGAGGATGACCCGCCAGCCGATCGCCGTAGCGCTCCCAGAGCGTGGCCGAGACGAGGTCCGGATCACCCCGGAACCGGCGCTCGAAGCCGACGTAGTCGAACAACGCGGACTGCACCGGGCGCTCGGCCGGGACCGCTCACCGGCTGCCGGGGGACCGGCCGGGCCCGCCTGCGGGGCGGTCGGGGTCGCCAACGTGCGGAGACGCCGGTCGAGGCCGTTGACCCGCTCGCGGAGTTCGGCGAGCCGGACCTCGGCCCCCGCGAGACCGGCGCCGGGGGCGATGGCCCAACCGAGATCGACGAGCGTGCGCTGCACCGCGCGGAGCTCCGCCTTCAGCGACTCCTGGTTCACCTGCAGCGCATCGACGCCCTCGGCCGTCCGGGCGACGCGGTCCCGCTGGAGCTCCGCCGAGACGGCGGAGTTGCGCAGGTCGTCGACGGTGTTCTCGACCCCGTCGAGGCGCACGTTGGCCTGGTGCGCCGCCCTGCGGGCCCGGAGCAGGCCGACGGCCTCGGCCTTGCGCAGCACCCGTCCGCCGGTGCGGCGGACGAAGCTCTTGGCGCGGCCGGCGTCCAGTCGGCGGGACCCCTCGGCGGAGCCGGGACCGGCGGCGCGGAGCCGGTCGGTGGCGGATTCCGAAAGGGCGGGGGGCAACGTCACCGATGCAGGATATGCGGGTCCGGGGGCTCAGCCGACGGCTGCGGACAGCCGCGCGCGGACCTCGGCGTCGGCCGGCGTGCCGAGCTCCGCCAGCCGCAGACGTGCCGCCGCCGGCGACGACGGCAGCAGCTCCAGGGCCAGCTGGGCGGCTACCAACGTCGCGTCGTGACGGACCTCCCACCAGCGCCGGCCCCGCCAGGAGAGGCGGGCGAGCCGGCGGACGTCGCCGACCAGGACCGCGGGGTCCTCGTCGGTCGCGACGACGGCCTCATGGTCGCCGGCGAGGCCGAGGGCCTCGACGACGGCGACGCTGCACAGCGTCGGCGCACCCCAGGCCAGCGCCCGCTCCGTGGTCGGGACATCCTCGGCGACCACCAGGCTCGCGCAGGCCAGCGCCGTGTCCAGCAGGTCGTCCGGCACCTCCCGGTCCACCGCCCGGCGGTCCAGCGCCGGTCGGCGGTGAACACGACCTGCTCCGGCAGGCCGCGGGCGCGCCGTAGCCGTTCGCGGACGAAGGGCGGTACGTACGCGGTCCCGGCCGGCACGACCCCGTCGGGAAGCAGTCGACCGCGGGCACCGGCCTGCTCCAGGACCGAGGCGTCACGGCTCACGACCGCCCAGGGGACGTCGAACGGGGCGGGTCGCCGCCGCGGTCCAGCCGTCGGGGACGTGGTCGGTCAGCACCGCGGCCGCTCGCGGACCCGATGCGCCCCGCAGGGTCGTCGGGCGGCACCAGCTGCGCAGGGCGCCGAGCAGGGGCAGCAACTCGTCGCCGTCGCCGTGCAGCGACAGGCCGAGGACCGGCAGGCCGACGGCGGGTTCCGGCATCAGCGCGCGCTGCTCGTCGGACGGCTGCTCACCGGACGGCTGCTCATCGGACGGCACCCAGCAGCCGGTCGACCACCGGCTGCCAGCCGAGCCCGCGGACCTTCTCCCGGCCGGCCTCACCCATCCGACGCGCCAGGCCGGGGTCGGCGGCGAGCTTCTCGATCGCGGCACCGACCCCGGCAGGGGTGCCATCGGTGACGAAACCGGTCTCGCCGTCGACGACCCACTCCAGCGTGCCGCCGGAGTCGCCCGCCGTGATCACGGGCTTGCCCGCGTAGAAGGCCTGCAGGGTGACGTAGCCGTAGTCCTCGTCGAACGGCGCGTAGATGACCGCGAGCGCATTCGCGTAGAGCTCGACCAGCTCGTCGTCGGGCACGAACCCCGGTAGCGACACCCGCTGGGCCAGGCCGAGCGAGCGGGCGGTCTCCTGCAGCGGGCCGGCCAGCGACCCGCGGCCGGCGACGATCGAGCGGACGGAGGGCCGTACCGAGGCCAGCGAGCTGACCGCGAGCTCGGGGCGCTTGTTCGCCTCGAGCCGCGTCGGGCAGAAGACGTAGGAATCCTCCGACGTGCCGAACGACCCCGGACGGAGCTGTTCGTGCAGCGGCGGCGGGTGGTGCAGGGCGGTGCCGGACAGCCCGTTGTACCGGGCGAGGCGGTCGGCGACGACGCCGGAGGTGGTGAACACGTGGGCGGCCTCGTCGAGCACCCGGTTGTCCCACTCGACGAGCTGGCGCTGCGTCTCCAGCGAGCTCGGGTCGGTGCCGATGTCCGACCAGCCGGCGTCGGCGGCGTCGTAGGCGCCGCGGTGCTGGTGGAAGAGCCAGACCACCTTGCGGGGGTGCCGCACGTAGTACGACGGGAAGTTGGTGGCGATGACCAGGTCCGCGTCGATCGGCAGCATCCGCCACGCCAGGGGCGCGTCGAACAGCCGCCCCTTCTCCCACGCGACGGGCAGCCGGACCAGTTCGGCGCGGTGACCGGCGACGGTGAGCGCCGTCACGAGGTTGTCCATGTGCAGCTCAGCGCCACCGCGCACGAAGGGCACCTGCGCGCCGCACACCACGATGTCCATCGCGGTCGTACGTTATAGGCATGAGACGCCTACGCCCGGTAGCGACGTGACCGAGCGTCTGACCGAGGATCGGGTCGACGCCGAGGGCGCGCACGGCCGCTCCGCCGGCGCGGGGGACGACGGTGCTCCGCAGGGTCCGGACGTCGGCCCGGTCGTCGCCCGCCGCGGCGCACCGACGCTGAGCGCCCACGGTGCTGCGGCGATCGCGGCCATGCCGATGGAGCGGGTGAACGCGCCGCAGCCGCTGTTCCGCGGGTTCGGCCACGCGCTTCGCGAGGTGATCGCCTACCGCGAGCTGCTGGGTCAGCTGACCCGCAAGGAACTGAAGGTCAAGTACAAGGACAGCGTCCTCGGCTTCCTGTGGACGCTCGTCCGGCCGCTGCTGCAGCTGCTCGTCTACTCGGTCGCCATCGGCATCTTCCTGGGCAGCGGCCGGGTCATCCCCGAGTTCGGGGTCTACCTGTTCACCGGCCTGCTCGCCTGGACGCTGTTCACCGACATCCTCGGCGGCTGCACCGGCGCGGTGGTCGGCAACGCCGGCCTCGTGAAGAAGGTCTACTTCCCGCGTGAGTTGCTGCCGCTCTCGGTCGTCGGCGCGGCGATCGTCAACTTCGCGCTGCAGCTCGTCGTGCTCGTCGGGGCCTACCTGGTCACCGGCAACTGGCCCCACCTGGGCGACCTGCTGCTGATCCCGCTCGCCCTGCTCGTCATCGTCGTGTTCGCGACGGCGCTCGGGCTGATGCTCGCCGCGTCGAACGTCTACCTCCGCGACGTGCAGTACCTGGTCGAGGTCGGCCTGCTGCTCTGGTTCTGGATGACGCCGATCGTCTACGACTGGACCAAGGTCCGCACCACCCTGGTCGTGAACAACGGGTTGACCACCCTGTTCCAGCTCTACCTCGCCAACCCGATGGCCGATGTCGTCCTCGCGTTCCAGCGGGCCCTCTGGCCCGGCGGCCACACCGCGAAGGGGGCTGCCTTCTTCTACAACGGCAACCTCTACGGCCGGCTCGGCATCATTTTGGTCGTCTGCATCGGTCTGCTCTACGTCGCGCAGCGGCTCTTCGCCCGCTCGGCCGGCAACTTCGCCCAGGAGCTGTGAGCCATGAGCTCGCCCGTCATCCGCGTCGTCGACGTCAACAAGTCGTTCAGCCTCAACAAGCAGAAGTCGCTGAAGGAGCGGGCCGTCAACGTCGGCCGCGAGCGGAAGCACCGCGACTCGTTCACCGCCCTGCGGAACGTCAGCTTCGACGTCGAGGCCGCGACGACCCTCGGGCTCATCGGTCACAACGGCTCCGGCAAGAGCACGCTGCTCAAGATGATCGGCGGCATCCTCACCCCGGACACCGGCTACGTGGAGCGCCGCGGGCGGCTGGCCGCGCTGCTCGAGGTCGGCGCCGGCTTCCACGGTGACCTGACCGGTCGGGAGAACGTCTTCCTCAACGCCTCGATCCTCGGCCTGACGCGCAAGCAGACCGAGTACTACTTCGACGACATCGTCGCCTTCGCCGACATCGGCGACCGCTTCATCGACACCCAGGTGAAGTTCTATTCGTCCGGCATGTATGTCCGGCTCGCGTTCGCCGTCGCGGTGCACGTCGACCCGGAGATCCTGCTCGTCGACGAGGTGCTCGCCGTCGGCGACGAACCCTTCCAGCGCAAGTGCATGGAGCGGATCAAGCAGTTCCAGCGGGAGGGTCGCACGATCGTGCTCGTGACCCACGGGCTCGACACGGTCCGGCAGCTCTGCGACCGCGCGATCCTGCTCGACCACGGCGACGTCGTCGTGGACGGGTCCAGCCTGGAGGCCGTGCGGACGTTCCGCGAGAAGTACACCGAGGAACCGGTGCACGACGACGACTACGGCGGCCGGCAGGCGACCATCGCCGAGGTCACCGTCACCGACGGGGCCGGCAACCCGGCCGAGCGCTTCGAGCCCGGTGACACGCTCGGCGTCGAGTTCGACGTGCTCCCCGGCGAGGGCGAGACCATCGACGACTGGGCCGTCGGGATCGCGATCGAGGACCACCTCGACAACGTCGTCTACGGCACCAACACCAGCCTGCAGGGGCTCACGCTGCCGCCGTTGAGCAGCAAGCGCCGGGTGCGGTTCCGCTTCCCGGACCTCCCGATGCTGGAGGGCCAGTACTACGTGACCGTGGCGGTGCACGACACCGGTGGCGGCATCACGTATCACCGGCTCGACCGTCGGAGCAACTTCCGCGTGTTCTCCGACGGCAGCGAGGTCGGGGTCCTCTACCTCTCCACGAAGATCGACGTCCTCTGACCGACCGTTCCGTCCCGCGCCAGGACCGCTAGGCGGCGACGCGCTCCCGTCACGTCCCGTCCTCGACCGGCGGTGCAGGGCATGCTGATGCGGTGGACAGCGTGATGGGGGTAGCCCGGTGACCCGTCGCCGCATCGGGGTCGTGCCGGCCCGCTTCGGGCCCGGGTTGGTCGGCGGCGCCGAGATCGTCATCGCGGGCATCGGGCAACGCCTCGCCGAACGGGGCCACGAGGTCGAGGTGCTGACCACCTGCGCCCGCGACCACTTCACCTGGGCGAACGAGTACGAGCCGGGCGTCACCGAGGAATCGGGGATGACGGTCCGCCGCTTCCCGGCCGTCGTGGACACGCCGGGAGCGGAGCGGGCGGCGGTCGAGGCGGCCATCCTCGCCGGCTCCCCGGTGACGCTCGCGCAGCAGCAGCGGTGGATGAACGACGGCGTGCGGGTGCCCGAGCTGTTCCACCACCTGCTGGACACCGGCACGACCTACGACACCCTGCTGTTCGGCCCGTACCCGTTCTGGCCCACCTTCGCGTGCTCCCAGGTCGTCCCGGACCGCAGCGTGCTGTGGACCTGCCTGCACGACGAGCCGTACGCCTACCTCGACCTGTTCTCGCCGATGCTCTCCGGCGTCGGGGGCTGCTGTTGCAGACCGAGCCCGAGCACGAGCTCGCGCACCGGGTGAACCCCCGTCCCGCACCGCACGCCGTGGTCGGTTGCGGCGTCGAGGTGCCGTCGTCCTACGACCCCGAGGGCTTCCGCGCGCGCTACGGCATCCGCGGTCCGTTCCTCTTCTACGCCGGCCGGCGCGAGGGGGCGAAGGGCTGGGACGACCTGCTCCGCGCCTTCGCCACCGCGACGGTGCGGCGCGGCCTGCCGTTCACGCTCGTGACCTGCGGCGGGGGAGAGGTCAATCCGCCGGCCGAGGTCGCCGACCGGGTCGTCGACGTCGGCTTCCTGCCCGACGACGAGCGGGACAACGCCTTCGCCGCCGCCGACGCCTACCTCCAGCCCAGCCGTTACGAGGCGTTCAGCCGGACCGTCATGGAGTCCTGGCTCGCCGGCACCCCGGTCGTCGCGAACGGCGGCAGCGCCGTGGTGCGGTACCACTGCGAGCGCTCGGGCGCCGGGCTCGTCTACGACGACGACCTCGAGTTCGAGGAGTGCCTGGCCTTCCTCGCCGCCGAGCCCGCCGCGGGTGCGGCGCTGGCGGTCGGTGGCCGGGACTACGTCCTCGGCAACTACGGTGGGACGACGTGCTGGACCGCATCGAGGACGCCTTCGAGACCTTCCGCACCGCCGCCGGAGCGTCCTCGTGAAGATCCTCATGGTCACGCCCTACGCCCCGAACCGGGACGGCATCGCCGCCTACGCCGTCCAGGCCGTCGCCGCGCTGCGCGCCGAGGGCCACGACGTGGAGGTCCTCTCGCCGGGGCCGAGCGCCGCGCACCACCACCTCGACCTCTCGACGCCGCGCGGGGCGCTCGCGCTCGCGAAGCGGGTCCGGGCCTACGACAAGCTGATCGTGCAGTTCCACCCCGACGTCTTCTACCGGATCCCGTCCACGCCGGCGACGATGATCGCCTCGCACGCCGCGCTGACGGCGGCGTTCGCCGCGGCCGCACGAGGTCGAGGTCTGGCTGCACGAGATCGACTACCGCTGGGGCGCGCGGGCCTCGCCCCCCGCGCTCGCGGCCCGCGCGGTCTGGCGCGCCGTCGACCGGGTCATCGTGCACACCGAAACCGAGCGCGACGCCTTCGTCGATGCCTTCGCGGTCCCGGCGGCACGGTGCAGCTCGGCGCCCACGGGGCCCACTTCGTCCGGCGGACCCGGCACGACCGGGCGACGCGCGGGATCGCTCGGCGTCCCGGCGGACGCGTCTGCTTCCTCTCCATCGGCTTCGTCGCCCCGCACAAGGGCTTCGACCGGCCGTCGCGGCCTTCGCCGCCTCGGGCCTCGTCAGCGGCGGATGCCGGCTCGACGTCGTCGGCTCGCCCGTCTCGACGATCCCGCGATCGCGGCGCACGTCGACCGAGCTCGAGGCCGCCATCGAGCGGACGCGGGGCGGCGCTTGTCGAGGGCTACGTCAGCGACGAGCTGTTCGACCGCTGGCTCGTCGCCTGCGACACGGTCGTCCTGCCCTACCGGAACATCTGGTCCAGCGGCGTGCTCGAGCGCGCGGCCCTCTACGACCGGCCGGTCCTCGCGACCGACGTCGGCGGCCTCGGCCAGCAGGCGGCGACGAGCTCGATCCGCTGACGCTCCTCCCCGAGGGCCCGACCGTGATCACCTCCCTCGCGCCGCGATGCGGGCGGTCGCCGGTGTCGAGGTCGTCCCCGTCGCCGGCGAGCGGACCCGTGGCCGACCGCAGGCGACCCGGGACGGCATCCAGGCCGCGGTGACCGAACGCGCGGCCCGCCGTCGTGGGGTACCGGTCGGGACGGCCGGGCGACGGGCCGTCAGCCCGGACATGGCCGCCGGTGCCCGCTGCGCTGCAGCGACTACCCCCGCTGGGGTGCCGCGGGCGACCTCCGCCGGTACTCGGCGGCGTTGGTCACGCGGGCATCCGCCGCCTGACGGGTCCGGAGCTCGACCCCGTGGTGCATCAGGTGAACGCCCTGCGCGAGGCCGTGATCGTCACGTTGGAGCAGCGCGACCGCTGAGGGTCGCCGCGCCGCGCCCCGGCGCCTGCTCAGCCCGCCGTCGAGGGCGGCGACGTAGGCGGCGTGCGTCGTCCTCGCACACCGGTCCCAGGTGGACAGCCTGGCCCGGTCGCGGCGGGCGGCGCTCGCCGCTCCTCGTGCCGTTCCGTTCCTCGGCCTCTCGACGGCAGCGCCGAGCGCCCCGGCGAGCGCGTCGACGTCGCCGACCCCGACGAACTCGCGCCGTCGCCGAGGACCTCCCGCGTCACCGGCAGGTCGCTCGCGACCACCGGCACTCCGCAGGCCAACGCCTCGAGCGGCGGGAGACCGAAGCCCTCGCGGCGGGACGGGAAGGCGAGCACGGACGCTCCGGCGACGAGCCGCCGCAGCGCGTCGCCGCGCTGGTAGCCGACGAACACGACCTCCGGGCCGGCCTGGAGCGGTTCGCCCCAGCCGGGCGGCCCGACCAGGACCAGGGCGGGGTCGACGGGTTCTCCCCGGCGAGACGGCGGTGCGCCTCGACGAGGTCGGGCAGGTTCTTACGGGGCTCGAGGTTGCCGACAGCCAGCACGTACCGCGGGGGTACCCCGAGTGCGGCGAGCTGCTCGGCGGTGGGCGGCACGGCCGCGAACCAGGCGTCGTCGATGCCGAGCGGGGTCACGTGGATGCGAGTGGAATCGCGCCGTAGGTCGCGACGAGGTCGTCCTTCGTCGCCTGCGACAGCGTCACCGTCACCGCGCCGCGTTCCATCGCGCGGGGGACGAGCCGCTGATAGCGGAGGGTCTGCGGCGTGACCGTGGCGACGTCGTGCAGGTAGGCGAGGTCGTGCACGGTGACGATGCTGACGGCGCGCGCCGGGGGGGCAGCACGAAGTCCGTGCCGTGGACGACATCGGCGTCGCCGGTCAGCCACTCGACGGGCGGGAAGTCGACGCCCCCCAGACCTGCTGAAGGAGCCGGGCCGGGACGCGGCGGCCGGTGACCCGGACACCGGGCGGGGCCGGCACGTCCTTCGCTCCGCGCCAGGTGAAGGCGCTCGAGGGTCAGCTCGGGCGGTTCCGGGAGCCGCGTCAGGCCGTCCACCAGGCCCGCGACGTACCGCCCGACGCCGGTCGGCTGACCGAGCAGCGGGGTGGCGTCGAGGGCGATGCGCATCCCGTCCGCGCCCAGGCCGTGCAGCGCCGCGAGCAGGGCCTTCGACCACGGACCGAGGTCGTCGGGGGTGCGGGCGGAGATGAGATTGCCGTCGACGACGCAGGCCTCGTCGGTCCACTCGACCCCGGCGTTGACCATGTCGTCGCGGATGGCACCGACGCTCGTCGCCCGGCGCCCGAGAGGATCTTCGCCGAGATCGGCACCCAACCGGCGTGACAGATGAAGGCGATCGGCTTGCCGGCGGCGTCGAAGTCGCGGACGAGGCCGAGCACGACCTCGGAGCGGCGGAGTTGTCGGGCGCGAAGCCACCGGGGATGACCAGCGCATCGAAGTCCTCGGCGGCGAGATCATCGACGACGGCGTCCACCGGGAGGGGGCTGTGCCCTTCTTGCCGGAGACGGGGGGCGTCGAGGCCGGCGACGGTCACCTCCACCTCCTCCTCACGCAGACGGAACAGCGGATACAGCAGCTCCATGTCCTCGAACAGGTCGGCGGCGAGGATGAGCACTTTCTTCTCGGCGAGCGACAGCCACGCTACGCAGCCCTGCCCCGGGGGGGGAGCCGGGGCAGGGCCTGTCAGGGGCCGACGGGGAGCGCTCAGATGGTGTCGATGTGGACCTGGCCGAGCCGGCCCTCGAGGTCCCGCATGACGCACCACGCCTCGTCGCCGCGCTGCGCCGCCGCGCCCGGCCGGGTTCAGCAGCACGGGGGCGGAGGCGCCGAGCAGGTCGCGGAGCAGGTCGGCCTCGACCGGGCTCGTCGTCGCGAAGCCGAACACGGTCGAGAGCAGCGCACCGCTGCCGCCGACACCGGTGACCGTCGCGGCGCTCTGGCCGAGAGGCCGAAGGCGACGTCGTGCTCGCGGGCGTGCCGATCAGCTTGGTCAGGACGCCGGCGACGGCGGCCGGCACCGCACGCCGTTGGGCAGGTCGACCTGCAGCAGCCGGGGGTGGTCGGTGACCGCGGTCAGCCCGGCGAGCGTCCGGACCGCAGAGGCCGCCGAGAGCACGCCGCCGAGGGCGCCGTCGCCGGACGGGCTCAGCACGGTGACATAGCCCGGCTTGACCACGTCGTCACCGCCGGTGCCGCCGAAGAGCCCGGCGCCGGCGGTGAGGCCGGCAACCGTCTGCCACATCGTGCGCAGATCGCCGCCGCCGCGGAGCAGGTCCTCGATGCCGCTCATGGACGGCGCGGTCGAGCGGATCACGCGGACGTTGCGGCCGAGGCCCTTGGCCCGGGAGGTGAGCGTGCCGGAGAGGTCGACGACGACGACGGCGGCACCGCGCGCGGCGGCGTCCTGACCGATCGAGAGCGTGAGCCGGGCGCGGTGGTCGGCCTGGCCGAGCACGGCGAACAGGGGGCTCTTGCCGGCGCTGACGGCGGCGTGCGGGTCGAAGGCGACACGGTTGCCGTCCCGGTCGACGCCGACGTAGCTGCCGGAGTCGTCACCGAGCGGCGGTGGTTGCCGCCCGGGCTGCCCGCGCCGGCCGGCTTGTCGAGCGGCACCCGCCGGTCTTCTTGTCCGACGCGCCGGCGGCGGTGGCCGCGGCCCAGAGGTCGCTCGACCGTCCGTCGACTCGGCCTTGCCGCTTGACGAGCTCTTCGCCGCTGACGAGCTCCCCACACCGCCACGGCTGCCGGCGCGGCCGGGGTGCCGCGCGCCGGGAGGGTCGGCGTCGGAAGTTCGGTGGCCAGTGCCAGAGCGGACGGCGGTGCGAGCCGCGTCGACGAAGCCCGCTTCCCAGGCCAGGGTCTGCTCCTCGGTCCAGGAGAACCAGGAGGCGGGCAGCGCGTTTCGGGGGATGTCCTCGAGCCGGGCGTCCCGCAGCAGGCGCAGCAGGTGTGGTCGCGCGCGGGTCCCGGCCCACTCCGCGCCCGCGGTGGCAGCCGGCGGCGAAGCTGCCGGCGACCGCGGTGCCGAGCGGCGCGACGGATCCTCTCGGCGGTCTCGACGGCCTGCAGCAGCGCCGTCTGGCACACCTCGGAAAGCGGGATCTTCGCGGCCCGGACGCGTCGTTCCAAGTCGTCGGGCAGGTAGATGTCGCGCGACCATGCCGCACCTCCGAGATCCTCCGACGCCGGACTCGGCGTCTACACACACTGTACGTATGGGTGTGTCGTACCAGTTCCCGTCCCCGGGGTCGCGGTCCAGCAATCTGGCCGTGGCAGACGACTTCCCGCCGGGTCGAGCGCGCTGGAGGAGCTTCGTCGCCTCGGGGACAGCTTCACCGAGGGGCTCGACGACCCCGGCACCGGACGGGCAGTACCTCGGCTGGGCGGATCGGGTCGCGGTGCTGGCCGGTGCGCCGCGCCCGACCGGCGGTCGCGGACTTCCACTACGCCAACCTGGCGCTGCGTGGCCTCGGCCTCGACCGGGTCGCCGGCCCGCAGGTGGAACGGGCCGTCGCCATGGCGCCCGACCTCGTCGCCGTCGCCGCCGGGGGCAACGACGTGCTGCGGCCCCGGTTCGACGTCGAGGCGCTCGGCCGGACCGCGGACGACGCGATCCGGCGGCTGACGGAGGCGATCGACACCGTGATCGTGTTCGCGGGCTTCGAACCGCACCCGGCCTGCCCTTCGGCCGCACCATCGCGACGCGGGCCGCGGCCTACAACGACCTCGTCCGCGACTCGGCCGCCCGCCACGGGGCCGTACTCGTCGACCTGTGGGCCATGCCCGAGCTGCGCGACCCGCGGATGTGGAGCCCGGATCGGCTGCACCTCTCCACGCCGGGCCACCAGCTCGTCGCCGCGCGGGTGCTGGAGGCGATCGGCGCGCCGCCCTCGATCGGAGCGGCGGTCGACGGCGGCCCGCGGGCCATGACGCCCTCGCGCCCGCCTCGCCGCGCGCCGCGCGGACCTGCTGTGGGCGCGGCAGTACTTCCTGCCCTGGCTCGGCCGGCGGCTGACCGGCCGCAGCTCGGTGACAAGCTGACGGCGAAGCGGCCGGAGCTCGTTCCGCTCGATCGATCCACGACCTCTTCGAGGAGGCACCGTCCTCGTGACCGGTATCCGGAGCTTCAGCACCTCGGCCGCCAACGGGTCCGCCGGATGGACCATCGCCCGCGCCGGCCTGCTGGCGCTGGCCACGGCTTGGCCGCACGACGGCGCCGTCGGCCGCCTCGCGTGGGCGCCGCCCCGGATCGGCCCGGCGCCGCTGCCGGCGTCGCTTCGTCTGCTCGCGTGGCCGTCGGCGGCCGGGTTCTCGCGAGCCTGGCCCTCGCCGGCGAACTGATCGGCGACAAGCTGCCGCAGACGCCCAGCCGCCTCGACCCGCCCGGTTTCGCAGGGCGGCTCGTCTCCGGCGCCGCCGGCGGTCTCGGACTCGCGATGCACCGGACCGGACGCTCCGCCCGCGAGGCGGTGGCACCGTCGAGGGAGTCGCGGCCATGGCGGCGGGGATCACCGCCGCCGTGGCCGGTGCCTACCTGGGTGTGTTGTGGCGCCGGTCGGCGCCCTTCGCCTCCGACCTGCCGGCGGCACTCCTCGAGGACGCGGTGGTCGCGACGCTCGCGCTGGTGGCGACCCGCACCTGACCGGGCCGGTCCCGCTCGCCCCAGAGCTGATCATGAGCGCGGTCGAGTCCCGGTCTGAACACCCGGTGGACGGGCCGGGGAGGCGCTCTTGATCGAGACGGCTCACCGGCGTCGGACCACACGTTGCCCAGAGGTCCGTGAAACCATGGCGCTCGGCCCAGGGGGTGCCCGTCGAGCAGGCCGAGCCGTACCAGGAGTCCCGTCGTGACCGTCTCCGCCCTTGCGCGAGGAGTCCCCGCACCCCGGGGACCAGCCGCTGCCCACCACGCCGGACGCGCCCGTACGTCACGTCGTGCTGCCCTGCTACAACGAGCAGGACCACGTGCTGGCCGGAGATCGAGCGGATCACCGCGGCGATGGACGCCAGCGGGTACAGCTACGAGCTGCTGGTCGATCGACGACAAGTCGACCGACAGCACGCTGGCGGTCCTGCGGAGCCGCGCGCCGGTTCCCGCACGATGCGGCTGATGCCGTTCCGCCGCAACGGCGGTTCCGGCACGGCCCGCCGCATCGGCACGCAGGAGGCGCGCGGCCGAGATCGTCGTGTGGACCGACGCGGACATGACCTACCCGAACGAGCGGATCCCCGAGTTCGTCCGCTACCTCGACGACAACCCGACATCGACCAGGTCGTCGGCGCGCGCACCACCGAGGAGGGCACCCACAAGTTCCCCGCGTCCCGGCGAAGTGGGTGATCCGCAAGATCGCCGAGCTCGCTGTCCGCGACCGACGATCCCGGACCTGAACTCCGGCCTGCGGGCGTTCCGCCGCGAGGTCTCGCTGCCCTACCTGCGGCTGCTGCCGCCCGGCTTCTCCTGCGTCACGACGATCACGCTGTCGTTCCTGTCCAACCAGCACGACGTCGAGTACGTCCCGATCGACTACGCGAAGCGCGCCGGCATCAGCAAGTTCCACTTCGTCCGGGACGCCTACCGCTACATCCTGCAGGTGCTGCGGATGGTCATGTACTTCAACCCGATCAAGGTCCTGATGCCGCTGCGCTGTGGATCATGGGCATCGGCGTCGTCAAGCTGGTCGTCGACCTCATGGTCCACCACGACTGCCACGTCACCACCTCGACGCTGCTGCTGCTGTCTCGGGTTCCTGATCGCGGTGCTGGCGCTGATCGGCGACCTCGTCGTGCGCTCCCGGACCAGCTGAGCGCGGCGTGCGGCATCGCCCTCGTCGGGCCGACCCACCCCTACAAGGGCGGCGTCGCCCAGCACACCACCGCGCTCGCGCACCAGATGGCGGCGGCGGGCCAACAGGTCGAGGTGGGGTCGTGGCCGGCAGTACCCGGAGCGGCTCTATCCCGGCGAGCAGCGGGTGACGGCCCGAGGTCCGGCTGTTTGCCCGACCCGGAACCCGTCTCCTGGCGGCCGCCCGGACAGCTGGTCGCGGCTCGGGCGCCGGCTGCGGAGAGGTCGACGCCGTCGTGCTCGTCATCGTCAGCCCGGTCAGGTCCCCGGCGCTAGCTGTCGTGCGCGCGGCGCTCGGCCGGGGCGGCCCGGCGGTGGCGCTTGCCACAACGTCCTGCCGCACGAGCCGAGCCCGGGTCGACGCGCGCTGGCCCGCGCGCTGCTGCGCGCGTCGACGGGGTGCTCGTGCACTGCGACGGAGCCGGACGGCTGGCGCGGCTGACGGGGCCCGGTCGTGCAGGTCCGCTGGCGCCGCACCTGCCCGTGAGCCGCCCCGTGGCGCCGGCCGCGGCCGCCCGCCGACGGGGCGGCGCACGGCCGGCTCTGTCTTCGGGTTGGTCCGGCCCTACAAGGGTCTCGACGTCCTGCTGGAGGCGCTCGCCCGGGCCCGCCCGGGTGTGCTGCGTGGCGGGGGAGTTCTGGGGCGGGTCGCGGTCTACGGGCGCAGGTGGCCGGCTCGGGTTGGGCGGCCGGGTCGAGTCTGCGGGACGGCTACGTGGCGGCCGCCGAGGCTGGCCGGCCTGTTGGCCCGGCCGACGCGGTCGTGCTGCCCCTACCGGTCGGCGACCGCGTCCTAGAACGTCGACTTGGCGCTCGGCGACGGGCTGCCTGCGGTGGTCACCCGCGCGGGCGCCCTCGCCGACGTCGTCGGGACGAGTGTGGACGGCCTCGTCGTCGAGCCGGAGGACGTTGACGGGCTCGCGGCGCCCTCTGCCGGCTCTACCGGCCGGGGCGGAAGCTCGACGAGCTGCGCGCGCGGCGGTCAGGACGGCGCCCTGCACCCCCGCGACGACCGACTCGGCCTGGAACGATTACCTGGCGGCCCTCGATAGGTCTGCTGACGGTCCAGCAAAGTGGCGTCCCGTCCATGCAGGTCCCCGCCCGCCATCCGCGGCTCCGTCTCTGCCGGTCCCCGTCCTCGTCCTCGCCGCGGTCCTCGGTCCTCGCCTGGACCAGTACCGCCCGCAGGTCCGGGCGGGGATCCGACATCTGACCTCTGGTCCTCCTCGCAGCGGCGCTCCGCGCCGTCTCCCTCGCCGGTCGATGCTCTCGTGGCGGCGGGTCCTGACCGACCTCGGAAGCCACCTACCGCTGATCGCCGCAGCACGTGTCTACTTCGTCGGCCAGCTCGGCAAATACCTCCCGGGAGCGTCTGGCCGGTTGTCGCGCAGATGGAACTCGCCCGGGACCACGCCGTCCCGCGGCCCCGGACCGCCGCGGCTGCCCTCGTCGCCATCGGGCTCGGCCTGGTCGGCACGCTATCGTCGCGGGCTCGCTTCTTCCCTTCGCGGTCCAGGGGACGGGCTGGCGGCTCCTGGTGCTCGGCGCGGGCTGCTCGTCCGGCTCGTCCTGGCGAGCCCCCCGGTGCTCAATCGTCTTCTCGCCCGGGGGATGCAGCTTCTCCGGCGGCCACCGCTCGAGAAGCCGCTCTCCGCCCGGGGCGTCGTCGCCGCCACCGGCTATGCCGTCGCGGGCTGGGTCCTGCAGGGTCTCGCCGTCTACGTGCTCGCGCTCCCGCTCCTGGAAGCCGGCCACGACAGGGCCGCGCTCGCGGTCCTGTCCGTCGGTGGGTACGCCGTGGCCTCCGCGGCCGGAATCGTCGTTCTCATCGCGCCCGCAGGGCTCGGCGTCCGCGAGCCGGCCCTGTTGGCTGCGCTGACCGCGCAGCTGACGGCCGGCGCAGCGCTCGTCGTGGTGCTCGCCATCCGGCTCGTGCTCACCGTCGCCGACCTCGCCACCGGCGGCCTACTGGCCCTGCTACCCGGCGGTCGGACCCGAGCGGAGGCGACGGGGACATCGAATCGGGCTGAGTAGGCTTCCACCGATGACCTCCAGTCCTGCCACGAGGCGTGGGATCGCGCCGGGCGGCCTCGTACTCGACCTGGCCAAACGCGGCGCCGAACGGCTTCTGTGGGGGCCGTAGCGGTACAACGACGGCTTCGTACGCAGCGCCGCCGGCCAGCGGGCAGGTGCCACTCGCCGTTCTCGACTCGCGGGCAGCGTGGGAGGAGTCGTCGGCCGAGGCGCGTCGTCTCGGTCTGCCGCTTCATCACGACCGCCCGAAGAACTGGGACGCCCTCGGTGCCCTGTCGGTCGTGCTGGAGCGCACCGACCCGAGCGAGAAGGTCCTCGACGCCGGCAGCGCCCGCTACTCCTCCGTCCTCCCGTGGCTGCGCCTCTACGGGTACACCGACCTGCTCGGGCTCAATCTCGAATTCGGCAAGCCCACCACGCGCGACGGGGTCGTATTCCGCTACGGAGACATCACGGGAACCGACGTGCCGAGCGGCAAGCCTCGGAGCGGTCACCTGCATGTCCGTCGTGGAGCACGGCGTTCCCGTGGAGGGCTTCCTCCGCGAGTCGGCGCGGATGCTGCGTCCCGGGGGTGCTCCGGTCGTGTCGACCGACTACGACCAGGATCCACCCGACACCGCCGGAAAAGTCGCGTACGGCCAGCCCGTACACATCTTCGGACCGGACGACATCCGCGGCCTGATCCGGCAGGCCGCGGACATCGGACTCGAACTGCTCGGCGAGTTCGTTCCTGGCCACCGCGAGCGCCCGGTGCACTGGACGCGGCAGGAGCTCGACTACACCTTCGTCCGGCTGAGCTTCGTGCGGTTATGATCGGCCAGCGGATCCTCGCCGCGTTGCTCACCATCCTCGTGTTCGCGCTGATCATCGCGATCGCCCACGCCGTCTTCCAGTACCTCGGCCACCCGGCCTACGGCTGGTACGTCGGCATCGGCTTCTGTGCGGTGATGGTGTTCGCGTTCCTCTTCCAGGGGCGTCGCGAGCGCGGCTGATCGCGGAAGCGGACCCGACGGGGTGGTTTCGAGGTCACCGGCCGGTCTGCTCAATGCACGTTCCCGGGGAGCCGATCTTGAAGGGTCCGCTCGCCCCGAGGAGCCCCCGTCATGGTCCGTCGTCCCCGCGTCCTGCACGCGCCGGGTCTGGGTCGCCTGCATCGTCGAGGTGCCGCGAGCGCGCTGGCCGGCGCCCTCGCCCTGACGGTCCTCACGTCGGCCTGCGCGCCGACGCCGTCGCCCGACGATGCGGGCCGTCCCGCGAACGGCATCTTCACCCTCACCGGGCACGGTTGGGGCCACGGTCGGGGCATGTCGCAGTGGGGGGCGCAGGGTGCCGCTTCGCTCGGCGTCTCCGCCGACACCATCCTCGCGACGTACTACCCGGGCACCGCGGCCACCTCGCTCGCGAACACCCCGATCCGCGTTCTGGTCACCGCCGACGAGGGCCGTGATCTCCAGGTCAACGCGGCCGCCGGGCTCACCGTCACCGACGGGCTGAACCGCCGGCTCGTGCTGCCCGCCGGCCCGGCGCGCTGGCGGATCGCCGACGACGGGGTCGCGCTCGTGCTCCAGCGCCTCGAGGTGAACGGCGCGTGGACGACGATCCCGGTCGCGGGCTCGGCGCGGCTGAGCTCACCGGCGCGGTTCACGACCGCGAGCGGCTCGGTCGCCCTCGTCCTGCCGGACGGCTCGAGCCGCGAGTACCGGGGTTCGGCCTCGGCCGTCCGGCGCGGACCCAACAGCATCTACAGCGTCGTCGCCGTCCCGATGGAGAGCTATCTCCGCGGCGTCGTGCCCAAGGAGATGTCGCCGTCGTGGCGCCCCGCCGCACTGCAGGCGCAGGCCGTCGCGGCCCGTACCTACGCCGCGCAGCGACGCTCGGCCGCGTCGCCGACCTCTGCCTTCGACATCTGTGACTCGACGTCGTGCCAGGTCTTCACCGGCAGCGCCGTCGTCTCCAGGAGTGGGGTGCGCACCAGCTACGAGTACGCCGCCTCCGACGCCGCCGTCGCCGCCACCGCCGGGCACATCCGCACCTGGAACGGGCGGCCCGCCTCCACCGAGTTCTCCGCCTCCAACGGGGGCTGGTCGGTCTCGGGCGGCCTGCCCTACCTCCCGGCGCGCGCCGACGGCTGGGACGGCGCCGCTCCCAACTCGCTGCACACCTGGACCGCGACTCTGCCCGCCGCGGCGATCGAGGCGCGCTACCCCGCCGTGGGTCGGCTCACCAAGGTCCGGGTCACCGCCCGCGACGGCCACGGCGAGTGGGGCGGGCGCGTCGTGACCGTCGTGCTCGAGGGCATCGGCCCGACCGGCTGGCCGACCACGGTCACCACGACCGGCGCCGGCATCGCGGCGAGCCGGAGCTGGCCCGGCGCCTCCGACGGGCTGCGCTCGAGCTGGTGGCAGATCACCAACGGCGCGCCGACGAGCTGAGCCGACGGCGGCGCACCCGCCCGGCACAGTGGGCGCATGGTCGCCGAACTCGCCGTCGTGGTCGAGCAGCTGCTCGCCCCGGTACCCGGCGGGACGGGTCGCTACAGCCGCGAGCTGGCCGCGGCGCTCGCGGCGGATGTCCCCGACGCGGCCCGGCACGCGTCGGTCGTGGGCTGGTGTGCCTGGCACTCCGACGTCGCCGCGGCCCGTATCCCCGGGGTCGTCGGCCCGCGGCGGCTGCCCGTCGGCCGACGCGTTCTCGCCGAGATGTGGCGGCACGGGCTGGGGCCGGGTCCGGCGGCGGCCGTCGTCCACGCGCCGACGCCACTGCTGCCCCCGCGCCGTCGCGGTTCCGCGCTGGTCGCGACCATCCACGACGCGGTGCCGTGGACCCACCCGGAGACGTTGACCCCGCGCGGGGCCGCGTGGCACCGCGATCTGGGGCAGCGGGCAGCGGCGGAGGCCGACGTCGTCGTCGTGCCGACGCGGGCGGTCGCCGTCGAACTCGCCCGCCACCTGCCGCTGCGGCGGGTCGAGGTCGTGGGGGAGGGCGTCGCGGGGGTCCTGGCCACGCCGCCGCCCGACAGCGACGGACGGGCTGCGCGGCTCGCACTCCCAGCGGCCTACGCGCTGGTGGTCGGCACGCTCGAGCCCCGCAAGGGTCTCGACGTCGCGGTCGCCGCGCTCGTCGACCCCGCCTGGCCGGACGGGCTGCCGCTGCTCGTGGTCGGCCCGGACGGCTGGGGTGAGCTCAGCCTGCCCGCCGGCCTGCCGGCCGGGGACCCGCGGCTGCGCCGGATGGGCCGGCTCGGTGACGAGGACCTCGCCGTGGCCTACGCCCGTGCCTCGGTGGTGCTCGTCCCGAGCCGTGCCGAGGGCTTCGGCCTACCGGTCCTCGAGGCCATGACCTGCGGCGCTCCCGTCGTCATCAGTGACGCCCCGGCGTTGCGCGAGGTCGCCGGGGGCGCCGCGCTCGTGAGCCCGGTGGGGGACGCCGCCGCGCTCGCGGCCCGGGTCGTCGAGGCCCTCGCGGCCTCCGCCGACCTCGTGCGCGCGGGCCGGGCGCGGGCCACGGAGTTCTCCTGGGCCGCCGCCGCGACGCGGTGCTGGGAGATCTACGCCTCGCTGGACGACGCCGCCCACTGACCTCGTCGACCCGGAGGTCCCGGGTGTCATCCGGGTGTCGCCCGGAGTGTTTTCGGACGCGCCGCACGGGGGTGTGGGTTGCCGCCGCGGGCCGAGGGGCAGGCGTAATGTCGATCCGGGCAGACCGGGTGTCGTCGCGGGCTCCGTGGCGGCAGTCCGATGCCGACGGGGACAGTGAACAGTTCGCACCAGACCGGAGATCGAGCCGGTGACCGCCTCGGCGGCGCCGGGCGGGTGAGGAGAGCGGTGCCCCGGGTTCTCGTGGACGCCACCGCGGTCCCGGCCGACCGCGGCGGTGTCGGGCGCTACGTCGACGGTCTGATCGCTGCGCTGAGCGTCGCCGACGCCGACATCGCCGTCGTCTGCCAGCGTTCCGACGCCGAGCGCTACGGCCGGCTGGCCCCCAACGCCACCGTCGTCCCCGGGCCGGCCGCCATCGCCCACCGTCCGGCGCGGCTCGCCTGGGAGCAGACCGGCCTCGGCCAGGTCGCCTCGCAGGTGAACGCCGAGGTCCTGCACTCGCCGCACTACACGATGCCGCTGCGCACCGGCCGGCCGGTGGTCGTCACGATCCACGACGCCACGTTCTTCACCGAGCCGGAGATGCACTCCGCGGTGAAGGGCACGTTCTTCCGGTCGGCGACCCGCACGGCGCTGCGTCGCGCGACCCGTTGCATCGTCCCGAGCAAGGCGACGCGCGACGAGCTGATCCGCATCCTCGACGCCGACGCGACCGAACTCGACGTGGCCTACCACGGTGTCGACACGGCGATGTTCCACCCGCCGAGCGAGCAGGAGCAGGAGCGCGTCCGGCTCCGCCTCGGGCTCGGCGGCCAGACCTACGTCGCGTTCCTCGGGATGCTCGAGCCGCGCAAGAACGTCCCGAACCTGATCCGCGGCTGGGCCGAGGCGGTTCACGACCTCCCCGACCCCCCGGCGCTGGTCCTCGCCGGCGGAACCGGCTGGGACGACGAGGTCGACGGCGCGGTCGCGGCCGTCCCGGCCAACCTCCGTGTGCTGCGCCCGGGCTACCTCCGCTTCGGCGACCTCCCCGGCTACCTCGGCGGCGCCGCCGTCGTCGCCTACCCGAGCCACGGCGAGGGCTTCGGCCTGCCGGTGCTCGAGGCGATGGCCTGTTCGGCACCGGTGCTGACGACGCACCGCCTCTCGCTGCCCGAGGTCGGCGGGGATGCGGTGGCCTACACCGAGCCCGACGCCGAGTCCATCGCGCGTGACCTCGGCTCGCTGCTGGCCGACGCCCCGCGGCGGGCCGAACTCGGCGAGCGCGGGTTGGCCCGCGCGCGCGAGTTCACGTGGGCCGCCAGCGCCGAGGCGCACCTGGCCAGCTACGCCCGCGCCTTCTCGGAGTGACCTCCCCGCGTGACCGGGACGGCGCGACGGCGCCGGTTCCCGAGCTGCAGGTCGTCGTCGTCACCTACAGCCCCGGCGAGGAACTCGACCGGTTCCTCGACACCCTCGCCGGCGCCACCCGCCGGCCCTACGCCGTCGTGCTGGCCGACAACGGGTCGACCGACGGGTCGCCGGAACGGGCCGCCACCCGACGCGAGGTGCGGCTCGTCCGCACCGGCGGCAACGTCGGGTACGGCACCGCCGCCAACATCGGCGTCGCCGACCCGGGGGCCGGGCACGAGAGCCCGTGGGTGCTGGTCGCGAACCCCGACATCACCTTCGAGCCCGGCTCCCTCGACGTCCTGTTGGACGCCGTCGCGGCGTGGCCGGAGGCGGGCGCCCTGGGCCCCGCCATCCTGACGCCGGACGGCAGCCTCTACCCGAGTGCGCGGGCGCTCCCGAGCCTGGGCCGCGGCATCGGACACGCCCTGGCCGGCAGCTGGTGGCCGTCCAACCCGTGGACCGCGGCCTACCGACGGGAGCGCGGCGCCCCGCAGGAAGGACCGGCCGGCTGGCTGTCCGGGTCCTGCCTGCTGCTCCGCCGCGAGGCCTTCGTCGCCGTCGGTGGGTTCGACCCCGGCTACTTCATGTACTTCGAGGACGTCGACCTCTGTGACCGCCTCGGCCGGGCGGGCTGGACGTCGGTGTACGTCCCGCGCGCCGTGGTCGAGCACAGCGGCGGCCACGCGACCAGGCGGACGCCGCGCCCCATGCTGCGGGCGCACCACGGCAGCGCCTACCGCTACCTGGCCGGGCGGTACCACGGGGTGCGCTACGCGCCGCTGCGGCTGGTGCTGGCCGTCGGTCTGCTCGCGCGCTTCCTCGTGTCCCTGCTCTCGCGGCGGACGGCGGAGGGGGCGGCGCCGACGCGCGCAGCGACCGTCCTCGGTTCGAGCCGCGCGCGGGTGGACGGTGCCAGGTCCGCGTCGTCGCCGACCCCGTCCCCGAACGACCGACCGCCGCCGGCAGGGGACTGATCCCCCACCGACGGCGGCATGAGTGGTCGGCCCCCTGCGGGCGGCCGTGCGGTTCAGCTGCCGGGGCGGCTGTCCGAGTCGCTGCTGACCGGGCCGTTGTTCGTCGAGGCGGGGGTGGCCGCCGCCGGCGAGGCAGGCGTGGCTGCGGGAACGTCGGCGGGGGTGGCCTGCGGTGCGCCACCGGCCTGCTGGCCGTCCTCGATGATGCGGCGGAGCCGGTTCTGCAGCATGCTCAGGATCGGCAGCCGGTTGGCGTGTGACTGCTCGTAGTCGAGCAGCTGGACGAGCGAGACGTCGTCGAGGCGACGCAGCCGGCCGCGGAGCGAGCCCAACGTCATGTGGTCGAAGTCCGGCAGCGGCAGGTCGTCGTGCTCGCGGGTCGGACCGGCGGCCGAGCGCAGCGCGCCCGGGATCTCGAGCTGGTTGCCGAGCGGGTCGGACGTCTCGGCGCTCGACGGCGCGGGGGCTGCAGCCTTGGCCGGCGCGGGGGTGGCGGCCTTCGCTGGCGCGGGGGGAGCGGCCTTGGCGGGGGCGGCGGCCTTGGCCGGAGCGGGAACGGCGACCTTGGCCGGGGCGGCCTTCTTCGCGGCGGGCGGTGTCGCCTTCGCCGGCGGGGCGGCCGCGGCCTTCACGGGGGCGGACGGATCCGGCGTCGGACCGGTGGTCGCACTAGGCGCAGCAGGCGCAGCAGGCGCAGCGGCGGTCGCCGTCGCAGGAGCGGGGCGGGACGGGGCCGGTGCCGCCTTCTTGGCGACCTTCTTCGCCGCCGACTTCTTGGCAGCCTCGCGGACTTCCTCGGCCTTCTCGGCACGCACCTCGTCGCGCTTCGGCGTGGGGTGGTTCTTCGGGGCCGTCTCGGCCTTGTCCGTGACCTCGGAGGCGGCGCGGTCGGCCGCGGCGTCCGCGCGGCCGGCGGCGGCGTCGGCCTTCCCGACGGCCTTCTCCGCCTTGTCGGCAGCCTGCCCGGCCGCATCGGCGACGGCGGCCCCGGCCTTGTTGCCGAGCTGCTCGGCCCGCGTCGCGGCAGCCTTACCGGTCTTCCGGGCGCGCTTCTCGACGTCGTCGACGGCCTCGTCGGTCCGGTCCGCAAGGGTCGAGGCGGCTGCCTTGAGCCCCTCTGCCGCCTCTTCGACGGCGTGTTCCGCGGCCGGGGACCCGCTGAGCAGCCCTCGTGCGGTCTGCTCGATCTGCTCGGCCGTCTGCTCGGCGGACTCCGCCAGCGTGCGGACGCCGTCGCGCAGCGTCTCGGCCGCGGCGACCGCGACGTCTTCGACGCGCACGGTCGCGTCGCTCGCAGCGACGCCGGCCCGGCCGGCGAGGGCGGTCACCTTGCGACGCGCCTCCTCGATCTCGGCGCCGACCCGGTCGCTCGCCTCACGGGCGGCGGTGCGGGCGTTGTCCGCCTTGCCGGCGATGGTGGCCGCGTGGCCCTGCACCTCACCGGTGACCCGCTTCTCGGCGGTGCGGCGGGCGGTGGCTGCCTTCGCCTCGACCTCCTGGGCCTGACCGCCCAGACGTGAGATCAGCCGACCGAGCAGGATCTCGCCGCGCTGGGCGAGCTCGTCGTAGCGCTCACGGCTCGACAGCACCTGGCTGAGCGCGAGCAGCGGTAGACGGGCGGCGCCGGCCGGACCCTGCCGGACCGCGGCACGCGCGGTCTCGGCGGTGGAGGCGAGCAGGCCGACGTAGGCCGACAGCGGCTTGGGCAGTCCCGGAACGGACGGCATAGAAGAGCTCCTGTGATCCTGGTGCGGCGGCGTGCGCGCGGTGCGCGCGATATGCGAAAAGTGACCTGCATGATGCCTGGCCGACGCCCGGCAGGAAAATCCATGCCCCTCCTGCGTTCTGCGACGCTCTTTTCCGGGAGCTCCGTCGCGGAGGGACGGCGCTGCTCAGGGCCGCTCCCCGGCCGATTCGTGGCCATCGGGCCGGAGGAGTCACCCGGCGTAGAATCGGACGCATGGGACAGGTGTTGCTCGCTCGGCCGCGCGGTTACTGCGCAGGCGTCGACAGGGCCGTCCAGACGGTCGAACGGGCTCTCGAGCTCTACGGCCCGCCGCTCTACGTGCGCCGGCAGATCGTGCACAACGCACACGTGGTCCGCACGCTGGAGGCGAAGGGCGCGGTCTTCGTCGAGGAGAACGACGAGGTGCCCGAGGGCGCCACCGTCGTCTTCTCCGCTCATGGTGTCGCGCCCACCGTCCACGAATCGGCGCGGGAGCGTTCGCTGCGGACGATCGACGCGACCTGCCCGCTGGTCACGAAGGTGCACGTCGAGGCGCGCCGCTTCGCCGCCGACGACTACGACATCGTGCTCATCGGTCACGAGGGGCACGAAGAGGTCGTCGGCACCACCGGCCAGGCGCCGGAGCGGATCCACCTCGTCGACGGGCCGGAGGAAGCCGGCTCGGTCGAGGTGCGGGACCCCGACAAGGTCGCCTACCTGTCGCAGACCACCCTGTCGGTCGACGAGACGCAGGAGACGCTCCGGGCGCTGCAGCAGCGCTTCCCGAAACTGCAGGGTCCGCCGAGCGACGACATCTGCTACGCGACGCAGAACCGGCAGTGGGCCGTGAAGGCGATCGCGCCGCGCTCCGAGCTGGTGCTGGTCGTGGGATCGCGGAACTCGTCCAACAGCGTGCGGCTCACGGAGGTCGCGCTCGCCGCCGGCGCCAAAGCTTCCTACCTGGTCGACGGGGCGGCGGACATCGACGAGGCGTGGCTGACCGGTGTGGGCACGGTCGGCGTCACCAGCGGGGCCTCGGTACCCGAGGAGCTCGTCACCGCGGTGCTGGATTGGCTGGCCGCGCACGGCTTCGCGGACATCGAGGAGATCGTCTCGGCGGACGAGCACCTCCAGTTCGCCCTTCCGCCGGAGTTGCGCCGCGACATGCGCGCCGCCCGCACGGCGGGTGCAGCGGCCGGCGCCACCGCCGGCTGACCTTTGGCGTCAGCGGCGACGGCGGGCGTCGCCGGTCGCCCGTGACGCCCGGCGCGGCCGGGCGCCGGGAGGCAGGACGCCGAAGCGTCGGGCGGCGCGCGAACGCGCGCGTTGGCGAGCCCTCATGGCGGAGCGGCCGCGAGCGATGGCGATGGCGGTGGCGACGACCACGGCCAGCAGGAGTACCGGCGTGCCGAACACGAGGACGCCGGCGGCGGAAGCGAGCCCCTGCTTGAACCCGGTCCCCGAACCGAGCCCGCTGATCAGGTTCGGCACGGCCCCGCTGATCGCGTAGGCGATGGGGACCAGGACGATGGAGGCAGCGAGGTCCTCGAGGTGGATGCGCACGGCGTTGAGCAGCACCGCGGCCAGGAATCCGACGGAGAAGAAGACCCACAGGCCGTGCCCGAGCAGTTGGTCGACGACCGAGCCGACGATGCCGAAGGTCAGCAGCAGTACCAACGCGCCAGCCGCCGTCAGCCCGCGGGTGTCGCCGAGCGGTCCGCCGCCGGGGCCACGCGAGCGACCCGATGACGGGCGGCTGGGCGGTCGGGCGGCCGGACGGGCACCGGTCGCGGTCGGCTGCCGGTGTCGGGCCGTGGGTGGTACAGGGCGTTGTCGGGATCGGTCCGGACGCTCGGTGCCGGAGGTGCCCGTCGCACGGGAGGCGGCGCCACGCGCAGGCCACGAGTCGACGCCCATGGCCGAGACGGTACCGCCGGGGCATCACCGAGCGTGGTTGTGCACATGCGTTTGTCACCGGCGGGTGGCTCCCGGACGGCGGCGTGCCGGTCCTCGGTGGATGTCGGGGACGACTAGCCTCAACGCCATGACCGACGATCCGCTCCGCAGCCCCGCGTCGGCGCACGAGCGGGGCTTCGACGTCGAGGCGGTCGCCCGTTCGGCGATGTCCAAGGACCCCGGTCTGCCGTCGGGGCTCGCGCTCCGACTCGCCCGCGAGGCTGGGGAGATCCTGCAGCGGCAGCCCGACGCCGACGCGCCGGAGTTGAGCCGCCAGCTGCTGGCCGGATCGCCCGAGACGGGTGCGACGCCCGCCAACTGCGTCGCGACGTCGGCCGTCGCCTACCGCGACGGCGCCGACGACGGCTTCTGACCGCCGGCCGGTCGGACGGGCGGCCGCCTCCCGGAATTTGTCGTAGGGGCATGGTTGCCTGCCGGCATGGATCTCGCAGCTGTCGCCGGAGTGGTGCTGGGGCTGGCCGTGCTCGTGGCGGGCGTCCTGGCCGCCTGGTCGGCCGGCCGTCGGTCCGGTGCCGCGCAATCCTCGGCCGAGCTCGCCTCGCTGCGGACCGCTCTCGCCTACGAGCGTGAGGCGTCGGAGGAGAAGCTCGCCCTGCTCGACGAGACCCGGCAGCGTTTCGAGCAGAGCTTCTCGGCGCTGTCCGCCGAGGCGCTGCAGCGCAACAACCGGCAGTTCCTCGACCTCGCGCAGGCGACGCTGGCGCAGAGCCAGGTCGCGGCGGGCGCGGATCTCGATGCCCGCAGGGAGGCGGTGGCCGGTGTGGTGGCGCCGCTGCGGGAGACGCTCGGTCGCGTGGAGGGGCAGCTCCGCGATCTCGAGGCTGCCCGGCTGACCGCCTACACCTCCGTGCTCGAGCAGGCCGCGGCGGTGCAGCGCAGCAGCGACCAGGTCCGGGCGGAGACGGCGAACCTCGCCTCGTCGCTGCGGCGCCCGCAGAGCCGTGGCGCGTGGGGCGAGCTGAGCCTGCGGCGGGTCGTGGAGACGGCCGGGTTGAACGAGCACGCGGACTTCACGGTCCAGCCGACGCTCAACGGCCCGGACGGCGTCGCCCGGCCGGATCTCGTGGTCCACCTCGCCGGTGGGCGTTCGGTCGTGGTCGACAGCAAGGTTCCGCTCGACGCCTTCCTCGACGCCATGCAGGAGCAGGACGAGCAGACGCGGGGTCGGCTGTGGCGTTCCCACGCCACTCGGCTGCGGGCGCACGTGGATGCCCTGGCGGGCAAGGCCTACTGGGAGCGCTGTCCGGGGTCCGCGGAATTCGTCGTGCTGTTCGTGCCGCAGGAGGCGTTCCTCGCCCCTGCCCTGGAGGCCGATCCGGACCTGCTCGAGTACGCGGCCCAGCGTCGCGTCGTGCTCGCCACCCCGACGACGCTGATCGCCTTGCTGCGGACGGTGGCGCACGGTTGGACGCAGCAGTCATTGGCCGACAACGCGCGCGCGGTCTACGAGACCGGCCGTGAGCTCTACGCCCGGCTCGGCACGTTGGGGGAGCACGTGGACAAGCTCGGTCGCTCCCTGGGTTCCGCGGTCGGCTCCTACAACCGCGCGGTCGGGTCGCTGGAGGGCCGGGTGCTGGTGACCGCCCGCCGCTTCGCCTCGCTCGGCCTCGTCGAGCAGGAGATCGGTAGCCCTGTCGGTGTCGATCAGGCGCCGAGGCCGCTGACCGCTCCCGAGTTGCTGGACGACGAGGTGCAGGACGCGTTGGACGACTCCCTGGACGACAACTGGGGTGACGAGGCGATCGAAGCGGTGCTGCCGTCGACGCCACCACCGGCGTCCGGGTCGTCCCGCGAGCGCTTCGCCAGCTGAGCGGTCAACGAGATGATCATGATCGATTGCGGTCCGTAAACTCGGCGGCATGAGTCTCGCGATCGGAATCGTCGGCCTGCCGAACGTCGGCAAGTCGACGTTGTTCAACGCGCTGACCAAGAACGACGTGCTCGCGGCCAACTACCCGTTCGCGACGATCGACCCCAACGTCGGTGTCGTCAGCGTGCCCGACTCCCGGCTGGGTCGCCTCACTGAGATGTTCTCCAGCGTGAAGACGATTCCGGCGACGGTGAGCTTCGTCGACATCGCCGGCATCGTCCGGGGGGCGAGCGAGGGGCAGGGGCTCGGCAACAAGTTCCTGGCCAACATCCGCGAGTCCGACGCGATCTGTCAGGTCGTCCGAGCCTTCTCCGACCCCGATGTCGTGCACGTCGACGGTCGCGTCGACCCGTCCGAGGACATCGAGACCATCAACACCGAGCTGATCCTCGCGGACCTGCAGACCGTCGAGAACCGGCTGCCGAAGCTCGAGCGCGAGTCGCGCATGCGGCCCGAGGCGCGCGCCCAGGCGGCCGCGGTGGCGGCGGCCCGCGAGGTGCTGAACGCCGGCCGACCGGTGAGCAGTGACCCGAGCCTCGACCGTGAGGCCCTGCAGGACCTGCACCTGCTGACCGACAAGCCGTTCATCTACGTCTTCAACGTCGACGAGGAGGTCCTCGGCGACCCGGAGCGTCGCGACAAGATGGAGGCCGAGCTGGCCGCCACCGTCGCGCCCGCCCCGGCGATCCTGCTCTGCGCGAAGATCGAGGCGGAGCTCGTCGAGCTGGACGAGGCCGACGCCCGCGAGATGCTCGGGGAGCTCGGCCAGGACGAGCCCGGCCTCGACAAGCTCGCCCGCGTCGGCTTCGAGACGCTCGGCCTGCAGACCTACCTGACCGCAGGTCCCAAGGAGTCGCGGGCCTGGACCATCCCGAAGGGCGCCACCGCTCCCGAAGCCGCCGGGGTCATCCACACCGACTTCCAGCGCGGCTTCATCAAGGCCGAGATCGTCGGCTTCGACGACCTGACCTCGGCCGGCTCCATGGCCGCCGCGAAGGCTGCGGGCAAGGTCCGGATCGAGGGCAAGGAGTACGTCATGCGCGACGGCGACGTGGTGGAGTTCCGCTTCAACGTGTAGCTGCCGGTACGGCGTCGGCCTCGTGCGCGCGCGTGACGACAGAACCGATCCGCAGGACGGCGCTGGCACGTCCGGTCAGCCTGGCCGACCTTTGCCCGCAGCTCGGGCCGGGGCCTCGGTCAGCGGATTGCGTCAGCGAGCAGTCGTCCGAGCTCCACCTCGCCTGCCCGGTTCGGGTGGACCGGGTAGGCGTCCTGGCTGGGGAACAGCAGAGGTTCGACGTCGCGCACGGTCGGGAGCGTGCAGGCGTCGTGTCCGATCGTCGGCGCGAAGGTATCGACGAAGGTCGCTCGGTTGGCTGCGGCGCTGTCCCTGAGCATCTCGTCCAGCTTCATCTCGATGCCGTTGATGTAGGCCACGTCGGTCGGGGTGAGAGGGATGAACGGCCAGCAGCCCGGCCCTGACTGGGGCAGGACGTCGGGGTAACCGACGACATACACATGGGCCCTGGGCGACCGCTTGTGGATTGCGCGCAGGACGCCGTCGACCTTGGGCCGTGTCGCGCGGATAGCAGCGGCCAACTGGTCGGTGCCGCCAGCGGTGTATTGCGCCTTGCAGGTGTGCGCGCCAGCCAACGTCGGTCCGTTCGGCGTCACGGCGCTGCAGTTCTCGATGATGGAGGTGAAGCCGATGTCGTTACCCCCGACGGTGAGGGTGACGACGTCAGTCGTGCGTGTGAGGGCGTCCAATTGCGGCGGTGGCTTGGGCCCGGCATCGACGGCCTGTGGTTGGAACATGTCTGCAGTTCCAGCGCCCTGACACGTCACGTCCGTCAGCTGATATTTCTTGATCGCCGCCGCCACGTGCGGGTAGTTGACCAGCGATCGCAAACAGTCGCCCGCTCGGGGGTCCTGCGGCGTGATCGCCGGACCCGAGGCGTAGGAGTCGCCGAGCGACACCATCGAAGGCACCGCGGCGTTTGCCGTGCCGCTGAGCGTGAGCAGCAGCGGAACGGTAAGCAATCCCACGGCAGCGAAGAACCGGCTCCGAAACCCCGTTCTCGAAAGGCGCATCGGCTTCCCCAGTCAGACGTCGTGCCGAAAGCAATACCCGCTCTCGGGCAATTGCCAACTCAGCGGGCGCACCGGCGGGTCGCCATGGAGGTCGGGGGAGCACCGCCGACGGTCCGACGGACCGACGCGGTGTCCGCCGCGCCATCTCACCTCGGCGTTCGGTCCTACCGTCCAGCGGCCCAGTCCCTGAGCCGACGCCTGTTCCGCCGTCGATCCAAGCCGGACCTTCGGTCGACGCCCCCGGGCACCTGCCGACGCTGCCTGCGTCGCTGAGGCCCTCGACGGTCCCGTCGGCGTTTCACGAACGCCGTCTGTTCCTCGTCGTTCACCAGGACGATGTACCTCGACGAAGTGATCCAGTAACTGATCGCGTTCGATCGTGCGCAGGCCGTCGGCAGTTCAGGCAGCACCGCTGCGGGCGCGCTCGCGACTGCTCGTCCGCACCTTGCGGGACCCTCGCCATCGGCGATCCGCTCCCATTGGCCGGCAGCCGCAGCCGATTCGCACATCTCGGAAGGCCCCTATGACCACGTATTCAGTCGGGGAGCCGGTCGCCGAGGTGGCTCTGCGCGATACCGCTATCCGAGTTGTTCCCCTGAGCCAGGCGCCTCCGATGTGGTGGGGATCCGGTGTGGATGTTTTTCGAGGGAACCGGCCACGCAGGGATGGCGACTGCGCCAAGGTTCACGCACCAACGGTAAGAGCACCCGGGCGGGGGACCAGATGGCTACATCCGGGCAAGTCGACGTTCTGACTCGCGGATACGAGGCTTTCAGCGCTCAGGACATGACGACGCTGGCGAGCGTCATCGCCGAGTCGTCCGTCTGGCACATCCGCGACACCGGAGCACTCGACGGGGACTACTCCGGGCGGGACGCGGCGTTCGGCTTCTTCGCCGGGCTCGCGGAGGAAACGGCAGGCACGTTCCACCTGCAGGTCGTCGACCTGCTGGCAGGCGAGGGCAGTCACGTCGCAGCACTTCTCGTGGGCACCGGCACGAGACGGGGCCGCAGCCTCGAGGCTCGTCTCGTGCACGTCGCAGACATCCGGAACGGACTGATCCACGAGTTCTGGAGCGCTTCGCTCGAGCCGTCGAAGGCAGCCGACTTCTGGGCTTAGACGCGACTCCGCGCGAACCGCTCCCGGCATCGACGGAGGGCTGCGAGCTTTCGGTCGCAGCCGCGTCGGTGGTCGCCGCAACCGCCGGCCCATCACCTGAGGTTCGTCGCGCCTGCACTCTGCTGCGCAGCAGTCGCCTGCGCGGGGATGGCGCCGATCTGACTGAGCAGGGTCAGCGTGTCGCCGTGTTGACGAACCTCGCTGACGCGGTCGCCATCGATTCCGACGAAGATGGCGCCGAGCACGCTGACCTGCCGACCGGAGGCCGGGATCGGGCCCATCGGCGTCTGCAACGGGCCGGTGTGCGTGCCGTCCCAGCGGATCTCGTAGGCCAGCAGACGTCCGTCACACGTCGCGGAGGTGACGGTCCCGCGGAGGTCTGGGAACGCGCTCAGCCAACCCCGCAGGACCTCGCGGTAGCTGTCCTCGTCCGTGACATGCACTCCGGTCGCCACATCGGTGTAGTCCACCCCGCCACCGGCCAGGGCGATCATCTCGTCGAGGTCCCTGCGGTTGAACTGGTCGACCATCTCGGTCGCCAGCGCCATCGCATCCTGCGTCAGGTCCACGGCCATGGGGTCCTCCTCAGACTTCGAAACGGGACGGAAGGTAGACCTGATTCAGGTGACGCGCTACCCCACGATGAGAATCAGAGGTCCCCTCCGGCGGGGCTAACCTCTCTGCGTGCGGATCCGCAAGCGGCCCTGGGTCTACGTCGTCATCGGGCCCCTGCCGCAAGCCCTGGGTTACGTGGGAGGCCCCCTTGCGCTGGCCCGTCTCGGGTCCTACCGGGGCTGGAGAGGCGGAAGGCCCCAGCGGGCGAACCTGCTCGGCCTGGTGCCGTTGACGGCAGGGGCCGGTGTGCTCGCCGCGGCGATCGCCAGTCACTACACGGCCGCCCCCGATGAGGTCAGCCTGAGCGTCGTCCCCGAGTACCTCGCAACCGGGGGTGCGTACGCGGCGACCCGGAACCCCATGTACCTCGGCGGTGCGCTGATGCAGGCGGGTTGGGCGATCCTCCTGGGCAGCGTCCCGGTGGGGGTCACCGCCGTTGCCTACCTCATCGGCATGGATCGACTCGGCATCCCGTTCGAGGAACGACTCCTGCATCAACGCTTCGGTGAGTCCTACGACGGCTACCGGGATCGCGTTCCCCGCTGGCTCTGAGGCACCGTCAGCCGTTCTGCTCGAACAGCGACACGATGATTCCTTCCGGCCCTCGCACGTAGGCCATCCGCACGGTGCCCTGGTACTCGCCGATGCTGCCGACGAGCCCGTACCCGTCCCTCACCAGTTCCCGCACCGCCGCGTCGAGGTCGCCGACCTCGAAGGACACGTTCCGGAGGCCGAGTTCGTTGGCCATCGCCGTGGGCGAGCCAGGCACCCAGTCGGGGGTGACGAAACTCGAGAGCTCCAGCCGCGACCCGCCGTCGGGCGGCCGCAGCATCACGATCTCGCAGTGCGCGCCCGGGATGCCGCAGACGGTCTCCACGAACTCGCCCTGCACGGACCCGGTGCCCTCGACCTCGAGACCCAGCTTGACGAAGAAGGCCGTGACGGATGCGAGGTCCGCCACGGTGATGCCGACATGGTCGAAGCGGCGGATGTGCGTCATGAGGTCCTGATCTTCCGATGGTGGTGGTGCCGAGTGTTGCCTGTGCTTTCAGAGCTGTTCGCGTTTGCCGGCCAGGAAGGCGCGCTCGGCCGAGTTCCGGGTGGCGGCGATGGCAGTGCCATAGGCCTCGGCAGCCTCGGCGTCGCGGCCGAGCCGGCGCAGGAACTCGGCGCGGGTCGCGTGCCACGCGTGGTAGCCCTCCAGCGGCAGCCGGTCGACGAGCGAGAGCGCGACCTCAGGTCCGTCCAGCTCGGCGATGGCCACCGCGCGATTGAGGGCGACGATCGGCGACGGGTCGATCCGGGTCAGCTGGTCGTAGAGCGCAACCACTTGGGACCACTGCGTGGCCGACCAGGTCGAGGCATCGGTGTGGACCGCGTTGATCGCAGCGAGCAGCTGGTAGCGGCCAGGACGGTTGATCGCCAGGCACTGCCGGACCAGCGCGTGACCCTCCGCGATCAGCGCCGGGTCCCACCGATCGCGGTCCTGTTCCTCGAGCGGAACCAGCCGGCCGTCGCGCACCCGGGCCTCCCGCCGCGCCTCGGTGAGCAGTAGCAGCCCGAGGAGTCCCATCACCTCGGGCTCGTCGGGCAGCAGTCGACGCAGGATGCCTGCCAGCCGGATCGCCTCGCCCGTGAGTTCTGTGCGGAGGGGATCGCCGTCGCCGGTGGCGAGGTAGCCCTCGTTGAAGACCAGGAAAAGCACGGCGAGCACCCCGCCGAGCCGTTCCGGCAGGTCCGCAGCTTCCGGCACCCGGTACGGCACCTTCGCCAGGGCGATCTTCTGTTTCGCCCGGGTGATCCGCTGCGCCATCGTGGTCTCGGGAACGAGGAATGCCTGCGCGATCTCGGGCACGGTGAGGCCGCCGAGGAGCCGCAGCGTCAGCGCGGTCCGCGCTTCCGGTGCCAGCGCGGGGTGGCAGCAGGTGAAGAGCAACCGCAGTCGGTCGTCCTCGACCGGTCCGGTCGGCTCGTGTGCGGTGTCGTCGTAGGACATGAGGGCCGCCTGGTGCTTGGCGTCGCGTTGGTTCTCGCGGCGGATCCGGTCGATCGCGCGATTGCCCGCGGTGGTGGTGAGCCAGCCGCCGGGGTTGGGCGGGACGCCTGTGGCCGGCCACTTCTCCAGCGCGGTCAGGAGGGCCTCGCCCGCGGCCTCCTCGGCGAGGTCGATGTCACCGAAGCGGCGGACGAGCGAGGCGATCAGGCGGCCGTACTCCTCGCGGAAGACCCGCTCGACGGCCGCCCTCTCGCCCTGCATCGGTCAGCCGTCGCTCGGGTCGTTCGCGAGACCGTCGAACGGACGGACCTCCACCACGCCGCCACACGCCTTCGACGCGCGTCCGGCGAGGGAGAGAGCAGCGTCCAGGTCGGCGGCCGAGACGATCCAGAAGCCCGCGAGGATCTCCTTGGTCTCCAGGTAGGGGCCGTCGGTCATCAGCGGAGCCTCACCCCGACCGTCGACCACGGTCGCGGTGGACGCCGGCTGGAGTCCGCCGGCGAACACCCACGAACCCTCGGCCTTCAGCTCGTCGTTGAAGGCGTCGGTCGCGGCGAACGCCGCCTCCATCGCCTCGCGGGTGCCGTAGTCGCCGAACTCACCCATCTCGACGGGGCCGTGCACGGCCAGCAGGTAGTGCGTCATCGCCGTTCTCCTGTTCTCCCGGCGGTCCCGGTGACCGCCTCCACCTGCACCACGAACAGCGTGCCGTGGATACGACAGGTCTCCCGGAAAAATTCTCCATCCGGCTCGGATGCGTTTCCGCCCGGCCCGTCCTGTCGCATCCGCCCCGGTGCGTTCGTGGTGGAGGCAGAAGCGGGTCGCACTCGGCGGCCTGCCGAACCTCAGGGAGCTCGCCATGTCCGCCACCGTCCAGACCTCCACCCGCGCCGGATCCGTCACGGCGTCGACCGCGAGGCCGACTCCTGCCGAGCGTCAGCCGCTCTGGAGGCACGGTGTCGCCGCGGCCGTCGTCGCGTCCGTGACCACGACCGTCCTGGCCTCGATCGCGTCGGCCGCCGGGGTGTCGTTCGCCGGCCGCACCGGCCCCGGCATCCCGACCAGCGGGTTTCCGGAGCTGACGCTGGTCTTCTCGCTCCTCGGTGTCGGCATCGCCGCCGTGCTGGCGCGCAAGGCGCGTCGGCCGCGCTCCACCTTCGTGCGGACGGCCGTCGTGCTGACCGCGCTCTCCGTCGTCCCGGACCTCACGTTCGGGTTCGACGCCCGCTCGGCCGCCACGCTGATCTCGCTGCACGTCGTGGCCGCGTCGATCGTGGTGCCGACCCTGGCGATGCGTCTCGCGGGCAGCGACCGGTGACCTGAGGTGTCAGGCGGTCCCGTGTCAGGCGGTCCCGTGTCAGGCGGTCCGGGTCGACAGGAAGCGTGCGAAGCGCGTGATGGCGTCGTCGAGGACGTCGACCGGCGCCAGGAAGACCATCCGGATGTGGTCCGGGGTCGCGAGGTTGAAGCCGGTGCCGTGCGTGACCAGCACGTGCTCCTGCTGCAGCAGCTCGATCACCAGCTTCTCGTCGTCGTCGACGGGATAGACCTCGGGGTCGAGCCGCGGGAACAGGTACAGCGCCCCCATCGGCTTCACGCACGAGACGCCCGGGATGGCGTTCAGCCGCTTCCACGCATGGTCGCGCTGCTCGCGGAGCCGGCCCCCGGGCTGCAGCAGCGCGTCGATGCTCGACCGGCTGCCCAGTGCCGCCTGGATCGCGTGCTGCGCTGGAACGTTCGGGCACATGCGCATGTTGGCCAGCAGGTCGAGGCCTTCGATGTAATCGGCCGCGGGCGCCCGCGGGCCGGTGATGGCGAGCCAGGCCGACCGGAAGCCGGCGGCGCGGTGGTTCTTCGACAACCCGCACATCGTCAGCACGATGAGGTCAGGGGCGAGCGCCGCGGCGTGCTCGTGGACGGCGTCGTCGAACAGCACGTGGTCGTAGACCTCATCGGCCAGGACGAGCAGGCCGTGCCGACGGGCGATCTCCAGCAGCCCGAGCAGGATCTCGCGGCTGTAGACCGAACCGGTCGGGTTGTTGGGGTTGATGATCACCAGTGCGCGGGTGTTCGGGGTGACCTTGGCCGCGACGTCCTCGAGGTCCGGCTGCCACCCGATGGACTCGTCGTTGCGGTAGTGCACGGCCCGCCCGCCGCAGAGCCGGACCGCCCCGGTCCAGAGCGGGTAGTCCGGCGAGGGCACCAGCACCTCGTCACCCGGGTCGAGAAGCGCCTGCATGCTCAGCGAGATCAGCTCGGAGACACCGTTGCCGAGGAAGACGTCGTCAGGCGTGATGTCGGCGACGCCGCGGCCGGCGTAGTACTGGGCGACGGCGAGCCGGGCGGGATAGATGCCGCGGGCGTCGCTGTAGCCCTCGGCCTCCTGGACGTTCTGGATCAGCCCCTCGACGACGAGCTCCGGCGTCTCGAGCCCCCACGGCGCCGGGTTGCCGATGTTCAGCTTGATGACGCGGTGGCCCGCGGCCTCGAGGGCCCGGGCGTGCTGCAGCAACGGTCCACGGATGTCGTACCGGACCGACTTCAGTCGGGCTGCCTGCGAAACTGTCCCATCGACCACCGTTCCAGACTAGGCGCGGCGGGCAAGAAAACGCAGTTCGTATGCGTGGCCGCGTCGGAATCCGTCCCGTCGGCCGAGCGTTCCTACAGGTATGGGAGCGCAGTCGTGAGCCGGGACGCAGGGGAGCCGCGCAGCTGGTTCGAGCGGTTCGTCTTCCGTTTCATGGGGCCGCCCCAGGTGGGGGACCACTCCGCGCCCGTCCGCGCGTCGCTCCCGAGCCGCCCGTGTGCGACGTGTGGGCAGCCGATCGAGGCCCACGAGGTCGTGCGTGAGGCGCGCCTGACGTACACGCGGTGCCCGGCGCCGCAGGAGCAGCGCTCGCGCAGCTGACGCCAGCTCAGCTGACGGAGGCGAGGTCCAGCCCGGCCGTGGCCAGGGCCGCCTCGACGCGGACCACCTCGAGCTGCTGCTCGATGCCGCGCAGCTCGTCGAGCTCGTGCGGAACGTCGAGCAGGGTGCACGCGTCCCGGAGCAGGTCGGTGTAGGCGAGACGGCCGGCGCGCACCCGCGTCGACTTGCCGGGCAGGAACTCCTGCCGTCGACAGAACTCGAGGTCGGACCGCACCCGGCGCAGTCGCCGGCCGAGGTCGCTCAGGTGGTGACGACGTTCTGCTGCGTCGACGCGGTCGAGGAAGACGAACGACGACCCGAGCGGGGCACGGGGCCGACGCGCACGATGCGGAAGGTTCCACATGTCGTCCTCCCTCCCCGCGCAGCAGGCGCAACTCCAGTATTGCGCGCGCCGACCGCGGCGAGAAGTGGAAGACGCCGCTCCAGCCTCTAACGAACGCGAGCCGAACCGCGCTTCATCGACCACATTCCGACCCCACCGGCCGCACGAGCCCTGTCGGTGGTGGCGCCGCCGCGCGACGGCGGATCCGTGCCGACGTGCGACCAGGGGGGGCTTGCGTGCAGGTCGAGTGGTGCGGCGAGGGACAGTGGGTCGTCCGGTTCACGCACACCATCGACCTCGCCGAGCCGGGGGTCCCCGACTACGTCGTGCGGGCGGCGGCGCTCGCCACGGGGGCGACCGTCGAGGATCAACCCGCCTGCCCCGTTGCAGCGCCTGCTCGACGTCCTCGGCGACTGACCCGCGACCCGTCAGCGGCAGCGAGTCTGCGCGGAGATCGGAGAGCGGTCGTACTGGACGAACTGGTAGCTGACGTCGTAGAAGTCGGCACCGTCGGTGCGCACGATCCTCCACCCGCCGAGGTGGGTGTCGACGTAGTAGCTGGCGCTGCCCGGTCCGCAGAGCACGTGCAGATCGCCGGCCTCAGCGGGCACCGTGATGTAGCCCGCCGTCGTCCGCTGCGTCACCCGCCGGACCGGCCCGTCCACCTCGGGCTTCGCCTCCCAGACGACGTTGCTCCCCACCTGCTGGGATTGCGGTCGCGTGGAGACCGACGGCCCGCGACCCGGTCCTGGTGGAGCCACCACCACCTCGGGTAGCGGGACCGACGGGGTGTTCGGGATGACCGGTAGCCCGAGAAGCGAGCGGTCGACGAGGAGGCTCGACGAGTTCACCCCGGTGACCGGGTCCATCCCGGTGGTCACCGTCTGCCGGGCGGCGGCGTTCGTCGCCGTCGTCGTCGCGACGGGGGTCACCGCGGGTTGCGGCGTCGCCCCCCTGCCGACCAGCTCGGGATGGAGCGCGAGGCCGCCGGCGAGCACGACGACGCCGAGGGCGGAGCCGAACGCCGGGAGGAACCTCACCCGCTCGTGATCGACCGGTCGCCCGCGGCGGGGGAGCGCCCGAACGGGTGCGCGTAACCGAAGTTTTACGGCTGTGACCCGGCCGTGCCCCGCGCGGGTTTTGGTCACGGCGAGCGGCGGCCAGAATGGAGGCATGTGTGGAATCGCAGGCGAGATCCGGCTGGACGGCTCCCGGGCCGACGTGGGCGTCGTCGACCGGATGGCGGCGACCATGGCCGACCGCGGCCCGGACGGGGCGGGCAGCTGGTCGCAGGGGCCGGTCGCCTTCGGTCACCGCCGGTTGAAGATCATCGACCTGTCGTCGGCGAGTGGGCAGCCCATCGCCGACCCGGCCAACGGCATCACCGGTGTCTTCAACGGCTGCATCTACAACTACCAGGAGCTCCGCGGCGAGCTCGAGGCCCGTGGGCACCGCTTCTTCTCCTCCGGCGACAGCGAGGTCGTGCTCAAGGCCTACGTCGAGTGGGGCCTGGACTTCGTCGACCACTTCAAGGGCATGTTCGCCGTCGCCCTGGTCGAGCGGGACAGCGGCCGCGTCGTCCTGGCGCGTGACCGGCTCGGCATCAAGCCGCTCTACTACACCGAGGGTCCGGACCGGATCCGCTTCGCGAGCACCATGCCCGCGCTGCTGGCCGGCGGCGACGTCGACACCGACATCGACCCCGTCGCGCTGTACCACTACCTCACCTTCCACAGCGTCGTGCCGGCGCCGCGGACGATCCTGCGGGGCATCCGGAAGCTGCCGCCGGCGACCATCCGGGTGGTCGAGCCCGACGGGCAGGTGCGCGACCACGTGTACTGGCGCCCCGATTTCGTCCGCTCCGAGGCCTACGCGGGTTGGACGGAGAACGACTGGACCGACGCGATCCACGACTCGCTGACCACGGCGGTGCAGAGGCGCATGGTGTCCGACGTGCCGGTCGGTGTGCTGCTCTCCGGTGGGCTCGACTCGAGCCTGATCGTCGCGCTGCTGGCGCTGAACGGGCAGAAGGGGCTGTCGACGTTCTCGATCGGTTTCGAGTCGGTAGGTGGGCGCGACGGCGACGAGTTCGAGTTCTCCGACCTCATCGCCGAGCGCTTCGAGACCGACCACCACAAGATCCAGGTCTCGTCGGCCGACCTGCTGCCGCCGCTCGAGGCTGCCGTCGCCGCCATGAGCGAGCCGATGGTCAGCCACGACTGCGTCGCGTTCTACCTGCTGAGCCAGGAGGTCGCGAGGCACCGCAAGGTCGTCCAGTCGGGCCAGGGGGCCGACGAGGTCTTCGCCGGGTACCACTGGTACCCACCGCTCGCCGACGCCCCGCGCGACCGGGCCGTGCCGGTCTACGCCGATGCGTTCTTCGACCGCGACGAAGCCGACATGCGGGCCCTGCTCCGCGACGAGCGCTTCGTGTCCGGCGACCCGGCGACCGCCTTCATCACCGAGCACCTGGGCATGTCCGGCGCGGAGACCGCCGTCGACGCCGGCCTCCGGCTCGACTCGTTCGTGATGCTGGTCGACGATCCGGTCAAGCGGGTGGACAACATGACCATGGCGCACGGGCTCGAGGCCCGCGTGCCGTTCCTGGACCACGACCTCGTCGAGCTCGCCGCCGCCTGCCCGCCCGAGTACAAACTCGCCCAGGGCGGCAAGGGCGTGCTCAAGGAGGTCGGCCGGCGGATCCTGCCGTGGGAGGTCATCGACCGGAAGAAGGGCTACTTCCCGGTCCCCGGGATCACCCACCTCGAGGGCAAGGTCCTCGATCGCGTCAAGGACGCCCTCACCGCGCCCGCGGCCCGCCAGCGCGGCCTGTTCCGCGATGACTACGTGCAGAAGCTGATGGCCAACCCGAACGATGAGCTGACCCGCCTGCAGGGCAACAAGCTCTGGCAGCTCGGCCTGCTCGAGATGTGGCTGCAGGAGCACGGCGTCCGCTGACGATGGCCGATTTGGTCGCCCGGCTGGTCGCCGCCCTCGGTGATCGTCCGGCGGTACGGGCTGCGGCGCAGGATGTCCTGCTGCGCTACGCCGAGCCGCAGCGGGCGTACCACACCGCCGAGCACTTGGCGGAGATGTTCGCCGCCCTGGACCGGCTGACCGACGAGGTCCCGCCCGCGGTCGTGTGCGCGGTGCTGTGGCACGACGCGGTCTACGACCCGGAGGAGGCGGATAACGAGGAGCGCTCGGCGGAGCTCGCCCGTTCGGCGCTGGCGAAACTCGGGGCCGACGCCTGGCTGATCGAGGAGACCGTTCGGCTGGTCCGGCTCACCGCTGCTCACAAGCCCGAGCCGGGGGACACCGTCGGCGAATTGCTGTCCGACGCCGACCTCGCCGTCCTGGCTGCCGGCCCGGGGCGTTACGCCCGCTACACCCAGCAAGTGCGGGCGGAGTACCAGCACGTCGACAACACCGGCTGGCGTGTTGGTCGCGCCGCCGTGCTCCGCGGTCTGCTCGAGGGCGGCCTCTACCGGACGCCGGTCGCGCAGGAGTGGGAGGAGCTGGCCCGGCGAAACCTGCGTGACGAGCTGCGGTCGCTCGCGAGTGCGTAGCAGGCGTCTGAGCGCGATCGTGACGAGGACGTGGAGCAATTTCGCAGTCTTGCCACGCTGAGGGCCGGAAACGGCGGCTTTTCCTGGCTTTTCGCGTCTCATCTGCGCCAAGACTGCGAAATTGCTCCACGTGTCAGGCGGAGAAGCCCTCGATGTGCCGACGGACGCGCGCCACAGTGTCCTCGGGGCGCAGCCGGATGTCCTCGGTCGTGAAGTGCAGGACGTCCCAGTCCTCGGCGAGCAGATCATTGCCGCGGGTCCGGTCGCTCTGGAAGACCGCCGGCCCCGAGTGGAACTCGTAGCCGTCGATTTCCACGATGAGCCGGAACTCGGGCCAGGCGAAGTCAGCGCGGCCGATCCAGTGGCCATCGACCACGAGGTGGTACTGGGTCGCTGGCGGCGGCAGCCCGTCGTTGTGCACGAGCAAGCGGAACTCGGTCTCCGGTGCGCTTCCCGAGAGAGGGTCCGCGAGGTCGAGCACGTCACCGGCCCGCGCGTGCCCCCGCAGGCGGGAGCGCTGCCGCCACGTGCTGCGCAGGGTCTCGGGAGACACCAGCCCGAGCCGGTAGGCGCTGTCGAGCATGACGACCGCCTCCGTCTGCGGCAGGCGCGCAGCGCAGTCGATGAGCGTGCGTTCAGCTGTGGTCACCCGCAGGAGCCCGATCACCACGACGTCGCCCTTGCCCACCTCGGCGCGGGTGAGACCGGGCACTCTCCGCTGTGGGAGGTCCGGAACCAGGATCTCCGGCCGCGACGGTTGGTCGAGCACGTCGAGACCGAGCAGGAGCGCGGCCGACCGGAACCCGACCACCGCTTTGGGGCCCGCTTCGAGGAAGGCAAGCAGCACGACGTCGCTCTCGGTCATCTCGTGGTTGAGGTCCCGTAGCACCCCGCGCCTCACCCGCACCCAGCGGCCAACGCGCAACCGCCGAGTGATCTCGGCGTGCGCGACCCCGGCGCGCCGCGCCTGTGCCGTCGAGAAGAGGCCGTGCTCGAGCGCCAGCTCGGCACTGGGTTCGGGCAGCACTCGCCGAATCTCGACGTTCCGCGGCGGACGAGGGCCGGCGGGCGGACAACTGTGGACAAGTCTGTCCGCCCCGGCGAAGGGTGGTCGAACCACTGTGAACCGTCGATCGCCGCGGGCTTCGGGAGCCGACGTGGCCGACGCGCGCTCCTGGTCACCGGCTTCCTCGTGGTTCTCGTCGCCGGGGTCGAGGCCTGCGGGCGCTATCCGTGTCTGCCCGGGGGGCGCCCCGACTGCCAGCCGGGAGAGCGCTACGCGATCGACGTGTCCGCAGGCAAAGGCGGCTCAGGTCGCCACTGTGGACGACCTGCCCGACGGATTGCCGACCCGGCCCCCAGCCGTCAGGCTGAGGGCATGGCCCGGAAGAAGTGGAACGACCTCACCCCGAGGGCCCGTCGGCTGATCATCGTCGGTGGGTCGGTCGAGGGAGCGCTGAAGATCGTGGCGCTGAACGACCTGCGCAGGCGCCCCGCAGCGGAGCTCCGCGGCTCGAAGCCGCTGTGGGCGATCGCCCTCGTCCTCATGAACTCGGTCGGAGCCGTTCCGATCGCCTACCTCATCTGGGGGCGGCGCCCACCCTGACGTCGCCGGCGCCGAGCCCGGTGCGGCGGGCACGGAGCACCATCACGACTCCTACCGCGCTGATCACCAACCCGAGCAGCCCGACCAGCGTGATGGGTTCGCCGAACATCAGGAACACCCACAGCATCGTGGTCGGCGGGGTCAGGAACAGCAGGGTGCTGACCACGGTGGCGCCCTGCGTCTTGGTGACGAAGACGTACAGGACGTAGCCGCCCAGGCTCGCCAGCACGACCAGCCACAGCGCGGCGACCCAGAACCCGACGTCCGCCGGCGGTGCCGCCTGGCCGGTGACCAGCGCCAGGACCATCAGGAACGCGCCTGTCACGACCGACTGCATGAGGATCGTCGGGAGCAGTCCCTCGGGCGGCCGCAGGCGCCGGGTCAGCACGGTGCCGGTCGCGAGACACAACATCCCGGCGGTCGGCAGCAGGTAGGCCCACCAGACCGCGTCGCTCGCACCGAGATCCCCGGAGACCACGACCACCACCCCGGCGAGCCCGAGCAGCAGTCCGCACCACATCACCGCGGTCGACCGTTCGCCGAGCAGTCGCCCGGCCACGGTGGCCACCAGCAGCGGCTGCAGCGCCGCGATGAGCGCGGCCGTGCCGCCGTGCACACCACGGGTGACACCCTCGAACACGAAGGTCAGATAGCCCGCCTGGCACAGCGCGCCGAGCAGGGCATGCCGGCGCCACGCCTGCCAGGACGGCCACGGCAGTCGCCGCACCAGCGCAACCGCGACGAGCACTGACGAGAGCAGGACGAAGCGCCAGGCCAGCAGCGTCACCGGAGCGGCATGCGCCCGGCTGCCCAGCTCGGCGCCCACGAAGCCGGAGCTCCACATGACGACCAGGGCGACCGACGAGAGCGGGCCGGCATGCCGCTGCAGAGCGGTCAGGCGCCGTCCTCGATCCCGATCGGGCCCTCGCGGGGGCCCTCCTCCGACGCCGGCTGCACGGCGAGCGACGGGAAGCCGGCGAGCTCGCCCTCGGGCTCGACGTCCCATTCCGGGAACACGAGGTCGGTCTGCAGGTACAGCGCCACGAGCTCGGCGAGGTACTGCAAGCCCTGGCTGTGGGTCCGCTCGTGGCCGTGCGTGGCGTCGACACCGAAGCCGAGCAACGCGGTGCGGGTGTCGGCGCCGGCCTCGAGCGCGGTGGCGAGGTCGGAGCGGTAGTAGTCGAAGACGTCGCGCCGGTAGGGCACTCCGCACTCGGTGGCGATGCGGATCAGCTTGCGCGTCAGGTGGTAGTCGAAGGGTGCGACGCCGTCGGCCATCGCGATGCTGACGGCGTCCTCGCGGGACTGCTGCCCGGGCGCGACGACGGCGGCGTCGATCGAGACGATCTCGGCGACGAGCGGGTCGAGGCCGTGGGTGGCGCCCTGGCCGACCTCCTCGGCCGAGGTGACCAGCAGGTGCGCGGTGACCGGTACCGAGATGCCGGCGTCCTTCACGGCCTTGAATGCGGCGAGCGCGGCAGCGACCCCGGCCTTGTCGTCGAGGTGGCGCGCCTTCACGTACCCGCTCGGCGTCACCAGCGCGGCGGAGAGCAGGGCGACGAAGTCACCGACGTCGATGCCGAGCTTGCGCAGGTCCTCGGGGGTCGCGACGTCCTCGTCGACCCGGACCTCGACGTGCTCCCAGCCGACGCCCTGGGTGTCGACGCCTTGGTCGTAGCGGTGCCCACTGGCCTTCAGCGGCAGCACCGTGCCGGTGATGTACTGCTCGAGGTCGTCGGTGAAGATGCGGACCTCGGCGCCCTCGGAGAACCGGGCGCTGTGCGTGCCGATGGGGCGGATCTCGAGTCGACCGTTGTCCTTGAGCGCCTTGACCATGCATCCGATCGTGTCGGTGTGCACGACCACGGCGCGGTCGGCGCCGCCCCGCGGTGCCTCGAGCGAGGCGTTGATGGAACCGCGCCGCGTCACGTAGAACGGCAGCCCGAGTGCCTGCAGCCGCTCACCGACGTACTGCTGGACGTGGTCGGTACGGCCGGTCGGGCTGGCGATCTCGAGCAGATCGGCGAGGACCTGCTGCAGGTACTCCATGTCGATCGTCACGGGAACGGGGGCTGCAGACACGTCGGGAACTCGCTTCAGCTGGTGCGGCGGTGAGGACCACCTATCGGTGCGTCCTGCTCACTATGACTTCTCGGCGGCGGTGAACGCGGACGACGGTCTCACACGAGCCGACCATCACGTCGACGGCAGGTCCGCACCGGCCGCGTGGTCACCCGGCTTCCACGGGCGCGGCAGGCCACGGGTCCCGGGGAACAGCAGGTCGAGGAACTTCTCCGCCGTCGGTTGCGGCTCGTGGTTCGCGAGCCCGGGCCGCTCGTTGGCCTCGATGAACACGTACTCCGACTTCTCGACGCTCGGAACCATGAGGTCCAGCCCGACCAACGGGATACCGAGGGCGCGGCTCGCCGCGACGCACGCCTCCGCGAGCTCGGGGTGCAACACCGGGGTCACGTCGTGGATGGTCCCGCCGGTGTGCAGGTTCGCGGTGCGGCGGACCTGCAGCTCCTCGCCGGAGGGCAGGACGTCGTTCATGCTGTAGCCGGCCTCCCGGACCGTGGTCTCGGTGCCGCCGTCCATCGGGATCTTCGACTCGCCGCCGGTGGCCGCGGACCGCCGCTTGCTCTGCCGCTCGATCAACTCGCGGATGCTGCGCCGACCGTCGCCGTAGACCGTGGCGGGCCGCCGGATCGCGGCGGCGACGACCTCGTGGTCGATGACGATCACGCGCAGGTCGTCGCCCTCGACGAGCTCCTCGAGCAGGACCTCGGCACTGAACTGCCGGGCCTCGTCGACCGCACGGATGAGCGTCTCGCGGTCGGTGACGCCGATGGTGATGCCGTTTCCCTGCTCCCCGCGGGCCGGTTTGACGACGACCTTGCCCACCCGTTCCAGGAACGCGATGTCGTGCTCGTCCCCGGTCGCGGCGTGGGCGAACGGCACCCGTAAACCGGCTGCGGCCAGCACCCGCCGGGTAACGCGCTTGTCGTCGCAGCGGCTCATGGCGACGGCGGTCGTGAGCTCGGAGAGCGATTCCCGGGTGACGACGCTCCGGCCCCCGTGCACGAGCCGGATCTCGCCCCAGCTGGGATCGACCACCTGGACGCTGATGCCACGGCGGCGCGCCTCGTCGGCGATGATCCGCGCGTAGGGGTTGAGCTCGTCGTAGCCGTCGGGGGAGTGGCCGACGAACAGCGGCTCGTTGATGGGGTTCTTCCGCTTCACGCACAGCACCGGCACGCGGAAGAAGCCGAGCCGTTCGTAGAGCCGGATCGCGCCCTGGTTGTCGGCGAGCACGGACAGGTCGATGAACGACCGCTCGCGTTGGGTGAACCGCTCGACGAGCGCCGCGATCAGCGCGATGCCGGTACCGGGCGGGGCGTGGTCGCCGTCGACCGTGAGGCACCAGAGGCTCGAGCCGTTGTCGGGGTCGGAGAACGACTCGACGTGGTCGACGCCGGTGATCGTCCCCACGACCCGTCCGGTGTGGGTGTCCTCGGCGACGAGGTGCTCGAACAGCGGCGTCCGCGCGTTGCCGAGCAGCGTCTGGACCGGGGCGGTGACCATCCGGTTGCGGGAGTAGATGTGGTTGACCGTCTCGGCGTCGGTCTCGTCGCGCAGGTTGCGGACGTTGACGCCGCTCGGCCGCTCGCCCGGGAGCTCGGAGGGCAGGGCGATCCGGTAGGTGTAGCTCGGGTCGAGGAACAGCTCGCCCTGCCGTCGCGCGACGAGCACGTGCGGGTCCGGCAGGTACATGAGGATGTCGCGCTCGCCGGCTGCCTCGGCACGCAGCACGTCGGCCGCGTTCATCGGGTCCGCGAACGTCTGCCCGAACACGAGCCGACCCCAACCGCAGTCGAGGACGACGCCACCGTCGATGGTCTCGGCGGGTTCGTGGACCTCGCCGTCGGTGGGGCGGGAGGGGGTCGCGACGGCGGCGAGCGCCATCGGGTCACCTCCCGGGCCGACCTGCTCCCGGCTGGGCTTAGCCATGCCTGGTGGCCTTCCCCGGCGCGACGGACCTGCACGTCCGCGGTGGGTCGCAGGGTTGGTCGAGGTGGGGCTGCGGCGAGCTGGCTGGGGACCGGTGCACGGCGGTAGCACTCCTCCCGGGCTGGTCGATGGTCTGGGTTTCGCGTCGCGGAGGAGGTGACCGCGGCGCCGAGAATAGTCGTTGCGTGCTACCGGCTGGTTTCCGCGCGGCGGTCGTACGCCGCGTCGCGGTTCTCGTACGCCGTCGACATCGACCGGACACCGCGCCGACAGAAGGGCCGCTCGTGGTGGCTGTGTGACGTGGGACGAGAAGGCCGTCCGGACCTCCTGCTGACCGTGCTGAGCAGCTTGTACAGCCCGATGGGTCCGCTGCAGGACGCCTACCGGGCGTTCGCGCTCCGGGCACGGGTCGGCCGCTGGGCGCGAGCTCGTGTTGGCCGTGCTGGCCCGCGGGTCCGCGACGATGCCCGCCGGCATCGACGGCGTGGAGGACGTGGCCGTCCGACTACGGACGACGCTTGCTGCGGAGATGCGTGCGGGCGCCGGCGAGCGGTCGGCTCAGGCGGCCGGTGTCGTCGTGGCGTCGAAGGCGGAACGCGCTGCGTTCCAGGTGAAGCTGAACGGCAGTGTCTGGGACGGGCAGCAGTGCGGGTCGTCGGACTTCCACTGGAAGGCCGTGCCGGTGATGCGGCCGTTCTCGACCCCGATCGTCTTGACGGCCGGCGTGAAGTCGGAGCCGTTCACGTTCGGGACGGTCGGCGTGGCCAGGAGCTCGGCCCCGGGCCCGAAGACCTGGATCTCGTCGACCTGGCCGTTGGACTCGGCCGGGTTGCAGGACAGCTGCACGACGGCGTCGACCTGTCCGTCGCCGGTCACGTCACCGTAGGAGACGCTCCGCAGACTCACGTCGATCTTCGTCGGCGGACCGAACCAGTCCACCGGGGCCGACGCGCCCTCGCCGTTGGCCAGGGTCACCGACACCTGCTGGTCGGACGGGCCGCCGAGGCCTCGGCAGGCCAGGGAGTAGGACGCCGAGCGCCAGTCGATGCCGTGCACGTCGGTCTTGGAGGGCGGCGGCGCGACCGTCGCGGCCGAGCGCGCGCCGGCGCTCGCACTGGAGGTGCAGCCGGAGAGCAGGGCCGTGCCCGCGAGCAGGACGGCGAGCAGCACGGGGGTCGAGAGGCGACGGGCGAGCGGGAGGCGGCGGGACCCCATGGGTGGTTCTCCTTCACGCGCCGGCTGGCGGAACCGGCACCACGATTCTGCGCGCTCGTGTGAGCCCACACCCGTTCTTTCGGCCGGGTGTCCTCACCTGAAAGGCTCGGAACGTGTCCGCGCCCGATGCCCTCCGTTCCGACGTCGATCCCCGCGCCCTCCGACGTGCCGACTTCCCGGTCCTGCGCCCGCAGCAGACGCGCTGGTCCGACGACGACGTCTACGGCCACGTCAACAACGTCGTGCACCACCTGATGTTCGACACCCTCGTGAACGCGTGGCTGATCGAGGCGAGCGGCACCGACATCCGGCGTCTGCCGGCGGTCGGGCTGGTGGTCGAGACGTCCTGCCGCTACTTCGCCGAGCTCCGCTTCCCCGAGACGGTGACCGGTGGGCTCGCGGTGGAGAAGGTCGGCACCAGCAGCGTCGTCTACCGGCTGGCGTTGTTCGGCGAGCACGAGGAGGGCCCGGCGGCGCTCGGCCGATTCGTCCACGTCTACGTCGATCAGGTGACGCGTCGTCCCGTTCCGGTGCCGGAGGCGATCCGCGCCGCGCTGGCGGCCATCGGCTAGTCGGCTCAGCTAGTCGGTCGTGCCGTCGTCGGCCACGGCGCCGCGGGCCATCGAGCGCCGGAGTGCGTCGTCCCAGCGCGGGGCGACGTCGGTGTGGATGCCGAACTGGTCCAGGGCGCGGGCGACGGAGGCGTCGACGACCTCCTCGAGCGTCGTCGGCCGGGAGTAGAAGGCCGGGACCGGCGGGAAGATGGTGCCGCCCGCCTCGGTGATCGTCGCCATGTTCCGCAGGTGGATCAGGTTGAGCGGGGCCTCGCGCACCATCAGCACCAGCCGGCGGCGCTCCTTGAGGACGACGTCGGCGGCTCGCGTCACCAGCGACGACGTGACCCCGCTGGCGATCTCGCCGACCGTCCGCATCGACGCGGGCGCGATGAGCATCCCGCGGGTCAGGAACGAGCCCGAGGCGATGGGTGCACCGACGTCGGCGACGCCCCACACGTGGTCGGCGCGGGCCTCGAGGTCGGCGCGGCTGAGGTCGGTCTCGTAGGAACGGGTCAGCTGCGCGGCGCGGCTGACCACGAGATGGCTCTCGATGCCGGCGTCGCGCAGCAGGTCGAGCGCGCGAACCGCGTAGACGATGCCGGTGGCGCCGGAGACGCCGACGACGAGCCGGTCCGGCACGGCGCGGGTTGGGGCCATCAACCCTCGGCCAGATCGAGCCACGCGTCCTCGGCGGACGCCTTCTCGGCCAGCACCTCGCGGAGCTCGGCGTCCAGCGTGGAGGCCTTGGCGTGATCGGCTGCGGCCTCGGCGAGCTTGCCGTGCAGCGTGGCCTCGCGCTTGTCGAGCCGGGAGATGAGCCGCTCGAGCCGCGTCAGTTCCTTGCTGCGGGCCTTGTCGTCGGCGCGGGTGTCGCCGCCACTGCCACCGCCACTGCCGTTCCGGGCGGGTGCGGGCTCGGACGAGACGGCGGGGGTCTTGCCGCCCTGCGCCTTCCCACCAGCTGCGCGCCGCTCCAGGTACTCGTCGATCCCCCCGACCATCTGCCGGAGGCTGCCGTCGCCCAGCAGGGCCAGCGTCGAGTCGGCGACGCGCTCGACGAAGTACCGGTCGTGGCTGACGATGATCAGGGTGCCGGGCCAGCCGTCGAGCACGTCCTCGAGGGCCTGCAGCGTCTCGATGTCGAGGTCGTTGGTCGGCTCGTCGAGCAGCAGGACGTTCGCACCGCCGAGCAGGAGGCGCAGGATCTGCAGCCGGCGCCGTTCACCGCCGGAGAGGTCGCCGACGCGTGTCCACTGCTTCGCCGCCGCGAAGCCGAACGACTCGAGCAGCTGGCCGGCCGTCAGCTCGCGGGAACCGCCGGTCTCGACCGCGAGGTAGCGACCGACCTCCTCGACGGCTTCCAGCACGCGCAGCCGCGGGTCGAGTTCGGCGACCTGCTGCGAGAGGTACGCCGGCTTGACGGTCTGCCCGACGTCGATGTGGCCGGCCTGCGCCTGCATCTCACCAGCCAGCAGTCGCAGCAGCGTGCTCTTGCCGGCGCCGTTGACGCCGACGACGGCGAGCCGGTCGCCGGGCCCGACGCGCCAGGTCACGTGCTCGAGCAGCCGCTTCTCGCCGAAGCCGAGGGTGACGTCCTCGACGTCGTAGACGGACTTGCCCAGCCTCGCCGAGGCGGCGCGCAGCAGCGTCATCGACTGGCGCGGCGGCGGCTCGTCGGCGATCAGCGCGTTGGCGGCGTCGATGCGGAACTGTGGTTTCGACGTCCGCGCGGGCGGCCCGCGGCGGAGCCACGCGAGCTCCTTGCGCAGCAGGTTCGACCGGCGCGACTCGGTGGCTGCGGCGACGCGCTCCCGCTCGGCGCGGGCGAGCACGTAGGCGGCGTAGCCACCTTCGTAGGCGTTGACGGCGCCGCCGGCGACCTCCCAGGTGACGTCGCAGACCTCGTCGAGGAACCAGCGGTCGTGGGTGACGACGAGCAGGGCGCGGCGCCGACGGCGGAGGAAGTCGGCGAGCCACGCCACGCCCTCGACGTCGAGGTGGTTCGTCGGCTCGTCGAGGACCAGCAGGTCGAGGCCTTCGAGCGCGTCGGTGACGAGCAGCCGCGCGAGGGCGACGCGGCGCCGCTCCCCGCCGGAGAGGTGGGTCGTGTCCTCGTGCAGACGATGGCGGATCTCGAGGCCGTCGAGCACCGACCGGGTCGCGGCGCTGCCGGCCCACTCGTGCTCGATGCGGTCACCCAGTACCAGCGAGCCGATGGTGCCCGCGGGCAGCACGTCGGTCTGGTCGAGCATGCCGATGCGGAGGTCGGCGCGGGCGGCGACCCGTCCGTCGTCGGGGGCCTCGCGTTCGGCGACGATGCGCAGCAGGGTGCTCTTGCCGGCGCCGTTGCGGCCGACCACCCCGATGCGCTGGGTGTCGTCGATGCCGAGGCTGATGCCGTCGAGCAGGGTCGTGGTGCCGTGGGTCTTGCGGACGGCGTCGAGTGTGAGGAGCACGGTCCTTCCAGACTAAGGGTTCAGGTCGAACAGTCGGCCAGACTGACGGCGTGACTCTGGTGGTCGGGGCTGCGCTGATCCACGAGGGGCGTCTGCTCTCGGCGCAGCGGACGTCGCCGCCGGAGCTCGCGGGGCTGTGGGAGTTCCCCGGCGGCAAGGTCGAGCCGGGCGAGAGCGACGCCGAGGCCCTGGTCCGGGAGTGCCGCGAGGAGCTGGGCGCGGAGGTCGAGGTGGGGTCGCTGGTCGGTGAGCTGGCGGTGCCGGTCGGAACCCTCCGGGTCTACCGCGCCCGGCTCCGCTCCGGCGGGGTGCAGAACCGCGAGCACGGCGCCCTGCGGTGGCTGGCCGCGGACGAGCTGTTCGACGTCGCCTGGATCCCGGTGGACCTCGCCCTGGTCCACCTTCTCGCCGACGAGCTCGGCACGCCGGAGGGCGGAGTTGTTCGCACGGAGATGTGACGGGCATCATCGAGCGCATGTCCGCTGCATCGGTCGACCCGTCCGAGTTCCCGTCCGAGGTGCCCGAGTCGTTCGGCTCCGCACTGGACACGCTGGTTCCCGACTCCGTCACCGACTCGTCGTTCACCCCGACGCCGCCCGGTGCCGAGGCGCCGCAGCGTCGCTGGTGGGGTCGCCACGTCAGCGAGTTCCGGTGGACGGCCGAGCTCGGCGTCCTGACCGTGGATCCGGTCTTCTACGGCATCGGTGTCCCGCACGGCAACGGACAACCGGTCCTGCTCATCCCGGGTTTCCTCGCCGCGGACGCGTCGCTGTCGGTCATGGCGGGGTGGCTGTTCCGCCTCGGCTACCGGCCGCGGCGTTCCGGCATCTCGCTGGCCAACGTCGACTGCTCCGACCGGGCGGTCGACCGGCTCGAACGGCGGCTGGAGAACATCGTCCGCAGCACCGGGCGTCGCGCGGCGATCGTCGGCCACAGCCGCGGCGGCCATTTCGCGAAGGCCCTCGGCAGCCGACGCCCCGACCTCGTGGGGCGGGTCGTCACGATGGGCTCCGGCCTCGACACCCCGTTCGACATCTCGGTGCCGACGAAGGCGATGGTCAGCGGCGTGCGCTCCGTGCTGCACCGCGTGAGCACGCAGGCGAAGGAGAAGGGCTGCCTGACCGCGACCTGCGACTGCCCCTTCACGCGCGACTACTGCGCGCCGTTCCCGGCCGACCAGGTGCCGCTGACCTCGATCTACAGCTGGGGCGACGGTGTCGTCTGGCCGCCGGCGTGCATCGCCGACTACGCCACCAACGTCCGGGTGCCCGGCAGCCACGTCGGCCTCGCGTTCAACCGGCACGCCTACCGCGTCATCGCCCGGACGCTGGCGCCGAAGTCCGAGGACTGACCCCGGCGCCGCCTCCCTCAGCGGCCGAGCCCTCAGGCGCGGGCGCCCACGTCGGACTTGTCGGCCTGCCCCTTCTCGTCGTCCGGTGACGCGGGCGTCCCGTCGGCGATGCCGTGCGTACCGGGCATGCACTCGGGCCACACCGGTTCGCGCGACGACGCCTCCTTCACCAGCTGGCGGGCGATGACCAGCCGCTGGATCTCGCTCGCGCCCTCATAGATCTGCAGGACCTTGGCGTCCCGCATCATCCGCTCGGCCGGGAAGTCCTTCAGGTAGCCGTTGCCGCCCAGGACCTGGACGGCCTCCTCCGTGACGCGCATCGCGGTGTCACCGGCGATGAGCTTGGCCATCGACGCGAGCTTGGTGGCGCCCGGGTCGTCGGCATCGACCGCAGCCGCCGACTGCAGCGTCAGTGCCCGGGCCGCGGCGGTGGAGGCCTCGGCGCCGGCGAGCTTGAACTGGATGCCCTGGTGCTCGAGCAGCGGCTGGCCGAAGGTGTGGCGCCGCATCGCGTAGTCGACGGCGAGGTCGATCGCACCCTGGGCGACCCCGACGGCCTGCGCGGCGACGACGGGACGCGAGCGGTCGAACGTCTGCATCGCGATCCGGAAGCCGTCGCCCTCCTCGCCGAGGAGATTCGCGTGCGGGACCTCGACGTCGGTGAACTGGGGCGCCCCGAGGTGCCAGCCCGGCATGCCCATGGTCCGCAGCGACTCCGCGGAGACCCCGGGGGAGTCGCCGTCCACGAGGAAGGCGCTGACGCCGCGCGCGCCCTCGCTGCCGGTGCGGGCGAACACGACGTAGGTCTTTGCGAGCCCGGCGTTGCCGATGAACTTCTTCCTGCCGTTGAGCACCCAGGTGTCGCCGTGGCGTTCGGCCCGGGTCTGGAGGGACGCCGGGTCGGAACCCACGTCGGGCTCGGTCAGGGCGTAGGAGCCGAGCCGCTCCCCGCTGACCAGCGACGGCAGCCACTGCTTCTTCTGCTCCTCGGTGCCGGCGATGAGGATCGGGATGGCGACCAGGCTGACGTAGGCGTTCATCAGCGAGACGGTCCCCGAGAAGCGGGCGAGCTCCTCGGTGACGAGGCACGCCTCCAGCTCACCGTGTCCGTGGCCGCCGTAGGCCGTCGGGATCTCCTGGCCGAGCAACTTCTCGTCGGCGAGCACAGCGAACAGGTCCGCCGGGTAGTCGCAGCAGTCGGGTACCTCCAGGACGCGCTCCCGGATCTTGGCCATCGCGATGTCGCGCACGCGGTCCCGTAGGGCGACCTGGTCGTCGGTGAGCTGCCACATGGGCTTCCTCTTCTCGTCTCGGTCGCTGGTGGTGCGGTCCTGCCCGGCTGATCGCCGCCTAGCGCCGGCCTCCCCGCACGGTCGCGTCGGCCAGGCTGCGGGCCGTGCGCCAGACGCCGACCTGCAGACCGAACGCGCGGGTCAGCGGCTCGGTCGTGTTCCGGCGCGGTGCCCCGGCGGTCGGACGCCGGCGCTCCAGGAAGTCCAGGACGGCGGCGGCCGACTCCTCGGGCTTCTCCAGCAGGTAGGCGTGGCCCGTGCCGTCGATGACCGTGAGCTCGGCGTCGGGGATGCGGTCCGCCAACAGCTCGGCGTTGCGCAGCGGCGTCATCCGGTCCGCGCCGCCGTGGATCACCAGGGTCGGGGAACGGATCAGGCGGAGCCGCGACACGGTGTCGTGGTAGACGCTGGCGAGCAGATGGGCGGCGACGCCGCTGGCCGGGGCGCGGTGACGCTGCAGGTTCTCGGTCAGCTCACGGGCCCGTTCGGGGTTCTCCCGCGCGAACTGTTCGCTGAACAGGGCGCCCGAGAGGCCGAAGCGCCCCGAGCCACCGCGCATGCCCCGGCCGAGGGTCACCAGGTCGCCGACCGACGGCAGCGCCGCACGCGGACCGCCTGGTGTGGTGCCGCCCAGGATCAGGCCGCGCACCCGCTCGGGAAAGCGGATGGCCATCTCCTGCGCGACCATCCCGCCGTAGGAGACGCCGTAGACGTGCGCGGACTCGATGCCGAGCGCGTCGAGCACCCCGACGGCGTCGCCGGCCAGGCTCGGGATCGAGATGACGCGACGGGACGGGCCGCTGCGTCCGGAGGCGCGGTTGTCGAAGCTGATGCTCTCGACGTGTTCGTCGTAGAGCGGCAGCACCGGCTCCCAGGCCCGCGAGCTGATCGCGAACCCGGGGAGCCAGAGCAGCGGCGCCGCATCGGCTGTCGGGCCGCGCCCGGTACGGGTGTAGTACAGCCCGGTCCCGTTGACCCGCAGGTGGGGCACCGCGCGTCAGCTCTCGTGCACGTAGGTCCCCGGGGCACGCATGACGGCCTCGTAGCCCGCTCCGCCGAACTCGCCCGGGGCCTCGACCTCGCCGCCGGAGCGCTCGGAGAGCCACGCGACGTAGTCCGACCACCACGAGCCCTTCTGCGTGGATGCGCCGGCCAGCCACTCGTCGGGGTCGTCGGGTAGCGCGTCGTTGACCTGCCAGGTCGATTTCGGGTTGCCGGGCGGGTTGACGAGAGCCGCGATGTGGCCGCTCGTCGAGAGGACGAAGCGCGGCCGGGACCCGACGAGCTTGATCGTCTTGTAGTTGTTGTGCCACGGGGTGATGTGGTCGGCGATGCCCGCGACCAGGTAGGTGTCGACCGTGATGCGGGACAGGTCGATCGGGGTGCCGAGAACGGTCAGCGACCCGGGGTCGGCGAGCTTGTTGTGCAGCGCCATCCGCAGGAAGTCGCGGTGCAGCCCGGCCGGCATCCGCGTCACGTCGTTGTTCCAGAACAGGACGTCGAACGCGGGCGGCGGCTTGCCGAGCAGGTAGTTGTTGACCCAGTAGTTCCAGATCAGATCGTTGGGTCGGAGCCAGGCGAACACTCCGGCGAGCGCCTTGCCGTCGAGGAAGCCGCGGCGCTGCGACTCGTCGATGGAGGCCTGTGCCGCCTCCTCGTCGACGAACGACCCGATGAGCCCGGCGCGGGACTGGTCGAGCACGGTGACGCCGAGCGTCAACGACGCGACCCGGTCGAGCTGGCCCTTGGCTGCGAGGTGCGCCACGGTGCAGCTCGCGGTGATGCCGCCGGCGCAGAGGCCGAGCAGGTGCGTGCCACTGCTCTTGTCGGGGGAGTCGGCCTCCCCGGAACGGTCGGGGCCCGAGATGGCCTCGACGGCGGCGAGGGCGTCGAGCACCGCCTGGACGTAGGTGTCGAGCGACCACTCGCGGTGTTCCTCGGTCGGGTTGCGCCAGCTGATCATGAAGACGGCCTGGCCGGACTCGAGGAAGAACTGCGCCATGCTGCGATCGGTGGTCAGGTCCGCGATGTAGTACTTGTTGATCATCGGCGGGACCATCAGCAGCGGCCGGGCGTGCACCGTCTCCGTCCGCGGCCGGTACTGGATGAGCTCCAGCACGGGCGTCCGCAGCACCACCGCACCCTCGGTGACCGCGATGTTCTCGCCGACCTTGAACGGTGTGCTGTCGACCATCTGCGGGATGTGGGGCCGGCGGGAGATGTCCCGGATCAGCCGGCGGCCGCCGCGCAGGAAGTTCATGCCGCCGGTGTCGAGCGCGGCCTTCAACGCCGCCGGGTTGACCGGCAGGTTCGACGGCGCGAGCGCGTCGACGGCGTTCTCGACCAGGAATGCCACCCGCTGCCGATCGCGCCAGTCCAGGTCGGCGTCCTCGACGAGGCCCTCCGCGACTGCGGTCGCGGCGAGGTAGGTCTGGCACAGCCGGCTGTAGACCGGGTTCTCGGTCCAGGCCGGGTCGGCGAACCGCTTGTCCTTCTTGCTCGGTGCCACCTCGGAGCGGCCGAGGACGATCTTCCCGAGCTCCTTGCCGAGCCCGGCGACGCGCTCCGCCGGGCGTCGCGGGTTCTTGGCCAGGGCCGCGACGAACTTCAACGGCTCCGGCCCGGGGGCCCATCGGCGCATCCGGCTCGACGTGGCGTCGGTGAGCATGACGTCGAGCGGGGAGCGGCTGTTCGCCGAGTACTCACCGTCGGCGCCGGGCTTCGCCTTCTGGGCGGGTTTCGCGGCCGCCTTGACGCGGGTGCCGTTGGACTGGGTCTGTGTAGCCGTACTCATGACCTGGGCCCTACCCTGTGACCCCGACCACATGCCCGAGCTCGGCGACCGGTGCGAACCGGCGCGACCCACGTAAGTTCCAGGGTCGTGCGCGCCGTCCTGCTCGAAGCCATCCATCCCGTCGCCGCCCAGCTGCTGACCGAGGCGGGTTTCGAGGTCGAGGTCTGGGACCGCGCGGCCTCGGAGGACGAGCTGGTGAAGCTGCTCGCGGACGCCGAGCTCGTCGGCATCCGCTCCGGCACCCAGCTGACCGAGCGGGCCCTCGCCGAGGCCGACAAGTTGCTGGCCATCGGTGCCTTCTGCATCGGTACCAACCAGATCGACCTCGACGCCGCCGCGAGCCGGGGCGTCGCCGTCTTCAACGCCCCGTTCAGCAACACCCGCAGCGTCGTGGAACTCGCGCTCTCGGAGATCATCGCGCTGACCCGGCGGCTCACCGTCAAGAACGACCTGATGCACGCCGGCACCTGGGACAAGTCCGCGACCGGCAGCCACGAGGTCCGCGGCCGGCGGCTCGGCATCGTCGGCTACGGCAACATCGGCACGCAGCTCTCCGTCCTCGCGGAGAACCTCGGCATGACGGTCGCGTTCTACGACAGCGCCGACAAGCTCGCGCTCGGCAACGCCCAGCGGTGCAACACCCTGGACGAGCTGCTCGCCACCTCCGACGTCGTCACGCTGCACGTCGACGGGCGCCCGGGCAACCGTGGCTTCTTCGGCGACGCGGAGTTCGCGATGATGAAGCAGGGCGCGATGTTCCTGAACCTCTCCCGCGGCTTCGTCGTCGACCAGGAGGCGCTGCGCGACCATCTGCTGGGCGGCCACCTCGCAGGTGCGGCGCTGGACGTCTTCTCCTCCGAGCCGGCCGGTCGCGGCGATCCGTTCGAGAGCCCGCTGCGGGGCATCCCGAACGTGATCCTGACCCCGCACGTCGGCGGCTCCACCGAGGAGGCGCAGGCCGACATCGGGCAGTTCGTGGCCCGGAAGCTGCTCGCCTTCGCCGGCGGCGGCAACACCTCGCTCGCCGTCAACATGCCGCCGGTGCAGCCCTCGGCGTCCGAGGCCCCGCACCGGCTCGTCCACACCCACCGCAACACCCCGGGCGTGCTCGCGGAGATCAACCGCTTGATGGCCGAGGAAGGTCTCAACATCGAGGCGCAGCACCTCGGGACGCGCGGCGAGGTCGGCTTCGTCGTCACCGACGTGGCCTCGAACTTCTCCGACGCCATCCTCGAACGGCTGCAGGCGATGCCGGAGACGCTGCGGCTGCGGGTCCTCAGCCTGCCCTGAGGTGAGGCCGCCACCCCCCGGCTCAGCTGAGGTCGGGGAACGAATGGTGCTCGTGGACGACGGTCCACCGGCCGTCGCGCTTCTCGAGCCCGACCGTCAGCCGGAGCCGCTGCTCGGGTTCAACCAGATCGGCGGGGGTGCCGCACCGCACGTTGCCGAAGGCGAACGCGACGTCGGCGCCCGCGGTGATCGCCCACGTCTCGACGTCGAACGCGGCGCCGGAACGCAGCCAGTCGAAGAACGGCGGCCAGGTCGCCGCGTAGGCCTCCCGGCCCCGGACCCCGGTGGCGGGTGGGGGCACGTCGAACATGACGATGTCGTCGCCGTGGTCGGCGAGCACCCCGTCGACGTCCCCGCGCCGGACGGCGTCGTTCCAGCGGTCGAGCAGCTGCCGGATCGCCTCGACGTCGTCACGAACCGGGTCATCCATCGCGAACCTCCTCGGCGGTCCGGTGGACCCCTGGAGGCGCTCATACGCCTCGACGGCGACCTCGGTCAAGCCAACCGCGTAACCTGGCCCCACGTGTCAGTACGCGCAGATCTCCGCAACCTCGCCATCATCGCCCACGTCGACCACGGCAAGACCACACTGGTCGACGGCATGCTCTGGCAGTCCGGAGCCTTCACCCAGCACCAGGCCGACGAGAACTCGGTCCGTGAGCGGGTCATGGACTCCATGGATCTGGAGCGCGAGAAGGGCATCACCATCCTCGCCAAGAACACGGCGATCCGCTACACGCGGGGTGGTGAGCCGGTCACGCTGAACGTCATCGACACCCCCGGCCACGCCGACTTCGGCGGCGAGGTCGAGCGCGGGCTCGCGATGGTCGACGGCGTGCTGCTGCTCGTGGACGCCTCCGAGGGCCCGCTGCCACAGACCCGCTTCGTGCTCCGGAAGGCGCTCGAGAAGCGGCTGCCGGTGGTCGTCGTCGTCAACAAGGTCGACCGTCCCGACGCCCGCATCGCCGAGGTCGTCGACGAGACCTACGAGCTGTTCCTCGACCTCGACGCCGACGAGCACCAGATCGAGTTCCCGATCGTGTACGCGTCGGCCAAGGCCGGGCGGGCGTCGCTGAACCGGCCCGACGACGGGGCGATGCCCGACTCCCCGGACCTCGAGCCGCTGTTCGACGTGCTGCTCAAGACCGTGCCGGCGCCCGAGTACACCGAGGGTGCCCCGCTGCAGGCGCTCGTCACGAACCTCGACGCCTCGCCGTACCTCGGCCGCCTGGCGCTGTGCCGGGTCGTCGGTGGCGAGCTCCGCCGCGGCCAGCAGGTCGCGTGGTGTCGCATCGACGGAACCGTCGAGCGCGCCAAGGTCAGCGAGCTGCTCATGACCGAGGCGCTGGACCGCGTGCCCGCCGAGCTGGCGCGCCCGGGTGACATCGTCGCCGTTGCCGGCCTCGACGAGGTGACCATCGGTGAGACGCTCGCCGACATCGACAACCCGGTGGCGCTCCCGCAGCTCCGGGTGGACGAGCCGTCGATCTCGATGACGATCGGCATCAACACCTCGCCGCTGGCCGGACAGAGCGGCAAGAAGCTCACGGCGCGCCAGCTGAAGAACCGCCTCGACGCCGAGCTCGTCGGCAACGTGTCGCTGCGCGTGGAGCCGACCGAGCGCCCCGACACCTGGGAGGTGCAGGGCCGTGGCGAGCTGCAGCTCGCCATCCTCGTCGAGATGATGCGGCGCGAGGACTTCGAGCTCACGGTGGGCAAGCCGCAGGTCGTCACGCGCGAGATCGACGGCAAGGTGCACGAGCCCATGGAGCGCCTCACCGCGGACGTGCCCGAGGACTACCTCGGTGTCGTCACCCAGCTGATGGGTCTGCGCAAGGGCCGGCTCGAGCAGATGGTCAACCACGGCACCGGCTGGGTCCGCCTGGAGTACCGGGTGCCGGCCCGCGCGCTCATCGGCTTCCGCACCGAGTTCCTCACCGAGACCCGCGGCACCGGGCTGCTGCACCACGTCTTCGACGGCTACGAGCCGTGGGCGGGCGAGCTCCGCACGCGTCCGACCGGCTCGCTGGTCGCCGACCGCAAGGGTCCGGTCACGGCGTTCGCCTGCTTCTCCCTGCAGGAGCGCGGCGTGCTGTTCGTCGGTCCGACGACCGAGGTGTACGAGGGCATGATCGTCGGCGAGAACGCGCGCTCCGACGACATGGACGTCAACATCACCAAGGAGAAGAAGCTCTCCAACATGCGCTCGTCCACCGGCGACGAGCTCGTGCGCCTGGTGCCCTACCGGCAGCTCTCGCTCGAGCAGGCGCTGGAGTTCTGCCGCGAGGACGAGTGCGTCGAGGTCACCCCCGGCTTCGTCCGCATCCGCAAGGTGGCCCTGGCGATGCAGGACCGCGAGAAGCTGCGCTCGCGGAACCGCAACCGCGGCTGACCCGGTACGACCTCGACCGGCTCGGATCCCGTCGCGCCATAGGCTGCAACTCATGGCCTCCGCAACGCTGCCGCCCGAACCCGAGCGTGTGAGCGCCGGTCCGCCCGAGGCCGTGCAGGGGGACAGCCCCGTCGACGAGGTGCTCGAGGAACTGGCCGACGAGGTCGACTCGCTCGAGCAGCGCTTCGACATCGAGCCGCTCGACCACCCGAAGCGGATGCTGCTCGTGCACGCCCATCCCGACGACGAAGTCATCGGCACCGGCGCCACCATGGCCAAGTACGCCGCCGAGAACGCGCTGGTCACGCTGATCACCTGCACGCTGGGGGAGCAGGGCGAGGTCCTCGTCCCCGAGCTCGAGCACCTCGCCGCCGAACGCGACGACACGCTCGGCCAGCACCGCATCGGTGAGCTCGCCGCGGCGTGCGAGGCGCTGCGGGTCACCGACCACCGCTTCCTCGGCGGCCCCGGACGCTGGCGCGACAGCGGGATGATGGGTCTGGAGACCAACAACCGGCCGGACTGCTTCTGGCAGGCCGACCTCGACGAGGCCACGCTCGCGCTCGTGCAGGTGATGCGGGAGGTGCGGCCGCAGGTCGTCGTCACCTACGACGAGAACGGCGGCTACGGCCACCCCGACCACATCCAGGCCCACAACGTCGCCGTCCGGGCCTTCGACGCCTCCAGCGACCCGGCGTTCCACCCCGAGGCGGGGGAGCCCTGGGCTCCGGCGAAGCTGTACTACGCCGCGATCTCGAAGTCCTGGCTGCAGCGGGGGATCGACGCCTTCCGCGACGAGGGCGGCGACACCGGCTTCTTCGAGGGGGTCACCAGCGCCGACGAACTCCCGATGGGCGTGCCGGACGAGATGATCACGACGCAGATCGACGGCGCCGACTACTTCGACGCCAAGGTCGCGGCGATGCGCGCCCACGCCACGCAGATCGCCGTGGGCGGCATGTTCTACGCGCTGGCCGACCGGGTGGGGCAGCGCAACTTCGCCACCGAGCAGTACATCCTCGTGCGGGGTGAGCGCGGCCCGGGCAGCGGGCCGGAAGGGCGCGAGGACGACCTGTTCGCCGCCGTCCCTGGCGCGAGCTGAGTCCCGGCGCCGGCTGAGGGTCTTCGGCTGGCAAGCGGGTGTTCTTGCTAGCCCATGCGGGTGACGGCCGTAGCGGCTCGGGCTCCGGGCCCGTTGTGCGGGTATCGGGTTCTCGTCCGACCCCCGGCGTCGTCCGGGGGTCGTGAGGCCTGAGATCAGGCGTCACCGTGATCCCCGGAAGGACCCCCATGGCTCTCGAGACCTCGCCGACCGCCGCAACTGCGTCGCTCAGCTCACCCATCCTCCTGACGGCGGGTTCGGCGGACGTCGGCCGGGCCCGCGAGTCCCGGCGCCGGCACCGGCTCAAGGTGGCCGCGGTGGTGCTCGGCTTGCCTGCCGCCTTCCTCTGGTACCGCCTGTTGATCGGCCACCCGTTCAACGTCTTCGCCCTGCCGAACATCGACCCGCTGCTGCTGTTCTCGATGCTGATCCCGGTCACCATCATCGCGGCCGTCGTGGTCCCGCAGGCCGCCATGGGCCGCTCGCCGCACATCGCCTACACGCCGGAGCAGATCGACGTGCGCCTCGCCGACGTCGTCGGGGTGGAGCAGGTGAAGGAGGAGGTCATCCGCAGCCTCAACCTGTTCCTCGCCCACAAGACGTTCGCCGACGAGATGGGCGGCCGGCCGCGCCGCGGGCTGCTGTTCGAGGGCCCGCCCGGGACCGGCAAGACGCTGCTCGCGAAGGCCATGGCCGCCGAAGCCGGCGTCCCGTTCCTGTTCGTCTCCGCCACCGCGTTCCAGTCGATGTTCTACGGCGCGACCGCCCGCAAGATCCGCTCGTACTTCAAGGTGCTGCGTAAGACCGCCGAGCGCGAGGGTGGCGCCATCGGCTTCATCGAGGAGATCGACGCGATCGCCGGCGCCCGGGGTGGCATGGCGCAGGCGGGGTTCTCCGCCTGGCAGAGCATCCCGGTCGCTCCGACGAGCGCCGCCGGCGGTGCGGGCTTCTGCTGCAGCGGCCCGCAGATCTCGCCCGCGGCGCCGGCGGGGATGGCCGTGAACCACAACGGCATGGTCAGTGAGGGCACCGGCGGCGTCGTCAACGAGCTGCTCGTCCAGATGCAGTCCTTCGACAGCCCGACCGGCATGCAGAAGTTCACCGGCAGCCTCATCGCGATGCTCAACACCTTCCTGCCGCCGCACCGCCAGGTCGCCCAGCCGGAGCCGAAGCGGGCCAACATCCTGCTCGTCGCGGCCACCAACCGGGCCGACTCCCTCGACCCGGCGCTGCTGCGGCCCGGCCGTTTCGACCGCCGCCTCGCGTTCGGCCTGCCCGGCAAGTCGTCCCGCCGCGCGCTGGTCGACCACTACCTCGACCGCAAGGCCCACATCGCCGAGCTCGACGACCCCGAGCGTCGTGACGCCCTCGCCGCGGTGACCCAGGGCTACTCGCCGGCCAAGCTCGAGCACCTGCTCGACGAAGGCCTCGTCAACGCCGTCCGGCGGGGCAGCAAGGCGATGAGCTGGAACGACGTCGAGCACGCCCGGCTGACCACCGAGGTCGGTCTCGGGATGCCGGTCGAGTACACCGACTCCGAGCGCGTGCTCATCGCCACCCACGAGGCCGGCCACGCCACCGTCGCGCACCTCGTCGCACCGCAGCGGCGCCTCGAGGTCCTCACGATCATCAAGCGCGGTGAGGCGCTCGGCCTGCTGGCCCACGGTGACCGCGACGACGTCTACACCCGCTCCCGTGCCGAGCTCACGTCCATGATCCAGATCTCGCTCGGCGGGCAGGTCGCCGAGGAGCTCTTCTTCGGCGACGTCTCCACCGGCCCGGCGGGCGACCTCGCCTACGCCACGAAGGTCGGCGCCGAGATGATCGGTTCGGCCGGTATGGCGGGTTCGCTCGTCTCCTTCGCCGCGTCGCAGGAGGGCTTCGGCGGCTCGAACCTCGTCGGCAAGGTCCTCGGTGACGGTGACGCCCGCGCCCAGCTGGAGGAGCTGCTCCACGCGCAGAAGGCCTTCGTCCGCGACCTGCTCGGCCGCAACCGCCACCTCGTCGAGGCCCTGCGCGACGCGCTCCTCGAGCGGGAGGAGCTCATCGGCTCCGAGATCACCGACCTGCTCGACGGCGCAGCTGCTCCGGCGGGGCCGCCGCCGGCGGTCGTCGACCTGCGCGAGTCGGAGGACGTCCGCTCCTGAGCGACGATCCAGACGCGCGATCCGTACCCTGGCCGGGTGGCAGTTCCCGGCCGGGGTACGGCGTCGTCCGTGGCCGGCACCCCGTCTGACGATGCCGCCGCTCGGCGGACGAACGGCTCGGGGCGGGACGACGAGCCGGGTCCCGCCTTCCTCGTCGCGTCCTACCTGGTCCTGTTCACCCTGGGGTTGACGCTCGCGCTGCTGGGGTCGTTCTTCCTCTCCGCCGGCCCACGGTCCGGGACGACGCTGGTCCTGCCGATCGGCCTGGTGATCGCCCTCGTGGGGCACCCCGCCGCGGCCCGGCTCGGGCTCTACCTGACCGGCACCCGCGCCGGCACGCTCACCCCGCTCGTCGGCTGGGCCGTCGTCATCATCCCGCTGTCGTCCGGCACGGCGCAGGGCGACGTCATCCTCCCGAACAGCCTGCTCGCCGTCGCCTTCCTCCTCGTCGGGCTGCTCACCTACGGCGTCGTCGCGGTGCTGACGAAGCCCTGGCGTGGGCGCTCCGCGCGGGGCTTGCGCTGAGCTGATTCCGGCTCCGTCGGCGAGTGCGGTCGTCGCATAAATTGGGGTGGTGGCCATCGAACCCGGGCAGTACCGCCGGGTCGTCGGGCGCTTCGCCACCGGGGTCACCGTGGCCACCACCCTCGACGAGAGCGGCACCACCGTCTCGCTGACCGCGAACGCGTTCGCGTCGGTGTCGCTCGAACCGGCGCTCGCCCTGCTCTCGGTGCAGCGAACCGCCGCCTTCCACCGCGCCGTGCTGGCCAGCGGCGTGTGGGGCGTGTCGATCCTGGCCGAGGGGCATGAGGCGCTGTCGCGCTTCCACGCGAGCAAGGTCCGTCACGAACTCGACGACTCGTTCGAGGGCGTCACCACGATGGTCGGCTCGGCCACCGGCGTCACGTTGGTCGCCGATGCGGTCGCCGTCCTCGAGTGTCGGACGACAGCGACCTACCCGGGGGGCGACCACACGCTGCTGATCGGCAGCGTCGAGAGCGCGCTCGTGCCCGACCCGGCATCCACCCCGCTGGTGTTCTACGAGGGCACGTACCGGTCGCTGGAGACGGGCTTGCCGACCGTGCAGCTGCCGACCCGCTAGCTGCCGCCGCTCCCGATGAACGTGAGGCCGGACGAGCGGACGGTCACGTACTGCTTCACGCGGCTGGTGAGCTCGCCGGCGAGCTCGGGATCCCGGCGGAGTGCGGCGCTCAGCCCTACCGCCCCGCTCGGCTGCGGTGACACGGGCACGAGTTCCATCAGCGCGTCGAGCAGCATGACCTGGCTGGGCGGCGGGTCGCTCCAGGCCGGTAGTCGGGGATCGTCGACGACTCCGTGCTTCGAGACGTAGACCCAGGCGCCCTCGGCGCACAGCTCGTCCGGCACCCCCGCAACCGGGTGCGTGCGTGCGTCGAGCTTCCTTCGGTCGTAGTTCGGTTCGGTGCGGTCCAGGACGTCGAGCTGGTCGTCGTCCAGGAGGCAGAGCACGGCCCGGGCGGTGCCCGAGGACGCCATGGGCGCGAACGGCCAGTAGCCGGAGCGGCTGAGGTGGGCGCTCGGCCGTACCTGCAACCGAGCCACGGAAACGACGACACCGACCAGATCGCCGCTGCACATCCCGGCCCGGAACTTGGCGGCCAGCTGCGCAGGGCACGCGTTCGAACCGACCCCGAGCACAGCGGTACGCCGGTCCGGAAGCGGGCCGTCGAAGCGGGTCGCGACGTCGCCGTGCAGTCGGAACGACCACGGGGCGGAGGCGCCCGGGTAGGACAGCGGGTCCTGGAGCGGCGGGGCCCTCACGGCGCAGCCCTGCGGCGCCACCCGACCGGAGTCAGGCCTCCCGGGACGTGACGCGTCCCCGGGAGGTCGTGAAACCGGCCTCTCCGCCGCGCAGGTCCATCTCGATCTCGGGCAGCGAGCGACCCTTGGTCTCCGGCACCCGTGCCCGCATGAATATGAACGACAGGAAGGTGATGACCGCGAGGCCGAAGAAGGTCGCCGGCCGTCCGACGGCGGCGAGGATCGACAGGTAACTGATGGCGACCAGGAAGTTGACGACCCAGTTCGTCACGCCGGCCAACGACATCGCCGACCCGCGGACCCGCAGCGGGTAGATCTCGGAGATCAGCAACCAGAAGCCTGGCCCGAGGCCGATGGCGAACGACCCGACGTAGACGCAGAGCGCCGCGATGGCGATCCCCGCGTGCAGGTGGTCGATGGAGTCGCCTTGCCCGATGAAGGACACGGCCAGCACGACCAGCCCGACGATCATGCCGAGGGTGCCGCCGAGCAGCAGGGACCGGCGTCCGACACGGTCGAGCAGGTTGATCGCGACGATGGTCAGGAGGACGTTGATCAAACCGACGACGACGGTGCCGCCGATGGCCGCGTGCTGCCCGAGCCCGGCCGACTCGAGCAGCGTGGGCGCGTAGTAGATGACGGTGTTGATGCCGGTGATCTGCTGGATGATCGCGAGTCCGATGCCGATGATCAGCGCGGGGCGCACACCGCGCCCGAACAGCGCGCTGACGCCCTCCCGCTCGCGGGCGACGGTCTGCACCTCGTCGATCTCGGCGTCGACGTCCTCGCGACGGTCACGGACGTGGCCCAGGATCTCGCGCGCCTCGTCCTCGCGTTCCTTCTCCACCAGCCAGGCGGGGCTCTCCGGCTGGCGGAGCATGCCCAGTCCGAGGATGAGCGACGGGATGACGGCGAGCGCGATCATGATGCGCCACTGACCGGTCGTCGTCAGGAAGTAGGCGATCAGCTGGCTGGACAGGATGCCAAGGGTGATGGCCAGCTGGTTCAGCGACACCAGCGCGCCGCGCGCGCTCGGTGGCGCGAGTTCGCCGATGTAGAGCGGGACCGTCACCGACGCGGACCCGACCCCCAGCCCGATGACCACGCGGAAGGCGACGAGGACCACGGCGGTCGGGGAGAGTGCGGCCCCGACGATGCCGACGACGAACGTCGCCGCCGTCAGGATGATCAGACGCTTGCGGCCGAGCCGGTCGGACAGTCGTCCGGCGAGGAAGGCGCCGACGGCCGCCCCGAGCAGAAGTGAGGAGGTGATGACGCCCTTGCGGAAGGGGGTACTCCAGTCGAAGTCCTTCGCGATCAGCGGCAGGGCGCCGCCGATCACCCCGGTGTCGTAGCCGAAGAGCAGACCGCCGATGCCGGCGAGCACCGCAGCCCGGCGTACGTAGGGATTGCGGTGTTTGACACCGGCCGCGATCGATGACACCGAAGACCTCGCTCACCGGCCCGACTGGTACGGGCCTGAGCGGGATGGTTCCCCTGGAATGGGCTCACATGCCGGGGCGATGAACGTTTGTTGCAACGGCTGCAGCCCCGGGGAGGACCGTGCAGCCTGGACCGATCAGGTCCAGCTGCTGCCGGCCACGACGACAGGGGTCGAGTTGTCGGCAGAGCTGTCGGCCACGGCGGCAACGCCGCCGACCGTGCCGAGAGCAGCTGCGAGGCCGAGGACGAGGGCAACCAGACGACGCTTCACGGGGGTCCAATCTGAGGGGCTTGGGTCCGAGGGGAAGGTCGGCCGAGCGGATGGTGTCAGGCAAACGAGCAGAATTGCCCCGTTTGTCGTCGCCCGATCGGGCGATGCCCAATTGTCTGCCCCATCAACCGCTTGAAGCTTGAACGGCGCGCCCGACAGGAGCGGTTTCTGCGGCGGGTCCGCCGCCGACTCGACAGGAGCCGGGATCAGTTCGATCATCTGAAAACTGCACCGGGTCGAGACGACGGCCCGGGACCTCCCCCAGGAGTGCTCCATGCAACGGAAGAACCTCGCGGCGGAGTTCCTCGGAACCGCCCTGCTCGTCTTCTTCGCGGTCGGTGTGGCCACCTTGAACTTCGGCTTCAAGCTGGAGGGGAGCAGCCCGGCCGCCGGCGTCGTGACGACGGCGCTCGCCTTCGGTCTGGCGCTGCTCGTCCTCGCCTACGCCCTGGGGCCGATCTCCGGCTGCCACATCAACCCGGCGGTCACGCTGGGCTTCGTCGTCGCGCGTCGCATGGCCCTCCGGGACGCGGTGGGCTACTGGGTCGCCCAGGTCGCGGGCGGCATCGTCGGTGCCCTCGTGCTGTGGGGGGTGATGAGCTCCGCGGACGGCTACACGAGGAGCGGGACCGGCCTCGGCGCCGACGGGTTCGGCGCCACGTCGACGGTCGGGCTCGGCGCGGTCGGCGCGATCGTCGTCGAGGTCCTGCTCACCGCCCTTTTCGTGTTCGTGGTGCTCGCCGCCACGCGGAACACGGCTGCCCCACAGGTGGCGGGCCTGGTCATCGGGTTCGCCCTGACCGTCGTCCACCTGATCGGGATCCCGCTGACCGGGACCTCGGTCAACCCGGCCCGCAGCATCGGCCCGGCGCTCGTCGTCGAAGGGTCGGCGCTCAGCCAACTGTGGGTCTTCGTGGTGGCCCCGCTGGTCGGCGGGGCGCTCGCCGCACTGGCGCACAACCTCTTCTATCCCGCCGAGGAGGAAGACACGGCGGTGCGGCTCGACGTCGCCGATGCCGTTCCGGAGGCCGGCAAAGCGGCCGGTGGGGCGGCGCCGCGCACCATCGACGTGCGTGACGGCGCCGAGGGACGGACGTCCGGGACGGCCGTCCGGGACTGAGGTGCGCCCGGCAGGGATCGAACCTGCGACCAAGTGCTTAGAAGGCACCTGCTCTATCCACTGAGCTACGGGCGCTCGCGACCGATCCGAGCGTAACGAGCAGCCGAGGGGGGTCGCAGGGTGCTTCGGCGCGCGGGCGGCCGCGCGCCGTGGTTCAGGTCCGGTCGGCTCCGGTGGTGACGCGCTTGCCTTCGGTGGACAGCCAGTCGAGCACGAGGTCGGCCGTCCACTTCGCGTCCTCCAGCATCGGGACGTGGCCGAGGTCGGGGTGGACCTCGTAGCGCCAGTCCGGCCGGCGACGGGCGGCCCGGTCACCGGATGCGACGGGTACGAGGCGGTCCTTCGCCCCGAAGAGCAGCAGCGTCGGCTGCTTCACGCGGGCGATGGTGGCGAGGTAGCGCCTGGGTCGCGCGAGCAGCTTCAGCAGCGACCGGGCCGCGCCCAGGAACGCCTTCTCCGGAGCCTTCTGCCCCTTGCGCGCGAGAACGAGGGCGATCGACTCGCGCTTCACCGCCTCCGGCACCCGGCCCGGGTCGACGCAGCACAGGGCCAGGGTCTCGCCGACGAGCTGGGCAGGCTGGAGCGTCCGGTTGCGGTGCTTCAGGAACCGCTCGCCGATCATCGGCAGGGCGTAGGTGGCGAAGGCCTTCGCGACCATCGCGTCGGGCTTCTGCACGCCCGGGCGCGGGAGGGCGGGGTCGACGAGGACCATCGCGCGAACGACGTCGGGGCTCTTGTCCGCCTCGAGCAGCGTGATGAGACCGCCCATGCTGTTGCCGATCAGCACGACCGGCTCCCGGACGACCTCGCGGAGGAAGCGATCGAGCAGCCGCCGGTTGCTGTGCACGTCGGTGCCGCGGCCTGCCGCCTCGGTCAGCCCGTGCCCGGCGAGGTCGAGGGCGAGAACGCGGCAGGTGCCGGTCAGCCGTGGCGCGAGCGCGAGCCAGTTGACGAGCGAGCCGCCGAGCCCGTGCACGCAGACCAGGAGGGGACCGTCGGCCGGGCCACCGAAGTCGACGTAGCGGACGGGGCCGTCGAGGTCGGCCCACCGGTCCGGCGGGAGCCGCAGATCCGCGGCGGGGTCGACGTCCGATGCAGTCACCCGCACCACGCTAACCTCCGCGCTGGGGACCTGCGGGCACGTGCCGCGGCCCCACAGGACAGTTCCCGAGGGTGAGAGCAGGCGGACGTGGACGGACTCTTCGACGTGGCGGGCAAGGTCGTGGTCGTGACGGGCGGGTCACGGGGGATCGGCCGCATGATCGCGACCGGGTTCGCCGAAGCCGGCGCCCGCGTGTACATCTCCGCCCGCAAGGCCGAGGAACTGCAGGCGACCGCGGACGCCATCGGTGCGGTCGCGGTGCCGGCCGACCTCTCGACCGCCGAGGGCGTCGCGACGCTGGTCGCCGCGGTCACCGAGCGCGAGTCGCAGGTGCACGTGCTGGTCAACAACGCCGGCGCGGCCTGGGGCGCCCCGCTCGAGCAGTACCCCGAGGCGGCCTGGGACAAAGTGCTCGGGATCAACGTCAAGGGTCCGTTCCTCCTGACCCAGGCTCTTCTCGGGCCGCTGCGGGCGGCGTCGACCCCGGAGGACCCGGCGCGCGTCATCATGATCGGCTCCGTCGAGGGCTTCGCGGTACCGGCCTGGCCGAACTACGCCTACCCGGCCTCGAAGGCGGCGATCCACCAGCTCGCTCGGCACCTCGCGGCCGACCTGGCCCCCGAGATGACGGTGAACGCGATCGCCCCGGGACTGTTCCCCAGCAAGATGACCGCTTTCGCCTTCAACGACGGCAACGAGCAGGAGGTCGTCAAGCGCATCCCGATGCACCGCGCGGGGCGTCCCACCGACATCGCCGGGGTGGCTCTCTTCCTCGCGAGTTCGGCCGGGTCCTACGTCACCGGCGCGGTCCTGCCCGTCGACGGCGGGACGACGCTGCGCTGACCGTGCGGAGGCGCCGGCCGCCTCCGCTCCACACCTCCCGGGTGTGGGGCGGACTGCGCCGTCCCCAGCCTTCTCCCCACAGCTCGTCCCGCGGCCTGACCGCGCGAGTGTGGAGGCCGTCGGCGACCCGCGCCGCCTCTGTGAGGGAGAGCCATGACCATCAACAACCTCGTCCTGATCGGCAATCTCGTCGAGACGCCGGTCGTCCAGGTGACGGCCGGTGGCGCCTCGCGCACCAGCTTCCGCATCGCGAGCACCGAACGGCGCCGCGACGCCAACACCGACACCTGGTACGACGGCGACAGCGTCTTCATGAACGTCACGTGCTGGCGACGCCTGGCCGAGAACGTCGTCTGCTCCCTCGACAAGGGCGACCGCGTGATCGTCTCCGGGCGGCTGCGGCAGTGGACCGCGGAGAAGGACGGCGTGCGGCGCACGATGCACGAGATCGAGGCCGATGCCATCGGGCCGGACCTGCAGCGCGGCATCGTCACGGTGGCCCGCCAGCGCAAGCAGCAGCCGGCCGACGCCGCGCCGTCGGAGGCGAACGGCCCCGACGGCGTCGGTGCGGAGCAGTCGACGGGCGGTACCGACCCGGTGGTGCCGGTGCAGCTCGGCGGCGAGTCCGGCGACGTCGAGCTGAACGACGACCCGTGGCTGCCGCCGCTCGCGGGCTCGGCCGCCTGAGCACGACGGGCAGGAGGTGCCGGCGGGGTGCGACGGCGACCAACCACTAGGATTCGCCCGACGAACAGCGGCGTCGCGGGCGCGGCGCCGACGGAGGGTGAGCGCGTGGACCAGGGCTCGGCAGCACGTGGCTGACGTGCGGGCCGGCTCGAGCCGTGCGGCCGCACCGGCCGCTGCCGGCGCGGATCGGACCGGTGAGCACCCACCGTCAGCGGTCGCCGGCGACCGTTCGCGGCCGGACGGGCGGTCGCGCGGACCGGTGCTGGTCGTCGCCGCACTCGCCGTCGCCTCGGCCGTGGTCGCGGTGCTGCTGAGCGTTCTGCTCTTCCCGCACCTGTCGATCGACAACGACGAACCGATCTACCGCCTGCAGGCGCAGACGTTGGCCGACGGGCACCTGTTCCCCCATGCCCCGCCGCCCGCCGACGCGTACCGGCCCTGGCTCGCCGTCGTCCGCGGCGGGCACTACGTGCTGAAGTACACGCCGGTGGTGCCGGGCATCCACGCCGCCAGCCTCGCCGTCACCGGCGGGTTCGCGACGGGCCTCGCACTGCTGGCAGCGGCCGGGGTCGTCGCGACCTACCTGCTCGCCCGGGAGGTCCTGGACGACCGCCGCGTCGCGGCCCTCGCCGCCGGGCTGTGGGCGCTGTCGCCGCTCACCATCGTGCAGAGCGCGATGCTGCTGCCGTACCTGCCCTTCGTGATCCTCGTCGAGCTCGTCGTCCTGGGTGCGCTCCGGGGGGTACGGCTGTCCCGGCGGTTGCCGCTGGCGGGTGCGGGGCTCGCGCTCGGCCTCGCGGTGGCGACCCGGCCCTACGACACGGTGCTGTTCCTCCTGCCGCTCGCCGGCTGGCTGGTGTGGACGTCGCGACGACGGCTCGGGTGGGCGGTGTCGTCGTTGGCGACCGGCCTCGCGCCGCCGCTGATCGCGTTGCTCGGCTTCAACGCCCTCGCCACGGGTTCGCCGCTGTCGTTGCCCTTCGCGCTGCTCGAGCCGGAGGACAAGCTCGGTTTCGGTGGCCGGCAGCTCTACCCGAGCGATCCGCCGCACCACTTCGGCATCGCGCAGGGGCTCGCGGGCATCGGCAACCACCTGTGGCTGCTCGGCATCGGCTGGGCGGCCGGCGGCGTCCTGCTCGCGGTCCTCGCGGTCGTCGCCGTCACCCGCCGTCGCGTGGGGCGGTCCGGGGTCCTGCTCGGCGCCGGCGGCCTGCTCCTCTGCGTCGGCTACCTGGCGTTCTGGGGTGCCTGGAACGCCGCGGACCTGTGGGGCGGCATCCGGTTCGTCGGCCCGTTCTACGTGATGATCCTGCTGGTCCCGCTGGTCGTGCTCGGCGCGCGTGGCCTGGCCGACCTGTTCGCCGGCGCCCGCCTCGCCCGGGTCGGTGGGGTGCTCGTCTCGCTTCTCGGAGCCGGACTGGTCACGACGACGCTGCTCACCGCGCTGCCCGCCGACGCGACCATGACCTCGCACGACACCGCGCTGAAGCGGATGCTCAGCGCGCAGGGCGACAGCGTCGTGTTCATCCCGACCAACCCACCGTTCCTGCAGCACCCCTCCGCCGTCCTGGACAACGGTGCGTGCGGCGGTCCGGCCTGCCCGGACGGCCGCACCGTGTTCGCGCTGACCACGGGCGCCGACGACTTCACCGTCGTCGGCGACAACCCCCGTCGCTCGCTGCTGCGGCTGCGCATCCTCGGTGCCTACAACCGCACCCCGAAGGCGCGCTACGTCGCCTGGCTCGAGCGGCTGCGCGAGGTGACCGCTCCGGAGGTTCCGCTGACCGCCACCGTCCGGGTCCCGGCCTTCCCGTCCGCGCGCCTGGTCCTCACCGTCGGCGACCGGCGGCTGTCCTGGCCGCTGCCGGTCGGAACCACCTCGACCCTCGCCGTGCGGCTGACCCCGACCGGCCCCGAGATCCCCGCGCTGGGACCTCCACTCGTCGAAACCGGCCCCGTCCTCGACGCGAAGCTGAAGCCGGAGATCGAGTCCGTGGTGCCGGGTGCGCTGGTGGCCACGGTCCTCGGCCGCGTGCCGACCGGCCGGGAGGTGCTCGTCGAGACCGACCGCATCGCCGTCCGTACCGACGGGACGGGCGTCGCCGTCCTCGCTCCCGACGGTCTCGTCGAGCGGCAGGGCCGCGGCGGGGATCCGGCGCTCCAGCTGCGCCTCGCCGGCTGACGGGCCGCCCAACCCATAGGCTGGGCGGCATGGCGCAGTACATCTACTCGATGCGCAAGGTGCGCAAAGCAGTCGGCGACAAGGTCATCCTCGATGACGTCTCGCTGTCGTTCCTGCCCGGCGCCAAGATCGGCGTGGTCGGACCCAACGGAGCCGGTAAGTCGACGGTCCTGAAGATGATGGCCGGCATGGACACGCCGTCCAACGGCGACGCGACGCTCAGTCCCGGCTTCTCGGTCGGCATCCTGCTGCAGGAGCCGCCGCTGGACGAGACCCGCGACGTCCGTGGCAACGTCGAGCAGGCCGTGCACGAGACGCGCGAGGTGCTGCGCGAGTACGAGGAGATCAACGAGAAGCTCGGCGCACCCGACGCCGACTTCGACAGCCTGCTCGCCAAGCAGGCCGAGCTCATCGACTTCATCGAGGCGCACGACGCCTGGGAGCTCGACTCCAAGCTCGACCAGGCGATGGACGCGCTGCGCCTGCCGCCGGGCGACGCCGACGTCACCGTGCTCTCCGGCGGTGAGCGGCGCCGCGTCGCGCTCTGCAAGCTGCTGCTCGAGCAGCCCGACCTGCTGCTGCTCGACGAGCCCACCAACCACCTCGACGCCGAGTCCGTCGCCTGGCTCGAGCAGCACCTCGCGAAGTACCCGGGTGCCGTGCTCGCCGTGACGCACGACCGCTATTTCCTCGACAACGTCGCCGGCTGGATCCTCGAGCTCGACCGCGGTCGCGCCTACCCCTACGAGGGCAACTACTCCACCTACCTCGAGGCCAAGCAGGCCCGCCTCAAGGTCGAGGGGCAGAAGGACGCGAAGCGCAAGCGTCTGCTCGCCCAGGAGCTCGAGTGGGTGCGGTCGAACCCCAAGGCCCGGCAGGCGAAGAGCAAGGCCCGGGTCTCCCGGTACGAGGAGCTCGCGTCCGAGGCCGAGCGCGCCCGGCCGCGGGACCTGGAGGAGATCCAGATCCCGCCGGGTCCGCGTCTGGGCAACGTGGTCATCCAGGCGAAGGGGCTGAACAAGGGCTTCGACGACCGGCTCCTGATCGAGGACCTGACCTTCGACCTGCCGCGCGGTGGCATCGTCGGGATCATCGGTCCGAACGGTGTCGGTAAGACCACGCTGTTCAAGACGATCATGGGCGAGGAGCAGCCCGACTCCGGCTCGGTCACCATCGGCGAGACGGTGAAGATCGCCTACGTCGACCAGTCGCGTTCCGGCCTCGACGGCAAGAAGAACGTCTGGGAGGTCATCTCCGACGGCCTCGACTTCATCCAGGTCGGCAAGACCGAGCTGCCCAGCCGCGCGTACGTGTCGTCGTTCGGCTTCAAGGGCCCCGACCAGCAGAAGCCGGTCGGTGTGCTCTCCGGTGGCGAGCGCAACCGCCTCAACCTCGCGCTGACACTGAAGTCCGGGGGCAACGTCCTCCTCCTCGACGAACCGACGAACGACCTCGACGTGGACACGCTCCGCTCGCTCGAGGACGCCCTGCTCGAGTTCCCGGGCTGCGCCGTGGTCATCAGCCACGACCGCTGGTTCCTCGACCGCACCGCGACCCACATCCTGGCGTGGGAGGGCTCGGACGCCGACCCGTCGAAGTGGTACTGGTTCGAGGGCAACTTCGCCGACTACGAGGCGAACAAGATCGAGCGCATGGGCCTCGACGCGGCCCGGCCGCACCGCGTGACCTACCGCAAGCTCACGCGCGACTGATCGGTCCCACCCCGCTACTCCACAAGCCAGCGCACGCCGAAGCTGTGCGGGCTCCCGCCGGTCCTGCCCGGTGGAAGCCCACACAGCTTCCGTCGTTCTGGACGGGTGACGGCTCCGGAGCCGTTCGGGTGATCACTGCCGTGCGGCCTCAACAGCCCCACCGGCACGGCCGATGCATTGTCCTGAGGGAGCCTCGGGCTGCATCTGAGCAGCCCAGACCACAGGACTAGTCCTTTCGGGCTAGGCGATCGGCCCTCTTTAGCCCTTTCGGCTCAGCGATTCCGCGTCCGAAAGATGGCTCTTGATCGCTATGAAGTTCGGCGGCCACTCCGGCCGATGACTGCGCCAGTTGCACAAACGGTCATCCGACCGGCCGATTGGCTGGCGTAGCGAGAGGGGCCCCCGTGTCCGCCGACATCCCCGAGCTGTACTTCCGGGCCGGACTTCCGGGCTTCCCTGGGCTCCGTCGTTTCGCCCTCGTCCGGTGGGGCGCGAACGAAGGTCCGTACTCCGTTCTCGTCGACCTCGACGACACCGACATCCGGTTCCTCGTCGCGCCGCCGGCGCTGTTCTTCCCGCAGTACGAGATCGAGCTCGACGACCAGAGCGTCACCCTGCTCGGTCTCGGTGCCGCCGACGAGGCCCTCGTCCTGATGATCGTGACCCTCGGCGACAAGCCGGAGGACGCCACCGCGAACCTCCTCGGCCCGCTCGTCATCAACACCCGCACCCGTGAAGGCCTCCAGATCGTCCTTCCCGAGGCCGGCTGGAGCACCAAGGTTCCGCTGCTCGCCGCCTAGGCGACCCCGCTCGACCCCCCGTCGCCTGTAACCGTTCCACGGAAGGAGCACTGCCGTGCTGGTCCTCACCCGCCGCCACAACCAGTCGATCATGATCGGTGACGACATCGTCGTCACCGTCCTCGAGGTCAAGGGCGACCAGATCCGCCTGGGCATCGACGCCCCGCGCCACGTCCAGGTCTTCCGCGAGGAAGTCCTGGCCGCGCTGCAGGAGGCGAACCGCTCGGCCGTCCTCGGCACCGGCTCCGCTCCGGCCGCGCCGGCCCCCGGTCGTCCCGGTCCCGGCGGTGGACGCGCCCTGCCGGCCACCGGCACCGAAGCAGCTCGCTCGACCAGCAACGGGGCCACCCCCGGCCCGCGGCCCGTGCCGCAGCTCCCCACCCTTCGCTCCGCCGGCCCGCGTTCCGCGGCCTGACCCGACTCGCTTCGACAGAAAGGGCAGCCGTCATGACCGCCATCGCCACCGCCACCCTCTCCACCGACCCCGCCGAGAGCGCCGTCGAGATCGATGCGCCCGCCGCCCCGGTCCGTCTCTCGCCCGCCGAGACCTCGGCGATGATCGAGCGCAACCTGCCGCTCGTGCAGCACGTGCTCTACCAGGTCGCTGCGCACTACCCCCGCCACGCCGACCGGGAGGAGCTGGCCCAGGCCGCGACCCTCGGGCTCGTCGAGGCCGCCCACCGTTACGACCCCTCGCGCGGCGTCCCCTTCGAGCGCTGGGCCGCCGTCCGCGTCCGCGGCGCCATCGTCGACGCCGCCCGCGCCCTCGACTTCGCGCCCCGCTCGCTCCGTGCCGCCGCCCGTGAGGTGGAGGAGGCGCAGAGCACCCTGCTCAACAAGTTCGGCCGCACCCCCAGCGCGGAGGAGCTCGCCGGACACATGAAGATCACGACCCGTGAGCTCGGCGAGCTGCAGGGCAAGGTGCACCGCGCCCTGGTGCTCAGCCTCGACGCCCCCTGCGGCGAGGAGGACGGCGACCCGCTGACCCTGGCCGACGGCCTCATCGAGACCAGCGACGTCGACCCGTCGGCCCAGATCGAGGAGCGCGAGCAGGCCGCCTACCTGCGCGACGCCCTCGAGCTGCTGCCGGAGCGGCTGCTCACCGTCGTCCGTGGCTACTTCCTCGAGGGCCGCACCTCAGCGGATCTCGCAGCCGAGCTCGAGGTCACCGAGTCCCGCGTTTCGCAGATGCGGTCCGAGGGCCTCGCCCTGATGCGTGCCGGCCTGCAGGCCCAGTTCGACGACTCCTCCGGCACCAACGCCGCCCGTGAGAGCAGCCGTGCCGCGCAGCGCAAGGCCGCCTACTCCGCCGCACTCGCGACCCGCTCGTCGTACGCCGGTCGCCTCAACCGCCGCGTGCCCTCGCAGCGCAACGCGTTCGCGGTTCACGCCGCCGCCGTCTGACCGACCCCGCCCTCGCCGGCGCTCTGCCGGAAGCTACTTCCCTGCCGACTGGCGAGCCGGCAGGGAACTGTCCCAGCGCCTGTCGATCGAACTCACGATCGGCAGGCGCTGAGGCATGTCCGGGGTCTCCACCGGTGTCGATCGCGGTGATCAATTCGGATCTTGACCGGTTCACCTGCGGGATCGGTCCCAAGAACCGAAATGATCCACTCCTGAAATGATCCACTCCGGCCCGGGCGACTCCGGGTCGGTCAGGGGCTCGGCTGCTCCGCAGGGGTGGCCTCGGTCGGCTCGTCGTCCCGCCGGTTGTCGTTGGACACGATCGTCCAGACCACCGGCGCGACGACCCGTTCGAGCACCATCAGCACCACCAGCACGATGGCCGCGCGCGTCGCGGCCGCCTCGAGCGTCAGCGTGCCGTTGAGCATCAGCAGGGCGATGAAGCCGAGGGCGAGCAGGCCGACCCAGGCGAAGGCGCGACCGTGCACGGGCTGGGGGATGCGACTCTTCTTCGCCCCGGACGTGCCCTTACCGGACTTACCCTTCTTGTCGGCCTTGCTGCCGCCCTTGGCCGACTTGGCGTCCTTCTTGGCCTTCGCCACGTCGCCGGCCTCAGCCGACGATGCCGGCGCGGATGCTCAGCGCGAGTTCCGTCGCCGTGGCCGGTACGGCCCGGCCGTCGAGGATCAGCATGCTGGGGACGACTCCGGTGACCCCGAGGCGCAGCAGTGCCAGCGCCCCCGGAAGCCCGCGGCCGCTGGCCGTGACGTCGGCGTCGCCGTCCGTGGCCGGGGCCGGCACGGTCGCCCCGATCGCGTCGGTGAGAGCCACGAGCCAGCGGAGGTCGTCGGTCGGGTCCTGCTGGGGGAGCGCGGCCAGGACCGCGTCGGGCACACCGAGCCCCCGCAGCCGGGTACGGCTCCAGGCCGCGGTCGCGGGACGGCCGCCGCGCAGCACCGCGGGTCGGGCCGCCGACGGGGTGATCGCCGCAGCAGCGCCGGGGTGCGGACGCGGCCGGGAGCGCTCGTTCGGCGGCAGCGTCGGGGGAGCAGCCGTCACCGGGGCCAGCTGGTGCGGACGCGGGACGACCGGCGACGGGGGAACGACGTCGTCGGGCAGGTGCACGGTCGGCTCGTCGAACAGCCCGGGAGCCGGATGCGGGTGGCGGTAGCGCGGAACCACGTAGGCCTCCGCGTCGACCGGCTGCGAGACGTCGATCGCGACCAGCTCGTCGGTGGCGGCGTCGTCGGCCACGAGCTCCGGGGTGTCGTCGTCGACCTCCTCCGGCACGCGCCGCAACGCCTCGCGGACACGCTGGGTGAAGTCGTCGGCCGGTGGTCCAGCGGCAGGGTGCCGGGCGAACTCGGGCGCGTCACCGCGGACAGCGGCGAGCGCGGCCGGGAAGGCGTTGGCGAACTCGGCGGCGAAGCTCGGGTTGCCGTCGAGCGCCGGCGGCTCGAAGGGCACGATCGACGGCCGCTCGACCGGAGGGCGCCCGAACTGCCGGCGGGAGAGGTCCTGCTCCTCGGCGTCGGCGGACGCGAGCAGCGCGGCCAGGGTGGACTCCACCGGGTCGGCGTCCGGCGCGGCGGCGCGCGCCGGAGCCGGGGCCGGCGCGGGAGCCGGGATCGTCCGGTAGGTCGGAGAGACGGCGGAGTCGCCGCCGGCGACCAGCACCTCGACGTGCGTGCGGCCCCGCAGCCCCTGCTTCACCGACCGGGCGGCCCGGACCTCGACATCGAGCCCGAGGGCGGCGACGGCGTTGGCCACCGCCTCCTCGAGGTCGGCACCCGAGAACAGCTGCGTCCCCGGCGTCGGCCAGCTCTCCCGCTTGCCCGAGACAGCCGTCCGGGAGGTCGAACGGGACGGGTCAGACGAGTGCGCGCTCGGCAAGGCGGATCACCCCTACGGGCTCGATGTTCACCGAGCGGGACAGCTCGGAGTAGGACAGGACCTTCAGGTCGGGACGGGCGGCCGCGAGCAGCCGCCGCACCGACGGCCGGAGCTGCGCGGCGCAGACGACGGCGGCACGGTGGCCGGCGTTCTCCGCGGCGTTGACGGCGACGCCGATCCCTTCGATCAGCGCCTCCATCCGCATCGGGTCGACGGCGAGCCACGAACCGGCGTCGCCGTTGCGGACGGCCTCCAGCAGCGACTGCTCGAGCAGCGGCTCGAACGTGAGCGCCTTGAGGCTGCCACCGAGCGCCGCGGCGGCGCAGATTCCCGGGCCGAGGACGGCGCGGGCCGACTCGACGAGGACCTCGGCGTTGCGGGTCTCGCGGGACTTGGACGTGACGGCTTCGAGGATGCGGGTGAGGTCGCGGATCGGCACGCTCTCGTCGAGCAGGTCGCGGAGCACGCGCTGGACCTCGGCCAAGGTCAGCCCCTCGCCGCCGATCTCCTCGGCGAGCGCCGGCGCGGACGCCTTCACGCTCTCGACGAGGGCGGCGACGTCCTGCCGACTCAGCAGGTCGCGGGCGTTGCGGCGGATGACCTCGGAGAGGTGGGTGACGATCACCGACGCCCGGTCGATGACGGTCGCGCCGTCCATCGCCAGCACGTCGGCGATCTCGTTCGACATCCAGGTGGCGGGCAGGCCGAAGACCGGGTCCGTCGTCGCCCGGCCCGGCAGGCCGGCACCCCACTCGTTGCCGCCGAGGACCATGGAGTGTCCGGGAGGGGCCTCGCCGCGGGCGACCTCGACGCCGTGGACCTTGATGGCGTAGGTCTCCGGAGGCAGGGCCACCTGGTCGCGGGTGCGGATGGGCGGGACGACGAGCCCGAGGTCCCCGGCGATCCGGCGCCGCAGACTGCGGACGCGCTCCATCAGGCCGTGGCCGCGCTCCGGGTCGAGCAGGTCGAGCAGGTCGGGGGCGAGTTCGAGCTCGAGGGGTTCGACGCGCATGTTGGAGGCGAGGTCGTCCTCCTCGCTCGGCGCGGCCGGGAGGGGGATCAGCGCCTGTGCGGCCGCCGCGTCGGCGGTGGTCGCCTGCGCACGGCGCGAGGCCATGAACGCGAGCAGCGCGGCGATGACGAGGAAGGGGACCTTCGGCAGGCCGGGGAGCAGCCCCAGCAGCCCGATGCCGGCGGCGGCGATGCGCAGGGCGCGGGCCGACCCGGTGAGCTGCGAGGCGAGGTCGCCACCGAGGCCGCCGGTGTCGTCGTCGCTCCGGACACGGGTGACGATGATGCCGGAGGCGACGGAGATCAACAGCGCCGGCACCTGGGAGACCAGACCGTCGCCGACGCTCAGCAGCGAGTACTTGCTGGCGGCTTCCGAGAGCGGCATGCCGTGCATCGCGATGCCGATGACGAATCCGCCGAGGAGGTTGATGGCGACGATGATGATGCCGGCGATGGCGTCGCCCTTGACGAACTTCGACGCACCGTCCATCGCGCCGTAGAAGTCGGCCTCGCGGGAGATGTCGGAGCGGCGCCGCTTCGCGTCGTCCTCGGTGATGAGACCGGCGTTGAGGTCGGCGTCGATGGCCATCTGCTTGCCGGGCATCGCGTCGAGGGTGAACCGGGCGGTCACCTCGGCGACGCGTCCGGCACCGGCGGTGATGACGGTGAACTGGATGACCACGAGGATCAGGAAGATCACGAGGCCGACGACGAGGTTGCCGCCGACCACGAACTTGCCGAACGCCTCGATGACGTGGCCGGCGTCGCCGTGCAGCAGGATCAGCCGGGTCGAGGAGACGTTGAGCGACAGCCGGACCAGCGTCGTCACCAGCAGCAGGGCGGGGAAGACGGAGAACTCGAGCGCCCGGGTGACCAGCATCGAGGTCAGCAGGATGACGACGGCCAGGCTGATGTTGGCGGCCAGGAGCATGTCCAGCAGGACCTTCGGCAGTGGCACGACCAGCATCAGCACGATGCAGACGAGCAGCAGCGGGATGCCGATCTGCGCGATGCGCGCGCTCGAGCGGCGGCGGGCTCCGCCTGCCGCTGGACCTGCTGCCGAGGGTGTCGTCATGACCCGGCCCTATCGGCGGATCAGGCCGACGAGCGAGCCGCGCGGGAGGGCGAGGCTGACGACCGGGGCTCGGGGACGTCCAGCCTGTCCGCCGGGTCGCTGACCGGCTTGACCTGCGGGAAGGTGCCGCCCCGCTTGCGCTTGGTGGCGAAGACGGTCGCGAGCACCTCGGCCACGGCGCGGAACAGCTCGATCGGGATGCTGTCGCCGAGCTGGCAGCCGCTGTGCAGCGCCCGGCACAGCGGCACGTTGCGCACGACCGGCACCCCGGCTTCTTCGGCCTTCTCGCGGATGCGCTGCGCGATGACGCCGGCGCCCTTGGCCACGACCTGCGGAGCGAAGCTGCCCGCCTCGTACTTCAGCGCAACGGCGAAGTGGGTCGGGTTGACCAGCACGACGTCGGCCTCGGCGACCGCGGACATCATGCGGGAGCGCGACATCTTCAGCTGCCGTCCGCGGATCGCGTTCTTGACCTCGGGGTTGACGTCCTGCTGCTTGGCTTCCTCCTTGACCTCCTGCTTGCTCATCTTCGACTGCTTGCCGAACTTGCGCAGCGCCCAGGCGACGTCGAGGAAGCCGATGATCAGCGCGAGCACGGCGACCTGGACGAGCAGCGTCTTCGCCGACGCGAGCGTCGTCGAGACGACGGCCTCCATCGAGGCGGGGCTGTTGACCAGGTGCGTGATGCCGCGCTTGTAGGCGAGGTAGCCCAGCCCGATCATCAGCGTCAGCTTGACGGTGGTCTTCAGGAACTCGACCAGCCCGTGGGCGGAGACGACCTTCTTGATGCCGGCCTTGGGCGAGAGCGCCTCGAACCGCGGCTTGATGAGCTTCAGGTTCGGCTTCTCGCGGGTGATGGCGACGTTGGTGAGGATGATGCTGCCCATCACCAGCAGCACCGGGATCGCCATCGCCTTCACCCCGGCCATCAGCATCGTCCGGCCGATGATCGCGGCCGTGCCGAGGTCGGCGGTACCGGCCTGCGTCAGTGCCGAGGCCATCAGCCCGGAGTAGGTGCCGTAGAGGTTGCTCAGGGCGAGCGGCAGCGCGACGACGAGGACGAACAGCGAGATGGCCTGGGGGAGTTCCTGCGATCGGGGGACGACTCCCTTCTTGCGGAGTTCGCCCTTCTTCTTCGCGGTGGGCTTTTCGGTCTTCTCACCGCCACCTCCGCCTTCGGACATCAGCGGAACACCAGCGTCATGGCCTTCTCCGACGGCCCGAGGAGCGACTCGAGCTCCGCGGGAAGCAGGATGAGCATCGTGCCGAAGGCACCGAAGGCGACGAGCGCCTTGATGCTGAACGCGACGGCCAGGATGTTCGACTGCGGGACGATGCGGGCCACCAGCCCGAGGCCGGCGTCGGTCACGAACAGCGCGCCGAGCACCGGCGCGGCGATCTCGATGGCCGCGATCATCGTCGTGCTCAGCAGGTGGCCGATGCCGGCGGCCCCGGCCATGTTGAGCCCGGGGCTGTTCGAGATCGGCATCGCGAAGAACGTCCGGACGAAGCCGCTGACGATGGTGGAGAGCCCGTCGGTCGCCGCGAGCAGGGCGAGGCCGGTCATGTTGAGCATCCGGGCGAAAACTGCGGACTGGCTGTTGTTGATCGGGTCGAGCTGCGAACCGAACGAGAACCCGCTGGCCACGTCGGCAAGGCTGCCCGCCATCTCGATGGCGGAGAGCAGGACGCCGGTGAGGAAGCCGAGGACGAGCCCGATCAACACCTGCGCGACGACGGCGCCCGCGTAGCCCGGGATGTCGCTCGGGACCGCCTGGTGCCCGTTGACCAGCGGCGTGACGAGTCCGGCGAGGGCGATGCCGAGCCCCAGCCGAGCCATGGACGACATCGCACGGGCCCCGACGAGCGGGGCCGTGATCGCCCAGGCCGAGGTCCGGCAGAGCACCAGGAGGAACGTGCTGATCGTCGCCGTGTCGAAGGGCAGGCCGCCCAGGTCACGCAAGCCACCCATGAGACGAGCCGCCTACCGGATGAGGTCGGGTATCGACTGGAACAGTTGGGTCGTGTAGTCGACCATCGTGGTGAGCATCCAGCCGCCGGTGAGCAGTAGCACCAGGGCACAGACGGCGAGGCGCGGGACCATCGACAGCGTCTGGTCCTGCAGGGACAGGACCGTCTGCACGAGGCTGATGACGATGCCGATCGCGAGGCTGACCAGCAGCAGCGGTGCCGAGAGCTTGCCGATCATGATGATCGCCTGCGAGCCCAGATGGATGATGTCGGTGTCGGTCATGACCGGCTGCCCTTCACGGCTGGGCCGCTCATGTGTGGAACGACTGGACGAGGGACGAGACGACGAGGTACCAGCCGTCCGCGGCGACGAAGAGCAACAGCTTGAAGGGCAAGCTGATCAGCACAGGGGGCAACATCATCATGCCCATCGACGACAGCGCGGCGCTGACCACGAAGTCGATCACCAGGAAGGGTAAGAAGATCACGAAGCCGATCAGGAAGGCCGTCCGCAGCTCGGAGAGCACGTAGGCGGGGACCAGCGTTCCGATGGAGATGTCGGCGCGGTTCTTCGGAGCCGGCTTGTTCGACAGCTTGATGAACAGGCCGAGGTCCTTCTCGCGGACCTGCTTGAGCATGAACGTCTTGAACGGCTCCTGCGCCGTCTTGAACGCCTGACTGGCCTCGATCTTGCCCTTGAGCAGGGGCTGGACAGCTTGGCTGTTGACCTGACTGAAGGTCGGAGCCATCACGAACAGGGTGAGGAACAGCGAGAGGCCGATGATCACCTGGTTCGGCGGGATCTGCTGCGTGCCGAGGGCGCTGCGCGTGAAGCCCAGCACGATGACGATGCGGGTGAACGCCGTGACCATCATCAGCAGCGCCGGCACGAGGCTGATGACCCCGAGCAGCAGCACGATCGTCAGCGGCGAGGCGCTGCCGCCGTTGACGTCGTTGATGACGTTCTTGACCGGGTCACCGGTCATCGGGTTCGGGACGGAGGGGGCCTTGGGGAGTGCCGGCGCCGCAGGCGCGGGCGCCGCGGCGGCCAGCAGCACGGGGCTGCTCGCGGTGCCGGTGAGCTGCGCGGGCGCGGCGGCGGCGGGGCCGGCGCCGAGCAGCAGCACGAACCCGGCGACGATTCCGAGCAGCAGCAGGCGGGCGCGGGAACGCTTCAGCACCCGCTACCTCGGCATCGACTGCTCCGGCATCCGTGCCGAGGGGGTGCGGGCGGATCCGTCCGTCGCACGAACAGGGGTGGGTGCGCCGGACCGGGCCGGTTGGGCGCGCTGGGCCGGTTGGGTCGGCAGCGCGAAGTCGACGTCGAGGTACTCGACCTGACGACGACGGCCGAGCAGGCCGCCGACGAAGGCGCGCACGGTCGGCGGGGTCGCGGGTTGGCGCGGTGCGGGAGCGCTCCGACCGACAGCGGCGGTCACTGCGGCGTCGTCGGGCTCCTCGGGAAGGGCGTCGAGTTCCACCGGCTCCGGGACCAGCAGCGACACCGACTGCTCGGTGACGCCGACCGCCCAGTTCTCACCGCCGATGCGCACGACGGCGACCGACGCGGTCTTGCCGACGCGGGCCTGGGCGACCACGGCGACGGGCCGGTCGCCCTTCCGGGCGTTGACCAGGGCGCCGCGGTCGTGACGGCGGAGGTACCAGAGGGTCCCGCCCAGCAGGGCGAAGACCAGCAGCATCTTGACGGCGGTGAACACGGCTCAGCCCTCGGAACGGGTCGGGTCGGAGCCGCGTTCGACGAGGTCGGTGACGCGGACGCCGAACTCGCCGTCGATGACGACGACCTCGCCGCGGGCGACGAGCCGGCCGTTGACCAGCACGTCGACGGGGGCGTCAGCGGGGCGGTCGAGTTCCAGGACGGCGCCGGGCTCCAGGCTGAGCAGGTCCCGCAGCGGCATGCGGAGACGGCCGATCTCGACGGCCACCTCGACCGGGATGTCAGCGAGCAACGAGAGGTCGCGCGTCGGTGCGGTGCGACCGCCACCCGTGGGGGACCCGCTGGCCGGACCGAGGTCGGCGTACTGCGGCATCAGGACCTCGCCGAGGTCACCGAGCCCGGCGGGACGGGCGCTGCCGTTGCCGCCGACCAGGGGATCGGGGAGCGAGGAGAAGGCTTCGTTCACCGGTCTCCCTCCATCCGCGCTTCGAGGGACGAGACGACGATGGCGCGGCGACGACCGCTGCGGCCGAGCGAGCCGGACAGCAGGGGGATGCCGTCGACGAGCCCTTCGACGACCGGGGTGGCCACCTCGAGGCGCAACACGTCACCGGGTTCGAGGCCCGCGACGTCGTAGGCGGGCAGCGTCGTCGCCGGGAAGCGGACGGTCAGGTCGACCGGCACCGCGGCGAGGGCGCGGTTGGCGGCCTCGTCCCGCGGGATGTCGGCCGTGCCGGCGGTCCCGAACAGGGTGCGGTAGGGCAGGGCGACGACGATCGCTCCCTCGAGCGGGCCGGACTCGAGCTCGACCGAGAGCCGGACGGCGAACATCTCCGCGCCGCCGAGCAGCTCCGAGGCGGTCGTGTCGGGCGGTGGTTCGGTGAGATCCAGCGTGCGGACGCCGTAGGGATGCAGCGGCTCGATCAGAGGACTGAGCGCGCGGCCGAGGTGACGGCGAAGGACGGAGGACTCGACGCGCTCGGGAGCGCGCTGCACGACCCCGCCGTCGCCACCGAGCAGCACGTCGGCGAGGGCGAGGGCGACCGTGTCGTCGGCCGAGACGACGCCGGGTGTCGGCAGGCCGGCTTCGAGCAGGGACCATGCGGTGCCGCTGGAGGCGAGCGCGCTGGCGGGCAGGCGACCGCACCCGGCACAGGTGACCGTGACGCGACGGCCGCAGGAGAGGGTCAGCTTCAACCCGACGCGGGCGGCGTTGGCCATGAGGGCACCGACGAGCGGACGGATCCGCTCGGGCAGCGGCTGCGGGGTCTGCGGGTCGAAGGCGGCGGAGGTGGGCTTGGCCCCGAGACTCGCGACGGAGACGACGCGTGGTTCGGAAGCGGCAGGCGTGCTCGGGGCAACCGGCGGCGGAGCCGGTTGCGCGGCCGGCCAGGCCGGGCCGGAGGTCTCGGCCGCAGCGCGCTGGCGCGGGACGCCGGTACCGGCCGGGTCGACCGGCCCGGTGGGGGCAGTGCTCGAGGTGGTCGCGGTCGGCGAGCCATGGGTCTCGCCGCGCCCCTCACGGGGGACGCCCAACGTGGGAGGGACGCCGACGGGTACGCCGATCCGGCGTTCCGTGTCCGCGCTGCTCGCCACTGGTTCCGCCTCCGCCGATGGTCGGCGCCCGTGCTGGGCCGCCGGAGACCCCATCGGCGAGAGTTCGCACAATCTGAAGGGGGCGAATGGCGGCAGAACGACCGCCGCCCGCCTCGCTCGCCCGCCGTCCGCGCCGCTCCGAGGTCAGTGCCCGACGCCGGCTGCGGTGGTGTTGGAGGTGTCGGTCCCGCCGGCTTCCGCGGCGACGGCAGCCGGTGCGCTGATGGTGACGACGACGCGGCGGTTCGACGCGCGGTGCACGTCGGAGTCGTTCGGCACGATCGGGCGGGTGTCGGCGAAGCCGCTCGAGGTGAGCCGGTTGGGGTCCACGTGGTACTTGCCCAGGAAGAAGCGGACCACGGTGTTGGCGCGGGCGCTGGAGAGCTCCCAGTTGTCGGCGTAACGGACGCTCTTGATCGGTGCGTTGTCGGTGTGTCCCTCGACGGTGACCGGGTTGTCGAACGTCCCGATCTTCGGGCCCACGACGTCGAGGATCTTGACGCCGTTCGGCAGCAGGACGGCCTCACCCGAGTTGTAGAGCACCCCGTCGGTGAGGCTGATCTCGAGACCCTTGGCGTCGATCTGGATCTTCGCGCCCTTGGAGACGCCGGCGCGTGCCAGTGCCTTCTCGAGGTCCTCCTTGAGCTTCTCGAGCTGGGCGCGGGTCACCGGGTTGCCGGGCTTCGGCTCGACCGGGTCCTCGATCGGCATCGGCGTGGTGATGGCCGGCTGCCCGATCGCCTTGTTCTTCGTCATCGACGAGGCGAAGGCCTCGATCTTGCTCTTGTTCAGGGAGCTGATGGCGAACAGCACGACGAACAGGGCGAAGAGCAGGGTCATCATGTCGGCGTAGCTGACGAGCCAGCGCTCGTGGTTCTCGTGTTCCTCGTGCTCCTCGTGCCGCTTCTTCGACACGTCAGGCCGCCTTCTTGTCGCCGACCGACTCGCGGACCTTGGGGGCGAGGCTGCTCTTCAGCCGGTCTCCGAGGGCACGCGGGCTGGCACCGGACTGGATCGACAGCACGCCCTGGATGATCAGTTCCTTCTGCGCGACCTCGTCGGCCGTCTTCCGCTTGAGGTGGGCGGCGATCGGCAGGAAGAAGAGGTTGGCGAACAGCAGGGCCCAGAGGGTCGCGAGGAAGGCCCCGGCGATCAGGGGTCCGAGCTTCTCCGGGTGCTGGAGCTCGGTCATGACGTGCATGAGGCCGACGACGGTGCCGATGATGCCGATGGTCGGGGCGTAGGCGCCGGCATCGCCCCAGAACTTCTGCGCCACGGCATGCCGCTTCTTCATCGCGTCGACCTCGGCGTAGAGCGTGTCCTCCACCGCTTCGGGGTCGGAGCCGTCGATCACCTGCTCCAACGCGCGCTTGAGGAAGTCGTCCTCGACCGCCTTGACCTTCTCCTCGAGGGCGAGCAGGCCCTCGCGACGGGCGGTGTCGGCGAAGCCGACCAGTTCGTCGACGACGGCGGCGGTGTCGGACTTGCCGCCCTTCATCGCCTTGATGGCGCCCTTGAAGCCGACGCCGACGTCGCTCATGTTGACGCTGGCGATGGAGGCACCGAGCGTCCCGAGGATCACCAGCACCAGGGCGGCCGGGTTCGAGATCAGGGCGGCGGGACTGCTGCCTTCCATGACCATCGCGCCGAGGACGCCCACCAGGGCGATGACGATTCCGATGGGGGTGGACACGACTATCCGTCCCGCTCGCCGTGCAGGACGTAGAGCTGCCCGGAGGTGGCGCCGCTGCCACCGGCCGCCGGGGCCTTGGCAGCACGTTCCTCGAGGGCGTCGGCGAGGGAGTCGGCGACCGCGAGGACGTTCGCGCGGTACTGCGTGATCGCCTCCACGACCTCGCCGATGGGCTCGACGACGACGTAGTGCTTGCCGTCGATGAGCGTCACGACGGTGTCGGGGTGTGCCTCGACGGAGCAGATCAGATCTGCGTTGAGGTACAGCTCCGAGCCGCTGAGGCGGGTCAGACGAATCACGGTTCTCCTCCTGGGGTACCGCATCGGCGCCCGTCCTTGGGCGCTGTTGATCTCATCGGCTGTCACGCTGCGTAGTTGATGGTCCGATCGGCGGATCACCCGTCTGCGCAGCTGGCCGTCAGCCGGTGGCGCTGCCGCCGGATGCGGTCGGAGCCGCTGCGGTGGTGCCGGACGTCGTGCTGGACGCGGTACCGGACGTGCTGCCCGGCGTGGCGCCGGCGGTGCTGCTGGCTGCGGTCGAGGCGGCGTGGGTCGCGGCAGCAGCCTGCGTACCTGCCTCGGTGGTGGCCGCGGCCGAGGTGGCCGGTATCGGCGTCGACGGCGTCGCGGTGGTCGCCGTGGGTGTGGTCGCCGTCGGAGTCGGGGCGCTCTTGACCGCGGTGACGTCTTCGACGGCGACGGTCGTCCCGTCGCTCAGCGTCAACCGTGCGCCGCTGTCGGTGAAGCTCATCCCGGTGACCACGCCGGAGGACGGCAGGCCGGTGACGGAGTCGGTGGACGTCACCTCGTGACCGATCATCCCCTGGCCTGCGACGGCGCGTTGCCACTTCACGGCGTCGGTCTGCGACTTCTGGATGTCGGCGAGCTTCTCCACGGTGGAGAACTGCGCCATCTGCGCCATGTACTGCTGACCGTCCGCCGGCTGCAGCGGGTTCTGGTACTTCAGCTGCGCCACGAGGAGCTTCAGGAACGTGTCCTTGCCGAACTCGTCGCCGGCGGCCTTGGTGGTGGTCGTCGGGGTGGGCGAGGTGGCGCCGGTCGAGCTGGTGCCGCTGACGGGGTTCGTCACAGCCAGGTCCCTTCGTTCGCGGTGCGCGGGGCGGTGCGTCGTCCTCCGAGGACGGTGGTGCCGTCGGAAGGCAGGTTGCCGGCCGATCCGTTCGCTGCCCGGCCGTCGGGACGCCGGCCGGAGTCCGCCGTCGCTTCGCTGTCGCGGCGCTGCGGGTCCTGGCCGGTGAACTGCATCTCGGCGTCGTTGCGCGGCGTCTCGCCGTTCTGCCGGGCGTAGTCCGGGTTGCCGTTGGTGCCGGAGGAGGAACTGTTGCCGACCACGCTGAACCGGGCGAGGTCGAAGCCGTGGGCGGCGAGCACGTCCCGGACGCGGGCCTGCTGCGTGGCCAGAGCCGACGCGCCGGCCTGGGTGTCGGCGCGCATCGAGAGCTCGACCTCGCCGCCGCGGCTGTGCAGCGTCAAGGTGACCGCGCCGAGCTCGGGCGGGTCGAGACGCACCGTCAGCCGCGCGGTGCCGTCGGCGGAGATCCGTGCCGTGCGGGCGAGCTCGGCGAGGTGGGACGGCAGCACCGCGGGGGTCGACGTCGTCGGTGTGCCGGGGGCCGGTGCTGCCGGTGCTGCCGGTGCTGCGGTGGCGCTCGACGACGTGGTCGTGGCGTCGAGCAGGGTGGCGAGCGAAGCGTCCGGGGTGGGCCCGGTCCCACGCGTCGCACCGACGGCGTCGACGGACGGCGCCCCGCTGCGGGCCTGCGGCGGCCGACCGTCGGAACCCGCGCTCCCACGGCCGCCGGCACCGCCGTTGCCGTCGGCGAGGAGGTTCTGGGCTGCTGCGGCCGGCGTGGTGGCTCCGGTGGCGGACGGGTCGGCGCCCCCCGCCGGAGGCGTGGCCGGCGTGGCCGGTGTGGCCGGCGCGGCCGGCGTGGCAGCGACGGCCGGGCTGGCCGGTGCGCCTGGTGCCGCGGGCGAGCCTGGTGCTGCTGATGTGGTCGTTGCGGTGGGACCTGCGGGAGCAGCGAGGCCGGAACCCGGATTCCCTGCCGGGTGCGCCGCTGACGCTGTTGCCGTGTCCGCGCTGGGCGGACGGCCGTGTGCATCAGGTACCGAGGATGCTCCGACCGGGCCGGGCTGAGCGGCGGAGCTCGTCGCGGCATCGACGACACCGGTCGGGGACGACGCCGGGGCGGACCCGGCTCCGGCGCCCGGCGGTGATGCTGCGGTCGTGCCATGGGAAGCGGAGCGGAGCGCCTCGCGCCGACCGGCGGACGCACCGACGGCGTCGGTCACGGGTTCCCCGACCGTCCGGTCGACGTTCGCCGCGACGGCCAGCGGCATACCGAGCGTGCCGAGCAGGTCCGCCGGTGTCGGGACGGCAGCGGCCGTGGCAGCGGGGACCGGGACGACAGCGAGAGCGGGGACCGCGTTCGGGTCGGCATCGGTCGTCGTAGCCTCATCGGCGTCCGGCTCCCCGTCGGGCTTCGTGCCCGGACCGGTGCCCCGGCCGGCTCCTCGGGTGGCGGTGCGGCCGGCGACCGCCTGGCCCACCCGCTGCTGCGACCCGTCCAGCTCTGCTTCGCCCGGCTTCCGGTCGTCCGACGTGCCGTCGGCCGGCTTCGCCGGCGCAGGCCGAGGTGCCGCAGCCGACGTCGCGTTGTCGAGCGTCGAGGCGAACGAGGGCGTCGAGTCGTCGGGCCGGCGACGCGCCGAGCCGACCTCGGCGGGACCGGTCGGGCCGGTCACGAGGGCAGGAATGGTCGCAGACGACGGGGAGGTCACGGCTTGCCCTTCACGGTGGACTCGTCCTTCATGGCGGACCCGCCCGTCACGACAGGCTCGCCATCTTGTTCTCGATGCGGGCGACGTAGTCCTGCGTCTCGCGGTAGGGCGGCACGCCGCCGTACTTGCGGACGGCGCTCGGCCCGGCGTTGTAGGCCGCCAGCGCCAGGTCGGGACGGCCGAAGGCGTTGAGCTGCTGCTTGAGGTAGCGGGCGCCGCCGTCGAGGGCCTGCGCCGGGTTCATCGGGTCGACGCCGAGCCCGCGGGCGGTGGCCGGCATCAGCTGGACCAGGCCCTGGGCACCGGCGGGGGAGACCGCGCGCGCCGAGAAGTTCGACTCCTGCCACACCAAGGCGGCCAGCAGCTTCGGGTCGACGCCGTTGCGGTTCGCGGCGGTCACGATTGCTGCGGCGAAGGGCTTCCCGGCCGCCGGCAGCTTCGCGGCGAGACCGGCGACGGACCCACCCGTCGCACCACCGGTCGCGTAGAGGGCGGCGGTGGCCGGCCGCGCCGGTGCCGCAGCGGCCGTGGTGAAGGCCGTGTCGGGCAGGACGCGGCGGAAGCCGGAGACGTTGTTCCAGAGCTTCTCGATGCGCACCACCGAGTGCGAGTTCGGGGCGTCGAGCATCGTGTCGTTGCCGAGGTAGACGCCGACATGGGTCGCGGGCCGGCCGTAGAACACGAGGTCGCCCGGGCGTGCGTCGGCCTTGCTGATGGCCCGTCCGGTCGTGGCCTGGTCGGCCGCGATGCGGGGCATGGCGACGCCGAACTTGCCGTAGACGTACTGCACGAGCCCCGAGCAGTCGAAGCCCTTCGGGTCCTCGCCGCCCCACACGTACTTCACGCCGAGGTACTTCTTGGCTTCGGCGATGACCGCATCCGCGCCGCCCCTCGGAACCGCTGCTGCCGCCGCTGACGCCGAGGCCAGGGCTGCGGACGACGTGCTCCCGTCGGTGGCGGATGGGTCGACGCCGAGGGCGGAGGCGAGCGCGGACGGGTCGGTCGTGGCGGCCGCGGCGTTCGCGTCGTTGGTCGCACTGGCCGCGGTGAGCGCGGAGGCGAACGACGTTCCGCCGAAGCGGCCCTGGATGTCGGCGATGCGGGCCTGCACGCTGCTGATGTCGACGGTCGGCAGGGCGGAGGGCATGGCACCGAGGGCGGAGTCGGTCATGCCCGGTCCTTCTTCCGACGGCCGAGGTCGTCCATCAGCCGCTGGGCGTCCTTGTCGGCCTGGCGCCGGCGAGCGGCGCGCCAGCGCGACACCACCTCGTCCAGCGCCTCACGGCGTCGACTCGTTTCCTGCCAGTCGACGAGCGCCTCCTGCCGGGCTCCGGCGGCCGCCGTGACGTTCCCGTCGGCACTCCGGGCGGCCGCCGCACGCAGCGAGGCGACGGCATGCCAGTCGGCGAGGTCGGTGGTGCTGCTGTCGGCGACGCCGGCGGCGGTGACCCGCTCGCGGAGGGTGGTCGCCGTCCGCTCCGCGTCGAGCAGGGCCTGACCACTCGCTCCGAACCGGGCGCGGGCGGCGCGTTCCCGCAGGGCGGCCACGCGGGCCGCGGTCTCGATGCCGCTCATGCCGATCCGCCGACGTCGCCGTCGTCGAACCCGGACGACAGGATGCCCGCGAGCTGCTGCCACGACAGCTCCGGGTCGGCGATCTCGTCGACCGGCTGCTGCAGGAAGCGGTTGAGGGCCGGCCGCAGGACGAGCGCCTCGTCGACGTCGGGGTCGGCCCCCGGCGCGTAGGCGCCGATCTCGATGAGTTCCTTCGCGCCGGCGTAGGCCGACAGCAGACGACGTGCCCTTCCGGCCAGTTTCAGCTGCTCGGGAGGGCAGACCTTGCCGGCCAGCCGGGAGACGGACTCGAGCACGTCGATGGTCGGGTAGTGGCCCGCTGCGGCGAGCCGGCGGTCCAGGATGATGTGGCCGTCGAGGATGCCGCGGGCGGCGTCGGCGACCGGGTCGGCGACGGTGTCGTCGCCCTCGACCAGGACCGTGTAGAGCGCGGTGATGGTGCCGGTCTCGCCCGGCCCCGCCCGTTCGAGCAGCTTCGGCAGCTCGGCGAACACCGACGGCGGGTAGCCCCGCGTCGCCGGCGGCTCGCCGGCGGCCAGCCCGATCTCCCGGGCGGCCATGGCGAAGCGGGTGAGCGAGTCGACCAGCAACAGCACGTCGGCGCCCTGGTCGCGCCAGTACTCGGCGACCCGCGTCGCGGTGTATGCGGCGCGCAGCCGGAGCATGGGCGGCTCGTCGCTGGTGGCGACGACGGCGGTGACGTTCTCGCGAGCGGCGCCGAGGTCGTCCTCGAGGAACTCGCGCACCTCTCGGCCGCGCTCACCGACCAGACCGACGACGACGACGTCGGCAGCGGTGCCCCGGGCCAGCATGCCCAGCAGCGTCGACTTGCCGACGCCGGAACCGGCGAAGATGCCGACGCGCTGGCCGCGCCCGCACGGAAGCAGGGTGTCCACGGCGCGGACGCCGAGGGGGAGCGGTTGTGCGATGCGCTGGCGCGAGAGCGGGTGCGGCACGGCGGCGTCGAGCCCGACGCGTTCACCGGTGAGGGCGGGACCGCCGTCGATCGGGCGGCCCAGCGCGTCGAGGACCCGGCCGCGGAGCCCGGGGCCGACGACCATCGACAACGAGCGACCCATCGGCTCGACCTCGGCGCCGGGGGAGACGCCGGCGAGCTCGCCGAACGGGGCCAGCAGCAGGGCGTCGTCGCGGACGGCGACGACCTCGGCCGGGACGGGGCCCCGGGCCGAGGCGATCCAGACGAGGTCGCCGAGCGCCCCGCGGACGCCGCGGGCCTCCGCTTCGAGTCCGACGATGCGGGAGAGCCTGCCGACCACACGCTCGGGCTGGACGCCGTCGAGCAGCCCGGTCAACGAGGTCGGGGGGCTGGTCACGTCGCCTCCGGCGGCCCGCTCGGGACCGGAGCCAGGATGTTCGGGTCGAAGCCGAAGGTCTCCGCGGCTCGGCGCAGCGCGGCGGAGAACGTCAGCACGGCGCTGCCCTCCCCGCGGTCGAGCCGTGCCTCGCCGGGCGCGAGGCGTAGGTCGGCGACGACCTCGACGCCCGTCCGGGCCCAGCCGCGCACGGCATCGATATCGGCTCCGCTGACGCGGACGACAGCGCTCGGAGCGGGCGCGAGGGTCCGCGCTGCGTGGGAGAGCCGGTCCAGCAGGGAGCGCGAGGCCTGCGACGGCTCGCACCGCAGGACCCAGCGGGTCAGTTCGAGGACGGCGGTGAACAGCTCGGCCTCGGTCAGGTCGATCTGCTCGGCGGACAGCCGGGCGGTGTCGTCGGCGATCTGCTGCAGCGCCTCGGCGGAACGGACGATCGCCGCTGCCGACTCCTGTGCCTCGGCGGCGCGACCGTCGGCCACGCCCCGGGCGTAGGCCTGTGCCGCCACGGCCTGCAGCTGGACCTCGGCGGCCTCGGCCAGCTCGGCCTGCCGTGAGGTGGCGTGGGCGGTGACGTCCCCGGCCTTCATCAGCCGGGACGGACGGAGGGGAGCTCCCGGGACGGTTCCCGCCCCCCGGGCGGGGAGGCTCTGCCCCGGCAGGATCTGCGGGTTCACTCGTCGTCGTCCGGACGGGCGATGACCAGCGAGCCCTCTTCCTCGAGCCGACGGGCGGTCTGCACGATCGACTTGCGGGCCATCTCGATCTCGGCGGTCCGGACGGAGCTGAGCAGGTCGATCTCCTCGAGCAGGCTCTCGCGTGCCCGTTCGGAGAGGTTGCCGAGGATCTTCGACAGCACCTGCTCGTCGGCGTTCTTGAGGGCCACCGCGAGCTCGCGCGTCTCGACGCCCTTGAGCAGCGTCTGCAGGGCACGCGCCTCGAGAGCGGCGACGTCCTCGAAGGTGAACAGGGCGGCGCGGACCTGCTCGGCGAGGTCCGGCGCGGACTCGCTGAGGGCGGTCAGGACCTGCTTCTCGGCGTCGCGGCCGCTGAAGGCGAGGATCTCGGCGAGCACCCCGGGCCCGGCGACCGGGACGACCTCGGCCGCGAGCACGCTCGCGACCCGGCCGCGCAGGGCGTTGTCGACCTCGGCGACCGTCATCGGGTGCACGGTCGAGAGGTTCGCGATGCGCGTCGCGACCTCGGTGCGCAGCGCCTCGGGGAGACGGCTCAGGATGCGGGCGGCGTTCTTGGCCGCGAGGTGGGCCAGGGCGAGGGCGATGACGGCGGGTGGCTCGACACCGAGCGCCTGCGCGGCCTGGGCGGCGTCGGCGTCGCCGAGCCAGGAGAACGGCGGGGGAGCCTCGACCTCGGCGGCGACCTGCTCGCCGTACTCGGCCCCCAGGGTCCGGACCAGCAGGTCACGGGTGAACTTCGCACCGGGGGCGGGCAGCGTCTGGACGTCGGCGAGGCCGCCGTGCAGCTCCTGCAGGGTGTTGCGGACCTCGTCGGGGGTGACCGGCCCGAGTGCGGCGACCTCGGCGGCGAGCTGCCGGACCTCGCGCTCGTCGAGGTCGCGCAGCAACGTCGCGGCCCGTTCGGCGCCGAGCGCGACCAGGGCGATCGCGGCCTTGCGCCGGCCGGTGCCGCTGCGGCTCTCGTAGGCGAGTGTCACCGGGACCCGGCTCCGTCACTCTCGGTCAACCAGCCGCGGAGCAGGTGCGCGACGTCGTCGGGCTGCGTCTCGACCGCGTTGAGCAGGTCGACCGACGCGTTCTCGGTGCGCGGCTCGGGCACGGCGGACAGCGCCGCCCGGCCGCCGGAGGGCAGCGCGGCGTGTTCCCGCGAGCCGGACGAGAGCGCCGGAAGCACGTCGGGCACGGCGAGGGCCTGCACCTTCGGCTTCCGCGCGGATCGGATGAGCAGCAGCGTGATGAGCACGAGCATGATCCCGGCGACGACGGTCTCGAGGTTCTTGCCGGCGAACAGGGAGCTCGAGGGGGCCGGCGGGGGAGTCTGCGCGCTGGTGTCGAAGCTGCTGCTCGAGACGACGATGGTGTCGCCGCGCTTCGGGTCGAGCCCGAGGGCGGCCGCGACGAGCTGCTGCACCTGCGCGTTGGGCGGCAGGTTCTTCGCGCCGGTGTCGAGCACGACCGCGACGGACTGCCGGGTCACGGTGCCGGTGGCCTTCTGCGTCTCGTCGAGCTGCTCGCTCGGGACGACGGTCGAGGTCTCGGACTTCTTCTGGTAGCTCGACGATCCGCTCGCCGCCAGGGGGAGCCCGGTCGTCGGGTCGGTCGCGGTGACCGCGCCGCCGGCGGTGCTGCTCCCGGGGGCGGTGTAGGTCTCGGTGGACTTGTCCGAGCCGGTGATGGCCGACTTGGTGGCGTCCATCGTCTTGGTGGTCTGCTTGGTCTTGTCGAAGTTCAGCGTCGCCGAGACGCGGACGACCGCGTGGTTGGAGCCGAGCAGCTGGTCGAGCATGCTCTGCGCCCGTGCGGTCTGGCTGTCCTCGAACGTTGCCTGCTGCGCGCTCTGGTCGTTCGCGCCGCCGGACTGCTTCGAGAGCAGCCGACCGTTGGAGTCGGTGACCGACACCGCGCTCGGGTCCAGGTCGGGGACGGCGGAGGCGACGGTCGAGACCACGGCGCTGACCTTGTCGGCGTCCAGCGTGCGCCGGGTGGTGAGCACGATGCTGGCCCGGGCGTGCTGCTGCTGGTCGGTGAACAGCTTCTCCTGCGGCATCACCAGGTGGACCGAGGCGTCGTCGATGCCGTCGATGTTGCGCAGCGTCTTGCCGATCTCGCCCTCGAGGGCGCGCTGGTAGTCGACCGTCTGGCGGAAGGAGCTGGTGGTCAGACCCTCCTTGTCGAGGGTCTCCCAGCCGCCCGTGCCGCCCTTGGGGAGGCCCGCCGCACCGAGGGCGACCCGCTCCTTGTCCAGCGAACTCGTCGGGACCTCGACGGTTCCCCCGTTGTTGCTGAGCTTGTACTGGACGCCGTCGGTGGAGAGCTTCGTGGTGACGTCGGAGGCGTCCTTGGCGCTGAGCCCGGTGTAGAGCACGGCGTAGGTGGGTGCGCTGACCCAGCCGTAGAACATCATCCCGCCGACGACGGTCAGGACGACCAGTAGTCCGGCGAGGACGAGCTGGGCGGGCGTGAAGGCGCGGTAGGCCGCGACCGCCCTGCGTTGGAGCCCGGAGGCGTCGATCCCTGCCATGTCAGACCGACATCCTCATGATTTCCTGGTAGGCCTCGACGGCCTTGTCGCGCAGGGCGACGGTCATGCTGACGCCGAGCTGGGCCTTGGTGGCGGCGATGGTCACCGAGTGCAGGTCGGTGGCGGTGCCCGTGGCCACCTGCGCGGTCGCGGAGTCCGCGGCGCCGATGGACTTCGAGACCGCGTCCAGGCCGCCCTGGAAGCCGGAGGCGCCGGTCTTGGCCCCGGCCGGCTGGGTGAGCGCGGGGGCGGTGAGCGGGGTGAACCCCGCTCCACCGATTCCGCCGATGGCGGTCATGGTCGAGTGTCCTTCTCTGTTGCCGACGTCATCGCAGGACCCGTCACTTACCGATGGAGAGCGCGGCCTGGTAGGCCTCGCGGGCGGAGGTCATCACCGAGAGGTTCGCCTGGTAGAGGCGGCTGGCGACGAGCATGTTGGTCATTTCCGAGGCCATGTCGACGACCGGGCGCGTGACGTAGCCGCTGCCGTCGGCGAGGGGGTTCGACGGGTCGTAGACGACCTCGGGCGCGCCACCCTGCCGGCGCGATGCCGGAGACCCCGACACCGCCGGTGCCGGGCAGGCTCCGTGCGACGACGAGCTGCGCGCGGTAGGGCTCCTGCCCGGCCGGACGGACCGTGTTGATGTTGGCGACGTTGTCGCCGATCGTGTCCATCCACGTCTGGCCGAGGGACACCCCGGAGGCAGCGGCGTCGAGCGCCCCGAACATGGTCATTTGTCGAGCGCCGACTTCCACAGCTGGAGCTTGAAGGTCATGGCCTGCGCGAGCGCCTGGTACTGGAGGCCCTCGCGCTGCTGGTTCGTCAGCTCGTCGTTCAGCTGCACCGTGTTGCCGGACAGGTCGGCGGGGGTGCCGGCGTCCTGGGTCGTCAGGGCGGCGCTGCGCGGGTCCTGACCCGACGCCATCGCGGAGGCGAGGTTGGCGGCGAAGGAGACGCGCTGGGCGCGGTAGCCGGGAGTGGCGGCGTTGGCGATGTTGGCCGCGGTGGCCCGCTGCTGGGCGGCGACGCCGTCGAGAGCGCGCTCGATGCCGGCACTCGACGTGTCGGTGAACAGCTCCACGCCCGGCCTCCGATGGGTGAGAACGGCGCGGTCCCGCCCGTCCTGGGCGTTCGCGTCGTGCTTGCCCACCGCTCGTCCCTGGCGCTTCTGCGCTGCGGTGTTGGTCCGGTTCTGTCTCGTCCGAATGGCCCAGGGGGTGGATGGCCCGAACGGGTGACGATCTTGCGTCGGGTGCAGCCGGACGCTTTCTTCGCTGCTCAGCCGGCCTGGCGGTTGTAGCTCTCGGCCCGTTGCAGCACCGAGCGGCGCTCGCGCAGACGACCGGCGAGTTGGTCGTGGGCCGCCGTCAATGCGTGCAGCCGGAGCAGCTCGCTCCGTCGTCGGGTCGACGGCCGGGCGGTCGCCGGGCGTCGGTTCGGGCCCGAGGTCGGTGGGGGAGTTGCGGCCGGACTGCTCGATCCGGCGGAGCCGCTCCTCGAGTCGGTCGAGCAGCGGTGTCCAGGCGGTCATGGGTGCGTCAGCGGGCGGCCGGGACGGCCGCGGCCGGGCGCATGCCGCCGATGCAGGCCTGACGCCACGCGGTCTGCAGCGGCACCAGGACGTCGAGCGACTCCTTGATCCCGGAACCGTCACGGCGGCTGGTCGCGATCAGCAGCTGCTGGGTGACCCAGGCGTAGAGCGCCTCGAGCCGCACGGTCATGTCGCCGGCGGTCGGGTTCAGGATGCACCGGAGTTCGAGGACGATGTCGCTCGCGTTGACCAGCCGGCCGTGGGCCCGCTCCCCGTCGCCGGAGGCGACGAACGCCTGGGCGCGCTTGAGGTCGAGGACCGCCTTGTCGAAGAGCAGGCCGATGAGCTCCGCCGGCGACGCCGAGGTGACTTTCTCGACGAGATAGTGGTCGGCGACCTGGTCCATGCGGGGACGTCCTCTCCTGACCGAGCGCGGGTCCCGCGCAAGCTTCGGGTACCTATCGGTGTCGCCGGAGAGGCTTCAAGGGGCCGTTCGGGTGCCCTGGACGCCACGGCGTCGCTCGGTCCGACGGCCTGCCCGGTCTGCAGGAGGCTCAGGCGCCGTTCGCGGCCAGGCCGCTGATCGTGCTGGTGAGCCAGGACTTCTGGGAGTTCAGCTGGGAGATCGCCGCGTCGAGGGCGGAGTACTGCGCGCGGTAGCGCGTCTCCATGTCCGAGAGACGCACCCCCCAGGCGTCGATGCTGTCCTGCAGCTGCGACTGTGTCGTGGCCTCGCCCTGCTGCGCGACCGCGATCCAGCCCTGCTTGCCCAGCGACCCCAGGGCGTCGTCGAGCACAGACCCGACGGTCCCGGCCGCCTTGCTCACCAGCGACGAGACGCCGTCCGGGTCGGCGCTGAGCTGTGCCTGGAAGGCGGTGGAGTCGAAGGTGTAGCGCCCGTCGCGGGTGATGGCGATGCCCAGTTGGCTCATGGTGGACGTTGCACCGCTGCTGAAGACGGAGCCCATCCCGGACAGCGACTGCATCAGGCGAGCGGACCCGTGAGTCGCCGGTCAGCGGCTGGCCCGTGTTGCTCGCGGTGTCGTACGCCGAGTCCTTGGTCAGCAGGTCGAGGGCGCTGTTCAGCCCGTCGACGAGTGCCTTCACCTTGGCGGTGGTGCCGGTGGCGTCCCGCCCGACGGACAGGGTCACGTCGTTGTTCGGGTCGGCCTTCAGCAGGGTCAGGGAGACGCCCGGGATGAGGTCGTTGATGTTGTTGCTCGGCCGCGTCATGGTCAGCGATCCCATGCTGACCTTGGCGTCCGACGCGGGACGCGTCACCGTGGTGCCGCTGGCCAAGGCGGCGAGGTCGCCGGAGCCGCTGATCAGCAGGGCGTTCGCCGAGCCGGCCTTGGCTGCTGAGAGCACCAGCCGGGCCGGCGTCGCTCCGGATCCGAGGTCCACGGCCGCGGCGGCGGCGGGGCCGCCGTAGGACGACATCAGGCTGGCGAGCCCGGTCAGCGTGGTGCTGCTGTCGGTGCTCGCGACGGTCAGGTCGACCGTGGCACCGGTCTTCAGGCTCGCACCGTCGACGGTCAATCCGCCGATGGTCGTCGGTCCGCTGCCGACGGCGACGGTGTAGTCGGTTCCGTCGAGCGTGACGGTCGCCGAGCCCCCGCTGTCCGCGCCGGACTTCACCGTGAGCGAGTGGCGGCCGTCGCCGATGCCGGCGGCGGTGAGGGTGCTGAAGCCGGCGCTCGCGGCGCCCCCGGCCACGAGGAACGAACCGGTGCCGACGAGCGACGAGGTGGCGGCGAAGCCGGCCGAGGCCTGCTGTTGCGCAGCGGCCAGGGAGGTGACCCGCAGGCTCACGCTCGACACGGAGGCCGAACCGGTCGCGGTGGCCGACAGGACGCTCGAATCGCTCGCGGTCGCGGTCGAGGTGTTCACGTCCGTCGGCGTCTTGACCGCCTCCACCGCAGCCTGGAGCTGCGTCAGCTGCGTCGTCACCGACGACCAGGTCGTGGTTCGCGTCAGCGAGTCGGTCTTCTGCTGGCTCAGCCGGTCCTGCGGTGCCCGCTCGATCGCCATCAGCTGGGTGACCAGCGAGCTGACGTCGATCCCGGAGCTGCCCAGGCCGGTCACGGTCAGACCCATGTCTTGCCTCCTGGTTCCGGATGCCGACCAGCGACGCCGCGACGCGGTGCGGGGGAGACCCCGTCATCGTCGTCGGCACCCCGGGTGCCCGGCTGAAGCGCCGGCCGGAACCCGGGATCCCGGCGTCAGCCCTGGAGCAGGGTGCGTCAGCCCTTCAGCAGGGACAGGACCTGCTGCGGAGCGGAGTTGGCCTGCGCGAGCATCGCGGTGCCGGCCTGCATGAGGATCTGCGACCGCGAGAAGTTCGTCATCTCCTGCGCCATGTCGGTGTCCCGGATGCGGGAGTCGGAGGCGGTCAGGTTCTCCTGGGTGACGGAGAGGTTGGCGATGGTGTGCTCGAGCCGGTTCTGCGCGGCACCGAAGACACCGCGCTGCGCCGAGACCCGCCCGATGGCATCGTCGAGCGAGGTGATCGCCGCGCCCGCGCTGGCCAGCGAGAGTCCGGCGATGCCGAGGGCGGCGGCGCCCATGCCGGCGGTGGAGATGAGCAGCGTCTCGCCGGAGTTTGCGCCGACCTGGAAGGTCAGGCCGGTCGAACCGCTGAGCAGTGACTGGCCGTTGAACTGCGTCCGGCTGGCGATGTCGTCGATCGCGGAGACGAGCTGGTTGACCTCGGCCTGCGCGGCCTGCACGGCCGTCGAGCTGGCCGGCCCGGAGGCGCCGGTGTTGGCGGCCTGGACGGAGAGGTCACGCATGCGCTGCAGCATGCTCGTGACCTCGGTCAGGGCGCCTTCCGCGGTCTGCACGACGGAGATGCCGTCCTGGGCGTTGCGGACGGCCTGCTTGAGGCCGCCGATCTGGCTGCGGAGGTTCTCACTGATGACCAGCCCGGAGGCGTCGTCGCCGGCGCGGTTGATGCGCAGCCCGGACGAGAGCTTCTCGAGGCTCTTCCCCATCTCGGTGTCGGTCGCCGAGAGGTTCCGGTAGGCGTTGAACGCCATCGTGTTGGTGTTCACGCGAAGGCTCATTGCCGTCTCCCTGGATCATCAGCCGGACTGTCCGGCGGCCGGTGCCGGCAATCCATGCCGACACATGATCCATCGCCCGCGGAGCGCGGAGAATCAAGGGAGCCGAACGGGTGATTGTTCACCCACGGTCACGGCGGGCCGGCGCGCGGAGCCGACGGCGGGGACGCCGACGGCGGCCGCCCCTCGTGAGGGCGACCGCCGTCGGATCGTGGTGCAGACTCAGCCGCGGAGCAGGGAGAGCACGCCCTGCGGAGCGGAGTTGGCCTGCGCGAGCATCGCCGTGCCGGCCTGCATGAGGATCTGCGACTTCGAGAAGTTCGTCATCTCCTGGGCCATGTCCGTGTCGCGGATGCGGGACTCGGACGCCGTCAGGTTCTCCTGGGTGACGGAGAGGTTGGCGACCGTGTGCTCGAGCCGGTTCTGGGTGGCACCGAAGACGCCACGCTGGCTCGACACGGCGCTGATGGCCGCGTCGAGCGAGGTGATCGCGGCCGACGCCTGGCCCAGCGAGAGTCCAGAGATGGACAGGGCGCTCGCACCCATGCCGGCCACGGTGACCGAGAGCTGCTCGCCGGAGTTCGCCCCGACCTGGAAGGTGAGCGAGCTCGAGCCGGAGAGCAGGTTCTGGCCGTTGAACTTGGTTCGGCTGGCGATGTCGTCGATGGCGGAGACGAGCTGGTTCACCTCGGCCTGGGCGGCGACGACGGCGGTGCTGCTGGTTCCACCGTTGGTGCCGGTGTTGGCCGCCTGCACGGCCAGGTCACGCATGCGCTGGAGCATGCTGGTGACCTCGTTCAGGGCGCCCTCAGCGGTCTGGACGACCGAGACACCGTCCTGAGCGTTGCGGACGGCCTGCTTGAGGCCGCCGATCTGGCTGCGCAGGTTCTCGCTGACGACCAGGCCGGAGGCGTCGTCGCCGGCGCGGTTGATGCGCAGAGCCGCTCGACAGCTTCTCGAGGCTCTTGCCCATCGTGGCGTCGGTCGCCGAGAGGTTGCGGTAGGCGTTGAACGCCATGGTGTTCGTGTTGACGCGGAGGCTCATGGCCTTCCCCTTCCTAGGGAGGTGCAGGGCGCGGCATCCTTACCGGCTCAGATGTTGTTTCGGCGCCGACCCGTCGGGCCTGAGAGGGCCGTTTGGGTGACGCTGCGTCCCGATCAGCTCAACCGGCGATGAGCGCTGCCCGCAGCTGCGCGACCGGTTCGGCGAGCGACGGCTCGAGGGAGCCCGGGAGCAGGTCGAGCAGCGCGGCAGCCAGGGTCAGGTCGCCCAGTCCCGCGACGAACGCCGCGACGAAGACGGTGTCGGTCGTGTCGAGCTCGGTGGGGTCGATGTCGGCCAGCCGCCCCGCGGCCAGTTCGGGTCGGCCGAGGGCGTCGAGGCAGCGAGCCTGCCCGACCTTGCTCCGGGCGTCGTTCCCGGCGTACTCCCAGAGCCGGAGCGCCAAACCGGGAGACGACACCTCGTGCTGCCGGGCGGCGGCGGTGACGGCGGTTGCGCTCATCCGACGCAGGCCGGGCTGCATCGCCCGCCACGTCCGGTCCACCTCGCCGACCTGCCACGGCTCGACCTGGTGGCGGGCGAGCGCGGCGACCAGGGCCTCCCGGTCAGGGGTGGGTAGCTCGTCGAGCAGCACTTCGAGCGCGGCGGGAGCGTCCTGCGCCGCCTCGGCGACCACGTCGTGCCAGTCGTCCCGCTGCCGGCGAAGCGCCGCGGTGAGGACGTTCCAACCGCGGAACACGGTGGCGTGGCTCCGGGCGAGGGGCAGCAGCAGCTCGACGGCGTCGTCCACGTCGCCCGCCTCGAGGAGCAGGCCCCCGAGGAGCATCGGGGCCTCCCCGATGAGCAGGCCCTCGTCCCGCAGGGTCAGGACCAGACGCACGATGCTCGGATCGTCGAGCTCCCGTCCGGCGCGGATCGTCGCGGCGAGCAGGCGGCGTGCCTCGTCCCGTGCACCGGGCTCGTCGAGCTGGAGCCGTGCCACGGCCAGCGCGACCGCCGCCTGGGTGTAGGCGCAGTCCTCGTCGAGGGCCTGCTCGGCGAACCCGGCGGCCTCCGCGTAGCGGCCGTCGTCGTTGGCGATGAGCGCGCGGTTGCACAGCGCCATGCGTCGGAGCATCTCCGACTCCGCCGGCAACTGGTCGATCGCGAGCCGGAAGTGCTCGTCGGCGGCCACGTTGTTCCCGGCGAGGAACTGCGACCGGCCGCGCTCGAAGTGTGCCCGTCCGGGGTCGGTGCCCGCGAGCCGCTCGGAGTCGTCGAGCTCGAGCTGGGTCAGGGCGGAGTTGCGCTCGACCTTCCCGCGGTCCACGATCCGGGCGAGGGTGTAGCCGTCGTGGATGATGCGCGCCAGGTCGGTACCGCTCGGCTGTGTCTTCCCACCGTCGCGTCGCACCATCTGCTCGTGGATCCGGCCCGACCAGTGGCAGTCCTCGGTCCGCAGGAGGCGGGAGCTCGCATTGTCGACCGAGGCCCCGCCGGTCCCGGAATCCTGGTTGCGGCAGACGAGGAACACGACGTCGGCGGGGTTCTCGGCGAGCCACCGGCGCCAGGCCGGGACGTCCTCGCAGTCCAGCGTCTCGTCCGCGTCGAGCAGCAGCGACCAGGCCGAGGTGGCCCCGGTCAGCGCTGCGTTGCGGGCGGCAGCGAAGTCGTCGCACCACGTGAAGCTCGTGGTCCGGACGCCCAGTGCCTCGAGCAGCGTCGTGGTGCCGTCGACCGACCCGGTGTCGCAGACCACGACGTCGTCGACGACGCCGGAGATCGATTCGACGGCGCGAGCGATCTTCTCCTCTTCGTCGCGCACGATCATCACGGCCGTGACGAGACCGGGAAGATTCCGGTCGGCGTCCTCGCCATGCCGCGCGCGGAGGAGCGCGAGCTCACCTGTGGCGCCGAGGCGCCAGCGCCCCGACGTGGTGCCCCGGGGGAGTTCGGCCACGTGGACGAAGACCCGGTCGGCGCGGACGAGCCGACCGGTCGAGGCCAGTCGGAGGCACAGGTCGAGCGTGGCGAGTTCCGGGTCGGTGAACGTCTCGTCCGGCCCACCGACGGCGAACAGCGCATCGCGGCGGACGGCCAGGCAGACGCGGCTCAGCGCGGGAACGGGCGACGAGCCGGCGCCTGACCGCCGGACGTCGGCGGCGACGGCTTCCATCTCGTCGACCTCGCGGTAGACGACCCCGGGCTGACGCTGGTGTCCGAGTCCGAGGCTGGTCCGCGGCCCGACGGCGACGACCCGACCGGAGCTGTCACCGTCGCCCGGCTCGGCGAACGCCTCGAGCAGCCCGTCGAGCCAGCCCCGGTTGACCCAGCTGCCGGCCTCGAGGAGCACGACGATCTCCCGGGTCGTTGCCCGGGCACCGCGGACGAGGGCGTCGGTCCCGGTGCCGGCGATCACCTCGGCGACGCGCTGACTCCGGAGTGCACGGCTGCGGGCGTAGTCGCCGCCGGGGTCGACGACCAGCAGGTCGACGTCATGCGGGGTGTGGCGCCGCAGGCGGGTCAGGCATGCGTCGAGGGCGTTCAGCGATGCGTCGCCGTCGACCACGACGGCGACGGAGCGGGAACCGGAGCGTCGCTGCCGGGGCAGGACCACCGACGGTTCGTCCGCCGTCGTGCCGATCGGCGTCAGTGACGGCCGGAAGTCCGGCACGACGAGATCGCGCTGCAGGCTTCGTCGAAGCCGTCGGGCCAGGGCGGGGAGCAGGTGCTCGCCGTCGTCGGGCTCCGGCGGAACGATGGTGCGCAACCGCGCCTTGGTCGTGACCAGCAGCCCGAGTCGGTGGACGAACGGCAGCGGGTCGTCGGAGCGCTGCAGGCGCGCGAGCAGGGCCGCGAGGTCGGCGATGTCGGGCCGTTTCGCGGGGTCGACGACGGCCACGAAGTCGGCGCCGGCGGTCGCGGCAGCGTCGGCCGCGTTCCCCTCGACGACTCCCACGTCGCCGGAGAGGGCCGCGACCGCGGCGCGTGTCGCCGGATCGGTCGTGTCCACGGTGAGCAGCAGGTCGAGTTCGACCTCGGCCGGTGCCGTGCGCACGAGCACGTCGACCGCGCCCTGCAGCGTGAGCGCATCCACGCCCTCGCCGACCTCGACGATCAGCGTGCAGGCCGGTGTTGCGGTGGGAAGCGGAGCTGTCCCGGATGGTGTCGCCACGTTCGAGGTATCGGCCCCAGCCGCCCTGCTGACAGTCGGGACGGCCCGGGGCGGGGTCTACTTCAGGAAGTCGGCCAGCCCCGGGAGGTTCGACCGGCTCGCCGCAGCCAGCGCGGCCTGGTACCCGGTCTGGGCCTGCTGCAGCTTCAGCGAGGCCTCGGCGATGTCCACGTCGGACAGCTGGGAGCGCTGCTGCTTGATCTGGTCCACCGCGTCCGCGCCGAGCTTCTGCTGGTTGCTGACCCGCGTCTCGAGCGAACCGAGGGTGCCGAGTCCGCGGTTGACGTCGGTCATCCGGCTGTCGAGCTGGGCCTGGTCGGCGGTCATCGCCGGGACGTCCCCGCTGCGGAGATCGGCGCTGAGCTTGTCCAGCGTCGAGAAGAGGTCCTTCCCGGGCCCGGCGGTGAAGCCGAAGACGTCGGAGCCGGGCAGGTTCACCTGGATCTTCATCGACGGGCCGATCTGGCGGTTCACCGCACCGCTGTCTCCGGCGTAGGTCCAGGCGCCGGCGGCGTTCTTGGCGACGGCGGTGTCGCCGAAGCCGGAGAACAGGCCGCGGGTGCCCACCTTCGAGTTCGCGAGGTCGACGAGGTGGTCCCGCAGGGCGTCGACCTGGTCGGCGAGCGCGTTGCGCGCGGGCTGTCCGAGGCTGCCGTTGATGCCGTTGACCGCCAGGGCCTTGACGCTCTGCAGGGTGGTGCCGACCGACTGCAGGGTGCCGTCGGCGGTGTTGAGCCAGCGGGAGGCGTCGTCGGCGGAGTGCGTGTAGGCGGCCCAGTCGCTCTCCTGGGAGGAGTAGCGCAGGGCGGTGACCGCGTCGGTCGGTGCATCGGAGTACTTCTGGATGCGCTTGCCCGTCGACAGCGCCGTCTGGGCGTCGGCGACCGAGGACAGCGTGCTCTCCAGTCCCTGGCGCATGTTGATGTAGTTCGTGGTCGAGGTGACGCGCATGGTCAGGCCCCGAGGTGGTTGATGAGGGTGTCGAGCATGGCATCGGCGGTCGAGACGACCTTCGCCGCCGCGGAGTAGGCGTGCTGGTACTTGACCAGGTCCACCATCTCCTCGTCGACCGAGACGCCGTTGAGGCTCGAGCGCGTCTTCGTCGCGCTGTCGACCGCGGTGCTGGTCGTCTGCGCCACGGAGGCGGCGCCGGCGGCGAGGGCGCCCAGACGCCCTCCCAGCGAGCGGAGCGCGTCGCCGATGCTGGCGGGCGCGGAACCGGGGAGCGTGACGGCGCCGGTGTTCGTGCTCACCCGGAACAGGGCGAGGGCGTTGTTGCCGTCGTTGGCGGTGCCGCCGGCGGAGGCAGCGATCTTCGCGGAGGTCAGGGTGGGGCTGACAGCCAGGCTGGCGGCGGTCGTCCCTGTGAAGAAGGCGTTACCGGTCGAGCCGTCGAGGCCGGTTCCGGCCTGGTGCTGCGCGTTGACCGCGGTCGCGAGGCCGTTGGCGACGGCGTCGAGCGAGGCGCGGAGGCCGGGCAGGTCGACGGTCGTGACGGCGATGTAGCCGCCGATCTCGCCGCCGACCGACGCGCTGCTGCCGTCGGCGAACGCGACCGTCGGCACTCCGGTGCCCGACGCGGCGCCGGCCTTGAGCGCGAAGGACTCGTTGTCCCGGACGAGCGGCTTGGTGCCGGCGTAGACGTCGATGCTTCCGGAGCTGTTCTGGTGGATGCTGACGCCGGCGAGGGTGTGGAGCTCGTCGACGGCCCGGTCCCGGCTGTCGAGCAGATCGTTGGGGGCCTGCCCGGAGGCCCGGGCGTCGAGGATGCTCTGGTTCAGGTCGGCGACCTGGCTCGACAGCTGGTTGACCCGGTCGACGTCTCCGCCGACCTTCGAGGCCGCGTCGTTGGTGATGTCGGTGAGCTGCTTCGACGCGTCGTTGAGCGACTGCGACACCGCCTGACCCGCACTGAGGACCGCGTCGCGTGCCGCGGGATCGGTCGGGTTGTTGGCCAGGTCGTTGAAGGACGCGAACAGGGCGTCGAGCTTGGCCGGCGCGCCGGTCCAGACCGGTCCGAGAACGCTCTGCGCCCGGTCGAGGGTGGTCGACCGGGCTCCGGCGTAACCGTTGGCGGTGAGCTCGCTGCGCACAGCGACGTCGGCGAGCTGGTCGTGCAGGCGGGTGATGTCGGTGACGACGACGCCGTTGCCGCGCATGCCGTCGCTGCGCGCACCCAGCGTTCCGGGGGAGGGGACGGCGGTGGTCATCTCGACGCGCTGGCGCGAGTAGCCGTCGACCGTGGCGTTGGCGACGTTCTGCGAGGCGACCTCGACCGCCCGCTGGGTCGCGTACAGCGCCGAGGCACCGATGTTCAGCGTGGAGAACATGGGCTCAGAGCGTCCGGCTGAAGCGTGCGCCGTCGCCGGGCGAGGCCCATGCGGCGCGGGCGTCGTCGGCGGCCCAGGGGGCCCCGCCCTGACGTGGTGTGGTGGCGCCGTAGCGCGCGGCCGGATCCGCCGCCGCGTCGGCGGTGGCCTGGGCGACGTGGCCGTTCGAGGGGGCGCTGCCGGTCAGCCGGTCCAGGGTTGCCGTGACCGCGGCGCCACCGGCGCCGGCGAGGCGCTTGGAGGCGGCGAGCGCCTCCTCGATGTCGCGGGCGAGCTCGAGGAAGGCGCGCCGGTGCTCGGCGAAGATGGTGCGCCACGGCTCGGGGGCGGAGTCGGCCAGGGTGCGCAGGGTGACCCGCGCGGTCGGGTCGCTGAGGCGCTGCTCGACGGCGAGCACCTCGACGGCGGCGCTGCGGTTGAGCTCGGCCTCGGCGACCTTGGCCGTCGCCCGGTCGACCTCCTCGGAGGCCCACGGGAGGAAGCGGACCTCACCGGCGGTGAGCAGCTGGCGAAGCGTCACGAGCTTGAACAGCAGGAGCTCGAGCAACAGCCGCTCGCGGCTCAGCAAGCCTGCCAACTCCTCCATGGGAACCTCTTTCGGCACGTCGGGGTGCGAGATGTAGTGCCGGAAAGGCCGGACTCGTGGACGGGGCTCAGGCCAGGGTGAAGCTGAGCAGACCGGCGCCGTAGTCCTGGACCTCGACGTGAAAGAAGCCGCCGGCGCGAGGGTCGGCGAGCAGGCCCAACGTGTCGTCGGCGAGCCCGGTCTCGAGCAGCTCGAGCGAGCGGAGCCGGAGCGGGTCCCCCTCGTCGCCGTCGAGCAGCGAGCTCGCGATCCGGAGGACCTCCTGCACGTTGTCCTGGTACTCCCGTGGCAGAACCCCGGTGGTCAGGCACTGCTCGGCGTCGGCGACAGGCGCCATCGACATCGCCGCGCCCATCGCGGCGCCGAGCGGGAGGTCGATCCAGCAGCAACCGGTCAGCGCATCCGACCCGTCGAGGTACGGGCCGACCGCCACCGGCACGGCGCCGTCGGGCGGGACCGGGCCGGCGTCGTCGACCGTGACCTCCCGGCCGAGCATCATCATCAGAGACTCGCGCACAGCTGCCGGCAGCGGGACGCTCACGGGTCCGTCATCGGCAGCGTCCGGCCGTCGTCAAGCAAGGCCGGCGACGTGGCTCAGGAGCCGGGGGACTCCGCGGCGTTCTGCATCGCGTAGGCGGCGCCCGACAGGTAGTCCCAGAGCGGCTGCTCGAACTCGGCTGCGAGGTTCAACGAGAGGACGGCGTCGGCCATGTGCCGGAGCCAGGCGTCCCGCTCTGCGGGACCGATGACGAACGGTGCGTGCCGCATCCGCAGCCGTGGGTGGCCGCGCTGCTGGCCGTAGGTGTTCGGGCCGCCCCAGTACTGGATGAGGAACAGCCGGAGCCGCTCCTCGGCGTCGGTGAGGTCCTCCTCGGGGTACAGCCGTCGCAGCTCCGGGTCACCGGCGACACCCTCGTAGAAGCGGGCGACCAAGGCACGGAAGGTCGGCTCGCCGCCGACGGCGTCGTAGAAGGTCGTCCGTGGGCGGGCGGGTTCGGGCTGTTGCGAGGACATCTCCTCCATTGTGCCCAGCTCTGGTCAGGAGCTGCGCAGGTGGCGTGCGGCGGTGGCGAGGATGCCGTTGAGCAGTGATGCTTGCCCTGTTCCGGGTTCGGCGTGGTCGATCTCGTACAGGGGCTCACCGGGGAGTCGTCGGCGGAAGGTGATGTGGCCGGGGGCGTGGAGGACGACGACCCAGCGGCCGCTGTGGGCGTCGCGGTGGTGTTTGTGGCAGATCAGGACGAGGTTGGTGCGGGTCGTCTGGCCGCCGTCGCGCCAGTGGTGGACGTGGTGGACCTGGCACCACCGGGCGGGGATGGTGCAGCCGGGGGCCTGGCAGTGGCGGTCCCGGGCGACGACGAAGGCACGGAGGCCTGCGTTGATGACGCGGGTGCGGCGCCCGACGTCGATGGGTTGACCGTCGCGGGTGAAGATCGGCAGCAGGACGCCGTCGCAACACAGCCGCCGGGCGGTCCCGGGGCTGGTGGGGCCGGTCCAGGAGAACCGCGGCTGGGTGCTCACCGCTGCTGCTGCGGCGGTGGCCGCGCCGATGCGCCGCGTGCGGTGTTCGGCGGTTTCGCCCCACCGGGCCGCCAGGCCGGACCGGCCGGCGGCCGGGTCCGGGGCGGTGGGGTGTTCGGCGAGCTGGTCGAGGGCGACGGTGATGGTCACGTGCGGTTTCTCGCCGCCGTCGACCGGCAGCAGCGCGGTGTCGAGAACGGTGTCGACGATGTGGTCGAGGGCGTCGGCCATCCGTTGGCCGACGGTGCGGATCTCGCCGCCGGCGTCCGGCCGGGAGGCGGCGGAGAACGCCGAGCGCAGCTTCTCACCGAGTTCCGCCGGTAGCCGTCCGGCGAGGTTGAGCATGCCGTCGAACCCGGCGGTCAGCGACAGCCGCCGTCGGGCGTGGTGGGTCTCGTCCTTCGGCTCCGGTTCCGGCCGCAGCTGCTCGACGAGCGCATCCACCATCTCGGCGAAGGACTTCTGGTCGTGCTCCTGCGCCCAAGCGGTGAGAGTGCCGTCGAGTTCTGACCAGACGTGCGGCTCCGGCAGACGCCGCATTGCTGCGGCGACGACCCGCAGGTGCCGGAAGGTGGCGCGGCCTGCCTCGAAGGCAGCGGCCATCTCCGGCAACGTCCGCCGCACCCGCGCCACCCCGACCTCCGCCGCAGCTTCGCTGTGTGGCGACCCCAGCTGGGTCTTCATCCAGCCGGCGGTACTGAGTTGCCCCTCGTCGGCCGGGCCGTCGGCACGGTCGAACGCCTCCAGCGTCCGCAGCCGCTGCGCCGTCCACGCCAGCTCGAAAGCGTGCATTTCCCGCAGCCGCTCACCCAACTCCGCGGGGGACAGCAGCGTCAGGTCCTCGGCGGCCACTGCCGCGAGCTCCTCATGCGCCGCATCGAACATGTGTTCGACTCTGTCACACGGGTCCGACATTTCTGCGCGCCGGAGGCTGGTCGGCGCCCGGGACGTCGGCTGCGGTGGGTGACCAGCAATCGACGCTGGTCAGCCCTCGTCGCGGCGGCGACGCAGCAGCTCGTCCTGCTCTGCTGTCCGCTCCGCCTCGCGCCGCGCCCCGTGGGCCCGAGCACGCCTTCGCCGCAAAGCAGCCGTAGCCTCGAAGCGGTGACCAGCGCCCCGCCGTCGTCGCTGACCCTCGACGGCCGCTTCGCCCGCGAACTCCCGGAGCTGGCCACGCCGTGGCGGGCCGGACCTGCCCCCGCCCCCAGGCTGCTCGTCCTCGACGACGAACTGGCCGTCGAGCTCGGGCTCGATCCGGACTGGCTCCGCAGCGATGCCGGACTGGGCCTTCTGGTCGGCGCCACCGTGCCGGCCGAGGCCACCCCCGTCGCGCAGTGCTATGCCGGGCACCAGTTCGGGGGCTACAACCCGCGCCTCGGCGACGGCCGGGCACTCCTGCTGGGAGAGCTCACCGATACCGATGGACGGTGGCGCGACCTCCATCTGAAGGGTTCCGGACGCACCCCCTTCGCGCGCGGCGGAGACGGCCTGGCCGCTGTCGGCCCGATGCTGCGCGAGTACGTCGTCAGCCACGCGATGCACGCCCTCGGCGTACCGACGACCCGGTCCCTCGCCGTGGTGGCCACAGGCCGGCGGGTGCAGCGGGAGGAGGCGCTCCCCGGTGCCGTGCTCGCGCGCGTGGCGAGCAGCCACCTGCGGGTCGGCAGCTTCCAGTACGCCTCCGCCACCGGCGACCTCGCCCTGCTGCGCCGCCTCGCCGACCACGCGATCGCCCGCCACCACCCGGACGCGGCTCACGCCGAGAACCCGTACCTCGCGCTTTTCGAGGGTGTCGTCGCGGCGCAGGCCGCGCTGGTCGCTCGGTGGATGCTGGTCGGCTTCGTGCACGGCGTGATGAACACCGACAACATGACGATCTCCGGCGAGACGATCGACTACGGGCCGTGCGCCTTCCTCGACGTCTTCGACCCGGCCACCGTCTTCAGCTCGATCGACACCGGCGGCCGCTACGCCTACGGCAACCAGCCCGTCGTCGCCGAGTGGAACCTCGCCCGGCTCGCGGAGGCGCTGCTGCCGCTCGTCGACGACGATCAGGACCGGGCGATCGCGCGTGCCGTCGCCTCGCTCGAGACGTTCCGTCGCGAGTACAACGTCGCCTGGACCGCCGGGATGCAGGCGAAGCTCGGCCTGACCGACCGCGACGCGGAGGCCGCCGTGCCGCTGGTCGACGAGCTGCTGACGTTACTGACGGAACATCAGGTCGACTACACGTCGTTCTTCCGCTCGCTCGGTGCGGCGGCCCGCGGTGACGCCGAGTCGGCCCGTAGCCAGGTGCTCGACCTTGCCGCCATCGACAGCTGGCTCGGGCGCTGGCAGGCGCTGCGGCCCGACGCCGACGCGATGGACCGCGTCAACCCCGTCTACATCCCGCGCAACCATCTCGTCGAGGAGGCACTCGATGCCGCGACGACCGGCGACCTCGGCCCGCTCACCCGACTGCTGGCCGCGCTGTCGACGCCCTTCGACGAGCGCCCCGGATTCGGGCGCTACGCCGAGCCCGCCCCCGACAGCTTCGGCACCTACCGCACCTTCTGCGGCACCTGACCCGGCTCGGATCGTTACTGACGGAATTCAGTCGCCTTCGCCGCTCGGGCAGCCCGCATCATCAGATAGTCGCGCTCACGGGCGTTCATCGTGCGGCCCGCGGCGGTGGTGTAGGCGGTGGCGGCCTCGGCCGGTCGCCCCGCTTCCTCGAACAGGTGCGCGCGGACGGCGTACAGCCGGTGACTGTCCAGTTCCAGACCCTCGAGCAGTCGCAGTCCGGCGTCGGGGCCCTCGACGACGGCGACGGCCACCGCGCGGTTCAGCGTGACGACCGGGTTGCCGGTCATCCGCTCGAGCAGGCCGTAGAGCGTCGCGATCTCTGACCATCTCGTCCGCTGGTGCGACGGCGCCTGACCGTGCAGGGCGGCGACGGACGCCAGCAGCTGGTACTCACCGATGCGGCGGAGCTTCAGCGCCTGCGTCAGCAGCACCATGCCCTCGGTCATCTGCTTGCGGTTCCACCGCGACCGGTCCTGCTCCGCCAACGGCACGAGTTCACCGGAAGGGCCGGTGCGCGCCTGCCGCCGGGCGTCGGTGAGCAGCAGCAGGGCGAGCAGACCGAGGACCTCGGCATCCTCGGGGAGCTGGTCGTGCAGCAGCCGTGCGAGCCGGATGGCTTCGGCGGCGAGGTCGAGCCGGCCGAGGTCGGGTCCGCTGCTGCTGGCGTAGCCCTCGTTGAACAGCAGGTACAGCACCTCGAGTACCGACCGGACGCGGGTGGCCGGGTCGGGCGGCATCACGAAGTGCTCGCCGCGGAGCTTGGCCTTCGCACGGCTGATGCGCTGCGCCATCGTCGCTTCCGGCACCAGATATGCGGCGGCGATCTGTCGGGTCGTGAGACCCCCGACCGCCCGGAGCGTCAACGGGATCGCGAGCGTCGGCGACAGCCCGTCGTGGCAGCACAGGAACAGCAGGACCAGCGAGTCGTCCGCACTGATTCTCTCCGCAGGTTCTGCGGGCGCGTCGAGCAGGGCGACGGTGTCCTCACGCCGGCGGCGCGCATCATTGGTCCGCACCTGGTCGACGAGTCGCCGGCCGGCGACGGTGACGAGCCAGCCCAGCGGGTTGGTCGGGAGGTCCTGCGGCCACTGTTGCGTCGCTGCGAGGAGCGCCTCCTGCACCGCGTCCTCGGCGTCGGCGAAGTCGCCGTAGTGGCGCACGACGGCGCCGAGGGCCCGCGGCGTGAGGTCGCGCAGCAGGCCCTCGATTGCGGAACGGTCGGGGACGGCCGCGCTCACAGCTCCGGCTCGGGCGCGCTGACCACCTGCCGGACCTCGATCTGCTGCTGCAGGGCGACGCCCCCGGGTCCCGGCGACGCACTGGAACGGGCCGCGATCTCGAGTGCCCGCTCCAGGCTCTCCACGTCAATGATGCGGTAGCCGGCCAGCAGTTCCTTCGACTCCGGGTAGGGGCCGTCGATGACCCGCGGCGGGGAGGTGCCGTCGGAGACGACGACCTTGGCCTGGTCCGGTCCCGACAGCCCCTGCGCGTCGACGAGCTCGCCGCGTTCGAGGAGCTCGGCGTTCAGCGTGTGCTGGAACTCGATGTGAGCCCTGACGTCGGCGGGGTCCCACTCATGCATCGGCGGGCAGTCCTCGAGCTCGACGCCTCCGTAGGCCTGCATCAGCATGAATCGCATCGTCGTCTCCTTTGGCTGAGGCGCCCTGCCAGCTGCGCTCACCCCGAGGTCGGAGCGGGCCGCTGGATCTCGACATGGTGCCCGCTGTCGGCGTCGCGGTCGGGTCACCGGGGGACCTACGCCCCGACGACTCCGGGCACGAGCCAGACCGCGACGTCCGGCGGCAGCGTGAGCGTCGTCCCGTCGTACGTGACCGGGGCGCTCGCGAGCAGGAGCTGCCCTGGCAACGCCAGCTCGACCGCGGTCGTGCCGAAGTTGGTCGCGCAGACGACCGCGGGTGTCCCCGGACGTTCGAAGACCAGCACGTCCTCGGGGGCCTCCTGCCACACGAGCTCGCCGGTGCCGTAGCCGAGCGACGGCACACGCTGCCGTAGCGCCAACGCACCTCGGGTCAGCACCAGCGTCGACATGGGGTCCCCGGCCTGCGTGTCGGCAGCGAGCGCCGGCCAGTCCGGTCCCTCCGGCAACCATGGCTCGGCGGTGCTGAAGCCGTTGTGCGGCTCGTCGGCGTCCCACGGCATCGGCGCGCGGCAGCCGTCCCGGCCGACGCCGAGCCGGTTCCACATCGGGTCCTGCCGCATCGCGGGCGGCACGTCGACGTCGGGCAGCCCGAGCTCGTCACCCTGGTAGAGGTAGTACGCACCGGGCAGCGCCAGCGTGGTCAGCAGCCCTGCCCGGGCCCGCTCGGTCGAGCCGTAGCGGGTCACGGGCCGTGAGACGTCGTGGTTGCCGAGCACCCACGTCGCGCTCGCCCCGACCGCACCGACGGAGTCCAGCGCGTGGTCGACGGCGGTGCGCCACGCGTCGGCCGACCACGGCGCGATCGTCAGCGAGAACGTGAAGAGCAGGTGCAGTTCGTCGGGCCGGACGTAGGCGGCCCAGCGTTCCGGGTCGCCGACCCAGACCTCACCGATCGCGACCCGGTCGTCGCCGTAGGAGTCGAAGACCTTCCGCCAGCGGCGGTAGACCTCGTGCACCTCCGGCTGGTCCCAGGTATGGCGGGTCTCGTTGCCGATGAGGTTGGTCGAGACCTCGGTGGTGGGGTTGTCCCGCAGCTCGGGGTCCTTGTGCAGGCCGTGCGCGACGTCGATGCGGAAGCCGTCGGCGCCGCGGTCCAGCCAGAAACGGAGGGTGCGCTCCGCGTCGTCGCCCACCTCCGGGTTGCGCCAGTTCAGGTCCGGCTGCTCCGGCGCGAACAGGTGGAGGTACCACTGCTCCGGGGCGCCGTCCGGTCCGGCGACCCGTCGCCAGGCGGGACCGCCGAAGGTGCTCTGCCAGTTGTTCGGTGGCTCGTCGCCGTTCGCGCCCCGCCCGTCGCGGAACACGTAGCGCTCGCGGGCGGCTGATCCCGGCCCGGCGGCGAGCGCTTCGGCGAACCAGGGGTGCCGGTCGCTGGTGTGGTTCGGGACGATGTCGTTGACGACGCGCAGCCCGATCGCGTGCGCCTCTGCGACCAGGGCGTCGTAGTCGGCGAGGCTCCCGAACAGCGGGTCGACGTCGCGGGGGTCGGCGACGTCGTAACCGTGGTCGGCCATGGGGGAGACGTAGAACGGCGTCAGCCAGAGGGCATCCACGCCGAGCGAGGCCAGGTAGGGCAGGTGCATCCGCACGCCGTTCAGGTCGCCGACGCCGTCGCCGTCGGTGTCGGCGAAGCTGCGGACGTAGACCTGGTAGACGACGCCGTCGCGCCACCAGGGCTGCCCAATGGACTGCTCGGTCGAGGCCATGGACCCAGTCAACTCGACGTCACCCCGCCGTCGGCGCCGACGGTGCCGTTCCGGTCGGCCCGGTGGGACGCCCGCCGGCACCGCTCGTCTCCTGGCTCGAGGGCGGCCCGCCGGGCGCCGCCGCGGCGCCGGCCCCCTCGCCGGAGACCGTGATCTGTGCCGCCGACGAGGGCTCGTCGAGCTCGCCGCGGGTGAACACGTCGCGGATCTTCTCCCGCAGCTCGCGGGCGACGGCCCACTGCCGCATCGGGGCGGTGCGCGCCACCACCCGGACGGTCAGCGAGTCCTTCGTGAACGTCTCGACACCCCACACCTCGGGGTCCTCGATGATGTCGGCGGCGAATCGTTCGTCCTCGCGGACGGTCATCGCCGCGGCCAGCAGCAGCCGCCGGGCGTCCTCGATCGGCGTGCTCGGGGCGACCGGCACGTCGACGACGGCTCGGGCCCAGTTCAGGCTCATGTTGCCGACGCGCAGGATCTCGCCGTTCCGGACGTGCCAGACGACCCCGTTCACGTCCCGCAGCCGGGTGATGCGCAGGCCGACCGCCTCGACGGTGCCGCTGACCGGGTTGGACGCGGTCGGCGGCCCCACGTCGATGACGTCGCCGACGCCGTACTGGTCCTCGAGGATCATGAAGATGCCGGTGAGGAAGTCGCGCACGAGGTTCTGCGCACCGAAGCCGACGGCGACGCCGACGATGCCGGCGCTCGCCACGATCGGGGTCAGGTTGATGCCGAGCTCGCCCAGGATCGTCACCAGCGCGATGCCGAAGACGATGAACGTCGTCGCGCTGCGGAGCAGGGTGCCCACCGTCTCGGCGCGCTGCCGGCGCCGTTCACGGACGGCCAGCGGGGCGTCGACGACGTCCCAGAGCCGGTGCGTCGGCCGGGTCCGCGTGCCGCCGAAGCGGCTGAGATGCCCCTCCGCCGCGTTGGTGACGACGCGCCGGATCGTCCGGTTGACGACCCGACGCACGAGCACCGCCACCACCAGGATCAGCAGGACCTTCAGCGGCTTGGCCAGGAACAGCTCGGCGCTGGAGGCGAGGTACTGGCTGTGGGTGGTCTCGAGGACCTGCCGGCACAGCACGCCGGGCTGGGCGCCGCACGCGTTGGTCAGCGGCGGGAGCACGTTGGTGATGGCGTCGGCGGCGGAGAAGCTCACGCGTCCTCCCCGGCGCCGGCGAGGACGGTCAGGTCGAGGCCGAGTCGGCCCGCGAGGAACGAGAGCGTGTCGACCGACAGCGCCACCGTCCGGTCGACCGAGCGGGCGGAGTGGCCGACATCGGTCTCGCGCCGGATGAGGATCGGCGGGCCGTCCGACGGCTGGACGGCCTGCAGGGCGGCGCACATCTTGCGGGCGTGCAGCGGGTCGACGCGGGTGTCGGACTCGAAGACCTCGAACAGCGTCGCCGGGTAGGTGGGCCCGGCCCGCACCGCATGGACCGGCGAGTAGCCCAGGAGCCAGCCGAGTTCGGTCGGGTCCTCGGCGGTGCCGTACTCGTCGTTCCAGGTGCGGCCGAGGCCGAACAGCTCGTAGCGGACCATGTCGAGCAGCGGTGCGCTGCACACCACCGCGTCGTAGAGGTCGGGGCGCTGTGTCAGCGCCGCTCCGACGAGCAGCCCGCCGTTCGAGCCGCCGTAGATGCCGAGCGTCGAGGTCCGGCCGGTCGTCCGGAGGTGCTCGGCGGCGGCGTGCAGGTCGTCGAACACGTTCTGCTTGTGCTCGCGCATCCCGGCGCGGTGCCAGTCCTCGCCCTCCTCGGTCCCGCCGCGGAGGTTCGCGACGGCCCACACGCCGCCCGCCGCGACCCAGGCCAACGCCGACGTCGTGTAACCGGGGTCCATCGGGATACCGAAGCCGCCGTAGCCGTAGAGGACGGTCGGCCGCGGCCGGCCCGGCTCGCCGGCGCCGGTCGGGTCGCCGGGGGCGAGCACGTGGAGGCGCACCTCGGTGCCGTCGGCAGAGCGGTAGACCTCCTGCCGCGCCGAGACGGCCAGGTCGGGCGCGCCGCCCGGAGCCGCCTCCCACGTCCGTGCCCGTGGGGGCTCGGCTCCCGTGCCGGCCGTCGTCACATCGCAGACGAGGACGCCGGGGGGCGTCGTCCAGTCGGTCCAGCCGATCCACACCTGTGTCCCGCCCTCGGGTCGACCCACGAGTGCGGTCACCGTCCCGGGGCCGGGCAGGTCGATCGTGGCCCGGGCGGCGCCGGTCGTCCTGTCGAGGACCTCGAGCTCGGAGAGCGCGTGCCGGGAGCGGCAGACGACGACGGCATCGTCGGTGAGCGTGAAGTCGGCGAGCACGGCACCGGGGTCCTCGCCGACGAGGTCGGTCCAGACGGTCGGCTCCGCGGGATCGGCGACGCAGAGCCGGCCGCGGGGCGCGTCCCGGTCGGTCCACACGTAGAGCCGGCCGTCGAAGGCGACGCCGGCGGAGCACCGGGCGTCGACACCCTCCTGCACGACGGTCAGCCTCTCGTGCGCGGGCCCGGCGGCGAGGTCGGCGATCCAGACGTCGTCGCGTGGTTCGGTCCCGACGCTCGCGGTGACGACGAGCCACCGTCCGTCCCTCGAGAGCGAGACGCCGTAGTAGGTGCGCGGATCACGGCCCTCGCCGAAGACGTAGGTGTCGTGACCGGCGGCGCTACGGTCGTCGGCGAGACGGTGGAGCAGAACCCGCCGGTCGAAGGGGCTGTCCAGCGACTCGCGGCGCACGTAGTAGAAGCCGCTGCCATCGGGCAGCCACGCCACCGACGAATAGCGGGTGCGGTCCAGCGGCTGCCCGACCGGGTCGCCGGTCGAGACGTCGAGCACGTGCAGTACCGACTCCTCGTCTCCGCCGCTGCTGAGCTGGTAGGCGAGCAGCCGTCCGTCGCGGGACGGCGACCAGGCGTCGAGGGTGGTGAGCCCGGTGGGGTCGAGCGCGGCCGGGTCCAGGAGGGGCCGGTCGGTCGCGGCGTCGTCGCCCGTGCGCGTCATGAGGACGGCGTGCTGCTGCCCGCCGGTCCGGCGCGTGAAGAAGGCGCGGTCACCGCGGTGCACGGGCGCGCCGACCCCGCCCGCCCCGAGCAGCCGGTGCAGCGTCGCGCCGAGTTCGTCGCGTCCGGGCTGGCCGTCGAGGAACGGCCGGACGAGGGCGTCCTGCGCCGCCGACCAGGCTTCGGTCTCGGTCGAGGTGGCGTCCTCGAGCCAGCGGTAGGGGTCGGCCACGCGGTGACCGTGGAGTTCGTCGACGACAGGCAGGCGGGGGGCGTCCGGGTACTGCATGGCCCCACCTTCTCCCATCGGCGAGACGTCGAGGGAGGGCCTCGACCGGCCGCGGCGGCGTGCGCTGCGCAAATGAGTGCAGACGGGCCGACCTGGACCGCCCCGATATGAGAGAGTTCACTCGACGGCCGTACTCGACGCCTGCAGCTCGGCGTCCCGTCGGCTGAACTCCGACGGTGCGGAGGGCTGGCCGAGATGGCGGTAGCGACGGGCGGGACCGGCGACGCGCTGGTCCTCAACGCCACCTACGAGCCGCTGTGCGTCGTGAGCCAGCGCCGGGCGATCGTGCTCGTGCTCACCGCCAAGGCCGTCGTCGTCGAGCAGGGCGAAGGGTCGCTGCGCTCGCCGAACCGTCGTGTCGAGATCCCCGCCGTCGTCCGGCTCGCACGCTTCGTCCGCGTGCCGTACCGGGCCGACGTGCCGCTGACCCGCAAGGGGGTGCTCGCCCGCGACGGGCACCGCTGTGCCTACTGCGGCGCTCCCGCCACCTCGCTGGACCACGTCGTCCCGCGCAGCCGTGGCGGGCCGCACGCCTGGGACAACGTCGTCGCGGCCTGTGCCCGGTGCAACCACACCAAGGCCGACCGCAGCGTCGCCGACATGGGGTGGCGGCTGCGCTCGCTGCCCCGCGCCCCGAGCGGCACCGCGTGGCGCGTGCTCGGGACACGACGCGTCGACCCGCGCTGGTCGTCCTACCTCGACGGCCACATGCCGCAGGCCGCCTCCGCCTGAGCGGCGCGCCGTCGCGGCGGAGGACGCGCCCGGTCGTACCGTCCGGCCATGGCGGGACCGACGTCCGGGCGAACCTTCAGCGGTACGGCGTGGCCTCCCGGGCGGATGCGCATCGAGGTCCGGCAGCTCCTCGACGACCTCCGCTCGTGGGGGCCGTACCGGCACGACGACGTGGCCGAGCGCTTCCGGGTCCGTGCCAACCGCGTACTGCTGCACCTGCGGAGCCAGCCCGACGGCCGACACCGCAACCTGCCGCCGGACTTCGCCTTCGCGGCCGACGAGTTCGCGCCGGAGACGCCGACGGTGACCGACGCCGGCGCCGCGCGGCTCGAGGCGTTCGTCCGGGACCTCGCCGGTCTGCTGCCGGGCGGGGGAGTGGAGCCACGCACCGCGTTCCCGCTCTCCTCGCTGCATCCCGCGATCCAGGCCGGCTGCGCCGAGCCCTGGCGTGCGGGCGCCCTGGTCCCCGCCGCGGTCGCCGCCCGCGACGTCGTCCTGCGTCGCCTGGCGCACCTCGCCGGGCGCCCGCAGACCGTCGACCTGCGCGACGGGCGGGCCGTCGTCACCGAGACGCTCGAGGCGGGGACGGTCCGCGTCGGGCCGCCGGGGAGCCCCGCGCAACAGACGGTCCAGGCGCTCGCGGTCGGCCTGGTCGAGGCGGTGCGGACCCTGCCCGCCGAACCCGACGTCCGGTTCGGTCCCGACCGCGCCCTCGAGGTGCTCGCTCTCGCGAGCCTGCTGCTGCACCGCCTCGAGTTCGCCGAGACGCGTCCCACACCAGGTCTGTTGCCGACCGCACGCTCCCGCTGATCCCGGTGACAGAACGCCGATCCGGGTAGGCGGCTGGGATGGATCCGGGTCTGCAGTCCCTCGCCGAGGCGTTCGGCGTCGCCACCGAGTACGAGGACTGGCGACGCCGCCCGGTCGCGGTGGCGGAACAGACCGTGCGCCGGGTGCTCACCGGCCTCGGGGTCGACGTCGACGACCCGGACCGTGCGGTCGCCGAGGCCGCCACGCGCCGCCACGGCCGCCTCGTGCCGCCGACCGTCATCGCCGTCGCCGGGCACCGGACGAGCGTCGAGCTCTCCGTGCCCGACGGGAGCGACCCCTCCGTCGAGCTGATCCTGGAGTCGGGGGACCCACGGCCGCTGGCACCGGTCGGGGAGGGCGGCGAGACCGTGACCGTCGCCGGGCACCGCCGACGCCTGCGGACCCTCGCCCTGCCGCCGGACCTCCCGCTCGGCTACCACCGGTTGCGGGTCGTCGCCGGACCGGACGGGGCCGAGGAGGCCACGGCCGTCGTCGCCGTCGTGCCCGCGTCCGTTCCGCGTTCGAGCGACGAGCAGCGTCGCTGGGGCTGGATGGTGCAGCTCTACGCCGTGCGGTCGGCCGGTTCCTGGGGGCTGGGGGACTACGCCGACCTGGCTGAGCTCGCGCGGTGGAGTGGCGGCGAGCAGCAGGCCGGTGTCCTGCTGGTCAATCCGCTGCACGCCTTCGCGCCGAGCGGCCCGGTGCAGAACTCGCCGTACTACCCGGCGTCGCGGCGATTCAGCTCGCCGCTCTACCTCCGCCCCGAGCTGCTGCCCGAGTACGCGGCAGCCGACGACGACGTCCGGAAGCGGATCGACGCGCTCGCCGCGGGCTTCGACGCCGAGGGCGACGCCGACACCCGCATCGACCGCGACGCGGTCTGGGCGGCCAAGCGCGAGGCCCTGGAGCTGCTGTTCGGGCTGCGGGTCGATCGGCCCGACGCCGAGCAGAGCCAGGGCCTGACCGACTTCGCCACCTGGTGCGCCCTGGCCGAGCAGCACGGTCCGGACTGGCACGACTGGCCGGAGCCGCTGCGCGATCCCCGCGGGGCCGCGGTCGACGAGGCGCGGCACGAACTCGCCGAGCGGGTCGCCTTCCACGCCTGGCTCCAGCGGTGCTGCACCGAACAGCTCGCCGCAGCGCAGCAGGCCGCCACCGACGCCGGCATGCCGGTCGGCATCGTGCACGACCTCGCCGTCGGCGTCGACCCCGGCGGTCCGGACGCCTGGGCGCTGCAGGCCGACCTCGCCGTCGGCTTCACCGTCGGAGCACCCCCGGACGCGTTCAACCAGCAGGGTCAGGACTGGCGGCTGCCGCCGTGGCGTCCCGACCGGCTCGCCGAAACCGGGTACGCACCGCTGCGGGACATGATCTCGGCGGTCCTGGCCAAGGGCGGCGGGCTCCGCGTCGACCACGTCCTGGGCCTGTTCCGGCTCTGGTGGGTCCCGGAGGGTCTCTCGGCGGCAGAGGGCACCTACATCACCTACGACGCGAAGGCGATGCTCGGGATCCTGGCCTTGGAGGCCGCGCGGGCGGACGCCGTCGTGGTGGGTGAGGATCTCGGGACCGTCCCCGACCACGTGCGGGCCGACCTCGCCGAAGCCGGAGTGCTGGGGTCGTCGGTGCTCTGGTTCGAGAAGGATCCCGACGACGAGACGCCGCTCCCGCCGAGCGCCTGGCGCGCGCTGACGATGGCCAGCGTGACGACGCACGACCTGCCGACGGTCGCCGGTTGGTGGCAGGACGAGCATGTCCGCGTCCGCGCCGACCTGGGGCTGCTGACCGTGCCGGTCGACGAGGAGCGCGCGAACGCCGCGGCCGAGAAGGCGGCGCTGCTCGCTTCCGCGCGGCGTGAGGGGCTGCTGCCCGAGGGCACCGGTGACGGCGAACTCGACGTCGAACAGGTGAGCCTCGCGCTGCACGGCATGCTCGGCCGCAGCCCCTCACGGTTCGTCCTCGCCGCGCCCGGCGACGCCGTCGGAGACGTCCGGCAGCCGAACCTGCCCGGAACCGTCGACGAGTACCCGAACTGGCGTCTGCCGATCGCCGACCGCGACGGCACACCGGTCCCGCTCGAACGGCTCCGGAGCGACCCCCGGGTCGACCGTCTGGCCCAGCTCCTGGCCCGCGAGGTCCGCTCGTGAGCCCGTTCGATCCGGTCCGGTCACCGCGTCGGGAAGGGAGACGCAGCCGGGCGGCGAACTACCCCGCAGGTGCCGGTGCGCCGCGCGGGGGACGGCGCACCGGTTCCGGTACCGCAGCCGCCTGTCGGTCGGCTAATCTCTTGGCCATGGCTGCTCCCCGGTCACCTCATCGCGCCCGCGGCGCCTCCCTGCGCTCCGGTGCCGGGTCGCTGGCCCGCCGCATCGTCACGGTGCTCGCCCTGTTGCCGGCGTTGCTGCTGCTGGGCGCGGGTGCCGCCTCGGCGGCCGGGGCCGACATCGGCGACCCGAGCAGTCCGAAGCCGCAGAGCCCGGCGATGATGCTGGCGCTCTACGTCGGCATCCCCGCCGCCGGCTTCCTCATCGCCTTCCTCCTGGCGGGCCGGTCGGGTCGCAAGTCCGACCGTTACCGGCCGGGGCAGAAGTGGGACCACGAGCCGGCCTGGTTCGGCTCGAGCGAGCAGGAGTCGGTCGAGGCGCAGGACACGCGCCGCCGTGCTGCCCTCCCGGGTGCAGGAGGCGTCAGTGGCCGCTGGTGACGGGCTCCGGCCCGAGCAGCGCGAGCGGGTCGAGCGGGCGCGGACGCAGGCCGAGCAGGAGACGGGCATGCGCTTCTTCGTGCGCATCGGCCCGTTCTCGATGGAGCCGCGCCTCGAGGCCGAGCGCCTGCTGACCAACCTGATCGACGAGCCGCACGAAGCGGCCGTGCTGATCCTCCTCGGTCCGGAGGAGCGGCGGCTCGAGGTCATGACCACACCTGCGGCGAAGCGCCGGCTGTCGGACTCCGCCGTCGGCCTGGCCGTTCTGGCCATGACATCCTCGTTCGGCGTCGGCGACCTCGTCGGCGGTCTCATGAACGGTCTGCGTCAGCTCGCCGATGCCGCCGGCCACGGCGACACCGGCACCTCGACGCGCCGGGAGTCCGGCCGGGCGCCGGTCCCGGAGCGGGGCCTCGAGCACGTCAGCGGTGAGCCGCTGTCGCGCCCGGCGACCGCCATCGAGAGCTGAGCCTGCCCGGAGCCGAGATGTGACCGGGCGTCGGCCCTCGCCGTGAAAACCGTAACGGCGGGTAAGTCGGATGTGACGCCGGCAGCTGCCGGTGCAGTTATCCGGCAGGAGATGTACCCCGATGACCGCTCGGTCTGCACAAGTGGGTTTCCTGCTCGACGCCCTCCGCTCCGGCGAGGCCGGAGCCGCCGAGTCCGCTGCGTTGCTCCTGCTCTCGGGCGGCATGCCGCTCGCCGAGCTGTACGACGAGGTCGTGCTCCCCTTCTTCTCCTCGTTGCGGACCCAGGCCGACGCCGGTGAGATGGGTCTTGTGGACGAGCACCTCGCCAGCCGCGCGGCGTGCGAGTTGGTCATGCTGCTCGGGCGACGGCAGACCCCGTGGACCGTGGACGCCAACGGTCCGACGGGCCGCGGTGTCATCGTCCTCGGTGCCGTGCCCGGCGAGCAGCACCTGCTCGGAGCCCGCATGCTCGCGCAGGTTCTGACCGGTCGAGGCTGGGTCGTCCACCTGCTGGACGCGTTGCCGTATGACGTGCTGGCCTCCTACTGCGGCTCGCTGCCCGTCGCTCCCCGAGCCATCGGGCTGACGTTGCAGAGCGTGCCGTCGGCGTCGGTGCTCCGGAACGGACTCGTCGCGCTGCGCGCAGCCGTTCCTGACGTCCCGATCGTCCTCGGCGGCGCGGGGGTCGCCTCGAACCCCGGGCTACCCGCCAAGGTCGGTGCCTCGGGCGGCGCGGTCGGCCTCATCGCCGGCACCGAAGCGATCGAGTCGGTGACCAACCCGTTGACGCGCCGGGAGCGCGAGATCCTCGGACTCGTCGCGTCCGGAGCCTCGAACTCGCAGATCGCATCGCGGCTCTCGGTGCACAGCAGCACCGTGAAGACCCACCTCGAGCACGTGGCCGGCAAGCTCGGCACCTCCGACAGGACCGCCGCTGCCGTGCAGGGGCTGCGCCGCGGATGGATCGACTGACCTGACCTCGCTCAGCTCAGTGCACACCGCCGATCTTGTCCGCGGTGATCGTCAGGAGTAGCCGGGTCTGGTCGCGCCCGCCGAACCAGGGGTAGGGCCCGCCCAGGTACCGCTGCGCCAACGACTCGATGTGGTCGGCGGCGCCGTCCGTCGTCGACGCGGTGACGCGGCCGCGGACCTCGTAGTACCGGGCGGGACGCTCCGGGTCGCTCACGTTGAGCGCGATCCGCGGGTCGCGTTGCACGTTCTTGTCCTTCTGGAAGCCCTGGACGGTGTTGATCAGCACGTGGTCGCCGTCGGTGTCGACCCAGGTCTGCGTCATCTGAGGGGAGCCGTCGGGCATCAGCGTCGTGATGTAGCAGGGGCTCGGCCGGCGCAGCAGGGCGACGAGATCATCGGGCAGGTCCACGGTTCTCCTTCGGGGGCAGTCAATGCGTCCTGCTGCCCGTACCCGCCGCCGGCTTTTCGCGCCCCGGCGGCATGATGCCGCTACAGCGGTCCGGCGGCACATCCGACCGATAGGTATGACCATCGCTCCGGGCTGGTACCCCGATCCCCTGGCGCCGGATGCGGCGAGGTGGTGGTCGGGCGAGGAGTGGACCGAAGCCGTTGAACCGATCCCGCGCCAACCGGTGCCCGTGCCGACACCGGTGCCGATGCCGACATCGGTGCCCGTGCCGACACCGGTGCCGCGGCCTGTGCAGGGGCCGCGCGTGCCGCAGGCGCCCGCTGCCTTCTCCCCGGCCCCGATCGTCCAAGGGCCAGTGCACGGGGACTGGTGGGCGACGAACCCTGCGATGTGGGGACCGCCTGCACGGCCGGCGCGCCGGACGCCGTGGCTCGTCGGCGCGGTCGTCGGGCTCATCGTGATCATCTTTCTCGCTGTGACAATCCAGGTGACCGTTATCGGGGCGGCCCCCGCCAAGGCAGCGGCGACGGGCTACCTGCAGGCGCTCACGCGCGGCGACACGGCAGCCGCGTACCAGGACTGGTGCGCCGCGGACCGCGCCCTCTACCCGGAGGCTGTCTTCCGGGCCCAGCACGAGTGGCGTGCGGGTCACCCGAGTCAGGTCGGGTCCGCCTTGCGTGACTGGGGCGGGAACACGGCCACGGTGTGGGTCAACGACGAGCGCGATCTCCCGATGCAGCTCACCGCAGGGCGCTGGGAGGTCTGCCCGCACGGCGACCGCCTGCGTCACGACATGGCGAACTGCGACTGCATGACCCCGGCCCAGGAGCTCGAGTCCGATATCGCCTTCGTCGCGTCTAGGAACACGACCCACCAGTTCGTGCAGGTCACCTGCCCCGCGATCCCGGCGCTCGTCGACGGGAAGGCTTTCGATTGCACCGCCGCGGCAGCCGACGGTCGCACCTGGAAGGTCATCGCGACGGAGTCCGGCGGGGGGACCTACACCGATCTCGCCATCACACCCAGCGGGACCGCGGGATAGGGACGAGTCGTCTCCGACGGTTTGGACAGAACTCAGGCATGACCGTCCTCGAAGTTCTCATCGCCCTGTTCCTGCCGCCGCTGTCCGTGGCCATGAAGAAGGGCCTGAACAAGCAGGTGCTGATCGCCGCGATCCTGCAGCTCTGCGGTCACCTGCCCGGCGTCATCTACGGCATCTGGGTGGTGACGAAGGACTGAGGCCGGCGGGCGGCCGCTCAGCCGACGGCGGCGATGCGTTGGGCCGCCTTGTCGAGCAACCCGCGGAACTGGTCGACGGCGGTCGTCTCGTCAGCGGTGTAGCCGGTGAGGCCGACGACGACGCTTCCCTTTCGCATGAGCATCCACACCGAGGTGTAGCTCGACGCACCGACCGGCGCGTAGGTCGCGGTGCGGTAGACGGAGTCGTCCCCCACGCCTGGCGAGGACGGCAGGCTCAGCGTGACGTGTTCCGGACCACCGTTGAAGCTCTTGTCGTCGAAGGGCGTGCAAGCACGCCAGGCCGTGGCCGCCCGCGCTGCGAAGTCGGTCGCAGCGGCGGGGCTGTCGAAGACCGCCACATTCTCCTGCAGATAGTTGCTCGTGCTGTCGGTGCTGTGCAGGCTGCGCACGGGGACGCTGACGTCTGGGCTCAGCGTCGCGGCCGGGCAGGGGCCTTGGACGAACGCTTCGTTGACGTTGCCCAGCTTGCCGCTCCAGTCGGCGCTGCCGACGAGCGCTGCGTTGGTGAGGTTCGCCCGATGTGCCACCGGGTCGGCCGAGGACGGCGTCGGAGGTGGCGGCGTGGAGTGGTTCGTGCCGCTCAGGACGACCACTCCGCCCACCACTGCAGCGACCACGACAGCCATGCCGCCCGCCAGCAGCGCGAGGCGCCGTCGCGGCCCTGACACGGCTGCGTCTCCGCCGCCGGTCGACGAGACGAAGCCGGCCCCGGGCCGCGGAGCAGGTATGGGCGGAGGGGTGTTTCCGGGTGGAGGTCCCATGGGTGGAGGTGTGAACCGAGGGTGCTGAGCCGGCGGCGCGATGGTGTCGGCACGGAAGTCTCCGCCGCCGCCTCCGACCCGCTCGATCATGGTCCCGCCGCTGTCGTGGAGCGGCTGCGGCAGCGGGGTCCAGGCGCCTCCACCGGAGGCGAACAGCGAGACCAGGTCCGTCGCGGTGGGGCGGTCGGCTGGTTGGCGGGCGGTCGCGGCTCGGAGCGGATCCTGCAGTGCGGGGGTGATCCGGTTCAGGTCGAGAGTCGGCGGCTCGTTCAACGTCCGGTAGAAGAGCACCTCCGTGGGGCCGGTGCCGTAGGGCGGACGACCGCTGGCCGCATAGGCGAGCACGAGGCCGAGGGCGAAGACGTCGGAGGCCGGTGTCGCCTCCCCGGTCGCGATCTGCTCGGGCGCGAGCCAACCCGGCGATCCGATCATCAGGCCGGTGGACGTGATGCGGGCCGCGTCGGCAGCGGCTGCGATCCCGAAGTCGATCAGCTTCGGCCCGAGTCCGGTGCACAGCACGTTGGAAGGCTTGAGGTCGCGGTGGATGATGTCCTGCGCGTGGATGGCCGCCAATGCCTCCGCGAGACCGGAAGCGAACCGGAGTTGCTCGTCCACGCCGTACGGCCCGTGCGAGTCGATCATCTCGTCGAGGGGCTGACCGTCGACGTATTCGGTCGCCATCCACGCCTGCTCGGCTTCGGTGTCGAAGTCGATCAACTTCGCGGTGTGGTCCGACGACACCCGGAACGACGCCTGGACCTCGCGACGGAATCGGACGCGGAATTGATGGTCGTCGCTCAGTTCCGCACGGACCAGCTTCAGGGCGACGCGCCCCCGCGGCCCGTCGGCGAGGTACACGACGCCCATGCCGCCGGCTCCGAGCCGACCGAGGATCTGGTAGCGGCCGACGCGTTGCGGGTCGCTCTGACGAAGCGGCTCCACGGCATCCCCCGACGTCTCTGGCAGGGCCGCGCCGGCCCCGTCAGCGGATGCTAGGAAACCCGCGCGTCCGGCGGTGACGAATGGCAGAACCTCACCCGGCACAAATGATCTCTACAGCTACCGGAGGCGGGGTCGTTCGATGGGCAGACGTCAGGAGCCTCCTCGTGGGGCTTCGCCGCTGGGGCCCGGCGCCAGGTAGGACGCCGGCCGTGTCCAGCGCATCGCGAATGAGGTCGGTGCGCGGCCGGCCACCGCCGTCTCGCGGTACTCCGTCGGAGCAATGCCGACGATCGCGGTGAAGGTGCGGCTGAAGCTGCCGAGGCTGGTGAACCCGACCGCCTCGCAGATGGCCGTCACCGTCTCCGTGCCGTGGCGGAGCAGGAACATCGCCCGTTCGACCCGGCGCCGCTGCAGGTAGCGGTACGGCGTCTCGGCGTACACGCGCTTGAACTCACGGATGAAGTGGGACGGCGCCATCAGGGCGACCCGGGCCAGTGCGTCGACGTCCAACGGCTCCGCATAGGCGCGGTCCATGACGTCGCGCGCTCGCAGGAGGCGGCGGTTGGCGTCCTCGCCGGCTGCGCTCATGGACTCATCTTGCGGCCGGAACAGCTCCGACGGGGAGGCGCGGCCGATCGCGCAGTTTCGGATAACGCCGTCGCCGCCGGTCCGTCCTACGGTCGGAATCGTCACCAAGCCACACCGTCCCAGGAGACCCCCGTGCTGACGTCCAACAACCTGTCCTCGCTCTTCGTCCTCGACCAGGACCAGGCGCTCGAGTTCTACACCGGCGTCCTCGGGCTCGAGGTCGGGGCCGACATCGACTTCGGTCCGATGCGCTGGCTCACCGTGAAGGTCCCCGGCACCGACCGCGAGGTGCTCCTGGAGCGCCCGGGCCCGCCCGCGCACTCGGAGGAGACCGCCGAGCGGATCCGCGAGCTCGTCTCGATGGGTGCGGCCGGCGGCTGGCTCGGCTTCACCACCGATGACGTGCACGGCATGTTCGAGAAGGTCGTCGCCGCGGGCGTCGACGTCACGCAGGAGCCGATCGAGCAGCCCTACGGCATCGACTTCGCGATCCGCGACCCGTTCGGCAACGCGATCCGCATCGGCAAGATCTTCGGGCAGGGCTAGACAGCGGGGGCCCGGGCTATCGTCCGACGCGTGGCTCGCACCCCGCAACGTCCGCTGAACTCCGGCTTCGACGCCTCCACCACCGCCGCGCAGGTGGTGGACGGCATCGACCTCGACGGCAGGCTCGCGGTCGTGACCGGCGGGTACTCCGGCATCGGCCTGGAAACCACCCGGGCCCTGGTCGGGGCCGGAGCGCACGTCGTCGTCCCGGCCCGTCGCCCAGAGGTGGCGGCTGAGGCCCTCGCGTCGCTCGGGGACGCCGTCGACGTCGACGAGCTCGACCTCGCGGACCAGCAGAGCATCGCCGGCTTCGCCGACCGGTTCGTCCAGCGGCAGCGCCCGCTGGACCTGCTCATCAACAACGCTGGGATCATGGCGTGTCCGGAGACCCGCATCGGACCCGGCTGGGAGGCCCAGTTCGGCACCAACCACCTGGGCCACTTCGCGTTGACGACGCGGCTGTGGCCGTCGCTCGCCGCTGCCGACGGCGCGCGGGTGGTGGCGCTGTCCTCCGCCGGCCACCACCGCGGCGGGATGCGCTGGGACGACGTGATGTGGACGCGGGAGTACGACAAGTGGGCTGCCTACGGCCAGGCCAAGACCGCGAACGCCCTGTTCGCCGTGCAGCTCGACGCCCTGGGGGCCGGCGACGGGGTGCAGGCGTTCTCGGTACATCCCGGCGGCATCCTCACGCCGCTGCAGCGGCACCTCCCGCGGGAGGAGATGGTCGCCCTGGGCTGGGTCGACGAGCAGGGCAACCCGCTCGCCGCCTTCAAGACCCCGGAGCAGGGCGCCGCCACGACGGCGTGGGCGGCGACCTCGCCGCAGCTGGACGACAAGGGCGGCGTCTACTGCGAGGACTGCGACATCGCCGTGGACTCCGAGGGCCGCTTCAGGGTCGGCGTCGCCGACTGGGCCACGGACCCGGAGCAGGCCGCACGGCTCTGGGCGCTCAGCGTCGAGCTGACGGGCTGCGACCTCGCCTGACCGCCCGCGTCGTCGTCGACGTCACCCGGCGCGTCGGTGCTGCGAGACGATCTGCTCAGGCGTCGGAAAGCTCCCCCCGAGGGCCATCGCCGTCCGTAACGCGAGGGCCATGATCGTCAGCGTCGGGTTGAAGCCGCCGGACGAGACGAACACCGAGCCGTCCGCCACGTAGACGTTGTCGACGTCGTGCAGCCGTCCGGTTCCGTCGACGACCGAGGCCAGCGGATCGTCGCCCATCCTCGCGGTGCCCATGACGTGGGCGGTGCCGGCCGCCCCGGCATAGGGGCTGGAGAACCCGCCGGTCGACGCCATGAGCGCGCCCACCGGCAACCAGCCGCCGACGACCGCCCCCGGTGCCGCTCGGCAGATACGGCCCAGCTCCGGACCGAAGTGGTCCGACGCCGCGAGCTCGAACGCGTGCGGTGTGTGGGTGATGCGCGGGACCGGGAGGCCGTGCACGTCGCGCAGGTGGGGGTCGAGGTCGACGCGGTTGGCGGCCTGCGGCAGGTCTTCGCCCACCATCGAGATCGCCGCGAAGAAGCGCCGGACCGGTGAGTCGCGCATCAACCGCTTGAGTCCGACGCCCCACTGTCCGGGAAGCGCGGTGTAGAAGCCGGCTTCCTGGATCGGCGTCGTCCCGGCGCCCACCTCGCAGAGCCCACCTTTGAGGTAGGGCAGACCGCTGCCCGGCACGCGGGCCGGTCCGACGAAGTCGTCGAGGGTGAACGTCGTCGACGGACCGCGCCAGGAATGAACCTCGTGCTCGAAGACGCCCAGGCCCAGGGTGATCAGGTGGAACATCAGGTTGCGCCCGAGCTGACCCGACCGGTTGCCCAGGCCGTCGGGGTGCTGGCTGCTCGCCGAAAGCAGGAGCAACCGCGCGGTCTCGATCGCGGAGGCCGCGACGACCACGGTGTCGGCGTCGATGCGGTGCTCGTGCCCGGCGGGGTCGAGGTAGCGGACACCGGTGGCGCGTCGACCGGTCGTGTCCACGTCGATCCGCGAGACGAAGGCGCGGGGGACGAGCCGCACCCCCCGACGCATGGCCGGATGCAGGAACGAGACCGCCGCGCTGCCCCGGGCCCGGATCGGACAGCCGAACCCCGAGCAGAACCCGCAGGAGTTGCAGCGGTTCACGTCGCCGTACGGCTGCGAGGCCACCGCCATCGGGAACGGGTAGGCGTGGTGACCGAGCGCGGCCGCGCCCTGCGCCAGTAGGTGTCCGGCGAGCATCGGGGGTCCTGGCGGGAGTGGGAACGCACCGTTCCGCGGCGCCTGCGCGAGGGTGGTGGCGGGTATCGCCGCGACGTCGCCCTGCACGCCGAGCTGGGCCTCGATGACGTCGTAGAACGGGGCGAGGTGCGCGTAGTCCAGGGGCCAGTCGGCGACCTGGGCACCGGGAACCGGTCCGTACAGCGAGAGCCCCTTGAAGTCCTGGGTCCAGAAGCGTGGTGTCTTCGCGTCCCAGTGGATCGTCCCGCCGCCGACGGTGGCGGCGAGGCTGTTGATGCCGCCGACGTAGGAGCGCGCGACGCCGGCGGCAGCCTCCTGCTGCGAACGGCCGGTGCGCGGCTCGAGCACCGAGTCGGTGTCCTCGAACGCGCGGCTCTCCTTGATCTCGTCGTTGGAGAAGAGGCTGGGTCCGAAGCCCGCCGGTGTGCCGAGCCCGGGCAGGAGGTGTCGACCGCGTTCGAGGACGACGACCTCGCGGCCGGCGTTGGCGAGCGCCCAGGCGACGACACTGCCACCCGCACCGGAGCCGATGACCACCACGGGATCCGCCATCGGCTCAGTCGACCAGCCGGACGCCGGGGACCACCCGGGCGGCAATCGCCCGGAGCTGCTCGGTCGAGTAGGGCACGCGCGGCGCATCGAGGTCCACATCCCGCACCTCGGCGTCGGTGTAGCCGCGCGGCTGCACGTCACCGGGCCAACCGATGGCCTTCCAGCCGACGAGGTCATGGTTACCGCCGTACTCGGGTGGCCCGTACATCGCGTTGATGCTGTCCGAGAGCACCTGCGTGACGAAGTCCCCGACCGCCGGCGTGCGCAGCACGGCATCCTGCGCCGCGGGCAGGAGCCGTGCCAAGCGACCGCCGCGAGCCGCAGCAAGTGCGTCGACCGCGGCGAGGCCATGCCGGTACGTCGGCTGCAGGCCCGCGACCGGGCCGGCGAACTCCCGCTCCGGTCGCCCCAGTGAACCCTCCAGCCGTATCCGCCAGCTGAGCACCTGCAGCTCGTCGGGCGCCACGAAGCGCGCCATCTCGTCGGTCCCGCCGCCGCTGCGGGCGGACCAGGGGCCACCTCCGTAGAGCAGGGGCGGGTCGAAGGTGAAGGCGCCGAGCAGCATGTCGATGGCTTCGGCGCAGTGCGCCTCCAGAGCTCCGGGGTCGGGGTCCTCCGGCGGACCCGGCAGCAGGCGGGCAGTGATGGCGCGCAGGGTCTCGAGCTCATCGGCGCTCAGGAACCGGGGCCCCGCACCGGGGCTCGAAACGAGGTGGAGCGCCTCGTCCCACCGGTCGCCCGGGACGGCGACGATCAAACCGAGAAGGCCGGCTCCAGCCAGGAACTGGCGTCTGTCCATGTGACCTCCGGCGCCGCAGGTGCGGAGCACCGTACCGCCCGGGAAGTGTGGAAAACACCCGTCGTCGCTGGGCTGCTAGTACACCTTCGTGGTGCTCCGGCGGCCGGTCAGCACGACGTTGCAGTAGGCCAGCAGCGCGGGGCGGAGATGCTGGTCGCGGGTACGGGAGCAGGCGATGCTGTGCAGCTCGTCCGGGCGCGCCGCTGTGGACGTCGCGCCGTTGCTGCCATCCGCGCGGACCAGCTCGCCCAAGCCGGGTTCGAGTTCGGCGCGACGATCGGCGTAGAACTGGTCGAGCAGCGCGGTGACGCGGACCCGCTGTAGCGGCGTGAGATGGGCCCACACGTCATGCAGGTACTCGTAGGCGAGGGCGTCGACGGGGTTGGTGCCGGGCGCCAGGTAGATGTGCCCGCCGAAGTAGGCGGCGGTCGTGTAGTCGGGCCGCGGCTCGTGCAGCCCGACGGGCAATCCCCAGCGCACCTGCAGCCGGTCGATCGAGCTGCGGGGGATACCGAGTTCCTGTCCCGCCGCGACGAGCTCCGTGGGCGTCCCGCGGTAGGGCCCGGGGTCGGTTCGGGTCACCGCCGGACCGTCGCGCACGATGGCGAGGGCGCCGAACTCGATGACGCCCAGGGCGCAATAGGCGATCAGCCACCGTCGCGCCGTGTGGCTGACGGCATGGCCCCGGATGCCGGCCCACCCCATCCGGACGTTGTTCCCCAGAACTCGGCCGTCTCCTTCCTGTTGATGCCGGTTCGACGGTTATGGCGGAGAGGACGCAGCCCGACCTGGTACGTAGTTCTGGATCAAGTAGCGACTCGCTCAGGGCTTCGGCGCAGTGCCGTCGGTCTCGAGACAAACGCGCCCATCAATTGGAGCACGGGTTGCCACAACCTCAACGTTCTCGTCGCTCGCCGAGCGAGCGGACCACTCTGGTTGAATCGCTCATCTCGACAGGCAGTCGCTTGCTACGTCGCGGCGAGCAAGTCTCGAGTGCTGGAAGCAGCCCTAGGTTGGCATTCGTTGACCGCGCCGGTTGCTCTACCAGGGGACCGGCCGCTTGCGGTGCCGGGATGAAACGCCACGAGCCGAGGTCAGGTCAGACCTGAAGCACCGTAGGTACGGCAAGTTGTTCGGGTCAGCAGGAGAGCGCGAAACTCAAACCGGACCTGCGCCGTCGACCCGCAACCGGGAATGGCGCTGCCGAGGTAGTCACAGCGGGCGCGCCGCTCTTCGTCGAGGCCCTCATCGAACGATGAGCGAAGCGCGCTCAGCGCGGATGCGGATGCGGATGCATAGGCGGTAGCGGGTCGCCGGCCCGGAGGGGTGCGCCCTCGAACCTGCCCTCGTGGGCGACGATCGGCCGCTTGTCGCCTGCCAGCTCTGGGTGGCGCTCTTCGAGCTTCTGCCGAGCCTCTACGGTCCGTCGTAGGGACGCTACGTACTCCCGGTTGCCGTTGTAGGTGCCACGCCATGTCTGGGGCATGAGTTCGGCCCGTGGCGGCAGTCGACGAGTCGCACCGGCCGCGCCAGCAATGCCGAAGCTTGCCGGGATCTTGGCCGTCGATGCGCCGCAGGAAGGACACGCTGGCAGCGGGTCCGCGAACGACTGGACCGACTCGAATCTGTGTCCGTCGGAGCAGCGAAGCTCGTAGATCGGCACTGAGTTACCAGAGCTCGAGCGACCGGGTGAAGATGCCCGCGGCGTCGTCCTCGGTGACCTCCTTGGGAGCGGTGGCTAGCAAGCGTTGCTGCTTCATCGTCCCTTCGACCAGGTCGCTGACGTCGCCTTCATCGAAGCCCACACCACCTATGCCGTTGGGAATGCCGATGTCGCGCATCAGGTCCATGAGCGCCATTGGGAGCCGGTCCTCGGGCTTGTGCTCGCTGCCCAGTTTTGGAGCGAGCAACTCCGCGACGTATAGGTGCCGGTCCGGGTTCGCCTCGAAGGTGAAGCGGAAGGCCTCCGGCGCGGTGAGCGAGACCGACATCCCGTGCGGCACCATCGGCTCGTCCGCGGGGTAGCCCTCCGGGTGGAAGTCCTTGACTTGGCCGGCGATCGGGTAGGCGTTGGCGTGCGGGATGTGGACACCCGCGTTGCCGAAGCCCATGCCGGCGAAAGTCGCGGCCATCGCCATGTTCATCCGGGCCTCGCGGTTGTCACCCTCCTTCACGGAGGTGCGGAACGACTTCGACAACAACCGCAGCGCCTTCTCCGACCACATATCGGCGATCGGGTTCGCGCCGCAGTACGGCACCCGCTGCTCCGGCTGCTTGCGTTCGTAGTCGGTGTAGGCCTTGGCGGTGTAGCTCTCCAGGGCGTGGCAGAGGATGTCCATCCCGGCAGCGGCGGTGACGCCCGAGGGCTGGGTGAGGGTGAGCAGCGGGTCGACGACGGCCATCGTGGGCCGCAGCCGGGCGTGGCTGATGCCGGTCTTCACCCGGAGGCTGAGGACATCCAGGACGCAGATCGTCGTGCTCTCCGCACCGGTGCCGGTGGTCGTCGGGACGGCGATCAATGGGTTCAGCGGCTTCGACGGGTTCTGGCCGCCACCGACCGGGGCGTTGATGTAGTCCATTAGCTCGCCGGGATTCGTCGTCATCAGGTTGATGGCCTTGGCGGTGTCGATGCTCGACCCGCCACCGACGGCGACGAACGCGTCCCAGGGGCCGTTCTCCCGGGCCCAGTCGACGGCTTCCTGCAGGCTCACGTCGGTCGGCTCGACGTGCACGCCGTCGAAGACATGGGCTTCGACGTCGTACTTCGACATCTGGTCGGCGACCTTCTGCGGTGTCCCGGTGGCGGCGACGCGCGCGTCGGTGACGACGAGCACCCGCTTGGAGCCGTAGTTGTTGTGCAGATCGAAGCCGATCTCGTCGGAGGCTCCTGGGCCGAACTTCAGGTTCGGCGCTCCGTAGGTGAAGACTTCCTCGTTCGTCACGCAGACCTCCGTCGATGCTGATGCAAACGATGTTGAGAAGAAGCGCTCACGTGTAGCTCGCGTCCGGGGACACGCGCAAGCCCTTCATCTGCTCGGAGTCGTGCCCGAAGACGACAGTTGCATCCGACTTCTCCGCGATGCTGCGGACCTTCTCGACGGACGCGTAGAAGGCGCTCATGTCGTTGACGATGGCGGCGGCGACAGCCGGCGGACCGTAGGAGTCGCCCATGTATACGGCGTCGGACGTGAAGATCATGCTGCCGGACTCGGGCAGGTCCACCTTCATCGACATCTGCCCCGGGGTGTGGCCCGGCGTCTCCAGCAGGGTGACCCCGGGAAGGATCTCGGTGTCGCCGGAGACGGTCTCGAAGTCGACGTTCTCGTAGTCCGTCTTCAGGTGGGCGCCGGTGAACAGGCCGTCGAAGCCGAAGGCGAACTCCTTCTCCTTCTCGTGGCAGATCATCCTCGGCCCCTGCCCGGCGAGCATGTTCACGTTGCCGGCGTGGTCGAAGTGCAGGTGCGACAGCACGGCGTAGTCGATGCTGCCCAACTCGACCCCGAGTTGCTTCAACCGGGCATCGAGGTACTGGTCCTCGGTGACGTTGTCGTAGGGGAAGAAGTCCTGGAGACCCGTCGGTTCCCAGCGCTGCTCCCAGTCCCGGGGGCAGCTGGTGTCCCAGAGCAGGCGACCCTCAGGCGTCTCGACCAGGACGGTGTAGGTCGAAGCTTCGTACCACTCGATGGGGTGGTCCTTCTCCTGCCGCGGCCGGATGTTGCGTCCGGGCTTCAGCAGCAGCCAGGTGAGGTCGCAGTGCATCGCGCCGTTGTTCAGAATGTGCAACCTCGTGGGAGCCACGACCGCCTCCTGCGTGTACTGGTGCTCCGGACGAACATCGGACGTCGAACACTCATCTGTGATCTGGGCCACGTCAAGAGACGGCTCGGGTCACCTACCGGCTCGGACACCTCGGAACCGGGCTCAGGCTTGCCCGGACGCGGTGACGTCCTTGTCGCGCAACTCTCGGCGCAGGATCTTGCCGGTTACCGTCTTCGGCAGCTCGTCGATCAGCTCGACCTGACGGGGGTACTTGTAGGCCGCCATGCGTTGCTTGCAATGCGCGATGAGCTCATCGGGTGTCGTCTCGACGCCGGCGTGCAGGCTGACGAACGCCTTCACCGTTTCTCCACGCTTCTCGTCCGGCACCCCAACCACGGCCGCCTCCCGGACCGCCGGGTGTTCGGCGAGGACGTCCTCGACCTCCCGGGGCCAGACCTTGTAGCCCGAGGCGTTGATCATGTCCTTCTTGCGGTCGACGATGAAGATCCAGCCCTGAGGGTTCATGAAACCCACGTCGCCGCTCTTCAGGGCCCCGCCCGGCAGGTTCGACGCAGTCTCATCCGGCTTCTCCCAGTAGCCGGCCACCACCTGCGGACCTTCGGCGACGATCTCGCCGATCTCGCCGAGCGGGAGGTCCTGCCCGTCGTCGCCAGCGATCCGGACGATGGTGTTCGGCGCGGGCAGGCCGACGGAGAGGGCGCCGGATGTCTCGTCTACCGGTGAGGCCGCCCCGAACGGGGTCACCGTCATCGGGCTCGTCGTCTCCGTGAGGCCGTAGGCGTTGTGCACCTGGATGCCGGTCTCCGCCTTGAACCGCTGCTCGGCCGTCGGGGAGATCGCGGCGCCGCCGGAGTAGACCGACGTGAACGACGAGAAGTGGTCGCGCGTGAACTCGGGCGCGTTCAGCATCGCGTTCAGCGCCGTAATCGCGCCGATGGTGTACGTCGGGCGGTGCTCGAGCAGCGCGTCGAGAACGACCTGCGGGTCGAACCGGTAGGCGAGGATCAGCGGGATCGGCGCCAGCAAGCTCACCGCGATGTGGCCGATCAGCCCGGTGATGTGAAACAGCGGCGCGACGCCGAACACCGAGCCTCCCGGCGCGAAGCGCACCCAGTCGCGGTAGACCTGCGCGGTGAACACCACGTTCCGGTGCGTGTTCATCGCCCCCTTCGGGACGCCGGTGGTGCCGGACGTGTAGGTGAGGAAGGCGACGTCATCGGGGGAGAACTCGACCGCGGGAGGCTTCTGGCCGCGGTGCGACTCGATGGGCTCGCCGAAGTCGATCGTGCCCTCGTGCCGCTGCCGCGTGACCGCCTTGAACAGTCGCGGGTCGTTGCGGGTCTGGTAATCCAGCTCACTGGTGGTCAGCACGTGCTCGACCGCGGTCTCGGGGACGACATCGCGGGCCACGTCGTCGTACAGGCCCTCGAGGCACACCAGGACCTTGGCACCGGAGTCCTTCAGCAGGTAGGTGAGTTCACGGGTGCGGCTCATCGGGTTGATGGAGACCAGCACCCCGCCGGCCTTCCACGTGGCCACCATCGAGATGACGAACTGCGGCACGTTCTGCAGATACACCGCCAGCCGGTCGCCGCGGGAGAAACCGCGCTCGAGCAGTGCGCTGGCGAGGGCGTCGCTCTGCTCGTCGAGCTCGGAGCGTGTGATCACGCCGTCGAAGTACTTCAGCGCCGGGCTCGAGGGGTCGGCGGCGAGGCCGGCGCGGAACATCGTCAGGGCGTCGGGATGCTCGATCTCGTAGTCTGGCGGCTGGTCACCGTAGAGCGCCAGCCAGGGACGGTCGTCGTAAGCACTCATGAGGCGGCGGGGCTCCCGTGATTCTCGACGGACGCGGTCACTTGATGGCGATGGGGTTGACCGGCGCGCCGCTGCCCTGGTGGATCTTGAGCGGTGCGGCGGCGTAAAAGAAGGCGTACTGCTCGTCCTCGGCGCAGTCCGCGGCGAGCTTCTCGAGGTCGCAGATCTCGGTCAGCGCGATCCCGAGGTTGCGCATGAGAGCGTTGTGCAGCACGAGCGCAGCGCCCGAGTTGGGGTCGGTGGTCACCTCGTTCGCGATCGTGTCGGTGACGAGGTTCGGGATCTCCATCTCCTGGAACCACCGCACGAGCTCCGGGCTGTAGACCAGGCCGGGTTCGGCGAAGCCCTCGTAGAACTTGTCGCCGAGGTCGAAGAAGGTCTGGAGGAAGTTCGTCCGGATGACGACGATGTCGCGCCGCTCCAGCACCACGCCTTGTGCCTCGGCGCAGGCAAGCAGGTCCTCGTGGGTGAACGTCTCGCCCTTTTCGAGATAGCTCTTGTTCCGGAAACGCGCGATGTCGAGCAGCACGGCCCGGCCGACCACCCCGCGCTGCGCGATCGGCTCGACGCTCGCCTTGTCCAGACCGCCGACAGTGGTCCGCGCGTCGTAGCCGTTCCAGATCTTGCCGTCGTACCAGACGTGACCGAGCGCGTCGTACTGGGTCGAGCCCTGCAGGAAGCAGTTCAACTTGTCGTCGGCGTAGTGCAGACCGCCGGGGAACTGGGGGGCGTCAGGACCGTCCCAGGTCGACTCGTCCATGATTTGCGTGCGCTCGGCGGGGGAGCGACTCGGCCAGACCGGGTCGCCCTTCGGGTCGCCGATCAGACGCTGCAACGGGAAGACCTTGCCCGAGCGGATGAGCCGCACCGCAGCAAGGACCTGCTCCTTGCCGAGGTAGTTCAGCGAGCCGACCTCGTCGTCCGGACCCCACTTGCCCCAGTTGCTCGGGGCGTCCTTGAGCAGTTCGGTGAGCGGCGGGGTCTCTGTCGTGGTCATGGGCTCGACCTCCGGATCGACGGATACGGGCAGCGAACGCTCGTCGGAGTATGGCGTGGCTCACACTCGCAAGCGCTGCGTGACCGTGTCAAGACATCAGAAGACGCTGCTCGGACCCGGCGGGGGCCCCGCGGTTTCACCGGGTTCCGAGGTAACGGTCGGGAGAGCGGACCGGTGGCCAGGGAGATCCGGCGGGTCTTAGACGCTGACTTCGGCGTCTACGGGATGCGCAGAATCTAGGCAGCCCACCTTCGTCGACGGTCCTCCGCCGCAAGGGCGGGGTCCACAGGGAGCCGTGCCCCGCTGCCAGTCGCCCGGCTGATGCGCGAAGGGCTGGTCGGAGCGGTCCGCGGAAGGGTCAGGCGGGCCACCGTGCCGGCGGATGTGGCCGTTCGGCCAGGAGGCCTGGATCAAGTAGCCACTGGCGGGGTGGTGAGGATGGAGTCGCCGACGAAAGCAGCATTGCCTCCGCGCTGGTAGGCCACGGGCTGCCCCCAGCGGCCAGCTGCTCAGAGCCGCATCCTGGACGGGCCAGCGGACCGCCCCCTGTGATGAGGTGACCAGGGCTGAGGAGGCTGTCTTGAAGGTGCTGATGATCGCGGCGCCCGGTGCGGGCAAGGGAACTCAAGGTGTGGTGATCGCCAGTCATTTCGGCGTTCGCCACATCGCCACGGGAGACCTGCTTCGCGACCATGTCAGTCGTAAGACCTCGATCGGGCTCGAGGTCCAGCAGTACCTGAAGGGCGGCGACCTTGTTCCGGACGAGGTCGTGCTGAAGATGGTCCGCGATGCATGGGAGGCCGAGGCCGGTAGCGGCTACGTCCTCGACGGCATCCCCAGGACGATCGGTCAGGCGAAGGTCCTGTACGAGCTGGCTGTCGAGCTCGGGATGATCGCCGACGTCGCGCTGCATCTACAGGTCGAAGAGGCGGAACTGGTGCGACGGCTGTTGGCTCGCGCCGGGGAGCAGGGTCGTGCCGACGACACCGAGGACGTCATCCGGCGGCGCCTCCAGCTCTACTACGACGTCACCCATCCGATTCTCGACTGGTACGGGGAGCGGGGGATCCTCCTGTCTGTGGACGCGATGCGCCCGGCGGACCAGGTGGGGCGACACATCCTCACCGCGCTCGAGGTCATGCGCCAGATGACCGCGGGGGGTACGGACACGACGCACCGGCACGTTGATCTCACCGGGCTCGGAGCTGCCTTCGGTCTGCCCGCGTCCAATGCAGCCGGCCCCCACCCTCAACCACCCTCGAGCTAGGCCGCCCGCGCCACCGGGCGGCTGCGACTCGCGTATCGAGGAGCCGCTAGCGGTGGGCCGGCCCGCGACAGGCTGATCCACCGGTCCGCACGAGACTGTCAGCTCTTGCCGGTAGGGCCGCTCAACACGATCCGGTCGCCTCCGAGATCCACCAGCTGCTGCAGCGGGTCGGTCAGCAGCCGACCGGCCGATGCGTCGACCAGGCCCATCGTGCAGGCGATCTCGCTTACCAGGGTGCCGTCCTCGAGCCGGATGACGCTGTCCATGGCGAACGACTTCCCGGAGCCGAAGGTCGGTTCGCAGGTGACGACGATGACCTCACGGGCCCGGAGTTCGCGTCGGAACGTCGCGGTGGTGCTCAGCAGCGCCGGGTTGATGCCGGCAGCCAGCACCCGCTCCAACGGAACGTTCGCCTCGGCGAACAGGTCGAGGCGGGCGGACTCGCTGTAGAGGTGGTATTGGTGGTGGCTGACGTGACCCACTGAGTTCAGCTCGTAGCTGCGGACCGTGAACGATCGGGCAAAAGGAGACACGTCGCCAGTCTGCGGGTCCGGGGTCGGCCCGACCACGACGGCCATCGCGTAGCCCCGCGACGAGGAGACCTGGATCAAGTGGCGACTGACGGGTGGACCACCGATCTGGCGGCAGCGCGCAGACACCAGCCAGTCGTCCGTCCGGCCGGGCAGCATGTGACCTCGTGACGGGGCCTGCGGCGTTCAATACCTCGAAGCGGCTTGTGCGCGTGCTCGAAGCTGCGCCGACCGCCCACGCGTGCCTTGATGTCCTTGGCGAGCCCGACCTCGCTCGTGATCTGCCTGCCGAGGTGACCCACGCGGTGCTGCTCACCGAAGCGCGCCATCAAGCTGACCTTCTGGCGTACCCCTACATCGGACCTGAACACGTGCGTCTTGCTGCGCTCCGGCTTCTGGGGCGTCGCGACGCCAGGCTCGAGCTGCACACCTCGCTGCCGCCGGGGCTACCGGACAAGGGCTGGCGCCCTCGGGGACCGCTGTCGGCTGCGCGTCGTCGAGGTCGAAGCCGCGCGGCCGGTCGGCAAGTCGAGGCGGCCGCCGCCGAGCAGCAGCGTCCGTGGCCGGGCGCGACGTAACGGCGGCGTCCATCCCAGGTCAGGTCCAGCCGAGTTGAAATAGACCCAGCAAGTCGCCGATGTTTGCCGTAATCCGGCGTACGAGTCCGGGCTGGAACGGCCGGGCGGCGGGGCTTCTCGAGTAGTGGGAGAACGAGCCGTCGTACTCAGCAGCTGGGTGCCGCTGAGCCGTTGGTGTGGCTGTCCACGTTCGAGTCGGGTATCCAACCGGTCGAAGGGGACTGGAGCCGATCCCATTGGTCGTTTCCTCCGGCGCCGGACAGACGCTGAGGTGGGGGGACGGGTTGTCCCGTGCGGGTCGAGCAGTAGAGCAGCACGAGGTCACCGTCGACGAGAGAGCTGGTCCGCGACGATGACGCGTCGGGTCCTGACCGGATGTCGAGCGTCCCGTCGGCGATGACGGCGAACGGACCGCTGGTCGCGGCACCGTCGTTCCCACCCGGGATCGGGTTGTGGACGTTGCCGGCGCAGGCCGGGGCCGCAGCCCCTCGTTGTTTGGTTTCGAGAAGCAGGTCCGAAATCCAACCTTGGTCTGTTGCGTCCCAGAGGCGGCTTGTTCCGCCTTGCTCGGTGACGGGTTCGCCGTATGCGGTGCAGATCAGCCGCAGGTACGTTCCGGCCAGGACTTGGCCGCGTACTCCGAAGGCCTGTGGACTGCGGCTCGGACCGCCGGTGAGCTGTACGGCCGAGGCGTCGGCTGGTTCCAAGACGCGATACGTACCAGGCGATGGCTGGGGGCCGGGGAGTGCGCCCCTGGACGGCGGAGCAGGTCGTTGGCTCTCAACCGTCTTTCGCGGGGTCACGGGCGACGCAGTCCCGGGCGTGCCGGACGCGGGGATCGTCACGGTGGAAGCCGACGATCCCTGCCGTGGCGTTCGGGCGGCGACTGCGACAACCGCACCCGCTGCAGCTGCGCCCACGATCAGGACTACCAGGACGAACGACCACCACGGGGGCCGACGGCCTGGTCGACCGGCTGAGGTTGGCGGTCCCTGCAGCGGGGGTGGCTGTCTCGCTGACTCGGCCGGCTCATACGTCAGCTGTTGCGGTGACTCCTGCGGCCGCGAAGGCGTCTTACCCGGAAGGTCCGGGCTCCAGATGCCCAGGTCGGTGAACGAGTCGTCCGGACGGTCGGCGAGAGGCTCGCCGGTCCGCAGGTCGTATGCGGGCGCCTTCGGGGGCAACGAACCCTCGCGCGGTTCCTCGGACGAGCGGTCTTCCTCGCGCACAGCGGGTCACCGTAGCCCCCAGCACGAAGGAGGTCAGCCTTTGGTGCAGATGCATGCCCACCCATCCGCTGGGACTCGTCCGTAGTCACGACGACGGTTCCCGGCGCCTCCTGAACCTGTTCTGGTCGGGTTTGTCGAGACCGAGTAGCCAGCACCTGGGCGACAAACTTCGCCGCAGCGTGGACCGCTCGGACGTCGCCGCTCATCGCGCGGTCCCAGACGGCTGCCTGCAGGGCGTCGATCTTTTCGAGCTCCTGCTCCGTAGGCATCGACCGCTTCGTCGGTCCGCTTGTTGAGCGCGTCGCGCACGACGCGGAAGCTGTTCCGCGATTGTGACTCATCCACCTGGCGGTCGACGGCCACGTCGGTCGACCCGGGGAGGTGAGTGCATAGCGCGCGGGCCCGGCGCCAGGCCGCCAGCGGCGGGTTGCGGCACCTCATGCCGGCCGGCGGGGAAGCGGTGGGTGCTTGAGGCACGGATCGGCCGCACAATGTCTGGCCTGCACCGTAGTAGGTGACGAAAGGGGAGTGATCGGCGTGCACCGGACCTGGCTCGAGTTGCCGCTGTTGCAGGACGCTCTTCTACCCACCCTGGAGGGCCGGTGGTGGATCGAAAACGACGAGGAGGGGTCGATGGCGTCATGTGACGGAGCGACGCTGACGGTGCTCGCCCTGCCGGATGGGTTCGAGATCACTCTCGTGCTACCAAGCGGAAAGACGCACTGCGTGCACACCCCGCCGCAGCACGGCTTTGCGTTGAAGACTATTGGTGTGCTCGCAAGGAGCTTCGACTAGCCCCGGGATTCCTCACCCGAGCCCTCGAAGGGCGCACGGTAGCTGGGTCGGTCGCCCATGTTGCTACCAGTTGTCTGGTACACCGAAAGGGCGCTCGTTCTGCTTCTTGATCTCCTCGTGCAGCCAGATCCTGAAGATCACGTAGATGACCAGCACGACGACGGCCACTCTCGGGTGACGTCGATACAGGTGAATCCACCCGTAGAGGCAGAGTGCGTTGAAGACGGCGATACCGAGGCCGATTTGACCGCCGCTAACGCTGTAGGTGCCGTCTGGACCTGCTCCCTGGCCTAGTGCGGTCGGCCAGAAGATCGAAGCGAATACGAGGTACGGCAGCACGATCGCAAGGTCGTGCTGCTGGAGGAGCCGGTCGATTGGTGCCGGGACTTTCGGCATGTGAAGCACATACCCCGAATGCGGGACCGACGACCGCGACGACCGCGACGAACGCGACGTCCGCCGACGTCCGCTGCGGAAATTTCCGCGCCTGTACCAGGATCGACGTCCGCTAGCAGAATTTGCGCCGGTACCGCCTACCGCCGGTACCGCTGGGACTGCTGGGGATCTGTCAGGCGTCAGCGGTGGGGTTCATCCCACAGAACCCTGCTTGGCTCCAAGGGATCACGTGCCGTGGCTGTCGTCAGGCTCCCACTCGGGCAACTCCCGATCTGCCAGCCGGAGGTCGCCGATTTCGTGCAGCAGCGTCTCGATCCGCTCGATCTGGTCGAACCGATCCGCCCGTCTCGCTAGGAACTCGCAGGACAGGAGTAGATCGTTCTCAAAGTTGGCCCGTGAGATGAACAGCAGGGACCAGAGCCGCTGCACGGTGCTGATCAGCGAATTCGCAGCACTCGGGTGGTAGTCCCACTCACGAGTCGCGATCAGCCAGAGCCGTTCGCGCAGCTCCTCGTTCATCTGTTGCCGTGTCATCGTCTCGTCTCGTCTCGTCTCCCCGCTCGGTCAGCGGCATCATCGCGCAGGCCAGGGGGGCGGGCCGGGTTCCCCAAAGCCCGGGTGATCGGGCTCTCGTCGATCCTAGAAACCTTGACGGCGCAACTCCTCCTCTCGCGTGTCGTCGATCGAGATGAATCCAGCCGCATATTAGTCGTCATTGTCAGAGCGTGGGCTCGGGTACTTCCACCCAGATCGCACGAAACTCTGTCCGCGTTGAAGAGGAGGTTCATTAGCGGCCGTCCCACGATCAGGCCAGGTCGTCTTCCGACGTGCTATGACTTAGAGTGCAGTGATGCCGTTCGACGCTCACGTGCTCAATGTCCTGATCGCATCTCCAGGGGACACGAAGGGCTACCGGAACCTTGTGGAAAGGACACTCCACAACTGGAACGGCGACAGGGCACGGGGAGCGAGCACGATCCTCCTGCCACGCCGTTGGGAGACTGACTCGGTGCCCCTCCTCACCGGGGACGCGCAGGGAGTCATCAACAAGCAGTTGGTCGATCAGGCCGACATCGTCGTTGGTGTCTTTCACAGCCGGCTCGGCAAGGCAACTCCACGGGGTCCATCCGGCACAGCCGAGGAGATCGAGCGTTCTGCGGACGCAGGTAAGCCTGTGCACGTCTACTTCGCGGACATGCCCCACCCACACGACGTCGACCCCGAGCAGCTCACGGCGCTGAAGAGCTTCCGCCAGGAGATGGAGGAGCGGGGGCTCTTCGGTAGCTTCAGCTCGGAGGATGATCTCCGCACTAAAGTCCGATCGGCTGTCGAGTATGACGTCTCTGGCATGACCCTCGGGGTGGTCTCACTCCCGAAGGCGGGCCGTCAGGCTGATCTTGTCGCCACTTTCCGCGATGAACAACTGATCGTCGCGAACAACGGAGATGTCAAGGCGTTCGAAGTGCAAATCAGGCTGGACGCTGGCGGAGGTCAAAGTCCCCAGCTCGTTCTACCGGCACAGTTACCAACCATCCCACCGAAGGGACAGTACGCTTATCCTTGTTTTCCTCTCGGCATGGCCGATACCGTGGAGATCTTCTTCACCTGGAGGGATAGCGAGGGTGAGGAGCACAAGGACAGCCACTCGCTGTCGCTGCTAGACTGAGATGTTGGTCTGCCGCTCGAAGTCCTCGTTGGCCTTCGTGCTAGCCGGATCTTCTAAGCGGACGGTCGCCTAGTCGGGCTCCCTGATTGCAGCGCGAATGACGTGGTATCGGTCCTGACGTATCGGTGACTCGTAAGAGCCGGTACAGGTCGGGCAGACCCAACGGGACCACGTCCCCCGCGAAACCTCACCAGAACTCGGTCGCGGTGAACGTGATCGTGCCCGTTCCGTTAATGAACTTCGTGCACCTATAGGCGTAGGAATGGTTGACAAGCGCGGTTTGAGGACAATTGTAGTCCAGAGCGCCGTAGAGCTGCCCCCTCTTGCCTTGGCTCCCGAAGGCCAGTGCTCCTGCCTCAGTGCACGTTGCGCCCGATGCCTTGATCTGGGAGGCGTCCTGGAAGCTGCGGAAATTGCCGATACTGCCGCGATCCGTCGGTGGCGTAGTACAGCCCACCGGCAGGGTGACGGCAGCGGTCAGGACGGCTCCGCCAAACAGTATGCCAACAGACCGCGATCTCGCGGAGGTTGGTGGAATCCCGAACATTGTGAGTTCCCTTTTTCACAGTGGCGATGCAATACCGCAACTGCAAATCTCGGCCTCATTTGACAGAGGTGAGGCCCCAGCAAGGCGGGAGGGTGGGTGTCGTGGGGTCGGGTGTCAACGCCGAGCATCGATTTGGGCTATTCCGCCTGAATTTGGCGAGCATGCGCTGTTAAACGGGCGAGTGGCAGCGGTTGAAAGCGAGCGGCAAACGAGAGGCTTCATCAGTCGAGCGCAGTACAGCCCTATGGAACGGGGTCAAGCCGAATCAGCCAGCTCGGTGCAGTACCCCACGCGCCGTCGAGGCGTACCAGCGCTGTCCACCATGCGCGGTCGGCACCTCCTTGATCGTGACGGTTACAGCTATTGATCACTTCGGTAGGCAGTCGAGCATCGCAAGACAGGGCGAGGCCGGTAACACCCAATGCTCGGGACTTCAAAAGTAGAAGGGTCGGCCTCTCAACGAGTCCAAGTGCGTGTGCTGCCACACCTCGTGGCGCGGGGGACAATCCTGACGTGAAGGTGGACTGGTGAGGACGGTGCCTTCGATCGTTGATCGGAGATTGCCTTCATCCGCGAGCTGCGGTCGAACGACCCCAAGTTCGGTTACAACCGGTGGCCCCCCGGCTCTGGATGCGGATGAGCCGAGTGGCCTGGCTCGGTGCCATGGTTGCTCGGTCAGTCGTCCGTCAGTTGGCCGCCGTCTTGTTGACCGACGGAGCGGTCGAGGGCGTCGGGGGCTGGATCGGGCAGGGGTCGGGCGGATTGCACGTCGGTTGGGCGGCGGGTCCGAGGGTGGCGAGAACCTGGGGAAGGGTCTGGTGAGCGGCGACGGCACGGGTCAGGACACCCTCGGCGAAGCTCGGGGCGGAAATCAGCGGGTTAGGCATCGCGCCGGGAAAGAGGAGTGCCTGGGCTTGCATCATGACCGCGTGTGTTCCGGGTGCTGGGTGGGTCGCTCCTCGCAGTGGGGCAGTCCAGCCGCGCAGCAGGTCTGGTCGCCGAGGTTGGCTGAACCCGATGAGGTGACCGGTGCGGTCGGTGATCAGCAGGCTGACAACGCTGTAAAGCGAGTCCCGTGATAGTCCCGCTGACCGCTGCACCTGGCTGTGGCCCGAAACGGTCCGCGTCGAAAAATTCACCGTTGCGCATGAGGACATGGACCAACTGCCACTGCCCGACAGAAACCCGGAAGTCATCCCGCTGTGGGTTACGCAACCGCTGAGGGGACGATGTGGCGGGACGGGCTTAGTCTGAGTCGCCAATGCTGGCGCTGCTGCGCCCATCACGAGAGTTGCCCCCGTGACCACGGCGAGCAGCGCCGTGCGGACTGGACGAATACGACCTGTCATTGCCCGAGCGATGAAAGACACGAGAACTACTGCGGGGCGTGTAGGCCGGGGTGTCGAACCGTGTCATCGGCTGCGGCCTGGCAGTCCTTGAACCTTCGTCCTAAGCCTCGTGGCTCCGACTGCCGCCTGTACTGGTCAGACGATTCGTGGTAGGAACACGGCGGTCGCCGCCGGGGAGTGTCATGGAGAGGACGCGCCACCCCGGCGGTGGACTCGTGGCAAATCGAGCACAATGGGCACAGACGGCTATTGGTAAGCGCATGGTTCAGCTTGGGCACAGCATTCAAAGCGAGTTGTCATGAGGCTGCATAATCTTGGCCGCAGGCGAATCGCTACTCGTGCGGTGATCGTCGCTGTGCTAGTCGGCGGGGGATCTGCGCTACTCGTGTCCCACTTTCACAAACCCGACTGCAAAGAGGGCTTAGCTTACAGCGGAACGCAGCGGGTCTATTTCAAGAGCTGTTCGGATGGGAGCATCACGACCTACCGTCCGCAGTGAGCGTGCGGATTATCGGTCTGGACCGTCGGAAGGGTCACGGGCCAACTGAGCGGGCTTGCCGGGCCAGCCCTGGCCTAGGGTCCACAGATCGACGGCCCAAGCCCAGTTGCCCGCCCGTTGGCGCTCGTGGACTAGGAGGTAGTTGCCTCGGGCCATCGGTAGGCCGGTGGCGACGGGATGCGCGAACCGTGCGTAGGCACCACGCTCGACAAGATGGTGGTCTCCGCGCAGGTCGACCTTCTCCGCCGCGAGCGCGTGTCCACGTTCTCCGAGGTCCATGATCCTCTGCCAGAAGTCCCGTATCTGTCGTCGGCCCGTGCGTACCTGCCTGTCGGGTGGGATCAGGCGAGCGTCGTGCGTGTACACGCTTGCGCAAAGTTCTGCGTCACCGGTGAGCAGGCCGAGCACGAAGGTGTCATCGAGAGCTTCTACGAGGCGCAGCACTGTCACGGTTCTTCCTCCGGACGATGGGGGAGCCGGATCATGCCACGCCTGGCGCGCGCGCTGTCCGAGCTTCGAGCGTCCCGCGTACCGAAGACGCAGCGCGCCCTCGACCGGGCTGCGCTGCCCGACGGTCAGTCGTGCCGTCGGGCTGGTCCGGGCAGCTGCCTCACGGGGTCGGAGCCGTCGTGGCGCGCATCGCCTGGATGCGGGCCAGGAAGTCCTCGGTGGTGTTCGAGTGCGGAAAGGGTGCGTCGGGCTGAGGCAGACCGAGCGCTGAGCACAAGGGTCCCCAGCCGTCGCTGGGCTGCCAGTCGACAAGGCGCTCCTGTGGCACGGCGGCGCGGACGGCGTCGTTGTGCCGCTCGTAGGCGGCGATGGCAGCGTCGTGGGCGGACCAGTTCGGGTCGAACTTGTTCATCATCACGGCGGTCATCTCGTGCCAGCCGTCCATCGCCGGATTCGGCGGCCCGCCATCTCTCATGCCTTTGAGGATCGTCGCGTCGGCGCTGGTCCACCACTGCTCGGCGTCCCGTCGCGTGCTCAGCAGGACGAGGGCGTCGGGGTAGGCGTGTGCGAGGGTGTCCCAGCAACCGGCGCCCGGCCAGTCCACGATTGCCGAGTAGGAGCCCAGGACGGGCTCCCAGTCCACCTGCTCGCCCCGGAGCGCGGCGGTCCAGGTCGGCACGTGGTCGAGATGTTCGAAGACCTCGGCCATGTGGTAGGAGGGGCCGCCGAGTAGCTGCTCCAACGCCAATTTGAGCGAGTGCGTGCCGGTCCTGCCGATGCCTGCCCCAACCACCTTGACCACGACCTACCTCCGATGAGGCGCATCCGTCGAGGAGGCGGCCATCAGGCTGCGCCGGAGTCCTGAACCGCTGGGTGCTGTCGGCGCGGAAGGTACTCGGCAGCGCGATGCACCGTGCGCGCTCTATCGGATCGGCACTTTGCTGAGCGATCCGGCGGTGGAGGGTCAGTCCGGTCGCCGACCGGCTGCGTTCGCTCCTCGATCAGCGGTCTGACCGATTCATTGGCTGGGTTGGAGTTTCCGTCGAGGGGGTCGAGTCGCTCAGATCAAGAGGGCGGACGTTGCCAGCAGGGCCTGCGCTGCCTGCGTCTCGTGTCGCTGACGACGGATGTGGGCCGACTGCAGATGCCAGCAGCCCGGCGTTGGGTAGATGGACGAGGCCGGTGTCGGTGGCCAGCGTGGTGTAGAGCAGGCCCATGCCGATCACGGTGCCCTCGAACGGTCCGCCGAGCGCACCGGAGCGCACCGCGATGTCGTCGCCGATGATGAACGGTCGGGCAAGAAGGATGACCAGGCCCGCGAAGACGTGGCCGAGCGTCTGCTGGGCGGCGATGCCGACGATGATGCCGGTGACGGCTCCGCCGACGAGGAGGCGACCAAGCGGGACCTGGAGCAGTCCGAGGACGGCGATCGTCGTCGTCAGGTAGCCGAACAGCAGGATGAGCAACCGGATGGTCGCGGCAGCGGAAGCACCAGCTCGGACCGTCACCATGCGGGCGACCTCGCTGGCAGCGCTGCGCGTCGCCCACACGGCCAGCACCACGAAGACGGCAGCGAGCCCGACGGCGACCAGCTTCGACTGCGTGGAACGGGCGTACAGACCACCAAGAGTGCCGCCCACCGACAGAGCGATCAGCGCCCCGATCCCGGCGAGCACGGCGCGTCGGAAGTCGGGCCGGATCGCCTGCTCCAACCGCTGCGCTCGTGCCCGGGCAACGTCGGGATCGACCGTCAGCCGCTGCTTCGCGTCCCTCCACCTTGACCGACCCGCAGCACCACGCATGAACCCTGTCTAACAAGCCAACATGGGAACCGGTCAGCCTGAGCGAGCAATGGCCTGCGAGGTCGCCCCGTGGCACCGCTCTCGTCGCGCTCGGTCAGCCCGAGTTCATCTCCTCGCCGATGTGCACGGCGCTCGATGGCCCGGTGCTGTCCGGCGCGTTCTTGGCCCAGTCGATGGCCGCCGTCCGTGGCCGGCCAGACAGGCAGTACGTCGACTTCGACCACCGGCCATGCCCACGGCCCTGTAGAAAGATCACATGGCGCTCGTCAAGGTCTGCGACATGCACGACCTGTCTGAGTGGTGGGTCGAGGTCGAAGCCACCCGTACGTTCGCAATAGACGGCAAGCGCTGTGAGATCGACCTCTGCGGCGAACACGACGCAGCCCTCACGGCGGCCCTGCAGCCCTACGTGGACGCTGGGCGCAAGGTGCCTCGACCTGGACTCCGCTAGCCTAGGAACAGCCGGCCAAAGCCCTCGTTCCCAGCGACGGGTCTGGGTGCGCCGGGAACTCGTCATCCACGGTGGCCGGTCTGCGCCGGCTTCATTCGGCTGGTCGGGGTCGCCGCGCGGGTGGCGATTCAGCTGCCCGCGGCCGGCCGCTCCCCAAAGGTCAGTCCGCCTGCATCCCCGTGCCGTTGTTGGACGACGGGTTCGACCTCGACGATTCCGCCGCGTTCAGCTTTGGCACGCCGTGAGAGCTCGCGGGCGCGCTCGACACGTTCCCTGGCCGCTTGCACTCGCTCTTGGTCGCCCAGGGTCGCTGCGTGCTCGGCGGCGATCTCGAGTTCCCGTCGGGCAGACTCGTGAGCGTCGATTATTTGTCGTCTCCTGGCATAGGCCGTTCTGCGCCTATCGCCCTCGCTAGCGTCGCCCGCCGTCACACCATTCACGCTAGAACCGGCCGGATATGAACGACATGTCCTCGTAGTCTCAAGTAGGGATGAGCTTCGTGCGGCACGGCAACGCGGACGGGGATGGTGACGACCGGGTCCGTCGATGACGAGACGCCGCTCGATGTGGTGCGGACTAGAACCGCACTCTCGGCTTGTCGGCACGGCCGGGCGACCCGTGACCTTGGCTGGGCCGTGCGGATGGCATGTGTAGCGATCGCAGCCCTCGGAAGCCGGGTAACTCGGCGGATAAGGAGCTGCCGCGTTGCATGCTGAGGCGGAATAAGTTCCGGCTCAGAGGGCCGTGGGGACGTCGTCGTCCTTATAGGTAGACGTCAGGACTCCGTCGCTCTGAGGACGGACCATCTCCTGTGGGTCCAAGTTACGGAAGAAAGACCTGACGATCGTGACGAGCAGTACCAAGCACGCGGCGCAGGCGACCGTCAGGATCAGGATGAGTCCGTGGATCCCGTCCGAAAGGTTGTAGAGCGTTACAAGTACGTGCTGCATGACGTTTGCCTGTCCTGCCGATGTGCTCCCTGTGTTCCGCGCCTATGTCGTGACAGGGTAGCCCAACCAGCGCGGGGAACGAACGGCGACACGCAAGAGATGGGATGAGCCCGAGCGGGGGCTTCAAGCGACGCGGTTGTCGACGGATTACGGTCGTCCGGCGGTGAATAGCCGCTTTTGGCGCGTCTCAGCTCCCCCAGTCGGCTGCTTACCGCTCCAGCAGACTCGAGAGCGGCACCCCGTACAGCCCCGCCAGCTCGACCGCCGTCTCGACCTTGAGATCCCGGTTCCTGCGTTCCGCGAGGCACTTCCGGAGGGTTGCGGACGTTGGCCGACCAAATGGCCCATTCGCCTACGCCGACGAGGTCACCCGGTCTACCTTGCCCTTCCAACCGGGTGCGGGGCTGCGCTACTTCAGCAGTCGCCCCGAGTGAAGGGAGTAGCGGTGAAGAAGAGCCTCTCAGCAACTTGCTCGGCGGTTGCGGCGTCACCGCCGGAGTTATGACAATTGCAGCGCCGGGAGTGAGCAACAGAGTTTCCGGGCTGAACAGCACGCCCTCTTCCCGTGCCGTGACGCGGGCGTGGGGAACTCGGAATCTGACGCTTGCCGTGCTCGCGATGCGGGCCCCGGACGAGGCACGCGACGAGTGGACGTACGCACTCGCGCTCATGAACGGGCTCGATGCTGCCCTCAACCTGATTGGGATGCGGGACGGCATTCCGAGGCGTGTGGCGATCGGATCCGCGGCCCTTCCCGCTGTCGTCGCTGCTCTACTGCTGGTGGCCCGAAGCCTCGATAGGCGGTAGCCGACAAGCAAGTCGATGGTTCAACGTTGCGTCGGCGGATGCGCGGCACCTCACCAGCGACGTGCTGCCGTCGGAGCTAGCTGCGATGCCGCGAACGGTAGAAGCCGACCCGTCGGCGCGCCAGCCGGCTTGGTCATCACCGGCCAGCGCCAAGCGTCGGTCCAGACGCCGACGTGCTTTAGGCTTGACGTCGTGCGGGCTGCAGTCACCGCCCTCCCTCGTCGAGCAGGTCCGCTGCGGTCGACTGTGAGCGGGCGGTCGGGTCGCTCGAAACCCGCGAGCGTCACAGGCTTGAACCGCCTGTGCGACAGGACCTCGACGGCCTTCATCGTGAGTCGCTGCTCCTCGCGGATGCGTAGACGCTCGCCGAGCCGGCGCTGGAACTCATCAGGGCGTGCCCGCTCCACGGTGGCTAGTCTCCGCTTGCTTCAGCCACGATTCGGGTCCACTGCAGCGGTCTCGAGGCCGTTGCGGACGTAGTGGTTTGGCCTGTCGTGCCACGCCGGACGAGAACGGGCGGGAGACTCTAGGTGTCTGCGACGGCGCGGGCTTCCGCCGCTCGGCCTTGTGCTGGCAGTTCCGTTGCGGCCGACGAGCCTATCGGCGCTCGGATGCCGACGATCGCGACCTGCAGCTCGGTCAGCTTCTCCAGTTCTGCCCCCATCCGAGCCAGGGCCTCGGCCCGCAACGTCGCACCCCGCTCGCGGCTCTCCTCGAACTCCTCCCGGGATCGGTAGGTGACGTTGAGAACGGTGAGGCCCGTGGTCCGGTCGGCCAGCAGCACCACCCCGGTCACGCCCCGCATCGCTTGGATGGCGGGGAGCGTCAGCTCGCGGAAGCCGGCAAGGTCCTCCCCGAGCCGTTCCGGCGCGTGCCGCACCTCGACCGCCCGGACCCACTGCCCGACCTCGTTCGGTTCGCTCTGCCAGACCACCACCGGTTCGAAGAGCTCGATCCGCGCCCCGTCCGCCCCCAGCCGGCGCAGCGCCTCGGCACGCAGCGATGCGAGTTGCACGTCGCTTGCCTTCTCCGCCGCCTCGTCCTGCCACACCGTGTTGACGACGATCTCACCGGTCTGGCGGTTCACCCACATGCCCAGCCCGTAGCTGCCGGGAAGCCCGGCGACCACCGGGAGCACTTCATCGCGTACGAAAGCAACCCCTTCATCCACCTTGGTCGGGTCTCCGACGGCGATGACTGCCCGTCCGATCATGGTCTCCTCCTGGCATCGGCGGATGCGGAGGATCCTCGGTCCGAACCCTGAAGACAAGCCCTGGACGAGCGCCGAGTTTTGCTGCCGCTCCGGGAAACCGACCCGCGCCTGAAGCGGCCTTGGCCCGCAGGGCTCGCCGCGTGGACTTCCCCGCGATCTGGGGATCCTCAAGATCAACGCACACTCGAATGCAATCCGTCTGCGGGGTAGTTCGTGGTCTCGCCGTGCCGGACGTTGCCTCGCACGATGCCGTTGCGCGGCCTGTCGGTGGCTTGTCGAATGACCGGCGGGCCGATCACGTAGGCATGCCGACGGTGCACACTGCGGGCGGAACCGTCCGGGCACTTCCGCGGTACGCGAGAAGTGACCGCTGGACCGTAGGCAAGTCGCCCGGCAGAAAGGTCGTCGGCACCGTGCGGGTCATCCACAGCTTGGTCAGTGCCGGGCTGACGTGACCTCAGCTCGCGCCGGGCTGCCGTGCCTGCAAGTTCAGGTGTTCGGCGGACCGTCCGGCCCACGCGTCTTAGCCTGCCGCCGGCGACCCGCGCCCTTGCTCGGTCAAGGAGAGATCATGCAGTTCCACCGCCCGATTCGCGATGTCACAGTTCTGAATGACTATGCCGAGGTACCGGGGATCGGTGTCCTCCCAGTCAACGCATTCGTACTCCACGGCGAGCAGCCGCTGGTCGTCGACACCGGCCTCGGGCTGCCGGACCGGAACTTTGTCGCTGACCTCGCCAGCGTCTTGGATCCGGCGGACGTTCGGTGGATCTACCTCAGCCACCCCGACCGAGATCACACCGGCGGCCTGTTCGACCTGCTCGAGGCAGCCCCGCAGGCCCGCATCATCACGACGTTCCTCAGCGTCGGGATCATGTCGACAGAGTGCCCGCTCCCACTGGACCGGCTCTACCTGCTCAACCCCGGACAGTCCCTGGACCTCGGCGATCGACGGATCACCGCCTTCCGGCCCCCCGTCTACGACAACCCCGCCACCACCGGATTCCTGGACGAAACGACCGGCACGTGCTTCGTCTCCGATTGCTTCGGAGCACCGTTGTCGTCGGTCGAGCTCGCGACCGCAGACGAGGTCGGCGCCATCTCCCCCGACGAGCTCCGGGCGGCGCAGCTGCTCTGGTCCGCCGTGGACAGCCCCTGGGTGCAGTCCGTGGCGCAGGCGACCTTTGACCGCGCGCTGGACCCGCTCCGCACGATGGACCCCGAGCTGGTGCTCAGCACCCACCTGCCACCGGCCGCGGGGAGGATCAACAGCTTGCTGGACACGCTTTCGATGGCCCCTGCTGGGATGCCGTTCGTCGGGCCGGACCAGGAGGCGCTAGAAGCCCTGCTCGCGTCCTTCGCCCCCGGCGCACCTGCCCAGCGCGCCGCTGACGAGTCCCCCCTGTCGTCCCCGACCTGATCTGTGCCCTAGGCGGTCCGACCTCTCGGCCGAGCAGAAAGTGCACATGGCGGCGCTGGTCCTGCACTTCGCGAGCCACGGTTAGGTGGCCTGCCCACCCGGTCGGGCTGAGCTCATGCGAGCCGGCTTCTGGTCGCGGGCGGAGGTCGCTCTCGGGCTTCGACGCGAACAGCGCCTGAGGGCCGTGTGACAGCCGATCGCTGACTACCCCTTTGACTTCCGCTCAGCCGGCGCGGAACGTCAGCCGGCTGTCCCTTGCGGACGCGTCGTAGGCGCTGGCCGAGCTGGCGCTGGAACTCGTCAGGTTCGCCATCCACGCTCGTCGGTCTGCGCCAGCTTCAGCCGGAACTCAGGGTCGCAGTGCTGCATCCCGACGCCGGTCCGTAGTAGTTGCGCGTCGCGGGAGCCATGGCAGCCGCTAGAGCTCGTCCGGCTCGGCGCGCACCTACGAACGTCGACTCAGCTGAGATTCCAGATGGTTGCGGTGGCGGACAGGGTGTTTGTGTCGGAGCTCGGCTCGACTTTGAGAACGCCGTATCGCCCTTGCTCCGTTCGAATGCAGATGCGTTCACCGCCGGTTGGCCCGGCGATAATCCTTGTGGGGTGGGTACTTATCCAATCCCGGCACTCCACCTGGCTAGGCATCCGTGACTGAGTCCAAAGGGCAACGGCGGGTGTGGACGGGTCGGGATTGCCGTTGGTGCCCAAGCCTAGGCTATTGTATTCGATTCCCGTATTTTGCTGATCCGGACTCGGCGGGAGGGTGTCGAAGTTGAGTGAGGACCCGGAGGCTAGCCCAACGGGTCCGCTCCAGAACTGGGTCTCGACTGCCGGGGGTCCGGGAGAGGAGGGGGTTGTCGACGGTGCGGGTGACGGCCCGGTCGGTGTGGGGATCGGCAAGACGGGCGCTGGCGGGTTCGAGGCCGCACGTGAAGATGCCTGCTTCGTGTCCGTCGGGTTCCGCAGAAGAAAACCCATAGCGAATGCGGCGACGACAAGAGCGAGACTGACGAGAATGATGGGCACCGGCCGCTGCCACAGCCGGCGAGATGTTGATCGGCCAGTCGTTTGTCCGCTTACAACCGGAATTGGCGTGACGCAGTTAGTCCTTTGTCCGGTGTCGAAAGAGAACGACTGCCGAGCAGCCGCCACCAGTTCGCCGCAACTGTTGAACCGGTCCTGGGGCGCCAGTGCGAGAGCTCGTGCGATGACGTCGTCCAGAAACCGTGGCAGGGAGGGGTCTTGTTCACTGGGCTTAGGTCGTGGCGCTGAGGCGTGGGCGTGCCAGAGGGCTGGAATGCTCGTCGCTTCAAAGGGGGGCTTTCCGACGAGTACTTCGTAGAGCACGCAGCCCAGGCTGTAGACGTCAACGCGATGGTCAGCCTGCCCCATCTGTCGTTCGGGGGCGAGGTAGGCCGGTGTGCCGACAACCTCGCCGGAGGCCGTGCGCGATGTTGCGTCGTCGCCGAATTTGCCAATGCCGAAGTCCGTGAGGTAGGCATGTTCGTCCACATATCCGGCTGGTCGCGAGAGCAGCATGTTTTCGGGCTTAACGTCTCGGTGTAGCAAGCCTTGCATGTGCGCGGCGTCGAGGGCAGCTGCGATTTGCCCGAGTATCGCCAGTGCGCGTGCAGGCCTTAGTCGTCCTTCTCGTTCCAATACGCGACGTAGGTCCGGGCCGTCGATGTACTGCATGTCGATGTAAAGTCTTGATTCGGCTTCCCCGGCATCGTAGATGGTGACGATGTTCGGGTGATGCAACGTCGCGGCTAGTCGTGCTTCATACAAAAATCGGCTCCGGCTATCGTCGTCACCACCAAAGGCAGGACGCAAGACCTTCAGCGCATCGAGTCGCTCTAGGCGGGGGTTGCGAACCAAATAGACCTCCCCCATACCGCCGCTGCCCAACCTGTCAACAACGGTGAAGCCTGCGAACTGTTCCCGCAACTCAGGCATCTCGATTTCCTCTCCCCGCCGGTGCTTGACGGTCACCGATTGGAGAACCTTGGTGAGACTCGTGAGCCTGCGGGGTCGAAGGACGGGGTCGCGACCCTTCCCCCTCTAGAGGGCCATGTCAATGGGCAGCGGACGGTGACGAGACGCAAATCCGCCGCCGACCGCGAAACCCTAGTCCGCACAACTATGGCGACTTGTCGTGCATGTGAGCAATCTCCAGCTAACTGCCACTTTGGGTGCTGTCCGGGATAGTGAAAGCGGGGGCGCTTCGGATGAGGCGGGGGGACGACCAAGCCCGACGAGGCGCGGTCGCCGAGCCACTTGTCTCTTTCCTCATCTGATGTAAGGCTGCCACGCCAGGTTCCTGGGCCGGTGACCTGCGCCCGGTATGGAAGGCTTTGGAGAAGGATGACTTGTTCTGCTTGCGGCTCGCCGCTCGCACTGGCAGATCGCTTCTGTCGCGACTGCGGCCAGCCCGCTACGGGAGACTCGGGTGACGGCGAGCGCGTTGCCGAGGAGCCAAGTCCCGCCGAGGAGCCAAGTCCCACTGCTTTAGCCGCCCAGCCGTACCAACCTCAGACGGACTGGGAGAGCGCCATGCAGCTCGCTGAGGCCCTTCGCGCGGGCTGGCGGCCGCCGGCTGTGCGGTCCCAAATCGTGACGGCGCCTGGCGAGACCGTTTTCACCGAGACGTCGGGGGATCTGTGGCAGTACTCCGGGCAGGATGTGGCTTACGGCCGAGGCGGCTTCGTCGCTCTTGGTAGCCCCCTGCTTCTGGTCGCCAGCTTGGCTGGGAGTTTTGCCTACAACTCCTATCAAAAGAACAAGGCGCAGCAGCAGGCGGCCGCGCAATGGCGCCCTCTGAATCAAGGCGTTATTATTTTTACCAGTCAGCGGCTCTCCATGGCTGGCAGCATGGGGTGGCTGGACATGCCGTATGCCAACATACGAGCGACGGGTCAAGACGGAGACGGAATTGTCCTCTTCTTCGACAATCAGCCCCGTCTGAAATTGCGCATGTGGAACCCCCTGACGCACTTCGTTCTCCTGCGGTATCTGGCTTACGGAGATGTGCCGCCCGCCGCCCTTCCCCCCGGCGCCTGAGGTCGCTGCGGCACCGTCCAGCTGTCCCACGCGGCTGCCGGGTCGATGAGCGCGTCGGGGGCGATGGACGCGGCGGAGTAGGACGACTCGATCTCGGCAAGACGGTTGGCGATCTCCTGCAGCTTGATGCGAGCGGTCGATGCCGGGAGCAGTCCGTCGGCAAGCAGCTCGGCAATCTCCTCGCGCCGCCGCCTCAGTTCAGAGGCCTCCTGTTCGAGCGGTGCGGTGTCCCGGTGGATCTCGAGAATTTCTGCGGCGTCGCTTCGCTGCAGTCGGGCGACGCCCAAGTCCCGAATCGAGGCATCGACTGGAGGACGGCTGATGCCGACGTAGCACTTCGCGGAACCGGCGGCGTAGACCTGGCCATCAGAGCGGCTGGCGCCATAGCAGGGATGGTCATGCTCGTCGCAGATGACGAGGCCGCCGAGCAGGGTCAGTGTCTCTCTCGGGCGTCGGCGTTCACCTCGGGGCCGTCGCTGGAGAGCGGCCCGCGCGCTGCTCGCCACTCCTCGCGCGTCACCAGTCCCTCGAAGGCGGCGGGCTGGAGCTCGCCGTCGAACATGATGAGGCCGTCGATGGCGGGGGGAGCCGACGAGGCGGTCGATGCCGGTGTGGGTCCAGGCAGCACCGCGCCGGCGTCGTTCGCCGGCCTCGTGGAGGTCTCGGGCAATCCGTGTGAGGGCGTCTCCTCGCAGCACCCGTGCGACGACCTCCCGCACCATCGGGGCGGTGTTTGGGTCGGCCTCGGGGAGCCCAGGTCGGTCCGACGCGCGCATGCCGTAAGGGATGGGGCCACGCCAACGACCTTGCTCCTGCGTCTGTCGGTGGGCACGGCTCACACGTTCTCCTGTTCGTTCGCTCTCCGATCGGCTGACGGCACCCAGCATGCGGGCCACCAGCCGACCGTGGGAGGTAGAGACCTCCCAGGCGCCGGCCTTGACGGTCTCCACGGTGGTCTTGGTGTGCTCGATCAGCTCGATGAAGTCCTCGAGCTCTCGCGGGGACCGGTGCACCCGCTCGGGCGCCCACGCCACCACGGCGTTGACCGCGCCGGAGCGGATGCTCTCCAGCAGCTGCTGGTAGCCCGGCCGCCGTCGTCCGGAGCAGAGGCTGAGTAGCCGTTGTCGACGAAGGTGCGCGCCACCGACCAGTCGCGTCGGGCGGCGAGCTTCCGGCAGTCCTCCTCCTGCCTGGCCACACCGGTGCCGTCGCCGAGGTCGTCACGGCTGATGCGGCGGTAGAGGGCAGCGCGGGTCTCGGGCACGAGCCACACGGTGGTCGACCGTAAGACCGGTTCAACGGACCCGGTCGGCTCACACCCCTGCCGCCTCAGCCGCGGCGCGCCGCGTCTCCGGTGCGAACAGCGACATGACGAAGGCGAAGCCGAGGACTCCCGCCGTTACGGCGAACGCCCAGTGGTAGCCGCTCGCGTCAGCCAGGTGGCCGGCGACGAGCGGGCCGAGCACCAGGCCCGCATCCCCGGTCATCTGGAACGCGGCCACCACCGTGCCGCCGCGACCCGGCCTCGGGGGCGCCGGCTCGTGAGCGGCATTCTGCGGGGGAGCAGGTACGGGCTCCTCAGGTGCCGAGCCGGCGCTGGGCAAGGACGCCACGGTGTCCCCGACGATCGCGCCGGGCGCGACGTCGAGCAGGCCGGACCCGACACCCAGCACCGCCAGCGCCACCAGGTACAGCCCGACCGACGACGAGAGCGCCAGGAGCGTCATGCCCAGCGTCGAGGACGCGGCTCCGACGATCAGTACGGGCCGTCGGCCGACGCGGTCGGCGAAGCGTCCGGCGGGCAGCAGCACGATCGCGTTGAGCGCTGCCACCAGACCGAAACCGATACCGACCCAGGACCGGCTGAGGCCGAGCCCGCCGTTCATCGACGCGTCGGTGACGAACAGCGGGACGAGTGCGGCACGGACGCCGAGCACCGACCAGTTGTCGGCGAACTGCGCCGACAGGGCAGCGCGGTAGGCGGGCGAGCGGACCGCTGATCCGAGCGAGGCCGACGATCCGCCGGCCTTCATAGCGGCTGCGCCGGCCGCCTTCGGCAACAGGCACAGCCCGATGCTCCCGGCGACCGCGAGGGTCGCGGCGTAGAAGAAGAAGGGCGCGCGGATGCTGACCTCGGACAGGAGCCCGCCCAGCGCCGGACCGGCGATGCCGCCGACGAGGAAGCCGCCGGTGAACAGGCCGGTCGACTGGCCGCGCTTCTCGCTCGGCGCCGAGCGCAGCAGCAGGCTGTAGGCGCTGACCGTGAACATCGCCGAGCCGATGCCGCCGACGCCCCGCAGCACCAGCAGCTGGTCGTAGGACTGGGCGAGCCCGGCCAGCGCCGAGCTGACCGCGACCACCGCGATCCCGACGGCGAGGACGCGCCGTTCACCGAGGCGGTCGACGATCCGCCCGGCGCCGAGCGCGGACACCAGCCGCATGGCTGCGAACACCGAGACCACGGCCGCGGCGGCGGCGCGGCCGACCCCGAACTCGCGAGCGAACACCGGGATGACGGGTGCGACGACGCCGAAGCCGATGGCCACGGCGAACGCCACCCCGGCGAGCACCGGGACCTCGCGCGGGAGTCCGGCGAACGGGTTCGTCCGGAGCCGGCCGCCGGCGGTGGTGCTCACGCCCTCACGGTAATGGCGGCTGCCTCGGCCGCCCGGCCTGGTTAGCCGCCGGTGCGGCCGACGACCGACACGATGAGCCCGCCGCGGTGTCGTGCAGACCTCGCCGACGGACCTGCTGGTCAGCGCGGCAAGATCTGCACGAACCGGGGTGGTGGGAGGCGGTGGCGCCTCAGCTGCGGCCGGCCTCCAGGTCGCAGGCGCGTGCCCGCAGCGCCCGCGCGATGGTGTCGCGGTTCTCGACGAGGGAACGGCGCAGCGCCGGCTGCGGCTTGGCCTCGGCGAGGTAGCGGTCGGTCCGGTCGACGATCTCCTGCTCGATGAGCACGGACGGGAACAGCAGCTCGGTGAACGTCTGCGCGATCTCGTTCGAGCGGGTCCGCCAGATCTCGGCGAGCGCGTCGAAGTAGCGCTCCACGTAGGGCCGGCACAGATCGGCCTGCTCGGGCATCCAGAACGTTCGCATCGTGGCGAGCTGCATGTGGTTCGACAGAACGTCGGAGTCGGCCACCGCCGCCCACGCCGCCGCCTTCGCCTGGTCGGTCGGCAGGGCCGCCCGGGCGCTCGCGGCGCGCTTCTCACCGGTCGCGGTGCGGTCCCGCTCGAGGGCCGCGTCGATGTCGGCGATGTCGGCGCGGCCGTGCGCAGCCAGCTCGATCAGGAAATGCCAGCGCAGCTCGGTGTCGAGTACGAGGCCGGTAACGGTCTCCTGCTCGTCGTAAAGGGCGCGGACGTGGTCGAGCTGGTCGTCGTCCTCGGCGGTCGCGAACACCTGGGCGTAGACGAGCTGCACGTCGCTGCCGGGCTCGGCCGCCTGCATCAGCGTGTAGGCGCGATCGGTCAGTGTGCGCAGCGCAGCCGTGCGGTTGGCCGGGTCGCCGTAGGACGACAGCGCCAACGACGCCTTCGCGAACAGCGACTGCACGACGCCGATGTCGCTCTCGGCCTCGATGCCGGAGAGCACGAGCCGCACGTAGTCGCGGGCCGGCATCTCGGCGTCACGGGTCATGTCCCAGGCCGCACTCCAGGCGAGTGCCCGCGGCAACGACTCCGCGATGGTTCCGATGCCGTCGACGACGGTCGCGAGCGACTCCTCGTCCAGCCGGATCTTCGCGTACGTCAGGTCGTCGTCGTTGAGCAGCAGCAGGTCGGGCCGACGGGTGCCGACGAGCTTCGGCACCTCGGTCTCGGCGCCCGTGACGTCGAGCTCGAGCCGCTCGCGCCGCACCAGGGACGACGATCCGTCGGCCGCCGAGACCTTGTCGTACAGCCCGATCGCGACGCGGTGCGAGCGGAGGTTCTTGCTCACGCCCTCGGGTACCGAGGCCGGCTCCTGCACGACCGCGAACGAGCCGAAGTTGCCGGAGTCGTCGATCGTGAAGGACGGGCGCAGCGTGTTGACGCCGGTGGTCTCGAGCCACTCCTTGGCCCACGGACCGAGCGTGCGGCCCGAGGAGACCTCGAGCTCGTCGAGCAGGTCACGCAGTGAGGTGTTGCCGTACTCGAAGCGCCGGAAGTAGGACCGCAGACCGGCGAGGAACTCCTCCTGCCCGACCCACGCGACCAGCTGCTTCAGCACCGACGCGCCCTTGGCGTACGTGATGCCGTCGAAGTTGGTCTTGACCGCCTCCATGTCGCCGGCGTCGGCCACGATGGGGTGCGTCGAGGGCAGCTGGTCCTGGCGCAGCGCCCACGTCTTCTCGGCGTTGCAGAACGTCGTCCAGGCTCCGGTCCAGCGGGTGGCGCGGGTCTGGGCGAGCACCGAGGCGTAGGTCGCGAACGACTCGTTGAGCCACAGGTCGTCCCACCAGCGCATGGTCACGAGGTCGCCGAACCACATGTGCGCCATCTCGTGCAGGATCGTCTCGGCGCGCCGCTCGCGGCGGGCGTCGGTGACCTTCGACCGGAAGACGTAGTCCTCGAGGAACGTCACGCAGCCGGCGTTCTCCATCGCTCCGGCGTTGAACTCCGGCACGAAGAGCTGGTCGTACTTGCCGAACGGATACCGGTAGTCGAAGACCTGGTGGTAGAAGTCGAATCCGGCCTTGGTGATCTCGAAGATCTCATCCGGGTCGAGGAACTCGGCGAGCGACTTCCGGCAGTAGAGGCCGAGCTCGATGCCGTCGTGGGTGTCGCTGACCCGGCTGTACGGACCGGCGACCAGGGCCGTGATGTAGGTCGACATGACCGGCGTCTCGGCGAACACCCAGCGCCGCGCCTGGCCGGGGTTCGAACCGCCGGCGGTCGGCTCGTCCCCGGCGGTGCTGTTGCTGACGACGCTCCAGTGCTCCGGCGCGGTCACCGAGAGGCGGAAGACGGCCTTGAGGTCCGGCTGGTCGAAGCAGGCGTACATGCGGTGCGCGTCGTTGGTCTCGAACTGCGAGTACAGGTAGGCCTCGCCGTCGACCGGGTCGACGAAGCGGTGCAGCCCCTCGCCGGTGCGCGAGTAGTCGCAGTCGGCGACGACCTCGACCTCGTTGGTCTCGGCGAGCCCGGAGAGCGCGATGCGGTGTCCGTCGAAGGCGGCGGAGACGTCGAGGTCTGAACCGTTCAGCCGCAGCACGTGCACCGTCGGCGCGGTCAGTTCCAGGAACGTCGACGCGCCGGGCTCGCTGCAGCCGAAGCGCACGACCGTCCGGCTGCGGAACGTCGTCTCCGACCCCGTCAGGTCGAGGTCGATGTCGTAGCTGGTCACACGCAGGAGCCGCGCGCGCTCGGCGGCCTGCTCGCGGGTCAGGTTGTCGCTGGTCTCGGCGTCCGGCGCCACAGGATCGGCAGTCATGGTGAGTTCGATGTTTTCACGTCTGCCGGGCGATGGGGCCGCGCCGCGTCGGGATGCGCGGGACCGACCGGACGAAGCGGTCGACCGTTGGCCCGGGCTGCGCGACCGGTGCGTCGAGCAGACGGAGTTCGTCGCTCGGCACCGGCCGGCCGAGTAGGAAGCCCTGCGCGAGGTCGCACCGCAGTTGCCGGAGGACGTCCAGTTGCTCGGGACGTTCGACGCCCTCTCCGACGACCACCATGCCGAGCGCGTGCGCGAGGTCGACCGCCGCTCCGATGACGGCGTGGCTGGCGCGGTCGTCGAGGTCGACGAGGAAGCTGCGGTCGAGCTTGAGCTCGTCGACCGGGAGGTGGCGGAGGTAGGCGAGCGAGCAGTACCCGGTGCCGAAGTCGTCGAGGGCGAGCCGGATGCCGAGGTCGTGCAGCTGGTCGAGGACGACAGAGGCGGCGGCGAGGTCGACGATGAGGGCGGACTCGGTGACCTCCAGGGTGAGCCGGGCCGGTGGGAGGTCGATCTCGGCGAGCACCGCCGCGACGTCGTCGACGAGACGCGGGTGCAGCAGCTGCCGGACGGAGAGGTTGACCGAGATGTTGACCGGCGTGCCGGCCGCCTCCCACCGGGCGGCCTGCTGCGCCGCGGCGCGGAGGACCCAGAAGCCGAGTTCGAGCACGAGGCCGGAGTCCTCGGCCACGGCCAGGAAGTCCCCGGGCAGCAGCAGGCCCCGCGTCGGGTGCTGCCAGCGGACGAGGCACTCGACGCCCTTCACGCCGCCGTTGCCGAGCCCGGTGATCGGCTGGTAGTGGACGCGGAACTCGTCGCGCGCGAGGGCCCCGGGTAGTTCGCTGAGCACGCGCAGCCGGTCGGAGGCCTGCTCGCTCATGCTCGGCTCGTAGATCTCGCACGAGCCGCGGCCATGCTGCTTCGCCACGTGCATCGCCGCCTCTGCCTCCCGCAGCAGCCGGTCGGCGTCAGAGGTGGGGAGCGCCTCGTCGGCCTCGTCGACTGCTCCACGGACGGGTTCCGGCGCGAGGGCGACGCCGATGCTGGCGGTCGCGCTCATCTCCAGGCCCGCGAGCGTCAGCGGTTCGCGGAGGGCGTGGTTGAGCCGGTCGGCGACCGCGACGGCGTCGTCGGCGTCGGTCACCTCCGGGCAGAGCAGGGCGAACTCGTCGGCGCCGAGGCGGGCGACGGTGTCGAAGGGGCGGACCGTCGACAGGAGGCGCCGGGCGACCAGGGCGAGGAGCTGGTCGCCGCTGCGGTGGCCGAGCGAGTCGTTCACCGCGCGGAACTTGTCGAGATCGAGGACGAGGACGGCGAGTCGCGGCCGGTCGCGACGCGCGAGCTCGTGCGCGAGCCGGTCGAGGAACAGGGCCCGGTTGGCGAGCCCGGTGACCTGGTCGAACAGTGCCAGCCGCTGCAGGTCCCGCTCCGCTTGCCGCCGGTCGGTGACGTCGGTGTAGAAGCGGACGAACCCCGCGCCACCGTTCGCGTCCAGCAGCGGCCGTCCGGCGACGACCAGCTCGACGCGGCGTCCGTCAGGCCGCACGTGCGGCGTCTCCCGGCGGAACGGACTCGCCTCCGGGTCCAGGCCGGCGGCGCCGCGTTGCGAGGTGCCGGTCACCACCTCGTCCGCGGGAACGCCGAGGAGCGCGTCGGGCGTCATACCGAGCAGGTCACTGAGCCGGCTGTTGGCCCACACCAGGCGGCTCTCGCCGTCGAACACGGCGACGCCTTCGTCGGCGGTCTCGAGGATCGCGCGGTACCGCTGCTCGTGCGAGGCGGTCTCGAGCGCCCGGGTCCGGGCCAGCGCACCGCGGCTCGCTCCGAGGATGCACGCCGCCGACCCCAGGACGAGCAGGGCGAGTCGGGCGTCGGCCATCGACCCGTCGGCGGTGGAGCCGGACGCGACGATCAGCACCCCTGCTCCCGACGCGAGAACGGCGATGGCCGCCGTCCGCTGCACCGACACCGTGAGGGCGGTGGCGAGGACGGAGAGGATCAGCACCCCGAGGGGCAGCCGTTCGGTGCCGGACACGACGTCGGTGGTGGTGACGGCGACGAGCACGACGACCGCGAGGACGACTGCCGGGGTGTGGAGCACGATCGGGAGCATCGCCACGGGGTCCGACGGACGGTCGCGGCTCGTCGCTCGCCTCACGTGGCCTCATTCCGGGTCTTCGTAGGGCTCGCCGGGCGGACGTCCGAAGGGGCACCCTCGTCCACGTTCGCCACCGTTGGGGACAGAAGCAACCTGGGGATATTGGTCTACCGCATTGCGTGGGGCTCGACCACCTCTCACCAGGTATTGATGTGAACGAATTGCGCGACTACCGGTAACGGGGCGGAATGCCTCGACCGCGTCCGCTGGTTGAGACCGGTATGACTTCAGCGCCCGCCCCGGCCGCCGGCTCCGCCGCCGCTGCCGATGTCCAGCCCGTCGACTTCTGGTTCGATCCGCTCTGCCCCTGGGCCTGGCTGACCTCGCGGTGGGTCCTGGAGGTCGAGCAGGTCCGGCCCGTTGACGTTCGCTGGCACGTCATGAGCCTCGCGGTGCTGAACGAGGGCCGCGAGATGCCCGAGGAGTACGTCGAGCTCATGCGTCAGGCATGGGGCCCGGTGCGCGTCCTCATCGCCGCCGCGCAGCAGCACGGCGAGCAGGTACTGCTCCCGCTCTACACCGCCCTCGGCAACCGCTTCCACCTCGAGAAGCGCCCGAAGGACGCCGAGACGGTCGGCGAAGCGCTCGCCGAGGTGGGTCTCCCGACCTCCCTGGTGGCGGCGATGACCGATCCCGGGTACGACGAGGCGCTCCGCGCGAGCCACGCCGAGGGCATCGCCCGGGTCGGCATGGACGTCGGCACGCCGGTGGTCGCGGTCGGCGACAACGCCTTCTTCGGTCCCGTGGTCACCCCGACCCCCAGGGGCGAGGCGGCCGGCAAGCTCTGGGACGGCGTGCTCCTCGTCTCCGCGACCCCGGGCTTCTACGAACTGAAGCGCACCCGCGACGCGTCGCCGACCTTCGACTGACGTCCCGTCGATCGGATCGACGAGTTCGGCCGAACCGGTGGACACGCCCGGCTCGCGGTCGCAGCCTGTGCGGCATGGACGAGCGCCGGGACAGCTACTGGGACCTCGAGGCGGGCGCGTGGGTGGAGTCGACGTCGACGACCGTGCCGGCGCAGCGCCCCGCCGAGCCGGAGGACGACGTGCCCGATCTCGGCGAGGTCGAGCAGCAGTACGGCGTGCCCGTCTGAGGACGGGCCGCCGGGCTCAGGCGACGATCTGCATCCGCAGGCCGTGCTCGTCGCGGCTGTCGTCGCCGAGCACCGTGGCCTCGCCGAGGGCCCATCGCCGGGCCGTGACCGCGCACGCCAGTGCGTCGACGGCGTCGTCCACGCCGGCCTCCGGCGGCGCGTCGGGGAGCGCGGCCGCGTGGTCACCCAGGGCGCGCAGGCGTAGCCCCACGCCTCGTGCGCTGCGTTTGGAGGGCAGCGCCTCGCCGGTCAGCACGGCGAAGACGACCTCCGGGTGGCACTCGACCACGTGCGCCTGCCGGGCGGGGGTGATCCAGGCGTCGATACGTCGGATCCGCGGCCGCAGCCCCCACAGCTGCTTCGACGGCGCCGCCTCACCGCGCTCCCGCGCCAGCCGCACCGCGGCGGCGTACTCGTCGACGTCGAGCACGGCGCGGCTGGGAACTCCGAAGACGCTGCTGCGTGCCCGGCCGAGCCGTTCGCGCGCTACGGCGTCGCAGGCCCGCCTCCCGACCGGCGACAAGCCGATCGGCATGTCGACGGCGACGATCGACGCCGCCTCCAGCATCTGCCCGGTCTCCTCGATCGACCAGAAGTGCCAGCGCACCGCGCCCGTCGGGGCGACCTCGGCGCCGACCCATCCCCCGGGGCAGCCGTCGACGCCCAGGACCTCGGAACCCGGTCGTCCGCGCCCGCCCACGTGGCCAACCTAGGCATCCGGCAGACTGCTCGACATGCGCGTGCACCTCGGCTCCGACCATGCCGGCTTCGAGTTGAAGGCGGCGGTGGCCCAACGGCTCCGCGAGCTCGGCCACGAGCCCGTCGACCACGGACCCGAGGCCTTCGACGGCGAGGACGACTACCCGCCGTTCGTGATGGCCGCGGCAGCGGCCGTCGTGGCCGATCCCGGCAGCCTCGGCGTCGTCATCGGCGGCTCCGGCAACGGCGAGGCGATCGCGGCCAACAAGGTCCCCGGCGTGCGTGCCGCACTGGTCTGGACCGACGACACCGCCAAGCTCGGGCGCGAGCACAACGACGCCAACGTTCTCAGCCTCGGCGCCCGGCAGTACCCGACCGAGGACGCGTTGCGCTTCCTCGAGCTGTTCGTCGCGACGCCGTTCAGCAACGGCGAACGTCACCGGCGTCGCATCGCGATGCTGACTGATTACGAACGCTCGGGGGAGATCCCCTCCGCGGGCTGAGCGGCTCGCGAGCAGTCGGCGTCGGAGCGTGCCGGCGGCACGGGAGGAGACGTCGCCGGATGCCTGAAGGCCACACGATCCATCGACTCGCGCGCGACCAGACGAAGATCCTCGTCGGGCGCCGGGTCGAGGCGTCGAGCCCGCAGGGTCGGTTCGCCGACGGTGCGCGGTTGCTCGACGGGCACGTACTGACCCGTATCAAGCCCTACGGCAAGCACTTGTTCTACGTCTTCGAGGGCGTGTCCGAGCAGCTGCACGTGCACCTCGGGCTCTACGGCAAGTTCCAGAACGGATCGTTGCCGGCACCGGCGCCCCGTGGTGCCCTGCGGCTCCGGTTGAGCACCGACGAGGTCTACGCCGACCTGCGCGGGCCGACCGCGTGCGAGCTGCTGACCCGGCCCGAGGTGCGGAGCATCCTTGACCGGCTGGGCCCCGACCCGCTTCGGGCCGGGGAGACCGGCGAGCCGGCGTGGGAGCGGCTGTCCCGTAGCCGGATGGCGATCGGCGCGCTGCTCATGGACCAGTCGGTCATCGCCGGCATCGGCAACGTCTACCGCGCCGAGCTGCTGTTCCGCGCGGGGATCTCACCGTTCCGACCCGGTCGTGAGATCACGCGGGCCGAATGGGACGGCATGTGGGTCGACCTGCAGGTGCTGATCCGGGCCGGGGCGAGGGCCGGGCGCATCGTCACCACCCGTCCGGAGGATCGCGACCGCCGGACCGGCCGCGTCACCCGTGAGGACGCCTACTACGTCTACCGGCGGGCGGACCTGCCGTGCCGGTTGTGCGGGACGCCGATCCGCACCGAGGTGATGGTGGGACGCAACCTGTTCTGGTGCCCGGTCGACCAGGGACGCTGACCGGCGGACCGCCCAACCGCCCGACCGCTGCTCTGACGTCAGGCGACGTGGGCGGCGGGCGAGGTGTCGATCGAGACGAACGCGAAGCCGGGGAACACCCTCGGCTCCGGGGCGTGGCAGGTCAGCCGCTGCGGCTGGTTGCCTGGCGTCCGGCGCACGACGACCACGAGCGGCCCGTCGGGACCCTGCAGCCGCACCTGCCACTCGTTCTGCGCGAGCTGCTCCTCGCCGAGCGGCTGCAGGTCCTCGAACCCGTCCAGCGTCGCTGAAGTGTCACCGGCCAGCTGGGCGCGGGCGAAGTGCTGCGCCGCCTGGGCGGGCAGCGTGAGGCTGCTGCGGCCACGGAGGAGGTCCACCGGGATCCGACGCTCGTCGATCGCGTCCACGACCTCTGAGGCCCGGCCCGGGAGGACCCGGCCGAGGTAGAGCCCCTGCGGCAGCACCACGACGTTGGCACCGAACCGGTCGCCGCCGACGTGGCTGGACTCCCACGTCCGCTCGGGCACCAGCCCGCACAGCGCGCTGGCCACGGGACGTCCGAACAGCGCGCAGCACGGGTCGTGCCGGCCGTGGGTGCAGATCAGGTAGAGCGGCTCGGTCTCCTCCCGCCAGGCGGGGTCACGAGCCGGCGGCAACAGCGACGGCAGGTCCGCGACGTCGTCGAACCAGCGGCTCAGCAGCGATTCGCGGCCGGTCCGGGACTCGGCGAGGAAGACGGTGACGCCGCTCTGCTCGGCCCCGGACGCGGACGGTCGACGGATGAGCAGCAGCCGGGCACGGAACTCGCGCGCGAGCCGGCTGATCGTCGCGAACGACTCCGGAGCCATCCGCCCAGCCGGCACGGACTCCGGGCCCCAGGGCCCGGCTTGCTCGACCAGCAGCCAGCGGTCGACCCGGCTCGCGGTCGCGAACATCGGCTCGGCCCGGCCCGCCGAGGCCGTGGTGCAACGGAACGGGCCGGCGCTGGGCTCCTCGGCGGAGTCCTCCGCGGCAGCGATGACGGGCGACGGCGCGAGCGCCGACGGGTCGGCGGGGACGCTGCCCGGGGAAGGACTGGTCATCGGTGTCCAGGCTAGCGCCGGTGTCGTCCGGAACCGTCCGGACCGCTGGTGACCAGCACCCCTTCCCGGACCAGGCGACGGGCGAGTACCAGGGCGTCGTCGACGGACAGGGCGCCGTCGGAGGCGTCGGCGATCGCGGCGACCTCGATCGCGCCGGCGTCGAGGACGTGCCGCAGCACCGGTGCGACGAAGCCGGGGAAGCGGACACTGCGGCTGCTGGAGCTGAGCGTGACGGCATCGGCGGTGGTGTCGACCTCGAGTACCCAGTGCACTCCGACGCGGGGTCGGACGACGGTCGACTTGTCGACGGCCGCAACGCCGTCCGTGCTGGCGAGCAGGCGACGCGGTTCGGCCGGCACGGCGTTGTCCAGGCGGCCGCGCAGCGCCTCCAGCGCGTCGGCCGGGTCGACTGCCGCGAACCAGTCGGCGGCCCTCCTGAGCAGATCCGGAAGGACCTCGGTGGTCAGCCGTTCCTGGTCACCGGCGACTCCCAGCGGAAGCGCGGCGCGGAACCCCTCGACGTCTCCGGCAAGGCTCAGGACGTCCCGCAGGACGTCGAACTCGGTCGTCGCGAGGACGCCCACCGTGAGGTGGATCGACCGGTCGTCGTTGGTCTCGGCGGAATGGACGTAGCCACGCGGCAGGTAGAGGGCGTCCCCCGGCTCGAGCACGACCGACAGCACCGGCTCGGCGCCCTCCGGAACGAGCGGACGGGTCTTCGCGAGGTCGGAGGACGGCTGGCTGTTCAGTGGCAGCACCATCGCCGGGGCGAAGATGTGCCACAGCTTGCTGCCGTCGATCTGCAGCACGAACACGTCGTGGGTGTCGTGGTGGGGGTCGAAACCGCGGTTGCCCGGCGGGGTGATGTAGGCGTTGGCCTGCGTCGCGTGGCCGAGGTCGCGGGCGAGTTCGCGGCAGAAGCGGACGACGGGTGGATGGATGCGGTGCAGCGACTGCAGCACCAGCGTCGCGCCTTCGTCGTAGCGGTCGCGGGCCCGGTCGGCGTCGATCAGGTCGGAGATGCGACGCGAACCCGCGGTCGCGTAGCGGGTCGGGCCGCTCTGGATGGCGCCCTCGCGGACCATCCGGAAGAAAGGCATCCGCAGCCCACGGTCGGCGACGATCTCGTCGACGTCGTCCGGGCTCAGCAGGTCGAGGAAGTCGCTCGGCAGGTCGGCGCCGCGGCTCAGCAGCGGCCGCTGCGACCAGTGGGCGCGCGCGAACTCCTGGGTGGTACCGGTGATGCAGCGCCGCAACGCGGGGGTCCCGGTCGAGACCCCCGCGCCGGCGCTGCCGTTCTCGTTGAGCGGCATCGCGGCCGGACTACCTCGGACGGATCAGCTGTCCGAGTCCGACCCGGCCGGGTCGGAACCCGCGGGGTCGACCGGGGTCGAGTCGCTGTCGCCCTGGTCGGCGTCACCGCCGCCGGTGCTGTCCGTGCCCTGGGGGTCGCTGCCGCGGGGGTCGGCCTGGGTCGAGTCGCTGTCGCTCTGGTCGGCATCGCCGCCGGCCTGGTCGCTACCGGCCGGGTCGGAACCCGCGGGGTCGACCTGGGTCGTGTCGCTGTCGCTCTGGTCGGCGTCGCCGCCGGCCTCGTCGACCGTGTTGGTGAGGTGGGTGGTGACGATGTCTTCGTCGCGCAGGGTCATCCAGTACTCCTTCTCGAACGGAACCGTGTCCGGGTAGCCCCATCCTCCTGCCCGACGTCGTTGGTTTGTCACCCGGCTGAGGCGGCTCTCTCCGCCGGGGTTGCGGAGTCAGGAGCGGAGGCTGGTCAGCCAGTCGAGCGACGAGGGCTCGTCCAGCAACTCGGCGTGCCCTCCGCGGAGCTCGTCCTCGGTGGAGGCGAGGTCGAGCAGCAGCGTGAGCGGCACGCGCGTGGTCAGCAGCCGCCAGCAGGAGATGTCGGCGAGCGAGGCGGGGACGTCGAGCGGGGGGAGCGCTGCGGCGTCGAGGCCCTCCGTGGCCGGCGGGGTGTCGAGTACCGCAGCGACCCGAGCGAGGGTGCTCCCAGAGATGGTCATGTCCGGTCCTCCGTCTGACTAGTAGGTAGTAGTCACTTCGGGCCAGCGGCACATCGACTTGAGGAGCGATCGCCACCAATTCGAACCAGTTCGCCGCGATCATTCGGTCCCCGGATGCGTCATTGCCCGTGTGATCGGGAACACAGACCATGGCGGGCGCCGCCGGAGGCGTCCTCGAGGGAGGGACGAGGAACATGACCACGCGAGAAACAGCAGGTCAGCCTGGAGGTCACCGGCTGAACCCTGGCTCCGAGCCGTATCCCCAGGACCATGGCCGGCCGGACGCCGGCCTCGACGCCGGAGCGCAGGACCGTTCGGTCGTGCCGAGCCCGACGGCGTCCATCGCAGACCCGGGCCCGCTCGGACTAGCCGCCTTCGCGGCCACCACCTTCTTGCTGAGCCTTTTCAACGCGAAGATCGTCAAGACCGAATCGCTCGAAGCGGTGGTGCTCCCGCTGGCGCTCTTCTACGGCGGCCTCGCCCAGCTGCTGGCCGGGATGTGGGAGTTCAAGAAGGCCAACACCTTCGGCGCGACGGCGTTCACGTCGTTCGGCGCCTTCTGGCTGTCCTTCGCGGCCTACGTGAAGTTCGTCAAGCCGGGTCTGCCGGCGGCGGACGCGCACACGGCGACCGGGCTGTTCCTGCTGATGTTCGCCATCTTCACCACCTACATGTTCGTGGCGTCGATGCGGGTCAGCGGCGCCATCGCCCTGGTCTTCGTGCTGCTGACGATCGACCTTCTGGGTCCTCGCCATCGGCAACCTCAACAGACACCGCGAACCTGGTCAAGATCGGCGGCTACCTCGGCCTGGCTACCGCCATCGCCGCCTGGTACGCCTCGTTCGCAACGGTCGCCAACGACACCTGGAAGCGGACGCTCCTGCCGACGATCCCGGCCTCGGCACCACTGAAGTCTCGTCGCTGACGCGTCACAGCACCCGGGACGAGGCGGACCAGCAAGCTAGTCCGCCTCGCCCCCGAGGCGCTCAACGCGGCGCCTCCGGACGACGTTCGCGTCGCGGAAGGCCGCATACATCTCGAGCAGCGCACGCCTCTGGCTTGCAGTCAGCTCCGGGTCCGCCGCCAGGGCGCCGGCGACCTGGTCCGGGGCGTCGGTCGAGCTCGAGTCGTCGACGACGGCGTAGCCGGCTTCCTCGTACAACTCGTCCGCTGTGGTCTGCAAGCTCTCGGCGATCGCGCGCAGCACCGCGTCGCTCGGTGCCCGCAGTCCACGCTCGATCTGCGACAGGTACGGCCCGCTGATGCCGACCAAGGCGGCGAACTGCCGCATCGGCATCGCCGTCAGCTCCCGCTGACGTCGGATCAGCTCGCCGAGCGCGGTCCTGGAGGACCGCTGCGGCCATGGCGAGAGCCTGCCAGATCCGCCCTGCGGTAGTCGTGGCCTCTTCCGCAGAGCCGAACGGGCTGGCAGAGTTCCGGCTCAGGCAGGGCACGCGGAGAATCGAGGGCGTTGCCCTGTCCGCCGCCGCCGCACAGGCCCGCGACCCCGAGACCGCCCCCGCGGCGCTGAACTCGAGCGCGAGCGTCAGAGCGATGCGCGCGCCGGACATCCCGATGGGGTGCCCGAGGCTGATCGCGCCGCCGTTGACGTTGACCTTGTCGTCCGGACACCTCGAGCTCGCGCTGGACTGGATGGCCACCTGCGCGAACGCCTCGTTCATCTCGAACAGGTCGACGTCCGCGGGCGTCGAGGCCCTCCTTGGTCAGGGCCTGCCGGATGGCGTTGGACGGCTGCGACTGCAGGGACGGGTCGGGCCCGGCGACGTAGCCGGCCTGCCCGATCTCGGCCAGGATCGGTAGACCGCGTTCCTCGGCGAACGCCCGGCTCGTGACCAGCACGGCACACGCGCCGTCGCTGATCTGGGAGGAGGACGCGGCGGTGATGGTGCCCTCCTCCCGGTCGAAGGCCGGCGGCAGCTTCGACGAGCCCCTCGGCCGTGGTGCCCGGGCCGGACACCTTCGTCCTCGGTCACCTGGATCGGGTCGCCCTTGCGCTGCGGCACCTCGACCGGCGTGATCTCGTCGTCGAACCGGCCGGCCTTCATCGCCTCGGCGGCGCGCTCGTGCGAGCGGGCCGAGTACTCGTCCTGCTCCTCGCGGGTGATGTTCAGGCGGCGTCCGAACTTCTCCGGTCGCGGCCCCCATGGACACCTGCTCGAAGGCGTCGAACAGGCCGTCCCGTTCGGTCGCGTCGTGGATGGTGCGGTCGCCGTAGGAGTAGCCCTTCCGAGCGCCCGGGCAGCAGCCATGGGGCCCGTTCGTCATCGACTCCATGCCCCCGGCCACGACGGCGCGATGGACCCCGGAGGACACGAACAGGTCGGCGAGGGCGATGGCCTCGAGGCCGGACAGGCAGACCTTGTCGATCGACAGCGCCGGCACCGACATCGGGATGCCGCCTTTGATCGCCGCCTGCCGGGCAGGGATCTGCCCCTGCCCGGCCCGGATGACGTGGCCGAGGATGACGTAGTCGACGTCTCGCGCCCGCGACGCCCGCACGCTGGAGCGCGGCCGAGATGGCGAACCCCCCGAGGTCCATGGCGGAGAAGCTCGCCAGCGCGCCCCCCATCTTCCCGATGGGGGTGCGGGCACCGGCGACGATGACTGATCCGGGCATGTACGTCCTCCTTCGAAGCGCTGCACGACGTGCTCGCTCGGCGGCTGTGGTCCAGAGCACATTGCCTGAACGATATGGCAGCGCGGCGAATTCTGCAGACAGTGCAGTTAACGCCTCTACCTGCAGTAACAGCAACCTGCTTGCTCAGCTAACAGCATGGTTTCGTCCGGCGGCAGCCGGAAAGTGACCGGGGACACACAGCAGCGAGAGAGCACAGGGAGCCCGCGGCGACTCGGCCCCGCATCGCACCCGCGGACCCCACCACCGAGGAAGGAGGCGTCGTTCACCGATGAGCGCGCCCGCCAAGGAGAACACCGCCGACAACGCTTCGACAGAACGCCGACCTCTCGCAGGTCGACATCGACCGTCGCATCGAGACAGCTTTCGGGAACCGAGATCTTCCCGCCCCCTGAAGCGTTCCGGCCGAAGCGGTCGGACGACATCGAGGCGATGTGCGTCGCCGCCGATGAGGACTTCACCGCCTTCTGGGCCGAGCAGGCCCGGGAGTTGCACTGGGACACGCCCTTCGAGTCCGTGCTGGACGACTCGAAAGCGCCCTTCTACAAGTGGTTCTCCGACGGGACGCTCAACGCCTCCTACAACTGCCTCGACCGGCATGTCGAGGCGGGAACGGCGACCGGGTGGCCTTCCACTGGCGTGGTGAGGAGGGCGAGGAACGCGACATCACCTACGCCGGCCTGCTGGCCGATGTCTCCCGGTTCGCCAACGCCTTGAAGACGCTCGGCGTCGCCAAGGGCGACGTGGTCGGCATCTTCCTGCCGATGATCCCCGAGGTAGCCGTGGCGATGCTGGCCTGCGCGCGTATCGGCGCGATCCACAACGTGGTTTTCGGTGGTTTCTCCGCCGGCTCCGTCCGGGAGCGCATGGCGGTCTCCGAAGCGAAGGTCCTCGTCACCGTGGACGGCGCCCGGCGCAAGGGCAAGACCGCGCCGGTCAAGCCGACGGTGGACGAGGAGATGGAGGGCATGCCCACCGTCGAGACCATCGTCGTCGTACGGGCGACCGGCATCGACACCCCGATGACCGAGGGCCGTGACCGCTGGTACGACGAGCTGCTCGCCGAGGCCGACGAGAACTGCCCGGCCGAACCCGTCGAGGCCGAGACCCCGCTGTTCATCCTCTACAGCTCCGGGTCGACGGCGAAGCCCAAGGGCATCCTGCACACCACCGGCGGCTACCTGACCCAGGTCGGCTTCACGCATCGCGTCGTGTTCGACCTCGACCCGGCTACCGACGTCTACTGGTGCTCGGCCGACGTCGGCTGGATCACCGGCCACAGCTACATCGTCTACGGCCCGCTGCTCAACGGCTGCACCAGCGTCATGTTCGAGGGAGCACCCGACTACCCGGACAAGGACGCTGGTGGGACGTCGTGGAGCGCTACGGCGTGACCATCTTCTACACCGCGCCGACGGCGATCCGCGCGGCGATGAAGTGGGGCGTCGAGTACCCGCAGCGGCACGACCTCTCCTCGCTGCGGCTGCTGGGCACGGTCGGCGAGCCGATCAACCCGAAGGCCTGGCTCTGGTACTCCGAGGTCATCGGCGGCGGGAACTGCCCGATCGTCGACACCTGGTGGCAGACCGAGACCGGCGGCATCATGATCTCGCCTCTGCCGGGCTACACGCACACCAAGCCGGGTTCGGCGACCAAGCCGCTGCCCGGGATCTCGGCCGAACTGCTCAGCGAGGACGGCCAGGAGGTCGGGGCCGGTACAGGCCTGCTCGTGCTCACGAGGCCCTGGCCCGGCCATGCTGCGCACGCTCTGGCAGGACGACGACCGGTACGTCGAGACGTACTTCTCGCGCTTCGGAGAGAAGACGTACCTGGTCGGCGACGGGGCGCGGCGGGACGACGACGGCTACTTCTGGATCATCGGGCGGATCGACGACGTCATCAACGTCTCCGGCCACCGCCTCTCCACCGCGGAGGTGGAGTCGGTGATCACGTCGCACGCGGCCGTCGCGGAAGCTGCCGTCGTCGCGCAGAACGACGAGGACACCGGTCAGGCGATCCTCGCCTTCGTCACGCTCACCGGTGATCGGCACGGCGACGACGACCTCGTCATCGACGTCCGTGAACACGTGGCCAAGAACATCGGGAAGCTCGCCCGTCCCAAGCAGATCGTCTGGGCCGACGACCTGCCCAAGACCCGCTCCGGCAAGATCATGCGGCGGCTGCTGCGGGACATTGCCGAAGGGCGAAACCTCGGCGACGTCTCGACGCTGAAGGACCCTGAGGTCGTCCAGCAGTTGGCCGACCAGGTCAAAGGCAGCTCCGCATGACGACCGCGGCGGAGGCATCGCCCAAGTCGACGACCAACCGGACGATCGGCGACGCGGCCGGCTCCATCGCCGGGAAGTTCGAGTCCGCGGCGGCGGAGAAGGCCGAATCCGCCGTCAGCGGGCGCGGCTTCGCGACGCTGCTGGGGTGGGTGGCCGAGAACGTCATCGCGGTCACGCGGATCGGCAGTGACGTCGCGGACCTTTCGGTGCGGAACCTGCGGCTGGCCGGCCGCAAGGACCTGGCCCGTCTCGGGGTCCAGCAGGCCCGGACGGAGGACAAGCTCGAACGTCTCCTCGCCGAGGTCGAGCAGCTCGAAGCCGAGCTCCGCCGCTCCCGTGAGGGCGACCGGAAGCCGGCCCGATGAGCGCCCTGGGGACCCTGATCCGTCTCCCGGGGGCGGTCACGGAGTTCAGCAACATACTGCTGACGACCAAGGACGCCGAGATCGGCGCCAGCCCCAAGGGCCTCATCTGGACCCACCGCAAGGTCACGCTCTACCGGTACCGGAGCCAGCAGCGGACCCACGACATCCCGGTGCTGCTGGTCTTCGCACTCATCAACCGGCCGGACATCTTCGACCTCGCCCCCGGCGCATCCTTCGTCGAGTACCTGCTCGGCGAGGGCTACGACGTCTTCCTGCTCGACTGGGGCGTCCCCGACGACGAGGACGTCGACATGGGCATCGACACCTACGTCTGCGACGAGTTGCACGCCGCCATCCGCGAGACGCTCCGCGCGAGCGGGGCGCCCCAGGTGACACTGCTCGGCTGGTGCATCGGCGCGACGCTCTGCGCCATGTACGCGGCGCTCATGCGGGACCGGGCGCTACCGGCGCTGCCGACCCCGGCGCAGTCCGGACCCCACGCCGTCGACCCGGTGCGGAACCTGATCCTCTTGACCATGCCGGTCGACCCGACCGGCTCGCTCTACACCGACTGGGTGGGCGGCGACGAACTCGACGTCGCCTATATCGCGGAGCGCCTGCCGGTCGTCCCCGGACGTGCGATCGACTGGGCGAACAAGACGATGAAGCCGGTCACGAACTGGTGGGCCACGTACCGCAAGCTCTTCAGTCAGGTGCTGGACGGTTCCGTGAAGCGCGAGGCCTACCAGCCGATGGCGCGCTGGGTGGGCGACAACCCGCCCTTCCCCGCCCGCGCCTTCCAGCAGTGGGTGACCTGGCTGTACAAGGAGAACCGGCTGGCGAAGGGCACGTTGCGGCTGCGGGACGCGCGCGTGGACCTCGGCAGCATCGACCTGCCGCTCCTCGTCATCACCGCTGGTGCCGACCACATCGCGCCGCGGCACACCACGCTGCCACTGCTCGACCTGGTGAGCAGCCCGGATGTGACCCACCTGGACCGTCCCGGCGGTCACATCGGCCTGATGGCCGGCTCCAAGGCGCGGAAAGAGCTCTGGCCTGATCTTGCGGCCTGGCTCGCCGACCGCTCCGACGCCCGCTCCGACGCACGTCCCGAGAGGCAGGAAACCGCATGACCACCACCGAGACACGCTCACCCGAACTCACCGTCGTCAACGAGCAGGCGCGCGGGGACAAGCTCGCCGGCAAGGTCGCGTTCGTCACCGGCGGAACGCGCGGCATTGGGGCCGCGATCTCACGCTCGCTCGCGAACCAGGGCGCCTCCGTCGCCTGCGGCTCCACGAAGGGTGGGGAGGCTGCCGACCGTCTCGTCGAGGAACTGGGTCGCGCGCATCCGGAGGCCCATTTCACGAGCCACTCCGGCAACGTCGGGCTGGCGGACGACTGCCGGCGGACCGTCAAGGAGGTCATCGACAGGCACGGGCGTCTGGACATCCTCGTCAACAACGCCGGTGTCACCGCCGACGGCAAGCTGCTCGGCATGAGCGACGACGACTGGCAGAAGGTCATCGACGTCGACCTGTCCGGTGCCTTCTACATGAGCCGGGCCGCTCTCGAGCACATGTTGGAGCGCGGGACCGGCCGCATCGTCAACGTGAGCTCCGTCGTGGGCGAGACGGGCAACATCGGTCAGGCCAACTACGCGGCCGCCAAGTCCGGGTTGTTCGGGCTGACCAAGACGCTCGCCAAGGAATGTGCGGCCACCTTGGCCAAGGCCGGCAAGCTCGGCGACGACGCTCTCGGGGTCACGGTCAACACGGTGACCCCTGGCTTCATCGCGACCGACATGCTCGCGTCGGTCCCGGAGAAGGTGCTCGACGGCGTCCGCAGTCAGATCCCGGTCGGCCGTCTGGGCAAGCCCGAGGAGATCGCGCGCGTCGTGCACTTCCTCTGCGCCGACGCATCGTCCTACATCACGGGGCAGGTCTGGTCGGTCAACGGCGGCTTGTACGTCTGATAGCTATGCTCAGCTAACAAAGCTAACGGAGCTGAATGGAACGAGGAGGTCACCATGACCGAGGGCAGAGCAGGCGCGAAGGGAACCGGCTTCCCCGCTGACGCAGGTCAGCTGCAGGAGAACGTCGAAGCGGCAATGGCACGCATCCGCGAGCTCAACGAGCGCGCGATGGAGGCGGCGCGCACCGCTGGCGAGGCCGGCCTCGACGCCTACGAGAAGGCCATGAAGTCCTTCGTCGAGGTCGAGGAACGGCTCGCCGACTCGACACAGTTGGACTGGGTCAAGACGATCATCGGTGCCCAGGCCGAGTTCCTGCAGAACATCAGCGGTTCGTACGTCAAAGCGGCTCGCGATCTGATCAACAAGTGAGCAGCTGCCCGCCGACCGCAGGACTCCCGAACCGGCTCGTGGACGCCGACCTTCGCTTCGGCGCAGGCGTGGCAGAAGGCCGTGTCCGACTACTGGGCCTCGGCCTTCCGTCGGGAAGCGACCCCGGCCGATCTCGGCGTGGAGTACCTCGAATGGCTGGCGCTGACGAGCAAGGTGCGGGAGCCGGCCTGGGCTACCCCGCACGAGGTGGTCTGGGAGAATCGGGTGGCCAGACTACGAGACTTCTCCGGCGCGCGACCGACTCCGCGGCACCCGTCATCCCGACGCTGCTCCTACCTCCGCAGGCGGGGCACTCGTCCTGCATCGTCGACTACTCACCCGAGCAGAGCCAGGTCGGCGCCATGCTCGATGCCGGCCTCAACCCACTGGCCTCGCTCGACTGGGTCGGTGCCTCCGATGTCACGAAGGACGCCGGGGTCGAGGAGTACCTCGCCGCCGTCACCCGGGCCGCGGACACGCTGACCGCGGGCCGCGCCGACGGCTCGGTGAACCTGGTCGGCGATTGTCAGGGCGGGTGGCTCGCGGTCATCTGGGCTGCTCTGAACCCGGAACGGGTGCACACGCTGACCATCGCTGGAGCGCCGATCGACTACCACTGCGGTGAGCCGGTGCTGCACGACTGGGTGCGAGCGCTGGCGCCCGGCGGCGGGATCGACACCTACCGGGGGATCGTCGACCGGGCGGGGGGTGTGCTGCCGGGCGAGTCGATGCTCGCCGGGTTCATCGCCCTGAAGCCGGAGAACGAGATCGACCGTCGCTTGCAGCTGCTGAGCAACATGCACGACCCGGCGTACGTCGAGCGCTACCGCGAGTTCGACACCTGGTTCCGCTGGACGCAGGCGATCCCCGGCACCTTCTACCTCTGGATCGTCGAGCACCTCTTCCAGCGGAACTCGCTCATCAAGGGGGAGCTGGAGATCGGCGGCCGACTCGTGGACCTCGGCGCGATCACCGCTCCGCTCTTCCTGTTCGCGGGCGCGACGGACCACATCACGCCCCCGGGTCAGGTGTTCGCCCTCGCGGAACACGCAGGCAGTACCGAGTCGGCCCGGCAGGTCAGCAGCGGAGGCCACCTGGGCTTGTTCATGGGCCGGGAGTCGCTGCGTGAGCATTGGCCGCCCCTCCTGCAGGCCGTGGCCGCACTGTCGGCAACACCTGTCCCGAGCACCGCTGGATCACCCTGAGGAGAAGTGCGACATGCTGGTTCTCATCTCCGGAGCGGAGCAGGCCACCCAACCGGTTCGGGCTGCGCTGGAGCGGAGCGGTTCCACCGTGCTCCAGGCCGATGCCGATCCCGGTGAAAAAGCCGACGCCTACGTCCAGCTCCCGACCCTGCTCCCGGTCGACGGCCCTTCGCCCGGCGACTCCCTGGTCGACCGGGTGGGGCGTTTCCTGGCCGACGGTCTGCTCACCCGCTTCCGCTCTGCCGCGGCGGTGCTGCCGCTTCTGCGTGAGGGCGCCACTGTCGTGCTCGTCGCCGGGAACACCCCTGTGCCGGGCACCGGCGTCGACGACCAGGCCGCGCGGGGCTCCCTGCTACGCGTTCTCGCCCACGCCCTAAGGGCGGAACACGCCCCGGGCCGGCTGCGGGTGCGGGTGCTCGACCACGGAAGCTCCCCGGACGTGATCGCGCGATGCTCGGCGGGAGAGGATGTCGTCACGTCGTCGCCATCCGGCCCACCGGCCGGTAGCAGTGACGTCGACATGTCCTACGCGGACTGGCGGACCGAGATCCTGGGTCTGGCCCAGGTCGAGTTCTGACGTCACTCACGAGACCACGCAAGACGAAAGGGGAATGGTGTCGAACAACCGCGCCGCGCTCGTCACCGGCGCCGCCAGCGGGATCGGTCTGGCCATCGCCCAACGTCTCGTCCAGGACGGGTGGGACGTCCTGGGTGCCGACCTCAACGCCTCCTCCGGAGCGATCCCGGGGGTCGAGGTCGACCTGACGACCCGCGGACGGCAACCGCAGAGGCCGTGGACGCAGCGGTGGAGCGGTTCGGCCGGCTCGACGCGGTCGTCGCGAACGCCGGCTACCAGCACGTCGCGCCCGTCGCCGACTTCCCCGAGGACCACTGGGACCGGCTCGTCTCGCTGCTGCTGACGAGCCCGTTCCTGCTCGCGAAATACGCCTGGCCGTCGTTGCTGCAGGCCCCCGACGGCGGCCGCTTCCTCGCCATCGCCAGTGCGCACGCGCTGGCCGCGTCGCCGTACAAGGCGGCGTACGTCTCGGCGAAGCACGGCGTGCTCGGGCTCGTGAAGACGCTCGCGCTCGAGGGCGGTGAGGCCGGCATCAGCGCGTCGGCCCTGTGCCCCGGCTACGTCCGGACACCGCTGGTCGAGAAGCAGATCGCCGACCAGGCCAAAGCGCACGGCATCTCGGAGGACCGCGTGCTCAACGAGGTCATCCTCGCCCCGCACGCCCTGAAGCGCCTGCTCGAGCCGGAGGAGGTCGCCGAGATGTCGGCCTACCTCCTCGGGCCAGCGGGTCGCGGGTTCACCGGTGCGGCCGTGCCGTTGGACTGCGGCTGGACAGCTCGCTGACTGCTCGTGACACAGTCAGACCAGAACTCGATGCTTGAGGAGTTCCCCCGCCCCGAGGAGGCAGCGCACATGACAACTCTCGATGAGGCCCACGCCGACGAACTGGTCACCGCGGCTCACACCGAGGCGGCCGACGCCGCCCCGAAGCAGCTGTCGATCCCGACGCCGCAGACGTTCTCCTCGGTCGAGGATGAGCGCTACGACCGCAAGGTCCGCCTCGCCGCCGCCTTCCGGATGTTCTCGAAGGCCGGGCTCGACGAAGGCGTCGCCGGCCACGTGACCGCGCGCGACCCCGAGCACACCGACTCGTACTGGGTGAACCCGTTCGGCATGCACTTCAGCATGATCAAGCAGAGCGACCTGGTCCGCGTCGACCACGCGGGCAACGTCGTCGAGGGCAACCGTGCCGTCAACGGCGCTGCGGTGGCCATCCACTGTGCCGTGCACGCCGCCCGGCCCGACGTGGTCGCCGCCGCGCACGCGCACGGTCCGTACGGCAAGACGCTCTCCGCGCTGGAGATGACGGTCGAGCCGCTCACCCAGGACTCCTGCGCGTTCTACGAGGACGTGGGCGTCCACGACACCTACACCGGCGTCGTGCTCGACGCCGAGGAGGGTCGCCGCATCGGCGTCGCCCTCGGTGGCCACAAGGCCGTCATCCTGCGCAACCACGGGATGCTCACGGTCGGCACGACGGTCGACGCTGCCGCCTGGTGGTTCCTGACCCTCGAGCGGACCTCGCAGTCGCAGCTCATGGCCTACTCGGCCGCGGCCGGCCTCGGCGCCAAGCCGCGCCAGATCGGCCACGAGGAGGCGACCCAGACCCGAGGGCAGGTCGGCTTCGAGCTCGCCGGCTGGTTCCAGTTCCAGCCGATCTGGGAGCGCATCAGCCGCGACAACCCCGACATCTTCGACTGACGCATCGGCGCAGGTCGTCTCAGCGTCGGAGCAACGCGAGCCCACGCGGGGTCGGCCGGGCGGGGCCATGCTGATCGACCGGCGCGAATCTTCTGACAGCGCCGCTAGGGATCCCGGCAACCGGGGCGGAGATTTCCGCCCACTGCGGCATGTAGAAGTTGGCGTCGGTGAAAAGATCGCGAATCTGGAAGGAGTTGCGGCTCCAGTCGACAAGCTCGCGGCCTGACGCCATCGGATGTCCGGGGAAGCCTGCGCCGCCGTACTGGAAGATGCGGTTGTCGCTTGGTGCCGAATACAGCGTGCCTGTCCTGGCGTAGGGCACTTGGGCCACCGACGTACCGCTCCACGCCTGGAGGCCGGGACCTGTGTACTCATCCGGCTTGCCGATCCAGCCGACGCCGCCGGGGAACGGGCTTGCATAGATGCCGCCCGAAGGGCCGGAACCGCTCGCGTCGGGACCGGCCAGCACGGTGGCGGAGCCAATGGTCTTCGTCCAGGCGTTGTTGCCCGCGTAGTAGTCCCAGCTGGACAGGGTCGACACCGATCCGACCGGCACCCGCGCCAGGTAGATGTTGCTGGCGAAGTAGGTATTCGGCGCGTGCCGACCGCCGTAGAGATACAGGTAGCCCCCGTTGACGTAGGTGCCGCTGTCGAATTGGACGTTCTGCGTCGCGGCCAAGCTCGGCCCAGCGAACTTTCCCGCCGGGACCGGGGTTGCACCCGGTTTGAGGTCGAAGGCGAACAGGTCCGACCCGACGATCTGAAAGCCGAAACCTCCTGGGGCCAGCCTGACGCGGGCGGCAGGCACCCAGACGCGGTCGCCTGCGGCATTACCCGAGCGCTGCACGACGGCCGCCTGGCCGGGCCAGTAGTAGGTGCCGTCCGAGTTGCCGGGCAGCGGTTCGGAAAAGCCAGGTCCCATGAGCGCCCCGAGGCAGTGACCGCCGATGAGCATCATCGAGTTGTGCCGGAATGTGTTGTCGGGCTTGCGCGAGCCGTTCGGGTTGATCCCGGTCGGGTCCTGGAACGTGTCGCCGAAGGTCAGCAGCATGCGGCCATCCGGCAGCGCCACCCCCGCCCCACCGTCGCCACCGCCCCACGCCGCATTGTGAAAGTGGTTGAAAAGCGCCTGCACGTTGGCCGCAGAGTTGGTGGAGCGGCTGGAGTCGCAGACGAGAGTCTGCCCCAGCGGGGTTGGCGCAGCCGTGCAAGAGAGGGTCGCTGCGGTTAGGCCCGCTACCAACCCCAACGTCAAGTAGCGATGCCTCGGATATCTGATCATGGCTTACTTCTCCAACCGGATCGATCGGCACCGCTGCTATCGGGCGGCAAGCTGACGGCGACTTGATGAGCACGCGGGGAGTTTCAAAGAGTTGCCCGATGTGCAAAGTCACGAAGAGATCAACGATTTACTCCCGCTGACGGAGCATCTCTGTCAGTTCCCGACTGTGAACACGAGCTTGCATTCAGAACTCGAAAACCAGCCGATGCGTTGCGGTAGCTGATCGAACGAACACATAGTTTGTCGTCCGACAATAGTGTGGATCAGAGCTGACATTGCTATCTCTGATGCACCTTCACCGTTGCCGCATAGTCCTTCGCCTCGACGGTGACCACAAGTCGGGTCAGCCCTTGAAATATTCGAGGGTCTTCCCTTGGGGGCCGGATCGCCGCCGCTTTCGTGCTCAGGCTTCACTGCGCAGAAAGTGAGGACCGGGAGCACGCGGGGGTCCGTCATGCGAAGAGTGAGTCAGCTGCCCGGCGTGCAGTCATCAACCGTAAGAAAGTAGCGCCCCTCACCACTGCCCCGATGCGGGTATTGCGCGGGTTACCAAAATCTGCGGTCTTCGGGGCGCTGATGCTGGTCGCTCGCAGCAGGGACTGAAATCGGAGACCGAGGGTTTCGTTCACCCTTCTGCGGTGACTCCGCAGAGCCGAGCGAGCCCAGACCTGGCGTTGATCAGTCACAACACCGTAGTGCTTCGCTTGCCGCCGCGACCGCGGAGGTCGACTCTTGGCCGATGGCGACGGCCGTAACTCATGTCGTGGTGTTCGTGCAGGAGAACCACACCACCGACAACTACTTCCCATCGATGGCGGCGTTCGGCGCGAACGTGGCGTCGGGGTGGCCTGCCCAGCCGAACCCGCCCGCTCACGACCAGGCCCACACGCGCGCCGCCTACGCGAAGTGGCTGCACGCGCAGGCGGCCGGGGCGCCAAGCCCGGCGACCCATACCCAGTTCGACACGGCGTCCGCCCTGCCGTACTACGCCTACCTGGCGGCCACCGGTGCCTTCCTCGAGAACCACTGTTCGGGGTTCGGCACGAACTCGACGCCGAATCATCTCCTGATCGTCGGCGGCCAGAGCCCCACGCTCCGCAATCCCACGCGTAGTCAGCCGCAGCCGGTCTGGGACATGCCGTCGCTGCTCGGCCACGCCGGTGGCCACGGGCTCTCCTGGAAGGCCTACACCGGGTCCTCCTCCTACCCGGTGTCGTTCTACCGGCAGCTCGCCGGGTCCGCCCAGATCGTCCGCAGCGATCAGATCGTCGCCGACGCCGCAGCACTTGCGCAGCTGTCCATGGTCTGGCACGACAGCCCCTACGACGAGCATCCCGTCGCCGATGTGTCCCTCGGCCAGGACAAGATCTGGCAGGCGGTCGACGCCGTCGTCAAGGCCGGCCACTGGGACGACACCGTCTTCCTGCTCACCTGGGACGACTGGGGCGGCTGGGACGACCACGTCGCCACTCCCGACGTCGAACACACCCCGGACGGTGTCCAACTCGCGTTCGGCCCGAGGGTGCCGCTGCTCATGTTCGGCGGAACCGTTCGACCCGGCATCGACAGCCGCTGGAACTCGCACGTCAGCATCGGCAAGACCGTGCTCGACCTGCTCGGCCTGCCTCCGCTCGGCGTCCCCCGTCTCGACGACGCGGTGAGCCTCGCCGACCTCGTCGACTCCGCCCGGTCCAATCCGGAACCCCCGGCCTACGGCACGACGATCATCCAGCCCACAGCCCCGCGCCCGACTCCGCCGCCGGCGCCGCTGCCGCCACCCCCAGGCGGTCCGTCAGCACCGGTCGGGCCCATCCGCCTGCGGGATGGCACGACGCTTCCACCACCCAACGACCAGCCGGTCAGCTGAACGAGCGGCAGCTACCACCCCCGTTTCAAGCACACCTGTCCCTCCGCTGCTCTCCGGTCCTCGGCGTCCGCCTCCCCGATGGCTCCGATCGGGCACGATCGGCGGATGAGCAGCCACGGCGACGGGACCCGCGTCGTCCGGGCAGGGCAGCCGGCGGCGGCGGACGGCACCCCGCTCGCGTCGAGCCCGGTGTTCGCCTCGACCTTCCATCTCCGCGGTGACCCACGGGGCGACTACCGCTACGGCCGGATGGCCAACCCGAGCTGGACGGCGTTCGAGCAGGCGGTCGGCGAGCTCGAGCACGGCACCGTCGTGTCGTTCGCGTCCGGCATGGCCGCGGTCAGCGCGGCGCTGTTCGCGACGCTGACGGCGGGTTCGGTACTCGTCGTGCCCGACGACTGCTACTACGCCGTCCGGACGCTCGCCGATGGGCCGTTGCGGCAGCTCGGCGTCGCCGTCCGCACCGCTCCCAGTCGGACGGAAGCGCTGCTGCCGCTGCTCGAGGGAGCGACCTTGCTGTGGCTCGAGGTGCCGACCAACCCACGCCTCGACGTCGTCGACGTGCGGCGGCTGAGCGAAGCCGCCCACGCCGGCGGAGCGCTCGTCGCCGTCGACACCACGACGGCGACGCCGCTGGGGCTGCCGGCGCTGACGCTCGGCGCCGACCTGACCGTCTGCAGCGACACGAAGGCGCTCGCCGGGCACAGCGACCTGCTGCTCGGCCATGTGGCGTGCGCCGACGAGCGCCTGGCCGAGAAGGTCCGCGGCTGGCGCACGGCAACGGGCGGGATCCCCGGCCCCTTCGAGACGTGGCTCGCCCATCGGTCGCTCGCGACGCTCGACCTCCGCCTCGCGCGGCAAGCGGCGAACGGGCTCGCCGTCGCGACGATGCTGGCCGCCTCGCCGTGGGTCTCCGAGGTGCGACACCCCTGGCTGCCCGGCGACCCGTCCCATTCGGCCGCGACCGAGCAGCTGCGTCGCGGCAACGGCCTGGTCTCGTTCACGCTGGCCGATCGTGCCGCCGCCGAGAACTTCCTCGCTGCCTCCACCTTGATCGCCGAGACCACGAGCTTCGGCGGCGTGCACTCGACGGCGGAGCGGCGCGCCCGCTGGGGCGGCGACGACGTGCCCGATGGCTTCGTCCGGCTGAGTTGCGGTGTCGAGGACACCGACGACCTCGTCGCCGATGTCGGGCAGGCGTTGCCGAGCAGGTCCTAGCGACCTCCTACGGAGTGCGGGCGGCAACATGACCGGGTGATGCACGGGCAAGGAGGCGGCATGTCTCGCGTGTGTGTCGTCGGAGCAGGGATCAGCGGGGTGGCCTGCGCACGGGTGCTGCAGGCCGCCGGCGTGGAGGTCGAGGTCCGCGACCGGTCGCACGGCCCGGGTGGTCGCATGGCGTCGCCCCGCATGACCTGGAGCTCGCTCGGCGACCGACGCATCGACACCGGCGCGGGCTACTTCACGGTCCGGGACGACGCGTTCCGCGTGCAGGTCGACGACTGGCTCGCACGTGGCCTGGCGCGGGAGTGGACCGACACGTTCCACCTGCTGCCCGCGGCCGATGGATCGGCGGGCCTCGGCGACCCGAAGCCGGGTCCGATGCGCTACGCCGCACCCGGCGGGCTGCGCTCCCTGGTCATCGACCTCGCCGAGGACGTCCCGTTCTCCGGCACCAGCGGCGTCGACCTCGTCGAGGCGACCGGCTCGCAGCCGCAGGTCGACGGCGAGGGGTTCGACGCCGTGGTGCTCGCGATGCCGGACCCGCAGGCGCTGAAGGTGCTCGGCCCCGGCTTGGAAGAGGAACGGAAGGCTCTCGCCGAGCAGGCGTGGGAGCCGGTCCTCGCACTGCAGGCCGTCTTCGGAGAGCGCAGCTGGCCCGCGTTCGACGCCGGCTTCGTGCAGGACGACGACGTGCTCGAGATCGTCTTCGACGAGGGACGGCGCCGGGGTGACGACGCTGCCGTCCTGGTCGCCGACTCGACCGGCGCCTGGGCGGCGTCGCGGCTCGACGACCCGGACGCGGCGGCGCAACCGCTGGCGGAGGCGCTCGACCGCGTCCTCGGCTGCGGGCTTCCGTCGGAGACGAAGGTGTCGCGCTGGACCTACTCCCGACCCGCGTCCTCGCGTGACGAGGACTTCCTGTTCGGACCGAGCCACGTCGGCTTCTGCGGGGACGGCTGGGGGACCTCGAAGGTCGAGACCGCCTGGCGCTCCGGCACCCTGCTCGGCCGTCGTATCGCTCGCGAACTGGCATGACCCGACCCGGCGACCGGCGCCTGTCAGCGGTGCAGCAGCCGGCGGACCTCGTCGTCCGTCGTGGGGGAGAAGTCGACGTAGGCCTCGCCGACGGCGTGGAAACCACGTGGCTGCCGGAGGCAGACGACCCGGTTCACCTCGGACGCGAGCGCTCGGCACGTCGCCGTCGCGCCGACGGGGACGGCGACGACGATGCGCGCCGGATGCCGGTGACGCAGCGCGGCGACCGCCGCCCGCATCGTCGCACCGGTCGCCAGACCGTCGTCGACGAGCACGACGGTGCGTCCCGCGACGTCGAGCGGGAGCCCGCCGCGCAGCTCGCGTTCCCGGGCCTCGAGCAGTGCCGTCTCCCGAAGCAGGACGGCCCGGGCGGCGTCGGGGTCGACGTGCGCGAGCGTCTCCGGAATCGTGACGAGCTCACGGTTGCCGGCCACCGTGGCGATGGCCCCCATGGCCAGCTCGGGCTGCTCGGGGACCCCGAGCTTGCGGACGAGCAGTACGTCGAGCGGCGCCACCAGAGCCGCGGCCACTGGAGCCGCGACCGGCACCCCTCCGCGCGGGAGACCCAGCACCACCGTTCCGGGGCCGGTGACGGCCGGGCAGCTCCGCAGCGCGACCGCGAGGGCGACGCCGGCCGCGGTGCGGTCGACGAAGGGCTCGGGCTGCGGGGTGCGGCTCATGGTGACGCCGCAGCATGCTCGGGAGGGAGGCGTAGGGCAAGGCCCTCGGAGCGGGACGGGCTCAGCCGTGGAGGAGCTTCATCCCGGCCTCGTTGTAGCGCTCACCGGCCGCTACGCCGGACGGTGCCACCTCGTCGATGGTGGCGAGGTCGTCCGCGGAGAGCGTGACGGCGAGGGCGGCGACGTTCTCCTCGAGGTTCGCCGTGCGCCGCGTCCCCGGGATCGGGACGAGGTCGTCGCCCTGGGCGAGCACCCACGCCAGGGCCAGCTGGCTCGGGGTGACGCCCTTCTGCTTCGCGATCGCGACGACCTGGTCGAGCACGTCGAGGTTCTTGCGGAAGTTCTCGCCCTGGAAGCGCGGCGAGCTGCGGCGGAAGTCGTCGGGGGCGAAGTCGTCGAGCGACCGGATGTTGCCCGAGAGGAAGCCGCGGCCCAGCGGCGAGTAGGGCACGAAGCCGATGCCGAGCTCGCGGACGGTCGCGAGCACGCCGTTGTCCTCGACGTCCCGGGTGAACAGCGAGTACTCGGTCTGCACCGCCGAGAGTGGAGCGGTGGCGTGGGCCTTTCGGATCGTCTCGGGAGAAGCCTCGCTGATGCCGAGGTAGCGGAGCTTGCCGACGGCGACGAGCTCGCCGAGCGCACCGAACGTCTCCTCGACCGGGGTGTCCGGGTCGACGCGGTGCTGGTAGTAGAGGTCGATCGTGTCGACGCCGAGACGCTGGAGTGATCCGTCGACCGAGCTGCGGATGTACTCGGGGGTGCCGTTGGCCCTGCCGGTGCGCTTGCCGTCGACCAGCTCGTTGCCGAACTTGGTGGCGAGGACGACCTCGTCGCGGCGCGAGGCGATCGCCTGGCCGACGAGGCGTTCGTTGGTGAAGGGGCCGTAGGCGTCGGCGGTGTCGAGGAGGGTGACTCCGAGGTCGAGCGCACGCATGATCGTCGCGGTCGACTCGGCATCGTCGAACGGGCCGTAGAAGGCGCTCATGCCCATGCAGCCGAGGCCTTCGGCGCTGACGCTGAGCCCCTGCCGGCCGAGGTGTCGTGTGTCCATGTCGCCTCGCTACCCGTTGAGCGCGGGAAACTGTGTGAGGGCGGTGGCTGCGTAGCTGAGCGCGCGCTCCCGCACGTCCAGCTCGTCGGGACGGGCCACCTCGTCCCACACCCGATCCGGCCGGGCGCTCCCCACGCCGGGTGCCTCCAGCCGGACGGTCGTCCGCGGCCACACGCCCTCGACGGTGACGACGATGCGCGGGTCGACGAGGGCCTGGAGCTCGTCGACGAGCCGCGCCTCGACGTCCACGGCCTGCAGAGCGTTGCCGACCGCACAACGCTTCACCGCGAACGCCAGCTCCTCGGCGAGCTCGTCGTCGTCCTCCTCCCATGCGGCCTCGAGCCGCGTCAGGACCGGCAGGAGTACGGGGTCCGCCAACTCGGCGGCCGCCTGGATCTCGAGCGAGGAGAGAGTCGCCGGGTCTCCCTGCAGACGCACCGTCACCGCGGCCATCGCCCGCGGATCACCGGTCTTGCCCAGGGCGACGAGCGCCTCGCCGCGGGTCTCGTCGTGCTCGTCGTCCAGGCGTGCCGCCAGTGCATCGCGGGCAGCCGGGGTGTCCGCGTCGAGCTGCCCGAGGCCGAAGCAGGCCCAGTCGCGGACGTCGTCGTCGGGGTCGGTGGTCATCGGCAGCAGGGCGGCGATGACCGCCGACCGGAGCGTCTCGGACTCGATGGCGTGCGGTAGGGCGCACACCAGGGAGAAGCGGACGTCGAGCGGCAGCGGCCGCCCGTCGGCCAGCGGGAGCAGCAGGGCGGCGCCCCGCTCGTCCCAGGTCTGCCCGAGCGCGTCGATCGTCGCCTCGAGGACCTCCTCGTCGCCATCGATCCCGACGTGCTCCGCCAACAGCGCCGCGAGCTCGGGAAGGACCTCGTTGACCATCCCGGGCTTCCGGCCGAGCTGTTGCCCGATCTCGCGGGCACGGGCCGCCGGATCGTTCCCACTCGTCGTCATGATCCGTCCTTCGTCGTGTGCGCCGTGCTCGTCACGTGCTTGCCCGGCCTTCGTCGTGGGAGACCAGCAGTGTGGACGACGACCAGCGGCACGCGCTTTCCTTCGGGCCCGTGGCGGCGCTGTACGACGGGATCCGGCCGTCGTACCCGGCCGCCGCGGTCGACTGGGTGCTCGCCGCGGCCTCGCCGCCGCCTCGGCGGGTGCTCGATCTCGGAGCGGGGACCGGCAAGCTGACCCGGCTCCTGCTCGACGCCGGGCTCGAGGTCGTCGCCGTCGACCCCAGCGAACAGATGCTGGCTCAGCTGTCGGCCCTCTCGCCCGGGGTGGAGGTGCACGCCGCGCCCGCCGAGGCGCTGCCGCTTCCCGACGCGTCGGTCGACGCGGTCACCTGCGCGCAGGCCTGGCACTGGGTCGACCCCGCACCGGCGGCAGCCGAGGTCGGCCGCGTCCTGCGGCCCGGCGGGGTCCTCGGACTGCTGTGGAACCTGCGCGACGAACGCGAGCCGTGGGTCGAGGCGTTCGGCGCGGCGATGGAGACCGGTCCTGAGCACCTGGCTGAGCTCGACGCCGACGGTCGGCCGCTCGGACTCACCGCGCTCGGGGGAGTGGTCGAGGAGACGGTGGTCGAGCACACCGTCATCATGGCCGCCTCCGGTCTGCGGCAGTTGGCGGCATCCCGCTCGCATCTGCTCACCCGCGAACCCGACGACCGCGTCCGGATCCTCGACGCCGTCGACGCCCTCGTGCGGACGCATCCCGCGCTGGCGGGCAGGGACCGCATAGCCGTCCCGTACCGGACGCGGGTGTGGCGGGTCGTCAAGCCGACGTAACCTGTCGATCTGTTGGAGCGGGTGACCGGGATCGAACCGGCATGGCCAGCTTGGAAGTAGTGCAACAACAAAGTCGATTTTGCTTTGTCCCGGGTCCGACACGCACTCGGATGATGGAAGCCGGCCTCAGTGACCCATTCGACCGGGTCCCGGACCGGGCACCAACCTATGGCATGCCGTCCACCACTCATCAAGAGCCGGAACGATGCCGCTGCCGCCGCTGCCATCGATCGCGGCGACCACGTCCTTGGCTCGAAGTTCATTGCATCCGACTACCGGTACGTGAGCGCCGCGGGCGGCCAAGGCGATGGCCCTACCGATCCCGCTCGTAGAGCCCGCGATGAGAGCGGTTCTACCTGCTGGATCCGTATCTGTCGTCCCATACGCGACTGGGCTGCGTGACCCCCTGACCCACGACAACTGGGTTGCCAACCTCAGAATCCTGGTAAAATGAATGATGGTCAGCGAAGCGAGTGGCCGGCCGAAGCTCACCGCCAAGGGAGCACGCACCCGGGCACGAATAGTGGAGGCGGCCGCCGCCCTGATCCACGAGCGCGGGGTGGCGAGCACCACCTTGGAAGACGTCAAGGTGGCGGCGGAAGTCAGCGGCTCGCAGCTGTATCACTACTTCCCCGACAAGAACGAACTCGTGCAGGCGGTCATCGACTACCAAGCCGAGACCATCGTCAGCACAATCGGCAGGCCCTCGGCAGTCACGATGGAGTCGAAGCCTGGCGGAAGATGGTGGTCACCGGCGTCGAAGCGCACCAAGGGAAAGGGGGCTGCGCACTCGGTTCGCTCGGCGGCCAACTGGCCGAGAGCGACCCCGAGGCCCGAGCCCTCATCGCGGTCGGGTTCGATCAGTGGGCAGCCGCCATCAGCGACGGACTGCGATCCCTTCATGCCGACGGGAAGCTCCCGTCCGACATCGACCCGGACGATCTCGCCACTACGTCTGCTCGCGACGCTCCAAGGAGGGCTTCTGCTCGCCCAGGTGCAACGGAGTACCCGCCCGTTCGAAACCGCGGTCAATACCCTTCTCGCTCTTACCATGGGCAGATGAGCCCAAGCCGGGTTCGTTCACAGCCATCGCCGACGTCGGCTCACGGCTGTGGATGACGCAGTTGCCCGAGCACGATGTGTTTTCTCACCCGCTGCATTCGACGGTGCGAACACCTTGTGACGCCCGCTGGGTTGCTTCGGGGCTGGCATTTTACGAGCTCATCTCGCCGACTCTGACTGGCGCTGGCTCTCGGTGATGGGCCGGCCTGCGAAAGGCCCATGAAATTTCATGAAGGCTCCTGGGCCTGGGGGCGCCTTCTACCTTGACCTCGACGGGACGGTGATCGCTGGCCGCTACCTACAGGTACGTATCTGCGGCTCCTCAGGCCAACTCCCCACAGCCGCGCGGCCACGAAGTGAACTGGGCCGCGCCAGGCGCGAAGGCATACGTCCGTTGCCGAAATCGGTTTGTCGTCGGTTATTGACGCCGGTATCCGCTTAGTAGTCGAGGACGGCCTGGACAAGATCGTCCTGGACCTGGAAGTAGTGGTAAGCTGCGCTCCGCTGACGTCCGCGGCGGCCTTGACGTCTTCGAGGGTTGTGCCAGCCACGCCGCGCGGATGGATCAAGTGGGCGGACGCCGCGACGATTCGGGCCCGGGCGCGTTCTCCCGTAGCGGTGAGCTTTGGTCGCTCCCGGGCGTGGCTGACCATGACGCCACGATCCCAGACTTATGAGTTTGACAGCCCACTTCGAGGCTGCAGAGTGGGTTACACAACCCACTCCTACTGCACATCCTTCGAGGAGAGACCATGAGCAAGTTCGATGCTCAATTCGCCGGTCGGCTGGACGGACAGACCGTGCTAGTCACCGGCGCCGAGGGCGGTATCGGCCATGAGACAGCCCAAGGCATTGGGAACAGCGGGGCGACTGTGCTGGTGCACGCCCGCCGTGCCGACCACGCCCGACGCGCTGTCGACCTGCTGGTCACCAACGGCAACGGCAACGGCCGGTACCTGGCCGTAGCCGGAGACCTCGGATCTCTGGCCGGTGTTCGGGAACTGGTCGACGCTGTGCACGAGGCCGCGCCGAAGGGACTCAACGGACTGGTCAACAACGCGGGCGCCGCGTTCTCCAGCAAGGCACTGTCACCCGACGGGTACGAGCGGACCATCGCCATCAATCACGTCGCGCTGGCGGCACTGACCGACGGGCTGCTCGACCTGCTCCGGAAGGGCGCTGATGATTTCGCCGCGCCCTCGCGGGTGGTCAACATGACCGCCCTGATCGAGTCGCGGGGCAAGCCGATCACCGACTGGAGCTACCCGGGTAAGTACAAGCAGATCCAGGCCTACGCCGATGCCAAACTGCTGGCCCTGATGTACACCTACGCCCAAGCTCGCCGCCATGAGGGCGAGGGCCTGACGTTCAACGCAGTCAGCCCGGGCGCGGTCAAAACCAGTCTCGGCAGCAAGGCCGGCGGGCCGTTCAAACTGATTGAGGCGTTGACCAATCCGTTCGTCGGGCCTCCGGAGAAGGGGTCACGCGGCTGTGTGCGGCTGATGGCCGATCCGGAGCTCGCGACCGCGACCGGGGGCTACTACAGCTCGGCGAAGTTGAAGAAGTCCTCGAAGCAGTCCCAGGACGCCGAAGGCCAGGAACGCATCTACGCCCAGACCGAACGGGAACTGCTCATCCACAACTGAGGCGACCCCAGCTGCCTGTCGCCGGCCCAGCCGGCCAACGCCGCGCCTGCACAAACTCGAAAGGACAAAGCTTGTGGCAGATTTCCCCGCACCAACGGAGGGCATAGTCCTCACCCACTTCATCGTCGCAGACGATGTCGCCCGCTCACGTGCCTTCTACACCGACGTGCTCGGCGGCGAGGTCGTCATGGACGGCGAACCGTCAATCGTCGCCCTCGCTAACAGCTGGATCATCATCAACACCGGCGGTGCCCCGACGGACGACAAGCCGTACGTCGTGCTCGAGGCCCCGACTGATCCAGACCGGGTGAGCGCGTTCCTCAACATCCGAGTGGCCGACATCGCTGCCGTCTACGCCGACTGGTCAGCGAAAGGCGGGCACTTCCTCACCGAGCCCATCGACCGCGGGGCAGAGATCCGCTGCTATCTGCGCGACCCCGACGGTCACCTGATCGAAGTCGGACAGAGCCAACGCTGACCTCCGACCTGGATGGTCGACCGAAGTCGAATCCTGCCCGATTCGGTGGCAGGACGACAGAGTTCGGCGGCGCCGTTGCGGCGGATACGGGGTCTACCTCTCTCGTGCTGCAACTCCACCGGGTATGGCGCCTGGATGCCCGACGTCAACTTCGACGAGTACCGAGCTACTCGGATACCGAACCTGCGCCGATCTCGTTACGCGCGGGGAACCCGCAGGCTCGACGCGGGTCAAGGAGGTGTTTCGCCTCTTGAAGGACTCGGAGCGGGTGACCGGGATCGAACCGGCATGGCCAGCTTGGAAGGCTGGGGCTCTGCCATTGAGCTACACCCGCATGACGCGACGGACGAGGTCCATCTGGTCGGGGACGACGGTACCCCGGAGGCGTCCCTGCCTGCCCGCCGTCAGGCCAGGGAGCGCAGCAGGACGGTCAGGGCGGCACGGCCCCGTCGCCGCATCTCGCTGTCGAGGAGCGACCAGGCCGGCTGACTCGACGACATCAGCACGTCCAGACGTCGGAGGTGCCGACGCTCGGACGGGCTGACCCGCTCGTGCGCGGAGCGGACGTCCTCCAGCAGCGCGAGCAGCAGGGCGGCGTCCTGTAGGTCCCGCTCGCCCGCGGTACGGCTGGGGATGCCGGTCGCCGCGGCCTTGCCCGCGAGGGCGGCGAGCACGCTCGGCCGGTGGACCCGCCCGGAGGCGGTCTCCCCGCCGATTCCGTGGACCGTCACCGCGGCAGGGGCGGCCGAGCGCAGCAGCGAGCTGCCGCCGGGCACGGAGACGGTGCGGGCCGGTGGCACCGTCGCCAGCGGAGTTCGTGCCGACAGACCTTCCGGAGCCAGCACGTCCACCGTGACGCGCCCCGGCCCGGGGACCGCGGGGGCCGAGAAGCGGTGACCGACGCCGTCGGCGTTGACGCCTTCGAGGTCGAGCCCCTGCGACATCAACCAGGCGCTGAGCTGCCGCACGCCGTCGACCGTGGCTCGCACGTCGACGAGGACGTCGGCGTCCAGCGTGACCCGTGGCAGCGCTGCCTCGCGTTCGGCAGCGAGGAGGGCGACCATCTGCCCGCCGATCAGGACCCAGGCCAGCTGCAGCGGCTCCATGCGGAACAGCAGGCGCCACACCTGGAACTGCGCGGGCGGCAGATCGCGCAGGACGATCACGGGAGTTCGGGTGGGCGAAGGCGCGCAACGGCCGACGCGAGCCAGACTCCACCGGCGTGGGAGAGCCGCGCATCCTCGCTCTCCCAGAGATCGAGAGCGGCGGCCGCGACGGGCACGGGCACGCCGGCGACCGGAGAGCAGGCGAGGCCCGCGTCGTAGCCGCGCAGCACGACGGCGCCACGGGGATCTGGCTCGAGGGCGTACTCCTGCTCGACGTCGGCCAGGTCTGCGCGGCCGACGTAGCCGCTGACGTCACCCGCGGCGCTGAGGTCGAACCCGTGCGCTGCTGCGGCCGGAGCGCCACCGAGCGAGATCCGGACGTCCACGGGCAGCTCCCGGACGAGGTCGGGGTGGCCCCAGTAGCGCCGCGGCTCGGCGCGGCGGCGGAGGAGCAGCGCCCACTCCGCGACGGAGTGCTCCTCGCTCAGCAGCCGACGCAGCCGGTGGCGGAGCCCGCGGTCCGCCGGTACGGGCAGTGGGTCGGGCGAGTCGTGGCCGAGCGCGTCGACGACCAACCAGGCGAGGGCCTCGCCGAGCGGCCGACCGGCTGCAGGGCGGATGGTCGCCCGCCGACGGAGGCTCGCGCCGTCGATCACCCGGTGCGGGCCGACCCAGCCGGCGTCGAGGTCGCCCGCATCGAGGAGCTGCCGCACCCGGCGCTCGGATACGCCGAGCTGCTGAGCCGCCTGCGCCACCGAATGCCAGTCGTCCATGGGGCCCGACCACCCTTCCGCTGTTGGAAGGATTGTGGAACCCGACAACGCACTCTGTCAAGCAAAGCTACCGGTTGCGGAACTATTGAGGAACGCCAGCGTCAAGCTGCCAGCGACACCCCGAGCGCCTCGTACACCGCACGGAGGTAGGCCTCGCTGCGGGGCGAGCCGATGATGCCCGGCGCCATCTTGTTCATCATGTAGCTGAAGGTCATCCGGCGTTCGAGGTCGCAGATGATCAGCGAACCTCCCCATCCGCCCCAGAAGCAGATGCGTTCGTCGGGCACATAGGGCAGCGTCGCGGTCTCCGGCAGACCGAAGCCGATGCCCCACCGCAGGGGCACGCCGAGCACCAGATCCGGGCCGCGGGACTGCTCGTCGAAGATCAGGTCGATCGTGGCCGGCGAGAGCAGCCGGTGGCCGCCGACGACTCCGCCCAGCGTCACCGCCGACAGCATCCGCGCGATCGAGCGGGCGTTGCCATGCCCGTTGAGGGCGCCGAGTTCCGCGGAGCGCCAGCCGGCGGTGTTGGCCTTGGAGGCGTCGGCCACCGGGCCGGTGAAGGTCTTCACGACGACGCTCTCGGGGTCGAGGGCCGCGAAGTCGATGGGGAGCGGCGGCGGTGGCACCACGTCGGCGATGCGGTGCCACTCGCTGCGCGGGGCACCGAGTGAGAAGTCCGCACCGAGGGGGCCGGCGATCTCGTCGCGGATGAAGGTGCCGAGCGTCTTCCCGGTGACGCGCCGGACGACCTCGCCCACGAGGTGACCCTGGTTGTTCGCGTGGTAGCCCGACATCGTGCCCGGCTCCCACCACGGCGCCTGCGTGGCGAGCCGCGCGGCGGCGGACTCGGCGTCGTACATCTCCTCGACCGTGAACGGCTGCTCCCACCCGCTCACGCCCGAGGTGTGCGACATCAGGTGCCGCACCTCGATGTCGTCCTTGCCGTTGGCGGCGAACTCGGGCCAGTACCGCGCGACCGGGGCGTAGACGTCCAGCAGCCCCCGCTCGACCAGGACGAGGGCGGCGAGGCTGGTGACCGTCTTGGTCGTCGACCAGACGTTGTTGATCGTGTCCGACGTCCACTCGACGGTTCGGTCGGTGTCGCGGTGGCCACCCCAGATGTCGACGAGGACCTCGCCGTCGATGTCGAGGACGACGGAGGCGCCGAGCTCCTCGCCCGAAGCCAGGTTGGCCTCCAGCGCGTCGCGGACGGCGGAGAAGCGGCCGTCGCAGTGGCCGGAAACGCTTGTCACAAGGGTCCTCCAGGGGTCGGGTGTCCTGCGTCACAACCTAGGACCGCAGGCTGGGACAGAGAAGTGGCTCACGTCGCACCCCTGGATGACCGCCTTCTGACCGGGCAGCAGAAGGGGGTGACATCGGTATGCATCGTCGGGGCGGGGATCAGCGGCATCGCATGCGCGAGGGCGTTGACCGACGCGGGGGTCCGCGTCGAGGTCGTCGAGCGCGCGGGTCGGCCGGGTGGGCGGATGGCGTCGCCGACGATGGGCCGCTGGAGCGGCTACGGCGACCGTGTCATCGACTCCGGCGCCGGCTACTTCACCGCCTCGGACGACGAGTTCCGCGCGGTCGTGGACGACTGGACCGCCCGCGGCCTCGCCCGGGAGTGGACCGACACCTTCCACCTGCTGCCCCGCGCCGACGGGAGCCCGGGCGTCGGCGACGCGAAGCCCGGCCCGATGCGCTACGCAGCACCGAACGGGCTCCGCTCCCTGGTGTCGGACCTCTCCGAGGGTCTCGACGTGCGGCCCGACATCACGGTGGCCATGACCGTCTTCGCCCGCGGCAAGCCCGACGTCGACGGCGTCCGCTTCGACGCCGTGGTCCTCGCGATGCCCGACCCGCAGGCCGAATGGCTGCTCGCCGCCGACCTCTCCGCGGAGAAGGCCGCCGTCCGCGAACGGCCGTGGGAACCCGTACTGGCTCTGCTGACGACGTTCCCCGAGCGGTCGTGGGCCGACTTCGACGCCGGCTTCGTCAACGACGACGACGTGCTCTCGTTCGTGGCCGACGACGGCAGCAGGCGTGGCGACGGCGCCCCGGTGCTCGTCGCCCACTCGACCGCGGCCTTCGCCGCCGAGCACCTCGACGATCCGCAGGCCGCCGCCGGGCCGATGGCCGAGGCGCTCGACCGCGTCCTCGGTGTCGGGAAGCCCGAGGCCAGCCGCGTGCACCGGTGGAGCTACGCCCGCCCGACCTCGCCGCACGAGGAACCGTTCTTCTTCGGCCCGAACCACATCGGCTTCTGCGGCGACGGCTGGGGTTCGCCGAAGGTGGAGACGGCGTGGCGGTCCGGCACGCGGCTCGGCCGGCACGTCGCGGAGAAGCTCGGAAGCTGAACCGGACACGATCTGACGCTCCGGCGGTGGCCGTCCATGCTCAGCCGCCGATCACGGCGGCAGGAGGGGGCCGACCGCTCACCAGAGCATGATCGGGCGTTCGATCATGCTCTGGTGGATCGGATCAGTTCGGCTTGCCCGCCGGCGTCCCGGTCTGCTGAACCGCGTAGCCGGTGTAGCTGCCCGGGCCGCCGAGGTCGGGCCCGTCGTGGCTGTAGACGATGTGGGCCCAGCCCTGCTGATCGGTGTCGATACCGAAGTCGTCGAGCAGCTGGCGCCCCGTCGAGCAGGTCACACCGTCCTGGCAGATCGTGCCGCTGTGCACCGGCATCAGCTTCCGCGTCGTCCAGCCGGAGGCGGGGTCCTGGGTCGCGTTCTGCGCGAAGTACACCGACCACCGCTGTGCCGCACCGGTGCCGGTCGCGCCGTAGTAGACGAGGTCCTCGCCCTTGTCGGTCGCGACGAGCCACGGGTAGACCGCGGCGGACGGGGTGCTGATCTTGCTCGAGCAGTTCCATGTGTCGCCGTGGTCCTTCGACGAGGCGACGTAGACGCCCTTGCCGTTGCTGACCGCGTAGAACAACGCGCCGTTCGGCGCGACGGAGACGTTCGGGAAGTTGTTGGCGATCACGCCGCCGAAGCGGGTGCTGCAGGGCACCGGCTTGTCCTTCCAGGAGCTGCCGCCGTCGGAGGAGACCGCGACGAAGGCCTCGTTGTAGTCCGACCCGGAGCTGGACGAGGGGGCCACGAAGGACTGGTAGGCGTAGAACCCACGGGTCGACGGCCGGTTCACGTGGTCGACGACCACGTTGCCGAGCTCGTTGTTCTTCGCCTTGTAGTCGGTCGCCGGGATGGCCTGCGAGACCTGCGTGTAGAGCTTGCCGCCGTTCGTCGACCTGAGGACGTCGATGTTGTTGGTGACGACGTCGTGATACGTGAGCAGCGAGGTCGAAGGACCGTCGGCCGCGAGCCACTCCCGGTCATCGACCGGGACGCCTGCCTGGACGGGCGTCTGGCTGAAGGTCTTGCCGTCGTTGCCCGAGGTGGCCACGTTGATGCTCGCCAGGTTCAGGCTGCCGACGTAGATGCGGTAGGTACCGGTCGCCGGATCCTTCTGTGGCGCGACCGCGATGTCTATGTCGCCGCCGGCGGCGCCGTGACCGGCGATCGCGTTCGGTTGACCGCGGTAGGTGAGGTCGCACGCGCCGGCGGTGGCCGTACCGCCGGTCTGCTTACCGGCCCAGAACTCGCTGCCCGAGCCGATCCCGTCCTCCGACCCGGCCGCTACGAGGTTGTCCTTGGTCACGTGGACGCTCGGCTCACCGGCGGTGTTGGTGCCGCAGCCCGGCGCGCCGCGTGTTGTCGCCTGCATCTCCCCGTAGGCGAAGCCGCCGACGGTGCCGCCGGTGGCTGCGGCCGTGGCTGCGCCGGCGCTGCCCCCCAGTAGGCCCGTACAGCTGAGCAGTGCGGCCGCGGTGAGCGCGACCAGCGGCCTGCGTCGAGCGTGCATGTCTCCCCCTGGAGTTCGTGTCCGGAACAAGGGCATCGAGACTGGTATGTCCGTTATGTGAAGAACATGAGGTTGCAGGTAGCCGGGGGCCCGCGGCGTACTCGGCGAGGTCCCGGGAACGGCCCAGACATGGCAACAGAGATGCAGTACGTGAAGCTCGGCCGCACCGGTCTCGACGTCTCGAGGATCGTGCTCGGCTGCATGAGCTTCGGCGAGCCGGACCGCGGCAATCACGAGTGGACCCTCGGCGAGGACGCGAGCAAGCCCTTCCTGCGCCGCGCCGTCGAACTCGGCGTCAACTTCTGGGACACCGCGAACGTCTACTCCGACGGCAGCAGCGAGGAGATCGTCGGCCGCGCGCTGAAGGAGTACGGCCGGCGCGACGAGATCGTGCTCGCGACGAAGGTCAATGGCCGCATGCACGGCGGCCCGAATGGCCAGGGCCTGTCCCGCAAGCACATCTTCGCCCAGATCGACGCGAGCCTCGCGCGGCTGGGAACGGACCACGTCGACCTCTACCAGATCCACCGATGGGACTACGGCACCCCGGTCGAGGAGACCCTCGAAGCGCTGCACGACGTGGTGAAGGCGGGCAAGGCGCGCTACATCGGGGCGTCGTCGATGCACGCCTGGCAGTTCAGCCAGGCCCTGTACCTCGCCGACCTCAACGGCTGGACCCGGTTCGCCTCGATGCAGAACCACTACAACCTCCTCTACCGCGAGGAGGAGCGCGAGATGCTCCCGCTCTGCGCGGACCAGGAGATCGGGGTCATCCCCTGGAGCCCGCTGGCCCGCGGACGGCTCACCCGCGACCTCGACGACACGACCTCACGTTCCGAGACCGACCAGTTCGGTCGGACGCTCTACGGCGACGACGCCGACCGGGCGATCGTCGGCGCGGTCGCGTCCATCGCCGAGGCCCGGGGCATCAGCCGCGCACAGGTCGCGATGGCGTGGGTGGCGGGGCGGCCCGGCATCACCGCGCCGATCGTCGGCGCGACCAAGATGCACCACCTCGAGGAGGCGGTCGCGTCGCTCGACGTCGAGCTCACCGACGACGAGGTGGAGCAGCTCGAAGCCCCGTACCGACCGCGTCCGGTGGTCGGCTTCGTCTGAGTCGAGGGCGCGGCAGTGGGCACCCCGTCGGCGCCGTCAGTAGGATCGGCCGCGCACGTGCCGGGGCGTAGCGTAGTGGCTAGCGCGCCTGCTTTGGGAGCAGGAGATCGGGAGTTCGAATCTCCCCGCCCCGACCGCATCGGTCCTGCCACACCCACAGCCACACCCCGGCATCGCCGAGTCCGCAGCCGCACGCACTTATGAGTCCGCAGTCGCACGCACCAGCACAGGAGACCCACCCGTCGTGAAGGCCACCAAGGAAGCGCTCAGCCCCACGCGGGTCAAGCTCACCGTCGAGGTCCCGTTCGAGGAGCTCAAGCCGAACCTCGACGCGGCTTACAAGGCGCTCGCGCAGCAGGTGCGCATCCCCGGCTTCCGGCCCGGGCGCGCCCCGTCGCGGGTGCTCGACCAGCGCTTCGGCCGCGGGTACGTGCTCGACCAGGCCGTCAACGAGGCGCTGCCGCGGCTCTACTCCGAGGCCGTGCAGGCCGAGGAGCTCGACGTCATCTCGCAGCCCGAGGTCGACATCTCGAGCTTCGACGACGGCCAGCCGCTGGTCTTCACCGCCGAGGTCGACGTGCGGCCCGAGATCGTGCTGCCCGAGTACGAGGGCCTCGCGGTCACGGTCGACGACGTGGCGGTGGACGAGGACGACGTCACCGCCCAGCTCGACACCCTGCGCGACCGGTTCGCGACCCTGCAGCCGGTGGAGCGCCCCGTTGCCGACGGCGACTTCATCACCATCGACCTAGCCGCGACCGTCGACGGCGAGCCGGTGCCCGGCGCCGACTCGACCGGCATGTCCTACGAGGTCGGCAACGACTCGCTCATCGCCGGGCTCGACGCCGCCGTGATCGGCGCCGCCGAGGGCGAGGAGCGCACCTTCGACACCGAGCTCGTCGCCGGCGACTTCGCCGGACGTGCCGCTCAAGTGACCGTCAAGGTCCGCAGCGTCAAGGAGAAGGAGCGTCCCGAACTCGACGACGACTTCGCCACGACCGCCAGCGAGTTCGACACCCTCGACGAGCTCGAGAACGACGTCCGCACCCGGCTCTCGCGCGTCAAGAAGCTCGAGCAGGGCGTGCAGGCGCGCGACAAGGTCCTCGAGACCCTGCTCGACGCCGTCGAGATGCCGCTGCCCGAGTCCGTCGTCGCCGGCGAGGTCGAGGCGCGCAAGAACAGCCTCACCCAGCAGCTGGCGCAGGTCGGCGTCTCGCACGAGGACTACCTCGAGAGCGAGGGCAAGACCGCCGAGGAGTTCGACGCCGAGATCCAGGACAGCGCCGAGAAGGCCGTCAAGGCGCAGTTCGTCCTCGACACGCTCGCCGAGAAGCTCGAGATGCAGGTGGAGCAGCAGGAGCTCACCGAGCACCTGATCCGTCGCGCGCAGCAGGCACAGGTCTCGCCGCAGGACTACGCGAACCAGATCATGCAGTCGAACTCCATCGGCGTGCTCATGTCGGAGGTGCTGCGCGGCAAGGCGCTCGCGCACGTCCTCGACAGCGCGGTGATCACCGACGCGTCCGGCAACGAGGTGCACCTCTCCGAGCTCGACGAGGAGACCGGCCTGCTGGAAGAGGACGGCTACGTCGAACACGACCACGACCATGACAGCGAGGGTCACGTCCACCCCCGCGACGGCCACGACCACGATCACGACAACGAGGGTCACGTCCACCCCCGCGACGGTCACGACCACTCGGGCCACGACCACTCCGGTCACGACCACGCGGGTCACGACCACGGTGACGCCGACGAGGCGGACGGCGAGGCCTACGCAGCCGAGACCGAAGCCATCGACGAGGTCTCCGGCGGTGCCGAGGTGGGCGACGCTGGCGAGGCCGAGGGCCGTGGCGACGAGACGGTTCCCGGCGCCCAGTCCTGATCCCCGCCGCCGACGCCTGAGCGCGTCGGCGGGCCGCGGGACCGCCGTCGCCGACGAGGTCCCGTCGTGAGCAACGCCTACCTGACGGTCCTGCGTGTGCCGGGGGCCGCCCGCTTCTGCCTGGGCGGCTTCCTCGGCCGCATGCCGATGTCGATGCTGTCGATCATCGTGCTGCTGATCGTGCGGGACCGGACGGGCTCGTACGCCCTGGCCGGCACCGCGAGCGCGGTCGCGAGTCTGACGCAGGCCGGGGTCGCACCCGCGATAGGGCGGCTCGTCGACCGGCGCAGCCAGACGGCGGTCGTCCCGGCGCTGCTCGTGCTGCTGCTCGGCGGGCTGACGGTCCTGGTCGCGGCTGCGCTCGCGGGCGGCCCGACGTGGGTCATGTTCGCCGGCGCCGTCACGGCCGGGGCTGGGCTGTTGCCCTACGGCGCGCTCAGCCGGAGCCGCTGGGCGCACCTGCTGCACGGCGACGACGAGGGCATGTCGACCGCGCTCGCCCTGGAGTCGATCGTCGACGAGGGCGTGTTCATCATCGGGCCTGTCGTGGTCACGACGCTCGCGCTGGTCGACCCGACGCTCGGCGCCGGCGCCGCCGCCCTGTTCGCCTGTGCCGGCACGCTGCTGTTCCTCGCCTCTCCGGCGACCGAGCCGCCGGCTCGCGTGCAGGAGGCGGGCGTCGTCGTCCGGCGTCCCCGAGGCCTGTGGGTGGTCGTCGCCACGAGTGGTCTGCTCGGCGTCGTCTTCGGCTGCATCGAGGTGTCGACCATCGCGTTCGCCCAGCTGAAGGGGCGGGCCCAGTTCGCCGGACTGCTGCTCGGCCTGGTCGCCCTCGGGAGCCTCGCCGCCGGCCTCTGGTACGGCACGCGCGCCTGGCGGTGGGAGCTCTCCACCCGCTACCGCGTCTCACTGTTGACCCTCGGCGTCGGTGCCCTGCCGCTGCTCGTCGTCCCGTCCGTGCCGTGGATGGCGCCGGCCTGCCTCGTCCTCGGGCTGTCCATCGCCCCGACGCTCATCGCGAGCAGCAGCCTCATCGCCCGCTTGATGCCGGCCGCCCTGCGGACCGAGGGCTTCAGCTGGCACAGCTCATCGGTCAACGTCGGCGTCGCCGGCGGCGCTGCGCTGGCGGGCTCGCTGATCGAGGCCGTCGACGTGAAGGCCGCGTTCGGCGCCATCCCGCTGACCGCCCTGGTGGCCGTGGGGGTCACCGCCGCCGGTGCCTCCCTGCTGCGGCCGCAGGCTGCTGGGGTCGGTGCTGATCACGTCGGTGTCTGAGCTGTGCGACGGCCTGGGCTCGACCGCTTGTCGCGATGGAGATGGTCGTGCGAAGCGGGAGGCTGCAGGTCCATGGCGCTGCGACGTCACGCCTACGGCGCTCTGACGTTCACGCCTACGGCGCTGCCACATTCACGCCTACGGCGCTCTGACGTCACGGCTACGGCGCTCTGACCATTCACGCCTACGGCGAAACGGGGTCCAGGAAGGCATGCCGCCGACCGACCCCCGGTTAGGTTGGTCAAAGCGCCAGGCGATCTCGCCGGTGCGACGAAGTGAGGAGTGTGCGGTGAGCGATCTGATCGTTCCGAACCTTCGCGGCCCGGGTGCGGGTTCGGCGAACCAGGACGAACGCGTCTACGACCGTCTGCTGCGTGAGCGGATCATCTTCCTCGGCAGCGTCGTCGAGGACACCATCGCGAACCTCATCTGCGCGCAGCTCCTGCTGCTCGCGGCGGAGGACGACAAGCGCGACATCTACCTCTACATCAACTCGCCCGGTGGCTCCGTCACCGCCGGCATGGCCATCTACGACACGATGGAGTACGTCCCCAACGACGTCGCCACCGTCTCGATGGGCCTCGCCGCCAGCATGGGCCAGTTCCTGCTCTGCGCCGGTGCCCAGGGCAAGCGCTTCGCCCTTCCGCACTCGCGGATCATGATGCACCAGCCCTCGGGCGGCATCGGCGGTACCGCGGCCGACATCGCCATCCAGGCCGAGCAGATGATGTACACCCGCCGGGTGCTGCAGGAGCGCATCGCGTTCCACACCGGGCAGACCTTCGAGAAGATCGAGGAGGACTCCGACCGCGACCGCTGGTTCACAGCGGAAGAGGCCAAGGAGTACGGGTTCGTCGACAACGTGGTGCAGCGCGCGGCCCAGGTGCCGAGCAGCGGCGCGGTCAGCTGAGGAGCGAGCAGTGACCCTGAACAACGGCACATTCCCCGAGGCCACCGGCCGTTACGTCCTGCCCAACATCATCGAGCGCACGAGTCGCGGCGAGTACGGCATGGACCCGTACTCGAAGCTGCTCAAGGAGCGCATCGTCTTCCTGGGCGTGCAGATCGACGACGTCAGCGCCAACGACGTCATGGCCCAGCTGCTCTACCTCGAGTCCGAGGACCCGGACCGGGACATCAACATCTACATCAACTCCCCGGGCGGGTCGTTCACGGCGCTGACCGCCATCTACGACACCATGCAGTTCGTGCGGCCCGACATCTCCACGGTGTGCCTCGGCCAGGCGGCCAGCGCCGCCGCGGTCCTGCTCTCCGCGGGCGCCAAGGGCAAGCGGTTCGCGGTGCCGAACGCCCGCATCCTCATCCACCAGCCCTCGGGCTCGGGCGAGGGTCAGTCGAGCGACATCGAGATCCAGGCGCGCGAGATCATGCGGATGAACGCCCTGCTGGAGAAGATGCTGTCCGACCACACCGGTCAGACCATCGAGGGCGTCCGGCACGACATCAAGCGCGACAAGATCCTCACTGCCGAGGAAGCCGTCACGTACGGCCTCATCGACGAGGTCATCCAGAGTCGCAAGACGTCGAAGGTCGCCACGAGCGCCTGATCGACCGATAGCTCCCCGTACCGGGGCGGCAGGCGGTACCGTTCTGCCAGCCCCGGGCACGGGTATCTCCTCGGGAACACTTCCGGGGAAGCCAGACCAGCAGGACCGACAGCGGTGGCGCCCAGTACCTCAGCCGCCCGAGGAACCACTAGGGGAGTTGCCAGGTGGCGCGCATCGGTGACGGCGGTGACCTGCTGAAGTGCTCGTTCTGCGGCAAGTCGCAGAAGCAGGTCAAGAAGCTGATCGCCGGTCCCGGCGTCTACATCTGCGACGAGTGCATCGATCTCTGCAACGAGATCATCGAAGAGGAGCTCTCGGAGTCCTCGGAGCTGAAGTGGGACGACCTCCCCAAGCCCAAGGAGATCTACGAGTTCCTCGACGGCTACGTCGTCGGGCAGGACACGGCCAAGAAGACGCTGTCGGTCGCGGTCTACAACCACTACAAGCGCGTGCAGGCCGGTGGTGAGGGCGGCAAGGGCGACATCGAGCTCGCCAAGAGCAACATCCTCCTGCTCGGCCCGACCGGTTCCGGCAAGACGCTCCTGGCCCAGACGCTGGCGCGGATGCTCAACGTCCCGTTCGCCATCGCCGACGCCACTGCGCTGACCGAGGCCGGCTACGTCGGCGAGGACGTCGAGAACATCCTCCTCAAGCTGATCCAGGCTGCGGACTACGACGTCAAGAAGGCCGAAACCGGGATCATCTACATCGACGAGGTCGACAAGATCGCCCGGAAGTCGGAGAACCCGTCGATCACCCGCGACGTCTCCGGCGAGGGTGTCCAGCAGGCGCTGCTGAAGATCCTGGAAGGGACGACGGCCAGCGTGCCGCCGCAGGGCGGCCGCAAGCACCCGCACCAGGAGTTCATCCAGATCGACACCACCAACGTGCTGTTCATCTGCGGCGGTGCCTTCGCCGGCCTCGACAAGGTGATCGAGCAGCGGGCCGGCAAGAAGCAGCTCGGCTTCCGCGCCAGCCTCACCAGCAAGATCGAGCAGAGCCGCGGGGACTCCTTCGGCGAGGTCATGCCCGAGGACCTGCTGAAGTTCGGGATGATCCCCGAGTTCATCGGCCGCCTGCCCGTCATCACCAGCGTTGCGAACCTCGACCGCGAAGCGTTGATCAACATCCTGACCGAGCCGAAGAACGCGCTGGTTCGTCAGTACAAGCGGCTGTTCGACCTCGACGGTGTCGAGCTCGAGTTCTCCGACGACGCCCTCGAGGCCATCGCGGATCAGGCGATCCTCCGTGGCACCGGTGCCCGTGGTCTGCGAGCGATCCTCGAAGAGGTCCTGCTCTCGGTCATGTACGACATCCCGAGCCGCAAGGACGTCGCCCGCGTCGTCGTCACCCGCGAGGTCGTGCTCGAGCACGTCAACCCGACGATCGTGCCGCGCGAGGTCAGCGCCAAGCGCGAGCGCCGCGACAAGTCCGCCTGAACGACACCAGCCTGCCAAGCTGTGCGGGCTTTCGCCGGTTCTGACCGGACGAAGCCCGCACAGGTTCGGCTTCAGGCGCGGTAGCCCGCGAACTGCCGGGCCGAGCCGACGAGACGCCCCGTCTCGTCGTAGAGGTCGCACGTCTCGTCGAGCCAGTTGTCCGCGATCAGCGCGGCTCGCTGCACCGCGCGGAACCAGCCGCCGCGGGGCACCGTGCGCAGGTGCATGTCGAGTGAGACCGTCGGCACCCACCCGAGGATGCCGAAGTCGAAGGTCAGCGGCGGCAGCGCGTCGCCCGCCACCAGCAGCCAGAGCGGGTCGACCTCACCGTCGGCGCCGATGCTCGCCGGATCCGTCTCCGGGTCGGGACGGACCCAGCCGCGCAGCTCGGCGACGTGACCAGGCTTGCCGACCGCCCACCCGGTGGTCGACGGGTCGAGCCGCAGGTCGACGTGCGCGAGGTGGCCGATGCGGACGCCGTCGGGGCGCAGCGCGGGTGCGCGCGGGCAGTCGGCGAGCGGCGGTAGCTCGGGGGCGTTGGCCGGGGCCCACAGCGCCTCGCCGGCCGCCGGGAGCGTCCCCGCGGTCAGCAGGATCTCGGTGCGGACGAGGTCGCCCTGCGTCAACCGGCAGCGCAGGGACGTGACCGACCGGCCGGTGCGGAGCACCTCGACCGCCAACTGCGCCGGGCCGGCGTCGGGCGCCGAGACGAACTGCGCGCTGACCGCCAGGGGATGCGGGTGGTTCCCGGGAAGGGAGCCCAGCGCGGCGCGTGCGACGCGGGCGAGCAGGTATCCGCCGTGGATCTTGCCGCCGATGGCCCAGTCGCCGTCGAGGTCGAGGTCGATCAGGGACGCGCCGTCGATGGTCGGGGAGCTCACCCGGCCGAGACTAGGCGACGCCCTGCCAGGGGTCAGCGTCGGCTCAGCGCTCGGAGAACGCCCGCAGATCACGCGTGGTGGCCGCGGCGTCCGAGGGCTTGGCGGTACCGGCGACGTGCACGAACCCCACACCCTTCGGTGAGGTGAACGCGCACCAGGAGCTGACGGCCGGGCCGGTCTGGGACCCGCACATCACCTGACCGCCGGCAGGGCCCGCGGCCACGGGCTTCGCCACGGTGGCGGAGCTCCCGGAAGCCGGGCGGCTGAGGCTGCTGATCAGCGCTTCGTAGGTCGCCTGAGCCTGCGGCCCGGGCGCGTAGACGACGACGTTCGTTGTCGGCTTGGCGCCGGCCGGGCCGTACGCGGACACCACGAGCGGCGGCGGCAGGTCGGGCAGGGTCAGCTTCGCGAGCGCGGTCCAGTTGGCCTTCAGCGCCTTGGCCTGCTCCGCCGGGATCTGCCCGTCGGTGCCGAGCGTCGCCGGCAACGGGTAGCGGGCTGTCGCCGGCTTGACCGCGACCGGAGGGCCGGAGGGCAGGCTGCTGTCGGTGCCGGAGAGCTGGGTGTAGCCAATGAAGCCGGCCGCGCCGAGGACGGCGACGACACCGAGCACGAGCAGGGGACGACGCGCGCCGGCGGAGCGGCGCGATGCCTCCGGACCGGTGAAGGCCTCGAGGCCGAGATCGGAACGGTTCTCGACGTCGGAGGGGCGGTGGCCCGAGCCGCGGGAACGACGACCGGCCGAACGCCCGCGACGGCGGGACCGGCCCTGCTCGCCGTCGGCCGAGTCGAACGAGCCCGGGACCACGGTCGAGGCCGGGGTGACGTCGATGGGGTCTTCGGAGGAGGTCGGCATGGTTCCGACGGATCGGGTCGGGTCGAAGCCGGGGAAGGCGGACGGAGCGCTCGGGAACGGCTGGGCCGGGTGCTGCGGGGGCTGGCCCGGGAAGGGCTGGCCACCGAAGGCCTGCTCACCGAACGGCTGGGGCTCGAACGGCTGAGGCTCGAACTGCTGGGGGGCGAACGGCTGCGCCTCGAAGGCCTGCGGTGCGAACTGCTGGCCCGCGAACTGCTGCGGCGCGAAGGGCTGCGCCTCGAAGGCCTGGGGCTCGGCTGACGGGGCACCGTAGGGCTGGCCCTCGAAGGGCTGGCCGCCGAAGGGCTGCGCGGCGAAGGGCTGCCCGGCGAAGGCCTGGCCCGGCGCGGGCTGCGCGGCGAAGGCGGCCGTGGCGGGATCGTCGCTCGGGGCGGAGGGGTGCGGCACGTACGCAGGGGCCGGGGTCTCCGGAAGCGGCGAGCCACCGGAGAACAGGCCGTCACCGGCGAAGCCGCTGTCGGTCGGGGTCGCGCCATAGCCCGAGTGGACCTGCGACGGGTCCGGTGCCGGTGCGGCACCGTAGCCGGCTCCGAGGGGGAGGCCGGCGTACTGCTGCAGCGCGTCGAGCGGGTCCCCGCCGGGCTGCCCCGGGTGGCCGTTCGGACCGACGGCGGCCAGCGGAGCGGTGGACGGGTCGGCGCCCCAGGTCAGGGGTGCCTGGCTGTTGAAGCCGGGTCCGTTCGCGCCCCAGCCGGACGGCATGAGGGGGTCCGGGCCGTGCCCGAAGGATGCGGCGGCGGGCTCGAACGGCTCGCCGGGCAGGATGTTGCGCGCCGGGCTCGGAGCGCCGTTCCCGGGGTCGGTGAATTCGGGCAACGTCTCGGTCGAGCCGCTACGCCCGCGCCCACGTCCGCCGAGCTTCGCGTTACCTCGAGCCACTTCGACCTCCTCGAACACGACCAGTCCCGGCCCCATCGGCAGTACGGACGAGCACGCAAGGCACTTCCGCAGCAGCCATCGAAGGATCGGCGGGTTCCCGGCTGTTCTGTAGCCGCCCGAGTCGGCCGGCGGGACGGCGCCCCGAACGGGAAAAGGCGCTTGGCGGCATCCCTAAACTCGGGGTATGCCTCATCCCGCAGCACCCCCGCAGTCGACCGACGGCATCGAGGCCCCGGCCGGCGCGGGTGTCGTCGACGAGTCGCCGAGGCCGACACATGCTCCGGCGCAGGGGTCGGCCGTCGAGCTGCCCAGCAAGTACGACCCCGCGGCCGTGGAGGGCGACACCTACCAGCGGTGGCTGGACCTCGGCGTGTTCGAAACCGATCCGAGCTCCGACAAGCCGCCCTTCACCATCGTGATCCCGCCGCCGAACGTCACCGGCTCGCTGCACCTCGGGCACGCCCTCGGCCACACGATCATGGACGCGCTGACCCGGCGCAAGCGCATGCAGGGCTACGACGCCCTGTGGCTGCCGGGCATGGACCACGCCGGCATCGCGACGCAGAACGTGGTGGAGCGCGAGCTCGGCAAGGAGGGCCTGTCCCGCCACGACCTGGGCCGCGAGGCCTTCGTCGAGCGCGTGTGGCAGTGGAAGGAGGAGTACGGCGGCAAGATCCTGGGACAGATGCGACGGCTCGGCGACGGGCTCGACTGGGGTCGTGAGCGCTTCACGATGGACGCGGGTCTGTCGCGGGCGGTCCGCACCGTCTTCAAGCGCCTCCACGACGACGGGCTGATCTACCGCGCCGAGCGGATCATCAACTGGTGCCCGCGGTGCATGACCGCACTGTCCGACATCGAGGTCGACCACCGCGACACCGACGGTGAGCTCGTCTCCATCTCCTACGGTCCGCTGACGGTCGCCACGACCCGCGCCGAGACGATGCTCGGGGATACCGCCGTGGCCGTGCACCCCGACGACGAGCGCTACCAGCACCTCATCGGCACGATGCTGACCCTGCCGCTGACCGGTCGGCAGATCCCGGTGGTCGCCGACGAGCACGTGGACCCCGCCTTCGGCACCGGCGCGGTGAAGGTCACCCCCGCCCACGACCCGAACGACTTCGAGATCGGGCAGCGCCACGGTCTGCCGTCGATCACGGTGCTCGACGAGCGCGGCATCGTCACCGCGCCAGGACCCTTCCAGGGCCTGGATCGCTTCGAGGCCCGGCCCGCCGTGGTCGAGGCGCTGCGGGAGCAGGGGCTGATCGTCGCCGAGAAGCGCCCCTACGTGCACGCCGTCGGGCACTGCTCGCGCTGCGGCACCGTCGTCGAGCCCCGGCTCTCGCTGCAGTGGTTCGTGGCCGTGGCCACGCTGGCGAAGCGGGCCGGGGACGCCGTGCGCGCCGGGAACACCACGTTCGCGCCCCCGCCGATGGCGGACCGCTACTTCAGCTGGGTCGACGACATGCACGACTGGTGCATCAGCCGTCAGCTCTGGTGGGGCCACCGCATCCCGGTCTGGTACGGCCCGGACGGCGAGACGGTCGTGCTCGGCCCGGACGACGCCGACCCCACCGGCGAGGGCTGGACCCAGGACGAGGACGTCCTCGACACCTGGTTCTCCTCGGCGCTGTGGCCCGCCTCCACCCTCGGCTGGCCGGACGAGACCGCCGACCTCGCGCGCTACTACCCGACGTCGGTGCTGGTCACGGGCTACGACATCATCTTCTTCTGGGTCGCCCGGATGATGCTGTTCTGCACCTACATCCAGCCCGAGGTGCCGTTCTCCGAGGTCGCCATCCACGGCCTCGTGCGCGACGGCCGGGGCCGGAAGATGAGCAAGTCGACCGGCAACGTCGTCGACCCGTTGGACTGGATGGATGCCTACGGCGCCGACGCGCTGCGGTGGACGCTGGCCCGCGGGGCCAATCCGGGCGTCGACGTGCCCGTCAGCGAGGAGTGGGTGCAGGGCAGCCGCAACTTCGTCAACAAGCTCTGGAACGCCACCCGCTTCGCGCTGATGAACGGCGCCCGCGTGCCGGGCTCCTCCGACGACTCAGCCGACCTCCCGGAGGGACTCTCGGTCGCCGATCGCTGGATCCTCTCGCGACTCGCGGCGGTTCGGGACGAGGTCGACGGCTACTACGAGCGCTACGAGTTCGCCAAGGTGTGCGACAGCCTCTACCACTTCGCGTGGGACGAGCTGTTCGACTGGTACGTCGAGCTGGCCAAGGTCGGGCTGCGCGAGGGCGGTCCGGCCGCCGAACGGACGCGGCTGGTGCTCGGGCGGTGCTTCGACACCGTCCTGCGCCTGCTGCACCCGCTGCTGCCGTTCGTCACCGAGACACTGTGGCGGGCGCTCACCGGTGGCGAGACCGTCGTGACCGCACCCTGGCCGGCGGCGCCGGTCGGCGCTGCGGATGCGGCGGCCGAGGCCGAGCTCCGCCGCTTCCAGGACCTGGTGGCCGAGGTGCGTCGGTTCCGCACCCAGCAGGGATTGCAGCCGGGCCGCAAGGTGCCGGCCACCGTCGTCGGAGACCTCGACGCCTGGGCCCCGCACCTCGGGGCGCTGGCGGACCTGCACGCCGAACGCGGTACCGCGATGCCCGGCCGGCTCGCCGTGCTCAGCGCCTCCGGCGTCCAGGTCGGGCTCGACCTCTCCGACGCCGTGGACACCGAGGCCGAGAAGGCCCGGCTCGCCAAGCAGCTCGCCAAGGCCGAGAAGGAGCAGGAGGGCACCGGGCGCAAGCTCGCGAACGAGGGCTTCCGGGCCAAGGCGTCCGCCGACACCGTCGCCTCGATCCAGGCGCGCTACGACGCCGCCACCGCCGAGATCACCCGACTGCGCACGCAGTTGGAGGCCCTCGATGGCTGACAGCGCCCCCGACGCCCCCGGCGAGCGGGACATGCCGGAGACGCCCGACGCGGCACCGGCTGACCTCGGACGCGTCGAGAAGGCGCTGGCCGGCCGGTTCCCGCACACCATGCGCCCCGACCTGTCGCGGATGACGCAGCTGGTCGACCTGCTCGGCCACCCCGAGCGGGCCTTCCCGTCGATCCACCTCACCGGCACCAACGGCAAGACCTCGACCGCCCGGATGATCGACGCGCTGCTCCGGGGCTTCGGGCTGCGGCCGGGGCGCTACACCTCGCCGCACCTGGACTCGATCGCCGAGCGCATCGCGATCGACGGGCGGCCGGTGGACGCCGCCGTGCTGAACGCGGCCTACGACGACGTGCTCCCGTACGTCGAACTCGTCGACGCCGGCAGCGAGCAGCCGGTCACCTACTTCGAGCTGATGACCGCCATGGCCTTCAGCGCCTTCGCCGACGCCCCCGTCGACATCGGCGTCATCGAGGTCGGCATGGGCGGCAGTTGGGACGCGACCAACGTCATCGACAGCGTCGTCCAGGTCATCACCCCGATCGCCCTCGACCACCCCGAACTCGGCTCCACGCACGCCGAGGTCGCCACCGAGAAGGCCGGGATCCTCCGGCCCGACGCAACGGTGATCATCGGCCAGCAGTCGGTGGAAGCCGTCGAGGTGTTGCTCCGACGGGCGGCCGAGCTCGGGACCACCGTCGCGCGCGAGGGCATCGAGTTCGGCGTGACCGACCGGACGCTCGCGGTCGGTGGCCAGATGCTCACCATCCAGGGCCTCGGCGGCGTCTACGACGAGATCTTCCTCGGACTCACCGGTCAGCACCAGGCGCACAACGCCGCGTGCGCCCTCGCCGCGGTCGAGGCGTTCTTCGGAGCGGGGGAGGGGCGGCAGCTCGACGTCGAGGTCGTGCGCAGCGCCTTCGCCTCGGCCGAGTCGCCCGGCCGGCTCGAGGTGGTGCGCTCGTCGCCGACCGTCCTGGTCGACGGGGCGCACAACCCCGCTGGAGCCGCCGCGCTGGTCGACGCGCTCCGCGAGTCCTACTCCTTCGAGCGGCTCGTCGGCGTCGTCGGGGTGCTGAGCGACAAGGACGCGCTGTCGATGCTCGCGACGCTCGAACCCGTCCTGGACACCGTGGTGCTGACACAGATCGCCTCGCCGCGCGCAATGGCGGTCGACGATCTCGCCGCCCTCGCGCTCGATGTGTTCGACGCCGACCGCATCGAGGTCGTGCCCCGTCTCGACGACGCCCTGGAAGCGGCGATCACCATCGCCGAGGAGGACGTGGAGGTCATGAGCGGGGTCGGCGTCCTGGTCACCGGCTCGCTGCTGGTGGTGGGGGAGACCCGGCGGCTGCTCGGCCGGTGATGCGGCAGCGGTCAGCTGCCGGCGATCCGCCGCGCCCACCGGGCGAGGCGGCCGCTCATCCCGGAGGTCTCGACGACCTGCATCGTCATGCCGCCGGCGGAGATCGCGAGCAGGCCCGCGACCCACAGCGGGGCGCCGACGACGAGCAGCAGGGCGCACGGCACCCACATCAGCAGCGAACTCAGCGCCAGGACGACGCGTTCGCCCCGCGGCCGGACGTCGTTTCCCGGCGCCGGACGACTGCTCTCCACGCTGCTCCTTCGTGTCCGGCTCCGCCGGCGGTTGCCTGTGGACGACGCGGGACGGCCTCGCCCCGGACGCGGCAGGCTGCGGTCATGCCATCTGCGCCCACGCCGTCCCCGCAGCAGGTCCGTGTCGACCCGGCCGTGCTCGCGACGACCGCCGCCGGGGTACGCCGTCTCGTCGGGCAGGCGGCGGAGGCACGCCTAGGAGCCGAGCGGATCGTCGGGTCGCTGGCGCAGCGGCTCGGTCCGGACCTGCGGGGCTCGGTGGGGGAGCAGTGGCGGGTCGCGGCGGCCGGGCTCGCGACCGTCGAGAGCGACGTCGCCACCCTCGCGCAGGCGCTCGCCGTGCTCGCCGACTACTTCGCCGACCTCGACCGGGCGGCGATTCCGGAGCGGTAGGGCGGGGCCCACCCGGAATTGGGTGAGCGGTGGCGACGGCCACGCTCAGGCGGGGCGGTCGGCACGTAACCTCGGACAGGCAACTTCTGCAAGCACCCGGTGCGTCGGCTCCCCCTCGGCTGGCACCCGGCCTGCAGCACCCGTCCCAGCATGTCTGAAAGGTTGTTCTGCGTGGCATCCGAGCGCACCCTGGTCCTGGTCAAGCCCGACGGTGTCCGTCGGGGTCTCGTGGGCGAGGTGATCAGCCGCCTGGAGCGCAAGGGCCTGACCCTCGCTGCCGTCGAGCTGCGGACCCTCGACCGCGCCACCGCCGAGGAGCACTACGGCGAGCACCGCGAGCGCCCCTTCTTCGGTGAGCTCGTGGACTTCATCACCGGCGGCCCCCTCGTCGCACTCGCCGTCGACGGTCCCCGCGCCGTCGAGGCCGTCCGCACCCTCATGGGCGTCACCGATCCGGTGAAGTCGGCTCCCGGCTCGCTGCGCGGCGACTACGCGCTCGAGATCGGCGAGAACCTCGTCCACGGTTCCGACTCACCCGAGTCGGGCACCCGCGAGGTCAAGCTCTTCTTCCCGAACCTCTGATCGTCCGAATTCTCTTCGGAGGCGGTCCCCGACCGGGCGCCGCCTGATCTCAGCGTTCTCGCAGCTCGCTCACATCCGACGCGCCCGGGCGCGTCGTTCGGGAGCAGTCACAGGCGCCAGTCGTACGCTGCGCGTGCATCCAGTGGAAGGTCGGCGTTTCGCCATGGCATCTCTCTCCGTCATCGGTCGTGACATGGCGATCGACCTCGGCACCGCCAACACACTGGTCTACGTCCGCGGCAAGGGCATCGTCCTGAACGAGCCCAGCGTCGTCGCGATCAACACGGCATCGACCGGCATCGTGGCGGTGGGTACCGAGGCCAAGCGCATGATCGGCCGCACGCCCGGCAACATCGTGGCGATCCGGCCGCTGAAGGACGGCGTCATCGCCGACTTCGACACCACCGAGCGGATGCTGCGCTACTTCATCCAGAAGGTGCACCGTCGCAGCCGATTCGCGCAGCCGCGCATCGTGGTCTGCGTGCCCTCGGGCATCACCGGCGTCGAGCAGCGGGCCGTCAAGGACACCGCCTACGCCGCGGGCGCCCGCAAGGTCTACATCATCGAGGAGCCGATGGCCGCGGCCATCGGTGCCGGTATGCCGGTGCACGAGCCGACCGGCAACATGATCGTCGACATCGGCGGCGGCACCACCGAGGTGGCGGTCATCTGCCTCGGCGGCATCGTGACCAGCATGTCCATCCGCACCGGTGGCGACGAGCTGGACGAGTCGATCATCAGCTACGTCAAGAAGGAATACAGCCTGATGCTCGGCGAGCGCACCGCCGAGGAGATCAAGATGTCGATCGGCTCGGCCTTCCCGATGCCGGACGAGCCGCACGCCGAGATCCGCGGCCGTGACCTCGTCTCCGGGCTCCCGAAGACGATCGTGGTCAGCGCCGAGGAGATCCGCCGGCCATCGAGGAGCCGGTCAACGACATCGTCGACGCGGTGAAGAGCACGCTCGACAAGTGCCCGCCGGAACTCGCCGGCGACGTCATGGACCGCGGCATCGTCATCACCGGCGGCGGCGCCCTGCTCCGCGGCCTCGACGAGCGGCTCCGTCACGAGACCGGGATGCCGGTCCACCTCGCCGAGAACCCGCTGCACTCCGTCGCGCTCGGTTCCGGCCGGTGCGTCGAGGAGTTCGAGGCCCTCCAGCAGGTGCTGAGCCCCGAGCGACGCAGCTGAGCTGTGGGTCGTGACAACCGCCGGACCCGGCTGCTGCTGTTCGCACTGTTGGCGACCGCTCTCGCCCTGATCACGGTCGACTACCGCGTCAACGGCGCCGACTCCCGGCTGCGGTCCGGGCTCCACGACGTCGTCGGTCCCGTCGAACGCGGCTTCAGCGCCGTCACGTCACCGATCGGGAACCTGTTCAACAACAACAACGACGCCGCGGCTCAGCGGCGCCGGGCCGACGGGCTGCAGGCCCAGGTCGACGACCTGCAGCGCCGGCTCGCCGCCGGAACCGAGGCGCAGCGCGTCGCCGCCGACCTCGAGCGGCTGCGGCTGCTCGCCGACCAGGGTCAGTTCTCGATCGTGCCGAGCCGCGTCATCGCCTTCGGCGACGTGACCGGTACCGAGCAGACCGTCGACATCGACGCCGGCTCGTCGGACGGCATGGCCGTCGGCCAGCTCGTGATCAACTCGCAGGGGCTGGTCGGCGTCGTCGCGCAGGTCGGTTCGAACACCTCCGTCGTACGGCTGGCCACCGACCCCGGAACGGTCATCGGTGCACGGCTCGAGGGCTCCGAGGCGCTCGGCCGGATCGCCGGCGACGGGTCCTCCGGATCGATCTCCTTCACCCTCTACGACCCGACGCTGCCGCTCGTCCCCGGGACGCGGGTGGTCACGTTCGGCAGTGCCGACTACGCCGGTGGCGTCCCCGTCGGGACGGTCGTCCGTCAGCTCGAGGGCAGCGAGGGCCTGACCCGTCGTGCGGAGGTCCGCCCGTTCGCGAACCTCGGGTCGCTCGATCTCGTCGGGGTCATCGTGCGACGGCCGCAGGCGAACCCGGGTGACCGGCTGCTGCCACCCCGCCCGGTCGCAGCGACCCCGCCCGCGACCCCCGCGTCGCCCACACCGTCGCCCTCGGTCGCCCCGGCTGCCGTGGTGACATCCGGCGGTACGAGCGCCGGCCGGTCCAGGGCGCGTCGATGACCCTCCCCCTCCGCCTGCGCATCGACGGCCGCGGCAGCGCGGCACCGATCGGCTCGACCCCCCGCAGCAGCGGGCTGGGATCCTCTGGCGGCGACGGGCCCGGCGGTGTCACCGTCGTGCGCTACCTCGGCATCATCGTGCTGCTGTTGCTGGTCCTGCTGCTGCAGCGGACCGTGCTCGCGCAGCTCGACATCCCCTTCGGCACCCCCGACCTGCTGGTCGTCGTGGTCGCCGCGGTCGCGCTGCAGACCGGCCCGGGGCTCGGCGCGATCACCGGCTTCCTGGCCGGCTTCGGCGCCGACCTGCTCTCCGACCACGCGCTGGGCCGCCTCGCCGCGGTGCTCTGCGCCGTCGGCTACCTCGTCGGCCTGCTGAAGCAGGACGCGGAGCGCTCGGTGGCGATCCCCCTGGCCGCGGTGGTCGTCGGCGGCGTCGCGGCGGCTCTGCTCTTCGCCGGGACCGGCGTGCTCGTCGACGACGGACGGGCCGGTGGCAGTCTGCTGCTGGACCGCATGGCCGCCGCGGTGCTCTACGGCCTCGTCGTCACCCCTTTCCTGTTCCCGATGATCGGTCGCATCCTCGGGGTGCGGCCGCGTTCGGGTCGCGCACGACGATCGGAGGCGCGGCGATGAGCACCTCCCCGTTCCGGACCCCGCCGGGACGCAGCAGCGTCCGCATCACGGTGATGCGGGTCCTGGTGATCTCGCTGTTCGCGACGCTCGCGATGCGGCTGTGGTCGCTCCAGATCCTGCAGGCCGACCACTACCAGACCCAGGCGCAGGACAACCGCGTCCGCGAGGCCGTCACGCCCGCGCCACGCGGCCTCATCGTCGACGACGCCGGGCGGGTGATGGCCAGCAACCGCACGACGCTGGTGGTCAGCGCCGACCGGAGCGTCCTCGACCGGCAGCCGGACCACGGGGCGGCGGTGCTCACGAAGCTCGCCGGGGTCCTCGGCATGAAGCCGATCGAGCTCGCCGCCGCGACCCGGCTGTGCACGGCGACCGTGCCGCAGCCGTGCTGGAACGGCTCGCCGTACCAGCCGATCCCCGTCGCCACCGACGTCACGCCCGAGAAGGCGCTGTCGATCCTCGAGCACCCGGAGACCTATCCGGGTGTCGTGGCCGACACCCAGGCCCTCCGGACCTACCCGTTCGGCCCGGTGGCCGGTCATGAGGTCGGGTACGTCGGCCCGATCAGCCAGGCCCAGCTCGACAAGTCGCCCGACCGCACGCGCACCGACACGGTGGGCCTCGGCGGTCTCGAGCAGCAGTACGACAGCGTCCTGCGCGGGAAGAACGGCGTCCGCAAGCTCGCCGTCGACCGCTTCGGCCGCGTCTCCGGCGAGGTCTCGAGCACGCCTGCGAGCGTCGGCGACACCCTGGTGCTCGGGACCGACATGAACGTGCAGAAGGCGCTCGAGGACTCGCTGACCCAAGCCATCGCGGGCACCCGGAGCAAGGCCGCGAGCGGCGTGGTGCTGGACGCGACCAACGGCCAGGTCGTGGCGATGGCCTCGCTGCCGGGCTACGACCCCTCGGCCTTCGTCGGCGGCATCTCGCAGCAGGAGTACGCCGCGCTGAACGACGCCGGCGCCGGCACGCCGCTGTTCTCCCGGGCCTACCAGGGATCGGGGGCGGTGGGGTCGACGTTCAAACCGTTCTCCCTCGCCGCTGCGGTCGGCAACGGCAGCTCGCTGTACGACAACTACGACTGCAGTCCCAGCCTGCAGATCGGTGACCAGGTCTTCCACAACTTCGAGGGCTCGTCGGCCGGACCCATCTCGCTCAAGCAGGCTCTGGTCATCTCGTGTGACGTCATCTTCGACAAGTTCGCCTACGACGCGTGGCTCGCCGACGGCGGCCTGCGCAACGGCAGAGGTCCCTACCCTCCGGCGCGCGAGGTCTTCGTCAAGAACGCCGAGAACTTCGGCTTCGGGTCGCGTACCGGTATCGACCTCCCGGGCGAGACCCCCGGGGCGATCGTCGACCGCGCGCAGGCCGCGGCCAACTGGAACCAGTTGAAGGACTCGTACTGCCGCCGGGCGCAGAGCGGGTACCCGGAGGTGTCGGACCCGACCCAGGCTGCGAAGTTCCAGAAGTACGCACGTGAGGCGTGCCTCGACGGCTACCTCTACAACGGCGGTGCCGCGACCCAGTTCGCCATCGGCCAGGGTGCCTACCTCAACGTCAGCCCGTTGCAACTCGCGGACGGGTACGCCGCGATCGCCAACGGGGGGACGGTCTTCGAGCCCCATCTCGCCAAGGCGGTGCTCAACCCGGACGGTTCGCTGAACCACCTCGTCGCCCCCAAGGTGAAGAGCAAGCTGAACGCCGACCCGTCGGTGCTCGCGTACATCCGCGACGCACTCGGCGACGTCACCACCCGCGGTACCGCCGCCGGGGCGTTCGGCGGGTTCCCGCTCCAGCAGGTGCACGTGGCCGGCAAGACCGGTACCGCCGAGGTCGAGGGCCAAGGCGACACGTCCTGGTTCGCGTCCTTCGGGCCGCTGCCGAACCCGAGGTACGTCGTGGTCATGTCCATCCCGAACGCAGGCCGCACCGGTGGCGAGGTCGCCGCACCGGCCGCACGCAAGGTCTGGGAAGCGCTGTACGGCATCGGCCGTCCCGGCGCCTTCCCGGACAACGCACCGCCGACGCAGCTTCCCCCCGTACGGGCCGACGGCAGCACCGCCCCGGTCGGGCGGGCCCGGTGAGCGCCGGCCTGTCCGACCTCTCCGGCCTCCGGGGAGGGATCTCGCTGCGCGACCGCGAGGCCCGGGCCCGCTCGGCCCGCCGCTCCGACATCGTGCGCTCGATCGACTGGCTGCTGCTCGTCTCGACGCTGGCGCTGTGCGCACTGGGCGCGTTGCTCGTCTACTCGGCGACCAAGCAGATCCAGACCGACGCGGGCCTCGACCCGCTGGCCTACCTGAAGAAGCAGGGCATCAACATCGGGCTCGGCCTGATCATGGCGACGATCGTGGCGAGCGTCGACTACTCGCTGCTGCGCGCCTCGGCGCCCGTGCTGTACGTCGCCTCGATGCTCGGTCTCGCCGCGGTGCTGCTCATCGGCTCGACGATCAACGGCGCGCGGTCCTGGATCGTGCTGCCCGCCGGCTTCCAGCTGCAGCCGTCGGAGTTCGCCAAGGTCGCGCTCGTCGTCGGGATGGCGATGATCCTGGGGGAGAAGCGGGACGACTCCCGGTTCGGCGTCAGCTCCGCCCCGCGCAGCCGTGACGTCCTGCTCGTGTTGGCCATGGCCGCGCTTCCGCTCGGCCTGATCATGCTGCAGCCCGACTTCGGCACCACGATGGTCTTCGTCGTCGTCATCCTGGGGGTCATCGCCTGCTCAGGTGCCGCGTTGCGCTGGACCATCGGCCTGATGACGAGCGGCGTGCTGCTCGGCTGGGCGGTGCTCGGGCTGCACCTGCTCAAGCCGTACCAGGAGGCGCGGCTGACACAGTTCGCCGGCAACAACGTCGCCAACGCCGGCAGCACCGGCTACAACGTCGCCCAGGCGCTGCTGGCCAACGCCAACGGCAGCATGCTCGGGCAAGGCCTGTTCCACGGCTCGCAGACGCAGGGGCAGTTCGTCCCCGAGCAGAAGACCGACTTCGTGTTCACCGTGGCCGGTGAGGAGCTCGGCTTCGTCGGGGCCTGCGGCATCCTCGTGCTGCTCTCGATCATCCTGTGGCGTGCGCTGTCGATCGCCCGGTCGTCCGAGGACACCTTCGGTCTGCTGGTCGCCGTAGGGATCTGCGTCTGGTTCTCCTTCCAGGCCTTCGTCAACGTCGGTATGACGCTCGGCATCATGCCGGTGACGGGGTTGCCGCTGCCGTTCGTCTCCTACGGCGGGTCGGCGATGTTCGCGAACCTGATAGCCATCGGCCTGCTGCAGAACGTGTACCGCCGCAGCCGTTGAGCGGTATCGACGCCGGTGGACCGGGCAGGTCTCCCGACATGAATCGACGCAACCTCGGCCCGTTGGACGTCTCCGAGCTCGGGCTCGGCTGCATGGGGATGAGCGAGTTCTACGGGACCGCCGACGAGCAGGCATCCATCGACGTCATCCACGCAGCCCTCGACGCCGGCTGCACCTTCCTCGACACGGCCGACATGTACGGCCCGTTCACCAACGAGAAGCTGGTGGGCGAGGCGATCGCCGGCCGTCGCGACGAGGTCCAGCTCGCGACCAAGTTCGGCAACCAGCGCGGCGAGGACGGTTCGTTCCTCGGCGTCAACGGCCGTCCCGAGTACGTCCGTCAGTCCTGCGACGACTCTCTCCGCCGTCTGGGCGTCGACGTCATCGACCTCTACTACCAGCACCGGGTCGACCCGAACGTGCCGATCGAGGACACCGTCGGCGCCATGGCCGAGCTGGTGTCGGCGGGCAAGGTCCGGTTCCTCGGGATGAGCGAGGCGGCTCCGGCGACCCTCCGCCGCGCTGCCGCCGTCCACCCGATCACCGCCCTGCAGACCGAGTACAGCCTGTGGTCGCGCGACCCGGAGGACGAGATCCTGCCGACCGTGCGGGAGCTCGGGATCGCGTTCGTCCCCTACAGCCCCCTGGGCCGCGGTTTCCTGACCGGGCGCTTCCAGACGCCCGAGGACATCCCGGCCGACGACTTCCGTCGCCACAACCCCCGCTTCCAGGGCGAGAACTTCCAGCGCAACCTGGACGTGGTGGGCAAGGTGCACGAGATCGCCGCGGAGAAGGGCTGCACCCCGAGTCAGCTGGCGCTGGCCTGGCTGCTCGCCCAGGGCGAGGACATCGTGCCGATCCCCGGGACGAAGACGAAGAAGTACCTCGACGACAACCTCGGTGCGGTGGACGTGTCGCTGACCTCCGACGACTTGCAGCGCATCGACGCGGTCGCGCCGAAGGGCTTCTCGGCGGGGGACCGGTATCCCGACATGAGCAGCGTCAACCGCTGAGGGCTCTGCACTCCCGCGCGCCGGAGTTGATCAGTTCGGATCTTGAGCGTGTCTGCGCAGGTCAGTCGGCCAAGATCCGACTGATCGACTCCTGGAGGGCGCGACGGCGCCGCGCGTACCGTTGAAGGCATGCCCATCGAGTCGCTCTTCCCTCGCCTCGAGGCGCTGCTGCCCTCGGTGCGCAAGCCGGTGCAGTACGTCGGCGGCGAGCTGAACGCGCAGGTCAAGGACTGGGACAGTGCCATGGTGCGCTGGGCCCTGATGTACCCGGACGCCTACGAGGTGGGGCTGCCGAACCAGGGGCTCATGATCCTCTACGAGGTCCTCAACGAGCAGCCCGACGTCCTTGCCGAGCGCACCTACAGCGTCTGGCCCGATCTCGAGGCGCTGATGCGGGAGAACGGCGTCCCGCAGTTCACCGTGGACGGTCACCGTCCGGTCGTCGCCTTCGACGTGTTCGGCGTGAGCTTCTCCACCGAGCTCGGCTACACGAACTTCCTCATCGCGCTCGACCTGGCCGGTATACCGCGTCGCGCCGTCGACCGCACCGACGAGCACCCGCTGGTCATCGCCGGTGGGCACGCGGCCTTCAACCCGGAGCCGATCGCCGAGTTCCTCGACGGCGCCGTGCTCGGTGACGGTGAGCAGGCCGTGCTGGCCATCACCGACATCGTCCGCGCCCACAAGCAGGCGGGCACCGGGGGTAGGCGGGAGCTGCTCGACGCGGTCGCCGAGAGCGGCGTCGCCTACGTGCCGTCGCGTTACGAGGTCGAGTACCTGCCGGACGGCCGCATCCGCCGCGTCGCCCCGGTCACCCCGGCCGTGCCGCACCGGGTCGCGAAGCACACCGTCATGGACCTCGACGAGTGGCCCTACCCGAAGCAGCCGCTGGTGCCGCTGGCCGAGTCGGTCCACGAGCGCATGAGCGTCGAGATCTTCCGCGGCTGCACCCGCGGCTGCCGCTTCTGCCAGGCCGGGATGATCACCCGGCCGGTGCGGGAACGCAGCATCACCGGCATCGGCGAGATGGTCGCCGCCGGGCTCGCCGCCACCGGCTACGAGGAGGTCGGCCTGCTGTCGCTCTCGTCGGCCGACCACAGCGAGATCGCCCAGGTCGCCAAGGGCCTCGCCGACCGGTACGAGGGCACGCAGACGTCGCTCTCGCTGCCGAGCACCCGGGTCGACGCGTTCAACATCGACCTCGCCAACGAGCTCTCCCGGGGAGGCCGGAGGTCGGGGCTGACCTTCGCGCCCGAGGGCGGCTCCCAGCGCCTCCGCCAGGTCATCAACAAGATGGTCAGCGAGGAAGACCTCATCCGCACCGTGTCGACGGCCTACGCCAACGGCTGGTCGCAGGTGAAGCTGTACTTCATGGTCGGCCTGCCCACCGAGACCGACGAGGACGTGCTGCAGATCGCCCGCATGGCCAAGGAGGTCATCCGGGTCGGCCGCGAGGTCTCCGGCCGCCGCGACATCCGCTGCACGGTCTCCATCGGCGGGTTCGTGCCGAAGCCGCACACACCCTTCCAGTGGGCGCCGCAGCTGTCCGCCGACGAGACCGACCGTCGTCTGCGCCTGCTCAAGGACGCGATCGGCCGGGACCGGTCCATCGGCTTCCGCTACCACGACGGCAAGCCCGGCGTCATCGAGGGCCTGCTCTCGCGCGGTGACCGCCGGGTCGGCGCGGTGATCGAGGAGGTCGTCGCGCAGGGCGGTCGCTTCGACGGCTGGAGCGAACACTTCTCCTACGACCGTTGGATGGCGGCCGCGGAGGCCGTCGGCGTCGACGTCGACTGGTACACGACCCGCGAGCGCGACGTCACCGAGGTGCTGCCCTGGGACCACCTGGACTCCGGGTTGGACAAGGAGTGGCTCTGGGACGACTGGCAGGACGCGCTGGCCGAGACCGAGGTCGACGACTGCCGCTGGAGCCCCTGCTACGACTGCGGCGTCTGCCCGACAATGGGCACCGACATCCAGATCGGTCCGACGGGCAAGACCCTGCTGCCGCTCTCGGTGGCGCAGCCCGCGGCGGTCTAGCCCCGTGGCCCGTTCCGCGCCCGACCTGACGGGGCGTCCGACCGAGGTGGTGCAGCGCCTCCGCCTGCAGTACACGAAGCGGGGGCGGCTCCGCTTCACCTCGCACCGGGACGTCGCCCGCGCCTTCGAGCGGGCACTGCGTCGTGCCGCGGCGCCGATGGCCTACTCGTCCGGGTTCACCGCCCATCCGAAGGTGTCGTGGGCCGGAGCCGCACCGACCGGAGTGGCGAGCGAGGCCGAGTACCTCGAGATCGCCCTGGCCGAATGGCGCGACCCGGAGCAGCTTCGGCTCGCCCTCGACGCCGCGCTGCCACCCGGGCTGGATGTCGTGGCGTGCGTGCCGGCGTCGGGTGGTTCGCTGCCGGACCGGATCGACGCGGCCACGTGGACGATCCGACTGCCCGGTGTGTCTCCCGTCGTCGCTCAGGCGGCTCTGACCACGGTTTTCGCGGCGGAGACCGCTCCCGTGGACAAGATGACCAAGGGCGGCCGCAAGACCGTGGACGTGCGCGCCGCCCTCGTCTCGGGGTGGCTCGCCGATCCCGTCGAGCCACGCCGAGAGATGTCTGCCGAGGCAGGCAGCCCGGACTGTGCGATACTCGGGCTTGTCGTACGGCAGCAGACGCCAGCTGTGCGACCCGACGACGTGATGGCCGCCTTCCGAACGGTGGCTGGTCTCGAGCCGCCGGTCCCTCCTGAGGTGACCCGGCTCGATCAAGGCCGGCTCAGTGAGGACGGGTCGATCGTTGACCCGCTGGACGTACAGGATGGCGCCAAGCCCGTTGGTTGACAGGCGTCACAGACGCGCCGACGGAACCCCGTTGGTGCCAGACAGCTCCTGAGCGGCCGCGGTCCCATCCCGCGCCCGGGAGCCGAAGGGCAGAACCCTTGACCGAGCCCGAGCTTCCCCAGAACGAGCAGAGCAGCGACGAACCCCAGGTCGTCGCGCCCGTCTCCGATGCACCCGGATCCAGCGCGCCCGACCCGGACGCTCCGCTTCCCGGCCTCGACGCCAGTGCCGACCTCGACCTCGAGGCCGAGCTGGACGCCGACGCCGACGACCGACGCCGACACTGACGCCGACGACGCGCCGGTCGTCCCGCAGAGCGATCCGTTCGACCCCTTCGCCGCCCCGAGCGCTCCCCGTCCCCGTCGGCGTCGGGCTGCCCGCCGTCCCACGGGAGCGGCCAGTACCGCGGTGACCCCGGACGTCGAGCCGGTCCCGGTGCCCGCAGCCTCCGGCCCGGAGGCTCCCGTCGACGACGAGCGGCCGGTGTCCGAGGTCGCGGCCGAGTTCGCGCTCGGCGGCGGCAACGAGACCGAGTCCGGGACGAGCACTGCGCCCGCCTCCGACCTCCCGGCCGATGACGCGCCTCCGCCGCCGCGTCGCCGTGCCGCACGCCGCGCCGCGGCACCCCCCACGCTCACCTTCCAGGCGCCGGACCTCTCCGAGCTGCCCGCACGCCCGGCGCCGGCCGACACCGACGACGCGCGGTCGTCCGACGACGCCGAGGACGACCAGGACGGCCGGTCCGGTCCGTCGTCGGACGCCGACGACGAGTCCGACGGCGGCCGTAGTCGTCGTCGCCGCCGCGGACGTCGCGGCCGCGGCAAGCCGCGCGACGAGGACGAGGGCAATGAGACCGCCTCCGGCGACGGCGACTCCGCCGGCACCGAGCCGGCCGAGAAGTCCGACGCCGCCGACAAGTCCGACTCCTCCGGAGGCGGCGACGGCGACTCGGACGACTCATCCGAAGGCAGCTCCGGCAGCAAGCGCCGGCGGCGCCGTCGGCGTCGCGGGGAGGGTGACGGCGACGAGGGCAGCAGCTCGGCGTCCGAGTCCTCCTCGTCGTCCTCGGCCGAGGACGAGATCAAGGGCGTCACCGGTTCCACCCGGCTCGAGGCCAAGCGCCAGCGCCGTCGCGACAACCGCGACCAGAGTCGCCGTCGCGTCCCGATCGTCACCGAAGCCGAGTACCTCGCCCGCCGCGAAGCCGTCGAGCGGGTCATGGTCGTGCGTAACGCCGGGGACCGGACGCAGATCGCGGTGCTCGAGGACGACGTCCTCGTCGAGCACTACGTCACCCGCGCGAGCTCGACCAGCTACGCCGGAAACGTCTACCTCGGCAAGGTCCAGAACGTCCTGCCCAGCATGGAAGCGGCGTTCGTCGACATCGGCAAGGGACGCAACGGCGTCCTCTACGCCGGCGAGGTCAACTACGACGCGAGCGGGCTCGAGGGCAAGCCGCGCAAGATCGAGCAGGCGCTGAAGTCCGGCCAGTCCGTGGTCGTCCAGGTCACCAAGGACCCGATCGGTCACAAGGGCGCCCGTCTCACCAGCCAGATCTCGCTGCCCGGCCGCTACATGGTCTACGTGCCCGAGGGCGGCAGTGCCGGCATCAGCCGCAAGCTCCCCGACACCGAGCGCGCCCGGCTCCGCAGCATCCTCAAGAAGGTCACGCCCGAGGACGCCGGCGTCATCGTCCGGACCGCAGCCGAGGGTGCCTCCGAGGAGGAGCTCACCCGAGACATCTCGCGGCTCGCCACGCAGTGGGAGCAGATCCAGAAGAAGGCGGCCAAGGCCAGTGCGCCGTCGCTGCTGTCGGCCGAGCCCGACCTCGTCGTCCGCGTCGTCCGCGACATCTTCAACGAGGACTTCCGCGAGCTCGTCGTCCAGGGCGAGACCGAATGGGAGACCATCCAGTCCTACGTCGCCCAGGTCGCTCCTGACCTCGCACCGCGGTTGCGCAAGCACATCGACTCCGAGGACGTCTTCGACGCCCACCGCATCGACGAGCAGCTGCTGAAGGCGCTCGACCGCAAGGTCTTCCTTCCGTCCGGCGGGTCGCTGGTCTTCGACCGCACCGAGGCCATGACCGTGGTCGACGTCAACACCGGGAAGTTCACCGGCAAGGGCGGCAACCTCGAGGAGACGGTCACCCGCAACAACCTCGAGGCGGCCGAGGAGCTGGTGCGCCAGCTGCGGCTGCGCGACATCGGCGGCATCATCGTCACCGACTTCATCGACATGGTCCTCGAGAGCAACCGTGAGCTGGTCCTGCGACGGCTGACCGAGTGCCTCGGCCGGGACCGGACGAAGCACCAGGTCGCCGAGGTCACCAGCCTCGGCCTGGTGCAGATGACGCGTAAGCGTGTCGGCCAGGGCCTGCTCGAGGCCTACAGCGAGCCGTGCCCGCACTGCGCCGGCAAGGGCGTCCTGATCGAGCTGCCGTCGGCGGGGGCCTCTTCCGTCGCCAAGCCGGCCGGCAAGCCGATCCCGCGGCCCCCGACGGCGACCCGTCCGATCCTGCAGGCGGAGCCGAAGGCGGCGACCGACGAGTCGGCCGACGTCGTGGCCGTGGACGCCGCCAGCAGCAGCCTGCCCGAGGTCGTTCCAGCGTCTGCCGACGAGGCCGTCGCCGAGATCCCGAACGCCGGCGACGCTGCTGTCCCGGAGTCCGCCAATGGCGAGGTCGATGCCGAGACCGCGGCGGAGCTCACCGAGCCGAGCGCGGCCGGCATCGAGGTCCCGGACCTCTCTGCCGAGGCCGCCTCGGCGGAGACCCCGACCGACCCCGACGTCGAGGCCGATGCCCCGGCGCAGCGGCAGATCGCTGCCGCCGAGACCGGCGATGAGCTGCCGTCGGAGAACGGGGACGAGCCGGCCTCCGCCGCGCCGTCTCCGCGTCCCCGCCGGACGGCCCGTCGCCGGGTCTCCCGCGCGGCACCGACGACCGCCGCGGTGGACACCCACGGCTCGCCGAGCGGGACCGACGCGCCCCCGACCGAGGGCTCCGGCGCCTGAGCGGCCCTGCTCCGGCTCACGTAGACTCGACCAGGTTGCGCCCCGGCGCGCCCTGTCGGCTGCGCCGCCGGGCCCGGGTGCGGCACGTGAGCACTGAAACGAAGTAGCAACAGATCTCATCAGTCCCACTGCATGCAGTGGTCGATCAGCAGGGGAGTCGCGGTGTACGCGGTCGTCCGTACCGGCGGCAAGCAGCACAAGGTAGCGGTCGGAGACGTCGTCGACGTCGAGAAGCTGTCGGGTGCCGTAGGAGAGAGCGTCACGCTTCCCGCGCTGCTCGTGGTCGACGGCAGCACCGTCACCACCGATGCGCAGGCCCTTGCCGGGTTCAGCGTCACCGCCGAGGTCGTCGGGCCCATCAAGGCGCCGAAGATCCGGATCCACAAGTTCAAGAACAAGACCGGCCAGCACACGCGGCAGGGCCACCGGCAGAAGCTGACACGCCTGCGCGTGACCGGCATCGACAACGGCTGAGCGGGAGTAGAAGACAATGGCGCACAAGAAGGGCGCGAGCTCCTCGCGCAACGGTCGTGACTCGAACGCCCAGCGGCTCGGCGTGAAGCGCTTCGGTGGCCAGCTGGTCAACGCCGGCGAGATCATCGTCCGCCAGCGCGGCACCCACTTCCACCCCGGCGACCTTGTCGGGCGCGGTGGCGACGACACGCTGTTCGCCCTGGCTCCCGGCCACGTCCTGTTCGGCACCAAGCGCGGTCGCAAGACCATCAGCATCGTCCCGGCGGAGCTCAGCAGCTCTGTCCCGGCGGACGCGTAACCAGCACCTCCGATCGGGCGGGCGGCTGAACTCCAGCCGGCCCGCCCGTTCGTATTTTCTGCAGGAATCGCAGCCGCACCAACCGGCCCTGTCCAGGGGTCGCCCAGTCCCGTAGGAGCACGTCGTGGCCAGCTTCGTCGACCGAGTCGTCCTGCACATCGCGGCCGGCGACGGCGGTCACGGGTGTGCCAGCGTCCACCGGGAGAAGTTCAAGCCGCTCGGCGGTCCGGACGGCGGCAACGGCGGGCGCGGCGGTGACGTCACGCTCGTCGTCGACCCGAACACGACGACGCTGCTCGACTTCCACTTCCACCCCCACCAGAAGGCGACCAGCGGCAAGCCCGGCCAGGGCAGCCACCGCACCGGGGCCGAGGGTTCCGACCTGGTGCTCCCCGTCCCGGACGGCACCGTCGTCCGTGATGTGCAGACCGGTGAGCAGCTCGCCGACCTGATCGGGGCCGGCACCCGCGCGGTCATCGCCGCGGGCGGGGCCGGTGGTCTGGGCAACGCGGCCCTCGCGTCCACCCGCCGCAAGGCACCCGGCTTCGCGTTGCTCGGCGAGCCGGGTGATGTGCGCGAGGTCGTCCTCGAGCTCAAGAGCGTCGCCGACGTCGCGCTCGTCGGCTTCCCCAGCGCCGGTAAGTCGTCGCTGATCGCGGCGGTCAGCGCCGCCCGCCCGAAGATCGCCGACTACCCCTTCACGACCCTCGCCCCGAACCTCGGCGTCGTCCAGGCCGGTGACCGGCCGCCGTTCACCATCGCCGACGTCCCGGGTCTGATCCCCGGCGCCAGCTCCGGCAAGGGCCTGGGCCTCGAGTTCCTGCGCCACGTCGAGCGCTGCAGCGTGCTGGTCCACGTGCTCGACGGCGCGACGCTCGAGACCAACCGCGACCCGCTATCCGACCTCGACACCATCGAGGCCGAGCTCAGTGCGTACGGCGGGCTCGACGACCGGCCCCGCCTCGTCGTCCTCAACAAGATCGACGTGCCCGACGCGCGCGATCTCGCCGACATCGTCCGGCCCGACCTCGAAGCCCGTGGCCTGCCGTTCTTCGAGGTCAGTGCCGCGACGCACGAAGGCCTCCGCCCGCTCGTGCTCCGGCTCGCGCAGCTCGTCGAGACCCACCGCGCCGACCACCCGATCGAGAGCGCGCCGCGCATCGTGCTGCGGCCCCGTGCCGTGGACGAGGCCACCTTCCACGTCGAGGAGACCGGCGAGCAGACGTACCTCGTCACCGGCCGCAAGCCCGAGCGCTGGGTCCGTCAGACGGCGTTCGACAACGACGAGGCCATCGGCTACCTCGCGGACCGGCTCGCGAAGCTCGGCGTCGAGGCCGAGCTCGCGAAGCTCGGGGCCCAGCGGGGCGCCGAGGTCACGATCGGCGCCGGTCCCGACGGCGTCACCTTCGACTGGGAGCCGACCATCGGCGAGGCCGCCGCGGCCGAGGCTCTCGCCGGCCCCCGCGGCACCGACAAGCGGGTCGCCGACTCGCAGCGGCTCACCCGCGCCGAGCGGGACGCCCGCTACGCGGCACGGCACGTGCCCTACGAGGAGTCCGAGGCCGACGAGGCGCTGCTCAACGCGGACGGCGCCGACGCGGTGCAGCTGCTCGGGGACCGGAGCTCCTCGGGATGAGTCGGGACGCGCTGCGCGACGCCCGCCGCATCGTGGTCAAGGTCGGCTCGTCGTCGCTGACCTCGGCCCGGGCCGGACTCGACGCGGTGCGGCTCGACGGGCTCGTCGACGCCCTGGCGGCCCAGGACCGTGAGGTGGTCCTGGTCTCCAGCGGCGCCATCGCGGCCGGGTTGGGTCCGCTCGGTCTGTCGCGCCGCCCGCGGGACCTCGCGACGCAGCAGGCGGCCGCCAGCGTCGGGCAGATGCTGCTCGTGGAGCGCTACGCCAACTCCTTCGCCCGCTACCGTCGCACGGTCGGACAGGTGCTGCTGACCGCGGAGGACATCATCCGCCGCGCGCACTACCGCAACGCCCGCCGCACCCTGGACCGACTGCTCGCCCTGCAGGTCGTGCCGATCATCAACGAGAACGACGCGCTCGCCACCGAGGAGATCCGGTTCGGCGACAACGACCGGCTGGCGGCGCTGGTCGCGCATCTCGTCGGCGCCGACGCGCTGGTGCTGCTCTCCGACGTCGACGGCGTCTACGAGTCCGACCCCGGCCGCGCGACCGCCGACCGGCCCGTGACACGCCTCGACGAGGTGTTCGGCGAGGCCGACCTCGCCGGGGTGCTGGCGAAGGGCACCGGCTCGGCCGGCGTCGGCTCCGGAGGGATGGCGACGAAGATCGCCGCTGCCCGTGTGGCGACGGGCGGCGGCTGCGTAGCCGTCGTCGGGGCCGCCCGCGACGCCGGGCCGATCCTCGCCGGCGAGCCCGTCGGTACCTACTTCCATCCCGTCGGCCGGCGGGCCTCCGCGCGGCTGCTGTGGCTCGCGTACGCGAGCTCGCCCCGCGGCCGGGTGTCGCTCGACCCCGGAGCCGTGCGCGCGGTGGTGCAGCGTCGGATGTCGTTGCTCTCGGTGGGAATCACCGCCGTCGAGGGGGAGTTCGTCGCTGGTGACCCGGTGGACCTCACCGACGCGGAGGGTCAGGTCGTCGGTCGTGGACTGATCGGCTACGACGCCTCGGAGCTGCCTGCCATGCTGGGTCGGAGCACGAACGAGATGGGGCCGCGGTACTCCCGTGAGGTCGTTCACCGAGACGACCTCGTGCTGATGCCGCAGGCCACGCGACGACGCAGCGAACGTCCGGCCATGGCGGTCGAGGCGTGAACGGCACAGTCAGCACCCGACGGAGAGGACGACGATGAGCGAGCAGGACGCCACCGACGCAGCAGCGGCAGTCGGCTCCTCCCCGGCGGACTCGTCCGCGGCTGAGTCGGTCCGCGCGGTCGCCGTCCGCGCCAAGGAAGCGGCCTTCGAGCTGGCCAGCCTGCCGCGCGGGGTGAAGGACGCGGCGCTGCTCGTGATGGCCGACGCCCTGCTCGCGGGGGAGCAGCAGATCCTCGCTGCCAACGCCGCCGACGTCTCCCGCGCGCGCGACAACGGCACCGACCCGGCGCTCGTCGACCGGCTCACCCTGACCCGCGCCCGGCTGGAGGCGATGGCCGACGGGTTGCGGCAGGTCGCGACGCTGTCGGACCCGGTCGGCGAGATCGTCCGCGGCTACACGCTGCCCAACGGCCTGGAGATCCGGCAGACCCGGGTGCCGCTCGGGGTCGTCGGCATGGTCTACGAGGGCCGTCCGAACGTCACCGTCGACGCCGCCGGGTTGTGCCTCAAGAGCGGTAATGCGGTGCTGCTGCGCGGCAGCGCCAGCGCCTACGACTCCAACATCGCGCTCGTCGACGTGCTGAGCCAGGCCGTCGTCGACGCCGGACTGCCCGCAGACGCGGTGCAGCTCGTGCCGGGCCGCACCCACGAGTCGGTCAAGGAGCTCATGCGCCTGCGCGGGCTCGTCGACGTCCTCATCCCCCGGGGCGGTGCCGGGCTCATCAACTCCGTGGTGACCGAATCGCTGGTGCCCGTCATCGAGACCGGGGTCGGCAACTGTCACGTCTACATCGACGCCGACGCCGACCTCGAGATGGCGGTCCGCATCGTCGTGAACTCCAAAGCGCAGCGGGTCGGCGTGTGCAACGCCGCCGAGACGCTGCTCGTGCACGCCGACGTCGCCGATGCCTTCTTCGCCGCTGCCCTGCCGGCGTTCGCCGAGGCCGGGATCATCCTGCACGGCGACGAGGCGACGCTCGCCGCCGCTGCGGACAGCGCCGTGCCCGCCGTCGAGGCGACCGACGAGGACTGGACCGCGGAGTACTACTCGCTCGACCTGGCCTCCCGCGTCGTCGGATCGCTGGACGAGGCCTGCCGCCACATCCGCCGGTGGAGCAGCGGACACACCGAGGCGATCGTGACGCGCTCCCTGACGGCGTCGAAGCGGTTCATCTCCGGGTGCGACAGCGCCGCGGTCGTCGTGAACGCCTCCACCCGGTTCACCGACGGCGATCAGCTCGGCATGGGTGCCGAGATCGGCATCAGCACGCAGAAGCTGCACGCGCGGGGGCCGATGGCCCTGCCCGAGCTCACCTCGACCACGTGGGTCATGTACGGCGAGGGTCAGCTGCGCGGCTGATGCGCTGAACAGGTGTCCGATTCGCCTCTTGCGGAGCCGGGGTCGGCAGCTCACCATGCGGTCCCCATCCTCAGGAGGCCGTCATGACATCTTTCCGTCGGTCCGCGCGCCGCAGCCTCGTCCTGCTGGTGCTCGTCCCGCTGCTGGCCCTGGCGGCCTGTCACTCGGCCTTCGGCACCGTGCCGCACGGGGCTCCGGCCACCGGCCCCGGACAAGGCACGCTGACCAACGTGCGGGCCGCCGCCCAGCCCGGCTTCGATCGGGTCGTCTTCGACTTCGCCGGCCCGGCCGCTGCGTCCTCCGTCGAGTACGTGCCGGCGTCGGCCCTCGTCGCGCCCAGCGGCCACACCGTCGTGCCGAACGGCCGCTACTACCTGCGGGTCCGTTTCACCGACGCGCGGACCACCACCGCGACGCCGCAGCGGCGTACCCCGAACCTGGCGGAGGTCCGGGACAGCCGCCAGGTCGAGTCGTTCGAGGGCTTCGTGGTCTACGGCATCGGTGTGACCGTCCGCAACGGGTTCCGGGTCTTCACGCTGACGGCCCCGAACCGCGTGGTGGTCGACGTCCAGCGGTAGGAGCCGTCACAAGTCGCACACACTAGGCCCGCAGGCCATGATCGACTGTCCGGAGATGTCCGCTTTGCCGGGCGGCCCGTCGGGTCAGTGTGTGCGACTCGAACACGCCTCGTCCGCGGAGGCGTCCTCAGTACGAGTCGGGCTCGCCCTCGAAGGCCAGGTAGCCGGCGAAGGAGGCGTAGTCGTCGTCGCCGTGGCCGGCGGCGACGGCTTCCTCGACGTACTTCGCGGTCGCGCGGGTCACCGGCAGGTCGTTGCTGGAGACGTCGAGCGCGATCTGCAGGTCCTTCAGCAGCAGGTCGGTCGAGAACGCGGTCGGCTGGAAGTCGCCGCTGGCGAGCATGTCCTTCTTCTGGTTGACGCTGAAGCCGAGCGGGCCCTGGCCGAGCGTCGCGAGCAGCACATCGGTGTCGATGTCGAGGTCTCGGCCGAGTCGCAGCGCTTCGGCGACGCCGCCCATCGCCACGCCGAGGGTCAGGTTCACGACGGTCTTGAGGGCGTTGCCGCTGCCGACCGGACCGACGTGGCGGATCTTCTTCTCGTCGCCCCACGTCTCGAGGAGCGGCTTGACCGTGGCGAAGTCGTCCTCGGTGGCGCCGACGAGGACGCCGAGGGTGCCCTCCTTGGCCGGAGCGGTCGTGCCCACGACGGGGGCGTCGACGTAGCGGAGGCCGAGGCCGTCGGCGAGCTTGCCGAACTCGAGGGCGGCGTCGCGGCCGATGGTCGTCGAGTCCAGGACGAGCGTGCCCTTGGCGGCGGACTGGCCGACCTCCTTCAGCACGTCGCGCACGGAGTCGGGGCCGAACAGCATGAGCACGACGACCTCGGCGTCACCGACGGCGTCGCCGACCGTCGTCGCCTCGGTGGCGCCGGCGTCGACCAGGTCGCCGGCCTTGCCGGAGGTGCGGTTCCAGACGGTCAGCTCGTGGCCGGCGTCGAGCAGGTGGTGGGCCATGGCTGACCCCATACGGCCGAGGCCGAGAAAAGCGATACGCATGCCGACCGCCTACCCGCCGTGCCGGGAGTGCAACTCCCCAGGGGATTCAATGGCTGGAGCGCACGGTAGGTAGCCGACCATGAGCGCAACGCAGTGGATGGACGGGGCGGCTGCCCGGTTGCAGGCGGACGGGTCGACCGTCTCCGGCGTGCAGCTGCCCGGCGGCCAGGCGATGCTCGGCTACCAGTCGAAGTTCAAGGTCCAGTGGATGGCGACGAAGCTGCACCTGTTCACGCTGCTGTTCCCGGTGCCCGTCGTCACCGCGGCGGCGCTGGAGGGCTTCGCCAAGGACTGCCTGCAGTACGCGGTGAACCAGAAGGGCGATCTGCGCGGTCTCCAGGTCGGGGTCGCGTCCATCCCGGTGCTGGTCGGGGACCGTGTGGAGCCCGACGCGGTCGAGTACGCGCAGCACGAGCTCGTCCGGAAGTTCGGCGCCTTCGCGTGGCCGGCCGCGGTGGACGCGGGCACCGGCACGACGTACAGCCACCAGGGAGCCGTCTACCTGGGCGGCGTCTACTCGGGCTGGATGCGCAAGCGCACCGCTGCGGTGCTCGGCGGCTGACTCGTTGCACGGAGGGCACAATCGGGTCATGCACCAGAACCCCGTGTTCAGCGGCGTCGACGACGTCCGGGACAAGCTGGCCGAGACCGGCTACCTGGCCGACGACGGCATCGCGACGACCGTCTTCCTCGCCGACCGGCTCGGCAAGCCGCTGCTCGTCGAGGGTCCGGCCGGTACCGGCAAGACCGAGCTCGCGAAGGCGATCGCCACCGCCACGAACAGTGCCTTGATCCGCCTGCAGTGCTACGAAGGCCTCGACGAGGCCCGCGCGCTCTACGAGTGGAACTACAAGAAGCAGCTGCTGCGTATCCAGGCGGCCAACAACAGCGACAGCAGTGACTGGTCGGCGACGCAGGACGACATCTTCTCCGAGGAGTTCCTGCTCGAGCGCCCGCTGCTCGCCGCCATCCGTCGTGACGAGCCGACCGTGCTGCTCGTCGACGAGACCGACAAGGCCGACGTCGAGGTCGAGGGCCTGCTGCTCGAGGTGCTGTCGGACTTCCAGGTCACGATCCCCGAGCTCGGCACCGTCACCGCGACGCGCCGTCCGATCGTGCTGCTGACCTCGAACGCCACCCGCGAGCTGTCGGAGGCGCTCAAGCGACGCTGCCTGTACCTGCACCTGGACTACCCGACCGCCGACCGTGAGAAGGCGATCGTGCTCTCGCGTGTGCCGGAACTGCCGGAGCAGCTCGCCGAGTCGCTGGTCCGCACCGCCCGCGCCCTGCGCGCGATGGAGCTGAAGAAGAGCCCCAGCATCGCCGAGTCGATCGACTGGGCGCACACGCTGCTGGCCCTCGGCCTCGACACCCTTGACGAGAAGGCCGTGTCGGCCACACTCGGCGTCGTGCTCAAGCACGCGTCGGACCAGGAGAAGGCCATCTCGCAGCTGAAGCTGGGCTGAGAGGCGCTTGAGATGAGCGAGTCGCGATGAGCCTCGTCGACCGGACCGTCGGGTTCGCCACCGCACTGCGGAAGGCGGGCCTGCCGGTCAGCACCGCCGAAACCGTCGACGCCATGCGGGCGATGGGCGTCGTCGAGCTGATCGACCGCGGGCAGCTCAAGGCGGCGCTCGCGGCGAGCATCTGCAAGCGCCCCGCGCACCGGCAGACCTTCGACACGCTGTTCGACCTGTGGTTTCCGCGGCGCACCGGTGACGGCGCGTCGGCCGAGCTGGAGGAGGACGACCCCCGGCTCGACCCGACGGCCAACACGAGCGGCGACCCGCAGGCGACCCGCGAGCACCTCCGCGACGAGCTGCGCCAGCTGCTGCTCGACGGCGACGAGGACGCGATCCGTCGCTTCGCCCGCGAGGCGGTGAGCCTGCTCGGCAAGGCCGAGACCCAGCCGGGCCGGCAGTCGTGGTTCGCCTACCGCGTGCTGCGAGGCCTGTCCCCGGAGACGTTGATCGCGAGCCTGCTCGAGGCGATGCTCGGCGACCAGCAGCGCGGCGGTCTGGCCGAGCGCGTGGCCCGGAACACCATCACGGACCGCATCCGGGCGCTCGAGGAGGAGATCGAGAGCGAGGTCCGCCGCCGTCTCGCCGAGGACCGCGGTGTCGAGCAGATCGCCCGCACCGCGGTGCAGCCGCTGACCGAGCAGGTCGAGTTCCTCCGCGCGTCCCGCAAGGACCTCGTCGAACTCCGCCGCCAGGTGCACCCGTTGGCACGTCGACTCGCGACGCGGCTGACCGCCCGGCGGCGGCTCGGGCGTCGCGGGCGGCTCGACTTCCGCCGCACGGTGCGGGCGAGCCTCGCCACCGGCGGCGTGCCGATCGACACCAAGCACAAGCCGCACAAGCCCCACAAGCCGGAGCTGGTCGTGTTGTGCGATGTCTCGGGCTCGGTCAGCTCGTTCGCGCACTTCACGCTGATGCTGACCCACGCGCTGCGCGAGCAGTTCTCGAAGGTGCGGGCGTTCGCGTTCATCGACACCGCGGACGAGATCACCGACTACCTGCGCGAGGCCGATCTCGGCGACGTCATGAGCAAGATCGCGACGCACGCGGACCTGGTGTGGTTCGACGGGCACAGCGACTACGGCCATGCGCTCGGGGTGTTCGCGGAGAAGTACCCGGACGCGATCACGCCGAAGACGTCGCTGCTCATCCTCGGCGACGCCCGGAACAACCACCGCTCGCCGAACCTGCCGGTGCTGCGGCACCTGGTGAAGGAGGCGCGGCACACCTACTGGCTGAACCCGGAGCCGCGGTCCTACTGGGGCTCGGGCGATTCGGCTGCGGGCAACTACGCCGACGTCGTCGACGACATGGTCGAGGTCCGCAACGTCGAACAGCTCGCCGAGTTCGTCCAGCGGCTGCTGCCGACCTGACGCGCGCAGGTCTCAGAGGCGCACGTCGCGCGGGTTCCGGACGGTGCCCGCGCCGGGTCCCTGCTTCGGCCACGCGGCGTAGCCGCTGCCCGGCTGCGGCGCACCTGACGGCCAGGTGCCCCACATCGGGGCGACGACGGTGACGGGGCGGGCACCCGCTGCGGTGCGTTCGTCGACGGTGGTGAGGAAGGGCTCGGCGTCCGGCAGCTCACCGGTCGGCTCGTCCCGTCGCTGTCCGCTCAGCAGCAGGGCCGCCGTCCGCGCCAATGACAGCCGCGCGACGCTGCCGTGCCCGGAACGCTGCCGCTGGGCCAGCCCGCGCAGCACCGCCGCCGCGGCGAGGTGTCCGGTGGCGTGGTCGAGCGCCTGCGCCGGGAGGACGCCTGGCGTGCCACCGTCCCCCTCGACCTGGGCGATGCCCGTGGCGGACTGCACGAGGCTGTCGAAGCCACGGCGACCGGCCCACGGCCCTGTCCATCCCCACGCGTCCAGGGCGACGACGATCAGGCCGGGAACCCGTCGCGCGAGGGCGTCCGGATCCAGCCCCAGGGCGGCCATGCCCCCGGGCCGGTAGCCGACGACGACCGCGTCGGCCTCGGCCAGCAGCAGGTCGAACGTCCGGCGCCGGCCGGCGTCGGCGAGGTCGAGGTGCAGGCTCCGCTTGCCGAGGGCGAAGTCGCTCCACGCCAACGGGAGTTCCGGTAGGTCCGGAGGGTCGATGCGCAGGACGTCGGCACCGGCCGCCGCGAGCTGCCGGGTGGCGGCGGGCCCCGCGATGACGCGGGTGAGGTCGAGGACCCGGACGCCCGCGGCGGGGGACCCGGGCGGGACCTCGTCGAGCCGACGGCCTCCGGAGGCGCCTCGCCCGACGTCGATCAACGGTTCCGCTGCCACCGCCGCCCCCTGGGGATGCGCCGCCCACCCGCCTTCGCTGCGGAGGGCTGCGGCGCAGCCACCCGCCTCGATGACGGCGTCCTCCAGCTCGTCGGAGCGCCACCGGCCAGCGGCCTGCTCGAGGTCGGTGGCGGAAGCATCGATGCCGACGCCGAGCACCCGCTGCGCTGCTGCGCGGTGCGCCGGGTAGTTGCCGTGCAGCCGGATCCAGCCGTCGATGGTGCGCAGGAAGCGGGACAGCGGATCGAACGCGGCCGAGGGTGGTGCGCCTTCGATGCGGACGTGCCGCTCGCTGCGCATCGACGCGGCCAGGTGTGCCCGGTCAAGGGTGACGTCGCCGGGCTGCCGCCGGCGGACCCGGCTGAGGTCCCGCGCGGCGGCGAGGCCCGCCGCGACGGCTGATGCGCACAGCTCGGTGACGGGCAGCCGCGCCGGCAGCGTCTCGGTCGGCCCCGTCCAGGCGATCGCCGCCAGCTCGGTCCGATCCAGCCCCAGCGCGTCGGCGATCTCGTCCCGCATCGGTTCACCCTCCCAGGCCTACCGGCATCGCGTAAGCCGGTCCCGTCGCTCAGACGACGCAGGAGTCTTACGCGATGTGATTGCGGCGGCGCGAGCCCCGGCCCTTCAGATCGCGTAAGCCTCTCCCGTCGCTCCGACGACGCAGGAGTCTTACGCGATGCTGCGGCGCCGGCGTTCCGGATGATGTCGCGCGGGCAAGGTCCGACCATGAGGTACGCCGCGTGACTCGTCGCTGGATCTTCGCCGACCAGCTCGGCCCCGCCTTCCTCGACGACCCGAAGCAGCCGGTGCTGCTCGTCGAGTCCAAGGCCGTGTTCCGGCGGCGCCGCTTCCACCGGCAGAAGGCCCACTACATCCTCTCGGCCATGCGGCACCGCGCGGCCGAGCTCGGCGACCAGGCGATCTTCCTGCAGACCGAGACCTACCGCGAGGCTCTCGAGCAGGTGGGCTCGTCCGGTGATCCGATGCCGCTCAGCGTCTGCAGCCCCACCAGCCGCGGCGCCGAGCGGTTCGTGCGCTCGCTCGACGGCGTCGAGGTACTACCCGAACGCGGCTACGGCACCACCCGTGAACAGTTCCGGGAGTGGGCCGGCGAGCGCGGCGGCCGCCGGCTGCTGATGGAGGACTTCTACCGCCGCGCGCGGCTCCGCCACGACCTGCTGATGGACGGTAACGACCCCGCAGGCGGCAAGTGGAACCTCGACCACGACAACCGCGAGCCACCGCCGAAGACGTCGCAGCTGGACATCGCCGGACCGACGTGGCCGCGGGAGGACGAGATCGACGCGCAGGTCCGCGAGGACCTCGACCGGTGGGAACGCGACGACGGCATCCGCTTCGTCGGCAACGACGGCCCGCGGACGTTCGCCGCGACGCGTCGCGAGGCGCTGGCAGCATTGCGCCGCTTCATCGCTGAGCGGCTCCCGACCTTCGGTCCCTACGAGGACGCGATGCTCGCCGGCGACTGGACGATGGCGCACTCGCTGCTGTCCGCCCCGATGAACCTCGGCCTGATCGACCCCGTCGAGTGCGCGCAGCGCGCCGAGCAGGCCTACCGCGACGGCAACGCGCCGCTGCAGAGCGTCGAGGGCTACGTCCGCCAGCTGATCGGGTGGCGCGACTACGTCTGGAACATCTACTGGCACGTCGACGAGGACCTCTCCGACCGCCTCGGTGAGGCCGGCGCGAAGGAGTCCGACCAGACCGACTACCGGCATCGGAACTACCTGGCGGCGAACAACGACATCCCGGACTGGTTCGCCGAGCTCGACGCCGATTCCGTCGACGCGCGCTGCCTCTCCGACGTGCTGGCCGGCGTCCGCGACCGCGCGTGGGTGCACCACATCCCTCGGCTGATGGTGCTCGGCAACTACGCGCTGCAGCGCGGCTGGAACCCCGAGCAGCTCACCGACTGGTTCCACCGCTGCTTCATCGACGGCTACGACTGGGTGATGCTCCCCAACGTCGTCGGGATGAGCCAGCACGCCGACGGCGGCCTCATGGCGACCAAGCCGTACGCGTCCGGCGGCGCCTACATCAACCGCATGAGCGACTACTGCTCGGGCTGCGCCTTCGACCCGAAGAAGCGGCTCGGCGACGACGCCTGCCCGTACACCGCGGGCTACTGGTGGTTCCTCAGCCGCAACGAGCAGCGCCTCGCCGGCAACTTCCGGATGAACCAGCCGCTGCAGGGGTTGAAGCGGTTGAAGGACCTCGACGAGGTCGTGGCGCAGGAGCAGCAGCGGGGGAGTGCCGTTCCGCGCGCTGACTGACCCGCTGGGGCCGTCCGCGGTCGGTATACATGGCGGGGAACGAGAGAAGTCGGGGGAGATCGATGGCGTCGTTGGGTGCGCGGCTGCGGGCGAAGCTCGCGCGCGGGGCGACCGCGACGCCGAGCGCGGCCGACCGGTTGTGCGTCCACCTGCGGTCGGCGCCGCGGGACGCGACGCCCCGCACCGAGCGGTGCGGCGAGTGCGAGGCGCAGGGGACGAGCTGGGACGACCTCCGGCTGTGCCTCGCGTGCGGCGAGGTCGGCTGCTGCGACTCCTCGCCCTGGAAGCACGCCAGCGCCCATGCGAAGCAGACCGGGCACCCGGTCATGCGGTCGTTCGCGCACGGCGAGTCGTGGCGCTGGTGCTACGTCGACGAGCAGCTCGGCTGAGCGCGGTTCGCCGTCAGCGCAGCAGGCTGACCTCTTCGAAGTCGAGCTGGCGTTGCATCTCGCGCAGCGCCTCGTCGGGCAACTGACCGGCGTCGCGCAGCCGGATGAGTTCGGCGCGTTCCGCCTCCAGCATCGAGGCGCGCAACCGTCGCCAGGCCGCGGACGGCGTCTCGTCCCGGCCTTCCTCCTCGGCCTCCCGGACCTCAGAGAGCCGCTCCCACCCGCTGTTCATGCGTGACGTGGAGAGCTGGCGCAGTCCGTCGGCGATGCCGTCCGGCGGCGGGTCGTCGGCGAGCACCTCCTCGAGGCGGGCGAGCCCGGCCCGGCCGGCGGACTGCTGCGCCGCGGCCTGGGCGAGCAGGATGCTCTGCCGGTCGCGACGCAGCCCGAGGAAGCGCAGCACCCTCGAGAAGGTCAGGCCCTGGAGCACGAGCGTGCCGAGGATGATGACGAAGGTCAGGAACAGCAACAGGTCGCGTTCGGGGAACGGCTGGCCGTTCTCGAGCGTCAACGGCAGCGCGAACGCCGCAGCCAGCGAGACGACGCCGCGCATCCCCGCCCAGGACAGGCCGGCCGGTTGCTGCCACGGTGGGGCCGGGTCCTTCGCGCGTATCCGTCGGCTGATCGTTCGCGGCAGGTAGGTCGACGGGAAGATCCACAGCGGCCGGGTCACCAGCACGACCAGCAGCAGGATCAGCCCGTCGCGGACGAGCAGCCAGAAGCTGTAATTGCCCAGCCCGTTGAGGATCCCGGGCAGCTGCAGGCCGATCAGCAGGAAGACGGTGCCTTCGAGCAGGAAGGTGACGAGCTTCCACACCGGCTGCGTCTGCAGTCGTGACCGCGAGGACTGCACGGTCGGCGAGGCGTGGCCGAGGATGAGCCCGGCGACGACGACCGCGAGCACACCGCTGGCGTGCAGCTGCTCCGCCGGGACGTAGGCGACGAAGGGCGTGGCGAGGCTGAGCGCGTTCTCGACCAGCGGCTCCTCGAGGCGGGAGCGGACGAAGCCGATGGTCCACGCCACCGCGACGCCGATCACGAGGCCCACGATCGCTGCGTAGAAGAGCCGTCCGATCGAGTCCCAGACCGAGAAGCCGCCGCCGATCGCGGCGGCGACGGCGACGCGGTAGAGGACGAGGGCGGTGGCGTCGTTGAGCAGCCCCTCGCCCTCGATGATCGTCTGCATCCGGGCGGGGAGCCCGACGCGCCGGCCGATGGCGATGGCCGCGACCGCGTCCGGCGGACCGACGATCGCACCCAGCGCGAAGGCGGCGGCCAGCGGTAGGCCGGGGATGAGCCAGTAGGCGACGAGTCCGACGGTCAGGGCGGTGAACAGCACCAGGCCGACCGACAGCAGCAGGATCGGCCGTCGGTTGGCGCGGAAGTCGATGAGGCTGGAGTCAAGTGACGCGCTGTAGAGCAGCGGCGGCAGGAACAGGACCAGCACCAGCTCGGGGTCGAGCTCGATGGCGAAGCCGGAGTGCACCGCGGCGACGACGAGCCCGGCGACGACGAGCAGGATGGGTGAGGAGACGCCTGTCCAGCGCGCGGCCAGGCGGGCTGCACAGACCGCTGCTGCGATCAGCAGCACCGGGGCGAGCTCGAGCACTACGGGCCTTTCGGTGGTGGTCGCCGGACCGCGATCATGGCCGGGACCGTCGGTCTTTCGTCGGGGAGTCGGACGCGGGTCGCCCGCGTCGCCGCAGTATCCCGCGGGACGGACGGGGACGGAATGGGGTCGTCAGTGCGGCGTCCGACCTCAGGACGCAACACCGCGCGCAGGCCCGGCCTTCCCAGGGGGTGCGTCCGCGGCGGGTGTCGCACTCGCTACTGTCCGGGTGTCGCCGATGACATCACGCGAGGGAGCGACGCACCGCATGATCGAAAAGGGTCAACGCCTCGGCGTCATGGGTGGGACCTTCGACCCCGTCCACCACGGGCACCTCGTGGCCGCCAGCGAGGTGGCGGCACGCTTCGACCTCACCGAGGTCGTCTTCGTCCCCACCGGCCGGCCGTGGCAGAAGACCGACCGCGTCGTCACGCCTCCCGAGGACCGGTACCTGATGACGGTGCTCGCGACCGCGAGCAACCCGGCGTTCAGCGTCAGCCGGGTCGACATCGACCGCGAGGGCCTGACCTACACCCTCGACACCCTCCGCGAGCTCCACGCGGCCCGGCCGGGGGTGGAGCTGTTCTTCATCACGGGCGCGGACGCGTTGGCGCAGATCTTCGAGTGGCATTCGCCGGAGGAGCTGTTCGAACTCGCGCACTTCGTCGGCGTCACGCGGCCCGGCTACACGCTCGAGATGGACGCGCGGTTCCCACCGGGCACGGTGAGCCTCGTCGAGGTCCCCGCGCTGACGATCTCGTCCTCGGACTGCCGCGACCGGGTCAGTCGCGGCGCCCCGATCTGGTATCTGGTGCCCGACACCGTCGTCCGGTACGTCGACAAGCGGGGCCTCTACCTCGAGCCCGCGGACCGTCCGGAGCCGACGCCGGGGACCGCCCCCGCCTGACTGTGGCGTCGATGGGCGGAACGTGTCGATTACTACGACGCACGGCGGGCGCGCATGTGCCACGCTAGAAGGGGATCGACGGGCGGAAAGCCGCCCGACCCGCCTGACATACCGAACCATCTAGTCGTGGAGGCGCCTGTGCCCGCTACCCCTCGTGCCGTCGAGCTCGCCCTGACCGCCGCGCAGGCGGCCGCCGACAAGGTCGCCCACGACATCGCGGTGCTCGACGTCAGCGAACGGCTCGTCATCACCGACTGCTTCGTCGTCTGCAGCGCTCCGAACGAGCGGCAGGTGAAGGCGATCGTCGACGAGGTGGAGCTCCGGATGCGCGAGCAGGGGGAGAAGCCGCTGCGCCGCGAGGGTGACCGCGAGGCCCGCTGGGTCCTGCTCGACTACGCCGACGTGGTGGTGCACGTGCAGCACGACGAGGAGCGCGAGTTCTACGCCCTCGAGCGGCTCTGGAAGGACTGCCCGACCATCCCGTTCGTCGACCGGGACGCGCCGGTGGCCGCCGCCGCCCAGGCCTGACGGGTGGTCGAACCCTCACCCATCCCCGCCTCCGGGCGGGGACGGCGGCTCCTGCTGCTCCGCCACGGACGCACCGACTACAACGCCAGCGGACGGTTCCAGGGCAAGCTCGACCCCCCGCTCGACGACGTGGGCCGCGCCCAGGCGCAAACGGCGGCGGAGGCGATCGCCGCCCTGAAGCCGGCGGCGCTGCTGGCATCGACGGCGCAGCGGGCGCACCAAACTGCCCTGGCGCTGGCCGAACGGTGCGGGCTCGAACTCGAGCTCGACGAGCGGCTCACCGAGGTCGACAACGGCCGGTGGGCCGGGCTGACGCTCGCGGAGGTGCAAGAGCGCTATCCGGACGAGCACGACGGCTGGCGTCGCGGTGACGACATCAGGATCGGCGGGGCCGAGTCCTACCGCGAAGTGTCGGTCCGCGCGACGGCAGCGATCGCCGGTCCGCTCGACGCGCGGGACGACGGCGAGCTGCTCGTCGTCGTCACCCACGGCGGGGTGGCGCGCGGGACCGCGGCGTCGATGCTCGGGCTGCCGCACGAGCACTGGCGCATCCTCTCCGGGCTCGCGAACTGCACATGGACGCTGCTGGGCGAGCGCCCGCAGCGCTGGGTCCTGGAGGGCCACGCGCTGTCGGGTTGATCATGCGTTCGCCGCCTGCACGACCCGTGCCGTCGGCCGGTACAGTGTTGCGAGCAAGGGGCTGTGGCGCAGCTGGTAGCGCACCACACTGGCAGTGTGGGGGTCAGGGGTTCGAGTCCCCTCAGCTCCACCCATCTGGATGAACTCGAAACCCCGGTCCTGCATGAGTGGGCCGGGGTTTGTCGTCGGGGCGAAGGGTTGGCCGGTGCCGCTGCGGCGATGACCGCCGTGGTGTTGCCGTCCGGCGCGTTCCTGAGCCGGGTATGAGAACCGGATGCGAGTAGCAATTGGTAATCACGAGCAATGATGCTGCTGGACTATTGAATTAATCTCTTCTATGCAATAAGGTTGGGTTTCGACGGTCTACCGTCTCTCGTGTGCATATCGAACCCGCGCCACGTCCCGTTCGGAGCCGGTCCGTCTCGTACAGCCACGGTTCGACCGCTCTCGCCGGAGAACTCCACTGGCCGGACAACGGTCGGGCCGCGCCTGGACTGCTTCTGATCCACGGCGGTGCCGGACTCGACGAGCACGCGCGCAGCCAAGCCGCTCGTTACGCCCGTCTCGGCTATGCGGTGTTCGCGTGCGACATGCTCGGTGCCGGGGTCAAGGATGACCGTGCAGGCATCATCGCCAGTCTGACCGCGATGCGCGACGACCCTGATCTGCTCGTCGAACGCGCTTCCGCCGGGCTCGCGGCGCTGGCTTCGTGCTCCGAGGTCGGCCGACCCGTGGGCGTCATCGGGTACTGCTTCGGCGGGATGGCGGCACTCGCACTTGCACGCAGCGGGGCCGAGCTCGATGCCGCCGTCTGTGTGCACGGGACGCTGGGCACGGTGCGGCCCGCCCGTGCGGGCCAGCTGCGAGCAAGAGTTCTCGTCTGCGCCGGCGCGGCAGATCCTCACGTACCGATGGGCGACGTCGTCGAGTTCGCACGGGAGATGGAGGAGGCTGACGCTGAATGGGAGTTGATCCTCTACGGCCGCGCCGTCCACGGATTCACGCACGCCGACGCGCAACCCGGTGTCATTCCGGGTGTGGCGTATTCGCGTGTGGCCGACGAGCGGTCCTTCGATGCCATCAGCCATTTCCTCGAGGCAGTTCCGTCGACTGATGAGAACTGATGCGCCGCTGCCTCTCGTAGTCCGGCAGATCGATCTCCCCGGCCTTCGCGAATTGACCGGCGAGCAACGGCCGGACAGGCCACCGGGTCATCCAGCGCATCGAAACGGCATTCATGCGGATGCGGGTCCTGCCGGTCGGCGCGTAGCTCCGGATGCCTCCCGGAGGCAGCTCCTGCGACCTGGTGATGTACGGGCGGAGTACGTGCTCGTAGCGCGCGAAGGCGGCGCTGTGGTCGCCGTCGGCGGCGACGAGCTCGCCGGCGAGGACGTACGCGCCGACGACCGCCATCGTCGTTCCGAGGCCGGTGAGCGGGGTGGGGCACCAGGCGGCGTCGCCGAGCAGCGCCACCCGGCCGAAGGACCAGCTGGCGAGGTGGATCTGCGCCATGTTGTCGAGGGCGAAGTCCCGCGACGACTCCATCCCGGCGATGAGCCGGGGCACCTCCCAGCCGGCACCGGCGAAGCGTTCGGCGACGACGGCCTTCTGCGCGGCCGGGTCGGCCCCGTGCAGGTCGAGCGGAGGTGACCGGAAGCTCAGCCCGACCTTGTGCTCGCCGGCGAGGCGCCCCGGGCGAATCGACGCCACCCGGCCGCCCGGCACGTTGTACATGAGGAACCAGTCGTCGATGTCGATCTCAGCCGGCGTCGTGAACCAGCAGGTGTAGCAGCCGAGCGGTTTCGCGCACTCCGCCTCACTCGGACCGGCGAGGGCGCGGACAGCGGAGTGCTGTCCGTCCGCGCCGATGACGAGGTCGAATCGCCGTGGCTCGGATCGCTCGAAGGTGACCTGCACGCCGTCGGCGTCCTGTTCCAGGGCAGTGACCGTGTCGTCGAACAGGTACTCGGTGTCCGACCCCGTCGCCGCGTGGAGCAGGGCCGTGAGATCTCCGCGGAGGACCTCGATCTCGGAGACGATCCCCTCGCCGCCGAAGGCGTCCGCCTGCATCCGAGCCGTGATGCGGCCGTCGTCGGCGATCCAGGCGATCCCGCGCTGGTGGACTGCGACGTCACGGACCGCAGCCAGGAGCCCCATCCGGTCGACGACCGTCCGTCCGGCCCCTCGGAGGTCGACGGCCTGACCGCCCGGGCGAGGGCCCGGCGCGCGCTCGACGATCGTGACGGCGAAGCCACCGCGGGAGAGCCAGTGGGCAAGAGCCGGACCGGCGATACCGCCGCCGGAGATCAGGACGCTGCAGGTTGGCATGTGGGGAAAGTACGGTGTACGCGACCGTAAAGCAGCTGCTAGTACGAAAACCCGTACTAGTACGCGAAGCGCTCGGATCGGGGGCGCACTAGTGCGGAGGCCGCATGGCTGCATCGGCATCGATGCGTATCGCCGCATCCCTGCGAGAGCGGATCACCTCGGGTGAACTTCCGCCGGGGGCGCGGCTGCCGTCTACCCGTGCGCTCGTGCAGCGCCACGGCATCGCGATGGCGACCGCGACGAAGATCCTGACGGGCCTTCGACAGGAGGGCTTGATCCGCAGCGTGCCCGGTGTCGGCAGTGTCGTGACCGGCGACGATTCCGCGACTTCCCGGACGCGGCGGGAACCAGCGCGGAGGCGAGGTCAGGCGGACGCTGCCCTGGGCCGTGATCGGATCGTCGCCGCAGGTATTGCGGTGGCGGACTCCGACGGGCTCGCCGGCCTGTCGATGCGGCGCGTCGCAGCCGAGCTCGGCGTTGCGCCCATGTCGCTGTACCGACACGTCACGGACAAGGACCAGCTGCTGCTGGCGATGATGGATGAGGCGATCGGTGAGGTCGCGCTGCCGCACGTCGACGGTGGCTGGCGCGACGCCGCTGAGAGCGCGGCGCGCACGCTGTGGCAGAGCTTCCGGCGCCACCCCTGGCTTGCTCCGGCCTTGTCTCTGACACGACCACAGGCACTGCCGAATGCGCTGGCGTTCAGCGAGTGGGTGCTCGGCGGGCTCGAGGGCCTCGGCCTGGGTCCCGTCCGCACGTTCACCGTGTACCTCACTCTCTTCAGCTTCGTCCGGGGCACCGCGATGAACCTGGAGATGGAGGCCGAGGCGGAGGCGTCGAGCGGACGAAGCCGGCACGAATGGAACGCCCAGGTCGAGCCGCAGCTCGTCCGCATGGTGAGCGAGGGGGCTCTTCCCGCGTTCGGAAAGGTCATCGACAGCGGCTTCAGCCTGGATCTCGAGGAACTCTTCGAACTCGGGCTGCGGTGCTTCTCGACGGCGTGCAGGGTCTCGCGGACAGCAAGACGGCCACACCATCGCCGGGTGACGGGCCGCTGACGGGCGAGTCCCGTCGCCTGCACGCACCCTCGACAACACGAGAGCCTTCAAGCGAAAAGCTCGTCGCTGGCTCGGCCGTCGTCGTTGAACTCCTCGAACGCGGTCAGCTTGCCGTGGTCGATGGTCCAGAGGTGGACCGAGCGGAATGCGTAGGACTTGCCGTTGCGCGAGGCGCTGGTGTTACAGATGACCGCTGCGTGGGTGTCGTCGGCGACGACGTTCTCGATGGCGAGGGCGAACGTGCCGTCGGTCACCGTGCTGACGTGGCCGAGCAGGGCGAGTACCTCATCCGGTCCTTTACGGGTGCCGGTCAAGGAGCTGTGACCGCCCTCCGTCCAGCTGATGTCGGGATCCCAGATCGACAGAAGGTGGGGGATGTCCTGGGAGGCGAAGGCCGCGTAACCGTCGCGCAGCATGGTCTCGTTGTGGTGCGGCATGGCGTCTCCCTGCCGGGTCGAGGATCTCGGAACGCCGCGAAGGGTCCCAGCCGCGTCGCCTCGTCACCATGGTCCCAACGGTCCACAGGCCCGTAGCCGGATCGGGCTGGGCACGCGGGGGCCAGGCGTTGTCGCAGCCACTCCACGTTGCCGACGTTTCCATCTCGTGTTCGACGGTGATCGGTCGACGACCCGCTGCAGGCGGGAAGCCGCAGCCGGTTTCAGCCCGAGTCTTCTCCTGGTCGCACGAGGCCGCCCTCGTAGCAGCGGACGACCACCTGGACGCGATCCCGAACCCCCAACTTGGCGAGGATGGCGGTCACGTGGGTCTTCACGGTGGGTTCGGAAAGGAACATGCGCTGGGCGATCTCAGCGTTGGACAAGCCCCGTGCGACGTGCCGGGCGGTGTCCAGTTCCCGGGGGGACAGCGCCGCGAACTCGCTCGGTACACCGTCGCCCGGATGCGGGCCCCGTGCGAACGCAGCGAGCAGCCGACCCGTGACCGACGGGTCGAGGATCGAGTCCCCCGTGGCTACGGTTCGCACCGCCTCAATGAGTTGTCCGGCGCTGACCGTCTTTAGCAGGAACCCGCTCGCACCGGCTCGCACGGCCTCGTAGACGTTGGCGTCCCCGTCGAAGGTCGTCAGAACCAGAACCCTCGTCCGGAGGGCGGGATCCGCGAGCAGGATCCTGGTCGCCTCGATGCCGTCGATTTCCGGCATACGTACGTCCATCAGCAATACGTCCGGCTTGAGCTGCCGCCCGAGGCTTACGGCTTCCCGGCCGTCTCCTGCCTCTGCGACGACGTCGAAGTCAGGCTGGGTGCCAAGGATCATGCGGAAGCCGGATCGGACCAGCGACTGGTCGTCGGCCAGCAGCAGCCGCACCGTCGCCGACATTAGCGGGTGGGGACCATCGCGTCGACCACGAACGAGCCGTCCGGCTGCGCGCCGGCGACGACCCTTCCGCCGTAGAGCCGGAACCGCTCCTGCATGCCGATCAGGCCGTGTCCAGCGCCCTCCGCACCTGGTGGGGCACTGTTGCCCAGACCGTTGCAGACGCGTATCGAGAGCTCGTCGGTTCCGTATTCGAGAGTGACGGTCGCCCTGGCACCACCGGCATGCTTCAGCGCGTTCGTGAGTGCCTCCTGCACGACGCGGTACACACACAGCTGAAGTCCAGGTGCGAGCGCTCCCGGACTGCCGGTGACGCTGAGGGTGACGTCCATGCCTCCGGCCTGGAGACGCTGGACCAGGGCCGGGATCTGGTTGAGACCGGGTTGCGGCGCATTGTGGTCCCCCGAGGCTCCGTCCCGCAGCAGCCCGAGTAGGCGACGCATCTCAGCGAGCGCGTCCTGCCCGGTGGCCCGAACGGTGCTGATCGGTTCCCGAGCCGAATCGGGGTCGCTTTCAAGCAACTGCTCGGCCGCGGCAGCCTGAACGACCATCACTCCCATCCCGTGCGCGATGACGTCGTGCAGCTCGCGGGCGATCCGGTTGCGCTCCTCGGCGACGGCCGTACCGAGGGCGGCCGCCGCCTCGCTGCGCTGCGCCTCGGCATCGGCCGCATCCCGGAGACGCTCGTACTCGCGTCGACGCACCGACCGACCGGCGAGCCATGCCGCTGCCGAGAAGATCACGGCGAACGCGAGATCACTCACCTGCACGTCGGGTAGCCGCAGCATGTGCACAGCGGTCGCCAGACCGCAGGTGGCGGTGACCGCGAGGAGTCGGCGGCCGAGCAGATAGCGGCCGGCGCTGTAGATCAGCACCAGGCCGGCCAGCAATCCCGACAGCGTGTTGGTCGGCACCGTCGCGAGCGCCTCGATGGCGAGGGTGATCGCTCCGAAGACGGCCGCACCCGCGGGAAGCACTCGACGAGCGGCGACCGGCACGGTCTGGGCGAACAGCAGCATCCCGTGGACCAGGCCGCGCCACCCGGCTTCGCCGGAGGACGCCAACTCCAGCTGACCACCCAGCGTCAGCGCGGCGGCAAGCGCGACGTCGGGCCACACGCCCGCCCTCCGGCGGCCGCTGTCCGGGCTCGACAACAGATGCACCCGAACAGGCTAGGCCTCGAGTCGGAACCGCGCCTCGTCCTCCCGGATGAGAGCGCTCCGCCTCCGGTCGGGGATCGAGGCACTCCGACTTCCGACTTCCGACTCCGGTTCGGCTACGTCGCGGCCGAGGCGGTCGCAGTGCGGCGCTCCTAGCGTCCTCAGCCATGACAACGACCCCAACCCATCGCCGCAATGGCGTCCGCGTAGCGGCGCTGACGGCGGCCGGCACTTCCGCGATGCTGCTCGCTCTGGCTGCGCCTGCAGCAGCCGCCCAACCCGACCGGCCATCGGCTCCACCGGCCCAGGACGTCCCCGCGGCCGGGGCTTCAGTGCCCTGCCGGACGTGGGGACCCTGACCGGAACGAGCGGCGTCCTCCGTCAACAGGAAACGAGCTACGTCGACCGTCGGGAAGGACGCACGTCCTGTTCACGATCGCCGCGCGAAGCGTCCGACTAATCGGGACAGGTGGTAGCACCTACCGGCTGATCGGAGGCGGCTTCGACTACGTCGTCTACCCCGCCGGACCATCACCGGCCGTGTGGACAGCGAGAAGGAGCTGTTCCGGTTCGACGTGGTCGGCCCGCAAGGGGTGGCAGGAGTCGTCCGCTTCTCGCTGCACACCGGCGCCGATCAGATTCCGCACGTCCACGACACCAGCACCTGCCAACTTCCTGGCATGGCCTGAGACCCCTGGAGACACCCATGAAGCGCACTCTGCTCGTCGCCCTGATCGCCATTCCGTGCCTGCTCGCCGCCTCCTACGTCTGCGCGACGCTCATCACGGCGTCGGCACGTCCTCGGCACCATCGGCTGGCTGGGGTTCCTCGTCGCCCTGCTCACCGTGCTCGTCGTGTCGATCGCCTTGGCGTTCCGCACCTTCCGCGCCCGCTGGCATGAGGCTCGACCCTCGTCGGGGCCCGGACCGCCGGTCGGGGCCAGTCGTCAGTGGTGCACTCGGCCTCTCGATGAATAGCCGCGCCGTCGTGCGTCTGCCCCTCGTATGAGGAGCCGGACCGCCGAGCAGAAGGTGCACACCATGCCGTTCACGAGCACGCAGGCCCGACGCATGTTCGAGCTCGTTGAGCCGATCGGCGTCATCCCCTACTCGGCGGACGACCCGAACGAGACGATGTTCGCCCTCGGGTTCACCAACTACTGGGACACCTACTTCGCGGGGCGGGCTGCGCCCCTCGGCTCGACGGTGCCGGCCGAGGTCGTGCATGCGCTCTTCTACAACTTCGGGCCCGGCGAGGTCGCCCGGCACATCCCCAAGGTCTGGAGAACGACCACTCCCGAGGCAGCGATCGCCGCTCGCCAGCAGGGCTGCGTCAACGCCCTGCGCCGCATCCTCGGCGACCTCGTCGAGACCCCTGCCTTCGTCCGCGCCGGAGACCTGCTGACCACGGCAGCGGTCAGCGCTGCGTTCGACGGCCGGCCGATGTACGCCGCGCTCCGGGCGCTGCCGGTCCCTGACGAGCCGGTGGCACGGATGTTCCACGCGGCGTCCCTGCTCCGCGAGCACCGGGGTGACGGGCACATCGCGGCGCTGATGGCCGAGGGCATCGGGGGGCTCGAGGCGCACGTCCTGCTCGCCCTCGACATGGGGATGCCGGCGGAGAAGTTCGGCCGCATCCACCACCTGCCGAAAGCGCTGCTCGCCGACCTCGTCGGCGGGATGAAAGCGCGCGGCCTCGTCGCCGACGACGGCGGCTTCACCGCCGCGGGTCGTGAGGTCAAGCAGCGCATCGAGGCGATGACCGACCAGATGGCCGTTGCGCCCTACCTCGCGCTGGAGTCCGCCGAGGTGGACGAGCTGACCGGGAACCTCGAACCAATCGCCGCCGCCCTCCTGGCCGCCCAGGACTTCGGCTGAGAGCGCGGGTTGGCGCGTGTCGCTGAACGGATGAGTCGCGCCTCAGCGGTCTGCGGGTTTTGCCCGGTGCATGTCGCCTGTCACCGCGGCGAGCAGCGGCATGGCGCGACGGCACGTTCCGCGAACTGAGCCGAGTCGACGTCGGCGGCCGGTACGAGCAGGCACTGCCCGCCGTCGGCGGCCCCTCGCCTTCCGGGCTCGTGACGCCGGAGACGTGACGAGCCCCAGCCGCCCCGGATCAGGCTCGTCGCTGCGCTGCTGGACCCGGCTCAGACCGGCTGACGCGACGAGGCCGCGGGGCGCGGGAGCCCCAGCGCGTCGGCCAGCAGTGCGGTGGTGTGGTCGTCGGTGACCGCGTAGTAGACGAACTGCCGGTCCCGGCGGGTGGTCACCAGGCCGGCGAGCCGCAGCTTCGCGAGGTGCTGGCTGATGGCGGTGGGGAGGCGCCGGCGAGGTCGGCCAGGCAGCCCACGTTGCTCTCGCCCTGCGCCAGTGCCCAGAGGATCTTGATGCGGGTGGGGTCGGCCATGAGCCGGAGCGCCGCGGCCGCTTGTTCGACGTCGGCGTCTGCCGGCATGTCGAAGCCATCGATGTCGCTGTGCACGACCGCAGTATGCCGCTTCTGCTCATCTGCGTGTATACGCAGGTAGTGGGTAACGTGGTCGGCATGAGCCACACGTCGACCTGCGAGCGGACCGGCCACCAGGACCCGGCCCCCGTCGACGTCCTCGTAGCCTGCTCGGCCCCGGTCGTCGCCGGTGGTGAGCCCGCCGTCGCTCGGGCGCGCTCGTTCGTCGTGCTGCCCGAGGTCCGGTGGGCTGCGGTCGTCGCTCGTCGCGTTCGTCCTCGCGCTCGCGGCGCGTGGTGCTCGGCGGTCCCTGGCGTGGTCGTCGCCGTGTTGTTCGCCGCCTGCTACGCTGCCGGCGGCTGGGAGCCGGCGCTCGCCGGGCTGGCTGCGCTGCGGCAGCGCAGCCTCGACGTCGACCTGTTGATGATCGTGGCCGCCGTCCTCGCCGCGGCCATCGGGCAGGTCTTCGACGGCGCCCTTCTGATCGTCATCTTCGCGACCTCCGGCGCGCTGGAGGCCGTCGCCACCAAGCGCACCGCGGACAACGTCCGCGCCCTGCTCGACCTCGCCCCCGAGCAGTCGACCCGGCTGAGCGCGAGCGGCGCCGAACAGCGGGTCGCGAGCGCCGACCTCGCCGTCGGGGACATCGCTGCTCGTCCGCCCGGGCGAGCGGATCGGTGCCGACGGCGTCGTCACCGGCGGCGCCAGCGACGTCGATCAGGCCTCGATCACGGGCGAGCCGCTGCCGGTGGCCAAGCTGCCCGGCAGCGAGGTCTTCGCCGGGACGGTCAACGGCACCGGGGCGCTCCAGGTCCGCGTCGTGCGGCCGGCGCGGCGAGTCGGTGGTGGCGCGGATCGTCGCGATGGTCGAGCAGGCGGCGGCGACGAAGGCGCGCACCGCAGCTGTTCATCGAGCGGGTCGAGCAGCGCTATTCGGTCGGCATCGTCGATCGCGACCCTGGCGCTCGTCGCCGTCCCGCTCGCGCTCGGCGGCGGCGTTCGAGCAGACCCTGCTGCGAGCGATGACGTTCATGATCGTCGCCTCGCCGTGCGCGGTCGTGCTGGCGACGATGCCGCCGCTGCTGTCCGCGATCGCCAACGCCGGACGCCACGGTGTGCTGGTCAAGAGCGCCGTCGTCATGGAACAGCTCGGTCGCGACCGATCGCGTCGCGTTCGACAAGACCGGGACCCTCACCGAGGGTGTCCCGTACGTCACCGACGTCCGTCCCGCTCCTCGGCCGCCGACGGCGAGGCGGCACCGCTCGCCCTCGCCGCGGCTGCCGAGCGAGCGCAGCGAGCACCCGCTCGGCCGGGCCGATCGTCGCCGCCGCCAGCGGCTCGGGGCCTGGACGCTGCCCGCGCCGGCGAGTTCGTCGCGGTCCCCGGCCGTGGCGTACGCGGCCGTCGTCGATGGACGGCTCGGTCGAGGTCGGCAGTCCGACGACGGTGCCGAGGACGAAGCGCGCTCGGTCCGCAGACGCCTGCCGTCGCCGCAACTGCAGCAGGACGGGCGTACCGCGGTCGTCGTCCGGGTCGACGGGCCGGCCGGTCGGGGTGCTCGGCCTGGCCGACCAGTCTGCGGCCCGGGGCCGCCGCCACCGTCGCGTCGATCCGCCGGCTCACCGGGCCGGAGCCCCGTCCTGCTCACCGGCGACAACCACCCGGCTGCCGAGCGCCTCGCCGGCGAAGTGGGTATCGACGACGTCCGCGCCGGGCTGCTGCCCGCAGGAGAAGGTCGCCGCGGTGCAGAGCCTTCGCGACGCGGGGGAGCGTGTCGCTGCTCGTGGGCGACGGCATCAACGACAGCCCAGCCCTCGCCACCGCCGACGTCGGCCTCGCCATGGGCGGCGTCGGCGCGGATCTCGCGTTGCAGACCGCCGACGCCGTCATCGTCCGCGACGACCTCGCGCACCCTTCCTGCCGTCGATCGAGCTGTCCCGCCGAGCCCGACGGGTCGTCGTGCAGAACCTCGTCTTCGCTGCGGCCGTCATCGGCGCGCTGGTCACACTCGACCTGTTCGGGCACCTGCCGCTGCCGCTCGGCGTCGCCGGCCACGAGGGCAGCACCGTCCTCGTGGCCCTCAACGGCCTGCGCCTGCTCTCGCCCGGTCGCAGCTGGCGGGTAGACACCTAGCCGTGGCACACAAGAAGCGGGTCGCGTGCTGCCGCTCCAAGCCGCGCTGCTCGGACTGCCCGGTGGTGGCGCTCGCAGCCGCCAAGTCAGCGGCGACCCACGGCGCGAAGCGCAAGGGCAAGAAGCGCCGCTGACGTCGTACGACGTGACTGCTTGTGGAACGTTTGTGGGATTGCTCCACGGCCAGCCCCGACTCCCGCGATGCGGCCTGCGTTCCTACGCCTCCGGAGGGTCCCGCACGTAGACGCGACGGAGTAGCGGCGCCAGCTCCTCGGCGTCGACGAGCCGCCCCTGCTGCGGGTCGTCGACGACGTAGCCGAGGGCCGTCATCGTCTGCAGGTAGGGGAGGGCACCGTCGAGGTTCGCAGCGGCCTGCGCGAAGTCGTCGAGGAAGGGCAGCATGACGGTCAGGGCGTACGTGCCCTCGCGGTAGACCTCGCCGTAGGCCGAGAGGCTGGCGAAGGCCCGCTCCTCGGCAGGAGTCACCGTCTGCTCCGGCCAGTCGTCGGTCTGGTCCTCGTAGAACTCCTCGAAGGCGTCGGCGATCGCCAGGCCGGGTGGCGGCCGGAGCAAGGTCAGGTCGTAGGACACGCCCGCAGGCTAGACCGCTCGGCGTCAGCTGCTCCCGCCGACGGGGTGCTCCACCAGGTACTTCCACGTCCCGTCCGGCTGTCGGCGGAGGACCTCGGCGGTGGAGCCGGTCAGTTCGACCAGGTGACAGGCCTCGTCGGTGGGCTCCGGCCATGACGAACGCGATGCTGCCGAGCGCCAGGTCGCGCCGACTGCCAGCAACGCGTGGCACGCTGAAGGGGTGCCACGTCGCCTCGGCCCCGGGAACGCTGTTCGCGTTCTGGGCGCGGTCGGCGCCGTGGGGGCGGCCTACGTCGCGCACACCTCGGCGGGCGCATCGGCTCCGTCGCTGCTGCTGGTCCTCGTGGTCGTCGTCCTCCTGGCTGCCCTGGCGGTAGCGGCACCGACGCGGCTGCGCGGCCCGCGAACCCAGATCGCTGCGGCAGCACTGCTGCAGCCCGTGCTGCACGGTCTGTTCGGGGTGGCCCCGCACCATGTCGCTGCCGGGATGCACGGCTCCATGTCCATGGCGGGCCCGGACGCGCTGATGTTGCTGACCCATGTCGGCGCAGCGGCGGCCGCCGCCTGGTGGTTGACGCGGGGCGCCGACCGCGCCGTCGCGCTCGTCTCCTCCGCTTCCGCCGCTGCCGTTCAGGGTGCGCTGCGGTGGTGGCGCGCCACCCTCGTCGTCCTCGCGGCCTCCGCCGACGCGCCGCAACTCCTCCGGCCCGCCGACGTGCTCCCCGTCGGGCCGGCCGATGCCCTGCCGCGAGCGGTCCGACGGCGAGGCCCACCGGCGCCGCAGCTCGTCGGCGTCTGACCGACCCGTATTGCTCCTCGGTCTTCCGGGCCGAGCCTGTTCGACGGGCATCGTGCCGTCGGCCGCCGCGGCGTTCCCCGACGCCGCCTCCCCTGCGCATGGAACCCGTGCGCACGACTTCCGCAGAGAGGCACTTCGTGCTCCGCACTCCTGGAGCGCGCCGGTCGCACCGACCGGGTCCAGCAGCGATCGCCGTCCTGCTGTTCCTCGGCACCTGGCTCGCGCCGTCGGTCGCGTCCGCGCACTCCTTCCTCGTCCGTACCACCCCGGCCACCGGGGCGGGTCCGACCGTCCCGGACGTCGTCACGCTGACGTTCAACGAGCCTCCGCGCGGCCGCTTCTCGGTCGTGCAGGTGACCGGTCCCGACGGACTCCGCCGCGACGCCGGCCCGGTCTCCGTGCTGAACGACACGGTGACCGAGGCGCTGGCCGGCACCCGCCCGGCAGGCCAGTGGACCGTCGACTGGCGGGTCGTCTCCTCCGACGGCCACCCGGTCTCAGGTCGATGGCGTTTCACCGCTGACACCGCGGCACCTGCGCTCGCCGCGCCGGTGGCTGCGCCGGCGGTGGCCGGGTCGCGACAGACCGGCAGCGGCGGCGGACACCTCGGCCACGTCCTGATCGGGTTCGGCATCGCACTGCTGCTCGGGCTCTCCTACCTCGGCGAGCGCCTCTGGAAGCGGCGACCCAGAGCGGTCACGTCATGACGACCACCGCCGTACGACCGCCTGCTGCTGCCGCGCCCGCACGTCGTTCTCCCGCCCTCGTGACCGCACTCCTGCTGGCCTGTGCTGTGACCGCCGGCGGTGTCCTCGCCGGAGCGCTCCTGCTCGGGCACGCCATCGAACCCGTACCGACAGGCGACCTGCCCTACCCCGGCCTCGGCACGGAGTGGGCTCTGCCCGTCCTCCGCGTCGTCCACGATCTCGCCGCGATCACCACGCTCGGCTTCCTGCTGCTGGCGGTCGCCCTGATCCCGGACCAGAAGGGGGCGCTGCGGACCACGGCGAAGTCGGCCCTCGTGCGGGCGCGCATCGCCGCGGCGGTGTGGTTCATCGCGCTGCTCGCCGAGGCCGTGTTCAACCTGTCGCTGTCGGCCGCGTCGCCGGTCTCGTCGATCCTCTCCTTCGACCTGGTGTGGCAGTACCTGACGCAGATCCTCGAAGGTCAGGTGGCGCTGGCCGGCATGGTCGCCGCCGCCGTCATCGTCTTCGCCCCACCGATCGAGAAGGCGAACCCCGCCGCGGTGCTGTTCGGTATCGCCGGCGTCGGCCTGGTCCTGCCGCCGCTGCTGACCGGACACTCGGCGAGCGCGAGCGGCCACGACCTCGCGATGACGAGCCTGAGCATCCACGTCCTCGCAGCGTCACTCTGGATCGGAGGGCTGGCCGGTGTCGGCTGGCTCGCTTCCCGCGGGGCGAAGGCGCTCGCGGTCGCCCTGCCGCGCTTCTCGACCCTCGCCCTCGGCGCGTACGTCGCCGTCGGTCTGTCCGGCGTCGTCAACGCCGCGATCCGCCTCGGTCGCGTCGACGCGCTGTGGCAGGACCGGTACGGGCTGCTCGTGCTCGGCAAGACGCTCCTGCTCGTCGTGCTGGGAGCGCTCGGCTACCTCCACCGACGTCGGACCGTCGCTCCGGCGGCGGCCGGGGACCGTCGTGCCTTCCTCCGCCTCGCGGCGGTGGAGCTGACGGTGATGAGCGCCGCGGTCGGCCTCGCCGTCGCCCTGTCCCGGAGCCCGACGCCGATCGCCCGTTCAGTGCCGGACGTCAGCATCGCCAAGGCCGCGCTCGGCTACGAGCTGCCCGGTCCGGTGAGTGTGGAACGGCTGTTGCTCTGGGCCCAGCCGCAGCTGCTGTTCCTCCTAGCCGTCATCGCCGGCGCGGTGCTCTACGCGCGGTCGGCCCATCGGCTGCGGGCGCGCGGCGACTCCTGGGGGCGTGGTCGCAGCACCGCCTGGTACGGCGGGCTGGCCATCGTGGCGCTCGCGACGCAGAGCGGCCTGAGCCGCTACGGCGGCGTGCTGTTCAGCGTCCACATGGCGCAGCACATGCTGCTGGCGATGGTGGCGCCGCCACTGCTCGCACTCGGCGCACCCGTGACCCTCGCGCTCCGGGTGCTGCCGTCGCGGCCGGCTCCCGTCGCCGGGCGGTCGCTGCGTGCCGACGGCGGCGAGGAGGTGCAGGTCAGCTGGCGCGGCGCGCGCGGCTGGCTGCTGGCGGCGCTGCGCAGCCCACTGTTGCGCGTGCTCAGCAACCCGGTGGTCGCCTTGGCCATCTTCGTGGTCAGCACGTTCGGGCTGTACTTCTCGCCACTGTTCGAAGCCCTCATGCGCCAGCACGCCGGGCACCTGCTGATGGAGGTGCACTTCCTGATCTCCGGCTGCCTGCTGTTCTGGCCGATCCTCAGCCCGGACCCGCTGCCGAACCGGCCCAGCCACCCCGTGCGGATGCTGCTGCTGATCCTGACGATGCCGTTCCACGCCTTTTTCGGCCTTGCGGTGATGAGCAGCAATCAGGTCCTCGCCGGCGGCTGGTTCGGCACCCTCGGGCGGACGTGGGGCGCGAGTCTGCTCGCCGACCAGCGGACCGGCGGCGGTATCGCGATGGCGCTCGGCGAACCCATCGCCCTCTTCGCGGCGGCGGCCATCTTCGTGCAGTGGTACCGCGCCGACGAGCGTGACGCCCGGACCCAGGAGCGCCAGGCCGAACGCGACCCGGACGGTGACGAGCACGCCGTCTACAACCGCTACCTCGCCGACCTCGCCCGCCGGCGGTGAGGACCACGTACCGCCCTTGCCCGCACCCCCGCACCTCGAGAGGAACCCCGTGACCCGCCTGCGCCCGGCCGTTCCGGCTGTCCTGGCCGCGCCGACGAAACCTGCCGGCGCGACGTCCTCGGCTCCCGAGCGGGTGTCGCGATGAGTCCGCGGCCGGCGTCGTCAGCCGTACCGACCGGGCCCGACGAGGAGTCGCCCGTCCCGACGCAGCGGCGTCGGCGTCGTCCGCCCTGGCTGCCGTGGGTCTCCCTGGTCGCCCGACTCGGCCTCGCCGCGGTGTTCGCCACGGCCTCGCTCGCGAAGATCGGCAACGTCGAGGCGATGGTCCGCGCGGTGCGGGCCTACGACCTGCTCCCGGAGGGAGCCGTCCGTCCGGTCGCCTACTCCCTGCCCTACCTCGAGCTGGCGTTGGCCCTGTTGCTCCTGCTCGGGTTCGGCACGCGTCTGGTGGCCGCGTTCTCGGCGGTGCTCCTCGTCGTCTTCATCGGCGCCGTGTCCTCGGCGGGCCTCCGCGGACTCAAGATCGACTGCGGCTGCTTCGGCGGTGGCGGCGCCGTCGCACAGACCGCCTACCTGCAGGAGATCGCCCGCGACCTGGGCTTCCTCGTACTGGCCGCCTGGCTCCTGTTCTTCCCGACGTCACGACTGTCCCTGGACCACCTGCTGAGTGAGGACGCATGAGCACCGGATCCCGACCGACCCAATCCTCGACCAAGACCCAGCAGCGCCGCGCCCGGCAGGACAAGGCACGCGCTGCCCGTGAGGCGGAACGCCGCGCCGCGCGCCGGCGCCAGAACCTGATCGTCAGCGGCGTCGTCGTCCTGGTGGTCCTCGTCCTGGTCGGCATCGGCATCGCGATCGGCAGCTCCTCGAGCAAGAAGCCGACGACGGTGCTGCGGCCCCGGGATGCGGTGACCTCCGGGTCCCCGGTCGCGCAGGGCGCCGTGCTCATCGGCAAGGCGTCAGCACCCGTCACCCTCGACCTCTTCGAGGACTTCAACTGCCCCATCTGCGGACAGTTCGAAAAGGCGAACGGCGCTTCTCTGGCCACGATGGTCAACGACGGCAAGGTGAAGATCCGCTACCACATGCTCTCGTTCATCGACGACCACAACGGCGGCACCTACTCCCACCGGTCGTCCGGGGCCTTCGCCGCCGCCGACACCTACGCCGGTTCGGACAAGGCGTTCCAGCTGCACGCGGCGCTCTACGCCAACCAGCCCGACGAGACGTCGAAGGCCGGCCTGTCCAACGAGAAGATCGTCCAGTTGGCACAGTCGGTCGGCATAACGGAGCCGCAGTTCGAGACCTCGGTGAACAACGGCGACTTCAACGGATGGGTCGCCGAGGTCGCGGACCTGGGCTCCAAGGCCGGCGTCACCGGTACCCCGACGCTCTACATCAACGAGCAGAAGGTCGAGACCGCGCAGCTCGCGAACAGCTCCGGCCAGTTCGACCCGGCGGTGCTGGCGCAGAAGATCCAGGCCGCCGGGGGCTGAGGTCACGCAGCTGGTCAGGTGCCGACGATGCGGTCCAACCACTCCGACAGGAGTGTGCGTTCGCCGGTGCTGAGCTCGGCGAGTTCGCCGTCGCCGACCCGACGTTCGCGACGCTGCTCGGCCGCGAGCCACTCCCGCTGCGAACCGCGTTGGCGGACGGCCTTGCTTCCTGACCGAGGCCGTCTTGCCGCTCGATGGCACGGGCATGTCGGCGTGCTGAGGGGGACCGTGCCGCGTCGACGGGGTGCGGTATAGGTGGACGCGACGCGGTGACCAGCGCGTCGTGTCGACCGAATCCCGAAAGGGCAGAGGAGGGTCGACGTCGACACCCCGACGTCCTGGACGTCACGGACACCTCGGAGGACCCGGTGAGCGCGAACGGAGCGGTCGACGACGCCCGCGACGGCAAGGGCGGTACCCGCTCGCGGCCGGTGGCCCTGGCCGCTATCTGCCTGGTGCTGTTCCTGACCTTCCTCGACACCACGATCATCAGCGTGAGTCTCGGGGGCATCCAGGGCGACCTGAAGGCCGGCGTCATCTCGCTGCAGTGGGTCGTGAACGGCTACGCACTCGCGTTCGCCGGCCTGATGCTCGTCGGGGGCAGCATCGGTGACCTGCTCGGCCGGCGCCGCGTCATGCTGGCCGGCATCGTCGTCTTCCTCGCCGGCTCGGTGGTCGCCGCGCTCGCGAGCAGCGTCGGCATGCTCGTCGTCGGCCGCATCGTGATGGGCGTGGGGGCAGCCGCCTGCGAGCCGGGCACCCTCAGCTTGCTGCGGCAGCTGTTCCCCAAGGAGCGCTCCCGCGCGCGGGCGCTCGGTGCGTGGACCGCGGTCTCCGGACTCGCCCTCGCCCTCGGTCCCGTCATCGGTGGCCTGCTCGTGGACGCGGGCAGCTGGCGCACGATCTTCTGGTTCAACGTCGCGCTCGGCGCGGTGGCGCTGGTCGCGGCGGTGATCGCCCTGCCCGACTCCTCCGACCGCGAGGGCCGCAGGCTCGACATCGCCGGCGCCGTGCTCGCCGCCACGTGGGTCACGGTGCTGACCTTCGCGATCATCCGGGGCGAGCGGGACGGCTTCAAGGCCACCCACATCCTCGTGCTGTTCGGGGCGGCTGCCGTGGCGCTGCTGCTGTTCGTCCTGGTCGAGGCGTTCGTCTCCGACCCGCTCGTCGACCTCCGGTTCTTCCGCAACCTGACGTTCGCAGGCGCCAACCTCGTCGGCTTCCTGACCTATTTCGGCCTGTTCGCGGTCTTCTTCTTCACGGCTCTCTACCTGCAGAGCGTGCCCGGGCAGACGGCGGGGCAGCTCGCCCGGCAGTTCGCGCCGATGGCGGTGGCCATGGTGGTCGCCGCCGGACTGACCGGACGGTGGGTCGGCCGCATGGGCCCCAAGGTGCCGATGACCGTCGGCTGCCTGGTCGCCGCGGGCGGCGTCTACTGGACCGACTCGCTTCTCGCCCCCGACGTCACCTACAGCCCGCTGGCCCTCTCACTGCTCGTCGCGGGACTCGGGTTCGGGATCGCACTGGTTCCGGTCACTTCAGCGGCCCTCACGGCGGTTCCGGGGCGACGCTCCGGTATGGCCGCCTCGGTCAGCAACACCAGCCGGCAGCTCGGCGCGGTCGTCGCCATCGCCGTGCTCGGCGCCATCGTCAACTCCGCGCTGAGCATCGGGCTGCAGAAGCGGCTCACCGACATGGGAATCCCGGCGCCCCTACGCGCCTACGTCGACAAGTCCGTGCGCGAGGGCGGGGTGCCCGACACCTCGAGCGTCAGCTCGTACCCGCCGGCCATCCGGCCGCTGGTCCAGCGGATCCTCGACATCGTCTACAACGTCTTCGGCGACGGTCTGCACACCTGCTTCACGCTCGCCGCGATCCTGCTCGTGGCGGGTGCGGTGGTCGCGGCCCTGTTCGTCCGGCACGGGGTCGCCACTGCCGCCGAGGACGACGGCTACCTCCCCGCCGACGGAGCGGACGGTTCGCGCGCAGCGGTCGGCGAAGCACGCGGCTGAGGGCGACCGACCGCAGTCACGGCACGACGAAGCGGGGGCAGGGCCTGTCGGCCCTGCCCCCGCTGTTCGTGCTATGTCACGCGCCCTTCGGGCCGGGCGCGGTCAGCTGCGGTGGTGCTTCACCGCGAAGATCGGCAGCATGGTGCGCTTCCAGCTGTCGTTCACGATGCCGGCCCAGGCCGTGTACCAGGCGCAGCCCGCGGTCACGATCCCGACGATGCCGCCGAGCTTGGTGATGTCGGCGTTCTGCCCGAGCTTGCCGATCGTGAGCAGCGTGAAGGCGGCGGTGGCGGTGAGGAACACCAGCGCGAGCGCGCCGCTGATGCGGACGGCTCCGGTGAGCAGGATCGCCGCGAAGATGGTCCATGCCAGCAGGAAGAGCCCGGTGGCCTTGTAGGCGTCGGGCTGGTTCGCGATGCCGGGCAGGACGAACTTCGCGTAGGCCGCGTAGGACAGCCAGAACGCGCCGAACGAGCTGAAGGCCGTGGCGCCGAAGGTGTTGCCCTTCCGGAACTCCCACATGCCGGCGAGCAGCTGCACGAGGCCGCCGTAGAAGAGCGCGAGGGGGAGGACGACGCCCTCGAGCTCGACGTTCTTGATGATCCCGGCGTTGAAGACGCTCAGGACGAACGTGGTGAGGGCGAAGGCGGCCAGCCCCAGCGGACCGGGATCGCCGATGGCCGGCGACCCGGCCTGGGCGGACGTGTCGACGGCGTCCTGGCCGCGCAGTGGCATGTCCCGCTCGGGCGCGCGGACGTCCCGGGCTCCGGGGGAGCGGCCGTCCGGGTAGACCTCGGGGTAGTCGTCGTGGCGTACGCCGGGCGGGGCGCTGCCGACACCGTTGGCCATCGGCCGCGTTTCCGGGTGACTGGTCATGGGGCGCTCCATGGGCTGGGTCGGACGACTCGGGGCACCGTTGCGGCCCGATATGTGACGCCTGACCCACTATGTGTCCCCAGTCACACGCCGTTTTACGCGTGCGAATCGGTGGGGCCGTCCGCAGCGGCCCGCTCAGTTCGCGACGTCAGGTCGATGAGCAGGTCCTGCCCGTCGCGACCCCGCAGATGGAACGCCGGGCCCACCCGCTGCGGGGGGATCACGGGCGGTGGGTCCGCCAACGCCAGGATCGTCTCGCGCAGCTGCCGTCCGACGTGGCGTCCGAGCGCGTGGTAGGCGTCGAACTGCTCGAAGTCGAACCACTGGTCGGCCGTGCTGTCGTTCGGGAAGGCCGGGTTGCGGCACGCGTGGGCGAGCACGTCGAACGGCATCTGCGACGTGAGCGTCGCCTTGCCCAGGAAGAGCAGGCCCTCCGACGCAGGAAGCCCGGCCCCCAGGTCGGGGTAGCTGATGCGGGCGGTGAGCACGCACGACTGTGCGAGGCGGTCCTCGAGCTCCCCGATGAGCTGGCTCGACGCGCTGCGGGGAGGTCCCGCCGGTCCGGCGCCGAGCTGTGCCGCGTCGCCGGTCTCCACGACGACGCCGAGCTCCTCGTAGGCGAGCTGGATCGCCTGCGCGAACGTCGTCGCCACGTCGGGCCGGTCACCGCTGCCGTCGATGCAGACGACCAGGGACGGGCGGTGCCGGAGGAGCTCCACCAGCCCCAGGTTCTCGTAGTGCCCGCCGTCGGTGACGTACACCAGCGGTGCATCACCGGGATGCGCACCGAACAGCTCGCGGCCCAGGGTGTTCAGGTACCGCCGGTGCGGGAGGCCGGGGACCATCCAGGCGTGGGGCTCGGCCATGCGGAGGAAGGTGGGGTTCGGCAGCCAGCTCCCGAGCCGCACGTTGGTCAGGGTGAGCAGGTGGCTGTAGGACCGGGCCATGCGCCCGAGCTGGCTGGCGATGGCGGCTCCGGAGATCGCCTGCGCGGCCTGCACCGTGAGGTCACCCTGGAGGACCGGCGGCGAGTAGTCGTAGAGGGCACGCGTCGGCGTCCAGCCGATCATCGGGCTGCCGACGTAGTCGCCCGACATCGTCCACGGCACGACCCGGCGGCCCGGGAGGCTCACCTCTCGGTCGGTGTCGTGCGCGGCGCAGGAGAAGATGACCTGCGGGAACCCGGCGTCGCGAGGACCACCGAGCCCTTCGGCGGTGTCGCTGCCGATCGGTCCGGCGTAGGTGTGCAGCGGTGTCATCTCGCGGTCGAAGTCGTAGGCGACCGCCCGCACGCCCGTCCCGGTCCGCACGCGCCGGACCGAGAAGGCGGTCGCGAGACGGCGACGGTAGAACGGGTGAAGGCTCCACCGGACCTGGTCGACGGTCGCGAAGAAGGCGAGCGTGCCGAGCGCCGCCGCGGTGTAGACCCATTCCCGGGTGTGGCCGGGCCAGGACGACGCCCGGCCGGTCAGGTGCCCGGTGCTCGCCAGCACGACCCCGAGCAGGAGCAGCAGGGCCGCCGCCACCAGCAGCAGGGCCACGGCGACGAGCAGGTTGGCCGCTGCCCCGCGCAGGCGGGTCCCCGCCTTCGCCTGCCAGGACCACGCCTTCGTCACGCTCTTGACGACGGCCGGGCTCCGGCCGAGGGCGACGATCGCCGCCCCCCAGGCGGTGAGCAGGGAGACGGCGCCGCCGCTCGCGACGGGGACGCCACCGGGCCGGCGCGCGACCGAGGCCAGCACCGGCAACCCGATGCCGACGACGGCGAGGACGCAGCCGAGGCCGAAGAGTCCACCGGCAACCTTGATGACGGTGGGGCTGACGCCGTGCCGATCCTCGCCCAGCGAGGGCTCGATCCAGATGCGCAGCACTGCGAGCAGCATCGCGGCGGCGAACACCGATCCGGCGGCCCACCACACCCCGGCCGGCGGCCAGGTGTCCGTCCGCAACATGTCGCCCGGGAACATCGCGAACAGGTGACCGATCAGCCGCCCGGTCACGACGGTGAGGGCGCCGAGCAGCAGCAGGTTGACGGCGACCCCGCGCAGCAGTCGTACGACGGCGACGGACCATTCCCGTGCTCCGTCGGCGAGGTAGCGACCGTGCTTGCGGGTGTGGTCGAGCTCCGCCGACCCCCGCGCGAACACGTCCGCAGGCCGGGCGGACGAGAACCCGGCCGACGGGTCCGCGGCACCGGCAAGCGGCTGCATCGCCAGCTGCATGGCGCCGGTCGCGTACCCACCGCCGGAGACCGAGACGAGGTAGCGCGCCTGCACGAGCAGGTCGCGGAGGCTGTCCATCGCGCCCAGCGCGAAGGTGCCCGAGCGGATACCGCCGCCGGAGACGCAGAAGCCCATGCGGTCGGTGGCGTGCTCCCGCCCGTCGGGTAGCCGGCTCGCGGCCCGCCAGGCCGAACGTCGTTGTGCGACGTCGTCCTCGACCGTGTCCGGTCCGAACAAGACCGGCGAGATCGGTGCGGCGGCGTCCTGGTCGGCCCGGTCGTCCCGGTCGTGGACGCGCGGGTCGCGCACCGGCACCTCGACCAGCGCGGCCATCGCCACGGCCCGGCGGCGGGCGTCGGGCGTCGCGCGGCGGACCCGGGCGAGCGTGAGCAGGACCGCCACGGCGGCCACGGCACCGGCCGGGACGACGAGAACCCACTTGGTGAACGACACGGCCTGAGCCGCGATCGCCACCCCGTCCCGTGCGGGCGTCGGTGCGTCGATGACGATCCGGAGCAGCAGGTTCTCGACCAGGTCGCATGCTGCGGCGAGCACGGCCGCACCGGCGGCGATTCCGTAGGCGGCGCGCTCGACGCGGCGCAGCGCGATGGAGCGGCCGACGAGCGTCGCGAGGACGATGGCGATGGCGTAGCCGGCGACGAGGGCGGGATCCCACGCCAGCGCGGTGCGGTAGGCGTCAGCGGAACCGGCGGTCAACCGGCCGATCTCGGCCGACGATCCGGCCAGCTCGACCGACAGCAGACGCGGGACCGCCGGAGTGGCGACGGTGTAGACCGCCGCGCCCGCGGCGGCGACGCCGACGGCGAGGAGCTGCAGACCGGCCGCCCAGGCACGCGAGGTCCGGACCCGCGTCCGCCAGCGTGCGCCGAAATCATCCTCGGCTCGGGGGTGAGCAGGTGCCCGGTCGTCGTCCATGCTGACCTCCGCGGACGGCCGCGGACCGGAGCAGTCCGCGCGCGACAGCGGCGCCATCGTCGGCCCGCCCGACGGCCGCAGCAACCGGTTCCGACATATTCGTCAGACTTCTCCGACGAGTGCCCCGATTCAGAGTCGTTGGCCGACCAGCGTCCCGAGCGTGCCCACGGCCTCGTTGACCGGGGTCTGCGTGGTGCCCTTCGTCGCGGCGTAGGTGATGACGAGGGCGTCCCCGTACTGGGCGATGAACTGCGTCAGGCTGACCGTGCTGCCCTCACTGACCAGCTCCGACTGCACGACGGTGTTGTTGTTGGCGAGCTGGCTGACCGTCGACGGCCCCTGCTGCGGCTGGAAGGTGACGTCCTTGCCGTCGTTGATGACGCTGGGGTGGCTGCCCTTGTCGCAGTTCCGCACGGCTGTGCGGAACTCGTCGAGAGCCGTCCCGGCCTCCGCCGCGGACCCGTACCGCACGATCTCGTTGTAGATCGCACCGGCCTGCGGCTTGGTGTAGCCGGCGACGACGGAGTACCGCTCGATGCGGGATCCCTCCTCGTGGAAGGTGCCTCCGCAGTAGTCGAAGCTGGCGCGGCCCAGACTGCCGGCGTCCGGGGCGGGCTGGACGCCGTCGGAGTCGAGGGTCAGGGCGGTCCGGGAGAAGTCGCTCTGCTTGAGGACGGCGCCGCGCAGCGCCGACGTCGCGCTCGACGTGGTCTCGGCCGACGGCGTCGCGGAGGCCGACGGGGTGGCGCTGGTCGTCGCCGGTGCGGGGTTCGTCGCGGGTCGGGTCGGCGTGCTGCCGCTGCAAGCCGTCGCCGTGATCAGCACCGCCGCCGACGCGGCTGTTCGAACAGCGAGTGCGCGCACCGGTGGCCCCCGAAGCCTCAGCCGAACGCCGCGCGGAAGCGGCGACAGCCGGAGCTAAGCGGCCCGCCGGGAGCGCCAGCAGGCGGATGGCGGACCGTTGTCTGCGCGTAGTGAAACGCAGGCGACGACGGCACTGCCCGCGGGGCGCGGAGCCCGGGCCGGGGGTCCGGATCAGCTGAGGCGAGGTCTTGGCGGTGAACCCCCCAGCCGGCCCACCGACCAAGACCTCGCTGTCCAGACCAACGAGCGGCTTCGGAGCCCGTTACGGCACGACCAGATTTTTCGCGCAGGCTCCGAGCGATAGGGCGACGACCCCGGCCGACGTGTCCTCTCCACGACCGTCGGCCAGGGCCGTCGCTGTCTAAGGAACGCTATGAACCAACGGATTGGTGACGGTTCCGGGACAACTTCACCCGTTGCGGTGACCGGATACCTGACCAGGTGAACGGCCTCACGGCTGCGCCCGGCTCGGCAAGGTCATGATCTCGGCACCGTTCTCGGTGACCGCGATGGTGTGCTCGCTGTGGGCCGTTTGGCAACCCGTGGAGCTCCGGAGGGTCCAGCCGTCGGGATCCATGACGAGCTCGTCGGTGTCGACCATGACCCAGGGTTCGAGGGCGAGCAGGAGACCGGGGCGCAACGCGTAGCCCCGGCCCGGGCGGCCGGAGTTCGCGACGTGCGGGTCCTGGTGCATCGTCGAACCGACGCCGTGCCCACCGAATTCGGTGTTGACGCGGTAGCCCGCGCCGCCGAGCACCGTTCCGATGGCCGAGGAGACATCCCCGAGCCGGGCGCCGGGACGGACCGCCGCGATGCCTGCACGCAGGGCGCGTTCGGTGGCGTCGATGAGCGCGACGTCCTCGGCCGGGTGCGCGTCGCCCACGAGAAAGCTGATGGCGGAGTCGGCGACGACCCCGCCGAGGGAGACCGCCAGGTCGAGAGAGAGCAGGTCGCCGTCGGCGAGCGCGTAGTCGTGGGGGAGTCCGTGCAGCACCGCGTCGTTGACCGAGGTGCAGATGTAGTGGCCGAAGGGGCCACGGCCGAAGGACGGGGCGTAGTCGACGTAGCAGGACTCCGCGCCGGCGTCATCGATCATCGCCCGGGTCCAGCGGTCGACCTCGAGCAGGTTCGTCCCGACGCCGCATCGCGCCCGGAGCGACTGCAGGATGTCGGCGACGAGCGCTCCGGCCGCCCGGGCCCGGGGCAGCCTCTCCGGGCTCACGATCTCGATCATCTGCTGGTCTCCCGGCCTTCCTTCCGATAACTATCCCGGTAACAGTATCCCGGTAATGCAATCCCGGTATTAGTATCCGCCCATGGTCCGGTTGCCGCTCACCCCCGCCGAACTCGAGCGCGGTAAGCGCCTCGGTGCGCTCCTGCGACGCGCTCGGGGGGACCGGTCGATGCTCACCACCGCCCTGGACGCGGGCGTCTCGCCCGAGACGCTGCGCAAGATCGAGTCCGGTCGCGTCGCGACCCCCGCCTTCTCGACCATCGCCGCGATCGGTGCGGTGCTCGGGCTCTCCCTCGACGCCCTGTGGGCCGAGGCGAGCCGCTCCGCCGGCGTCGGGCAAGCCGAGCGTGCTGCCTCCGAGCTGGTGGCGTCCTAGGCGGTGGCGTCCGGGAGCCGGTTGACGGCGTGGTCGCCGGTCGCCCAGAGGTGCTGCACGGCGTAGGACCGCCACGGGCTCCAGCGCTCCGCGTGACGATCGAGGCCGCGGGCGTCGCTCGGCAGACCGAGTCGTCCGGCGGCGACCCGCACGCCGAGGTCCCCCGGCAGGAACGCATCCCGGGCGCCGAGCGCGCGCATGACCACCGTGTCGGCCGTCCACGGCCCGATCCCGGGGAGCGCCAGCAGTGAGGCGCGGGCGGCGGCGGCGGTGGCCAGATCCAGCGATCCTCCGGCGAGCGCGGCGACGAGTCCCACCAGCGTCTGCCGGCGCTTGACCGGCAGCGCCAACGCGGAAGGGTCGAGTTCCTGCAGCGCCTCGCTGGTCGGGAAAACGTGCGTGAGGCCCCCGGCGGGGTCGACCAGGCGGATGCCGTGCGCCGTCACGAGCCGTGCGGTGTGCGTCCGGGCCGCGGCGGTGGAGACCTGCTGGCCGAGGACGGCGCGAACGGCCATCTCATCGACGTCGACCGCCCCCGGCACGCGACGTCCGGGGGCCACCGCCACCAGCGGGGCGAGCGCCGGGTCGCGGCGCAGATCGGCGTCGATCAGCGGGGCGTCCGCGTCGAGATCGAGCAGCCGACGGGCGCTGGCGAGAGCGGCATCGACGTCGGAGTCGTCGGTGAGCCACAGCTCGGCCTCGATCGTCGCCTCCGGCTCCGTCCGCCTCGACGGTGTCGCCGCCCCGCGGGACGGCGGTCGCAACGAGACGATGCCGGGTCCGCCCGGCAGGCGGAGGGTGCGCCGGAACGCGCCGTCGCGCCACTCCTCCACGCCCGGGATCCCGGTCGCGGCGAGGTGGCCGAACAGGCTGTCGGGCCACAGTGGCGGGATGTAGGCGAGGCGCCGCCGCAGCGGGTCGCGGTTCAGGCCGCCCGCCCCGCGGCCAGGTCGGTCACCAGCGAGAGAAGCAGGTCGAGTTCGGCCTCGGTGTTGTAGTAGTGCACGGACGCGCGGACGACGTCCTCGACCCCCCGACGGCCCAGGTCGAGCCGGGCGGTCGCGGCCCGCGCGACGCCGGTGTTGACGCGGGCCCCACGTAGCCGGGCGGCCACGTCGTCGGACGCCACCCCGGCGATGTCGAAGGTGACGATGCCGCAGCGGCGCTCTCCGGTGTCGCGCACGAGCACCCCGGGGACGGTCGCCAGCTGCTCCCGCAACCGGTCGGCGAGCATGCTGATGCGGGCTTCGATGGCGTCCTGCCCCCAGGCCAGTGCGTAGTCGACCGCGGCGCCGAGGCCGAGCCGCGCGGCCACGCCGGCCTCGAAACTCTCGAAGCGACGCGCGTCGTTCCGCAGGGCGTACCGGTCCTCGGCCACCCAAGCCGCAGCGTGGTGATCGACGAAGGGTGGATCCAGCTGATCGCGGATCCGGTCGCTGACGTAGAGGAAGCCGGTGCCGCGCGGTGCCCGCAGGTACTTCCGGCCGGTAGCGGACAGCAGGTCGCAGCCGATCGCCTCGACGTCGATGGCCAACTGGCCGACCGACTGACACGCGTCGAGCAGGAACGGCACGCCTGCCCGTCGCGTGATCGCACCGACCGCGGCGGCGGGGGAGACGAGCCCGTTGGACGTCGGCACGTGCGTGAGGCAGACGAGGGCGGCTCGCTCGCCCAGCTCGTCGAGCGTCGCTGCCAGCGCAGCGACGTCGATCTGGCCGGAGGCATCGCCCGGCACGAGCCGCAGCTGCGCCCCGGTGCGCCGCGTCTGGTGGAGCAGGGCCAGGACGTTGCTGCTGTACTCGGCCTCACCGGTGACCACGACGTCATCCGGGCCGAGTCCGAAGGCGTAGAAGGCCATGTCCCAGGCCCGGGTCGCGCTCTCGGCGAGGGCGATCTCCTGCGGCGAGGCACCGATCAGGCGGGCCACGGAGGCGTACACGGCCTCGGATTCGGCGGCCACGGCCGCAGCGGCCTCGTAGCCACCGAGTCGCGCCTCGCGCCGGAGGTGCCCGACGACGGTGTCGAGAACGACCTCCGGCGGGAGGGCCGCGCCGGCGTTGTCGAGGTGGGTGACCTCGCGGGTGCCGGGGGTCTCGCGACGCGCCCGGTCGACGTCGAAGCGGGAGGGGGCGGTGTCCGCCGTCGGCTCGGAGGGGGCACGATGGGGCGGATCGGACAGCAGGGCCGGGTCGGGCGGGGCGGTCACCCCCCGATACTGGCTGAAGGATCGGCACCGACCGACGGATCGGCACCGTTGACGAACTCCCGACCTGACGTCCCCGAACCGGAAGGACAGCGATGAGCCCGACCGGCCCTGGAGCCCTGCGACGTGAGCCCCGCGACGTCCGCCCCGCGAAGGGGACCGTCCCGCCGGAGCCGTTCGTCCGGCTCGTCGAGCGGTTCGACCCCGAGGTGCTCCGCCTCGGCTCGCACCGCGACCGCCTCCGGCTGCGGGAGCGGGGCGGCGAGAGCTGGGACGTCGAGCTCGGGCGCGACGGGGCGGTGCTGGTCCCTGCGTCGGCCCGGGCTCCGGAGACCGGCCTCAGCGCCTCCGCGGAGGTGTGGCGCGAGGTCGCCGACGACGCCCGGAGCGCCTACCGGCACTTCTTCGACGGCACGTTGTCGAGTCGGGGGAGCGCTCATCTCGGACTCGGCTTCCTGTCCGCGACGAGCGGCGACCGGAGGCCGGGCCGACTGACCTGGTCGGCGAAACGCACCCCGATGGGCCTGGTCTCGTTGCTCGAGGGAGGCACCGGCGACCCGCTGGTCTGCATCCACGGGCTCGGCGGAACCAAGATCTCGATGCTGCCCCTGATCTCGGCGCTCGCCGAGCAGCGGCGCGTCATCGCGCTCGACCTCCCCGGCTTCGGCGAGTCGGTCAAGCCGCTCCGGGGCCGGTACGACGCCCCGGAGTTCGCCACCGCGGTGATCGCTGTCCTCGACGCCCTCGACCTGGGCAAGGTCGATCTGCTCGGGCACTCACTGGGCGGCCGGATCGCGCTGGAAGTGGCGTTGCAGGCGCCCGAGCGGATCCGCCGGCTCATCCTGCTGACCCCGGCGATGGCCTGGTTGCGCCGCCCGGCCTGGTCGAGGCTCGTGCGCTGGGCGCCGTCGCGGCTCGGCGCCGTGCAGCCCGCTCCGCGCCGGCTCACTGCCCGCATCCTGCACACGGTGCTCGCGCAGAACGGTGCCGACCTGACCAGCCCGGCCGTGCGGCTCGCCCTGGGCGAGTTCCTCCGCGGCTACGCGACGCCGGGTGGACGCGTCGCGTTCTACTCGGCCGCCCGCAACATCGCCCTCGATGATCCGCTGGGCGAGCGGGGGCTGTGGACCCGGTTGTCGGAGCTGGCGCCGCGCTCGCTGTTCGTCTGGGGCACCCGCGACCCGCTGGTACCCGCGGGCTTCGGCAAGCACGTGCGTGAACGGCTCCCGCAGGCGTCGCAGCTCGAACTCGACTGCGGTCACCTGCCGCAGGTGGAGCGGCCCCGGGAGCTGGTGGCGGGCATCAAGGCCCACCTCTCCGAGGGCTGACCCCTCCCGCTCGACCCCGGGTCGCCGGTGCCGAGGGGACGACCGCCGATCAGCTACGGGCGGTCGCCAGCTTGTCCTGCCACACCCGGATGTTGGCGGCGCCGATGCTCGCCACGAGGGCGGTGGCCAGGACGACCAGCAGGCCCGGCAGCGCGCGGCCGCTGAGGTCGGCGAGCGTGAAACCGCCGCCACCGGCGGCGTCCTCACCGGCGGCCAGCAGCGGGGCCTGGACGACGGCGATGCGCGTGGACGGTGGCAGCGTCGCGAGCGGGATGTCGGCGAGCTGCGGCGACGGGGTGTAGGCCGAGAGCGGCAGGCCCGCGTGGCCGGGCAGCAGCGGCAGCGAGCGCATCGCCGCGAGGGTGGGCAGGTCCGTCGAGGCCAGGTTCGCCACCGTCGCCGCGGCGAGCAGGCTCGTCGGCGCTCCGCCGACACCGGCTGCCGAGGCGCGCAGCGTCGTGCCGGGCGGCGTCACCACGGTGACCGGGGTGGGCTTGCGGCCGGACGTGCCCGACGCGGGAGCGCCGGAGGTGCCGGTCGGCGTCGTGGGGCCGGCCGGAGCGGCGGGACCTGCCGGAGCGGAGGATGCGGGATCGGTCGGGACGACGGCGACGGGCGCGGCGGGGTCCGGCGTCGGGACGCCGGGGGCAGGCGTCGCGTCGGCGGGCGGGGCAGCCTGTGCGGGGTCGACGGCCGCCGGCGGGCCGGCCGGTGCCGGCGTCGGGTCAGCCGGTGCCGGTGCCGGGGCTGCGGGAGGCGCCAGCGCGAGCTTGTTCTCGGGGGTGCAGATGAACCCCGGAGGCGGGGCCACATCGACGGTGCAGGGGTCGTTGACCTCGGGGACGCCGCCGACGACGGCGAGGGCAGGAGTGACGACCATCAGAGCCAGCGACAGTGAGGCGGCGGAGACCAGACCCACACGGGCAGTGGCTCTCGAGGGCATACGAAACCGACCCTTTCGTTACGTTCGGGTGTCGGGAGCCCCACTACCCCTGCATTTCCGGAATAACTCTCGCCACGTCAACCGGCACTCATCGCATTGGTGATGTCACGCAGCGAATGCACAGGGGGGCCGGCGGAATCAGGAACGGTCGCAGAGAGTGAGCGAAGACGCCGAGGGCGACGTCCGTCACCCTACGGGCCGGAACGTTCGAGTCCTCCGTAGGCGCCCGACCGACGGGCGGCAACAGGTCCGCGGTGGGTGACCCGCCCGACGTCGAGTCGGTCGAGGTCGGGGCCTTCGAGCGGCCCGCCGACCTGGTGCGCCGAGGCGGCCACGCCTTCCTGACCGGCGCGCCCTGACCGACGTACACCGCTGACCGGCAGACTGGGGTCGTGACCACCGCGAACGCCCCTGACCCGGACCGCAGTGAGGTCTCCGTCTCCGAAGTGCCCGCCCTGCTCGACCAGGGTGCCGTGCTGCTCGATGTCCGGGAACCCCACGAGTGGACGGCCGGCCACGCCGCAGCCGCTACCCACGTGCCGCTTCACGCGCTGAGCCCGGACAACGTCCCGGACGGCGAGCCGTTGCTGGTGGTCTGCCACCTCGGCGGCCGCTCAGCGATGGCCACTGCGGCGCTGCGCCGCGCCGGCTATCCGGCGGTCAACGTCACCGGGGGCATGGAGGCGTGGCTGCAGGCCGGCCTGCCGGTCGTCACCGACGCCGGTGCCCCCGGACAGATCGTCTGATGCCCTCCGCCCGCCGGGTGGCCACGCTGCTGCTCGGGGCCGCTCTCACCCTGTCGGTCGCCGCCTGCGGCGGCAGCGCCGGCAGCGGCTCGAAGGGCCCTGTCGCGTCGGCGTCGTCCGCCGCCGACCTGCCACCGGCACCCGAACCCGCCGTCGCGCCGCTGCCCGCGGTCGCGCCCGCCGGGAAGGTCGTCGTCGTCGGAAGCCCGGTCGAGGGCGTCGTCGTCGACGGCCCCACCCGTACCGCGGTCGCGGCGGTCCGGGACCGCCGGCTCGCCCTGCTCGACGCCGACACCGGCGCCCTCCGCACCACCGTCAACGTCGGCGGAACGGCCCGGCACCTCCAGCTCGCGCAGCCGGGCGGACCGGTCCTGGTCCCCGGCGAGGACACCGACCTGCTCGTCCAGATCGGCCTGCCCCGAGGTCAGGTCGTCGCGTCGACCCGGGTCGGGCGGCAACCGCACGACGCGGCGTTCGACCCGGCCTCCCACCGCGTGGTCGTGGCCGACGAACTCGCCGGGTCCACGACCTTCGTCCAGGACGGGCAGGCGGTCGCGACTCTGCCCGGGCCGGTGCAGCCGGGCGGCCTCGCCGTGGCCGACGGTCGGGCCGGGGTCGTCGACGTGCGGGGTCGGACCCTGTTCGTCTACGACATGGCGACGGCGAAGGAGATCGCCCGGGTACCCGCCGGCGACGGCCCGACGCATGCCGTGCCGCTCGGTGGGGACCGGTTGCTGGTCGCCGACACCCGCGGGAACGCGCTGCTGGTCTACTCCCTCGGCGGGACGCCCCGCGAGATCGGACGCATCCCGCGGCCCGGCAGCCCCTACGGCCTCGCCGTCGACCTCGCCCGGGGCGCCGTCTACGTGGCGCTCTCGGCGACGAACCAGGTGCTGCGCTACCGCATCACCCCGGGCGCGGGGCCGGACGACCCGGGGCTCACCGGAGTCGGTGACCCGCTCCCGACCGTGCAGCAGCCGAACTCGATCGGCGTCGACCCCCGGGACGGCCGCCTGTTCATCGGCTCCTCCGCCGCTCCCGGCAGCGTGCAGATCGTCGCGCCACCGGCCGGATGAGGCCGCGGGCGCGGAGTTCCGAACGTCGACTGCACCACATCTGCGCTGGAGCACAACCGCTGGGGCATCGGAGCGCGAAGGGGCAGGGAGGGTCGGGGGCTGCCAGGGTCGACGCACCGACGCTCCCGGCGGGCCACACCGTCGGCCGCTCGGCCCTGCGGAGACTGCGGAGGTGACGTGACCGTCGACGTGATCCTTCCGTGCCTCGACGAGGCGGCAGCCCTGCCGTGGGTCCTCGGCCGCCTCCCTGACGGGTACCGCGCCGTGGTCGTCGACAACGGTTCCACCGACGGCAGCGCCGCCGTGGCCCGCAGCCTCGGCGCGCTCGTCGTCGACGCGCCGCAGCGCGGGTTCGGCGCCGCCGCCCACGCCGGCCTCGAAGCCGCCGACGCCGACATCGTCTGCTTCTGCGACGCCGACGCCTCCCTCGACCCGCAGCAGCTCCCCGAGGTCGTCGCCGCCGTCGCGGCCGGCCGGGCCGACCTGGTGCTGGGACGTCGCCGGCCCACGACCCGTGGTGCGTGGCCCCTGCACGCCCGGGTCGCGAACGCCGAACTCGCCCGTCGGATGCGGCGACGCTCCGGGATCCGGGTGCGCGACCTCGGCCCGATGCGTGCCGCCCGACGAATCGCGCTGCTCGACCTCGACCTGCGCGACCGCCGCTTCGGCTACCCGCTGGAGATGGTCGTCCGCGCCGCCGACGCCGGCTGGCGCATCGACGAGGTCGACGTCGCCTACCGCCCCCGGACCGGGCGTTCGAAGGTGACCGGCACCGTGCGGGGAACGATCCGTGCGGTGCAGGACATGTCCGCGGTGCTGGCCCGATGAGCCTCGCCGACGCAGGTCCAGCACGGCGCGTCGACGCGCGGCTGCTCGTGCTGGCCAAGGAGCCGCGCGCAGGGCGCGTCAAGACCCGGCTGACCCCACCGTTCACCCCGGGCGAGGCCGCCGAACTGGCGGCGGCGGCGCTCGCGGACACCGTCGATGCCGTCGACGAGGCCGTGCTCCGGCTGGCCGGTGACGGGTTCCACGTCGAACCCTTCCTGGTCCTCGACGGGCATCTCCCGCCGCCCGGCCCCGCGTGGCGTGTCCTGCGGCAGACCATCGGGGGGCTCGACGTGCGGCTCGCGGCCGCCTTCGACGCCGCCGGCCAGGTCGAGCCCTCCGACCCGCACCCGCAAGGCGGGCGGGTCCCGACGGTGCTGGTCGGCATGGACACCCCGCAGGCGCCCGTCGCAACCCTGGCCGCCGCCGTGCGCAGCGTCGCGTCGCCCCGCGACGAGGGCGGCACCGACGCCTGCTTCGGCCCCGCGGCGGACGGCGGCTGGTGGCTGCTCGGTCTCCGGCGTCCCCTGCCTGACCTGCTGCTCGACCTGCCGATGTCGACGGCCGGCACCGGCGCCGCCACCCTGAGGCGGCTCGAGGAATCGGGGCTGGTCGTGCGGATGCTGCCGGAGCTCACCGATGTGGACACCGCGGCCGACGCGGGCGTAGTCGCGGCCGCCGCACCGGCCGGTCGCTTCGCCGCCGTGCACGGACGCCTGCTACGGATGGTCTCGTGACCGACCTCGACCTGCCCGCGGCCGGTCTGGACCCGTTGGAGCTGTATGCCGCCGCCCTCGACGGCACGGCGCTGTACCGCCGCAGCACCGACGGCAGGCTGCAGTCCGTTCCGACCCGTAGCTGGACCGGGGGACTCCAGCCCGGTGACGAGAGCCTGCTCGACCGGTGCCTCGGTCCGACCCTCGACGTGGGTTGCGGCCCGGGCCGGCTGACCGTCGCCCTGCAGCAGCGCGGGCACACGGCGCTGGGGATCGACATCTCGTCCCGCGCGCTCGCGCTGGCCCGGTCGGCCGGCGCCCAGGTGCTCGCGCGCGACGTCTACGGCGACGTGCCCGGCACGGGGCGCTGGACCCGGATCCTGCTCGCGGACGGCAACGTCGGGCATCGGCGGAGACGTGGCGCGACTGCTCGCGCGGTGCGCCGAGCTGCTGCGCCCCGGTGGTGTCGTGTTCCTGGAGCTGCCCGCCGCTCCCGCGGCGACCCGCGGTTCCTCGGGCGGGAGCACCATCCGCCTCGAGGACGCCGCGGGCCGCGTCAGCTCCTGGTTCCCCTGGTCCGAGCCGGACGCGGCCGAGGTACGCCGCACGGCGGCGGGGACCGGCCTGCGGCAGGTCGCAGCCTGGTCCGCGGCCGGACGCAGCTTCCTCGGCCTCGCCCGCCGCGTCGCCCCCGGACTGTGACGGCGCCCGCCGCGACGGCGCCATCGGTGGCAGCGCCGCCGGCGGTGACCTCGCGGCGTCGGGGCGCCGTCTGGACGGCCGTCGCCGTGCTGTACGTCGTCGCCCTGGTCGTTCTCGAGACGCGGCTGACCCGCCTCGGCGGTCTCGGTGGCGGCCGGTACCGGCTGCTGACCGGCCTGCTGGTGTGGTGGGGGGTCGCCGCCCTCGCGGTCCTCCTGCTGCGTCGGTTGGGCCGACGGACCGCCATCGTCCTGCTGCTGATCGGGGCCGTCGCCCTGCCGGCGGCGTCGCTGACGACCTTCGTGCAGATCTCCGACGACGTGTTCCGCTACAGCCTGGGACGGCCGCGTGCAGGCGGCGGGGATCGACCCCTACCGCTACCCGCCGAGCGCCCCGGAGCTGCAGGGCCTGCGCGACCCGTGGCTCTGGCCCGACGACGCCACCTGCGCCGTCATCGACCGGGCCGAGCGGCCGTGCACGCGCATCAACCGGTTGAACGTCCGGACCATCTACCCGCCGGTAGCCGAGGCCTGGTTCTACGTCATGCACGTCCTGCCCGGCCCCGCCCTGGACCGGCACCAGCGCTTCTACGCCTCGCTGCTGAGCGTGCTGCTCGCGGTCCTCCTGGTCGTCGTGCTGCCCCGTATCGGGCGCGACCCCCGCCTCGCCGTCCTCTACGCGTGGTCGCCGGTCGCGGGGTTCGACATCGCGTCGGACGGTCACGTCGACGTCCTCGCCGGAATCTTCGCGGTGGGGGCGGTGGCGCTCGCCGTGCGGAAGCGACAGCGATCGCAGGGCGACGCCGACGGGAGTGCCCGGCACCGCGTCGAACCCGGCGCCGGCGCCGGTCGCGGTCGGTTCGTCCTGTCGGCCGTGCTGGCCGGAGCGGCCATCGCGGTGAAGCTCTACCCGGCCCTGCTGCTGCCGGCGCTCGTCCCTCCCGTGCGCAGCATCCGACGCGTCGCCGTCGCAGCCATCTTCGTGGCGGTCGCCGTCGGGTTCGTGCTGCTGACCTACGTGCCGCACGTCGCGGTCGTCGGGCCGGACGTGCTCGGTTACCTCCCCGGCTACCTGCAGGAGGAGCAGTACGGCGGCGCTGCGACCCGCTATCTGCTGCTCGGGCTGCTCGGGCTTCCACCTGCGGCGACGCAGCTCTGCGCGGCGGTGGCGCTGCTCTGCGCCCTGGTCTGGACCCTGACCTCGCGGGCCCCGGTGCCGATCCGGGCCGTCGGCATGGTCGGCGCCGCATTCCTCGTCGCCACCCCGGTCCAGCCCTGGTACGCCCTGCTGCTCGTCGTGCTGGCGACACTGGCCGCCCGGCCGGAGTGGCTCGCCGTCGCCGCGGCGGCCTACCCGGCCTACTTCTCAGCCGTGCTGCGCGATCCCCGCTTCATCGGCATCGGACAGCTCGGCTACGCGGTCGCGGCGGCGGTGGTCCTGATCGTCGCCCTCGGGCGCTGGCAGTGGCGGCGCCGGCTGGGAAGTTCTGGCTCTTCTGTGATCCAGACGACAAAGGTGCAACCGCAGGGTGTCCCCGCCACGAAGCCCTGATTGTCAAGAGCTGCTCCGGCAGCCATCGGGCGCTCAGGAACCCTGGCCCCGGACCCCGAGAACCAAGGAGCACTTCATGCGACTCGCACGCCTCGCCACCACCGGACTCCTCGCTGGAGGCCTCGTCTTCGGCGTCGCGGCCTGTGGCGGATCCAGCACCGGCAGCAGCAGCACCGGCGGCAGCTCGTCCGCCCCCAGCGCGGCCGCTCCCTCGTCCGCCTCGTCGGCGGCCCCGCAGGCTGAGATCGCTCAGCTCAAGGGCACCGACACCGCCGTCGCCGTCGACCCGGCCGTCCTGAAGGCCATCACCGGCCTCGGCGTCAAGGTCACCCCGACCGGCACCGGCAAGCTGACCATGCAGTACGGCCCCACCCTGGACTTCCCGATCACCGGCGGCAACGTCAAGATCTTCGACAAGACCCAGGTGACCCCGTACGTGCAGGGCACGATCAACCACGACGGCTCGGGCCTCAACTTCGCCGGTGCCGGCAAGAGCCTGACCGTGCAGAACTTCGTCGTCGACCCGGGCACCTCCATGCTGACCGCTGAGGTCAAGGAGATGGGCAACGCCAAGGTCCCGCTGTTCTTCCTCGACGGTTCCGACCTGATGATCAGCAAGGACGCGGCCGGCAAGGCCAAGCTCGACGGCACCAAGGTCCTGCTCACCGCCGAGGCGGCGCAGGCGCTGAACACCACGTTCGGCGTGCAGGCCTTCAAGCCGATGATGCAGATCGGCGTTGCGCACATCACCGCCAACTGACTGATCCGGTGGCCTGACCGATAGGCCGCCGACCGCCGACGGGCGGGGCCACCACTACCCGGTGACCCCGCCCGCGGTGTTTCCTGGACCAGCTCAAGCCCCAGCTCCCGAGAACGGGGACCCGTCGTGGCGACCTCGACGCCCACCGCACCGCCCGCGGAACGGCTCGCGCCCCGCGACCCGCGGCGGCTGTTCCGCAGCCCGCTGCGCGGGCCCTGGCTCACGAGCGTCTTCGCGACCGTCCTGCTCGTCGGCCTCCCGATCGTCATCGTCACGGGCCTGCTGTCCTACGCGGCGTACAACCCGCGGCTCGGCAACGACCAGACCCCCGACGCCGGGCTGCTGCGGCTGTACCTGTTCGACTGGCCGACGCACCCCGTCTGGCTCTACCGGGTCACGCAGGGCCTGCACGTCGGGCTCGGCATCATCCTCATCCCGATCGTGCTGGCGAAGCTGTGGTCGGTGATGCCGAAGCTGCTGAAGCTCCCGCCGTTCCGGACCCCGGCCCAGCTGCTCGAACGGTTGAGCCTGGTGCTGCTCGTCGGCGGCATCGCCTTCGAGATGATCACCGGCGTCCTCAACGTGCAGAGCTGGTACGTCTTCGGCTTCAGCTTCTACCCGGCGCACCTCTACGGCGCGTGGGTCTTCATCGCCGCCTTCACCGTGCACGTCGGCATCAAGCTCCCGACGATGATCCGCTCGCTGCGCAGCCGGGACCTGATGGCGGAGCTGCGCACGCCGCTTTCCCGCACCGAACCCGAGGCGCCCGACGAGCAGGGCCTCGTCGCAGCCGACCCGGCCCGGCCGTCGTTGTCCCGCCGCGGCCTGCTCGGCCTCGTCGGCGGCAGCAGCGTCCTGCTCGCCGTGACGAACGTGGGGGAGACCGTCGACGCGCTGCGCCCCGTCGCGCTGTTGTCGCCCCGTGGCCGGTCCTACGGCTCCGGCCCGAACGCGTTCCAGGTCAACAAGACCGCATCGGCGGTCGGCATCATGCCCGATCAGGTGGGCGAGACCTGGCGCCTCACCATCAACGGCGGGGCCGGACGCACGGTGCTCACCCGCGCGGACCTGCTCGCGATGCCGCAGCACACCTACGACCTGCCGATCGCCTGCGTCGAGGGCTGGTCGACGAACCAGACCTGGACCGGCGTGCGGCTGCGGGACCTCGCCGCGCGCGCCGGCGTCACCCTCGACCACCCGGGGTTGTTCGTCGAGTCGTTGCAGAAGGGCGGCTTCGGCAGCGTCGGACTCTCCGGCGACCAGATCGCCGACGCCCGCTCGCTGCTCGCGCTGAAGGTCAACGGAGCCGACCTCGGCCTCGACCACGGCTTCCCGGCCCGGGTCATCATCCCGGCGGCTCCCGGGGTGCTGAACACCAAGTGGGTCACCCGGCTCACCTTCCGGACGGACCCGACAGATGCCTGAGGAAGCCGCCGCGCCCGCTGCCGAGACGCCCGCTGCCGAGACGCCTGCTGCCGAGACGCCCGTCGAGGGCGCGCCGGTGCGGCGCTCCTGGTTCGCCCGCACCTACGGTTCCGGCCCGGCGCACCTGATCTCGCTCGTGCTCTGCTTCATCGTGGCCGGCTACGCCGCGATCCGGATCCTCCAGTCGCCGTCCGTCGTCGGACTGCTGACCTGGTTCATCGGCGCGCTGCTCTTCCACGACATCGTCCTGTTCCCCGCGTACTCGCTGCTCGACCGGTTGCTCCGTGGCGCCGAGGGCGGGCCGCACCGTGACCGGCACCGTCGGGTACCCGTGGTCAACCACGTCCGTGTCCCACTGCTGCTGGCCGGACTCCTGCTGCTGTTGTGGTTCCCGCTCATCTTCAACAAGCCGGAGCCGGCCTACCAGGCTGCGACAGGACTCGACACCTCTCCCTACCTCGCCCGCTGGCTCGTGCTCACCGGCGTCTTCGTCGGCGTATCGGCCGTGCTCTACGCCCTGCGTGTCGGGCTCGCGGCCCGGGCGTCGCGATCGACCGGTACCGGTTCACGCAGCGGGTCCGAGGCGAACGCCGCCATCCCGTCGGCGAACGCGACGGAGGCCGAGAAGCCCAGCTCCTGAGCCGCCCGCTCGGTCGAGGCCGTGACGTGGCGGACGTCGCCGAGCCGGTAGCGGCCGGTGACCACGGGTTCGGGGCCGTCGGCCGCCCGGGCCAGTGCCGCCGCCATGTCGCCGATCGTCGCGGGCGTCCGGCTCCCGACGTTGAACGGGCGGAGTGACCCGGGGTCCAGGTCGTGGGTCAGTGCGGCGACGTTGGCCGCGGCGACGTCGGAGACGTGGACGAAGTTCCGGCGCTGCCCACCGTCCTCGAACACCTGCGGCGCCTCGCCGCGGGCCAACGCCGACCGGAAGATGGCGGCGACACCGGCATAGGGGGTGTCGCGCGGCATCCGGGGGCCGTAGACGTTGTGGTAGCGCAGCGCGACGGCGGTTCCCCCCGTGCTGCGCGCCCACCCGGAGCTGTAGTGCTCCTGCGCGACCTTGCTGGTCGCGTAGGCGTTGCGCGGGTCGAGGCGGGCGTCCTCGGCGACGACCCCCGGTTCCAGCGCGCGACCGCAGCGCGGGCACGGCGGTTCGAAGCGGCCGGCGTCCAGGTCGGCACGTCGGCGCGGGCCGGGAGCGACCGGTCCGTGCTCGGCGCAGCGGTAGGCACCCTCGCCGTAGACGACCATCGAGCTCGCGAGCACCAGCCGCCCGATGCCCGCACGACCCATACGGGCGAGCAGCACTGCGGTCCCGAGGTCGTTCGAACCGGCGTAGTCGGGCAGGTCGTCGAGGTCGACACCGAGCCCGACCTTCGCCGCCTGGTGGCTGACGGCGTCCACCCCGACCAGCGCGGCGTCGACCGCGTCGGCGTCGCGGACGTCGGCGACGAGCAGGTCGACGCGGGGGTCGGGCGCCGGCGGAGCGGCGTGCACCGAGGGCAGCAGCGCGTCGAGGACCCGCACCTCGTGTTCCTGCGCGAGCAGCGCGTCGACGACGGCCGAACCGATGAAGCCGCACCCGCCGGTGACCAGGATCCGCACGACCGTCACAGTAGGGACAGCGCGGCCGACCAGCCCTCGTCGTACGGTTACTCCGAGTCAACTAAGGGGATGTTCGCCCTGGCGCCTTCTTCGCGGAGGCCCCCGCGCACGACCAGCAGCGCACGAGAACCAGCGCACGAGGAGAACCAGTGACATCCACGATGAACCCGCCCAGCTCGACCGACGCGGCACGGAGGGGCAAGGCCTCCTCGAGCCGCCTCCCGGACGCGCTGCGCGACCGGCTGATCGACCTGGTCCGCCCCGTCGCCACGCGCGACACCACCACCTCGCTGGCCCCCTACACGCTCGAGCCCGTCGGTGCGGTGCCGCTGTGCATCGAGGACGACGTCGAAGCCGCGGTCGGGCGCGCCCGTGCGGCCCAGGAGGCGTGGGCGAAGCGGCCGGTCAGCGAGCGGGCCGCCATCTTCTCGCGCTACCACGACCTGCTGCTCGACCGGCAGTCCGAGCTGCTGGACGTCATCCAGACCGAGACCGGCAAGGCGCGCGTCTGGGCCTTCGAAGAGGTCATCGACACCGCGATGACGAGCCAGTACTACGCCGACCACGCCGCCGGTTACCTCAAGCCCAAGTCCCGCCGCGGGGCCCTCCCCGGGCTCACCTCGGCCGTCGAGTACGCCCACCCCAAGGGCGTCGTCGGCATCATCAGCCCCTGGAACTACCCGCTCACGCTGTCGATCTCCGACGCGATCCCGGCGCTGCTCGCCGGCAACGCCGTGGTGATCAAGCCCGACGCGCAGACTCCGTTCACCGCCCTGCTCGGGATCGACCTGCTGATCGAGGCCGGGCTGCCGGCCGACCTCTTCATCCCGGTCACCGGCCCTGGCCGCAAGATCGGCACCCCGCTGATCGACCGCGTCGACTACATGATGTTCACGGGCAGCACCGCGACCGGGAAGGTCATCGCGGAGCAGTGCGCCCGTCGCCTCATCGACTTCTCCGCCGAGCTCGGCGGCAAGAACCCGATGATCGTGCTCGCCGACGCACCGCTCAAGAAGACCGTCGACGGCGCCGTCCGGGCCTGCTTCTCCAACTCCGGCCAGCTGTGCATCTCGATCGAGCGCATGTACGTCGAGGACGCCATCTACGACCGCTTCGTGCCGGCCTTCGCCGAGCGCGTGAAGAAGATGGTCGTCAACGACCGGTTCGACTTCTCGGCCGAGATGGGCTGCATCGTCAGCACCGACCAGCTGAAGGTCGTCACCGACCACGTCGAGGACGCCAAGGCGAAGGGCGCGACGGTTCTCGCCGGCGGCCGTCCCCGGCCCGACCTCGGCCCGCTGTTCTACGAGCCGACCGTGCTGGCCGGCGTCACCGAGGACATGGATCTCGCGCGGAACGAGACGTTCGGGCCGGTCGTCGCCATCTCACGGGTCAGCGACGTCGAGGAAGCGGTCCGGGTCGCCAACGACACCAACTACGGCCTGAACGCGAGCATCTGGACCCGCGACCTCCGCCGGGCCCAGCAGATCGCCACCCGCATCAACGCGGGCACCGTCAACATCAACGAGGGCTACTCCGCCGCCTGGGCCTCGCACGACGCGCCGATGGGCGGCATGAAGGACTCCGGTGTCGGCCGGCGCCACGGCGAGAAGGGCCTGCTCAAGTACACCGAGTCGCAGACCGTGGCCACCCAGCGGATCATGGGCATCGCGGCGCCCCCCGGTGTCAGCCGCGGGGCCTTCGCACAGATGATGACGATCGGCCTGCGGGTCATGAAGCGGATCCCGGGGCTGTAGTGCCACGGCCGCTACGGCCATGACGCGGTGTCCTTCGTCGAGCCGGCGCCCCTCGGGGTGCCGGCTCGACGTCGTCGGGGGAGTCCCACCCGGGGAGGGTGTGCGGCATACTGAACGAGATTCAGTGAGCTGGACCGACCCGGTCCGGACCGAACCCCGAGACATGGGAGCCGAGATGGCTGTGGAGAGCGTCGACGTCGACACGATGACCCCGGAGGACTTCGCCGCGCTGGTGAAGCGCTCGTCCGACAACGACCTGGCCGAGACCATCCGCCAGGCCGGCGAGGAGCGGGTCCTCGAGCGGGTCTTCAGCACCATCCCGGACCGGCTGAAGAGCTCCGCCGCGAGCTCGGTCAACGACACGATGTCGTTCCGCATCACCTCCGGCGACACCACCTACTCGCACGGCCTGCGCATCGCGAACGGCACCTGCACACACATCAGCGGCCCCGTCGAGGACTTCCGCGCCGGCGTCACCTGCGACATGGTCACCTTCAGCAAGCTGCTGACCGGCCAGGGGAGCGAGATCACGCTCTTCCTCCGCCGCAAGCTGAAGATCGCGGGTGACCTGGCCTTCGCCCAGGGCTTCCTCCGCTACTTCGACCGTCCGAAGGCCTGACCCGGGCGCGTCCGGCCATCCGGTCGAGTCCGGCGTCGGTAATGACCGATTCGTGGGCTATTCAGATATGCGGGCAGCGCCTGAGCGGAACTGCGCGTCGTCGGGTCTGCCCGGTGCTCGGTGCCGGTGGAAGTCGGGGCCGGAAGATCCGCCACGACTGAGCAGCGGGTCTCACGCACCGTGACGAGTGATCGGGACGAGCCAATAGAGATGTAAAGATCACACCGCGTTTACACCGCCCCCCGCCGGCGCAAACACCGGGCGGACGTTCGGCGTCCGTCGGAAAGGCGCGGGGCATCCCCACGCGTCCGTCGGGCGAGCTGGCTCTTCGGAGCCGAGGGGGGAAGCGCCAATGGTGACGCTGCTCGCAGCAGAGACCAAGTCGGCCAGCGGAGCTGCGCTGGGAGAGGTCATCCTCGGCGGGGTGATCTTCGCCGTCCTGTTCGCAGTGACGTTCGTGCTGGCCTACCGCCAGCGCCACGGCCAATCGAGCATCTTCGGCTGGGCCGGCGACCGGATCTCGCGCATCAACAACATCCCGGGCTGGGCGACGTTCCCCCAGGTCTTCCTCACCGGGTCGCTGATGGTCGCGGTCTTCGGCATGTACTGGGACATCTCCATCCACATCGACAAGGGCCGGGACCCGGGGCCGCTGGCCAATCCGGCGCACTACTGGATCCTGTTCGGTCTGTTCGGCATCGTCGCCTCCGGGGTGGCCGCCGCGTCGCTCGCGAACGACCCGCTGCCCGCGCGCACCCTCAAGATCACGGAGAACTGGCGGGTGCCGCTCGGGGCGGTCGCCATCACCATCTGCGGGTGCATCTCGCTCGCCGGCTTCCCGCTCGACGACATCTGGCACCGCATCTTCGGCCAGGACGTCACCCTGTTCGGCCCGACGCATCTCATGCTCATCGGGGGTGCGGGGCTCTCCACGCTCGGGGGTTACCTGCTGCTCCTCGAGGGCTATCAGGCTGCTCCCGGTCGGGTGAAGGCCGAGCGCTTCCGCGAGGTGGCGACCGCCGGTGCCCTTCTCATCGGGCTCTCGACCTTCCAGGCCGAGTTCGACTTCGGCGTCCCGCAGTTCCCGATGCCGCTCGAGATGGTCATGATCATGGCGGCGAGCGCGGTTCCGCTGGTCCTGGCCCGGCTGCGCGTCGGCCCCGGTGCCGCCGTCGGTGCCGTACTCGTCTTCTACCTGGTCCGCGGCAGCCTCACGGTGATCGTGGGCGGCTTCATCGGCAATACGATGCCGCACTTCCCGCTCTACATCGGCTCCGCCCTCCTGGTCGAGGGCCTGGCCCTGGTCGCCGGTACCCGCTTGCGCGGCGTCGCCTTCGGAGCCGTGGCCGGTCTGCTGATCGGCACGATCGGTCTCGCGTCGGAGTTCGCCTGGTCGCACGTCTGGGCCGTGCTGCCCTGGCCGACCCAGGTCATCGGCAAGGGCGGGCCGTGGGCCCTGCTCACCGCCGTCGCCGCCGGGATGATCGGCGGCTGGATCGCCGAGCAGCTCAACCGGGTCAGCGATCCGGAGGAGGCGGCCGTGCGGGCGCCGCGACCCGCCGCCATCGGCCGCGTCGCCGTCGCCGGCGCAGTCGTGGCGATCCTGGTCGCGGTCGGCTTCAACTTCCCCTACCGCGCGCAGCAGAAGCTCACGGCCCAGGTCAGCCTGACCGACGTCACCGCGGTGCCGTTCCGGACGGTCCAGGCGGAGATCCGCGTGGACCCGAAGGACGTGCCGCAGAAGGCCGACTGGTTCACCATCACGGCCTGGCAGGGCGGCGCCAGCCTCGTGGAGAAGCTGACGCGCGTCGAGCCGGGCCTGTACCGGACCACCAAGCCGGTGCCGGTCTACGGCAACTGGAAGTCGACGATCCGCTACGCCAGCGGGAACAACATCCAGGGCGTCCCGATCTTCTTCCCGCGCGACGACGCCATCCCGGCGCCGGAGGTGCGGGCAGACCCGACGTTCACCCGGACCTTCCAGCTCGACAAGAAGCTCCTGCAGCGTGAGCAGAAGCCCGGCGTACCCAAGTGGCTGACCTGGGCCGCCTACCTGTCGGTCGCGGCGCTCGCCGGCTTCATGCTCGCGGTCATCGCCTGGTCGCTCCGCACCGCAGCCGGCCGGGGCCGCATCTCCGGACCGCGCGGTCCGAAGCCGTCCCGCACGGCGGTTCGCGGTTCGGCGGTTGCTGGGGCACAGTCCTAGGGGTGATCGCCGAGGACCGCTCGACCCGGGTCCCCACCAGCACCCGCTCGTCCCACACGCTTGTCCGGACGCGCAGCCGGCTGCCGCTGCTCATCGCAGCGGCAGCCGCTCTGCTGCTCGGCTGGCTGATGACGCCGAGCCCCATCCCGCTCTACGACGGCGTCGGGATGCCGGACGAGCCGTACCGCTTCGTGGTGCCGCCGCAGGGTTTCCGCTCCACCAGTCCGCCGTCGGAGGCCCGTGCCGCCGTCGCGGTGGCGGGTGGAGTGAGCTGCTGCGAGCTCGTGACGCAGAGCGCCGAGCAGGGGCCGCAGGTCGCGCTCTACATCCCCCGCTCCGGACTGGCCGTGGCCGGGACCACCGAGATCACCGTCCTCGCGACACCGCTGCCGACGCCGACCGGACCGGCCCCGCAGGCCGGGCAGAAATTCGAGGGCAACACCTACCGGATCGCCGCCGAGGGTCCGAATGGACCGGCGACGCTGACGCCGGAGGGCAGCCGGGCCACCGTCCAGTTGCGGGCCCTCAACGGCAACCAGCCCGGTCCCTCGCTCTGGTACCGGAGCGGCGACGGGGCCGCATGGCGATCGCTGCCCAGCGCGAAGGTCGGCTTCGACATCGTCGAGGCCCAGTTCGTGGGCCCGGGTGACTACGTGCTCGTTCGCGGCAAACAGGGCGGCGGCGGCACGGTGAAGGTGCTGCTCGGCATCCTCGCCGTTCCCGCGCTGCTGGTCGTCGTCCTGCTCGTCCTCCGTCTCCGGGGCGGTCCGTCGACCGACGACGACGAGTCCGACGACGAGTCCGACGACGACGACGACCAGTCCGATGACTCCGACGGGGCCGACGGCGCGGGTCCCGAGCCGGTCGGCCCGAGCGGCTCCCCCCGGACGTGATGGTCGCGCGGCCCCCCGGGTCTGCCGCGGGCCTGCGCCGTTCCCTGTCGGCCCGGGATCTCCGGATCTCCGTGCTGCTGCTGGTCGGGTTGGCCGCGGCGGTCGCGTTGCGCACCGCGGTCGGCGGCGAGGGGGTGGCGCGCTCACCCGTCGCCGGGCTGCTGTTCGCGGCGGTGCTGACCGCGTTGGCGGCTGGCGTTCGCCTGCCGCCCCGAGGGGGCGGCCCGGCGACGTCGTCCGCCGCGGCGCTCGCGGTCGGATTGGCCGGTGCCGTGGTGCTCTGCGTCCCGGCGCTGCTCTCGCGGTGGTCGATCGGCACGCTGGTTGCACGGCCGGGGGACGCCTTCCTCGGCTGGGCCGCCGTCGTCGCCGTGGTGGCCACCGCCGAGGAGTGGTTCCTCCGCGGCGTACTGCACCGACTGCTCGAACGGCGCGGGACCGTGGTGACCGTGGGGGTTCCCGCCCTCGCGTTCGCGGCGCTGCACCTCCCGCTCTACGGCGCATCGGCCTTCCCGCTCGACCTGGCCGTCGGGGTCTGGCTGGGCGCGCTGCGCGTCGCGGCGGGCCGCTGGAGCGCGCCCGCGGTCGCACATGTCGTAGCCGACTGGGCCGCCTGGTTCCTCGCGTGAGCCGTCCGCGAGACCGGCGGGGAAGGAGTGCGACACGCGCGAATTTCGGCCGCTTCGGGCCAGGAACGTTAGTTGCACCGCAATCTGCGATAGCCTCGTTGGTGGTCGCAGTACTCGTTTGCGCGAGATGTCCGACGCGGTAAACGCGCTTCCTGCCTGGAAGCACCGCGGCGACCCGCCTGGAAGGAACAGCAAGATGGCACAGGGCACGGTTAAGTGGTTCAACGCAGACAAGGGATTCGGCTTCATCGCCCCGTCCGACGGCAGCGCGGACGTCTTCGTCCACTTTTCAGCGATCGACGCGCGCGGCTACCGCACCCTCGAAGAGAACCAGCAGGTGGAGTTCGAGGTGACGCAGGGCCAGAAGGGCCTGCAGGCCGCGAACGTTCACGTCATCGCCTGAAGTACGACTTCAGACTTCTGACCGCCCGGCGCTTCGGCGCCGGGCGGTTGTCTGCGTTCGGGGCCGATTAGCTGCCGGCCCCTCCGGTCCGGGTCATGCCGCGGCGCGGGAGCGACAGCTCAGTCGAGTGATCCCGCGACGACCCGTCGCCGGTCCAGCCGCGTGGCGTCCGGCCAGCGCACCTTCGTCGCCCAGCCAGCGAGCTCGAACCAGCGGATGATGCGCGCGCTCGAGTCGAGCTGCCCCCGGTCCACGCCGTGGCGGGCGCAGGTCGGGTCGGCGTGGTGCAGGTTGTGCCAACTCTCGCCCATCGAGAGCACCGCGAGCACCGCGACGTTGCCGGCTCGGTCGCGGGTCACGAAGGGGCGCTTGCCCATCACGTGGCAGACCGAGTTGACGGCGAAGGTCGCGTGGTGCAGAACGAGAATGCGCACCACCCCGGCCCAGAGGTAGGCGGTCCAGGCCCCGGTCCAGGTGCCGGTCAGCAGGCCGCCGAGCAGCGCCGGCAGGAAGAGGCTGATGGCCACCCACAGCGGGAAGAGCCGGCTGATGCGGGCCACATCGCGGTCGGCCAGCAGGTCGGGGGCGAAGCGCTCCGGGTTGGTCTTCTCGTCGTCGAACAGCCAGCCCATGTGGGCCCAGACGAGGCCTTTGCCGACTGCGCCTGCGGACGTCCCGAAGCGCCACGGCGAGTGCGGGTCGCCGTCGGCGTCGGAGTGCGCGTGGTGACGACGGTGGTCGGCCACCCAGTTGATGACCGGGCCCTCCACCGCCATGGAGCCGGCCACGGCGAGAACGGCCCGAAGCGGTCGGTTGGCCCGGAACGCACCGTGGGTGAACAGCCGGTGGTATCCGATCGTGATGCCGTGGCCGGTGAACGCATAGAGGACGACCGCGAGCGTCACGTCGAGCCAGGAGGGCCCGACACCGAGCGCGGACGCGAACACGATGGCCACGACCAGGCCGACCGCCGGCCCCACCACGAACAGCCACATGACGACCAGCTGCCAGAGCGGCCGGTCGACGTGATGCGTCTCCTCCGCGCGGGAGGGAGAAGTGGGGACAGCGGGAAGCACGTTCGTCGACACGACGGGTCCGATCCTTAACATCGTGCTGAAGCGATCTTGCGATCCGCGGTGCGTCTGGACGGACCTCGCGCTCTCGACGGCTGCGGTGCAGCCGGGGGGCTACCTACCCGTTTCTACAGGCGATCAGCGCACCGTGCAGTGATTGCCGCCGCTGCAACGACCGTCGCGGTCGGCGGAGGGTCGGCGACCGCCCGGTTCAGCGGTGCGGGACCAGCAGGCTCAGCGCGTAGTCGCCGGCCTCGTCGGTCCACCAGTGGCTGACGGCGAGCCCAGCCGCTTCAGCCTCGGCCTCGACCCGGCCGCGGCGGAACTTCGACGAGATCTCGGTCCGCATCTCCTCTCCCTCGGCGAACGGCACCAGCAGGTCGAGCGCCCCGATCCGTACCTCCTGGTCGCGCAGCGACCGCAGGCGCATCTCGATCCACTCGTCCTCGGCGTTCCACACCGAGCGGTGCTCGAAGGCGGAGAGGTCGAAGTCGGCGTCGAGCTCGCGGTTCACGACGGCCAGCACGTTCAGGTCGAAGGCCGCGGTCACGCCCTCGGAGTCGTCGTAGGCACGGACCAGCCGGCCCGGGTCCTTCACCAGGTCGGTGCCGAGCAGGAAGGCGTCGTCGGGCCCGAGGATCGAAGCGATCCCGGTCAGGAAAGCGTGGCGCTGGTGGGGTTCGAGGTTGCCGATCGTCCCGCCGAGGAAGGCGAGGAGCCGCCGCTCACCGGCCGGGAGCCGGTCGAGGTGGGTCTCGAAGTCGGCGACGACCCCCTCGACCCGCAGCTGCGGGTACTCCTCGGTCAGCGTCTCGACCGACCCGATGAGGGCGCTCTCGCTGACGTCGGCGGCCACGTAGGTGCGGCAGCTCCCGGCCGCGGTGAGCGCGTCGATCAGCACCCGCGCCTTCTCGCACGAGCCGGCGCCGAGCTCCACCAGCATGTCGGCCCGGGTCGCCGCGGCGATCTCGGCGGCGCGCCGGTGGAGGATCTCGCGTTCCGCGCGGGTGGGGTAGTAGTCGGCGACCCGAGTGATGTCCTCGAACAGCTCGCTGCCGCGGGCGTCGTAGAGCCACTTCGGAGGGAGCTGCTTCGGGCTCTTCGACAACCCATCTGCGACATCGCGGGCGAGCTCTTCGGTCGCGTCGGCGACCTCCAGGTAGCGGGACACAGCAGGACTCACGCGGCACCTTCCTCGGTAGCTCCGCCGAGGGCGGAGGTGGTGATCCCGCCCTGCTCCACGATGAGCAGGGTGCGGTCGTGCAGTTCGTGCCAGCCGTCGAGGGCGTCGTCCGGGCAGTCGGGCTCGGAGGCGACGAGGACCCCGTCGGCGGTCTGCCGCACCCACAACGAGTCGCCCCAGGCCGAGGCGACCAATCGCTCCCCGTCGGTGAGGAACAGGTTCATCCGGCCGGGGGTCCGAGCGCCGACGGCGGTGACGACATCGGCGATCGCTTCGTCGGACGGGTAGCCGGCCTCGAGGCGGGCGGCGATCGACGCCCAGAGCAGGGCCGAGTCGACGCGCGACTCCGGGACGGCACCTGGCGGGAGGAGGTCGCGGAGGACGGAGCCGTCGGGGACGTAGCCGTTGTGACCGAACAACCAGCTGCCCGAGGTGAACGGTGCGGTGGCGGTGACCTCGACGGGCATGCCGACCGACGCGCTGCGCACCCCGGCGAGCACGCAGCCGGACTCGACGACGCCGGCGATGCTGGCGAAGGACTCGTCGGACCACATCGGCTGGGCGGTGCGGTACCGCGCGGGTTCGGCCCGGGCGGGGCTGTACCAGCCGACCCCGAAGCCGTCGGCGTTCACCGTGCCGTACTTCTGCCGCCGCGGGGCGTAGCTCTGCCGGAGCAGGCCGAACGGGGGTTCGAGCAGCAGCGATGCGAGCGTGCGGGGCGCGCCGAGCCATGCGACGAAGCGGCACACCGCTACAGGTCCCGCGCGGTACGGAAGCCCGCGAAGATCTGCCGGCGGATCGGGTAGTCCCAGTTGCGGAACGTCGAGCGGCAGGCGACCTCGTCGGTGGCCCAGGAGCCGCCCCGCAGCACCTGGTACTCCGGCCCGAAGAAGACCTCGCTGTACTCGCGGTAGGGGAAGACGCTGAAGCCGGGGTGGCCGGCGAACGACGTCGCCGTCCACTCCCAGACGTCGCCGAGCAGCTGCTGCGCGCCGACCGGCGACGCCCCGGCCGGGTATGCCCCCGCCGGCGCGGGCTGCAGGTGGCGCTGGCTGAGGTTCGCCCGGCCCTCGGTCGGCGGGTCGTCGCCCCACGGGTAGCGGGTCTTGCGACCGGTCGAGGGATCCCACGACGCCGCCTTCTCCCACTCCGCCTCGGTGGGCAGCCGTCGGCCCGTCCAGCGGGCGTAGGCGTCGGCCTCGAAGAAGCAGACGTGCTGTACCGGCTGGTCGTCGGGCAGCGGCTCGACCAGGCCGAACCGGCGCCGGTGCCAGCCGCCCGAGCCGGCGGGGCCGTCGGTGTCGGAGACCCAGAACGCGGGTGTCCTCTTACCGGAGCGGCACCGCCACTCCCAGCCGGCCGGGCTCCACCACTGCTGCTGGTCGTAGCCGCCGGCGTCGACGAATTGCCGGTAGGCACCGTTGGTGACCGGGGTCGTGTCGATGAAGAAGCCGGGGAGGTCCACGACGTGCGCGGGCCGCTCGTTGTCGTGGGCCCAGGGGTCGCTCGACGTGCCGAACACGAAGGTGCCCGCGGGGACCAGCACCTCGGGTGCGGTGACGGGCTGTCCCGGCGGTGGCGGCGGGTCGGACAGGACGGGTGTGCCGCGGCGGAGCTGGTGGGTCGCGAGCATCGTCTCGTCGTGCATGTGCTCGTGCTGGACGACCATCCGGTGGACGAAGGCCCCGGCGGTCAGCGGCCGGTCGGGCGCGAAGGTCGCCGTCTCCAACGACTCCAGCACCTTCGCCCGGACGGTCTGCAGGTAGCGGTGGGCGTCGTCGCGCCGCAGCAGCGGCAGGGCGGTCCGGGTGGCGCGCGGATGCTCGAACGCGTCGTAGATGTCGTCGATCTCGGGGCGCATCGGTGCCACGCCCGCCGCCTCGCGGAGCAGCCATTGCTCCTCGTAGTTGCCGACGTGCGCGTAGTCCCACACCAGGGGCGACATCAGCGAGGAGTGCTGGTGCAGCAGCTCGTCCTCGTCGAGGACGTCGACGGTCAGGGACTCGCTCCGGCGCCGGACGCGGGCGAGTTCGGTGGCGAGCTGCTCGCGGACGGCGTCGTCTGACAGGTCGGGGCCACCGGCGCCGCCGATCACGCGGGGGTCGGTATGAGCCCGGTCGTGGGAGAGGTCGTGGGAGTGGTCGGTCAGAGCCACAGGGCCTGCCTCCGGTCGAGGGGATTGCCGGATGAAGGGATGCCGGACGAGGCCGTGCCGGACGAGACGGAGCGGGCCGCCTCGGCCGCTTCGAGCACGTCGTCGGCTGGACACCGACCGCGGCTGGTGTAGGCCTCGGCGAACGCCTCGACGCCGCTCACGTGCGCAGCCGCGCCGAGCCGGGGGAGTGCGCCGGCGGCTAGCTCGAGGCAGCGCAATGCCGCTCGCCGTAGCCGGGGATCGCCGACGCCGGACCGGACCGCGACCGGGGCGAGGCCGTGGACGGCTTCGGCGGCCTCGGCGGCCAGGTCGCCAGCGGCCGGGTCCTCGACGAGCGCGGTCGTGACGGCGACGGCGACGGGCCAGAGCGGCTCGGGCAGCGCGTCGAGGTAGCGGATCTCGAACCACCCGCGTGGCCGGACCGGCGGGAACAGGGTCGTGAGGTGGTACGCGAGGTCGTCCTCGGTGGGCGCGGACAGACCCGTCCGGCCACGCACCCAGTCCTCGAAGGTGAAGCCCGGGTCGGCGAGCCACGGACCCTGCGGGGTGCGCACCATCATCACCGGGGCGGCCAGCGCATACCGCGCCCACGCCTCCGCCGGGTCGTCGCCCGTCGGCGCGGTGCTCCGGCTGGGTTCGACGCCGGACCAGATCTCGAAGCGGCTGCTCCGGTCACCGGTCGGATGGCCGAACCGCAGCGGGGAGTTGGCGAAGGTGCCGAGCAGGACCGGGAGCAGCGCGTTGGCCAACTGCCATCGGCGGCGTACGTCGGCCGCGTCCGCGCCGGCGTCGAGGCTGAGCTGGACGGCGGCGGTCGAGCCCATCATCGCCTCGCCGGCCACCCCCCGACGGTCGAAGTACTGGCGCATCGCGTCGTAGCGCGCGCCGAGCTTCTGGAGTGCCGCCGGCCGGAGCGGATCCGTGCCCTGTCCGATGAGACGGATACCGGCGGCGGTGAGGGCGGGGGTGAGGGCCGCGAGGTCACGGGCGAGGCCGGTGCAGGCGAGGGAGAGGTTCGGGGCGACCTGGCTGCTCAGTTCGAGCTGGCCGCCGGGTTCGTAGGTGAGGGCACTGTCGTGGGGGAGGGTGATGCCGGCGAGCGCTCGCTGCAGTTCGGCGATCGGTACGGCACGGTGCGGAGAGTCGGCGGCGATGACGATCCATTCGGATTCGATACCGACCGCTCCGGGTGGTCCGGTCTTGAAGCAGACCCGTGTCACGAAGCCGTGCACGTCCTCCACCCCGGCGAGCTGGCGCCGGTCGTCGTAGGTCGGGATCATCGGGGTGTGGCCACCTTCCGGTCCGGACCGAGCCGCGGCGGTTCCCACGGTCGGCTCGATCGTTGCTGAGCGGAGCCTAGGACGGTGCACCGACAGTTTCGAGCCGTTCCCCGGCCCGCAAGGAGTATTCGACGTCGGTTCGCCTGCCGGTTGCAGCGGTCCCGGTCATGCGAGGGGGGCTGCGTCGGCGAGCAACGGCCGGGCGGGACGGACGCGGGAGCGCCCGACCGACCAGGCGAGGGCGGCCGCCGCGGCGCACAGCCGACCCGCGGTGATGAAGGCCGGCGAGTACGAGCCGAACGCCCAGTCCAGGCCGTAGAACGCGATGAACAGGAGCAGGGGGAACGAGCCGGTCGACAGCACCGTCGGCAGCGCCAGCGGGGAGAGGCTAGAACGATTCGGCGAGCAGCCAGAAGCGGCCGCTCGACGATGCCATCCGGAGGCCCGCGAAGGCGCTCGCCACCGGGTTGCCCATGACCTGTGGCGAATCGGGCGGCGCGTCGGCCGGAACCCCGTAGGCCCGGGTGCCGACGTCCTCAGGACGGTTGCGCAGCAGCAGGAGCACCAGCGGGACGGCGAGGGCTGCGGCGATGCGACGGTGGCCGAGGCGCTGCGCCAACCGTGGGACATCGCGAGCCCGGCCAGCAGCGGCAGGAAGGCGAGCTGCCCGGTGGCGCCGGCGGCGGTGAGGACGCCGGTCACCAGTCCGCCTTTGGCCACGAACCAGCGGTCGGCCACCGTCGCGGCGAAGACACTGGCGAGGCTGCCGGTCCCGAGTCCGACGACGACGCCCCAGAGGAGCACGAGCTGCCAGGGCTGGGTCATCCGGATGGCGAGCCCGGAGCCGAGCGCACACAGGCCGAGGGCGACCACGACGACCCGTCGGATGCCGAACCGCAGCATCGCGGCGGCGGCGAACGGGCCGGTCAGGCCGTAGAGGACGAGGTTGACGCCGACCGCCAGCGATCCAGGCCCAGTGCGGTCGGCGCACGCGCACACCGGGAAGGCGGCGGCGGGGCCGCACGGCGTCCGCCGTCGCGTCCTTCACGAGCGGGACGACCGCAGCCGCAGACCCGGGCCGGCCACCACCTGGGTCTCGGCCGGAGTCAGGACGGCGCCGTCCTCGGAGCACCGGACGACCGCCTCCACCGCACCGCCGCAGCCGCGGTGACGGACGCCGATCATCGGGCCGTCGGAGTCGCCGAGGTGCCGGTCGCCCCACTGCAGCAGCCCGACGACGACGGGTTGCAGGTCCCAGCCGGCGGGGGTGACCAGGTACTCGACCCGGCTCCGCGAGCCGGGCTCCTGGTAGGTGCGCCGCTCCAGGACGCCGGCGGCGACCAGGGTGCGAAGCCGGTCGGCGAGCACCGCGTCCGAGATGCCGAGGTGCCGGCGCAGGTCGTCGTAGCGGCGCAGGCCGTTGAAGGCGTCGCGCAGCACGAGCAGCGACCACTTCTCGCCGACGACCGCCAGGGTCCGGGCCACCGAGCAGTTGCCGGTCTCGACATCGCGCCAGTCCACGGACGGACCCTAGCTGACTTCGTACTGCGAAGTCAGGTATAGCTTGCGACGCGTTCTATCCGCCGACCGAGGAGCTCCCGTGTCCGAGACGTCCCTGCCTGCCCCCGACCTCGGCCTGGACCGCGCCGGACCGTTCCTCCGTGCGGCCGGCTTGGAGATGACCGAGATCTCCGGCACCCGGGTGGTCGGTCACATCGACCTCGGGCCGGAGCAGCACACGCCGTGGGGCGTCGTGCACGGCGGCGTCTACACGACCGCTGTCGAGAGCGCGGCGAGCGTCGGCGCGAGCGCCGCCGTCGCGGACAAGGGGCAGTTCGCCGTCGGCGTCCACAACGCCACCGACTTCCTGCGCGCCATGACCGAGGGGCGCGTGGACGTCGAGGCGGTGCCGGTGCAGCAGAGCAGCGTGCAGCAGCTCTGGGACGTCCGCCTCACCAACGCCGCGGGCAAGCTCGTCGCCCGCGGGGCGGTCCGCCTGCAGAACGTGACCCCGCGCGCCTGACCGACTCACTAGGTGTGTCCCTTTCGGGCTCAAGATCGCTGATCACGGTTGCCGATGCCTTGAGGCGTGTGCCCGACCGACATGACGGACGCGCAGTGGGACTTGCTGAAGCCGCTCATCAACGTGGCGAGCAAGCGCGGCCGGCGGTTCAGCCCGGACATCCGGCACGTGGTGGACGGGATGTTGTACGTGGCCTACACCGGCTGTCAGTGGCGGTGTCTGCCGCGGGAGTTCGGGCCGTGGACGCGGGTGTGGCCGCAGTTCCGGCGCTGGTCGCGCAACGGGACCTGGTCGCGGCTGCTGGCCGCGCTGCACCGCCACGTCCGGGTCCGGGCCGGACGGCCGGGTCCGCTGCCGTCGATGGTCGTGGTCGACACCCACCTTGGCCGCGGTGCCTCCGTGGGCGGCAGAACCTTCCACGACCGCGGCGGGCCGTACGGATCGACCAACGGCGCGAAGCGGGCGATCGCCGTCGACATCACCGGCCTGCCGCTCGCCGCGGTCGCGATGCCCGCTTCGACGCACGAGAACCACACCACCGCGGCGCTGCTCGACGGCATGTCCGACCGAGACCAGGACGACCGGCTGCAGCTCGTGCTGGTCGACCGGGGCGTAACGACCGCCGGGGCGAAGAAGCTCAGCGACGCGCGCGGCCTCGAGGTCCGTCGGGTCGGGCACGAGCAGAAGACGGGCACTTTCGTGCCGTTGCCACTGGCCTGGCGGGTCGAGGTGGCGCACGGACGGTTGCTCCGGCACCGTCGGCTCGCCCGCTCCTTCGAGAACACCCTGGACTCCGCCAGCGGCTGGCTGCAGATCGCCTGCCCCGCCGTCGTCCTCGACGCCGCCGTCGCCGTCGCCGTCGCACACCAGCAGCGACCCTGCGCCGACGGCGACGCACCGCGCGCTAGCGACACATCTGTGCGTAGCCGAGAGCATCAGCGGGACGGGTGTCAGTCCTCGGTGAAGACGGTCCACGCTTCTTTGGCCGCGTAGAAGACGAGCACGTAGCCGGCCACCGGGTCTGCCCACCACCAACCGATGGCTGCGTTCAAGGTGAGTCCGACGAGGACGGCGACGGCGAGCAGGCCGTCGATGGCGGTGACACGGCCCTCGGTCAGCAGCACGGGATTGTTCAGAGCCCGGCCCGTGCGAGCCTTGCCGCCCGCCAACGCGAACATCACCGCGGCGGTGATGGCCGTCCAGGCGATGCCGAGCGGGCTGCGGTGCGGGTGTAAGCCGGTGGCCAGGCTCCACGAGGACTGCACGGTCAGATAGAGAGCGAGGGCGACGAACGCGACGGCGATGATCCGTAGGGCACGGCGCTGCCGGTCCTTACCGTTTCCGGACAACTCCCACAGCACGACGGTGCTGGCGCCGATCTCGATGAGCGAGTCCAGACCGAACCCGGCCAGCGCTACTGAGCGCGCGGCGATCGCGGCAATGACGAGCACCACGATGCCGGCAACGTTCCAGCTCAGCGTGACGCTCTCCAACAGGCGTCCGCGGCGCAGCAATGCGGCGGCGCGGGCGGCAGGCAGCGCCGTCGTCATGCTCACCGCGTCAGTATCTCGCGAGTGGTATCCGTGTGATGGTCGGAGGGGCAGCGCAGCAACGCCCGCTCGAGCTAGGTAGAACCTTCCGCGAACGGCACCTATGCGCCGAGCCCGCTCCATCTGAACTGTTCGTCTGGTTCCGGTCGTCGGTCGAGGACGCCAGCGCGAGCAAGGGCAAGCAATGCCTCGTGAAGACCGCTTCCATGCGGGTTGTCGGTCCAGAAGACCGGCTTGCAGCGGCTTGCGAAGTCTGCTCTCTGCCAGTTGAGACCGACGCTCCTGCCAAGCGCGAAGGCTGCCAGATCCCAGGCCGTCCAGTCGCCGAGGTCCTCCTGCAGCGTCACGGGGTGATCTTCCGGCATCTCCCGGGTCAAGCACAAGCGCGCGATATCGCCTGCTACCGGGCGGCTCACCCTGCCCCTTCGGATGGCGTGGTGCCGTGCTGCGGGAGTGGTCCGCTCGGGGAGCGGTGACGGGACGTTTTCTGTCGGTGGCGGGTGAGAGCCTGCTGCTCGTGGGCCGAGAAGACGGGCGACGGGCTCTGGACGACGTGGCGCTGCTGTCGCATGCCGGCGTGCCGCTGACCCGGTCGACGACCTTGCGGTTCACCCTGGACGTCAACGCTGAGCAGCACGGCTGGCTGCTGGCGCACGCAGGCGCGTTCCGGCTGGCGTTCAACCATCAGCTGGGCCGGGTGAGAACCAACCTGGACCAGCGCGCCGCCGAACGCACCTACGGCGTTCCCGAAGCGGAGCTGACCCCGTCTTTGTCGTGGTCGAAGGTGTCGTTCATCAACGAGATCAACGCGTGGAAGGACGGCCGCGCCCCAGATGCACCTGTCGCCGTTGACGACGCGGGTGAGCTCGTGCGGGGCTTACCGTGGCGCGGCGAGGTCTCGGCAGACGTGTTCGAGACCGGCAGCGTGAACGCCGCACAGGCGCTGGCCAACTGGGCCGCCTCCCGCAAGGGAGCGCGGGCCGGGAAGCCGGCCGGGTTCCCGCGGTTCAAGTCCCGGCACCGCACCACCCCGGCGTTCCGGCTGCGGGCCAAGTACACCGAAGGCCGCTCCTCGCCGGTGCGGCCGACCGGCCCGAAGCAGCTCCGGTTCCCCAAGCTCGGAGCGCTGCGATTGCGGGAGAGCACCCGGAAGCTGCGGCGGCTGCTTGAGGCCGGCCGGTTCCACGTCTACGCCGCCGCCTTCCGGTTCGCCAACGGCCGGTGGACGGTCGCGGTCACCGGTGTCGCCGCCGAGCTGCACCCAGCGCGGCGCAACACAGCCGGCCGGCACCAGAGCCGCGTCGGGGTCGATCTGGGGGTGAAGACGCTCGCCGTCGCCGCCGACGAGACCGGCACGCTGCGGCACGAATGGAAGGGGGTGAAAGCACTCCAGCAGGCGCAGGAACGGCTGAAGCTGGCCAACCAGGCTCTCGCGAGAACCAAGCAGGGCTCCAACGGCCGCCGCGCGGCCGCCTGGCGGCTCGGGAAGATCCACGCGCGGATCGCCGCGCTCCGCACCGCGCTGCTGCACGAGATCAGCAGACAGCTCGCCCGCAGCTGCACAACCGTGGTCGTCGAGGACCTCAACGCCGCGGGCATGCTCGCCAACCGGCGACTCGCCCGCGTCGTGTCCGACGCCGCGTTCGGCGAACTACGCCGGCAGCTGACCTACAAGGCCCGCTGGTACGGCACCGAGCTGGTCATCGCCGACCGGTGGTTCCCGTCGTCAAAGACCTGCTCCAACTGCGGAACGGTCAAGACCGAACTCACGCTGTCGGAGCGGACCTACTGCTGCCCGGCCTGCGGACTCGAACTCGACCGCGACCTCAACGCCGCGGTCAACCTCGCCCGCTACCACCCCAAGGACACTGGGCACGCCCTGCCGCTGCCCGCGGCCGCCTGACGCCCGACACGCGTCTGCACCCGGATGGACCGGGAAAGAGCCGACTGCCACCTCGCACCACCGAGAGGCCCTGAGTCGGAACCGAGAACCCGTCACGCCCGTGGCGGCAACTCGGACGGCAACCAACACCACCTGCAGAAGCGCAGGTGGCAAGGGAAGCCGGTGAGCCCCGAAAGGGACACACCCAGTCAGACGCGGACGTCCTCCCGCGCGGGGACCCGCTCGTTGACCTGGTCGGCGAGCTCGGCCAGGACGGTCTCGGCCTCGGAGTGCGCGACCTGGCAGGTGCCGGCGTTGGCGTGCCCGCCACCGCCGTGCCGCAGCATCGCCGTGCCGATGTCGAAGCCGGACGAACGGTTGACGATCGACTTGCCCACCGCGAGCACGGTGTTCTGGTTCGCGCGGCCGGGGATCAGGTGCACCGACACGGTGGTCTGCGGGTACAGCGCGTAGACGGTGAAGCGGTTGCCGGCGTGGATGGTCTCCTGGCCGCGGTAGTCGACGACGACGAGCTGCCCGTCGACCGTGCAGACGTGACGCAGCTGCTCGACGAACAGATCCGCCTGCTGCCGGTAGAGCTCGACGCGCTCGGCGACGTCCGGGAGCTGCAGGATCGCCTCGACCGGCATCGTGGCGCACACGTCGATCAGGTCCATCATCAGCGCGTAGTTGCTGATGCGGAACTGGCGGAAGCGACCGAGCCCGGTGCGGCTGTCCATCAGGTAGTTCAGCAGGGTCCAGCCGCTCGGGGCCAGGATGTCCTCGACGCTGTACTGCGCGCTGTCGGCCTGGTCGACCGCGCTCATCAGGTCGTCCGGGATCTCCGGGAACGTTGCCTTGCCACCGAAGTAGTCGTAGACGACCCGCGCCGCGGACGGCGCCGAGGCGTCGATGACGTAGTTGTCGGGTCGGCCGTCGCCGGCGGCGCCGTTGCGCTCGACCTCACTGGCGTGGTGGTCGAAGACCAGCCCGGCCCGCGGGTCGTAGGGCAGGTTCGTGCAGACGTCGTTCGCGGTCAGCTCGATGACGCCGTCCTGCACGTCCTTGGGGTGGACGAAGAGGATCTCGTCCACGAGGTCGAGGTGCTTCAGCAGGGTGGCGCAGACGAGTCCGTCGAAGTCGCTGCGGGTGACCAGGCGAAAGGGGTCGGGCACGGGGGATCCTCGTCTTCACAGGTGGCGGCGTCCGTTCTTCATCGCCCGATCCGGCGCTCGGCTGCATCACCCGCTAGGCGCAATCTGCCTCTGCCAAGCTGGGAGCGGTGTCCCGCCTGCTGATCGTCCACCACACCGTCTCCGGAGCCACCCAGGCCTGCTTCGAGGCGGTCCGGGCGGGCGCGTCCGACGACGCGATCGAGGGTGTCGAGGTGGTGGCGAAGGCGGCGCTGGCGGCCACCGCCGCGGACGCGCTCGCCGCCGACGGCTTCCTGTTGGGGACGCCCGCGAACATCGGCTACATGTCCGGCGCGCTCAAGCACTTCTTCGACCTCGTCTACTACGCCGTGCTCGAGGAGAAGGCGCGGGCGCCGTTCGGCGTCTACGTCCACGGCAGCAGCGACACGGCGGGGGCGCTGCGGGGCATCACCACCATCACCACCGGCCTGTCCTGGCGCGCTGTGGCCGAGCCGGTGACGGTCGTCGGTGAGCCGTCGTCGTCGGACCTGGAGGCGTTGTGGAACCTCGGCGCCACCGTTGCGGCGGAGCTCAGCCCGGCGTTCTGAGCCGCCCGCCGGCCCGCCCGCAGCTCAGCTCAGCCTCGCGGGCGACGGGCGGGTTGCGCCGAGGGCGGAGGCACGAGCGGCCCGATGTCGCCGTCGGGCGCCTCGTCGAGATCGACGATCACCGGGGCGTGGTCGCTGGGGTCCTTGCCCTTGCGCGCCTGCCGGTCGACATAAGCGGCGGCGAGCCGGTCGCGCAGGTCCGCGGTCCCGAGCACCAGGTCGATGCGCATGCCGAAGTTCTTGTGGAACATGCCGGCGCGGTAGTCCCAGTAGCTGTACGCGACCTCGGTCGGCCACCGGTGCCGGACGAGGTCGTGCAGGCCGTCGGCGTCGAGCGCCGTGAGCACGTCGCGCTCTGCATCGGTGACGTGCGTCGAGCCGACGAAGGCGCCCGGGTCCCAGACGTCGACGTCGGCAGGCGCGATGTTGAAGTCGCCGGCGACGACCACCGGGCGCCCGGCCCCGAGCTCCTCGGAGAGCACGCCGCGCAGTCCCGCGAGCCACGTGAGCTTCGCCGGGTACATCGGGTCGTCGAGGCTGCGGCCGTTCGGGACGTAGAGCGACCAGATCCGCACTCCGCCGCAGGTGGCGCCGATCGCGCGGGCCTCGTCGGCGAGCGGACCGGAGGTGTCCGGGGGCAACCCGCTGACGACGTCGTCGAGCCCCACGCGGGAGATGAGCGCGACGCCGTTCCAGCGCCCCTGGCCGTGGTGGGCGACCGCGTAGCCGCGGCGGAAGAGGTCGTCGGCGTAGAGCGCGTCGAACTCCGCGTCGGCCATCTTCGTCTCCTGCAGGCAGACGATGTCCGGCGCCGCCCGGTCGAGCCAGTCGACGAGGCGGAAGTGCCGCGCACGGGCGGAGTTGACGTTCCAGGTGGCGAGCCGCATCCGCCCGAATCTAGGGGACCGCTGCTGGTCTCCGCCGCGCGACCGGTGTGCGGCCGTTTCGTCCGGGCAGCAGGATGTGGCACGCGCCACGCGGAACCGCGAGGATGAGCGTTCCAGCGCAGAAGTGCGCGCCCCGTCGAGAGGTGCTCCATGAGCAACGCGTGGTTCGAGACCGTCGCCGAGGCGCAGCGCCGCGCGCAGAAGCGGTTGCCGCCGTCGGTCTACAAGGCGCTGGTGGCGGGCTCCGAGAAGGGCCTGACCGTCGACGACAACCTCGCCGCTTTCGGGGAGCTCGGGTTCGCGCCACACGTGGCCGGCCTGAACAGCAAGCGCGACCTCGAGGTCACCGTGATGGGGCAGCCGGCGTCGTTCCCCGTCCTGATCTCGCCCACGGGCGTCCAGGCGGTGCATCCCGACGGCGAGGTGGCCGTGGCGCGCGCCGCCGCCGCTCGCGGCATCCCCATGGGCCTGTCGTCGTTCGCCAGCAAGCCCATCGAGGAGGTCGCCGCGGCGAACCCGCAGACCTTCTTCCAGATGTACTGGGTCGGCGACCGCGACCAGCTGATGCAGCGGGCCGAGCGGGCCCGCGCCGCCGGCGCCGTCGGGCTGATCATGACGTTGGACTGGTCCTTCTCGCAGGGGCGCGACTGGGGCAGCCCGGCGATCCCGGAGAAGATGGACCTCAAGACGATGATCAGGTTCGCGCCGGAAGGGCTGCGGCGGCCGAAGTGGCTCGCGCAGTACCTGCGCAGCGGCGCCGTGCCGGACCTGACGACGCCGAACCTCGCACCTCCCGGCGGAGAGGCACCGACCTTCTTCGGCGCGTACGGCGAGTGGATGGGCACGCCGCTGCCGACCTGGGAGGACGTCCGCTGGCTCCGCGAGCAGTGGGGCGGCCCCTTCATGCTCAAGGGCGTCATGCGGGTCGATGACGCGAAGCGGGCCGTCGACGCGGGTGTCTCCGCCATCTCGGTGTCGAACCACGGCGGCAACAACCTCGACGGCACGCCGGCCACCATCCGGGCCCTTCCGGCCATCGCGGACGCCGTCGGCTCGGAGATCGAGGTGCTGCTCGACGGTGGTGTCCGCCGGGGAAGCGACGTCATCAAGGCGCTCGCCCTCGGCGCCCGTGCCGTGATGATCGGCCGCGCCTACCTGTGGGGTCTCGCCGCCAACGGCCAGGCCGGCGTCGAGAACGTGCTCGACATCCTGCGGAGCGGGGTCGACTCGGCGCTGCTCGGCCTCGGCAAGAGCTCTGTCGCCGAGCTCACCCGCGACGACATCGTCATCCCGCCGGAGTTCCTGCGCGCGTTGGGCACCGCCGCCGCCTGACCGGCTCCGGACCAGCGCGGGCCCGGCGCGGGCGAGGGTCACTAGACTCCGCCTACGAGATGAGCGAGACACTTCCGGCTGCACAGCCGCACGCCGAGCCCGACCCGGCCGCCTACGACCCGCATGCGGTGCAGGACCGGTGGTTCCCGGTGTGGGAGTCGCTCGACCTCTACCGGGCGGGCGACGACGGCCCGCGTGCCGGCAAGCCGAAGAAGTACATCCTCGACATGTTCCCGTACCCCTCGGGCGACCTGCACATGGGGCACGCGGAGGCGTTCGCGATCGGCGACGTCGTAGCCCGTTACTGGATGCTCCGCGGCTACGACGTGCTGCACCCGATCGGCTGGGACGCCTTCGGTCTGCCCGCGGAGAACGCTGCCATCAAGCGGCAGTCCCACCCGGCGGAGTGGACCTACGCCAACATCGACACCCAGGCCGAGTCGTTCCGTCGCTACGCCATCAGCTTCGACTGGAGCCGGCGGCTCAACACCTGCGACCCGAGCTACTACCACTGGACGCAGTGGCTGTTCCTCCGCTTCCTCGAGAAGGGGCTCGCGTACCGCAAGTCCTCCGCGGTCAACTGGTGCCCGAACGACCAGACGGTGCTCGCCAACGAGCAGGTCGTCGCCGGGCGCTGCGAGCGCTGCGGCCACCTGGTCACCAAGCGGAACCTGACGCAGTGGTACTTCAAGATCACCGACTACGCCGACCGGCTGCTCGACGACATGGCCGACCTCGAGGGCACCTGGCCCGAGCGGGTCCTGCTCATGCAGCGCAACTGGATCGGCCGCTCCGTCGGCGCGCAGGTGGACTTCCGCATCCGGCTCGCTCCCGAGCACGTCGGAGCCGCGCCGGAGGAGAGAACGGTCACCGTCTTCACCACCCGGCCCGACACCCTCTACGGCGCCACGTTCTTCGTCGTGGCCGCCGACGCCGCGCTCGCGGCGGAAATCTGCGCGCCGGACAAGCGGGCCGAACTCGACACCTACCTCGAGCAGGTCCGCCAGCTCTCCGAGATCGACCGGCAGTCCACCGAGCGGCCGAAGACCGGCGTCGACCTCGGCGTCACCGCCATCAATCCGGTCAGCGGCGAACAGATGCCGGTCTACGCGGCCGACTACGTCCTGGCCGACTACGGCACCGGCGCGATCATGGCCGTGCCGGCGCACGACCAGCGCGACCTCGACTTCGCGAAGGCCTTCGACCTGCCGGTCCGCGTCGTCGTCGACACCGGCGATCCCGACCCGGCCGACACCGGCATCGCCACCGCCGGCGACGGGGTGCTCGTCAACTCCGGCCCCTACGACGGGCTGCGCAAGGCCGAGGCGATCCAGCGGGTCATCAGCGACCTCGCCGGCCAGGAGCTGGGCGAGGAGTCGGTCAACTACCGGCTCCGCGACTGGCTGCTCTCGCGGCAGCGGTACTGGGGCTGCCCGATCCCGGTCGTGCACTGCCCGACCGACGGCATCGTGGCCGTCCCGGACGACCAGCTGCCGATCGAGCTGCCCGACATGCGCGGCGAAGCCCTACAGCCGCGCGGACAGTCGCCGCTCGCGTCCAATCGAGCGTGGGTCGAGACGACCTGCCCGACCTGCGGGGGGCCCGCCGAGCGGGACACCGACACGATGGACACGTTCGTCGACTCGTCCTGGTACTTCCTGCGCTTCTGCTCGCCGCAGGACACCGACGCGCCGTTCGACCCCGCACAGGTCCGCGACTGGATGCCGATCGACCAGTACGTCGGCGGCGTCGAGCACGCCATCCTGCATCTGCTCTACAGCCGGTTCTTCACCAAGGTGCTCCACGACATGGGGCTGGTCGACTTCGACGAGCCGTTCAAGGCACTGCTCAACCAGGGCTCGGTGATCCTGGACGGCAAGGCGATGAGCAAGTCGCTCGGCAACATGGTCGACCTCGGCGCCGAGCTCGGCCGCTTCGGCGTCGACGCGATCCGGCTGACGATGCTGTTCGCCGGCCCGCCGGAGGACGACGTCGACTGGGCCGACGTCTCGCCGTCCGGGTCCGTGAAGTACCTCGCGCGTGCCTGGCGCGCGGTTCGTGACGCGGCCGCCGGTCCGGAGGGTCTCGACGAGTCGCTGGCCAGGACGGTGGCGAAGACGATCGACGAGGTCACCCGGCTCACCGAGGGCTTCCGGTTCAACGTCGCCGTCGCCCGGCTGATGGAGCTGACGAGCGCGCTGCGCAAGGCGATCGACGCCGGCCTCGCCGCGCGCGACGGGGCCGCCGCACTCGCCGTGCTGATCGCGCCCTACGCGCCGTACCTGGCCGAGGAGGCGTGGTCGCTGCTCGGGCACGACGCCGCCGCGGGCGACAGCGTGCACCTCGCGCCGTGGCCGGAGGCCGACCCGGCCCTGCTGGTCGAGGACACGGTCACCTGCATCGTGCAGGTCGGCGGCAAGCTCCGGGCCCGGCTCGAGGTGCCGGCCGACATCGCCGACGACGAGCTCGAGAAGCTCGCGATGGCGACCGAGCCGGTGCAGCGGTCGATCGAAGGGCTCACGGTGCGCAAGGTGATCGTCCGCGCGCCGAAGCTCGTCAACATCGTCGCCAACTAGACCGGACCCGGCCCTTGGTGGCCCTGCGCTCCGGGCTGGGCCCCGGCCCCCCAAAAACCATGATCGACCGCCCCGCCACGGGGTTCGGACCGTTGACCGGGTTCTGAATCACTCTGTGCGGACCGGGTATCGCCGACCCATGGGATACCAGGTGACGGAAGTACAGAAGGCGCTCAAGGGCTTCGACTACCCCGGCACCACCAACGACCTCGCGTCGCACGCGGAGTCGAACGGTGCCGCCAGCGGCCTCGTCGAGGCGCTGCGCGGGCTCGACAAGGACAGCTTCGACGGCCCGAACGCCGTCATGTCCGCGCTCGGCGACGAGAACGTGCTCGGCGGCTCCACGAGCTGACGTCGCGGACCCCGCACGTCCGAGGCCACGTTGTGGACGGGCACGTCCCCTCCACAACGTGGCTTCGGTGCGTCCGGGTGCGCGCACCCGTCCCTAGCGTCGCCGGACGTGGACCCCACCGCCCTCACCCCCACCGCCCTCACCCCTGACGCCCTCACCCCTGACGCCCTCGCCCCTGACGCCCTCGCCCCTGACGGCCTGACGCCGGACGCCCGAGACCTCATCGCACGCCTGCGGCGGGGTGAGCTCGTCCCGGCACCGCGCCCACTCGGTGACCACGACCCCCGGCCCGCGACGGAGCCGCAGTCGCTGCCGGACCCGCTGCCGGACCCGACGCCGAACAAGCCGCGCCCAGCCGGCGGATGGCGGGCATACCTCGCCGACCGGATGCCGGTGTCGCTCCGCGGCGCGCTGCTCGATCCCGCGGCCCGCGGGGCCCTGCTGCTCGGCCTCGTCGCCCTGCTCGCCGCCTTTGCCGCCCTCGGTCTGGCCTGGCGCGCCGCCCCGCGCTCCGTCGCGCTGCCCTCCATCCCGGCGCCGCTCGTCTCCGGCGCGGCTCCGTCGAACGCGTCGGCTGCGGGTGCGCAGCCGACGCCGTCATCGAGCCCAGCCGGTCGCGTCGTCGTCGACGTCGCGGGCAAGGTCAGCCGGCCGGGCGTCGTCACGCTGCCGGCCGGCGCACGGGTCGCCGACGCGCTCGCGCGTGCCGGGGGAGTCCTGCCCGGCACCGACACCTCGGCGTTGTCGCTCGCCCGACGGCTGACCGACGGGGAACAGGTGCTGGTCACCGGGAAGGCCGGCACGGCTCCCACCGGTCCGACGGCCCCGGCGGCAGGAGGTGCCGCCGGGACGACCGCCTCGGACGGCTCCACAGCCGCAGCCGGTTCAGCGGCGCCGGCAGCGAGCCCGAGTGGGCCCCTCGATCTCAACACCGCGACCGTCGAGCAGTTCGACAGCTTGCCCGGCGTGGGTCCGGTTCTCGCCGCGCGGATCGTCGAGTTCCGCACCGCCCACAACGGGTTCACCGGCGTCGACCAGTTGCGCCAGGTGAAAGGGCTCGGAGGCAAGACCGGCTCGGAATTGCTGCCGCTGGTGACCGTCGGCTGACGTCGGCGGGCCGTACGAGGAGGACGATGACCGGGTGGCGCCCGCTCCGCATCTGCTCCCACCCGAGCCGTCCGGCTACGGCCGGCGGTCCCTGGCCGACCTGCTGCCCTCGCTCGCCGCCGGGCTCGGGGTCCCCGGGATGACCGATGCCCTCGGCCTGGTGCAGGCGGGGAGACCGGTTCCGTCCGCACTGATGCTGCTCGTCGACGGCCTCGGCGCGGCGCTGGGCGAGGAGCACGCCGACCTCGCACCGACGCTCGCCTCACTGAGCACGGGACGCAGCCTCGACGCCGGCTTCCCGGCGAGCACGTCGATCAGCGTGGCGTCGCTCGGCACCGGCCTTCCTCCCGGTGCGCACGGCCTCGTGGGCCTGACCATGCGGGTCGACGGCCGCGTGCTCGACACATTGAAGTGGACCGCCGAGGGACGTGACGCCTCGGCCTGGGCGGCGCCCGAGCAGATCCAGCCGTACCCGACCGTCTTCGAGCAGGTACGGGCCGCCGGCTTCCGTCCGGTCGTCGTCTCCTCGTACCTCTTCGCGAATTCGGCGCTCACCCGCGCGGCGCTGCGCGGGGCCGACTACCGCGGCACCGTCGCCCACGGCGACCTGGCCGCGACCGTGCTCGACGAACTGCGGGTGCCGGGCACTCTCGTCTACGCCTACGTCAGCGAGCTCGACACGGTCGGGCACGTGACCGGCCCGGGGTCGCCCGCGTGGCAGTTCCAACTCCGGGAGATCGACCAACTCGTCACGCTGCTGGTCGACGGCGCACCGCCGGGCACGCTCGTCACGGTCACCGGGGACCACGGGATGGTGCGGATGGCAGGCGCCGGGGTCGTCGACTACGACGCCACACCCGGGCTGCAGGAAAAGGTGCGGCTGCTCGCCGGCGAACCACGGGTCCGGTACCTGCACGTCGACGAGGCCGATCTCGAAGAGGTCCGCGCCCGCTGGTCCGACGTGCTCGGAGATGACACGTGGATCGGCACCCGCGCAGAGGTGGAAGCTGCCGGCCTGTTCGGTGCGCTTCCGCCTGGCCCGACGGGTGATGCCGTCCGCGCCCGGATCGGCGACCTCGTGGTCGTCGCGACCGGAGCCGGCGGTGTCGTGCGTCGAACCGCCGAACCCGTCGTCTCGTCGTTGATCGGGCAGCACGGCTCCTGGACCGACGCCGAGCGGCGCGTCACCCTCGCGGTGCACCGCGCCTGATCGACGACCGCCGGAAACCAGCGGTTCGTGCGCTGTTTTCCCGATTCGAGCGCCGATAGGAGCCGTGGTCAGGCACAGTCGGAAGCGGCCCGCCGCCGGACGGCGGGCTGACGTCGCAGAGGAGTGGTCGGTGGGCACACAGCTCCTGGGGAGCGGGCTCGATCGACGGCTCGTCCGCCGTCTGCTGCTCCTGCTCGTCGTGCTCGCGGCGATGGTCGTCTCCGCCGTCCACCACCCGGCCGAGGCGCTGGATGCCAAGGCTCCGGCCGTCGCGTTGCTCGGCGCCCCCGACGGCAACGGTTACACCGTGGTCAGCGCCGCTGGACGCGGCTTCGCCTACGGCTCCAGCCTCCCGACCGGCGCCGCCACCGCCGTCACCGGCAGCGGGGCGCCGCGTGCCGACAGCAGTCTCCCGTCCTCGGTCGACCTCTCCTCGCCCGTGGCCGCTGCCGCCGCCGTCCCCGGGCGTCCCGGCCACTGGGTCGTCACCCGCGACGGCGGGGTGTTCGGCGTCGACGGCGCCCGCAGCTACGGCTCGCTCGCCGGGCGCACCGCGGACTCACCGGTCACCGCCATCGTCGCCACCCCGAGCGGTCGCGGCTACTGGCTGCTGACCGCCGCCGGGCGTGTCGCCGGCTTCGGCGACGCGCAGGAACACGGCGACCTCGCCGGCGTCCTCCACGACGGGAACGTCGTCGCGCTGGCGGCCACCCGCGAGGGCCGCGGCTACTGGCTCGCCACCTCGACCGGCGCGGTGGTCCCCTTCGGCGACGCCGCCCCCTTCGGGACGCCGGAGACCACGGCCGTCCAGCGGGGCTACGTCCAGCCGCGCCCGATCGTGTCGCTGCTCGCGTCGCCCACCGGCGGCGGCTACCTCGCGGTCGCCGACGACGGCACCACCTACACCTACGGCGACCTCCGCGACCCGGGCACGCTCACCGGCATGCGCCTCACCAGCCCGGTCGTCGGGGCCGCGCTGTCCGAGGGTGGCGCCGGCGCCTGGCTCCTGCAGCGGAACGGCGGCGTCATCGCACTCCGCGCCCCGTTCTACGGTGCGGTCACCGACGAGAAGAACCCCCACCCGACCATGGTCATCGCGCCGTACTACGCGCCCGACGCCTCCGGCACGCAGATCGTGCCGCCGACGGTCGACGGAGCTGCCGGCGGCCTGGTCGCCATCAACTGCTCGGGCTCGTCGCGCGGCGCCATCGTCGTCTCGGCCCTGCTGGCCCGGCCCACGACGGACCTGCTGACCGCCGCCGCGCACGACGGCGTGCCGCTGTGCGCCAGCAGCAGCTTCCGCAACTCGCAGCAGCAGGTCGCCCTGCGCGCTGCGTACTGCACGTCCGCCTTCGACCCGGCCGCGACCTGCTTGCGGCCGGTCGCCCTGCCGGGCCGCAGCATGCACGAGCAGGGCCTCGCCATCGACTTCACCTCCGACGCGGCCGGCTACAGCTGGCTCGCCCGCAACGCCGACCGCTTCGGCCTGCACCACCTCGTCGGGTCCGCGGGTGCCGCTGAACCGTGGCACTACTCGCTCGACGGCAGCTGACGCCCATACCACCGCCCGCTACAGGCCCTGCAACGACACGATGTCCACGTTGCGGCAGCAGCGGTAGCGACCGTCGCGCGGTGGCCTGCTCCAGGTGTCGAACACGGCAGCGGTGCTGCCGTCCGACCGCCGGAAGATCTCCAGGCCACCGGGGCTGAGTTGGTTGCCGATCGTGCTCCGCAGCGGATGGTCTGCGGTCTCGACGCACGGCTCGGTCAGGGAACGGCAGTAGGCGAGGCCGATCGCGTAGCCCGGCTGGTCGTAGCTGTCGCCCGAGTAGAACAACCACCAGCCCCCCTGTGACGCGGGCGCGGCGGCCGGCTCCTCGACCACGCCGCGCTGCCAGGCGAGCGCGGCGCTGAGCAGCAGCTGCGCGGGACCGGTGACGGCGAGCCCGTCGGGCCGGAGCCGCTGGGCCCACAGCGACGCCGGCGTCGAGCAGCAGACCCCGTTCGTCTTCCACAGCAGCGTGAGGCTGCCGTCGGCGCCTCGGACCACCGACGGGTCGATGGAGCCGCCCAGCTCCGGCTGACAGACCAGTGGGTGACCGATGGCGTCGGTGTAGGGGCCCGCGGGACGGTGGGACGTCGAGCTGGCGACGGCGATGCACGGCGCTCGGGCCGCAGCGTCGGGCACCGTCAGATAGAGGTTGTAGCCGGTCCCCATCGGGAGCACCGCAGGCGCCCAGGTGCCGGAGTAGTCGGGGTCGGGCGCGGACCATCCCGGCAGCTGGGGGAAGGCGTCCGGCCCGGGCGTCCAGTGCACGAGGTCGTCGCTCGTGGCGGTCGGGATGCGCGACGGGGCATCGTCGGTCCCGAACACGGTGTAGGTCGGAGAACCGCTCGAGCCGGCAGAGGTCAGCAGGAACGGGTCGCCGAGATCGCCGTCGAACATCCCCGTCACCGGACCCAGCACCGGGAGCGCCGGTACGCCTGTCCTGATCCGCTGGCCGCCACCGGTGCTGCAGCCGAGCAGCAGCACCAGGACGACGGCGACGACGCCTCCGAGGCCGGAGCGACGCCGAGCCCGACGCCGTCGCGCCGGCACCGTCACCCGTGCACCGGAACCGTGGCGAGCACCCGTCCGTCGTCGCTGACCACGCGGAGACTCACGAGGGTCGGGAAGGCGATGGCGGTGGCGCCGCTGACGTCGGCCTCTCCCTCGTAGGTGGCCTGCCAGCTCGCGGCGACGTCCTGCTGTCCGTCCCGCGCGACCGCCACCAGCCGGCATCGTTGACCAGGTGCGACGCCGCGTAGCCGCACGTCGACGGCGGTTCCCCAGGCGCGGGGGCGGGCCGTCGTGTGCACGACGACGGAGGTCGCCGGGTCGGCCGCGGTGGCCTCGACGCCCGAGCCCGCGGTCGAGGAATGGCGCACGACGACGGCGACGCTGACCGACGCGGCGAGCAGCAGCACACCCGCCGCCACGGCCAGTCGACGCCGCGCTGTGAGCCGGAACCGGCGGCGGGCACCCGGCCGGTTGCCGCGACGTTCCGCGGCCGCCTCGCGGAGAAGTCGATCGAGCAGGGCCGGCGGAGGAGCGGCGTGCAGCTCGCCCGCGGTCAGGTCGTCCGCGGTCAGGGTCTCGGCCTCGGAGACACTCAGCCGGCCGAGCAGTCCGGGGAGGGGGGCGAGTTCAGCGAGTTCGGTGCGGCACTCCGCACAGCGCCGCAGGTGGCGGTCGATCTCCGAGCGCTCGGGCGGCTCCAGCGCTCCCAGGACGAAGGCCCCCAGCGCGATCCGCGCGGCGTCGCACGTCACGACGTCACCCCTCGTTCCGCCAGCAGCAGGCGGAGCTCCCGCAGCGCGTAGTAGGCCCGGGACTTCACCGTCCCGGCAGGGATGGCCAGGGTCGTCGCCGCCTCGGCGACGGACCGTCCCCGGTAGTAGGTCTCGACGAGGACGGCACGGTGGTCCGGGGTCAGCATGGCCAGGGCCTCCGTCACCTGCCACGCCTCCAGCGCCCGGTCGAGTCCGTCGTCCACGGCAACGGTCCCGAGCAGCTGCTCGGGGACCTCGGGCGGCCGGACGCGCCGGGAGCGGACGCCGTCGATCACCAATCGTCTGGCGACGGTCCACAGCCAGGGACGGACGTCGCCCCGGTCCTCGGTCAGCGCCTCGGGATGCCGCCAGGCCCGCAGGAGCGTCTCCTGCACCACGTCCTCGGCGAGCTGCCGGTCCCCGTCGAGCAGGCGCAGGACGAAGCCGAACAGGGGCCCGGCGTGCTCGGTGTAGAGGGCACGCATGAGTTCCTCGTCCGCGTGCTGCACCGACTCCACACTCATCACCACGTGCGCCGGGCCGTTCCGGTTCAGCACGCCGGCTCCTCCGTTCCTGTTGCAGCGTGCACCACCCGACGGACGCCCGCACGACGCTCTCCCGTGCCATTGACGCCGAACTCGAACCGCGGGACCGTGCGCGCCGTGCACCCGACCATGACGACCTCCACCACCGACGGCGCCCGATCGCGGCCGTGGCTCTCCGGCGCAGCCGTGCGGCTGCTCACCGCGGCCGGGCTGGCGTACTCGGCCTACGTCCACTGGCACCTGCACGACCAGTACGCCGGGAACCGCACCTCGACCCTGTCCCAAGGGGACGTGTTCGTGGTCCAGGCGGTGGCGTGCCTCGTCGTGGTGGTGCTCGTGCTCGCCGTTCCCGCGCGGGCTCCGTTCCGACTCCAGCTCGGGGTGTGGGCGCTGGCCTTCGCCGTGGCGGCAGGCTCGCTCGCGGCCGTGCTCGTCTACCGCTTCGTCGACCTCGGACGGATCGGTCCGTTACCGGACATGTACGAGCCGGTCTGGTACGGCCTCAAGACCCGCAGCGCCATCGCCGAAGCCGTCGCGACGGCGACGAGCGCGGCGTGGTTTCTCCGGCTTCTGGTGGGCGGCCGACGGGGACGGTGAACCGGGCCGACGCACGAGCCGTGCTGTCGGACATGAGAAAAGCTCTCCGCACCCTCCTGATCGTTCCTGCGTCCGGCGTGGTCCTCGGTCTCGGGCTGGTCGCCTGCTCGAGCGGCTCCTCCGGTTCCTCGTCCGGCGGGAGCGCGGCTTCCACGTCTGCGTCGGCTCCGGCTCCGGCTCCGGCGACGGCAGGCAGCACGATCACGATCCGGAGCTTCGCCTTCGGCGCGCCACTGACCGTCAAGCCCGGCCAGACCATCTCGGTGGTCAACCAGGACTCCGCGCCGCACACCGTCACCGCCGACGACGGCACGAGCTTCGACGCCAAGGCAGGCCCCCACGGATCAGGCAGCTTCACCGCCCCGATGGCTCCGGGCACCTACGCGTTCCACTGCACCGTGCATCCGCACATGCATGGCACGTTGACCGTCGCCGGCTGACCTGACCGCCCCACCGGTCGTAGTCTGGGAATCCCCAGTACGAAAGCAGGCAGCAGTTGTCCCGTAAGGCAAAGATGACCTGGCCCAGTGCGGGCCGCAGCGCCGGGAACGTCACGTCCCGTGTCTTCGATCCCGGTACCGGATGGACCTTGCAGGAGGCCCGCGAATTGCTCGCCCAGGGCTATTCGCCGGCGCAGGTGTCGCGGCAGACCGGCTACCCCGAGCCGATGATCTGCTTCGGCACCAGCCACGCCCGCGTGGGCTGACGGCCGCTTCCGCGGCCGCCGGCCCACGCGGGTCGGCTGCTCGTCCTCAGTCGCGGGTCAGCCGCCGTTGGCGCTGGTGTCCGGTGCGACGCCGAGTGCCGCGGTACCCGACGACGTCGGCGACTGGCCCCAGAGCAGGCGAGTCACGCCTTGGATCGTCGCGATTCCGTAGAGGAACGACGAGTCACCCATGCCGGGCGTCTTGGTGAGCACCGTGACCACGTAGTCGTGCGTCGCGTCGGAGATGTGTCCGATGCTGTTGACGTTGTAGTTGCCCCCGTACGGCAGCCAGCCGTTCTTGAGCTGGATGGTCGCGCCGCTCGGGGCACCGGCGCTGACACCCCAGTGCTGGGACGGGATGACCGAGCCCATCAGACCGCGGGCGTAGGCCTGGTCGGCCGGACGCAGCAGCGGGTTGGCCCACACCGTGCCCTCGACGATGCGGGCCTGGTCGGCCGCCGTCGTGGTCGCGAGCCCCCATGCCGGGTTCTGCAGGGTCGCGATGGTGCCCATGCTGCGCTGGTAGGCCTGCACCGAGGGGGCGCCCCCGACGCTGTTCCAGAGCCAGGTCGCGTCGGTGTTGCTCGACTGCGTGATCATGGGGACGGCGTGCGACTTCTCGGTGGCCGAGACCGGCCGGTTCGCCACCGCCGCCTGCCGCATCACGGTGCCGAGAATCGAGACCTTGGCGATGCTCGCCGAGTAGTAGGTGAGGTTGTTGCCGTAGTAGGCCGTGCGGCCGGTGCGCGCGTCGTAGATCGCGACCGACACGCTGCCCTGCCGCCCGGCGAGCCAGTTCGCGATCGGGGGCGCGACCACGTCGTTCGGTGGGGCGCCGTAGAACGATTCACCGCTCATCGCCTGCTGCTGCCCGACGGCGTTCCGTACGACGACGCGCTGGCGGTAGAGCGCCTGCCCGACGGGGGCGAGGTCCATCCGGTAGCTCCCGTCGGACGCGACCGGCGACGTGACGACGTCGGTCCAGCTGCTCCCGACCAGGCGCTGCACCACGACCCGCGAACCAGCGGGAGCGGCGGTCACGCGACCGGTGTAGGTGCCGGTGTCGTTGGGGACCCAGGTCCGCTCGAGGAAGGCCGTGACGCTGGGCGTCGTGTCGCAGGCGCTGAGCCCGGCGAGCACCGGCAGGACGAGCGCGACGCCGGCGGCGAGGCGTCGGGCGGAGCGGGTTCGGGTGCGGGTCAACATGGGTGTCACGGGAACTCCTCGCAGGCGGGGTGAGGCGCGGGTCGCAGCATCTATCGCCATCGCGCCCGGCGTAGCGAGTTCCGGCGGCATTTGTCATCTGCGGGAAATGTCCTGGCGCAAGCCCATTTCCATCCGGCACCCTCCGGGCTGACACAAGGAGAAGCGTGCCGACCCGCATCAACGACAAGCTCTGGAACTGGGCCTCGATCCTCGAGCCCAACACGCGCGCACAGGCGGAGCTGACCAGCTCCATGCCTTTCGTGCAGCCCCACCTCGCCCTCATGCCGGACGCGCACCTCGGCAAGGGTGCGACCGTCGGTTCGGTGATCCCGACCGTCGGCGCGCTCATGCCCGCCGCCGTCGGCGTCGACATCGGCTGCGGCATGATCGCCGTCCGGACGCAGTTCGTCCGCGGAGACCTCGTGGGCTGCGACGGCGTGCACCGGGATCTCGCGCCGCTGCGGCAGGGGATCGAGCGGGTCGTGCCGCTGTCGATGGGCGTCGCCAACCGCGACATCACCGAGACCGCAGCGGCGCGTATCGCGGACCTCGAAGGACGGGCGCCGCGTGACTACGACGAGGTCGCGAAGCGTTGGCGGCTGCAGCTCGGCACGCTGGGCTCGGGCAACCACTTCATCGAGGTGACGGTGGACGAGGCCGATGCGGTGTGGCTGTTCCTGCACTCGGGTTCACGCGGCGTCGGCAACAAGCTGGCGACCGAGCACATCGCCGTCGCGCAGGCCGAGACGGCCGAACGCGGCGAGGTGCTGCCCGACCGTGACCTCGCGTCCCTGGTCGAGGGCACCGACTCCTTCGACGCCTACGTGCGGGACCTGCAGTGGGCGCAGCACTACGCGTTGCTCAACCGCGAGGAGATGATGGACCGCGTCGTGGCCGAGCTCAGCGCGTTCCTCGGCGAGCAGGTGCTCGAGCAGGAGCGCATCAACTGCCACCACAACTACACCCGGCCCGAGATCCACTTCGGGCAGCAGGTGTGGTTGTCCCGCAAGGGGGCGATCGACGCATCGGCCGGTACGCCGGGGCTGATCCCGGGTTCGATGGGCACGGCCAGCTACGTCGTCGTCGGCCGGGGTGACGAGCTGTCGCTTCGGTCGTCGCCGCACGGTGCGGGACGGAACTTCTCGCGGTCGAAGGCGCGGAAGACCTTCACCCACGAGCAGCTCCGCGAGGCGATGGTCGGGATCGAGTACCGCGACACCAACGCGTTCCTCGACGAGATCCCGCAGGCCTACAAGGACATCGACCAGGTGATGGCGGACGCCGCCGACCTCGTCGAGGTCCGGCACACCCTGCGGCAGCTGGTGAACGTCAAGGGTGACTGAGCAGCCCTGATCGGCGAGGTCGTGAAGGATCTGTCGGGCCATGGTCTGGCAGATCCTTCACGACCTTCGCCGTGCCATGCTCAGGATCGCCAGAACAGGTGGTGCGTGACCCCGCTCCGGCTGCTCGCCACCGCCTCGTGCTCGTAGGAGTCCTCCAGCTCCTCGGGGCCGGTCCAGAAGCGTTCGCCGCTGCCGAGCTCGAGCGGAGCCACCGCCACGTGGACGGTGTCGACCAGCCCGGCGTCGAGGAACTGCCGGATGGAGTTCGCGCCACCGCCGAGGCGGATGTCCTTGCCACCCGCCGCTTCCTTCGCCCGCGCGAGAACGCTGGCGGGGTCGCCGTCGACGAAGTGGAACGTCGTGTCCGACAGCGTGAACGACGGCCGCACGTGATGCGTCATGACGAAGACCGGGGTGTGGAACGGCGGCTCGTCGCCCCACCAGCCCTGCCACTCGTGGTCGGTCCAGGGGCCCCGCTGCGGCCCGAACTTGTTGCGTCCCATGATCTCGACGCCGATGCCGTGGTCGAAGTCGCGGGTGAAGTAGTCGTCGAGACCGCGGTAGGTCGAGCCCGTGTCCATGGGGAAGCTCGCGGTGCCCATGGCCCAGGCCATGAGCTTCGCGGGGCTGGCATGGCCGAAGGGCCGCTCGGCACTCTGGCCCTCGCCGGCGGCGAAGCCGTCGCTCGAGACGGTGAAGTTCTGGACGCGAACCAGCTGAGGCACCTGCTGCTCCCGGGGGTCGATGGGGTCTGAACAGTTGGACGGCCGGCGGCCGCAGATGTCATCGGCGGTAGCCTGCGCGGGTGTTGCGAGCCGGCCTCGATGGTCCCGGAGCCGGAGAGCCGTTGGTCCTGCTGCACGGGGTGACCGGAAGCGAACGTATGTGGCGAAGGGTCGTCCCGCTGCTGGCGCCGCACCACGACACGGTGGCGCTGACCGCGCTGGGGCACCGCGGCGGCCGTCCCGCCGGCACGGGTGTGCGGATCGCCGACGTCGTCGACGACGCGGAGCGGTCGTTGGACGAGCTCGGCTTCGACCGACCGCACCTCGCGGGCAACTCGATGGGTGGATGGGTCGCGCTCGAGCTCGCGCGGCGGGGTCGGGCAGCCACCGTCTGCGCCCTGTCGCCCGCTGGCTGCTGGGACGCGGCCGAGGCCGGGCAGGACTCGTCACGCGCGCGCTTGAGGCGGGTCGTGGCTCTGACCGAAGCGACCCGACGCGGTCTGCCCGTCCTCGCCCGGGTGCCGATGGTCCGGCGCATCGCGATGCGGGACAACGCCGCGCACGGCAACCGGCTCACGGCCGCGGAACTGCTCGACCTCGCCGACGACCTGCTCGGCTGCACCATCCGAACCGAGCTGCTCGCCACCAGCGAGCAGCTCGCGCCGCTGGACCCGTCACCGTGCCCGGTCACACTGGCGTGGTCCGGCAAGGACCGGATCCTGCCGATGGACATCGATGGCGCCCGGGCGCGCAAGCTGGTTCCGGATGCTTTGTGGACGGTGCTGCCCGACGTCGGTCACGTGCCGATGCTGGACGACCCCGCGCTGGTGGCACGAGTGGTGCTGGCGTCGGCGGCACGAGTGTGACCAGGCGCTGATGAGGCGCGTCCAGAAGCGCTGCGCAGAGGGATCTGCGTCGCGGCGGTTGGGGATCTCGCTGCCCGGTTCACAGGCTCTCGGTGAACCGCGGTAGAACCGTCCCGGCTGCCTAACGTCCCGACCCATGGCGGTCGACGAGGTGGGCACCGAGGCCCGTCCGGAGACGCCGACCGACCTACGGCTGCTGCCCGCTGCGCTCGGGGCCGAGTTCGGGGCCGTCGGGGGACTGCTCCTGCCTGGTCGGATCGTCGTCGCGGCACTGGTGCTGGCGCTGGCCGGGGCGTTGCTCGTCGGCCGCCGGGCCGCCGCGGTGCTCGCGTTGTTGCTCGTCCTGGCGGGCAGCCTTGCCGGGGCCGGTCTTCGTGTGGAGAGCCGCAGCAGCTCGTCGGTGCATCGGGCGGCCGAGCAGGGCGCCGCGGGCCGCGTCGACCTCGTGCTGACCGACGACCCCCGCGCCACGCGGTCGTCGGTGGCGGGGGACGCGCTCCGTCGACCCGGTGTGGTCGTCGCCGCCCGGCTGGTCCGGTTCGACGTCGCCGGTCGTGGCGCGTCCACCCGGCAGCCGGTGCTCGTCCTCGCGCCGGCCGACGGCTGGTCGGAGCTGCTCCCGAGCCAGCACGTCACGGCCTCGGCGCGGTTCGCCACCCCACGTGGCTCCGACGTCGCGGCGGTGCTGCTCGTCCGCGGTCCGCCCGACGAGGTCGGCCCGCCGTCCCGCTGGCAGACCGCGGCCGGTTCGCTCCGCGCCGGACTACGGAAGGCCAGCGCCGGTTTGCCCGCCGACGCACGTGGCCTGCTGCCCGGGCTCGTCGTCGGCGACACCTCACAGATGCCCGCCGACCTCACCGACGACGCCCGCGCCGCCGGGTTGTCGCACCTCAGCGCCGTCTCCGGAGCCAACTGCGCGATCGTCCTCGCCCTGGTGCTGCTGCTGGTCCGTCCGACCCCGCTCGGACGAAAGGGCCGGGCCGCGCTCGCTGTGTCGGGGCTGTTCGCTTTCGTGGTGCTGGCCCGGCCGAGCCCCAGCGTGCTCCGGGCCGCGGTGATGGGCGGCATCGCACTGCTCGCCCTCGCGCTCGGCCGGCCGAGGTCGGCGGTCCCGGCGCTGCTGGGCGCCTCGACACTGCTGCTGCTCGCCGATCCCGACCTGGCGCTCGCAGCCGGGTTCCTGCTGTCGGTGATCGCCACCGGAGCGCTGCTGCTGCTCGCTCCCGCCTGGGCCGAGGCTCTCGAGGGGCACCTGCCGCGTCGGGCGGCGCAAGCGCTGGCGATCCCGCTCGCGGCGCAGGTCGCGGTGACCCCACTCGTCGTCGTGCTGAGCGGGACGATCAGCGTGGCTGCGGTCCCCGCCAACCTGCTCGCGGCTCCGGCGGTGCCGGTCGCCACGGTGTTCGGGGTGGTCGCGGCCTGCGCCTCGCCGATCTCGCCGCGCCTGGCAGCACTGGCGGCGCACGTCGCCGGGTGGCCGTGTGAATGGATCGCGGGGGTCGCCCACCGGTTCGCGCACGTGCCGGGCGGCTCGATCGCCTGGCCGCGCAGCCTCGTCGGTGCGGGACTCGCCGTCGTCGTCGTGGTCCTGCTCGTCGCCGCGGTGCGCCGACGACGATCGCGCCGGCTGCTGGCCGCGGTGGTGTGCGGGCTCGTGTTCGGAGCCCTGTTGGTGCCGCGCACGTTGCCGACCTGGCCCGGGCCGTCCTGGCGGATGGTCGTCTGCGACATCGGGCAGGGCGACGCGCTCCTCGTCCGCGGCGACGACTCGAGCCCGCCGCTTCTCGTCGACGCGGGGCCGGATCCTCGTGCTCTGCGGGCCTGTCTCGACCGGGTCGGCGTCCGGAAGCTCGCCGCCGTGGTGCTCAGCCACCTGCACGCCGACCACGTCGAGGGCCTGCCGGGCGCGCTCGGGCACGTCGCGACGCCGGCGATCTACGTCAACCCGCTGGACGAGCCGGCGCTGGAGGGCCGGCGCGTCCGGAGCTGGGCCGCCCGCGCCGGGGTCCCGGTCACGATGTTGAACCTCGGGCAGCACCTGGCCGCCGGGGCGGTCGAGGCCGACGTGCTCGGCCCGGTGCGCCTGCTGCACGGCACCGAGAGCGATCCGAACAACGACAGCCTCGTCCTGCTCGCGCGTGCCGGAGGCCTGCGGCTGCTCTTGACCGGCGACGTCGAGCCGGAGGGTCAGGCCGAGCTGCTCGAGCGCGGCGTGCCGAGGGTCGACGTCCTCAAGCTCCCGCACCACGGCTCGGCGCACCAGGACGACCGCTTCCTCGCCGCCTCCGGCGCCCGCGTCGCCGTCGCGTCCGCGGGGCTCGGCAACGTCTACGGCCACCCGTCGCCGGCAACGCTGGCGACCGTCAGCCGCGACGGCATGCGGGCGATGCGCACCGACACCGACGGCGGCGTCGCGCTGTCCGGTTCGGCGGGCGACCCGCGGGTGCTGCCCGAGAAGCGCTCCCGGCCCACGCTCGACGCGGCCGAGCGACCCGATACGCAGCAGCGCGGCCTCCCGGTGGTCCGGGAAGCCGCGCTGTTGCGATCTGACTCATCCGCCGCACCCGAGCAGGACGCCGGCGGTGCGGATGCGGCTAGGAGCGCGCCGCCTCCGCGGGCTCGCCCGCCGCCGGGGTGAGGAGCTCCGGGTCGTCCAGGGCTGCCGGACGACGCGCGTGGATGGCGAGGTAGGCGACGATGCCGACGAGCAGGACGCCCCCGGTGAAGATCAGCGGGAAGTAGTGCAGGATCACCGAGTCCCCGTTGAGGTCGTAGACCTTGTCCCGCGGCCAGCCGATGTTGACCAGCATGCCGAGGCCGTAGACGACCGCGATGATGTTCACCGGCTTTCCCCAACGGCCGAGGACGAAGGCGCGCTCGCCGGCGGCCGGATCGATCTCGGTCAGGTCGACGACCCGCTGGTGGCGGTAGCGCTGGATCAGTGCCGGCACCGTCACGAACAGATAGGCCAGGTAGACGATCACCACGGCGACGCTGGTGACGGCCGTGAACACCGCGGCCTGTCCGTAGTTCACGAGCAGCGTGAGCACCGCACCGACGCTGACCACGACGCCGGTGCGCACCGGCGTGCCGGTGTGCGGGTTGACCACCGCGAGCTGCTTCGAGAACGGCAACACCCCGTCCCGCGCCATCGAGAACATGACGCGGGAGGCCGAGTTCTGGATCGCGAGACAGGCCGAGATCACGGCGATCGCCACGATGCCGAGCATGACCTTGCCGAGCGTCTCACCCAGCTGTGCCGTGACCACGGAGGCGACCCCCTGGGTGGACAGCGCCGGGTCGAGCAGGTCGGGAGCCGCCATCAGCGTGACGAGCAGCAGAAGTCCGCCGCCGACCCCGGAGGTGATGAGCGCGATGAGGATGGCCCGCGGCGCGGTCCTGCGCGGCGACCTGGTCTCCTCGGAGAGTTCGGCGGCGCTGTCGAACCCGTACATCACGTACGCCGCCATCAGCGCCGAGGCCAGGAGCGGCCAGACGTAGCTGCCGTTGCCCTGCACGCCGTTGGTCTGGTTGACCACCGCCGGGCCGCGTTCGGTGTGGGCGAACAACAGGATGATCAACAGGACGACGCCGACGATCTCGATGATCACGCCGGCGGCGTTGATGGTCGCCATCCGTTTGACGCCGAGCGCGCTGATGATCGTGGCGACGACGATGAGCACGGTTCCGAGCAGGACGGCGTTGGTGGCACCGCTCTTCGAGGTCAACGACGCGTCGCCGCCGACCAGCTGGAAGCCGCTCCACACCTCCGGCAGCACCGACTGCAGCGCGATGGCGATGGCCGCCACGCTGACGATGTAGCCGATCATCATGAACCAGCCGGCGAACCAGCCGACGAGCGCACCACCCAGCCGTCGGGACCACTGGAAGATGCAACCGGCGATCGGGTAGGTCGCGGCGAGTTCGGCGAACACCAGCGCGACCATCAGTTGGCCGACGAACACGACCGGCCAGGTCCAGAAGAACGCGGGGCCGCCGAAGCTGAAGCCGAACGCGAACAGCTGGAAGACCGTCGTCAGGATCGAGACGAAGGAGAAGCCCGCCGCGAACGAGGCGAAGTTGCCCAGATCGCGGCGGAGCTCCTGCTGGTAGCCGAGGTCGGCGAGGTCTTCGTGGTCGGCGGCCGGTGCCGGACGTTCCTGTACTGCCGTCATGGACGGGTCTCCTCGGTGAGGACGGATCCGACCGAACGGCGCTGTTCAGGGTCAGGGGTTCAGTTGTCGTGCGGGTCGTGCGGGTCGTGCAGGACGTGCGGGGCGGGCGTGGGGCGTCGGTCAGACGGCGGGACCGCGGCGGGGGAGGTGCCCCGCCCGGACGAGGCAGCCGAGGGTGTCGCAGATGATGCGGGTGCTGATCAACGCGGTGATCTCGGCGTTGTCGTAGGGCGGCGAGCACTCCACGACCTCGATGCCGGCCAGGGGACGCTCCGCGATCAGCTGGATGAACTTCAGCACCTCGCGGGGGAGGAAGCCGCCCGGCTCGGGCCAGCCGGTGCCGGGGACGAAGGCGGCGTCGAGGCAGTCGACGTCGAAGGAGAGCCACACGGCGTCGACGCCGTCCCAGGCGACCTCGAGCGCCTTCTCCGCGGCGGCCTCGATTCCCATCTCGACGCAGTCGGTGACGGTCATGATCGTGGTGCCGCGTTCCCGGCCGACCTTCACCCCGGGCCGCGGCGCCTGCCAGCCGCCGATGCCGATCTGCACCAGGTTCTTCGCCGGGACGTTCTCGAGGTTCGTGGCGTGGAACCAGGGCGTGGTGTGCATCCGCTCGTCGAGGTCGGTCTCCTGCGTGTCGACGTGCCGGTCGAAGTGGATGATGCCGAGCTTCTTGCCGGGACCCATCGCGTCGGCCACCCCGCGCGTCGTCGGGTAGCCGATGGAGTGGTCACCGCCGAGCACGACCGGGAACGCGCCGGAGGCGTAGACGTGCCCGACGGCCTTGGAGATCTGGTCGAAGGTCTTCTCGATGTTCGCCGGGATCGTGAAGATGTCCCCGATGTCGCACATGGTGATCGACTCGCGGAGGTCGACGCCGAGCTCGAAGCTGTACGGGCCGTAGAGGGCGCTGATCTTGCGGATGCCCTGCGGACCGAACCGGGTGCCGGGCCGGTAGGTCGTGCCGCCGTCGAACGGGGCGCCGAGGATGGCGACGTCGTAGTTGCCGACCTCGCGCACGTCCTCGACGTAGGGCTGCTTGAGGAAGGTGTTGATGCCGGCGAAGTGCGGTAGCTCGCCGCGGGAGAACGTCGGGATGGTGCGGTCGACGATGCTGTCGGCACCCTGCAGGCCGAGCTCGAGCCCGCGGTCGATCTCTTCCTGGTGCTTGGTGGTCGGGAGGCCGGCCTCGGCGCCGACGGCGTAGGCCGCCTCTTCACCGTGGTAGCCCTGCAGCTCGGGGTGGCCGCCGGTGTTGTGGTTGTGGTGCGAGTGAGCCATCGGGACCTCCGTCTCCGGCCGTCGTTGGCCGGCGTGTCGAGATCTCCCGGGCTTTTCCCCCGCCGTGGGACGTCGGCCGGAGCCGGCGCCTGCACCTCTCGGACCAGCCCGCGGTGCGCGGCGGAACCCTAGGCACGCCCCATCGTCGGATGGGTCCCGGTCACCGTAGACCCGGCTCCGTGACGGACCCGAGTCGCAGTCGTAACGCTGGAGGAAACCTGCCGTCAGTCGCGGCTCGACCGTGGACGGCGTCCCGTGTCACGCAGGACGTGAGACGCTGGGCGGGATGTCTGCGCCGCCGCCGTTCACGCTCGTCACCGGGGACGAGGACCTGCTCGTCTCCCGCGTCATCGCCGACGTGATCGCCGCCGCCAAGGCCGCCGATCCCGAGGCGACTGCGGAGGAGTACGCCGGGGCAGAGGTCACGCCCGCGGTGGTGATGGACCTGCGGAGCCCGCCGTTGTTCGGGGGTACCCGCGTCGTCACCCTCCGCGGGTTGAACGAGCTGCCCGACGAGGTGCTCGACGCCGTTCTGGCGGTCGTCGAGAACACGATCGACGAGGTCGTGCTCGTCGGGGTGGCGGGGGCCGGCCGGGAGCGGAAGCAGACCGCAGCGATGCGCAAGCTCGCCGGCAAGAACGTCACCAGCGCAGCCAAGATCACCCGGCCGAAGGAGCGGCGGCAGTTCGTCGCCGACGAGGCCAGGCGCATCGGCATCCGCCTCACCGACGCCGCGATCTGGGCACTGCTCGACGCGGTGGGGGCCGACCTGCGGTCGCTGGCCGGTGCGGTCGGGCAGCTGCGGGAGGTCGCCGCCGCGAGTCGTAACCCACGGGCGCCGCTCGATGAGGACGCCGTCGCGGTGCTGTTCCGCGGGAAGGCCGAGACGCGGGGGTTCGCGGTCGCCGACGCCGTCGTCGCCGGTGACACCGCAACGGCGCTCCTCCTGCTGCGGTCGGCGATCGAGACCGGGCTCGATCCCGTCCCGATCGTCAGCGTCATCGCCAGCAGCCTGCGTGACCTGGCCCGCGTGACGGGGGAGACCTCCGGCGGACGCAGCATCCCGCGGGCCGAGCTCGCGAAGCGCCTGGGGATGCCCGACTGGAAGCTCGACAAGATCTCCAACTCGGCACGGCAGTGGAGCGATGCCGCGTTGAGCGCCGCGCTGCAGGCCGCTGCGCGCGCCGACGCCGGGGTGAAGGGTGCTGCAGCCGACCCCGTCTACGTGACCGAACGCCTCGTGCTGGAGGCGACGTCGGCACGGAACGGTCGCGCGGCGTTGGCCTCGGGTGGTGTGCGGCGATGACCGCGCCGAGCCCCTATGAACGCCTGCTGCGGCTGCGGTTCCTGCGCTTCCGGGCGTGGCAGCGCGAGAGCCTGACCTGGGGGATGCTCGTGGTCGCGACGCTGCTGGCGCTGACCGGCCTGGTCACCCCCTGGGTCATCCCGTTGTTGCCGGTGCTCGTCGCAGCGGGGGTCAAGCTTCACGACCTGGCGACGCCGCGGCTCGAAGCTGCCGAGCGGGCCCTTTCCGGAACCCCGATGTCGCCGACGGGAACGCCGGCGCAGGGAACGACGAAGCCCCCGATCAGCTGACCGGGGGCTCGACGTGCGCTGACGACGTCAGCGGAGCGCTCAGAGAGCGGCGACCTGCTTGGCGAGCGCCGACTTCTTGTTGGCGGCCTGGTTCGGGTGGATGACACCCTTGCTGGCCGCCTTGTCGAGCTGACGGTTCGCGGCGGCCACGCGGGCGGTGGCGACCTCGCGGTCACCGGCGACCACGGCGCTACGAGCCGCTCGGATGGCCGTCTTCAGCGACGACTTGACCGACTTGTTGCGCAGGCGGGCCTTCTCGTTCGTCTGGATGCGCTTGATCTGCGACTTGATGTTTGCCACGCGAGCTGAACTCCGGTCGGAACGGGGGTGGGTACGTCGCCGGATGAGGACGACGAGGGCGTCCACCTGGAACACCCATACTGCTCCGCCACGGTACATGAGGTGCCTGCTCCAGGTCGTGTCCGTGGCGCGCGCGAGGCCCTGCGGGGGCGACCGCCGGAGGGGCCGGGGAACGGAGTTCGCGTCGTGGCGTGACACCCGCCACCCCATCGGCCTACGTTTCTTCCGTCCGGCCGCGACGAACGCGGCGTTTCCGGCGGCCGAGGGCAGTGCCCCGGCGTCACAGGAAGGCTCCTCGATGAGTTCTCGCACCCCCTCGCCAACCCCGAACGCCGGCCCCGCCGCCCCGACCGCACAGGCCGAGGAGACGAGCGGTGCGGACGAGCGCTACCTGCTCGAGGAGGACCTGGTCGACGAGATCTCGATCGACGGGATGTGCGGCGTCTACTAGCCGCCGCGGCTGACACCAGCGCAACCCTTTCCGTGCCCGATCGCCTCCGGAAGAGGAGCCCCGTGCTCGACCTCGACGCACCCTGGCAGCTGCACCCGTCCGTTGCCGTCCGCCCCGAAGAGTTCGGTGCGCTTCTCTACGACTTCCGGACCCGGCGGTTGAGCTTCCTCACCAGCCGCACGCTCCTGGCCGCCGTCCGAGCGTTGGACGGCGTCCGGAGCGTGCGGCAGGTGTGCGACGAGCTGGTGCCCGGACCCGAGCGTCGCGCCGTCGAGCGCGGGCTCGCCTCCCTCGTGGAGAGCGGCATGCTGACCTCGGCCGCGCCGGAGGTCGCGGCATGACGCTGCTCGACGAGAACCCTGCCGTCCCTGGCCCTGCTGCTCCCGCAGTCGCCCCGCCGGCGGCGCCGCTGACGCCGCCGCGTGCCTCGCGTCGGCTGCTCGACCGCTTCGAGCTCGGGCTGAACTCCCCGATCTGCCTGACCTGGGAGCTGACGTACGCGTGCAACCTCGCCTGCGTGCACTGCCTCTCATCGTCCGGCCGGCGCGACCCGCGGGAGCTCACCACGGCGGAAGCCAAGGCGGTCGTCGACGAGCTCGCGGCGATGCAGGTCTTCTACGTCAACATCGGCGGCGGGGAGCCCACGATCCGCCCCGACTTCTGGGAGCTCGTCGACTACGCCGTCGAGTCTCGCGTCGGCGTCAAGTTCTCCACCAACGGCGTGCGCATCACGCCCGAGCGTGCACGGCGCATCGCCGCCACCGACTACCTCGACGTGCAGGTCTCGCTCGACGGTGCGACGGCCGAGGTGAACGACGCCGTCCGCGGTGAGGGCTCGTTCGCGACCGCCACCCGCGCGCTGCAGAACCTGGCCGACGCCGGGGTGAAGGACACGAAGCTCTCCGTCGTCGTCACCCGGCAGAACGTGACGCAGCTCGACGAGTTCGCAGCGCTTGCCGACCGCTACGGCGCCGTGCTGCGGCTGACCCGGCTCCGCCCGTCGGGCCGTGGCGCCGACAGCTGGCACGAGTTGCATCCGACGGCGGAGCAGCAGAAGGCGCTGTACCACTGGCTGCTGGCCAACGGCGAGAAGGTGCTCACCGGCGACTCGTTCTTCCACCTCTCCGCCTACGGCGAGCCGCTTCCCGGGCTCAACCTGTGCGGCGCGGGACGGGTCGTCTGCCTCATCGACCCCGTCGGCGACGTCTACGCCTGCCCCTTCGCCATCCACGACACCTTCCACGCCGGAAGCGTCCGTGAGGCGGGCGGCTTCGCCGGGGTGTGGCGCGAGTCGGAGCTGTTCCGCGAGCTGCGCTCGCCGCAGACCGGTGGTGCGTGCACCAAGTGCAGCGCCTACGACGCCTGCCGTGGCGGCTGCATGGCCGCGAAGTTCTTCACCGGGCTGCCGCTCGACGGCCCCGACCCGGAGTGCGTGCAGGGCCACGGTGCGCCGGCGCTGGCCGGCGTGGACACGTCGACGACCCCGAAGCCGTCACTGGACCATTCGAAGCCGAACGCCCGCAAGCCGGTCGGGCTGGGGTTGCCCGGCCGCCGGCCTCCGGCGCCGGACCAGGAGGCCGCGCTCGCCTCGGTGCGCAGCTCGGCGGCCGCTCCGGCGTGCGACCCGGACCCCCTTGCCGGCTTCCGGGGCTAGGCGGCTGCTGGGCGGGGCGTGGCCGCTGGGAATTCGGCCGGGTGGGGCCGGCGGGGCCGTCATCGCTCCGAGCCGAGTTCTCTTCGGCCCGCACGAGACGAACCTCGCGCGCGGCCGCGCCCTCGGGCCGGGGCATGCCGACTACTACGCGCAGCGAGCCGCCGGCGGGACCGGAGTGCTCGTCGTGGAGACGGCGAGCGTCACCGACGACGACCAGCCCTACGAGTACGCGCCTCGTGCCGCCGACTGCGGACCCGGGTGGGCGCTGGTGGCCGACGCGTGTAGACCCTTCGGCACCGTCGTGCTCGCGGGGCTCGGACACACCGGCGCGCAGGGCGCGACCACCTGGACCCGGCGGCCGCTCTCGGCGCCGTCGGCCGTGGCGGACGTGGTCGGTCGGCAGATGCCGGCCGTGCTGGGCGACGAGGAGATCCAGGGCGTCGTGCACGGGTTCGTCGACGCCGCGGTCCTGGCCCGTCGGTCCGGCCTGCACGGTGTCGAGATCGACGCCGGAGCCCGCTCATTGCTGCGTCAGTTCGGCTCCGCGCTGACCAACCACCGCGACGACGCCTACGGCGAGGACCGCTGGCTCCTGATCGAGCAGATCGTGCAGGCCGTCCGGGACGCGGTCGGCTCCGACGGTCTGGTCGGCCTGCGTCTGAGCGGGGACGAGCTGGCCCCCTGGGGCGGCATCGACGCGACCGTGTCGGCAGCGGTCGCCGTCCGCCTCGCCCCATCACTCGACCTGCTCGTCCTGGTCCGGGGCGGTCCCAACCAGCCCGAGGCCTACCGCCCCGACGGGCACACCCCGGCCGGGCACGGTCTCGCGCTCGCGGCCGGCGTGCGGACGGCCCTGCGGCGGGCGGGTTCCGCACTCCCGGTCGTGCTGCAAGGCGGCGTCGTCGATCCGAGGCAGGCGCAGGCCGCCCTCGACGACGAGCGGTGCGACGCCGTGGAGATGACCCGCGCGCAGATCGCCGACCCCGGGCTCGTGCGGCACGTCCGGGCGGGCCACGGCGAGCGCATCCGCCCGTGCGTCCGGTGCAACCAGACGTGCCTGGTACGCGACGTGCGCAACCCCGTCGTGCACTGCATCAACGGGCCGCGGGATGCACCGGCCCGAACGCGTGGCCGAGCCGGCGGCGAGGTACTCGTCGTCGGCGGCGGGCCTGCCGGTCTCGAGGCGGCGCGCGTGCTCGCCGAGGCGGGGCGGCCGGTGCGGCTGGTGGAACGGGAAGCACAACTGGGAGGGATGCTGCCGAGGATCGCGCGGCTGCCTGGGCGCTCCGGGTTCGGCGACCTGCTCCGCTGGTGGCTCCGGGAGTTGGTGCGGCTCGACGTCCGCCTCGAGACCGGGGTCGGCGAGGTCGACACCACCGGGCGGGACGTCATCCTCGCGATCGGCTCGGAGCCCGGTGCACGGGACTACGACGTGCAGCCCGGAGGCGTCGTGGTCGAGGCGGCTGACCTCCTGCACCCACAGCCGCCCCCGCTGCCGGCAGGACCGGTCCTCGTCGCCGACCCACAGGGGGGAGCGCTCGGGGTCGGGCTCGCGGAACTCCTCGCCGCCGACGGCCGACTCGTCGTGCTCAGCAGTCCGGATGCCGTCGTCGGGGCGCGGCTGGCGTCGACGGGTGACCTCGCCGATGCGAACCGCCGGCTCGCGCAAGCCGAGGTGGTCCGGCGCCCGGGGTCGCGGGTGCACACCGTCGGGCCGGGCGCGACCGCCCTCGAGAACGTCTGGACCGGTGCCGTGGACGAGCTGCCGGTCGCGGCGGTGGTGGACTGCGGGCCGCGGGCCGCCAGGATCGGACCGGAGGGCCTCCGCGGGCTTCGGGTCGGGGACTGCGTCGCGCCCCGCACGATCGACGAGGCCGTCCGGGAGGGCCGAGCAGCGGCGCTGACGTTGCTGACGGAACCCATCGCGTCGACGACTCCCGCCGCGCGGCTGGCCCACGCGTGACCCCTTTTCCCCTGCTGGCGGAGCCGCTCCACGTCGGGTCGCTGCTGCTGCGCAACCGCGTCGTCTTCGCCGCGCACCTGACGAACTTCGCCGAGGGTGGCGCCCCGGCCGACCGGCACGCTGCGTACTACGCCGCCCGCGCCGCCGGGGGAGCGGGCCTCGTCATCACCGAGGAGTTCACCGTCCTCCCGGGCGACCAGCCCTACGAGCGATCGATCGCGGGCTGGTCGCCGCACGTCGATGCCGGCAGCCGCCGCCTCACCGACGCGGTGCACGCCGCCGGGGCGCCGGTGCTCGCGCAGCTGAACCACAACGGCGGCCAGGCGAGCGGCCTGTACACCGGGCGCCCGGTGCATGCCGCGAGCCCTGTCGCCGATCCGATGTTCCGCGAGGTCCCGGTGGCCCTGGACGGCTCCGGCCTCGCCGAGGTGGTCGCCGGCTTCGCCGCCACCGCTCGCCGCTGCGTCGCCAACGGCTTCGACGGCGTGGAGGTGCAGTGCTCCCAGGCGTCGCTGCTGCACGCCTTCCTGGCCCCGTCGACGAACCGCCGCGCGGACGGCTACGGCGGTGAGATCTTCGACCGGATGCGCCTGCTGCTCGAGGTGGTCGACGCCGTCCGCCTCGCGCTGGGTGCCACCCCGGTGCTCGGGGTACGGCTCGGCGCCGACGACCCGTTGCAGGGCGGGGTGGCGCTCGACGACGTCGTCGCGGTGGGACGTGCCCTCGACCACTCGGGTTCCGTCGATTACGTCAGCACGACGACGGGGGTGGCGACGTCCAGCCTGCACCGCATCGAGGCGAGCATGGCAACGGCTCCCGGACACGCCCTACCGGTCGCCCGGGCACTGCGAGCCGCCATCGGCATCCCCGTCGTCGGCGTCGGCCGGCTGGTCGAACCGCACCACGCGGAACGGGCCCTCGCCAACGGCGACTGCGATCTCGTCGCCGTGGTCCGCGGGCAGATCGCCGACCCGGAATTCGCGGCGAAGGCGCTCGGAGGACGGCGGGTCCGCCGCTGCCTCGGGTGCAACCAGGACTGCATCGGCCGGGTCGGGATCAACGCCGATCTGGCGTGCGTGGTGAACCCGCGCGTCGGTCGGGAGGGTGACGTGCTTCCCGTGCCGACGGTCCGTGACCACGGCCGCGCGCGCGTCGTCGTGGTCGGCGGCGGGCCGGCCGGGCTGAGCGCGGCTGCCCACGCAGCGGCACGCGGTCACCGCGTGACCCTCCTCGAGGCGTCGACCGGCGGTCGGCGGGCAGCTCGGCGTCGCCGCCCGCGGACCGCACCGAGGCGGGTTGGCGCACCTCGCCGAAGACCTGATCGCCGAGTGTTCCGCGGCCGGGGTCGAGATCCGCCTCGGATGCACCGCGGATGTTCCGCTCGTCCGCGAGCTGCAGCCCGATCTCGTCGTCGTCGCCACCGGCGCGCGGCCGGTGAGGCCCTCCTGGGCCGGCGACCGGCGTGTCGTCGACGCCGCCTCGGTGTTGGCCGGGTCCGTCTCGCCCGCCGGACGGGTCGTCGTGTTCGACGAGTACGGCTCGGCTGCGGCCACGTCGGTCGCGGAGTTGCTCGCCGGGCGCGGGGCCGACGTCGAGATCCTCACGCCGGGTCTGGTCGTCGGACAGGACCTCGGGCTCACGCTCGACCTTCCCGGCTGGAAGCAGCGCGCAGCCGCACTCGGCATCCGGGAGGTGACCGAGCAGGTCGTGCTCTCCGTCGCCGGGTCCGACGGGGCAGCCGGGCGGCCGACGCGCGGGGGAGCAGAGCTGGTGCTGACCACGATGGAGCATCCGACCGGGCGACGGCACGCACGGCCCTGCGACGCGGTCGTCGTGGCCGCGCATCCCGAGGCCGATGACCGGTTGTGGCTGGCACTGCGCGATGCGCTGTCGCCCGACGTGTCGGTGGTGCGGGTGGGGGACTGCGTGGCTCCCCGGTCGGCCGGAGACGCGGTCCGCGAGGGTTGGGCCGCAGTGATGGCGCTGTGACCGGGACGGGCGAGCAACCGCCGCTCGCGGACCTCGCCTGGCCCGACGTGCCGGACGGTGCCCTGCTCGTCCTCCCCGTGGGGAGCTGCGAGCAGCACGGCCCGCACCTGCCCCTTCGCACCGATGCACTGGTCGCCGAGCAGGTGGCCCGACGCGTCGTCGCCGAGCTGACCGACGACGGGGGCGGCCCCGCCGCGCTGCTCGCACCGACCCTCGCCTACGGCGCCAGCGGTGAACACGCCGGCTTCGCGGGCACGCTGTCGATCGGGAACGAGGTGCTGCGCACCGTGCTGATCGAGCTCGGTCGCTCCGCCCGCAGCTGGGCCGGCCGCGTGCTCGTCGTCAACGGCCACGGCGGCAACGCGACCGCCGTCGCCGACGCGGTGAGCCGGCTGCGCTACGAGGGCGACGACGCCGCCTGGCTGCCGTGCGCGGTACCGGGCGGCGACGCCCATGCCGGTCGGACCGAGACCTCCCTGCTGCTGGCGTTGCGCCCGGAGGTCGTGGACCTCGACCAGGCCCGAGCGGGAGACACCCGCCCGATCGGCGAACTGCTCGACGACCTCCGCCGGACCGGCGTCGCCGGCGTCAGCCCCAACGGCGTGCTGGGCGACCCGACCCGGGCCACCGCCGCCGAGGGACAACGGATCCTCGCGGGGCTGGTCGCGCGAGCAACGGGCGCGGTCCGGGCCTGGGCTCCGGGAGCCGACGGGCGGCTGGCCGTGCCGACCGGCATCCGGCGGGAAGGGTGAAGGCATGAGTTCGCAGAGCGGCAGGGTCGCGCTGGTCACCGGAGCCGGCCGCGGGATCGGCGCGGCGACGGTCGGGCTGCTCGCCGAGCAGGGGTGGCAGGTCATGGCGGTCGACCGGTGCAGCGACGAGCCGGTGGTGCCCTATCCCATGGCCTCGCGGGACGAGCTGGAGGCGGTCGCTGCGCGCGCGCCCGACCGGATCCGCACCTGCGTCGCCGACGTTCGCGACGCGACAGCGCTCCACGCCGCCGTCGCGCGGTGCCGCGACGAGTTCGGCGGGCTCGACGCCGCCGTCGGGGCGGCAGCTGTCATCGCGGGAGGCGCCCCGCTCTGGGAGACGACGCCCGAGCAGTGGGACATCCTGTGGGACACCGACGTCCGGGGGCTGATCAACCTCGCCACCGCCGCGGTCCCGCTGCTGTTAGAACGGCCGCAGCCGCGACAGGGCCGCTTCGTGGGCCTCGCCTCGGCGGCCGCTCACCGGGGGCTGTGGCACCTCGCCGCCTACTCCACGGTCAAACACGCCGTCGTCGGCCTGGTGCGCGGCCTCGCGACCGACCTGCGGGGCAGCGGCATCACGGCCACCGCCGTCTCGCCGGGCAGCACCCGGACGCGCATGCTCGATGCGACCGCCGAGCTGTACGGCCTCGACGACGTCGCCACCTTTGCCGACTCGCAGCTCACCGAGCGGCTGCTGCAGCCGGAGGAGGTCGCCGCGGCGGTGGCGTGGCTCTGCAGCGAGGCCTCGTCGGCCATCACCGGCACCGTGGTGCACGCCGATGGTGGGTTCACGGTGTGAGCTCCGGGACCGCAGGGCGCCCGCCGCGGCTCCCCGACGGCTGGGTGGTCGGGCTGGACCGCGGGCTGCGCCGACGCGATGGCGGGCAGCTGCTGTTCGGCGGATCGCCGCCGCGGGTGGTGCGGCTCCGCCCGGCCGCCGTGGAACTGCTCGCCGGCCTTCCGCCGGATGGGCGGTTCGTCGTCGACGGCCCGGCCCGCGCCTCCCTCGCCCGGCTGCTCACCGACCGGGGGCTGGCCCATCCGAGACCTCCGGAGTCCCCGCCGTTGCCCGGCACGCCGGTGGCTGCCGACGTCACCGTCGTCGTCCCCGTGCGGGACCGGACCGATGGCGTCCGTCGGCTGCTCGAGGCACTCGATCCGGCGTTGCGGGTGGTGGTCGTCGACGACGGCTCAGCCATCCCCGTCACCCCCCTTCAGCTGGCGCCGAATGCGCTCGACCCCGGAAGCTGTGCGGGCTTGAGCCGGTCAGAACCGGTGGAAGCCCACACAGCTCGGCCGGCGCTCACCGTGCTCCGGCACGCCCGGAGCCGAGGGCCGGCCGCCGCCCGCAACACCGGCCTGCGTGCCGTCGCCACGCCGCTCGTCGCCTTCCTGGACTCCGACGTGGTGCCGCGGTCCGGTTGGATCGAGGCGGTTCTTCCGCAGCTCGCGGACCCGGCCGTCGGGCTCGTCGCCCCCCGGATCGTCGCCCTCGACCACGAAGCGGACAGCCCGCGGCGGACGGTCGCGGCAGCGGTCGGCGCCTACGAACGTGCCCGGTCCTCGCTCGACCTCGGTGCGGACGAGGCACTCGTCGTCCCGCACGGCCGGGTGTCCTACGTCCCGAGTGCGGCACTGGTCGCGCGGGTCGCCGCGCTCGGCACGGCCGCCGCGTCCGGCACTTCTGCCGGCGCGGGCTTCGACGAGTCGATGCCGGTCGCCGAGGACGTCGACCTGGTGTGGCGGCTCCATGCCGCCGGCTGGCGTTGCCGCTACGTACCGGCGGCGGAGGTCGCGCACGAGCACCGGACGGCAGTGCCGGCCTGGCTCGCCCGCAAGGCCTACTACGGCACCGGTGCGGCCCCACTGGCCCGTCGCCACCCCGGCAACGTCGCACCGGTGGTCCTGCCGGGCTGGGCGGCGCTCGTCGTCGCGCTGGTGCTGGCCCAGAGACGGTGGTCGCTCGCGGCGGCGGTCGCCGTCTCGGGCACCGCTGCCGTGCGGCTCGCGAAGGACCTGCCGGGCAGGCGTTCTGCGCCGCTCGCGGTGGAGCTCGTCGGTCGCAGCCTCGCCGGCACCGCCGTGCAGACCGCCGGGGCGCTCAACCGTCACTGGTGGCCGGCAGCCGCGCTCGTCGCCGTCCGGTCCCGGCGGATGCGGCGGGCGCTGGTCGTCGCCGGCGTCGCCGAGGCACTGCTCGACCGGCACCGCCACCCCGGCGCACTCGGTCCGGTCGGTCACCTGCTGGCCCACCGGCTCGACGACTGGGCCTACGGGGCGGGGCTCTGGTGGGGCGCCGTGGCCCACCGGACGCCGGGGGCGTTGTGGCCCGCGATCGGTACCCGGCACCGCCCGGCCGGGACCTCGCCGGCGCGAGGTGCGCCGACCTCGTCGTCGGCGCGCACGCCGTGGAACACTGGAGCACGTCCAGCGCCCCCTCCGGGCGCCGTCGCCAGCTGAAGTGGACCGTCCAACTCTTGTCGTCTGCCACGCCGTCGTCCCCGCGTCCGGCCGCCTCCGGCTCCGACGCCGGTTCTGCCGACCTCACACCGGGTCGAACCGATCCGGCGATGATCCGCAACTTCTGCATCATCGCCCACATCGACCACGGGAAATCGACGCTGGCCGACCGGATGCTCGGTGTCACCGGCGTCGTCGAGGCGCGCAACATGCGTGCGCAGTACCTCGACCGCATGGACATCGAGCGCGAGCGCGGCATCACCATCAAGGCGCAGAACGTGCGGCTGCCGTGGACCTCGAAGACGGGCCCGACGGCGGGCAACGACTACACGCTGCACCTGATCGACACCCCCGGGCACGTCGACTTCTCCTACGAGGTCAGTCGCAGCCTCGCCGCCTGCGAGGGTGCGGTGCTGCTCGTGGACGCGGCCCAGGGCATCGAGGCGCAGACGCTGGCCAACCTCTACCTGGCCATCGAGAACGACCTCACCGTCATACCGGTGCTCAACAAGATCGACCTCCCCGCCGCGCAGCCGGACAAGTACGCCGCCGAGATCGCGCACATCATCGGCTGCGATCCCGACTCGGTCCTGCGCATCAGCGCCAAGACCGGTGAGGGTGTGCCGGAGCTGCTCGAGCGGATCGTCCGCGACGTGCCGGCGCCGACCGGCGACCCGTCGGCCCCGGCGCGCGCGCTGGTGTTCGACTCCATCTACGACCAATACCGCGGCGTCATCACCTACGTCCGCGTGGTGGACGGCAAGCTCTCCACCCGCGACCGGTGCCTGTTCATGTCGACCGGGGCGAGTCACGAGACGCTCGAGGTCGGGGTCATCAGCCCGGACCCCAAGAAGACGGAACAGCTCGGCGTCGGCGAGGTCGGCTACGTCATCCCCGGTGTGAAGAACGTGCGCGAAGCCCGCGTCGGCGACACCATGACGAGTGCCAGCAAACCCGCGGCGCAGGACCTCGGCGGGTATCGCGACCCGCTCCCGATGGTCTACAGCGGGCTGTATCCGGTGGAGGGCAACGAATACCCGGAACTCCGGGAAGCGCTGGACAAGCTCCAGCTCAACGACGCCGCCCTCACCTACGAGCCCGAGACGTCGACGGCGCTCGGGTTCGGATTCCGCTGCGGTTTCCTCGGCCTGCTCCACATGGAGATCGTGCGCGAGCGGTTGGAGCGCGAATTCGACCTCACGCTGATCTCGACGGCCCCGAACGTCGTCTACCGCGTCGTCATGGAGGACGGGACGCAGTTGCCGGTCACCAATCCGGCGGACTGGCCCGAGGGCAAGATCAGTGAGGTCCACGAACCGGTCGTGGACGCCATGCTCCTGCTCCCCAGCGAATACATCGGCGCGGTGATGGAACTGTGCCAGGGCCGGCGTGGCGTGCTCCGCGGAATGGACTACCTGTCCGAGGACCGCGTCGAGATCAAGTACACCCTCCCGCTCGGCGAGATCATCTTCGACTTCTTCGACCAGTTGAAGTCACGCACCCGCGGCTACGCCAGCCTGGATTACGAGCCCTCGGGCGAGCAGGTCTCGGAACTGGTGAAGGTGGACATCCTGCTGCAGGGTGAAGCGGTCGACGCCTTCTCCTCCATCGTCCACAAGGACAAGGCCTACTCCTACGGCGTCGCCATGGCGCAGAAGCTGCGCGAGCTCATCCCGCGGCAGCAATTCGAGGTGCCGATCCAGGCGGCCATCGGCTCCCGCGTGATCGCCCGCGAGAACATCCGGGCGATCCGCAAGGACGTGCTGGCGAAGTGCTACGGCGGTGACATCAGCCGCAAGCGCAAGCTGCTCGAGAAGCAGAAGGAAGGCAAGCGGCGGATGAAGATGGTCGGTCGCGTCGAAGTGCCGCAGGAGGCGTTCATCGCCGCGCTGCAGACCAACCCCACCAGCTGACGCTCCCAGGTCGAGCGGGCCTGTACTCCCGGCTGGGCCTGTACTCCCGGCTGGGCCTGTACTCCCTGCTCGGCCTTTACTCCCGGCTGGGCCTTTACTCCCGGCTGGGGCAGTACTCCTGGCGGCGCCCGTTCCCGCCGCGCGTCCGTGATCCGCGCCGTGAAGGTCTGAGCCCGCCGTTGCCACGGGCCGGAATAGGCACGATCGCCTATCCGACCGATCGGTTTTGTTCGGGCGTCGGGGGATTTCCCCGGCTTTGACGGCCGGGAGCACCTGTCCGACGCGTGTGGATTGCCTGAGCGTTCGTCCGCTTTTGGTGCCGCTGCCGCACGTCGCGAAAGACGCGCGGGTGCGGGATGGCTTCTCCGTCGCAGGGTCGGCCATAGCCAGGACCAACTGAATGAGATTCAGTCCAGATCGGTGGCTGTTCCGTGACGTGTTTAGCGCGGCAAATAGCCGAGTTATCTCGTACAGTGGGCGACGGCAATACACCCCAGTTGTAGGAGGGCTCATGGCCCAGCGGACTATCGTTCAGTTGACCGACGACATCGACGGTTCGGAGGCGACGGACAGCGTGTCCTTCGCGCTCGACGGCGTCTCGTACACGGTTGACCTCAACGACGAGAACCAGGCAGCGCTTCGCGATGCTCTGGCCCCTTACGTCGCGGTCGCGCGAAAGGACAACGGCCGCGCGCGGCGAGGCACCGTGACGCACATCAGCAGTGGCCGTCGCGGTCGGAGCACCGGTGACGTCGACCCGAAGACCGTGCGTGCATGGGCGGCCGAGAACGGCATCGCCATCAGCGCCCGCGGTCGCATTCCGGCCGACATCGTCGCCCAGTACCAGCAGGTGGTCGGCTGAGGCCGCTGCTGTCACCGAACCCCGGCACCCCGGATCCCCTGCGGGATCCGGGGTGTGGTGTTTTCGGGACAGGTTCTGTCGTGGATTAGCGGCGGCAGTCGCCACCGGAAACCACCCGGCAACACGCCGCGGATTGCATGGAGCCACGGCTCGCTGCAGCGGTGCGCCGCGAGCGAAGGTGGTTGTTCCGGTGTCCGTTCACCTGCCCTCCAGGGCCGGATCCCCCGACGAACCGGAGTCGAAGGCTCCGGAACCGACCGGCTTCGGCCGCCGCAACCTCCTTCGGGCCGCCGCGGTCCTGGGGGCCGCGGGAGCAGCCGGCACCGGCGGTGCCCTGCTCGGGGGCACACCCGCGGAGGCCCAGCCGGCCGGCCCCGGCTACGGACCGATCCTGCAACCCGGGCGCGGGGCCGTCCGTGGCCACTACCTGCGATCGACGGTCGACACCGTCCGCTGGGGAGAGCTGCCGAACCGCGCCTCCGAGCCGGTGCTCACCGTGGCCTCCGGCGACGTCGTCACCATCGACACCGTCTCCCACGAAGGCATCCTCGCGGACCAGGGCCAGGACCCGGTCGCCTACTTCGGTGACCACGGCGTCGGGCGTTCCCGGGTCCTGCTCGACGCCATCGCGATCGCGGCCGGGAGGAAGCAGACGGGGCCCGGCCCGCACATCGTCACCGGTCCCGTCGCCGTTCATGGCGCGGTACCGGGCGACGTCCTGAAGATCGAAGTCCTCCGGCTCGCGCCCCGGGTGCCGTACGGCGTCATCAGCAACCGGCACGGAAAGGGCGCCCTGCCGGGGGAGTACCCGGAGAAGTTCCTGAGCGACCCGGCGAACAAGCCCTACGTCAACGCGGGCGGCAACATCTCGGTGTTCACGCCCGTGGAGCGCCTCAACGGGGACTACCGCGGCATCCTGCCGGGTCCCGGCTCGGCGAGTTTCCGGCTCACGCCGTTCCTCGGGATGATGGGCGTCGCACTCGACACGACCGAGCAGGTCGACTCCGTCCCGCCGACCGTCGGCGGTGGCAACATCGACATCCGCGATCTCGGGGTCGGCGCCACGTTCTACCTGCCGGTCCAGGTGCCCGGGGCGAAGTTCTTCGTCGGCGACCCCCACTTCGCCCAGGGCGACGGCGAGGTCTCGCTGACGGCGCTCGAGGCGTCGCTGCGCGCCACCGTGCGGCTCACCCGCATCCCAGCCGGCGGCGACGCCCCGGGGGTGGCCTTCCACTACCCGTTCGCGGAGAACGACCAGTACTGGCTGCCGATCGGGCTCAGCGACCCGGACGGCAAGACCGGCGGTTCCCAGAAATCACTGGACACGGCGATGAAGATCGCCGTGCGCAACGCCCTCACGTTCCTCACCGAGGAACGCGGGCTCGCGGGCCCGGTCGCGTTCGCCTACCTGTCGGCCGCGACAGACTTCACGGTCTCCCAGGTCGTCGACATCACGACCGGCGTCCATGGTCGGATCCGGAAGACCGACTTCGGTCGCTGACCATCGGAGACGGATGGCGGGTGGGTGGACGACGGACGCCGGCCGCCCCGCAGGGCGACCGGCGTCCGGTACTTCGAGCTTCTGGCGGATCGGCTCAGCCGCGCGGGCCTGTCGCCGAGGCACCCGTGCCATGGCCGACCGAGCCGCTGCCGATGCCGTGACCGGCCTCGTGGCCGACGACAGCGGGTTCCGAGGGGTAGACGCCGCCGCGGCCACCGGCCTCGACCGCATCGGCGCCGCTGCTTGCGGTGGCGGAGGCGGGCCGGCCGCGCAGGTACAGGTAGTAGTACGCCCCGGCGACGAACACGACGGCACCGATCACGTTGCCGAGGAACGCGAACAGGATGTTGTTGAACACGTGGGTCCAGGTCAGGCCGGGCACGTGGGCGAACATCGCGGCGGGCAGGAAGAACATGTTGGCGACGACGTGGTCGAAGCCCATGGCGACGAATGCGGTGATCGGGAAGAAGATCCCGAGGATCTTGCCGCCGATGTCCTCGGCCGCCATGGCGAGCCACACCGCGAGGCAGACCAGCCAGTTGCAGGCGATGGCACGGAGGAAGATCTGCAGGTCGCTCTCGGTGATGGCCTTGGTGTGCGCGATGCCCGAGAGGCGGGTGAAGGTCAGCGACCCCGGGGCCTCCCCACCGGCGTGCCCGATGACGCCGGTCTTGATGGCCAGCACGTAGGCCACGAACAACGCGCCGAGGAAGTTGGCGACGAAGATGATCACCCAGTTGACGGGGATCTTCGACGGCCTGATGCGCTTGGCCATGGCCGCGACCGGGAGCAGGGCCATGTTGCCGGTGAGCAGGTCCGAGCCGGCCAGGATCACGAGGATCAGGCCGAGGCTGAAGACCGCGCCGAAGACCAGCGTGGGCAGGGTGCCCCACATCTGCGTGTTGAGCCCGGACGTCACCGCGATCGCGAGCAGCGACCCGAAGGCGATGTAGGCGCCGGCGAGGAACCCGCCGACGACGAGCTTGCCGAATGGTGCGTTCGCCTTCGCGACGCCTGCCTCGACGGCAGCCTCCGTCGCTTGGGCGGGTGTCTTGTATGCCATGTTCTGGGCCTCCTCGTAGCCGAGGAGGGTTTTGCCCGCAGGTGACTGTCAGACACTTTTTCATGCAACTAATCCGCGGGGTCCTGCACCGCCCCGTGTTCAGCCCTTGCGCAGGATCGCGTGGGGCAGCGCGAAGTCGTAGTTGGTGATCACGATCAGTGGCCAGAAGCCGACGGCGAGCACGAAGTCCGCGAGCTTCCACAGGCCGTCGGCCGAGAACGCGATCCCGTCGCCGAGGTAGCCGTGGTTGATCGCCACGATCAGTCCGATGACGAAGTACAGGATCGTCACGATGCGGGCGATCACGACCGGCTCCCCGCCCCGCGACGGGTGGCTTCCTTCGCCAGAGCGCGGGCGGCGAGCCGGATGAAGGCCGCGATGCCGAACTGCGCGCCCGGGAACAGCGGCGAGAAGCGCAACGACCAGGTGAAGCGGGTGCCCCTGGACGTCGGCTCCAGCGCGATCTCGCCGGTGTAGTCCTTGGCCGGGACGCCGGACAGGGCGCGGTAGGCGAACCGTCGTTCCGGCTCGTAGGCCGTCACCTCCTCGCGGATCGGCGGGCCGACCAGATGCAGCGCCCGGACGGCTCCGACGCCGTGCGGATGCGGGCGGCCACCGGCCTCCATCTCGACGCGCCGCAGCGGGGTCCACCGCGCCATGCCGGGATGGTCGCTGACGATCTCCCACACGACGGCGGGCTCGACGGGGACGTCGTGGACGAACGAGTAGGTCTTCACGGCCAACTTCCGGGATCGGGGCAATCTGACGGGGCGACCGGTGCTGCGGGTCAGAGCCTGCCTCCCCCACCGTGGGCTGCGCCACGCCTGCCGTGCGGACCGGCTTCCTCAGCAGGTCGCCGTCCTGCGGTCGACGCACACTGGAGCTATGCCGTCGCGTCCGCCCGACGGGGACCCGGCGCCGCGCGACGGCGCCCTCCCCGAGACCGCCAGGGCCGGGGCGTCCGGCCGTGACCTCGGCGTCTACCTGCACGTCCCGTTCTGCGCGACCCGCTGCGGCTACTGCGATTTCAACACCTACACCCTGACCGAGCTCGCGGGCTCGCCGTCGTCGGCGCCCACCGACTGGTTGGACGCGGTGTTGGCCGAGATCCGGCTCGCCCGGGCGGTGCTGGGTGCCGACGACCGCCCGCTGCGGACGGTCTTCGTGGGCGGCGGCACCCCGACGCTGCTCGCTCCCGGGCTGCTGCCGCGGGCCCTCGCAGCGCTGCGGGACGAGTTCGGTTTCGCATCCGACGTCGAGGTCACGACCGAGGCCAACCCCGAGTCCAGCGACCGCGCGACGTTGGACCGGCTCGTCGAGGCCGGGGTCACCCGTGTCAGCTTCGGCATGCAGAGCGCGGTCCCGCACGTGCTGACGGCGCTGGACCGGCAGCACACCCCTGGCCGCGTCGCCGTCGCGGTCGCCGACGCCCGGGCCGCGGGGATCGGTCAGGTCTCGCTCGACCTCATCTACGGGGCGCCGGGGGAGACCGACGCCGACTGGGCCACGAGCCTCGACACCGTCGTCGGTCTGGCGCCGGACCACGTCAGCGCCTACGCGCTCGTCGTCGAGGACGGGACGCGGCTCGCCCGGCAGGTCCGGACCGGGGCCGTCGCGCCGGTCGACGACGACGTGCTCGCCGACCGGTACGAGATGGCGGACGCCCGCCTCGCCGCAGCAGGACTCGCCTGGTACGAGGTCAGCAACTGGGCGCGCACCCCGGACGCCGTGTGCCGGCACAACCTGGGCTACTGGCGCAGCGCGGACTGGTGGGGCCTCGGTCCCGGCGCCCACAGCCATGTCGGCGGCGTCCGCTGGTGGAACGTCCGCGCGCCGGCGGCCTACGCGGCGCGGCTGGCCGACGGGGCGAGCCCGGCGCAGGCGCGCGAGGTGCTCGACCCGTCGTCGCGCGCCTTCGAGGACGTGCTGCTCCGGATCCGGCTGGCCGAGGGGCTGCCGCTCGTCCTGCTCGACGACCGGGGGCGGTCCGTCGCACGGCAGCAGGCGTCGGACGGACTGCTCGAGCCTGCGGAGCTGGACGCGGGTCGCGCGGTGCTCACCCTGCGCGGACGGCTCCTCGCCGACGCGGTGGTCCGCGAACTGACCGGCTGATCGCTACTGCTGCGCGCAGTCCACGAAGCCGTAGCCCTGGAGGTCCTGGCGCACCTCGACCAGCGCCTGGTTGGCCGTGTTCGCCGTCGTCGTCGCGGTGCCCTCGTCGCCGAGCTGGTACTGGTCGGCGGCCGTCTGCAGCTGCGTCAGTGCGTCACGTTGGCGCCGGAAGACGTCACGGAGGCGCGGCTCGTCCTGCTTCGGCGCCTTCAGGGCGTCGATGCGGTCGGTCTGGGCGATGAGCAGCTTCGACTGGCTGCGGAGGTAGTCGGCGGTGGCCCGGATGTCGGTCTTGTCCGGTACCGGCGTCTTCATCGACTCGGCGTTGGTCGCGCGGCAGATGGCGTCCGCCTTGTGCGTGTAGTCCTTCTTCGACAGCCGTCCGCACCCGGTGGCGAGGGCGAGGGTGAGCAGCAGCATCAGCACCGCTATGCCGCTACGGCGCCAGATCCCCGGCACCGGCACGGAGGTCCCCTCCCTCTCCGACGACGCCCGGCCCCGCGACGTCCCGCCCGACGACGCTCTGCTGAGCGCCGCGCTTCTGCCGCAGCCTAGAGGTCGCGCCTCCGGGTCGGAGGCGCTCGCCCCGCAGCCCGACGAGCGTCGTGAGGGCTCCGGCGACCGCGAGCGCCGCGACCAGCAGCATCGCCCGGTCGAACGCACGGCCCACCGCTGCCGGTTCCTGGTACTGCCGCCCGGACAGTCCGACGATCAGCGGAGCAACGGCGACGGAGAGCAGACCGGCGGTCCGCGCGACCGCGTTGTTGATGCCGCTCGCGAGCCCGGTCGTCCCCGCCGGCGCGGACGACAACGCCGTGGAGGTCAGCGGCGCGACGGTCAGCGTCATCGCGGAGCCCACGAGCAGGATCCCCGGGAGGACGTCGGGAACGTAGGACGTCGACGCCGAGATCCGGGTGAGCGTCAACGCCCCGGCGCACAGCAGCAGCGGTCCGATCGTCATCGGCAGCCGCGGGCCGATGCGCGACGCGAGTGCGCCGACGCGCGACGAGAAGGCGAACAGCATGGCGGTGAACGGCAACGTCGCGCTGCCCGCGGCGGCGGGGGAGAAGCCCGCCTGCTGTTGCAGGGTCAGGGCGAGGAAGACCATCACGATGCCGAGGGCTGCGTAGACGAAGAACGTCACCAGGTTCACGACGCGGAAGGCGGACGACGCGAACATCGCCGGCGGCACCATCGGCGCCGCGGTCCGTCGCTCCCGGACGACGAAGGCGAGCAGGGCCAGCACGCCGGCGCCACCGGGCAGCAGCACCCCGGCCGCGAGCGGTTGCGTCGGCGCCGCGATCAGGGCGTAGGTGAGACCGGCCAGCCCGGCGGCGCCGAGCAGCGCTCCGGGGGCGTCCAGCGGATGACGCCGACCTCGGGCCGGGTCTGCGCTCTCCGGGATGTGCCGCAGCGCGACCACGACCACGACGACCGCCGAGGGCACGTTGATCCAGAAGACCCAGCGCCACGACAGCGCCTCGACCAGGTAGCCGCCGAGCAGCGGGCCGAACGCGCTGGCCGCCCCACCGAGGCCCGCCCAGGCGCCGATCGCACGGCCGCGGTCCTCGGGGGCGAGCGTCGCCGAGAGCAGGGCCAGCGAGCCGGGCGTCATCAGGGCGCCACCGACGCCCTGCAAGGCGCGGGCTGCGACCAACCAGCCGATGCCCGGAGCGGCGGCGCAGAGGACGGAGGCGGCGGTGAACCAGCAGACACCGACCACGAAGACCCGCCGCCGCCCGAACCGGTCGCCGAGCGCCCCGCCGAGCAGGAGGAACGACGCCAGCGTCAGCACGTAGCCGGTGATGGTCCATTGCAGGCCCGCCACGGAGGCGCCGAGGTCGTGGCCGAGACTCGGCAGCGCGACGTTGACGACCGTGGTGTCGAGCAGCGCCATCGACGAGGCGAGCACGGTGGCCAGCAGCACCCACCGGCCGGTGGGGGACGCCAGGCGGATGCTGCCCGCCTGCCCCGCGCCGATCACCGTGTCCACGACCCCAGTGAACGTGCCGCGCCACGGAACCGCCGGCGGGATGCGGCCGGGCCCACACCGTGCGACGCAGCCGTGCGTGCAATGGGCGTGGCGAGGTGAGTGCTCCTGCAGGGCCGGGAAGGGGATCGGCATGTACCTCACCAAGCTCGGCCACAGCTGCTTCCGGATCGAAGCCGGGAGCACGACGCTCGTCCTGGACCCGGGGAGCTTCAGCGACCCCGGCGCGCTCCAGGGCGCGGACGCCGTGCTGATCACCCACGAGCACGCCGACCACGTCGAGCCCGACCGGCTGCGGGCCGCGGCGGCCGACAACGCAGACCTCGAGATCTGGACCAGTCGTACCGTCGCCGAGCAGTTCGCCGACCTCGGCGGCCGCGTGCACGCCGTCGACGACGGCGACACGTTCACCGTCGGCCCGACGAGCGGTGGGCCGGAGGCCGGGTCGCTCGACATCGCCGTCTTCGGCACCGAACACGCCTGCATCCACAGCGACATCCCGCTCATCCAGAACGTCGGATTCTTCCTGCCGGGTGCGCTGTTCCACCCCGGGGACGCCCTGACGGTGCCGGACCGGCAGGTCGACACCCTCCTCGCCCCGGCCGCGGCGCCCTGGATGAAGCTCGCGGAGCTCGTCGACTGGCTGCGCGTCGTCGGCCCGGAGCAGGCCTACCTGATGCACGACGCGATCCTGTCCGAGATCGGTCTGGGCCTGACCGAGCGGGTGGCCGGCGGTCTGTCGCCCGCCGCGGTCTCCCAGCTGCCGAACGGCCAGCGGATCGAACTGCCGACGCGCCGCTGATCGATCCGCCGACCGCGGGGCTCACACGACGGCACCGCTGTCGGCCGGCTCCCGCCGCCGCAGCGGCCGGCCCGGTCGGACCGCCCCGCCGTCGGGTCGGGCGCCCGGCCTCGGCGCCGGGGGAGTGCCCGGCCAGCGGTTCTCCAGCACGACGGCCAGCGGGGTCGCGGTCAGCATCGAGCTGTAGGTACCGACGACGATGCCGACGAGCAGCGCGATGGCGAAATCGGTCAGGCTGTCGCCGCCGAGCAGCGCCAGCGCAGCAAGGATGAAGATCGCCCCGAGACCGGTGTTGACCGTCCGCGGGACCGTCTGCAGCACCGCGTCGTTCGCGACCGTCGCGAAGGCGGTCCTGCCCTGCCCCGACCCCCGGCCGACCGAGCCCCACCGCTCGCGGATCCGGTCGAAGACCACGACCGAGTCGTTCACCGAGTAGCCGATGATCGTCAGCAAGGCGGCCAGGAACACCCCGTCCACCGGCTTGCCGAGCCACGCGAACACGCCGAGCAGGATCACCACGTCGTGCGACATCGCCGCCACGGCCGAGGTCGCGAACGTCCAGCGGAACCGGAAGGCGAGGTAGGCCAGCTGCGCCAGCAACGCCACCCCGAGGGCGATCAGGGCCTTCTGCCGCAGCTCGTCGCCGAGGCTCGGCCCGACCAGCTCGTCGCGTTCCAGCGTCGCGCCACCGCCGAGCGCTCCGAGTCCGGTCCGCAGCTCCTGCACCACCTCGTCGGACAGATCCCCGTCGCGGACGGTGATCTGGTTGTCACCGGACGTCTGCACGACCGCCCGGGGCAGCCCCGCGCCGGCGACGGCGCTCCGGGCGGCGTCGACCGGAACCGGTGTGGTGGTCGTGTACTCGACGAGACGACCGCCGGTGAACTCGACGCCGTAGTCCAGCCCGCGGGTGGCGACCCCGGCCAACGAGAGGACGACCGCCACCGCGGAGATGGCGAGCCAGACGCGCCGACCGCGCATGAGGTCGGGGTTGCGCGCCGTCAGCCAGGTGCGCACACGGCCGAGCGTCGACAGGCCGGTCAACCACGGCCGCCGCGCGACGAAGCCCGAGGCGACGACCGTCTCCAGCATCACGCGGGTGACGACCAGTGCGGTGAACATCGAGACCAGCACGCCGACCGAGAGCGTGACGCCGAAGCCCCGCACGGGGCCGGAGGCGAGGAAGAACAGCAGCCCGGCGGCGAGCAGCGTCGTCACGTTGCTGTCGGCGATGGCGGAGAAGGCCTTGGAGAAGCCGGTCCGCACGGCACGACGCATGCCGACGCCTCCGGCCACCTCCTCCCGCGCCCGCTCGAAGACGAGCACGTTCGCGTCGACCGCCATGCCGATCGCGAGGACGAAGCCGGCGATGCCGGGCAGGGTCAGCGTTGCGCCGAGGGCGGCCAGTACCGCGTAGGACATGCCGCCGTAGAGCACGAGGGCGACGGAGGCGAGCAGGCCCGCGAGCCGGTAGATGACGACGATGAAGGCGACGGTCAGCAGGCCGCCGATGATCGCGGCCTGCAGCGAGGCCGACACGGCCTGTTCGCCGAGCGTCGCGCCGACGGTCCGCTGCTCGATCGTCTCGACGGGGACGGGCAGGGCGCCGGCGCGGACCAGCAGCGCGAGCTCGTCGGCCTCGGCTTGGCTGAAACTGCCGGTGATCGAGGTGTGACCGCCGACGATGCCGACGCCGCAGGCGACGTCGGAGTTGACCTGCGGTGAGGAGATGACCTTCCCGTCGAGCACGATCGCGATGCGGCGGGCGGGGTCGCCGGCGGGCGCGCAGGCAGCGTTCGCCGTCAGCCGCGCCCAGCCGGAGCCGCCGGGGCCGGAGAAGTCGATGTTGACGAGCCAGCCGGTCCCGAATTCCTGCGACGTGACCCGGGCGCCCTTCACCGCCTCGCCGGTCAGCTCGGTCGGGGCCAGCTGCAGCGGCCGGCCGGACTCGTCGGGCAGCACGAACGAGCGCCGCTGCGTCTGGTCGAGCCCGGCGGTCGGGGTCTCGCTGCCGGGTGCCCCGAGGCCCGTCACGCCGTGGAAGGTCAGCTGCGCGGTGCGGCCGATCACCTCCGTGGCGCGACGAGGGTCCTGCACGCCGGGGAGCTCGACGATGATGCGGTTGCTGCCGGAGCGGGCCAGGGTCGGCTCCGCGACGCCGAGGGCGTCCACGCGGCGGCGCAGCACCTCGAGGGTCCGTTCCGTGGCGTCGGCATCGGCCCGCCGGGTGGCGGTGTCGCGCGTCTCCAGCGTGATCTGGGTGCCGCCGCGCAGGTCGAGGCCGAGCTGCGCCGGGGCGGAGAGCAGGACGTAGATCGACGCCGCGACCGCGGCGAGGGCGAGCAGGCCGCGCACCAGACCGGCGCGGGAGCGGCCGACGGGCCGGTTGCTGCCGGATCGCTTGGGCATTGCTGCGGATCGGTTGCTGCTGGATCGGCTGCTGGAGCGGCGGGATGCCGCAGCGGGATAGGGACGAGCGGGCATGGACGGACCTCCGAGCCGGCCCGCGGCATGCGGAACCGACCTGACGACGACGTGGGTGGACGCGGTGTCAGGCGGAGACGGGAGGCGCGCGGCTACGTGCGGTGGCCGGCGTGCGGCCGGCAGGCGTGCTCGAGCTCGCCGGGACGACGAGCTCGCCGGCGTCGAGCGCCGGCGGACCGCGGGGGTCCGGGAGGAGTGCGACGGTGTCGCTCGCGGGCTGTGCGACGGTGCGAGCCGGGGCCCCCGAGCCAGCGGTCACGATCGGCCGGCTGACGAGGAGGTGCTCGGCGGCGGGGGAGGCGGTGGTCGAGCGGCCGGACACCGGGCGCGCCAGGAGACCGCGGGGGGCGACGGCGGGGCCGGCCGTCGCCGCGACCGAGCGGGGTACCCGCAGCGCGTCGGGACCGCCCGCGGAGGCGGGGACCGCGCCGGCGAGGGCGGCGGCGATCACGAGCACACCGAACAGCAGGCTCGTGAGCAGGGCGCGGACGACGCCGGAGGGCCCGCGGGAGCGCGTGCGCGTCATGGCACCGCCTCCAGCTCATCCGTCCTTCGATCACATGTATCGACCGGTTACCCACGGTACGGAGTTTCGCGGGCCGGGGCGGGAGCAGGAGGGCCGAAGTAACGGAGGTGTTGCCATGACCAACGACCAGACCGGCGACCGGACCAGCAGCGGCTCGTCCAGCATGGGCAGCGACGGGTCCGAGGACGTCGTCCTGTACGAGGTCGACGGGCGGATCGCCACGATCACCCTGAACCGGCCGAAGCAGCGGAACTCGGTGTCCCCCGAGGTCGCGACGGCCCTCGGTGAGGCGATCGGACGCTTCGAGGCCGATCCGGAGGTCTGGGTCGCCATCCTCACCGGGGCCGGTGGCGTGTTCTCCGCGGGCGCCGACCTCAAGGCGCTCGCAGCCGGTCGTGGCGCCGAGCTGTCCGTCGAGCCGGGTGGCTTCGCCGGGTACGTCCGCTACCCGCGGACGAAGCCGGTCATCGCCGCGGTGCGCGGGTTCGCGCTGGCCGGGGGCACGGAGCTGGTGCTCGCGAGCGACATGGTCGTCGCCGGCACCGACACCTTCTTCGGCGTCCCCGAGGTCACCCGCGGCATCGTCGCGGCGGCCGGGGGCCTGTTCCGACTGCCCCGGGTGCTGCCCCGTGCGCGGGCGCTCGAGCTCATCGCCACCGGCGACCGGCTGCCCGCCGAGGAGGCGCTGCGCCACGGCATGGTCAACGCCGTCGTCGAACCCGACGACGTCCTGCCGACCGCCCGGGCACTCGCCGAGAAGATCTGCGCCAACGCGCCCATCGCCGTGCGCGAGAGCCTCGCCGTGGCGCGGCGGGCCGCCGAGCTGACCGAGGACGAGGCCTGGGAGCTCTCCGGCCAGGCCCGCAACCGGGTCATGGCGACCGAAGACGCGTCCGAGGGTCCGCGGGCCTTCGCCGAGAAGCGTCCCGCCGTCTGGAAGGGCCGCTGACATGCCCGACGAGAAGCCGCGAGAGGTGCGCACCGTCGCCGTCCTCGGCGCCGGGCTGATCGGTGCCTCGTGGGCGACGCTGTTCGCCGCCCACGACCTCGCCGTCCGGCTGTGGGACCCCCGCGACGTCCGCGAGGAGGTGCGCGGCAGCGTGCACCAGTTCGCCGGGACCGTGCCCGGCGGCCCCTACGACCCCGAGGTCCTGCTCGGCCGCATCGAGATCGTCGACACCGTCGAGGCCGCCGTCACCGGTGCCGACGGGCCTGTCCAACTGGTGCAGGAGAACGGCCCGGAGCGGCTCGCCGTCAAGCGCGAGCTCTACGCAAAGGTCGAGGCCGTCGTCGGGCCCGAGGTGCTGATCTGCTCGTCGACGTCGGGGATCATGCCGACGGACCTCGCCGCCGAGATGGCGCACCCGGAGCGGCTGCTCGTCGGCCACCCGTTCAACCCACCGCACGTCATCCCGCTCGTCGAACTCGTGCCGGGCGAGAAGACCGCACCCTGGGCCGTCGACGCGGCGGCGGCGTTCTACCGCAGCCTGGGCAAGTCCCCGGTGGCGCTGCGGAAGGAGATGCCGGGCTTCGTCGCCAACCGCCTGCAGTCGGCCGTGTTCAAGGAGTCGGTCCACCTCGTCCTCGAGGGTGTCGTCGACCAGGCGGAACTCGACACGATCATGACCGAGTCGCTCGGCCCCCGGTGGGCGACGGCCGGCCCGTTCCGCAGCATGCACCTCGGCGGCGGCCCCGGCGGCCTGCGGCACATGCTCGAGCACCTCGGCCCGGGGATGCAGCGGCGGTGGAGGTCGCTCGGCCAGCCCGAGCTGACACCGGAGACCGTCGAGTTCCTCTCGGCGGAGACCGAGAAGCGCTTCGCCGGCTCGACGTACGAGGAGCTCACCGAGGAACGCGATCGAGCCCAGCTGGGCGTGCTCGGCGGCAGGGGTGACGCCGCTGCCGGCGAGAAGGGATCGACGGCCTCGCGGTCGCCCGACTTCTACGGCGCGGAGGACCTGCTGGAGAGCGGGGCGGCGCTGTCGCCGTTGCCCGGCGACTTCTACGGCTACGAGGACCTGCTCACGGCCGAGGACCAGGAGGTGCTGCTCCGGGTCCGCGAGTTCATGGAGCGGGAGGTGAGGCCCATCGCCAACGACCAGTGGGCCGCGTCGGAGTTCCCGCACCACCTCATCGAGAAGATCGGCGAGCTGGGCATCGTCGGGCTCGGCTACGACGACGGCGAGCGCCGGGGTCGCAGCCGCCTGCTGACCGGCTTCATGTCGTTGGAGATGTCACGCGTCGACACCTCGATGGCCACGTTCTTCGGCGTCCACTCCGGCCTCGCGATGGCCGCGATCGTCGCCTGCGCTTCGGAGGAACAGAAGGCGCGCTGGCTGCCGGACATGTACACGCTGCGCAAGGTCGGCGCCTTCGCGTTGACCGAGCGCGACGGTGGATCCGACGTCGCCGGACACATGGCGACGACCGCTCGTCGCGAGGGCGACGAGTGGGTGCTCAACGGTCACAAGCGGTGGATCGGCAACGGCACCTTCGCCGACCTCGTCGTCGTCTGGGCCCGCGACGAGGCCGACGACCAGGTGAAGGGCTTCGTCGTGGAGACCGACCGCGGCGCCGGACCGGAGGGCTTCACGGCCGAGAAGATGGCCGGCAAGCTCACGCTCCGGACCGTCCAGAACGCCGACATCACGCTCGCCGACGTTCGGGTGCCGGACGCGAACCGGCTCGAGCACGCCAACTCGTTCAACGACACGAGCCGCGTGCTGAGGCTGTCCCGCGGCGGCGTGGCCTGGAACGCGGTCGGCTGCATGATGGGCGCCTACGAGAGCGCGCTCTCCTACGCCAAGGAGCGCGAGCAGTTCGGCAAGCCGATCGCCGCGTTCCAGCTGATCCAGGACCACCTGGTGACGATGCTCGGCAACGTCACCTCGTCGCTCGGCATGGCGGTACGTACCGCGCAGCTGCAGGACCAGGAGCGGTGCACCGACGAGCAGGCGTCGCTCGCGAAGCTGTTCTGCACCGTCCGTCTCCGTGAGGCCGTCGCGCGCGGTCGGGAGCTGATGGGCGGCAACGGCATGCTGCTCGAGCACGACCTCGTCCGCTTCTGGAACGACGCCGAGGCCCTGTACTCCTACGAGGGCACCCGCGAGATCAACACCCTCATCGTCGGACGGGCGATCACCGGCCACAGCGCGTTCGTCTGACACCGGACCGGCAGCAGATCCTCCGGCAACCCCCCAGCTAGGAGCCCCACCGTGCGTATCGAGGACGTTCGTCGCCAGGTCGCGACCCCGCTCGGCGCCCCCGCCTTCCCGGGCGGGCCCGCCTACCGCTTCACCGACCGCGAGTACCTGAACATCGTCTACCGCACCGACCCCGAGGCGATGCGGGCCGTCGTGCCCGAGCCGCTGACGGTCGGCGACCCCCTGGTGAAGTTCGAGGTCATGAAGATGCCGAACGTCACCGGCCTCGGCAGCTTCACCGAGTCGGGGCAGGTCCTGCGCGTCGAGTACGAGGGTCAGCCGGCGGACTACCTGCACGCGATGTACGTCGACAGTCTCGCCTCCATCGCCAGCGGGCGGGAGATCAGCGCCTATCCGAAGAAGCTCGGCGCGCCGTCGTTGTACGTCGACTCCGACACCCTGGTCGGCACGCTCGACTACGGCACGCTCCGAGTCGCCACCGCGACCATGGGCTTCAAGCACCGGCCGCTCGCGGAGGAGGAGGCGCGCGCCGAGATCACCGCCCCGACCTACGCACTGAAGATCATCCCCGGTTACGACCGGAAGCCACGGGTCCTCGAGCTGGTCCGCAGCCAGATCACCGACATCACCATCAAGGAGGCGTGGAAGGGTCCGGCGCGGCTGCAGTTCTTCGAGCACGTGCTCGCGCCGCTCGCCGACCTCCCGGTGCGCGAGATCGTGTCCGCGAGCCACATCCGCGTCGACCTGACCCTCGGCCGCTTCGCGCCGGTCTTCGACTATCTGGCCGCCGACGCCGACGGGAGCACCTCATGACCGATGCGTTGGAGGGCGTGCGGGTCATCGAGCTCGCCGGCTGGATGGCGGCACCCGGCGCAGCCGCGATGATGGCCGACCTCGGCGCCGACGTCGTCAAGGTCGAGCCGCTCCGGGGCGACGCCATGCGCGGCGCGATCCGGCAGCCCGAGGTCACTGACCGGGCGCCGCTCGACGCGGCGTTCCAGCACGACAACCGGGGTAAGCGCGGCATCGCGGTCGCGGTCAACAAGCCGGAGGGTGCTGACCTCGTCCGTCGACTCGTCGCCGGCGCCGATGTCTTCCTGTGCAACCTGCTGCCGCGGCGGCAGGCGAAGTTCGGGCTGGACTCGGCGTCGCTGTTCGCCCTGAATCCGCGGCTGGTGCACGCCACCCTCACCGGCTACGGCGTCACCGGACCCGACGTCGAGCGCGCCGGCTATGACATCACCGCCTACTTCGGCCGCGGCGGGATCATCGACTCGATGACCGAGCCGGGCAACCAGGCCCCGCGCATCCGGCCCGCCGTCGGTGACCACTCGGCGGCGCTCGCGCTGTTCGCCTCGATCCTCGCGGCGCTCCGGCTCGTCGAGCGGACGGGGGAGGGGCAGGTCGTCGACGTCAGCCTCCTGCAGGCCGCAGCGTGGACGATGTCGGCCGACCTCTCCGCCACGCTCGTCGACGGGGTGAACCCACCGAGGACCGGCCGGCGATCGCGCAACCACGCCCTGCACGGCGCCTACCGCTGCGCCGACGACCGCTGGATCCTGCTCTTCATGCCCGAGCCGAAGTGGTGGCCACTGTTCTGCAATGCAGTGGGCCACCCGGAGTGGATCGACGACGAGCGCTTCGTCGACATCCCGACCCGGCGGGCGAACATGTCGGTGCTGACCGACCTGATGGACCCGTTGTTCGCCGAGCGCACCCTGGCCGAGTGGGGCGCGCTGTTCGACGCCGAGGGCTTCATCTGGGGTCCGGGCTCGACGATCGCCGACTTCGCGGCCGACCCGCAGGCCGAGGCGGTCGGGCTGTTCCCGACCGTCGAGCACCCCGACGGCGCGTTCCGCACGATCGGCGCGCCCCTGTCGATCTCCGGTGCCGACGTGCGGCCACGCGGCCCAGCACCCGGTGTGGGTGAGCACACGACGGCAGTGCTGACCGAGCTCGGCCTCGACGAGGCGGAGCTCGCGCAGCTCGTGCAGAGCGGCATCGTCGGCGACGGCCCCCCCAGCACCTAGGGCAGCCCAGCGCCCCGGCGCCTCGCGCGGCGGGTGACGACCGGGCTCGCCGTGACGCTCGTTACTTAGCGTCTGCAACGATTGTTGCTACGATGGCGACACCGCTCCGACGATGACGACCTCGTTGTCTGGTGACCGTTCCGGAGCTTCTCCGCCCGGTGCCCGCGCGCCCGCAACGGCTGTCGGCACGGCCCACGTCCGCCCTGGAGGACCCTTTGGCCTCGCCCGCCACCTCATCTGCGCCGACCGATGAGTCCGCGCCCGCTTCGCGCGGCGTGAACTACAAGTGGATCGCCCTGTCGAACACGACCATCGGCATCCTGATGGCGACGATCAACAGCTCGATCCTGCTCATCGCCCTGCCGGACATCTTCCGCGGCATCCACCTGAACCCGCTGGCTCCCGGCAACACCTCGTACTTCCTGTGGATCCTGATGGGATTCATGCTCGTCACGTCGGTCCTGGTGGTGAGCCTCGGCCGGGTCGGTGACATGTTCGGCCGGGTCAAGATGTACAACCTCGGCTTCGCCGTTTTCACGATCTTCTCGATCCTTCTCGCCGTGACCTGGATGTCCGGGTCGTCCGGTGCGCTGTGGATCATCGTGATGCGGCTCGGGCAGGGCGTCGGCGGCGCGTTCCTGTTCGCCAACTCCAGCGCGATCCTGACCGACGCCTTCCCGGCGAACGAACGCGGGCTCGCGCTCGGCATCAACGGCGTCGCCGCCATCGCCGGCTCGTTCCTCGGTCTGCTGATCGGAGGGGTGCTGGCGCCGATCGAGTGGCACCTCGTGTTCGTCGTCTCCGTGCCGATCGGCCTGTTCGGGACGGTCTGGGCGTACCTCAAGCTCCAGGACAACGGCGTCCGCACGAAGAGCCGGATCGACTGGACCGGCAACGCCTTGTTCGCCCTCGGCCTGGTCGCCGTCCTGACCGGCATCGTCTACGGCCTGCAGCCCTACGGCGGCCACACCATGGGATGGACGAAGCCCTTCGTCCTGGCCTGCATGCTCGGCGGCATCGCGGTGCTCGCCGTGTTCGTCGTCGTCGAGCTCCGCGTCGAGGACCCGATGTTCCGGGTGGCGCTGTTCCGTAGCCGGGCGTTCGCCTTCGGCAACCTGACCGCGCTGCTCGCAGCCCTCGCCCGCGGTGGGCTGCAGTTCATGCTCATCATCTGGCTGCAGGGCATCTGGCTGCCGTTGCACGGCTACAGCTTCGAGCGGACGCCGCTGTGGGCCGGCATCTACATGATCCCGCTGACCATCGGCTTCCTGCTGTCAGGGCCCATCTCGGGAAGGCTGGCCGACCGCTTCGGCGCCCGGCCGTTCGCCACCGCGGGTGTCGCTCTCACCGGGGTCGTGTTCCTGCTGTTCAACCTGCTGCCGATGGACTTCAACTACGTGCCGTTCGCGGCACTCCTGCTGCTCGTCGGGCTGTCGATGGGCCTGTTCTTCGCGCCGAACACCTCCAGCGTCATGAACTCGTTGCCGGCCAACCAGCGCGGCGCCGGTGCCGGCATGCTGAACACCTTCCAGAACAGCGCGACCGTGCTCTCGATCGGTGTCTTCTTCACGGTCATCACCCTCGGACTCGCCGCCAAGCTGCCCGGGGCGCTCAGCAGCGGTCTGACGGCGCAGGGTGTCCCGGCGGCCTCCGCGCACTCGATCTCGCAGCTCCCGCCGATCGGATCACTGTTCGCCTCGTTCCTCGGCTACAACCCGATCCAGCAGCTCGTCGGTCCGGATCTGTTGAACCAGATCGGTCCGCAGCATGCGGCCTACCTCACCGGACGGGGGTTCTTCCCCGGGCTCATCAGCGGTCCCTTCGGCCACGGCCTGCACCTGGCCTTCCTGATGGCTGCCGTCTGCTGCTTCCTGGCGGCCGTCTTCTCCTGGATGCGGGGTGCCCAGCGGATCGCACCGCTCGGCCGGACCGCAGGCGAGGAGGCCGAGGTCGGACTGGCCGGTGCCGGGGCGATCGCCATGGAGGAAGCCGGAGCCGGTGCCGGCGACACCCTGACCGGGGGCGTGCTCGAGACGACCTCGCGAGCCGGCGGCTCCTGACGGGCCCTGCCGGACGGATCCCGACCCGCGGCCTATCATTGGCACTCTGGAGTACGGAGTGCCAGCACGCGCCGGACGGGAGGCAGTCATGCTCGAAGAACGCCGCCTCGAGGTCCTCCGCGCCATCGTCGAGGACTTCGTCCTGACCAACGAGCCCGTCGGCTCCAAAGCGCTCGCCGATCGACACCAGCTCGGCGTCTCGCCCGCCACCGTCCGCAACGACATGGCGGCCCTCGAGGACGAGGGCTACATCGCCCAGCCGCACACCTCCGCGGGCCGGATCCCGACCGACCTCGGGTACCGCCTGTTCGTCGACCGGCTCTCCACCGTGAAGCCGCTGTCGGTCGCCGAGCGCCGCGCGATCGAGAGCTTCCTCGAAGGTGCCGTCGACCTCGACGACGTCGTCCGTCGCAGTGTCCGGCTGCTGGCCGGGATCACCCGGCAGGTCGCGGTGGTGCAGTACCCGACGCTCTCGCGCTCCGCGGTCCGGCACGTCGAGGTCGTGGCGATGACGCCGACCCGCATCCTGCTCGTCCTCATCACCGACAAGGGGCGCGTGGAGCAGCGCGTGGTCGAGGTCCAGAGCTGCCGGCCGGACGGCGCCGGCGTCACCGACGCCGACGTCGCCGACCTGCGCCGGCTGCTCGGGCAGGCCCTGCACGGCCGTCGCCTCGTCGACGTCCCCGCGGCGCTCGCCGAGTTGCCCGACGCGGCTCCACCCCCGATCCGGCCCTACGTCGCCGCGCTGGCCACCGTCGTGCTCGAGGTGCTCGTCGAGCGCCCCGAGGAACGCGTCGTGCTGGCCGGTACCGCCAACCTGACCGGGAGCGACGGCTCGGCGCTCGACTTCCCGTTCAGCCTGCGCCCGGTGCTCGAGGCGCTGGAGGAGCAGGTGGTGCTGCTGCGCCTGCTCGGTCATGCGGCTGATCCCGATACCGTGACGGTGCGGATCGGCCACGAGAACGACGTCGAAGGCCTGCAGTCCACCTCGGTGATCTCGGCCGGTTACGGCTTCGGCGGCATGGGCGTGCTCGGCCCGACCCGTATGGACTACCCGGCGACCATGGCCGCGGTGCGCGCGGTGGCGCGTTACGTGGGCGAACTGCTCGGCACGTCATGACCGACACGAAGGCGACGGCACTCTTGAACAACCCGGCCCCGACCGCTGTGACGACGAGAGTCGTGGCGAACACTGCGGAGCGCGCTGTGACGACCTCACGGGCGACCCGCTGATGGCAACCGACTACTACGGCGTGCTCGGCGTGCGCTCCGACGTCTCCGCCGACGAGCTGAAGAAGGCGTACCGCAAGCTCGCCCGCGAGCTGCACCCGGACGTCAACCCGGGCTCCGAGGAGCGGTTCAAGGAGGTCACGCGCGCCTACGAGGTGCTCTCGGACCCCGAGAAGCGTCAGATCGTCGACCTCGGCGGCGATCCGCTGGACCCCTCCGGCGGCGCCGGTGGCGGCAGCCCGTTCGGCCCCGGCTTCGGCGGCCTCGGCGACATCATGGACGCCTTCTTCGGCGGCGGTTCCTCCACGCGCGGTCCCCGGTCGCGTACGCGGCCCGGCGCCGACGCGCTGGTCCGGCTCGACCTCGACCTCGCCGAGACCGCCTTCGGGCTCACCCGCGAGCTGCCGGTCGACACCGCGGTCGTCTGCGGGACCTGCGACGGCGAGGGCTCGGCCCCCGGCACGCACCCCGAGACGTGCTCCACCTGCAAGGGCCGCGGCGAGATCCAGCAGGTGACCCGCAGCTTCCTCGGGCAGGTCATGACCTCGCGCCCCTGCACCCGCTGCGGTGGGACCGGCACGGTGATCCCGTCGCCGTGCCGCGAATGCTCCGGTGAAGGCCGGGTCCGTGGCCGGCGCACCCTGACCGTGAAGATCCCGGCCGGTGTCGAGGACGGCATGCGTATCCGGCTGTCCGGTGAGGGCGAGGTCGGCCCCGGCGGAGGCCCGGCCGGCGACCTCTACATCGAGGTCCGCGAGCGGGAGCACCCCGTCTTCACCCGCGAGGGCGACGACCTGCACGCCGAGCTGCACGTGCCGATGACGGCGGCGGCGCTCGGCACCACCGTCGAGTTCGACACCCTCGACGGTGAGGAGGAGATCGCCATCCGCCCCGGCACGCAGCCGGGCTCGGTGATCCCGCTGACCGCCCGCGGCGTCCCGCACCTGCGGCGGACCGGACGCGGCGACCTGCACCTGCACGTCGTCGTCGAGGTGCCGACCCGGCTCGACGGCGAGCAGGAGCGGCTGCTCCGCGAGCTCGCCGCCTTGCGCGGCGAGCAGATCGGCGACGGCGGCAACGGCGGCCTGCTGCACCGCCTCCGCGGGGCGTGGGGACGCTAGTCGTGAGGCGGGGCCGCGCGTGACCGCCCCCGTTTTCCGGCTCGACCCGCTGCCGCCCGGTGAGCTCGTCGTCCTCGCCGGCGACGAGGGCCGGCACGCGGCTGCGGTGCGGCGGCTGCGGGCAGGGGAGCGCATCGACCTGACCGACGGCCGCGGCACCGTGGTCGAGGGTGTCGTCGAGGTCGTCGAGAAGGTGAGTCTGCAGGTCCGGGTGCTGGCACGTCGTCTCGTCCCTGCACCGTCCCCGCGCTTGGTCGTCGCCCAGGCGCTCGTCAAGGGCGAGCGTTCGGAGCTGGCGGTCGAGCTGCTCACCGAGCTCGGCGTCGACGAGATCCTGCCGTGGGAGGCCGAGCGCTGCGTCGCCCGCTGGACCGGCGACAGGGCGGCGCGACGCTGGCAGGCGGCGGCGGAGGCCGCGGCGAAGCAGGCGCGACGTCCGCACTGGCCGGTCGTGGGCGGCGTCGTCCGGACGCCGGAACTCGTCGCCCGCATCCGTGGCGCCGCGCTCGCGGTCGCGCTCTCGGAGGAGGCGACCAGCCCGCTGACCGAGGTCACCGTGCCCGCTGCCGGTGACGTCGTGGTCGTGGTCGGGCCCGAGGGCGGGATCAGCCCGACGGAGCTGGCCGCCTTCTGCCAGGCGGGAGCCGTCAGCTCACTGCTCGGTCCGACCGTCCTCCGGGCGAGCACGGCCGGTGCCGCTGCGGCCTCGGTGCTGCTCGCGGCGTCCGGCCGCTGGTAAGCGCGACGTTGGTGAGTCCGTTCTCGGGGAGCCGCTCGGTCAGTCGGCGCAGACCGTGAACCCGAAGGTCTTCGCGTCGGCCTTGAGCTTGTCGCCGAGCGGATCCGGCGCATCGAGCGCGGCGGTGCCGCCCTTCACGTCGCCGTGGTCGATCCGGTCGGCGATCTGCCGGACGCGGGCGAGCTGCTGGCGCTGGGTGTCGAGGTAGGACGCGAGCACGGGGGCGTCACGGTCCGGCGGCCCGAGGTCGGTGATCTGGTTCGTCGCCTGCTCGGCGATGGAGGTCCCGTTCCGCAGGTAGTTCGCCAAGGCCTTCGGGTCCTGCCCCGCGGGCTGCACCAGCGCGTCGAGTCGGTCGTTCCTGGCCTTGCAGATCGCGTCCCCCCGGCTGATGACCTGGGCCTTCGGCGTGCCGCCGGTCGCCGAGGACGCCGAATGACCGCCGGAGGAGGAGCCGCAGCCGCCGAGGCCCAGCACCACCGCGAGGCCCAGGGCGGTGGCGGCGACGCCGGACGGACGACGGGCAGCAGCAGGCATGCCGGGGAGCGTAGATCGTGCCGGCCCGGGGTCGGATAACGACCTGCCGACCAGCGCCTCCCTCGGTACGATGAGAAGGTCAACTCGTCTGCGCTCCCGCCCCGGGGACCAGGCCACCCAGCGCGAGGGAGAGGTGCGGCGGCCGTCGGCCGCTCTCATGCCCGATAGCCCCAGGTCCGGCCCGCGGACCATCACCAAGGTCGTCGTGCCCGGCGCCCGCGACATGGTGAGCCTGCTCGGCCACCGCGACGAGTTGCTCCGGGTGATCGAGAAAGCGTTCTCCTCCGACATCCACGTCCGGGGCAACGAGATCACCATCTCCGGCACCGCCGAGGAGAACGAGCTCGCCAGCCGGCTGTTCGAGGAACTGCTCGCCCTGCTAGACCGCGGTGACACCCTCGACGCGTCCAAGGTCGAGCGCAGCCTCGCCATGCTCCGGACCAACTCCTCCGAGCGCCCCGCCGACGTGCTGACACTCAACGTCCTGTCGAACCGCGGCAGGAGCATCCGGCCGAAGACGCTGAACCAGAAGCGCTACGTCGACGCCATCGACACCCACACCATCGTGTTCGGCATCGGCCCGGCCGGTACCGGCAAGACCTACCTGGCCATGGCCAAGGCGGTCCAGGCGCTGCAGGCCAAGCAGGTGAACCGCATCATCCTGACCCGCCCCGCCGTCGAGGCGGGCGAGCGGCTCGGGTTCCTGCCGGGGACGTTGTTCGACAAGATCGACCCGTACCTGCGGCCGCTCTACGACGCGCTGCACGACATGATCGATCCCGACTCGATCCCGCGTCTCATGCAGGCCGGCACCATCGAGGTCGCGCCGCTGGCCTACATGCGCGGCCGCACGCTCAACGACGCCTTCATCATCCTCGACGAGGCGCAGAACACCTCCGCCGAGCAGATGAAGATGTTCCTGACGCGCCTCGGCTTCGGCAGCAAGATCGTCGTGACCGGTGACGTCACGCAGGTCGACCTGCCCTCGGGCACCACCAGCGGCCTGCGGGTCGTGCGGGACATCCTCGACGGCGTGGAGGACGTGCACTTCTCGCAGCTGCAGAGCGCCGACGTCGTCCGGCACCGGCTGGTGTCCGACATCGTCGACGCCTACGCCAAGTACGAGGTCGAGCGGGTCCCGGCCCGCCCGGTCCGCGGCGGACGGGGATGAGCCGCTCATGAGCGTGTACGTCGCGAACGAGTCCGGCACCGAGGTCGACGAGGTCGGCCTCGCCGCGCTCGCCCGGCACGTCCTGTCGACGATGGGCATCTCGCCGCTCGCCGAGCTCTCGCTGATGCTCGTCACCGAGGACGCGATGGAGCGCCTGCACGTCCAGTACATGAACGAGCCGGGCGCCACCGACGTCCTCGCCTTCGCGCAGGACGACCTGTCCGACGGCTCGCCCGTCACCGGCACCGACGAGGTGCCCGAGGCGCTGCTCGGCGACGTCGTGCTGTGCCCCGACTTCGCAGCCCGGCAGGCCGTGCAGCAGGGGCACTCCCTCGAGGTCGAGCTGCAGGTGCTGACCGCCCACGGCGTTCTGCACCTGCTCGGCTACGACCACGCCGACCCCGAGACCGAGCGCGAGATGTTCGGCGTGCAGGGGCAGGTCCTCGACGCGTGGCGCGCCGCCTCGTCCGGGCCCGCCTCGTCCGGGCCCACGTCGTCCGGGTCGGGCTCCGGAGTGCCGGCCGGCGGCTGACGCCATGGATGTCTGAGGCATGAGCGCCTACACGTCGCTGCTGATCGGCGCCGCCCTCCTGGTCCTGCTCGCGGCGACGCTGGCGGGCATCGACAGCGCCCTCACCCGGGTGAGCCGGGTCGCGATCGAGGAGTTCGCGCGGGAGGGCAACCCCCGCGCGGCCCAGTTGTCGACCATCGTCGCCGACGCCCCGCACTACCTGAACCTGCTGCTCCTGCTGCGGACCGCCAGCGAGATCGGCGCCACGGGTCTCGTCGCGCTGGTGATGGTGCGCGCCGTCGGCGAGGGCCTCGGCGCGGTCGGCCTGGCCACGCTGGTGATGACGCTGGTGACCTACATCGTCATCGGCGTCGCGTTCCGCACCTTCGGGCGACAGCACGCCGACGCCGTCGCGCTGCGCTCCGCCGGGGTCGTCGCCGGTCTGGCCCGGGTGTTCGGACCGGTACCGCGGCTGCTGATCCTGCTGGGCAACGCGATCACACCCGGCCGCGGCTACCGCGACGGGCCGTTCGCGACGGAGGCGGAGCTCCGCGACCTCGTCGACCTCGCCGAGGAACGGGGCCTCGTGGAGCCCGGGGAACGCGACATGATCGCGTCGGTCTTCGAGCTCGGCGACACCCTCGCCCGCGAGGTGATGGTGCCCCGCCCCGACATGGTGTGGATCGAGCACGGCAAGACCGTCGAGCAGGCGCTCGAGCTCGCTCTGCGCAGCGGCTTCAGCCGCATCCCGGTGATCGGGGACGGCATCGACGACGTCATCGGCGTCGCGTTCCTCAAGGACCTCGTCCGCCGGAGCCGGGGTGGACGAGGCGACCGCGAGGTGCAGAGCGCCATGCGCCGGCCGTTCTTCGTCCCCGAGTTCAAGCCCGCCGACGACCTGCTCCGCGAGATGCAGGCCCGCCGCGAGCACCTCGGCATCGTCATCGACGAGTACGGCGGGACCGCAGGGCTGGTCACGATCGAGGACGTCCTCGAGGAGATCGTCGGCGAGATCACCGACGAGTACGACACCGAGCGTCCCCCGGTCGAGCGGCTGGACCCGCCCGACGCCGACCCCGAGCGGCCGTCGACGGTGCGCGTCACCGCCCGGCTGCCGGTCGAGGACCTCGCCGAGCTCTTCGACGTCGAGCTGCCGGAGAACGACGACGTCGAGACGGTCGGTGGTCTGCTCGCCAGCGAACTCGGCCGCGTCCCGATCCCGGGCTCCACCGTCGACGTCTCCGGGCTCCGGCTCCGCGCCGAGAGCGCGGCGGGGCGCCGCAACCGCATCGGGGCCGTCGTGGTCACCCGCCTCGAACCCGATCCTGCCCCCGACGCCGATGCCCCCGGGACCGTCGAACTCGCCCACAGCTCGTCCAGCAGCACCGCCGGCAAGGTCCGGCGCGATCGAGAGGAATCCTCGTGACCGACCCCGTCGCCGAGTTGGACCCCGAGGACGCGAAGCTGGTGACCCTCGCCCGCTCGGGGCGTCCCCGGGCGGTGACCGTCGACGCCGTCGCCGAGGGCGCGGCCGTCCGCGACGACACCGGCCGGACCTACCTCGCCGCGACCGTCGAGAAGGGTCCGCTCGCGCTGTCGGCCCTGCACCTGGCCGTCGCGTCCGCGCTGGCCAGCGGCGCCCGCGGCTTCGAGGCCGCCGCCGTCGTCACCGACGCCGACGAGCCGGCCGGCACCGACGTCCTCGATGCCGTCGGCATCCGCAGGCTGATCGTGGCCCGGCTCGACGGGTCGGTCGTGCGTGCCTGACAGCCCCGTCGGGCCCGGCGAGCCCGTCGATACGGTGGCGCCGCACCGGTCCGGCTTCGCATGCTTCGTCGGTCGTCCGAACGCCGGGAAGTCGACGCTCACCAACGCCCTGGTCGGCACCAAGGTCGCCATCACCAGTGACCGGCCGCAGACCACGCGCCACGCGATCCGCGGCATCGTGTCCCGACCCGACGCGCAGCTGATCCTCGTCGACACCCCGGGGCTGCATCGGCCGCGGACGCTGCTCGGGGAGCGACTGAACGACGTCGTCCGCACGACGCTCGCCGAGGTCGACGTCGTCGGGTTCTGCCTGCCGGCCGACGAGCGCATCGGCCCCGGCGACCGGTTCATCGCCCAGGAGCTCGGCAAGCTGCCGAAGCGCAAGCCGAAGTTCGCCATCGTCACCAAGACCGACCTCGTCGAGCCGCAGCGGGTGGGGGAGCAGCTGCTCGCCATCTCCGAGCTCGGCGACTGGTCGGAGATCATCCCCGTGTCGGCCGTCTCCGACTTCCAGCTCGACACGCTCGCCGGGCTGCTCTCGGCCCGGCTGCCGGACGGGCCGCCGCTCTACCCCGACGGCGAGCTGACCGACGAGCCGGAGGCGGTGCTCGTCGCCGAGCTCATCCGCGAGGCCGCCCTCGAGGGTGTGCGGGACGAGCTGCCGCACTCCATCGCCGTCGTCGTCGAGGAGATGGCGCCCCGCGAAGGCCGGTCCGACGGGCTCATCGACGTCTACGCCCACCTCTTCCTCGAGCGGGAGAGCCAGAAGGGGATCGTCATCGGGCACAAGGGCTCGCGGTTGAAGGCGGTGGGTGCGCAGGCCCGGCGCAACATCGAGGCGCTGCTCGGCAGCCCGGTCTACCTCGACCTGCACATCAAGATCGCCAAGGAGTGGCAGCGCGACCCGCGTCAGCTGCGCCGGCTGGGCTTCTGAGCCGCCCGACCCCCGAACCTGTGCGGGCTTCCGCCGGACCCAGCCGGTCGAAGCCCACACAGCTTCGGCGGGGCCACGGGTCGCCGGACGCGACGACGGGCCGTGGCTGGGTGACAATGGCGTGTGCCCGTTTACCGAGATGACGCCGTGGTGCTGCGCACCCAGCGCCTCGGCGAGGCCGACCGCATCATCACGCTGCTGACCCGCCGCACCGGCCGGGTACGGGCGGTCGCCAAGGGCGTCCGGCGTACCAAGTCGAAGTTCGGTGCCCGGCTCGAGCCCGGCACCCACGTCGACCTGCAGCTCTACGAGGGCCGCTCGCTCGACATCGTCACGCAGGCCGAGACCATCGCCCCCTACGGCGCCCGCGTCGCGCTCGACTACACCCGCCACACCACCGCGTCGGCGCTGCTCGAGGCCGCCGAGCGGCTCACCGCCGAGGAGCGCGAGCCGTCGCTGCGGCTGTTCCTGCTCACCGTCGGGGCGCTGCGGACGCTGGCCGACGGCAGCCACGACGCGCCGCTGGTGCTCGACGCGTTCCTCATCCGCGCGCTCGAGAACGCCGGCTACGGCATGGCCCTCGACGCCTGCGCCCGCTGCGGCATTGCCGGGGACCACACGGCGCTGCAGGTGGCGGCCGGCGGCGTGGTCTGCAGCGCCTGCCGGACCCCGGGCAGCGTGCTGCTCGGGTCGGCGGCGATCGGGCTGCTCGTGGCGTTGCGCGACGGGGAGTGGACCATCGCCGACGACAGCGAGCGCCGCGTCCGCCGCGACGTCAGCGGCATCGTCGCCGCGCACCTGCAGTGGCACCTCGAGCGCGGACTCCGTTCCCTGCCGCTCGTCGAGCGTGAGGCGCCCGCCCCGACGGCTGCACGCACCGGACCGGCCGCCTGATGGAAGGCCCCTACCGCTCCCCGCGGCCACATCCGTCCGGGGCGACGCCGCCGGAGCTGCCGGCTGCGTTGATCCCGAAGCACGTCGCGCTCGTCATGGACGGCAACGGCCGCTGGGCGAAGGAGCGCGGCCTGCCCCGCACGGCAGGGCACGAGGCCGGTGAGGACGCCCTGTTCGACTGCGTGGAGGGCGCCATCGAGCTCGGCGTGACGTGGCTGTCGGCCTACGCGTTCTCCACCGAGAACTGGAAACGGTCGCCCGAGGAGGTCGCCTTCCTCATGCGCTTCACCGAGGGCGTGTTCCGGCGGCGGGCCGACGACATGGACGCGCTCGGCGTACGGGTGCGCTGGGCCGGGCGGCGCCCGCGGTTGTGGCGCAGCGTCATCAAGCGGCTCGAGGAGGTCGAGCGGCAGACCGCCGACAACGATCGGCTCACCCTGGTGATGTGCGTGAACTACGGCGGCCGCGCCGAGATCGCCGACGCCGTCGCCCAGATCGGCCGGGAGGTCGCCGCCGGCCGCCTCAACCCGGAGAAGATCACCGAGAAGACGATCGCGCGCTACCTCGACGAGCCGGACATGCCCGACGTCGACCTCTTCCTCCGCACCAGCGGCGAGCAGCGCACCTCGAACTTCCTGCTCTGGCAGTCGGCGTACGCCGAGATGGCGTTCACCGAGACGCTGTGGCCCGACTTCGACCGGCGCTCGCTGTGGCAGGCCTGCGAGGACTTCGCCCGCCGCGACCGCCGCTTCGGGACTGCGGCGCCGAACGCGGTGTCGACCCCGGGACTCGCGGCCCGCATCGGGGGGATGCTCCCCGGCCGGGGCACGTGACGCCGTGAGCGCGTGACGTCGTGAACGCGGCCGGCACCGTGCTCGCGGCGCTGGTCCTGGCCTCGGCGTTGCTCAGCGACCTGTTCGTCGGACCGGTACTGGCCGGCCGGACGCGGCAGGCGGTCGCCGCGGGCGACCCCGACCCCCGCGTGCACCTCCACCGGCTCATCGTCGTCTCCGGCTGCTCGTTCGCGACCGCGACGCTGGTGGTCCTGCTGCTCGGCGGGGTGTCGCTCCGGGACATCGGCTTCGCCGGAGCGGACCTCACCGACGCGTCGGTCCAGCCGCTGTTCTTCGGCATGCTGATCGGCTGCGCGGCACCGCTGGTCACCGGGAGGCTGTCCGGGCGGACGCCCCGCGCGATCGGTGACGTCGGCCTGGTGCTCCCGACGTCGCCGCGGGAGCGGCGCAGCTTCGTCGTCGCCGCCGTGTCAGCCGGCATCACCGAGGAGATCACCTACCGCGCGCTGCCGATCCTGCTGTTCCTGCACGTCCTCAGCCACAACCGGCTCCTCGCCGTCGTGCTCAGCTCGCTGATCTTCGGGCTGGCACACCGCTACCAGGGGCGTGCCGGAATGCTGCTCACCGGCCTGGTCGGCCTGGTGCTCGGCGGGCTCTACGTCCTGTCCGGCAGCCTCTGGCCGTCGATGCTCATCCACGTCCTGCTCGACCTGCGGCTGCTGCTCATCGCGCCACGCACGACGCCGGACGCCGCCTGAAACCATCCGAAGGCGGACCGGGCTAGCGTCGACCCCGACATGTGCGACGAAATCCCGCGAACCGGTCGGAGCAGTCCATGCGCTTGAACCTGCAGTCGCCCTTCGTCTCCGGCACGATCGCGGCGGTCATCTACGCCGTGATCTATGTGATCACCGGCGGGGTCGACGCCGGCCTCGTGATCGGCAGCCTCATCGTCGGCGCCATCACGACAGCCGTCGCCTTCATCGTCTATGCCGTCATCGCCTCGCGGGCCCGCGCCTGACCGGGTCTTGCCGGTGAGCCCGCGTCGGACACTGCGCGTGTGCCTCGCGGCTGCATCGGCTGCGGCCGTGGTCGGTTGCTCCCCGTCGAACAGCACCGCTACCGGCACCGACACCAGCACCGGGAGTGCGGTACCGGTGCCGCGGTCTCCCGTCGCGACGACCGCCCCGGCCGCCGAACAACCCCTCGGCGTCTTCGCCGTCACCTGCCACACCGGCTCGGGCCGGACGGCCAGCGGGCGGACCGACGGCCCTGGCCTCGCCGCCGTCGACCCCGACCTCCTGCCGTTCGGCACCCGTGTCCGGGTCGACAAGGTCGGTGTGATCACCGCGGCCGACGCAGGGGGTTCCTTGAAGGGCCCCTCGCTCGATGTCTGGGCACCGAGCGAGGCGGCGTGCGCCTCCTTCGGACGGCAGCGGCTGCAGGTCTGGAAGCTCGGTTCCTGACTCAGCCGCGGACGATCCGCAGTACGGCGATCAGCACGACGAGCCCCGGCACGACGAGGCGCATGACCTTCTGCCCGCCGGTCGAGCGGGGCCAGGAGAGGAACGCCAGCCACGTCAGTAGCAGCAGCGCCAGCACCAGGCACACCAGCGCGAACGGCACCGGGAGGAAGGCGCCGAGCACCAGCAGCAGCAGGGGGAGGGCGCCGAACACGGGCCGCGGCAGCCGGTGGAACAGCACCAGCAGCGGTGCGCTGAGCCGCTCGATCTGCTGTCGAAGGGGCGACGCGCGGGGCGTGAAGAAGCTCTCGCCCTCGGGCAGCGGCCGCTTGGTGCCACGTGCCGAGGTGCGGCCCGTCCCGGTGCCGGCCGGTCGAGCGGCGCGGACCGCCGGGTTGCCGCTCCGTTTCGTCTGCTGTGCCTGTTGGGGCCGCTGCGGTGCCGTCCTGCGGACGGCTGCCTTCTTCCGTGCCACCGTGCTCCTCCTCGCGCCCGACGTCGCCACATGCGCACCGGCAGCCCGCCCGTGAGACCGTGCAGGGGTGCTCGTCGTGACCCGCTTCATCGTGCCCGAGACCGACGCGACCGAGTTCGCCGACCGCGCCCGCCGTGCCGTCGCAGCCCTCTCGACCCGTCCCGGCTTCCGCTCGGCGAGGGTCGGTCAGGCGCCGGACGACCCGGCCCGGTGGGTCCTGGTCAGCGAGTGGGACGGCGTCGGTGCCTGGCGGCGGGCGCTCGGGAACTTCGACGTCCGGGTGGAGGCGGTGCCGCTGCTCGCACTCGCGCAGGACGAGCCGGGCGCCTTCGAGCTGGTGCATGCGCTCGACGGACCGGCCTCCGCGGGCTGAGGCGCTCTACCCGCAGGTAGCGTGACGCGCGACCGCCGACCGCCAGCCGGATGGAGAGCCCCATGGCCGCCGCAGACCGTATGGAACAGATCGTCAGCCTCAGCAAGCGGCGGGGCCTGGTCTTCCCGTCCAGCGAGATCTACGGCGGGCTCCGCGCCTCCTGGGACTACGGGCCGCTCGGCGTCGAGCTGAAGAACAACGTGAAGCGCCAGTGGTGGAAGTCGATGGTGCAGGGCCGCGACGACATCGTCGGGCTCGACTCCTCGGTCATCCTCGCCCGCGAGGTCTGGGAGACCTCGGGCCACGTGAACGCCTTCGTCGACCCCCTGGTCGAGTGCCAGTCGTGCCACCGGCGGTTCCGCGCGGACACCCTCGAGGAGTCCAAGGGCAAGCCGCTCGCCGAAATCGCCTGCCCGCACTGCGGGACGAAGGGCGCCTGGACCGAGCCGCGGATGTTCAACGGCCTCCTGAAGACCTACCTCGGCCCCGTCGAGGACGAGAGCGGCCTGGCCTACCTCCGGCCGGAGACCGCGCAGGGCATCTTCATCAACTTCGCCAACGTCATGGCGTCGTCGCGCAAGAAGCCGCCGTTCGGCATCGGGCAGATCGGCAAGTCGTTCCGCAACGAGATCACCCCCGGCAACTTCATCTTCCGGACCCGTGAGTTCGAGCAGATGGAGATGGAGTTCTTCGTCCAGCCCGGCGAGGACGAGCAGTGGCACCAGTACTGGATCGACACGCGCCACCAGTGGTACCTCGACCTCGGCATCAAGCCGGAGAACCTGCGCCTGTTCGAGCACCCGAAGGACAAGCTCTCGCACTACTCGAAGCGGACCGTCGACGTCGAGTACAAGTTCGACTTCGCCGGCCTCGAGTGGGGTGAGCTCGAGGGCGTCGCGAACCGCACCGACTACGACCTCACCGTGCACGGCGAGAAGTCCGGGGCCGAGCTCAGCTACTACGACCAGGCCAGCGGCGAGCGCTGGGTGCCGTACGTCATCGAGCCCGCGGCCGGTGTGGACCGCTGCACGCTCACGTTCCTGCTCGACGCGTACGCGATCGACGAGGCCCCCAACACCAAGGGTGGCGTCGATCGCCGCACGGTGCTCCGGCTCGACCCGCGGCTCGCGCCGGTGAAGGCGGCGGTGCTGCCGCTCTCGCGCAACTCCGACCTCTCGCCGATGGCCCGCGACCTCGCGGCCCAGTTGCGCAAGGAATGGAACGTCGAGTTCGACGACGCCGGCGCCATCGGCCGGCGCTACCGGCGCCAGGACGAGATCGGCACGCCGTACTGCATCACCGTGGATTTCGACTCGCTGCAGGACCAGGCGGTCACCATCCGCTCCCGCGACGAGATGACCCAGGAGCGGGTCGGTCTCGACGCCGTCCGCGGCTGGCTCGCGGTACGTCTCGGCGCCTGCTGAGTCCCACGTGTGTCCCCGCTGGCGGTCGGCGACCGGGCTGTTGACGCTGGTAATCGTGGTCAGTCTGCTCGCGGTAGGCCTACTGATCATGCGACGGACCCTCTGGTGGGGCGTGGCACTGCTGTTCGTCGACTCCGCTTTGGTGATCGGCGCGGCGGCGGTCCACGACCACAGGCACCGAGCTCATCGGGAGCCGACGCACGCCCTTTGGGGTGCTGACGACCGCAACAAGCCCTCGTTCCTCCGCTGACGCCAGAACAGGCGGAGGTGCATCACAAACCGCACACACAAGCCGATGGCACTGCCCGGCAAAGCGGGAAATTCCGGGCAGTCGGTCACGATCTGCCGGCTTAGTGTGTGCGGCTTGTGACGGCATCACCAGCCGGCGGTCTCGCGGATGCTCGCAAGGACGTATTCGGGACGTTCGGTCACGTCAGCCATCGTGAAACGGAGGTAGCGCCACCCTGCCCTCGTGAAGTCGTTGAAGCGGTCGTGGTCGCGCTGGAACGCGTCGGGCTGGGAGTGGTAGGTGAAGCCCTCGATCTCGACGATGAGCCAGATTTCCGGCCAGGCGAAGTCGGCTCGGCCGAGAAACCGCCCGCCATCGATCACGACATACTGCGTCTGCGGAACCGGGATGTCGTCGTGTGTGAACAGGACCCGGGCGACGGTCTCCGGCAACGAGCCGCTCAGCGGGTCCAGCAGCGCGGCTGCCGCGAGGGACGTGGCGCGTGACGGTAGCCGGGGGCGCGTTGCGAGTTCCCGACGCACCTCCTCCAGCGAGACGTCCTTCCGACGCAGTGCGCTGTCGACGCTCACGACGGCGTCCAGCAGCGGCTGGTCGACGAGGAGATCGACCGCCGTCCGCAGCGTGGTCGTGACCGGGAGGACACCCACGGCGGTCATCTCGTGGTCGCCGAGATCGAGGCGTCGGACCCCGGGGACGTGCCGCACCCTCCCCTTTCGGCACTCGATTCCGGCCACGCCGTGGCCGCGCGGGACGATGAGCTGCACCACCGGGTGCGGGCGGAGCAGATCCCACTGCCACGCGGCGGCTGCGGTCGTGCGGGCGGCGACAGCGGACGGCCCGGCGCGCAGCACGGCGAGCAGGACGAGGTCCCCGGCGTGGGCGGCCCGTCCGGTGGTCTGGAGTACGCCGCGTTCGCGGCGCTCCCAGCGACCCCGCCGGATCATCCGCTCGATTTCCTCGACCGAGTAGCCCGCCTCGCGCGCCTGATGTCGGCTGAACAGGCCGTACTCGAGCGCGGCACCAGGTTCGACGAGGGCATGGGCCATGCGGCGAGGATCGGTCGACGCCACGGCAGAGACGTTCGCTCCGACGCGGCTGTAGGGAGCGCTGCGCGTTCCCCGGAGGAGTCAGCTCTGCCGCGGGCCCGGGGCCGGAGGCGGTACGGGCGGCTCCCACGTGTTCGGCGGCGGGGGGCCGAAGAGCGGGACGGTCCGGGGCGGCATGAAGGTGCCCGGCGGCGCGGTGTAGGCCTGCACCAGCGGTGGCCCGTACACCGGGGGCGGCGGGGCGGGCGGCCCCCACACCACGCGTGGCCGGTTCAGCTCCCGTTCGCGGCGACGGCGGTTCCGGAGGAACGCGCGCAGCGTCAGCGCGTGGGCCAGGCCCAGGACGAACAGGACCCTCGCCCAGCCGTGCAGCACCGAGGCGCCGTTGCCCTGTAAGACGTCATGCCCGTCCGGTGCCTGCACCGCCACGAAGCCGAGGGCGAGCAGGGCGTAGGCGAGGGTGCTCAACCGGTGGACGGCGCTGACGACCATCTCGTCGGCGTCGACCGCGTCGAGCAGGAGCGGGGCGCTGTAGCGGTACCAGCACCAGACGCCCGTCGCGACGACGGGCAGCAGGAACGCGAGGTACAGGGTGATCGCGACGGTCGGAGACACGTCGGCCTCCTCCCAGGTCGAACCGACCGTAACCTGCCGGATTGCTCGGGTTCAAGAGCCGATCAGGTGAGCCGCGGCGGTCTCGTGGACGACGCCCGTGGTCGGTAGCCTGAGCGCACCGTTCGGTCCGTCCGCGCGGTCGAATGAACCGCCCCTGAGGAGCGTTCGATGGCTGCCACGTTCGTGTACGACTTCGCCGAGGGCAACCGGGACATGAAGGACCTGCTCGGGGGCAAGGGTGCCAACCTCGCCGAGATGACCAACCTCGGTCTCCCGGTCCCCCCGGGCTTCACGATCTCCACCGAGGCGTGCCGCGCCTACCTCGCGACCGGCGTCGAGCCGGCCGAGCTCCGCGAGCAGGTCGCCGCCCACCTGGAGAGCCTGGAGCAGGCCATGGGCAAGCGGCTCGGCGACGCCGAGGACCCGCTGCTGGTCTCCGTCCGATCCGGCGGCAAGATCTCCATGCCCGGGATGATGGACACGGTCCTGAACCTCGGGCTCAACGACGCCTCGGTCGACGGGCTCACCGAGCAGAGCGGCAGCGCCCGGTTCGCCTGGGACTCCTACCGCCGACTGGTCAGCATGTTCGGCGAGACGGTGCTCGGCGTCGATGGTGAACTGTTCACCGAAGCCCTCGACGCGGTGAAGTCGCAGAAGGGGACGCGCGACGACCTCGACCTCGACGAGGGCGACTGGCGGACGGTGGTCGACCGGTTCCAGGAGATCATCCGGTCCGAGGCCGGCCGGGAGTTCCCCCAGGACCCGCGCGAACAGCTCGACCTCGCGATCCGCGCCGTCTTCGAGTCCTGGAACGGTGACCGCGCCCGGCTCTACCGGCGGCAGGAACGGATCCCGCACGACCTCGGCACCGCCGTCAGCATCGTCAGCATGGTGTTCGGCAACCTCGGCCCGGACTCCGGCACCGGCGTCGCCTTCACCCGCGACCCCGGCAGCGGCGACCAAGGCGTCTACGGCGACTACCTCCAGAACGCGCAGGGCGAGGACGTCGTCGCCGGCATCCGCAACACGGTGCCGCTGACCGACCTCGAACAGCTCGACAAGGCCTCCTACGACCAGCTCATGGAGATCATGAGCACGCTCGAGCGGCACTACAAGGATCTCTGCGACATCGAGTTCACGGTCGAGCGCGGCAAGCTCTGGATGCTGCAGACCCGCGTCGGCAAGCGCACCGCCGGTGCCGCCTTCCGCATCGCGACGCAGCTGGTCGACGAGGGCCTCATCGACATGGACGAGGCACTCAGCCGCACCAACGGCGCGCAGCTCGCCCAGCTGATGTTCCCCCGGTTCGACTCCGAGGCCGAGCGCGACCAGATCGCCACGGGCGCGAACGCCTCGCCCGGCGCCGCCGTCGGGAAGATCGTCTTCGACTCGGTGGTGGCGCGGCGGAGCGCCGACCGCGGCGAGGACGTCATCCTCGTCCGCCGCGAGACGACCCCCGACGACCTGCCCGGCATGATCGCCGCCCGGGGCATCCTCACCGAACTCGGCGGCCGCACGTCGCACGCCGCCGTGGTCGCCCGCGGCATGGGCAAGACGTGCGTCTCGGGCGCCGACGTCACCGTCGACATCAAGGCCAAGACGCTCACGCCGAACCAGGGCGGCGAGCCGCTGCACGAGGGCGAGGTCATCTCGATCGACGGCTCCACCGGCGCGATCTACCGCGGGGAGGTCCCGGTCGTCCCCAGCGCGGTCGTGCAGTACTTCGAGGGCGAGATCAGCGCCGACGCCGGCACCGGCGACGAGGCCGCCGACGACCTCGTCCGCAGCGTCCACCGCATCGTGAGCCACGCCGACCGGACGCGGCGCCTCGGCGTGCGCACCAACGCCGACACCGCCGAGGACTCCGAGCGCGCCCGCCGCTTCGGCGCCGAGGGCATCGGCCTGTGCCGGACCGAGCACATGTTCCTCGGCGACCGCCGTCAGCTCGTCGAGGACCTGATCCTCGCCGAGGGCGACGAGGGCGTGGCGCAGGCGCTCGACGCGCTCAAGCCGCTGCAGCGGGAGGACTTCGTCGCCATCCTCGGCGCGATGGACGGCCTGCCGGTCACCGTCCGGCTGATCGACCCGCCGCTGCACGAGTTCCTGCCGTCGCTGGAGGAGATCTCCGTCCGCGTCGCGGTGGCCGAGGCGAAGGGCGAGACCGAGGGCGACGGCTTCGCCCGCGACCGGACGCTGCTGGACGCGGTCCGCCGCCTGCACGAGTCCAACCCCATGCTGGGGCTCCGCGGCGTGCGGCTCGGCCTGGTCATCCCCGGCCTGTTCGGTATGCAGGTGCGCGCCATCGCCGAGGCCGCGGCCGAGCTGAAGAGCCAGGGCAAGGACCCGCGCCCGGAGATCATGGTGCCGCTGGTGGCCGCGGTGCAGGAGCTCGAGTTCGTGCGCGAGGAGGCCGAGAAGATCGTGGCCGAGGTCGCCCAGGAGACCGGTCAGCAGATCGAGACGCTGATCGGCACGATGATCGAGGTGCCGCGCGCGGCCATGACGGCGGGGCAGATCGCCGAGGCGGCCCAGTTCTTCTCGTTCGGGACCAACGACCTGACCCAGATGGGCTGGGGCTTCTCCCGCGACGACGTCGAGGCGGCCTTCTTCAACCGCTACCTCGATCTCGGCATCTTCGGTGTCTCACCGTTCGAGTCGCTCGACGAGGACGGGATCGGCCGGCTGGTGAAGATCGCCGTCGAAGCGGGCCGGGCGACGCGTCCCGACCTGAAGCTCGGCATCTGCGGAGAGCACGGCGGCGACCCCGCCTCGGTGCACTTCTTCCACTCGGTCGGGCTCGACTACGTCTCCTGCTCACCCTTCCGCGTGCCGGTCGCGCGGCTCGAGGCCGGCCGCGCCGCTCTGGGCGCCGCCGCGACGGGCAGCTGAGCACGGGTACGGGCACCGGACGCGCGCCACGGGAGACCGAGGCGACGACGCGCCCCGTCGTCGTGCCCACCCGGTCGCGGGTCGGCCACCGGCGCCCGCGCCGGCCCCGCCGGCGGGCTGGTCCGGTGCGGTGGGTCCTGCGCATCGTCGCGACGCTGGTGCTGCTGCTCGTCCTGCTCGTCGGGGGCACGGCCTTCCGCGTGTGGCACGCCGGCCGGACCGACAACCGCGGCACCGCGGACGTCATCGTCGTGCTCGGCTCGGCCCAGTACGACGGCAGGCCGTCGGCGATCCTGGCGTCCCGCCTGGACCACGCGGCGCGGCTGTGGCGCAGCGGCGTCGCTCCGCGGATCATCACGGTCGGCGGTCGGGCGACGGGGGACCGGTACAGCGAGGCCGGCGCGGGGCAGATGTACCTGGGCCGCTACGGCATCCCCGCGTCCGCGATCCTGCCGGTCGAGCAGGGCACCGACACCCTGAACTCCCTGGCCGCGGCGACGGAGCTGCTGAACTCCCACGGCTGGCACTCCGCGGTCCTCGTCACCGACCCGTGGCACGAGCTGCGGGCCCGGCAGATGTTCCGCGACCTGGGCGTGAAGACGCAGAGCTCACCGACCCGCAGCGGCCCGTCGGTGCAGGGTCGCACGACCGAGTTGCGCTACATCGCCCGGGAGACGGCGGCCTACCTCTCCTACCGGGTCTTCGGCTCCGCCACGCCGACGAAGAAGGGCCCCGGGGCGGTCTGACCATGAGCGGTCCGAGGTGAGCCCGGCCGGGGCGGGCTACGCCGAGTCCGACGTCGAGCGACACACCGTCGAGCCGGCGAAGTCGGTCGAGGCGCCCCGGACGCCGTTCGAGCGCGACCGCGCGCGCGTCCTGCACTCCAGCGCGCTGCGGCGGCTCGCAGCGAAGACGCAGGTGGTGGGGGTGGGTGTCGACGACTTCCCGCGCACCCGGCTGACCCACACACTCGAGGTGGCGCAGGTCGGCCGCGAACTCGGCGCGGCGCTCGGGGCCGACCCCGACCTGGTCGACGCCGCCGGGCTCGCCCACGACCTGGGCCACCCGCCGTTCGGGCACAACGGCGAGGCGGCGTTGGCCGAGGCCGCCGTCGCCTGCGGGGGCTTCGAGGGCAACGCGCAGAGCTTCCGGGAGCTCGTGCGGCTCGAGAGCAAGGTGGTCGGGGCCGGCCTGAACCTGACCCGCGCCGGGCTCGACGCCGTCAGCAAGTACCCGTTCCCGCGCGGCGCCGGGCCGCGCGGTCAGGCGTCGCCGAAGTACGGCGTCTACACCGACGACCTCGACGTCTTCGCGTGGATGCGGGCCGACGTGCCGCACGGCCGTCGGTGCCTCGAGGCGCAGGTCATGGACTGGTCGGACGACGTCGCGTACTCGGTGCACGACCTCGAGGACGGAATCCACGCCGGCTTCGTGGACCTCGCGGTCCTCGACGTCCCGCACGAGGCGGCAGCGCTGGTCGAGGTGGCCAACCGGCTCTACGGCGGTGGTTCGCTCGAGGTGCTCGACCGGCTGCGAGCGCAGCCCTGGTGGGTGCGGGGGCCTGCCGCCGACAGCCCCCGCGGTCTCGTCGCGGTCAAGGCGATGACCAGCGAACTGACCGCCCGCTTCAGCACCGAGGCGCTCCGCGCGACCCGTGCCGAGTACGGCGACGGGCCGTTGACCCGCTACGCCGCCAACCTGGTCGTGCCCCACGAGGTGCGCGCCGAGTGCGCGCTGCTCAAGGCCGTGACCGCCCGCTGGGTGATGGCGCGGCCCGGGGTCGAGGTGGCGCAGGCCCGGGAGCGCGAACTGCTGATCAGCCTGGTCCACGTGCTCTGCGACCGCGGCCGGGACGCCCTCGAGCCCGTCCTCGTCCCCGCGTGGGACAACGCTGCCGACGACACCGCCCGGCTCCGTGTCGTCATCGACCAGGTCGCCCGGCTGACCGACCTGTCGGCCGTGCGTTGGCACCGCCGCCTGGTCGGCTCGGGCTGACCCGTCGCCCCACCGGCTCAGCCAACAGATTCACCGACGACCGGCAGGCTGACGGCGTATCCGACATACGCTCGGACCCAGACCCGGCCCGGGGGTACCCCTCTCGGGCGGTCGCGAGACGCGAGGGGGTCCCGGGGTGGCGGGAACGATCAGTGACGCCAGCCTGAACGCCGTGCGTGACGCCGCCTCCATCGTCGACGTCGTCGGCTCGGTCGTCGCCCTTCGTCCCGCCGGCAGCGACCGGATGACCGGCTTGTGCCCGTTCCACGACGAGAAGCGCCCCTCGTTCGGCGTGCGTCCGAGCATGAACCTGTTCCACTGCTTCGGCTGCGGTGCCGGCGGCGACGTCATCGGCTTCGTCCGCGAGATCGACGGGCTGTCCTTCGTCGAGGCCGTCGAGCAGCTCGCCGGCCGGTACAACGTGACGCTCACCTACGAGGGTGGTGGCAGCAGCGCGGGGCGGGAGACCGGCAAGCGGCAGCGCCTGTCCGAGGCGGTCAAGGCCGCGGCCGAGTTCTACGCCGAGCAGCTCTCCACGTCCGACGCCCGCATCGGCCGCACCTTCCTGACCGAGCGCGGCTTCGACCGGGCCGCGGCCGAGCGCTTCGGCGTCGGCTACGCCCCGGGCGGCTGGGACACGCTGACCAAGCACCTGCGCGGACGCGGGTTCTCCACCGACGAGATCGTCGACGCCGGCCTCGCCAAGATCGGTAACCGCGGGACGCCGACCGACCGGTTCCACCGCCGCCTGGTGTGGCCGATCCGGGAGACGACCGGCGGCGTCGTCGGCTTCGGCGCCCGTCGGCTGCACGACGACGACCCGATCACCGCGAAGTACCTGAACACCCCCGAGACGGTCCTGTTCAAGAAGAGCCACCTGCTCTACGGCGCGGACCTGGCCCGCAAGGCCATCGCGTCCCGCTCACAGGCCGTCGTCGTCGAGGGCTACACCGACGTCATGGCCTGCCACCTCTCCGGGGTGGAGACGGCGGTCGCGACCTGCGGCACCGCCTTCGGCGAGGACCACGTGAAGCTGCTGCGCCGCCTCCTGCACGACCAGGACGAGAGCCGCGGCGAGGTGGTGTTCACCTTCGACGGCGACCAGGCCGGCCGGAACGCCGCCCTGAAGGCGATGCAGTTCGACCAGCGCTTCGTGGTCCAGACCTTCGTCGCCATCGAGCGCGAGGGCCGCGACCCCTGCGAGCTGCGTCAGGCCTCCGGCGACGTCGCGGTGCGGGAGCTGGTGGCGGGCCGCGTCCCGCTGGTCGACTTCGCCCTGCGGGGGACCGTCGAGGCCTTCGACCTCGACTCCTTCGAGGGGCGGACCGCGGCGCTGCGGGCGGCTGTGCCGATGCTCGCCGGCATCAAGGAGCAGGTGCTGCGCAGCCAGTACGCGGTCCGGCTCTCGGGGTGGCTCGGGCTGGAGGTCGAGCAGGTGCAGACCCAGCTGCGCGAGTTCACGAGTCAGGGCGGCCCGGGCTCCGGCGGCGGCCGGACCCCGGAGCAGCGTCCGGTCCGTCCGCGGGAGCGCAGCGTCGACGCCGCTGCGGTCTCCCTCGAGCGCGAGGTCATCAAGGCGGCACTGCAGCGGCCGGGGCTCGCCGGTCCCGCCTTCGACGCGCTGGAGCCGATGCACTTCACCGCCGGTGTCCACCGCGAGGTGCACGAGGCGATCGTCGCTGCCGGCGGGGTGGGTTCCGCCACCGACGTCGGCGCCTGGATCGCCCGCGTCGCCGCCGGCGTCGCCTCCGACGACACACGTCGCCTCGTCCCGGAGCTCGCCGTCGAGCCGTTGCACACCGAGGGCGACACCGAGGAGTACTACGTCGCGAGCGTCGTCGACCGGCTGCAGGTGCTGCAGATCGGCCGACGGATCCTCGAGGTCAAGGCCCGGTTCCAGCGGACCAACCCGGTGACCGAGGCCAACGACTTCAACCGCATGTTCGGTGAACTGATCGCCTTGGAGGAACGCAAACGGCAGTTGAGCGAGCGCAGTCTCGGCACGGCATGACGAGGTCCCAGGTCACACGCATCCGATCCCTCGTCATCAGGTCACTCGGCATCGTCGTCGGCGCGGGCAGCGCGCGACGTCCCGTCTCAGGAGAGGCACGGCATAGTCTGTGAGATCGAAGACGCCTGTGAAGGAGAACGAGGCCCGCCAGATGACTGCAACCGTTCTTCCCCGCGAGGCCCAGGTCGACGAGGTCAAGGACCTCATCGCCAAGGGCAAGGAAGCGGGCTTCCTCACGCCGGAGGACGTCAGCACCGCGCTCCAGGCGGCTGAGCTGCCGCCCGAGCAGATGGATGCCGTGCTGCAGGTGCTCCTCGAAGAGGGCATCGAGATCCTCGACGGCAACGCCGAGGACGACGCCGACGAGCTGAAGCGCCGTAAGGAGGAGGAGGAGGCGCTCGCGCTCAAGACGCCCACCTCCGACCCGGTGCGGATGTACCTGAAGGAGATCGGCAAGGTCCCGCTGCTCACGGCGGAGGAGGAGGTCGACCTCGCCAAGCGCATCGAGGCCGGCCTGTTCGCCTCCGAGAAGCTCGCCGGCACCGTCAAGAAGCTCGACGCGAAGCTCCGCCGCGAGCTCGACCTGATCGAGCGCGACGGCCAGATCGCCAAGCGGAAGCTCGTCGAGGCCAACCTGCGCCTCGTCGTCTCGATCGCCAAGCGCTACGTCGGGCGCGGCATGCTCTTCCTGGACCTGATCCAGGAGGGCAACCTCGGCCTGATCCGCGCCGTCGAGAAGTTCGACTACACCAAGGGCTACAAGTTCTCCACCTACGCGACCTGGTGGATCCGGCAGGCCATCACCCGCGCCATCGCCGACCAGGCCCGCACCATCCGCATCCCGGTGCACATGGTCGAGACGATCAACAAGCTCATCCGCATCCAGCGGCAGCTCCTGCAGGACCTCGGCCGCGAGCCGATGCCCGAGGAGATCGCCAAGGAGATGGACCTCACGCCCGACAAGGTGCGCGAGATCCTGAAGGTGTCGCAGGAGCCGGTCAGCCTCGAGACGCCGATCGGTGAGGAGGAGGACTCCCACCTCGGCGACTTCATCGAGGATTCCGACGCGGTGGTGCCCGTCGACGCGGCGAGCTTCATCCTGCTGCAGGAGCAGCTCGACTCGGTGCTGCACACCCTCTCCGACCGCGAGAAGAAGGTCATCCAGCTGCGCTTCGGCCTCACCGACGGCCATCCGCGCACGTTGGAGGAGGTCGGCCGCGAGTTCGGGGTCACCCGCGAGCGCATCCGGCAGATCGAGTCCAAGACCCTCTCGAAGCTCCGGCACCCCTCGCGGTCGCAGAAGCTCCGGGACTACCTGGAGTAGATGGCCGACGGGACGGGCGGGGCCTCAGCGCCGCCCGCCGTCGTAGTCGTCGAGGACCTCGCCCGTCTCGGGGTCGATGTATTCGCCGGTCTCCGGGTCGATGTGTTCACCGGTGTCGGGATCGACGATGTCGCCGGTCTCGGCGTCGACGAGCTCGCCGGTCTCCGGGTCGACGTACTCGTCGGGCCCCGGCTCGGCGTAGCCGTCAGCGACCGCGGGGGTGGTGTTGGTGCGGCCGACGACGACGAGTGCCACGACGACGAGCCCGACCAACGCCACACCGGTCCACAGCAGCACGCGGTTCACGTCGGGCTTCGAGGAATCGGCGAGCGGGGTGCCGGGGGCCGAGCTCTCCGGGCTGCCGTCGGGACGCAGCACGCGAGCGACCGAGGGGTTGTCGGCGTTGGCCGGACCGGCCGCTCCGCCTCCGGCGACGGGGCCGTCCCCGGAGTCGGTGCCCGGGGTGACGTCCGGGGTCCGACCCTTGAGGGCCAGCAGGATGTCGACCCGGCCGGCCCCGGCGCCGTCGAGCGGCCGGGCGGTCCGCTTCAGCGTGTTGACGACGTCGTCGCGTCCTCGGTCGGGCCGCTGTTCCAGCAGCAGCGCGGCGGCGCCCGCGACGATCGGTGCCGCCATGGAGGTGCCGGCGTCGGCGGCGTAGGACCGGTCGGACCAGGTCGAGACGACGCAGTCCTCGGGTGTGCAGCCACTGCCCTGCGGCTGCCCGCCGGGCGCGGCGAGGTCGACGCCGGTGCCGCGCTGGGTGTAGCTCGCGAGGCGGTCGTCGGGCCCGGTCGCGGCGACGACGAGCGCGTCGTTGCCGTAGACGTCGACGCCGGCCGTCTTGCCGTTGCCCGCGGCGACGACGACGACGATGCCCTGCCGGCTCGCGTCGGCGACGGCTTGCGGGATGACCCGCTCCTGGTCGGAGAGGGCGTAGGTGCTGCCGAGGGAGATGTTGATGACCTGGGCGCCGTGGCTCGCCGCGTAGCGGATGCCGGAGGCGACGTCGGTGGCCTGCGCCTGGCAGGCACCGTTGCGCTCGGTGAGAACCCGGACGGGGAGGATGCGCGCCTCGGGGGCGATGCCGAAGCGGGACGAGCCGACCAGGCCGGCGACATGCGTGCCGTGAGCCTCGCAGCTGTCCGGGATGTCGGTGCTGCCCGGCTGGCAGGCGCCGTCGCGGCAGGTCGCGCCGGACAGGACGTGCCCGCGGAAGTCGGGGTGGCGGCTGTCGATCCAGGAGTCGAGCACGGCGACGGTCACGCCCTGGCCGCCTCCCGCCAGTTCCGCGGCGCCCCGCGCGTCGGCGGACCGTGCGGTCCAGGTGTCCTCGATCGCCGAGGCGGGCCCGGTCCCGGCCAGGAAGAGCAGGACGAAGGCGGCGAGCGCGGCCAGCGCCGACCAGCGCCGTGGCGCCCGTCTGCCCGCCACCGACCCGGTGCTCACGACCCTGCCCCCTCGCCCATGCCGGACCGCGTCACCCGCAGCTGCGGGGACGCGAAGAAGTCCAACGTAGACCGTGGTGTACCCGAATACGGCCTCAGGACGGCGTCCGAGCGGTAGAAGTGCAGGTCATGCGCCGGGTTCGCCGCGCCCGGCCGTGGCCGAACCGCGCGGCTGCCGTTGGCGGGGGCTCATCGCCGCCCATCCCTCGGCGAAGCTGTCGAGGGCGGCGACGACGTCGAGCAGGCGCCGACCCTCACCGGTGAGCCGGTAGTCGCCGGCCTCGTCGACCTCGACGAGGCCGCTCTCCCGGAGCTCGCGGAGTCGTTGACTCACCTGGGCCTCGGCTGCGCCGACGTGCTGAACCAGGGTCCGGAACGGCTGCGACGGGCCGCGCAGCTCCCAGACCAGGCCGAGCGTGTGGCGACGCGCGAGCAGGTCGACGAGGTCGCGGAGCGGCCCGGGGAGCGTGCCGGTGGCCGTCGGGGGAGTCGGAGCACCCCGCACGTTGCGGCTCATCCCGGCCGTCTAGACCCGCGCCATCGTGGCCGCGAGGACGTCTTCGGGCGTGATCTCGAGCAGACCCGGGTCGGGGGTCGCGGCGAACGGATCGCTGGTGGTGCCCGACCAGAGCGCCACGTGCTGCTCGCGACCGGGGGGCGGTCCCCAGCGCGCCGGGGGCACCGGCCCGAACAGCACGACCGAGCGGGTCCGGTAGGCCGTGGCGAGATGGCCGATGCCGGTGTCGGCGCAGACCACCAGCCGGGCGCAGGCCACGACGGCCGCCAGCCCGCTGACGTCCAGCCGGCCGGCGAGCACGGCTTGCCCGGACAGACCCGCCCCGGCCGCGACGGAGCGGCAGAGGTCGATCTCGCTGACCGAACCGGTGAGCACGACGTCGTGCCCGGCGTCGGCGAGCGCCTCGGCCACGACCGACCAGCGGGACGCGGGCCAGCGCCGGGAAGCGGCGGCGCCGCCGGGATGGACGATGGTGAGGCCGCCGGCCAGCGGGGGTTCGGACGGCGCTGCGAGGTCGAGGTCGGTGCGGTCGCACGCTCCGCCGTGGGCGTCGACCAGCCGGCACCACCGCTCGACCTCGTGGTCGTCGGGGTCCCAGGCGGGCGCGCCTGGACTGTCGTAGGACCAGAGCGCGCCCGGGTCGAGCTCCCGGAGTCGTTGCGTGGACTCCGGACCACTGCCGTGGAGGTTCACGGCCAGTTCCGGCGGCCAGCCCGGGATCTCACCGAGCGGCTGCACCGGGAGCACGCCGTCGACGGCCCCGCTGAGCAGGGCGATCGGTTCGAGCCACCGCGAGGTCGCCAGGACCAGTCGGCTCTCGGGGCGCATCGCCCGCAGACCGCGGAGCGCCGGGACCGCGGTGAGCAGGTCGCCGAGTCCCAGCGCCCGGAGGGCGAGCACGCGGGGTTGCGTGCTCACGGCGTCGGGCTCATCGGGTGCGATCTCACGATCCGACCACCATAAGCACGCATCCGGCCCACCGGTCCACCGCGGATCAGGGGTAGGACGGCTCCGTCGATGCGGTGACGACCAGTTCCTTGATCTCACACCCGGGCGGCTGCTGCAGGGCGAACAGCGCCGCGGCGGCCACGTTCGCCGGGTCGTTGAGCTTGGCGTCGGGGCCCGGCTTGTACTGCGGGTCGCGGTCGTCGAAGAAGTGCGTCGACATGCCGCCCGGGATCAGCAGCGTGACGCCGATCTTCCCGGCGAGCTCGGCCGCGAGGGCGCGGGTGAAGCCGACGACGCCGAACTTGGAGGCGCAGTAGGCGGTCGCGTCGCCGACGGCCTTGACCGACAGCGTCGAACCGACGGTCAGCACCTTGCCCTGCGACGTCTCGAGGTACGGCAGGGCGGCGCGGACGACGGCCGCGGTGCCCAGCAGGTTCACGGCGACGATCTGGTCCCAGCTCTCGCCGTCGAGCTTCGACAGCGGGGCGGGGAAGTCGGTGCCGGCGGCGGTGACAACGGCGTCGAGGGTGCCGCCCGCGCCGTCGACGACGCGGCGGACCGCGTCCTCGGCCTCGCGCGGACGGGAGAGGTCGACGACCTCGTGCGGCACGCCGTCGACGGGCACGCGGTCGAGCGCGAGCGGGGTACCGCCCGCGGCCCGAACCGCCGCGACGATGGCCGCGCCGAGACCGGAAGCGGCTCCGGTCACGAGCACGGTGCCGAGCCGGCCCGCCCCATTGCTCGTCCCGGTCGTCTGGGTATCAACTGACACGGCGTACAGCCTCCTGGATCATGGATGTGGTGGAACGTCCGGAGAGATAGGGCAGGACGACGGCTTGGCCGCCCCACCCCGCGACGACGGGGGCTTCGGGGAGATCGGCGACCGCGTAGTCGCCGCCCTTGGCCCAGACGTCGGGACGGATGTCGGCGAGCGCGTCGATCGGCGTGTCCTCCTCGAAGACGAGGACGGCGTCGACACAGCCCAGGGCGAGCAGCACGGCCGCCCGGTCGGGCGCGGAGACGATCGGTCGCTCCGGGCCCTTCAGACGGCGCACGCTGGCGTCGCTGTTCAGCAGCACGACGAGGCAGTCGCCGAGCGCCCGGGCCTGCTGCAGGACGCGGACGTGCCCGGCGTGCAGCAGGTCGAAGCAGCCGCCGGTCGCGACGACGGTGCCGCCGGCCGCGCGGGTGCGGGCGGCGACGTCGGCCGCGGTCGCGATCGGCGCGACGGCCGCCCCGGCTGCGGAGGCGTCGGTGGGTCGGATGGCGGCCGCGCCTCCCGCGGCGACGAACTCGCTCGCCGCGATCACCGCGCCCGTCATCGCCTCGCTGGGCAGCAGACCGTCGGCGAGAAGACCGGCGGCGGCGGAGGCGAACCGGTCACCGGCGCCGCAGGGGTCCGAGAGCGGAGCCGGCGGTGCGGGCGCCACCAGCGGCGGCGTGTCCGGCCCGGCGGCCAACAGGGCGCCGCGGGCACCGAGGGTCACCGAGACCGCGCCGGCGGACCAGCGCTCGGCCAATGCGCGCGCCCGGATCGTGACGGCGGCGAGGGAGGTGCCGGCGGGGGCGTCGGTGAGGCCGGAGTTCGCGGCGAACGCCTCGGCCTCGCCGCCGTTGGGGGTGACGAGGCGGCAGCCGGGCACGGGTTCCGGTCCGCGGGGGTGCGGGTCCCAGACGACCGGTACACGGCGCGGGAGGGCGGTGAGCGCGGACCGGACGGTCGTCTCGGCGGCGACGCCGCGGCCGTAGTCGGCGACCAGCACGGCGCGCGCCTGTGCCACGGCGCCGGCGGCGGCGTCCGTCAGCGGTCCGACGGTTCCGGCGGGCCCGCCGCGGTCGAGCCGCAGGAGGGAACGACCGTCGCTGCGCACCCGGATCTTCTCCGGGGTCTGTCCGTCGAGACCGAGGTCGAGGACGCGGACGCCCTCCGACTCCAGCAGCGCCCGCAGCAGCCGGCCGCCGTCGTCCGGGGCCAGGGCGGTGACGAGCGTGACCGTACGGCCGTCGCGGGCGGCGAGCAGGGCCGCGAGCCCGGCGCCCCCCGGACGGGGGTGGTCGGAGAGGTCGTCGACGACCGGGACCGGAGCGTCGGGGGAGAGCCGTTCGACGCGGCCGTTGAGGTCGCGATCGAGGAGCACGTCCCCGATGACGACCAGCGGTGCGCGCTGCGGTGGACGTGCGCCCGACTGCGCCGCGTCGGGCATCACGACGACATCGGGCATCACGACGACATCGGGGGTCGGCTCGGCTTCCGGGGTGGGGATGGCCTCGAGGGGTTCGTCGCCGACGTCCGAGCCCTCGGCGGGCGCCACCCCCAATGCGATGTCCACCGCGGCGCAGATCAGGTGCACCGCGACGAGGTGCGCCTCCTGGATCGTGGCGACGTGCGGGGCGTCGACGGCGACGGTCTCGTCGCTCGCGTTCTCCAGCGCCGACCCGGGCGGCCCGGTCAGGGCCCAGGCCGTCATCCCGAGCTCACGGGCGGCCTCCGCGGCGGCGATGACCGAGCGGCTGCGTCCCGAGGTGGAGAGGGTGATGAGCACGTCGCCGGCGCGGCCGTGCGCCCGGACCTGCCGTGCGAAGACCTCGTCGTAGCCGTAGTCGTTGGCGATCGCCGTCAGCGAGGACGTCTCGGCCGAGAGGGCGAGCGCGGACAGGGCGGGGCGGTCGTCCCGGAGACGGCCGACGAGTTCGGCGGTCAGGTGCTGTGCCTCGGCGGCCGAACCGCCGTTGCCGGCGACGAGCACTCGTCCACCCCCGGCGAGCAGCCCTGCGAGCGTGCGGCCCCAGGCGCCGAGCCGGTCGACGTCGAGCGAGGGCAGGGCCCGTGCGAGGTGGTCCACGTGGTGACGCCCCGTCGGCAGGGGCCGGGCGGGGTCGGGTCCGCGGCTCACCGGCCGGTCCGCCCGCTCGAGGCGAACTCGCGTTCGGTGAGGTCGACGGTGAGGTTCTCGTTCGCCTCGGGCAGACCCGGGAGCAGGTCCTGGTAGGCCTGCAGGGTCAGCGACGCGACCCGGTCCCACGAGTAGCGGGCACGGGCGCGCCGGGCGCCGGCCTGCCCGAAGGCGCGGCGACGGTCGACGTCGGGCAGCAGCTCGTTCAGCGCTTCGGCGATCCGCTCGGGGGAGCGTGGCGGCACGTGCAGCCCGGTGGTGCCGTCGACGACGGTGTCGATGAGCCCGCCGACGGCGCTGGCCAGCACGGGCACCCCGCAGGCCATGGCCTCGAGCGGGACGATGCCGAACGGCTCGTACCAGGGGACGCAGAGGACGACGTCGGCGGAGCGCAGCAGCGAGGGCAGGGCGGTGCGGTCCACGCGGCCGCGGAAGTCGACACGGTCGGCGACGCCGGCCTCGGTCGCGAGGGCACGGAGCCGGGAGATCTCCCGGTCCTCGGCGAGGTCCGCCGCGTCCGGGCCACCGGCGACGACGAGCTCGGCGTCGGGCACGGCGGCGAGGGCGCTGATGACGTTGCCGATGCCCTTGCGCTCGACGAGCCGGCCGACGAAGACGAGGCGGTACCGGCCGGGCGTGCGGACGTCGGCCGGGCCGTTGGGGCCGAAGGCGTTGACGTCGACACCGCAGGGAGCCACACGGACCCGCGAGCGGGAGGCGCCGAGGCGCATCAGCTCGAACACCTCGTCGGAGCAGGTGGCGACGATGCGGTCGACCTCGCGGACGAGCCGCTCCTCGATCCGCCAGCCGCTCGGCGGGCGAGGTGTCCTTGCTGCCCTGGTGGCGGCGCTTGACGTGGCCGAGGGCGTGGAAGGTGAGCACGACCGGGATGCCGAGCGGGCGGGCTGCCTCCAGGGCGGCGAGGCCGGACATCCAGAAGTGCGCGTGCACCACGTCGGGCCGCTCGGCCTGCCATTGGCGGCGGAGGTCCGCGGCGAACTCGCCCATGTAGGGCAGCAGCTCGTCCTTGCTCACCGGCCGGGGTGGGCCGGCGTCGACCTGGTCGACGGTGACGTGCGCGTCGAGCATGGTGCGCCGCGGGGTGGTCATGTCGTCCCGACGGGTGTGGACGACGGTGTCCACGCCCTGCCGGGCCATTGCTGAGGCGAGCGCCGCGACGTGGACGTTCTGTCCACCGGCGTCGACGCCACCGAGCACGGCCAGCGGACTTGCGTGCTCGGAGACCATGGCGAGCCTCATACCGGAACCTCCAGGGGCTGGGGGGTACTGGATGGGGCGGCAAGCGTCTTTACCGCGGTGAGCACGTCGTCGACGTCGACGACGGTGAGACAGGGATGTCCGGCGACCGGGCAGGTGCGGGCCCGGCAGCCGGCACAGGCGATGCCGAGGTCGCCCAGCACCACCCGTCGATCCGTGAACGGGGCCCATCGTTCTGAGGGCACCGTCGGAGCGAAGAGCGAGACGACCGGGGTGTCGACGGCGGCGGCGAGGTGTGCCGGGCCGGTGTTACCGACCACGACGGCGTCGGCCCGGTCGAGCAGATCGGCGAGGCCGGCGAAGTCCGTGCGGCCACCGAGGTCGAGGACGTCGGCGGCATCCGGGTCCGAGGTCGGACCGTCAGGATGTCCGGCGGTCGGACCGGCGACCTGTGCGGTGAGGGACCGCTCGGCGGGACCGCCGGTGACGACGACCCGGTGCCCGTTGGCGACGAGCGCCGGGACGAGGGCGGCGAAGCGCTCCGGCGGCCAGGAACGGGCCTGGACGCTCGCGCCGGGGTGCACGACGAGGTAGGGCCGACGGCCCGTGAGCGCGGACGTGTCGGGGAGCGGCCGGCGCACCGCGAGCCGCCCGTCGTCGCCCGGGGGCAACGGGAAGCCGGTCGCGGCGGCGATCGAGACGGCCCGCTGCGCCTCGTGCAGGCCGGTGTCCGGCAGCTGATGCCGGACGTCGAGCAACGAGCCCGGGTAGTCGACGCCGTGCGCGCCGATGTGGGCGACCCCAGCCATGCGCAGGAGCAGGGCCAGCGGCAGCGGGCTCTGGTGGAAGGAGGTGAGCAGCACGGCCGCGTCGAACTGGCCGGCGGCGATCTGGTCGACGAAGGCGAGCGTCTCGGCGCGCTCCACGGGCCGTGGCTCGGCGTCGATCCACGGGCAGTGCCAGACGATTACGTCGTCCACGCCGGGGAGCAGCTGCGCCGCCTGCCGGCCGCGGGGGCCGACGAGCAGCGTCACCGAGGCGCCGGAGGCGGCGACCGCCCGGACGGCCGGGCCGCTGAGCAGGACATCGCCGTCGTTGTCGAGGCGGGCGACCAGGACGCGCCTCATGCGGCGTCCCGGGTGGTGTCGTCGGCGGAGGTCCTGGGGCGCGTCGGCAATGCCCCGGAGAGGATGAGGGCGACGGCGCTGAGCAGGTCGGGCGCGACGGCCGAGGTGCGCCGCGCCTGCTCGATCTCCTCGGGCCGGGTCATCTCGGTGGGCACCAGGACGGCGCGGGCGCCGGCTGCGGCGGCGGCCCCGAGGTCGGCCGCGATGTCGCCGATGACGACACAGTCGGCGGGGTCGACGCCCAGCGCGGCGGCGGCGTCGAGAACCAGACCCGGACGTGGCTTCCGGCACCGGCAGCCGGCGTCGGCCGCGTGCGGGCAGAAGAAGAACGGGCCGAGGGGGCCGATCAGCTCGTCGAGCCGTGCGTTCACGGACTCGGTCTCGGTGACGGTGTGCCGACCGCGCGCGATCCCGCTCTGGTTGGAGACGACCGCCGTCGGAACACCGGCGCTGCGCAGCGCGTCGAGTGCTGCTCGCGCTCCGGCGACCGGGACGACCCGGGACGGGTCGCCGTTGTAGGGCACGTCGATGCAGAGCGTGCCGTCACGGTCGAGGAGTACGGCGAGGGGGCAGTCGCGCCGTACGGAACCAGTCACCGCACGCTCACCGGTGCATATCTCGCGAACGGGCAGGGCGACGGGCGCGGCGTTGGTGGATGGGACATCTCGCCGGCACCTCTCTGCTCGTTCGACGGGCCGGGCGACGACCGCGGCACTTCCGAAGGTCTGGATGTTCCTCGTATGAGGAGAAGCAACCGCGTTCGGGACTACAGAGAGGAGTACCTCGCTGTCGCCGTGCACCCGAGCAGTTCCGGTCCGGCCCGGATGGGCCGTTCCAGCAGCTCAGGCTGCGGTTGCGGTTCGGCCCTTGCTGGTGCGGGCCGTCTTCCCGGGGGTTCCCGAACCAGCAGATTTCGTCACGGCCTTGACTGCCAACTTCTCGTCGGTCCGCTTCTTGCCGGTCTTCCGGCCCTTCGTACCCTTCGCCCCCCGCGCGGCGGCGGCCTCGAGCATCCGCTGCTTGCGCTTGGCCGCGCGGGACGCCTGCGGGTTCCGGAGCATTTCCAGGACGGCGTCCTCGATGGGCCCCTGGTAGGCGAGCTGACCGAAGGCGGCGTCCTCGCCGAGCGCCTCGATGTCCTCGGCGATGGTGACGCCGCCGGAGAACAGGTCGATCACGCGCGGGTGGATGTAGGAGGCGCGGCACACCGTCGGGGTGTTGCCGAGGTAGTGCGCCGTCTCCTGGACCGCCCGGACGACCGCCCGTTTCACGGCGGTCGGCGAGGTCACGGCCTCGTTCGACACGGCCAGCGCAACCGCACACAGCACGGTCGCGGACCAGGTGCGGAAATCCTTGGCGCTGATGTCGGCGCCGCCGGTGTTCTCCTGCAGGTAGCGGTTGATGTCCCAGGACTTGACGTCGGTCCAGCCGATGACCTGCCCGTCGTCGCCGAGCGCGGGGTCCCAGAAGCCGAGGAGCTCGGGGTTGGGATCGTCGGGTCGCTCCAGCAGCTCACGGACGACGGTCGCTACCTGCGGGTCGACGATCGCCCGGTAGGTCTGCTTGCCGCTCTTGGCGCGGTAGTCGAAGGTCACCACGTCGCCGTCGACGGCGGTGTGCTCACGACGGATCGTGGCCAACCCGAAGCTGCCGTTGACCTCGGCGTACTCCTCGCTGCCGATCCGGAAGAAGCCGATGTCGAGGAGACGTGCGGCGCAGGCCAAAACGCGTTGCTCGGTCAGGCCCTCCTGCTGCAGGTGGTCGGCGACGACCACACGCAGGGCCTGCAGGTCGTTGGCGATCTCGAGCACGTGGTCGAACTTCTCGAGGTCGCGCTGCTTCCTCCACTCCTCGTGGTAGCGGTACTGCCGACGCTTCGCCGCGTCGGTGCCCATCGCCTGGATGTGGCCGTTGTGGTGCGGGCTGATCCAGACGTCCTCCCACGCCGGGGGGATGACGAGGGCCTCGATGCGCGCCATCACGTCGGGGTCGGACACCTCGTTGCCTGCGGCGTCCACGTAGCCGAAGCCCGAACCCCTCCGCACCCGGGTGATCCCCGGGCGGGAGGCGTCGGAGCGCCGCAGGCGTGGCACGACCTAGTCCTCGTCGCCCGAGGTGACGTGCATGGCCGACTCCTCGGCGGAGTAGCCGCCGAGGTCGGTGCCGACGTCGTGCGCGACCGTCTCGGCGGTGGTGTCGCTGTGCGCACCTTCGTCGTCCTGGACCAGCCGGCCGACCGCCACTGGATCCTCCGCCGGGGTGTCGAGCTCGTCGTCCCGCGGCGTCGCCGAGACGGACTCGTCGTTCAGGACGTCCGGGACCTCGCGGGACAGCCGGCCGTCGAGGCTCTCGCCGTTCTCCTCCTCGAGGGCCGTGGTCCCGAAGTCGTTCGCCGCGGTGGCGTGGTCGCGGGGAACCGACAGCTCGTAGGCCTCGTCACCGGAGGCTTCGAGGTCGGCGTCGTTGTCGCCCGGATCCGGGATGCCTTCGGCCTCGAACTCGCTGGGCGGTTCCGGGATACGCGAGGTCACTTCTGCGTCTCCGCGTCCGCGGTGCCCGGGGTCGCCGCTTCGATGGTGCGCTTGAACTCGTTGAGCGCGTGCTCGACCTTCTTCTGCGGGTCGCTGAACAGCTTGGCGACGAGGTCGCCGGCGATGCCCGCGGGCGGGTCGTACTGGAAGCTGACCTCGACACCGGTCGTCTCGCCGTGGTCGTCGAAGCGGACGGCGCCGGCGTTGCTGACGGTGCCGTCGACGCTCGCCCACGCGAGGCGGGCGTTGGGGACGTCCTCGACGATCTTCGCGTCCCACTCGATGTTCTTGCCGAGCGGACCGCTGACCGTCCAGTGGGTGAGCTGCGTGTCGCCGCTCTTGGGCTCCACCGACTTCACGTCGTCCATGATCGTGGGGAGGTTGGTCAGGCCGCGCCACCAGGCGTAGGCCTTGGCCGCCGTGACGTTGACCTCGAGGTAATGGGTGACAGCTCCCATAGGGCTGCTCCTCCTTCGTCGTTCGAACTGGGGACGACGGAGGCTTGCCCGAATCGTCGGGCGGTAAAGCAACCGGTCAATCGCCGGTCATGTGGCGATCGGCACGGGAGGAGACGGAACTCAGCTCGTTCCGTTGAGGCCGTGCGGGCTCGCGTTCAACGGCGTCGACGGATAGCTCCGCGGATCGGCCTCGACGCCGCCCGCTCGGGTCGAGACCGCCGACTTGGCCTTCTGCGCGAGGCCGGACGCCTGCGCAGCGACAACGCCGGCGGCGCTCTGCACCCCGGGCTGCTCCTTGGCGTCCCGGAAGCTGCGCATCAGCTGGTCGTAGCGCTCGCGGCCGGCGCGCGCGCCGAGGACGTAACCGGCGCCGACGCCGAGCAGGAAGGTGAGGCGGTAGCGCATGAGGTCCTCCGGGTCCGGCGGCCTGGTTGGGCCGGCGTGTCAGCCTGATCAGTGCCCGCATGAGCTAGCATCAAAGGCCGTTCGGCCGATGGAAGGCCTCAACGATCCCGCGTAGCTCAATTGGCAGAGCAGCCGGCTGTTAACCGGCAGGTTACTGGTTCGAGTCCAGTCGCGGGAGCCTTCTTCCTGCAGGTAGTGGCCTTGTTGCGCCAGTCGACGGCGGTTCGTGGGAGACTCCCACCGACGGGGCGGTAGCTCAGCTGGTCAGAGCAGGGGACTCATAATCCCTGGGTCGCGGGTTCGAGCCCCGCCCGCCCTACGGGACCTTCAGCGGCTCAGACGGCATTTCTGCTCCGTTTGCGGTCGAGGCCGTGGGCAAACAGCCCCGGGTCGACGCCGAGAGTCATCGCGGCTGAAGCGTCGAGCACGCCGCGGATTGCGCGACTCACACAGTCAGCCGCCTCGAGTACGCAGCGCGTCGACCCGAGCATCGAAGCGTTCGCACGTACGAGGGATCGCCGGAGGCGGCGTGTGAGGTGTCTGCGGCGCGGGTGTGCTGACCGTCACCGCCCCACCAACTGGCTGTCCCTGCGGCTGACCCGATCGGATCAGCGGTGCCACCGGCGGGGACCAAAACCCTCTTGTCAAGGCGCGCAGTCGCGAGAAAACCCGGACACTTTCTCCGCAACGGCTCACCGCTGCCACAGCGAACGACAAGGGGAACAGTGAACATTCGAGGGTATCGGCGAGCGCGAACGGCCGCCCTGGTCCGACGGTCGGTCGGAGTAGTGCTGGCCGTTTCGACAGTCGCCGCAATGACTGCATGTACGAGCAGCTCAGCCTCGCCGGCGGACCACGCGAGCGTCGGTCCGGACGGCACCACCTCTGCTTCCCCGTCGGACAACGCGAGCGCCGATCCGGGGAGCGCCGACTCCGCCGCCACCTCGGGCGGCACCGGCGACGGGTCCGGCAGCGGCTCCTACCGGGGGACAGGCAAGAACATCTCCGACATCAGCTTCACTGTGAGCGGGGGGCAGCTCACGAACCTGACCGGCAACGCCGGCTTCTTCTGCTACCCGAGCGGTTACCAGGTCCAGACCTTCGACGAGCAGGACCACACCACCCCGGTCAACGGTGGCCAGTTCGACGACAGCTTCCAGATCACGGTGGACAACCAGACCGTGAACTTCCAGATCAGCGGCACAGTCAACGGCGCCACCGCCTCGGGGACGCTGAGCGTCAAGCGGCCCTACTGCACGACGGAGGGGCAATGGACCGCGCAGCAGTCCTGACATGGCACCGCCGGCCCGCGTCGAAGGCCAACGGCCTGGTTGTGAACCTGGACCTCGGCCATCTCGCACCGGGACGCATCCGGGTCCGAGCACGATCCTCGTCTGTCCGTATGCGTTGACCGCCAGCCGCGCAGCCAGCGGGCATGGCGTCGTCAACCACGAACTTGATCATGATTTGGTCTCAGGATGCCGGAGTGTGGTTCACCATCCATCGGATGCCGTAGCGGTCGAGAGTGACACCCCAGTAGGCGCCCCACGGCATGTCGGCCATCGCCGAGCCCTCTGAACCACCCTCGGACAGCGCGTCGTAGAGACGATCGGCATCCTCCCTGCTGTCGACGTCGAGACAGAGGGTCGTGTTGTTGCCGATCCGGGTCTCCTGGCCCAAGGACGAGAGCATGTCGGTCGCCATCAGGAGATGGCCACCGATGATCGGCAGTTCCGCGTGCATCACCAGATCACGATCGCCGGCGGGGAGCTCACCGGGTCCGGCGTCAGGCATGTCCGAGTAGCGGGTGAGCATGCTCACCTCGGTGCGGAACGTCTTGGCGTAGAAGGTGAACGCCTCCTCGGTCCGTCCCTGGAAGTTGAGGTAGGTGTTGACTCGCGCCATATCTCGCTCCTCGCTCAGGGACCCAACCACCGCGTGTGCGGCGGATCGTCCACCGAAGCGGACGGCAGGTCCACCAGAAACTGCTCGCGCCACGACACGCATTCCTGCTTCGCGTCGGTGGGGCGAGCAGTGCGTGCCTGAGCGAGGCAGGTACTGCATCCCCGGTGACCGTCTGAGCGCCGCCTGAGGGCGCGACGAGCTTCGGCTGTCGATCCCCGTCGTGCCCGTGGCGGCGACGTCACCAGGCCCTCCCGTGTGCGCGTCCCGAGCACAACCTGCCCAGTGATTGCTCGGCCACCGTTGCCGCATCGCACATGTGGCGAAGCACAACGAGCGCCGAACGCGTTGTGATAGGTCCGAACGCGTTGTGAATGGTCTGAGCAGGAATGACCATCTTGAGCGTCAGAGGGGTGAACCCTTTAACTTCTACGTCTGAGTACTCTCCGCCCCGCTTACGTTACCGTCCGTGCAAAGTCTGGCGCTCGGAGCGCTCAGGACGAGTCGTCGTCGGTTCTGGTTGCTCGGCGCCCTGGGGCTGGTCGGCCTGGCGCTGGTTCTGGTCTTCTCCGCCCGGCAGGCGCGGGCGGCGACGACCGTGACCCTGCAGTCCGGGACCGGCTGCCCGGTTGCGACCGCCAACCCGTGCTCCTACAGCAACGTGGCGACCGCGGTGACCTCGGCTGTCAACGGCGGCTCGGCGTTGAGCTGGAACGCCACCTTCACCGGGCTGCCGCAGAGCATGACGATCACCGGCGCGACCGTGGCCACCGATGCCACGCACCACTCCGTCGCCCTCACCGGCGTGCTGTCGACGCCGACCGGCGGCTCGCTCCCGGTCCAGCTGACCGCGGTGTGGGGGAGCGCGGCCACCCCGGTCCTCGGCCTCGCGGTCAAGCCGAGCGACGGGTCGCTCGCATCCCTCAACGCCTTGTGGACCTCGACGGCGAACCCGACGCTCACTGGCGCGCTCGTGGCGACCACCAACGTCGCCGGCGGCGGCATCGACCCCACCACGCTGCCGAGCGCCGCCCAGAGCTTCTACCCGGCCGGCTTCGCGGGCGCGACGCCCGGCAACGGCGCCTCCCTGTTCGCCGGCCTCAACGTCGCCGGCACCTCCGACCCGGCGCTCAAGAACGTCCTGACCTTCCTCGGCGTCGGGCAGACCGCCACCGTGCAGGGCACGGTGGCCGGCTCGATCGGCCCGGTCGTCGCGCCCGGGACAGCGACGGCCACGCAGAGCGCCGGGCTCTCGCTGATGCTCTCCTCGACGAGCACCGGCGGCGCCGGCAGCAACCTCCCGACCTGGCTGACCAGCCGCACGGTGAGCGCCTCCCTGACGATGCCGACCCCCACGTCGGTCCCGGCGGTCAGCTTCACCGACACGTTGAACACGTCGATCGGTGGTCAGGCGAACACCTTCACCGGCAGCTTCGGCTACAACCCGGCGGCCGGTGCCGGCGGAACGGTCTCGGCCAGCTACGGCGTCGCCTCCGGCTCGACGCTGCACGCGCCGGGCGGCCTCGGCGCGCTGACGCTCTCCAACGCCCAGCTCGCGCTGAGCGCCACCGTCAAGAGCCCGGTGCAGTTCTCCGGCGACTTCACCGCCAACGCCACGGTCAACACCAAGACGGTCGGCCTCGATGCCCACCTCGACGCCTCCAGCGGCACCGTCGCCGGTGACATCGCCGTCACGAGCTCGGTCACGGCCTCGGACGCCACCGCCCTGGGCAACCAGCTGCTCGGCACCTCCGTCGCGCCGGACGCGGGCAGTGCCGGCAACGGCCTCACCCTCTCCAGCGCCCAGTTCTCGTTCGCGGCGGCGAGCGGCGCCAGCAAGACGTTCGCCCTCACCGCGTCGACGAGTTTCCGGGGGGCGACGGCTGACGTGCTGGCCTCGATCACCCAGCCCGTCGGTGGAGCCGCGAAGCTGTTCCTCGGCGTGCACGCAGCGAACCTCAGCCCGAGCGCTCTGGTCGCGAACCCGAGCGCCGCGCTCGCCGGTCTCACCTTCCCGACCGCGGACCTGTTCGTCTCCAAGGGCTATGCGACGAACGGCCAGGCCACCGACGTTCCGACCGCCAGCATGACCGGTGCCCAGCAGACCTTCTTCACCAAGGTCTACGGCGGGACCCTGCCGACCACCGTCAGTTTCGGCCCGAACCTGACCTTCGACGGCACCTTGACCCTGCCGGACGCGGTCAACACCCGCTTCGGCGTCAGCGCTCCGGTCACCTTCTCCGGCGCCCTCGGCTTCGGGCTCGACGGACTCGGCAGCGGCCAGGCACCCGCGATGTCCGGCTCGTTGAGCGCCACGCTGCCGGCGCTGACCCAGGGGCTGCCGGCCTGGGTCTCCGGCACCGGCCCGTGGACGGTCGCGCTCGCGGCCGACTCGAACCACAACGTGCAGCTCTCCCTGGGCGGCGCCGTCTCCGCCACCGTGAACGGCAGTCCCTACACGGCGACGGTCTCCGGCGCGCTCGCGTCGGTGAACGGCCAGACCACGTTCGACCTGACCGGCAACATCTCGGGCACGTTCAAGAATCTGTTCGGGCTGTCCTGGCTCTCGGTGACCAATCCGACGGTCTCGCTGCACGTCGCGCACGGCACCGCCGGCAGCACGGTCGACGCGAGTCTGCGCAGCGACCTCACCATCAACAACTACGCCCTCACCGCCGAGGCGGACATCTCCAGCAAGGACGGGCAGTCCGCCCAGCTCACCGTCACGAGCAAGAGCAGCACCGCCACTGTCGGCATCGGCGACGTGCTCAGCTACTTCGGCGCCACCGCCCCGAGCGGCCTCCCGACCGCCACGCTGAACTCGCTCTCCGCCCGCGTCGGCATCGTCAGCAACAACGGCACCTCGGCCACCCTCGACGTCGTCGCCGACACGAGCATCTCGCTGCCCAGCAGCTCGAACTCGTTCGAGTCGACGATGCTGCTGCAGATCGCGAAGCCCGCGGTCGGGCCGACCACGGTCCTCGCCGGGTTCCGGCCGCACGACGCCGTGACGCTCTCCGACTTCGTCAGCAGCCCGTCGCCCGACTTCGCGTTCCCGTCCGCCGCCATCCTCGTCGCCACCCAGCAGACGAACCTGAGCTGGGCGAACCTGCTGCCCGCCGAGCAGGCCTTCTTCTCGCCGTTCTGCGGCGACGGCTCCTCGGCCTGCCACACGTCGCTCGCGGTGCCCAGCGGCATCAGCATCGCGACCGCCACCGAGATCCCGGCCTCGCTCAACTCCTCTCTCGACCAGATGGGCATCAGCCACACCGCGCCGGTGCTGGCCACCGGCACGCTGCCGGTCTTCGGGCAGGGCGACCTCAACCTGCACGTCGCACTGCCGGCGATCCCCGGCACCGGTCCCGACTTCTTCGACCACGGCCAGCTCTCGCTCGACGTCGGCCAGGACGGGGTGGCGTTCAACGGCGCCGTGACCTTCAACGTGCCCAAGGGCTCCTCGGTCGCCAACGCGACCTCCTGCACGACCGAAGGCGGTGTGTGGCGGACGCCACGCGGCGGCTCCTCCCTGGCCTGCTACGACCAGGTGCCGTTCTCGCTGTCCGCCGCCATCAAGGTCGGGGTCACGACGTCGTTCACCCTGACCGGCGGCATGCAGCAGGGCTACCGGTGGGTCGCACCGATGGGGCAGCAGTGGCTGTCGCTGAACAGCGCCGTCATCCAGCTCGGCGTCACCGCCTCGCCGGACGTCTCCGCGACGCTGGGCTTCCAGCTCGGCGCGACCATCGCCAACCACGACTTCGCCGGCTCCATCCTCGCCTCGCTCACCGTCGGCGGCCCCACCGGTGTGACGCCGAACCTCGTCGGCCTGCGCCTCGCCTCCGGCAGCGGCCTGTCGACCCAGGACCTCGTCGACCTGGCCACCGCCACCGGCACGCAGGTGTCGCTCCAGCAGGCCTCGCTGCCGAACATCGCGGTTCGCAACGTGCTGCTGTCGTTCAGCCAGGTCGACGACCCCGCCCTCTGCCTCAAGTCGGGCGTGCACATCGCGGGCGACCTCTACATCAACCCGGGCAGCGGGGCGACGACGATCAACTCCTCGGACTGCCAGGACGGGGCGCCCGCGCAGAACCGCGCGACCATCTGTTCCGCCGACTCGTCCAACGGCTGCATGGCCGGCGTCGACGTCGCCATCGACGACAAGGGCATCCACGCCAGCGGCGTGCTCGGCGGGTTCACCGCCGGGCCGCTGGTCTTCAGCGGCGCCAAGGTCGACCTCGAGATCGGTTCGAGCGTGCAGCACCTGCTGCTCGCCGGGCAGGCATCGATCAACGGGTTCGCCCAGGGCTCGATCGACCTGTTGGTCGGCCCGACCCAGACCCGGTTCCGCGGCAGCGCCGCGCTGTTCGGCAGCGGGCTGGACGCCTACCTCGACGGCACCGCGAACCTCAACCTGCAGCACCTCTCCGACCTGAACAACGTCGCCGGCTTCAGCATCACGGCCGTCCTCAAGTCGCAGTGGCTGAACCAGGCCGGCGTCGCCCTGTCCGGCACGCTGGCCCAGCTCAAGCCCGTCGTCCAGACGGTCGCGGCGATCATCCTCGACCTCAACAACGGCGACGTCGTCAAGGCGCTGTTCGAGATCCCGAACAAGGCCGCGCAGCTGGGCATCAGCCTGCCGGCGCCGTACGGGCCGATCTTCCAGACGATCAGCAGTGACCTGACGACCATCACCAACGGGATCGCGGTGTTGGGGAAGCCCTTCAGCTACACCTTGAACGGTGTCATGAACGGCTTCGACATCAACTTCCCCGGCATCCCCGGCATCCAGGTGCCGCAGACCTGCATCACCACCTGGAGCGGCGGGAGCTGCTACACGACCCCGCCGTGGAACACCATCTTCGGCACCGTCCCGGGCATTCCCGGCGTCGTCGTTCCGGCCACCTGCATCACGACCACGGTGAACGGCACCTGCTACAGCGTCCCGCCGATCCAGGGCATCCACGTGCCCGGTATCTGCAACGCGCTGCAGTCGGCCATCTCCGGACTCACCTGCGACAAGGGCGGCATCGCCGAGGACCTGATCTTCCCGGTGCTGAAGTCGATGCTCGGCGCCAAGACCGGGGCCAACCTCGACGGCGTCACGCTCAACGACGTCCTGAACCGGGTCACGACAGCCTTGGGCAACGGTCAGACGTTCTCGATCGACTGCGCCGAGTTCCAGGCCTCGGTCTCGCTGGGCAGCAGTCCGTCGGCGAACGTGTCGCTCGCCAGCCACATGAACGTCTTCGGCAACAGCCTGACGCCGCAGATCAGCTGGAACTTCGCACCGAACTCCTCCAACGTCGGCGCCGCGATCACCCAGGTGCTCAACGCCATCATCCACCCGGACCTGAGCCTCAACGGCACCTGTGCACTACCGGCCGACTGGAGCACCAACCCGGACTTCCCGGACGTGGTCGGCACCGGACCGACGCCGACGACCGTCTCGACGCCCCCCGTGCTCCCGCCGCCGCCGACCATGACGGCACAGCTCGCGAACCCGTCGATGAACGAGGGCAGCACCGCCGTCCTGAACGGCGCGATCTCGCCGACGCCGAGCCCGGCCCGGTCGGTCACCGTCAACTGGGGTGACGGCTCCTCGCCGGTCACGGTCACGACGGGTTCGGACGGCCACTTCACGGCCTCGCACCCGGTGCTGAACAACACCCCGGTCGGGCAGCCGTCGGCGCAGTACAACGTGACCGCGACGGCCGGGACCCTGACCTCGTCGGCGGTGCTCACCGTCGCCAACGTGGCGCCCTACAACGTCACTGCGGTGCCCAGCCGACCGACGGTCGACGAGGGTTCCGGCGTCACCGTCACCGGTGGCTTCAGCGATCCGGGTGCGGACCCGCACTCCGTCGCCGTCGACTGGGGTGACGGGCACTCCGACACCGTCTCGCTCGCCGCCGGCGTGCTCACCTACACCTCGCCGCAGCACGTCTACGTCGACAACAACGGCACGCAGCCGGGCTACCCGGTCACCGTCACCGTCACCGACGACGACCTGGCCAGCGGCACGGCGACCTTCACGGAGAACGTCGCCAACGTCACGCCGAAGGGCATCACCGTCACGCAGACGGCACCGCCGGGCGGCACGTGCCCGCCGGCGGGATGCGCGTTCACCACGCCGGAGCAGCAGGCCGTGCCGTTCCACATCGCCTTCAGCGACCCGGGCACGCTCGACACCGAGACCGCCGTCATCGACTGGGGTGACGGGCAGACCACGACGGTCCCGGCCGGCACCCTGCGCGGCTTCGACCTGACCCACGTCTGGACCGAGGCGGACAGCGACGCCCACCCCGACGGCAACTTCCCGGTCCGGGTCACCGTGACCGACAAGGACGGCGCCGTCGGCACCGGGGGAGCGACCGAGGCGGTCAGCAACGTCGCGCCGACCAACCTCTCCGCGTGCCTGGTCGGGTCCGGCAATGTCACGGGGGCGGCCTGCCCGACCACCGCGACCATCTCCGAGGGTGGTTCCGCGCAGGTGCAGGGCAACTTCACCGACGTCTCCGCCGCCGACACCCACACCGTCACCATCGACTGGGGCGCCGGCTGGCCGACGGCCGAGCGCTACCAGACGATCGCGCTGCCGGTCGGCACGTTCACCTTCAACGCCAGCCGGCAGTACGGCGACGACGGCACGTTCCCGATCGTGGTCACCGTCGCCGACGACGACAACGCCTCGGTGACGACCACGTCGACGCTGACCGTCACGAACGTCGCACCGGCGATCACCATCAACCGCGCCAAGGCGACGACGGTGCAGGGCGTTCCAGGCTTCATCGTCAGCGCGGGCACGTCGCTGCCGACGCAGGCCCACGCCACCGACCCGGGCAACGACGCGCTGGGCGTGCGGTGGAACTGGGCCGACGGGTCGTCGACCAACACCGTCTGGCCAGGCGTCGCCGAGGCCACCCCGTCGAACCCGCACGTCGCGCCGCAGGACGTGACCGACAACCACGCGCACACCTTTGCGAGCCCGTGCGTCTACGCGATGTCGGTCGCGGCGAACGACGGGGAGGCCGCGGCGGTGCTCGATCAGGCCGACGCGATCGTGGTCGGCACGGACACGCAGCGCCAGTCGTCCGGCTGGTGGCAGGGTCACCTGAAGACCCACCCGACGCCGACGATGCTGTGCCAGCTGACCGTCGTGCAGCGGATGAGCGCGATGTTCGCCGGGCCGGCCTCGAAGGTCGCGTCGGCTCCGCTGCCGCTGCGGAGCGCATCGGACGCGGTGAACGTGCTGCAGCCGCGGAGCGGGGACGACCGGCTGAAGCTGCGCCGTGAGATCCTCGCGATGTGGCTGGACTTCTCCGACGGCTCGTTCGGCTACAGCCAGCAGCTCGACACCAACAGGGACGGCAAGCCGGACACGGCGTTCTCGGCCGTCATGGCGAACGCCGAGGCCGTCGCCCTGAACGCCAAGGCCACCTCGGCCCAGCTCGGGGCGCAGCGCCAGCTGCTCGCGGGCTTCGTCGGGGACTGATGCGGCAGCGGCAGGGCCGGGGCCTCGCGCTCTCGGTCGGACTCGCGACGACCCTGGCCGTCGGAGCCGCCACCGGCTGCTCCGACGGCAAGCACACCGCAACCGCAGAGGCGTCGGCGTCGGGCAGTGCGGGGCCGGCGAAGACAGCCCTCCAGCAGGCCGTGACGACGATGACGTCGTTGCGCTCCTACGGCTTCCGGCTGAACGCGACCATGTCGCAGGGGAGTGCCACCCAGGAGCTCGGCGCCACCGGACGTGTCGTGAACCCGGACCGCATCCAGGCGCTGCTGTCCAGCAGCGGGCAGTCGGAGCAGGTCATCGGTGTGCCGGAGGGTCAGTTCCAGATGGTGGTCGCCGCGGCGGGGAAGCCGGCCGGGAAGTGGCAGCGGGCGCAAGGCTCCTCCCTGCAGCCGATCCCGTGGCCGAAGATCCTCGGCGATCTGCAGCAGCCGACGATCACGCCCGCGCCGGCCTCGACCGGCTCGGTCGTCACCGGCACGCTGCCTCCCACCGATGCGGTCGCCTTCGGCTACCCGTCGTCGGCGACGATCACGTCATCACAGGTCGTCGTCGCGCTCGACTCCTCGTTCCACGTGAGCCGCCTCGACCTGAAGCTGGCCGGGCGGAGCGGGCCGGACGCAGTCTCCGTCAACGAGGTGGTCAGCCTGGACGGCTACGACCGGCAGCAGCCGATCGCAGCCCCGCCTGGCGTCGCCTGACCCTCGCTCCGGCATCGGGGTCCGCCTCCGGGGTCCGCCAGCGGCTCAGGGGAGCAGGTCGATGATCACGTACATCAGACCGGTGCCGAGGACCGTCATCGCGATCGTCCCCTTCGACGGGTGGTCGGCGTGTGCCTCGGGCAGGACGTCGCTCGCGCCGATGTAGAGCAGGAACCCGGCGAAGACCCCCAGGTAGAGCAGCAGCTCGCGGTCCGGCACGGTGAAGAACAGGGTCAGCCCGGCGCCCAGCAGCGGGGTGAGCGCGTCCAGGGCCAGCAGCGTGAGGGCGCGCCGCCGGTTGTTGTGGTTGGCCAGCATCAACGAGACCGTGTTGAGGCCGTCGGCGAAGTCGTGGCCGATGACGGCCGCGGCCACCGCGAAGCCGACGGTCTGGTCGACCTGGAAGGCGAGGCCGATCGCGATGCCGTCGGTCAGGCTGTGACCCGACAGCGCCAACGCCGACGCGACGCCCACCGACGGGTGACCGTGACTGTGTGGCTGGTACTCACCCTCGTGGACGTTGTGGATGAGTAGCGACTTCTCGATGATGTGGAAGCCGAGGAACCCCACGACCAGCGCGATCATCGGCGTCCGGAAATCTGTACCGGTCGACGTCGAGAGACGTGCGATCTCCGGGAGCAGGTCGAAGGCGATGACGCCCAGGATCACCCCGGCGCTGAAGCCGAGAACGAGGTGCAGCCGGTCGCGGTACCGCAGCGCGACCAGGCCACCGGCCGTGGTCGACAGGACCGTGCCCAGCGCGAGGAGCAGGGCCATGCCTGGACCGTAACGGAGCTCGTCGGCAAGCGCCGAGCTGCTCGGCCCCGGCGACATCTCGCGCCGTCGCGCGTCGCCTCGCGCCGCCGGTCCCGGCAGGATGGTGCGGTGCCGACCCCACCGCCCGGGCGGACGCGGCGCGGGTTGGGGCGCCACGCGCCGGTCGGGGTCGTGCTGCTTCCAGGGGTGGGGCTGGGGCTCGCGACCGCGGAGGGGTCGTGGTCCGAGGCGACGCCGGACCCGGTCGCCCTGGTGCGGGAGCTGTCCGCCGCGCACGACCCGCGGTGGATCTGGTGGTCCGCCGCCGGAACGGCCCGCCCCGCGGTGCTCGCCGGCGTCGAGCTGCGCCGCTGCTGGGACCTCGCGGCCGTGCACCTCCTGCTGCACGGCGGGCGCCGGGACGACCCGGCCGCGGTGTGGGCGGCCGCGCACGGGCTGCCCGAACCGACCGCGGTGCCGTCGAGCGGGCTGCTGGACTTCGATGCCTCGGCCGGCGATCCCGACCAGGCCGTGCTCGACGGCCGGTTGAACCCCGGATTCGCCGACGGTTCGCTGCTGACCGGTTCGGCGGCCGTCGTCCTGCCCCGCGCGCAGCAGTTCGCCGAGGCGGCCGTGACCGTCGCCGGGCGGCAGCAGGAACAGCTTGCCCGGCTGCCCGACCACCGACCCCACGGCGGCGAGCCGTCGCTCGCCGTGCTGACCGCGCACGCCGAGTCAGCGGTAGCGCTGCTGTGCGTCGAGCTCGAGAACGGCGGCCTCCCGCTCGACCGCGGCGAGGCGGAGGCGTTGCTCGCCACGATGATCGGGCCGCGGGCCGGTTCCCCCGCCGACGAACTGCGCGCCCGTCGCGAGCGCGACGCGGCCGTCCAGCAGCGGTTCTCCGGTGGCGACGCCGTCGACCTGCGGAACGCGTCGCACGTCAAGGAGATGCTCGGCCGGGCCGGCTTCGACGTGCCGGACACCCGGTCCTGGCGGCTCGAGGCGTTCCGTGACAGCCACCCCGGGATCGGGCCGCTGCTGGAGTGGCGGAAGGCGGAGCGCATCGCGACGACCTACGGCTACGGCTGGCTCGACACCACCGTCGGCCCGGACGGCCGGTTGCGCGGGTCGTGGCGTTCCGCGGACGGCGCCGCGGGCCGGATGACGGCGTCGGCCGGGCTGCACAACCTGCCCGCCCCGCTGCGGCCGGCGGTCGTCGCCGAACCCGGCCACGTCTTCGTGCGCGCCGACCTCGGCCAGGTCGAGCCGCGTGTGCTCGCCGCCGTCTCCGGGGACCGCGAACTCGCGTCGGCGGCCCGGGAGGACGACCTCTACACCCCGGTCGCGGACCGACTCCGCTGCGACCGGCCGACGGCAAAGATCGCCGTTCTCGCCGCGATGTACGGGCAGACCTCGGGCGCCGCGGGCCAGACGCTCCAGCAGATGGAGCGGGCCTACCCTGCGGCGATCCGGTACCTCCGGGCCGCCGAGCAGCACGGCCGGGACGGGCGGGACCTCCGGACCTGGGGCGGGCGGCTGGTCCGGCTCGGCCGCCCGGCCGACGCCGACGTCTCCGGTCCGGCGACCGCCGCCGCCGGGCGCTTCGCCCGCAACGCCGCCGTCCAGGGCGCGGCGGCCGAGCTGTTCAAGGTCTGGACCGCCACGGTACGGACGGGGCTCCTCGCGGGGGCGGCCACCTCCGACGGATTCGGAGGCCGAATCGTTCTCTGTCTGCACGACGAGCTGTTGCTGCAGGTGCCCGAGGACGCCGTCGACGCTGCGGTCGCGCTGCTGCACGCCGCCCTGGAGCAGGCGGTGGGGCGTTGGGCGGGAGGCGCAGGCGTCCGGTTCGTCGCCGACGTCCGCGCGATCCGGCGGTGGTCGGAGGCGAAGTGACGGTCCGGCCGCTAGGACCGGATATCTCGGGCAGGGGTTCGGCCATCAGCGCTCAACGCAGGAGGATCCGTGCCCGACCCCGCCCCAGCCCCCGATCCCGCCCCTGTCACCGCCGACCCGAACCAGGCAGGCGCGCTCGTCGTCGGGGCCACCGGGATCTCCGGCACCGCGATCTGCGAGCTGCTGACCGGTCGCGACGAGTCGGTCGCCGGGCTCTCGCGGCGCGCCTCCGACGGTACCGGGCGTTGCGCACGTCGCGGCAGACCTGCTCGACCGGGATTCCGTCGGCCACGCCCTCGGGCAACTGCGTCCCGGCACCGTGCACCTCACCGCCTGGGTACGGCAGCCCACCGAGGCCGAGAACATCGAGGTCAACGCGGGCATCGTCCGCGACGTGCTGGCCGCCCTCGGCCCGGCGGGCAGCGTGCGGCACGTCGCGCTGATGACAGGCCTGAAGCACTACCTCGGTCCGTTCGAGTCCTACGGCCAGGGCGATGTCCCCGAGACCCCGTTCCGCGAGGAGCAGCCGCGCCTGTCCACGCCGAACTTCTACTACGCCCAGGAGGACGAGCTTTTCGCCGCGGCGGAGCGGTACGGCTTCTCCTGGAGCGTGCACCGCTCGCACACGATCGTCGGCCACGCGGTCGGTAACGCGATGAACATGGCGCTGACGCTCGCGGTCCAGGCCACGCTCTGCCGCGAGCTGGATCTGCCGTTCGTCTTCCCCGGGTCGGCGCAGCAGTGGAACGGCCTGACCGACCTCACCGACGCCCGTCTCGTGGCCGAGCAGATGGTCTGGGCCGGGAAGACGCCGGCCGCCGCGAACCAGGCGTTCAACATCGTCAACGGAGACGTGTTCCGCTGGCGGTGGATGTGGCCACGGGTCGCCGAGTACTTCGGCGTGACGCCGGAGGGTTTCGAGTCCGAGCCCCGTCCGCTCGAGCAGCAGATGGCCGGTCGGGAGGGCGACTGGCGACGCATCGCCGAGCGCGACGGTCTCGCCGAGTCCGACCTCACCCGGCTCGCCTCGTGGTGGCACACCGACGGCGACCTCGGCCGTGAGATCGAGTGCGTCACCGACATGAGCAAGAGCCGGGAATTCGGCTTCCTGGGCTACCGGTCCTCGCTCGACTCGCTCCTGGGGCAGTTCGCGCGGTACCGGCGGGAGCGGCTCATCCCGTAGGCGGGGAGGCGCCGCGGTCGACCGGGGTGAGGTAGACACCCGGCAGCCAGCGCTGCACGAGCCGGACCCGGTCGGCCAGCAGGTCCGGCATCACGTAGGCGACCAGGCCGAGCCACCGCTGCTGGTCGCGGCGCCACTCCAGCAGCAGGCCCGGGTAGCGCCCGGGGTGGCCGGGTGCGTCGTCGACCCAGCAGTGGTGGACCGCGGCGGGCCGTAACGGCTCGGCCGCGGCCGGCTCACCGCCGGGCGCCGGGTCGACGCCTGACCGCTCGGCCAGCGTCGGCCCCGTCCGGCGCCTGCCCATGCCGCCCGCCATGGACCCAGCATGACACGAACCGAACGTGTGTTCGAATCAGCTCGGCGCGTCGTACGGTGACGGCGAGCCGGGCCGACCGCGCCGGAGCTGGGGGAGGGCCGCATGACCGATCGGGAACGGGTCGCCGCGCTCGAGGAGCTCTACGCCGAGCTCCCCGAGCTCGAGTGCCGTGGCCTCTGCTGGCACAGCTGTGGGCCGGTCGACATGAGCGACACCGAGCGCGAGCGCATCGCCGAGCGCGGCGTGACCATCCCGCGCTACGACCGCGCGCGCGCCGAGCGGTACCAGGCGACCGGCACCGTCGAGGCGTGCCCGGCGCTCGGGCCGTTCCGGACCTGCGGGGTCCACGACATCCGGCCGATGATCTGCCGGCTCTGGGGTTCGACCGAGACGATGCGGTGCCCGTTCGGCTGTCGCCCCAGCCGGGAGCTGACCGAGGCCGAGGGCTACGCGCTGCTCGAGCGGAGCCGGCAGGCCGGTGGCGTCGAGGACGCCCCGGCGATCGATGCCTACCTCGCCGAACTCGCGCGGGACCCGGCGACACAGCCGCTGCTGCAGCGGTACATGCACGGCGACGCGTCCGTCGAACCGGAGCTGATCGAGGCGTTGCGACGGACCACGAACGCGGGTCGGCGACCCTCCGAACGGAAGCTCAAGGGGAAGAAACGCCGACGTTGAGCACCGTACAAACGGGGTACTGTTCGGGTCGGCTAAGCCTCCAGCCAGGACTTTTCGCTGACGGGCCCCGCGTGCCCGTCCCTGTCAGTGGAGACGGCATGGAACAGGATCAGGACGTTCTCGACAGCCTGATGACGGGTCTGACGGATCGTGACCGATCGGGTCTGCAAGCGGCGATCCGCAGCGCCCAGGCCGATCAGCTGGACCGGAAGAAGCACCCCCCGCGACGCCGCCGTCGCGATGCCGACGGGGTGCTGATCGACCTGCCCGGCGCCGGCGAGTTGGACGACGAGTCGAGTGCCGACGAGGACGACTCCGTCGCGGGCGGGGTCGGCGAGCCGGCCTGAGGTCGCTGCTGGCCCCGGATGCGCTGTCGACCGGCCCGGATGGGGTGTCGATCAGGCGCCGGCGCGTCAGCCGCCCGCAGCCGCCCGTATCGCGGTACGGCCCGTCGCGGCGACGACACGGTCCGGGCGGACGAGCACCGCACGCAGTCCGCGCCGTTGCATCCACCTCCGGAGATCCGGTCCGGCGACCGTCGTGAGGTGCTCGACCGGAAGGTGACGCACGCCGTCGGCAGTCGGCGGGACCGGCAGGATCCTCCCGCGGGTCAGCAACACCCAGCCGGCACCGAGCACGGTGTCCAGCGGCAGGGCGGGCCCGCCGGAGGTGAGGCGGACGCGGGGCTGCGGGCAGGTGCGTCCCACCGGGTCGCCGGGCCGTCGCGAGCGCACCAGGAGCCGTGAGCGGCCGAGTCGCGGCGAGGCGGCACCCGCCGCCAGCTGCGGAAGCCCGGGCACGCGCCCGAGGCCGGTGGTCACGACACGGCGGACGGCGGCGGCGCGGTCCTGCCCGCCCGTCAGGGCCCAGCCGACGATCACGGCTCCGCGGGTGGTCGTCGTGACGTGCCCGCGTCGCTCGGTCTCGTAGGTGTCGAGCAGCGTCTCGTCGGCTCCGGCGAGCACCGCGGCGAGTTTCCACGCGAGGTTGGCCGCATCGCGGAGCCCGGCACCGAGGCCCTGTCCGATGAACGGGGGCGTCTGGTGCGCGGCGTCGCCGAGCAGCAGGATCCGTCCGTCGCGCCAGCGCGTCGCGACGCGGGCGCGGAACGTGTACGGCGCGCTCCGGACGACCTCGACCCCGGAGCGCAACTCGACGGGCACCCAGTCCGCCAGGAGACGCTGCAACCGGGTGCTGGTCCGGTCGGCGCCAGGGTCCGACCCGAGCCGGAACTCCCACCGGTACCGCTCGCCGGTGACGTGCATCAGCGTCGCCGGTCGGGCCGGGTCGCAGAGCTGGTGCACGCCGCCCCAGAGCGGAAGGGGTTCGGGACTCCGCACGTCGACGACGAGCCACCGCTCCTCGAAGCGCAAGTCGCGCAGCGGTGCGGCGAAGTGGCGCCGCACGAAGCTGTCGGTGCCGTCGCAACCGAGCACTGCCGCCGCCTCGATCCGGACGGGCCGGCCCGTGGGGTCGTGGACCTCGACCACGACCGGCCCCCGGCCGCGGAGGCCGACGACCTCCCACCCCGTCCGCACCTCGATCAGCGGTGAGGCGCGGACGAGCTCGCGCAGCAGCGCTTCGAGGTCGGGCTGGTGGAACAGGTTCGCCTCGGCGAAGCCGTCGGCCCCGCGCGCGCTGCGCGGGAACTCGACGAGGAGCCGGTGTGCGGCGTCGAGCAACCGCATGCCGGGAGCGGGGCGGCTGATGCGCGCGAAGGCCTCGTCGAGCCCGAGGGCCTGCAGCACCCGGACCGCCTCGCCGTCGAGGTGGACGGCGCGGGGGAGGAGATAGGGCTCGCGGTGCCGCTCCAGGACGATGCTGGCGACCCCGCGACGAGCCAGCAGGCCGGCGGCCACGAGACCGACCGGGCCGGCGCCGACGACGACGACCGGCAGATCCGCTCCCGTTCCGGTCGCGCTCGGGGTCACCAGCGGGCGACGGTCTCCGAGTGGCGACCCCAGCCGCCGCCGTGCCCGACGTGCAGGCCGCTGCGCTGCGGGACCGGTGCGCGCCACCAGGCGCCGAACCGCCGGACGGCGGTGCGCAGGACCTCGTTGGCGTGCGGATGGGCGGGCGTGCGTGCCAGGGGGCTCACGGAAGGGAGTCAACGACGATCCGGGCGTCGCGTCTTCCTCCCGTGATCAACCTCTCCCGTCCGTGCGCCGACGGCCGGGACGGGCGGGCGCCGCCGGGCCTCCGCCGATCGGCGGGCGCCTGTTGCGCCGACCGGGGGAGCGCACGAGCCGACGGGGACCAGCGGGCAGGGGAAATCCGGACAGAACCGGGCAGTCCCCTCATAGGCGACCTTTGCCCGGGTATGCCGCTCCGAGTCTTCAGGGGCGTCCGAGTGGAAACAACATACATCGCACGGCCCGCAGCACCACCCCGGGTCACGCCCCCCGCGCCACCCCCCGTCACTGCCCTGACCTGCGATGAGAAGGAATGGAATGTCTGCGACCCGTACCGTCACCACCGACCTCGTCGTCGACCTCGTGGTCGCCGGAGGCCCGCCGCTGCCGGTGACCGCGCAGTTGTCCTACGCCCAGTACGACCCCTTCGCGGTGACGCTGCGCTTCCTGGTCGACGGCGACCAGTGGGTCACCTGGACCTTCGCCCGCGAGCTGCTGGAGCGGGGCATCACCTCCGCCTCAGGCGAGGGCGACGTCCAGATCTGGCCCGGTGAGCGCGACGGCGCCCGGTGCATCTTCCTGCACACCAGCAGCCCGCACGGGGCGGCCACCTTCGTGCTCGCGCTCCCGACGGTCGTGGAGTTCCTGCTCGGCACCTTCAGCCTCGTCCCGAGTGGCGCCGAGTCGGACTATCTCGACGTCGACGGCGAGCTGGCCGAGTTCCTCGCCGGCTGACCCTCCGACTGGGCCGACCGCGCTCCTGGCCCGAGCCCGCGTGTCAACGACGTGTGGCGCGTGCGACGATGAGCGGGTCCCCAGTCGAGCCGCCTGGCCGGCGAAGCCCCGGCCGAGGAGCAGTCTTGAGCAGCCGTATTTCCCACAGGCGCCGTCAGCTGCTCCGCAAGGACCTCGAGATGTTCCAGTGGGTGTCCAACACCCGCACGCCCTGGCTCGACTCGGTGCTCCCCCCGCTGTCCCGCAGCGCCGACCACGGGCTGCTCTGGATCGGCACCGCCGCGGCGCTCGGCCTCAGCCGCGGTAGGCGGCGCCGTGCCGCGGTCCGCGGTCTGCTGTCCATCGCGATCGCGAGCCCGCTGGCGAACGTCCCGGCGAAGCTCTCGGTCCGCCGCTCCCGCCCGCCGATCGAGGGCGTGGCCCTCGCCCGGCGGCTCCACCGGCAACCGTCGACGCTCTCGTTCCCGTCCGGCCATTCGACGTCGGCCGCGGCCTTCGCCGTCGGCGTCGCCCTCGAGACCCCGCGCGTCGGCGCCGTGATCGGGGTGCTGGCCGGAGCGGTCGCCTATTCGCGCGTCTACACCGGCGTGCACTACCCGGGCGACGTCGCCGCCGGCCTCGCCGTCGGTGCGGGTTGTGCCCTGCTGACCACCCGTACCTGGCCCAGACGGCCGGGGACACCCGCGAAGGGTCGCTCGGTCTCGCAGCTCGTCGAGGCGATGCCCGAGGGTGAGGGGCTCGTGGTCGTCGTCAACACGGCGTCGGGGAAGGCCAGCCGCGGCAGCTACGCCGAAGACATCCGCGCCGCGCTGCCGAAGGCCGACGTCCGGGAGTACGAACCCCAGGACGTCGCCGAGGCGTTGCAGGCCGCGGGGCGGGACGCCCCGGCCATCGGTGTCGTCGGCGGGGACGGGACGGTCAACGTCGCGGCGTCGGTCGCTCTGGAGGCCGGCAAGCCGCTGGCCGTCTTCCCCGGCGGCACGCTCGACCACTTCGCCCAGGACATCGGCATCAACTCGTCGGAGGACACGGTCGCCGCCGTCCGGGTGGGGACGGCTGCCGCGGTCGAGGTCGGACGGATCGGCGCGCGCGGGGACCAGATCTTCCTCAACACCGCGAGCCTCGGCGGCTACCCGGAGCTCGTCGCCACGCGGGAGCGGCTCGAGGAGTACCTCGGCAAGTGGCCCTCGGTGTTCATCGCGATGCTGCGGGTGCTGCGGCACGGCACTCCGTCGGAGCTGTTCGTCGACGGGGAACGTCGGCGGCTCTGGCTGCTGTTCGCCGGCAACGGCTCCTACGCCCCGTCCGGGTTCGCCCCGACCTACCGCACCGACCTGACCGACGGTCTGCTGGACATCCGCATGATCGACGCCGACGCGCCGCTCGGGCGGACGCGTCTGACGGCCGCCGTGCTGTCCGGGCGCCTCGGCCGCTCCCGCGTCTACGAGCAGCGGCTGGCGAAGGAGCTGTCGTTGCGTCGGGCGGACGGGAGCGACGACCTCGCCATCGCGCTCGACGGTGAAGTGACCGAGGCGCTGCCGGAGATCGTCATGTGCAAGCACCCGAAGCGCCTGCTCGTGTTCCGTCCCGAGGACTGAGCGGACGGCACCTAGGCTGTCGGGCATGTCTGGTCGTGACCCGGTCGCCGACCTCGACCGCATCGCCTTCTTCCTCGAACGGGCCCACGAGCCCACCCACCGGGTCCGCGCGTTCCGGACCGCGGCGGGTGTCATCCGCGGGCTCGGCCCCGAGGAGACGGCGCGACGGGCGGAGGAGGGGACGCTGCGCGAGCTCCCCGGGATCGGCGAGGTGACCGCCCGCACCGTCACCGAATCACTCGCCGGCGAGGTACCGGTCTACCTGCGGCGGCTCGAGGCCACCGGCGGCCAGCCCGTGGCCGAGGGCGGCACCGCCATCCGCGCGCTGCTCCGAGGTGACTGCCACACCCACTCCGACTGGTCCGACGGCGGATCGCCGATCGATGAGATGGCCCGGGCCGCGCGCGACCTCGGCCACGCCTACGTCGTCCTGACCGACCACTCGCCGCGCCTCACCGTCGCCCGCGGACTGTCCCCGGAACGGCTACGGCAACAGCTGGACGTCGTCGCCGCGCTGAACGAGGAGCTCGCGCCGTTCCGGATCCTCACCGGCATCGAGGTCGACATCAACCTCGACGGGTCACTCGACCAGGAGCCGGAGCTGCTGGAACGGCTCGACGTCGTCGTCGCGTCCGTGCACTCGAAGCTCAGGATGCCGCGGGAGGAGATGACCGAGCGGATGGTGAAGGCGATCGCCGACCCCCACACCGACATCCTCGGCCACTGCACGGGCCGCAACGTCACCAGCGGCGGACGTAGCGGACGTACCCGGCCGGAGTCGGAGTTCGACGCCGAACTCGTCTTCGCCGCCTGCCAGCGGTTCGACGTCGCCGTCGAGATCAACTGCAGGCCGGAGCGGCTCGACCCTCCGAAGAGGTTGCTGCGCCTCGCCGTGGAGGCCGGTTGCCGGTTCTCCATCGACACCGACGCGCACGCGCCGGGCCAACTCGACTGGCAGCCCTACGGCTGCGAACGCGCCGCCGCCTGCGGGGTGGACCCGGCGACGATCGTCAACACCTGGTCGGCCGACGAGCTGACCGCCTGGACGGCCGGCTGAGTCGGCCGAGTCGGCTGAGCCGGCGGACGGTCAGGTCGAGCTCTCGACCTCGTCGGTCGGGGACTCCTGCGGCTGGTCCGCCGAACCGGTGCCCCAGTCGTCGACGGGCGACATGCTGTTGCCCAGGGCGCCGTCGTCGGCGAAGGAGTGGCCCCTGGGTGCGCCGGCGCCGAGGTCGGCGGAGGCGGGCGTCTCCACGGACGGGTCACCCGCCCGGCCGTGCGTCTCGGCCTGCTGCTCGGCGGCGCCGTCCTGCGCGTCGTCGGTACCCGCACCCACGCCCACGCCGCCACGGAGCGCCGGGTCGGCCGGTCGTTCGCCCATCTCGGCGTTGTCAGTCATGATGCCGATCTTCCCCGCACCCGGCGGGGGAACCGTCGTCGGTCGTCTGCCCGGTTCCCAGGTCGGCGCCCTCAGTCGATGGCGCGTTGCAGCGGGATGAGGTGCTGCAGCGGGGCCGTCAACGTCGCCGTCGCGTCGGCCCGCACGGCGTCGGAGACCAGCAGCGCGCACGCGGCATCGGCGCAGAGTTCCACGACCCGCTCGTCGTCGTACCGGGTGTCGGTCCCGGTCGAGCGGCAGGTCGGGCACCAGCGCCCGAGGCCTTCGGCGGTGCTGCGGCGCACGAGCGTCCACACCCGGCGCCGCCCGGTGCGGACCGCCGCCGAGAACGCGGCGTCGCGGGCCTGCGCCCGCTCGGACTCGTTCATCGTCATGGCCTGCACGAGGAGACCGTCGTAGACGCGGCGGCCACGGTCGTCGTGGCAGCGGTGCGCGAGGGTCGGCAGCAGACCGAGGAGCTGCTTGACCTCCGTCCGGCCCGGACCGAGGTCGGGCTCGTGGACGGTCGGTCGGGGGAAGACGGAGCGCCAAGCCCCGATCAGCCCGGAGTACTCGCCGCGGCGGAGGATCGGCTTGGCGTAGGCGGCGGCGATCGCGTCGCGCACCGCCTTGAGCGCGGTGGATGCGATGCCGGGGTCGACCGAGACGTAGTCGCAGTCGCCGTCGAGGTCGTCGGCGTAGAGCGCCGCGACCGCATCGAAGGCCGCGAGGACGTCGACGACGAGCGGCGAGTCGGGCGAGAGCGCCCGACGGCGTGCCTCGGCCACCGAGACCGTGTTGCGCCAGGCGCGGGCCAGCTGCTCGAGGTGGGAGTCCTCGATGTGCGCGAGCTGCGCGAGCACCCCGAGGATCTCGGCGAGGTTCGGGTGGTCGTCGAGCTGCGAGATTGTTGCCCGGCGGCCCATCGACCTCACCTCATCCGCTCCCGTGCAGTGTGACGAGGACACTGTCGGCCGCGAGAGGCACCGGCGTACCGGGAAGGGCCGACAACAGCACCGGTGGTGCCGGATCTGGCCCGATGGGACTAGGGGTTGGGGCCGGCTGTTGGCCGTGCGGTGGCCTCCCGGCTGTTGCGCGACGGCCTCGAGCCTGCGGGCCGGCCCGCTAGAAGCGGTGCTCCTCCACGTGGCTGCCGCCGTGCAGCGCGCGCCAGACCTCACCCACGTTGTGGAACTCGCGCCCGGCGGGCAGGAGCCGGACCTGTTCGACCACTGCGGCGGGGGCCGAGGTGTCGATCACGTGCCCGAGCAGCTGCTCCCGCACGGCGGGGAAGACCGAGACGGGTAGGTGGGCCGCCAGCTCCGACCGGGCCTCGACGTCGTCGCCGTCCATCCCGTCGGGCACGCCGCCGTGCAGGGTCGTGTCCGGGGCGCGGTCGACGTCGGGCTGGTCCTCGCCGGAGGGTTCCGGCGACTTCCACTCCTCGGCGTGGGTGTCGTGGCCCCCCTGGACGATGCCGGTGACCTCGTGCTTGAGCTCGTCGTCGAGCCGGAAACCGTGCTTGTCGCTACCGCGTTCCATGTCCGTCCCCTTCCCGTTGCGCGAAGGGGAAATCGCCCGGATCGAACGTCCGGCGACGGACATGGTCAGTCGCTGACCGGCTCGGAGTCGGCCTCGGCGGCCGAACCGCTGTCGGTCGCCTGGTCGTCGTCGATCGCGTACCGCGCCAGGGCGTCCTTGACGACGCCGGCGTCGATGTCCCCGCGCTTGGCGAGCGACTGCAGGGTCGCGACGACGACCGACGGCGCGTCGATGCGGAAGTACCGCCGCAGCGCGGTGCGGGTGTCGGACCGGCCGAACCCGTCGGTGCCCAGCGACTGCCAGTCCGTCGGCACCCATCGCGCGATCTGGTCGGGCACCGCGCGCTGGAAGTCGCTGACCGCCACCACGGGGCCCTGCGTCTCGGCCAGGACCCGGGTGACGTAGGGCTCGCGGGGCTCCTCGGGGGAGAGCAGGTTCTCCTTCTCGCAGACCACGGCCTCGCGGTGCAGCTCGTTCCACGACGTCGCCGACCACAGGTCCGCGGCCACGCCCCAGTCCTCGGCCAGCATCTCCTGCGCCCGCTGCGCGCCGAGCATCGCCGACCCGCTCGCCATGAGCTGGGCGGGCACGGCGTCATCGGCCGGCGGCTTCTCCAGCTTCGCCGCGGGGCGGTAGAGGTAGAGGCCCTTGAGGATGCCCTCGATGTCGACGCCCTCGGGCTCGGCCGGCTGCGGGTAGGGCTCGTTGTAGACCGTCAGGTAGTAGAAGACCGGCTCGTCCCGCTCGCCGTACATGCGGTCGAGCCCGTCCTTGGTGATGTGGCTGATCTCGAATGCGAACGACGGGTCGTAGGCCACGCAGGCCGGGTTGGTCTGCGCGAGCAGCAGCGAGTGGCCGTCCTGGTGCTGCAGCCCCTCGCCGTTGAGCGTCGTGCGACCGGCGGTGGCGCCGAGCAGGAACCCGCGCCCCATCTGGTCGCCGAGCGCCCACATCGCGTCGCCGGTGCGCTGGAAGCCGAACATGGAGTAGAAGACGTAGATCGGGATCATGTGCTCGCCGTGCGTCGCGTACGACGTCCCCGCGGCGATGACCGAGCCCATGGCGCCGGCCTCGGTGATGCCTTCGTGCAGGATCTGCCCGGTCTCGGACTCCTGGTAGCTGAGCAGCAGGTCGCGGTCGACGGCGTCGTAGGTCTGGCCCGCCGGCGAGTAGATCTTCGACGTCGGGAACATGGCGTCCATGCCGAACGTGCGGGCCTCGTCCGGGATGATCGGCACGAACCGGTAGCCGAGCTCCTTGTGCTTCATCAGCTCCTTGAGCAGCCGGACGAACGCCATGGTCGTTGCCACCGACTGCTTGCCCGAGCCCTGCCGCAGCTGGTCGTAGGTCTTGTCCGGCGCGGCCGGCAGCGGCTTGTGCCGGGTGACGCGGCGCGGGGCGTAGCCGCCGAGCGCGGCCCGACGCTCCTTCATGTAGTTGATCTCGTCGGAGTCCTCACCCGGGTGGTAGTAGGGCGGGAGGTCCTCGGCGTCGAGCTGCTCGTCGGTGATCGGGATGTAGAGCCGGTCCCGGAACGTCTTGAGCTCGTCCTTGGAGAGCTTCTTCATCTGGTGCGTCGCGTTGCGCGCCTCGAAGTCGCTGCCGAGCGTCCAGCCCTTGACGGTCTGGGCGAGGATGACCGTCGGCTGGCCCTCGTGGTCGACCGCGGCCTTGTACGCCGCGTAGAGCTTGCGGTAGTCGTGGCCGCCGCGGGAGAGCTTGCGCAGGTCGTCGTCGGAGTACTTCTCGACGAGCTTCCGCAGCCGGTTGTCCGTGCCGAAGAAGTTGTCGCGGATGTAGGCGCCGGACTCGACGCTGTAGGTCTGGAACTGGCCGTCGGGCGTCGTGTTCATCGCGTTGACCAGGACGCCGTCGTTGTCCTTGGCGAGCAGCGGGTCCCAGTCGCGGCCCCAGACGACCTTGATGACGTGCCAGCCGGCGCCGCGGAAGTACGACTCCAGCTCCTGGATGATCTTTCCGTTGCCGCGGACCGGACCGTCGAGGCGCTGCAGGTTGCAGTTGATGACGAACGTGAGGTTCGAGAGCTCCTCGCGCGCCGCCAGGCCGATCGCGCCGAGGGCCTCGGGCTCGTCCATCTCGCCGTCGCCGAGGAAGGCCCAGACGTGGCTGCGACTGGTGTCCTTGATGCGGCGGGCGTGCAGGTAGCGGTTGAAGCGCGCCTGGTAGATCGCGTGGATCGGGCCGAGGCCCATCGAGACCGTCGGGAACTCCCAGAAGTCCGGCATCAGGCGCGGGTGCGGGTAGCTCGGCAGGCCGTTCGGCGCCGCGCTGATCTCCTGCCGGAAGCCGTCGAGCTGGGTCTCGGTGAGCCGTCCCTCGAGGTAGGCGCGGGCGTACATGCCGGGCGACGAGTGGCCCTGGATGAACAGCTGGTCGCCGCTCTCGCCGTGGTCCTTGCCGCGGAAGAAGTGGTTGAAGCCGACCTCGTACAGGCTCGCCGAGCTCGCGTACGACGCGATGTGGCCGCCGACCTCGAGGCCCTTGCGGTTGGCCCGGGTGACGGCGATGGCGGCGTTCCAGCGGATGTAGGCGCGGATGCGGCGCTCGGCGTCCTCGTCGCCGGGGAACCACGGCTCGAGCTCCGGCGGGATGGTGTTGATGTAGTCGGTGCTGCGCAGCGCCGGCACGCCGACGGCCTTCTCCCGCGCGCGCTCGAGGAGCTTCAGCAGCAGGTAGCGCGCGCGGCCGGTGCCCTCGTTGGCGACGACGGCGTCGAGCGACTCGAGCCATTCCCCGGTCTCGTCGGGGTTGATGTCGGGCACCTGGTTCGGCAGTCCGTCGGTGATCACGGAGTAGCGGGAGCGGGGACCGGCCATGGAACCCTCCTGGGACGTGTCTCGGATCCAGCCGACGTGCCCTGGGCCACACCGACGAACCTCATCCTGTCACTGTCCCGGGCAGGCGGGGTTTCCGAGCCGTTCCGGTGCCGCTCCGGCGGGCAGGAACAATCTGTGGAGACGACGACGATCACCGTGCGGACCGGTTCGAGCGAGGTCGTCCGCGACCTGACGCGGGAGGCGTCGCGCTTCTTGGGCGAACTCGGGCCCGACATCGACGGCCTGCTGTCGGTGTTCGTACCGCATGCGACCGCCGGTGTCGCGATCCTCGAGCTCGGTGCCGGAAGCGACGACGACCTGCTGGCCGCGCTCGGCGACCTGTTGCCCGCCGACAACCGGTGGCGGCACGCGCATGGTTCGCCGGGCCATGGACGCTCGCACGTGATGCCGGCGATCGTGCCGCCATCGATCACGGTGCCCGTGATCGGCGGCCGGATGGCGCTCGGGACCTGGCAGTCGGTGGCGCTCGTGGACCTCAACGTCGACAACGCGGAGCGGACGGTGCGGTTCAGCTTCCTCGCGGGGTGACCGCGACGCGGCGCCCTTTTCGGCCCGGGCACTTGCACTGTGGGGTGTCGTCGGGTGGACTACGCGAGAACCGGAACATGCAGAGTTCATCTAGGGGCATGACCTGACGAGGGGGGAGCGTGAGCCCGACCGCGGCCAACGCGTCGGAGGGGCAGCAGGCGTCGAGTCGCGCTGCCAAGCTGGGGATCAAGCCTGGCAACCTCGTGCAATCGCTCAACGAGGACGATGACATCGCCACCGATCTCCTCGAGGAGGTCGTCGCCCTCACCGGTAACGACCTCGTCGCCGAGGACTCGGACGACGTGGTGGACGTCGTTCTGCTCTGGTTCCGTGACGACGACGGCGACCTCGTCGACGCGCTCGTCGACGCCCGCCGCCAGCTCTCCGACGAGGGCATGCTCTGGCTGCTGACGCCGAAGGCGGGCCGTGACGGCCACGTCGAGCCCAGCGACATCCTCGAAGCCGTCCCGACCGCAGGGTTGGTGCAGACCAGCACGGTCACCGCCGGCCAGGAGTGGACCGCGATGCGCCTCGCCGCGCCCAAGGGTGGGGCGGGCCGCAAGCAGCGTTGACCCCGTTGCGGACGGGCTACGCCTCCTGGGGCCTCAGCCGCGGCCGGTGAGCCGCCCGACGACACCGCCCGCACCGCCGACCGTCCGAGCCGCGAGACGGAGCACCGGGCCACCGGGGATGCCGGGCGACTTCTCCACGATCGGGGCCAGCCGCAGCAGGCCGCTCATGTGGTGCACCTTCAGACCGCGGCTGGCCAGCATGGTCACCGGGTTCTTGCGGCCGGACGACGCCTCGAGCAACGGGACGAGTTCGGCCTCGACGACCGGCGTCTTGCCCTTGCGCTCGCCGGCCTCGACGGGCGTGGTCGTCCACCCGCCGCCGTCGGCTGCGAAGTACCAGCCGCCCTTCGGCGTCGAGAGCACCGCGCCGCCCGTGATGCCCAGGTTGGCCGCCAGCGCGCCGGTCACGTCGGCCAGCGCCGAGATCCCGTTCAGCAGCAGCTCCTCGGGCGGCGGGGGAGCGCCGACCGAGGTGAGGTCGAGCGCGTGCACGGCGAGCTCGTAGACGGTGGCGTGGACGACGGTCAGCAGCGGCAGTGTGCCGACGGTGGCGACGACGTCGGCCCGGTCGAGCTTCCGGACGTCCTCGGAGTCGTCGTCCAGGTAGGCGAGGACCTCGTCGCGGTTGCGCCGCAGCGCCGCGAGGATGTCCTCGCGGGAGGCGTCGCGGTGCTTGCTCGTGACGGCGGCGTTCGCCTCGTCGACGTCCACCGGCGATGACGGTCCCTCGCCGCGGGCGGAGGCGAGCAGCCCTGCCATGGCGCGGTGGTCGGGCCAGGAGCCGAGGTGGATGCAGATCTCGGCGCCACGCCACCCCGGCAGGCGGGACCGCTTGTCGAGATCGGCGGCCTCGGCGGCGGCGATGAAGGCGTCCCAGCCGCCCGCGACGTGGCGGCGGATCTCATCGCGGCCGAGTTCGAGAAGGCCCTGCGGCGTGGACGGGTCGGCGTCAGCTGGCATGCTCGTGCTGTACCCAGCTTTCCCACGATCTCGACGCAAGGGACCAGCGTGACCGACGCCGCAGAGCTCGCCATCGGGAGCATCGCTCCCGATTTCACCCTCAAGGACCAGAACAACGGCGAGATCACCCTCTCGTCGTTCCGCGGCTCGAAGAACGTGGTCGTGCTGTTCTACCCGGCCACCTTCACCGGCGTGTGCCAGGGGGAGCTCTGCTCGGTGCAGGAGGACCTGTCGACGTTCCAGAACGACGACGTCCAGGTGCTCGCGGTGTGCGTCGACTCGAGCTTCGCCAACAAGGTGTGGGCCGACCAGCAGGGCTTCGCTTTCCCGATCCTGAGTGACTTCTGGCCGCACGGCGCCGTCGCGCAGGCCTACGGCGTCTTCAACGACGTCGCCGGCCGGGCCGTCCGCGGCACCTTCGTCATCGACAAGGAGGGGACGCTGCGGTGGAAGGTCATCAACGCCATCCCCGACGCGCGTGACCACGACGAGTACAAGCGGGTCCTCGCCGAGCTGTGAACAACCGGTAGGCGCTGGGCGGCGTGCGTGCGACGCTGTCCGAGTGGACAGTGACGTCGCCGAGCGCTTCGCCGAGGTCGATGGCCACCTCGCCGAGATGGATCGCCGGCTCACGGTGATCGCCCGGCAGAACACGGTGCTCGGCGAGATGGTCGAAGGCCTCGCTCGGTACGTCAACGCGACGGTGGACACCGTGCAGCGCCAAGGGCAGACGACCACTAGCAGCGGGCACGGTGGCGCATAGGCTCGTCGACGCCGGGCGCGGGCCGCCGTGCTCCCGGGCGCGTAGCTCAGTGGGAGAGCATTCGCCTTACAAGCGAAGGGTCGCAGGTTCGATACCTGCCGCGCCCACCAGCCATGTCAGGCTGAACCGATGAACGACTCGACGGACTCCGACGTGGTGGCCGATCTCCAGCGCTGGACCGATTCGGGCGCGACCTGGCGGGTGCTGTCGCGCACGGCGACGTCGGTCGAGATCTCGCTGCGCACCTGCGGTGCCGACGAGGAGGTCGACCGCGTCAGCAGCAACGACCCCGCCGTCCTGGCCTACCTCGGCGACCGCTGGGCGAGCGACGAGTAGCCGGCCTAGGCGGCGACGGGGCGGCGCGCGCCGGTCAGCGAGACCGGGATGGCGTCGTACCCGCGCAGCACCCGGGTGCCGCGGCGGTGCGGTTCGGCCGCGAGGGCGAGGTCCGGGAAGCGGTCGAACAGCGTCTGCAACCCGATCTGACCCTCCATGCGGGCGAGGGCGGCGCCGAGGCAGAAGTGCACGCCTGCTGAGAACGCGAGGTGGTCGCGGGCGTTGCCGCGCGCGACGTCGAAGGTGTGCGGGTCGGCGAAGACGGCCGGGTCCCGGTTGGCCCCGCCCAGCAGACAGGCGACGAGCGCGCCCTGCGGGACGCGGTGGCCGGCGACCTCGGTGTCGGCCATCGCCACGCGGGCGGTGCGCTGCACGGGGGAGTCGTAGCGCAGGACCTCCTCGACAGCGTTGCCCCACAGGTCGGGCTCCTCCTGCAGCCGGGCGAGCTGGTCGCGGTGCTCGACCAGCAGCACCGTGCCGTTGCCGATCAGGTTCACCGTCGTCTCGAACCCGGCGCCCAGCAGGAGCATCGCGGTGCCGGCGAGCTCGGTCTCGGTGAGCGCACCTTCGGCGTCCTCGACGTGGACGAGCTTGCTCAGCAGGTCGTCGCCGGGGTTCGCGCGCAGCCGATGGAAGTGGCCGAGCATCCAGTCCTGCATCGCGGTGATGTCGGCCTCGGCCCGGCGGAACTCGCCGAGCCCGATGCCGATGTCGAGCGTCACGGCGGCGCCGTTGCCCCACTGCAGGAACTGCTCCTGCATCGAGGTCGGCACCCCGAGGATCTCGGAGATGACGGTCACCGGCAGCAGGGCCGCGTACCGCTCGACGAGGTCGACGGGGCCGTTCGACCCCGACGCGGCGAGCCCGTCGAGCAGGTCGTTCGCGAGCTGCTGCATCCGCGGCCGCAGCGCCTCGATCGCCCGTGGCGTGAAGACCTTGCTGACCAGACGGCGGTAACGGGTGTGCGTCGGCGGGTCCACGGCCAGCATCGACGGTGGGTCGACCGGCGTCAGCACGCCGCCCCGGGAGAGCTGGATGACCCGGCGCGCCACCCCGGGCAGCTGCTGCGGCCGGAGCTGCACGCCGAAGGTGTCGCTCTTGAGCACCTGCGAGCACACGTCATGGCTCGCGCTGGTGCGGGCGAAGGGTCCCTGGCTGATCGGGCCGCGGGCACGGATGACGTCGTAGGAGCTGAACGGGTCCTCGCGGAGTGCGAGGTCGGTCATCAGCCGCGCGTCGAGGTTCCCCTTGCGGGCGTGGCGGTTGAGCACGGTGCGGGCGATGCCGTGACGGGCGGCCCAACGGACGGCTTGCGGAGGCACCATGCGTCGAGTGTGGCAGGTGCGCTGAGCGGCGGGACGGCTACCTCCGGCGAGGCCTCGCGAGCAGGGGCTGTGGAGCAATTCCACAAACGTTCTGTGGCGCCGCCCGATTTGCCCAGGTTCGACGACGCCCGGAAGGCGGTCCGCCGCCACGATTGTGGAATTGCTCCACACAGCCCGCCGAACGGGCCGATCTGCTCAGCGCAGCTGCTGCGACAACGGCAGCTTGACGCGGAAGGTCGTGCCCTCCGGCGAGCTGACCGGCTCGATCGCGCCGTGGTGGCGCTTGCAGACGATCCGCTTCGCGTTCTCCAGGCCGAGGCCCGTGCCGGCTCCGACGTCCTTCGTGGTGAAGAACGCGTCGAAGATGCGGGGCAGCACCTCGGCGGGGATGCCCGGCCCGTCGTCGGCCACCTCGACGACGAGCCACTCGTCCTCGCGACGGGTGCGCAGCGTCAGCACGCCGTGGCCGTCCATCGCGTCGGCGGCGTTGTCGATGAGGTTCGTCCAGACCTGGTTCAGCTCGGCGGGGTACGCCGGGATCTTCGGCAACGTGCGGTCGTACTCCCGACGCACCTCGATGGCGCCGAGCTTGTGGCCGAGGATGACGACGGTGCTGTCGAGGCCCACGTGGACGTCGATCTCCTGCGTGGCGGCCGAGTCCATGTAGGCGTACTGCTTCACGGCACCGACGAGGTTGGAGATGCGGGTCGTCGCCTCCGTGATCTCGTCCATGAGGGCTTCGGTCTCGAAGGTGTTCGCGAGGAAGCGCAGCGACCCCTCCAGTGCGTCGTCGCTGACGGCGTCGGCGACCCGGTCGACCCACCGCGCGTCGAGCCCGGCCGCTGCGAGTACCGCCGCGAGGTCGTCGACGCTGCTGATGCCGGCGTCCTCGAGCCGGTCGATCAGCTCGTCCTCGAGGTCGCTGACCTCGACGGGGCTGAGCGACGGCCGGTCGGCCATCTCCGTCAGCGTCGTCTCCTGCAGCTCCACGAGGCCGGCGATGAGTTCGGCGTCGATCTTCCCGTAGGCCAGCAGCTTGAGCTTGTGGCGATGCCCGCGCGACCTGGTCGCGGAGCTGACCGGTGGCGCGGACGGCAGCGGCGGCGGGGTTGTTGAGCTCGTGCGCGAGGCCGGCCGACAGCGTGCCGAGCCGCGCCAGGTGCTCCCGCTGCCGCACCACCGATTCGCTGTTGCGGATGCCGAGGTACAGCCCGTCCAGCAGGTGCACCGCCATCGGGAACCAGCTGCGCATCAGCTCGGCGAAGTGCGCAGCAGACAGGACCAGGAAGCTGCTCGGCTCGGTGGTCGCGAGGGAGTTGGCGTAGGTGGAGGCGTCCTCCGCGCCGTCGACGAACGCGCGCATCGCGCCGGAGTACGCGCCCCGGTACTGCGTCTCGACGACCGTCACGTCGTCGCCCTGCACCGACCGCGTCATCCGCAGCCCTCCGGACAGCAGGATGAACAGGTAGTCGGCTGCGTCGGCCTCGGCGTAGACGGTGACGTCCCCGTCGTAGGTGCGCACCTCGCCGCGCTCGGCGATCCACTGCAGCTGCTCGTCGGTGAGGCCCTCGAACAGGAACAGCGTGCGCAGTTCGTCGACGCCGAGCCGACGGGCGGCGCCTGCCCTGCCGTCACTGCCGGGTTCGCTCATGACTTGTCCAGGTATCGGTGGACGAGGGTGACGGCCATGGCGCCCTCGCCGACGGCGGACGCCACCCGCTTGACCGAGTCGGCCCGGACGTCGCCGGCGACGAAGACGCCGGGCACGCTGGACTCGAGGTGGTAGGGGTCGCGTTCGAGCGGCCAGCTGCGGGGTGGGCGTCCCTGCGGGTCCAGCAGCTCCGGACCGGTCAGCAGGAAGCCGCGGGAGTCGCGGGCGAAGCCGTCGCCGAGCCATTCGGTGAGCGGCGCGGCGCCGATGAAGACGAACAACCACGAGGCGGGGACCTCCTGCTGCGTGCCCGAGGCGTTGTGGCGGAGCGTCAGCGTCTCGAGGTGCTCGTCGCCGGTGGCGCCGACCACCTCGGTGCACAGCTCGACATCGATGTTCGGCGCCGCCTCGATGCGGGTGACCAGGTACTCCGACATCGACCGGCGGAGGTCGTTGCTCCGCACGACGACGACGACGCGCTTGGCGAACTTCGCGAAGTACAACGCCGCCTGCCCGGCCGAGTTGGCCGCTCCGACGACGTAGACGTCCTGGTCGCGGCAGTTCACGGCCTCGTGCGCGGCGGCGCCGTAGTAGACGCCGCGGCCGGCGAAGTCGTCGACGCCGGGAGCGGCGAGGCGCGTGTACGAGACGCCGGTGGCGAGCACGACGGCGTGCGCGGTGACGTCGTCGGTGTCGGCGAAGCGCACGACCCGGCCGTCGCCCTTCGGCTCGACGGCGGTGACCTCGGCGGTGGTCAGGATCTCGACCTCGAAGCGCAGGGCCTGGTCGCGCGCCCGCTGCGCGAGCTCGGCCCCGGAGAGTCCGCGGGGAAAGCCCAGGTAGTTCTCGATCCGGCTGCTCTGCCCGGCCTGCCCTCCGGTCGCGGACCGCTCCACCAGCAGCGTCCGCAGCCCCTCGCTGGCGCCGTAGACCGCCGCCCCGAGGCCGGCGGGGCCGCCGCCGACGACGACGAGGTCGTAGAAGCGGGATCCGGCGCTGGTCGAGAGGCCGACCGTCTCGGCGAGCTGGCGCGGGTTGGGCCGCACCAGCACCGTCCCGTCGGGGAGGAACACGCATGGCAGCGTGTCGGGTCCGTCGAGCTCGGCGGCGCGCAGCAGGCGCTGCGCCTCCTCAACGGCGATGTCGAGGTGGCGGTAGGGCACCTGGTTGCGGGCCAGGAACTCCTTGGCCTCCTGCGTCCGGTCCGACCACTGGTGGCCGACGAGGGTGATGCCCTCGAAGCCCGGCTTGGACGTCGACTCCCACTGCTCGAGCAGCTCGTCGAGCTCGGGGTAGAGCCGTTGCTCCGGCGGGTCCCACGGCTTGAGCAGGTACCGGTCGAGATCGACCTCGTTGATCGCGCGGATGGCGGCGTCGGTGTCGGCGTAGGCGGTCAGCAGCACGCGCCGCGCCTGCGGGACGATGTCCATCGCCGCCTCGAGGAACTCGACGCCGGTCATCCCGGGCATGCGGTGGTCGGCGAGCAGCAACGCCGTCCGCTCGCCGCGCATCGTGAACTCGCGCAGGGTCTCGAGCGCCGACGGGCCCGACTCGGCCCGGACGATGCGGTATCGGTCGGCGTACCGACGGCGGAGGTCGCGCGCGACCGCCCGGCTGACCGAGGGGTCGTCGTCGACGCTGAGCAGGATCGGCCGGGCACTCACGGCAGCAGATCCGTCATCGAAGGGGACTCAGCCGATCTGCTGGTCGGCGTAGCACCATCGCCAGCCCTCGCCGGGCTCGTAGGAGCGGACGACGGGGTGCTGGCTGCCGTAGTAGTGCGCGGTCGCGTGTTGACGCGGTGAGCTGTCGCAGCAGGCGATGTGGCCGCAGGCGGTGCACTGCCGGAGGTGCACCCAGCGCGTGCCCTCGCGCAGGCAGTCCGAGCAGCCCTTGTCGCTGTCGGCGGGCGGGACGGACTCGACGGTGGCGAGGTGGGAGCAGACAGCCACGAGCTCTCCTAGGCGAGATACGCCGCGGGCAGGACGGCGCGGCTGCTTACATACTTACTCGCCGCGGTCGGACTGTCAGCCCATCACCGGCCCCGGGGGACCGGGACGGGCCGTCACGTCGTGGGTTCGTCTCCCTTGGAGAGGAACTCGCTGTAGAGCAGGGCCGCCACGACGCCGCCGATGACCGGGGCGATCAGGTAGACCGCCCACTGCGGGAACGATCCGGCGACCAGCATCGGGCCGAGCGCGCGGGCCGGGTTGACCGAGCCGCCGGTGACCGTGCCGCCGATCGAGATGGCCGCGAACAGCGCGAAACCGACGGCGAGGCCGGCCGCGGCCGAGGGCACGCGGTCGTCGGTGGCGACCGAGACGATGACCAGCACCAGGAGGAAGGTGATGACGGCCTCGACGAAGCCGGTGCGCAGGATCCCGGCTCCGGCCGCGGGCGATGGCGAGCCGAGGCCGAGGTCGCGGGCCTTGTCGCCGTAGGCGGCCCAGACGGTGAGGGCGGCGACGACGGCACCGCCGAACTGGGCGGCCAGATACGCCGGCACGTGCGAGATCGGGAACTTTCGGGATGCGGCCAGACCGAGCGTGACGGCCGGGTTCAGGTGGCAGCCGCTGATGTGGCCGAGCGCCGTGACCAGCGCGACGAGCATGAGCCCGAACGCCAGCGCCGGCGCGAGGCCGTCGAAGACGCCCTGGTTCAGTCCTCCGGCGACGACGACGGCGGTGCCGGCGAGGACCAGCAGGAAGGTCCCGAGGAACTCGGCCACGGAGGCCCGCACGATGTTGACCGCCAGGTCGGAGCCGTAGAGCCCGCCCGTGCTGCGCCGCTTCCCTTCCTCGGTGGCGGTGCTGTCGCTCCCGCCGTCACTGCCCGACCGGCGCGACCGCTCAGCGGCGTCGTAGTCGTACGACGACGTGGCGGCCGACGGTGCTGCCGGGCCACTCGTCGATGCGGTAGCCCCGTGCCCGCCGACCAGCGGCCGGCCGAAGCCGTCCGGGTACGGAGTCGGTCGATCGGTCGGAGTCGTCATGGATCCCCTCGAATGGAATGAATGCTTCCGGACGTACCGGAGCGGTGGCCACCGGGGTCTCGGGCAGCGGCGGGGGACCGGCCGAGACAGGTGGAGAACTCGCTGGCAGCGGGGGTGGAGGCTGACCGGCTGCGCACGTGTTCGGGCATGTGATCCCCGGCTGGCACAGCGCTAAGCGCGGCACGGCTTACGACGTCATCCCCTGGGATTACGGCGTACTCCGCCACCATGGTCGATCAGCACGTGAAAGCCACTCCATGTGTCTGGCGCGCCGTTGAAGGAGCCATGCCTAGCCCACCTGCCCCGTTGCCGTCGCGCCGGGACCCGCTGAGTCGTCCGCGCGTGGTCCGGGCCGCGATCCGTTACATCGACACGCACGGTCTCGGCGACCTCACCATGCGCCGCCTGGCATCGACGCTCGGTGTCGAGGCGATGTCGCTCTACAAGCACGTCTCCGGCCGGGACAACCTGCTCGACACCGTCGTCGAGGCGCTGCTCGACGACCTCTACGGCGACCCCGAGGTGCAGCCCGAGGCGGCCGACGACTGGCGGGACTACCTCCGTCGCCTGGCGCACGGGGTCCGGCGCGTGGCGTTGGACCACCCGCAGGTCTTCCCCCTGGTCGCGACCCGGCCGGCCGCGGCACCCTGGATCCGTCCACCGCTGCGCAGCTTGAACTGGATCGAGGCGTTCCTCCAGACCCTGCAGAGCCACGGCTTCGGCCCGCGGCAGGCCGTCGACGCCTACAAGGCCTTCACGAGCTTCCTGCTCGGGCACCTGCTGCTCGAGATCGCCGGCCTGCAGGTGCCGATCGGTCCGGAGGAGACCAGCCGCGACGATGCGCCGCCGCCGGCCCAGCTCCGCGGGTTCCCCGCGGTGGTGGAGCTCGCCGACCTCCTCCGCGAGGACTCGAGCGACGCCGAGTTCGCATCGTCGCTGGAGAACCTGCTGACCCGGCTGGACCCGTTGGCCGGCGGCGCGACCATCTCCGCCGACGACGAGACCCCCTGAGCGGCTTCGTGCGTGCGGCTCAGGTCCAGTAGAGCCGTTGCGCCGCGGGGAGCCGGTCGGCCAGCGCGACGTCGAACCACTCCCGCATCTCGTTCATCAACGGCACCGGGTAGACGTGCTTGACCGCTCCGAACTTGCCCCGCTTCTGCCGCCGCAGGTCCTCGTCCATCTCGAGCTGCGTGCGCGGGTACCAGTCGAGCAGTACGGCCTTGCTCTTCGGGGTGAAGCGGTGCGTGATCATCTCGACGGTCAGGTCGAGGCCCGGCACCCCGGCCGTCGCGGCGGCGACACCGTCGAGCAGGGCGCCGTACTCGCTGCGCCAGTTCTGCACCGGCATGATCGGCGCGATCGTCAGGCCGATCGGGTATCCGGCGTGGGCGAGGCGTCGCAGCGTCTCGATGCGCTCGGGCAGCCGGGCGGTGCCGCCCTCGAAGCGGTGGGCGACGGCCGCGGCGTTCACCGACAGCCGGACGCGGGTGCGGCCGCCGTGGGGGAGTCCGACCAGCGCGTCGACGTCGTCGAACTTCGTGGTGAACCGGAGGGACGCCGGCGCCGTCCAGTCGTGCGTCCCGAAGTGCGCGATGACGCGGCTGAGGGAGCCGGTGACGTGCTCGATCGCCAGTGGGTCGGTGTAGCAGGACGCCTCGAAGGTCGTGCCCTCGGCGGCGCGCTCCGGGTTCGGCGACGTGATCGTGCCGGAGCCGACGTAGCCGTCCAGGGTCGCGAGGATCTCGTCGAGGTTGGCGTAGACGCGGGTGATCGGCGGGCCGCCCAGCGAGCCCGCGAGGTAGCAGTACTGGCAGTGCGCCGGGCAGCCCTCGGCGAGGTCGACCCGCCAGTCGGCACTCGGTGGGATCGGCTGCAGCTTGAGCTTCGACGCCGGCGCGACGGTGACGGCAAGGGTGTTCTTGGCCAGCCGGTAGGTCTCCCGCTCGTCGGCCCCGCGCAGCGACGGCAGCCGGTCGCCGGCCAACAGCGTGATGTCCTCGATGCCCGCCGCCTCACAGCGCCGGATGATCTCCTGACCGTGCACCTGCTCGGCGGCCGACCGGGTCACCAGCACGCGCTTCGGGGTCCAGCGGCGGGGTGCTCGGGGGCCGTTGGACGAGGGGGTGTCGAGCAGGGCGGTCACAAGGTGTTCAACATGCGCGCCGACTCGGACAATCCGGACTCTGCACGTCGGCTGCGTAAGTTCTGACCGGCCCTGACCGGCACTTCCTTACGCAGCCCGAGGAGGCCGTCGTGACTGTCACCCTGCAGGACTGCCTCGACGTGCTCGAGGACGCCTACGACCCCGCGGACGCCGAGTCCTGGGACGCCGTAGGGCTGGTCAGCGGCGACCCCGGGGCAGCCGTCCGGGCCGTCCACTTCGCGGTGGACCCGACCGAGGACGTCGCCCACGAGGCGGTCGCCGCCGGGGCGCAGCTGCTGGTCACGCACCATCCGCTGTTCCTGCGCGGGACCTCCTCGGTGGCTGAGACCACCCCCGGCGGTCGGGTCGTCGCCACCCTGATCCGCGGCGGCTGCGGCTCTGTTCGCCGCCCACACCAACGCCGACGTGGCCCGGCCCGGCGTCAACGATGCGCTGGCAGCGCTGTTCGACCTGCAGGACACCCGTCCACTGCAGCCTGTGCAGGCACGCGACGGCCGGCTCGCGAAGCTCGTCGTCTTCGTGCCGCGTGAGGACCGCGCGCGGCTGCTCGACGTCCTGGCCTCGGCCGGCGCCGGCGCGATCGGTGCCTACGACCGCTGCGCCTGGTGGGCCGAGGGCACCGGGACCTTCCGCCCGCTGCCGGGCGCCCAGCCGGCCATCGGCGCGGTCGACCGGATCGAGCAGGTCGTCGAGGCCCGCCTGGAGATGGTCGTGCCGCGGGGCCGTACGGCGGACGTGCTCGCCGCGCTCCGTGCCGCCCATCCCTACGAGGAGCCCGCGTACGACCTGCTGCCCATGCTCGACGTCGATCCGTCGCGTGCATCCAAGGGCCTGGGACGGGTCGGTGACCTGCCGGAGCCGACGACGCTCGGCGCCTTCCTCGACGTCGCCGCCGCCCGGCTCCCGCGAACGGCCTGGGGGGTGCGGTCGACCGGTGACCCGGACCGTCCGGTGCGACGCGTCGCCGTCTGCGGCGGTTCGGGCGGGGAGCTCGCCGGTGCTGCCGCGGCCGCCGGCGCCGACGTCTTCCTGACCTCCGACGGCCGGCACCACTACACCGCGGACGCCGTCGCCGAGCACGATCTCGCCGTCGTCGACGCTGCGCACTGGGCGACGGAATGGCCGTGGCTCGCGAGCGCGGCGGACGTGCTGCGCACCGGGCTCGAAAGCCGGGCGGAGGCCGGGCCGCCCGATAGGTTGTTGCTGCCGGTCACGACGGTCTCCGACCTGCGTACCGACCCCTGGACCCTGCACCGCAGCTGATCCCGACGGCCTCCCCCGGGAGGTCACGGCGCGAGCGGGTCCGCTACGGAAGGAGCCCCGGTTGGACGCCGATCCCCAGGTGCAGCTTCGCCTGCTCGAACTGCAGGCGAACGACACCGCCATCGATCGGCTCGCGGCCCGCCGCCGCTCGTTGCCCGAGATCGACGAGATCCGCTCCCTGACGGCGCGGCTGGCCGGGCTCGCGTCCGATCTCGTCATCGCCGAGACCGAGGGCCGTGACCTCGGTCGGGCGCAGACGAAGCTCGAGGGCGAGGTCGAGGCCGTCCGCGCCCGCGCGGCGCGGGACCAGTCGCGGCTCGACAGCGGAGCGGTGGGCTCGGCTCGCGAGCTCGAGAACCTGCAGTCGGAGATCGGCTCCCTGGGGCGCCGGCAGGGCGACCTCGAGGACCAGCTGCTCGAACTCATGGAGAGCGCCGAGACCGTGCAGGCCACCGTCGACCGGCTGCGCGCCGAGCAGGCCGAGGCCGAGGCATCGCGTACCGCGGCCGAGCAGCGCCGCGACGCCGCCTTCGCCGCGATCGACGCCGAGTCGACGATGACGCAGGGGGCACGCATCGCCCTCGCCGAGGAGCTGCCGGCCGACCTCGTCGCCCTGTACGAGAAGATCCGCAAGTCCTCCGGTGGCATCGGTGCTGCCGGACTCGTCCGGCGCCGCTGTGAGGGCTGCCACCTCGAGGTGGGCGGTGCCGAACTCCGGGAGATCGCGGCGCTGCCGCCCGAGCGGGTGCTGCGCCACGAGGACTGCCGACGCATCCTCGTTCGCACCGAGGACTCGGGGCTGCCGGCGTGAGCTCGGGTTCCGGACGGCTCCTGCGCGTCGAGGCCGACGGCGGGTCGCGCGGCAACCCCGGCCCTGCCGGTTACGGGGCCGTCGTCATGGAGGGTTCCGCGGTGCTGGCCGAGCGGGCCGCGTCCATCGGCCGCGCCACCAACAACGTCGCCGAGTACCGGGGTCTCATCGCCGGGTTGGAGGCCGCGTCCGAGATCGATCCGCAGGCCGCCGTCGAGGTCCGGATGGACTCGAAGCTGGTCGTCGAGCAGATGAGCGGGCGCTGGAAGGTCAAGCACCCCGACATGCGACCGCTCGCGTCGCAGGCGTCCGACCTGGTCCGCCGGTTCCCGCGCGTCAGCTTCAGCTGGATCCCGCGGGCCAAGAACACGATGGCCGACCGCCTGGCCAACGAGGCGATGGACGCCGCCGCTGCGGGCCGGGCGTGGATGCCGTCGACGCCCCAGGTGCCGGACCCCGAGCCCGCCGAGGAGCCCGAGGCAGGAGGAGACCCGGAGTTCTGGGTCGAGCCCACACCGTCGACCGGCGCGCCCGCCACGGCGACGCAGCGCCCGCCGGGGTGGATGGCGCCGAGCGGCCCGCCGACCCGCACGCTGCTGCTGCGCCACGGCCAGACGTCGCACTCGGTGCGCCGGCTGTTCAGCGGCTCCAGCGACCCGATGCTCAGCCCCGAGGGGCGGGAGCAGGCACGGGCGGCGGCACGACGGCTCCGCGAGGTGTCCTTCGACGTCGTCGTCGCGAGCCCCCGACGCCGGGCCGTCGACACCGCCGAGCAGCTCGGTCGCGACGTCATCCTGGACGACCGGTTCCGCGAGACCGACTTCGGCGACTGGGAGGGCCGCAGCTTCGCCGAGGTGCGCGAGCAGTGGCCGGACGAGATGAACGCGTGGCTCGCCGACCCGACCGTCGCGCCGCCGGGCGGGGAGTCGTTCGCCGAGACCGAGACGCGGGTGCGTGCCGGGCTCGACGACCTGCGGGCGCGCTACGTCGGCGGGACCGTGGTCGTCGTCAGCCACGTCACGCCGATCAAGACGCTGGTGCGGCTCGCGCTCGAGGCACCGCCGAGCGCTCTGTACCGCCTGCACCTCGACCTCTGCTCGCTGTCGACGGTCGACTGGTACGCCGACGGTCCCGCCGTGCTCCGCGGCTTCAACGCCGTCTGACCGCGCCGGCGCCCGCCCGGCGACGGCGGTTGCGCCGTCGCTCACGTTCGGCCCGGCAGACACCGCGAGGTAATCGGGCGATGACATCCTGTCCTGGTGGCCGAGGGAGCGCGGGAGGCAGCGGACCTCCGCAAGCTCCTCCGTGGCGACGCGGTCGACGTCTGGCTGTTCGGTGACGTGCGTGAGGACCCGGCCCTGTTCCGCCGCCGGGTCCAGCGGATCCTCACCAGCGCCCTCGTCATCGCGAACGCCGTCGGCGCGATCGTCGTCGCCTGCATCGGGCTGTTCCTCGTGCCGGGGCCGTCGGTGTTCTCCGGCCCGTCGGCGACCGTCACCTTCGTGGTGCTGCCGCTCTACGTCGCCGCAGCCTTCGGGATCGGGGTCGGCGTCGGCACCGTCCGGGCGCTGCGCACCATGCGCTGGCTCCGCGAGGGCCGTCAACCGACGGCCGACGAGGCCCGCGCCACCTTCGCGGTGCCGCTGCAGCTGATGGTGCTGCAGGGCGCGCTCTGGGCCGGTGCCGTCGTCCTGCTCACCGTGCTCTACGGGCTCGCCGAGCCGAAGAACGTGCCCCGTGCCCTGTTCTCGATCCTGCTCGGCGGCATCGTCGTCTGCGCCAACGCCTTCCTGCTCGCTGAATTCGCGATCCGGCCCGTCGCGGCGCAGGCACTGCGTTCCCGTCCCCGCGTCGCCCGCCGCGCGGGCGTCCGCGCCCGGACGCTCCTGGTGTGGGCGTCCGGGTCCGCGATCCCCGTCGTCGGCGTCATGGTCCTCGCCGTCTTCGCGCTCATCCGTGTGGACATCTCGGCGAGCAAGCTCGCGACCACGATCCTCGCGCTCGGCGTCGTGATGCTCGTCTTCGGGCTGCTGCTGATCGAGATGCTGAACCGCGCGATCATGGCTCCCATCAACTCCGTCCGTTCGGCGATGCACCAGATCACGGAAGGGCACCTGTCCACGGAGGTCGCGGTCTTCGACGGCACCGAGCTCGGTGACCTGCAGGCCGGCTTCAACGACATGGCGGCCGGCCTCCGGGAGCGCGAACAGGTGCGGGACCTGTTCGGGCGGCACGTGGGTGAGGCGGTGGCCGCGGCGGCGCTCGCGAGCAAGCCCGAACTCGGCGGTGAGGAGCGCTACGTCGCCGTGCTGTTCGTCGACGTCGCGGGCTCCACCCAGCTCGCCTACTCCCAGCCTCCCGCAGCGGTCGTCGACCTGCTGAACCGCTTCTTCACGGTCGTGGTGGAGGAGGTCGAGGCGCACGACGGACTCATCAACAAGTTCATCGGGGACGCCGCGCTGGCCATCTTCGGGGCGCCGACGGTGCTGCCCTACGCGGCCGACAGCGCGCTCGCCGCGGCCCGGTCGGTGATGGAACGGCTCGCCGCCGAGGTGCCCGACATCGGCGCGGGTGCGGGCGTCACCTCCGGCTGCGCGATCGCCGGCAACATCGGCACGCGGGAGCGCTTCGAGTACACCGTCATCGGTGATCCGGTGAACGAGGCGTCCCGGCTCGCCGACCTCGCGAAGGAGTCCGGCGGTATCGCGGCGAGCGGCACCGTCATCGAGCAGGCCGCCCAGGCCGAGCAGCGGCGCTGGCAGCACGAGCAGGACATCACGCTGCGGGGTCGGGAGGAATCGACCGCCGTGTACGGGCCGGTCGCTGAGGTCACGGCAGGACGAGCACCGTAGCGGCCAGCAGGACCGGCACCCCGACCAGGCCGAGCAGGGTGAACTGCCACGCGCTGATGTCGACGCCGCGTGCCCGGCACCGCTCGCGCCACAGCAGCGTCGCCAGCGAGCCCCACAGCAGCACCAGCGGACCGACGTTCACGCCGACCAGCAGCGCCGGGAGATCGCTCGGTGGGGTGCTGCGTTCCAGCGCGAGGTAGGCCGGCAGGTTGTTCACGCCGTTGGCGGCCGCGGCCGAAACCGCCGTCACCCTAGCGCCGCCGCCGTGGCCGATCGCCCGGTGCAGCAGGTCGTCGAGGCCGTGCCGGCCGAGGGCGCTGACGACGAGGAACAGCCCCGTCGTCAGCAGCACGAGACGCCAGGGCACGAGGGACGGACGCAGCCGATCCCGGTGTCGGATGGCGGTCGCGAGCACGATGACGGCGGCGCTACCTGACGCTGCGGCCCAGGCCGGCGCGCCCAGGAGGACCGCAGGTGCGAACCCGATGCAGGCGAGCGCGGCCACCCAGAACTGCAGCGGGTCGGCGGGACGGTAGGGCTCCGGGCGCACGTATCGGCCCCGCAACGACCGCGCGAAGCGGAGGCCGACGATGAGCACCGCGCCCGCGGCGGCCGCGGCGGCCGGGGCCGCCATACGCGAGGCGTACTGCGTCGCCGAGAGGTTCAACCGGTCCAGGGCGAGAAGATTCGTCAGATTCGATACCGGCAGCAGCAGGCTCGCGGCGTTGGCGATCCACACGGCGAGGAAGGCGAACGGCAACGGGTTCAGCTGGAGTCGCAGCGCGAGTGACAGCACGACCGGGGTGAGCAGCACGGCTGTGGTGTCCAGGCTCAGCAGCACCGTCGTCGCGGTGCCGAGCAGAGCGACGAGGAGGTACAGGCCGAGCACGTGGCCGCGCCCGATGCGGGCCATCCGCACCGCTGCGGCGTCGAACACACCCGCCGCCTCGGCGAGTTCGGCGAGGACGGTGACCGCGACGAGGAACAGCAGGATCGGCGCGACCCGCTCGAGCACGTCGCGCGCCTCGCCGAGGGGGAGCAGCCCGGTGAGGACGCTCAGCAGTCCGGCGAGGGCACTCAGTGCCCACACGGGCCGCTCCGGGGGTCAGAGCGGAGGCTGTGCGAGCACAACCGTCGGGCTGGCGTCAGCGGTTGCCGCGGCGGATGGCACGCAGCTCGCGCTTGGCCTTGAACGCGGGAAGCAGGCCGAGGAACAGGCCGATGAGGAACCCGGCACCCAGGGCGATGCCCAGTGCCGCCGCGATCGACAGGGACTTGTGGTTCCCGAAGAAGTCGATCGTCGTCCGGTCGGTGTTCTGCGCGATGAAGACGGCGACGACCACGGCGATGACGGCCGCGAGCAGCGTCGCGAGGTAGGTCGCGATCCCGGGGCCGCTCCGGCGTGCCGGCTCGGGCTGCGGGTAGGGCTGGCCGCCGGGCTGCTGGTGCGCCGGCGGACCGGAGGCGCCACCGGTCGTCGAGTGGGTGCTGGTGGGCTGAGCCGCGCCCTGGGCCGGCTGGTTCGGGCCGTAGGGAGGCTGGCCTGGCTGCGTCATGGCTGTGCCCGTTCTGTCATGTGCCGGAGCGTAGTATGCGCGCCACGGTGGACGAGCCGGCCGGGCGGTCGCGTCGTGTGGCTTTCGGTCACACGCCGAGGAACGTCCGGGCTCCACAGGGCGAGGTGGTGGGTAACGCCCACCCGGGGTGACCCGCGGGACAGTGCCACAGAAAGCAAACCGCCTCCACGCTCCGGCGCGGAGGTAAGGGTGAAACGGTGCGGTAAGAGCGCACCAGCGTCCGGGGTGACCCGGACGGCTCGGTAAACCCCACCTGGAGCTAGGTCAAGAAGGCACCGCCGGGCAACCGGAGGCGCTGCGCAGGCGTTCGAGGGCGGCCCGCCCGAGCCTGCGGGTAGACCGCTGGAGGCTGTCGGCAACGGCAGCCCTAGATAGATGGCCGTCGCCGCAGCCCTCGGGCTGCGGGCACAGAACCCGGCGTACAGGCCGACTCGTCCACCCCACCCGCCCCTCAGCGGCAGGTGCCTGCCCGAGGCCGGATCTCAGCAGTGGGTGGTGGCGGGGACGACGCCCGGTTGCGATGCTCGCCGGACATCCCCCTGGCCCCACCAGCCGCCGTCACGCCGGAGATTCGTACCTCGAGAGCAGGCTGACACTCGTCACGGTAGCGACCACCGAACATGAAGAGCCAGGCGTTCGGTACGACCACCCGGTACCCCTGCCGGGTCAGGTCGAGGGCCAGACCGGTGCTCAGCGGCCACGCGTCATGATCTGCCAAGGTCAGCAGCACCGTCTGCGGGGGCCCGGGAAGGGCAGGTCGCACGCTGCTTTCGAGCCTGGCCACCGCAGGATCGCCGAGAGCTCGCGATGACGGGAGCACCAGGGCCTCTGCGAGGCAGGCGGCGCACACCGCCGCGGCGGCCGCGACTCCCACCCGTGGCACTGCGCCGGCCGCGGGCCATCGCCCGGCAACGAGGGGAAGACCGGCAAGGGCGGGCAGGATCGGCAGCGCGCAGACCCAGAGCAGCAGGTACGGCTGCGCCGGCCCGACGATCGAGTGCGCAGCGAGTAGGGCGGCCAGGAGACCGGCGAGACCGAGCTCGCCGGCGAGCCGGACCGTCCGATCGTGACGGCGGCCGCCGAGGACGACCAGTGAGCCGCTGACGACGGCGAACGCGACCACAAGCCAGGAGCCGGTCCCGTCCAGAGGCCGGTCCAGTCGGTCGGGGACCCTGCTCAGGAACACCCTGCCCAGGAGACCGTTGACCCGTCCTACGGTCTCTCCCCAGCTCGCCAGCGGATGAGGTTGGAGGAAGTAGCGCAGCAGGGCTGTGAGATTGCCGCTGCCGAACGCCTCGTCCCACAGCGACGGGAGCCAGATGGCGACGACGAGCAGCCATCCGGCCTCCGGCTTCGCGATCCTCCGGAGTCGGTGACCGGCCACCAGGGCGAGGACGGTCGCGGCGAGCGGGAGCAGGCCGATGTGCGTCTGCACGATGAAGCTGCCCACCAATGCGGCGATCCACGTGAAGTGTCTTCGATCGAGCAGCGCCCCCCAGGCGCAGATCAGGAACAGCACGGTGGGCAGCAGGACGGCGTAAGGGTTCCAGGCCACCCGGAACAACCCGATGCCGAGCGCCAGCGAGAACACCAGGACGGCGACCACCGCGAGCAGTGCCCGTGCCGTATCGAACAGGTGTCGCACAGCCACGGCGATGAGGGCCGCGAACCCTGCATTCAGCACGGCCACGGACGCGACCAGCGCCGCTGACGAGCCGCCGAGGAGGAAGTAGGCCGGCGACAGCAGCGCGAGCCAGGCAGGTCCAGGGTGGTGCCACCCGAAGCGGCTGTAGACGCCGACGAACTGATGCAGATGAGCGACGTCGCGGACACCCAGTTCGACGAGCGCCGCGTCGCTGCCGAGGCTGATGCTGTGACCGAGTGCCTGTACGGCGAGGGCCAGAAAGGGCAGCGCAGCAAGCAACGGGACGAGGACCTGCGCGGCACTCCTGGCGGACGGCGTGTCACCCCGTCCTCCGCGCACGGAGCGCACGGTAGCTGTCGTCGTGTGCCCGCGCGGGCCAGCCACGGCAGCCGGCCACCTCACGAGCCGACGGCCCTTTCAAGGAGGTAACTCGTCATCAGCAGCGTCGTCGTGGTGGTGCCGTCGTCGACCGTCGTCTCGGAGGTGTCGACCTCGACGACCTGCCACCCCAGGCCTCGGAGCCAGCCCAGTTCCTGCACGACGTCGACCTTGTCATCGCGCATGGCGCCGGTCGCGTCGATCACGACGAGGGTGCCGGCGGCGTTGAGGTACGTCGTCAGGCTCGCGTACTCACGGCGCCCCATGAAGCAACCGTAGTCAGCGACCTGCCGTCAGCTACTCACTGGAGGATCCTCACGGCACCGAGCAGCCCGCTGGTGTAGACCGACGAGATGCCTACCGGGGCTCCGCTGTGCGGCGCGGAGATCATCTGACCGTTGCCCAGGTAGATCGCCACGTGCGTCGCGTAGTCCGGCACCGAGGGGTCGCCGGCCCAGGCCAGGATGTCGCCGGGCCGAGCGTCGGCGTAGGAGACGTGCGGGCCGGCGAGCCACTGCTCATCCGCCGTTCGCGGGAGCCCGACGCCCACCTGCCGGTACACCCAGCTGGTGAACCCGGAGCAGTCGAAGGAGTCCGGGCCGCTGGCGCCGTAGACGTAGGGCGCACCGATCTTGCTCTCGGCCGCGGCGAGCACCGCGGAGACCGAGGCCGACGAACCGCCGGCCACGGTTGACGTCGACGTGCCCATCGTGGCGCCCGAGTTGGCCGGGTACGTCGACCCGCCGGCTACGACGGGGGGTGGCCCAGGGGCGGACGGGTCGTTCTGCGGCACTGGCGCGGAGGTGGGTGCTGCGGGCAGCGCCTTCAGGGGACGGACGGCGACGCCGGTGCCGAGGACGGCTTTCAGCGCGTCGGTCAGCACCCGGAGGTCGCTGCCGGGCGCGCTGATCAACAGTCCGCTTCCGGCCGGTAATCCGATGGCGGCGGCCCGGGAGTCCGAGAGCACCGCCTCGGCATCCGGCAGGCCCACCGTCACGAACGACCCGAGGCGCATGTCCTGGCTGGTCCGCGCGCTGACCGGCACGTGACCGCCGAGGGGGAGGGCGAGATCCTGGGCGGTCTGGAAGCTGGCGGAGGCCTCACCTCTCGCCAGCGAGGACCAGTAGCCGTCGGACGCGGCCGTCGCCCGGACCGCCCAGTTGCGGAACGAGGATGGGTCGACACCGTAGGCCGGGACATGGCTGCCGGCGAGTTCGACCGTGCCGTAACGGAACGATTCGGTGGCGGTGATCCCATAGAGCCGCGACACGTCCCCGATCTTGTCGACCGGGATCGTGCTGTCAGCCGTCAGCAGCACGTCCGCGCTGTGCAGGGCGCCGAGCGGCTTCACCTGCCCCGAGCCCACGGTCGTCGTCGAGGGATCGGCCGGGGCCGGCGCCGCGAGCGGTCCGGTGGCCCGGTGCGAGGAGGCCTTCGCGAGCGCGAGGACGTCGGTGGCCCGAGCCAGGCCGACCAGCAGCACGACGACGATGACGGCCAGCAGGGCACGCGGGAGCCGTCCGAGCGGGATCGGTCGTTCGGCTCGACGGGCCCCGCGCGCCGACGGACGGCCGCCGAGCGGGCGGCCGCCGGACCGGGAGTTCGCCGGACGGCGGCGGGCCTCGGCCCCGTCGGATGAGCGGTCCCTGACCGCCGAGGGGGTCTCCTTCTCGCGGAGGTCGGCCGGCTGCACGCCATCGCACTACCCGGGTTCCGCCGGGAGGATGCCGGTTCTGGGTTCGCACCGCCGCGGCACGAGCGCAGGCAGCCCCGTTCACGCGCAGGTCGCGCCGAAGCAGGGAATGCTGCCCTTCAGCCATCCCGAGGAGGGGGCGTATGCCACGCGACGAGGGCTCCGTACTGAGTGCGGACGGCACGAGCATCGGCTTCGTCACCGAGGGAGCCGGCCCGCCGCTTCTGATCGTGCACGGCGGCATGCGCAGCAGCAACGGCTGGGAGCCGCTCCTCGCCGCGCTCGCTCCCGAACGCACAGTCACGGCCCTGGACCGGAGGGGTCGCGGTCGTAGCCCGGACGCCGGGTCGGCGTACTCGCTGGCGACCGAGGCGGCCGATATCGCCGCGGTCGCCTCGATGCTCGCGGACGAGCACGGCGGGCCGGTCGACGCGTTCGGCCACAGCTACGGGGCACTCGTCCTCCTCGCCGCGGCCGCGGCGGGAGCACCCCTACGGCGACTCGCGGTCTATGAGCCACCGGGGCCGGAGACCCTCCCGCCGGAGGTCGAACGCCGGATCACGCGCCACATCTCCGACGGCGAGGTCGGGCGGGCCGTCGTGGTGTTCCTGACCGAGATCGTCGGCATGCCGCGGGAGCAGATCCTGGCGATGCGGGACAGTCCTGTCGCGGCTGAATCGGTGGCGATCGCGGAATCGACGTTCGTCCGGGAGGCCGGCGCCATCACCGCGATGGACATCCCCGCCCTGGCCCCGGCGGTGACGCAGCCCGTCCTGCTGATACTGGGGGAGAACAGCCCCGGTTGGGCGCGGATCGTGACCGACCAGCTCGACGAAAGTCTGCCCGTCAGCAGGCGGGTCGTCCTGCCCGGGCAGGGGCACGAAGCAGTTGACTCCGCCCCGGCCACGGTCGGGCGCCTGCTCGTGACATGGTTCGACTCCCGCCTGCCGGCGCCAGAGAGCTGAGCCGGCCGTGCGGAATGGGAACAGTGGCGGCGTGACTCCGTCCTCACACGGAGCACGTCGTACAACGGGCGGGCCGCCGTAACCGAAGCGAGAGGTACCGATGCCGGATCAACTGGTCCAGTCGAACGACGCAGGGCGTGGAGATGACGACCCGACCGGCGGACTCCACGAGCGGGCCTCGTGGGAGAGCCTGCCGGCTCGCCTACGGGCCGTCTACAGCAAGCAGGTCGGGCCCGCCGAGCGGGCGCTGCTGCACTCGTGGGCCGCGTTCGGCGCGACCTTCGCCACCACCCGGGCGCTGACCCACATCCTGCGCTGGCGCAGCGGTGGCGGCGGGTCGGGCGGCATCGTCATCGGCGGTCGGCACCTCCACCACTACAACCTGGGGATCCTGCTGCTCGCCGGCGTGGGTGGCGTCGCGGTGCACGGCCAGGAGTCGCGCCGCCAGCACCCCGTCACGGCGGCGGCCTACGGCAGCGGTGCCGCGCTGATCGTCGACGAGCTGGCGTTGCTCATCGATCTCTCCGACGTCTACTGGTCCGACGACGGCCGGGCGAGCGTGGACGCGGCCATCGGCCTCATCGGCGTGGGCGGCCTCATCCTCGCCGCCGTTCCCTTCTGGCAGGGGGCCGGGCGCGAACTGCTCCGCACGCGGGGCACACTGGCTGACCAGGTCCCCGCCTCACGCGGCGAGGTCGGAAGGTGCGTGCGAAGCGGTCGAGCAGGTCGTCGCGACCCGTTCAGCACCTCGATCACACCCGTCGCGATCGCCCGCTCCGGCGCGAGCTCACCGGCCAGATGAGCCGGTGGATGCCCGGACCTGCGGCGAAAGCAGAGGTCGGCCGGCCCGTTGCCGCGCACGACGTTGAAGGTCGGCGCCGTCGACCCGGATGAGCAGCTCGGCAGCACCGACCCGCGCCTCGTAGGCCGTCGCGGGCAGCTCCGCCGCCACCTCCGGTCGGAACGCCGTCCGCAGCGAGATGGTCATCGAGTCCGGGCGTGATGATCTGCTCCTCGCGCGGGTCGCCCAGCGCCTTGGACCCCCAGGCGCCGAGTGCGAGCACGATCGGCTCGAGCTCGTGGCCGTACGCCGTCAACTCGTAGACGACGACCCGCGAGTGCGGCACCCGGCGCAGGACGCCGGCCGCCTGGAGGTCCTTGAGCCGCGCCGCCAGGATGTTGCTCGGGATGCGGGGGAGTCCCGCGGCGAGATCTCCGTAGCGGCGCGGCCCGACCAGCAGGTCGCGGACGATGAGCAGCGCCCAGCGCTCGCCGACGAGCTCCAGCGCCCGCGTGACGCCGTCGAACTGTCCGTACTCGCGCGCGGCCACCGGACCTCAGGCCTGCTGGACTCGCGAAGGCCTCGGGGCCCTGCTGCGGCGGCCACCGGGTCCATGTAGCCGAACTCGAGGATGTTGCCGTCGGGGTCGGCGAGCTGGCGCTGGTACATGAAGCCGTAGTCCGACGCGGGGTGCGCCTCCGTGCCGCCCGCGGCGAGCCCGGCGGCGACGGCTGCGTCGACCGCCTCCCGGCTCTCGACGAAGATCGCGGTCGACGACCGACGGGTTCACCGCCGGGTCACCGATGCGGCAGCGTCGGTGAAGGTCTGGAAGAACTCGCGCGACCAGGATCATGAAGTAGCTGTGGTCCTCCTCGACCACCACGCAGGCCGCGTTGTGGTCGGTGAAGCGCGGGTTGATGGTGAATCCGATCGCCGTGTAGAACGCCTTCGCGCGCTCCAGGTCGGTCACCGGCCGGTTGACGAACATCGCGGCATCGTGGTCTCCTCGTCGTCGGTCCAGTAGCTGGACGGCACTGACACTTGCAAAAAACAAGTGAGCCGTCAAGGCCCATGGCGGCGCGTCGGCCCCCGGCACCACCGACCCCCGACCGGGTGTTGATCGGGCGCGGAAGTGAAGCAGCCGCCCCTTCCTGCCGAACCCCTACAGGTGCAGGTCGATGCGGGCGGGCGCGAGACGTCGGGAGTGACCACCCGACTCATCCTCAGTTACGTCGAGGAGCGTGGGGGCGAGGGCGCCCTCGACGCGTTGTTGCGCCTGGCCGACGTGCCCGAGAGCCGTGCTGAGCTGCAGGACGAGACGCGATGGGTCAGCTACACCACCCGCATCCGGCTGTTCGAAGCGGCCGTCGAGGTCCTCCGCGACCCGAACTGCCCGTTCACGATGGGCGCGACCGCGCTGCGCGACGGCCTCAACCACTCCGTCGTCCTGGTGCTGCGCGCCCTCGGCTCGCCTCGGCAGGTCTACCGCCAGCTTCCCCGCTCGGTGCCGAAGTTCTCCACCACCTCCACCATGGAGCTGATCGAGTGCGGGAGCAACCACGCGGCCTTCCGCTACACGCTCCACGAGGGCTATGAGCACTCCCGGCTCGACTGCCTGTACGCGCAGGGCCTGATCGGCATGGTCCCGAACATCTTCGGGTTGCCGGCCGCAGAGATCCGGCACGACGAGTGCGAGTCCGACGGGGCTCCCGCGTGCATCTACCACCTCCGCTGGGCCGAGCGGTCGCGGCTGCCCTTCCGTCGGCGGCGCGCCGGCCAGCAGGACCCCGAGCTCGTCGCGCTGCGGGGCCAGCTGCAGAAGCTCCAGTCCACCGCAGCCGAACTCGTCGGTGGCGACGACCTCGAGACCGTGCTGCGTCGCATCACCGACCGGGCCGCGGCGGCTGTCGTCGCGCCCATGCACCTGTTGGCGGTCCTCGACCCGGAGACGGGCTCGCCGAGGGTCTACGGCGTCGGGATCCCCGAGCACGAGGTCGCCGGGCTCGCCGAGCAGTTGCTCGCCGGCGGGGAACTCGGGCCGAACGTGGTGTCGGTCGAGGTCCGGTCCGCCCGCCGGCTCTACGGGCGCCTCGCTGCCCTCTACCCGACCAACCAGCGTGGCCCGGCCAACGAGCGTTTCATGCTCACGGCGTACGCCGGCCACGCCGCCGCCGCGCTCGACCTGCTGATCGCGTTGGAGAGCAGCCGTCGGCAGGAGAGCCGGTCCGCGGCGCTGCTGGCGTTGGCCCACCAGCTGCGCGCCGCGAGCGACGCCGGCACCGTGGCCGAGGTGGTGGTGTCCATGCTGCCGGCGATCGTCGGCTGCGACACGTCGTCGGTCCGCGTCTGGGACCCGGCGCTGGGACAGTTGACGACGTTGGCCTCCGGCGGGCTCGACGCCCATGAGCAGGCGCTGTGGGACGCGAAGTCGATCCGGGCCGAGGACACCCCGGAGCTCGTGCAGATCCTCACCCGGCAGGAGACCGCCGTCGTCACGGTCGCCGACGCCAGCGATTCGCTGCGCAGGTGGCTCCAGACGCTGAACCTCGAGGGTTTCGCGGTCACCCCGTTGCTGGCCGACCAGACGCTGCTCGGCGTGGCCACCGCCTGTTGGCGCGTGGGGCAGATGCCGTCCGACAGCGCCGAGGCCCTGGTCCGGCTGCAGGGAGTCGGCGAATACGCCGCGACCGCCCTGCACAACGCCCGGCTCTGGAGCACGCTGCAGCACCAGTCGCTGCACGACGCGCTGACCGGTTTGCCCAACCGCCTGCTCCTGACGCGGCTGCTCGAGCGCATCCTCGCCGAGGCCACCACCGAGCAGGGCGTCACCGTCCTCTACTGCGACCTCGACCGGTTCAAGCGCGTCAACGACTCGTGGGGCCACCTCGCCGGCGACGAGCTGCTCCGGCAGGTCGCAGCGCGGCTGCGCGGTGTCCTGCGCCCCGGCGACACCGTCGGCCGGCTCAGCGGCGACGAGTTCGCGCTGCTGCTGCCGGGTCTCGTCGAGCCGGACGCCGCCACCGCCGTCGCCGAACGGGTGCTGGCCTGCTTCGCCGAGCCCTTCCGGATCGACGGTCGCATGCTCCGGGTGACCACGAGCGTCGGCATCGCCACCCACGTCGGCCCGAGCGGGCGCGTCGACCAGCTGCTGCGCGTCGCCGACGCCGGCATGTACACGGCCAAGCAGCGGGGACGCAACCAGCTCGGCGGCGCCGGGTTCGGAACGGACGGGGTCGCCTCCGACGGGGGCGCTGTCGCCGAGCGTCACGGGCAGTCCGACGAGACGCTCGAGCGCGAGCTGCGCGAGGCGCTCGCCGGCGACCAGTTGCGCCTGGTCTTCCAGCCGCTGGTCGCCGCCGATGCGGCCGACTCGGAACTGCACGTCGTCGGCGCCGAGGCGTTGCTCCGGTGGCAGCATCCGCGGCTGGGGATGCTCGCGCCTTCAGCGTTCCTCGCCCTCGCCGAGGAACTCGGGTTGATCGGCGACTTCGACCTCTGGGCGCTGGAGTCCGCGGTCGTCGCCCTCGCGGACTGGCCGGCGACCGGGAACGGCCGGACCCCGCAGCACGTGGCGGTCAACCTCTCCTCGGCGGCGCTGGTCGACCCCCGGCTGTTCGACGTCGTCCGCGGCGCGCTGATGCGGGCCGGTCTGCCGCCGGAACGGCTCCACCTCGAGGTCGTGGAGAGCCGGGCGCTGCTCGATGTCCCGGCGGTCGTCGAACGGCTCGGTGAGCTGCGACAACTCGGGGTCCGCATCGCCCTGGACGACTTCGGCACCGGCTACTCGACGCTGTCGTGGCTGCAGCGGCTCCCGGTCGACTGCATCAAGATCGACCGGACCTTCATCAACGAGATCGACAGCAGCGCCGCCGCCCGCTCGCTCGTGCAGGGCATCCTCGCGCTGGCCGCAGAGCTCGACATCGACGTCGTCGCCGAAGGGGTCGAAACCGCTGAACAGCTCGCGGAGCTACGCCGCGCGGGTTGCCGGCACTTCCAGGGCTACCTGCTCGGCCGTCCGCATCCCGGGCCGCCGACGCTGGCGAGCACGTCCGCCGTCCTGACCGGCTGACCGCGCACGGGCGATTGCACCCGTTACGCGTCCCGGACTTCGCGGAACCGGTTGCCGCCGCCCGGGCGGCGCGTGCATAGTGCCGCCGCGGCGAGCTGCGGGTGCCGTCGCCGGAGCCACGGAGGCCGACATGCACGCACGCGCGATCATCGCCCAGGGCGACCCGGCACGCATGGGGGAGTTCGAGGCATTCGTCCGGGACAGGGTCGACCCCGCGGTGCGGGCCATCGAGGGCAACGCCGGCCTGTCGCTCTACGCCAACCCCGACACCGGCGAGGTGATCGTGGTGTCGGGCTGGCTCGACGAGCAGTCGCTGGACGCCAGCCGGAGCGCGCTGACCGCGCTGCGCGACGAGGGCATAGCCCTGATCGGGGCGGCTGAGGCGCGCATCGTCACCGTCGAACCGGTCCTGATGGAGCAGAAGGCCGCCGACCGGGTCGGCTACTGGACCCGGTCGGTCGAGGTCATGACGCCCCTCGACGCCATGGAGTCCTCGGAGGCTGCGTTCCGCCGCGACGTGCTGCCGACGATCCTGGGCATCGACGGCGTCAACACCGTCTCCCTCCTGGCTGACCGGGCCGTCGGCAAGCACGTCCTCAACATCACCTATGTCTCGCGCGAGGCGCTCGAGGCCGCGGCAGAGCAGGGTCAGGCGCTCCGGGACGCCTTCCTCGCCGACGCCGGCCGCGAGCTGACGAACATGATGGAGGCGGAGATCCGCATCGTCGGTCTGGGCCCACCCATCGAGGCGATGACGGCCGAGCAGGTGGACGCCGGCGTCCCGGCCCAGTCGGCCGTCAGCGACCGCTCGTCGGCGTCGGCCCGCTGACCGTCACGCCGGACAGCTCCGGAGGGACGGCCGCCAGCGCTGCGGAGATGGCGTCCATCAGCGCGAGGGCCGATGCGGCGTCCAGCTCGACGGCCACCCGGGCGGCCGGGCCGCGGGCCGGGTCGGCGAAGTCGATGTTGAGCGTGTGCTCGGCCTGGGCGTGGACCGGGTGGTCGTAGTACACGGTGGCGGTGGAGAGGCCGAACCAGCCGGCTGGGCCCTTCCCGCTCCCGCTGATGGCGCGCTGCTCGGTGGTGTAGGTGCACATCGGGGGGCTCCGTTCTCGAGGGGTCGGTGGTCGACGACGGGCAGATGGCCCGCGTCAGGCAGCGAGGTGCCGACCGAAGAAGGCGGCGATGCGCTCCCACCCGTCGGTCGCGGCAGCGGGACGGTAGCTGGGGCGGTCGACGGCGAAGAAGGCGTGTCCCGCGCCCTCGTAGCGGACGAACTCGTGCGGCTTGCCGTGTCCGTCGAGCAGCCGGTCGAGTTCGTCCACCTGCGCGGGTGAGGGGTAGGAGTCGTCGTTGCCGAACAGCCCGAGCAGCGGGCACCGCAGGTCGCCGAGCATGTCGTCGAGCGGTGACACCTGCAGCGGGAAGTCCTTCGGCGGCGTGCCGATCACGAAGGCGCCGTAGCAGTCCACGGCGGCGTCGACCGGCGCCCGGCAGCCGGCGAGCACCGCCTGGCGGCCACCGGAGCAGAAGCCGATGGTGCCGACCCGACCGTTGCTGGAGTCGAGCGCCCGAAGGAAGCCCAGCGGCCGCGGTGACGTCGCCGACGAGCTGCTCGTCCGGCACCCCGCCGGAGGCCCGCGAGGCTGCGGCGGCGTCGTCGGGGGCGGCACCCGGTGCCGCACGGTGGTGCAGGTTCGGCATCACCGCGTCGAACCCGAGGGTGGCGAAGCGGCGGACGATCTCCTTGGTGCCGGCGTCGTAGCCGGGCATGTGATGGATGACGACCACACCACCCCGCCGCGCGGGCTCGGCGGGGCGTGCCAGGTAGGCGGTGATCTCGTCGCCGCCGTGGCCGGTCAGGGTGATGCTGCCGGCTTCGATGCTGTCGGTCGCCATGGTGTGCAGAGGTCCTTCCGGGCCGGACGGTTGTCCTCGACCTCCTGCCTGCTCACGGGCTCCGCAATCCTCCGATGCGGTCAGTGGGGAAGATGATGTGCCCGAACGACAGGCTTAGGCCGTAGTTAGTCCGGGAATACGTCACGCTGCGTAGCCACCCAGACTGCGCATAAGCGTGAGGAACCACTCGTGATCACTCTCGGCGTCATCTGTCTCGTCCTCGGGTTCGTCCTGTCGATCCCGGTGCTGTGGTCGATCGGCATCGTCCTGGTCGTCGTCGGCCTCATCTTCGTGCTGCTCGGCTCCATGGGCCGGGCCGTCGGCGGTCGCCGCCACTACTACTGAGCGCACCCCACAGGTGGCCCGAGGGCTCACCCGTCATCGATCGAACGGCCGTCGCGCGTCGAGCGCGGCGGCCGTTCGCGTTTCCGGAATCCGATGGGTTCGAGACGCCGCCACGCCCGGCGGCACGTTCACCCGAACGGCCCAACTCCCACCCGGCTGAGTGGGCAGATAGTCCTCGTTGCACGGGTGAGTGGCGCCGCGCCGCGTCGACCGAGTGGCCCACCGGGCCTACGCTCGAGATCAACATGCCGACGAATCGTCGAACGAGGTGCTGGTGACGTCACCGGGACGCACGCGGGTGCGTGCGCTGGACGGGTTGCGCGGCCTCGCGGTACTGGCTGTTGTCCTGTTCCACCTCGGCCTCGCGTCCGTGCCGGGCGGTCTGCTCGGCGTGGACGTCTTCTTCGTGCTCTCCGGGTTCCTCATCACCGGCCTGCTGGTCTCCGAGCGGCGGCGCACCGGCTCCATCTCGCTGCGCCGGTTCTGGGTCCGACGGTGGCGACGCCTGCTGCCGGCCCTGCTGCTGACGCTGATCGCGGTGGCGGTGCTCGCCCAGCTGCTCTCCGATCCGGCACAGGTCGCCGGCATCCGGGACGAAGCCGTCGCGACACTGGGCTACGTCTCGAACTGGCAGGCCGTCCTGGCTGGTCACAGCTACTTCGACGTCGTCGCTCCGTCGCCGTTGCGCCACACCTGGTCGCTCGGCGTCGAAGAGCAGTTCTACGTCGTGTGGCCGCTGGTCGCGGTGGTCGCGCTGCGGCGCTCGGAACGGCTGCTGCTCGTCCTCGCCGTGGCCGGAGCCGCCCTCTCCGCCGGGCTGCAGATCGGACTCGCCAGCGCCGGCGTCGGCCTCGACCGGCTCTACTACGGGACCGACACCCGGGTGCAGGCCCTGCTGATCGGGGCCGCGCTCGCGGTCGCCCTGCACGGGCGCGCACCCCTGAGGATCCCCAGGGGACAGCGCGTCGTCGGCGCGCTCGGTCTCGCCGCGACGGCAGGACTGGTCGTCCTCGTCACCACGGTCAGCGGCACCGCCGGCTGGCTGTACCGCGGCGGCTTCACGCTGGTGGCGCTCCTGACGGCGGCGGTCGTCGCCGCGGCCACGACCGTTCCCTACGGTCCGCTGGCCCGCGCGTTCTCGCTACGTCCCCTCGCCTACCTCGGCCGCATCTCCTACGGCGTCTACCTCTGGCACTGGCCGGTCGTGGTCTACCTGACGCCCGACCGCGTCCCGCTCTCCGGAGCCGGGCTCGCCGCGGCCCGGGTCGCGGTGACGCTGCTGGTGGCCACCTCGTCGTACCACCTCGTCGAGCAACCCATCCGCACCCACGGCCTGCGTGCGTTCTTCGGCAGGACCGGATCGCACCGGACCGCAGCGCAGGGCACGGCAGGCGCCCCGGCGGATGCCCCGCCTCGACCCGCGCGTCGTCGTCCCCACCGCCGTCGCGCTGCTGGTCGCCGTGCTGCTCGTCGCTCCGCTGCCGACGAGCTCGCCGGGTACCGACCTCGCCGCCTTCGCCCAGACCACCGGGCCGGCACCGCCACCGGCCGCGGCGCCCGACGTGCAGACGTCCGCCCCGACGGCGTCGCCGACGAGCCCGGGCGACCCCGTCGTCGCGCCGGCGGTCGCGCGCAACGGACCGCTCCGGGTGCTGCTGGTCGGCGACAGCGTCGCGTACACGCTGGGCAAGGGCATGGAGCCCGCCGTCGACCCGTCGGTCGTCACCTTCACGAACCAGGGCTTCCTCGGCTGCGGGATCGCCCGCGGGCAGTCCCGGCCCCTGCCACAGCAGCCGGTCTGCCTGAACTGGCCGCAGCGGTGGCAGCAGCTCGTCGACACCTTCCGGCCCGACGTGACACTCGTGCTGCCGAGCATCTGGGACACCTTCGACCGGCAGCGGGACTCGACCTGGGAGAAGCCCGGCGAGCCCGCCTACGACGCCTACCTGAGCAGCGAGATCGACCTCGGCATGCGCATCCTCACCAGCCGTGGTGGTCGGCTGGCCCTCCTGAGCGCGCCCTGCGACGACCTCACCCTGGCCAACGGCACCGGCACGACGCGGCTGCCCGCGGACGAGGCGACCCGCATGGCCCGACTGCAGGGTCTGATGCAGGCCTCGCTCGCCGCCTACCCCGGGCGCACGGAGATGGTTCCGTTCGCCGACCTGATCTGCCCCGGCGGTGGATTCACCCGGCGGCTCGACGGCAGGACGCTGCGGCAGGCCGACGGCATCCACCTCGAGAACTACGCGGGTCAGCTGTTCGTGCGCGAGCAGCTCCCGCCGGTCCTGCAGTGGCTGCGGACTGCAGTGCGACGCTCCGACAGCAACACGGGTGGCAACAGCGCTGCCGTCAACGGCGCCCCAGGCTGAAGAACTCCGGGTTGGGCCGCAGCGCCATCAGGTGTGCCATCCGGTTGGACAACGCGAACAGCGCGGTGATCGCGCCGACGTCCCAGACCTCGTCGTCGCTGAGGCCGGCGGCGCGGGCGTCGTCGAGGTCGGCGTCGGTCAGCGTCGCGGAGTCGGTCGCGATCAACAACGCGAGGTCCACGATCGCCCGCTCACGCGGCGGCAGCTCGACGGCGTAGGGGTTGGTGGAGACGAGGTCGGCGATGGCGCTGTCCCTGGCGCGGATCCGGAGGATGGCGCCGTGGGCGACGACGCAGTAGCTGCACCGGTTCGCCCCCGACGTCGCGACCACGACGAGCTCGCGCTCCGCCCGGGACAGTCCGACGTCGCTGTCCATCAGCGCGTCGTGGTAGTCGAGGAACGCCCGGAGCTCCGCCGGCCGGCGGGCGAGCCCGCGGAAGACGTTCGGCACGAAGCCGGAGCGCTCGGCGATGGGAGCGATGCGCTCACGGAGGTCATCGGGGAAGTCGGCGAGTTCGACGGTGCCGAACCGGCTGATCGGTGGCTCGGGATGGGCGCCGGCGCTGCCGGGGCTGTCGGTCATGTGCCGCAGCCTAGGAGGCCGCCCGGGTCGGCCGGAAGGCGACGAGCGCCGCGATCAGCGTGGCCAGCGCGCAGACCGCCGCCACGAGGTAGGCGACGTGCAGCCCGGAGGAGAACGCCGACGCGACGGCGTCACCGATCCCGCCGGGCCTCGTCCGCAGCTCGGCGAGTCCACCGTCGCCACCTGCCTGCCGCGCGGCGTCGACCGCGGCCCGCTGCTGCACCGGATCGAGCGGAAGCCGGGCGACGTCGTCCGGCAACGCGGCCAGGAAACCGGAGAAGGTCAGCGAACCGAGCACCGCGACGCCCAGCGAATTGCCGACCTGCCGGAACGTGCTGGTCACGGCGCCGGCGACGCCGGCACGATCCGCGGGAAGGCCGTCGATCGCTGCGGTCGTGATCGGGGTGTTGACCAAGCCGACGCCGGACCCGATCAGCACGTAGGCGACCAGCAGCACCGGGACAGGTGCGGTGCCGGCGGCCAGCGCCAGGATGACCGAGCCGGCGAGCATCGCGGACGCGGCCAGGGCGACGGGCAGCCGCGGGCCACGCCGGGCCGTCATCCGACCCGACAACGGGGACAGCACGACGTTGCCGATCGTCGTCGGCATGACCAGCAGCCCCGCGACCAGCGGGGAGTAGCCGCGGATCTGCTGCAGGTAGAGCGTGTTGACGAACAGGAACCCGGCGTAGACGACGAACGCCAGCGTGGCGACCACCGCAGCACCGCTGAAGGCGCGGTTCCGGAACAGGGACGGGGCGAGCAGCGGCGCGGCGCTCCGCCGCTCCACCGTCACGAAGGCGATCAGCGAAACCGCCGCCGTCGCGAACAGGCCCAGCACCAGCGGCGACGCCCACCGCCCGTCGGAGGACTCGATGAAGCCGGAGGTGAGGCTGACCAGCAGCACCAGGACGAGGACCTGCCCGGGCCAGTCGAGCGGGCGGTGGGTGGCGTCGCGGGACTCCCGCGCGTAGCGGGCGGCCAGGGCCACCGCGACGGCGACGATCGGCAGGTTGATCCAGAAGACGCTCCGCCAGCCGAAGGTGTCGACCAGCAGGCCGCCGACCGGCGGTCCCAGCCCGGTGCTGGCCGCCGTGGTCGCGCTCCAGATGCCGATGGCGCGGGCCCGTTCGGTGGGGTCGGGGTACGCGTCGGTGATGAGCGCCAGGCTGCTGGGGACCAGGAAGCAACCGCCGAGGGCCTGGAGGACGCGGAACGCGATCAGCAGCTCGGCGTTCGGAGCGACGCTGCACAGCAGCGACCCGATCCCGAAGGCGGTGAGCCCGTAGGAGAACATGCGCCGTCGGCCGTACCGGTCGCCGAGGGCGCCGGCCGAGAGCAGCAGGCAACCCCGGACCACGACGTAGGCCGCGACGACCCATTGCAGCGCGGCCGTGCCGGCCGAGAGGTCCCGGCCGATGCTCGGTAGCGCAACGTTGGCGACCGTGTTGTCGAGGGTGCTGACGAACAGAGCGAGACAGGCCGTGAGGAGGACCAGCTGACGTCGGACCGGCTCCGGTTCGGCAGCGGCCGGGACGCTCAGGAGGCCAGGTCTGCGACGAGCATGCCTCCGAACCTACGGTGCAGGGCCACGCTCTGGGTGGCGACCGTGTCCGCGACGAGCCAGACCGCGGCGAGGAACGTCTCGTGGTCCAGCCCGTCCGCCAGCATGGTGTGCGAGAACTGGAGCAGCCCCTGGGCCTCGGGCGAGCCGGCGGTCACGTCGTCGTCGGCGTCGAGCGATACGGCGCCGAAGTGGAACTTCGCCCCCTGCAGGGCGACGTGCCGCAGCACCTCGTCGGTCACCGGCACGTCGACCACGAGCGGCGCGAAGATCTCCGCCTTGAGATGGTTGCCCGCGAGCTCGGCGGTCTCGATCTGCAGCACCGAGGGGCCGATGTCGGGCACCGTGATCCAGCCGTTGTCCTCGATGCGGACATCGCGGTAGCGCTCCGAGAGCCACCCGGCGAGCCGCTCCCGGAGCTCCCGGACGTGAGCCGGGACCTCCGGCTCGTGGTGCTGCTCCGGCTGGTGCTGCTGCTGCTCCGGCTGGTGGTGCTGTTCCGGCTGGTGCTGCTGCTGCTCCGGCTGGTGGTGCTGTTCCGGCTGGTGGTGCTGCTCCGGCTGGTGCTGCTGCTCCGGTTCCTGGCGCGGCTCGGGCTGGGCCGGTGCCGGCGCAGGCCGCAGCACGGGGGAGAAGACGGTGGCCGATTCGGCGGCGCGTCCGTCCGACGCGTCGGATCCGCCGTCGCCGGGGGGAGCCGGGGCCGGCGAGGGGGACGGCGTCGGCCGGGGGCCGGGAGAGGGCCGAGGCCGGGAACGCGGCGGGGCGGCGGTGCTGCCACTCGGGCCGGCACCGTTCGCGCCGGCGGCCTCCGCCCCGATGCCAGGGTCGGCCGAGGTCTCGTGCTCGGCGCCAGCGGCGGTGCCGACCAGCTCCCGGTCGCGCGGTTCGGGCAGGACGATGACCCACGGCTCGTCCATGCCGTGGGCCGCGGCATAGCCGACGGCGAAGTCGACCGACCGGCGGGGGACGAGCTCCTTGGGCGCCTCGGTGACGGCCGCGTAGACCAGCGGCTCGTACCGCTGCCGCACGGAAGGGTCGGGCGTGGCCTCGAGCAGCTCGTTGCCGGCCCAGCACCGGGTGCCGTGGTAGACGCTCGCCGGCACGACCTGCTCCTGCGGCGCAGAGCGGAGGTCCGCGGGCACCGGAGGTGGGGTGAGCGAGCGGAGCGCGTCGAACAGGTCGGTCAGGAAGGCCGCCGCCTCGGCCCGGTCGAAGCCGGGGGACTCGCGCCAGATGCGGAACCCGTCGGTGAGGAAGTCGCTGGCCTGGTTCTCGTGCAGTGCGCCGACCTGGCACAGGGCCCAGCCGCTGGCGAGCATGCCGCGCCCGTCCCGCTTGTTCAGGCACTCGACGCCGTGCCGGTACAGCGCCCCGGGGTCACTCGTCGCGTTGGGGGTGACCCGCCAGAACGGCTGCGAGTTCCGGTTGCGTCGTGCCATACCTGCTGCTCCTCGGGGGGTAGGTCGGTGTACGCAGCACGGAGCCGCAGGCTGCCGTCGGATGCGATGGCCCTGCCCGACCGCAACCTCACGCAACCGTGGCACCGCTCGTGCGTCGTCGACAGTGCCACGATCACCACCGCCGCGTCCCGGGATCGTCCCGGCCCGTCGCAGCGCGCCCGGTCCGGTCGGGGTGGGTCAGGCCGAGGTCGCGGGGACGCCGCTGCGCTGCGGCAGGTGCATCGTGAAGATGCTGCCCCCGCCGGGGAGGGCGTCGACGGTCACGTTGCCGCCCATGGCCCGGACCAGCTGCCGCGTGATGTACAGCCCGAGACCGGTGCCGGCCTGGGTCGCCGTCCCCTCCAGCCGCTCGAAGCGTTCGAAGACCCGCTCGCGGGCGTCGTCGGGGATACCGGGGCCGTGGTCGGAGACCCGCACCACCACCTCGCCGTCCACCACGCCGACGGTGACGTCGACCGGCTCGGCGTCCGGGGAGTACTTGACCGCGTTGCCGACGAGGTTGGCGAGCGCGCGCTCCAGCCACACCGACGAGCCTCGCACGGTGCAGCCGTGGTCGGGCGCGAGCAGGTGCACCACGCGGTCGGGACGGGCCGAGACGACCTCGTCGACGACCTTCACCGCGGCCGAGCTGACGTCGACGATCGTCGACTCCTCGCCGGTGATCCGGGCTTCGATCCGGGAGGATTCGAGGATGTTCAGGACGAGCTGCTCGAGCCGCTGCGCCTGCCCGAGGACGGCCTGCAGTGCGGTCAGGCGCTGGTCCTCACGCATCCGTTCGCCGCGGCTGAGCAGTGTCGACGACCAGCCCTTGATGGCCGCGAGCGGGGTCCGCAACTCGTGGCCGACGATGGCGACGAAGTCGTCCTTCAGGCGTTCGAGCTCGCGCGACCGCGTGACGTTGCGCGCCACGACGACCAGCACCGCCGGGCGACCTTCGGCGGCCTCGATGCGGCTGTAGGAGCAGGAGAGCCAGACCGGTTGGGCGGAGGCGTCGAGGATCTGCACTTCGCCGGGCAGCTCGGCCGCGACGTGGGTCCAGTGTTCGAGCAGGACGTCGTCGCCGGCGGCGTCGCGCATCCGGAGCAGGCCGACGTGGGTGGTGTCGACCATCTCGGCGGCACTGAAGCCGGTCATCTCGGCGAGTCCCGGGTTCCAGCTGCGGATCCGTCCCGAACCGTCGAGGGAGAAGATGCCGTCGCTGGTCGTCTCGACGATCTCGGCGAGCTTGCGCCGCTCCTCGATGACGGCCTGCACGAGCTGACCGCGCTCCAGGAAGCTCACGACCTCGGCGGCGAGGGCGCCGGCGACGGCGAGCTCACCCTCCTCGTAGCCCTCCATCCCGCTGCGGTCGTAGAGGAACAGCAGGCCCACCGTCCCGCCGGCGAGGCGGAGCGGAGCGACGATCCCCTGCGAGTGACCCTCGGCGGCGAGCGCGGCCTGCTGCCGGGCATCGAGCCGACGCCCGGCGAGTCGGACCGGCTCCTCGAGGTCGGCGAGCAGGGAGGCGAGGTGGTGGGTACGGCGTTCGCTGCGGTAGCTCTCCCGGTCCTCACCGCAGGAGTGCACCTCGACGACGCCGCTCACCTGGTCGTCGGGCTGCTGCTCGTCGAACAGGACGAGCTCCGCGGCCTGCACCTCGAAGGAGTGGCTCGACTCGGCGAGGAAGCGCGCGAACGCCTCACGACGGTCGAGCGAGAACGCCAGGGCGTGCGTCGCCTGGTGCAGTCCGCCGAGACGCTGCCGGTCGGCGCGACCGGCCGCGTATCCGCGGCTCGCCCAGTGCGCCAACGGCTGGGTGATGAAGGCGAAGGCCAGCGTCCACGGCGACCACGCGTAGCCACCGGCGACGGTGAGGCCCAGCACGATGCACCCGATGGGGCCGATGAGCTTGCCGATGAGTACGTCCGGCCCGACGACGAGGCGTCCGAAGACGTGGCCGGTGACGAGCTTCAGGATCCCGCCGATGGCGAGCTGGTTGACCAGCGCCGCGACGAGGACCGCGACGAGCAGGGCACCCACGTTCTCGGGCCGCATGCCGTCGCTGCTGCGGAGGGTGTCGAAGGTGACGCCCGCCAGCGAGGCCGCGAGCACCCACTGCGCGACGTTGAACAGCGACTTCAGCGGGTCCCGGCCCTTGATGCACCAGGCGACCGTGAGGCCGCCGCCCACCACGAGCAGCAGCTGCCACCCGCTCGTGGCCAGCAGCACGGGCGCGAGCGCCGTCTCGATGAGGGTGAACGACTCCTCGCTGTCGCGGTACTTGTAGGTGACCCGCAGCAGCTCGCTCTGCACGATCAGGACGAGCAGCACGGGCACGACGAACGGCGGCGCCGCGCTCTCCGGCCCGATGAGGATCGCGGCAAGGGGTGCGCAGACCAGTGCGGCGAGCGTCACGAACCCGATGTACAGGCGGATCCGCCACGGGTAGCCGGAGGCCCGGGAGCTGGTGCTCACGACTCCACTATCGCCCACGTGGCCGGAGTCCACAGCAATCGGAGTGAGGTCCGCCTCGTCGACCCGGGCTCCGGTGCCGGGGTCACCGCCTGTCGCCGCACCTCACTGGTCCCACGCGCCGTACCACTGCGAGCCGGTCCAGGAGGAGCCGTACCAGTTGTTTCCGGTCCAGCTCGACCCTGTCCACGACGAGCCGGTCCAACTCGAACCCGTCCACGAGGAGCCGGTCCAGCTCGAACCCGTCCAGGAGGAGCCGGTCCAGCTCGAACCCGTCCAGGAGGAGCCGGTCCAGCTCGAACCCGTCCAGGAGGAGCCGGTCCAGCTCGAACCCGTCCAGGAGGAGCCGGTCCAGCTCGAACCCGTCCACGACGAGCCCAGCCAGGTCGGCAGCGCGAAGAGCCACGGCCGCAGCTGCGCGGTCTGCTCGCCGTCGACCACGACGTCGCCGCCGCGGTGGTCGAGCCGCACCTTGGTGTGGCCGCGGCTCAGCGCCAGGCTGCCGCGTCCGGTCGAGGACGCGAGGTTCTGGTTCGCGAGGCCGGGGCCGGCGCTCATCGCCGCGTTGCCGTCGAGGATGCCGGCGCCGACCGCCTGCACGTCGGTGGACGCGGTGGGCCTCGCCGTCGAGGTCAGGGCGAACTTGACGCGGTCCGGGCCCATCGACGGGTCGGCCGAGAGCATGTCGGCGATCAGCCCGCTGACCACCGCCGTCGCCATCGAGGTACCGGACCCGCGTCGGTAGGGGGCGGGCATGGAGCTCGGGAACTGGGTGGAGATGGTCGAGCCGGGGGCGGCGAGGCTCACGAGGTGGGCGCCGGGGGCGACCACGTCGGGCTTGGCGAGCCCGTCGGCGGCGGTCGGGCCGCGGGAGGAGAAGTCCGGCAGGACGTCGTCGTTGGTCGCGGCGGTACCGAGGTCGTCGACGGCGCCGACGGTCAGGACGTACGGGTCGTCGCCGGGCTTGGCGATGGTGGCGCTGCCGGGGCCGCGGTTGGATGCGGCGACCGCGACGACGATGCCGGACTTCCAGGCCTGCTCGACGGCGTAGTTCAGCGGGTCGAGGCGGTACGACTGCGTCGAGTCGGTGCCCAGCGAGAGGTTCAGGACCTTGATGCCGTAGGTGTCGCGGAACGACACCACCCACTGGATGGCGGCGAGCACCTTGCTGACGTCGGCCGAGCCGTCGGGGCCGGAGAGCTTCAGCGAGAGCACCTGGGCGGCCGGCGCCGTGCCGCGGTAGCGACCGGCCGACGAGCTGCCGTCGCCGACCATCAGGCCGGCGAGGAAGGTGCCGTGGCCGTACTGGTCGTCGCACGTGCTCTCGCCGGAGAAGTTGACGCAGTCCGCGGCCACGCCGCCGGGGGCGCCGGTGGTGACGCGGACGAGGTGGCTCGCGACGTCCGGCAGCGGGCTGACTCCGGTGTCGATGAGCGCGACGGTGACGCCGCTGCCCTGGGCTCCGCGCGCGGCGAGATCGTCGGCGCCGACAACCTGCCGGTAGACCGAGGGCAGCGAGTCCGGGTCGGCGGTGCCCGAGCTGGGGCGGGGGGCGTTGGGGTCCTGCGACGTGGCGGGGGCGTTCGCGGGCGTGGTGGTGGTCGTGGTCGTGGTCGTGGTGCTGTCGGGCTCGGGCGTGGACGCGTCGGCCTGGACGTGCATCGGGCCGTCGAGGGTCACGGCCCGGACGCCGGGTACGGCCGCCAGGGCGGGGACCGCCCGCCCGGGCAGGGTCGCGGCGAACCCGGAGACGAGCGGGAGCGGCTGGGTGACCGCGCCGCCGAGTCGCTGCACGGCGGTCACGGCCGGGGAGGCGGGTCCGTTGTCGCCGTCGACGACGACGATCAGCTTGGTCGGGCCGGTGCGGCCGAGGAGGGCGGGGTCGACGTCGGCACCGGTCGTCGGGGTCGTCGGGGTCGTCGGGGTCGTCGGCACGGACGGCCCGCCGGCCGGCGACGGCGGCGACTGCGGGGACGTGCTCGCTGCAGCGGCGCCGGCACCGCCCCAGGCGAGTGAACCGGTGACGACGGCGGCCAGGACCCCTGACAACAGACGGTTACGTAAAGCGAGCGACATGCGACCCTCCGTGCCCTGGACCTTGGCTCTAGGTATCAGAACCATTGGATAAATTTCCAGCGATTGATCTGACGGATTATTCGAGGGCGTCGAATACCACCCGAACGGACTATCAAGTCGAGGTCGCGGGCGGCGTGTTGCCGCCTGCTGTCCCGATCGCCGCCGCCTCTGGTTCGTCACTCACAGTAACGATCTTGAGACGTTGCGGCGTGTCGGGGGTGGCTCGCAGGGTCGTTCGCGCTGCGTAGGCTCGGTGGCCCCGACAGCAGGAGGAATCCTGGCCGCGCACCAGCCCCACGGCCCGGTCGACGAGCAGGCGGACCGGCCGGGCGCCGACCTGCCCGCGGGGCCGTCGTCGGGGACTCGGCTTGCGTGGTGGCGACGCATCGGTCTGACCGGCTCCGGGGACGGCCACGACCACGGGTTCACCGGTCCGCCACGGCCATGGGCACGGCTGCGGCACCGCGCCGTCCCGCGACGCCGACCGCCGCTACCTGTGGGTCGCCCTCGCCCTGCTGACCGGCTTCCTGGTGGTCGAGTTCGTGCTGGCGCTCGTCGTCGGTTCGGTCGCCCTGCTCGCCGATGCCGGGCACATGCTCACCGACGCGGGTGCCCTGGCCGGTGCGCTCTGGGCCGCGAGGCTCGCGCAGCGTCCCGCCGGTGGCCGCTGGACCTTCGGCTACTCCCGTGCGGAGATCCTCTCCGCGTCCCTCAACGGTCTGACGCTCCTGGTCGTGGCCGTCCTGATCGCCGTGGAAGCGGTCCGCCGGCTGATCCACCCGCCCGAGGTCGCGGGGCTACCGCTCGTTCTCGTCGCCGCCCTCGGCGGCGTGGTCAACGTAATGGCGACGCTGGTGCTGGCCCGCGCCGACCGCACGAGCCTCAATGTCGAGGGCGCCTTCCAGCACCTGCTCACCGACGCATACGCCTTCGGTGCCACCTTCGTCGCCGGCGTCGTCCTGCTGCTGACCGGCTTCACCCGCGCCGACCCACTCGCGTCCCTCGTGGTCGTGGCCCTGTTGCTACGAGCGGCCTGGCAGCTGTTGCGCGCCGCCGGGCTCGTCCTGCTGGAGGGGGCGCCCGAGAACGTCGACCTCGACGTCGTCCGGCGGCACCTGCTCGAGACCCCGCACGTCCAGAACGTCCACGACCTGCACGCCTGGGTGGTCACCTCGGACCTCCCGGCCCTCTCGGCCCACGTCGTCGTCGAGGACAGCTGCTTCAGCGACGGGCACGCCCCGCAGATCCTCGACCACCTGCAGGAGTGCATCCGCGGCCACTTCGACGTCGACCACTCCACGTTCCAGCTCGAGCCGGCGGGCCACGCAGCGCACGAGACGGGCGCGCACGACTGAGCGTGGTGGTGGAGAAATTCCACAGACGTCCCACACCGGCCGGGGGAAATGTCCCGCTTCGGCCTTATTTCCGAGTGACCTCGTCTGGTATTTCTGTGGAATTTCTCCACCACGGGAGGGCGATCGGCGCGCTCACCGCGCCCGTACCGACCGTCAGTTCTGGGGCAGCCCGACGCCGAGGGTCGAAGGCAGCTGCGGCAGCTGGGGCAGCAGGGGTACCGGGTCCACCGAGGGGGGCGGGGCAGGCGCTGCGGGGGTCGTGCCACCGCCGGACGGGCCGCTGCTCGTGCCACCGCTGCTGCCGCCGCTGCCGCTCCCGGTATCGGTGACGGCTGTGGTCGGTGCCTTCGCCGGCGGGTCCGGGACCACGGCCGGCCCTGGGCCCGGAGCGGACGCGGTCGGCGCGCCGGCACCCGAGCCGGCGGTCGTGCCGCCGCTCGACGCCGCGGAAGCGGTCGTCGTCGCCCCGGAGGCGGTGGGCGGGGCGACCCGCGAGAAGCTGGCGACGGCGTCGCCGACCTGCGACGGCAGCGGTCCGACGACGTCGATGACGTCGGGGAGGGTTGCGAGGACCTGCGGCTGGGCGGTGCGGCGCAGCTGCGTCAGGATGCCCACCGCCTCGACCTGGAAGGCGTCGATGGCACCGGGGGCCTGCGCGCTGAGCAGGACCCGTTCGTCCCGGAGGACGTCGAGCAGCCGGTGCGCGGTCACGGGGTCCTTGGCGGCCTGGGGGAGCAGTGCGGTCAGGTTGGCGTGCAGCCGCTGGGCCGACTGCTCGACGTCGAAGGTCGGTGTCCGCGGCTGAGCGGTCTCCAGCAGGTCGCCGTACGAACGCTGAACCTTGGCGTTCAACGAGGCACCGACCGAGACCGACGTCGGGTCCGGCGGCGCGGGCGCCGGCGGGGCCAGCGGCCGCAGGAGGGCGACCGCGATGGTCGCGGCGATGGCGAGCAGTGCGCCGCTGGCGCTCCAGCGCGACGAACCGAGGGACTGTTCGCGTCGCGGCGGCAGGACCAGGACGCCGTTCGACGGCTGCTTGCGCAGGCTCTTCGTGGCCGGTACCCGTGCACGCTGCAGCAGACCGAACTCCTCGACCGCGGCGTCGTGCAGCACCGCACGACGGGTCCGCTCGCCGAGCGGCCCGTCGAGGTCGAGCAGGACGGCGGCGCGGCCACGAAGGTGTGCGACGTCGCGCTGCTGGGCCTCGATCAGCTCGGTGGCGATGTCCGGCCGGGCGGCGTCCATCGCCGCCGCCGCGAGCGTCAGGTTGGTCGCGGCCGAGAGCCGGAGCTCGGCGATCTCCTGCAGCAGACCGACCACCTGCGGATCGGTGGGGGTCTCTGCCGGTGGTGTGACCGGCCGGTCGGCGGACCGGCGGCCGGGACGACGCCGTGGACGGGGTTCCGACGTCATCGTCCGCGCACCGTCCCTCCGTCGTCCGCCGCTGGTCCGTCTGCTCGGTCCCGCCCGGTGGCGCCGCCACTGCTCGATCACGCGGTGTACCGCTGCGCTACACGAACAGTTCTTCCCCCTCCAGCGGATTCCTGCCCGGATCCCGCGAGGAGACCCCGACGCCCGCAGGACGAGGCGGCCAGGTCTCAGCCACGTGATCGTGGGATGGCGCCGTGGTGAGAGCTGTCGTGACGGTAGTCCCCGGTCGGGCAGATCGGCACACGGCACCCCGACCGCTTCCTCCCGATCCGGCAGACTGACGGCGGTGAGCGCATCACCAGTCCCGCCCAGCCGCCCCCTCCCCGACGCCGCCGGCGTCCGCATCGCGGTGCTCGGCGGCACCGGGCCGCAAGGGCGGGGTCTCGCCCGTCGATTCGCAGCGGCCGGGCACGAGGTGCTCATCGGCTCCCGCGACGCCGGTCGGGCCGCCGAGGTCGCGCGCGGCCTCGCCGACGCCGGGGTCGTCCGCGGGCTGGACAACGCGGCCGCCGTCGCCGAGCTCGGGGGTGCGAACGACGTCGTCATCGTCGCGGTGCCCTACGACGGGCACGCCGATCTGCTGCGCTCCCTCGCCGACGGGCTCGCTGGACGGATCGTCGTCGACTGCGTGAACCCACTCGGCTTCGACTCCTCCGGCGCCTTCGCGCTGGACGTGCCCGAGGGCAGCGCCGCACAGCAGGCCGAAGCGCTGCTGCCGAACAGCCGCGTGGTCGCCGCCTTCCACCACGTCAGCGCAGTGCTGCTCGAGGACCCCGAGGTCGATGAGGTCGGCACCGACGTCCTCGTCCTCGGCGACGACCGCGAGGCCACCGACCTCGTCGCCGCCCTCGCCGGACGCATCGCCGGGATGCGGGGCGTCTACGCAGGCCGCCTCCGCAACGCGCGGCAGATCGAGGCGCTGACCGCGAACCTCATCTCGGTCAACCGTCGCTACAAGGCCCACGCCGGGCTGCGCGTCACCGACGTCTGACGTGCCGGTGCCCGAGCCGCCGACCGACGATCTCGGGTTGTCCGTCGCGGTGCCACGCGCGGTCGGGCGGGTCGTCTCGCTGGTCCCGAGCCTCACCGAGGCGATCGCGGAGACGGCGCCGGGCCTGATCGTCGGCGCCACCGACTGGTGCAGCCATCCCGCGGATCTCGACGTCGTCCGCGTCCGCGGCACCAAGAACCCGCGCGTGGAGCAGATCGTCGAGCTGGCACCGGATCTCCTCGTGGCGAACGAGGAGGAGAACCGGGCCGCCGACCTGGCCGCGCTGCGCGAGGCAGGGCTGCCGGTCTGGGTCACCGCTCCGCACACCGTCGCCGAGGCGCTGACGAGCCTGGACCGACTGCTCGTGACCGCCTGCCGGTTGCCGCGACCGGCCTGGCTCGATGAGGCCGATCAGGCGTGGGCCTGGCCGGCGGCGCCGCGCGAGGCGGTGCGTGTGCTGGTGCCGGTCTGGCGGCGCCCGTGGATGGCGCTTGGCCGCGACACCTTCGCAGGAGACGTGCTGCACCGACTCGGGCACGTCAACGTGCTCGCCGGGGATCCGGACCGCTACCCGCGCATCGACCCGGCGGACGCCGGCGGCGCCGACCTCGTGGTCCTACCCGACGAGCCCTACCGTTTCACCGCGGAGGACGGCCCCGAGGCCTTCACCGCCACCCCGTCCGCCCTCGTCAGTGGACGTCACCTGACCTGGTACGGCCCGTCGCTGGTCGAGGCGCCGGCGCGGCTCGCGGCCGAGCTGGCGGCGCGCATCGCGCCGCCGGGCTGAGCCGAGCTCCCGTTCAGGAGGAGCCGTCAGGAGTAACCGTGCTCCTCGGCGGGGTAGACGCCGGTGCGGACCTCGTCGGCGTAGGTGCGCGCGGCGTCGAGCAGCGTGCCGCGCAGGTCGGCGTAGCGCTTCAGGAACTTCGGACCGGCGCCGGGGGTCAGACCAGCCATGTCGGTCCAGACCAGCACCTGGGCGTCGGTGGCCGGTCCGCCGCCGATCCCGACGGTCGGGATCCGCAGCTCCTTCGTGACGCGGGCGGCCAGCTCGGCCGGGACGACCTCGAGCACGATCGCGAAGGCCCCCGCCTCCTGCAACGCCAACGCGTCCTCGACCAGCCGGTCGCCCGCCTCGCCCCGGCCCTGGACGCGGTAGCCACCGAGCCCGTGCACGCTCTGCGGGGTGAGGCCGATGTGACCCATGACCGCGACGCCGGCCCCGGCCAGCAGCTCCACCTGCGGGACGACGCGGCGTCCGCCCTCGAGCTTGACCGCCTGCGCCCCGCCGTCCTTCAGTAGCCGCAACGCGCTGTCGAGCGCCTGGGCAGGGGAGGCCTGGTAGCTGCCGAAAGGCAGGTCACCGACGACCATCGCCCGGCTCGTGGAGCGGGAGACCGCGCGCGTGAGCGGCAGCAGCTCGTCGAGGGTGACCGGCACGGTCGTGTCGTAGCCGAGCACGTTGTTGCCGGCGGAGTCCCCGACGAGCAGCACCGGGATGCCGGCCTCGTCGAAGATCGCGGCGGTGAGCATGTCGTAGGAGGTGAGCATCGCCCACTTCTCCCCGCGCTCCTTGGCGAGCTGCAGGTCGCGGACGGTCACGCGACGGCTGATGACGCCGCCGTAGAGCGTCATGGGGGCGCCGGTCGTCGCCGGGGAGGAGGGAGCGGGTTCGGACGGGTGCGCGGATGCGGTCATGAGGTGTCCTTCGTCGGTCCGGGCGCGGGTCGCGTCCCGGCTTCACCGACCATTGTTCACCCACCCCGGTGCGACCCGGGGTGTCCCTCCTGCCGTCAGCGCCGCCCGCAGCCCGCGCAGTCCTCGACGCTCTCGACCGGACGCAGCGCGCAGCAGCCGGGGTGGTGGCAGGCGACGAAGTCGGCGGCACTGTCGATGCAGACCTCACCGCCGGCGGCCACGTCCACCGCGACGACCGGGCGCAGGCCCCGTCGGCGCATCCAGCCCCGGGTGCGACGGGTCTCGGGTTGGTTGTTGGCCAGCGCCGCGACGACGAGTTCGCGTGGCAACGGTCCGGACATCTGCACGCTCATATGAGGCCCCTTCCCTGGTTCCACGACCAGTCGACCATCCCGGGACCAGCTGTCTTCTTCGACACGCCAGAGCGTGACCCTGCGCCCAGGCACCGTCACGCACCGTGGGTCGCCGACGCATTGGCTAGGGTCGCATCGTGCTAGCTGCCTTCGCGACGAAGATCGACGCCGACGACCCGCTCTCCGGACTCGAGGTGGCCGACCGGCCGGATCCCGAGGTGCCCGAGGGCTGGGCCCGCGTCGCGGTCCGCGCGAGCGCCCTGAACCACCACGACCTCTGGTCGCTCAAGGGCGTCGGCCTCGGCCAGGAGCAGCTGCCCATGATCCTGGGCTGCGACGCGGCCGGCGTCACCGACGACGGCCGTGAGGTCGTCGTCCACGCCGTGCTCGGCGACCCGGCTGCCGGTGGCGGCGACGAGACGCTCGACCCGAAGCGCAGCCTGCTGTCCGAGAAGCACCAGGGGACACTCGCGGAGTACGTGGCCGTGCCCGAGCGCAACCTCGTCGACAAGCCCGCCGAGCTGTCCTGGGAAGAGGCGGCCTGCCTTCCGACGGCGTACCTCACCGCCTACCGCATGCTCGTCACCCGCAGCGGTCTCACCGGCCCCGGGACGATCCTCGTCCAGGGCGCCGGCGGCGGCGTCGCCACGGCGGCGGTGCTGCTCGGCAAGGCCCTGGGCCACACCGTCTTCGTCACCTCACGGGACGAGGACAAGCGTCGGCGGTCCCTCGAGCTCGGCGCGGACGAGGCCGTCGAGTCCGGCGCGCGGCTGCCCGCCCGCGTCGACGCCGTCCTCGAGACCGTCGGCGAGGCCACCTGGGACCATTCGCTGAAGTCGCTGAAGCCCGGCGGCACCATCGTCGTCTCCGGTGCCACCAGCGGCCGCAAGCCGCCGACGGACCTCAACCGCGTCTTCTTCCTCCAGCTCTCGATCGTCGGGTCGACCATGGGAACCCGTGACGAGCTCGACGGCCTCGTCCGCCTGCTCGCCGACACCGGCGTCCGTCCGCTGATCAGCGACGTCCGCCCGCTTGCGCAGGTCCGCGAGTCGGTCGAACTGCTCGCCGGCGGCGACGTGTTCGGCAAGCTCGTCCTGACCACCTGAGCCGACCGATGAAGATCGCCGTCGTGGCCGGCCCCGCGCCCGGCCACGCCTTTCCCGCTGCCTCCCTCGCCACCGCCCTGCAGGCCCGCGGCCACGAGGTGCTGGTCGTCACCGGCGTGGGCTGGCTCGACGCGCTCGAGCGCAACGGGCTGCCCGCCATCCACCTGCCGTTGCTCAAGGCCGACCCCCGCGACGCCATCTTCGGCTTCCGCCTCTACGGCCGGGCCGCCGAGCAGGCCCGGCCGCTCGCCGAGCAGCTGACCGCGGCCGGCGTGGAGGCCATCGTCGCCGACACCCTCACCGTCGCCGGAGCCTTCGCCGCCGACCTGATGGACGTCCCGTGGGTGGAGCTCATCCCGCACCCGCTGCAGGACTACAGCGTCGGGCTACCCGCGCCCGGCTCCGGGCTGCGTCAGGGCCGCAACCCGGTGACGAAGGGCCGCGACCGCCTGCTCCGCCGCCTGCACCGCAAGGGACTGCGGCAGGGGGAGAGCGAACGCGCCCAGGCCCGGATGGGCATCGGCCTCACCGGTAGCGAGCGGGCCGCGAACGGCCGCCTGGTCGCGACGCTTCCCGGGATGGAGATCGTGCGGCCGGACTGGCCCGCTGACACCGTCGTCGTCGGACCCATGGAGTGGGACCCGGCGGAGGCGGAGGTGCCGTTGCCCCCCGGCGACGCCCCGCTGGTCTTCGTCTCGGCCTCGACGGCGCCGAGCGGTGCGACCGGTCTCCTGGAGGCGTCGCTGGTCGCCTGCGAGATGCTCGGGCTGCGGCTGGTCTCCACCCAGTTCGACACCCACGACGGTCCGCTGCCGTCCTGGGCGTCGGTCGGCCCCGGCCGGCAGGCGCCGGCGCTGGCGGCGTCATCGGTGGTCGTCGCGGGTGGCGGCCACGGCATGGTCGCGAAGGCGCTCGTGCGCGGGCTGCCGCAGCTGATCGTCCCCGGCGGGGGCGAGCAGTTCGACAACGCGATGCGGCTCAAGCGGGCCGGCGCGGCCATCCCGATGCTCTCCATGCGGCTGACGAGCGCGCGGGTGACCACGGCCATCGCGCGGCTGGTCGGCGACCCGTCCTACCGGCAGGCCGCCGAACAGCTCGGCGCGACCGCCAGCCATCTCGGGCCCGAATACGCCGCCCGGATGGTGGAGCGTTACCTGGATCCGGCCGTGCTCGCGCGCGGCCGGCCGGTCAGGACCTCGTTCGCTGCTTGAGCAGGCTGCCCAGGCCGACGCAGACGGCGCCGAAGCCGAGGCCGGTGATGAGCGCGAGGATCGCCTGGGCGATCTTGAAGGCGGTGCTGCCGTCGGAGGAGGTGTCGGTCGCGAGGGTCAGGATCGCCGCGAGCACTCCCAGCACGACCAGCGCGTAGCCGGTGTAGGTGACGAGCTGGCTCACTCCGGCCGGGCTGGTCAGCAGGTTCCCGGCGCCGCCGGAGCTCGAGCCCGAGCCGTAGGCCGAGCCCGATCCGCCGAAGGCCTGCCCGCCCGAGGGCTGCTGGCCGTAGCCGCCGAACCGCTCGGCACCGCCCGACCCGGAACCGTAGCCCGGGCCCGACGGGCTGCCGTAGCCCTGCGCGCCGTAGCCGCCCTGTGGGGCACCGGTCTGCGGAGCACCGCCGTATCCGCCCGGGGAGGCGAAGGGCTGGCCCACCGAGGTCTCCGATGACGGGCCGGCCCCACCCTGACCCGCCGGCGAGCCGTAGGCCGGCTGCCCGTAACCGGGCTGGCCCGACCCGGGCTGCCCGTATCCGGGTTGCCCCGGCTGCCCCGACCCGGGTTGGCCGTACGCGGACTGCCCGTACCCGGGCTGGGCGGGGGAGCCGTACTGCCCCGTCGGTGGCTGCTCGCCCGCGGACGAGCCCTCGCCGGGCTGGGCCGAACCGGACGGATAGGACTCGGACACGACTCTCCTCTCGACCGGCGGGGCGACCGGAGTCGCGTTCTGAGGACCCGCCGGGGCACGCCTCGGACGCCGTCAGTGTGCCCCGAAGTCGGGGTCATGATCGCAGGCGCGCCGGATCGCCGTACCACGCACCGGGAGCGCGGCCCGGGCGCGTCAGTCCTCGGGGTCGTCGTCCAACCGGGCGAGCCACACGGCGAGGCGCTCGACGGGCACCTCGAAGTCGGGGTTGTCGTCGACGAAGTCACGCATGCGCTCGGCCAGCCAGCGGAACGACACGGACTCGTCGCCGCGCCGCTCGGCCAGCTCTTCGAGCCCGCGGTCGGTGAAGTACACGGTTCCTCCTGCACGGGGTTGAGGTTGTCGGGGCGAGAAAGCTCAACTCGCCACGACAACCTCGACCCGCAGCTCGGATCAGGCTGGCGGATCTCAGGCTGACAGCGCGGCCTCGATGAGCGCTGCCTGCTCGGCCTCGTGGACGGCGGCGACGCCGGCGGCCGGAGAGGCCATGGCGCGACGGGACACCCGTCGCAGCGTGACGCCGTCGGGCAGCCCCTCCTCGAGCGAGAGCTTCATGTGCGGCCACGCGCCCTGGTTCGCCGGCTCCTCCTGGACCCAGACGACGTCGGTCGAGCCGTCGGCCCCGAGGGCGGCGAGCGCCTCGGAGACCTCGTCGATCGGGGTCGGGTAGAGCTGCTCGACCCGCACCAGGGCGACGTCGTCGACCGAGGTGTCGGTGCCGGAGCGCTTCTTCCGCGCTGCGAGCAGGTCGTAGTAGACCTTCCCGGAGCACAGCACCACCCGCCGCGGCGTGCCGCTGACCGACGGGTCGCCGATCACCGGCTGCCAGGCGCCCTCGGTGAAGTCCTCCTTGGCCGAGGCGGCGGCGCGTAGCCGCAGCATCGACTTCGGGGTCATCACGATCAGCGGCTTCTTGTCCTCGACGAGTGCCTGACGGCGGAGCAGATGGAAGTACTGCGCCGGGGTCGAGGGCATCGCCACGGTCATGTTGTCGTCCGCGCAGAGGGCGAGGTAGCGCTCGGGCCGTGCCGACGAGTGGTCGGGACCCTGACCTTCGTAGCCGTGGGGGAGCAGCAGCGTGAGGCCGGACTGCTGGCCCCACTTCGCCTCGCCGGCGGCGATGAACTCGTCGACGATGGACTGTGCGCCGTCGGCGAAGTCACCGAACTGCGCCTCCCAGAGCACGAGGGCCTCGGGACGGGTGATCGAGTAGCCGTACTCGAAGCCCATCGCCGCGAACTCGCTGAGCAGGGAGTCGTAGACGTAGAACGTCGCCGCCCCCGGCAGCGTGCGCAGCGGGGTGTGCTCCTCGCCGGTCTTGCGGTCGACGAGCACCGAATGCCGCTGGCCGAAGGTGCCGCGACGGCTGTCCTGACCTGCGAGGCGGATCGGCTTGCCCTCGAGGAGCAGCGAACCGAATGCGAGCAGCTCGCCGAGCGCCCAGTCGATGGTCCCGTCGTCGATCATCTTCGCGCGGCGCTGCAGCTGCGGCGCCAGGCGGGGGTGCGGGGTGAACCCGTCCGGCAGGTTGACCTGCGTGTCGACGATCTGCTTGACCGTCTCGAGCGGGATCGCCGTCTTCACCGAGGCCGCGGCCCGCTCGTCGACGCTGCGGATGCCCGGCTCGCGCGACGGCGCCGACGAGGCGTCCTTGGTCTCGGAGAACGCCTTCTCGAGGTGGCCCTGGTAGTTCCGCAGGGCCTTCTCGGCCTGCTCGAGCGTGATGTCGCCGCGACCGATCAGGTCCTCGGTGTAGATCTTCCGAACCGAGCGCTTCGCGTCGATCGTGTCGTACATCAGCGGCTGAGTGAACGACGGCTCGTCGACCTCGCTGTGGCCGCGACGGCGGTAGCAGATGAGGTCGATGACGACGTCCTTGCGGAACCGCTGCCGGAAGTCGAAGGCCAGCCGGGCGACGCGGACGCACGCCTCGGGGTCGTCGCCGTTCACGTGGAAGATCGGCGCCTGCACCATGCGGGCGACGTCGGTCGCGTAGACCGACGAGCGACCCGAGGTCGGCGAGGTGGTGAACCCGACCTGGTTGTTCACGACGAGGTGGATGGTGCCGCCGGTTCGGTAGCCACGCAGCTGCGAGAGGTTGAGGGTCTCGGCGACGACACCCTGCCCGGCGAACGCGGCGTCCCCGTGCATCAGGAGGGGCAGCACGGTGAACCCGTCCTCGCCCTTGTCGAGCATGTCCTGCTTCGCCCGCGCGATGCCCTCGAGCACAGGGTCGACGGCCTCGAGGTGGCTCGGGTTGCTGGTGAGGTGGACCTCGACGTCGTCGCCGTTGCGGCCCTTGAACACGCCGTCGGCACCGAGGTGGTACTTCACGTCGCCCGAGCCGTGCGCCGTGGACGGGTCCACGTTGCCCTCGAACTCGCGGAAGATCTGGCCGTAGCTCTTGCCGACGATGTTGGCGAGCACGTTGAGACGACCGCGGTGCGGCATGCCGATGACGACGCCGTCCAGACCGGCCTCGGCCGCGCCCTGGAGCACCTCGTCGAGCGCGGGGATCGTCGACTCGCCGCCCTCGAGCGAGAACCGCTTCTGGCCGACGTACTTGGTCTGCAGGAAGTTCTCGAACGCCTCTGCCGCGTTCAGCCGCTCGAGGACGTGGAGCTGCTCCTCGGGGTCCGGACGCACGGCCGGCCGTTCGACCCGCGACTGGATCCAGCGGCGCTGCTCCGGGTCCTGGATGTGCATGTATTCGATGCCGACCCGGCGACAGTAGGAATCGCGCAGCACACCGAGGATCTCGCGCAGCCGCATCGTCTTCTGCTGGGCGAAGCCGCCGACCGCGAACTCGCGGTCGAGGTCCCACAGCGTCAGGCCGTGCTGGTTGATGTCGAGGTCGGGGTGGCGACGCACCTTGAACTCGAGCGGGTCGGTGTCGGCCATCAGGTGGCCGCGCACGCGGTAGGCGTGGATGACCTCCATGACCCGGGCGCCCTTGTCGAGCTCGCCCTCGTGGGTGACGGAGATGTCGGAGACCCAGCGGACCGGCTCGTAGGGAACGCGCAGCGAGGCGAAGACCTCGTCGTAGAAGCCGTCCGCCCCGAGCAGCAGCTGGTGCATCCGCCGGAGGAACTCGCCGGACTGCGCGCCCTGGATGACGCGGTGGTCGTAGGTCGAGGTCAGGGTGATGACCTTGCTGACGCCGAGACGGGCCAGCGTCTCCTCCGACGCGCCCTGGAACTCGGCGGGATACTCCATCGCACCGACGCCGATGATCGTGCCCTGGCCCTGCATGAGCCGCGGGACGGAGTGCACGGTGCCGATGCCGCCGGGGTTGGTGAGGCTGATCGTGGTGCCGGCGAAGTCGTCGGTGGTCAGCTTGCCGCCGCGGGCACGGCGGACGATGTCCTCGTAGGCCGTCCAGAAGCCGCTGAAGTCGAGGGTCTCGGCCCCCTTGATCGCGGCGACGACGAGCTGCCGGTTCTTGCCCTTGACCAGGTCGATGGCGAGCCCGAGGCCGATGTGCTCGGGCGTGACCAAGGTGGGCTTGCCGTCGGTCTCGGCGAAGCTCACGTTCATCTCGGGGTGGTCGACCAGGGCCCGGACCAGCGCGTAGCCGATGAGGTGGGTGAAGCTCACCTTGCCGCCGCGGGCGCGGGCGAGGTGGCGGTTGATGACGGTGCGGTTGTCCTGCAACAGCTTGGCGGGCACGGCTCGCACCGACGTCGCGGTCGGGACCTCGAGGCTCGCGGCCATGTTCGCGACGACCCGGGCGGCTGCGCCCTTGAGCGCGGTGGTCGGCGCGCCGGCCGGTGCGGGCGGGCCGCTCGGCTCGGGACGGGCGACCGGCTGCGGCTGCGCGGACGGCGAGGCGTTGCGCTCCTTCACCGGAGCGTTCGTGGCGGCCGGGCTCGGGGTGTCGGGCTTGGAGGTCGGCTGCGTGACGGGCGCCTTCGCCGGGGTCGCTGCCTTGGTGCTGCCTGCGGACGCGGTCTGCGTCGCGTTGCCGTTCGAGCCGCCGGCGGCGGACGCCGGGGCACCGTCGGCCGGCTGGTCCTCGTTGCGACGGCCGGACGGGGTCGTCGTTCCGGGACCGTCCACGGGGCGGTAGTCCGAGAGGAATTCCCGCCATTCCGGGGACACGCTGTCCGGGTCCTCGCGGTACTGCTGCCAGATCTCGTGGACCAGCCACTCGTTCGGGCCGAAGTCGGGACCGGTCGCCGGGTTGACCGATGTCGTCATCGGAGCGCTTTCGCCTTCTCTCCCTGTTCGCCCCCGGTCGAGCCTCTCGCGGCGTCGCGGGGTGTCGAGGCCTCCCAGGCTACCCAGCGTGGTCCGTGCGACCCAGCCCGCCGACGGGTGAGTCCTCGCCGCCGGACCCATAGCTGTGAAGATGTCCCCGGCTGCTCAGGACGCGTCGGTGACGTGCCGACTCGTAGAGCAGAACTCCCGACCTGTCGTAGGCGCAGGGAGTCGACGAAAGGGACCTTCGTGCGTCGCTCCGCCTTCTCCGTCGCTGCTGCGACGTTGTTGCTGCTCGGCCTGGGAGCGGGCAGTGCCGCCGGGGCCACCGTCCCGAGGGCTGCCGGCGCGAAGCCGGTGGCGTCCCCGTTCTCCGCCGGGGTCTCCCGGCACGGCGAACTGCAGACGCTCCGCGCGACCCACACCACGAACGGACCGACGTGGAAGCGCAGCGCCGCGCTCCGGGCGGCGCCGCAGCTGCAGGCGAGCGCGGTGGCGACCGCGGACATCCGCGTGACCTACGAACCCGGCTTCAGCCCGGCCGCGCAAGCCGCCTTCCAGGCCGCCGTCGACATCTGGAAGACCCAGGTGCGGTCGTCGGTGCCGATCACCATCGATGCGGTGTGGGGCCCGCTCGACGCCGGCGTGCTCGGGCAGGCCGGCCCCGCCAACTTCCGGCGCGACTTCACCGGTGCCCCGCGCGCCGGCACGTACTACCCGGACGCGCTGGCCAACGTCCTCGCCGGCAAGGACCTCGACACCGCGCACCCAGAGATCACGGCGAACTTCAACTCGACCTTCCCGTCCTGGTACCTCGGCACCGACGGCCAGCCGGGCTCGCAGAGCTACGACTTCGAGAGCGTCGTGCTGCACGAGCTCGGCCACGGCCTGGGCTTCGTCGGCACCCTCGACGGGCTGACCCCGCCGAACTGGACCGACCAGGGCCGCGGCTACTGGGGCCTCGACAGCCCCGGTGACTCGCCCACGATCTTCGACCGGCTGATCAGCGACGGCAACGGTGTCAGCGCGCTCAACACCACCACCTACCCGCAGGGCTCGCTGGCGCTCGGTGGGCTGCTCCGCGGTGCGACCGGCGGAGCGCAGTGGAACGGCCCCGCGGGCATCGCCGCCGCGGGCGGCCGACCGAAGCTGTACTCCCCATCGAGCTTCGAGTCCGGCAGCAGCGTGAGCCACCTCGCCGAGGACGCCTACCCGGCCGGCACACCGAATGCCCTGATGACGCCGTACATGCAGAACGGCGAGGCGATCCACGACCCGGGCCCGATCGTCCGCGGCATGTTCGCCGACATGGGCTGGACCGTCGTCACGCCGGCTCCGGCACCCACTCCGACGCCGACGCCGACGGTCACGCCGACCCCGACGGTCACGCCGACCCCGACGGTCACGCCGACCCCGACCCCGACGCCGACCCCGACCCCGACCGTCCCGGCTCCGTGTGCCAAGGCCTCCGGTGTGACCACCGACCGTTTCGTGCCCACCGCTCCCACCCGACGCGGCACGCTCGCGATGACCGGCGGCGGGACCTATGAGCTCGCGATGGCCGGCCAGGCCGGCGTCCCGACCAGCGGGGCCTCCGCCGTGCTGGTCAACGTCGAGGTCGCCCGGCCCACCGCGTCCGGGTACGTGATGCTCGGCTCCGCCTGCGGTGGTAGCACCGTGACGGCGCAGCAGTACCTCGCCGGCGGTACCCGCTCGGCGCTGGTCAGCGTCCCGCTGGACAGCTACGGCCGCATGCAGCTGAAGATGTCGAGCGGCACGGCGTCGGTCGGCGTGACCGTCGTCGGCTACTACAAGCCGGCCGCGAGCACCACCGGGCTGTTCACCCCGCTGAACCGGACCCGAGCCAGCGGCGCCGTCATCTCGGCGGGCGCGCCCCTCGACATCGCCACCAACGGCGTGGGCGGGCTCCCGTCCACGGGCGTCGACGCCGTCGTCCTGCAGGTGACGGTCTCGACACCGACCGCGGGCGGAACGGTCTCGGTCGGGGCCGGCGGGGTCACCCCGACGGTGGCGCAGCAGACCTACACCGCAGGCCGGTCGATCTCCCAGCTGGTCGTGGCCCAGCGCTCATCGGACGGCAGGATCCGCGTCGCGCTGTCCGGTGGCTCGGCTCCCGTGCTCGTCGACATCTGGGGCTACTACGGTGCCGCGTCGAGCACCGGCGGCCAGGTGCCGCACCGCATCGTGCCCACCCGGGTGCTGCAGGCGGCCACGGCCCCCGACGTCACCTTCACCATCCCGAACCTGCCGACCACCGCCCGCTCGGTCATGCTGCTGACGACCGTGACGAACCCGACCGCCAACGGCTTCCTCGGCGCCGCAGCCGGCAACACGACCGGCGGGATCCCCGGCGTTCTCCAGTACTACGTGGGCAACCCCATCGCCAACCTGGTCATCGTCCCGGTAGGGCCGGGAGGCACCGTGCGGTTCAAGATGTCGGTCGGCACCGGCATGCTCTACGCCGACCTGCTCGGCTACAACGGGACGGCCTGACCCGTTCGGCCGATCGGGTGACCTACTTGGTGGCGACCAGCGCGCCCCGCATCATGGCGGGGTGGGTGACGCAACCGGACAACTCCCCGCAGACCGCCGTCGAGACGTCGCTCAGCAGGCCGGGCGGTCCGCCGATGGAGATCCGGGAGCAGGGAGAAACCGGATGCCAGAGGGCCGCACGAACGACGCGACACCGGTCGTTGATGGCGTAGTCGATGTGATCGGCGACGCCGACGTCGCCGTTGACGTCGCTGCCGACGTCGATCCGGGTCGCGGTGCGTCCTCGGACGTGTTCGGGGGCGAGGCGGAGGGTGTCGACCTCATCGGCGAGGACCTCTCGACGATCGGTGAGCCGGCGTTGTTCGCCTGCGACGCCGACGGGCTGCTCACTTTCGCCGACGACGCCCTGTGCCGGCTGCTCGGCGTCGACCCCGCGAGCCTGATCGGCGTCCGCACCCTCTGTGACCTCATCGAGCCCTCCCAGCTGTCCGAACGCGGCGCACTGCTCGACGGCCGCGGGTCCTCCGTGCTTCCCGTCGTGGCCGACGGTGGTCGGTCCCGGAGCTGGACCCTCGTCGACGGCAGCGGCGGCCACCATGACGTGCTGCTGACCCTCAGTCGGGTCGCCGGGCAGGCCGGCGGCCGCGAGACCTTCATCGGTGCGGCCACCGACCGCAGCCCCTGGCGCCGGGCCGAACAGACGATGCGCGCCCAGGAGCGGTTCCGCGGGGCCTTCCAGGACGCCCCCATCGCCATGGCCGTCGTCGACGTCGACGAGCGCTTCCTCGAGGTCAACGACGCCTTCTGCCGCCTCACCAAACTGTCCGTGGCTGACCTCGAAGGCCTGTCCATCGACGAGCTGACCGTCCCCGACGAGCCCTCGCCCGACCCCGACCTGCTGCCCGTCCACGGGGAGAGCGGCGCGGGCGAGCGCAAGCTGCGGCGGGCCGACGGCGGCACCGTCTGGGTGTCGGTGCACGTCCGGCTCTGGTCCGCCGAAGGGCAGCCCACCCGGCTGCTGCTGCAGCTCACCGACATCAGCGAGCGGAAGCACTACGAGGCCCAGCTCCGCCACCTCGGCGAGCACGACCCGCTCACCGGGCTCGCCAACCGCCGCCAGCTCAGCCGCGAGCTCGAGCGCCACGTCGCCCGCGTGCACCGGCACGGCCCCCGCGGCGCGGTGCTGCTGCTCGACCTCGACCAGTTCAAGATGATCAACGACACCATGGGGCACAGCGCGGGTGACCGCGTCATCATCGGGGTCGCGACCGCGCTGCAACGCCGCCTGCGTTCCAGCGACCTGCTCGCCCGCCTCGGCGGCGACGAGTTCGCGGTCCTGCTGAGCGACGTCGATCCGGAGCAGGCCCTCCGGGTCGCCGAAGACCTCGCCGCCTGCCTGGCCGGCACCCGGATCCGCCTCGACGACGCCCACTCGCACGCGGTCACCACCAGCGTCGGGGTGGCCACCTTCGAGGGCCACCGGGTCACCGTGGACGAGGTGCTGGCCCGCGCCGACACCGCGATGTACCAGGCCAAGGACGAGGGCCCCGGCCGGGTCCGCCGCTTCGGCGGCGACGCAGCCGGCGTCGCGCCGGTGGGCGGGCCGGGCGTCGAGCGGGGCCGCGCCGCCGTCCTCGAGGCGCTCCGCGCCAACAGCTACCGCGTCGTCGCGCAACCGCTGGTCGACCTCGGCACCGGTCAGGTCACGCACCACGAGCTGCTGGTGCGGCTGCAGGTCGGTCAGCGACTGATGCTGCCGGCGAGCTTCCTGCCCACCGCGAGCCGGCACGGCCTGATCGGCGAGCTCGACCGGTGGGTGTTCTCCACCGCCGTCGACCTGCTCCGGGCCGGGACCCTCGGCGACAGCACCCTCTGCGTGAACCTCGACGGCCGGAGCCTGGGCGACCACGCCTTCGCCGAACAGATCGAACGGCTGCTTCCCGCCTCGCTCGCCGGTCGGCTGGTCTTCGAGGTGACCGAGACGTCCGGACTGCCGAACCTGCAGGCCGCCGGCGACTTCATGCGGCGCATCCGGGCCCGCGGCGTCGCCTTCGCCATCGACGACTTCGGCGCCGGCTTCGGCTCGGTGCACCACCTGCGGCACCTGCCGTTCGACTACCTCAAGATCGACGGCGAGTTCGTGCGACGCGCGGCCGGGTCCCCGGAGGACCAGGTCGTGGTCAGCTCGCTCGTGGCCATGGCCCGCGGGCTCGGCATGCGCACCGTCGCGGAGTGCGTCGAGGACCCCGCGACGCTGCGGCTGCTCCACACGCTCGGCGTCGACTACGCCCAGGGCTGGCACGTCGGGCACCCGGGCGAGATCGACCTGTCGGCCGGGAAGGACCGCGTCGTGGACCTGTCCAGCGCACGGCGCCGGATCGGCGGCCGGCGCGCCATCTGAGCGGCCGGCGGCCCGAGAGTCAGAAAGTGCCCCCGGCAGGATTCGAACCTGCGCTTTCGCCTCCGGAGGGCGACGCTCTATCCCCTGAGCTACGGGGGCCCGGGACTGTCCGACGGTATCAACCCCCGGACCCGGGCACCCACCGGTTAGGACCTGGCGATGCGGCTGTCGGAGCAGCTCGCACCGCGCGCGCCCGACTAGGGTTGGCCACGTGACGGACGCACCGGTGCGGGTCCTCGTCGTCGACGACGACGACGTCATCCGCCAGCTCATCTGCCTGAACCTCGAGCTCGAGGGCTTCGAGGTGTTCCAGGCGACCGACGGGTTGGACGCGTTGGCCAAGGTGCGCGAGGTCGACCCGGCCGTCGTGACCCTCGACATCATGATGCCGAAGCTCGACGGGTGGGACGCCGCCGCCCGGCTCCGCAGCGACCCCGAGACCGCCCACGTCCGCGTGGTCCTGCTCTCGGCACGGGCGCAGGAGGCCGACCTCAAGCGCGGTTCGCGACTCGGCGTCGACTTCTACCTGACGAAGCCGTTCGACCCCGACGAGCTGGTCGCCGTGGTCCGTCGTCTGGCGGAGTTGCCCGCGTGAAACCGGTCGGCGGCCACCGGCTCGCGGTGCTGACGATCACAGCTGGTCTGTTCGCCGCGGGCTGCGGCTCGAGCAGCGGGTCGGGGTCGACCGTGGTGCCGACCTCCCCGGAGGCCAGCCCGAGCTCGTCGATCGCCGGCGTCCGGAGCCTCGACTTCACCGAGCAGCAGTGGCACCTCCACTTCCTCGGCCCACTGCGGTACGTCCAGTCGCCGCCGATGGGTGGGGCGCACAGCCCGATCCCGATCAACTGCGGGGTCTACACCACGCCACTGGCCAACGAGAGCGCCGTCCACGACCTCGAGCACGGGGCGGTGTGGCTGACCTACAAGACGGGGGTCGACCCGGCGCCGCTGGCCGCCCTGACCTCCATGAACCAGAGCTACACGATGGTCTCGCCCTACCCGACCCAGGCCTCGCCCGTCGTCGCCACCGCCTGGGGCCTGCAGCTGGCCGTGGACTCACCGACCGACCCGCGGCTCGCCCGGTTCGTGAAGGCCTACGTCGCCAACGGGCTCGGCGGGGAGAAGGGGGCGCGCTGCGCTGGCGCGACGCCGGAGCAGGCCGCCGGACTCGTCGCGAACCCGCCGAAGCAGAACAAGTCGGCGCCGCCGGATCCGGCCGACCACACCTGACCGTCTTCACCGCCGATCAGGGGTCTGACGCGCCGCAGAACTCGGTGGGTGGGTACCGGCACCGCCGATAGCATCGGGGGGTGACCCCAGCCGACCTCTCCGCCGCCGTCCTCGCGGCCGTTGCGGCCGCCGTCGAGGGCGGCGACCTCGACGTCGCGGTGCCGGACTCGGTCACCGTCGAGCGCCCCCGTAGCCGGGAGCACGGCGACTACGCGACCAACGTCGCCCTCAAGCTCGCCAAGCCCGCTCGGCGTGCCCCTCGGGACGTGGCCGAGATCGTGGCGGCGCACCTTCGCACGGCGGACGGCGTGGCCGCGGTGGAGATCGCCGGGCCCGGCTTCCTGAACATCCGCCTCGACGCGGTCGGCCGCATCGCCGCCGCGATCGTCGAGGCCGGCGAGACCTACGGGCGCAACGCCGAGGCCTCGGGCGAGACGGTGAACCTCGAGTTCGTCAGCGCCAACCCGACCGGCCCGATCCACCTCGGCGGTACCCGGTGGGCCGCCGTCGGCGACGCCCTCGCCCGGGTGCTGCAGGCCAGCGGTGCCGTGGTGTCGCGGGAGTACTACTTCAACGACGCAGGCGTCCAGATCGACCGTTTCGCCGCGAGCCTCGACGCCGCCGCGCGGGGGGCAGAGGTGCCCGAGGACGGCTACGCCGGCGGCTACATCTCCGAGATCGCCCAGCAGGTCGTCGAAGCCCGGCCGGGTCTGCTCGACGAGCCGGAGGAGAAGCGGCTCGACGCCTTCCGCCGCGACGGCGTCGAGCTGATGTTCGACTCCATCAAGGCGGACCTGCACTCCTTCGGCGTCGACTTCGACGTCTACTTCTCCGAGCGGACGCTGCACGAGTCGGGCGAGGTGGACGGCGCGGTCGCCCGCCTGCAGGAGCAGGGCCACACCTACTCGGCCGACGGTGCGCTCTGGCTGCGCACCACCGACTTCGGCGACGACAAGGACCGCGTGCTGGTCAAGTCCGACGGGACGACGACCTACTTCACCGCCGACGCCGCGTACTACCTGGACAAGCGCTCCCGCGGCTTCGACCGCTGCGTCTACATGCTCGGTGCCGACCACCACGGTTACGTCGCGCGCCTCAAGGCGCTCGCCGCGTGCGCCGGCGACGATCCGCAGCGCAACATCGAGATCCTCATCGGCCAGCTGGTCAGCCTGGTCCGCGACGGCGAGCCGGTGCGGATGAGCAAGCGGGCGGGCACCGTCATCACCCTGAACGACCTCGTCGACGCGGTGGGGGTCGACGCGGCCCGCTACTCGCTGGTGCGCTCGTCGATCGACTCGACGCTCGAGCTCGACCTCGACCTGCTGGCGTCGAACCAGCGGGAGAACCCCGTCTACTACGTGCAGTACGTCTCTGCCCGGACCGCGTCCGTCGAGCGCAACGCCGCGTCGGTCGGATTGCACCTCGACGCCGGAGCGGACGTGTCGCTCCTGACGCACGAGGCGGAGGGCGATCTCCTGCGGGCCCTCGGGGAGTTCCCCCGCGTTGTGGCTTCGGCGGCCGAGCTCCGGGCGCCGCACCGGGTGGCCCGCTACCTCGAGGAGCTGGCAGGGACCTACCACCGCTTCTACGACAAGTGCCACATCCTCCCCAAGGGCGACGAGGAGATCACGGCCCTGATGTCGGCACGTCTCCTTCTGAACGCGTCCACCCGCGTGGTGCTGCGCAACGGCCTCGGGCTGCTCGGCGTCAGCGCCCCGGAGCGGATGTGAGCGCGCCCTCGTCGACCCGCCACGATCATGGTCTCGACCCCATCGTGTGGCCGCGCAACGCGCGGCTGGACCCGGACGGGATGCTCGTCGTCGCGGACCGTCGCGTCGACGATCTCGTCGCCGAGTTCGGCAGCCCGCTGTTCGTGCTCGACGAGGACGACTTCCGTTCCCGTGCCCGCGAGTACCGCGATGCCTTCGGTGGGGCCGCTTCGGTCTACTACGCCGGCAAGGCGTTCCTGTGCACGGCCGTCGCCCGGTGGATCGACGCGGAGGGCCTGTCCCTCGACGTCTGCACCGGCGGCGAGCTCGCGGTGGCGAAGGCCGCCGGGTTCCCGCCCGAACGGCTGCTGTTCCACGGCAACAACAAGTCCGCCGACGAGCTGCGCCGGGCGGTGGAGTACGGCGTCGGCCGCATCGTCGTGGACTCGCAGCACGAGATCGAGCGCCTCGCCGCCGTCTGCCGCGACGCCGGCGTGACGCAGCCGGTCTACATCCGCGTCACCCCGGGCGTCGAGGCGCACACCCACGAGTACGTCTCCACCGGACAGGAGGACCAGAAGTTCGGGTTCTCGCTCGCCAGCGGGGCCGCCGGTGAGGCCGTCCGCGCCGTGCTGGCCGCGCCCGGCCTCCGGCTCGTCGGGCTGCACGCCCACATCGGCTCGCAGATCTTCGACACCGCCGGCTTCCGGCTGGCCGCCCACCGGATGGTCGGTCTGCTGGCCGCGGTCCGCGACGAGCACGGCGTCGAACTGCCCGAGCTCGACCTCGGCGGCGGCCTGGGCATCGCCTACACCAGCGAGGATGCCCCGCTCGACGTGGGGGAGACCGCCGAGCGGCTGGCCTGGATCGTCGAGAAGGAGTGCGCGCAGGCCGGGCTCACGGCCCCGCGGTTGGCGGTCGAGCCCGGTCGGGCGATCGCCGGGCCCGGCACCGTCACCGTCTACACCGTCGGCACGGTCAAGGAGCTCCCCGGGTTGCGCACCTATGTCAGCGTGGACGGCGGCATGAGCGACAACCCCCGCACCAGCCTCTACGGCGCGCACTACACCGCCCGGCTCGCGTCGCGCACCAGCACGGCCGACCCGCACGTCGTGACCCTGGTCGGCAAGCACTGCGAGAGCGGCGACGTCGTCGTCCACGACGTGCCGCTGCCCGGCGACCTGGCCCCCGGCGACCTCGTCGCCGTGCCCGCGAGCGGCGCCTACCACCGCTCGATGGCGAGCAACTACAACCACGTCCCGCGCCCGGGTGTCGTCGCCGTGCGCGACGGCGAGGCCCGGCTCATCGTCCGGCGCGAGACCGAGGACGACCTGCTCCGCCTGGACGTCCCGTGAGCAGCCCCGGTCCGGCGGGGACAGCCGCCACCGCGGCATCGGAGCTGCCCCCGCTGCGCGTCGCCCTGCTCGGCTGCGGAACGGTCGGCAGCGAGGTCCTCCGGCTCATCCAGCGGGACACCGACGACCTCGCCGCCCGCATCGGCCGGCGGCTGGAGATCGCCGGCATCGCGGTGCGGCGGCCGCAGCGCCGCCGCGACCTCGGGATCGATCCCGCGCTGCTGACCGCGGACGCGGCCGGGCTCGTCGTCCGCGACGACGTCGACCTCGTCGTCGAGGTGGTGGGCGGCATCGAGCCGGCACGGTCGTGGTTGCTGGCCGCGCTGCGGGCCGGCAAGAGCGTGGTCAGCGCGAACAAGGCGCTGCTCGCCGCCGACAGCCCGGCGCTGCACGCCGCCGCGGCGCAGGGCGGGGCCGACCTCTACTACGAGGCCAGCACCGCCGGGGCGATCCCGATCCTCCGGCCGCTGCGCGAGAGCCTCGCCGGCGACCACGTCACCCGCGTCATGGGCATCGTCAACGGCACCACCAACTACATCCTCACGCGGATGGACGAGACCGGCGGCACCTTCGCGGAGGCGTTGGAGGAGGCGACGGCCCTCGGGTACGCCGAGGCCGACCCCACCGCCGACGTCGACGGCTTCGACGCTGCGGCCAAGGCCGCCATCCTCGCCTCCATCGCCTTCCACACCCGCGTCACCGCCGCCGACGTCTACCGCGAGGGCATCGCCGCGGTCACCTCCGCCGACATGGCCAGTGCCCGCGCGATGGGCTGCACCGTGAAGCTGCTGGCCCTCGCCGAGCGCTCTGACACCGAGCCCGGCGTCAGCGTCCGGGTGCACCCCGTCATGATTCCGAGCACCCACCCGCTGGCCGGCGTGCGCGAGGCGTTCAACGCCGTCTACGTCGAGGCCGAGTCCGCCGGATCGTTGATGTTCTACGGCCGCGGAGCCGGTGGCGCGCCGACCGCGAGCGCCGTGCTCGGCGACCTCGTCGCCGTCGCCCGCAACCGGGTGAGCGGGGGCCGGGGCCCGCAGGAGTCGACCTACGCGAATTTGCCGGTGCTGCCGATGGGGCGTACACAGACCCGTTACCACGTGAGCCTCGACGTCGCCGACAAGGCCGGCGTCCTGTCCTCGGTGGCCGGCGCGTTCGCCCAGCACGACGTCAGCATCTCGAGCGTCCGGCAGGAGGGGCACGGCGACGACGCGAGCCTCGTCCTGGTGACGCACGTGGCCTCGGACGCGGCGCTGGCCTCCACGGTGGAAGATCTTCGGGGCCTGGACGTCGTCCGGGCCGTGGCCAGCGTCATGCGGGTGGAGGGGACACAATGACCACGATCCCAGCGGGACGGGCCGCCGGTGACGTGCGGGGGACCGCAGCGGCGGCGGACGCCGTCTCGGCTCCAGGAGCGCGCGGTGGCTGGCGAGGTGTCATCGAGGAGTACCGCGACCGGCTACCGGTCACCGCCGCGACGCCGGTGGTCTCGCTGTGCGAGGGCGGCACTCCGCTCGTCGCCGCACGCGAGCTCTCCGAACGCACCGGCTGCGCGGTTCACCTGAAGGTCGAGGGGGCCAACCCCACCGGCTCCTTCAAGGACCGCGGCATGACGATGGCGATCAGCAAGGCCGTGGAGGAGGGCAGCCAGGCCGTCATCTGTGCGAGCACCGGCAACACCTCGGCCTCGGCCGCCGCCTACGCCGCACGCGCGGGACTGACCTGCGCGGTGCTGGTGCCCACCGGGAAGATCGCGCTCGGCAAGCTCGCCCAGGCCCTGGTGCACGGCGCGAAGCTGCTCGAGGTCGACGGCAACTTCGACGACTGTCTGACCCTGGCGCGTGACCTCTCGCAGCAGTACCCGGTCACGCTGGTCAACAGCGTCAACCCCGACCGCATCGAGGGTCAGAAGACCGCAGCGTTCGAGGTCGTCGACGCGCTCGGCCGGGCTCCCGACGTCCACTGCCTCCCGGTCGGCAACGCCGGCAACATCACCGCCTACTGGCGCGGCTACAACGAGTACTTCGAGTCCGGGGTCATCGCCGCGAAGCCGCGCATGTTCGGCTTCCAGGCGGCCGGTGCTGCGCCGATCGTGACCGGGGAGCCGGTGCACAAACCGTCGACCATCGCGACCGCGATCCGCATCGGCAACCCGGCCTCGTGGCAGTCGGCCCTGCGTGCCCGTGACGAGTCAGGCGGCACCATCCGCGCCGTCTCCGACCGGCAGATCCTCGCCGCCTACAAGCTGCTGGCCACGCGGGAGGGCGTCTTCGTCGAGCCGTCCAGCGCCGCGAGCGTCGCAGGCCTCCTGCAGGCGAGTGAGGAAGGCCTGCTGCGGCAGGGCGAGACCATCGTCTGCACCGTGACCGGCCACGGCCTCAAGGACCCGGACTGGGCCATCACCGGCGCGAAGAAGCCGACCGCTGTGCCGCCCGACGCGCAGGTCGCGGCGGCGGAACTCGGCCTCGCCTGACCGTGCCCGACCAGCCCGGCCCGGACGGCGGAGCCGTGCGCGTCTCCGTCCCGGCCACGAGCGCCAACCTCGGGCCCGGCTTCGACACGCTCGGCCTGGCCGTCGAACTCCGCGACGAGCTCGTCCTGCGCGTGACCGGCTCCGGCCTGCAGGTCGATCCGTACTCGGGGGAGGCGACCGGCAGCGGCACCGGTATCGCCCTCGACGAGACCAACCTCGTGGTCCGGGCGGCCCGGCGCGCCTTCGACGCCACCGGTGGCCAGCCCACCGGACTACAGCTGTCCTACCGCTCGCGGATCCCGCACTCGCGGGGACTCGGCTCGTCGTCCGCGGCGATCTGCGCCGGGGTCGCGGCGGCCCTCGCCGTGCGGGGCGAGGATCCGGCGGGGGAGCTGGCGCTCGACCTCGCCGCCGAGATCGAGGGCCACCCGGACAACGTCGCGCCCTGCCTGCTCGGCGGCGCGACGATCGCCTTCCGCGCGGGCGCGCACACCCGTGCCGTCCGGCTGGAGCCGGCGTCAGAGCTCGAACCTGTCCTGTTCGTGCCGACCGAACGGACGTCGACGTCGGCGGCGCGGGCGGCGCTGCCCGAGACGGTCCCGCACCGCGACGCCGCGTTCGCCGCGGGGCGGGCCGCCCTGCTCGTCGCCGCCCTGACGGCACGTCCCGAGCTGTTGTTCGAAGCCACCGAGGACCGGTTGCACCAACGCTTCCGGCTGCCGGCCGTACCGGTATCCGCAGCGTTGTTCGAGGTGCTGCGCGAGGCCGGGGTGCCCGCCGTGCTGTCCGGCTCCGGGCCGACGCTGCTCGCGCTCTGTCGGGACGCCGACGAGGCCGACGAGGCCTCGCGGCTGGCCGACACCGCACCGGCGGGGGCGCTGACCGTTCTGCGTCCGGGGCTCGCCGTGCGGGGGGTCGTGCTCAGCGAGTCCGCAGCCGTCGCCGGCTGACGGGAACGACACGCACCTGCGGCGTGTTGCCAGACGCAAGACTGGGATAAGGTCGGGCCGCACCAGTTCCTCCGGAGCGTGCTCCCTCCCGCTCTCCCTCTGCGGTGCGCGTGTTCTCCGACGTAGGAAAGAACATCCCGGGCCCGGCTGGTTCGCCGGTTCCGCTGATCTGCGGCCTTCTGATTCCCGTGCCTCGGTGCGCGGCGTTTTCGCGCTACGCGTCGACCGCCCGGCCCGTCCCGGACTCCACCGAAACAGCAACATCGCCGGCCAGAGCCGGCCCGAAGGGATCCTCACCTTGAGCGACACCACCGAACTGCTGCCCGAGCCGACCGACGCCCCCGGTGCCGGCTCGAACGGCGGGTCCGGCGACGACGCCGCTGCCACCGCGCCCGCCCGCCGCCGTCGCGGCGGCGAGGGGCTCGCCGGCATGCTCCTGCCGGAACTGCAGGGTCTGGCCTCCTCGCTCGGTGTCCCGGGCGTCGGCCGGATGCGCAAGGGGCCGCTGATCGCGGCCATCGAAGCGATCCGCGGTGGATCCTCGGGCGCCTCGGCTCCCACACCCACCGTCCCGGTGGAAGGCAGCGACGCGAGCGTCCAGCAGGACGTCGCCGCGGCCGTCGCGCCGCAACCCGCCCCGGACAGCGCCGGTGCCGGCGCACCGGCGCCAAGCCCGGCTCCCATCGGTGCCGAGGTCTCGGTCGCCGCTGCACCGCCTGCCGCGCCGTCGGAGTCGACGGAGTCCGGCGCGGACCCCGTCGGCGAGGGTGCGCCCCGCCGTCGCCGACGCGGAGCCGCTCGTGGCGCCGGCAGCCCCGACGCCCAGCTCAGTGGGTCTTCGACGCCGCCCGCCGCAGGCCCCGCGTCGTCCGGATCGGCCCAGGGGTCGTCCGACGCCGTGCCCGACAGCGCGTCCGCCGACCCGTCTGCCGGCGCCGACTCGGTCCGCATCGAAGCGGCCGGTGCGGCCGGCGCGGCAGCTCCGGCTCCCGGGGACGACGACGACAACGACCGTGGCCCGCAGCGCCGTGAACGCAACCGCAACCAGCAGGGCGAGCGTGGCCAGGGCCGGCAGAACGACCGTCAGCAGAACGACCGGCAGCAGCAGGGCGACCGCAACCAGCAGCAGAACGACCGTCAGCAGAACGACCGCCAGCAGAACGACCGCCAGCAGAGCGACCGTCAGCAGAACGACCGCAACCAGAACGATCGGCAGCAGCAGAACGACCGCAACCAGCAGCAGAACGATCGGCAGCAGCAGAACGATCGGCAGCAGCAGAACGACCGGCAGCAGCAGAACGACCGGCCGCAGGACGACGACGAGTTCGGTGGCGGCCGCAACCGCCGCGGTCGGCTCCGCGAGCGCGGCCGTGGCCGCGGCGTGAAGGGGCAGCCCGGCAGCTACGGCGACTCCGAGCCGGTCGTCCGGGACGACGACGTGCTGGTGCCGATCGCCGGGATCCTCGACATCCTCGACAGCTACGCCTTCGTGCGTACGACCGGCTACCTGACCGGCCCGAACGACGTCTACGTCAGCCTCGGCCAGGTCCGCCGCTACGGCCTGCGCCGCGGCGACGCGGTGACCGGCGCCGTGAAGGCCCCGACCGAGGGCGCCGAGAACAACGGCGGCAACCGGCGCGACAAGTACAACGCACTCGTCCGGCTGGACAGCATCAACGGCATCAGTCCCGACGAGGCCCGCGAGCGGCCCGAGTTCACCAAGCTCACGCCGCTGTACCCGAACGAGCGGCTCCGGCTCGAAACCGAGGCCCGCCTGCTCACCACCCGGGTCATCGACCTCGTCATGCCGATCGGCAAGGGACAGCGCGCGCTGATCGTCAGCCCGCCGAAAGCCGGCAAGACGATGGTCCTGCAGGCGATCGCCAACGCGATCACCACGAACAACCCCGAATGCCACCTCATGGTCGTGCTCGTCGACGAGCGCCCCGAGGAGGTCACCGACATGCAGCGGTCGGTGAAGGGCGAGGTCATCGCCTCGACGTTCGACCGGCCTCCGTCCGACCACACCAACGTCGCCGAGCTCTCCATCGAGCGGGCGAAGCGGCTGGTCGAGATGGGCCACGACGTCGTGGTGCTACTCGACTCGATCACCCGGCTCGGACGTGCCTACAACCTCGCGGCCCCCGCGTCCGGGCGCATCCTCTCCGGCGGCGTCGACTCCACCGCGCTGTACCCGCCGAAGCGGTTCCTCGGCGCGGCCCGCAACATCGAGAACGGCGGCTCGCTGACCATCATCGCGACGGCGCTGGTCGAGACCGGGTCGACGATGGACACGGTGATCTTCGAGGAATACAAGGGCACCGGCAACGCCGAGCTCAAGCTCGACCGCCGCATCGCGGACAAGCGGATCTTCCCGTCCGTCGACGTCGACGCCTCCGGCACTCGCAAGGAGGAGATCCTGCTCGCGCCCGAGGAGCTCGCGATCGTCTTCAAGCTGCGTCGGGTCCTGCACGCCCTCGAGCCGCAGCAGGCGATCGAGCTGCTCATCGATCGGCTCCGCAAGACGACGACGAACTACGAGTTCCTCATGCAGATCGCCAAGACCACGCCCAACGAGTGACGCACCGGGCCCGGCCGCCGCATTCGGCCGGGCACCGGTACGGCCCGTCGCCCTGCCGGGGTGCTCGCGGATCGCTAGATTTCTCCCGTCCGGACCCCCGTCCGGGCCGACGGCGAGGAGAAGCGGTTGCGTCAGGACGAGACCGGACGCTGGACGAGCGACGACGGCCGGTACCTCTGGGACGGCGCGTCCTGGGTCGACACCCACAGCGGCGCCCGCCCCGACGACGCTCCGGCGTCCGAGGCCGCCGCCGGGTCGCGCCCGCAACCACATCCGGGGCCGCAGCCGGAGCACGAACCGGCTCCGGGGCGAGAGCAGGAACCGGCTCCGCCGTCGACCGCATCCACGGTTCCGGGCGCCCACGCCCGCCGCCACGCGGGTCGCGCCGGGGCCACGGCGGACGCCGACCCGCGTCGCCACCGGAACCGCTCGCTGACGCTGCTGGTCGTGCTGGTGGTCCTCGCGGCAGGCGGCACCGGTGCGGTGCTGCTGTTCGGCCGCAACGCGAAGCCCACGGCGGCACCGAGTGCCACCGGATCGCCGTCGGCGAGCACCTCGCCCGGCCCCGGTGCCCCCGCGGCGCCCAGCGGTGCCCTCCTCGACGAGCCGCAACGTCGCCAGCGCGCGGAGCTGGCACTGCTGCAGCGGGGCGAGATCCCGGGTGCCACCGAGCAGAAGGCGGCCACGCCCACCGACGTGTTCCTGCCCTGTCAGGCGCGCCCTCTCGTGCCGCCGGCGGGTTCGGTGATCGTGGGTCAGACGCTCGGCAACACCGACTTCACCATCTACGTCGGGCAGACCATCGCCGGCTTCCCCTCCGTGCCGGCCGCGGCCGACGCACTCGCGTCCATCCGGTCGATCGCGGCCTCCTGCAAGCCCTACGACTTCCACTACGTCAACTCCGACCACTTCGACCGGATCACCCACACCGACGTCGACCCGGCGCTGGCCCTCGGCGACGGCGGCGTCTACCTCGCCGAGGTCGACACCCCGGGCAACTACAACGGCGCCCCGACCACCTACAGCTACGGCTACGTCCAGCAGGGGCAGTTCCTGGTGCGCCTCACCCTCACCAACAACTCCGGCGCGGACCGGCCCGGCCTCGAACTCCTCATGCGGCGGACCCTCGACCGGCTCCGCTGAGCACGGCGGCCGGCGCCGGCCCGACCGGGGAAGAGCCGACGTCGCGCGGACGTTAGGATGCGTATCGGCACCGGTTCACCCCGCGTGGTCCCGTCGTCGGCATTCGCCGCCGACGCCCGGGGACCCGGCACCGACGGCCCATCCGGGCCGATGACCCCGAAAGGTTCGACGTGAAGCCTGACATCCACCCGACGTACCACGAGACCCAGGTCACCTGTTCCTGTGGCGCGCAGTTCACCACGCGCAGCACGAAGGGCAACGGCCGCATCAACGCCGAGGTCTGCTCCCAGTGCCACCCGTTCTACACGGGCAAGCAGAAGATCCTGGACATCGGTGGTCGCGTCGAGAAGTTCGAGCGCCGCTACGGCAAGCGCACGCCTGGCCAGTCGGCCTCCAACTAGCTGTTCCGACGGCGCTCGTCCCCTCGGGGACGGGCGCCGTCGTCATGTGCGGTCACGAGGACGAGGACGAGGACGGAGGAACGAGCGATGAGCACGGCATCCGCTGGCCGGCTGGAAGATCTCCTCGCCGAGCACGCCGACCTCGAGGCACGCCTCGCCGACCCGGCCGTCCACGCCGACGCCGGCCTCGCCCGGCAGCTCGGTCGTCGTTACGCCGAGCTCTCGGCGATCGTCGAGGCCTCCCGCAGCGTCGACCGCACCCGCGACGACCTCGAAGCCGCGCGTGAACTCGCCGGGGAGGACGCAGCCTTCGCCGCCGAGGCCGAGACGCTGCAGGTCAGTCTCGACGCCGAGCAGGAGCGGCTCGGCGAGCTGCTCGTGCCGCGTGACCCGGACGACGCGAAGGACGCGATCCTCGAGGTCAAGGCGGGGGAGGGCGGTGAGGAGTCCGCGCTGTTCGCCGGCGACCTCCTCCGCATGTACCTGCGCTACGCCGAGCGGCAGGGCTGGTCGGCCGAGGTGCTCGACTCGACCGGCAGCGACCTCGGCGGTTACAAGGACGTCAGCGTGGCTTTCCGCACCCGCTCCGGCAGAGACGTCGGGGCCGGGGGCGTCTTCGGACGCCTCAAGTTCGAGGCCGGGGTGCACCGCGTGCAGCGCGTGCCGGTGACCGAGTCGCAGGGCCGGCTGCACACCAGCGCGGCCGGGGTCCTGGTCCTGCCCGAGGCCGAGGACGTCGACGTCTCGGTCGACCCGAACGACCTGCGCATCGACGTCTTCCGGTCCTCGGGGCCCGGTGGCCAGAGCGTGAACACCACCGACTCCGCGGTCCGCATCACGCACCTGCCGACCGGCACCGTCGTCTCCTGCCAGAACGAGAAGAGCCAGCTCCAGAACAAGGAGTCGGCGATGCGGATCCTGCGGGCCCGGCTGCTCGCCGCTGCGCGCGAGAGCGCAGCCGCCGACGCGAGCGCGGCCCGGCAGTCCCAGGTGCGCACGGTCGACCGGAGCGAACGGGTGCGCACGTACAACTTCCGCGAGAACCGGGTTTCCGATCACCGCGTCGGATACACCGCCTACAACCTCGATCGCGTCCTCGACGGTGAGCTCGACGGCGTCCTCGAGGTGCTGAGCAGGGCCGAGACCGAGCGCAGGCTGACCGAGAACGACAGCGACGGATGACAGGAACACAAGCGTGACGAGCACGGACACCCCGGCCACGACCGAGCCGGCGGGCGTCCCCGTCGGTGTCGCCCTGCGCGAGGCGGTCGCGACGCTGACCGGCGCGGGGCTGCCCAGCCCGGCGCCGGACGCCGAGCAGCTCGCGGCGCACGTGCTCAACGTGCCGCGGTCCCAGCTGACCTTGACGGCGTTCGACGACACCCTGCTCGGCGCCTTCCGAGAGCTGGTCGGCCGACGGGCGGCGCGTGAGCCGCTGCAGCACCTGCTCGGGAGTGCCGGCTTCCGGCACATCGAGCTGATGGTCGGTCCCGGCGTCTTCGTGCCCCGGCCCGAGACGGAGGTCGTCGTCGAGGCCGCCCTCGACGTCCTGCGGGCACTTCCGGCGACCGACGAGCCGCCGCTCGTCGTCGACCTCTGCACCGGTTCCGGGACGATCGCGTTCAGCGTTGCCAGCGAGTTCCCGCGCGCGGTGGTCCACGCCGTCGAACTCGACCCCGGCGCGCTGGAGTGGACCAGGCGCAACGCCGACCGTCTCGGCCTGCCCGTCACCCTGCACCTGGGTGACGCCGAGCACGCCCTGCCCGACCTCGACGGCCGGCTGGCGCTCGTCGTGAGCAACCCGCCCTACGTCGCCGAGCACGAGGTGGACGGCGTCGACCCCGAGGTCCGCGATCACGACCCCGAGGTGTCGCTGGTGGCCGGGGCCGACGGTCTCGACGTCATCCGCGCTGTCGAGACCGCCGCCTGGCGGCTCCTGCGCCCCGGCGGATCGGTCGTCGTCGAGCACAGCGACCGGCAGGGGAAGAGCGCCCCGGCCGTCTTCGCCGACCGTTGGCTCGACGTGCAGGACCACCGCGACCTGACCGGACGCGACCGCTTCGTCACGGCGGTCCGGCCGTGAGCGCCCGGTTCGACTGCTCCGACGCCGAGCAACGCGCCCGCGGCCTGGAAGCAGCGGAACGGGCGCTGAAGTTCGGCGAACTCGTGGTGCTGCCGACCGACACCGTCTACGGCCTCGCCGCCGATGCGTTCTCCGCCTCCGCGGTCGACGGGCTGCTCGCCGCCAAGCACCGCGGCCGTGACATGCCGGTGCCGGTGCTCGTCGGCGCCTGGTCGACCCTCGACGGGCTCGTCGACGTCCTCCCGCCCGCCGCCGACCTGCTCCGCAAGGCCTTCTGGCCCGGTGGGCTCACCCTCGTGGTGCGGCACGCCGCCTCGTTGGTCTGGGACCTCGGGGACGCCTTCGGCACGGTCGCGGTGCGGATGCCGATGCACCCGGTGGCCCTCGAACTGCTGGCCCGTACCGGCCCGCTCGCGGTCTCCAGTGCGAACGTCAGCGGTTCGCCGCCGGCCGCCACGTACGGCGAGGCGGCCGGCCAGCTCGGCGACTCCGTGTCGGTCTACCTCGACGGCGGTCCGGCCGGCGAGCCGGTGCCGTCGACCATCATCGACTGCACCGTCGACCCGCCGAAGCTGCTGCGGGCGGGCGCCATCGCGGTCGAGGACCTCCGCGTCGAGGTCCCCGACCTGCAGGCCTGAGCGTCCGCGTATCGTCGCCGAGCCCGCGGCCCCTCCGGCCCCGAGCCCGCAGACGGAGGAGGACGACCGTGACGGACGCGACCGCGCCGGCCCTGCTGCCACTGGACGAGGACTGGACGCGGGCCCTGGCCGTCGTCGCCCATCCCGACGACCTCGAGTTCGGGACGGCGGCGGCGATCGCCCGCTGGACCGGTCAGGGCAAGACGGTCGTCTACTGCCTCGTCACGAGCGGCGAAGCGGGTATCGACGCGGTCGCCCCGGAGCAGGCGGCGCCACTGCGGGAGCAGGAGCAGCGGGAGTCCGCCCGCATCGTCGGGGTGGACGACGTGCGGTTCCTCGGCCAGCCCGACGGTGTGCTGACCTACGGCGCAGGGCTCCGGGAGCTGATCGCCGAGCAGATCCGGCGGGTCCGACCGGAGATCGTCATCACCGGCAACTTCCGCGACACCTGGGACGGCGGACGGGTCTACAACCAGGCCGACCACATCGCGGTCGGCCGCGCGACCTTCGATGCGGTCCGTGACGCGGCGAACCGTTGGATCTTCCGCCGTCAGGTCGAGGCCGGCCTCGAGCCCTGGGCGGGTGTGCGCGCGCTGTGGGCGGCCGGTTCGCCGGAGGCGACGCACGCGGTCGACACCACCGGGACCTTCGCCGCCGGGGTCGCCTCGCTGGAGGCGCATCGTGCCTACCTCGAAGGCCTGAACTGGCCCGACTTCGTCGCCGAGGAGTTCCTGGAGGGGTTCGGCCGCGCCTCCGGGACCCGGCTCGGGACCCGGACGGCGGCCGCCTTCGAGGTCTTCACCTTTTGATCGCGCGTCCGGTCGGACGAGCCCGCAGCCGGCATCAGCGGCGGCTGACCACCTGCGGCCGTCCGATCCGGACGTCGACCCCGGGGGACCAGAGCACGTGCGGCGGCTCCGTGGGCTGCGGCAACCCGTGCGAGGCCACCAGCCCGTCGTCGAGTTCGAGGACCTCCGCCCGGTGCAGCGGCCATGCCTCGTGCGCGACCGGGGCGTAGACGCTGCGGCCGTACCAGCGGCTGGCGAGGCCCCATCGCGCGCTGAGGAAATCGTCCAGCGGCGAGGGTTCGGTGATGCGCTCGCGGATGCGGATGCGGACCGCGCTCGTCGCCCGGTCCCTCGGGCCGCGGCGCGCGCAGCGGTACTCCCGGAGGTCGCCCGTGCTCGTCGCCGACATCCGCGACCAGATGTAGGGCAGGCGGTAGCTCACCCTCGCCGCCACCACCGGCAGCAGCCGGTCGGCGTCGAGCGACAGGAACACCACGGCCCGGCGCCCCGACGCGTCGACGGCGTAGGTGCGCACGTTCGTCTCCAGGAACGAGCTGAGGTACGGCAGCGGCGGCGTCCCGAGGATGGAGACGCGCCGCATCCGGAAAGGGATCAAGCCGACCCAGGCCGAGCCGTCGTGCACGTCGGGACGGGCGCCTGCGGGCAACAACGGAGCGATCTGTTCCGGTGTGTAACGCCAGTGCAGGTAGGTCAGGTCGTGCCACCCCTGCGTGAAGACGGGGCGGCGCACCGTCCGGGGCGGACGGCGGCTGATCGGCTCCGCTGCGTGCTGCGGCGGAGGCTCGAGCGCGGTGTCGGGGTCGGGCTGCACAGATCCCATCCTCGTACAGTTGCGACCGGACGCGACCTGCGGACGGCGTGCCCTGCACCTCGGGACCCCGCTTCGCCGGCACGCACCCCACCGCCTGGAGGAACCCCATGAGTTCGACCGACGGCCCGGCGACGGCTTCGACGCCCTTCTGGGGCCCCGACTTCGCGGCGCTGCAGGCCACCGACCCCGACATCGCTTCCGTGGTGCTCGACGAGGTCGACCGGCTGAACAGCGGTCTGCAGCTCATCGCCAGCGAGAACTTCACGAGCCCGGCCGTGCTTGCCGCGCTCGGTTCGACGCTGTCGAACAAGTACGCCGAGGGCTACCCCGGCCGCCGCTACTACGGCGGCTGCTCCGTCGTGGACCGCGCCGAGCAGATCGGCATCGCCCGGGCCAAGGAACTGTTCGGGGCCGAGCACGCCAACCTGCAGCCGCACTCCGGCGCCTCGGCGAACCTCGCCGCCTACGCGGCTCTGCTCACGCCCGGCGACAAGGTCCTGGCGATGTCGCTGCCGCACGGCGGACACCTCACGCACGGCAGCAAGGTCAACTTCAGCGGCAAGTGGTTCGACGTCGTGGGCTACGGCGTGCGTGAGGACACCGAGCTCATCGACTACGACGAGGTCCGCCGGCTCGCCCACGAGCACCGCCCGAAGATGATCATCTGCGGGGCGACGGCCTACCCGAGGCTCATCGACTTCCAGGCCTTCCGGGACATCGCCGACGAGGTCGGCGCGTGGCTGATGTGCGACGCGGCGCACTTCATCGGCCTCGTCGCCGGCAAGGCGATCCCGAGCCCGGTGCCCTACTGCGACGTCGTCACCTTCACCACGCACAAAGTGCTCCGCGGTCCCCGGGGCGGCATGCTGCTGTGCCGGGAGGAGCTCGCGTCCCGTATGGACAAGGCCGTCTTCCCCTTCTCGCAGGGCGGTCCGCTGATGCACGCCGTCGCCGCCAAGGCGGTGGCGCTCAAGGAAGCGGCGACGCCCGCCTACCAGGACTACGCCCGCCAGGTGATCGCGAACGCGCAGGCGCTGGCCGCAGGGCTCGCCGCCGAGGGGCTCCGGCCCACCGCCGGCGGTACCGACACCCACCTGGCGCTGCTCGACCTGCGCGGCCTCGGGGTCACCGGCCGCGACGCCGAGCAGCGGTGCGACGCCGCACGGATCACGCTGAACAAGAACGCCATCCCCTACGACCCGCAGCCGCCGATGGTCGCCTCCGGCATCCGCGTCGGCAGCCCGTCGGTGACCACCGCCGGGATGGCCGAGGGCGAGATGAAGGAGATCGCCGGGCTCATCGCCCGCGCGGTGCGCGACGAGTCGGCCGCGGCGTCGGTGGCGAAGGCCGTCCGGTCGCTGGTCAGCCGGTTCCCGGCGTACGGTGCCGCGTCCGGCACCGGCGCGGGACCTGGTTCCGTCTGACCCCCTCCATCGGATGGCATCCGCCATCCGCCCGACACCCCGGCCGGCGATGAGGAGGTCTGCTCCGTGCGTGAATACGCGCTGGTCTTCGTCGTCGCGGCGGCGGTGACCTTCCTCGTCACACCGTTGACCCGCCGGTTCGCGCTGCGGATCGGCGCGCTCGCGGCGATCCGGGACCGCGACGTGCACGCGGTGCCGACGCCGCGGCTCGGCGGGCTCGCCATGCTTGCCGGGCTCGCCGCCGGACTGCTGGTCGCCGGCCAACTCCCGTTCCTGTCCGCGGTCTCGCGGGACTACGGCGAGCCGCGCGCGGTCCTCGCCGCGGGCCTGCTGATCTGCCTACTCGGGGCCGTCGACGACCGGTTCGGCATCGATGCCATCACGAAGTTGGCCGGGCAGGTGCTCGCGGCCGGCGTGATGGTGCTGCTCGGCATCCAGCTCTCCTACGCCTTGCTGCCCAACGGGGAGACCGTCGCACTCGGCCCGGAGACGGCGGTGCCGCTGACGATCCTGCTCACCGTCGTGCTGGTGAACGCCCTGAACTTCGTCGACGGCCTCGACGGGCTCGCGGCGGGCGTCGCCGCCATCGCGGCGCTCGCCGAGTTCGCGTACTCCTACCAGATCGCGGTCAACAACGGCCTCTACCGCGCGACGCCGGCGACGCTCATCGCGGTCGCGACCGCCGGGGTCTGCATCGGGTTCCTGCCGCACAACTTCCATCCCGCCCGCCAGTTCATGGGCGACTCGGGCTCGATGCTCGTGGGGTTGCTGCTGGCCGCGTCGGTGACGTCGGTGACGGGGCAGGTGTCCTACGGCGGCATCGCCGGGGGAGACGCCCTGCCCTCGCTGCTGCCCCTCGCCGTGCCGCTGATGGTGCTGGCCGTCCCGTTCGTCGACCTCGCACTCGCCGTCGTCCGGCGCACCCGGGCGGGCCGGTCCCCGTTCAGCCCCGACAAGCAGCACCTGCACCACCGGCTGCTGGAGATCGGGCACAGCCACGTCCGGGCCGTCCTGCTGATGTGGATGTGGGCAGCGCTGCTCGGCTTCGGCGGGGTCCTCGCCTCGTTCTCCAACTCGCCGGCGCCGGTCCTGGCCGTGTTCGTGCTGCTCACGCTGCTGTCGCTGGTTCTCGTGCGCTACCCGGGCCGCCGCTCGGGCCCTGCGCCCCGGCGGGCGAGGCACGCCCGGGGCCCGACCCCCGACGTCGCCGGCCCAGACGTCGCCGCTTCCGACGTTCACGCCCCTGACGTCACCGCGAGGCCGCCCGTGCCGCCTCCGAACGAGCGCGCACCCGGCCGTGGAGACCCCACCGTCGGGACGCCCGCGTGACCACGCTGCGCCGCGGGGCCGCGTCGCATCCCAGCCCGATCCGGCTCTCGCTGCGCTCCGGCACCACCGGCGCGCTCGGTGTCGGCGTCGCGGCGACCGTGGTGAGCGCCGTCGCCGCCGGCCGGCACGGCGTGCTCAGCGCGCTGGCCGGCCTCGTCGTGGTCGTGCTCTTCTTCGTCGTCAGCCTCTATCTCGTCGAGGTCGCCGACCGCGTCTCGCCGTCGATGACGCTGCCCGTGGGGGTCACCGTCTACAGCAGCCTGGTGCTGGTGCTGGGCGTCCTCGCCCTCGGCACACCGCTGCCCGACAAGCTCCAGCCGGATGCCTTCGCCTGGACGGTCGTCGCCGCCACCCTGGGGTGGCTGGTGGCCCAGGCCGTCGCGGTCTGGCGTTCCAAGGCGCCCTACGTCGACGTCGAGCTGCCCCGCCCCACGGGCCCGACCGACGACGGTGCGTGACCGTCGGCGGTCCTGACGTCGCAGGTCATGGTGGTCGGCGACGCGGGGGTCGACACTGGTCCCAGGGGCGGGAGGACGCCCGCTTGACCAGAAGGGATGAGGTGCATGACGTGTTCTGACACGCTTCCACCCCCCCACAGGAGCGAGAAATCTTGCTGATACGGTGATGCCGTCGAGCTACTCCGGGCTACGGATCGGGCCGCTCGACCGACGGTGCGCCCCAAGCAACGGGAGCGTCCGGGCCGACCGGGGGGCGGCCGTCCGAAGCCGATTCGGATCTTCCCCACAGGAACGAGTGCAGCGACGGACCCGGGTTCGGGTCGCGGAGCGAGACGACCGAGCGAACGAGAGATGGGGGGCGGGAGCGCGTGAGCCTGCTGCTGGCAGCCGAGAAGCACCCTGGCTTCCAGGAAGTACACCCGATCGGCCCGGAGTCGTTCGAGTTCAAGTCGTTGACGGACTTCACGCTGTTCGGCCTGCACGTCGCGGTCACCCGCCTGGTCACCATGGCCTTCTTCGCCGTGATCGTGATCTGCCTGTTCTTCCTGATCGCTCTGCGCAAGCCGAAGCTGGTGCCGGGCCGCTCGCAGTTCATCGCCGAGTCCATCTACGGCTTCGTCCGGGACAAGATCGCGCGCGACGTGATGGGCCCGGACGGGCTGCGCTTCGCCTCGTACCTGACGTGCCTGTTCGTCTTCATCTTCGTGCTGAACCTGTACGAGATCCTTCCGCTCGCCCAGGCCCCCGTCACCGGCCGCATCGCCTACCCGGCGGTCCTGGCCATCCTGACCTGGCTGCTGTTCATCGCGGTCGGGATCAAGAAGCAGGGCGCCGGAACCTACTTCAAGGGCGCGCTGTTCCCGCCGGGCGTGCCGAAGTTCCTCTACATCCTGCTGACGCCGATCGAGTTCGTCTCGACCTTCATCTTCCGGCCGTTCACGCTCGCGGTCCGGTTGTTCGCGAACATGTTCGCGGGTCACCTCCTCGTGCTGATCTTCTTCAGCGGGGCGCTCTACATGTGGAGCGTCGGGGGGCTGCAGTACGCCTTCGGCTCGGTAGCGTTCCTGATCGGCATCATCGTCACGTTCTTCGAACTGCTGATCATCTCGCTGCAGGCCTACATCTTCGTCACGCTCACCGCGGTCTACGTGGCGGAATCGCTCGCCGACGAGCACTAGAACTGCCTGCGGCAACTGCCTGCCAGGCCCCACCCCCACCAAGAGGAGGACCCGACAGACATGGGTACAAATCCTTATGGCCGCCAGCGGCGGCGTCACGGGCAGCGTCGGATCGGTTGGATACGGTCTCGCTGCCATCGGCCCCGCCATCGGCATCGGCCTGATCTTCGCGGCCTACATCAACTCGACGGCCCGCCAGCCCGAGTCCGCCGGCCTGACCCGCACCTACCTGTTCCTCGGGTTCGCGCTCGTCGAGGCCCTCGCGCTCATCGGCGTCGTCGGCCCGTTCGTCTTCAAGTAGGCCGACGTGCAATCCGTCGTTTACCTCGCCGCGGAGGGCAGCAACCCGCTGGTCCCGTCCGGCGGCGAGATGATCCTCGGCACCATCGCGTTCGCGCTCCTCTGCATCGTCCTGATGAAGAAGGCGCTGCCGCAGGCCGAGAAGATCTACCAGGACCGTCGTAACGCCATCGAGGGCGGCCTCGAGCGGGCGGAGCGTGCGCAGCAGGAAGCGCAGGCGACCCTCTCGCAGTACCGGGCGCAGCTCGCCGACGCCCGGGGCGAGGCCAACAAGATCCGCGAACAGGCGCAAGAGGATGCCAAGCGGATCGTGGCCGAGATGCGCGCCGACGCCGAGCGGGACCGTCAGGAGCGCTACGAGCGCTTCGAGGCCCAGCTCGTCGCGGAACGCGGTCAGGCCGTCGCCCAGCTGCGCCACGAGGTCGGGGGCATCGCCCTCGGTCTCGCCGAACGCGTCATCGGGCACGAGCTGTCGAACGACGAGCGCCAGCGTGAGCTCGTCGACGACTTCATCGCCGGCCTCGAATCGGCTCCGGCCGAGAGCAACGGTTCAGCAACTGCCGCCTCGGCCTCGAGCTCGGCAGGGAGCTGACCGTGCAGGGCGTCAGCAAGACCTCGCTCACCACGGTGAAGCAGAAACTCGACGAGGTCGCCGGTTCCGGTTCCGACCGCGCCGAGATCGGCGACCAGCTTTTCGCGTTCGTTGATCTGCTCGACCGCGAGCTCCGGCTCCGGCGGGCGCTCGCCGACGCCGGCAGCGAGGCCGACGCCCGCCGCGGCCTCGCCAAGCGGGTCGTCGGCAACCAGGTCTCCGACGCGACGTCGGAGCTGATCGGCGAGCTCGTCGGGCTCCGCTGGTCGTCTCCGTCCGATCTGCTGATCGCCACCGAGGAGCTGGGCGCCCAGGCACTGTTCAGCGCCGAGGAGTCCGGCAGCGCCGGTGACGGCACGGGCCCGGGCGCGCTCGACGACATCGAGGACGAGCTGTTCCGGTTCGGCCGGCTCATCGACCGGGAGCCGCGGCTCGCCCTGGCGCTCTCCGACCCGGCCCTGCCGGCGGACCGCAAGACCTCGCTGATCGACCGGTTGCTCGGCGACCGGGCGACCAAGACCACGGCCAGGCTCGTGGAGCGCGTCTCCGTCCACCCGCGTGGCCGCAGCATCCCGCGGGCGCTGGAACGGCTCGCGGAACTCGCCTCGGAGCGGCGGTCGCGCTACATCGCGGTCGTCACCAGCGCACAGCCGCTGGCCTCCGACCAGGCGGACCGGCTGCGTTCGGCGCTGTCGACCGCCTTCGGCCGCGACATGGACATCCAGGCCGACGTGGACCCCTCGCTGCTCGGCGGCCTGGTCGTGCGCGTCGGGGACGAACTGGTGGACGGTAGCGTCGTCCGCCGCCTCGCCGACCTCCGCCGCCGTATGGCCCGCTGACGCGGTTGACCCGGATGACGCGGCCGCATCTCATGACTTCCAGCTTCTCCCTGCGCACAACGAAGGACTCGACATGACCGAGCTGTCCATCCGCCCGGACGAGATCCGCGACGCCCTGCGCGAGTTCGTCGACTCCTACGAGCCGAGCTCCGGTGAGCGCGAAGAGGTCGGCCGCGTCACCGAGACCGGCGACGGCATCGCCCGTGTCGAGGGCCTGCCGCGCACCATGACCAACGAGCTGCTCGAGTTCGAGGGCGGCGTCGTCGGCCTCGCCCTGAACCTCGACATCGCCGAGATCGGTGTCGTGCTCCTCGGCGACGCCTCCCACATCGAAGAGGGCTCCGAGGTCCGCCGCACCGGCGAGATCCTCTCCGTCCCGGTCGGTGACGGCTTCCTCGGCCGGGTCGTCGACGCCCTCGGCCGCCCGCTCGACGGCCTCGGCGAGATCGAGAGCAACGAGCGTCGCCCCCTCGAGCTGCAGGCGCCCTCGGTCGTGCAGCGCCAGCCGGTCTCCGAGCCGCTGCAGACCGGCATCAAGGCCATCGACGCCATGACCGCCATCGGCCGCGGCCAGCGTCAGCTGATCATCGGGGACCGCCAGACCGGTAAGAGCGCGATCGCCCTGGATGCGATCATCAACCAGCGCGAGAACTGGAAGTCCGGCGACCCCAAGAAGATGGTCAAGTGCATCTACGTGGCGGTGGGTCAGAAGAACACCACCATCGCGCAGGTCCGTGACTCCCTCGAAGAGGCCGGCGCCCTGGAGTACACGACGATCGTCGCCGCCCCGGCCGCACAGCCCGCGGGCTTCAAGTACCTCGCCCCCTACACCGGCTCGGCCATCGGCCAGCACTGGATGTACGACGGCCAGCACGTGCTGATCGTCTTCGACGACCTGACCAAGCAGGCCGAGGCGTACCGCACCATGAGCCTCCTGCTCCGTCGCCCGCCGGGTCGCGAGGCCTACCCCGGCGACGTCTTCTACCTGCACTCGCGGCTGCTCGAGCGGTGCGCGAAGCTGAACGACGATCTCGGTGGCGGCTCGATGACGGGTCTGCCCCTCATCGAGACCAAGGGCAACGACGTCTCGGCCTTCATCCCGACCAACGTCATCTCGATCACCGACGGCCAGATCTTCCTCGAGACCGACCTGTTCAACCAGGGCGTCCGGCCGGCCATCAACGTCGGTCTGTCGGTGAGCCGCGTGGGTGGTGCCGCGCAGATCAAGTCGATGAAGTCGGTTGCCGGCCGGCTCCGGATCGACCTCGCGCAGTACCGCGAGCTGGAGTCGTTCGCGGCCTTCGGATCCGACCTGGACAAGACCTCCCGGGCGCAGCTCGAGCGGGGTCAGCGGCTCGTCGAACTGCTCAAGCAGCAGCAGTACACCCCGTACCCGGTCGAGCGCGAGGTCGTCTCGATCTGGCTCGGCACGCAAGGCCACCTCGATGACGTGCCCGTGAGCGACGTCGGCAAGTTCGAGAAGGAGTTCCTCGACTACCTCGACCGCGACGGCAGCGTCTACGAGAAGGTCGTCAGCGCAAAGAAGATCGACGGAGACCTCCAGGAGTCCCTGGAGAAGTCGGTCCGCGACTTCAAGGAGGGGTTCCAGACCTCCGACGGTGAGGGCCTGCAGCACGACGAGGACGACGACGCCGAGGCCGAGGGCGACGACAGCCAGGAGTCGATCAAGAAGCACACCAAGTCCGAGGACTCCGACGAGTCCGAGTCGAACGAGTCCGAGTCGAAGGGCTCGAAGGGTTCGAAGGATTCCAAGGACTCGGGCGACGCCAAGAACTCGAAGGACTCGGACGACTCCGGCGACGCCAAGAAGAAGAACGACTGAGGTGGCCGGTCAACTCCGGGTCTACCGCCGACGCATCAAGTCGGTGCAGTCGACCAAGAAGATCACCCGCGCGATGGAACTCGTCGCAGCGTCGCGGATCTCCAAGGCGCAACGGCGGGTCTCGCAGTCGAAGCCGTACGCCGAGGAGATCACCCGTGTGATCACCGCCGTGGCGAGTTCGACCAACATCGATCACCCGTTGACCACCGAGCAGGAGAACCCGAAGCGGGCCGCGGTGCTCGTGATCACGTCCGACCGTGGTCTCGCCGGCGCCTACAGCACGAACGCGGTGCGCCGGGCAGCGGAGCTCTACGCCACCCTGCGCGAGGAGGGCAAGCAGGCGCTGACCTACGTCATCGGCAACAAGGGCATCAGCTACTACCGGTTCCGTGACCGGAACGTCGAGCAGTCCTGGTCCGGCTTCAGCGAGCAGCCGAACTACGAGGATGCGAAGCAGGCGGCGGACACGCTCATCGAGAAGTTCACGCAGGACACCGAGGAGGGCGGGGTGGACGAGATCCACCTCATCTTCACGGAGTTCCGCTCGCAGCTCACCCAGAAGGCGGTGGCTCGTCGGATCCTGCCGATGGTCGTGCAGGAGACCGAGGAGAAGCCCGAGGGCGGGCCGCTTCCGCTCTACGAGTTCGAACCGTCCGGCGAAGGTGTCCTGGACGCGCTGCTGCCGCGGTACGTGGAAAGCCGGATCTTCGCCGCGCTGCTCGAATCGGCAGCGTCGGAGTCGGCAGCCCGCCGTCGCGCCATGAAGGCCGCGACGGACAACGCGGACGAGATCATCAAGGACCTCACGCGGCTGGCCAATGCGGCTCGGCAGGCCGAGATCACGCAGGAGATCAGCGAAATCGTTGCCGGCGCGGACGCGCTGGGCTAGGAGGACTGACAACCATGACCGACACGGTCGCAGAAGCACAGGACGAGCAGCAGGACGACCAGCAGCAGGAGGGCGGCGTAGGCCGCATCGCCCGCGTGATCGGCCCGGTCGTCGACGTCGAGTTCGCCAGCGAGCAGATGCCGGAGATCTTCAACGCGCTGCACGTCGAGCGCACGCTCGGTGACTCCACCGACACGATCACTCTCGAGGTGTCGCAGCACATCGGCGACAACATGGTCCGCTGCGTGTCGCTCGCCCCGGCCGACGGTCTGGTCCGCGGCGCCGAGGTGAAGGACACCGGTGCCTCCATCTCGGTGCCCGTCGGCGACGTGACCAAGGGCCACGTGTTCAACGCCCTCGGTGTGCCGCTGGACGTCGACGAGTCGGAGCTCGACATCAAGCAGCGCTGGGGCATCCACCGCCAGCCGCCGGCGTTCGACGCGCTCGAAGCCAAGACCGAGATGTTCGTGACCGGCATCAAGGTCATCGACCTGCTCGCCCCGTTCGTCCAGGGCGGGAAGATCGGCCTGTTCGGCGGGGCCGGCGTCGGCAAGACGGTGATCATCCAGGAGATGATCCGTCGCGTCGCCAAGGAGTTCGGTGGTGTGTCGGTGTTCGCCGGCGTCGGGGAGCGCACCCGTGAGGGCAACGACCTCTTCCTCGAGATGGAAGAGGCCGACGTCCTCAAGGACACCGCCCTCGTCTTCGGTCAGATGGACGAGCCGCCGGGCACCCGCCTGCGCGTCGCCCTCTCCGCCCTGACGATGGCGGAGTACTTCCGCGACGAGCAGCAGCAGGACGTGCTGCTGTTCATCGACAACATCTTCCGGTTCACCCAGGCCGGCCAGGAGGTCTCCACGCTGCTCGGCCGCATGCCCAGCGCCGTGGGTTACCAGCCGACCCTGGCCGACGAGATGGGCGAGCTGCAGGAGCGGATCACGTCGACCCGCGGCCACTCGATCACCTCGCTGCAGGCGATCTACGTGCCCGCCGACGACATCACCGACCCGGCGCCGCACACCACCTTCACCCACCTCGACGCCACCACGGTGCTCTCCCGCTCCATCTCGGAGAAGGGCATCTACCCGGCCGTCGACCCGCTGGACTCGACGTCGCGCATCCTCGACGCCCGCTACATCGGCGAGGAGCACTACAACGTCGCGCAGCGGACGAAGGAGATCCTGCAGCGCAACAAGGACCTGCAGGACATCATCGCCATCCTCGGGGTCGACGAGCTCTCCGAGGAAGACAAGATCGCTGTGAACCGGGCGCGCCGCATCGAGCGCTTCCTCTCACAGCCGTTCTTCGTCGCCGAGCAGTTCACCGGCATCGAGGGCAAGTTCACCCCGCTCGAGGAGACCATCGACTCCTTCAAGCGGCTGACCGAGGGCGAGTTCGACCACCTCCCGGAGCAGGCCTTCCTGATGTGCGGTGGCATCGAGGACGCCGTCGAGAACGCGAAGTCGATGTCGAAGGACGACGACGACTGAGCGCGCTCCGCTAGACGTACGCACCGACAGCCGCGGCCCCGGGAGGGGTCGCGGCTGTCGTGCGTCCGGGTGACGTCGGCGGCACGAGGTCAGGCTCAAAGCTCCGGTGCCGATGACGAGAGCGATGACGACGCTCGATGGTCCCCTCACGGCCGGTCCGTGGGGTGCGCGCATGCCCGCGTTCCCGGCCGTTCCCGAACCCGTCCCGTCGGGTCCGGCGTCGGCCGCGGCGCCCGCCGCGGTCGTGGCGGACCCAGCGGGTGTCGTCGAGCCTGTCCCTCGCAGCCTTCCGGTGCTCGCGCCGCTCCTCCCGCTGCTGCTGTTGGTCGGGGTCTGTGTCGCAGGGATGACCGACCCTCCGGCCCCGGTCCCTGGTCACGGGGGGCAGACAGTCTCGCGGCTGCACATCCCCGCACCGGCGGAGCCGCTTGCCGGCGCCAACCGGCACGTGCGGTACGACCTCCCCGGTCATGGCCGGCCGGGAGCCGCTCGGTAGAGTTCTGGCCATGGCGACGATGCGCGTGGCAGTGGTCTCTCCCGAGCAGGAAGTCTGGTCCGGGGAGGCCGAGCTGGTGGTGGCCCGCACCCTGGACGGCGAGATCGGCGTCCTGCCCGGTCACATCCCACTGCTGGGCGTCCTCGCCGAGGAGGGCGAGGTCCGCATCAAGACCGGCGACCAGACCATCACGGCGCAGGTAAACGGTGGCTTCGTCTCCGTGACCTCCGACGGTGTCAGCATCCTCGCCGAGTCCGCCGAGATCAGCAGCTGATTCCTGGACCGCGACGGCGGTAGCGGCGCGTCGCGCGCGGCTGGACGACACGTTCCTCCCGGTCGTCCCGGCCAGGCACGTGCGCGACCCGCGCGCGTGGCCACGTCCCGGACGCTCACCCGACCCCCTCGGGGCGTCGAGTGCACGTTGTCGGTGGCGTGGTCGGTTACCGCGGGGACCTTCCGACGTGCGGACGTGGCACGCGACGACGGCGCAACCCATCCCGAGCCGGTTGCGACTGCCACGGTGTGCCCTGCTGGGGTGAGGGCGGCGTCCTCGGCGCGACCCCAGGCGTGCTAGCCAGGTACACCACCTCGTTCACCGACGCCTCGATCGCCCGGCTACCTCACCTGTGGCTGGGGACCACCGCCTGGTCATCTGGCGTTCCCGCGAGCCGGTGCCGTTCGTGGGGACCTACCGAGATCCGGGGCGCACGGCTTCCCGGCGGCGGCACCGCGGTCGCAGCCGCCTCTCCAGTCCGGTCCTCGGTCGCAGCCGCCGCAAAATCGAAAACTGCTCTATGCCGAGCGTGATCACAGGTCTACCGTGCCGCCGACAGCCGCCGTCCCGAGGAGCTGATCCGATGCCCGGCCATTTCACGCACATCTATACAGCTCGCCGAGTAGCGGACCTCCTCGCAAGCGGAACTTTCGACGACTGGCCGCAAGGTTTCGATCTGCCTTATGACCAGGCTTTCTGCGCACAGGCGATGAAGGACTGGGAGAAGTTCACCGCAGTGGGTGCCATCGGTCCGGATCTCTTCTACTTCTCGCAGGATTACAACACCGACCCTGTCGGCGGTCGCAGCGACGTGTTGATGCTGGCGCTCGCCGCCTACTTCTACTTCGACGCCGCGAAGGAGGACGACTGGGAGCCCCTGCTCATCATCTTGCAGGAGGTCAACGCCACCATGGCGGCACTGCTGCGGTTCCTCATCCGTCTCGAGAAGATCTGGAAGGGCTTCGTCGAGGCGTGGGACGCCACCATCGGTCCGCTCGTCAGTTCGGCGACGAGCGTGCTCGATGATCTGACCGGCGGGCTCATCAGTGAGTTCGGTGTCGCCATCAACGAATTGACCGTGGCGTTGGAGACCGTCGCGGAGGAAGAGATCCTCACTTTCAAGGACATCTTCGGCGCATTCGACACCTGCGTCAGCAAGGGCTGGTCGGAGAACGCGTTCCTCTGGAGCGACATGTCGCATTACCGCGGCACGACCCGGATGTGCCAGAATCTGGTGAAGCAGGCGGAGATCCTGCGTAGCAGTACGGATGATCCCGACGAGAACGAGCGCCGCTTCCAACAGTTCCTGGCGTTCTCATTGGGATACACCACGCACGTCGGGACCGACACGATCGCGCACTCGTTCGTGAATGAGCAGTGCGGCGGCCCGTTCCGGGACCACCCGCAGCGACACCACCTCATCGAGAGCCACATCGACGCCTGGATCTACAAGCAGACCGCACCCGGCGGAACCATCACTCCCGATCCCTGGGGAGCCAACGAAACCTTCCCCGAGCTGAGCATGTCCGCCTTGCACTACGCGGTGCAGATGACTCCGGACGATCCACACGGGCAGCAACGGCCCGCCTCCATCCCGGCGGACGCCAAGGGCCGCAAGAAGGCGCTGGATGTCGACGGCAAGCTGCCTGACTGGATGTGCGACTCCATCGTGCTGGCGATGGTGGAGACGTTTGGCAAGGAGGCGCACCCGATGATCTTCGGGGGCAACGACTTCCAGAAGACGATCGATGCGGGCCTGATCACGGACGCCGTGAAGACCGCTACTGGACACGGCCTGGACCGTCCGGTCGACGAGCTCCTGCAGGGCATCGCGCCGACGCCGACCTTCAAGGACGAGGTGCCTCCCGGCTTCCCGATGCCCTGGCAGATCCAGACGATGTATCAAATCATGATCTTCTTTTACAAGTTCACCTTCGAGGGAAGCTGGGAGCTGCAGAAACCCCGTAAACCGGACTTCGTCATCGTGCCGCCCTGGTCGGATGTGGAGAACCTTTTCCAGCCGCCGGACTTCAGCGGGGTCGACAGTTCCAACCCGGCCGTCGATGTGTGCGAGGCCATCATTGCGTTGGTCGAGTGGGGGCTCAAGGAACTCGGCGCCGCTGCGCAGCTGGCGGGCGACCTGGTGAAGATGGCGGCCAGTCCGGGTACGTACCTGCTCCGGCTCGGGCTCTACGACCTGTCGATGATGGTCTGGGACGTCATCACGAAGACCCACGAGGTGCTCGCCCACACCGGCTTCATGACCCCGCACGGTGAAGTGCGCTACAGCGGTGGCGAACTTCGGCTGCCGAACGAAATCGATGTCCCGCTCATCACGCTGGGCGGAACCGTCGATGCCGCCTTCCAAGAGGCGCTCGCCGCCGCCCTGGACCCGATCGGCCACCTGGACAAGGACAGCCGTGTCTTCGCCGCAGGTCATGACATCCCCGACGCGAGCTATCCCTTCTATCCCGTCTTGCAATACACCGTCCAACCGAACGGGACGCGCGCATACGAGCCGTGGGAGTTCCGTCGGCCGTGGGCCTATCCCGACAAGAGCCGGCTGGTCACCGCGGGGACGACATTCTGGATGACGACGCCGACCGAAGAACGCGACGCCAGCCAGCCGCCTCCGATAACGGAGCCGGACGGCGGTTTCCCCGGCCTCATACCTGGGCCGTATCCCGCCGGGACGACCCCGGATCGCGTGTTCTTCCGTTGGTCGAAGGTGGATCCCCAGGTGCGCCAGGCCTACGAGGACTCCGAGAATCCGGCTGCCACCGACGAGCTCAACGCGGAGCATCTGTTGACCGGACGCCTGCCGCGCAGCCCACTCGGCGACCCGGTGCCGTTCTCCGCCTACCTGATCGGGCGGCTCGCCAACCCGACCGGCTACACGGCGCAGTTCAACCTCGACAGCGACCGCGCCTACGCCTATCTCACCTGGGACTGGGTGCGCGGGCCGAAGTCCGCTACCTCCGAGACGGGAAAGCCCTACGACAAGCCGGTTGCCGCACCGTCCAACGCGAAGGACTGGCAGCTGGGCGCCGAGCCGATGCAGCTGCACTACATCGAAGGCCGGCAGCAGCCACCCAGGGACCCGCGATGAGCGCCGGCGAGCACTGCCAGCACTGCGATCACGGGCATCACGAGCATCACGGGCATCACGACATCACGAGCATCACGGGCATCACGAGCATCACGAGCGCCGGACTCACCATGACCACCACGAGTGCGGGTGCGAAGGTCGGCCTCGGCCGGGCGGTTGCGGTTGTCGGTGTCATTGCGACTGTCGCCGCGAGGACAGCCACGGTCGCCCTGACGGCGCTGGCAGCGGCCACACCGGCCCCGGTGGTGGCCGGGGTGGCCGTGGTGGCGGCGGTAGCGGTGGACCCGTCGATGGCGGACGCAACCCCGAACGGCCGCCGCGCGTCGTCGGGACCAGTCGAGGACGGCTGCCGAGCGACGAAGGCCTGACGCACGGCGACATCTACGGCAGGCACCCGGCGGGCTCGTGGGCAGGCCAGCGTGCGGACCTGTTCCTGCCGTACCTGTTCCTGCGCGCCCACCCCGGTGACAACGGGGCTCGGCCGGTGTCAGGACCGTTCTGGGAAAGTCCCGACATCCACATCGCCGCGGGAGTGGCCCCAGCAGACGCCCCACCGTCACCGCCCGAGTTGGGCTCGATCGCGGTGGCCGGCGCCCCGAACACGATCTACGCGCACATCTGGAACTTCGGCCAGTCCGCAGCACCGGAGACCGTGGTGGAGTTCTACTGGTGCGACCCGGCCTTCGGGATCGGGCCGCAGAGCGCGAACCTGATCGGGCAGACCGTGGTGTCGCTGGGTTCTCGAGGCAGCGGGCAGGCTCACCTGCTGGTGAAGTGTCCTGAGGCCTGGACACCGACCTACATCTCCAGCGCGCACGAGTGTCTGGTGGTGCGGACGTGGGAGTACACCTCCGATGCGCTCGGGACCCCGCCCTGGGACGCGTCGCTTAACCGCCATGTCGCGCAGCGGAACATCCACTTGATCGACGCGGCGCATCCGACGTTGCTAGCTGGACCGACGCACCTCATGGCGCAGACTCTCACGGCTCCGGCGCAACCCGGGACGGCGCTCCTGCTCAAGGTCGGACCCACGTACGGAGCGCCGGCGACCCTGAACGTGGAGCGGGTCGCCCCGACCGCGATGCCCTGGCTGCAGTTGCGGACCGGCCGGGGACAATTCCCCGCGCAGGCACTCCCGGACGGGAGCGTCACCCTCTCACGCCCGGGTGTGATCGGTGGAGGCGTGCCGACAGGGGGCGCCGCCCCTGAACAAGAGGCAACGGGCGACGACGCGCAGGTCGCGTTCACGACCTCGGACTCCGCACCAGCCGCCGGGGAGGCGCACATCTACCGCATCAGTGCGAGCCAGGGGGACCAGCTGCTCGGCGGCTACACGGTCGTCCTGCTCGGCTCATGACGCCTGCAACGGCCGCCCCGCCTGAGTCGCGTATCGCGCCTACTCGCGGAGGCCCACGTTCCTGAAATGGCACGCGAGGTGCAGTTGCTCCGGCTCCACCTTGCTCGACGGTGTTGATGCGTGGTCGACCGTGCTTCGCCGACGAAAGGCAGGGAGGTCCGATGCTGCTCACAGGTAGGACGATGGTGGTGACGGGTGGCAACAGCGGCATAGGGGAGGCGATCGTGCTCGCCGCAGCCGCTGAGGGGGCCAACGTCGTCATCGACTACGTCGTGCACCCCGAGGAGACCTCGGAGTTGATCGGGAAGATCGAATCGGCCGGTGGACGCGCAGTGGGAGTACAGGCGGACGTCGGACAGGTCGCCGACCTCCAGCGGATGGTCCAGACGGCTGTCGACACCTTCGGTCGACTCGACGTCCTGGTCAACAACGCAGGCATCGAGACGCGGACGTCCATCCTCGAGACCAGCGAACAGGACTACGACCGGGTCATGGACATCAACCTCAAGAGCGCGTTCTTCGGGACGCAGTACGCCGCGAAGCAGTTCATCGCCCAGGGCGGTGGAGGCATCGTCATCAACATCTCCTCGGTCCACGAGGAGTGGCCGATGCCGGGCAACGTCGCCTACTGCGTATCCAAGGGCGGCACGCGGATGCTGGCCCGCACCGCGGGTGTCGAACTCGGGCCGCACGGGGTGCGGGTCGTCAACATCGGACCTGGTGCCGTCGCCACTCCGATCAACTCGTCGACGATGGCGGACCCGAAGAAGCTGGAGCAGCTCAACGCCGCGATCCCGCTGGGGAGGATGGCGGAACCATCGGAGATCGCCGACATCGTCGTCTTCCTGGCCTCCGGCAAGGCCGCCTACCTGACCGCGACCTCGGTGTTCGTCGACGGCGGCATCATGCAAGGCAGCGTCGGGCTCTGAGCGCCACGAGGTACGGAGAGGAAGCGCACCGGATGCCGCTGGCGATCGAGGACTACGCGCTCGTCGGCGACCAGCACGGGGCGGCCCTGATCGGCCGGGACGGGTCCGTCGACTGGCTGTGCCTACCCCGGTTCGACTCGCCGGCCGTGTTTGCCGCGCTGGTCGACACCCCGGCGGCTGGGCGGTGGTTGCTCGCGCCGAGCACAGGAGGGATGTCCAGCCGGTGGCGCTACCGGGGCGACAGCCTGGTGCTGGAAACGGATTGGGAGACGGTCGGCGGCACCGTGCGGGTCGTGGACTTCATGCCGGAGAAGGGTGAAGCCAGCGATCTGGTCCGGATCGTCGAGGGGGTTTCCGGTTCGGTCGAGATGCGGACCGAGCTGATCGCGCGGTTCGGTGACGGTGCCATCATCCCCTGGGTCCAGCGGCTCTCCGACGGCCGTCACCTCTTCGTCGCCGGCCCCGATGCGCTGTACCTCGATACCTCCGTCGAGCTGGCTGGAGCAGACCGTCGGACCGTCGGCACGTTCACGGTGCGGGCCGGCCAGCGGATGGCTTTCGTGCTGACCTACCAGCCGTCGCACCTCCCGGCGCCGGCGCGGGTCCGGGCGGACCGGGCGCAGGACGACACCGAGGCGTTCTGGTCGGAGTGGATGAGGGGCTGCACCTACGCCGGTCCCTACGACGATGCCGTGCGCCGCAGTCTCGTCGTGCTGAAGGCGCTGACCTACGCGCCGACGGGTGGCATCGTCGCCGCCCCGACGACCAGCCTGCCCGAGCAGCTCGGTGGCGGCCGCAACTGGGACTACCGGTACTGCTGGCTCCGGGACGCAACCATCACGCTGCTCGCGCTGCTCGAGGGCGGCTTCACGCATGAGGCGGTGGAGTGGCGTTCCTGGCTGCTGCGAGCGGTGGCGGGCGACCCGTCGGACATGCAGATCATGTACGGAGTCGCCGGAGAACGCCGACTCGACGAGCGCACGCTGCCGTGGCTCGCCGGCTACCAGGGCGCGGCGCCTGTCCGCGTCGGGAACGGCGCCGTCGGCCAGCGCCAACTCGACGTCTACGGCGAGGTGATCGACGCGCTGCACCAGTCCCGGCTCGCCGGCATCCGGCACACCGGCGGTCAGACCGATGCGTTCGCCGGCAGCACGGACCATGCCGGCGCGGTGTGGGGGCTGCAGACCGCGTTGGTCGAGTTCCTCGAGACCGGATGGTCGACTCCCGACAGCGGTATGTGGGAGATGCGGGGGCCGGCACGCGACTTCACGGCGAGCAAGGTGATGACCTGGGTTGCGGTGGACCGATCGATCCAGTCGGCCGAGCAGTTCCACTTCGACGCGCCGCTCGACCGCTGGCGTGCCCTTCGGGCCTCCATCCGTGCCGACGTTCTCGAGCACGGGGTCGACCGGAACCGGGGTTGTTTCACCCAGGCCTACGGGGCTCCGTATCTCGACGCGTCGCTGCTGAACATCGCGCTCGTCGGGTTCCTACCACCGGACGACCCGCGGATCCTGGCCACCGTCGACGCGGTGACCGAAGACCTGCGTACCGACGCGGGCCTGCTGCTCCGGTACGACCCGCGGGCCAGCAACGACGGGCTGGAGGGCGGTGAGGGCGCCTTCCTCGCCTGCACCTTCTGGCTCGCCGAGTGCCAGGCGCTGCTCGGCAGGACGTCGGATGCGGTCGCCACCTTCGAACGGCTGCTCGATCTCCGCACCGACCTCGGGCTGCTCTCCGAGGAATACGACCCGGCCGCTCGACGCCTGGTGGGCAACTTCCCCCAGGCCTTCAGCCACGTCCCCCTGATCACCACTGCCGCAGCGCTCGGACGGGCCGCCTCCGGGACGGCACGCTCCCGTACCGCGACTGGATCGGCAACCGCCGGCTGACTCGCACGCCACCTCCGAGCCGGCGGACGGCGACCGCTCAGGCCTCGCCGCCGCCGGGCTGCCACAGCACCTCGTTGCCGCCGGCTGCGCGTCGGGCGAGGATGAACAGCAGGTCCGAGAGCCGGTTCAGGTACAGCGCCGTCAGGCTGCTCGTCCGCTCCGGGTCGGCGCCGAGCAGGGCCCAGGTGGCGCGCTCGGCCCGCCGCGCGATGGTGCGGGACGCGTGCAGCAGCGCCGCCCCCGGCGTCCCGCTGGGCAGGATGAACGACCGCAGCTTCTCGAGGTCGGCGTTCCACCGGTCGCACTCGGCCTCGAGCCGGTCGATGTAGGCCTGGGTGACCCGCAGCGGCGGGTACTCGGGGTCCGGCGTGATGGGCGTCGCCAGATCGGCCCCGACGTCGAACAGGTCGTTCTGGATCCGGCGGAGCACGCCGGCGATGTCGTCGTCGAGCGCCCCGAGTTCGATGGCGACACCGATCGAGGAGTTGGCCTCGTCGACGTCGGCGTAGGCCGCCAGCCGCACATCGGTCTTGCGCACCCGGCTCATGTCGCCGAGCGCAGTCGTGCCGTCGTCGCCGGTCCGGGTGTAGATGCGGGTGAGATGGATGGCCATGTCGTCAGCCTAAAGCGGGTCGTCGGGACGTCGGGTGGGGCCCCGTGGCCGCGACGCCTAGGCTGCGTCCCGTGGAGCGTCTGGTGATGACCGGTGGAGCCCGCCTCGTCGGGGAGGTGACCGTCGGTGGTGCCAAGAACTCGGCGCTGAAGCTGATGGCCGCCTCGCTGCTGGCCGAGGGACGGACGGAGCTCGCCGCCGTACCGGCGATCCTCGACGTCGACATCATGGGCCAGGTGCTGTCGAGGATGGGCTGCACCGTGGACCACGACGTCGCTGCCGACACCGTCTCGATCGACGTCCCCGCGTCGGTCGGTACCGAGGCCGACTACGACCTCGTCCGCCGGATGCGGGCCAGCATCGCGGTGCTCGGGCCGCTCGTCGCCCGCCGGGGTGAGGCGAAGGTGGCGCTGCCCGGTGGCGACATGATCGGTCGGCGGGGTCTCGACATGCACGTCGCCGGCCTGACCAAGCTCGGCGCGACGGTCGAGAACGAACACGGCTACCTCATCGCCCGCGCCAGCAAGCTCAAGGGCACCACGATCTGGCTCGACTTCCCGAGCGTCGGCGCGACCGAGAACCTGCTGATGGCCTCCGCGCTCGCCTCGGGCACCACGGTCATCGACAACGCGGCACGCGAGCCCGAGATCGTCGACCTCTGTCAGATGCTCATCTCCATGGGCGCCCAGGTCGGCGGGGCCGGCAGCTCGACGCTCGTGATCGACGGCGTCGACTCCCTCCACCCGCCGGTGGCGCCGCACGAGACGGTGCGCGACCGCATCGTCGCCGGCACGTTCGCGGTCGGGGCCGTCATGACGCAGGGCGACGTGACGGTGCTGGGCGGTCGCTCCGAGCACCTGGAGATCGCGCTGGACAAGCTGACCACGGCCGGCGCGACGGTCAGCGAGCTCGAGGGCGGCTTCCGCGTCCGATGCGACGTCCGGCCGAAGGCGGTCGACGTCGTCACGCTGCCCTACCCGGGCTATCCGACGGACCTGCAGCCCGCCGTCATCGCCATGGAGGCCGTCAGCGACGGCGTCTCGATGATCACCGAGAACGTCTTCGAGGCCCGCTTCGCCTTCTGCGACGAGCTGGCACGGCTCGGCGCGGACCTGCGCACCGACGGCCACCACGTGGTCGTGCGGGGCCGCACGCAGCTCTCCGGTGCCCCCGTCCGCTCGTCCGACATCCGCGCCGGGGCCGGCCTCGTGCTGGCCGGCCTGGTCGCCGAGGGCGTCACCGAGGTCGCCGAGATCCACCACATCGACCGTGGCTACGTCCGCTTCGACGAGCAGCTACGCGCGCTCGGCGCCGACATCCGCCGCATCGACGTCCCCGACGAACGGCCCTGAGGAACGGTCCCGACGGCGAACGGTCCGAACGGCCGTTCAGACCGACCCTCCCAGCGGCCGATGTCCTCACTCCCAGGAGCTGGCACCGAACCCGGAGCGAGGGTGAGTGGAATGACGACGACGGATCCGTTGGTGGGCCCCTCCCGGCCGATCGGCGCGGTGGTGCCGCAGCTGAACGGACCCGACGCCGTGCCCGTGGGGGAGTCGTCCCTGGTCAGCGCGTTGACGGCGTCCGGCGGCACCGCTGACGCACCGGCCGCTGCCGACCTGCTCAACAGGGTGGAGGCCGAACTCCGGGCCGCCGCTCCACCCGGCATGCCCGCGACCGCGCTCCGGGCCGCGGCCGAACGACTCGTCGCCGAGCAGGGCCTGCGGGAACGGCTGCAGCAGGCAGGCCGGGCGGCGACCTCCACGGAGGAGGAGCCGGGTCCCGTCGTGGACACCAAGCTCTGACATCCGGCGCGGACGTCGCTCAGCTCGACTCGGAGTCCAGCAGCCCGCGGGCCCGGCGCTCGTCGGAGCCGAAGACCATCACCTGGTGCCGTCCGCCCGGTTGCCGCTGCACGTGGCCCGACGCGGTCACCAAGGTGGGCCCGGGCGGTTCGACCACGACCGTCGCGCGAACCCCGGCGGCATCGAGCAGTGTGGCCAATTCCTGCGCCTCGCTCCGACGTGCCCGGACCGCGACGGACACGAGCAGGCCGAAGTCGCGCCGGGCCCGGTTCCGCTCCCGCCGCTGACGCTGCGGCTTCGACGGCGCGAGGGCCCAGCGGCTCGCCAGGCCGAGCAGGATGACGACGGCGAAGGCCACGACCGGGCCGATGACGTAGTGCAGGCTCGACGGCAGCTGATCGGCGGCGACTGCGGTTGCCAGGGTCACGGGCGACCTCCCCACAACCTCCATTGTCCCCTCCTGCGAGCGGATCGAGCGTCCCTCGCCCATGTTCGCTCGGTTTCATCCACCGAAAGAGGGATCTTCTCGGGAGGCACTCGTGGCGTTACTGCTTCCTACGACCGGCTGCTCGAGGCAGGGATCGCGCACGAGCTGGTGCGGCGCGGGCGAAGGCCCCGGCCGGGATGTCGAGGAGGCCGAGGTTGCTCGAGGTGCGGGAGATCGCTCCGGGGTTGCTCCAGGTCGTGGGCTCGGTGGACCCCACCTCTGTCGCGCGCCTGCGCGAGCGGCTGTTCGCGGCGATCGACCAGGCGGCGGCCGACGGGATGCCCACCCTCTCGGTGGACCTGAACGGCGTGACGGCCATGGACGCGGTCGGCCTCGGCGTACTGCTCGGCGCGCACCGTCGTGCGCGTCGCGGCGGCAGCAGCCTCCGTCTGGTTCGTATCAACCCCGACCTGCTTGACCTGCTTCACATCAGCCGGCTGTACCGGGTGCTCGACATCGCGCACGACGAACCGCTTCCGGCCGGGGCGCTATGAGCCGGGCCACGAGGACCACCCGCTGCGGCAGCTGCGCACCTCGATAGGATTCCGCCATGTCTGAGCGCCCGGTCGACGCTGCTGTACCAGCTGATGGAGCACCCGCTGCTGGAGCACCTGCTGACGGACGGCCGGCAGCCGCGCTGCCCGAGCGGACGAAGGACCGGCCGTGGGTGATGCGGACCTACGCCGGCCACAGCTCGGCGCGCGAGTCCAACTCGCTCTACCGGCGCAACCTCGCCAAGGGCCAGACCGGCCTCTCGGTCGCCTTCGACCTGCCGACGCAGACGGGCTACGACCCCGACTCCGACCTCGCCCGCGGTGAGGTCGGCAAGGTCGGCGTGCCCGTCAGCCACATCGGCGACATGCGCCAGCTGTTCGACGGCATCCCGCTCGACACGATGAACACGTCGATGACCATCAACGCGACGGCGATGTGGCTGCTCGCGCTGTACCAGGTCGCCGCGGAGGAGCAGGGCGCTCCGCCGGCGTCGCTGTCCGGGACCACGCAGAACGACATCATCAAGGAGTACCTGTCGCGGGGGACCTACGTCTTCCCGCCCGGGCCGTCCCTGCGTCTGATCACGGACATGGTCGCCTACACGGTCACGACCATCCCCAAGTGGAACCCGATCAACATCTGCAGCTACCACCTGCAGGAAGCCGGCGGCACCCCGGCGCAGGAGATGGCCTACGCGCTGTGCACGGCCATCGCGGTGCTCGACAGCGTGAAGGCCTCCGGGCAGGTGCCCGAGGAGCGCTTCGGCGAGGTCTGTGCCCGCATCTCCTTCTTCGTCAACGCCGGCGTGCGCTTCGTCGAGGAGATGTGCAAGATGCGCGCCTTCGGGCGGCTGTGGGACGAGCTGCTGCAGGAGCGCTACGGCGTCACGAACCCGAAGCAGCGCCGTTTCCGCTACGGCGTCCAGGTCAACTCGCTCGGCCTCACCGAGGCGCAGCCCGAGAACAACGTCATCCGCATCGTTCTCGAGACGTTGGGCGTCACGCTCTCCAAGGACGCCCGAGCCCGCGCCCTGCAGCTGCCGGCCTGGAACGAGGCGCTCGGCCTGCCGCGGCCCTGGGACCAGCAGTGGTCGCTGCGGATCCAGCAGATCCTCGCCTACGAGACCGACCTGCTCGAGTACGAGGACCTCTTCGAAGGTTCCGTCGTCGTCGAGCGCAAGGTCGACGAGATGATCGCCGCCGCCCGCGCCGAGATCGACCGGGTGCAGGGCATGGGCGGTGCCGTCGCAGCCGTCGAATCCGGTTACATGAAGAGCCAGCTCGTGGGCAGCCACGCCGAGCGGCGCCGCAAGATGGAGAGCGGCGAGGACGTCGTCGTCGGCGTCAACAAGTTCACGACGACGGAGCCGAACCCGCTGCTCGCCGACCTCGACACCGCGATCCAGACCGTCGACCCCGCGGTCGAGCAGGCCGCGATCGACGCGCTCGTCGAGTGGAAGGCCGGTCGCGACGCCGAGCAGGTCGACGAGACGCTTCGGGCACTGCGCGACGCGGCCAAGACCGACGCGAACCTGATGGCCGCGACCCTCGAATGCGCCCGGGCCGGCGTCACCACCGGCGAGTGGGCCGGGGCGCTGCGGGAGGTGTTCGGCGAGTACCGCGCGCCGACCGGGGTCTCGTCGACCGCGGCCGCCGTCGCCGCCGGCAGTGAGATCGCCGAGGTCCGCGAGTTCGCCCGGGCCACGGGGGAGCAGCTCGGCCGGCGCCTCAAGCTGCTCGTCGGCAAGCCCGGCCTCGACGGTCACAGCAACGGTGCCGAGCAGATCGCGGTCCGCGCTCGTGACGTCGGCTTCGAGGTCGTCTACCAGGGGATCCGACTCACCCCCGCGCAGATCGTCAGCGCAGCGGTGCAGGAGGACGTGCACCTGATCGGGCTGTCCATCCTCTCCGGCTCGCACATGGAGTTGATCCCGGACGTGCTCGACGGTCTCCGGGAGGCCGGTGTCGAGGACGTGCCCGTCGTCGTCGGCGGCATCGTGCCCGAGGCTGACGCCAAGCGGCTGCGCGAGCTCGGGGTCAGCGCGGTGTTCACGCCGAAGGACTACGGCATCACCGAGATCATGCGGCAGATGGTGCAGATCGTCCGTACCTCGAACGGTCTCGACTGACCGTGCGGCTCGTTCTCGCCCGGTGCAGCGTCGACTACGCGGGACGGCTGACGGCGTATCTCCCGCCCGCCGTCCGGCTGCTGATCGTCAAGGCCGACGACTCGGTGCTGGTGCACTCCGATTCCGGTGGCTACAAGCCGCTGATGTGGATGACCCCGCCGTGCTCCCTGGTCGTGGAGCCCGCAGACGGTGAGTCGGGCAGTGCCATCTGGCGCGTCACCAACAAGGGCGGCGAGCAGCTGATCATCACGGTCGACGAGGTGCTGTCCGACACGGCGCACCACCTGGGCGTCGATCCCGGGCTGGTGAAGGCCGGCGTCGAGGCGCACCTGCAGGCGCTGCTCGCCGAGCACTGCGAGAGCATGGGCGAGGGGCTGCGCCTCGTCCGCCGCGAGTACGAGACGGGCATCGGTCCGGTCGACCTGCTCTGCCGCGACGTCGACGGCGGCTCGGTGGCGGTCGAGATCAAGCGCCGTGGTGAGATCGACGGGGTCGAGCAGCTCACGCGCTACCTCGCGCGGATGACCGACGACCCCGGGCTCCCCAAGCCGGTGCGTGGCCTGCTGGTGGCGCAGTCGATCACCCCGCAGGCCCGCACACTGGCCGCCGACCGCGGTATCGACTGCGTGACGGTGGACTACGACGAGCTGCGCGGCCTCGCCCCGGCGGTCCCGACGCTGTTCTGATCTGCGAGACTCACCGGTAACAAGCTCGGGCACCTCGGAAGGGGAAATCTTCGTGGCACGGCAGTTCGGCAAGGTGGGCGTGGTCGGGGTCGGCGTCCGGGGTGCGGGCATCGTCGAGGTACTGGCCCGATCCGGGCTCGACGTGATCGGGATCGAGACCGACGACGCCGCCGTCGCCCGGGCGCAGCAGCACCTCGAGCAGTCGCTCGACGGCGCCGTCGCCGCCGGCACCCTCACCGAGGAGCAGCGCACGGAGGCCCTCGGCCACATCACCCTCCGGCAGGGCCTGCAGGAGCTCGCCGGCTGCGACCTGGTCGTCGAGGCGGTGCCCGAGCAGCTGCACCGCAAGCTCGAGATCTTCAGCCAGCTCGACGAGGTGCTTCCGGCCGAGGCCGTGCTGGCCAGCAACACCTCCACCCTCTCGGTCACCGAGCTCGCCGCCACCACCCGCCGTGCCGGCCGCGTGCTCGGCCTCCGCTGGTACTCCGCGGTCGCCGGCGCCACGCTGGTCGAGGTGACGCGCACCGTGCTCACCGACCCGTCGGTGCTCACCGACGTCACCACCTTCGTCGAGGGGCTCGGCCGCACCACCGTCACGGTCACCGACCGGCCCGGCCACATCGTCGACTCGCTGCTGTTCCCGTACCTGAACAACGCGCTCGGCATGCTCGAGGCGAACTACGCCACCCGCGAGGACATCGACGCCGCCATGCGCTTCGGCTGCGGCTACCCGATCGGCCCGCTGGCGCTGCTCGACCTCATCGGACTCGACGCCGCCTACGAGATTCTCGACACCCTCCACGCCCGCACCGGCGACCACCTGCACGCCCCGGCACCGCTGCTGAAGCAGCTGGTCACCGCGGGCATGCTCGGCGTCAAGTCCGGCCGCGGCATCTACACCTACGCCGCCGCCGGCTCGACGGAGATCGCCGACGTCGGCGCCTCCAGCGGCCCGGCCGTCGAGCTCGCCCGCGAGGTCACCCGCATCGGCGTCATCGGCACCGGCACGATGGCCAGCGGCATCGTCGAGGTCTGCGCGAAGAGCGGCTACGAGGTCGTCTTCCGCGCCCGCAGCGACGAGAAGGTCGCCGGCGTCCGCAAGAAGATCGAAGGTTCGCTCGACAAGCAGGTCCAGCGTGGCCGGCTGACCGAGGACGCGCGCAACGAGGCGCTCTCGCACCTGACCGGCACCACCGAGCTGTCCGACCTCGCCAACTGTGACCTCGTCATCGAGGCCGTCGTCGAGGAGATCGGCGTCAAGCGCGAGCTGTTCGCCGAGCTCGACAAGGTCTGCAAGCCGGGCGCGGTTCTCGCGACGACCACCTCGAGCCTGCCGGTCATCGAGTGCGCGATGGCGACGACCCGTCCCGAGGACGTCGTCGGAATGCACTGGTTCAACCCGGCGCCCGCGATGAAGCTCGTCGAGGTGGTGCCGACGACGGTGACCGCCGACGACGTCACCGCCACCATCCGCGCGGTCTCGCTGAAGTGCCGCAAGCACCCGGTGATCTGCGGTGACCGCGCAGGCTTCATCGTCAACGCGCTGCTGTTCCCGTTCCTGAACGACGCGGTGAACCTGTACACCGACTCCTACGCCACGATGGACGAGATCGACCTCGCGATGAAGACGGCGTGCAAGCACCCGATGGGCCCGTTCGAGCTCATCGACGTCGTGGGCATGGACGTCACCCTCGCCATCCAGCAGACGCTGCACAAGGCCTTCCGCGAGCCGGGCCTCGCCCCGGCCCCGGTGCTCGCCCACCTCGCACAGGCGGGATACCTCGGGCGCAAGACCAAGCGGGGCTTCCGCGACTACTCGGCCCGCTGACCTGCTGATCGGAAGGGCATCCATGGCGAACGGTTCTGCACGCGGCTTCAACCCCTCCGACCTGTCGGGCCTCTCGGCCCAGCTTCAGGACGCGGGGCGTGAGGTCGTGCGCTTCGTCCCGGACGCCTTGACGATGCTCCGGGGTGTCCTCGCGGACCCGCGGGTGCCGCAGTCGGCGAAGGTCGAGGCGGGGGCGGCGCTGGCCTACCTGGTCTCGCCGGTGAACCGGATGACGAACTGGGTCCCCGTGGTCGGCAAGGTCGACGACGTCGCCGTGCTGGCCTTCGCCCTACGCCGTCTCCTCGTGGGCGCGGGTGAGCCCGTGCTGCGCGATCATTGGCGAGGCCACCCGCGCGGGCTCGAGGTCCTTCTCGGGCTGACGACGGCGCTCGCGTCCCCCAAGGGGTTCCTGCGTCGAAGCGCCCTCGTGCGGGCCCTGCTGGGCGCCGTGGGGGAGAGCGTCCGGAAGCCGGGCGCGGGCCGGGTCATCGACGGCGAAGTGCTCGGGCGCTCGGCTCGCTGAGGCCGGTGCCGCCCGTGGACGCCGACGAGTGGCAGGTCCGTCCCGTCGCCGGTGCGGACGCCCGGAAGGCCTACCGCTGCCCGGGCTGCGACCAGGAGATCCTGCCCGGCATCCCGCACGTCGTCGCCTGGCCCGACGGCGACGCCGCCGGGCGCCGCCACTGGCACCGCGTGTGCTGGGAGGCCCGGGACAGGCGATCGGCTCGGCCGAAGCGGCCGGGTCGTCGCTAGGCTCTCGCCGATGCCTCCGATCCTCCAGAACACCGTGCTGCCTGCCGACCGGCGCCCGGTGACGCTCCACACCGCGGACGGTCTCGAGCTCGTCGGGGAGGTCGCCCTACCGCCCGATGGGCGCCCTGCCACGGCGACGATCCTCTGCCTCCACCCGCTGCCGACGCAGGGCGGCTCGATGGACAGCCACCTCTACCGCAAGGCCGCGTGGCGGCTGCCGGCCCTCGCCGACATCGCCGTCGTCCGCTTCAACACCCGCGGGACGTCGAGTGAGCAGGGGACGTCGCAGGGCAGTTTCGACGACGCGGACGACGAGCGGTACGACGTCGCTGCCGCGCTCGACCTGGCGGAGTCCACCGACCTCGCCATCGGCGTCGAGATACCGGCGCCATGGCTGATCGGCTGGTCCTTCGGCACCGACCTGGTCCTGATGCACGGGCGGGACCCGTCGATCGAGGGTGCCATCCTGATCTCGCCACCCCTGCGCTTCAGCAGCGACGCCGATCTCGACGCGTGGGCCGAGTTCGGCAAGCCGCTGACCCTGATCGTCCCGGAGTTCGACGACTACCTGCGGCCCGACGAGGCGCGACGCCGGTTCGCCCGCGTGCCGCAAGCCGAGATCGTGGCCGTGGAGGGTGCCAAGCACCTGTTCGTCGGCGACACCGAGCGGGTGCTCGACGAGGTCGTCGCGCGGATACGCCCGGGCTTCGGACCGTTGCCCCGCGACTTCTGAGGACCACCGCCAGGGCTGGTCAGCGGTGGAGCAGACCCCGCCGACGGAGGATCATGCCGCCGGCGGCCATGGTGACCAGGGCCGCGCCGATGAGCAGGATCGGGAGAAGGCCGGACAGGGCCGACGGCCGCTTGCTGTCGACCGGCGCGGCGTAGGTCGCCGAGCCCGGCAGCAGCATGGGGTTCGGCGCCGGCAGCAGCGTCGAGACACCCGTGCTCACCGGTGCCGGCGCGGCCGTGGCCTGCGGCTGGTCCGACGAGGTGGACGAGGTGGTCCGGCTCGTCGTCGAGCTCGGCGCTGTGCTCTGCGTGGGGCTCGGCGCTGTCGTGGGGGCCGCACTGGCTGCCGCGGCGGACGGTGCCGCGGTCGGCTTCGCGGGCTTGTCGGGCTTGGCCGGCTTGTCCTTCCTCGGCCCCTTCGACCCACCCTGGTCGGTCGAGGAACCCGAACCGTCCCCGGTCGACCCGGAGGAATCAGTGCCGGTGCCGGGGCTGCTCGCCGCGACCGGAGTCGTCGAGCCGGCGTCGATGCTGTTGTCCTTGGCGGCGGCCGGCAGGGCCAGCGCGATCAGGCAGGCGAGCAAGCCGGCCAGCACGACTGCGATGCGTCGGCTCACCAGAACTCCGTCCCCCTGGGCAGAACGCTCAGGCACTGAACAGAGCATTACCCACAGAGTGCGGGGCGGCCCTCACCTACCGGCGAGAGAACCGTCACCGGCGGCGCGGACGCCGCCCGGAACTCAGGAGTCCGCGCGGGTGAGGTCGGTGACGTCGACGTCGGCCGGGAGCTGGAGAGCGGCGGCGAGACGCTGGTGCAGCGTCTGCAGCTGCTCGTGCACCTGGTTGCGCTGCCGGTCGAGCTCGGCGAGACGGCGCTTGGACTCGCGCTCGTCCTCCAGCGCCTGCTGCTGACCCTCGCGGACGACCTGCTCGGCCTCGCGCTGGGCCTCGCGGACGATCTCCTGGGCCTGCCGCTCGGCGTCGCGCAGTCGGACGCCGTGGAGCCGCTCCGCCTCGCTGGCGTCGTGCCGGGCCTGGGCGAGGAGCTGGTCGGCCTCGCGGCTGCGCGCCGCGCGGATCTCCGCGCCCTCCTCCTCGGCGAGGTTGAGGATCGAGCTGATCCGTTCGCCGAGCGCGTCCCAGGAAGGACGGCCGGACTCGAGCTCGGCGCGGGCGTGGTCAGCGTCCGCCGAAGCCTGGGAAGCCCCGGCCTCGGCGGCCTCCCGGGCCTGCTCGGCCTCGTGGACCCGCTCCTCGAGCCAGGCGAGGTGGCTGTCGACCTGTTCCCGGTCATAGCCACGACGGACGAGATCGAAGACGGGGCCGCCCTCGTCAGGGCCGCGCAGTGGCAACAGATCGGTGTGCTCGCTCATGCGGACACTGTCTCACGAGAGGCCTGTCAAAACAGTGGTCGGACACGCGCCGGTTTCGCAGTTCGCACCGCGAAACCGGCACGTGCCGGGTCATTCGCCCCTGAACCGGTTGATCGCCGTCTCGTGCTTCGCACGCATCTCTGCGTCGCGGACGCCGAGGCCCGGCTCGGGGGCGAGGCACAGGACGCCGACCTTGCCCTGGTGGGCGTTGCGGTGCACGTCCAGCGCGGCCTGGCCGACCTCGTCCATGCCGTAGGTCTTCGACAGCGTCGGGTGGATGAGGCCCTTGGCGATCAGCCGGTTCGCCTCGTACGCCTCGCGGTAGTTCGCGAAGTGCGAGCCGATGATCCGCTTCAGGTTCATCCAGAGGTAACGGTTGTCGTAGGAGTGCATGAAGCCGCTGGTGGAAGCACAGGTGACGATCGTCCCACCCTTGCGGGCGACGTAGACCGAGGCGCCGAAGGTCTCGCGCCCCGGGTGCTCGAAGACGATGTCGACATCGTCCCCGCCGGTCAGCGAGCGGATCTTCTTGCCGAACCGCTGCCACTCCTTCGGGTCCTGGTTGTGCTCGTCCTTCCAGAACTTGTAGCCCTCGGCGCTGCGGTCGATGACCAGCTCGGCACCCATGCGGTGGGCGATCTCGGCCTTCTCGGGCGAGGAGACGACGCACACCGGGATGGCGCCGCCGTTGAGCGCCATCTGCGTGGCGTAGGAGCCGAGGCCGCCGGAGGCACCCCAGATCAGGACGACGTCGCCCTGCTTCATGCCGGCGCCGTTGCGGCTCACCAGCTGGCGGTACGCGGTGGAGTTCACCAGGCCGGGGGAGGCGGCCTCCTCCCAGCTCAGGTGGTTCGGCTTCGGCATCAGCTGGTTGGCCTTGACGATGGCGAGCTCGGCGAGGCCGCCGAAGTTCGTCTCGAAGCCCCAGATGCGCTGCTCCGGGTCCATCATCGTGTCGTTGTGGCCCTCGGGCCGCTCGAGCTCCACCGACAGACAGTGGGCGACGACTTCCTGGCCCGGCTTCCAGGCGTGGACGCCGGGGCCGGTGCGCAGCACGACGCCGGCCAGGTCGCTGCCGACGACGTGGTAGGGCAGGTCGTGGCGCTTCGAGATCGGCGACATGCGCCCGTAGCGCTCGAGGAAGCCGAAGGTGGAGACCGGCTCGAAGATCGAGGTCCACACGGTGTTGTAGTTGATGGCGCTGGCCATGACGGCCACGAGCGCCTCGCCCGGCGCGAGCTCGGGGATCGGGACCTCGTCGACGTGCAGTGACTTGCGGGGGTCCTTCTCCTTGGTGGGAAGGCCCTCGAACATCGTCTGCTCGTCCTTGCGGACCGTGACGCCCCGGTAGGACTCGGGGAGCGCCATGCTCCCGAACTCCTCCGGTGCGGTGTCGCCCGCCATGATGGCGTCGCGGATCGCCTTCATGCCGGTGCTGACCGAATCGCTGCTGACAGACACTTGTGCCCCTACCTCCTGCGCCTGGCGGGCCCCGCCCCCCTGGGCAGCCCGTCGCGGTCGTCGTCGGGCGGGAATGTTACCGGCGGGTTCAGTAGGGGAGCCCGTCAGGTGTCGGATGCCCCCGGCTGCTCCGGCTGGCACCAGACCGGCTCGTCGCCGGGGTGGCCCTTGGGCAGCTCGGCCAGCAGCCGCAGCGAGCCGACCTGGTCGCCCGAGGCCGGGTCGAAGGCGAAGATCTCCACGTCGGTCAGCCGCAGTCGGCTCGTCCGGCCGACCAGGTGCGTCGAGGAGTTGGCCGGGACCGGGATCCCGGCGTCCGGCGCCGTCACCGGAGGCGAGCGGCGGAAGATGCCGCGCGGCCGCTCCGGACGCCCGACCCGCAGCATCACCGGGGTGTCCCGGGCGTTGTGGACCTCGAGGAACAGCCGGCCGACCCGGGGCGCGTCGACGGCGATCGCCTGCGGCACGACCGACAGCCCGGCGGTGTCGTCGACGTCCTCGCCGAGGGGGTGCGTGCACCAGACCGTCGACATGCGCCGCTCGTCCCGGACGTAGTCGGCGAGCGCCCAGCGGCCGATCTCGTCCCGGATCCAGTACAGGGCGCCGAGCCGGACGGTGATCTCCTCCAGCGCCCGCCCGGCCGTCACCCGCGCGGTCCGGCCGATGCCGTCGGCGGGGTAGGTGAGCGTCGCCTCGAGGTCGACGAGCCCGGTCTCGTGGGCGTCGAGCCGGTCGACCGTGAGCTTGCCGCGCTTGAGCAGCACGCCGTCGCGGCGGCGGTCGTCGTCGACGAACTGCTGCGCGAGTGCAACCAGTTCGAGGTCGGGTGCGAGGGCCGTGCCCGGCGGCTCCGCGCCGATCCGCCGCACGAGGCCGTCGAGCCAGGCCTCGACGGCCTCGACGAGATCGGGCGGCCCGCTCCGAGGCGGCGCGGAGCCCGGTGTTCCGCCTGAGGTCACGTCCGGGCCGCGGCCTGGACCAGCTCGGTGAGCACGCCGCCGGTGTCCTTCGGGTGGAGGAAGGCGATGCTCGAACCCATGGCGCCGTGGCGCGGCGAGGAGTCGATCAGACGGATGCCCTTGCCGGACATCTCGGCCATGACGCCCTCGACGTCGTCCACGCCGTAGGCGATGTGGTGGATGCCGGGCGGGTGCTTGGCCAGGTACTTGCCGATCGGGGAGTCCGGCCGGGTGGGTTCGAGCAGCTGGACGTGCGAGCCGCCGGTGGTCCCGTCGTGGACGAGCAGCATCGCCTCGTGCACGCCCTGCTCCTCGTTGATCTCCTGACCGACGACGGTGAGCCCGAAGTTGGTCCGGTAGAAGGTCAGGCTCTGCTCGAGGTCGTGCACGGCGATGCCGACGTGGTCGATGCGGGTGAACGGGCTGCGCTGCGCGGCGTCGGTTCGACGGGCGTCTGAGTTGGTGGACACGGGGACGTATCCTGGCACCTCGCGAGACTCCGGTGGCGCACGCGTGGCCCGAGCAGGGCGATCGAGCAGGAGCCTGCCCCGGTCCGCGGCCGTCAGAACGAGTTCACACGAGCGCGCCGAAAGAGGTCTGCAATGCCTGGTTCCGTCATCGTTGCTGGTGCCCGCACCCCCATCGGAAAGCTCTCCGGTGCCTTCAAGAGCTTCACCGCGATGGACCTCGGCGGCTTCGCCATCAAGGCGGCCCTCGAGCGCGCCGGCATCACCGGTGAGCAGGTCGAGTACGTGATCATGGGTCACGTCATCCAGGCCGGTCAGGGCCAGATCACCGCGCGCCAGGCCGCCATCAAGGGCGGCATCCCGATGACCGTGCCGGCCAACACGATCAACAAGGTCTGCCTCTCCGGCCTCGACGCGATCCACCTCGCCGACATGTACATCTCCAGCGGCGTCTACGACGTCGTCGTCGCCGGCGGCATGGAGTCGATGACCAACGCGCCGCACCTGCTGCCCGGGGCCCGCGCCGGCTACCGCTACGGCGACGCCAAGGTCGTCGACGCCACCGCCCACGACGGGCTGTTCTGCGCGTTCGACCAGATCGCGATGGGCGCGGCCACCGAGAACTACAACGGCAAGCTCGGCATCAGCCGTGAGGAGCAGGACGAGTTCTCCGCCCGCTCGCACGAGCGCGCCGCCGCCGCGATGAAGAACGGTCACTTCGACGAGGAGATCGTGCCCGTCGAGATCCCGCAGCGGAAGGGCGACCCGCTGGTCGTCAGCGAGGACGAGGGCGTCCGTCCGGGCACCACCGCCGAGTCGCTGGGCAAGCTGCGTCCGGCCTTCGCGCCCGACGGCACCATCACCGCGGGCTCTGCCTCGCAGATCTCCGACGGCGGTTGCGCGCTGGTCATCATGAGCCGCGCGAAGGCCGAGGAGCTCGGTGCGCCGATCCTCGCCGAGATCGGCGCGGCAGGCCTCGTCGCCGGCCCGGACCCGTCCCTGCAGTCGCAGCCGAGCAACGCCATCAAGCAGGCACTCGGCAAGGAGGGCCTCTCGCCCTCGGACGTCGACCTCTACGAGATCAACGAGGCGTTCGCCTCGGTCGGCATCCAGTCGATGCGTGACCTCGGGATCGACGCCGAGAAGACCAACGTCAACGGCGGCGCAATCAGCCTCGGGCACCCCGTGGGCATGTCCGGCGCACGCATCGCCCTGTCGCTGGCGCTCGAGCTCAAGCGTCGCGGCGGCGGCCTCGGTGCAGCTGCGCTGTGTGGCGGCGGCGGTCAGGGCGACGCCCTGCTGCTGCGCGTGCCCGCGGCCGGCTGAGTGGCGGCGGAACTCTCCGGCGACGTCGTCCCCAGCTCCCGGCGCGGTGCCTCCGTGCCGGAGCTGGTGGCCTCCGTCCGCAGCGGTGACCGGCGCGGCCTCGGCCGGCTGATCTCGCTGGTCGAGGACGCCTCGGCGCAGTTGCGCGAGGCGATGGCCCTGCTCGCCCCGCTCACCGGCAACGCGCAGATCGTCGGCCTGACCGGCTCGCCCGGCGTGGGCAAGTCGACCTCGACCTCGGCGCTGGTGAAGGCCTACCGCGACCGCGGCAAGAAGGTCGGCGTGCTCGCGGTCGACCCGTCGTCGCCGTTCACCGGCGGCGCCCTGCTCGGCGACCGGGTGCGGATGCAGGACCACGCGACCGACGCCGACGTCTTCATCCGCTCCATGGCCTCACGCGGGCAGCTCGGCGGCCTGTCGTGGTCGACACCGCAGGCGCTGCGGGTGCTCGACGCGGCCGGCTTCGACGTCGTGCTCGTCGAAACCGTCGGCGTCGGCCAGGCCGAGGTCGAGATCGCCTCGCTCGCCGACTCCACGCTCGTGCTGCTCGCACCCGGCATGGGCGACGCCATCCAGGCCGCCAAAGCCGGGATCCTCGAGGTCGCCGACATCTACGTCGTGAACAAGGCCGACCGCGACGGCGCCGACCAGACCTACCGCGAGCTCAAGCAGATGATCCAGCTCGGCTCGACCAACGTGGCTGGCGGCGGCTGGAAACCACCGGTGCTCAAGACGGTGGCGGCCAAGCAGCAAGGCGTCGACGAGGTCGTCGAGGCGTTGGAGAAGCACCGCGCCTGGATGGAGTCGAGCGGTGAGCTCGACCGCCGGCGCCGTGCCCGCGCGTGCAGGGAGATCGAGGCGATCGCGGTGACGGCGCTGCGGGAGCGGATGGGCGATCTCCGCGGCGCGGCGGCGATGGAGTCGCTCGCCGCCGACGTCGTCGCCGGCCGCACCGACCCCTACAGCGCGGCGGACCGTCTCATCGAGGGCGTCGTCGACGAGGTCGCCGGATGAGCATCCTCGGATGAGCGGTCCCGGGACGAGCGAGCGGACCCGGCCGGCGCGGACGCTGCCCGGCCTGCTGACCCTGCTCGTCCTGGCCGCGGTTCCCCTGGCCTGCGGGTCACCGAACAAGCCGCCGACGCCGGCGAAGGCGACGGCGGCCCGCACGCCGGAGTTCTCGGTGTCGTCGACCTTCTCGCTGCCCGGACCGCCGACGGCCGGTGCTCCCGGGGCACCGACCCCGAGCCAGGGTGCCGTCCCCCGGCCGAGCGACCAGCCGCTGCAGGGACGCACCATCGTGCTCGATCCCGGCCACGACGGCGGCAACGCCGCAGCGCCGGACGCCATCAACCGGCAGGTGGACGCGGGCGGCTTCCAGAAGGCGTGCGACACGGTCGGCGCCCAGACCAACGGCGCCGGCGCCTACAGCGAGCACGCCTTCACCTTCGACGTCGTGACGCGGATGACCGCGGTGCTGCGCGGCCGGGGGGCCACCGTCGTCCTCACCCGCCGCGATGACACCGGGGTCGGTCCCTGTGTCGACCAGCGGGCCGCCATCGGCAACACCGCTGCGAACGGCGGGCCGGCCGACGTCGCGCTCTCGGTGCACGCCGACGGCGGTCCGCCCTCCGGTCGCGGGTTCCACGTCATCCGTCCGGGGGAGCTGCCGGGGCGCAACGACGCGATCATCGCCGACTCTCGGTCGCTCGCCATGGCCGTGCACGCGGCGATGCTGACGGTGGCCGAGCCGCCCGCGAACTACATCGGGGCCGACGGGTACGACGTCCGCACCGATCTCGGGGGCCTCAACCTCTCGACGGTGCCGAAGGTCTTCGTCGAGTGCGGCAACATGCGCAACGCCGTCGACGCCGCCCGGCTGGTCGACCCGGCCTACCGCCAGCAGCTGGCGGTCGCGCTGTCGAACGCGTTGGCCGACTACCTGTTCGGCCGCTAGCGCCGCTCGCGCCCGCTGGTGGTGAGCCGCCCCGCCAGGAACTGCTCGACGGCGGCCCAGGACCGGCTCCCCGGCAGGATCACGTGCTGGTGTCCTTCGCCGGCAGGGTCGTCGAGCGTGACATCGGCCCCGGCGGCGCGGCACCGTTCCACGAACGTGCGCGAGCGGGCGACCGGGATCGTCCGGTCGGCCTGTGGATGCACGATCAGCGTCGGCACGTCGGGCGGCGCGGCCCGTGTCGGGTCGGCACCGACCCAGCGCTCGGGGTGCGTGGCGGCGTCCCCGCCGAGCAGGGCCACCGCGGCTTCGCCCGCCGCCGTCATGTCCGTCACCGGCGCCAGGCCGACCACGGCCGACGGCCGCACCCGGGGTTCGGCACCGGGCGTCCCCGGGGCGAGCCGGGCGCGCCCGGCGGCCCAGAGCGCCAGCTGGCCACCGGCGCTGTGGCCGAGGACCACGACCGACCCCAGGTCCAGCGGGGCGTGAACCCCCTGGAGTCCGTCGGGTGAGGCCACGTCGGCGAGCGCGTCCACCGCGTGCGCCACGTCCTCGAACGTCTGCGGCCAGCCACCACCGCCGTTGCGGCCGGAGCCGACGCGGCGGTACTCGACGTTCCACACCGCCCAGCCGAGCCGTTGCAGCCGCGCGGCGGCGGGACGGCAGGTGAGCTTGCCGTACTGCGTCCGCCAGTAGCCCCCGTGCAGGACGACGGCGACGGCGAACCCCTCCGGCGGAGGCGGACCGGAGGGCAGGTAGAGCTCGGCGACCTGGTTCCGGTCGTCGCCGAGCTGCAGGGTGCGGGGGCGGCGCAGCGCGCTCGCGGCGACGCGGAGGGTGAGGGCGAGGACCATGCTCAGTCCTTGCCCCTGGCCGAATCGTCGGCCCCCGGCAGGATCGTCGGGCCGCTCCGTTCGGACCCGGTGCGATCCGGGCGCACGCTGCGTCGGACGACGTCCAGCAGATGACGCACGTCGAGCGGGAGCGGAAGTACGTCGGCCGCCCCCGCCGCGCGCAGCCGGAGCCGCACCGCGGGGTCCGGATCGAAGGTCAGGACGACTTTCGGGACCAACGTCGAGAGCGGGTCGCCGCCGAGGCGGTGCAGCACTTCCGTGGCCGTCGCGTCCGGCAGGTCCGAGTCGAGCAGCACCATCGACGGCTGGATGCGCCGGGTCGTCTCGAGCGCCTCGGCCGCACGGGTCACCGCGGCGACGTCGACGTCGAGCCGGGTGCGCAACGCGGCGGCCACCATCGCCTGCGCGCCGGCGTCGCCGCTGACGTAGACGACGGTGGCGGTGCCCCGGGCCCGGTCGAGGACGGGTGGTTCGTCGAGGTCCCGACGATCCAGTGCCGGCAGCTCGACGGCGAAGGTCGTGCCCTGCCCCAACCGGCTCCGCGCCGAGAGCCGGCCGTCCATCGCGGTGGTCAGCGCCTGTGACATCGCGAGGCCGAGGCCGCTGCCCTCCACCGCGGTGCGTTCCTGGCCGAGGCGCTCGAACGGCCGGAAGAGGCGGGAGAGCTGTTCGGGCTCGATGCCGGGACCGTCGTCCTCGACCTCGATGCGCACCAGCGTCTGGCTGCCGGTGCCGTCCGGCCCGCCGGTGCCGCCGATCCCTGCGCCGTTGGACGCGGCGGTCACCCCGACCCGGACGGTGCCGCCCTCCCGGCCGTACTTGACCGCGTTGCCGATCAGGTTCAACAGCACCTGCCAGAGCCTCCGTCGGTCGGCGAGGGCGATGAGGTCGGTCTGCGGGTCGATGTAGCGCCGGATCGCCCGCTTGTCCGCCAGCGGCTCGACGAGGTCGACCACGCCCTGCACGACGTCGAGCACCGGCACGGGGCCGACGTCGAGGTCGACACCGCCGGCGCGGAGCCGCGCGAGGTCGAGGACGTCGTCGAGCAACGACTGCATGTGCCGCCCGCCGACGAGGATCCGCTCGATCGAGGCCTGCTGGTCCGCCGTCGGCTCGTCGAGTTCCAGCAGCTGGGCGAAGCCGAGCATCGCGTTGAGCGGGGTCCGGAGCTCGTGCCCGAGCCGGGCCACGAACTCGTCACGCCCCGCCACCTCGCGCTCGGCGGCCTCCCGCGCCCGCTGGTCCCGGAGGTCGCGGGCGTGCAGCAGGAGACCTTCCGGGCTGCTGACGACGGTGCAGGCGTGGGGGACGCGCATCCCGTGTCCGTCGAGCAGGTCGAGCGTCCCGTGCCAGCCACCCGGTGTGCGTGCCGCAGCTGCGAAGTCGGGACGCCGCTCCCCGTCGCCGGCGGGCGTGACCAGCTCGACGAGCTCGGCGACGGTCGTCCCGGCCCGGGCGCGCCCGGCGAGGAATGCCTCCGCAGCCGGGTTGAGGCGCACGTTCCCGCCGTCCGGGGCGGCGACCACGACCAGATCGGGCAGGCGCGCGAACAGCATGGAGAGCACGAGCGCAGCGTAGATCGTCGCCGCCGTCGTCCGGACCGGGCATAGTCGGGGAGGTGTTGATCGCGTTCAGTGTCAGCCCCCTCGGAGCGGACGAAGCCGTCGGCGCGGCCGTCGCGGAGGCCGTCCGCATCGTCCGGGAGTCCGGCCTGCCGAACGAGACGAACGCGATGTTCACGCTCGTCGAGGGGGAGTGGGACGAGGTCATGGACGTCGTTCGGCGGGCCACGGAAGCGGTGGCGGCCGTCGCCCCCCGCGTCTCCCTGGTGCTCAAGGCCGATATCCGGGCCGGGGTGAGCGACGCGCTGCACACCAAGGTGGCCTCGGTGGAGCGGCATCTGGCCGGCGAAGTCGGCGAACCGGGGCAGAACGTGGGCCCGACCGGGACGAGGCGGGCCTCCGAGGGGGTTTGATAGGGACGTGCGACGCATGGACCCCACCAGCATCAACCTGCCCGGCGCGGTCGACCTCGGCGGCCTGGCCGCCCGGAGCTCCGCCCCTACCGGTAACGCCCCGCGCGGCGCCCCGGCCTCGGTCGTGGACGTCACCGAGGCGACCTTCCAGACCGAGGTGCTCGAGAAGAGCAACCAGGTCCCGGTCATCATCGACTTCTGGGCCGAGTGGTGCGGCCCCTGCAAGCAGCTCTCGCCGATCCTCGAGAAGCTCGCCGCCGAGGGTGGCGGCTCGTGGGTGCTGGCCAAGATCGACGTCGACGCCAACCAGCGCATCGCGCAGGCCGCTGCCGTGCAGAGCATCCCCGCGGTGAAGGCCGTCTTCCAGGGCCAGATCGTCAGCGAGTTCACCGGCGCGCTGCCCGAGGCGCAGGTGCGCGGCTTCATCGACCAGATCGTCGCCCTCGCCCGCCAGGCCGGTGGACAGGCCGGCGATCCGTCGATGGGTGCCGCCGACGCACCGCCGCAGCTGCACCCCGACATCGAGCTCGCGTACACCGCGCTCGAGAACAACGACCTCGACGCGGCCGCTGCGGCGTTCGCGAAGCGGCTCGCCGACGCCCCCGAGGACGCCGAGGCCAAGTCGGGCGCCGCCCAGGTCGAGCTGGCCCGCCGTCTCGCCGGGGTCGACCCGCAGGACCTGCAGCAGCGCATCTCCTCCGGGGCCGCGGACCCGGAGACCCGGATGGCGATGGCGGACGTGCTCGTCGCGAGCGGCGACCCCGACACCGGGCTCGCGACCCTCGTCGCCCTGGTGCGCGAGACCAGTGGCGACGAGCGCAACGCCGCCCGCGTCCGGCTGCTCAGCCTCTTCGAGGCCCTGGGCGAGGACCCCTCGGTTCCGCCCGCCCGCCGCGCACTGGCCGCCGCCCTGTTCTAGGGGCGGGGCCGGTCAGCCCTCGTAGCGGAGCCAGAGCACCCCGAGCGGAGGGATGCGCAGGCTCACCGAGGCGGGCTGGCCGTGGTGCTCGATCGGCTCGGCGTACACGGCGCCCATGTTGCCGACACCGGAGCCGGAGTAGCCGTCGGCGTCGGTGTTGAGCACCTCGGTCCATCGGCCGGTCCGGGGGAGACCCACCCGGTAGCCCTCCTTCGGGCTGCCCGAGTAGTTGGCGATGCAGGCCAGCAGCGACTGGTCCGGCCCGCGCTTGCCCCGGCGGAGGAACGAGAAGACGTTGCCCTCGGCGTCGTTGGCGTCGATCCAGGCGAAGCCGTCGGGGTCGACGTCGGTGGCCCAGAGGGCGGGCGTGTCCCGGTAGACCCGGTTGAGGTCCCGCACCAACGACTGGACGCCGCGGTGGTCGGGGTTGTCGAGCAACCACCAGTCGAGCGAACGCTCCTCCGACCACTCCGACTCCTGGCCGAACTCGCAGCCCATGAACAGCAGCTGCTTGCCGGGGTGGGCCCACATGTGGGCGAGCATCGCCCGCAGGTTCGCCAGCTGCTGCCACCGGTCGCCCGGCATCTTGCGGACCAGCGAGCCCTTGCCGTGCACGACCTCGTCGTGCGAGATCGGGAGCACGTAGTTCTCGGAGTACGCGTACATCATCGAGAACGTCATCTGGTGATGGTGGTAGAAGCGGTGGATCGGGTCGCGCGCGACGTAGTCGAGCGTGTCGTGCATCCAGCCCATGTTCCACTTGAAGCCGAAGCCCAGGCCGCCGAGGTGCGTGGGGCGGGTGACGCCCGGCCACGCGGTCGACTCCTCGGCGATCATCATGACGCCGGGGTGCTCGCGGTAGACCGTCGCGTTGGCCTCCTGCAGGAACGCCACCGCCTCGAGGTTCTCGCGGCCGCCGTGGATGTTCGGGACCCAGTCGTCGCCGCGCGAGTAGTCGAGGTAGAGCATCGAGGCGACGGCGTCGACGCGCAGCCCGTCGACGTGGAACTCCTCGAACCAGTACAGCGCGTTGGCGACGAGGAAGTTGCGGACCTCGTGCCGGCCGAAGTCGAAGACGTAGGTGCCCCAGTCGGGCTGCTCGCCGCGACGCGGATCCGGGTGCTCGTAGAGCGGCGTGCCGTCGAACCGGCCCAGCGCCCACTCGTCCTTCGGGAAGTGCGCCGGCACCCAGTCGAGGATGACGCCGATGCCGGCGGCGTGCAGGGCGTCGACGAGGCGACGGAAGCCGTCGGGCTCGCCGAAGCGGGCCGTCGGGGCGTAGTAGGCCGAGACCTGGTAACCCCAGGACGGGCCGTACGGGTGCTCGGCGACGGGCAGGAACTCGACGTGGGTGAAGGCGTTCTCGGTGACGTAGGCGACGAGCTCCTCGGCGAGCTGGTCGTAGGACAAGCCCTGCCGCCACGAGCCGAGGTGCACCTCGTAGGCCGAGACCGGCTGCTCGTGCCACGCCGTGCCCGCGCGCCGCTGCATCCAGGCGTCGTCGGTCCAGCGGTGGTCGGATGCCTCGACGACGCTGGCGGTGGCGGGCGGCACCTCGGTGCGGCGCGCGAGCGGGTCGATCTTCTGCCGCCAGACGCTGTCGGCTCCGAGGACCTCGAACTTGTAGCGCGTCCCGGCGCCGACGTCGGGCAGGAACAGCTCCCACACACCGCTGGAGCCCAGCGAGCGCATCAGGTGCGCCTTGCCGTCCCAGAAGTTGAAGTCGCCGACGATGCGGACGCCGCGGGCGTTGGGCGCCCAGACCGCGAAGCTGGTCCCGGTGACGCCGCCGGCGTACTCCCGGACGTGCGCGCCGAGCACGGTCCAGAGCTTCTCGTGCCGGCCCTCGCCGATGAGGTGCTGGTCCATCTCGCGGACGGTCGGGAGGAAGCGGTAGGGGTCGTCGACCACATAGGTCTGACCGCCGGGATAGGTGACCTCGAGGCGGTAGTCGCGCGCCTCGCCGCCGGGCAGCCGCGCCTCCCAGACACCTGCCTCGTGCAGGGGGGTGGCGGCGACGCGTTGGTCGCCGGCGACGACGACGACCGACTCGGCGTCGGGCTTCAGCGCCCGGACGACCAGTTCGGAGGCGTCCGGGTGGGCGCCGAGGATGCCGTGCGGGTCACGCGATGCGCCGCCGACGAGCTCCTCGAGCTGCTCGCGGCTCGGGCCGGCCACCTGTGGGCCGGTCTTGTCCACCTCGCTGGTGACGTCGCCGTCGCCGGGGGGCGGTGCGCTGGCGCGGGCCGGCCGGCTTGCCGGCGCGACGGCCACGACCGGGGGCGGCGGGACCGGTGCCCGCCGGCCCGGACTGCGGCTCACGACCGCGACGGGTGGGGGGCATCAGCCGACCAGCCGTTCGATCGCCGAGAGCGGGATGGGCAGCCAGCCGGGCCGGTGCCGGGCCTCGTACATCACTTCGTACACCGCCTTGTCCAGTTCGAAGGCTCGGAGGACGACGTCCTCGTCGCGCGGATCGGTGCCGCTCGCGGTCGCGTACCCGTTGCAGAAGGCGGTGCGGTTGCGCTCCGCCCACTCGTCGGCGCGGTAGGTCAGCGAGGCGGCGTTCGGGTGGTCGAGCAGCAGGTAGCGGGCTGCGTAGTCGTAGGAGCGGAGCATGCCGGCGACGTCGCGCAGCGGGCTCGCGGCGGCGACCCGGTCGGCGAGCGGCCGGGCCGGCTCGCCCTCGAAGTCGAGCAGCACCCAGCCCGAGTCGACGCGGAGCACCTGGCCGAGGTGGTAGTCGCCGTGGATGCGCTGGGCGTGCAGCTCACGGCCGCGGTCCCGCAGGGCGGTGTAGACGGCGCGCAGGCCGGCCTCGTACGGCCGCAGCTGCTCGACGGCGGCCAGGGCCTGTTCGAGCCGCTCGACCATCCGAGCGGCCTCGGCCGCGACCTCCTCGGCCGCCGCCGTCCGCGTCGGGAGCACGTGGGCCAGGGTGTCGTGCACCTCGGCGGTGGCCGCGCCGAGCCGCTCGGACTCACCGGCGAAGTCGCCGCCCACCTCGTCGGCGTGCAGGTCGCCCTCGGCGTAGAGATCGCGGACGCTGGCCAGCGCCAGCCGCCAACCCTCGGTGCCGCTGCGCAGGAACTCCTGCAGCACCGCGAGCGTCGTCGGCTCGCCGTCGAGGGTGCCCTCGAGCCAGCCGAGCGGAGCGGCGACGTGCGTCGAGTCCGCATCGGCGAGGGCCCGCGTGATCTCGAGGTCGGGGTTCGTCCCGGGGGCGAGGCGCCGGAACAGCTTCAGGATGTACTCGCCGCCGTAGACGATGCTGGTGTTGGACTGCTCGACCCCCACGGGCATCCCGGGCAGCGCGTCGAGCGGTCGCATCGAGGTCGCGCTCAACCCGCCGACCGTCGCGTCGGTCCGCAACAGCTCGAGCAGGGCGGCGGTCCCGGCCGGGTCGTGCAGGGCGTCGTACACCGAGATCGTGGCGCCACCGACGCCGCTGACCTCACCGATGCGGTGCCGCTCGAGCGTCGGGTCCGGCTCGGCGTGCCGGGTGACGGGCACCTGGTACCGGTCGTCCTGGCCGGTGTCGTAGCGGACCCGCACCAACAGGTGCGTGAGCTCCGCGGTCACGTCCGACACCTGTTCCAGCTCGACGGCGGTCATCGTCCGGCCCTTGCCGGCGAACCAGCGCTGGGACGGAAGCCACGGGGTGAGCAGGCCGGGGAGCTCTGAGGCCAGGGCGGCCCGGGCGGCCGAGTCGTCGGGGCTCGCGGCGCCGTTCGGGGTGTCGGTGGGTGCGTGGGTCACGGTCTCTCCTGTCTCGGGCGGTCGGAGCGAGCAGGGAATGTCAGGTCCCGTACTCGTCCGACGGCGCCAGGGCGAACCAGTAGTGGCCGTGCCCGGGCAGGGTCAGCAGGTACGGCAGTTCACCGATGCGGGGGAAGTGCACGTTGCCCGAGAGCTCCACCGGGGAGCAACCCTCGAAGCGGCGCAGGTCGAGTTCCACCGGCTGCGGGAAGCGCGAGAGGTTCGCGACCACCAGCACCCGGTCGTCGCCGAACTCGCGGACGTAGGCCAGCACGCTGGGGTTGGACGCGCCGAGCTCGGTGAAGGTGCCGAGTCCGAACACGGGGTGGCGCTTGCGGATCTCGATCATCCGCTTGGTCCACCACAGCAGCGAGGTCTGCTGGTGCATCTCGGACTCGACGTTGAGCGCCTGGTAGCCGTAGACGTAGTCCATCAGCACCGGCAGGTACAGCCGCGCCGGGTCGGCGTTGGAGAAGCCGGCGTTGCGGTCCGGCGACCACTGCATCGGCGTGCGGACGCCGTCGCGGTCACCGAGGTAGATGTTGTCGCCCATGCCGATCTCGTCGCCGTAGTACAGCACCGGGGAGCCGGGCAGCGAGAGCAGCAGCGAGGTGAACAGCTCCATCTGCGCGCGGCTGTTGTCGAGCAGCGGGGCGAGGCGGCGACGGATGCCGATGTTGGCCTTCATCCGCGGGTCGCGGGCGTACTCGGAGTACATGTAGTCGCGCTCTTCGTCGCTGACCATCTCGAGCGTCAGCTCGTCGTGGTTGCGCAGGAAGATGCCCCACTGGCAGTTCGCCGGGATCTCCGGCGTCTGGCCGAGGATCTCCGAGATCGGGTAGCGCGACTCGCGCCGCACCGCCATGAAGATGCGCGGCATCAGCGGGAAGTGGAACGCCATGTGGCACTCGTCGCCACCGGACTCGTAGTCGCCGAAGTACTCGACGACGTCGCTCGGCCACTGGTTCGCCTCGGCGAGCAGGACCTTGTCGGCGTACTTGGAGTCGACCTCCTTGCGCAGCCGCTTCAGGAAGTCGTGCGTCTCCGGGAGGTTCTCGCCGTTGGTGCCCTCGCGGACGTAGAGGTAGGGCACGGCGTCGAGCCGGAACCCGTCGAGACCGAGGTCGAGCCAGAAGCACAGGACCTCGAGCATCGCCTCCTGGACCTTCGGGTTCTCGAAGTTCAGGTCGGGCTGGTGGGAGAAGAAGCGGTGCCAGTAGTACTGGCCGCGGACCGGGTCCCAGGTCCAGTTCGACTTCTCGGTGTCGACGAAGATGATCCGGGCGTCGGGGAACCTGTCGTCGGTGTCGGACCAGACGTAGAAGTCGCCGAACGGACCGTCGGGGTCGCTGCGCGACGCCTGGAACCACCGGTGCTGGTCGCTGGTGTGGTTCACGACGAGGTCGGCGATGATGCGCAGCCCCCGTGAGTGCGCCTCGTCCATCAGCTCGACGAAGTCGCCGAGGTCGCCGAAGTCCGGGAGGATCTTCAGGTAGTCGGCGATGTCGTAGCCGCCGTCGCGCAACGGCGAGTTGTAGATCGGCAGGAGCCAGAGGCAGTCGACGCCGAGCCACTGCAGGTAGTCGAGCTTCGACGTGAGGCCGCGGAGGTCACCGGTGCCGTCGCCGTTGGAGTCCTTGAACCCGCGGACGAGGATCTCGTAGAAGACGGCCCGCTTGTACCAGAGCGGGTCGCGCGACTCCTCGCCCGCCGAGCCCGTCTCGGGCATCGGTGGCAGGTCGAGGTCACCACGCACGCCTGCGGGCGCGTTCTGCGCCGCTGCGGAGTAGGCGTCGACGGTGGCCGCGGCCTGCTGGGCCACGGCCTCGAGCCCCGCGTCGGGGTCGGGCGCGTTCATGGGTACTGCTACCTCCGGGGCCGTACAGAGAAGACGTGGGCAGGCTCGGCGAACGGATCGAGTCGTACGTAGTCGGCCTGGCCCCAGGCGTAGGTGGCGCCGGTGATCTCGTCGTGCACGTCGAACTGTTCGTCCCAATCCATGCCCAGCGCGGGCATGTCGAGACGGACAGTGGTCTCCCGCACGGCGTGCGGGTCGAGGTTGACGACGACGAGCACCGTGTCGGTCGGGGTGTCCGCCGGCATGCCCGGCGCGGGGTCGAGCCGCTTCGAGAAGCAGATGACGCCCTCGTTGTCGCTGGCGTGGAAGCGCAGGTTGCGCAGGTGGTGCAGCGCCGGGTGGTCGCGGCGGATCTCGTTGAGCCGGGTGAGGTAGCCGGCGAGCGGCGCGTGCGACCAGTCGCGCGGCCGGTACTGGTACTTCTCGGAGTCGAGGTACTCCTCGCTGCCCGGCCGGACGGCGACGTGCTCGAACAGCTCGTAGCCGGAGTAGACGCCCCAGTTCGAGCTCATCAGCGCGGCGAGGACGGCGCGCAGCTTGAACACCGGTGGGCCGCCGTACTGCAGTGACGCGTGCAGGATGTCCGGCGTGTTCACGAAGAAGTTCGGCCGCATGTGCCAGGCGGCGTCGACCAACTCGTGGCCGTACTCCTCGAGCTCCCACTTCTCGGTGCGCCAGGTGAAGTAGGTGTAGCTCTGGGAGAAGCCGACCATCCCGAGCATGTGCATCATCGGCGGCCGCGTGAAGGCCTCGGCGAGGAACAGCACATCGGGCTCGGTCGACTTCACCTCGGCGATCAGCCGCTCCCAGAACCCGACCGGCTTCGTGTGCGGGTTGTCGACGCGGAAGATCCGGACGCCGTGGCTGGTCCAGTGGCGCACCACCCGCAGCACCTCGCGGTAGATGCCCTCCGGGTCCCGGTCGAAGTTGATCGGGTAGATGTCCTGGTACTTCTTCGGCGGGTTCTCGGCGTAGGCGATCGAGCCGTCGCTCTTCTGCGTGAACCACTCGGGGTGCGCCTCGGCCCACGGGTGGTCCGGGGCGGCCTGCAGCGCGAGGTCGAGCGCGACCTCCATGCCGAGCTCCCGGGCCTTCGCGACGAAGGCGTCGAAGTCCTCGATGGTCCCGAGGTCGGGGTGGACGGCATCGTGGCCGCCGTGCTTCGAACCGATCGCCCACGGTGAGCCCGGGTCGCCAGGGGCGGGGTCGAGCGTGTTGTTCGGGCCCTTGCGGTTCACCTCCCCGATCGGATGGATCGGCGGGAGGTAGACGACGTCGAAGCCCATGTCGGCGATGGCCGGCAACCGTTCGGCGGCGGACGCGAACGTGCCGGAGCGCAGCGGATCGAGGCTCGAGCCCTCCGAGCGCGGGAAGAACTCGTACCAGGCGGAGTAAAGCGCCCGCTCCCGGTCGACGCGGACGTCGAAGGTGTCGCCGGCGGTGAGCAGGTCGCGCAGCGGCGCGTGCGAGAGCGCAGCGGTGAGCCCCGGCGCCAGGGCGGGGGCGATCCGGTCGTGGACGCCCTTGAGCGTCTCGTTGCGCAGCGTCGCGATCGCGTGGAGCAACGCCGGGCGCTGTTCGTCGGGGAAGGGGGTGTCGCCGTCGGCCGCGACCCGCTCCAGCAGCAGGGCGCCGTCCTCGAGGTCGACGGCGAGCTCGTCCAGTCCCTGACCGGCCGCGGCCTTGATCTCGATGTCGTGCTGCCAGGTCGCGAGGGTGTCGGCCCAGGCCTGGATGTGAAAGCTCCACACGCCCTCGGTGTCGACGACCACGTCGGCGGCGTACCGGTCGGTGCCGGGCGGCGACACCAGCCGCATGCGCCGGACCTCGGCAACCGTGCCGTCGGGTCGTAGGAGCACCACGTCGGCGCCGATGAGGTCGTGGCCCTCGCGGAAGACGGTGGCGGTAACGGGGACCGTTTCGCCGACCACCGCCTTCGCGGGCCAGCGTCCACAGGAGACGACGGGTGCCACGTCAGTGATCACGATGCGGCCAATCACTGCGCCGACCCTACCCAGGGGTGGCGGTCCCACCCAGACGCCCGAACCGCACATGGGAGCCAGGCCGGGAACCCGTGTCAGGCACCGCCCGTTCGACGGGGGGACGGTCGGATGCATCCCGACCGGACACACCGACCGGACACACCGGGTTCGCCCACACGCGAGACACGGAGCATGCCTGGTCATTAGGCTGCGCGCGCCGGACGATCTCTCGGTCGTTCCGGTCGGACGCAGAGCAGGACAGCACGTTCGACGACCAGTCGAAGGACGCCATCCCGAAGCACGCATGACGACGGAAGGAACGAGCAGTGGGAGTCAGTCTCAGCAAGGGCGGAAACGTCTCGCTCAGCAAGGAGGCCCCGGGCCTCACCGCGGTCACCGTCGGCCTCGGCTGGGACGTGCGCAGCACGACCGGCACGGACTTCGACCTCGACGCCAGCGCCATCGCCTGCAAGGCCGACGGCAAGGTCCTGTCGGACCAGCACTTCGTCTTCTTCAACAACCTGAAGAGCCCCGACGGCTCCATCGAGCACCTCGGTGACAACCTCACGGGCGAGGGTGAGGGTGACGACGAGCAGGTCAACGTCAACCTCGCCAGCGTCCCGCAGGAGATCGACAAGATCGTCTTCCCGGTCTCGATCTACGACGCCGACACCCGTCAGCAGAACTTCGGGCAGGTCCGAAACGCGTTCATCCGCGTCACGAACCAGGCCGGCGGCACCGAGATCGCCCGCTACGACCTCTCCGAGGACGCCTCCACCGAGACCGCCATGGTCTTCGGCGAGCTGTACCGCAACGGTGCGGAGTGGAAGTTCCGCGCTGTCGGCCAGGGCTACGCCGCCGGGCTGCGCGGTATCGCGCAGGACTTCGGCGTCAACGTCTGACGCTCCGTCGACTCGACGCGGCACCTCCGCGTCGACGCTCGGATCGCCGGTCGACGAACATTCGTCAGCCGCCACGCGGGTGATGTACGGCCGATGTGGTCCGTTGAACTAACCTGACCGGGCCGGGGCACCTCATGGTGCTCCGGCCCGTCGTCCGTCTTGGAGGTCCCTGGCGTGGTCCGCATCTTCGGTGCCTCGGTCGGTGTCACCGTCATCGCGTTGATCGGCGCCGCGATCATCGGCGGGCCGAAGGTCGCGCTGATCGTGGCGATCCTCGCCGTTCTCGAGATCTCGCTGTCGTTCGACAACGCGGTCGTGAACGCGACGATCCTCCGGCGCATGAGCCCCTGGTGGCAGGGCTTCTTCCTCACCGTCGGCGTCCTCATCGCCGTGTTCGGGATGCGGCTGCTGTTCCCGATCGTGATCGTCGCGCTGACCGCGCACATCGGGCCGGGTGAGGTCTTCCGGCTGGCGCTCGACGACCCGCACCAGTACGCGGAGAAGCTGACGCAGGCCCACCCGTCGATCGCGGCGTTCGGCGGGATCTTCCTGCTGATGATCTTCCTCGACTTCATGTTCGACCCGGACCGGGAGATCCACTGGCTCGGCCCGATCGAGCGCGCCCTCGGCAAGCTCGGCAAGCTCGACATCCTCTCGGTCGTCGTGGCGCTCGTCGCGCTGCTGGTCGTCGCCGAGGCGTTCAGCGCCGACCACACCCAGCAGGTCCTCACGGCCGGTGTCGCAGGCCTGGCCACCTACCTCGGCGTCCGCGGCCTCGGTGAGTACTTCGAGTCGCAGGGTGTCGGCGAGGACGAGGACGAGGACGAGGACGAGGAAGAACAGGCAGCGGCCGCACCCGCGCCGGCGAAGGGCGGCGGCCTGCTGAAGGCGAAGCACGCGACCGGCAAGGCCGCGTTCTTCCTGTTCCTCTACCTGGAGCTGATCGACGCCTCGTTCTCCTTCGACGGCGTCGTCGGCGCGTTCGCGATCACGCAGGAGATCTTCGTGATCGCGACCGGCCTCGGGATCGGCGCGCTGTTCATCCGGTCGCTCACGGTGTTCCTGGTGCGCAAGGGCACCCTGCAGGAGTACATCTACCTGGAGCACGGGGCGCACTGGGCCATCGGTGCCCTGGCCGTGCTGCTGGCCGTGACCATCACCCACGAGGTCCCCGAGGTCGTGACGGGCCTGATCGGTGTCGGCTTCATCGCTCTGGCCCTGGCGTCGAGCGTCGTGGCGAAGCGTCGGCGTGAGGCCGACGCGGCCGGTCCGGGCGCCCGCGAGCCCGCCCAGGTCTGACCGGGCACGCGTCCGGGGACAGCGGGCAACCGTTCGGTTTCGTTCACATGAAAAGCGCCCGCGGGCAGGTGGCGACCGAATAGCGTGCGCTCCGCCGGAGCGATCATGCCGATCGCACCCCCCTCGCTCGCTGCGGCTCACCCGGAGGCCCGATGCGTCACTACGCGTTTCTCGATGACGAACGCCGCAGCGCGTTGTTCCACCGGCAGCCGGAGGACGTGGGTCCCGACGCCGAACGCCTGCGGATCGCCACGGCGCTGGGGGCGACGCTCTACGCTCCCGGCACCCGCGCGGACCTGGCGTCCGATGCCCGGCGTCAGGCCCGCAACGGGGTCACCAGCATGGTGTTCTGCCTCGAGGACGCGGTTCCGGACGACGCCGTCGCGGAGGCCGAGACCAACGTCGTCCTGGCGCTGCGCGAGCTCGCCGCCTCTCCGGCGGCGCTGCTGCCCCTGGTCTTCGTCCGCGTCCGCGACGAAGGCCAGCTCAGCAGGATCGTGGCGCGAGTGGGGACGCTCTCGTCCGCCCTCGCCGGCTTCGTGCTGCCCAAGTTCGGTGAGGAGAGCGGGCAGGCCGAGTTGGAGGCGGTGGAGGCGGCCTCGGAGCATGTCGGTCGTCGGCTCTGGGCGATGCCGGTGCTCGAGACGCCCGAGGTCATCTACAAGGAGTCCCGCGTCGAGGCGCTCGTGGCCATCCGGCGGCTCCTCGACAAGCACGTCGAGCACGTCCTCGCCGTCCGCATCGGGGCGACCGACCTGTGCGGGCTGTTCGGGCTCCGCCGGGACCGGGACCTCACCATCTACGACCTGTCCGTCGTCCGGGAGTGCATCGGCGACATCGTCAACGTGTGCGGCCGCGACGGCAGCCACGTGGTCACCGGGCCGGTCTGGGAGTACTTCTGCAGCCCGGAGCGGCTGTGGGTCTCGCCGCTGCGCGTCACGCCGTTCGAGCAGGCCGACGAGACGACGCTGCGGCAGCGGCTGGTCTCGGCCGATCTCGACCGGCTGCTGCGCGAGGTGGTGCTGGACAAGGCCAACGGGCTGACGGGCAAGACCGTCATCCACCCGGCGCACGTCGCTGCCGTGCACTCGCTGCTGGTCGTGACGCACGAGGAGTACGCCGACGCCTGCACCGTGCTCGCCGGCGATGCCGGGGGCGTGCAGCGCAGCGCCTACGGCAACAAGATGAACGAGCTCCGACCGCACCGCGCGTGGGCCGAGAAGGTCGCGAGCCGCGCCGGCGTCTTCGGCGTGCTGCGGGAGGGCGCGAGCTTCGTCGACCTCCTGGCCGCCGCCACCGCGGCCCCGCAGCTCGCCGGCGCGGCCGGGTGAGCGGTCTGAGCTCCGTATCCGTCGCCGCTGGTTCCCGGGTGACGGGGCCCCACGAGCTGGGCTGGGTCGCGGAACTGCTCGACCTCGAACTCGTCGTCCACGACGACCGCCTCGGCGGGGGCCTCGACCGGCTCGCCGGCCTGGCGCTGCGCCGCAACCCCCGCCGCGCGCACCTGCTGGTCAGCCGGCTTCTGGGCAAACACCTCCCGGTGGACCCGCGGGAGGCGCTGGCGGCCGGCGCCCAGCTCGCCGCCCTGCTGCCGGCCGAAGTGCTCGCGGCGGAGCCGTTGATCTTCGGCTTCGCCGAGACGGCCACAGCGCTCGGTCACGCGGTCGCCGCGGCAGTCGAGGGTGCCACCTACGTCAGCAGCACCCGACGTCCCGGACGGAGCCACCTCGACTTCGAGGAAGCGCACTCCCACGCCACCGCGCACCGCGTCCTCGCCTCGCAGGCGTTGCTGGCCGCGGCCTGTCCGGTAGTGCTCGTCGACGACGAGCTCAGCACCGGCCGGACGGCCATCAACACCATCCGCGCGCTGCACGCGCTCGCCCCCCGGCCGTCGTGGACGGTCGCGGCGCTGCTCGACCTCCGGCCGGCCGCCGCGCGGCAGGCGTTCGCGGCCCTCGCCGACGAGCTCGGGGTGCCGGTGCACACGGTGGCGCTGCTGAGCGGCGAGCTCCACGTGCCCGACGATGCGGCCGCGCGGGCCGCGGCCACCGTCGCAGCAGCGGCGCCGACGGACCAGCCGGGCCCGACCCACCCGGTGCGGCAGCTCGCGGTCACCTGGCCCATCGGTCTGCCGCTGGGTGGCCGGTACGGCTGGGGTCCGGAGCTCGAGGAGCAGCTGGCCACCACGCTCAAGCCGCTCGCGGAGGTGGTCGCCGAGGTGATCGCTGAGGCGACGTCCTCCGAGGCGCACGCCACCCGGGTCCTGGTGCTGGGCACCGAGGAGCTCATGTACGTCCCGATGCGCCTCGCCGCCGCCCTCGCCGACCGGCTCGGTCCGGGTGCCGACGTGCGGAACCAGTCGACGACGCGCTCGCCGGTCGTCCCGCTCGACGTCGACGACTACGCCGTGCGGAGCGCCCTGGCCTTCCCTGCGCCGGACGAACCGTCGCGGACCAGCTACGTCTACAACGCCGGCCCGGGCTACGACGTCATCGTCGTCGTCGGGGACCCGGCCACCGTCGACGGCTGGGAGCCGATGCTCGCAGCCCTCTCCGGCTACGCGCCGGTCCTCGGCATCGCCCTGCCCGAGCGGGACACGTGACGGTCGCCCCGAGCACCGTCGAACCGGTGCCGCCGGTGATGGGCAGCTACCCCGTCGGCGACGTCACCTTCCTGCTCAAGGACCTCGCCGATGTCGCGATCGAGCGGGGCACCGAGGAGCGGGAGGAGCTCATCCAGGGCGGTACGCACTACGCCGAGATGCTCCCGGTCGAGTACCAGCCCGACGCCGCCTACGTCGAGCTCTACGAGCAAGCCCTGGCGCGCTCGGCCCGTCGCCTGGCCGTGGCCGTCGGCGTCGTCACCGAGCAGATCCTCGCCGAGCGCGAAGCGCCGGTGCTCGTCTCGCTGGCCCGGGCCGGGACCCCCATCGGTGTGCTGCTGCGCCGATGGGCGCTGCGCCATGGGTACGACCTGCCGCACTACTCGGTCTCCATCGTGCGGGGCCGGGGCATCGACCAGGTCGCGATGCGCTGGCTGCTGCGGAGGTACCCGGCGGCGTCGCTGCAGTTCGTCGACGGCTGGACCGGCAAGGGTGCGATCAGCCGGGAGCTGTCCGCCGCGGTGCTGCCGCTCGGCCTCGATGACCGGCTCGCGGTGCTCGCCGACCCCGGTTGGTGCGCCCCGGTGTTCGGTACCCGCGACGACTACCTGATCCCGAGTGCCTGCCTCAACTCCACCGTCAGCGGGTTGGTCAGCCGAACGGTGCTGCGCGACGACCTCATCGGACCGGACGACTTCCACGGCGCGAAGTACTACCGGCACCTCGCCGGCCAGGACCGGTCCCGCGCCTACGTCGACGCGGTCGAGGCCGCCTTCGACGACGCCGCCGCCGAGGTCGCCGCGACCTGGCCGCGGGTGGCGGCCGGCGACCGGGAACCGACCTGGGCCGGTTGGGCCGCCGTCGAGCGGGTCAGCGACGAGTACGGCATCGGCGACGTCAACCTGGTCAAGCCCGGGGTGGGGGAGACGACGCGGGTGCTGCTCCGACGGGTGCCGGACCGGGTGCTGGTCACCCCCGGACGCGAGGACGACCTCGGCCACGTGCTCAAGCTGGCGGCCGACCGCGGCGTGCCCGTGGAGTTCCACGAGGGCCTCACCTACTCGTGCATGGGGCTCATCCGCCCCCGGTCCGCGCCGTGAGCGGTGTCGATCGCTGGTTGATCGCGTGCGACCTCGACCAGACGTTGATCTACAGCCGCCGAGCCTTCCGACTGCCGCCGCAGGTGGCCGAACCCCCGTTGCGGGTCGTCGAGGTCTACGACGGCGCAGACGCGAGCTTCGTGACCGCGGCCGCGGCGGAGGGGCTCCGGCGGCTCGCGGTCGAGGCCGTCGTGGTGCCGGTGACCACCCGCACGATCGAGCAGTACCGGCGCATCGAACTCGGAATCACCGTGCGCCACGCCGTCGTCGCCAACGGCGGGACCCTGCTGGTCGACGGGGAGCCGGACCCGGGCTGGGCCGCTTCGGTCGCTGCCCGGCTCCGCTCCGGAGGTGCGCCGCTGGACGAGGTCCGTGCGCTGGCCGAAGGGATCGCCGACCCCGGTTGGGTGCGTCTGCTGCGCGTCGCCGACGGGTTGTTCGTCTACCTGGTGGCCCACGAGCGCACGCTGATCCCCGACCTCACGGACTTCGAGGCGACGCTCGCCGCGCTGGGATGGACGTTGTCCGTGCAGGGCCGCAAGGTCTACCTGGTGCCGGCCGCGCTGACCAAGCAGGCCGCCGTCCAGGAGGTCGCCCGGCGCACCGGCACCTCGGCCGTCGCCGCGGCCGGGGACTCGCTGCTCGACCGGGAGATGCTGCTCGCGGCCGACGTGGCTGTCCGTCCGGCGCACGGGGAGCTGCACGACGCCGGCTGGACGGCGCCGCACCTCCGGGTGACCGAGGCCCCGGGACTGCTCGGCGGCGAGGAAGTCGTTGACCTCCTCGCGACCGTCGCACGAGTCACCGTCGCATGAGGTTGCGCACGGCGTCCGACCGGGCACGTTGCTGACATGGACACGGCGAGGCTGGAGCTCCCGGCCACACCTGCCGCGGCAAGTGTGGCGCGGCTGTTCGTCCGCTGCCTCTGTGAGGAGTGGGGTCTCGGGGGCGTGGCCGACGTCGCCGAGCTCCTGTCCAGCGAGCTGGTGACCAACGCGGTGGTCCATGCCCGGTCCGCCATCGAGCTTGAGGTCGTGCGTTCGCGGCAGAATCTGCGTGTCGACGTCCGGGACGTCGGCGGTACGTCCATCGATCTCGCCGCTCAGCCGCACTCGCCCGAGGCCGAGGGCGGCCGGGGCCTGGCCATCGTCGGTTCGCTCGCCGACCACTGGGGCGTCGAGGAGACGGGCCACGGCAAGTCGGTCTGGTTCTCCCTCTCCGTCGGTCCGGACGAGGACGACGCCGCGAACGCGCCGACCGGACTGGCCACGAACGGTTGATCGACGTTACGGTAAGGCTGCCCTAAGTAGAGCTGGACCACCTCGGGAGCTGTACCGCGTGTTCGCCAACTACCTGATCGGTCTGCGCGAAGGTCTCGAAGCCGCGCTGATCGTCAGCATCCTGGTCGCCTACCTGGTGCGGACCGGTAACGCGCGCCGCCTGCCCCCGCTCTGGGCCGGGGTCGCCGGGGCCATCGCCCTGAGCCTCGTGTTCGGCGCGGTGCTGACCTTCACCTCGCGGCACCTCAGCTTCGAGACGCAGGAGGCGTTCGGCGGCTTCCTGTCGATCGTCGCCGTCGGGTTCGTGACCTGGATGGTCTTCTGGATGCGGCGCACCGCGCGGAACCTCTCCAAGGAACTCCGGGGCCGCCTCGACGTCGCGTTGGCGATCGGCGGTGGCGCGCTCGCCCTGACCGCCTTCCTCGCGGTCGGGCGGGAGGGGCTCGAGACGAGCCTGTTCATCTGGTCCGCGGTGCAGGCCACCGGGCAGAGCACGCAGCCCGTGCTCGGTGCCGCGCTGGGCCTGGTCACCGCCGTGGTTCTCGGCTACCTGTTCTACAAGGGCGCAGTGAAGATCAACCTCGCCAGGTTCTTCACCTGGACCGGCGCCGCGCTCGTCGTCGTCGCCGCCGGCGTTCTCGCCTACGGCGTCCACGACCTGCAGGAGGCCGGTGTCCTGCCCGGTCTGGACAGCTTCGCCTTCGACGTCTCCGCGGCCATCCCGCCGGACAGCTGGTACGGCACCCTGCTCAAGGGCACGATCAACTTCTCGCCGGCGACGACCGTCCTGCAGGCCGTGGTGTGGGTCGCCTACATCGTCCCGGTGGGGTTCCTGTTCCTCCGTCCGGCGCGGGCGACGGCGCCGAGGCTCCGGCAGGGACGTCCGGACGGCCGGAGGCCGTCGAGCAGACCCGGCAGCCGGCCAACTCGGCCTGACCGGAGCGCGGGTCGACGAGGGAGTGGCATCCTCCACTCCGTGACCTCCCCGGCCGCCCGTCCCGAGAACGCAGCCCGCACGTGAGCGCCGACGGGACGCCACCGGCGTTCGAGATCGGGCGCGACGGCCCGTCGCTCCTGCTCGTCGGCGTCGACGGCTCACCGACCTCGCTGCGTGCCGCCGCGTACGCCGCCGGCCTCGCGCGGCGGCAGTCCTCCCGGCTCGCGGTGGCGCACGTACGCACCTCTCCGACGCTCACCGGACTCTCGGGCTACGCCGCGCCGTACATCGAGGAGAGCACCGGTCAGGTCGCCGACGATGTCCGCCAACAGGTCGAGTCCGCGGCCGCCTACGTCGGCATCGAGGCCGAGTGGTTCGTCGCCAAAGGCGACCCCTACACCGAGATCACGCGTATCGCGACGGAGATCGCCGCGGACGCGGTGCTGGTCGGCGCGTCAGCGTCCGCAGGGCACAAGCTCATCGGCTCGCTGGCGGTCCGGCTGGTCCGCGCCGGGAAGTGGCCGGTCACCGTCGTCCCGTGAGGCCGCCGGCCCCGGACATCACAACCGGCGCTTCACGAGCAGGGTCAGCTTCCTCTTGTGGATCGCCTCGTCCTATCCACAGATTGCATCTGTGCAGCTCAGGGCCTGTACAGAAGCTCGGATCCGAGACATAATCGAACAAGAGTTCGAACAAGTCCCGGGGGTCGCGATGGTGCCGAAATCGCAGCAGGCGGAGGTCGACGAGTCGGCCTTCGACCGTGATCTCGCCGAGGGCACGCCGAGCCGGGAGTCGTTCGATCTCTTGATGACGGCGGACCCCTCGGTCTTGCGGCGCGGGGACGCGCTCTCAGCATGCATCGGGGCGGAGAAGATGATGCGGCTTCTGGCGGCGCGACTGATGCAGTTCCAGGCAGCGGCCGTCGGAAAGAAGCCGGGCGGCCGGAAGATCGACGAGGCGGCGCACGAGCTCGGGATGGCGATGAACCTGCACCCGGCCTCCGTCGCGGCGCAGGTGGCGACGGCACGGGGAATCGTCGGCCGGTTGCCGAGCACCTTCAAGCGGCTGGAAGCCGGGGAGATCTCCGCCGGGCAGGCGAAGAAGGTGGAACTCGCCGTGCGTGGGCTCGACGTCACCACCGCCCAGGCGGTGGAAGCCGATGCCGTGCCCGGTGCCGTGCGCGGCCTCGCACGACGCCTGGAGACGGCGCTGGCCCGTCACGCGCCGGAGGAGCTGGCGAAGCGCCTTGCGACGCGTCGTCAGACCCGGTCGGTGACGACGTGGACCGATGTCGTCGAGGGCCTCGCCGGTCTCGGGGTGCAGGGCCCGGTCGAGATGGTGGCGGAGATCAAGAGTGCGCTCGACCTCGACGCCAGGCCGAAGAAGGCCGGCGAGTGCCGCACGCTCGACACCCGACGCTTCGACGTCCTCCGCGACTGGGCACGCGAACGGCTCGGGCTGGACCCCATCTACCTCGAGCCCTCCGGCCGCCCCCACTCCGCAACCCCGACGGCCACGGGCGCCGAGTCGGCGCCCGCTGGCTCCGAGACGTCGACGGCCGCCGCAGGAGGTTCGACCCGGTCCCGCAAGCAGCGCCGGCGTGGCCGGAAGCGTTCCCACCGTCGTTGTCATACCTGCGGGCGTTCGGGCCCTGCGCGCATCCCCATCAACGTCACCGTCACTCTCGAGACGCTGCTGCGCTTGGCCGACACGGCGGGTGATCTCGACGGCGTTCCCATCCCCGCGGAGGTGGCGCGCGAGCTCGCGCACGACGGGGACTGGACGAAGTGGATCGTCGAGTCCGGCGGTGGCCGCTTCCTGTGGGGCGGGGCGAAGACCTACCGTCCCGGTCGGGTTCTGGCTCGCCACGTCCGCGGCCGGGACGCCACGTGCCGTGCCCCGGGGTGCACCACTCGCGCGGTCCACTGCGACCTCGACCACGCCGAGGCCTACAGCGAGGGCGGGGAGACCGTCGAGGAGAACATCGGTGACCTCTGCGCGAGTCACCACGCGGGCAAGCACGAGTACGGCTGGGTCTACGGGTTGCTGCCCAACGGGGTGGCCCGGTGGACGATGCCCAGCGGGCGTACCTACGACGACGAGCCCGAGTACTACGACGACGACCCTCGCCTCAACGCTCATCTCGCCGAGAACTCCCGCCGTCGCCAGGAGCGCAGGGCCGCCGAGCAGCGGCGGATCACGTCGAAGCTCCGTACGCCCGGCGACATCTTCAGAGCGTGGGAGACGCCGCCCCCACCCGATGCCGACCTTCCGTTCTGATGACCTCGATGCGGCATCGGCTGATGATCGCGGCCGGGGGGTTTGTTGACCCGGGGGTGCGGGGGGAGGATCACATCGGAGGGGCGGTAGAGCCCTTCGTGACGCGTAGTCCGCCTAGCCGAGGAGCCGCCGCGTGAGCACCCCTGTCGATCCGCATCAGCTGGAGAAGGAGCTCGAGCAGTTGCTCGAGCAGGAGCGCTTCGAGTCGCCGGACTTCCAGCAGCACCACGCCGAGGAGTACGAGGCCTGGGCCGAGGCGGCGAAGGCCGACCCCACAGCGTTCTGGGCCGACCGTGCGCGCGAGCTCGTCGACTGGTCGACGCCGTTCGAGCAGGTGCTCGACGACTCGAACCCGCCGTTCTACAAGTGGTTCGCCGACGGCGAGCTCAACGTCTCCTACAACTGCCTGGACCGGCACGTCGAGGCCGGCAACGGCGACCGCGTGGCCTTCCATTGGCACGGCGAGGAGGGTGAGACCCGCGCCGTCACCTACGCCGACCTGCTGGCCGAGACGCAGAAGCTCGCCAACGGACTGAAGTCGCTGGGCATCGGCAAGGGCGACGTCGTCGGCATCTTCCTGCCGATGATCCCCGAGGTCGCCGTCGCGATGCTCGCCTGCGCCCGCATCGGCGCCCCGCACAACGTCGTGTTCGGCGGCTTCTCGCCCGGCTCGGTCGCCGAGCGGATGGAGGTCTCGAAGGCAAAGGCCCTCATCACCGTCGACGGTGCCCGCCGCAAGGGCAAGACGGCCCCGGTGAAGTCCGCGGTCGACGAGGTGGTCGGAGAGCTCGACTCGCTCGAGCACATCGTCGTCGTGCAGGCCACCGGCATCGACTGTCCGATGACCGAGGGGCGCGATGTCGCCTACGCCGAGCTGCTCGAGCAGGCCGACGCGGAGTGCCCGCCCGAGCCGCTGAACGCCGAGCACCCGCTGTTCATCCTGTACTCGTCGGGCTCGACGGCCGCGCCCAAGGGCATCCTGCACACCACCGGCGGCTACCTCACCGGCGTCACCTACACCAACCGGCTGGTGTTCGACCTGCAGCCGGAGAGCGACGTCTACTGGTGCTCGGCCGACGTCGGATGGATCACCGGCCACAGCTACATCGTCTACGGGCCGCTCTCCAACGGCATCACGTCGGTGATGTACGAGGGGGCGCCGGACTACCCGGACAAGGACATCTGGTGGTCCATCATCGAGCAGTACAAGGTGACGCTGTTCTACACGGCGCCCACCGCCATCCGTGCCTGCATCAAGTGGGGCGTGGAGCACCCGGCCAAGCACGACCTGTCGTCGTTGCGCCTGCTCGGTAGCGTCGGCGAGCCGATCAACCCGAAGGCCTGGCTCTGGTACCACAAGGTCATCGGCGGCGAGAAGTGCCCGATCGTCGACACCTGGTGGCAGACCGAGACCGGCTCGATCATGATCTCGCCCATCCCCGGCCGGACCGTCACCAAGCCCGGCTCGGCGACCCAGCCGCTGCCCGGGGTCTCGGCCGAGCTCGTCAGCGAGGACGGCGAGCACATGGACTCCGGCACGGGGCTGCTCGTGCTCACCAAGCCCTGGCCATCGATGCTGCGGACCCTCTACGGCGACGACAACCGCTTCGTCGAGACCTACTTCTCGCGCTTCAGCAAGGAGACCTACGTCGTCGGCGACTCCGCCAGGGTCGACGAGGACGGCTACTACTGGATCATCGGGCGCATCGACGACGTCATCAATGTCTCCGGGCACCGGCTGTCCACCGCCGAGGTCGAGTCCGCGCTGGTCAGCCACGAGACGGTCGCGGAGGCCGCCGTCGTCGGGCAGGCCGACGAGGACACCGGTCAGGCCATCGTCGCGTTCGTGACGCTCGGCGGGAACCGCGAGGGCGACGACGCGACCGTCGAGGCGCTGCGCGAGCACGTCGCCAAGAAGATCGGCAAGCTCGCGCGGCCGAAGCGGATCGTGTGGAGCGACGACCTGCCCAAGACGCGGTCGGGCAAGATCATGCGCCGACTGCTACGGGACATCGCCGAGGGCCGCGAGCTCGGGGACGTGACCACGCTGCGCGACCCCGACGTCATGAAGCAGCTGCAGGGCAAGATCGCGGAGAAGGGTGACGAGGACTGATGGAGCGCGACGAAGCCTGATAGTCCGCCCGATACAGCTGTATCGGGCCGTGCACCGAGAGTGACGGCCTCGGCGTGTTACTCACAGACACGCCGGGGCCGTCCATCGTTGATCGCGCCGCGTCACCGGCCCGTAAACGGCGAGCGCGGGAACACGCACAGGCCGCTCACCTGCGTTAGCGTGCCCCGGGTGAGAGCTCTCCGCCGCTTCACCGTGCGCGCCCGCCTGCCCGAAGCACTGACGCCGCTATCCGAGCTCGTGCTCAACCTCCGCTGGTCCTGGCACCCGGAGACGCTCGACCTGTTCGAGTCGATCGACCCGGAGCTGTGGCAGCAGGTGCAGGGCGACCCCAACCGGCTGCTGGGCGAGGTCGCCCCGTCCCGGCTGGAGGCCCTGGCCAAGGACCGCCGGTTCCTGCGCCGGCTGCGCGACGCCTCCGACGAGCTGCAGGAGTACCTGACGGCCGACCGGTGGTACCAGACGCTGGACGCGGGCTCCGGCGCCGATTCGGCACCGCCGCGCAGCATCGCCTACTTCTCGCCCGAGTTCGGCATCACCGAGACGCTGCCGCAGTACTCCGGCGGCCTCGGCATCCTCGCCGGCGACCACCTCAAGGCCGCGAGCGACCTCGGCGTCCCGATCATCGGCGTCGGCCTGCTGTACCGCGCCGGCTACTTCGTCCAATCGCTCTCGCGTGACGGCTGGCAGCAGGAGCACTACCCCGGGCTGGACCCGCACGGCCTGTCGCTGACCCAGCTGCGTACCGCCGACGGATCGCTGATGCGGGTCAGCGTGGGGCTGCCGGGCGGCCGCACGATGCATGCGCAGGTGTGGCTCGCGCAGGTCGGCCGGGTGCCGCTGCTGCTGCTCGACACCGACGTCGAGGACAACGACACCGGGGCGCGTGGCGTCACCGACCGCCTCTACGGCGGACACAGCGACCACCGGCTCCTGCAGGAGATGCTGCTCGGCATCGGCGGGGTCCGGGCGCTGCGGGCGTGGGCGGCCGCGACCGGCGCGCCCGATCCGGAGGTGTTCCACACCAACGAGGGGCACGCCGGCTTCCTCGGCCTCGAGCGCATCCGCGAGCTCGTGAACGAGGGCCTGAGCTTCGACGAGGCACTGTCCGTCGTCCGCTCCGGCACCGTGTTCACCACCCACACGCCGGTTCCTGCCGGCATCGACCGGTTCCCGCGTGACCTCATCGAGCGGCACTTCGGTGGCGACAACGCCGCCGCAGGGGTCCCGATCGAGCGCGTGCTGGCGCTCGGCGCCGAGCAGGACCCGCAGATGTTCAACATGGCGCACATGGGTCTGCGGCTGGCGCAGCGCGCCAACGGTGTCAGCAAGCTGCACGGCGAGGTCAGCCGCGGCATGTTCAACGGGCTCTGGCCGGGGTTCGACTCCGCCGAGGTGCCGATCAGCTCCATCACCAACGGCGTGCACGCCCCGACGTGGGTCGCCCGCGAGGTCATGGCCACCGCGGAGAAGGAGCACGGCGGCGATCTCTCGCCACAGGCCTTCGCCGTCGCGGCCAAGCTCTCCGACGCGACGGTCTGGAAGCTCCGCCGGCAGCTGCGCGAGCGGCTCGTCGTCGAGGTCCGGCGTCGGCTCCGCGTCTCCTGGGCGCAACGCGGTGCCGCCGAGGCCGAGCTCGACTGGATCGACAACGTCTTCGACCCCGACGTGCTGACCATCGGGTTCGCCCGGCGGGTGCCGTCCTACAAGCGGCTCACGCTGATGCTGCGCAACCCGGACCGGCTCCGGCGGCTGCTGCTCGACCCCGAGCGCCCGATCCAGATGGTCATCGCCGGCAAGTCGCACCCGGCCGACGACGGCGGCAAGGAACTGATCCAGCAGATGGTGCAGTTCGCCGACTCGCACGACGTGCGGCACCGCATGGTCTTCCTGCCCGACTACGACATCGGGATGGCGCGGTACCTGTACGCCGGCTGCGACGTCTGGCTGAACAACCCGCTGCGCCCCCTCGAGGCGTGCGGCACCAGCGGCATGAAGTCGGCGCTGAACGGCGGGCTCAACCTCTCCATCCGCGACGGCTGGTGGGACGAGCTGTTCGACGGCCAGAACGGGTGGGCGATCCCGACCGCGGACGGTGTCACGGACCCGGTGCGCCGCGACGACATCGAGGCGGCCGGGCTCTACGACCTGGTCGAGAACACCGTGGCGCCGCGCTTCTACGAGAAACCGCTGCCGCGACGCTGGATCTCGATGGTCAAGCACACCCTGACGACCCTCGGCCCCGAGGTGCTCGCGAGCCGCATGGTGCGTGACTACACCGAGCAGCTCTACGCCCCGGCCGCACAGGCGTCCCGCCGCATGGCCGGTGACCACGCGGCCGCGCGGGAACTCACCGGCTGGCGGGAGCGGGTGCTGCGGGCGTGGCCCGCCGTGTCGGTGGCCCACGTCGAGTCAAGCGGCTCCGACGGCTCGACCGACACCGCACCCGAGGTCGGCACCGACCTGTCGGTGCGGGCGATCGTCGAGCTCGGCAACCTCACCCCCGACGAGGTGGAGGTGCAGGCCTGCTACGGCGAGGTCGACGAGACCGACGCGTTGCACCAGCCCACAGCGATCGCGCTGACGCACGTCGGGCCGGCGGACGACACCGGGCACCGCTACGAGGGCGTCGTGCCGCTGGCACGGACAGGGGCCTTCGGCTACGCCGTGCGCATCCTGCCCCGGCACCCCCTGCTCGCGACCCCGGCCGAGCTCGGCCTGGTCGCGGTGCCGCTGCACCCGGAAGCCGCCGCGCACTGAGCGATCCCCGAGGGCGCGGCGGCGACGGCTGGTGGGCTCAGCAGCGCGTGCTGTAGGAGCAGACGGAGAAGCCGCTGCCGTCGCCCTCGGCAGCGGTCGGGTTCGCGACCCGACGGCCGTTGTCGGTCATGCTGATGCGCTGGTCCGGCCGGAAGTGCACCGCCTTGCCGTCGACCGTGGCCTGCGAGTAGGTCAACGCCTGCCGCTTCGGCAGGTGCGTGTCGGCGCCGCCGATGGACGGGCGTTCGCTGATCCAGCTGCCGCTGCGCATGGCGGAGTGGTACCGGACGGTCGTGGTCCAGTGATGGCCGCTGCTGCGGTTGTCGAGACGCACCCGCCAACGGTCGACACCGGAGCGGCTGATCGCCACCGTCATCCGGTCCCCGCTGCGGGCCTTCAGCGGCGTGGCCACGGCGTCGCCGGGCATCGTCTCGATCCAGGTGTAGTAGGCGGCGTAGCCGCTGCGGCCGAGGGTGGTCGTGACCCCGGCCTGGACGAGCGTGGCGTCCGTCGTGCCGCCGGTGAGGCCACCGCCGATGCCGATCCAGTCCGACACCGCCTCCGAACGACCCGAGACCTGTTGCGAGGCGCTCGGCACCTTCCACGAGCCGCTGACCGCGCTGACGGGGTGGCCGAGCTGACGGCTGGTCTCGGTGTAACCGCTCCAGTTGTCCGACGTGCGGCCCCCCGAGCGGGCGGCCTGGTGGCCTGCTGGGGCGGCCTGCGGCTGGGCCTTCGTGGCCGGCTTGGTCTTGGCTGCGGGGGTGACGTGGCTCGGCGTGGACGTGCCCGGGGTCGCGCTCTGGGCTGCGGCGGGGCCGGCGGTACCGAGCACCGTCGCTGCGGTGACGGCTCCGGCGCCCAGCGCGAGCCGGGTTGCGGTCCGCCCGGCCCGGCGCATCGCGCCGTCCGTGGTCGTCAGCTGATGTTCGCTTCGCACACTGGCTCCTCTCATCGGCCCGCATCGCTCCCGGGATTGCGGGCCGGGTCGTCGATTGCGGGCCAACCCACGACCATAGGCAAAGCCGCATAACTGGACAAATTCGCTCTATGCCTTGGACATCTGCCCTTTTCCGCATCAGTGCGTGGTCCGACTACCGTGCGGCCATGCCTTTCGGAGAACCTGCAGGTCGTGTCGCCGTCGTCACCGGAGCCGGTTCCGGCATCGGGCGGGCTCTGGTGATGCGGCTCGCCGCCGAAGGTGCCCGAGTTCACGTCGTCGACGTCGACGGGAACGCCGCCGAGACCGTCGCTGCGGCAGCGCGGACCCTGGGTGCCTCGGCCGTCGCGCACCGCGTCGACGTGGCCGACGCCGAGGCTGTGGAGAGGCTCGCCGCGGACGTCTTCGGCCGCGGCGAGGGCGTCGACCTGGTCTTCAACAACGCCGGTGTCGGTCATGCCGGCGACGTCGTGGACACCCCGCTCGAGGACTGGCGGCGGGTGATCGAGGTGAACCTCTTCGGCGTCGTCCACGGGGTCGCCGCATTCGTTCCGCGGCTGCTGGCGCAGGGTCGACCCGCCACCATCGTGAACACCGCCTCGATGGCGGGGCTGTTGCCGGTCGCGGGCATGGTGCCGTATTCGACGTCGAAGGCCGGCGTGGTCGGGTTGAGCGAGGCCCTCGATGCCGAACTGTCATCGCGCGGTATCCGCGTGCTCGCGCTGTGCCCCGGGGTCATCGACACCGCGATCGTCCGCACCTCCGTGACCCGCGGCGAATGGGCCCGGCGGCAGGACCGGCTCACGCGCCTCTACGCCACCCGAGGCACCTCTCCCGACGTCGTGGCCCGTGACGCGCTCGTCGCGGTCGCCCGTGGACGCGGCATCGTCCCGACGCCCCGCTCACAGGTCACGCCGATGTGGCTGCTGAAGCGATGGGCTCCACCGCTGGCCCGCGCGGCCAACCGCGGCATCGCCCGGTTCGCCGCCCGCGGCTGAGGCCGCCCGATGCCCTCCGAGCGCGACCGGTACCTCGAGCAGGAACTATCTCGCGTTCCGCGACCGGCTCCGCAGCGATCCTCGGACGGGCCGCGACCGGGTGAGAGGCCGTGCGCTCAGCGAGCGGCGACGGCGACGATCTCGCCGACCACGTCCGGCCACAGCTCGCGCGGCAGGCTGTGCCCCATCCCGGGATAGGTCACGAGCTTCGCGCCGGGGACCGCAGCGGCCGTGGCGCGGCCGCCGTCCGGCTGCACCAGCGGGTCCGCCTCGCCGTGCAGGACCACGGTCGGCGCCGTGACCCCGTGCAGTCCCTCGGTCCGGTCGCCCGAGGCCTGGATGGCCGCCAGCTGACGGACGACGCCCGCGGGGTCGAACGCCCGGTCGTAGGCGAGCCCGGCGCTCTGCCGCAGCTCGGCCTCGTCGAGCGGGTAGCCGGGGGAGCCGATCACCTTGTAGGTCGCGACCGCGCGCTCGACAGCGGCGTCGCGGTCCTTCGCGGCGGGGGCGAGCAGGACGGCCGCTGCCTCCTGGGTGGGCGGACCTATCTGCGGGCTCGGCGTCGACATGATCGACGTCAGTGACCGCACCCGCTCGGGGTGCCGGATGGCCAGTGTCTGCGCGATCATGCCGCCCATCGATGCACCGACGACGTGGGCCGCCTCGATGCCCAACGCGTCGAGCAGGGCCGCCGTGTCGTCGGCCATGTCCTCGAGCGTGTAGCTCGCCGCACCGCGCGGGTCGGTGAACAGCTTCGTCAGGTCCGGCATGCCGGCTTCGTGCATATGGGTCGACAGTCCGATGTCGCGGTTGTCGAAGCGGACGACGAAGAACCCGGCGTCGACGAGCTGCCCGCAGAACTCCTCGTGCCAGCCGAGCATCTGCGTCGCGAGACCCATGACGAGCAGCAGCGGTGTCGCGGACGTGTCGCCGTAGGTCTGATACGCGAGCGTTATGCCGTTGGCATCCACCGTCAGCGGCTCGGGCTGGTTCGGGACGTGCGAGGCGGAAGCGTGCGAGGGGGAGGTCACACACCCCTTCCTACCTGCTGGTAGCGCTCAGCGCCGCGATGCGGTCGCCGACAGGAGCAGGCAACAGGGTCGTTGGCGTGGGGGAGTGCAGCAGTGTTCGTGCGGGTGGCCGGTGCCCAGCTCGAGATGGTCGGGGTGCGGGCACCGCAGCCGGCCGTCGACGCGGTCCGCGACAGGGTCGCCGCGTCCCGGCAGGTGCTGGCCGCACCGCGCGAGGCGATCACGGCGTCGGTCGAGCGCCGGCGCGCCCGGCCGCGCTCCATCCTCGTCGTGCGGACCGGGATCGCCGCCGCCGTCGCCTACCTCGTGGCCCGGCAACTCGGAGCCGCCGACGCGCCCGTCCTCGCGCCGCTGACCGCGGTGCTCGTCGTCCAGGCGACGCTCGCCGAGACCTTCGTCTCCGGGGTGCAGCGGCTGCTGAGCGTGCTGACGGGGGTGGCGCTCGCAACCCTGCTGAGCAGCGTCGCCGTGCTCAACGCCGCAAGCCTCGGGGTCCTCGTCGTGGCTGCACTGGTCGCCGGCAAGCTGCTGCGCCTCGGTCCGAACGTCGTCGAGGTGCCGGTCAGCGCGATGATCATCCTGGCTGTGCACGGGCAGGCCGGGCAGGCCCACCTCCGGGTCGGCGAGACGCTGGTCGGAGTGGCGGTCGGCGTCGCGGCGAACCTGATCCTGCTGCCGCCGGTCTTCCTCGAACCATCGGTGCGCGCGGTCCGCGACCTGGCGTCGCAGACGCAGGAACTGCTGCTGCTCATGAGCTGGGGCTTACGGGACGGCTGGTCGCTGGACCGCTGCTCGGCCTGGCTCTCGGCGTCGCGCGCCCTCCGGAACCGCAGCGAACAGGCCTGGCAGGTGCTCGAACGCGGGGAGCGCAGCGCCCGGTACAACCCGCGCGGCCGGCGCGTGCGGGCGGCGTGGTCCGAGCTCGCTGAAGCTCTCGAAGGCCAGGACCAGGTCGTGCAGGCTCTGCGGGCCGTGTGCCGCGGGCTCGTCGACCGCAACCGGGCCGACGACGCCGGCGAGCTGCCCGAAGCGGCGCGCCATGCCCTCGCCGACATGCTCGAGCCGATCAGCCAGGCGCTGTACCTCGTCGCACCGTGGCTGATCGACGCCCCGCGGGACCCGGCCTGGCGGCCGGAGCTCGCCGACATGCTGACGCAGGCCCGGCGGGCCCGCACGGCGCTGCGACCCGCACTGGTCGCCGACGCCGTCGAGACCCCGATGATGTGGCAGGCCAACGGCGCGTTGCTCGCCCTGCTCGACCAGCTCATGCGCGAGATCGACGGCGTCGCGCTGAGCCGCGGGCTGGCCGCTCCGGACGAGATCGTCCTCGGCTGACGGGGCCGAGCCCGCGGCCCGCGGTGTCTCACCCCTGCGGCGGCTCGTCCTCGCCGGCGGCCTCGGCGGCGTCGCCCTCCTCCTTCGTGGCGTGCACGGTGTCGGCTGCGTGATCGGCCGGCCCGTACACGGTGTAGAGCACCAGCGGGTTCGGGCCGGCGTTGGTGAAGTTGTGCTCCGTCCCGGCGGGGACGATGACGATGTCGCCCGCGGTCACCTCGCGCGTATCGCCGGCGACCTCCGCGCGGCCGATGCCGCTGACGAACGACAGGATCTGGTCGTTCTCGTCGTGGGTCTCGAGCCCGATCTCGCCACCCGGCGGGATCGTCATGACGACGAGCTGCGTGTGGGCTCCGGTCCAGAGGACCCGGCGGAAGTCGGCGCTCTTCTCGGCGACGGTCGCGATCTCGAAATGTTCCATGCTCCGCTCGTGCCCCGCGCCCGGCCCGCGCTACCCCGGAAGGGCAGACTGCGGGCGTGCACGACTCCCACATCCCGGAGCTCGCCCCGGTCACCGATCTCGCGTCGCGGCGCGAGTTCGTCCGCCGCTACACGGCGCTGCAGCGGCCGCCGAGCGTCGGTGAGATCCAGTTGTGGCTCGCCGACGAGGTCACCCGCATCTGGGAGCTGACCGAGCAGGAGATGCAGCAGGTCGGGCTCGACCCGCCGTTCTGGGCCTTCGCGTGGGCCGGCGGTCAGGCCCTGGCCCGGTATCTGCTCGACCACCCCGACGTGGTCGCCGGGAGGTCGGTCCTCGACGTCGGGTCCGGGTCCGGCCTGGTCGCGATCGCAGCCCGGCTCGCCGGTGCGCGGGCCGCCCTCGCCGTCGACATCGACCCGTTCTGTGCTGCGGCGATCGGGCTGAACGCCGAGGCGAACGGCGTTTCGGTCGACTCGACCGACCGCGACCTGCTGGCCGACGACGTCGGGGTACTGCGCGTCGACGCCGACCTCGTCGACGTCGACCTCATCCTCGCCGGCGACGTCAGCTACGAGTTCGGGATGAGCGGCCGCATGCACCGCTGGCTCCGCGCGGCAGACGCCGCGGGCGTGCCGGTGCTGCTCGGCGACCCCGGCCGCCGCTATCTGCCTTCCGACGGCCTGGAGCAGCTCGCCACCTATGACATCGTGACGACGCCCGACCTCGAGGAGAGCGACCTGCGCCGGGCGGCCGTGTACCGCTACGCGCGAAGCGGCTGATCGGCCTTCGGGGGCCGGGCGGCCCCATGCAGTGACTGCAAGCGGTGGACAGCGAAGCGTCCTACAGTGCCCTGGTGCCGTCGACCCCCCGAGGTGAGAGGACCCGCCGCCTCATCATCGAGCGGGTCTCCGTCGTCTTCGAGCGCCGCGGGTACGTCGCAGCGTCCATCAGCCAGCTCGTGGCGGCCACCGGCCTGACGCGGGGAGCGTTCTACTTCCACTTCGAATCGAAGGAAGCTGTTGCCGTCGCGGTCGTGCAGGCCCAGGCCGAGCGCTGGCCGGCGCTGGTCGAGCAGGTCGAACGCGCCGAGACGGAGCCACTGCGACGCCTGCTGAGGTTGGCGTTCGCCTCCGCCGAGGCGATCCAGAACGACCCGCTCGTCCGGGCGGCGCACCGCCTCATGGCCGAGCGCGCTGCCGTGCGCATCGAGCTACCCGGCACGTTCCGATGGTGGGTGGACACCCTCAGCCGTTACCTGCGGGAAGCCGACAGACGTCACCAGCTGCCGGACCTCAACCGACTGCCCGGCGCCGACTCGCCGGACGACCCCATCACGACCCTTGCCGAGTACGTCGTCGCCAGATGGGCCGGGTTGCAACAGGCCGCCCTCGGCAGCGGGCGGGACGACCTGCTCAGCCGGACCTACACCAGCTGGGTCATTCTGCTGCCCTGGCTGAGCAAGGACCCCGCCGGTCGCGATGCGCTGCTCGCGTTCCTCGACGAGCTGAACACCCAGGCCCGTGACGGCTCAGAACGCCGGAGCGTCGCCGGGTCCGACCATCCCCTCGATCAAGCAGGCTCCGGCTCCACGGCTGGCTAACGGCTTCGCGGCTTCGCCCGCCGGGTCGCGTCGGCGGCGGTCGGGTCCTCGGGCCACGGGTGCCGGGGGTAACGGCCCCGGAGTTCGGCACGGACACCCGCGTAGCCGGTCGCCCAGAACGACGCCAGATCGCGGGTGACCGCGACCGGTCGGCCCGCGGGGGAGAGCAGGTGCAGCAGCAGCGGCTGTCCGGCCACGAGCGGCGCCGCCGGCCAGCCGAACACCTCCTGCACCTTCACCGCGAGCGTCGGTGCCTCGGGGTCGGAGTAGTCGACCCGGATCCGTGAGCCGCTGGGTACCAGCACCCTGTCGGGTGCCACCGTGTCCAGCTCGGCTGCCTTCGACCACGGCAGCATCGAGCGCAGCAGACCCACGAGGTCCAGACGCGACAGGTCGGCGCGCGACCGGATGCCACCCAGCTGGACCCGCTCGCTGACGGCGTCGAGCAGGGCTTCGTCGGAGACGTCCGGCCACGGGGCGCCGAACCCCGCGCGGCAGGCGGCGAGCCGCCCCCGCAGCTCGCTCGCGGCCGCCGACCAGCGCAACGGGCCGAGTCCGTCGCTGCGGAGCCCGTCGAGCAGCGCGTCGCGGACCGATGCCGGGTCCGGGTCGGTCCGTCGGCGGGTCCGCAGCACGATCGCCCCGAGCCGCTCGACCTCCTCCGCACGCACGTCGCCCTCCCGCCACTGCACCGACCGCTCCGTCCGCAGGAGGGCTCGGCCGAGGTGTCGCGCCGTGCCCTCGTCGATCGCCACCGCCGAGCGGATGCGCGCGTCCCGACGACCGGGCTGACGGTCGGCGACCGCGATCGCCAGCCATTCCGCTCCGCGCAGCGCGGTGCCGGGCGCGAGCTCCGCGCCCGTGCCGTTGGCCATCAGGTAGACGGGCGAGGCTGTGGCTCCGGATCCGCCGTCCGTCTCGCCGGGCCGCTCCCGTCGCCGGGCCAGCCGCTCGGGGAAGGCCGAGCCGACGACGAGACCTGCGGCCTCGGAGTCGAGGGCACGTCCTCCGCGGCCGGATGCCTCGACGGCGCGCTCGAGCCGCCGGACCTCCGCCTTCCACGACCGGGACGTCGAACGCGCCGTTCGCAGCTGGTCGACGAGATCGTCGCCCGTACCGGCCGGGGTCGGCTCGGAGAGCAATGCCACGACCTCGGCGGCGGCTCGGGCGCCGAGTTCGCCGGCCGCGGTCAGCAACGCGTGCGCCAGGCGCGGATGGGCCCCGACGGTGAGCAGCGTGCGGCCCCAGGCCGTCGCACGGCCGTGCTCGTCGACGGCGCCGAGATACAGCAGCGTCTCGTGCGCGATCTGCAGGGCCGCCGGGGGCGGCGGGTCGAGCAGGGCCAGCCCCGTGCCGCCGGGAGCACCCCAGCAGGCGAGCTGCAGCGCGAACCCGGTGAGGTCCGCGGTCGCGACCTCCGGCTCCGCGAAAGCCGGCAGCCGGTCGTGGGCGGCTGACGACCAGCAGCGGTAGGCCCGCCCTGGAGCCTCCCGGCCCGCCCGGCCGGCGCGCTGGGTCGCCGAGGCGCGCGACTCGGTCACGGTCAGCAGCGCATCGAGGCCGCGTGCGAGGTCTGTCCGCGGCACCCGGGCGAGGCCGGCGTCCACCACGGTCCGGACGCCCGGCACGGTCAGGCTGCTCTCGGCGACCGCGGTCGCCAGGACGACGCGGCGAGCGTTATCCGGGGTGAGCGCCCGGTCCTGCTCGCGGGGCGGGAGTCGACCGTGCAGCGGAACGACCTCGGCGGGGAGTCCGTGCAGCCGTCCGGCGACGGCCGAGATCTCGCCGGTGCCGGGTAGGAACGTCAGCACGTCGCCGTCGGTCTCCGCGACCGCCCGGCGGACGACGGAGGCGACGTGGTCGAGCAGCCGCCGATCGGTGTGCAGCCCGTGCGGCGGAGGCAACGGCGTCGCGGGCGGACTCCACACGATGTCGACGTCGAACAACGCGCCGGTCGCCTCGACGACCGGTGCGGTGCCGGGGGTGAGGGCGGCCGCGATCACCTCGGACTGGGCCGTGGCCGACGCCGCCACCAGCAGCAGGTCAGGTCGCAGGACGCTGCGCGCATCGACGGCGAAGGCGAGCGCCAGGTCGGTGTCGAGCTGGCGTTCGTGGCACTCGTCGAGCAGGATCGCGTCGACTCCGGCGAGCTCCGGGTCCCGCTGCAGCCGCTGCACCAGCAGGCCGGTGGTGACGACCTCGACGCGGGTCGCAGCGCTGGAGCGCGTCTCGCCCCGGACCGAGAAACCGACCCGGTGCCCGACGGGCTCACCGAGCAGGTCGGCCATCCGACGGGCTGCCGCACGGGCGGCGATGCGGCGGGGCTCGGCGACCAGGACCCGCCCCGCCACGCGGCCGGCGAGGAACAGGGGGACGAGCGTCGTCTTGCCGGTTCCCGGCGGAGCGACCAGCACCGCCGTGCCGCCGTCGTCGAGTGCCCCGCCGAGCGCGGGCAGCGCGGAGCGGACCGGCAGGTCGGTGCCGGGGGTCCCCTCCGGCGGCAGCATGGCTCCAGTCTCCGTGCTCCGGCTCGGTCCGTTCCCGGTCGGTCCGTTCCCGATCAGTCCGCCGCCTTCAGCGGCATCACGGCAACCGCCCGCTCCTCGAGGCTGCCGAGGTACAGGACGCCATCGAGCTCGACCACCCCGGTGACGAAGGCGTAGTTGTCCCCGGGCGCCTGCAGGTCGGCCACGATCTCGCCGGTGTCGTCGATGCCCAGCACCCACGCCGTCCGCCGCGGGCCGGGCTGCAGCATGTCGGGCAGTCCCGACGCGACCTTGCGGACCACCGGTGCGCGCGGCAGCAGGAAGTCCAACGTCCGGTCCCGCGGGCTCGCGATCGCGACCCAGGTGATGCCGCCGGAGCCACGGCTGATGTTGTCGGGGAAGCCGGGCAGGTTGTCGGCCAGCACGGTCCAGGCGCCCACGGCCGGGCCGGTCAGGTCGTAGCGGCTGAGGCTGTACGCGGCGGTCTCCGCCACGAGCAGGAACGACTCGTCGTCGGAGAGGGCGACGCCGTTCGCGAACTGAAGGCCCCCGCGCAGCACGTCGACGCTCCCGTCGGTCCCGAGCCGGCAGAGCAGCCCGGTGCCGCTGTGCTCGAGCAGGTCTTCGCGGTACTCGTCCAGCCGGTGGCGACGTGAGGACACCGTGAAGTAGATCGTCCCGTCGGAGGCGGCGACGACGTTGCTGCAGAAGCGCAGCGGCGTCCCCGCGACTTCGTCGACCAGGACCCGCGGTGCCTCGGAGCCCGCGTCGAGCCGGAGCAGTCCGGTGCCCTCGTCGCAGATCAGCAGTCCGCCGTCGGGCAACGCCTCCAATCCGAGCGGGCGGCCCGGGGTGGTGGCGAGGACCTCCAGCAGACGTCCGTCGCGGGTGAGCCGGACCAGGCGACCGTCCTCGAGGCCGACGACGAGGCGCCCTTCGTCGTCGGCGACGACGTCCTCGGGCGCCGCGCCGGGCAGCTCCAGTCGCCCGACCGGCGGTTGGAGGTGGGGACCGTCGAGATGGCGGGCCCGGGCCGGAGCCGGCGGGGGTGACCAACGGACGGGCTCGAGAGGCAGGCTCACGGCCCGCTCCTGCCCGCTGAACGAAGGATTACCGCTCGTTCGGGGGCATGCGAAGTGCGCCGAACCCTGTCACGATGGATCAGTTCGCTCGGACTCCTGCCGTCGGCGGGTGCGAACCGGAGGAGGGCAGCGTGGCCGTGGCAGCCGTAGGTCTCTTCTTCCTGATCTTCTTCGCCGCGATGATCGCCGGTCTCGTCTTCTGGATCATGAAGATCGTCGAGGTGGCCGGCATCCCCGAGCAGCAGTACCGCGCCGCCGGCACCGACAAGACGGTGTGGGTCCTCGTCGTCGTGTTGGTCGGTTGGGTCGGCGCGCTGATCTGGCAGTTCGCGAAGCGCGAGGACGTCCTGCGCGCCCGCGGCCTGGTCCCGCCGCCGTACGGCTTCGGCGGCGCCCCCGGCTGGGGGCCCGGCCCGGGGCCTGGCCCGGGGTACCGGCAGCAGCTGCCCGGCCCGGGCTGGGGCCAGCAGCCCAACCAAGGGTGGGGCCCCGACGGCGGATATTTCGCCTCGGCGCCGCTGCCCGCCGCGACCGCGCCGGTGCCGAGCGCGCCGCCCGGCTGGTACCCCGAGCCCGACAGCGGCTGGGCGGCCTACTGGGACGGCCAGCAGTGGACCGGCGCGCGGCGTCCGCCGGACCAGGCCGGCCCGGGGCCGGACCTGCAGAAGCACCCCTACTGAGCCGAGGCCGTCCGACCGGGGAAGAAGCTTCCGCCCCGATTAGTTGCCTCCTGCGAAGCGTTTTCGCGGATCAGGGAGTCACATGTCGGAGCTGACGCGCCAGCGACGGGTCGCCGTGCTCGCCATCTGCTGCATGAGCCTGCTGCTCGTCGGCCTCGACAACACCATCGTCAACGTGGCGCTGCCCGCCATCGGCCGCGACCTCTCGGCCTCGGTCTCCGGGCTGCAGTGGACCGTCGACGCCTACACGCTGGTGCTGGCGACCCTGCTCATGCTCTCCGGCTCCACGGCCGACCGCTTCGGCCGCAAGCGCATCTTCGTGCTCGGGCTGGCCCTGTTCAGCGTGGGATCGCTGCTGTGCAGCGTCGCACCCGGCCTCGGCTGGCTGGTCGCGTTCCGCGCGATGCAGGCGGTCGGCGGCTCCATGCTCAACCCGGTCGCCATGAGCATCATCACCAACGTCTTCACCGACCCGCGTGAGCGCGCGCAGGCCATCGGCATCTGGGGCGGGGTCATCGGCATCAGCCTCGCGCTCGGACCGATCGTCGGCGGGCTGCTCGTCGACACGATCGGCTGGCGCTCGATCTTCTGGGTCAACGTCCCGGTCGGACTGCTCGCGATCGCCTTGACGCTCCGCTACGTGCCCGAGTCGAAGGCCGTCCGGGCCCGGCGCCTCGACCCCGTCGGACAGCTCCTGGTACTGGTGCTGTTCGGGTCCGTCACCTACGCCATCATCGAGGGCCCCCGGCTCGGCTGGACGTCGGCGGCGAGCCTCGCCCTGTTCGGCGTCGCGCTCGCATCGCTGGTCGGGCTGCTCCGCTACGAGCCGCGACGCCGCGAGCCGCTGATCGACCTCCGCTTCTTCCGCAGCGCGCCCTTCTCCGGCGCGACCGTCATCGCCGTGGCGGCCTTCGCCGGACTCGGCGGCTTCCTTTTCCTGAACACGCTCTACCTCCAGGAGGTGCGCGGCTTCTCGCCGCTGTCGGCGGGCCTGCACACCTTGCCGCTCGCCGTGATGACCGCGGTCTTCGCGCCGATCTCCGGCCGCATCGTGGGTCGGCGCGGCCCCCGGCTGCCCCTGGTCGTCGCCGGAGTCGCGCTGACCGTCAGCAGCCTCATGCTCACCCGGCTCACCGCCGACACCGGCACGGTCGCGCTGCTCGCCGCTTACGTCGTGTTCGGGCTCGGCTTCGGGGTGGTCAACGCCCCGATCACCAACGCCGCCGTCTCCGGGATGCCCAAGGAGCAGGCCGGGGTGGCGGCGGCGGTCGCGTCCACCAGCCGGCAGATCGGCTCGTCGCTCGGTGTCGCCCTCGTCGGCGCGTTGGCGACCGCCGGTCTCACCGGCCCGCTGCGGACCGGTTTCGTCGACGCGAGCCGCAGCAGCTGGTTCCTGCTGGCCGGATGCGGACTCGTCGTGCTCGTGGTCGGGTTCGTGTCGACGACGGCGTGGGCCGGCTCGACCGCCGTCGCGACGGCGCAGCAGGTCGCCGACCGCCCGGACGACGAGGCGGCCCGGTCGCCGCGCGTCTCCGCCGCCGCCTGACCGGGAGCGGTCAGCCGACGACGCGCAACAGCTGCAGCGAGCGGGCCTGGGCGCGCAGCTGCGTGCCCGCACTGGCTGCAACGCCCGTTTCGCCCGGGAACCCGCCGAGGTCCTCGGCGGCGGTGTCGAGCAGCGGCAGGTACAGCCGCGCCCACGGGAGGCCCGGCAGGACGATGTCGACGTCCTCGGAGCCGATGTGCAGCACCAGGAGGTAGCTGTCGTCCACCAGTCGCTGGCCGCGGGGGCTACGGGCGAGCAGGTCCTGTCCGGAGAGGTGGGCCAGCAGGGTCCGGGCTCCCCGCCAGTCCGGTGACGTCATCTCGCGGCCGTCCGGTCGGAACCAGCTGATGTCGGCGAGCCGCCCTGGTGCGGATTCACCCCCGCGGAAGAACGTCGTCCGGCACAGCACCGGCGACCGACGTCGCAGGTCGACGAGACCGCGGACCAGCGTCGGCAGCATCGGGTCCGATCCGGCAGGGTCACGCCGGTCGTAGGGCCACGACAGCCAGGAGAGCTCGTTGTCCTGGCAGTAGGCGTTGTTGTTGCCCTGCTGCGTCCTGCCGAGTTCGTCGCCGGCCAGCAGCAGGGGGACCCCGGCCGAGAGCAGCAGCGTCGCCAGGTGCGCGCGGCGCAGGCGGCGGCGCGCCTCGGTGACATCCGCGTCGTCGGTCGGGCCCTCGACACCGCCGTTGCGGGAGCGGTTGTCGTCCGTGCCGTCGCGGTTGTCCTCCCCGTTGGCTTCGTTGTGCTTGCGGTCGTAGGAGACGAGGTCGGCCAACGGGAAGCCGTCGTGCACGGTGATCAGGTTGATCGACGCCTGCGGCGAGCGGTTGGCGTAGAGGTCCGACGAGCCGGAGAGGCGCGTCGCCAGTTCGGCCAGGTCCGGGGCGCGCCCGTGCCAGGCGTCGCGGACGGCGTCGCGGTAGCGGCCGTTCCACTCCGCCCACGGCCACGGGAAGCCGCCGACGTCGTAGCTCTCCAGATCCCACGGCTCGGCGATCAGCTTCAACCCACGCAGCACCGGGTCCTGGCCGACGGCCTCCAGGAAGGCGCTGCCACGCGTCAGCGAGCTCGCGAGGTCGAAGCGGAAGCCGTCGACGTGCATCTCGCTGGCCCAGTAGCGCAGCGAGTCGAGGACGAGCTGCAGCGTCGGTGCGGACGCGAGGTCGAGCGTGTTGCCGCAGCCGGTGCTGTCGCGGTAGTAGCGCCGGTCGGCCGCGAGTCGGTAGTACGCCGCGTTGTCGAGGCCCCGCAGCGAGAGGGTGGGGCCGTCCTCGCCGCCCTCGGCGGTGTGGTTGTAGACGACGTCGAGGATCACCTCGATCCCGGCGGCGTGCAGCGCCCGGACCATCGCCTTGAACTCCGGCACCGGATGCCCGCCCGCGGCGTAGTCGGCGTGCGGCGCGAAGAACCCGACGGTGTTGTAACCCCAGAAGTTCGTCAGTCCACGGGAGAGCAGGTGCGTCTCGCTGACGAACGCCTGGATCGGCAGCAGCTCGACGCTGGTGACGCCGAGCCGGGTGAGGTGCTCGATCGCGGCGGGATGGGCGAGGCCGGCGTATGTGCCGCGGAGCTCGGGCGGGACCCCGGGGTGGCTGGCGGTGAAGCCCTTCACGTGCATCTCGTAGAGCACCGTCTCCGACCACGGCACCCGCGGGAGCCGATCGTCGCCCCACGGGAAGGCGTTGCTGGTCACGACGCAGCGGGGCACGAACGGGGCGGAGTCCCGGTCGTCGCGGGCGTCGAAGCGCTGGACGCTGACGCGGACGTCGGGGTCGCGGGTGGTGTGGGCGAAGACGGCCGGGTCGAGCCGCAGCTCGCCCTCGACCGTCCGGGCGTAGGGGTCGACCAGCAGCTTCGCGGGGTTGTGCCGGTCGCCCTGCTCGGGCGACCACGGGCCGTCCGCCCGTAGCCCGTAGCGCTGGCCCGGCGAGATGCCCGGGACGTAGCCGTGCCAGATCGGTCCGGTGCGCTCCTGGAGGGGGACGCGCGTCTCGACGTCGTCGGCGTCGAACAGGCACAGCTCCATGGCGGTGGCGGACTGGCTCCAGATCGCGACGTTGACGCCGGACCCGTCCCAGGTGACCCCGAGCGGCTCGGGCGAGCCCGGCCAGCTCTGCGGCACGCTGCCCCGGCGGGGACGGCCCCGCACCGCGGTCACCGGGCGGCCCGGGTGCTGTCGGGGTCGGGGACGTCGTGCACCGGCTCGGGGACGTGGCGGGCGCGACGACGTCGCTCCTCGGGAAAGGCGTCGGCGAGGCTCGTGCCCGGCGCGAGGCGCAGGGCCGGCCTGCCCGGTGATGTCCCCGTCTCGGACCGGCGGCTCCGTTCCAGCAGCGCGTGCACCACGAGGGCGTCGCGCAGCGTCGCCGCGAACTCGTCCGGGTGGTTGATCATCCACGCGTGGCGACCGCGCACGATTTCGGGGGCGAACGCGCCGCTGACCTTCGCGAGCCGTCCCGGGCCGATCAGCCGGTCGCGGTCACCCCAGATGAACAGGGCCGGCAGACCGGAGTCGACGACGTCGGCGACCTCGTCGGCGAGGTCAGCGGTGAGTGCGACGACGCCGGCGCTGAGCAGCTGGAACGGGTGCCGCGAGAGGTTCGGCACCAGGTCCCGCAGCACCCGTCCGAGCAACCGGCCGGTGGTGCGGTTGGGCAACCATTCGCGGGGGTCGAGCTCCGCCATCGCACCGACGGCCCAGAAGAGCCAGCTGGCGCGCTTGAGGCCCCGGCGGTCCGGAGCGCCGCCGACCGGGTTCACGACGGTGACGGAGCGGACGAGGTCGGGCCGGTCGAGTGCGAGTTGCAGCGCGATGCCGCCGCCGAGGCTGTGCCCGACGACGAACACGGGCCGATCGGGGTCGAGGTGGTCGAGCAGAGCCGCGACGCGGGCGGCGTAGTCGCCGAGGCCGGCCCCCAGGCCGAGGGCGGCACTGCCCCCGAAACCCGGGAGGCTCGGCGCGATGACCCGGACGCCGGCGGCGCAGAGCCGCAGGACCGCCTCGGAGTAGGCCCGGGGGGTGAGGCCCCAGCCGTGCAGGAACAGCAACGGGTCACCCTCGCCGGCCTCCATCAGCTCGATCGGGGCACCGGCCACCTCGACGGAGCGCCAGTGCGCCTGCGGGAGCGTCGGGGGCATCCAGGTCAGGGTAGTGGTCCGCACCACCTCCGCCCGATGGTCGTCAGCCCCGGACGGCCCCGGCGCGCAGATCGCGGGTGATGGCCGCGAGCGCCTGCGGGGTCAGGCCCTTGCCGACCGTGCCACCGAGGATCTCTGAGCCCTTCCACAGGCAGCGGCTGCCGTCGGTGGTCGGGCCACACGTGATGGTGCCGCCGCGACCCTCGAAGGCGGCGTCGTCGGAGGTGCTCGGCAACAGGCTCCCGAGCACCTCGACGGGGAGCTTGGACCCGTACCCGGCCACCACCAGCACGTCGCTGGTCCCGCGGTAGGTCCCGGCCGCGGGGCCGACGGCGCCGGCGGCCTCGAACTGGCCGCGCAGGCTCGTCTCCTGCGGGCTCGCCGGCTGCAGCACGAAGCCGCCGGACTGGTCGGCCAGGTGTACCTGGGCCGGCCCGCGCAGCACGCTGCAGCCGTAGGCGACGAAGGCGGTCGCGAAGACGATGACGACCAGCCCGACGAGCGAGCGCAGCACCTTCCGCCGGTTCGCCTCCCGGTCCTGGCGCCAGGAGCCCAGCGCCTGGCGCGCCTCCTTCTCCTTGCGCACCCGCGGGTCCAGATCCGGGTCGCCCGATCCGTCGAGCCCGTCCAGCCCATCGGCGTCGTCGAGCTCGGCGTCGTCGTCGGGCGGATGGGCGGTCACCGGTTCAGGGTGCCAGTAGGTTTGGACATCCGCACGTCGCGGCTGCGGCCGGCGGTGGAGGCGGCATCACCGCGGTTGCGCAGGAACAGGGGAGGACCCGTGGAGCACGTTCGGATCGAGGTCGACGACAAGGTCGCGACCATCCGCCTGGACCGTCCGCCGATGAACGCCCTGAGCCGTGCCGTCCAGGACGAGCTGCGCGAGGCGGCGCTCGAGGTCGGCGCCCGGACCGACGTACACGCCGTCGTCCTCTACGGCGGCCCGAAGGTCTTCGCGGCCGGGGCCGACATCAAGGAGATGTCGACCATGACGGTCGGCGAGATGACGGCCAGCGGCACACGGCTGCAGGATTCCTTCGACGCCCTGGCCCGTATCCCCAAGCCCGTGGTCGCCGCGATCACCGGCTACGCCCTGGGTGGCGGTCTCGAGCTGGCCATGACCGCGGACTTCCGCGTCGCCGGGGACAACGCCCGTGTCGGCCAGCCGGAGATCCTGCTCGGCATCATCCCCGGCGCCGGCGGCACGCAGCGCCTCTCGCGTCTCGTCGGCCCCGCCAAGGCGAAGGACATCGTCTTCACCGGCCGGCACGTCCGCGCCCCGGAGGCCCTCGAGATCGGGCTCGTCGACCGTGTCGTCGCGCCCGACGACGTCTACACCGAGGCCGTCGCGCTGGCCCGGCGGTTCGTCGACGGTCCGGCCGTCGCCCTCCGTGCGGCCAAGCAGGCGGTCGACGACGGGCTGACGCTCAGCCTGGCCGACGGCCTGCGGCTGGAGACGGCGCTGTTCGCCGGACTCTTCGGCACCGACGACCAGAGGTCCGGGATGGCGAGCTTCCTCGAGAACGGACCCGGCAAGGCGTCGTTCAGCGGTCGCTGACCCGACGCCCGGGACCGCCAGCACACGCACGGCATGCAGGGACGAAGGAGAACGGTGTGACCACCAGCCAGGCCAGCGACAACCGGGTCGAATCGACGCGCGCGGACGAGGTGCCGAGCGTTCCGCCCGCGGCCCCGGCGACCCGGCAGGAGGTGGAGGCGGCCCGTGCGGATCCCAAGCAGGCCAACATCCTCTACCACGACTGGGAGGCCAGCACCTACGACGAGAAGTGGTCGATCAGCTACGACCAGCGCTGCATCGACTACGCCACCGACCGCTTCGCGCTGGTCGCCGGCCGGGACGGCTGGCCCTACGCCACCGCGCTCGAACTCGGCTGCGGCACCGGCTTCTTCTCGCTGAACCTCGTCTCCGGCGGCGTCATCGCGCGGGACGGCCTGGCCGTCACCGACATCAGCCCCGGCATGGTCGAGGTCGCCGTCCGCAACGCCAAGGGCCTGGGCCTCGACGTCGAGGGCAGGGTCGCCGACGCCGAGCGCCTGCCGTTCGACGACGACAGCTTCGACCTCGTGGTCGGGCACGCCGTGCTGCACCACATCCCCGACCTCGACGTGACCGTGCGCGAGATCCTCCGCGTGCTCAAGCCGGGCGGCCGCTTCGTCTTCGCCGGCGAGCCCACGCGACACGGCGACTTCCTGGCCCGCCGCCTCTCCCGGCTGACCTGGTGGGCGACGACGAACGCCACCAGGCTCCCGTGGCTGCGTGAGCTCCGGAAGGAGCAGCACGACCTCGACGCGTCCTCCGAGGCGGCTGCGCTGGAGGCCGTCGTCGACCTGCACACCTTCCCGCCGGCCGATCTCGTCGCGCTCGGCGAGCGCAACGGCGCCGTCGACGTCCGGGTCGAGACCGAGGAGCTCACCGCGTCCTGGTTCGGCTGGCCGACCCGCACCTTCGAGGCCGCGGTCAAGACCGAGAAGCTGCCGGCGCGCTACTTCTTCGCCGCCTTCCACACCTGGCAGCGCCTCGCGTGGCTCGACCAGAACGTGTGGCGCCACGTCGTCCCGCAGGGCTTGTTCTACAACGCGCTCGTCTCGGGCCGGAAGCCCGGCGGATCGTCGTGATCGCGGCCCTGATCGCCGCGCTGCGTCGCCTCACCGAGGGACGCCCGCTGCTGACGCGGGACCCGTTGGACGCCCGCCGCGACCCGCGCCAGGCGAAGTTCTTCACGGTGGCGTCGCTGCGCTGGGTGCTGCGGCACCGCGCGTACACGCCGTTCTACCTGGTGCGCTACTGGCGCTTCTTCACCTGGAAGGCGCGCAACCCGCACATCATCACCGAGGGCTTCGTGTTCCTCGGCAAGAACGTCGAGCTCTACGCCCGGAAGGGCTACGGGCGGCTGATCGTCGGCAAGTGGGTCCACATCGGCAACGGCAACGCACTGCGCGCCCACGAGGGCACGCTGCGCATCGGCGACAAGTGCGTGTTCGGCAAGGACAACACCGTCAACACCTACCTCGACATCGAGTTCGGGGCCGCGACGATCCTGGCCGACTGGATCTACATCTGCGACTTCGACCATGTCTTCACCAACATCAACATGCCGATCAAGGACCAGGGCATCACGAAGAGCCCTGTCCGGATCGGCCCGGACTGCTGGCTCGGCACGAAGGTGACCGTCCTCCGCGGCACGACCATCGGCCGCGGCTGCGTCGTTGCCGCACACTGCCTGGTCAACGCCGACGTCCCGGACTTCTCCGTGGCGGTCGGCGTGCCGGTCCGCGTGGTGCGCAACCGCGTCGACGACGCCCGCAAGCGCGCGGCGCAGGAGGCGATCTGGGCCGAGGAAGGCCGGCAGTACAAGCTGCGGCAGGCCGCCCGGCAGGCGGCGATCGACGCCGGGGAGGACCCCGACGCCGTACTCGCGCCCGAACCGCCGTCGGAAGCCGAGCAGGCCGCAGCGAGCGTGGCCGAGGAAGCCGCCTCGGCCGCTGGCCTGACCGCCCCCGTCGACCCGGCCGAGCAGTCGGACCTACCGATGGCGCGGCGCTCGTGAGCGCACGTCGATGAACATCTGCGTCGTGACGGGGGCGGCCCGTGGGCTCGGTCTCGAGATCGTGCGGCTGCTCGCCGCGAGGGGTGACGTCGTCATTGCCACCGACGTGGACAACACCGCGCTCGATGCGGTGGTCGGCACGCTCGGCCCGTCGGTGACCGGCCGCCCGCTCGACGTCCGTGACGCCGACGCCTGCCACGCGCTCGCCGCCGCCGTCGTGGCCGAGCACGGTCGGCTCGACGTCTGGGTCAACAACGCAGGCATCCTCGCGACTGGCCCGAGCTTCGAGCTCGACGCGGCCACGCAGCGGCGGGTCGTCGAGATCAACACCCTTGGCACGATGAACGGCACGCTCGCCGCCATCACTCCGATGCGGGAACGCAACCGGGGCAGCATCGTCAACGTCGTCTCGCTCGCCGGCCTCGCGCCCGTGCCGGGCATGGCCGCCTACAGCGCGTCGAAGCACGCCGCGCTGGCCTTCAGCCTCTCGACGCTGGGGGAGCTGCGGGCCACCGGCTCGCGCGGTGTCTCGATCTCCTGCCTGTGCCCCGCCGGCATCTGGACGCCGATGCTGCATGACCGCACCCACGACTTCTGGGCCGCGGGGGCCTTCGGCGGCCGGTTGCTGCAGCCCGCCGATGTCGCCGCCCGCGCGGTCGCGCTGATCGACCACCCGCAGCCCGTCGCGGCGATGCCACGCTCCATGGGGCCGTTCAGCCGGTTCACGGCCGCGACGCCGCGTGTCTCGACGGCGCTGACGCCCGTTGCGCTCAAGCTCGCGGCCTTCCAGCAGCGCCGCACCGCAAAGCGGCTCGCCGCGCGCTGACGCCGTTCGCGGCGGCGACGCCGAAGCGACGGGAGAGGCTTACACGGCGGGGGTGGGGCGCTTCAGCAGGTTGGTGTCCAGCGGCGGCTCGACCACGGGCAGCCGCTCCGCTGGGCCGCCCGCCCGCCGCTCGGCGAGCACGTCGGCGTACACCGCGCAGGTGCGTTCGGCGACGGCTTCCCACCCGTGCACGTCGACGCTCTCGAGTGCCGCGGTCGCGAGCTTCTCGCCGAGGTCACGGTCGGTCAGCACCCGGGTGAGCTCGTGGGCCAGGGCAGCGGGGGAGTCCGGGGCGACGGTGAGGGCGACGCGGCCGCCGTCGGCGAACTCGGCGAGCCCGCCGACCTCGGAGACGACCAGCGGGGCACCGCACGCGGCCGCCTCCAGCGCGACGAGGCCGAACGGCTCGTAGAGCGACGGCACCGCGACGACCGCGGCCTGCTGGTACACCTCGATCAGCCCGGCATCGTCGAGCCGGCCGGTGAAGGAGACCGCGCGACCCAGGCGCAGCTTGGTCGCGAGCGCGCGCAGCTCGGTCTCGTAGGTGCCGGTCCCGGCGATGACGACGCGGACGCCGGGGACGCGCCGCCGGAGCCGCGCAACCGTCCGCAGCAGGACCTGGACGCCCTTCTCGTACTCGAGCCGTCCGGCGAACACGACGAGCGCATCGCGCTCGGCGACCGGTCGACCACTGGGCCAGCGCTGCAGATCCACTCCGTTGCCGACGACGGCCACACGCGAGTCCGGCAAGCCGAACAGCTGCTGCACGTCTCCACGCATCGACTCCGAGCAGACGACGGTCCGGTCGGCGATGGTCGTCAGCCAGTTCTCCGTCGCGTGGATGGAACGGGAGAGTTCCCCGGGCAGCCAGCCCTGGTGCCGACCGGCCTCGGTCGCGTGGATGGTCACCACCAGCGGGACGCGCAGCGCCTGCGAGACGCTCACCGCGGCCTGCCCGACGACCCAGTCGTGGGCGCAGACCAGGTCGATTCCACGGCCGGCGGCGCTCGCCTCCTGGCCGGCGGCGACGGCGACGCGGGCCAGCGCGGCGCCCAGGGTGGCGACATGACCGTGCAGGTCACCGACCGCGAGGCCGACGACGGGGTCCGACGGGTCCGGGTGCAGCACCCGCACGCCGGGGCGGCGGACGGCGGCGGCCTCGGCCGGCCCGGGGGCGACGACGGTGACCTCGTGCCCGAGATCGGCGACGGCTCCGGCGAGGGCCTCGACGTGCCGGCCCAGACCCCCGTGGACCAGCGGCGGGTACTCCCAGGACAGCATCAGGACGCGCATCCGCGTCACCCCCGAACCCTCACACCGACTCGCCGTCGCGCTGCCCGTCGAGCAACGTGCGTGCGTCCAGAGTGCCGAACGGGCCGTCGAGATGTCGAAGACGGGTGACCAGCTCGGTGGTCGAGGCGTCCGTCGCGGCACTGCCCGACGGGAGCTCACGCTCCAGCGCGTCGGCCAGCCCGGCGAACCGGGCGGCGTGTTCGTCGGCCCGGCGGCGGGCGTAGTCGGGGCTGCTGCCGTGCGAGACGAGGAAGGCCCAGTCCGACGACAGCGTCAGGAGGGCCTCGCGGAACAGCTGGTCGTACCGGGGATCGCGGGCCGCCCGGCTGCGGGCGAAGCGCCGTCCGACCAGCTCGAGCAGCCGGCCGGCGACGGCGTGGCCCTGGTCGGTGAGGTGGACCTGGTCGGTCCAGATGTGCCAGTCCTTCCCGGCGCCCCAGGAGCCGGCGGGCAGTGCCACCGCCTCGGCGGGCAGTCGGCGGGCCTCGTCCAGGGTCGCCAGGCGCACCCCGGCCGCCGGCAACCGGTCGAGGACGGCCTCGAGGAACGCGGGCCCCTCGCGCCACCAGTGCCCGAACAGCTCGGTGTCGTAGGCGACGACGACCAGCCCCGGGCCGCCGGTCGCGTCGCGGTGCGCGACGAGCCGCTCGACGACGGCACCGACGAAGTCGTCGACGTCGCGCTCCAGTGCCGAGGCGGCCGCGGCGGGGTCGTACGGGGCCTTGTCCCCGGGTTCGACGCCGGGTCCGGTGACCCGCGCCGGCTTCAGCCCCGACGGGTGGTCCCAGGTGTGGAAGTCGCGGTAGTCCGGCCCACCCGGGTAGCCGGCGGTCGGCGACCAGACGCGGTAGCTGACGTCGAGGTCGCGGGCCAGGGCCACGACGCCCGAGCCGGCGCCGTCGGGTCGCTGGACGTCGTAGGGCTGCCCGGTGCGCCCGCCGACGGTCGGACCGTCGACGAGGAAGTGGGTGACGCCGGTTTCGCGGTAGAGCTTCTCGAGCCCGGGCCGGTAGGCGCACTCGGGCGCCCAGATGCCGGTGGGACGGCGGCCGAGCCGGACCGTCGCGTCCTGCAGGCCCGCCTCCAGCGCGGCCCGTGCGACCGGCTCGTCGAGCAGGGGGAGGAACGGGTGGGTCGCCGGCCCGCCCAGCACCTCGACGACCCCGGCGTCGAGCAGCCGCCGCAGTACGGGACTGGCCCCGGCCGACCAGGTCGTCTCGAGCAGCGCGGCCGCGGCCCGGGCCCGGCGCGCCTCGTCGGAGGCGACGCCGACCCCGTCGACCACGGCGCCGTCCGCCCGGATCTGCCAGTTGGCGACCCAGGTGCGGAACTCGTCCAGGCAGTAGGGGTCGTCGAGCATCGCCGCGAGCACCGGCGTCACGCCGAGTGTCAGCTGCGAGCGGTGCCCGGCTGCGGCCCGGCGGGCGAGCATCTCGGTCAGCGGTAGGTAGGAGTCCGCCCAGGCCTGGTACAGCCATTCCTCGCCGACGGGCCAGGTCCCGGCGTGGGCCAGCCACGGCAGGTGGCTGTGCAGGACCACGCAGCAGGTGCCGAGTCCCGCGCTCCCGGCAGGACCGGTCAAGGTCGGCGGTAGGCGACGGCCACGAGGTCGAGGCTCGCGTCGACGTCGGCCGCGGAGACCGTGAAGTCGTCGGCGCTGACGCCGGCGACGAAGCTGCGCAGCGCCGGGCTCCAGGTCTCGGGGGGCCCGGCGAGCTGGGCGTCCATCACCGAGCCGTGGCGGCGTTCCCAGCGGCGGAGGCGCCGACCGTGGCCGAGGCCCATCATCCGCGTGACGACGAAGTCGCGTCCGAGCAGCTCCGCGAGCTCGGCCGCTGACAGCTCGCGGGTGTGGAACGGATTCAGCGGCGTGTCACGGCCGGGCGAGAAGGTGATCCGGTTCGGCGTCGTGATCAGCAGCGTCCCAGCTGGGCGCAGGACGCGGGCGCACTCGGCGATGAAGGACTCCTGGTCCCAGAGGTGCTCGATCACCTGCAGGTTGCTCACGACCTCGACCGCTCCGTCGGCCAACGGCAGCCGCTGCAGGTCGCCTCGGACGACGTCGACCCGCGGGTAGGTCGCGCGGACGTGGGTCACCGCGGGGACGTCGTAGTCGACGGCGAGCACGGAGCGGGCCCGCTCGCGCAGCGCTGCGGCGCCGTACCCCTCGCCGCAGCCGGCCTCGAGCACGCGGGCGCCCTGGACGAAGGGCAGCAGGGCGCGGTAGGCGGCCTCGTGGCGACGGAACCAGTAGTTCTCGTGGGTGATCCCGGGGAGTGTCCGTTCGCCCGTCAGGACCAGGGGATCGGGCGGGCCCGGCGCCACGGTCGAGGTCTCGACGTGCTGTCCACCCGGCCCGGTCACGGCACGGGATGTTACGTGGCAGCCGTTCCGCGGCCGGGGCCGCCGCGCTCGGTCCCCGCTGCTCGGAGCGATCCGGCGGACGGATAACCTGGTCTGACGGAGGCTGTGGCACCACTCACGGACCCCGGTTGTAGGCCGTTGTCTACCGCCGGGTAACTTAGCGGTGTCTGGCGGGATGGGCTGCACCGTTCGCAGGTCGGTTTCGGCGGACAGGCCCATGTCGCTCAGCAATTGAGACGCTCAGCCACGATCAGTGCCAACGGAGGCCCGACGCGTGAACATCGTCGTGACCGTCAAGCAGGTGCCGGACACCTGGGCGGAGAAGAAGCTCGACACGTCCGACAAGACGACCGACCGTAAGAACGTCGAGAACGTCATGAACGAGATGGACGAGTACGGGGTCGAGGAGGCCTTGCGCATCAAGGAGGCCCACGGCGGTGAAGTCACCGTCGTCAGCATGGGTCCCGAGAAGGCCGTCGAGACGATCCGCAAGGCTCTCTCCATGGGCGCCGACAAGGCCGTCCACCTGACCGACGAGTCGCTGCACGGCTCCGACGCCATCGGCACCTCCGAGGCGCTCGCCAAGGTCATCTCCGGGCTCTCGCCCGACCTCGTCATCACCTCGTCCGAGGCCTCCGACGCCCGCGGCGGCGTCATGGGCGCCCTGCTCGCCGAGCGCCTCGGCTTCCCGCAGCTGACGCTGGCCCGCAAGGTCACCGTCGACCCGGGCGCCTCGACCGTCACGATCGAGCGCCAGGGCGACAACGGCTACGCCGTGGTCGAGGGTGCTCTCCCCGCCGTCGTCGGCGTGGTCGAGAAGATCAACGAGCCGCGCTACCCCTCCTTCAAGGGGATCATGGCCGCGAAGAAGAAGCCGCTGACCACGATGGGTCTCGGCGACGCCGGTATCGACGCCGGCAGCGTGGGTCTCGCCAACGCGACCACCAAGGTCGACGAGGCAGAGCCCCGGCCGCCGAAGTCGGCCGGGCAGAAGGTCAAGGACGAGGGCGACGGCGGCTCCAAGATCGCCGAGTTCCTCGCATCGCAGAAGCTGATCTGAGAGGTATCGCCATGGCTGAGGTTCTCGTACTCGTCGAGCACGACGGTGGTGCCCCGAAGAAGGTCACCGGCGAACTGCTGACCCTCGCCCGCCGTCTGGGCGAACCGTCGGCGGTCTTCCTGGGTGCCGAGGGCACCTTCGAGAAGGCCAAGAACTACCTGGCCGAATACGGCGCCGCGAAGGTCTACGTCGCGGAGAGCAACGACCTCGAGGACTACCTCGTCGCCCCGAAGGCGGAGGCCCTCGCGTCGGTCATCTCCTCGGCGTCACCCGCAGCGGTTCTCGTCGCCGCCACCCCCGATGCCCGTGAGGCCGGCGCCCGCGCCGCCATCAAGACCGGCAGCGGCTTCCTCTGGGACGTCACCGACCTCGCCGAGGGCGGCAAGGCGACCCAGGAGATCTTCGGTGGCTCGACCATCGTCACCTCCGAGGTCGCCAAGGGCACCCCCATCTTCGCGGTCCGCCCGAACGCCACCGCCGCCGAGCCGTCGACCGGCTCGGCCACGGAGGAGCGGATCGAGCTCTCGATCTCCGACGCCGCCAAGGGCGCCAAGGTCAACGAGCGCGTCGTGGAGTCCAAGACCGGCCGTCCCGACCTCACCGAGGCCGCGGTCGTCGTGTCCGGTGGCCGCGGTCTGGCCGGCGCGGAGAACTTCGAGCTGGTCGAGAAGCTGGCCGACACCCTCGGTGGTGCCGTCGGCGCCTCCCGTGCCGCCACCGACGCCGGCTGGTACCCGCACCAGAACCAGGTCGGGCAGACCGGCAAGACCGTCTCGCCGCAGCTCTACATCGCGGTGGGCATCTCCGGCGCCATCCAGCACCGGGCCGGCATGCAGACGTCCAAGACGATCATCGCGATCAACAAGGACGAAGAGGCCCCGATCTTCGAGCTCGCCGACTTCGGCCTCGTGGGCGACCTGTTCAACGTCGTCCCGCAGCTCACCGACGAGATCACCAAGCGCAAGGGCTGAGCCCGACCGCACGCACTCCACCGCCCACGGGCGGCTCCCCATCACGGGGGGCCGCCCTTCGGCGTTCCGGGACCGATCGTCGGGGGAGAATCCGATGATGCGGGCATTGGTCACGGGCGCGACCGGCTACATCGGCGGTCGGCTCGTCCCGCGCCTGCTCGAGGCGGGCATCGACGTCCGCGCCATGACCCGCAGCGCCTCGCGCCTGTCCGGAGCACCGTGGCGTGAGCAGGTCGAGATCGCCGAGGCCGACGCGCTGCGCCCGGAGACCCTCAGCCCCGCCCTCGCGGGCGTCGACGTCGCCTACTACCTCGTGCACTCCATCGATTCGGGCACGGACTTCGGGGCGACCGACCGCCGCGCGGCCGAGGCGTTCGCCCGCGCCAGTGCCGAGGCCGGGGTCCGGCGCATCGTCTACCTCGGCGGCCTGTTACCGGCGGACCAGGAGCTGAGCGAGCACCTCCGCAGCCGGGCCGAGGTCGGTGACATCCTCCTGGCCTGCGGGGTGCCGACAGCGGTGCTGCAGGCGGCCGTCATCCTCGGCAGCGGCAGCGCGTCGTTCGAGATGCTGCGCCACCTGACCGATCGGCTGCCGGTGATGACGGCGCCGCGGTGGGTCGAGACCCGCACCCAGCCGATCGCGGTACGCGACGTGCTGCGCTACCTCGTCGGCGCCGCCAACCTGCCGTCGAAGATCTCGCGACGCTTCGACATCGGCGGCCCGGAGATCGTCACCTACCGCCAGATGATGCAGCGCTACGCCGCCGTCGCGGGGCTGCGCAAGCGGCTCATCATCAGCGTCCCGCTCCTGTCACCGGCGGTCACCTCGCAGTGGGTCGGGCTCGTCACCCCGGTGCCGGCGCAGCTCGCGCGGCCGCTCGTCCTCTCGCTGACCAATGAGGTCGTCTGCTCCGAGCACGACATCGCCGACTTCATCCCCGACCCGCCCGAAGGTCTGCTCGGCGTCGACGACGCCATCGGCCTGGCGCTGCTCCGCGTCCGCGAGTCCGCGGTGACCAGCCGTTGGTCGGACGCGCCGTGGCCGGGAGCGCCCAGCGACCCGCTGCCCAGCGACCCCGACTGGGCCGGCGGCAGGGTCTACCGCGACGTCCGCAGCCGCATCGTCTCCGCTCCGCTCGACGCGGTCTGGCGGCAGGTCGAACGCATCGGCGGGCAGACCGGATGGCACTCCATGCCGGTGGCCTGGGCGGCTCGCGGTGCCCTCGACGTGCTGGCGGGCGGCATGACCCACCGTCGCGGCCGGCGGGACCCGGATCGGTTGTCGGTGGGCGAGGTCGTCGACTTCTGGCGCGTCGAACAGCTCGACCGCGGCGAGATCCTCCGCCTGCGCGGCGAGATGAAGATGCCCGGCCTCGCGTGGCTGGAGTGGCGGATCGAGCCGGCGACCGACGCCGGCCCGGCCGGTTGCACCCGCATCACGCAGCGCGCCCTGTTCCACCCGCGGGGGCTCGCCGGCGACCTGTACTGGTGGTCCGTCGCCCCCTTCCACGGCCTCGTCTTCGGCGAGATGATCGGCGGGTTGTCGATCGCCGCCGAAGCCGAGGCGCTGCTTCCGGCCGACGCCTGTCGCGCCGCGGCGCGGGAACCGGGTGGAGCCCACATCGAGGGGTCCGCGATGCTGTCGACGGAGCCGGCGATGCCACCGACCGCAGAACCGATGCCGGACCCGACGGGGGAGCTCACATGACCGCCCAGCCGACCCAGCCCGCATGGCCCGACCTGGCCGCCGTCCCCGAATCAGCACTCGACGACGCACTGCGGGCCCGGTTGGACGCGGGCGAGGCCGGTCCACCCCCGCCCCCGCCGTGGGACACCGTCGTCTCGGCCGTGCTGTGGTGGCATCGTGCGACGCCGGACGCGCTGGCCCAGGTGCCGGAGGCGCTCCGGGGGATCCCGACGCTGCCGATCACCGTGGGCGCGATCGTCCGGTACCAGGAGAGCCCGGTGGGCTCCTACTCCGAGGTCTTCGCCTCACCCGTCCTGCTGCGTCGCCGCGGGCTGCCCGCCGCGACCGTCCCCTTCATCGCCGTGGACTCGCTGGCGAGCGTCGGCGGCGGCCGGGCCGGGTGGCATCTGCCCAAGACGTTGGCCAGGGCGCTCTGGCCCGCCGACGGGCCGGCCCGCATCGAAACCGACGACTGGTCGGTGTCGGTCGGGGTCTCGCCCCGCACCCGCGGTGGCCAGGCCATCCCGTTCCCGATGCGCGGCTCGCTCCCCGTCGTCCAGGCCGACCCCGAAGGCGGCCGGCAGCGCAGCACCGTCCGCCTGCGCGGCCGGGCCCGGCTGGGCCGCGCCGATGTCGCCACGCGGGGGCCGTCGCTGCCCGCCTGGCTGGTCGCCGGTCGGCACCCGTGTCTCGCGATCTCCTCGGCGAGGATGCAGATCACGGCGCCGGTGCGCGACGACTGACCGAGCCGCGGCGGCCCAGCCCATACCCTGGAAGTCGTGAGCTATCTGGATCATGCGGCGACGACGCCGATGGTTCCGGCCGCGATCGCGGCCATGACCGAGGCGCTGGCCGAGGTCGGGAACGCGTCCGCCCTGCACGCGAGTGGCCGCCGCGCCCGTCGCGTGGTCGAGGAGTCCCGCGAATCGATCGCCGTTGCGCTCGGCGCCCGCCCGTCGGAGGTGCTGTTCACCGGCGGCGGGACCGAGAGCGACAACCTCGCCCTCAAGGGCCTCTACTGGGCGCGGCACGCCGCTGATCCCCGCTGCCGCCGCGTCGTCATCAGTGCCGTCGAGCACCACGCCGTGCTCGACGCCGCCGAGTGGCTGGCCGCCGAGCAGGGCGCGGAGGTCGTGTTGCTGCCGGTCGACGCCGTCGGTCGCGTCGACCCGGCGACGCTCCGGTCCGTGCTCGCCGACGACCCGGGCTCGGTGGCGCTGGTCAGCGTCATGTGGGCCAACAACGAGATCGGCACCGTGCAGGACATCCCGGCGCTGGCCGCGGTCGCGCGGGAGTTCGGCGTGCCGTTCCACAGCGATGCGGTCCAGGCCGTCGGCGCCCTGCCGGTCTCGTTCGCCGCGAGCGGCGTCGACGCCCTCACCGTCACCGGCCACAAGTTCGGTGGTCCCTACGGCGCGGGCGCCCTGCTGCTGCGCCGTGGTCTGGACGTGACCCCGTTGACGCACGGTGGAGGACAGGAGCGCGAGGTGCGTTCCGGCACCCTCGACGTGCCGACCATCCGCGGTCTGGCCGTGGCCACCACGCTCGCCGTCGAGGAGCAGGTCGAGCGCGCCGCGCGGGTCGGGGCACTCCGGGACACGCTGGTGGCGAGCGTCTTCGCCGAGGTGCCCGATGCGTTCCTCAACGGACCGCCGCCCGGGCCGTCCCGGCTCCCCGGCAACGCGCACCTGTCGTTCCCGGGCTGCGCGGGGGACAGCCTGCTGATGCTGCTCGACGCCCGCGGCGTCGAATGCTCCACCGGCTCGGCCTGCTCCGCCGGCGTCGCGCGGCCCTCGCACGTACTCGTCGCGCTCGGCGGGGACCAGGAGCAGGCCCGTGGTTCGCTGCGGTTCTCGCTCGGCCACACCTCCACCCAAGCCGACGTCTCGGCCGTGGTCAGCGCGATCGGTCCCGTCGTCGAGCGCGCGCGCCGAGCCGGCGCGCTCACCGGCTCGCGACGCGGCTGAGGGGAACGGACCGACCATGACCGGGCTGCGCATCCTCGCCGCGATGAGCGGGGGCGTCGACTCCGCGGTGGCGGCCGCCCACGCCGTCGACGCCGGCCACGACGTGACCGGAGTGCACCTGGCCCTGTCCGCGAAGCCGACCTCGGCCCGTGAGGGGGCGCGGGGCTGCTGCACCCTCGACGACGCGCGCGACGCCCGCCGGGCCGCCGACGTCCTCGGCATCCCCTTCTACGTCTGGGATCTCGCCGAGCGGTTCCGTGAGGACGTCATCGACGACTTCGTCGCCGAATACGCCGCCGGCCGCACCCCCAATCCGTGCCTGCGGTGCAACGAGCGCATCAAGTTCGCCGCCGTGCTCGACCGGGCGCTCGCGCTGGGCTTCGACGCCGTCGTCACCGGTCACCACGCCCGCCTCGACCCCGGGCCGCCGCCGGTGCTGCGCCGCAGCGTCGACGCAGCGAAGGACCAGTCCTACGTCCTCGGCACGCTGCGGCCGGAGCAGCTCGAACACGCCCTGTTCCCACTCGGCGGGATGACCAAGACCGATGTCCGCCGCGAGGCCGCGGAGCGCGGGCTGGCCGTGGCCGACAAGGCCGACAGCACCGACATCTGCTTCATCGCCTCCGGCGACACCTCCGGATGGCTCCGTCAGCAGCTCGGCGCGCAACCCGGGCCGGTCGTGGACCTCGAGGGTGCGGTCGTCGGCCGGCACGAGGGCGCGTACGCGTTCACGGTCGGGCAGCGCAAGGGGCTCGCGCTCGACCGTCCCGCTGCCGACGGACGGCCCCGCTACGTCCTCGGCATCTCCCCGGTGGACAACACGGTGACCGTCGGGCCGGCGGAAGCCCTCGACGTCACCCGCCTCACCGCCACCGAGTCGACCTACAGCGGGCCGGCGGTGGACTGCTTCGCGCAGGTCCGGGCGCACGGGGCCGCGGTGCCGGCGGTCGCCGAGGGCGGCGGCGGTTCGTTGACCGTCACCCTCCGCTCGCCGATCCGCGGCATGGCCCCCGGTCAGGCCGTCGTCCTGTACAGCCGGGACGGCGCCGGGGACGCGGCGCAGGACGCCGGAGGACACGTGCTCGGCGGCGGGAGGGTCGTGTCCGCGGAATGAGTGCGGGGTAGCTTTCTCGCGTGGCCGAGTTCGTCTACCCACCCATCATCCGCACCGCGCTCGGACTGTTCCGGGCGCTGGGCCTGCAGCTCGACGTCCAGGGCGCCGAGCACGTGCCCGACACCGGCGGTGCCGTGCTGGCGAGCACGCACGTCAGCTACCTGGATTTCATCTTCGTCGGCCTGGGGGCCCACCCGAAGCGGCGACTGGTCCGTTTCATGGCCAAGAAGCAGGTCTTCGACCATCCGGTCAGCGGGCCCCTGATGCGGGGCATGCACCACATCCCGGTCGACCGCAAGGCCGGTGCCTCCGCCTACGACGAGGCGCTGCGGGCCTTGAAGGAGGGTGAGCTGATCGGCGTCTTCCCCGAGGCGACGATCAACCGCGCCTTCGACGTGAAGACGCTCAAGACCGGCGCGGCGCGGATGGCGCTGGAGACCGGCGTCCCGCTCATCCCGGTGGCCATCTGGGGCACGCAGCGGTTGTGGACCAAGGGCCGTCCGCGCAACTTCCGCAAGCGCGGGGTCCCGGTGACCATCGTCGTGGGCGAGCCGATCCCGGTGTCGCCGGGTGACGATCTGGTGCAGGTCACCGAGCGGCTGCACGACCGGCTCCGCGAGATGCTCACGCATGCGCAGGACACCTACCCCGACGCGCCCGACGGCCGCGAGGACGCCTGGTGGCTGCCCGCCCGGCTGGGGGGCACGGCGCCGACGGTGGAGGAGTCCCGTCGGATGGACGCGGAGGACTACGAGAAGCGGTGAGCCCGGCGGCGTCTCCCTTACCGTGACGCTGTGACCTCGCCTCCTGCCGCCCGGCCCGGCTCCGGGCGGCCCGCCCCTCAGTGGCCCGTATCGGCCGCCACCGGCGTCGGCTCGTTGCCCGGAACCGACATCGAGCAGGCGGTCCGGCAGGTCCTCGACGCCCTGCCCGACTTCCCGCACCTGCCCGAGCTCCCGAACCGCGGGGCCGGGGCCGAGATGGTTGGCCGCACGGCAGCGGTGCTGTCGGACCTGCACGTGGACCTGCAGCCCGTCGGCTGGCGGCTCCTGCCCGGCGGCGCCGGCGCCGGGCGCGACGAACATCGGGCCGACGACTTCCTGCGCCGAGACCTCGACGCGCTGCAGGAGGCGGCCGACGGCTACGTCGGCCCGCTGAAGGTGCAGCTGACCGGGCCGTGGACGCTCGCCGCCGCGGTCGAGCTGCCCAAGGGTGGCTCCGTGCTGCTCGACGTCGGGGCGACCCGCGACGTCGCGGACGCGCTCGCCGACGGTCTCGCGGCCCATCTCGCCGACGTGTCCGAGCGGGTGCCCGGCGCGCAGCTGTTCCTGCAGCTCGACGAGCCGGGCCTGCCGGCGGTGCTGGCCGGCCACGTCCCGACCCCGAGCGGCTTCTCGGTGGTCCCGGCGGTGGAGGAACACACCGCCCTCGAGCGGCTGCAGGCCGTCCTCGGCGCCGGTACCGCGGCCGGCGCGCAGGTGGGCGTCCACTGCTGTGCCCCCGCCCCGCCGCTCCGTCTCCTGCACACCGCCGGCGTCGACTTCCTGTCCTTCGACGTGACCACGGCGGCCGGTGAGGTGGACCTCGACGCCGTCGGTGAGGCCGTCGAGGCGGGGATACGGCTTGTCGCCGGCGTGCTTCCCGGCACCGGGATCGTGACCGACGCCGGCACACGGCAGAGATTGTCGGACCCCGCTCGTACGGTCGAACCGGTCCGGCGGCTGTGGCGCCGGCTCGGCTTCGCGCCGGAGACGTTGGGGGAGACAGTGACGATCTCGGTCAGTTGCGGCATGGCGGGGGCGGCGCCGGCGTATGCACAGGCGGCGATGCGTGCCGTGCAGCGGGCGGCGCGGCTCCTCGCGGACGACCCGTCGTGACCGCGCCGAACATGGGCGACGACCCGTCGGTCCCGGAACCGACGTCGGACGCGCGCTCCCGCCACGCCTAGCTGTCCCAGGAGCTCGAGGACGCCGGCTACCGCTACTACGTGCTCGACCAGCCGACGCTGTCCGACGCCGACTACGACACCCGCATGCGTGAACTCTCCGCGCTGGAGGAGCAGTTCCCGTCGCTGCGGACGCCGGACTCCCCGACGCAGAAGGTCGCGGGCGGCTTCTCGACGCTGTTCACCCCGGTCGAGCACCTCGAGCGGCTGATGTCGCTCGACAACGTGTTCTCGACCGAGGAGCTGACGGCCTGGGCGGCGCGGGCCCAGCGGGAGCAGGCGGTGGCGCGGTGGCTCTGCGAGCTGAAGATCGACGGGCTCGCCGTCGACCTGGTCTACGAGAACGGCCGGCTCGTGCGGGCCGCCACCCGCGGCGACGGCCGCACGGGGGAGGACATCACCGGCAACGTCCGCACCCTGGAGCAGGTGCCGACCCGCCTGACCGGCCCGGACGTGCCCGAGCTGCTCGAGGTCCGCGGCGAGGTGTACTTCCCGGTCAGCGAGTTCGAGGCCCTCAACGCGACGCTCGTCGAGCAGGGCAAGGCCCCGTTCGCCAACCCGCGCAACGCCGCCGCCGGGTCGCTGCGGCAGAAGGATCCGCGCGTGACGGCGAGCCGCCCGTTGCGGCTCACCCTGCACGGCCTCGGCGCCCGGCGCGGCTTCTCGCCGCCGAGCCAGTCGGCGGCCTACGAGTCGCTGGCGGAACTCGGGCTGCCGGTCAGCCGCTACTACCGCCTCGTCGACTCGTTGGACGAGGTGGTCGGTGTCGTCGCGCACTGGGGCGAGCACCGCCACGATGTCGAGCACGAGATCGACGGCGTCGTGGTCAAGGTGGACGACTTCGGCCAGCAGCGGCGGCTCGGGTCCACGTCGAAGTCGCCACGCTGGGCGATCGCCTACAAGTACCCGCCGGAGGAGGCGAACACCAAGCTCAACGACATCGTCGTCAGCATCGGCCGTACCGGGCGAGCGACACCGTTCGCGGTGCTGCAGCCGGTGCACGTCGGTGGGGTCACGGTCAGCCAGGCCACGCTGCACAACAGCGACGAGGTGCGCCGGCGGGGCGTGCTGGTCGGCGACACCGTCGTCGTCCGGCGGGCGGGCGACGTCATCCCCGAGGTCGTCGGCCCCGTCGTCGGTCTGCGTACCGGCGACGAGCGGGAGTTCGTCATGCCGACCGAGTGCCCCGCCTGCGGCACCACGCTGCAGCGGGAGGAGGACCAGGTCGACATCCGCTGCCCGAACGCGGTGGCCTGCCCGCCACAGCTGCAGTGGTCTGTGTTCCACTTCGCCGGCCGCAGCGCGCTGGACATCGACGGCCTCGGCTTCGAGAGCGCCGGGGTGCTGACCGAGAAGCAGATCGTGCACGACGTCGGCGACATCCTCACGCTGACGCCGGCGGACTTCGAGGGGCTTCGCGGCTTCGGCCCCAAGAAGGTGCAGCAGATCATGGACGGCCTGGAGGCGGCGCGCACCCGCCCGATCTGGCGGCTGCTCGTCGGGCTGTCGATCCGCGACGTCGGTGCCCCGACCGCGCAGGCTCTCGCGCGCGACTTCCGCAGCGTCGACGCGCTCGCCGAGGCCGACGTCGAACGCATCCAGCAGGTCGAGGGCATCGGCCCGAAGACGGCCTCGGTCATCGCCGCGTGGTTCGCCGACCCCCGGCACCAGGACATCCTCCGACGGCTCCGGGAGGGGGGCGCCACCTTCGCCGACGAGGGCGTGGACGAGGGCCCTCGCCCGCTCGACGGCATCAGCGTCGTCGTCACCGGCACCCTGGACGCCTACAGCCGTGACTCGGCCACCGAGCAGGTGCAGGCGCTCGGCGGCAAGGTGACGGGTTCGGTCAGCAAGAGGACCGACTTCGTCGTCGTCGGCGCCGATCCCGGCCGGTCCAAGTACGACAAGGCGCTGTCGCTGAAGGTCCCGATACTCGAGGAGCCCGCGTTCGCGGTGCTGCTGGAGCAGGGCCCGGACGCCGCCCGCGCCATGGCGGTCGTGCCCGAGGAGATCCCGGTCGAAGAAGCGGCGGAACCACCCGCCGAGCCCGCCTGACCGCCCGCCCGAAGCCCACCGTCGCCCAGGGTCGGAACCGTACGATGCCCGCATGACCTTGAACCGGCAGGAGGTCGCCCACCTCGCACGGCTGTCCCGGCTCTCGCTCTCGTCGGAGGAACTCGACCAGTTCGCGCCCCAACTCGACGAGATCCTCGGCTGGGTCGCGCGCGTCGGTGAAGCGGCATCCGGGGACGTGCCCCCGACGACCTCGGCGCTGGACCGCGTCAACGTCTTCCGACCGGACGTCGTCCGGCCCTCCCTCGACCGGGACGAGGTGCTGAGCTCGGCGCCGTCGGCCCAGGACGGCCGTTTCCGCGTCCCGCGCATCCTGGACGAAGAATGACCATGCCGGCCAACTCCGAGCTCACCCGCATGACCGCGGCGGACCTCGCCGACGCGCTCGCCAAGCGGGAGGTCTCCGCTGTCGACGCGACGCAGGCGCACCTCGACCGCATCGCGGTCACCGACGAGACGGTCGGCGCGTTCCTGCACGTCGACGTGACCGGTGCACTCGACGCCGCGAAGGCCGTCGACGACAAGCGCGCCGCGGGGGAGCCGCTCGGCCGGCTCGCCGGCGTGCCGCTGGGTCTCAAGGACCTGTTCACCACCCGGGGGGTGCCGACGACCTGCGCCTCCCGCATCCTCGAGGGTTGGCGTCCGCCCTACGACGCCACGGTGACGACGAAGTTGCGCGAGGCGGGCCTGGTCATCCTCGGCAAGATGAACATGGACGAGTTCGCCATGGGCGGCTCGACGGAGAACTCGGCCTACAAGCCGACCCGCAACCCGTGGCGCCTGTCCTGCGTCCCCGGCGGCTCGTCGGGTGGCAGCGCGGCCGCGGTCGCCGCCTTCCAGGCGCCGCTGACCGTGGGCAGCGACACCGGCGGGTCCATCCGCCAGCCCGCCGCCTTCTGCGGCCTGGTCGGGGTCAAGCCCACCTACGGCCAGGTCTCCCGCTACGGCATGGTCGCCTTCTCCTCCAGCCTCGACCAGGGCGGCCCCGTCGCCCGCACGGTGCTCGACGCGGCCCTGCTGCACGAGGCGCTGGCCGGCTACGACCCGAGGGACTCGACGTCGCTCGACCTGCCCGTCCCGCCCGTCGTCGCGGCCGCCGAGCGGCGTGACGTCAGCGGGATGCGCATCGGCGTCATCCGAGAGCTCTCCGGCGAGCACCTCGGCGGGCTGTCCGGACAGGTGTCGACCCGCTTCAACGAGGCGGTGGCGCTGCTCACCGAGCTCGGGGCCGAGGTCGTCGAGGTCTCGTGCCCGTCGTTCGACTACGCCCTGCCGGCGTACTACCTCATCGCCCCGAGCGAGGCGTCGTCCAACCTCGCGCGGTTCGACGCGATGCGGTACGGACTCCGGACAGGCGACGACGGGGTCAACGGTGCCGAGGAGGTCATGAGCCTCACCCGCGACGCCGGCTTCGGCCCCGAGGTGAAGCGCCGCATCCTGATCGGGACCTACGCCCTGTCGTCGGGCTACTACGACGCCTACTACGGGCAGGCGCAGAAGGTCCGCACGCTGATCGCGCGCGACTTCGACGCGGCGTTCGCCGACGTCGACGTCGTCATCTCGCCGACCACGCCGACACCGGCCTTCGCCTTCGGCGCCAAGTCGAGCGATCCGCTCGAGATGTACCTCGCCGACCTCTGCACGATCCCGGCGAACCTCGCCGGGCTGCCGGCGATGTCGCTGCCGTGCGGTCTCTCCGACGGCCTCCCCGTCGGCCTGCAGATCATGGCCCCGGTGCAGGCCGACGACCGGCTCTACCGGGTCGGCGCCGCACTCGAGGCCGAGCTCGACACCCGTCGTGGCCATCCGCTGCTCCACGAGATCCCGGATCTCCTGACCCAGAAGGCGGCGTCGTGAAGCCCATCCGCGCGTACTCCGAAGGCCAGTGGCTGCTGCTGCTCTGGGGCTTCATCGTGTTCTTCCTCGTCGCCGGGCTGTTCCTCGGCATCACGGCGTTGATCGTCGTCGCCCTGCTCGGCGGCGCCGGCGCGGGTTACACGACCTACCTCTACGTCCAGGCCAGCACCGGCGGGGCCGGCCGCCCGCCCGCCGACCATGAAGACGGAGGCCGCCCGTGAGCGTCGTCGACACCCCCACCGCCGCGAGCCGGATCGTCGGCGAGGGCGGCTGGGAAGCCGTGGTCGGCCTCGAGACCCACGTCGAGCTGGGCACCGCTTCGAAGATGTTCTGCGGCTGCGCCACCGATTTCGGTGCGGAACCGAACAGCCACACGTGTCCGGTCTGTCTGGCGCTGCCGGGTGCGCTGCCCGTCGTGAACGAGCGGGCCATCGAGTTCGCGGTGCGTATCGGGCTGGCCCTGAACTGCGACATCGCTTCGTGGTGCCGCTTCGCCCGGAAGAACTACTTCTACCCGGACATGCCGAAGAACTTCCAGATCAGCCAGTACGACGAGCCGCTGTGCGCCTTCGGCTACCTCGACGTCGAGGTCGACGGCGAGGTCCACCGCGTCGGCATCACCCGCGTGCACCTCGAGGAGGACACCGGCAAGTCGCTGCACGTCGGCGGCAGCACCGGCCGCATCCACGGCGCCACGCACTCGCTGATGGACTACAACCGCGCCGGCGTCCCGCTCGTCGAAATCGTGACCGAACCCGACATCCGCTCCGCCGCCGTGGCCAAGGCCTACCTGGCGGAGCTCCGCGACCTGCTGCGGTCGCTCGGCGTCTCCGAGGCCCGGATGGAGCAGGGCCAGATGCGCTGCGACGCCAACGTCTCGCTGCGGCGGCGGGGCACCGAGACCTTCGGTACGCGCACGGAGACGAAGAACCTCAACTCGCTGCGCTCGGTCGAGCGGGCCGTCGACTCCGAGATCGTCCGGCAGGCCGAGGTGCTCGAGGGCGGCGGCCGGATCGTGCAGGAGACCCGTCACTTCGACGAGGCCGCCGGCCGCAGCTCGTCCGGCCGCGTGAAGGAGGAGGCGACCGACTACCGGTACTTCCCGGAGCCGGACCTCACCCCGATGGCACTGCCGCGTGAGCAGGTCGAGGCGATCCGCGCCACCCTGCCCGAGTTGCCGGCCCAGCGTCGCGCGCGGCTGCAGGAGGAGTTCGGCTACAGCGCGCTCGACCTCGAGCAGATGCGCGGGGCGGGAGTCCTCGACCTCGTGCAGGACACCATCGCCGCCGGCGCGTCACCTGACGCGGCCCGCTCCTGGTGGCTGAACGAGCCGTTGCGCTCGGCCGCCGATGCCGAGGGACTGCCGATCCGCGGGACCGACGTCGCCCGGATCATCGAGCTCGTCGCCGAAGGCACGCTCACCAATGCGCTGGCCCGCCAGGTCGTCGAGGGCATGCTCGCCGGCGAAGGCACGACCGACGAGGTCGTCGCCGCCCGCGGGCTCGCCCTCGAGCGCGACGACGACGCCCTCGGGAAGGCCGTCGACGACGCCATCGCCGGTGCGCCCGACCTCGCCGAGAAGGTCCGCGGCGGGAAGCTCAACGCCGTCGGCCCGCTGGTCGGCGGCGTCATGAAGGCGATGCGCGGCAAGGCCGACGCGGCGCAGGTCAAGGCGCTGCTGCTCGAGAAGCTCGGAGCAGACTGAGCCGGTACCTCCCGCGGCCGGCCGGCCACCGGGTCGAAATGATCTGGTCGGTGCGCCGCCTCACGGAATGGCTACGAGAACAACGTGGTCGCCGTCGTGAAGCGATGCGCAGATATCGTCCCTTTGTGCCACCCGCCTCGCCCTTGCAGCCGCGTTCGCACGAGGTGACGCAGGGTTACGAACGTGCTCCAGCGCGTGCCATGTTGCGGGCCGTCGGGATGGGCGATGACGACTGGGGGCGCTCCCAGATCGGTGTCGCGTCGTCCTGGAACGAAGTCACCCCGTGCAACATGCCGCTGCAGCGGCTGGCGAAAGCGGCCAAGGAAGGCGTCCGCAGCGCCGGCGGCTTCCCCCTCGAGTTCGGGACCATCGCGGTCAGCGACGGCATCTCGATGGGGCACGAGGGCATGCGCGCGTCGCTCGTCTCCCGCGAGATCATCGCCGACTCGGTGGAGTGCGTCGTCCACGCCGAGCGCCTCGACGGCACGGTCCTGCTCGCCGGTTGCGACAAGAGCCTGCCCGGCATGCTGATGGCCGCAGCCCGCCTCGACCTGGCCTCGGTCTTCCTCTACGGCGGCTCGATCCTCCCCGGGCGCCTCTCCGACGGGCGCGTCGTCACCGTCCAGGACGTCTTCGAGGCCGTCGGCGCCCGTGCCAGCGGTCGCATCGGCGACGCCGAACTGGACGAGGTCGAGCGCCTCGCGTGCCCGAGCGAAGGCTCGTGCGGTGGCATGTTCACCGCCAACACCATGGCCGCCGCGGCCGAGGCCCTGGGCATGTCCATCCTCGGGTCGGCCTCCGCGCCGGCCCCTGACACCCGCCGGGACGAGTACGCCGTCCGCAGCGGCGAGGCCGCCGTCCGGCTCGTCGCCTCCGGCATCACGGCCCGGCAGATCATCACGCACGACGCGCTCGAGAACGCCATCGCCGTCGTCATGGCGCTCGGCGGCTCGACCAACGCCGTCCTCCACCTCCTGGCGATCGCCCGCGAGGCCCGCGTCGAGCTGAGCCTCGACGACTTCGACCGCATCGGCCGCCGCGTCCCGCACATCGCCGACGTCCGCCCCTTCGGCACCCACGTCATGAACGACGTCGACCGCATCGGCGGCGTCCCGGTCGTCCTGCGGGCGCTGCTCGACGCCGGGTTGCTGCACGGCGACGCGCTCACCGTGACCGGCCGGTCCATCGGCGACGAGCTCGCGGACCTCGCGCCGCCGGCGCTCGACGGCACCGTCCTCCGCCCCCTCGACACGCCGCTGCACGCGACCGGCGGCATCGCCGTCCTCCGCGGTTCGCTCGCTCCCGACGGCGCAGTCGTCAAGAGTGCCGGGATGGATTCGCTGGTCTTCGAGGGCACGGCTCGCGTCTTCGACGGTGAGGCCGCCGCGATGGCGGCCGTCACGAGCGGGTCCATCGCCACCGGAGACATCGTGGTCATCCGGTGGGAAGGTCCGCGGGGCGGGCCGGGCATGCGCGAGATGCTCGCCGTCACCGCCGCCATCAAGGGCGCCGGACTCGGCAAGGACGTCGCCCTGCTCACCGACGGACGCTTCTCCGGCGCGACGTCCGGGCTCTGCGTCGGCCACATCGCCCCCGAGGCCGCCGACGGCGGCCCTATCGGGCTCGTCGCCGACGGCGACCGCGTGCTGCTCGACGTCCCCAGCCGTCGCCTCGACCTGCTCGGCGTCGACGCCGACGAACTCGAGCGTCGCCGTGCCGCGTGGAAGCCGCTCGAGCCGCGGTACACGTCCGGAGTTCTCGCCAAGTACGCCCGGCTGGTGGGTTCCGCCGCCGAGGGCGCTGTCTGCGGCTGATCGAGGAGATCGATGGTTCTCACGTCGGACACGCAGCAGCAGGCCACGACTCGTAGGTCGATCAGCCCGAAGTGGCTCATCGTGCTGCTCGTCGCCGTACTCGGCGTCGCCGGGGGCGGCGCCGCCGTGCTGCTCGCGAAGAAGGACGACTCGACGTCGAAGGCCCGGGACGCCGCCGACGCCTACCTCTCCGGGTGGACGAACCGCGACTACGCGGCGATGGCGGCGAACGCCGACACCCCGGACCCGGTGCTCAAGTACGTGCTCGAGACGACGCGGTCACGCCTGCTCGTCGAGAAGCAGTCCTTCAAGGCGGGTCAGCTCGTACGCACCGGCAACACGGCCCGCGTCCCGTTCACCGCGGCGATGACCCTCACCGCGGCGGGCGCGTTCGACTACCAGGGCACCCTCGACCTCACCCGTGGCCCGGACAAGAACTGGCGGGTGGTCTTCGGGCCCACCGCGCTGCACCCGGACCTCACGCCTGGTGCCACCCTGGACCGGGTCAACGTGCTCGGTCAGCGCGGGCGCCTGCTCGACCGCACGGGTGTTGTGTTGCACGGCGCGGACACCGACCTCGAGAACAACCTCGTCGGGAGCGTCGGCCCGCTCGACGAGCAGCAGGCCAAGGCGGCCGGCCCCGGCTACTCGGTCGGTGACCCGGCCGGCCAGTCCGGCCTCGAGCGGGCCTACGACGCCCAGCTCGCCGGCAAGCCCGGTGCCCGCGTCGTCGTGCGTAAGCCCGGCACCGCCGACCGCACCGTCCAGGACTACCCGGCCGTCGCCGGCCACGACGTCATGACCACCGTCGACCTGCGGGTGCAGCGCGCCGGCGAGTCCGGGTTGTCCGGTCTCGGCCGCACCGCCGCCCTGGTCGCCATCGACGCGCGGACCGGGGCCGTGATCTCGCTGGTCAACCACCCGTCGGGTGCGTCGAGTACCGCCATCCGCGGCCAGTACCCGCCCGGCTCGACCTTCAAGATCGTCACGACGACGGCGGCGCTGCTCAAGGGCCTCAGCGAGAGCAGCCCGTTGAACTGTCCGAAGACGGTGTTCGCCGGCGGCCGGTCGTTCAAGAACTCGAAGGATGAGGCGTACGGCCCGATCAACCTGCGCCAGGCCTTCTACTACTCGTGCAACACGGCCTTCGTGAACCTGCGGTCCGAGCTCACCAGCGCCGACATGCAGAAGGCGGCGGACCTGTACGGGTTCGACGGCAAGCAGCCGCTGCCGATCGACAGCTTCGGCGGCGTCTTCGCCTCCGGCGACTCGGTCGATCCCTACGCCGCTGCCTTCGGCCAGTCGACGGTGGAGTCGAGCCCGCTGCAGATGGCATCGGTGGCGGCCGCGGTCGCAGGCGGCACCTGGCACCGTCCGTTCGTGACGGGCACCTCGCCGGAGAGCCACCCCATCCCGGCCAACGTGGTCGACCAGATGCGCGACATGATGCGCGCGGTCGTCACCCGCGGGACCGCCGCGCCGGTGAGCTTCCCGGGGCAGGTCTCGGGCAAGACGGGTACCGCGGAGTTCGGCTCGGCTCCCAAGGGCAAGGACCTGCCGACCCACGCCTGGTTCGCCGGCTACCGCGGCGACATCGCCTTCGCCGTCCTGGTGCCGGGTGGTGGCTTCGGCGCCGAGGTGGCCGCCCCGGCCGCTGCCCGTTTCCTGCGCGCACTCGACGCGAGCGGTGCCCCGTACAGCCAGTAGACGATCAGCCGTTTGACGATGTCGATGCCGTAGGGAACACTCGGAGCGTGCTCACCCCGCGACTCTCCCTCCTCGTAGTAATCGAGACGCGCGCGTAGGCATCTCCCGCCTCGCGCGCGCGCCCCTCAGTGCTCCGGCACGAGGGGCGTTTGTGTGTCCGGACCCAGACGACAGAGCAGACGTCAGCACCACCGACAGTGGAACCGAGGATCATGTCCGAGCAGAACGCAGCACCGCCCGCAGGCGGGCCGGCATCTCAGAGCGGGACGACGGCTCCGGCGGCAGCCCCGACAACTCTGACGGGTGCCCAGTCGCTCGTCCGCTCCCTCGAGGAGGTCGGCGTCGAGATCGTCTTCGGCATCCCCGGCGGCGCGATCCTCCCGCTCTACGACCCGCTGTTCGACACCCGGAAGATCCGGCACGTCCTGGTCCGCCACGAGCAGGGCGCCGGCCACGCCGCCACCGGTTACGCGCAGGCCACCGGCCGCGTCGGGGTGTGCATGGCCACGAGCGGTCCGGGTGCGACGAACCTCGTCACCCCCATCGCCGATGCCTACATGGACAGCGTCCCGATGGTCGCGATCACCGGGCAGGTGCCGCGTCCCGCCATCGGCACCGATGCCTTCCAGGAAGCCGACATCTCCGGCATCACCATGCCGATCACCAAGCACAACTTCCTGGTGCAGTCGGCCGACGACATCCCGCGGATCGTCGCCGAGGCGTTCCACCTCGCCGGCTCCGGGCGCCCCGGCCCCGTCCTGGTCGACGTGCCGAAGGACGTCCTGCAGGCGCAGACCACCTTCTCGTGGCCGCCGCAGCTCGACCTCCCCGGCTACCGCACGCCGACCCGCCCCAGCACCAAGGCGGTGCGCGAGGCCGTCCGCCTCATCGCCGGCAGCAGCAAGCCGGTGCTCTACGTCGGTGGTGGCGTGCTCAAGGCCGACGCGACCGCCGAGCTCGCCGAGCTCGCCGAGCTGACCGACGCCCCGGTCGTCACGACGCTGATGGCCCGCGGCGGTTTCCCGGACAGCCACCCGCACAACCTCGGCATGCCCGGCATGCACGGCACCGTCGCGGCGGTGACGGCGCTGCAGAAGTCCGACCTGCTGATCGCGCTCGGTACCCGCTTCGACGACCGCGTGACCGGCAAGCTCGACACCTTCGCCCCCGAGGCCAAGGTGCTGCACGTCGACATCGACCCCGCCGAGATCGGCAAGAACCGCTCCGCCGACGTCTCCATCGTCGGCGACGCCAAGGAAGTGATCCGCGAGCTCGTCGCCGCGCTGCGCACCGAGGGCTGGGGTGAACAGGGAGCCGGCTCGTCGCGGCCCGACCTCACCGAGTGGTGGTCGATGCTCAACGCCTGGAAGACGACCTACGCGCTCGGCTACGACGAGCCGACCGACGGCAGCGTCTCGCCGCAGTACGTGATCGAGCGGCTCGGGAAGATCGCCGGTCCCGACGCCATCTACGTCGCCGGTGTCGGCCAGCACCAGATGTGGGCCGCGCAGTTCATCTCCTACGAGAAGCCGGGCACCTGGCTGAACTCCGGCGGGCTCGGGACCATGGGCTACTGCGTCCCGGCGGCCATGGGCGCGAAGGCCGGTGCCCCCGACACCGTGGTGTGGGGGATCGACGGCGACGGCTGCTTCCAGATGACCAACCAGGAGCTCGCGACCTGCGCGCTCGAGGGCATCCCCGTCAAGATCGCCGTGATCAACAACGGGAACCTCGGCATGGTCCGGCAGTGGCAGACGCTCTTCTACAACGAGCGCTACTCCAACACGAACCTGCGGGGGAGCCGCAACCCGAAGAGCGCGGCCTACATCCCCGACTTCGTCAAGCTGGCCGAGGCGCTCGGCTGCGTGGGCCTGCGCTGCGACACCGCCGGTGACGTCGACGCCACGATCGAGAAGGCCATGGCCATCACCGACCAGCCCGTCGTCATCGACTTCATCGTCGGAGAGGACGCCATGGTGTGGCCGATGGTCGCCGCCGGCGCCAGCAACGACGAGATCAAGGTCGCCCGCGACGTCGCGCCCGACTTCGACTACGAGATGGGCGAAGCGGTCGCCGGCGACGACGACCTGCTGCCGACCGGCAGTGTCGACGCCGGCCTCACCCGGGGAGAGAAGCGATGAGCCGCCACACCCTGTCCGTCCTGGTCGAGAACAAGCCGGGCGTGCTGGCCCGCGTGGCGAGCCTGTTCAGCCGCCGCGGGTTCAACATCGACTCCCTGGCCGTCGGTCCGACGGAGCACGCCGACATCAGCCGCATCACGCTGGTCGCGAGCGTCGAGGGCCACACGCTCGAGCAGCTGACGAAGCAGCTCAACAAGCTCGTCAACGTCCTCAAGATCGTCGAGCTCGACGCGAGCGAGAGCGTGCAGCGCGAGCTGCTGCTGGTGAAGGTGCGGACCGACGCCTCGACGCGCTCTGCGGTGCTCGAGATGGTGCAGCTGTTCCGCGCCAAGGTCGTCGACGTGTCGACCGAAGCCGTGACGATCGAAGCCACCGGCACCCGCGACAAGATCGAGGCGCTGGTCCGTGTGCTCGAGCCCTTCGGCATCCGCGAGCTCGTCCAGTCGGGCATGGTGGCGGTCGGGCGTGGCCCGCGTTCCATCACCGACCGGTCGCTCCGCGCCGTCGAACGCTCCGCCTGATCAGCACCACCCCAGACCCGAACAACCGCAACCGCATGTCCACCATTGGAAGGAACCACGTGCCCGAGATCTTCTACGACGACGACGCCGACCTGTCGATCATCCAGGGGCGGACCGTCGCCATCCTGGGCTACGGCAGCCAGGGTCACGCCCACGCGCTCAACCTGCGTGACAGCGGCGTCGACGTCCGGGTCGGCCTGCCCGAGGGCTCGAAGAGCCGTCCGAAGGCGGAGGCCGAGGGGCTGCGGGTGCTCTCACCGGCCGACGCCTGTGCCGAGGCCGACGTCATCATGCTCCTCGCCCCCGACACGGCGCACCGCAAGATCTACGCCGAGGCCATCGAGCCGAACCTCACCGACGGCAAGGCGCTGTTCTTCGGTCACGGCCTGAACATCCGCTACGACCTCATCAAGCCGCCGACCGGCGTCGACGTCTGCATGGTCGCCCCGAAGGGTCCCGGTCACCTCGTGCGCCGGACCTTCTCCGAAGGCAAGGGCGTCCCCTGCCTCATCGCCGTCGAGCAGGACGCCACCGGCCAGGCGCAGGCGCTGGCCCTGTCCTGGGCCCGCGGCATCGGCGGCACCCGCGCCGGCGTGCTGAAGACGACCTTCACCGAGGAGACCGAGACCGACCTGTTCGGTGAGCAGGCCGTGCTCTGCGGCGGCACCAGCGCCCTGGTGCAGGCCGGCTTCGAGACGCTGGTCGAGGCCGGCTACCAGCCCGAGGTCGCGTACTTCGAGTGCCTCCACGAGCTCAAGCTCATCGTCGACCTCATGTACGAGGGCGGCATCGCCGGCATGCGCTACTCGATCTCCGACACCGCCGAGTACGGCGACGTCACCCGCGGCCCGCGCGTCATCACCGCCGCCGTCAAGGAGGAGATGGGCCGCATCCTCGGTGAGATCCAGGACGGCACCTTCGCCCGCGAGTGGGTCGAGGAGGACGCGAACGGTCGTCCGAACTTCAACAAGCTCGTCGAAGACGGCAAGAACCACCAGATCGAGAAGGTCGGTGGCGAGCTGCGCCCGATGATGTCCTGGATCAAGCAGGGCTGAGCGCCCGCTCGAGCCCCAAAGACCGGACCCCCGGGCCGACCGCCCGGCGGGTTCCGACGCGGCCCGCTGCCATCCGTGACCCGGACGGCAGCGGGCCGCTTCACGTCGTGGCCATGATCGTCAGCAACAGAGTTGATCGTCGAGCGGCGTGTCGGGGGAGGAGTCGTGGCGTGTCGATCAACTCCGTTGCCGAACGGGCTCTGGCGCGGGCTTTCGCCGAGCGGTTCGGACGACCGCCGCAGGCGATGTGGCGGGCGCCGGGCCGCGTCAACCTGATCGGCGACCACACCGACTACGCCGGCGGACTGGCCCTTCCCTTCGCGATCGACCGGGCCGTGTCCGTCGCCGCGGCCGTGCGGGACGACGGCGCCCTGGTCGGCGAATCCGCGCAGCGCCCCGGCGACGCGTCCTGGCTGCTCTACGCCGAGGGCGTGCGACGCGCGGCGATCCGACGGGGCCTGCTGCCCGGTGATGCTCCCGGAGCCGACCTGCTGGTCGACTCGGATCTGCCGGTCGGGGCCGGCCTCTCGTCCAGTGCGGCGCTGACGGTGGCCGTCGCCGGGGTTCTGCTCGACCTCGCCGGGCGCGCCGTCGGGCCGGACGAGGTCGCCGCGCTGTGCCAGGAGGCGGAGAACGTCACCGTCGGTGTCCCCACGGGTCTGCTCGACCAGACCGCCGTCCTCCGGAGCCGGGGTGGCCACGCGCTGGCCGTCGACTTCCGTCCGAGCCCGCCGACGACGGAGCCGGTCCCGCTGCACCTGGCCGGGCTGCAGCTGCTGGCCGTCGACACCCGGGTCGCCCACGAGGTCGCCGACGGGGCGTACGCCGACCGTCGGCGGTCGGTCGAGGGCGCCACGGCGGCGCTGGGCGTGCAGAACCTCCGCGACGTCGACCCGGCAGCCGTCGAGGACCTGCCCGAGCCGCTCCGGCGGCGCGCCCGGCACGTCCTCGGTGAGAACGAGCGCGTGGCGGCCGTCGTCGCTTTTCTCCGCGAGGGTCGGACCGCCGCGATCGGGCCGCTGCTGACCGCATCGCACGCGAGCCTCCGCGACGACTTCGACGTCTCCTGCCCCGAGCTCGACCTCACCGTCGAGACCGCGCTGGGTGCGGGGGCCCTGGGCGCTCGGATGACGGGCGCCGGCTTCGGCGGCACCGTCGTCGTCCTGGCGCGCGACGCGGACGCGCCGCGACTGCTCACCGCCGTCGAGGCGGCCTTCACCGATGCCGGCCTGGCCCCGCCGGTGACGATGCGCGTCGAGCCGGTGGACGGCGCCCGTCGGTTGCGCTGAACGGGCGGTCCTGCACGCGGACCCTCGCATCGCTGGGGCCGCCGCCGATGGTCACGCCATGGCGAACCGCACCTCCCGCGTCCCGCGTCCCGTCGCGCTCACCGCCGCGACGCTCCTGGCGGCGACCCCGCTGGCCGGCGCCCTGGTCGCCGCTCCGGCGGCCGCCGCGACGGCAGCACCACAGGCGGCGACGGCGGCCGCTTACCCGACGACCTCGACCATCACGCGGCCGAGTGCGGTACGCACGCTCGCACTGCCCGACAGTGCGGCCGCGCTCCGCGCCGCCGGCCCGGACGCGTCCTCGACCCTCCACGACAGCGGAGCGCGCACCACCGCCCCGTTCACGATGGTCGGCGTCAGCTGGGCGCGCGGCTCCTCGGCCGACGCGGTCTTCACCGTCCGCACCCGGACGAACGGTGCGTGGACCGGCTGGTCGACGCTGAGCCGGACCGACGCGGGACCCGACGCCGGCCGCAGCGACGCGGCTTCGGCGCGGACGGCCACCGACCCCCTCTGGGTCGGCCCCTCCGACGGTGTGCAGGTCCGCCTCGCCTCGGCGAGCACCAAGCCGCTCGATGCGAAGGTCGAGCTCGTCGACCCAGGAACTGCCAGCAGCGACGCCGCACTCGCCGTGGCACCGACCACCGGCAGCGCGACCACCAGCGCGACCACCGGCGGTGCGGGGTCGCCGAGCCGCACCGCGAACGCCATCGCCTCGCGCGCTCCCGGCGCCGTGCCGCCGATCATCACCCGCGCCGGTTGGGGCGCCGACGAGAGCCTGCGCTCGTACAACCCGAACTGCGCGACGCCGGCCTACGGCACCACGGTGAAAATGGGCTTCGTCCACCACACCGACAACGTCAACACCTACACCGCAGCCGACGTGCCGGGCATCCTGCGTGGCATCTACGCCTACCACGTCGAGAGCAACCGCTGGTGCGACGTCGGCTACAACTACCTCGTCGACCGGTTCGGCCGCATCTTCGAAGGCCGGTTCGGCGGCATCACGCAACCGGTCATCGGCGCCCACACCGGCGGCTACAACCTCGACAGCTTCGGGACCTCGCTGATCGGCACCTTCACCAGCGTGGCCCCGCCCGCCGCGATGATGAACAGCCTCGCCGACCTCTTCGCGTGGAAGCTCGGGAGCTACTACCGCGACCCGCAGGGCAAGACCGTTCTGACCTCCGGTGTGTTCGCCGGCAACCGCTACCCCGTCGGCACCCAGGTCACGTTCAACACGATCAGCGGCCACCGCGACGCGGACTTCACCACCTGCCCCGGCGACAGTGCGTACGCCCTCCTCCCGAGCCTGCGGTCCATGGTCGCGGCGCGGCTGCCGCACTCGGCCATCGCCGCGCGCTACGCCGCCCTCGGCGGACCCGCCGGCGTGCTCGGCGAGCCCGTGCTCGACGGAGAGAAGGCCATCCCCTACGGCCTCATGACCCTCTTCCAGCACGGGTCGATCACCTTCGCCACCAGCACCGGCGCTCGGATGCTCTCCCAGCCGTTCACCGACACCTTCGTCGCGACCGGCGGCATCGCCGGGCCGCTGGGCTACCCGATCAACGGCGACGACCGACCGACAGGTAACGGTCGCGGCCGGTACGCGACGTTCCAGCGCGGCTGGATGCACTGGTCCACCGCCACCGGCGCCCACGAGACCCACGGCCTCATCGCCGCCCGGTATGTCGCCATCGGCTTCGAGAACAGCGGCCTCGGGTTCCCCACGAGCAACGAGACCGCGGCGCCGGACGGTGTCGGCCGCTACAACCGCTTCCAGAACGGCTACCTGATGTGGACGCCGACCACGGGAGCGCACGAGGTCTTCGGGCCCATCGTCACGGCGTGGGCGGCGCTCGGCCTGGCCCCCGGCGTGCTCGGCTACCCGAACGGCAACCCGACGCCGACGTCCGACCTCTACGGCCGGGTGCAGACCTTCCAGCGCGGCGCGATCTACGAGGCCCCGGGGACCGGTGCCCACGCCGTCCGAGGCGCGATCCGCGACCGCTACGTCGCCCTCGGCGCCGACAGCGGCTGGCTCGGCTACCCGACCGTGGACGAGCACACGATCAGCCCCGGGGTCGTGCAGAGCGGATTCCAGCGCGGCACCATCACCTGGAACACGACCAGCGGCGCCGTGACGGTCAGCGCACCCCTGGGCTGAACTGCGGCGGCTGAACTGCGGCGGCTACGGTGAGCCGGTGGCCGATTCGGACAGTTCCCCGCACATCGAGGGCTCGGCGGTCGAAGGATTCGCCACCAGCGCCGACGGGCTCCGCCTGCGCTACCAGGTGCTCGGTCCGTCCGGAGGTGACCGGCCGACGCTGCTCTGCGCCGCCGGAGGCCCCGGGCGGGCGTCGGAGTACCTCGGCGACCTCGGGGGCCTTGCCGGCGACCGCCGGATCGTTCGACTCGACACCCGCGGCACCGGGCGCTCCGGGGCCCCGGACGGACCCGAGGGATACGCCGTCGAGCACCTCGTCGACGACCTCGACCGCCTCCGGGCCCACCTCGGCCTCGAGACGATCGATCTCCTCGGGCACAGCGCAGGCGGCCTGCCCGCCCTCGCCTACGCCGCCGCGCATCCCGACCGGGTCCGGCGCCTCGTCCTGGTGACCACCCACCTGCGCCGGCCGGACGACGTCGAGCAGCAGCGGGAAGCCATCCGCGCCACGAGGGCCGGCGAACCCTGGTATCCGGAGGCGCTCGATGCCGCGGAGGGCCTGCCGTACGCCCGCGCCGCCGAGCAGCAGCGGCTGTCGCGCCTGCAGCGCCCGTTCTACTACGGCGTCTGGGACGAGCGGACCCAGGAGCACGCCGCCGCCGCGGACCACCAGATGAGCCCCCGCGCCGAGGCCGGCATCTCGGCGGCGTTGCAGGCCGCCGCCTCACGAGCCGAGGAGATCACCGCGGTCGCGACCCGCACGCTGGTGCTGGCGGGGTCGCTCGACGTCATCACTCCGCCGTCGGGCGGGGAACAGCTCGCCGCCGCGCTGCAGAACGCGGCGTTCGTCGTCCTCGACGGCGTCGGCCACTTCCCGTGGGTCGACGGCCCCGGCGCGTTCGTCGCCGCGGTCGACGGCTTCCTGAGCGCCGAATGAGCACGGCACGGGCCGTCACGGCCGTCCTGTTCGACTTCGGGGGCGTCGTGCTCACCAGTCCGTTGGAGGCCTTCGACGCCTACGAGCGTGAGCAGGGCCTACCTCCCGGCATCATCCGACGGGTCAACACGACCAACCCCGACGACAACGCGTGGGCCAAGCTCGAGCGGGGCGAGGTCGACGCCGACGGCTTCGCCGCACTGTTCGAGACCGAGGCCCGCGAGCTGGGCACCGAGCTCGACGCGCATGCCGTGCTGGGCCTGCTCGCGGGGGAGCCGCGGGCGGTCATGGTCGAGGCGCTCCGCCGGCTGCGCGCCGCAGGACTTCCCCTCGGGCTGCTGACGAACAACATCGACCCGATGCCCGGGGAGGGAGAGATCGGTGAGGTGCTCGCGCTGTTCGACGCCGTCGTCGAGTCGAGCGTCGAGGGCATCCGCAAGCCGGAGCCGGAGATCTACCGCCGTGCCCTCGCCCGCCTCGGCGTCGCGGCCGACGGCACCGCCTACCTCGACGACCTCGGCGTCAACCTCAAGCCGGCGCGTGCGCTCGGGATGCACACCATCAAGGTCGGCGACCCGCACCGCGCGCTGGCCGAGCTCGAGGAGCTGACGGGACTCGATCTCGGGGCCGAGCAGGGCTAGTTCCGGATCCCGGGCAGCACGTGCGCCGGTTGGAATCCCGCGTCGAGCACCTGCCGCTGACCGAGCGGTGTCGCGAGCGGGATGACGACCTCGCGGATGGGGCCGCCTTGCAGGCACGTCGGAGGTTCGGGCGGGGCCGGGACCACCAGCACGGTGACGGCCTCGGGGGACTCGCGCAGCGCCGTGTAGGGCGGCATGGCAGCGTCGTCGCACCCGCCGAGCCATTGCACGACGAGACGCCCGGCCTGCAGGGAGAAGTCGGTCAGAGCGGCGGCACGCCGACCGTCGGCGTAGGTGACGGGACCACACGGCCTCGGAGCGGCGTCGCAGGGCAGGGGCGGCCGCCCCCCGATCACCCGGATCGGTGGCACAGCGGTCGCAGGGGGCGGCGCCGCAGGCCCGATGTCGTCGGGACCACCGGCCCGCCATTGCGCGTCGACGACGCCGACGGCGCCCGCGCCGAGCAGGACCGCCGCGGCGACACCGGCTACCCCCAGCCTCCGGCGGCGTGACTGCCGACGGCGTGCGAGGGTGGCCAGCACCGAGGGATCCGCCAACTGCAGTGCCTCGGGCGCCACGGCGCCGCGCAGGGCGCTGACGACGTCGCTCTCGTTCATCACAGCCGATCCACCTCCCGCAGCAGGGTGGGGTCCTCCCGGAGGCTGCGGAGCCCCCGCGAGGTCTGGCTCTTCACGGTCCCGACGGAGCAGCCGAGCACCGTCGCGGTCTGCGCCTCGGACAGGTCCTCGGCGAACCGCAGCACGACGGCTGCGCGCTGACCCCGGGGGAGACGGGCGAGGGCAGCGGCGAGGACGCGCTGGTCGTCGACCGCTCCCTCGGCGGCTCCGTCGTCGGCCGGGACGGATCCTTCGGAGAGTGCAGGAGTGGGGATCTCGCCGCGCCAGCGTCTCCGCCACCAGGACAGGTAACTCCTGGTCAGCACCTGCCGCACGTAGGCCGCCGGATCGGCCATCGCCGCGATGCGCGGCCACGTCGGCCAGCATTTCAGCAACGCCGTCTGGACCAGGTCCTCCGCCGTCGCCGCGTTGCCGCTCAGCAGCCACGCGGTACGCAACAGGCTCCGCTCGTGGGCGGCGACCCACTGCTCGAAGGAAGGCGTCTGGTCCACATGACATAGAACGCCATCGTTCGTCCGAAAGGTTGACACGAGACGGCGCCGGCACCGCTGAACCTGCAATCCAGCAGTAACAGCAGGCGGGCACACTGGCGCCATGAGCACGCGCAGCTACCTCCTCCGACTGGTCCTCCCCGACCGGCCGGGGTCCTTGGGTGCCGTTGCCACCGCGCTCGGCGCGGAGGGCGTCGACATCGAGACCCTCGACGTCGTCGAGCGCGGGCCGCAGGGATCAGCCGTCGACGACCTCGTCGTCTCGCTGCCCGCAGACCGGATGGCGGAGGTGCTCATCACCGCGTGCCAGTCCGTCCCCGACGTGCGCGTCGAGTCGCTACGGCCGCACTCCCGCGCCGCGGAGACCGTGCGCGACCTCGGTGTCGTCGACGCCATCGCCGCCGCACCGGCGCAGGCCCTCGTCCGGCTGGCCGCACTCGCCCCCGAGGCCTTCCGCTGCAGCTGGGCCGTCGTCTTCGACGCCACGCAGCCCGGTAGCGACACCGTCGTCGAGAACCCCGCCGTCCGTCGGGTCGCCGCGTCCTCGGCCGCGCCACCGGAGGGCACCTGCCCGGTGCCGGACCTGCCGGTCGTCGGAGGTCGTCGCGTCTCGCCGGACGAGGCCTGGGTGCCGAGCGATTGGCGCGACCGGGACAACGACCTCGCGGTGGCCGCCTGCGGCTCGCCCTACCGCGTCCTGCTCGTCGCCCGCACCGGCGGCCCGCTGTTCCGTGCCAGCGAGGTGATGCGCCTGGCGCACCTGGCCAACCTCGCCGGGATGTCGGCGAGGCTCGCGGCGTCAACACCGACGGACCGGACCGAGATCGCGGTCAGCGGCGTCTTCGGCTAGCGACGGACCGGCGGCGAAGGCCGGAGTCGAAACGGTGCACGCGGGCACGTTGCGCTCGTGACCACCGAGGCGCCGAGCGCTCCACCAGGCGAAGCGGGCGAGGGCGACCCACGACGTTGGCAGGCCCTGGCCGTCTGCCTCGTCGCCGCCTTCATGAGCCTGCTCGACGTCAGCATCGTCAACGTCGCTCTGCCCTCGATCCGGGCGGGGCTCGGGGCCGACGAGAGCGACCTGCAGTGGGTGCTCTCCGGATACGCCCTGGCGTTCGGGCTCGTGCTCGTGCCCGCCGGCCGCCTCGGTGACGCGCGCGGCCGTCGCAACGCGTTCCTGTTCGGTCTCGCCCTGTTCACCGCGTCCAGTGCCGTCGCCGGGCTCGCGCAGGACCCCACCTGGTTGGTCGTCGCGCGCCTCGCCCAGGGAGTCGGCGGCGGGTTCATCACCCCACAGACCGCCGCGTTGATCCAGCAGCTGTTCCCCCCGAGGGAGCGGGGTCGTGCGTTCGGGATGCTCGGCACCACGATCGGGCTGTCGACGGCGGCGGGGCCGCTCGCCGGCGGGCTGCTCATCAAGCTGTTCGGTGCGGAGGAGGGCTGGCGCGGCGTCTTCTTCGTCAACGTACCCATCGGCCTCGTCGCCATCGCGCTCGGATTCCGCCTCATCCCGCACGTCCGGCGAGCAGCGGGCGAGCGCGCGCGGCAGGACCTCGACGCCGTCGGCGTGCTCCTTCTCGGAGCCGGGGTCTTCTCGCTGCTGCTGCCGCTCGTGGAGGAGCGGCAGTGGCGCGGGCCGGCGAAGTGGCTGCTCGTCCCGCTCGCCGTGGTCCTGCTGGTGGGCTTCGTAGGTTGGGAACGCCGCTACGGACGGCGCGGTCATCAGCCGGTCGTCGACCTGGCCCTGTTCCGGTTGCGGTCCTACTCGCTCGGGGCCGCGATCGCCCTGCTCTACTTCGCCGGGTTCACGGCCATCTTCTTCATCTTCACGCTGTACCTGCAGAGCGGGCTCGGCTACTCCGCGCTGATGGCCGGCGTCGCCATCACACCCTTCGCGTTCGGCTCCGCGGCGGGCTCGGCCTTCGGTGGCCGTGTCGTCGCCCGCGCGGGACGGCGCCTCATCACCGTCGGCCTCGCAATGGTGGCGGTCGGGTTCGTCGCCACGATCGTCGCCGTCGCGCTCGATCCCGGCCGCGCCGTCGCGTTGGCCACGGCCGTCCCGTTGCTGCTCGCCGGCCTGGGCAGCGGGTTCACCATCTCGCCGAACCAGGCGATCTCGCTGTCCGAGGTGCCGCCACGCGGGGGAGGCAGCGCCGCCGGGGTGCTGCAGACCGGGCAGCGCGTCGGCTCCGCGCTCGGCATCGCCGTGGTCGGAGCGGTCTTCTTCGCCGGGCTGGCCGGCAGCCACGGTGACTGGGCGGCTGCTTTCCGCCGCGGACTCGCCGTCACCACGGTCTTCGTCCTCGCCGCGTTGGTGCTGGCCGGCCTCGATGTCCTCGCCGGTCGCCGGACGAGTGCCGGCGAGGACATGGCGCCGCCCGGGCACCGTTGGAGCTCGCTGCACTGATCGACAAGGTGGGGTGGTCTGCTGTTACTGTCGGAACCGCGATGACTGGTCTCCTTCTTCTTAGTCGCCGCGGCGAGGCCTCTTAATCGGCCGGCCTCCCTCGCCGCGGAGATCGCTCGTGCGCCGTAACGGCCCGCCGATCCAGCCCGAGGGACCTCCGAGGAGCAGTTGTGTCCAGCCAGCACCGCGAGACCAGCACCGCCAGCACCAGCCCGTACGTCGGCCCGACGACGCAGACGCCGTCCGGCATGCCCGTGCAGAAGTACCAACCGTTCGGCGTGGTCGACATCCCCGACCGCACCTGGCCGTCCCGCGTCATCGACGCCGCGCCGCAGTGGTGCAGCGTCGACCTCCGCGACGGCAACCAGGCGCTCATCGACCCGATGAGCCCGGCCCGCAAGCGCCGCATGTTCGACCTGCTGGTGCGGCTGGGCTACAAGGAGATCGAGGTCGGGTTCCCGGCCGCGAGCCAGACCGACTTCGACTTCATCCGCTCGCTCGTCGAGGAGGACCTGGTCCCCGCCGACGTCACCATCCAGGTGCTGACGCAGGCGCGTGAGGAGCTCATCGAGCGGACCGTCGAGTCGCTGGTCGGCTTCGGCGGCAAGGCGCTGATCCACCTCTACAACTCGACGTCCACGCTGCAGCGACGCGTCGTGTTCGGCCTCGACCGCGAGGGCGTCAAGGAGATCGCCGTCCGCGGCGCGCAGTGGTGCCAGAAGTACGCCGACTCGCTGCTGCCCGGCACCGACGTCCGCTGGCAGTACAGCCCGGAGTCCTACACCGGCACCGAGCTCGACTACGCGCTCGAGGTGTGCGAGGCCGTCATGGACGTCTGGCAGCCGACGCCGGAGCGGCCCGTCGTGCTGAACCTGCCCGCCACGGTCGAGATGGCGACGCCGAACGTCTACGCCGACTCCATCGAGTGGATGAGCCGCAACCTCACCCGCCGCGACTCCGTCGTGCTCTCGCTGCACCCGCACAACGACCGCGGCACCGCCGTCGCCGCCGCCGAGCTCGGGCTGCAGGCCGGCGCCGACCGCATCGAGGGCTGCCTGTTCGGCAACGGCGAGCGCACCGGCAACGTCTGCCTGGTGACGCTGGCGCTGAACCTGTTCAGTCAGGGCGTCGACCCGATGATCGACTACTCCGACATCGACGAGGTCCGCCGCACCGTCGAGTACTGCAACCAGATCGAGGTCCACCCGCGCCACCCGTACGGCGGCGAGCTCGTCTACACCGCCTTCTCCGGCTCGCACCAGGACGCCATCAAGAAGGGCCTCGCCGCCCTGGAGGTGGCGCGCGGCGAGGGGCGCGAGCTGTGGGAGGTGCCGTACCTGCCGATCGACCCGAAGGACGTCGGCCGCAGCTACGAAGCGGTCATCCGCGTCAACAGCCAGTCGGGCAAGGGCGGCGTCGCCTACCTGATGAAGGCCGAGCACGGCCTCGACCTGCCGCGTCGGCTCCAGATCGAGTTCTCCGGCGTCGTCCAGCACCACACCGACGCCGCCGGGGGCGAGGTGACCGCCGACGAGCTCTGGCGCATCTTCGACGTCGAGTACCTCACCAACGCGGCGAAGGAGAAGTCGCGGCTGAAGCTGCTCTCCGCCGACGTCTCCGCGGGCCGCTTCACGGTCGTGCTCGACGGGCAGGAGCGCGAGCTGTCGGGCACCGGCAACGGACCGATCTCCACGTTCGTCAGCGCGCTCACCGCCGAAGGCCTCGACCTGCGCGTCCTCGACTACACCGAGCACGCGCTCGGCACCGGCGAGGACGCCCGCGCCGCCGCCTACGTCGAGGTCGCCAGCGGGGACGCCGTGGTCTGGGGCGTCGGCTGGGATCCGAACATCCTCACCGCCTCGCTCTACGCGGTCGTGAGCGCGGTCAACCGCGCGCACGGCAGCTGACCGCGCGGCGCAGCCGCCCCACAGATAGCCTCGCAGCCATGCGTCTGGCAGTGGTCCCCGGGGACGGAATCGGTCGGGAAGTCGTCTCGGAAGGGCTGCGCGTCCTGCGCGCGGTGCTCGATGCGCACGCGCCGGGCGAGAAGCTCGACACGACCGACTACGACCTCGGGGCCCGCCGCTGGCACGCCACCGGAGAGACGCTCCCCGACGGCGTGCTCGACGAACTCCGCGGCCACGACGCGATCCTGCTCGGCGCCGTCGGTGACCCGAGCGTGCCGAGCGGTGTGCTCGAGCGCGGGCTGCTGCTCCGCCTGCGCTTCGAGCTCGACCACCACGTGAACCTGCGGCCGGTCAAACTGTTCCCCGGCGTCACGTCACCGCTCGCCGGCAACCCGCCGATCGACTTCGTCGTCGTCCGCGAGGGCACCGAAGGTCCGTACGCCGGTTCCGGCGGCTTCCTGCGCCGCGGCACCCCGCACGAGGTCGCGACCGAGGAGAGCCTCAACACCCGCTTCGGCGTCGACCGCGTCGTGCGGGACGCGTTCGAGCGCGCGATGAAGCGGGACAAGCGGCTGACCTTCGTGCACAAGAACAACGTGCTGGTTCACGCCGGTGACCTGTGGACCCGCGCCGTCGCGCACATCGCGCAGGACTTCCCGGAGGTGAAGCTCGACTACCTGCACGTCGACGCCGCCTCGATGTTCTTCGTGACGCAGCCGCAGCGCTTCGACGTCGTCGTCACCGACAACCTGTTCGGCGACATCCTCACCGACCTCGGCGCGGCCATCGCCGGCGGGATCGGGCTCGCTGCCTCGGGCAACCTCGACGTCTCGCGTACCAACCCGAGCATGTTCGAGCCGGTGCACGGCTCCGCCCCGGACATCGCCGGGCAGGGCGTCGCCGACCCGACGGCCACCGTGCTGTCGGTCGGGATGCTGCTCGACCACCTCGGCCTGACCCAGGCTGCCGCCAAGGTCGAGGCGGCTGTCGCGGCGGACCTCGCCGAGCGCGGCCACGCCCAGCGGTCGACGCAGGAGGTCGGCGAGGCCCTCGCGGCCCGCGTCGCCGGCTGAGCGTGCCGCGCCGGCGTAAGCCCGCCCACCTCGTCCTCATCCACGGCCGGGGACGCTTCTCGTTCGACCGGCCGCCGCCGGAGCTGTTCGCCGCGCGCTGGGTCGGTCAGCTCGAGCGCGCGCTGCAGGCCGAGGGCGAGGACGGGCTGTCGGAGAACCTGTCGGGCATCACGTTCCTCGACTACATGTCGCTGCTCGCGCCCTACACCCGCGCCTACCGGGAGCGGTTGAAGGCCGACCTCGCACCGGTCGCGGCGCGCATGGCCGACGAGAGCCGAGAGGACGAGAGCGAGGGTGGGGAGCCGGGTGACCCGGCCGACCCGCTGGAGCGGCTACCGACGCGCTACTGCCCGGACTGCACCGGCACCTACGCCGACACCGCCCTCGGCATCCCACGGCGCCGGATCCGGCACATCGGCCGCCGGCTGGGCAATCCGTTCGGCGTCGAGCGCATCGCGTGGGTCTTCCCCGACGTCGTGGCCTACCTGGCCAACGAGCGCCTCCGTTCCGACATCCACGACCTTCTCGCCTACCGGCTCCCGCAGAAGCGGACCCCGGTCATCGTCGTCGCGCACAGCCTCGGCACCGTGGTCGCGGCCGACCTGTGGGCGGAACTCGGCGGCTCCTACCGGACGCGGCTGTTCATGACGGCCGGCTCGCCGCTCGGGGTGCCGCTGGTCCGTCGCCGGCTCTACCCGCGCACCGCGTCCTGGGTGAAGGACCTGCCCGACGACTTCCCGTGGGTCAACGTCCTCGACCCCGTCGACCCGGTGACGTTCGCCCGCGAGCTGCGGCCACCGCACTTCGACCCGGGCATCGTGAACCTCGAGGTCGAGAACGGTCGCCGCTTCCACTCCGAGAACCGCTACCTCTCGCACATCGCGGTCGCGCGGGAGATCGTCAAGGCCGCGCACTGACGTGCGGCTGCTCCGGCGTCGTACCGGCCCGGCCGTCTGGGCTTGCGTGCAACTTGTGAGGGACACCGAGTCGGCGGGACCGGATGTACAGCGCATCCCCTCCTCGTCCTGAGCAGGCAGGCTCGACGCATGACCACCCCGGCTCCGCGCCCGATGCTCGTGACCACCGGCTCCGAGCGTGAGGTCCTCGACGCCTGGCTCGACTTCCACCGCGGCGTCGTGGTCGCCAAGGTCGCCGGGGTCGATGCCGGCGAGGCCGCCCGCCGCCATGTGCCTTCGCAGACGACGCTCGCCGGTCTGCTGCAACACCTTGCCGTGACCGAGCGGGAGTGGTTCCAGCAGACGGTGGCGGGCCGTCCCGCCGAGCCGGGGGAGGGCCCTGAGGACCCGGACACCAGCTGGGACCTGCCGGAGGAGGCCGACCTGGCGGCACTCGTCGCCGCCTACGAGGCGGAGTGTGCGCGCTCCCGCACCGTCGTTGCCGAGCACGGGCTCGACGACGTCGTCCGGCACCCGCAGCTCGGCGAGGTGTCGGTCCGCTGGGTGATGGTGCACGTGATCGAGGAGACCGCGCGGCACGCCGGCCACGCGGACATCCTCCGCGAGCTCACCGACGGCAGCATCGGCGTCGTCTGAACGGGGCGCTCATCGGATCGTCTGCAGCAATCCGCCGTCGATGACGAAGTCGGAGCCGGTCACGTTGCCGGCCCGACCGCTCGCGAGGAGCACGACGAGGTCGGCGACTTCAGCCGGTTGCGTGAAGCGCCCCGTCGACGACCCCGCGGCCGCCGACTTCGAGACGGCGTCGGCGTGCCCGCCCTCGTGGTCGGCGATGGTGGCTGCGACCCCGTGCTCCCCGAGCCAGAGGTCGGTCGCGACCGGCCCCGGGCTGATGGCGTTCACGCGGATACCCCGCGGCCCGACCTCCTTCGACAGCGCCTTCGAGAAGTTCGCGACCGCAGCCTTCGCGGCGCAGTAGTCGATGACGGACGGGTCGGGCAGCACCGAGTTCACCGAGCTGATGGTCACGACGGAGCCCCGACCGGCGGCGAGCATCCCGGGCAGCACGGCACGGGTCGTCCGCATCGCGGCCATGAAGCTGAGGTTGAAGGTCGCCTCCCACTGCTCGTCGGTCACCGCGAGGAACCCGTCGAGGCGCGGGGTCACAGCACCGACGTTGTTCACCAGCACGTCGACGCGACCGTCGGCCGCGGCGGCCGCGACGAGCTCGCGCGGTCCGGCCGCGGTGGACAGGTCCACGGCGACGTGGCGCACCCGGCCGCCGTCGACGAGCACGGCGAGCGCGGGGGAGAGCGACCGCGAGCCCGCGACCACCATCGCGCCCTCCGCGACCAGGGCCTCGGTGACCGCGAGGCCGATCCCCTTGCTGGCGCCGGTGACGACGGCGCGGGCGTCCTGCAACTCGAGGTCCATGGTCACAGTCCTTGGGTCCGGAGCCAGTTCAGGCAGGCGTCGGCGACTTCCCGGGAGCCCGAGTCGATCGTCAGCGAGTGCCCGCGGTCGGAGAACTCGAGCAGGTCGGTGGCGGCCTCGGAGTGGCGGTACTGCTTCAGCGTCGACCTGGTGATCGCCGCGGGGACGGTGTGGTCGCGTCCACCGGAGATCAGCAGGAGCGGTCCGCGGTCCGCCTTCCGCGTGTCGACCGCTGCCTCAGAGTGCCGAGCGAGGTTCGCGCTCGCGGCCTGGAACAGCGGCTTGCCCGGCGCCGGGATCGTCCACCGCTCGTACAGGTCGTCGGACTCCTCGGGCGCGAGGGTGTTGCCGAAGGCGTAGCGGAACTGCCGCTGGGTGAGCGAGACGGACCGCGACCGGTTCGCCGGCTTCTTGAGAGCGGGGAAGGCCGCCCGAAGCGCCGAGAGCGGGAGCGTCAGCACGCCCTTGATCGGCGCGGCGTCGATCGCGATGCCGGCGGCTCCGAGTCCGCGGCCCATCAGCTTCTGCACGATGGTCCCGCCGAACGAGTGGCCTATCAGGACAGGCGTGGCGTCCGCGCCGCGGATGATGCCGGCGAAGTGGTCGACGACGTCGTCGATGCCGTGCCCGGCGATCTTCTCGGGTTGTTCACGTGTGGCCTCGACCGTGTCGCTGTCCCCGGGCCAGCCCGGCGCCGACGACGAGTAGCCGGCGGCGTCGAAGGCCTCGACCCACGGTTGCCACGACGTCGCGTGCAGCCAGAGGCCGTGGATGAACAGGACTGGGTGGGTCGCCGCGGGCATGGCAGCTCCTGGACTCTCAGGACGACGTAGGTGTACCGACCGATCTACCTACAGTGGATGCGGCAAGCTACTGCTGTCCTGCGCAGGGGCGCAAGGGCGACGAGTGAGGAAACGGGTCCCATGACGGACGTGGTGGGCGAAGCGGACACCGCGGCAGCGGCACCGACGGGCGGGCGGCCGTCAGCGGCCCGCGAGCGCATCCTCGCCACGGTGGACCGGCTCTTCTACGCCGAGGGCATCCGCGCGGTCGGGGTGCACCGCGTAGTCGACGAGGCGCACGTGACGCGGGTGACGCTGTACCGGCACTTCCCGACCAAGGACGACCTCGTTCTGGCCTACCTCCGCCGTCGCGCCGCGGGGGACCGGCAGCAGGTCGAGCGGGTGATCGAGGCGTATCCAGGCCGTCCCCGGGCGGCTCTCCACGAACTCGGCCGCCAGCTCGTCGAGACGGGCCTCGGCGACCTGCACCGGGGCTGCCCGTTCATCAACGCCGCAGCCGAGTTCGCCGAGCTCAGCCATCCCGCCCGTCGCTCGGCCACCGAGCACCGCGTCTGGTTCACCGAGGCGATGGAGGGCCTGGCCCGCGCCGCCGGTGATCCGCGGCCGGCGTCGACCGCCCGCATGCTCATGATGCTGCGGACCGGGGCGGTGGTGTCTGCCGCCCTCGACGGGCAGCCCGCCGCCGACGCCCAGGCCGACGCGGACTTCCTCGACGCCGTCGAGCAGATTCTCGAGCGGGTGCCGCCGGACGGTGCCTGACCGGCAGGAGGCCCTCCAGCCCGGCTGCTGTGGTGCAATCGGAGAGCAGTCGACGAGGGGATGCATCATGCCGATCACGCCAACGAAGAAGATCTGGATGGACGGCGAGCTCGTCGACTGGGACGACGCGACGATCCACATCCTGAACCCGACGCTGCATTACGGCTGGGGCGTCTTCGAGGGCGTGCGGGCGTACAACACCGCGCGCGGTCCGGCGGTGTTCCGGCTGACCGAGCACATCGAGCGGCTGTTCCGCAGCGCCTCGATGTACCTCATGGAGCCCGAGTTCACGGTCGACCAGATCGTGGCGGCGACGAAGGAGGTCGTGCGGGTCAACGAGGTCGAGTCGTGTTACATCCGCCCGCTGATGTACCTCGGCTACGGCGAGATGGGCCTCAACCCGCTGCCGTCCGCCACCAAGATCAGCATCGCCGTCTGGCCGTGGGGCGCGTACCTCGGTGAGGAGGCGGCCGAGAAGGGTTGCCGCGCCGCTGTCTCGTCCTGGCAGCGGATCGGACCGAACACCATCCCGCCGGAGGGCAAGGGCACCGGGCAGTACATCAACTCCTCGCTCGCCAAGGTCCAGGCCCTCAAGGCCGGCTACGACGAGGCGATCATGCTGACGCCGGACGGCCGTATCGCCGAGGGCTCGGGCGAGAACATCTTCGTCGTCTACGGCGACAAGCTCATCACCCCACCCGTCGTCGACGGGGTGCTGGCCGGCCTCACCCGCGACGCGGTCGTGACGCTCGCCCGCGACGAGGGCTACGAGGTCGTCGAGCAGCCGCTGGTGCGTTCGAACCTCTACCTCGCCGACGAGGCGTTCTTCACCGGCACCGCCGCCGAGCTGGTCCCGCTGGTCGAGGTCGACGACCGCAAGGTCGGCACCGGCCGCCCGGGCCGCGTCACCAAGCGGCTGCTCGAGCTCTACGGCCAGGTCACCCGCGGCGAACTCGACCAGTACAAGGACTGGAACGAGTACGTGAACGACTGACCGGTACGCCACTGCACGGCACCCCCACCCTGGCGTCCGTCCCCGGCGGGCGCTATGTTTCCGCCCAGTGTCGGCGCCCTGCTCCCGTGCCGCTCGACCGCCCGCGTCCGCGTGCGGTCCGGGCAGACCAGGGGAGTCACATGCAGGTACGGGACGGGATGACCGCGACCGCGCTCGTCGTCGGGCCGGGGCACACGCTCCGCCAGACCGCGACGCTGATGCGCGACCGCAAGGTGGGTGCCGCTGTCGTCCACGACGACGGCGGACAGGGTCCGTCCATCCTCACCGAGCGCGACATCCTCGAGTCCGTCGCGCTGGGGCAGGACCCGGACGTCGAGGTCGCCGGCGACCACCTCACCGCCAATGCCGTCGTCGCCGACCCCGAATGGTCGCTCGACGAGGCCGCCGGCGCCATGCTGCGCGGCGGGTTCCGTCACCTCATCGTCAGCGAACACGGCGTCGTCGTCGGTGTCCTGTCGATGCGTGACGTCGTCCGCTGCTGGAGCCGGGACCACCAGCCGGCCTGAGCCGCGGCGGGCTCCGGATTTGGTGCCGCCTGTCAGCATGGGGGAGTGGCCCAGCTGACCGTTGCTACCGGAGCCCTGCGGACGTACGACCCCGAGGGCTTCCACATCTACGACACCACCCTGCGTGACGGCACCCAGCAGGAGGGGCTCTCGCTCTCGGTGGCCGACAAGCTGGCGGTCGCGCGCAACCTCGACGAGCTCGGGGTCGGCTACATCGAGGGCGGCTGGCCCGGCTCGAACCCGAAGGACGCCGAGTTCTTCCGACGCGCTCGCACCGAGCTGCAGCTGTCGACGGCGACGCTGACCGCCTTCGGGGCGACCCGCCGTGCGCACGCTGTCGCCGCCGACGACCCGCAGGTCGCGGCGCTGCGCGACGCCGGGACGTCCGTCGTCTGCCTCGTGGCCAAGGCCGACATCCGGCACGTCGAGCGCGCCCTGCGTACGACGCCGGAGGAGAACCTCGCGATGATCCGTGACACCGTCGAGCACCTGACGAGCGAGGGTCAGCGCGTCTTCGTCGACGCCGAGCACTTCTTCGACGGCTACGCAGCGAGCCCGGCCTACGCGCTCGAGATGGTCCGCGCGAGCATGGAGGCCGGCGCCGAGGTCGTCGTCCTCTGCGACACCAACGGGGGCATGCTGCCCAGTGGGCTGGTCGACGTGGTCGGCCGGGTCGGGTCGGCCACCGCCGCGCGGCTCGGCATCCACTGCCACAACGACACCGCCTGCGCCGTCGCCAACACGCTCGCCGCGGTCGAGGCGGGCGTCACCCACGTGCAGGGGACGGCCAACGGCTACGGCGAGCGGTGCGGCAACGCCGACCTGTTCAGCGTCGTGGCGGGCCTCGAGACCAAGATGGCCCGCCCGGTGCTCCCGGAGGGCCGGCTCGCCGAGCTGGTCCGCGTCGCGCACTCGATCAACGAGATCACCAACACCACGCCCGACCCGAAGCGGCCCTACGTCGGCTCCACGGCCTTCGCGCACAAGGCCGGTCTGCACGCCTCAGCGATCAAGGTCGACCCCGACCTCTACCAGCAGATGGACCCTGCGACGGTCGGCAACGACATGCGGATGCTGGTCAGCGAGCTCGCCGGTCGCGCGACCATCGAGCTCAAGGGCCGGGAACTCGGGATGGACCTCTCCGGCGAGCGCGAGGCGCTCGGCCGGGTCGTCGACAGGGTCAAGGACCTCGAGTCGCAGGGCTTCGTCTTCGAGGCCGCGGAGGCGAGCTTCGAGCTGCTGCTGCGCCGCGAGGTGGAGGGCGACAAGCGCTTCTACCTGCTCGAGTCGTGGCGCGTCATCATCGAGCAGCGGGACGGCGTCGTCACCAGTGAGGCGACGGTGAAGCTGTGGTCGCGCGGCGAGCGGATCGTCGCGACCGGCGAGGCCACCGGTCCGGTGAACGCGCTGGACAAGGCACTGCGCAACGCCCTGGAGAAGTCCTACCCGGGGCTCGCGGACCTCGAGCTCACCGACTTCAAGGTCCGCATCCTCGAGGGCTCGCACGGCACCGGCGCGGTCACGCGCGTGCTGATCGAGACGTCGGACGGCACCTCGAGCTGGGACACCGTCGGCGTCGACGAGAACATCATCGCCGCGAGCTGGCAGGCCCTCGACGACGCGGCGAGCTTCGGGCTGCTCCGCCAGGGCGAGCAGCCGAGCTAGCTTGCGATCGCCAGCCTGACGCGGATGCTGAGCTCGCCGTGGGAAGCGGCATCGGTCGGGTGGAGCAGGCAGTCGCTGCGGCCCACGTGGGCGAGCAGGTGCGCGACGATCGCCTCGTCGTAGGGGTGGCAGACGATGCGGGCGGCCTGCGGAGCCTCGGCCAGCGCGCGCAGCGGAGCCTCGGAGCCGGAGGTCAGGCTGACGGCCACCGAGATCGTGCGCGGTGTCACCGGCGGTCGCGGCGCCGCGGAGGGCGTCGCGCGCACGGCAGAGCGCGGGTGGGGCAGCACCAAGGTGATCGGCTCCATGCCTCGTCCATCGGCAGCGGGACGTCAGGTTACAGCCCTGTCATTCGAACTGTGGACAACGGAAACGGCGGGTCGGCTCCGTCCTTAGGCTCCGTCGACACGGGGCCGAAACGGTTCCGCGACCCGACACGAGGAGTGGCCCCATGTCCGACGCCTACGCCGTCAGCCCGGCACACCTGACCGCCACGAGCACCACGCTGCGGACCGCGGCCGCCGGCATCGAGTCCGAGCTGCAGCGCTGCGGCGGCGAGGTGCGCGGTCTGGACGGTGTCTGGACGGGCGCCTCGCACGCGCACTACGCGACGCTCTACCAGGAGTGGCAGACCAGCGCCGCCCGCCTGCAGCTGGCGTTGGAGGGCATCGCCTCGATGACGGCCCGCGCCGCGCAGGTCTACGCCACCGGCGACCAGAGCGTGGCGAGCATGCTGAACCGGCTGTGACGGCCGCCGGCCTGTGACGCCGACCGGTGCGCGGGTGTCCCGGAAGGCACCGGGTAGGGCGAGGTCATGACTGTTCTCGTCACCGGTGCCACCGGAACCGTCGGTGGCGCCCTCGTCGCCCTGCTCAGCGCCTCCCTGCCGGCCGGCCACGCCGGAGAGCCCCAGCCGATCGAGGCCCGGGTGATGGTCCCGAGCCCCGAGGACGCCGACGACCTGCGCGGCTACGACGTCGAGATCGTCACCGGCGACTTCGACGCCCCCGAGACGCTCGACGACGCGTTGAAGGGCGTGGACGCCGTCTTCCTCGCCGCGCCGGCCGGCCCTGGCCTCGCCGGGCGGGAGCTCGCCTTCCTCGACGCCGTCGGCCGCTCCGCCGAACGGCCGCACGTCGTCCTGCTGGCCGGGATGGGCTGGGAGGAGCCGCGCTCGCGCCTCTCCGAGGGCCACCGTGACGTCGTGAACCGGTTGCGCGAGGACGGGATGAAGCACACCGTCCTCGCTCCGAACGGCTTCATGCAGGACACGCTGCAGCTCGCCGCCATGGTGGCCCGCGAGTCGGCGCTGCTTCTGCCGGCCGGCGACGGGGCCGTGAGCCACGTCGACGCCCGGGACGTCGCCGCCGTCGCCGCGCACGTGCTGAACCACCCCGCTCCGCACGACGGCCGGTCCTACACGGTCACCGGTCCCGCCGCCCTCACCTACGCCGAGGTCGCGGAGCAGATCAGCACCGTGGCCGGCAAGACCGTCACCTACGCCGACACCGACGCCGCGCAGGTCCGCGAGCGGCTGCTCGGCTACAACTGGTCGGAGTGGACCGCCGACGGGATGCTCGAGGTCTACGCCGCCTACCGCGACGGCTCGGGCAGCACCGTCACCGACGAGGTCGAGAAGGCCACCGGCCACCCGGCCCGGTCGTTCGCCGACTTCCTGCACGACCACGCAGCAGCTTTCCGCTCCATCTGAATCGGGTTCGGCAAGGCCGCAGCGGAGGGCGTCCAGTGGGGTAGTAGGGGTGGCATGGCTCTCAGGGACAAGCTCCACGCGCTCGACCACAACTTCTTCCCGGGAACGCGGGACGACGGGGAGGACGCCGAGACCTTCCTGCGCCGCGTCGCGGCGAGCCGGGCGATCAGTCCCGCTCAGGCGGGCGACGTGATGGCCGCGCTGCGTGAGTACCTCGGCGTCGAGCCGCAGGCAGGGAGCGACGACGAGAAGGGCGAGGCCGAGCACAAGGACGAGGCCGAGCAGTCCGACGACAAGAGCTCCGACGACAAGAGCTCCGACGACAAGGACGAGTAGCCGCGTTAGGTTCCGTCCATGTGCCGGAGCATCAAGACGCTGCGCCCGCCCTTCGAGGACGAGGCCACTCCCGACGACATGCACGCCGCTGCGCTGCAGTACGTCCGCAAGGTCGCGGGCATGCGGCAGCCGTCGGCGAAGAACAAGGACGCCTTCGACGCCGCCGTCGCCGAGGTGACGGCCGCGACCGAGAAGTTGCTGGCCTCGATCGTCGTCCGCACCGCAGCCTGACCGAGGCCGCTCTGAACCTGAGCTACCAGCGGTCCCCGCGGCGTAGCTCCCAGGGCCGGCCGTCGGGGTCGTAGAGCGTGCGGTAGAGCGGAAGCGCCCAGGCGCGCGTCAACGCCGACAGGCGCTCCGGCTGGTGCCGACGGAGCCGACCGGCGGGCCGCGGGCCGGCCTGCCCGCCCGCGTGCCAGGCGTCCAGTGCCGCGGCGGACGCCCGCATGGCAGCGATGCCGGATTCCGCGTCGAGCAGCTCGTCGGCGGGCACATCCGCGGCGAGCCCGAGGTGCTCGCGCCAGAGCTTCAACCGCAGGTCACGCGCGAAGACGCGGGCCCCGTCGCCCAGCCCGCCCGGGTCGCGCGGCTCGCGGAAGTCGAGCGTCTCGTCGATCACGGCGACGTTGAGTTCGCTGTCGTGACCCCAGGAGCGCCGGTTCATGTTGTCCGAGCCGATCGTCGCCCAGACGTCGTCGACGATGCAGACCTTGGCGTGCACGTAGACGGGCACGCCGGCGGGGCTCTCGAGGTCGAAGACCGTGACCCGGTCCGCGGCGACGGAGTCGAACAGTCGCAGCGCCTCCTCCCGGCCGACCAGGTTCGGGGCCAGGGAGAAGCGGCCGTCCTGGTCGGGGTAGCGCGGCACGACCGCGACGATGTGCAGGTCGGGGGCGCGTTCGAGCGCGTCGGACAGCAGTCGGGCTACCTGGGTCGACCACAGGTACTGGTCCTCGATGTAGATCAGTCGCCGCGCGCGGCGCCAGACCTTCACGTAGCCGCGCGCGATCGACCGCTCCCCGTTCGGAGCGAACGGGTAGCTGCTGCCCCACGACCGCCGCGGGGACAGGTGGTGACGGTTGGCGTAGGTGCGCAGCACCTGCACGGCGTGGGTGCCGGCGGCCGGCGGGTCGGGCCGTCGCGCGGGCATGGGCTGCTGCGGCCGCACATGGATGCCCGCCGCGAGATTGGTGATCATCCGGTACGGGTTGCGGGAGTCGAGCGGCTCGGGGTCCTCCCAGCGCTCCCGGAAGGTGTGTTCGAGGTCGGCCACCGCCGGGCCGTGCACCTGCGCCTGGACGTCGTGCCACGGCGGCCGGTCGCCGTAGACCGCGGCGATCGCCTGCGGCTGCGGGTCGCCGGAATGGGTCTCGTCGTCGCGACGGCTGTGCGCGAGGTCGATGCCGCCGACGAAGGCCACGCCCGGTCGTTCCGGGTCGGCGGGACGCAGGACGACGAGCTTCTGATGGTGCGAACCGCCCATGCGGACGCGCTCGTCGAGAAGGACCTCGCCGCCTGCGTCGTTCGCGCGGTCGCCGACGTGGTCGTTCTCGCGTTCGTTCATCCCGACCTGGTCGGCGTGCGAGCGCCAGACCAGACCGCGGACCAGGACGCCGCGTTCGGCCGCCCCGGCGAGCACGTCGCCGAGGGTGAGCCGGCCCCGCTCCGGGTCGTCGACGAGGACCTCGTCCACGTCGCCCCGCCAGTCGGTGAAGGCCAGCAGGTCGCCCGCCTCGAGGTCGTCGACGGCCGCCACGAGGCGCGGGAAGTAGGTGCCGCCGTGCACCAACGGCTCGACGTCGTTGCCGACGGTCCACGGTCGGATGGCGGTCGCGGGGTTGCCGCGCTCGTCGGGGCCGAGGAACCAGTCGTCGAGCCGCATGTGCACTGCCTACCACCACCGGACCCGGGACCACGCATCGGGCGGCCACCCGGGACGGTTACTCGGTAGCGTGCGGCCGGTGCGGATAGCCCGGGTGAGCGTTGACGGAGGTCCCCGCTTCGGGGTGGTCGAGGGCGAGGGCGACCTGCAGTCGGTGTCGCTGTTGTCGGCCCACCCGTTCGGGGACATGCAGCTGACCGGGGAGCGGGTGCCGTTCCGGCAGTCGCTCGCCCCGATCCTCCCCAGCAAGATCATCGGCATCGGGAAGAACTACGCCGACCACGCCGCCGAGATGGGCGGCGAGGCTCCGGCCGAGCCGCTCATGTTCTTCAAGCCCTCGACCTCCGTCATCGGACCCGGCGACCCGATCCGGATGCCGGCCACCCGCGTCGACTACGAGGGGGAGCTCGCCGTCGTGATCAGCCGGCTGTGCCGCGAGGTTCCGGTCTCCCGGGTCCCCGACGTCGTGCTCGGCTACACCTGCGCCAACGATGTGACGGCCCGGGACTGGCAGTCCAGCGACGGCCAGTGGGCCCGCGCCAAGGGCCTCGACTCGTTCTGCCCCCTCGGGCCGTGGATCGAGACCGACGTCGACCCGTCTGACCTGCGGCTCCGCACCGTCGTCGACGGGGCCGTGCGGCAGGACGGCCGCACCAGCATGCTCATCCACGACGTGCCGACCCTGGTCTCCTACGTCTCCAGCTTCTTCACGCTGATCCCCGGCGACGTCATCCTCACCGGCACCCCCGCCGGCATCGGCCCGCTCACCGACGGTCAGTCGGTCTCGGTCGAGATCGAGGGCATCGGCACGCTGACGAACCCGGTGGCCGCGCGATGAGTGAGCGTGTCGAGGTCCGCCACCTGGACGCACCGCCGCTCGATGCGAGCATGCGGACCCGCTTCGCCCCCGCGCCCTCGGGCGACCTGCACGTGGGCAACATCCGTACCGCGCTCTACTCGTGGTCGCTCGCCCGCCGGCACGGCGGCACCTTCCTGCTGCGAGTCGAGGACACCGACCGGTCGCGGGTGAGCGACGAGGCCTTCGACGCAGCCCTCGACGTGCTGCGGTGGATGGGGATCGACTACGACGAGGGCCCCGGCATCGGCGGTCCGTACGCGCCGTACCGGCAGAGCGAGCGGCTCGACGTCTACGCCGAGGCCGCCGCCCGGCTCGAGACGAGCGGCGCCGCCTACCGCTGCTACTGCACCCCGGCGGAGCTCGCCGAGCGGCGTGAGCAGGCCCGCAAGGAGAAGCGTCCGCCCGGCTACGACGGCCGCTGTCGCTCGCTGACCGACGAGGAGAAGGCCGCGTTCGAGGCCGAGGGCCGGACGACGGTCCTGCGCTTCCGCATGCCCGACGGCTCGACGACGTGGAACGACCTGGTTCGCGGCGAGATCACCATCGACCATGCCAACGTCCCGGACTTCGCGCTGACCCGGAGCGACGGCCACCCGCTCTACCTGCTCGCCGCCGGCGTCGACGACGTCGCCATGGGGCTCACGCACATCGTCCGCGGCGAGGACCTCGTCACCGCCACCCCGCGTCAGCTCGCGATCTACGCGGCACTCGGTCACCCGCAGGACAAGTGGCCCGCCTTCGCGCACCTGCCGCTCATCGTCGGCAGCGACAACGCACCGCTGTCCAAGCGGAACGGCGAGGTGTCCATCGCCTGGTACCGCCGCGAGGGCTTCCTGCCCGAGGCGATGGTCAACTACCTGTCGCTGCTCGGCTGGTCGCCCGGCGGAGACCGCGAGTTCTTCGGCGTCGACGTCCTGCACACCGAGTTCGATCTCTCCCGCGTCAGCCGCAACCCGGCCCGCTTCGACATCAAGAAGCTCGAGGCGATCAACGGGGACTGGATCCGGAAGCTCGACGAGGCGGACCTCGCCGGCCGTCTCACGGCCCAGCTCGACGCCGCAGGGATACCGGTCGACCAGGACCTTCTCGCCAAGACCATCCCGCTCGTCCAGACCCGGATGAACCGGCTCACCGAGGCCCCCGGGCTGCTGCGGTTCTTCTTCGTCGACGAGGGCGAGTTCGCCGTCGAGGAGGCCGCGGCCACCAAGGGCTTCGGCGAGGGCTCGGCTGCCGTACTGCTCGCCGTCACCGAGGCGCTCGAGGCCGTCCCGGAGTGGACGACCGAGCCGATCGAGGCCGCCGTCTGGGGCGTCGGGGAGGCGCTCGGGCTCAACAAGCGGAAGACCGCCGCCCCGGTCCGCGTTGCCGTCACCGGCCGGCTCATCTCGCCACCGCTGTTCGAGTCGATGGAGTTGCTCGGCCGCGAGGTGTGCCTCGGCCGGTTGCGTCGGGCAACGGGCTAGGTCACACGCGCACCGCCGCCCGCCGGAACCGCGTCCGGTATGGTGGCTATCGGTCCTTCGGGATCACTGGGGTATGGGGTAATTGGCAGCCCGGCGGTTTCTGGTTCCGTTAGTCTAGGTTCGAGTCCTGGTACCCCAGCGGAGCAGCAAGGCGCGATGCGCTGGTCTGCACCAGCAGGGCCCCGTCGTCTAGTGGCCCAGGACGCCGCCCTCTCAAGGCGGTAGCGCCGGTTCGAATCCGGTCGGGGCTACAGGGCCTCCCACCAGCGGGAACGCGGGCGGGAGGCCCTTAGTCGTTTCCCGGGACTCCTCGTCCGGTATGGCGGCTAGGTCCGACTAGTCCGGTTCGCGGGTCCCGGTGGTTCCGATGGATCATTGGCCGCAGTCGAACGATCACCGATGCTGGGGTCATGAGCGTCGACCTGACCTGGCTGCCCCGCGGGCGGGGTCTCGCCGAGCCGGATTTCGAGGCCCGCCACCGCCTGGTGACGATCGTCCTGGGCCTCCACCTGCCGATCATCGTGGCGTACGCGATGTTCTCGCACCACACCTTCGACGTCGGCCTGCTGGCCGCGTCGCCGGTCGCCGCGCTGCTGGCCTCGGCCCTCGTGCCCGGTGGTCGCCTCCGCCGGAGCCTCGCCACCAGCCTCGGCCTGCTCGTCGCGTCCGCGGTGCTCGTGCACCTGTCCATGGGCCTGATCGAGATGCACTTCCACTACTTCCTGGCGGTCGCGATCATCGCGCTCTACCAGGAGTGGCTGGTCTACGCCGTCGCCATCGCCTTCGTCCTCGTCGAGCACGGCCTGCTCGGCCAGATGGACAAGGGCAACGTCTTCGACCACCCGGGCAACACCTGGGTCCTGGCCGCCGTGCACGCCGGGTTCGTGTGCGCGCTGGCAGCCGCGCAGCTGGCCTTCTGGCACTACCAGGAGCGGGCCCGCGCCAACGAGGAGCGCTACCGCAGCGAGCTGCACGACGGGCAGCAGAGCCTCGTGGCCCGACTCGCCGACGCCGCGCAACTGCGCAGCGACCTCGTCGGCACGGTCACGCACGAGTTCCGCACCCCGCTCACCGGGATCTCCGGCGCGTTGCTGACACTGCGTCGCCGCCGGCACCGGCTCGACGAGCTCAAGATCGACGAGCTCCTCGACGCGGCCCTGCTGCACGCCGAGCGGTTGCGGCGCCTGCTGGAGAACATGCTCACCGCCGCCGAGGCGACCGCCGTCGACCCGGGCGTCGTCACCGACGTCCTCGCCGTCACGCGCGAGGTCGTCGACGGGCTGTCACCGCGCCAGCGCGAGCGGCTGAGCTGTGACCTGCCGACGGCCCTCGACGCACATGTCGGTCAGCAGGCGCTGCACCAGGTCCTCGCCAACCTGCTCGACAACGCCTTCACCCACGCCTGGCCGCAGACGCCGGTGCGGCTCTCGGGCGGCCGGGTCGGGAGTGACGTCGTGCTGCGGGTCCGCAACCGCGGGCCGGAGATCAGCCCGGAGCTGAGCGAGGTGCTGCTCGAGCCCTTCACCCAGGCCGATCCCTCGGCCACCCGGACGCGGGAAGGGGCCGGTCTCGGCCTCTACGTCGTCAAGCGGCTCGTCGAGGTCCACGGCGGCAAGCTCGCGTTGTACACGTCCGACGGCGACGTGGTCGCCGAGATCAACCTGCCGGCGCTGCTGGTGCCCGACTCGCCGGCACATCTCCCGGGTCAGTTGAGCTCGGCCGGCCGCGACTGAGCGTCTCGGCGACCTCGGTCGCCGCCCTGACGACGGCGGCACCGTGGCGTCGCCCCGGCGAGCGGGTGAGCCGTTGCAGCGGTCCGGAGACCGACAGCGCCGCGAGCACGCGGCCGTCGGCCCCGAAGACCGGCGCCGAGACCGAACCGAGCCCTGCCTCGCGCTCCTCGACGCTGTCGGCCCAGCCGCGCCTTCGCGTCGCCGCGAGCTCGTCGGCGTCGAAGCTCGCGGCCCGGGGCAACGGTTCGGCGGACCAGGCGAGCAGGACGTGGGCGGCGGAGCCCGCGGTCATGGGCAGCACGCTGCCGACCGGGACGGTGTCCCGCAGCCCGCTCGTCCGCTCGGCGGCGGCGATGCAGAGCCGCGTGCCGCCGGTGCGGACGTAGCACTGCGCGCTCTCGCCGGTGGTGTCACGCAGGCCACGGAGCACCGGCTCGACCGCGTCGACCAGCGGGTCGGCGACGGGGGCGATGCGCGGACCGAGGCGGAAGCGACCGTCGTCGGTGCGGCCCACGAGCCGGTGCACCTCGAGCGCGACGGCCAGCCGATGGGCGGTCGCGCGGGGGAGACCGGTGCGGGTCGCGAGATCGGCGAGCGCGGCCGGCCCTGCCTCCAGGGCGTCGAGGACGCGTACGGCCTTGTCAAGAACGCCCACTCCGCTATTGTTGTCCACGGAGTGATACTGCCATCTCAACATATGGGACGGCAAGAGGTTGAAGGAGGCGTCGATGGCACGCACGCTCGCCGAGAAGGTCTGGGACGCGCACATCGTCCCCACGCCCGGCACCGCAGGCAGGGAAGGGGCGTCGGACGATCCCGACCTGCTCTACATCGACCTGCACCTGGTCCACGAGGTGACCAGCCCGCAGGCCTTCGACGGGCTCCGGCTCGCGGGACGCCCCGTGCGGCGTCCCGACCTGACGTTGGCCACCGAGGACCACAACGTCCCGACGCTCGACACGCTGCTGCCGATCGCGGACGTCGTCAGCCGGACCCAGGTCGAGACGCTGCGCAAGAACTGCGCCGAGTTCGGCGTCCGGCTGCACCCGATGAACGACCCCGGTCAGGGGATCGTCCACGTCGTCGGCCCGCAGCTCGGGCTGACCCAGCCCGGCGTCACCGTCGTCTGCGGCGACTCGCACACCAGCACCCACGGAGCGTTCGGCGCGCTCGCGTTCGGCATCGGTACCAGCGAGGTCGAGCACGTGCTCGCCACGCAGACGCTTCCGCTGCGCCGCCCGAAGACGATGGCGGTCACCGTCGACGGCGAGCTGCCGCCGGGCGTCACTGCCAAGGACATCGTCCTCACGATCATCGCGCGGATCGGCACCGGCGGCGGTGCCGGCTACATCCTCGAGTACCGCGGGTCGGCGATCCGGGCGCTGTCGATGGAGGGCCGCATGACGGTGTGCAACATGAGCATCGAGGCCGGTGCCCGGGCCGGCATGATCGCGCCGGACGAGACGACGTTCGCCTACCTCAAGGGCCGTCCGCACGCGCCGAAGGGCGCCGACTGGGACGCCGCCGTCGAGTACTGGCGCTCGTTGCCGAGCGACGACGACGCCACCTACGACCGTGAGGTCGTCCTCGACGCCGCCGAGCTCAGCCCCTTCGTCACCTGGGGCACCAACCCGGCCCAGGGCGTCCCGCTCGACGGAGCCGTGCCGGACCCGGCGCAGGTCGGTGAGGGTTCCCGGGCCGGGGTCGAGCGTGCGCTCGAGTACATGGCGCTGGCGCCGAACACCCGCATCCGCGACATCGGTGTCGACACGGTCTTCCTCGGCTCCTGCACCAACGGCCGCATCGAGGACCTGCGCGCGGCCGCCGAGGTGCTCAGCGGTCGGCACGTCGCGGACGGTGTGCGGATGCTCGTCGTCCCCGGCTCGATGCTGGTCAAGAAGCAGGCGGAGGACGAGGGCCTGAACGAGGTCTTCACCGCCGCCGGCGCCGAGTGGCGCAGCGCAGGCTGCTCGATGTGCCTCGGGATGAACCCCGACACGCTCGCTCCCGGGGAGCGCTGCGCGAGCACGTCCAACCGCAACTTCGAGGGCCGACAGGGCGCGGGCGGCCGGACCCACCTCGTCTCGCCCGGCGTCGCGGCCGCCACGGCCGTCACCGGGCGCTTCACCTCGCCCGCCGATCTGGTCTGACCGTTCAGTCAACAGGGAGCGCCTGATGGAACCGTTCACCGTCCACACCGGTACCGTCGTCCCGCTGCGCCGCAGCGACGTCGACACCGACCAGATCATCCCCGCGGTCTGGCTGAAGCAGGTCTCCCGGACCGGCTTCGGCGAGGGTCTGTTCAGCGCCTGGCGCAAGGACCCGTCGTTCGTCCTCAACGACGCCCGCTACGCGACCGGCTCGGTGCTGGTCACCGGGCCCGACTTCGGCACCGGCTCGTCGCGGGAACATGCCGTCTGGGCCCTGCAGCAGTACGGCTTCAAGGCCGTCATCTCGAGCCGCTTCGCCGACATCTTCCGGGGCAACTCGTTCAAGAACGGGCTGCTCACGGTGGTGCTGACCGAGGCCGAGGTGGACTCGATCCAGGCCGCCGCCGAGGCCGACCCCAGTACCGAGGTCACCGTCGACCTCGAGGCACAGGAGGTTCGCTGGGCCACGGCTGATCAAGCCGCCACCATCGCGTCGTTCACGATCGACCCGTCGATCCGGTACAAGCTGCTGAACGGCCTCGACGACATCGCGCTGACCCTGGCCGCGGACGCGGACATCACGGCGTTCGAGGCGCAGCGCCCGGTATTCCTGCCCACGACGCTGTAGCGATGGGCGAGCACAGCGAGCCGGCGCGCACGGACCCACGCGAGTGGGACGCCTCCGGGTACGACGCCCTGCCGCTCCCGCACGTCGGCTGGGGTCGGCGGACGCTCGCACGGCTCCCGCTGCGCGGCGACGAGACGGTGCTCGAGCTCGGCTGCGGAACGGGGCGCGACACCGAGGCGCTGCTCACCGCCCTGCCGAACGGGCGCGTCATCGCGCTCGACGGCTCCGAGCAGATGCTGACGCGGACCCGCGAACGGTGCGGTGACGCCGGAGGCCGGCTGCAGACGATGCAGGCCGACCTCCGCCACCCGCTCGCGTTGCCGGAGGATTCGGTGGACGCCGTCTTCAGCGTCGCGACGCTGCACTGGGTGCCCGACCACGCCGCCGTCTTCGCCGAGCTCGCCCGCGTCCTGCGGCCGGGCGGACGGATGGCGCTGGACTACGGCGGCCCCGGCAACGTCGCCGAGGTCGGCGCGGCGCTGGTCGCCCTCGGCGGCGACTACGCCGAGGTCGACTTCCCGAGCGGCGAAGCGGAGGACGCGGCGCTCGCGGCGGCCGGCTTCGCCGAGGTCGACGTGCAGGTCCGCCACGAACCGCCGTTCGTCCCGGGGGAGCATCTGCACCGCTACCTCGAGACGATCTGCCTCGGGCGGCAGCTGACCGATATCCGCGGTGCCGATCGGGCCGCGTTCGTCGACGCGGTCGCGCAGCGCATCCCCGACGGCGCGCTGAACTACGTACGCACCGAGGTGACGGCACGCCGCTGAAGCCTTACGGTGCTCGGAGATCAACGGTGATCCCGACGCGGAGGTGTGCGTGAACAAGGCCGAGCTCATCAGCCGGGTGTCCGAGCAGGTCGAGGGTGGCCGCAGCGCCGCCTCGGCTGCGGTGGACGCCGTCTTCGACGCCATCCAGGAGGCGGTGGCGCAGGGCGATCGCGTCGCCATCACCGGCTTCGGCGTCTTCGAGCGGGTGGAGCGCGCGGCGCGCACGGGCCGCAACCCGCAGACCGGTGAGCCGGTCGAGGTGAAGGCCGCGTCGGTGCCCAAGTTCCGCGCCGGGTCGGACTTCAAGGCCTACGTCTCCGGAGCCAAGGGCTTCGCCCGCACGGCCGTGACCAACGCCCGCTCGGCCGCCGCGTCGGGCGCCCGCGCTGTCGGCGACGCGATCGACCCCGACGGGTCCACCGGGAAGGCGCAGGCCAAGCGAGCTGCGCAGAAGGCGCAGTCGACGCCGACGGCGGCGAAGAAGGCAGCCAAGAAGGCGGCGGCCAAGAAGGCCCCGGCGAAGAAGGCCGCAGCAAAGCGCAGCTAGCGCGGAACGGCCGGCGCGAGGTCCGGCAGGTAGTCCGCGTCGATCAGGCGTCCGTGCGCGAACGTCAGCGCCCAGACGCTGCCCTTCCGGGCCGGCAGCGACCTCAGCCGCACCTCGCCGCCTTCGGCGAGGCCGCGGATGAGGTCGGGGATGACCTCGCCCTGGCTGCAGACCATGGCGGGCCGACCGTCCGCGACGAGCGCGCGCACGGCACGCACCGCCTTGCGCGCGTTGGAGCCGGACCCGTTCTTCCCGAGGTCGGCCTCCACCTCGACCGGGAGCTTCAGGGCCGACGCCGTCGGCTGCACCGTCTGCAGGCACCGGACGGGTTCGGCGGCGAGGACCCGCTCCGGGCGGAAGCAGTTCGCCACGTCCACGAGCCGCTGCGAGGAGACCGCACCGCGTTCGTCGAGCGGGCGGAGCAGGTCGTCGGCCTTCCAGTGCTTCTTGCTCCCCGCCCGGCCGTGCCGGACGACGAGCACCGTCGTCGTGACCGGGGGGAGGATCCCGAACGCCTGCAGCAGGCTGCGGTCGTGCGGGTAGTCCACCCTCGCGACGGCCTCGTCCAACCGCAGCCAGCGCAGCTCGTCGACCTCGTCGTTGGCCTCGAAGGTGCCGTCGACGTCGTGCATCGCCCAGTAGCGGACGTACTTCGGGCCGGCGGCGACGGAGTAGCGCTGGTCGCCGACGACGCGGCCGCACGTCACGGCGAAGCCGGTCTCCTCGACCACTTCGCGGCGCGCCGCGACGATCATCTGCTCGCCCGGGTCGACCTTGCCCTTCGGCAACGACCAGTCGTCGTACTTGGGGCGGTGCACGACGGCGATCTCGATCTCGGAGCTGTCGACGGGGACGTCGACGCCGTCGACGGCCCGCCAGACGACGCCGCCGGCGGCGAGCACCTTCGCCTCGGGCGGCGGCACGTTGACGCGGGTACGGCGGAACGGGGATGCGGGGCGCGCCGCCCGCTTGCGGCGACGGTGGGACTTACGGCCGGTCACGTCAGCGGGCCGTCCTCGTCGACTGCTTCCACACTGCGGGGAAGTCCCGCCGCGTGCGGGCCACGTCCCCGCGGTTCCACTCGGCGAGCCGGCCGGCGGCGAAGCCGAGCGCGCCGTCGTCCGGCCGCTCGGCGGCGAGCCCGACGAGGACCTCCGCCGCGATCGCAGCGTCCTGGTGGTCGCCGAGCACCTCCTGCACCGACTTCGCGGCCGAAGCGAGCCGTACCGCGGGCTTGCCCAGGACGCCGGTGACGGCCTCGGCGGCGTAGCGAGCCTGCTTCGCCTTGATGCGGGCCGCGTGCCACGCGTCGTCGGGGTCGTCCGGGCGCAGCTTGTCCGCGCGCTTCTCGAGCCCGGTCCACGCCTTGCGCACCAGCGGCGGCAGCACCTTCGAGCACCGCTGCGTCGCGGCCGGGGCCAGGACCGGCTCACGGGCGGCGTCGACGAGGACGTCGAGCAGCCGGCGGTAGCGCTCGGACTCCAACGCCTCGGCCGTGCGCTCGAGGGCCTCCTGCTCGCGGCGCGCGAGGATGTCGTCGAGCCGCGCGAAGGCGGTCTCGTCGTAGGGCAGCGTCGGCTCGCGACGGACGACCCCGCGGAGCCGTTCGCGGAGCACCTCGAGGTCGCGGGCATCGCCCAGCGCGTTCGCGAGCCACGACAGCTCGGCCCGGAGCGCCTCGCCCCACATCGGCTCGACCAGGGGTCGGAAGGTCTTGAGGTCGCTCCGCAGCCGTCGGCACGAGACGCGCATCTGGTGCACACCGTCCTCGGAGCGGCGCCGCACCCCGATGTCGGAGAGCAACAGGCGACGGACGCTGGCCCGCACGGCGTTGACGATCAGCGCCGACGCCGGGTCGGAGGGGCGGACCTCCACCTCGCGGGGCACCTCGCCCGGAGCGACGGCGCGCGGACCGAGGGCGCGCACGACCTTCGGCAGCGGGTCGGCCTCGTTGGCGCCGGCCTCGACGAGCCGTCGGCGGACCTCGAGGGTCGCGTCGTGGCCGAGCCCGACGAGCTCCACCTCGATCTCGCGGAACCGTTCCAGGACGCGTCGGCCCTCGAGCACCGACACCGAGTCGTCGACGACCTCGGCGAGCTCCTCGCCGGCCGGCCCGCACAGCAGCAACGTCGAGCGTTGCGTGCGGAGGGTGGCCACCGGACCGAGGCCGGCGCCGCGCAACCATGCGACGAGCAGGTAGGCGAGCTCCGACGGCACCTCGCGGGCGGGGCCGGGGACGTTGAGCTCGTCGCGACTCAGGCCGCCGCTCGCGCCGGTGCTGCTGCCGGCCACTCCCGCCGGCAGCTTCAGCGTCCACACCGGCGAGCCCTCGCCGCTGCGGTGCCGCAGCGTGATGCCCTCCCGGGCGAGCCGCAGGTCCGGGGCGTCGTAGTAGGTCGCGCGCAGGGACTGCTGCGGCCGGGTCTCGACCGAGGCGATGCCGCCGTCGGGATCGGTCAGGTCGGGCAGGGCGAACAGGGCGTGCACGGTGAACTTCAGCTCGTCCTCGCGGACGGGTGCGGGCGCGGCCATCAGCTGTGCTCGGAGCGCAGGAGCGTCAGGGCCGCGAGCTCGCCCTGGTAGTCGATGGTGTAGCGCTCGTCGGAGTCGGCGGTGGACGCGTCGATGCCCTGCTTCGGGAGGTGGTGGTGGCGCTCCCAGGTCCCGTCGGCGTCGAGCGTCCAGGCCGAGACGCGGGAGGAGAACGCGAGGTCGAGCATCGCCGAGAGCTCGTCCTGCTGGTCCGGCCCGTGCACCCGGATCAGCGTCTCGATGCGGCGGTCGAGGTTGCGGTGCATCATGTCGGCGCTCCCCATCCACCACTCGCCGGCGGCCTCGAAGTGGAACACGCGGCTGTGCTCGAGGAAGCGCCCGAGGATGGAGCGCACCGTCACCGTCTCCGACAGCCCCTTGATGCCGGGCCGCAGCGCGCAGATGCCGCGGACCAGGCACTCGATGCGGACCCCGTCGCGGGAGGCGCGGTACAGCGCGTCGATCACCTGCTCGTCGACGAGTGCGTTCACCTTCATCCGGATGCCCGCCGGCTTGCCTTCGCGGGCCGCCTTGGCCTCGTTCTCGATGCGCTCGATGATGGTGTCGCGCAGCCGCGTCGGGGCGGTGGTGATCGTGCGGTAGTCGGTCTGGCGGCTGTAGCCGGTGAGGACGTTGAACAGGTCGGTCAGGTCTGCCCCGAGCTGCGGGTCGGCCGTGAGCAGCCCGACGTCCTCGTACAGCCGCGCGGTCTTCGGGTTGTAGTTGCCGGTGCCGACGTGGCAGTACCGCCGGATCTGGCCCTTCTCCTGCCGGACGACGAGCGCGGCCTTGCAGTGCGTCTTCAGTCCGATGAGGCCGTAGACGACGTGGCAGCCGGCCTGCTCCAGAGCGCGGGCCCAGCGGATGTTCGCCGTCTCGTCGAACCGGGCCTTGATCTCGACGAGCACCACGACCTGCTTGCCGGCTTCGGCGGCGTCGATGAGCGCCTCGACGATCGGCGAGTCACCGGAGGTGCGGTAGAGCGTCTGCTTGATGGCCAGCACGTTCGGGTCGGCTGCGGCCTGCTCGATGAACCGCTGGACGCTCGTCGCGAACGAGACGTACGGGTGGTGCAGCAGCACGTCGCCCTCGCGCAGCACGCTGAAGAAACTCGGCGCCGCCTCGCCGTCGCCGCTGGCGAGGCGGGGGTGCGTGACGCCGACGTGCGGTGGGTCCTTGAGGTCGGCCTGGTCGATGTCGAACAGCGTCGACAGCGCCGACAGGTCGAGCAGACCCGGGATGCGGTAGACGTCGCGTTCGTCGACCTCGAGCTCGCGGACCAGGACCTCGAGGATCTTCTCGTCGATGTCGGCCTGCACCTCGAGCCGGACGGCGGGGCCGAAGCGGCGGCGGGCGAGCTCACGCTCGAGTGCGCGCAGCAGGTCCTCCGCCTCGTCCTCCTCGACCTCGATGTCCTGGTTGCGGGTGACGCGGAAGACGTGGGCGTCGACGACCTCGAGCCCCGGGAACAGCTGCGGGAGGTGCGCGGCGATGAGCTCCTCGAGCGGCACGAACGTCGCGGTGCTCTTGGCGTCGTCGACGGGAATCAGCCGGGGCACGTTCGGCGGCACCTTGATGCGGGCGAAGTGCTCGGTCTTCTCGACGGGGTCGCGCACCTGCACCGCGAGGTTCAGCGACAACCCCGAGATGTAGGGGAACGGATGCGCGGGGTCCACCGCGAGCGGCGTCAGCACGGGGAAGACCTGTTCGGAGAAGTAGCTGCGCAGCCGCTGGCGCTGCACGTCGTCGAGTTCGTCCCAGTGCGCCACCCGGATGCCGTGTTCGGTCAGCGCCGGTGCGACGGCGTCGGTGAAGCAGCGGGCCTGGCGCTCGACGAGGTCGTTGGTGCGCTCGCTGATGCTCTGCAGCTGCTCCTTGACCGACAGCCCGTCGGCGCTGCGGACGCCGAGCCGTGCGGCCGCCCGGCGCTTGAGCCCGGCCACCCGCACCATGAAGAACTCGTCGAGGTTGCCGGCGAAGATGGCGAGGAACTTGGCCCGCTCGAGCAGCGGCGTCGACGGGTCCTCGGCGAGCTGCAGCACACGGCCGTTGAACTCGAGCCAGGACACCTCGCGGTTGAGGAAGCGGTCCTTCTGCAGGTCCGGGTCCGACGGCGGCGGCTTCGGCAGATCGAGCGGCTCCAGCAGGGCGGAACGTGGCTTGCGCTGGGCCACCTGGTCCGGAAGGGCGCTCATGCGAGTCGTCGTCTCCTGTCCTGCGTCGACCTCGAGGTGAGGGGTGAGATCCGTACGGTCCCGGCGCCCCTGGCGAGCCGTACCCGCTGACCGGCGTGCAGCACCCGGAATCCGTCCAGCTGGGCGTCGGCAGGAAGAGTCTCCCAGCGGCCGTCGTCGGTGACCGCGAGGCCCCCGACGCCGGGCGTGAAGGCGCGGACCGTGACCTGCACGGCGGGACGTTCCATGTCCGGGTCGGCGAGCGCCGCCCTGGTGGCGGGCCCGAGCCCCAACTGCCCGGCGGCGTCGAGGTCGTCGAGCGTGTCGACGTCGCGCCGCAGTCCGGAGACGTCGGCGAGCCGCTCGGTCAGGTCGACGACGCCCGCCTCGCGGTGGCTCCCGCGGCTCCCGTCGCCGAAGGCGGGCTCGAGGGCGAGCCCGGGGCCGGCGGTGAGCAGGACGGTGCCGGAGCCGGCGGCGTCGGCGACGAGCGCGCGCGGCACCTCGGCGGCGGCGGTCAGCGCGCGGTCGAGGTGCTCGCCGCTCAGAGCCGGCAGATCGGCGGTGAGCACCGCGACCCCGGCGTGCGGCCACCGCGCAGCGGCCACCCGGCTGCCGTGCGCCAGGGCCGCGTTCAGGCCCCCGTCGGGTCGGTCCGGGACGACGGTCGCCAACGGGCCGAGCGCGGCGCGGGCACGTTCGTCGTCGGTGACCACGACGATGGCCGTCACCGAGCGCGAGGCGCCGGCTGCGGTCACGGTGTCGGTGGCCATGGCGAGGGCGAGGTCGGCCCGGTCGTCGCGGTCGAGCCGCGTCTTCGCGGCCGTCAGGGCCTTCACCGGGAGGACGACGACCCAGTCCACGGCGACCTCCCTGTGACCTGTTCGACGACCGGACGGACGACCCGCCCGACGCTACGCAAGCCCCGGCTGCGGTATGACTTCTCCGAGATGAACGATCCGATGAGATCCGGCGACTCCGGGCGCCGCTCGCGCTACCAGCCACCGCCCGAGCCGTGGACGCGGTTCGCGATCCCGATCGTGCGCGGCCTCGCCGCGATCTCGAGCCGGCCCGACTACCGTGGCCGCGCGCACGTCCCGCGCACCGGCGGCGTCATCCTGGCCGTGAACCACCTGGCGAACGTCGACCCGGTGCTGCTCGCGCGCTTCGTGCTCGAGCAGGGACGCATCCCGCGCTTCCTCGCCAAGTACCAGCTGTTCGAGACCGTGGGCGTCCGGCGGGTGCTCATCGGCGCCCGGCAGATCCCCGTTTACCGCGAGCGGACCAACGCCTCCGACGCGCTCGCCGCCGCCACCGAAGCGCTGCGCGACGGTGAGCTCGTCGTCATCTATCCCGAGGGGACGCTGACGACGGACCCGGAGTGGTGGCCGATGCTCGCGCGCAACGGCGTCGCGCGGTTGGCCTTCGACTCCGGCGCGCCGGTCGTGCCGGTGGCGCACTGGGGCGCGCACCGCGTTCTCGGGCCGGGGTGGCGGGTGCGTCCCCGCCAGCCCTACTCCGTGCTCGCCGGGCCGGCCGAGTACGCGCGTGCATCGGGGGACCGGAACCCGCCGACGTCCGCCGCCCTGCGCGCGTTCACCGACACGGTCATGCACCGGGTGCGCGGCCAGTTGGGTGAGTTGCGGGGCCGGCCCGCGCCCGCACTGGTCTGGGACCCGCACCGCCACGAGCGGGTGTCGTCGTCCCACGTCCGCAACGACGGGGAGGCGGCGTGAGGCACACCGCCGTCATGGGTGCCGGCTCCTGGGGCACCGCCTACGCCAAGGTGCTCTGCGACGCCGGCACACCCGTGCGGCTGTGGGCCCGGCGCCCCGAGCTCGCCGAGGCCATCAACCGCACCGCGCACAACCCCCACTACCTCAGCGGGATCGCGCTGCCCGCAGGCGTCCGGGCGACCGCGGACGCGGCCGAGGCGCTCGACGGTGCGGACACCGTCGTGCTCGCCCTGCCTGCCCAGACGCTGCGCGAGAACCTCGTCGCCTGGGCGGGGCTCGTCGCCGGCGACGCCGTCTACGTCAGCCTCGCCAAGGGCGTCGAACTCCCCACCCTGCTGCGGATGAGCGAGGTGGTCGGCGACGTCACCGGTGCCGGCGAGCAGCGGGTCGCGGTGGTCACCGGGCCCAACCTCGCCGGGGAGATCGCGCAGGAGCACCCGTCGGCCACGGTCGTCGCGTGTGCCGACGAACGGGTCGCCGAGCGGCTGCAGCGGGAGAGCGCCGGCCGCTACTTCCGGCCCTACACGAACACCGACGTCATCGGCTGCGAGCTCGGCGGCGCGGTCAAGAACGTCATCGCGCTCGCGTGCGGGATGGCCGGGGGCATGGGGTTCGGCGACAACACGAAGGCCTCGATCATGACCCGCGGACTGGCCGAGACGGCGCGGCTCGGCCTCGCCTACGGTGCGGACCCGTTGACCTTCGCGGGCCTCGCCGGGATGGGTGACCTCGTCGCGACCTGCAACTCGCCGCTGTCGCGCAACCGCACCTTCGGGGAGAAGCTCGGGCGGGGGATGAGCCTCGAGGAGGTGATGGCCGGGCAGCAGCAGGTCGCGGAGGGCGTGAAGACGTCCGAGGCCGTCCTGGGGCTGGCGCGGGCCCGCGGGGTGGAGATGCCGATCGTCGAGCACGTGGTGCTCGCCGTGCACGAGGGGATGCCACCGCGGGAGGTCGTCCGCAGCCTCATGAGCCGCGAACCACGGGCCGAATAGTTACTCTTCGGCGCATGTCGGCAGCAGTGGAAGCGTCCCGTCCGCGCCTGGCGGTCCTGTTCGGGGGCCGCAGCACGGAGCACGCGATCTCCTGCGTCTCGGCCGGCAGCGTCCTGGACGCCCTCGCCGACGGGCCGTGGGAGCTGCTCCCGGTCGGCATCACGCGCGACGGCACGTGGGTGCTGCCCGAAGCCGACCAGTCCTTCGCGATCGTCGGCGGCGCGTTGCCGGAGGTGCGGGGCGGTCGGCCGGTCGTGCTGTCCGGCGACGGCTCCTTCCGTGGCCTGCACCTGCTCGACGGCGGCGAGCCGCTCGCGGTCGACGTCGTGTTCCCCGTGCTGCACGGGCCCTTCGGCGAGGACGGCACCGTGCAGGGCCAGCTCGAGATGAGCGGGCTGCCCTACGTCGGGTCGGGCGTCTTCGCCTCGGCCGCCGCGATGGACAAGGCGCACATGAAGGCGATGCTGAGCTCGGCCGGGCTGCCCGTCGGCCCCTATGCCGTGCTGCAGCCCGGCGACGCGGACCTCGAGCCCGACGCGCGGGCCCGGCTGGGTCTTCCGGTGTTCGTGAAGCCTGCCCGCGGTGGCTCGAGCGTCGGCATCAGCCGCGTCACCGACTGGTCGCAGCTGCCGGCTGCGCTGGTGCTGGCCCGGGAGTCCGACCCGAAGGTCGTCGTCGAGGCCTCGGTCGCCGGCCGCGAGGTCGAGTGCGGCGTGCTCGGGGGCGAGACCACGACGGACGCCGAGGCGTCGCTCCCTGCCGAGATCCACGTCTCGCCGGAGTTCGACTTCTACGACTTCGAGGCCAAGTACCTCTCCGACGCGACCACGTTCGACGTCCCGGCGGACCTGCCGCCCGAGGTGACCGAACAGGTGCGCATCGAGGCCGTCCGCGCCTTCGTCGCGCTCGACTGCGCCGGACTCGCCCGCGTCGACTTCTTCGTGCAGTCCGACGGCACCGTCGTCGTCAACGAGGTGAACACGATGCCGGGCTTCACGCCGGTCTCGATGTTCCCGCGGATGTGGGCCGCCAGCGGCGTCGAGTACCCGAAGCTGGTGCGCCGGCTGGTGGAGCTCGCGCTCAGCGCGGCATGACGGTCACTGCGCCGTGAGGTCCGGCCCGGTGGTGTGTCGGGCGATGGACGGGGCGAGGTCGACGAGGATCTCGAAGCTGCTCTTCTGCGAGCGCGGGATCGCGACCGCGACCCGGGGTGTCCGCGTGATCGTGGTGTAGACGATGTCGTCGGGTCGCTCGTCGCCGTACCAGCCGACGTTGTCGACGATCGTCAGGTCCACGCCGGGTCGGTAGCTCGCCGGCGTACCGACGCCGCATCGCAGCACCGCCGCGGGCTTCCCCCACGCCGCGAGCAGCGGGCTCGCCGGCTCGACCTTCCGCTTCCCGAGCTTGTCGCCGATCTGCTTCGGTAGGTCCCCGTGCAGCTCGGTGCAGGCCTTCGTGTCGGCGTCGTCGGGGGAGGGCAGGTCGGAGACCTGGACGACCGGCGTGCCGCAGGCGGCCGCGAGGACGACGACGGTCGCGAGAACTGCGGCGGTCGGGAGGCGGCGCAGCGCGTTCAGAGGTGCACCACCGGACAGGTGATCGTGCGGGTGAGCCCCGGCACCGGGTGCATCCGGCTCGTCACGAGGTTCGTCAGCTGGTTCATGTCCGGTGCCTCGGCGCGGACGATGACGTCGTACGGGCCGGTGATGTCCTCGGCGTGCGTCACGCCGGGCAGAGCTGCGAGGCTGGCAGCGACCTCGGCGGCCTTGCCCACCTCGGTCTGGATCAGAATGTAGGCCTGGACCACTGCGTGCCCCCCGGTGCGCCTGGCGTGCGCTCAGTTTGGAGAATGCCATTCCTCGGGTCGGGGAGTCGGGTGAGTTCGCGCTCATCAGCCGCATCACCGCACGTCTCGGGGCGCCGCTGCCGCCGCTCGGGCCCGGGGACGACGCCGCTGTCGTGCCCGCTCCCGACGGTCGCGTCGTCGCCACGACGGACCTGCTCGTCGAGGGGCGTCACTTCCGTCTGGACTGGTCCAGCCCCGTCGACGTCGGGGTGAAGGCCGCGGCCCAGAACCTCGCCGACGTCGCCGCGATGGGCGCCCGTCCCACGGCGCTGCTCGTGGGGCTCGTGGCGCCCGCCTCGCTGCCGCTCGAGGTGGTCGACGGCCTCGCCGACGGGTTGCGGATCGGGGCGCTCGCGGGCCGGGCGGTCGTGGTGGGTGGCGACGTCGTGCGGGGCGAGCAGCTGGTGCTCGCGGTGACCGCTCTGGGCGACCTGCAGGGACAGCGGCCGTTGGCGCGTTCGGGTGCCGGCGTCGGTGACGTCGTGGTCGTCGCCGGCCGGCTCGGCTGGTCCGCGGCGGGGTTGCGGCTGCTGCAGGCGGGGCAGCGCTCGGGTCCGCTCGTCGACGCCCATCGCCGTCCGGCGCCGCCGTATGCGGTCGGTCCGGCGCTGGCCGTGCTCGGGGCGACGTCGCTGATCGACGTCAGCGACGGGCTCGCGGCGGACCTGGGCCACATCGCCGAGGCATCGCGGGTCGCGATGGCGTTGTCCCTCGCGGCGCTGCGGGAGTGCGGTGCGCCGGATGTCCGGGACGACGAGCTCCTGCGCGGGGGAGAGGACCACGCCCTCGTGGGCACGGTGCCTGCCGCCCTCGTCGAGCAGCTCCCGCAGGGGGTCCGGGTCGTCGGGGAGGTCGTCGCCGGCACCGGGGAGGTCCGCGTCGACGGTGAGGTCGTGCGGGGCGGCTGGGACCACTTCTCCGAGGACGGCCCGAGCGCTGACTAGCCTTCCGACAGTGGCTCCTCCGCTCGCCCTGACCGTCGCCGGGTCCGACTCGGGCGGAGGCGCGGGCATCCAGGCCGACCTGAAGACGATGCTCGCCTGTGGCGTGCACGGCATGTCCGCCCTGACCGCCGTCACCGCGCAGAACTCGCTCGGGGTGCAGGGCGTGTGGGAGCTGCCCGTCGATGCGGTCGTCGCCCAGATCCGCTCGGTCGTCGACGACATCGGAGTGGATGCGGTGAAGACAGGCATGCTGTCGAGCGCCGCGATCGTGGAGGCCGTCGCCGAGACGCTCGCTGCCGTGGAGGCGCCGCTGGTCGTGGACCCGGTCGCGGTCAGCAAGCACGGCGACGCCCTGCTGCGGACGGACGCGGTGGAGGCCTACCGCACGCGGCTGGTGCCGCTCGCGACGGTGGTGACGCCGAACGTGGACGAGGCCCGGCTGCTGACCGGCGTCGAGGTGCGCTCCCGGGCCGACCTGCGCGAGGCGGCCGACGCGCTGCTCGCGCTCGGGTCGCACTGGGTGCTGGTGAAGGGCGGCCACCTGCACGACGAGGCCGAGTCGGTCGACCTGCTCACCGACGGCACGACCGCGCTCGAGCTGACCGGCACGCGGCACGACAACCGGCACACCCACGGCACCGGGTGCACGCTGGCGTCGGCCCTCGCGAGCGGGCTCGCCCGGGGGCTCGACGTCCCGGCCGCGGCGGCGTTCGCGAAGGAGTACATCGACGGCGCGATCGCGGCCGGTTTCGCCCTCGGCGGCGGCATCGGCCCGGTCGACCACGGCTGGCGGACGCGCCGCTGAGCCTGGCCCCTCGTACCGCTCCACGCGCGACTACGCCGCTTCCAGGTATCCCCGAATACGACGAGCGACCTGCTCGGCGAAGGGCTGCTGGTCGAACAGTAGGAAGCGCAGTGCAGGAGAAGGGTCGTCGCCGTAGGGGGTTACCGACGCCTCGACTGCGAGCAGGCCGGGTTCACCGCCGCTCTGCCATCCCACGACGAGTTTGAGCTCCGATCGCTCGGCTGCCTCCGAGGGTTGCCTCTCCGGGCACTGAAAGCTGGTCGAGCTGGCTCGCGAAGTCGAGCAGATCACGATCCTCGAGCAGCCCGTCGACTTCTCCAGCGAACGGGTGCGCGTGCACGGAGACACGGACGTGGTGGAGGCGCTGTTCCCACGCGTGTGGCCGTTCTGGTGGACCTGCCGAGATCGTGAGGCAGTCGTCGCCGAAGCGGAGCACCACCAACGTCTCGGTCTGCTCTGCTCGCACCCGCAACTGCTGCCCTTCGGTCCCACGGCGCAATCCGTGGAGACCGACCCCGTGGACAATGCTGCCCTGTCCACAGGTCGCGTTTGTGCAGCCCACAGGGTTTTCAAGGCCGGCACGACGTGAGATACTCGAACACATGTTCGAACGTTCTCAAGTCGACGAACCCGGCTCCGGGTCGGCACAGGCACCGCCGACGAACCCGCCACCACCACAGACGGCAGTGGTGCCGTTCGACGCCGAAGCGCTATGGGGTCCGGCAACGATCTCGACCGTCCTGATGCTGCTGACCGTCGACCCGGCCTCGCTGTCGCCCGACGACGCCCTGTGCGGGGTGGTCGGCCAGGAGCGGGTGAGGCGCTGGTTGGACGCTGTCGGGATGCGCCTGATGGCTGTCGCGGCCGGCACCGAGCCGAAGGCGGCTGCGGTCGACTCCGCCGCCGCCGAGATCGCCTGCGCCGTCGACCTGAACCCGCAGAGCGTCGCGAGCCAGGTCGCCCACGCCCGGGCGGTGGTGGCCCGGCTGCCGGTCACGCTCGATGCGCTCGAGCGCGGCAGCATCACTGCGGCGCAGGCCCGCATGGTGCAGACGCTGACCTCCGGACTCTCCGACGAGCTCGCGGGGTCGGTGGAGGCAGCAGCGGTGCCCGGCAACCCGCGGAGGCTGAAGATGCGGGTGCTGCGCGAGATCGCGCGGCTGGCCCCGGAGTACGCGCGGAAGGTGGCGGAGAGCAAGCGCCGCGACCGCATCGTCGAGTTCTGGAACGACCAGGAAGAGGGCGTTTCCGGCATGCACGTGCAGGGTCCGGCGGATCAGGTCGCGATCATCAAGGCCGCGATCGACGCCGAGGCCCGGCAGCGGGTGGCCGGCGAGTGTCGGCCCATCGCGACCCGCCGCTTCGACGCGTTGCTCGGCTGGGCCCGCCACGCGCTGGGGCTCGGCGGCTGTCTGCCCGAGCATGTCGCACACACCGCAGCTGAACCCGAGGGCGAGCCACACCCGGTGACCGGTTGCTCGGTCTGCACCAGGCCTGCGACCGGGCAGGTCGGGATCAACGTCACGGTCCCGCTGGCCAGTCTGTTGCGGTTGTCCGAGACTCCCGGCGACCTCGACGGCCTACCGATCGACGCCGAGGCCGCGCGCGAACTGGCGGCGGACAACCGCTGGCGGCTCTGGCTCACCGAGGACGGCACCGGGCGCCTGCTCGACGTCGGTGCCGGGACCTACCGGCCGGGAGCGGTCACCCAGCGCTTCGTCCGCGGGCGCGATCGCACCTGCCGGTTCCCGAACTGCGGACAGCCTGCGGTGCGGTGCGACCTCGACCACACCAAGGCGTTCCACACCGAGGGCGGCGAGACGGTCTGCGAGAACCTCTGCTGCCTGTGCCGCCATCACCATCGGCTCAAGCACGAGGAGGACTGGAGCTACCACCTCGAGCCCAACGGCGACGTCCCGTGGACCGCACCGTCCGGTCGCACCTACGTGACCCTCGCCGAGCATCCCGGTGACCACGACGTCCTCTCGGCACACTTCGCAGACGCGCACGCCCGGGAACGCCGGCGGGAGGAAGCGGCCACGGTCGCGCGTGCCGAACAGGTCTGGCAGGCGGAGCGTCGTCGGGTGGCCGCGGTGCAGCAGAACGGGGTGGATGCCCGGGACCCGTGGCTCGCGCCGCCGGACCCGAAAACGACAGAACCGCCGCCCTGGTGACCAGGACGGCGGCTGTGACCAGCGCGGAGAGCGCGTCAGGCGCGGGTGACCTTGCCCGCCTTGAGGCAGGAGGTGCAGACGTTCAGGCGCTTCGGGGTCTTGCCGACCACGGCGTGAACCGTCTGGATGTTCGGGTTCCAGCGCCGCGGGGTGCGGCGGTGCGAGTGAGAGACCGACATGCCGAAGCCAGGGCCCTTGCCACAGACGTCGCAAACAGAGGCCACGAGAAACTCCCGGAAAGTCGAGGTCGAACACAATCGCGTCGGGCTACCCGAGCGGACCGCGGGCGCGAACCAGCCCGGCAGATCGCAGCCCACAGTACCGGAGTCGGCCAGAATGGCCCGGGTGAGAACGGTGAGCAGGTGACCGACGTGACGACCGACCCGCGGCGTCAGCCCCTCGGCGAGATCCTCGCGCCCGCGACGGCGGGGCCGCTCGCCAAGGCCTTCGGCATCGAAACCGTCGGCGACCTGCTCGAACACCTCCCGCGGCGCTACCTCAAGAGGGGTGAGCTGACCGACCTGCGCGACCTGCGTCCGGGGGAGCACGCCACCGTCTCGGTCGACGTCACGGCGCTGAACTCGCGCTACCTGCCCCACCGCCGGCTCCAGCTGCTCGAGGTCACCGCGCGGAGCGGACGGGACGAGATCCGGCTCAGCTTCTTCTCGAAGCGGAAGCTCACCTGGAAGCTCGAGGTCGGCGAACCGGCGATGTTCTCCGGCAAGGTCGAGCTGTTCCGCGACAAGCTGCAGATGACCAACCCCGAGGTCGACACCGAGGGGCTGGGCGACGACTTCGCCGACGCCCTCATCCCGATCTACCCGGCGACCGCGAAGCTCGAGTCCCGGAAGATCGCCAAGGCGATCCGGGTGGCGCTGGACGTCCTCGGCCCGCTGCCCGACCCGCTGCCGCCCGCGCTCCGGACGTCCTACGGGCTGCTCGAGCTCGCCGACGCCTACCGGCAGGTGCACCGCCCCGAGGACACGGCGCAGGCGGCCGCGGCCCGGGAGCGGCTCAAGTGGGACGAGGCGTTGGTCCTGCAGGTCGCCCTCGCCCAGCGTCGCCTCGCCGCTGAACGCGCTCCGGCCGTCCCGCGCGCGCCGCGGGAGGACGGGCTGCTCAGCGCCTTCGACGACTCCTTGCCCTTCACGCTGACCGCTGGTCAGCTCCGGGTCGGGCGGCAGATCAGTGCCGACCTCGTCCGCTCGTTCCCCATGCAGCGGCTGCTGCAGGGCGAGGTCGGTTCGGGCAAGACGGTCGTCGCGCTCCGCGCGATGCTCACGGTGGTCGACTCCGGCGGCCAGGCGGCGCTGCTGGCGCCCACCGAGGTGCTGGCGACCCAGCACCTGCGCAGCCTCCGGCGGCTGTTGGGCGACCTCGCCGAGGCCGGGACGCTCGGGGCGGCCGCGTCGGCGACCAACGTCGTGCTGCTCACCGGCTCGCAGAGCACGGCGGCCCGCCGTAAGGCGCTGCTCGCGGCGGCGGACGGCAGCGCCGGGATCGTCGTGGGGACGCACGCGCTGCTGACCGAGAACGTCCAGTTCGCCGACCTCGGGCTCGTGGTCGTCGACGAGCAGCACCGATTCGGCGTCGAGCAGCGTGACTTGCTGCGTGAGCGGGCCGAGGCCGCGGGTCGCAATCCACCGCACCTGCTCGTGATGACCGCGACGCCCATCCCGCGCACCGTGGCGATGACCGTGTTCGGCGACCTCGAGACGAGCACGCTCACCGAGCTACCGGCCGGGCGCACCCCGATCCGTAGCCACGTCGCCCCGACCCGCCTGCAGTACCGGATGTGGGAGCGGGTCCGGCAGGAGGTCGCCGCCGGCCATCAGGCCTTCGTCGTCTGCCCCCGCATCGGCGAAAAGGCTGCCGAGGACGACGAACCCGTCTACCGCGTCGACGAGGACGGGGCCGCCAAGCGGCCGCCGCTGGCTGTGGTGGACGTGGTGCCGCGGCTGGAGGCCGGTCCGCTCGCGGGCCTGTCCCTCGACATGCTCCACGGGCGGCTCACCCCCGAGGAGAAGGACGACGCCATGACGCGGTTCGTCCGCGGCGAGACGGCGGTGCTCGTCGCGACGACCATGGTCGAGGTCGGGGTCGACGTCCCCAACGCCACCGTCATGGTCATCGTCGACGCCGACCGCTTCGGCATCTCGCAGCTCCACCAGCTCCGCGGACGGGTCGGGCGAGGCGCCGCCGCCAGCTGGTGCTTCCTCGCCACCGATGCCGTCGAGGGGTCACCGGCCCACCAACGCGTCGAGGCCGTCGCCGAGACGCTCGACGGCGCCAAGCTCGCCCGCCTCGACCTGAAGACCCGGCGCGAGGGCGACATCCTCGGTGCCGCCCAGTCGGGCCGCCGGCGTTCGCTGCGGTTGCTCAACCTGCTGACCGACGAACCGCTGCTCGTGAACGCGCGGGCCGAGGCCGAGACCCTCGTCCGCGCCGACCCCGAGCTGGTCGGCCAACCGTTGCTCGCCGCCGCGGTGGAGCACCGCATCGGCGACGAGCGCGCCGCCTACCTCGAGAAGGCCTGAGCCACCGATGACCCGGATCGTCGCCGGGAGCTACGGCGGTCGCCGGCTCACGGTGCCCCCCGGCCGTCGCACCCGTCCCACCTCCGACCGGGCGCGCGAAGGGCTGTTCTCCTCCCTCGGCGACCTCGACGGTGCGCGCTTCCTGGACCTCTTCGCGGGCTCCGGAGCCGTCGGGCTCGAAGCGCTCTCGCGCGGTGCGGCGAGCGCCACCTTCGTGGAGTCCGACGCCGGCGCGCTCCGGGTGCTGCGGTCCAACGTCGCCGACCTCGGCCATCCGGCCGCCCTGGTCGTGGGGGATCGCGCGGAGCGGTTCCTGGACGGGTGCGAGGGGGAGCCGTTCGACGTCGCCTTCCTCGACCCGCCCTACGCCCTCGATGTCGACGGGGTGCTCGCCGCCTGCGCCCCGCTCGTGACCGACGTCGTCGTGGTGGAGCGGGCCACCCGCGACGGGTCGCCGTCCTGGCCCGACGTGCTGCAGCCCGACAAGGCCCGGCGCTATGGCGACACGACGCTTTGGTACGGTCGCCGATCATGAAGACCGAGGTCCGGCGGGCCGTCTGTCCTGGCTCGTTCGACCCCGTCACCAACGGCCACCTGGACATCATCGGCCGGGCCGCCCGGCTCTACGACGAGGTCGTCGTCGGGGTGCTCATCAACAAGAGCAAGGCCGGTCTGTTCAGCATCGAGGAGCGCATCGAGCTGCTCGGCGACGCGACCGCCTCCTACGGCAACGTCACCATCGAGTCCTTCCACGGGCTGCTCGTCGACTTCTGCCGCAGCAACGACATCCCCGTCATCGTCAAGGGGCTGCGGGCGGTCAGCGACTTCGACTACGAGCTGCAGATGGCGCAGATGAACCACTCGCTCGCCGGCGTCGAGACCGTCTTCATGAGCACCAACCCGACCTACTCCTTCCTGTCCTCCAGCCTCGTCAAGGAGGTCGCGACGTGGGGCGGCGACGTCTCCGGGCTGGTGCCGTCCACGGTCTGGCAGCGGCTGCAGGAGCGCATCAAGGACCGGCGGAGCTAGGGTTCTGCGCATGACCGACGTGCAGGGCAAGCTCGACGCGATCGTCAGCATGGTCGAGCAGGCGAAGACCAAGCCGCTCTCCGGCACCGTGGTGATCCCGCGGACGGATCTGCTCACGGCGCTCACCGAGCTCCGGGAGCAGTTGCCCGCGCAGCTCACCGAGGCCGACAAGGTGCTCCGGGAGCGCCGGTCACTCGTCGAGAGCGCCCGCACCGAGGCCGAGCGGCTGCTCGCCGACGCCCGCCGGCAGTCCGAGCGGGCCGTCGAGGACGCGCGTCGCACCTCCGAGCGCATGCTCGACAGCGCCCGTCAGGAGCGGCAGGCCCTGGTCGACGAGGCCTCCGTCCTCGCCGAGGCCGAGGACGACGCCGAGCAGCTCGTCGCCGAGGCACGCGCCGAAGCGATCCGCATGCGGGCCGAGACCGACGACTACGTCGACGCCTCCCTCGCGCGGTTCGAGGCCCTGCTCGAGCACACCCTCGCCACCGTCGGCCGCGGCCGGGACAAGCTCCGGCAGATGAGTGACTCGGCCCTCCAGCAGCAGTTCCCCGACCCCGACGGCGAGGTCGGCCTGCCCGCCGCGACCCCGGTGGGCATCGACGAGGCGCTCGGCGTGCCCGAGGTCGACCTGTCCGAGGACCCCGAGCTGCCGGCTGCGGTGCAGCCCACGCTGTCCGGCGAGCTGCTGGGCGAGCACGGCCCGGATCAGTCAGCCCTCGCCCGGTAGAGTCGACCGCAAGCAACGGGCCACGTCGCCCGTCTGAAGTCTTTGTCGCGCCCGTCAGGATGTGTTGTGACCGTCTCCGGACACCGTCTCGACCCCCGGCAGCCGCTCGTGGTCGACACCCACGAGCTCGGCCGCCGTCCGGGGTCGATGCGTCGTGTCACGAAGACGGTCCCTGCGCCGGTCAACCTCGGCACCCCGGTGGCGCACGTGGTCCCGGGCTCCGCGATCGTCCTCGACCTGCGGCTCGAGTCGGTCATGGAAGGCGTGCTGGTCACCGGCACCGCAGAGGCGACCCTCAGCGGTGAGTGCGGACGTTGCCTCGAGCCCGTCACGGACGAGCTCGAGGTCGACCTGCAGGAGCTTTTCGTCTACTCGGCCGACCGGTCCCGCGGGAAGCCCGCGCCCGGCCAGGCCGCCGACGAGGACGAGGAACCGACGATGGTCGAGGACCTCCTCGACCTCGAACCCACGCTGCGGGACGCGATCGTCCTCGAGATGCCGCTGACCCCGCTGTGCAACCCCGACTGCAGCGGCCTGTGCGCCGGCTGCGGTGCCCGGCTCGACGACGTCGAGCCCGACCATTCGCACGAACAGGCCGACCCCCGCTGGGCGGCACTGGCCCAGCTGCGCACGAGCGCAGCTGGCACAACGAAGGAGAGCTGACGTGGCCGTCCCGAAGCGCCGGATGTCTCGGAGCAACACCCGCTCCCGGCGGAGCCAGTGGAAGACGCAGCCCGTGACGCTGTCCACCTGCCCCCGCGGGCACACCATCCGCCCCCACACCGTCTGCCCCACCTGCGGTCGCTACGCCGACCGTCAGATCCTCGACGTCTGACCGAGACGGCCCGATGAGCAGGCGGGCGAAGAAGCAGTCGGCGGTGGCCGATCGGCAGGTCCTGGCGGATGCGCTGGACGTACCCGTCGACGACGCGCTGCTGCTCCGGGCGCTGACGCACCGGAGCTACGCCTACGAGAACGGCGGGCTGCCGACCAACGAGCGGCTCGAGTTCCTGGGCGACGCCGTGCTCGGGCTCGTCGTCACCGACGCGCTCTACACCAGCAACCCGGACCTCCCCGAGGGTCAGCTCGCGAAGCTGCGGGCCTCGGTCGTGAACATGCGGGCCCTCGCCGAAGTGGCGCTCGGGCTCGGTGAGGGCGGTCTCGGCTCGTTCGTCCTGCTGGGCCGCGGCGAGGAGTCGACGGGGGGACGGCAGAAGCCGTCCATCCTCGCCGACACGCTCGAGGCGGTCATCGGCGCGGTCTACGAGTCGTCGGGCATCGACGTGGCGCGCACGCTGGTCCGCCGGCTGTTCGATCCCGTCATCGACAGCTCCACGAACCAGGGTGCCGGGCTGGACTGGAAGACCTCGCTGCAGGAACTGCTGGCCCAACGGTTGCTCGGCCCGGCCGAGTACCTGGTCACCGAATCCGGGCCCGACCACGAGAAGCACTTCGTCGCCGCCCTCTGCGTCGGCGGCGAGCAGATCGGTGCCGGCGAGGGAGGCAGCAAGAAAGAGGCCGAGCAGCGAGCGGCCGCCGAGGGCGTCGCGGCGCTGCTGGGCGTCCCCGCAGCCGGGGTCAGTACCGCGGACGCCGCGGTACCGGCTGACACCGCGGGCAGCGGAACGACGACCGGTTCGTGAACCGCTCCCTGACGATCGGGGTGCCGCAGCGGCGGCAGGGTTCGTTCTCCTGGCCGTAGGCGTCCAGGGACCGGTCGAACCAGCCGGACTGGCCGTTGACGTTGACGTAGAGGGCGTCGAACGACGTCCCACCCGCCTCGATGGCGTCGGCGAGGACCTCGCGGACGGCTGCCAGCAGCCCGAGCACGTCGTCGCGGGGGAGCGTCTCGGTGGGTCGGGCCCAGTGGAGCTGGGCCCGCCACAGCGCCTCGTCGGCGTAGATGTTGCCGATCCCGCTGACCACGGTCTGGTCGAGGATGGCCCGCTTCAGCCCGGTGCGGCGACGACGGATCGCCGCGACGAAGGCGTCGTCGTCGAAGGCGGGGTCCATCGGGTCGAGCGCGATGTGCTCGAGTGACGCCGGGAGCAGGGCGCCGCCGGCCGCGACGGCGAGACCGCCGAACGTGCGTTGGTCGACGAAGCGCAGCTCGAGCCCACCCGGGTCGTCGAAGGTGAAGCGGACCCGCAGGTGCGGGCCATCGGCCAGGGCCGGGTCGACCAGCAGCAGCTGTCCGCTCATGCCGAGGTGGCCGACCAGGGCGTCGCCGGAGTCCAGCGGCAGCCACAGGAACTTCCCGCGCCGGCGTGCGGCGTCTATCCGACGGCCGGCGAGCAGGCCCGCGAAGTCGTCGGCCCCGGGCTCGTGACGGCGGACGGCCCGCGGGTGGCGCACCTCCACGCTGCGGATGCGGCGGCCGACGACACCGCGTTCCAGCCCTCGGCGGACCGTTTCGACCTCGGGGAGCTCAGGCATGCCCTCGCCCGGGGGAGCGCGCGATCAGCGGGGGAGCGAACCGTTGGTCGGCGGGTCGAGCCGGGGTTCGTTCATGCTGCCGCCGGATCCGGGCAGCGGCGTGGCGCTGGGCAGCGCTCCCTGCGGGGCCGCCGAGGGGTACACCGAGCGGGCGCCCTCGCTGCTGGCGTTCGGCTCGGGACGCGTGTCGGTGGACTGCTTCTTCACGGCGTTGCCGCAGCCGCTGAGCAGGCTGGCGCCGACGAGCACCGTCGCGGTCAGGCCGACGGTGACGCGGCGTGACAAACGGGACTCGTTAGGCTTCGGGGTGAGAGATCGAGGCACGAACTCAGGATGACATGTCGAACGAGCTGGAGCAGGCGCGGCTGACCGCCTGGGTGCGAGGCCACGTCCAAGGCGTGGGATTCCGCTGGTGGACGCGGGCCCGCGCCCTCGAGCTCGGGCTCGTGGGGACGGCGACGAACCTCGACGACGGCCGCGTCGAAGTGGTCGCCGAGGGACCCCGCAGCGCCTGTACGGACCTGTTGGACGCGCTTCGAGGGCCGGGCACGCCGGGCGCGGTGACGGGAGTCACGGAGCGCTGGTCAGAGCCTCGTGCGACGTTCACCGGCTTCGCGGAGCGATGACGCGGCGACCGCTTTTCACCCCTACGTCCCCGCTTTCCCGGTTGACGGAGTCGCCGCGAGGTGCCATCGTGGAAGGGCATTCGGCGCGTGCGCTTTTCAGGGGTAGTACCCGAGCGACACAGCGTCGCCCCCTGATAGGTCACTCGATGCGGAGGACCCCCTGATGGCGAAGGCCCTGTTCGGGCACGTCGGTGTAGGCACCGACATGCGACTCGCAGCCGAGGTGCGGCGTCTCCGCACCCGCGTGAGCGACCTGGAGGCGGCGCTCGCGCACGCCGAGGCCGTGAACGAAGCGCTGGCCTCGCAGATCGATGTCAGCGACGAGCTGCGCGCGCTCGACGCGGAGCCGGCTCTCACCTGACGCGCCTCCGACCGGAGACATCACGAACGCCCCGCCAGCGGCGGGGCGTTCGGCGTTTCCGGCGGCTGCCGCGGTGTCCGCCGAGCTAGCCTTCGCCCCGATGCACCTCAAGAGCCTCACCCTCCGCGGCTTCAAGTCGTTCGCCGGGACGACGACGTTGCAGCTCGAGCCGGGCATGACCTGTGTGGTCGGTCCCAACGGCTCGGGCAAGAGCAATGTCGTCGACGCCATCGCCTGGGTTCTCGGCGAGCAGGGCGCCAAGGCGCTGCGCGGCGGGAAGATGGAGGACGTCATCTTCGCCGGCTCCCCGGGCCGGCCCGCGCTCGGCCGCGCCGAGGTGCTGCTGACCATCGACAACGCCGACGGCGTCCTGCCCATCGACTACGCCGAAGTGACCATCGGCCGGTTGATGTACCGCTCCGGCGAGTCGGAGTACACGATCAACGGCAGCGCCTGCCGCCTGCTGGACGTGCAGGAACTGTTGTCCGACACCGGCATCGGCCGGGAGATGCACGTCGTGGTCGGGCAGGGCTCGCTCGACGCCGTCCTCGCCGCCCGGCCCGAGGACCGGCGCGGCTTCGTCGAAGAGGCCGCCGGCGTCCTCAAGCACCGCAAGCGCAAGGAGCGGGCGCTGCGGAAGCTGGACTCCACCGCGACCAGCCTCGCTCGGCTCGAGGACCTCGCCGCCGAGCTGCGCCGCCAGCTCGGGCCGCTCGGCCGGCAGGCGGAGGCCGCCCGCAAGGCCGGTGCCATCCAGGCCACGCTGCGCGACGCCCGGCTCCGGTTGCTCGCCGACGACCTCGGGGTCGCCCGTGCCGAGCTCACGGCCGGCTCCGTCGAGGACGACGCCCTGGCCGCCGCGCTGGTCGAAGCGGAGGCCGCCGCCGAGCAGACCGCGGCGGAGGCGACGCGGCTCGAGGAGCTCTCCGCCGGCGACCGCGCCCGCACCGCCGCCACCCGCGACACCTGGCACGCCCTGTCCCGCCTCAGCGAGCGGCTCGCCGCCGTCGAGGCGCTGGCGCGGCAGCGGGTCGCGCACCACGGCGCCGCCGAGCCCGAGCGGGCCGGTCGCGACCCCGAGGCCATGGAGGCCGAGGCCGAGCAGATCGCGGCGACCGAGGTCGAGCTCACCGCGACCGCCGCCACCGCCCGCACCGGCCTCGAGACCACCGCCGCCACCCGGGCCGCCGCCGAGGCCGAACTCGCTGCCCACGACACCGCGGTGCGCACCGCCGTCCGCGCGGCGGCCGACCGACGGGAGGGGCTCGCGCGGCTGACCGGCAAGGTCGAGGCCGCCCGGAGCCGGCTCGCGTCGGTCGAGGCCGAGGACCGGCGGCTGACCGTCGCAGCCGAGGCCGCCCGGCAGCGCGCCGTCGAGCAGGAGACGGTGTCGACGGCCCGCGCGGCCGAGATGGACGGCTTCGACGCCCGCGAACAGGAGCTCGACGCCCGGCACGAGGCCGCGCGCGCCGTGCTCGACGCCGCCGAGGCGGCCGCCGTGACCGCCCGGGCCGCCGTACAGGACCTCGAGCGCGAGCAGGTGGCGCGGGTAGCCACCCGCGATGCGCTCGCCCTCTCGCTGCAACGTCAGGACGGCACCGCCGCCCTGCTCGACGCCGGCTTCCCGGGTCTGCTGGGGGGCACCGCCGCGTTGCTCACCGTGGAGCCGGGGGCCGAGGCCGCCATCGCGGCCGCGCTCGGCACCGCAGCGGACGGCCTGGCCGTGGTCGACGCGGCGGGTGCACTCGCCGCGCTGTCGCTCGCCGCCGACGGCGACTCCCGCGTCTCGGTCCTGGTCGGCTCAGCCAGGCCCCCCGCTCCCGCTCCGACGGGGCCCGCGCCGCTCGGTGGTCGCTGGGCGCGCGGCCTGGTCGACGGGCCGGCCGCCCTCCGCCCGGCGTTGGACCTGCTCCTCACCGGCGTCGTGGTGGTCGATGCGCTGCCGTCCGCACCGACGGCGGACCTGACCTTCGTCACCGTGGCCGGAGACGTGCTCAGCCCCGCGTCCGCCCGTGGCGGTGCGCCCGCCACCCCCTCGCTGTTGCAGGTCTCCGCCGCCCACGCCGACGCCGAGCAGCAGGTAGCCGACGTCGAGGCGCGCCTCGCCGCAGCGCACGCCGAGCTCGCCCGGGACACCGAGGCGATCCCGGCGGCCCGCGCGGCGGTCGAGGCGGCGCTCGCCGAGCTGCACGACTCCGACGCCGCGATCGCCGCACTGCAGGACGAGGTCGCCCGGTGCGCCGCCGCGGCCCGCGCCGCCGCCGACGAGGCCGAGCGCAGCGAGCGGGCCCGGGCCTCCCTGGCCGCCGGCCGGGAACGCGACCAGGCTGCCCTCGTCGAGCTCGAGCAACGGCTCGCCGCCGCCGGTGCCGAGGAGCTGCCGCCGGAGCCGTCCGCGGAGGACCGCAGCGGGCTGGTCGCCGCCCTGGATGCCGCCCGCGCCGACGAGGTCGAGGCGAAGCTGAACCTGCGCAGCGCCACCGAGAAGGCGCAGTCGTTGCGCGGTCGCGCCGACGGGTTGCGTCGGGCGGCCGCCGCCGAGCGGGCCGCCCGCGAGAAGGCCGAACGGCGCCGCCGGGAACGTGCCCGCGCCGCTGCCGAGGCCGGGGCCGTCGCCGACCTCGCACAGCAGGCCCTCGCGCGTCTCGCCGCGTCACTGGAGCGAGCCGCCGTGGCGCGCGCCGCAGCCGATGCCGAGCGCGCCGCCCACGAGACCCGGCTCACCGAGGTCCGCGCCCAGTCCCGGCGAGCGACCGACGACGTCGTCCGGCTGCGTGACGCCCGCCACCGGGAGGAGATGGCCCGGACCGAGCTGCGGCTGCGCGTCGAGGGCCTCGAGCAACGCGTCGCCGACGAAGCCGGCCTCGAGCCCGAGCTGCTGCTCGCCGAGTACGGACCCGGTCTACCCGTCCCGCCCGACGCCGAGGGTGGCGAGCCGATCCCCTACGTCCGCGAGGAACAGGAGAAGCGGGCGGCCGATGCGGAACGACGGCTCGCGCGGCTCGGCAAGGTCAACCCGCTCGCGCTGGAGGAGTTCGCCGCGCTGCAGGAGCGGGCGACGTTCCTCGCCACGCAGGTCGAGGACCTGCAGCGGACCCGTCGTGAGCTGCTCGGCATCGTCCGGGACGTCGACGCGCGTGTGCTCGAGGTGATGGGGTCCGCCTTCGCCGACACCGCGCGCGAGTTCGAGCTCGTCTTCCCGACGATGTTCCCGGGCGGTGAGGGGCGCCTCGTGTTGACCGACCCGGAGAACCTGCTCACCACCGGCATCGAGGTCGAGGTGCGGCCGGCCGGCAAGCGCGTCTCCCGGCTCTCCCTGCTCTCCGGCGGTGAACGCTCGATGGCGGCGCTCGCGTTCCTGCTCGCCGTGTTCCGCGCCCGGCCGTCGCCGTTCTACATCCTCGACGAGGTCGAGGCGGCGCTCGACGACCGCAACCTCGGCCGCCTGCTGGAGGCGTTCGACGCGCTCCGTCAGCGTTCGCAGCTGCTCGTGGTCACCCACCAGAAGCGGACGATGGAGATCGCCGACGCGCTCTACGGCGTCACGATGCACACCAACGGCGTGACCACCGTGATCAGTCAGCGGCTCCGGGAAGCGGTACCCGCCTAGGCAGCGCAGTCAGGCTGGGCCGCCCGAGCAGGTAGCCCTGCACGAGCGGCACCCCGAGCCGTGCCAGCTCGTCCAGCTCGCCCTGCCGCTCGACGCCCTCGGCGAGCAGGACGGCGCCGCTGCGGTCGGCGAACGTCAGCAGTGACTCCACGAGGGCCTGCTGCGCCGGGTCGGTGTCGATGTCGCGGACCAGCGAGATGTCGACCTTGATGAGGTCCGGTCGCAGGTTGAGGATGTGCCGGAAGCTCGCGTAGCCCGCGCCGGCGTCGTCCACCGCGAGCTGCAGACCCTGGTCGCGGTGCTCGTCGAGGGCGCGGTGCAGCAGCGCGTAGTCCGGGATCGGCGCGTGTTCCGTGATCTCGATGACCAGGCGGCTGAGGTCGAGGCCGGGCAGCAGCTCGTCGAGCAGACCCGTGACCACCAGATCCGGGCTGAGGTTGATGGTGAGCTGTTCGTGGTCGTCGAGCTCGGCCAGCTTTCGGAGCGCGAGCTGCGCCGCGGTGGTCTCGAGCTGCGGCCGGAGACCCACCGACTCGGCGTCGGCGAACCAGCGGTCGGGGCCGCGGACCCCGCCGGGGCAGGGCTCGGTCCCGGTCGGCTCGGTGAAGCGGGCGAGGGCCTCGGCCCCGTGCCGCAAGCCGGTCGTCGTCGCCACGATGGGTTGCAGGGCGATGCGGAGCCCATCGCCGGCGACGGCGCCGGCGATCCGACGCTGCACCGAGCGTCGTTCGGAGTCGCCGCTGCTCGATCGGGCCAGCAGGTCGCCGAGCAGCGCGGCGAGCATGCCGAGCGTCGACTCCTCGTGGCGCCCGAGGTCGGCGCGGGCCTGCCGGTCGGCGCAGCAGAGCATCCCGACGATGTCGTCCTGGTGCCGGATCGGTATGCCCACGTAGGAGCCGATCCCCGAGGCCGCGGTGCCGGGGAGGTCGCGGGTCCCGGGATGCGTCCGAGCGTTCGGGATCGTCGCCGGCAAGCGGCCGTCCACGACCCGGAGGCAGTACGAGTCCCGGAGCGATGCCCCGGTGTGCGGGCGCGGCCCGAAGCCCGTCCCACCGTCGTCGACGGCGCGGAAGACCTGCTCGTCGCCCTCGAACTCCGACACCCAGGCGACGTCCATCTGGAGGTGGCGCCGGGCGAGCGCGAGGACGCGCTGCACGTCCTGGCGGTAGGTGTCCCACCTGTTCCCGGACGGCGTCGGCCCGCTGACGACCTCGCTCCCGAGCATGTGCTTGATTGCACCATTTGTCACTGTGCCTGTCACGCGTCCGAACGGGTGTTGACGCTCTGTGACGAGAACGGGGGCGAAAACGGCTGCGGATAACCTGAGAAGTCGATTCCGTGACCGGTTCGGACCGAGGAGCACCACCATCGAAATCGTCATCCTGATCGTCACGATCGCCGTCGTGGCGTTCGTCGCCGTCGTCGGCTACGTGGTCAGCGTCCCGCGTCGACGTCGGCAGATCGCCGAACTCGACGTCGATACGACGGCACCGTCCGACCTGGACGGCGATCCGGACGCGCAGCTGCTGCCCGGCGTCGGCGACGACGCCGAAGAGCCCCGCGACACCCCCAAGCGCGGCCTGGACACCATCGCGCTGCCCGACGATCTCGTCGAGGTGCCGGCCGGCCCGCAGCTCGACACCCCGGCGCCGACCGCCGGCCGACTGGTGCGGCTCCGGGCCCGCCTCTCGCGCTCGCAGACCGTCTTCGGCAAGGGGCTGCTCGCACTGCTCAGTCGCGACGCCCTCGACGAGGACGCCTGGGAGGAGATCGAGGACACGCTCCTCACCGCCGACATGGGCGTGAAGCCGGCGACCGAGCTCGTCGAGGCGCTCCGGACCCGCGTGCGGGTGCTCGGCGCCAGGACGCCGGCCGACGTCCGTGCCCTGCTCCGCGACGAACTGCTCGCCCAGGTCGGCACCACCACCGACCGCTCGCTGCGGACCCGTCCGCACCTCGACGAGAGCGACGACGGCAAGGACCGCCCCGCCGTGGTGCTCGTGGTCGGCGTCAACGGCACCGGCAAGACCACCACCTGCGGCAAGCTCGCCCGCGTCCTCGTCGCCGACGACCACACCGTGCTGCTCGGTGCCGCCGACACCTTCCGAGCCGCCGCCGCCGACCAGCTGGAGACGTGGGGCTCCCGCGTCGGGGCATCGGTCGTCCGTGGGCCCGAGGGCGGCGACCCCGCCTCGGTCGCCTTCGAGACCGTCAAGCGCGGCATCGCCGAGCACGTCGACACCGTGCTGATCGACACCGCCGGCCGCCTGCACACCAAGAGCGGGCTGATGGACGAGCTCGGCAAGGTCAAGCGCGTCGTGGAGAAGCACGGTCCCGTCGACGAGGTGCTGCTCGTCCTCGACGCCACCACCGGCCAGAACGCCGTGGTCCAGGCTCGGGTCTTCACCGAGGTGGTGAACATCACCGGGGTGGTGCTGACCAAGCTCGACGGCACCGCGAAGGGCGGCATCGTCATCGCCGTCCAGCGCGAGCTGGGAGTTCCCGTCAAGCTCATCGGCCTGGGCGAGGGTGCCGACGACCTCGCGCCGTTCGAGCCCGAGGCGTTCGTCGACGCGTTGCTGGGCGACCCGGTCTGACGCCGCCCCGGGCGGCTGTGAACTCTTCCTGACCCTGTAGAAACAGTCGGTGCGCTTCGACTCCGGTGACACCGCCTGGCTGCTGATCTGTACCGCGCTCGTGCTGTTCATGACGCCGGGGCTCGCGTTCTTCTACGGCGGCATGGTCCGCAGCAAGCACGTGCTGACGATGCTCATGCAGAACGTCGTCTGCATCGCGGTCGTCAGCGTCACGTGGGGGGCCGTCGGCTTCTCCCTCGCCTTTGGCCCGGACGCCGGCGGCGGGCTCGTCGGCACGCTGCGGCATCTCGGGCTCGCGCACCTCGACGGCTCGGCCGGCAACACGGTCTCCGGCTTCGAGAACCTCACGGTCCCACCGCTGATCTTCGCGGCCTTCCAGGGGATGTTCGCGGTCATCACCGCAGCGCTCATCACCGGCGCGATCGCCGACCGGGTGCGCTTCGGCGGCTTCGTCGTGTTCATCACCGCCTGGTCGGCCCTGGTCTACCCGGTGCTGGCGCACTGGGTCTTCTCACCCGGGGGATGGCTCGCCGGTCGGGGGCTGCTCGATTTCGCCGGCGGCACGGTGGTGGAGGTCAACTGCGGCGCAGCGGCGGTCGCCGCCGCTGTCGTGGTCGGACGTCGGCGCGGCTGGCCCCGCGAGGTCATGGCACCGCACTCGCTGCCGCTGACGTTGCTCGGTGCCGGCATCCTCTGGTTCGGCTGGTTCGGCTTCAACGCCGGTTCCGCCCTGCACGCCAACGGCCTCGCCGCCTCGGCGCTGGTGAACACGCACTACGCCGGCGTCGGCGGCCTGATCGCCTGGATCGGGGTCGAGCGGCTGCGGATCGGCCACGCGACGACGCTCGGGGCCGCCTCCGGCGCGGTCGCCGGGCTCGTTGCGATCACCCCTGCCGCCGGCTTCCTGTCCGCGCCGTCCGCGCTCGCCGTCGGCCTCGCCGCCGGCGGCGTCTGCGCCTTCGCGGTCAGCCTGAAGTACCGCGTCGGCATCGACGACTCGCTCGACGTCTTCGGCGTCCACCTCGTCGGCGGCGTCGTCGGCACACTCGCCATCGGACTGCTCGCGACCCGGTCGGTGAACCCGATCGTCGGGCGGCAGGGGCTGCTCCTCGGCGGCGGTCCCGGCCAGCTGGGCGAGCAGGCCGTCGGCGTCGTGGTGGCCATGGCCTTCTCGTTCGTGGCCACGTGGCTGCTCGCGACGCTGGTACAGCGCACCTTCGGGTTGCGCGTGGATCCCGAGTCCGAGGTCACCGGCCTGGACACGTCGCTGCACGCCGAATCGGCCTACGACCACTCCGGCGGCCGGTTGTGACACCTACTGTGGGAGGCTGACGAACTCTCGAAGGGTCCTCCGTGTTCGACACGCTCTCCACCCGGCTCGACAAGGTCTTCTCGTCCCTGCGGGGCAAGGGCCGGCTGTCCGAAGCCGACATCGACGCCACCGCGCGCGAGATCCGTATCGCCCTGCTCGAGGCGGACGTCGCGCTGCCCGCCGTGCGGGCGTTCATCGGTGCCGTCAAGGAGCGGGCCCGCGGCGCCGAGGTCAGCCAGTCGCTGAACCCGGCCCAGCAGGTCGTCAAGATCGTCAACGAGGAGCTCATCACCATCCTCGGTGGCGGCTCGGCGGCCATCCGCTTCGCCAAGACCCCGCCGACGGTCATCATGCTCGCGGGCCTCCAGGGCTCCGGTAAGACGACGCTCGCCGGCAAGCTGGGCCGCTGGCTGAAGGCCCAGGGCCACGCCCCGCTGCTCGTCGCCGCCGACCTGCAGCGCCCCAATGCCGTCGGTCAGCTGCAGATCGTCGGGCAGCGCGCCGGTGTCGAGGTCTTCGCCCCCGAGCCCGGCAACGGCATCGGCGACCCGGTGACCGTCGCCCGCGACGCGCTCGAGACCGCCCGACGCCGGCTGTTCGACGTCGTGGTGGTCGACACCGCCGGCCGTCTCGGCGTCGACTCCGAGCTGATGCAGCAGGCCGCCGACATCCGCGACGCCGTCCGCCCCGACGAGACGCTGTTCGTCCTCGACGCCATGATCGGCCAGGACGCCGTCACCACCGCCCAGGCCTTCCAGGAGGGTGTCGGGTTCACCGGCGTCGTGCTGACCAAGCTCGACGGCGACGCCCGCGGTGGTGCCGCGCTCTCGGTCTCGCACCTCACCGGCCGCCCGATCTTCTTCGCCTCCACCGGCGAGAAGCTCGAGGACTTCGACGTCTTCCACCCCGAGCGGATGGCCTCGCGGATCCTCGGCATGGGCGACGTCCTCACGCTCATCGAGCAGGCCGAGAAGGCGTTCGACCTCGAGCAGGCCGAGGCGATGGCCGGCAAGCTCACCAGTGGCGACGGCTTCACGCTCGAGGACTTCCTCGAGCAGCTGCTGGCCGTGCGGAAGATGGGCCCGATCGGCAACCTGCTCGGGATGCTGCCCGGCATGGGCCAGATGAAGGACGCGATCTCCCAGGTCGACGACCGCGACCTCGACCGCATCATGGCGATCATCCGCTCCATGACCCCGGGGGAGCGGACCGACCCGAAGATCCTCAACGCCTCCCGCAAAGCCCGTGTGGCCAAGGGCTCCGGCGTCACCGTCCAAGCCGTCAACCAGCTCCTCGACCGGTTCGAGGACGCCCGCAAGATGATGAAGTCGCTGCCCGGCATGGCCGGGATGGGCGGTGGCGGCGCGCGTGCCGCACGCCGCGCCCAGAAGAAGGGCAAGCAGGGCAAGGGAGCGTCCCGCAAGGGCAACCCGGCCGCTCGCGCCGCCGCGGCGAAGGCGACGCCCGGCGGTAACGCGGGCGGCGGCGGTGGCCAGAACCCGTTCGGGCTCCCCACCGGCGCCGACGGCATGCCCGACCTCTCCCAGATCCAGCTGCCGCCGGGCGGGTTCCCGGGTGGGATGCCCGGCGGCGGGGTCCCGAAGGGGCCGGTGCCGCGCGGGCGGCAGCGCTAGCTGGCGCCGCCGTCGACAACTGGCATACTGGGCGGCTGTACACCTCGCCGATCGCGGCCCTCTTCCGCGCCGGCGTTGTCGTCCTTCCGCCGAGCGGCGGCCGCCTGCCCCACAGCGGCCACCCCGGCCCCCGAATTCTCATGAACTGGAGTTGGCAGCCAACCGTGGCCACCAAGATCAAGCTGATGCGCCTGGGCAAGATGCGCGCGCCGTACTACCGGATCGTCGTCGCCGACGCCCGCACCAAGCGGGACGGTCGCGTCATCGAGACGATCGGCAAGTACCACCCCAAGGAAGACCCGAGCTTCATCGAGGTCGACACCGAGCGTGCGCAGTACTGGCTCGGCGTGGGGGCGCAGCCGACCGAGCCCGTCGCCGCCATCTTCCGGGTGACCGGTGACTGGCAGAAGTTCAAGGGCGAGCCCGCCCCGCCGCCCATGCGCGTCGCAGAGCCCAAGCGCGACAAGGCCGAGATCTTCGGCGAGGCGTCGCGTGCCGCGGCCGGCCTCAGCGACTCGACCGGTGGCCCCGCCACCCAGCCCAAGAAGAAGAAGTCCGAGCCGGCGGCCCCGAGCTCTTCCGCTGCAACGCCTGACGCCCCGGGCAGTGCCCCGGAGCAGCCCGCCGTCGCCACACCGGCTTCGGAGTAGCCGGTGCTCGAGTCCGCCGTCGAACACCTCGTCCGCGGGATCGTCGACAACCCCGACGACGTGGCCGTCGCCTCGCGCAACGGTCGTCGCGGCCGCACGCTGGAGATCCGGGTCAACCCCGCCGATCTCGGCAAGGTGATCGGCCGCGGCGGCCGCACCGCGCGGGCGCTGCGCACCGTCGTGGCGAGCGTGGGCGGGCGGAACGTGCGCGTCGACGTCGTCGACACCGACGAGGTCCGCTGACCGACCGGTGACCACCACCGGAGATCCCGGCGTGGCCGAACCCGTCGTCGTGGGCCGGCTCGGCCGGCCGCACGGTCTGCGCGGGGAGTTCCTCGTCGACGTCCGGACCGACGTGCCCGAGCGGCGCTTCGCCGAGGGCAACGTCCTCGGCTGCACCGCCGACGGCTTCCCGACCCTGACCGTCGCGTCATCGCGACGGCACAGCGGGAAGTGGGTGGTGCGCTTCGTCGAGGTCGCCGACCGCACCGCAGCCGACGTCGTCAAGGGCGCGATGCTCACGATCGCGCCCGACGCGGTCGGTCCCGCGACCGACCCCGACGACCCGGACGACGAGGCGTGGTGGGACTCCGAGCTCGTCGGCCTGGCCGTGCTCACCGAGGCCGGGGCGCCCATCGGGACGGTGCGCGAGGTGCTGCACCCGCCCGGCGGTGACCTGCTGGCCGTGCACACCCCGGCGGTCGACGGGGGCGAGGCCGGCGAGGTGCTGGTGCCGTTCGTGGAGGAGTTCGTGCCGACCGTGGACGTCGCGGGCGGCCGCATCGTCATCGCGCCGCCGGAGGGCCTGCTGGAGCTGTGATGCGCATCGACATCGTCAGCATCTTCTGTGAGTACTTCGCGCCGCTGGACCTCAGCCTGATCGGGAAGGCGCGGGAGCGCGGCCTGCTCGACGTCCGGCTGCACGACCTGCGGACCTGGACCGACGACGTGCACCGCACCGTCGACGACGCACCCTACGGCGGCGGTCCAGGCATGGTCATGCGGCCGCAGCCATGGTGGGACGCGCTCGAGCAGATCACCGGGCAGACGGGTGTACGCGAGACGGCTCCGGCACCGCGGCCGCGCATCGTGGTCCCGACGCCCTCGGGCCGCCGGTTCGACCAGGCGCTGGCCGAAGAGCTCGCCGGCGAACCGTGGCTGCTGTTCTGCTGCGGTCGCTACGAGGGCATCGACGCCCGGGTGATCGAGGCGTGGGCCGACGACGAGGTCTCGCTCGGCGACTACGTGCTCGCCGGCGGCGAGGTCGCCACGCTGGTCATGGTGGAGGCCGTCACCCGGCTGCTGCCGGGGGTGCTCGGCAACGCCGAGTCCGTCAGGGACGACTCGTTCTCGCGGCCCGACCAGCGCCTGCTCGAGCCACCGGTCTACACACGGCCGCCGGAGATCGCCGGCCGGACGGTGCCGTCGGTGCTGCTCTCCGGCGACCACGGCGCCGTCGCGCGCTGGCGCGCGGAGCAGTCGCGCGAGCGGACGGCGCGCCGCCGCCCCGACCTGCTGGACTGACCGCTGCGTCAGCAGCCTGCCTGCTGGATCTGTGGCACAGTGGAGGTCTGGCGCCCCCGGATGTCTCTGGCGCGCCGTTCCACCGCGCCCCCAGAGCGGCTTCTGCCGCCTCGGGCTCCGCCTGATGCTCTTGCGAGGAAGCGACTCATGCACACCCTGGACGATCTCGACGCGTTGTCGATCCGCAGCGATGTGCCGGACTTCCGCGCCGGAGACACCCTCAAGGTGCACGTACGCGTCATCGAGGGCACCCGGCAGCGTGTGCAGATCTTCCAGGGCGTCGTCATCCGACGCCAGGGCGGTGGCGTCCGCGAGACCTTCACCGTCCGCAAGGTGAGCTTCGGGGTCGGCGTAGAGCGCACCTTCCCGGTCCACACCCCGGTCATCGACCGGATCGAGGTCGTGACCCGCGGTGACGTGCGTCGCGCCAAGCTCTACTACCTCCGCGAGCTGCGCGGCAAGAAGGCCAAGATCAAGGAGAAGCGCGACCCGGTGACGCGGTGACGGTCGGCCCTCGTCGGCCGATCACCCCTCTGCTCTCACGATGAGCTCTCCTTCCGGCTCCGAGGAGCCGACGCCGGTCACGGCTGAGCCGTTGCCGTCGGCTGCGTCGACGGACGACCAGGAGTCCAGCAAGCACGGCAAGGCGGGTCGCAAGCAGCGCCCGCTGAGCCAGGAGCTGCCCGTCCTGCTGGTCCTCGCGATCCTGCTGGCGCTGCTGCTCAAGGCGTTCGTCGTGCAGGCGTTCTACATCCCGTCCGGGTCGATGGAGCGGACGCTGCTGATCCAGGACCGCGTCCTGGTCAACAAGGTCGTCTACCGCTTCCGCGACATCCATCGCGGCGAGATCGTCGTCTTCGACGGTGCCGGCACGGGCTTCACCCAGTCCGAGAGCGTCATCCCACCGGCGACGACCCCGGTCAGCAAGGCGGTCCGCACGGTCCAGGGCGTACTCGGCCTCGGGGCGCCGGGGGAGCGCGACTTCGTCAAGCGCGTCATCGGCGTCGGCGGCGACACCGTGGCCTGTTGCGACGCGCAGGGGCGGGTGACCGTCAACGGCGTGCCGCTCGACGAGCCGTACATCTTCGAGAACAGTCCTCTGGATCTGCCGCCGGGACCGGGTGGGGGTCGCACCTTCGCGCCCGTCAAGGTTCCCGAGGGTCAGCTGTGGGTGATGGGGGACCACCGCGGCGACTCGGCCGACTCGCGCATGCACAGCACGATCCCCACCAGCGCGGTCATCGGACGCGCCTTCGTCCGCGTCTGGCCGGTGAGCCGCTTCAGTTTCCTGAAGGTCCCGAAGACGTTCGCCCACGACAGGACCGCCTCCGGCGCACTGCTCGGCTTCGTGGCCGTACCGGCCCTGATCGGGCCGATCGCACGGCGTCGCCGCCGGCCGTAACCGGCGCCGGTCGTAACCTGGCGGCGATGGACGTCTTCGGTCTGAGCCCGGTCACGGTGCGCCGCGACGCCGGTCTCTGGGGCTACGAGCGGGCCCTGCGGCGCTGTGGCTTCCCCGACGTCGCCGGCGCCGACGAAGCCGGTCGGGGGGCCTGCGCCGGCCCCCTCGTCGTGGCGGCGGTGATCCTCCCCGAAGGCCGCCGCGGGCAGGTGCCCGGGCTCGCCGACAGCAAGCTGCTGACGGCCGAGGCCCGCGAGGCCGTCTACGCCGAGGTGGTCGCACGGGCGCAGGCCTGGCACGTCGTCGCGATCCCCGCGCCGGAGGTCGACCGCATCGGCCTGCACGTGGCCAACCTCGCCGGGATGCGCCGCGCCGTCGCCGGGCTCGCGACGAGGCCGTCCTACGTCATCACCGACGGCTTCCCGGTGCCCGGGCTCGGCACGCCCAACGCGGCGTTCTGGAAGGGCGACCGGGTCGCGGCCTGCGTCGCCGCGGCCTCCGTCGTCGCCAAGGTGACCCGGGACCGCATCATGTGCCGGATGTCCGAGACGCACCCGCAGTACGCGTTCGAACGGCACAAGGGCTACTCGACGGCCGAGCACATGGAGGCGCTGGCCGCCCACGGGCCCTGTCCGGAGCACCGCTTCTCCTACGTCAACGTCCGCTCCTCGATCGCCTCGACGGTGCGGCCGCCCACGGTTCTCGACCTCGTGGGGCAGGATGTGGGCGTGCCGAGCGATAGCCAGCTGTCGAGCTACACGGAGGTGCCCGCGTGAGCTCCGAGGACCTCGAGAAGTACGAGACCGAGATGGAGCTGCAGCTCTACCGGGAGTACCGCGACGTCGTCGGCCTGTTCAGCTACGTCATCGAGACCGAGCGCCGCTTCTACCTCGCGAACGACTACCGGCTCGAGGTGCGCAACTCGGCCGACGGCGAGGTCTTCTTCGAGCTCACGCTCCACGACGCGTGGGTCTGGGACATGTACCGGCCCGCCCGCTTCGTCAAGCAGGTACGTGTCGTCACCTTCAAGGACGTCAACGTCGAGGAGCTGGCGAAAGCCGAGCTCTGACTGTCGCCGACGCGTGCGGGTAGACAATCCGCATGACTGAACGCGACGACTCCCCAGCTGTCGGCGAGACGAGCATGACCGAAGGCGCCCGGCCGGACTACGAGGCGCCCGGCGCCGCGGCGCGCGTCTCCGGCAACGCCCCGCCCGACACCAACCAGCCGACGAGCGAGCCGATCCCGGCCGACGACCACGAGTCGGCGCCGCCGCACGCGAACCTCTCGAGCGCCGGCGCGCAGTCGCCCAACCCGCCGGCGGTCTCGGCGACCGGCGCCGGCGCTCCCCGCCCGGCGGTCACCCCACGCAGCGCGGTGCCGCCGGCATCGTCGAAGGCCCCCGGCGTCCAGGGCGACCTGCCCGAGGGCTCGGACGTCGATCTGGACGGAACCGAATCGGTACCGGGTGCGGCCGACAGCCGTCCGGGGACGTCCGGCGACGCGCACGGGGTCTCCGTGGCCGCGACCGAGTCGATGGCCGGGACGTCGGAGGACGGCATGGAGGTCGGCGGGATCGCCGCTGCGACCTCCCAGGCGCCGGAGAAGGTCGTGCCCACCAGCCCCGACTCGCAGGCCGGCGGCGCGACCCCGGGCGGCACGTCACGAGCACACCGTCGTTCCGCACCGGACGGGGAAGTGTCCTCGTCCTGAGCTGAGGCCGTTCGGGTCGAGCTCCACGTGACCTGGCCCCTGTGGACGCCTTCGGGCTGTCCACAGGGGCTTCGTCGTGTCTGCGGCGCTTCGCTCGTTCCGGCGACGCTGTGCCCTGCCCGGTCGGTCCGGCCGGCGGAGTGCGGGGAGTGCGGGGATGTCACGGGTGTCGGCGGCGGTGGGCCGGTTCGGGGAGCAGCGGGCGGCGGAGCATCTGGCTGCGCAGGGCTGCGAGGTGCTGGACCGGAACTGGCGGGCGGGTGGCCGCGGTGGTGACCGCCCGGCGGCGGGGGAGATCGACCTGGTCGTCCGGGACGGCCGGACGGTCGTGTTCGTCGAGGTGAAGACCCGGTCGGGCAGCCGGTTCGGGTTGCCGGCCGCGGCGGTGGGGGCCGACAAGCAGCGGCGGTTGCGGCGCCTGGCGGTGCGGTGGTTGTCGGAGCACCCGGAGCTCGGGCCGTGCGCGCTGCGGTTCGACGTCGTCTCGGTGGTGCGCGGGCCGGGCGGTGTCGACGTGTCGCAGCTGCGTGGGGCGTTCTGATGGCCGATCCCGTGAAGGGGATGGCGTGCGCGCGGTGCGTGGCGCTGCTCGGGGTCGAGGGTCATCTGGTGGAGGTCGAGGCCGACCTCGCGTCGGGCCTGCCCGGCACGACGATCATCGGGTTGCCGGACACGTCGCTGTTCGAGGCCCGGGACCGGGTCCGGGCGGCGGTGGTGAACTCCGGGTGGGACTGGCCGCAGGGACGCATCACCATCGGGCTGTTCCCGGCGGCGCTGCCGAAGTCGGGCAGCGGGTTCGACGCCGCGGTGGCGGCGGCGGTGCTCGCCGCCGCCGGGGTGGTTCCGCAGGCGGCGCTGGCCGGTCGGGTGCTGCTGGGGGAGCTGGCGCTCGACGGGCGGCTGCGGCCGCTGCCGGGGGTGTTGCCGGCGGTTCTGACCGCGGCGCGCGCCGGGATCGACCGGGTCGTGGTGCCGTCGGCGCACGCGGCGGAGGCGGCGCTGGTCCCGGGGATGCAGGTCGACGCGGTCGACACCCTTCAGCAACTCGTCGCCCTGCTCAACGGGCACGATGTCGCCAACGTCTTCCCGGTTCCGGCCCTGGCGGCGCCTCCCGCGCGTCCGCATCTGGACCTCGCCGACGTCGCCGGGCAGCCGGAGGGCCGCTTCGCCGTCGAGGTTGCCGCCGCGGGTGGGCACCACCTGCTGTTCGAGGGTCCGCCGGGCGCCGGTAAGACGATGCTGGCCGAACGGCTCCCCGGGCTGCTGCCGCCGCTGACCGAGGGTGAGGCGCTCGAGGTCACCGCGGTGCATTCCGTCGCCGGCGAACTCGCCCCCGGCGCTCCGCTCATCGACACCGCACCGTTCCGCAGCCCGCACTCGACGGCGAGCGTCGCCGCCATCGTCGGCGGCGGCAGCCGGGCCCTCCGCCCGGGCGCGGTCAGCCTCGCGCACCGCGGGGTGCTGTTCCTCGACGAGGCGCCGGAGTTCGCGCCGATGGTGCTGGATGCGCTGCGGGCGCCGCTGGAGAGCGGGGCGGTGGAGGTCGCGCGGGCGATGGCGTCGGTGCGGTTCCCGGCCCGGTTCACGCTGGTGATGGCGGCCAACCCGTGTCCGTGCGGCCGGGCCGGGACGAAGCAGGACGCGTCGTGCCCGTGTCCGCCACGGGCGCGGCTGGCCTACCGGCAGCGGTTGTCCGGACCGTTGCTGGACCGGGTGGACCTGCGGGTGCAGCTGCATCCGCCGAGCAAGGTCGAGATGCTGGACGATTCACCGAGCGGTGCGGAGTCGTCGGCTGCGGTCGCCGCTCGGGTCGTCGTCGCGCGGGCCGCGGCGTCGGCTCGGCTGACCGGGTTCCCGTGGCGGAGCAACAGCGAGGTGCCCGGCGTCGAGCTGCGTCGACGCTGGCCGCTGGCGAAGGACGTGATGAAGCCGGTGGTCGACCGCTTCGAGGACGGCCGGCTCTCCGCGCGCGGGCTCGACCGCGTGCTGCGGGTGTCGTGGACGGTGGCCGATCTGCGCGGGGTCGCGACGCCGGGCGCGGCCGAGGTCGAGGAAGCTCTGCGGCTCCGTCTGCCAGGTGTCTCGTGAGCGGCGTCCGGACGGCAGAACGGCTCGCGCGCGCCGGGCTGTCGCGCCACGTCGAGCCCGGCGATCTGCTGGTGGCGCGGGAGGTCGCGGCACGGGGGGCCCCTGCCGCATGGGCCCGGGTGTCGCGCGGGCTCAGCGCGGCGTCGGTGCCGCCCGAGGCGGACCTCGAGAACGCGCAGCGGATCGGCGTCCGGTTCGTGATCCCGGACGACGAGGACTGGCCGACGGAACTCGACGAGCTGACCCGCACCGCCGGGGCGCTGGACGTGACGGCCCCGTGGGGCCTCTGGGTGCGGGAGGCGGTGCCTGGCGCTTTGCCGCTGCCGGCGATGGCGAGGCGGTCGGTGGCGCTCGTCGGCTCCCGAGCGGCCACGTCCTACGGGCTGCACGTCGCCGGGGAGATGGCGCTCGACCTCGCGAGCACGGGCTGGCACGTCGTCTCCGGGGGAGCGTTCGGCATCGACGGCGCCGCGCACCGCGGCGCGCTCGTCGGGTCCGGCTCGATGGCGGGACCGCAGGGGACGACGGTCGTGGTCCTGGCCGGGGGAGTGGACATCGCCTACCCCCGCGCGCACACCGCACTGCTCGCCCGGGTGCTCGACGAGGGCGGTCTGCTCCTCAGCGAGGCGCCGCCCGGTACGCCGCCACTGCGACGGCGCTTCCTGTCCCGCAACCGTCTGATCGCCGCGCTGTCGGCAGGGGTGGTCGTCGTCGAGGCCGGGGTGCGCAGCGGCGCGTTGTCGACGGCCCGGCACGCGCGCCGGCTCGGGCGACCGGTGCTGGCGGTGCCGGGGCCGGTCACCAGTGGACTGTCCGCCGGCCCGCATCTGCTGCTCCGGCAGTGGCCGGAGGCGCAGCTCGTGACGAAGGCGGCGGAGGTCGTCGAGGCCGTCGGCCGCATCGGTGAGCTGGCGCCGCTGCCCGTCGCGCCACCCGGCCCGCGGGACGGACTGGAACCTGCGATGCACCGCGTGCTGGACGCGTTGCCCTCGCGCACCGCGCGTCCTCTGGAGGACGTCGCCGGCCGCGCCGGGCTGGACGACGCCGCGGTGGCGCTCATCCTCGAGCCGTTGCTCGCGGCCGGTCTCGTCGAACGGCAACCGGACGGGTGGCGCCTCTCCGCCCTCGGCCGTCGGCCCTCGGGAGCGACGCTCGAATCTCCTAGCTAGAGTTGCTCAGCGAATAGTGAAGGTGGAGTCGGTCATTGACAGAGGCGCGCGTTGGACCTCACGTCGGTGCCCGCGCCGGGACCGCGGCGCCGACATTCGCACGCTGCGGCTGCTGTGCTCGCTTGCACCAACCTGCGACCGTCGCCGTATCGGGCGGTCGCAGCGGCTGGCTCATACTTCGGCAGCTGCGGCTGAGCCGTTCCGCCAGTTCGGCAGCACCTGCTGGCGTCGCCCAGGTGCCCAGGGTGCCGATGGAATCGACGTCGGCTTCGAGCAGGAGGTTCAACGTCGGCACGTCGACGTCGGCCAGCAGCTGCGCGAGGTCGGCGACGCGCTGCCAGTAGGAGAGCGTCATGCTGTCAACCGTCAGTCTCCACTGCAATTCTCGGCGGGAATTCGTCCTCGTGGCGGCAAGGAAGAGGTCGCTGGGAGTGCGAATTCCCATGTCGGTCAGCGTCTGTGCGTGTTTCGCAAAGGGTGGCAGGTCCACGAACCGGATCGGGGCAGGCTTACCGGTGAGCTGCTTCAGGAGGACCAGGTCGTCGTCCGCCGCTTCGGTGTACAGCCGTTCGAAGTACGGGTCGGTCGGGATCGCGCTCAGATACTCCGCGGCGCCGGTGAGGAGGCGCAGCATGGCGATGACCTCATGGTCATGACCTCGCACCGCGAGCAGGCAGGCCTTTCCGAAGATTCCCCGGGCGGTGAGGGCATCATCGTCCTTGGTCCACCGTGCTCGTTGCTGCGCCGTGACGAACGTCGATCGCGGCGATCTGAATGTGGACAGCGTGTCCCACATGATCACCGCAACGGCGCGGAGGTCCCCGACCAGGTGTGCCAGATCGGGATCGGGCTCGGGGCGACACCGCCGCATAAGGCGATGGAGGGAGCTCTCCGCCCAGTCCAGAGCCGTCTGTGGCGGGACACCGCGGTTGCGGTTGTCCTGCGCGATGTTGAGCCACACCGCTGTCTGCGTGTACAGGAGTCGTAGGAGCAGAGCGTCGTAGCCGCGTCGGTCGGGCAGGAGGCGAAGGCGCCTGTACTCGCGGTGCAGCACCTGCGCGTAGTCCCAGCTGGTGCCGTCGTATGCAGCCGAACGAAGGACCCTGGTCAGATAGGCGACCCGGGCCAGGTTGTTCTTCGGATCATCGTCGAGGGCTTTGGAAAGAAGTGTGGTGCGAACGCCGTCCTCCAACCTCCAGCCGAGGTCGGTGGCGAGCACATGCTGTGCCAGGCTCTGCCAACGGCTGCAGCCGCAGAGCCCGACCTGCAGCCAGCGGTTCGGTGTGGCGAGGTGGACCAGTACGAACGCGGCTGCCGCTGTCAGCAGCTGGGCGTGACCGGTGTTGACGGCAGTGTCGTCCGCTTTGGCGTCCTCCTTCAACGGAGGTAAAGCAAGGTTGAGCCGGCTGATCGGCGTCGAGGCGACGAGGCGACCGTTGCGGGTCAGGGTCACGACGATGCGCTCCGCGTCGACCGCGGTCACTCGCGCCCGCCAGGAGACGGTCGGGATGAGCGCCTGGATGACTCGCAGGATGGCTTGGGCTGTCTGCCCCTCTGGCAGCGTTGTCAGCGCATCGCTCGGCAACTGCGTCACGTCTGTCGCCTGTGGAACGGCGAGTCCGCGGGGCGGTGTTCCGCCCAGGGTGACCAAGCGCGATTGGACGTAGTCCGCGAGGGCGGCGTTCGGGGTGCCTGAAGCGTCCTGACCTTGGATCTGCAGGCTCAGCCGGCGGCCCACTGCCTGAGAAAGAACCAGGATCCCCGCTACGGCCAAAGCCGCAAAGTAGACCCATCGCGGCGCCGACCAGGGCCAGGAGACGTCCGAGTCCAGGTTGTTCCCCTTCGGCGACGTGTCGAGGGACGGTCCGAGGGTGACAGTCAGAGCGGCCGCGAGCAGCAGCGCCTGCCCTAACCAGGTCAGGAGGTTGCCGATTCGCAGGCCGAGCCCGCGTTGGGTAGGGCCCACCAGGAAGGTGGCGAGCCGAGCGCAGACTAAGAGGAACAGCCAGACGGCGAGCAGAGGCAGGATTACCTGCTGAAGCGGCGCGACCACCTCGCTGTAAAAGGCGTCCCAGCGGGAGCTGACGGACGCCTGTCGGCGATCGTGTACCACCGTCGCCAGCCCGTCGATGGCGCAGGTCGGTGCGCCGGCGACCGTGATCAGCGAGCGGTACAGCCTTTCTGCATCCTCTCGCTGGTCTTTCGCTGCCAATTCTGCTGCCGCAGCACAGGGCGACAAGGTGGGAGAAGTCACCGGCGACGCGGGTGCCGGCGAGGCGAAAGCCGGTGTCGTGCCACCGACTAGAAGCGCGGCTCCGAGCAAGCCAGCGGCAGCGAGGGAGCGAAGGCGGTCCGCACCGGTCATGGGCGGCAGGGTAGACCGGTCGGGTAATTGCGACGCCGAATTGGCAGAAGTTGAAAGAAGCGGATGCGTAGGGCTCGCAGACGGCCACCGGCCGTCCGCGAGCACTCGGAGGCCGGTACCCCGGGAGCCGCCTCACAGCAGGAGACCGGGGATCCGCTTCACGGCTGAACGGAAAGTGCGATGGGTTGTGCATGGAGCTGACACCCGATGCAGCCGCCCTCGTGATCTCCGAGGTCCGGCGGGAGACCGCCGCGCGGTTCGAGGTGTCGGCCACCGACCAGCGGCGTCGCGACGTCCAACTCATCGAACTCCTCGACGTGCTCGTCGGCGTGGGTCCGGCCGACGGCGTGCCCGCTTGACCGCCACGATGACGGCAGGGACCGTGCGGCTGGTGACCCTCGTGCGGCCGGAGAGCTGGGACGATGCGCTCGCCGCCTTCGACCGCTACCTCGACGTCGAACTCGGGCGTTCCGCTGCGACCCGTCGCGCCTACCGCACCGACCTCGACGGCCTGGCCGCCCACGCGGGCCGGATGCGCCGCGAGCGCCTCGACACCCTGGACCTGGGCGTCCTCCGGAGCTGGCTCGCCGCGCAGCGCAGCCGCGGAGCGAGCCCGGCCACGCTCGGCCGTCGTGCCTCGGCCGCGCGGTCGTTCACCGCCTGGGCCGCGCGGCGCGGGCTGCTCGCCACCGACGTCGGAGCCCGGCTCGAGACCCCTCGACGCCCGCACACCCTGCCGCGCGTCCTGCAGCCACAACAGGCTGCAGCGGTGCTGGCACCGGCTGCGCCGTCATCACCTCCGGACTCCGGCGATCCCGCCGAGACGGCGATGCGGCTGCGCGACCGGTTGGTCGTCGAGGTGCTCTACTCCTCCGCACTGCGCGTCAGCGAACTGTGCGGGCTCGACCTGACCGACGTCGACGACAGCCGTCGGCTGCTGCGCGTCGTCGGCAAGGGCGATCGCGAACGACGGGTGCCCTACGGCGTCCCGGCCGCCGCCGCTCTGGAGGCCTGGCTGACCCGGGGCCGTCCCGAGTTCGCGGACGCCGGCAGCGGAGCCGCCCTGCTGCTCGGACGTCGCGGACGCCGGCTCGACCCCAGGGCCGCCCGCCGGGCCGTGCACGCCGCGATGGCGGCCGTCCCCGGAACACCTGATCTGGCGCCCCACGGGCTCCGGCACAGCGCTGCGACTCACATGTTGGAAGGCGGAGCCGATTTGAGAAGCATTCAGGAGTTACTCGGTCACGCTACGCTCGCAACGACGCAGCTGTATACGCACGTGACCGCCGAGCGACTGCGAGTCAGCTATGAACGCGCGCACCCCCGGGCCTGAGGCCGTGGAGGTTGCTCCCGCCGAATCGGGGGCCGCCTCCTCCGCCTCCGCGAGCCCCGCCAGCCCGGCCAGTCCCGTCACCCCGGGTCTGCCAGGACGTCCGGCCAACGGCCGACCCGTCCGGGAACCGAAGCCGGTCGACCCCGCACTGGAAGAGCTCTGGCGTGAGTTCAAGGCCGAGGGCGACACCGAGGTGCGGGAGAAGCTGATCCTGCACTACGCGCCGCTGGTGAAGTACGTCGCCGGCCGCGTGGGTGTCGGGCTTCCGCCCAACATCGAGCAGGCCGACCTCGTCTCCTACGGCATCTTCGGGCTGATCGACGCGATCGAGAAGTTCGACGTCACCCGGGCCATCAAGTTCGAGACCTACGCGATCAGCCGGATCAAGGGCGCGATCATCGACGAGCTCCGCTCGATCGACTGGATCCCCCGCTCGATCCGGAGCAAGGCCCGTGAGGTCGAGCGTGCCTACGCCGCCCTCGAGGCCCGCCTGCACCGCACACCCACCGAACCCGAGGTGGCGGCGGAACTCGGCATCAAGCTCGAGGACCTGCACGCAATCTTCGGCCAGGTCAGCTTCGTCAACGTCGTGGCGCTCGACGAGCTGCTCAACGTCAACGGCGAGAAGGGCGACAAGGTCAGCCTGGTCGACACCCTCGAGGACACCAAGGCCGAGGACCCGGTCCGCGTGTTCGAGAGCCAGGAGACCAAGCACCTGCTGGCCCGCGCGATCAACATGCTCCCCGAGCGGGAGAAGATCGTGGTGACCCTGTACTACTACGAGGGCCTCACGCTGGCCGAGATCGGTCAGGTCCTCGGGGTCACCGAGAGCCGCATCTGCCAGATGCACACCAAGGCCGTGCTCCAGTTGCGTGCCAAACTGGCGGATCAGCGGGACTGACGGACGGTCGGTCCCCTTCACGGAGCGGGACAGCGCCTGCATGACAGCTCGAACTGACAGCTCTGAGACGGAGTCTCATGAGTGACGTGCCCCTCTGGCTCAGCATCCTGCTGTACGCGGTGGCGGGCATCGCCATCTCCGGCGTGCTGTACCTGCTGTTCCTCAACGCGATGCGGGTCGCCCTGCGCGAGCCACTTGCGGAGCTGAAGGCGATGCGCCGCAAGCAGGAGGACCTGCTCCGGGAGATCTCCACGTCGTCGGGCTATCTCGCGGACGTCGCCGACGTCTGGGCCGAGACCGAGGCCGAGCGGCGCGCCACGACGTCCTGACCGGGAGGGGACGCCGTTCGGTTCGTCGAGCGGCAGCAGGCGCACCGGTGACCGTGGCGCGCGCAACGGGTCGAGGTAGCGCTCGGCCGGCGTCCCCGCGTCGAGGCGAAGACCCCAGTGAAGGCAGGTGCCGCATCCGGGGTGCTCGCCGGTGACGAAGCCCAGCAGCTGGCCGGCGTGTACCGCCTGCCCCTGGTGCACCACCGGCCGGACCGGCTCGTAGCTGAACCGGCGTGGACCGACGTCCACGCTCACCACGGGCCGGGTCGCGACCGGGCCCGCGAACCGGACGACGCCGTCGGCCGGCGCCAGGACCGCGGCCCCCGCGGTGGTGCGCAGATCCACGCCCCGGTGGCCGGCGGCGTAGCGGCCGGGATCGTCGAAGCGGCGCACGGGCAGCAGCGGCTGGGGCAGCGGCGGTCGCCAGGCGGTGCGGGGGGCGACGTCGGGGCCGGTCGGGGCGTCGACCGCCTCCGCAGCGGGAGCCGCGCCGAGGCAGCTCAGCAGCACGAGTGACCCCAGCACCACGAGCGCCCCGATCAGCACGCGCACCACCTCGTTCCGCATGTGACCAGCGTGATCCGTCCTGCGGTCCGACGGTGGGTGCGTCGCACTTCTGGGGACGATGCTGTCCGCGGACCCGCGCGTAGACTCGGCGACAGCGACCCGACTTCTCGGGTCGACTTCGCACGCCTCCGGCCGATCCCCGATCGGCACCCGGCCGCACCGGTCCCTGGTTCCCAGGGCGCGGCCCCGGAGTCGTCAGGGCCCCGGCCGACCGGCCAGGGGCGAACAACCGAGTCCCAGAGGAGCGACGCCATGGCCGTCGTCACCATGCGCCAGATGCTGGAGGCCGGAGTCCACTTCGGTCACCAGACCAAGCGCTGGAACCCCAAGATGAAGCGCTACATCTTCACCGAGCGCAACGGCATCTACATCATCGACCTGCGTCAGACGCTCGACTACGTCGACCGCGCCTACGACTTCGTCAAGGAGACCGTCGCGCACGGCGGCTCCGTCATGTTCATCGGGACGAAGAAGCAGGCGCAGGAAGCGATCGCCGAGCAGGCCGGCCGGGTCGGCATGCCGTACGTGAAGGAGCGTTGGCTGGGCGGGATGCTCACCAACTTCCAGACCGTCTACAAGCGGCTGCAGCGCCTCAAGGAGCTCGAGGAGCTCGAGGCCACCGGCGGTGGCGACACCGTCCGCACCAAGAAGGAGTCGCTGGTCCTCTCCCGCGAGAAGGCCAAGCTCGAGCGCACCCTCGGTGGTATCCGCGACATGCAGCGCACCCCGAGTGCGGTGTGGATCGTCGACACCAAGAAGGAGCACATCGCCGTCGGCGAGGCCCGCAAGCTGGGCATCCCGATCGTCGCGATCCTCGACACCAACTGCGACCCCGACGAGGTCGATTACAAGATCCCGGGCAACGACGACGCGATCCGCAGCGCAGCGCTGCTGACGCGCGTCATCGCCGACGCCGTCGCCGAGGGCCTCATGGCCCGCGCCGGTGCCAACGGTGACGGGGCCAAGCCCGAGGTCGCCGCCGGCGAGCCGCTCGCCGACTGGGAGCAGCAGCTGATCGGCGGCGCCGCACCGGCCGCCGACACCGCGCCCACCGCCCCGGCCGCCGACGCCGCCCCGGCTCCCGAGGCCGCCGTGCAGACCGAGGCCCCCGTGCAGACCGAGGCCCCCGCCGAGGCAGCGCCGGCCGAGGGCACCCCGGGCGTCCCCGCCGCGGTCGACCCCGCACTCGGCGAGGTCGGTGGGGCCGGTTGGTCCGCCGACTCGTCCGCCACCGCGCCGGCCACCGAGCAGACCGGCTCCTGACCTACTGAATCCCGGAGGAATCCACATCCATGGCTGAGGTCACTGCAGCCCTCATTCGCTCCGTCCGCGAGATCACCGGCGCGGGCATGAGCGACGTCAAGAAGGCGCTCATCCAGGCCGAGGGCGTCGTCGACACCGCTGTCGAGGAACTGCGCAAGAAGGGCGCCGCGAAGGCGATCAAGCGCGGCGCCGAGCGCAGCACCTCGAACGGCCTGGTCGCGGCCGCCGAGGGCGCGATGGTCGAGCTCGCCTGCGAGACCGACTTCGTCGCCAAGAACGAGCAGTTCCAGGGGCTGGCCAACGACATCGTCGCCCACGCCGCCCGCACCCGGACCGCCGATGTCGCGGCCCTGCTGGAGGAGAAGCTCGTCGACGGCAAGACCGTCGCCGAGAACATCACCGACATGCAGGCCGTGCTCGGCGAGAAGATCGAGCTGCGTCGGGTCGCCGTCTTCGACGGCCAGGTCGCGAACTACATGCACCGTCGCGCGAGCGACCTGCCCCCGCAGATCGGCGTGCTCGTCGAGTTCGACGGCGCCGACGAAGGTGCCGCCCGCGGCGCCGCTATGCAGGTCAGCGCCATGCGCGCGCAGTACCTGACCCGCGACGAGGTGCCCGCCGACCTCGTCGCGAACGAGCGGCGCATCGCCGAGGAGACGGCCAAGACGGAGGGCAAGCCCGAGCAGGCCCTCCCGAAGATCGTCGAGGGTCGGGTGACCGGCTTCTACAAGGAGGTCGTGCTCCTCGACCAGGCGCACGTCCAGGACAACAAGAAGTCCGTCAAGCAGGTGCTCGACGCGGCAGGAGTGACCCTGAAGCGCTTCGCGCGCTTCGAGGTCGGCGCCTGAGCGTCCGTCCGCAACCCGCCTGAACCACCGACGAGGGCCGTCCCGACCACTGCTGGTCGGGGCGGCCCTCGTCGGTGGAAGACTGGCCGCACCGCCCCCTGTTAGCCCGCCGTCGAACGAGGAGAAGCCGTGCCTGAGGCCCACCGCTGGAACCGGGTGCTGCTGAAGCTGTCCGGGGAGGCGTTCGCCGGCGGCGACCCGCTCGGCATCGACCCGACCACGGTCGCGACCATCGCCCGGCAGATCGAGGACGTGGTCGCGAGCGGCGTCGAGGTCGCCGTCGTCGTCGGCGGCGGCAACATGTTCCGCGGCCAGGCGCTGGCCGAGCGGGGCATGGACCGGGCCCGCGCCGACTACATGGGCATGCTGGGAACGGTGATCAACTGCCTGGCGCTGCAGGACTTCCTCGAGAACCGGGGCGTGAAGACGCGCGTGCAGACCGCCATCGCGATGGGTCAGGTCGCCGAGCCCTACCTGCCGCTCCGGGCGATCCGGCACCTGGAGAAGGGCCGTGTCGTCATCTTCGGCGCGGGCCTCGGGGCCCCGTTCTTCTCGACCGACACCACGGCGGCGCAGCGCGCCCTCGAGGTGAAGGCCGAGGCCGTGCTGAAGGCGACCAAGGTCGACGGCGTCTACGACTCCGACCCCGCCCGCAACCCCGATGCCGTCAAGTTCGACGAGCTGACGTACAACGAGGTCCTGATCCGTGGGCTGAAGGTCATGGACGCCACCGCCATCAGCCTCTGCATGGACAACGCCATGCCGATCGTCGTTTTCGACCTGCTGACCGACGGCAACATCTCGAAGGCGGTCCGTGGTGAGAAGATCGGGACGGTCGTGACCGCCGACGTCGCGCCGGACGGGCCGCAGACGCAGAAGGGATCATCGTGATCGACGACGAGCTCCTCGAGGCCGAGGAGAAGATGGACAAGGCCGTCCAGGTGGCGAAGGACGAATTCGCCTCCATCCGCACCGGGCGCGCCACGCCGCAGATGTTCTCGCGCATCGTGGTCGAGTACTACGGCGCGATGACGCCGGTGAACCAGCTCGCCTCGTTCACCGTTCCCGAGCCGCGCATGGTGCTGGTCTCGCCCTACGACAAGAGCTCGCTGAATGCCGTGGAGCGCGCGATCCGCGACTCCGACCTCGGCGTGAACCCCAGCAACGACGGCAGCATCATCCGCTGCGTCTTCCCGGACCTGTCCGAGCAGCGCCGCAAGGACCTCATCAAGGTGGCGCGGACGAAGGCGGAGGAGGCGCGCGTCAGCGTGCGCAGCGTCCGCCGGCACGCCATGGACCGGCTGGGCAAGATCCAGAAGGACGGGGAGGCGGGGGAGGACGACGTCCGCCGCGCCGAGAAGGACCTCGAGGGCACGACTTCCGGCTACGTCGCGCAGATCGACGAGCTGTTGAAGACCAAGGAAGCCGAACTCCTCGAGGTCTGAGGCGATGACCACCCGGGCGACGCCCGCCGAACCCAAGGCCACCGGCCGTGCCGGGCGGGACCTCCGGGCGGCGATCGGCGTCGGGGTGGCGCTCGCCGGGCTGATCCTGGCGAGCGTCTACACGCTGCGGATCATCTGGATCGGCGTGCTGTGCCTCGCGGTCGCGATGGGCACCTACGAGCTGGCCCGGGCCCTGCGGACAGCCGACCTGCGTGTCCCGGTGATCCCGCTGGTCGTCGCCGCGCCCGTGCTGCCGGCCCTCGCCTACGCCAAGGGCGTGCCCGCGCTGGTCGTGGCGGCGCTGATCGCGGTGTTCGCGGCGGTGTGCTGGCAGGTGCTCGAGCCGGTCCAGCCGACGCTGCGTGATCTGTCCGCGTCCGCGCTGTGCATCGTCTACGTCGGCTTCCTCGCCGGCTTCGCCGCACTGATGTCCACCCCCGGCGACGGGCCGCGCCGCATCACGATCTTCGTCTCGGTGACGGTGGCGAGCGACATCGGGGGCTACGCCGCTGGGGTGCTCTCCGGCGGGCGTCACAAGATGGCGCCGACGATCTCGCCCGGCAAGTCGTGGGAGGGCTTCGCCGGGTCGGCCCTGACCTGCATGGTGACCGGCGGGATCATGGTGCCGCTGATGCTCAGGGGAGGCACCGTGCTCGAGGGCGTCGCGCTCGGCGCCGCCCTGGTCCTCAGCGCCACGGTCGGCGACCTCGGCGAATCCATGCTGAAGCGCGACATCGGTATCAAGGACATGAGCGACCTGCTGCCCGGTCACGGCGGGATCATGGACCGGCTGGACTCGCTGCTGCCGTCGGCGCCGGTCGCCTGGCTGCTGCTGACGGCGTTCACCTGAGTCGTCTGGGACCATGGGGGTGACATGACTTCACTTCCCCTCCTGCCGACCGCGCCGACCGCGCGCGGGCGCGCCGCCAAGCCTCCGCAGCACCTCGCCGACCTGACGCTGGCCGAGCGCAAGGCGCTGCTCGGCGACGCCGGCGAGAAGCCGTTCCGTGCCGCGCAGCTGTCCCGCCACTACTTCGCCGAGTTCCGCGACGACCCGACGACGATGACCGACCTGCCGGTCGGCGACCGGGAACGGCTCGCCGGTGCCTACCTGCCGCGACTGCTCGACCCCGTCCGGGTCGTCAGCTGCGACGACGGCGCGACCAGCAAGACGTTGTGGCGCGCCTTCGACGGCACCCTGATCGAGGGCGTGCTGATGCGCTACCCGGGCCGGGCCACCGTCTGCGTCTCGAGCCAGGCCGGCTGCGGGATGGCCTGCCCGTTCTGCGCCACCGGGCAGGGCGGTCTGACCCGCAACCTGTCGACCGGCGAGATCGTCGAGCAGGTCGTCGGTGCCGCGCGGTCGCTCGGCGGGATCGTCGGGGCCGAGCAGGCCACCAGGGTCGACGGGTCCGACGACGCCGACGCCGGGCTCGGCTCCGCCGGCGACACCCGCCCGCTGGGCACCCGGGTCAGCAACGTCGTGTTCATGGGCATGGGGGAGCCGCTCGCGAACTACCGCGCGCGTCTCCGCCGCGCTCCGCCGGCTGATCGACCCCGCGCCCGAGGGCCTGGGGCTCTCGCAGCGCGCCATCACCGTCTCCACCGTCGGGCTCGTCCCCGGCATCCTGCGGCTGCAGGAGGAGAAGCTGCAGGTCACGCTGGCGCTCAGCCTGCACGCCCCCGACGACGAGCTGCGCGACACCCTCGTGCCGATCAACCAGCGCTACCCGGTCGCCGAGGTGCTCGACACCGCCTTCGGCTACGCCCGGGCGACCGGCCGGCGGCTGTCGATCGAGTACGCGCTGATGCGGGGGATCAACGACCAGCCCGAGCGCGCCGACCTGCTCGCCGCCCGGCTCCGCGAACGTGGTCGCCGTCTCGTGCACGTCAACCTCATCCCGCTGAACCCGACACCAGGGAGCCCGTGGACGGCCAGCACCCCGGCCGCCGAGCGGGAGTTCGTGCGCCGGCTGCGGGACGCCGGCGTGAACACCACCGTCCGTGACACCCGCGGCCGGGAGATCGCCGGGGCGTGCGGGCAGCTCGCCGCCGCCGGATGAGCCGTCGCGTCGTCCTCCTCGGCTCGACCGGGTCGATCGGTACGCAGGCGATCGACGTCGTCCGTCGCAATCCCGACCGGTTCCGGGTCGTCGCGATCGCGGCCGGCGGCGGTCAGCCGCAGCTGCTCGCCGAGCAGGCCCTCGACCTCGGCGTCGAGGTGGTCGGCGTCTCCCGCGCGACGGCGGCGCAGGACGTCCAACTCGCGCTCTACGCCGTCGCCCAGCAGCGCGGCTACGCCACGGGCTCCTACCGGCTGCCCAAGGTGCTCGCCGGCCCGGACGCCGCCGAGCAGGTCGCCGTGTGGCCCGCGGACGTCGTGCTCAACGGGGTCACCGGCTCGCTCGGCCTGCCCGCCACCCTGGCCGCCCTGCAGGCCGGCCGCACGCTGGCCCTGGCCAACAAGGAGTCGTTGGTCGCCGGCGGGCCGCTCGTCACGCCCTACCGCGACCAGATCGTGCCGGTCGACTCCGAGCACAGCGCGCTCGCGCAGTGCCTGCGGGGCGGGCGCCGGGCCGAGCTCGCGAAGCTCGTCCTCACCGCCAGCGGCGGTCCGTTCCGCGGCCGCAGCCGGGAGCAACTCGCGGACGTCACGCCCGCCGACGCGCTGGCCCACCCCACCTGGACGATGGGACCGGTCGTCACCGTCAACTCGGCCACCCTCGTCAACAAGGGCCTCGAGCTCATCGAGGCGGCCCTGCTGTTCGACGTGCCCTACGACCGGATCGACGTGGTCGTCCACCCGCAGTCGCTGGTGCACAGCATGGTGACCTTCACCGACGGCTCCACGATCGCGCAGGTCAGTCCACCCGACATGCGCCTGCCCATCGCCCTGGCCCTCGGCTGGCCGGATCGGGTGCCCGACGCGCAGCGACCGATGGACTGGACGACCGCGCAGACCCTGACCTTCGAGCCGCTCGACGACGACGCCTTCCCCGCCGTCGCGCTGGCCCGTGAGGCCGGCCGACGCGGCGGCAGTGCGCCGGCGTCCTTCAACGCGGCGAACGAGGAGGCCGTGGCGGCGTTCCTCGACGGCCGGCTGCCCTTCGTCCGCATCGTCGATGTGGTCGAGTCGGTCGTCACCGAGCTGCCACTTCGGGAACTGCGGACACCGGCCGATGTGTTGGAAGTGGAGGACGCTGCTCGCGCCCTCGCCCGACGGTCCATCCCACAGTCCTGATCGGAGAACGCGGCACGTGTCAGCGGTAGGCATCATCGCGTTCGTCCTCGCCCTGCTCATCTCGGTGGTGCTGCACGAGGGCGGCCACTTCCTGTTCGCCAAGAAGTTCGGGATGAAGGCGACGGAGTTCTTCGTCGGCTTCGGTCCGACGATCTGGTCGCGCCGGAAGGGGGAGACCGAGTACGGGCTGAAGGCGATCCCCGCCGGTGGCTACGTGAAGATCATCGGGATGACCGACCTCGAGGAGGTCGACCCCGCCGACGAGCCCCGCGCGTTCTACCGCCAGCCGCCCGGCAAGCGGGTCATCGTGCTCGTCGCCGGCTCGGTCACCCACTTCCTCATCGCTGTGGTGCTGCTGTTCCTGGCGCTCTGGGTCGGCGGCCAGGCGAACGACAAGCGGGTCCAGGTCGACACGGTTCAGAAGTGCATCAGCGCAGATCTGAACGCGACCTGCAAGAACGCCCCGCCGAGCCCGGCCACCGAGATCGGGCTGCTGCCCAATGACGAGCTGCTCGCCGTCGACGGCAAGCCGGTGACGGGAGTGTCCGCCTTCCACGACGCATTGGCCGATCACGGACCGTCCCCGGTCACCATCACCTACTCCCGCGCCGGGCAGCGCCACGACGCGACGGCGACGCTGTCACCGATCACGGTCGCCGGCAAGCCGACCTGGCGGCTCGGGATCACCCAGAAGAACCCGATCGAGCGGTTCGGACCCGTCACCGCCCTCGGGAAGACGCCCGGCCTGATGGGCCGGTTGATCACCGGCACCGCCACCACGCTGGCGCACTTCCCGGACAAGCTCAAGACGATCTTCTCCCCGAACCGCGACCCGGCCGGTGCGGTCGGCGTCATCGGCATCAGCCGGGTGAGCGGGGACATCCTGTCCTCGCCCGGTGAATCGCTCGCGGTCCGGATCGGCACCTTCCTCGGGATCGTCGCCGGCGTGAACTTCTTCGTCGGCGTCTTCAACCTGTTGCCGTTGCTGCCGCTCGACGGCGGCCACGTCGCGGTGCTGCTCTACGAACAGGCACGTCACAAGCTCCGGAAGGCCCGTGGCTACCGCGGTCCGCTCCGCCGCGTGGACCTGACCAAGCTGTTGCCCGCGACGTACGCTGTGATGGCGATCTTCGTGACGTTGACCCTGGTTCTGGCCACCGCCGACATCGTGAACCCGATCAACCTCAGATAGTCAGCAACCCAGATTAGGTAGGACCCGTTGTGACCGCCATCGGTCTCGGAATCCCGTCCACCCCGCCGAAGCCCCTCGCCACCCGTCGGCACAGCCGGCAGATCATGGTCGGCGACGTGCCCGTCGGCGGTGACGCACCCATCTCGGTGCAGTCGATGACCACCACGCTGACCTCCGACGTCAACGCGACGCTGCAGCAGATCGCCGAGCTGACGGCGGCCGGCTGCCAGATCGTGCGCGTCGCCGTGCCGAGCCAGGACGACGCCGATGCGCTGCCCGCGATCGCCCGGAAGTCCGCGATCCCGGTCATCGCCGACATCCACTTCCAGCCGAAGTACGTCTTCGCCGCGATCGACGCCGGCTGCGCCGCTGTGCGCGTGAACCCCGGCAACATCAAAGCCTTCGACGACAAGGTCGCCGAGATCGCCAAGGCGGCGTCGGCCGCCGGCACGCCGATCCGCATCGGCGTGAACGCGGGCTCGCTCGACAAGCGTCTGCTCGCCAAGTACGGCAAGGCCACCCCGGAGGCGCTCGTCGAGTCGGCGCTGTGGGAGTGCTCGCTGTTCGAGGAGCACGGCTTCCGCGACATCAAGATCTCGGTCAAGCACAACGACCCGGTCGTCATGATCAACGCCTACCGGCAGCTGGCCGAGCAGTGCGACTACCCGCTGCACCTCGGCGTCACCGAGGCCGGTCCTGCCTTCCAGGGGACCATCAAGTCCTCCGTCGCCTTCGGTGCGCTGCTCGCCGAGGGGATCGGCGACACCATCCGCGTCTCGCTGTCCGCTCCGCCGGTCGAGGAGATCAAGGTCGGCATGTCGATCCTCGAGTCGCTCGGCATGCGCCAGCGCCGGCTCGAGATCGTCTCCTGCCCGTCCTGCGGCCGGGCGCAGGTGGACGTCTACAAGCTCGCCGAGGAAGTGACCGCCGGGCTGGAGGGCATGACCGTCCCGCTGCGGGTCGCGGTCATGGGCTGCGTCGTGAACGGTCCGGGCGAGGCCCGCGAGGCCGACCTCGGGGTGGCGTCCGGCAACGGCAAGGGTCAGATCTTCGTCCGCGGCGAGGTCATCAAGACCGTGCCGGAGGCGCAGATCGTCGAGACCCTCATCGAAGAAGCGATGCGCCTCGCCGAGCAGATGCCCGTCGAGGAGCAGACGGTCGACGCCGCACCCCGCGTGTCGGTCAGCTGAGGGTCCTCCCGCCCCGCGGCAGCGGTTCGGCTTATCGTTCCGCCTGACATGTCACGCCCTTCCCGCACCTACTCCGGCTCACCGGTCCGCCTGCTGGGCGACGCGGATCTGCCGGCGGTGCGCAACGTCCTACGTACCTCGCCCGTGGCCGACGTGTTCGTCGCCTCCCGCATCGAGGGCGGCCGGACTCGAGCCCTGGCGGCTCGGCGCGGAGATGTGGGGCCACGAGATCGACGGCCAGCTCGTGAGCGTCTGCTACGCCGGAGCCAACCTCTGGCCGGTGTGCGCCGGCGCCGACTCGGTGCGCCACTACGCCGAGCGGGCGCGGCGGCAGGGTCGGCGTTGCGCGTCGATCGTCGGGGAGTCCGGCGGCGTGCTCGGGCTGTGGCGTCACCTGGAGCCGGTCTGGGGTCCGGCACGCGACGTACGCCCCGACCAGCCGCTGCTCGCGATGGACGGCCCGCCCGACGTGGACCCCGACCCGGGCGTGCGGCTGGTCCGGCCCGAGGAGCTCGACATCGTCCTCCCCGCCTGTGTGGCGATGTTCACCGAGGAGATCGGGATCCGCCCCGACAACGGCGACGGCGGCGCCGCCTATCGGGCGCGCGTCGGCGAGCTCATCGCGGCCGGCCGCTCGTTCGCCCGCATCGAGGACGGCCGGGTCCTGTTCAAGGCCGAGGTGGGGGCCGCGACGTCCACCGCCTGCCAGGTGCAGGGCGTCTGGGTCGACCCGTCGCTGCGCGGCACCGGCATCGGTACCGCGGGTACCGCCGCCGTCGTGCAGCTGGCGCGCCGCTACGTGGCGCCGGTGGTCAGCCTGTACGTCAACAGCTTCAACGGCTCGGCCCGGCGGGCGTACGAGAAGGTCGGCTTCTCGCGCATCGGAACCTTCAGCTCCGTCCTGTTCTGAGCATCCCCGGCAACGTTAGATAGGTCACTAGTTCCACCAACTCCACTGAAGCGACCGACTTTGTTGAAAAGCTGACGAGGTCCTCCGCACCCGGGTCCGCCGGGTCCGACGCTTCCCAGGAGTCTTCGTGCGCCTCCGCTCCACCCGATCCCTTCGTCCGACCTCGCGGCGCTCGCTCGCCCTCGCCGGCGTCGTGGTGCTCGCCGCCGTGCCGCTGGCCGCCTGCGGTTCGTCGGGCGGAGGCTCCGGGTCCGGCGGTGGTGGCGGCAAGGTGAAGCTCTCGCTCGTCGCGTACTCGACGCCGAAGGCCGCCTACACCGACATCATCAAGGCCTTCCAGAAGACCCCGCAGGGCAAGAACATCGACTTCACCCAGTCCTACGGCGCCTCCGGTGACCAGAGCCGTGCGGTGGAGAGCGGGCTGAAGGCCGACGTCGTCGCGTTCTCGCTCGAGCCCGACATCACCCGGCTGGTCAAGGACAAGCTGGTCGCGGCGGACTGGAACAAGACACCCACCAAGGGCATGGTCACCGACTCCGTCGTCGCCATCGCCACCCGCAAGGGCAACCCCAAGGGCATCAAGGACTGGCCGGACCTGGTCAAGCCCGGCACCCAGGTGATCACGCCGAACCCGTTCACCTCCGGCGGCGCCCGCTGGAACGTCATGGCCGGCTACGGCGCGCAGTCCGAGCTCGGCAAGGACAAGCAGGCCGGGCTCAGCTACCTCAACACCCTGTTCGACAACGTGCCCGTGCAGGACGACAGCGCCCGCAACTCGCTGCAGACCTTCACCAACGGCAAGGGCGACGCGCTCATCTCCTACGAGAACGACGCGATCTTCGCCCAGAAGCAGGGTCAGTCGATCGACTACACGATCCCGGACAAGACGATCCTCATCGAGAACCCGGTCGCGGTCACCAGCAACTCGGCGCACCCGGCCGAGGCGAAGGCGTTCGTCGACTTCCTGCAGACCGACCAGGCCCAGAAGATCTTCGCCGACAACGGCTACCGCCCGGTCTCCAAGACCGCCGTGCCCGCCGGTCGGTTCCCGACGCCGTCCGGGCTGTTCACCATCGACCAGCTCGGCGGCTGGACCGCGGTGACGAAGGAGTTCTTCGACCCGACCAGCGGCGCGCTCGTCTCCGTCGAGCAGAAGAAGGGCGTGCCGACCAAGAAATGACGACCGTCCTCACCGGAGCCCGCTCCGGGCGTCGCGTCGGGTACCGGACCCGGCTGGGCCTCGGTACCGGGATCACGACGCTCTACCTGAGCCTGATCGTGCTGATCCCGCTCGCCGCCGTGGTGTGGCGGGGGACGCGCGGTGGCTGGGGCGCGTTCTCGGACGCGGTGAGCACGCCGGACGCCAGCTCCGCACTGAAACTGACCATCGTCGCGAGCATCATCGTGGCGTTGATCAACATGGTGATGGGCACGCTCATCGCCTGGGTGCTGATCCGCGACCGGTTCCCCGGCAAGCAGTTCCTCGACGTGCTGATCGACCTGCCGTTCGCGTTGCCGACCATCGTCGCCGGCCTGACTCTGCTCGTGCTCTACGGCTCGAACAGTCCGTTGGGTATCGACATCGCCTACAAGCGCGTGGGGGTGGTCGCGGCGCTGCTGTTCGTGACGCTGCCGTTCGTCGTGCGGACGGTGCAGCCGGTGCTGCTCGAGCTCGACCGGGAGATGGAGGAGGGCGCGGCCTCGCTGGGAGCCGGGCGCTTCACCATCTTCCGCCGCATCATCCTGCCGAACCTGCTGCCGGCCATCCTCTCCGGCACCGCGCTCGCCTTTGTCCGCTCGATGAGCGAGTTCGGGTCGACGGTGCTGATCTCGGGCAACCTGCCCGGGCAGACGCAGGTGGCGGCGGTGCACATCTACAACCAGATCGAGAGCGACAACGTCACCGCGGCCGCCGCGGTCTCGACGCTGCTGCTCGTGATCGCGCTGGTCGTGCTCGTCGCGCTCGACCTGCTGCAGCGCTGGGCGTCGCGCCGTGGCTGACACGACCGTCGCCGAACCCCGCGTCTCGACGGCCGAGCCCCGCACCGGCAGGACCGGAGGCGGCAGCCGTGGCTCGCGCAACGTGACCGCGGGCGGCCGGACATCCCGCTACGGCCTGCGGCTCGTCGCCCTGGCCTACCTGTTGCTGATCCTGATCCTGCCGGTCGGGCTCATCGCCTACCGCACCTTCTCGAGCGGCCTCGGCGAGGTGTTCGACGCGTTGGGTACCGACGACGCGCTGCACGCCTTCCGGCTGACGGTCGAGGTCGCGGTGCTCGCGGTCGTGGCCAACACCATCTTCGGAGTCGGCGCGGCGCTGCTGCTGGTACGCCACCGGTTCCCGGGGCGCCGGCTGCTCAACGCCTTCATCGACCTGCCGCTCGCGGTGAGCCCGGTGGTCGTCGGCCTTGCGCTCATCCTCGTCTACGGCAGCTTCGAACCCGTCGGCCGCTTCTTCGGCAACCGGCTCGGCATACAGATCATCTTCAGCGTCCCGGGCATGGTGCTCGCGACCATCTTCGTCTCGCTGCCGCTGGTGGTCCGGGCCGTCGCGCCGGTGCTCGAGGAGGTCGGCATCGAACAGGAGCAGGCGGCGTGGACGCTCGGCGCCGGCCGGTTCCAGACCTTCACGCGGGTGACCCTGCCGTCGATCCGGGGCGCCCTGGCCTACGGCGTCGTGCTCGCCCTGGCCCGCGCGCTGGGGGAGTACGGCGCCCTGGCCGTCGTCTCCGGGCGGCTGCAGGGCCAGACCCAGACCCTGACGCTGTTCGTCGAGGACAGCTACCAGAACTACGAGCAGGTCGCGGCCTACGCCGCCTCGTTCGTGCTCGCCCTGCTCGCCGTCCTGACCCTGGTGATCGCCAGGTTCCTCCGCCCGAAGGATGAGACCCGATGACCATCCGCGTCTCGAACGTGACCAAGCAGTTCGGCGACTTCTACGCCCTCAAGGACGTCACGGTCGATATCCCGAGCGGGTCGCTCACCGCCCTGCTCGGGCCGTCCGGCGGCGGCAAGTCGACGCTGCTGCGCGTCATCGCCGGCCTCGAGCAGCCCGACTCCGGAACCGTCGAGATCAGCGGCCAGGACCTGACGACGACGCCGCCGCAGGGCCGCAACGTCGGCTTCGTCTTCCAGCACTACGCCGCGTTCAAGCACCTCACGGTCGCCCGCAACGTCGCCTTCGGTCTGGAGATCCGCAAGCAGCCGAAGGCCGAGGTGAAGAAGCGGGTCCGTGAGCTGCTCGAGCTGGTGCACCTGGAGAATTTCGCCGACCGCTACCCGGCACAGCTCTCAGGCGGTCAGCGGCAGCGGATGGCGCTCGCCCGCGCCCTGGCCGTCGAGCCGCGCGTGCTGCTGCTGGACGAGCCGTTCGGCGCCCTCGACGCGCAGGTCCGCAAGGAGCTGCGCACCTGGCTGCGGCGCCTGCACGACGAGGTGCACGTGACGACGGTGTTCGTCACCCACGACCAGGAGGAGGCGATGGACGTCGCCGACCGCATCTTCGTCATGGCCGGCGGCCAGGTCGTGCAGGAAGGCAGTCCCGACGAGCTCTACGACTCCCCGGCCAACGACTTCGTCATGAGCTTCCTCGGCCCGGCGACGCGTCTGGACGGCCACCTCGTCCGGCCCCACGACGTCGAGGTGCTCGCCAGCGCGCAGCCCGGTGCGGTGCGGGCGCACGTCACGCGCATCGTGCGGCTCGGTTTCGAGGTCCGGGTGGAGCTCATCGAGGACGGCGCCAGCCAGGCCGACGAGCGTTCCGGCCTCGCCGCGGCGGTGGACGCGGCCGAGTCCGGCGGCGGCGCGCCGGTCGCGGCCCGCACCGGTGCCCTGTGGGCGCAGCTCACCCGCGAGGAGCTCGCCGCGCTCGGCGTCGACGTCGGCGACGCCGTGTTCGTGCGGCCGAGCGGGCCGACGCTCGCCAAGGCGGTCTGAGGGTCACGCGGGCGGGCAGACTCGCAGGATGCCGACCCTGGACACTCTTACGCTGGACCAAGCACAGTCCCTGCTCGCCGCCGCCCGTACCGCCGCGGACGAGCTCGGCGTCCCGATGTCGGTCGCCGTGATGGACCCGGCCGGCCACCTGCTCGCCTTTGTGCGGATGGACGGCGCGCCCTGGGTGAGCGCCGACGTCGCGCAGGGCAAGGCCTGGACCTCGGCCGCCTACGGGATGCCCAGCGCCGGGCAGAAGGACAAGATGGGCCCGATGCCGATCTTCTCCACCGCGATCACGACGATGACGCACGGTCGTTTCACGCCGCAGACCGGTGCCGTGCCGGTCTACCGGAACGGCGCGCTGCTCGGCGCCGTCGGGGCCAGCGGCGGCACCGGTGACCAGGACGAGCAGGTCAGCCGCACCGCCGTCGAGCAGAGCGGATTCTCGATCGAGAGTTGACACCCGACTCGGTAGCGTGCCGAGGCGTGGCCCCCGTCCTGCGCATGTCGACGCTGTTCCTCCGCACCCTGCGCGACGACCCGGCCGACGCCGAGGTGCCCAGCCACAAGCTGCTCGTCCGGGCCGGCTACGTCCGTCGCGTCGCGGCCGGGCTGTGGACCTGGCTGCCGCTCGGCAAGATCGTCCTGGACCGGGTCGCGGCGATCGTCCGTGAGGAGATGGACGGCATCGGTGGCCAGGAGGTGCTGTTCCCCTCGCTGCTGCCGCGTGAGCCCTACGAGGTCTCCGGCCGCTGGACGGAGTACGGCGACCAGGTCTTCCGGATGCACGACCGTCGGGGCGGCGACTACCTGCTGGGGCCCACCCACGAGGAGATGTTCACCCTCCTGGTGAAGGGCGAGTACTCGTCGTACAAGGACCTGCCGGTGACGCTGTACCAGGTCGCCACCAAGTACCGCGACGAGGCCCGGCCGCGCTCGGGCATCCTTCGCGGCCGCGAGTTCGTCATGAAGGACTCGTACAGCTTCGACCTCGACGACGCCGGGCTGCAGCGCTCCTACGACGCGCACCGCGAGGCCTACGTCCGCATCTTCACCCGCCTCGGCCTGGACTACCGCATCGTCTCCGCGGTCTCCGGCGCGATGGGCGGCAGCGCCAGCGAGGAGTTCCTGGCCCCCACCCCGGTCGGCGAGGACACCTTCGTCACCTGCGCGAGCTGCGGCTACGCGGCCAACGTCGAGGCCGTTCCCTCCGTCGCGGCACCGGTCGACCCCTCGGTCTCGCACGGGCCGATGACCGAGGTGGCCACACCCGACACCCCGACCATCGAGACGCTGGCCGCCTCGCTCGGCGTGCCCGCATCGGCCACGCTGAAGAACGTGCTGGTCAAGGTGGACGGCAAGCCGCTGGCGATCGGGGTGCCCGGCGACCGCGAGGTCGACCTGGTGCGGCTGGAGGCTGCGCTCGCGCCGGCCGTCGTCACCCCGTTCGAGGCCGACGACTTCGCCGCGCACCCCCAGCTGGTTCGCGGCTACCTCGGTCCGCAGGGTGGTCACGTGACCTACTACGCCGACCGTCGCATCGCCGACGGCACGGCCTGGGTGACGGGGGCGAACAAGCCCGACACGCACGTCCGCGACGCGGTCGCCGGCCGCGACTTCACCGTCGAGCGCCACCTCGACGTCGCCGACGTCGAGCCCGGCGATCCGTGTCCCCGGTGCGGTTCGCCGCTGGCGCTGGACCGCGCCATCGAGATCGGCCACATCTTCCAGCTCGGCCGCAAATACGCCGACGCGTTCTCGCTCGACGTCCTCGGCCCCGACGGCAAGCCGCAGCGCGTGACGATGGGCAGCTACGGCATCGGCGTGAGCCGGGCGGTCGCCGCGATCCTCGAGCAGAACCACGACGACCGCGGCCCGGTCTGGCCCGCCGAGGTGGCGCCGGCCGACGTGCACGTCGTCGCCGTCGGCAAGGCCGGGCAGCGCGAGGCGGCCGAGCAGCTCGCGGGCGACCTCGCGGCCCGCGGGCGACGCGTGCTCCTCGACGACCGCGGCGTCTCGGCCGGCGTCGCCTTCTCGGATGCCGACCTGCTCGGGATGCCGACCATCGTCATCGTCGGGAAGTCGTTCACCGACGGCGAGGTAGAGGTCAAGGACCGGCGCAGCGGTGAGCGACGACGGGTCGCCGTCGACGCCGTCGTCGCCGACCTCGCGGGCTGAGCGTGGCGGCCCGCGAGACGCCGGCCACCCGAGCGGTGACGTCCGCCGGCGTGGCCGTGACGGTGCACGAGTACGAGCACGACCCTGCTGCCGCGGCCTTCGGCGACGAGGCCACGGCGAAGCTCGGCGTCGAGCCGACGCGGATGTTCAAGACGCTGGTGGCGCAGGAGGCCGGGGGCGCGCGCCTGCTCGTCGGCCTCGTGCCGGTGGTGGCGCAGCTCGACCTCAAGGCGCTGGCGGCGGCCCTGGGTGGCAAGTCGGCGACGATGGCCGACCCGACCGTCGCCGAACGCGCGACCGGGTACGTCCGCGGCGGCATCAGCCCGCTCGGGCAGCGCAAGCGACTGCCGACGGCTGTCGACAGCTCGGTGACGGCTCATTCGACCGTCTTCGTCAGCGGCGGTCGCCGGGGGCTCCAGCTGGAGCTCGCACCGGACGACCTGGTGCGGTTGACCGGAGCGGTCGTCGCACCGCTGGCCCGGCGGGCGGGGGCGTGACCGGCCCCGGCGGGGTCCGCGCCGTCATCTTCGACTGGGGTGGCACGCTGACGCCCTTCCACGACATCGACCTGCTCGACCTCTGGCGCGCGGCGGCCGAGGTCCTGGCGCCGGACCGGGTCGAGGAAGTCGCCCTCGCCCTGGCCGATGCGGAGGCCGCGTGGTGGCGGCAAGCGGTGGCGAGCGGGCGCAGCGGCACCACCGCGGACGTGTTCGCCGCCGCAGCCGAGGCCACCGGGTACGACGTCGACGCCGCCCTGCACGACCGGGCGCTGGCGGCCCACCTCGAGGCGTGGACGCCGCACACCTACGCCGACCCGCAGGCGGTGCCGCTGCTGACCGCCCTGCGGGAGCGGGGGATCCGCACCGGGCTGCTCTCCAACACCCACTGGCCGCGGGCGTGGCACGAGCGCTGGCTCGCCCGCGACGGCCTGCTCGAGCTGCTGGACGCCCGTACCTACACCAGCGATCTCGCGCATCTCAAGCCGCATCCGGAGGCCTTCCGCGCTGCGCTCGAGGCCTTGGACGTCGAAGGGTCGGCCGGGAACGGTCCACCCCTGGAACCGGAGGAAGTCGTGTTCGTGGGGGACCGTCCGATCGACGACATCTCGGGGGCGCAGGCCGTCGGCATGCGCACCGTGCTGCTTCCGGGGAGCCGCAACGCGGTGCCGGATTCCCCCGCGGAGCCCGACCTCCGGGCGGCCGCGCTCTCCGACGTCCTCACCGCCGTCGACACCTGGCGGCGGCCGTGAGCGACAAGGACGCCGAGCTCGCGGCCCGGCTCCGCGTGGCGGTCGGTCGGCTGCAGCGGCAGGTGCGTCGTCGGGCGGTCGGCGACCTGACGCTCAGCCAGATCTCCGCCCTGGTCAGCATCGAGCAGCACGGCCCGCTGCGGGCCGGCGACCTCGCCGGCCGGGAGAGCGTCTCCGCGCCCACGATGACCCGCATCCTCGCCGTGCTCGAGGACCGCGACCTCGTCGCCCGCGAGGTCGACCCCGCCGACCGCCGTGCCTCGTCGGTCTTCCTCACCGAATCCGGGCGAGCGGTCCTGCTCGGGCTGCGTCGAGAGGGGACGGCGTTCCTCCAGGACCGGTTGGCCCGCCTCGACGCCGATGGCCGGCGGCGCCTCGCCGACGCCGTCGAGGTGCTCGAGGAACTGGTCGAGCTGCCCGACGACTGAGGCTCCGACGCGTGGGTGGCAACCGAGGTCGTAGGCTGCCGAAGGCGACTCGACGGAGCAGGAGGTGCACGGATGGCGAACGACGCGGTTCGTGCGCAGCTCGTCGACCTGCTCCGACCGGTCGTGGAACGCGCCGGTCTCGACCTCGAGGACGTCGCCGTCAACCGCGCCGGTTCCCGCAGCGTCGTCCGTGTGGTCGTCGACGCCGACGGCGGTCTCGACCTCGACGCCGTCGCCGAGGTCAGCCGTGAGGTCTCGGTCGTCCTCGACGGAGCCGACGACGTCCTTCGCGGCGCCTACGTGCTCGAGGTGACGAGCCCTGGCGTCGACCGTCCGCTCACCGCGCCTCGGCACTGGCGCCGGGCGCTCACCCGCAAGGTCGCGGTCACGAAGACCGACGGCCGCGAGGTCGTGGGCCGGGTCACCGAAGCAACTGCTGCCGACGACGGCGCGGCCACGCTGAGCACCGACGACGGGTCGGTGCAGGTGCGCTACGCCGAGGTCCGACGCGCGTTGGTCCAGGTGGAGTTCAGTTCTTCGGGGTCAGGTTCTGCGGGGTCAGGTTCTTCGGGGTCAGGGTCGGAGGCCTCGTGAAGCTCGACATGTCCGCGCTGCGCAGCATCGAGCGCGAGAAGGAGATCGCCTTCGACGCCCTCGTCGACGCGATCGAGGCGGCGCTGCTCACCGCCTACCGGCACACCGACGGCGCGGCACCCGATGCGCGGGTGAACGTCGACCGCTCGAGCGGCGAGGTCGCCGTGCTGGTGCGCGAGACCGACGAGCAGGGTGTCCTGCTCCGCGAGTACGACGACACACCCGCCGACTTCGGCCGCATCGCCGCGACCACCGCCCGACAGGTCATCCTGCAGCGGCTGCGCGAGGTGCAGTCGGAGGCGACCTACGGCGAGTACGCCGGTCGCGAGCGTGAGGTCATCAGCGGCGTCGTGCAGCACCACGAGCAGCGTGCCGGCTCCAAGGTCGTGCTGGTCGCCATCGGCGAGGGCATGGAAGCCGTCCTGCCGCCCGCCGAGCAGGTCCCGAACGAGCGCTACGAGCACGGCGACCGGTTGCGGGTCTACGTCGTCGGGGTCACGAAGGGCCCCCGCGGCGTCTCGGTGACCGTCTCCCGCACCCACCCCGAGCTCGTCCGCGGGCTGTTCAACCTCGAGGTCCCCGAGGTCGCCGACGGTGCCGTCGAGATCGCCGCCATAGCCCGCGAGGCCGGCCACCGCACGAAGATCGCGGTGCGCACGCGGGTGGCGGGGCTCAACCCCAAGGGCGCCTGCATCGGGCCGATGGGCAGTCGCGTGCGCGCCGTCATGGCCGAGCTGCACGGCGAGAAGATCGACATCGTGGACTACTCCGAGGACCCGGCGTCGTTCGTCGGGTCGGCGCTCTCGCCGGCGCGGGTGAACTCCGTCGAGGTCGTCGACCTCGCCACGCGGGCCGCCCGCGTGATCGTGCCGGACTACCAGCTCTCGCTCGCCATCGGCAAGGAGGGGCAGAACGCCCGCCTCGCCGCACGGTTGACCGGCTGGCGCATCGACATCCGCAGCGACGCCGAGAAGCGCCCCGACGACCCCTCACCCGACCCCGAGCCGGATCGGCCGGTTCCGGCACGCGGAGTTCCGCGATAACATCGAAGGTGGCGCCTCGCGTGGAGCCGGTCCGTACTTGTGTCGGGTGCCGGAGACGAGCGGGTGTCACCGAACTACTGCGTGTCGTGGTCGTCGACGGGGTTCTCGTCGCCGATCCACGTCGGCGGTCACCGGGCAGGGGTGCGCATCTGCATCCCGGTCCGGAGTGCCTCGCCTCGGCGGAGCGTCGTTCGGCGTTCCGGCGGGCCTTCCGCTCCTCGGGACCGTTCGACTCCACGTCGCTGCGGGAGTTCCTCGCAGGGAACGGATCAGCAAGCAGTTCGAGCCGAAAGCAGGGCGAGACGACGATGAGTCCTCGATGAGCAGCTCACGATGAGCAATCGCATGCTGTAGGACCAGGTCACGCGGGTAGTCCGCGGGCCCAAGATAAGGAGCACCGTGGCAGGTAAGGCCCGCGTTCACGAGCTGGCCAAGGAGCTCGGCACGGACAGCAAGACTGTCCTGGCGAAGCTCAAGGATCTCGGAGAGTTCGTCAAATCCGCTTCGTCGACCGTCGAAGCCCCCGTCGTGCGCAAGCTGCGCGAATCCATGGACGCCGGTGGCGGTAACGCCAACGGCGCCGCAGCCCCTGCGCGCCCCGCCGGTACCCCCGGCGACCCGCGTCGTACGGCGCGTCCGGCAGCAACCGAGGCCCCGGCTGCGGCCGCGCCCACGGAGGCGCCGGGCCGACCTGGCCCGCGCGCCGTTCCGGGTCGTCCCGGTCCGGCCGCGACGCCGCAGGCTCCGGCCGCCGACATCCCGGCTGCACCCGCAGCCCAGGCACCGGCCGCTCCGGCACCCGCCGCCCAGGCACCCGCCGCTCAGGCACCGGCTGACCAGGCGCCCGCGGCGCAGGCCGGATCGCCCGCTGCGGCCCCGCCGCAGGCTCCGGGTGCCCGTCCCGGCCCGCGCCCGGCCGTTCCGGGCCGTCGCCCGGCCCCGCGGCCCGGCAACAACCCCTACATGAGCCCGCCCGTGGCACCGCCGCGTCCGGCGGCCGCTCCCGGCGCCCCCGCTCCGGGTGCCCCGCGCCCCGGCGGCGCCCCGGGTGCGCCCGGTGCCGGCGGCCCCGGCGGACCCCGCCCAGCGGGTGTCCCCGGTGCCCCCCGCCCGGCCGGTCCCTCGCCGTCGAGCATGCCGCCCCGTCCCATGGGTGCCGGCCGTCCCGGCCCCGGTGGTCCCGGTGGCCGTCCGACCCCGGGCTCGATGCCCGGCCGCGTCGGTGGTCCGCGTCCCGCCCCCGGTGCCGGTCGTCCGGCCGGTCCCGGTGGCCGTCCCGGTGGCCCCGGTGGTCGTCCCGGCGGCCCGGGTGGTCCCGGTGCCCGTCCGGGTGCCGGCGCCGGTGCCGGTGGTGGCGGGTTCGCCCGTCCCGGCGGCGGTGGCGGCGGTCCGCGCCCCGGTGGTGGCGGTCCGCGTGGTGGCGGTGCCCGTGGTGGCGCAGCTCCCGGTGCCTTCGGCCCCGGTGGCCGTGGCCGTGCCGGCAAGCAGCGCAAGTCGAAGCGCGCGAAGCGCCAGGAATTCGACAACATGACCGCGCCGACGCTGGGCGCCGTCGTCCAGCGCGGCAACGGTGAGACCGTCCGGCTCCCGCGCGGCGCGAGCCTCGCGGACTTCGCCGACAAGATCGACGCCAACCCCGGCTCGCTCGTGCAGGTCGTCCTGACCCAGCTCGGCGAGATGGTGACCGCGACCCAGTCGTGCACCGACGAGACCCTGCAGCTGCTGGGCGAGACCATCGGCTACACCGTCTCGATCGTCAGTCCGGAGGACGAGGACCGCGAGCTGCTGTCGTCGTTCTCTCTGGAGTTCGACGCCGACTACGACGACGACACCAACCTGGTGTCCCGTCCGCCGGTGGTCACGGTCATGGGTCACGTCGACCACGGAAAGACCAAGCTCCTCGACGCCATCCGCTCCTCCGACGTGGTGGCCAGCGAGCACGGCGGCATCACGCAGGCGATCGGTGCCTACCAGGTGCACGTCGAGCACGAGGGCGTCGACCGCGCGGTCACCGTCATCGACACCCCGGGTCACGAGGCGTTCACCGCCATGCGTGCGCGTGGTGCCCAGGTCACCGACATCGTGGTGCTGGTGGTCGCGGCCGACGACGGCGTGAAGCCGCAGACGATCGAGGCCCTGAACCACGCCCAGGCGGCGAACGTGCCGATCGTGGTCGCGGTCAACAAGATCGACAAGGAAGGCGCCGACCCCGTCAAGGTGCGCGGTCAGCTGACCGAGTACGGCCTCATCCCCGAGGAGTACGGCGGCGACACGATGTTCGTCGACGTCTCCGCGCGGAACCTGCAGAACATCCCGGCCCTGCTCGAGGCCGTGCTGCTCACCGCGGACGCCGCCCTCGACCTCCGTGCCCCGGAGGACGAGGTGGCCCAGGGTGTCGCCATCGAGGCCCACCTCGACCGTGGTCGCGGCCCGGTGTCCACCGTGCTCATCCAGCGCGGTGTCCTCAAGGTCGGCGACAGCATCGTCGCGGGTGACGCCTACGGCCGCGTCCGGGCGATGCTCGACGAGTACGGCCGCCCCCTCACCGAGGCGGGTCCGTCCCGTCCGGTGCAGGTGCTCGGCTTCACCTCGGTGCCCGGTGCCGGCGACAACTTCCTCGTTGCTCCCGACGACCGCATCTCGCGCCAGATCGCCGAACGGCGCCAGGCCCGCGAGCGGGCGGCATCACTGGCCCTGTCCCGTGGCCGTGTCTCGCTCGAGGACCTGCTCACCCGCATGAAGGAGGGCGAGGTCAACCAGCTCAACCTCATCCTCAAGGGTGATGGTTCGGGTTCGGTCGAGGCCCTCGAGGAGGCGCTGCTCAAGATCGACGTCGGCGACGAGGTCAGCATGCGCATCATCGACCGCGGTGTCGGTGCGATCACGGAGACCAACGTCATGCTGGCGTCGGCGTCGGAGGCGATCATCATCGGCTTCAACGTCCGCCCGCAGGGCAAGGTCACCGAGCTCGCGGCCGCCGAAGGCGTCGACATCCGCTACTACTCGGTCATCTACCAGGCGATCGAGGAAGTCGAAGCGGCACTCAAGGGCCTGCTCAAGCCGGTCTACGAGGAAGCGCAGCTCGGGACCGCCGAGGTCCGCGAGGTCTTCAAGGTCCCGCGTATCGGCAACGTCGCCGGTTCGCTGGTCCGCAGCGGCACCATCGTCCGGAACAGCAAGGCGCGCATCGTGCGGGACGGGGTCGTCGTCGCCGACAACCTCACCGTCGAGTCGCTGCGGCGCTTCAAGGACGACGCCCGCGAGGTGCTCGAGGGTTACGAGTGCGGTATCGGCGTCGGCTACAACGACGTCAAGGTCGACGACGTGATCGAGACCTACGAGCAGCGCGAGATCCCGCGCGGCTGACGCGCGGGACGTTCGAGCCGTTGCAGGCTCGAGTCGTTGAAGATCGGGTCGTAGGGAGCGGGGGTGCCGGAGCATGTGGACCGGCACCCTCGCTCTCGACCTCCTGCTCGGCGACGTCCACTCGCTGAAGCAGAAGCGGTCGGTCGTCCGGCCGATCGTCGCCGAACTGCAGCGCAAGCACGCGGTCGCGGCGGCCGAGGCGGGCCACCAGGACCTGCACCGCCGTGCCCTCATCGGGGTCGCGGTGGTCGCAGCGGATCGGTCGCACTGCGTCGAGGTGCTCGACGCCTGCGAGCGGTCGCTCGGTGGGCACCCCGAGGTCGACGTCCTGTCGGCCCGCACGCGGTACCTGTCCGAAGAAGACGAGTGAAAGGGAGTCCGCCGTGGCTGACCAGGCCCGCGCCCGCCGACTGGCGGTGCGCATCCGCACCATCGTGGCCACCGCACTGGAGACCCAGGTCAAGGACCCCCGCCTGGGTCTGGTGACCGTCACCGACGCCCGGGTCAGCCCGGACCTCATGGATGCGACCGTCTTCTACACCGTCTACGGGGACGACCTCGAACGCGAGGCGAGCGCAGCCGCCCTCGAGTCGGCGCGCGGGGTGCTGCGCAGCCTCGTAGGCAAGCAGACCGGGGTGAAGAACACACCCACGCTCGCCTTCGTGCACGACCAGCTGCCGGAGGGGGCCAAACACCTCGACGACCTGCTCGCCCAGGCCCGTGCCGACGACGCCCGCATCGCCGCGGCCCGCGCGGCCGCTGAACCGGCGGGGGATCCCGACCCCTACCGCGTGCCGGTCGAGGTCCCGGCAGTCGTCGAGGAGTGAGCGGCAGTCCTGAGGGGCTCGTCGTCGTCGACAAGCCGGCCGGCTGGACCTCGCACGACGTCGTCGGCAAGCTCCGTCGGCTCGCCCGGACCCGCAGGGTCGGCCACGCCGGGACGCTCGACCCGATGGCCACCGGCGTGCTGATCTGCGGCATCGGCCGGGCCACCCGACTGCTCGGGTACCTGGCGCTGACCGACAAGACCTACACCGCCACGATCCGGCTCGGCGTCACGACCACCACCGACGACGCCGAGGGCGAGGTCGTCGCCGAACACGCCGGAGACGTCTCCGAGCCGGCCCTCGCCGCCGCGATGGCGACGTTGACCGGCGCGATCGAGCAGGTACCCAGCTCGGTCTCGGCCATCAAGGTCGACGGTCAGCGGGCCTACGCGAGGGTTCGGGCGGGGGAGTCGGTCGAGCTCGCGGCGCGTCCCGTGACCGTCTCACGGTTCGACCTGACCGAGCGTCGGGACCTCGAGGGGGTCACCGACCTCGACGTCGTCGTCGACTGCACCACCGGCACCTACGTCCGCGCGCTGGCCCGCGACCTCGGCGTCGCCCTCGGCTGCGGAGGGCACCTGACCTCCCTCCGGCGGACCCGGGTCGGCGGCTTCGACCTCACCGCCGCGGCCCCGCTCGAGCAGCTGGTCGAGGCCGACACCGTGGCGGCGGCACTCGTCGCGTTGCCCGACGCCGTGGCGCGAACCTTCCCGGTCCGGACGGTCTCGGACGACGAGGCGCGCGAACTCTCCTTCGGTCGCCGCATCCCGACCTCCGGCCGGACCGGTCCGGTCGGAGCCTTCGCCGCGGACGGTACGGTCGTGGCGCTGCTCGAGGACCGGGAGAGCGACGACGGTGCGGTGACGGCCAAGCCGATCCTCGTGTTCACGCCCGCCGGTTCATGAGCGAGGCAGCAGACGCGGTCGTCCCCGCGGTCCGGGCGATGCTCGCCACCGACGGGGCCGCCCGGGCGTGGGGCATCGTCGTCGAGTCCGCGGCGGGTGGACGTGCACGGGCCCGCCTCACCGTCGAGGAGCGGATGCTCAACGGCAACGGAGCGGCGCACGGCGGAGTGCTGTTCGCCCTGGCCGACGTCGCCTTCGCCTGCGCCAGCAACAGTCTCGGGCCGACAACCGTCGCCGCGAGCGCATCGATCGACTTCCTCCGGCCGGCCGTCGCCGGCGACGTGCTGGTGGCCGAGGCGGTACTGCGCACCGAGGTCGGGCGTCAGGCCGTGTACGACGTCACCGTCCGCCGGGAGCGTCCTGAGGACGAGCCAGAGGTGATCGCCGAAATCCGTGGCCGGGCGACAGCCCTGCGAACCTGACGCCGGCTATCCACAGATCGGTTTTCTGCAGCTCAGGGGTGTGCAACGAGCGTCTGGCGTGACATAGTCGAACACATGTTCGAGGACGCAGTCGCGGCTGATCCCGAGGCCTACTCCGACTTCGATCAGCTCGTCGACTACGACGTGCTGATCGAGGGCAGCCCGTCAGCGGGTTCGTTCCTGATGTTGGTGCGGGCCGACCCGGAGAGGCTCTCGCCCGAGTCGGCGATGGCCGTGGCGGTCGGGGCCCAGCGAGCCAAGCGCACGCTCGACGCCATCGAGATGCGCGCCCTGGCCCGCGCGGCCTGCCGGCCGCGTGATCCGAAGGTGCCGGACGAGGTGGCGTCCGAGCTCTCCGCCGCGACCGGCATGCATCCGTCGACCGCGAGCCACCGGACCGACGTCGCCCGCTCCGTCGTGGCGCGTCTGCCCCTCGCGGTCAAGGCGCTCGACGCCGGCGAGATCACCTATCGGCAGCTCGAGGCGCTCGATCGCGCCACCGCCGAGTTGTCGGACGCCGACGCGGGGGAGATCGAGGCTGCGTGCGTCCGCGGCGGGACGAAGGGCTTTCCGCGCCGACTCGCGGCGGCCGTTGCGCGGACGGCGCCTCAGCACGCGAGGAAGAAGGCCGAGGAGAACCGGTCCCGCCGGACGGTCGACAACTGGTCCGACCCTGCCGAGGGGGTCGCCGGCTTCGGCCTGCAGGGTCCGCTCGATCTCGTCGCGATGATCAAGGCCGCCATCGATCGGATGGCCAAGGCGCGGGCCCCGGGGGACTGTCGCAGCATCGGTAGCCGCCGCTTCGACGTGCTGCTCGGGTGGGCTCGGCGCGCCCTCGGCCTCGACGAGCCCGATGAGCGGAGCGCCGATCCGAGCTGTGGCTCGTGCGGCCGGTCCGGCCCACCGGTGCTGCCGATCAACGTGACCGTTCCGCTGACCACCCTGCTCCGACTGTCCGAGCAGCCGGGTGAGCTCGACGGCGTGCCGCTTCCCGCGGAGGTCGCGCGTGAGCTCGCCGCGGACGGACGCTGGCGCCGGTGGACCACCGACCCCGACTCCGGGGCCCTGCTCGACGTCGGCGCCGCCACCTACCGGCCGAACGCGGCCTTGGACCGGTTCGTTCGAGGCCGTGACCGGACGTGCCGGTTCCCGTCCTGCACCCAGCCGTCCATCCGCTGCGACCTCGACCACACGGTCGCGTTCCACACCGCCGACGGTAAGACCGTCCAGGGCAACCTCATCCCGCTGTGCCGGCACCACCACCGGCTGAAGCACGAGACGGCCTGGAGCTACACGGTGCGCACCAACGGTGACGTCGCCTGGACCTCACCCTCGGGGCGCGAGTACGTCGATCGCGCCGACGACCACTACGACGATCCTGCGATCAGCCGCGCGTTCGCCCGGGCGCACGCCCGCGAGCGAGCGAGGGCCGGCGGGCAGGACGGCGCCGGGAAGAAGGCCACCATCAGGAGGGCACGCGATCGCGATCCCTGGCTCACGCCACCGCCGGAGACCGACGGACCCCTGCCCTTCTGACATCTGGCAGGCTGAGCACGTGCAGCGCTGGCGCGGTCTCGAGAGCACGCCCTCCGGCTGGGGGCGCTCGGTGGTGACCATCGGCGTGTTCGACGGCGTCCACCGGGGTCACCAGCAGATCATCGGCCGCGCGGTCGAACGTGCCCGGGGCGCCGGCCACTCCTCGGTCGTCATGACCTTCGACCCGCACCCCAGCGAGGTCGTCCGGCCCGGCAGTCACCCGCCCATCCTCACGACGCAGCGCACCAAGGCCGATCTGGTCGAGACGCTCGGCGTCGACGTCTTCTGCGTCATCCCGTTCACCCCGGACGTCATGCGGATGGCCCCGGACGAGTTCGTCCACGCCATGCTCGTCTCGTCGCTGCACGCATCCGCCGTCGTCGTCGGGGAGAACTTCCGCTACGGCAGGAAGGCCGCCGGGGACGTGGAGGCGCTGACGCGTTCCGGGCGCACCGCCGGGTTCGCGGTCGAGGGCGTGCCGCTGCTGGAGGACGAGAACAGCACCACCATCTCCTCGACCTACATCCGCTCCTGCATCGCCGGTGGCGACGTCGCCGCCGCGACCCGCGCGCTCGGTCGGCCGCACCGCGTCGACGGCGTGGTCGTCCGGGGCGACGGCCGAGGTGCCGGCATCGGGTATCCGACGGCCAACCTCGCCGCGGTCGCGCACGCGGCCGTTCCGGCCGACGGCGTCTACGCCGGGCGGATGCACCGCACGGGTTCGCAGGGGGTGCAGGTGCTCCCGCTCGCGATCTCCATCGGGACCAACCCCACCTTCGAGGGTCAGGAACGGCGGATCGAAGGGTTCGTCCTGGACTTCGAGGGCGACCTCTACGGCGAGCACGTGACCTTCGAGTTCGTCGAGCGGCTCCGGGCCACGGAGCGCTACGACACCCTCGACGCCCTGCTCGAGCAGATGGACCGCGACGTGGAGGACACGCGGCAGCTGCTGGCCTGATCGTCCCGCCTCGAGCTTCAGCCCACACCCCGGTCTGCCGACGATCACCTCGACAAGTCCGAACCCGAGGAGTTGCGTTCGTGGGCATCAGCAAAGTGCTCGTCGTCGACGACGACCTGGCGATCCGTCGCCTGGTCTGTGACGTCCTGCAGGCCTACGGGTACTCCACCGTCGAGGCCGCCGACGGCTTCAGCGCCATCCGGCTCGTGCAGTCCGAGCAGCCCGACTGCGTCGTGCTCGACGTGATGATGCCCGGGCTCGACGGCCACGCCGTGCTGACCCGCATCCGGGAGAGCGACTTCGGCCGCGACCTGCCGATCGTGATGCTGACCGCGGCCGCCGACGACGCGCAGGCCTGGCAGGCCTGGAGCGAGGGCGTGGACTACTTCCTCGCCAAGCCGTTCGACCCCGACGAACTGCTGCACTTCCTGGACTACCTGTCTGCTGCGTGACGTCCTGCGCCCGGGGCTCCGACAGCGCCGGTGGTAGCGTGGACCCTGATCCGGGGAGCCTCCCCGGGTTCCTGCCTGCCCGAGGCTTCACCGCCCCGCCCAGGCACACACACGGGTTTTCGTAATCCACACAGCTGAGGAGATCGCAGGGTGCCGCTCGCCGCCGACGTCAAGCAGCAGATCATGGCGGATTACGCCACGGTCGAGAGCGACACGGGCTCGCCCGAGGTGCAGGTCGCGATGCTGACGCAGCGCATCAAGGACCTGACCGAGCACCTGAAGTTCCACAAGCACGACCACCACAGTCGCCGCGGCCTCCTTCTCCTGGTCGGTCGCCGTCGTCGTCTGCTGGACTACCTGCGCAAGACCGACATCAACCGGTACCGGTCGTTGATCGAGCGCCTCGGCCTGCGTCGCTGAGACACCAGGGGAGCTGACCAACGGGGTCGGCTCCCCTTCGCTCTTCATTGAGCGGAAGCCCTGCCGGGCCGCGCGACCCGCGCCGTCGGTCCTCGGTGGTGGCTCCCGGGTGCGGCCCGCCGATCACCCCGGGTGCTTCGACTGAGCACCGACCTCGCCTCCCGCCCGTCCCGGCCGACGAGGAGGACCTCCATATGACCGAAGTTCTGGACACCCAGGACGCCGTCGACGCCGACGGCACCACCACCGCCACCGCTGTCATCGACAACGGCTCCGCCCCCAGCCGCACGCTGCGCTTCGAGACCGGGCGGCTCGCCCGCCAGGCCGGCGGCGCCGCCGTCGTCTACCTCGACGACGACACGATGATCCTGTCGGCCACGTCGGCCAGCAAGAACCCGAAGGACCAGCTCGACTTCTTCCCGCTGACGGTCGACGTCGAGGAGCGGATGTACGCCGCGGGCCGCATCCCCGGCTCGTTCTTCCGCCGCGAGGGGCGCCCCAGCGAGGACGCCATCCTCACCTGCCGCCTCACCGACCGGCCGCTGCGCCCCAGCTTCGTCAAGGGCCTGCGCAACGAGATCCAGGTCGTCGCGACGGTCATGGCCCTCGACCCCGACCACCTGTACGACGTGGTCGCGATCAACGCCGCCAGCGCGAGCACCATGCTCGCCGGCCTCCCGTTCTCCGGCCCGATCGGCGCGACCCGCGTCGGCCTGATCGACGGCAACTGGATCGCCTTCCCGACCAACTCCGAGCTCGAGCGCGCGACCTTCGACATGGTCGTCGCCGGGCGCGTGCTCGACGACGGTGACGTCGCGATCATGATGGTCGAGGCCGAGGCCACCGACCACACGATCGAGCTCATCGCCGCCGGCGGCACCACGCCGACCGAAGAGGTCGTCGCGCAAGGCCTCGAGGCCGCCAAGCCGGTCATCGCCAAGCTCTGCGCGGCGCAGTCCGAGCTCGCCTCGAAGGCCGCGAAGCCGACCCGTGAGTTCAAGCTGGTCATCGACTACTCCGACGACGTCTTCGCCGCCGTCGAGAGCGCGGTCGGCGACCAGCTCGCCGCCGCACTGACCATCGCGGACAAGCAGGAGCGCGAGAGCGAGACCGACCGGGTCAAGGCGCTCGCCACCGAGCAGGTCGCCCCGAACTTCGAGGGTCGCGAGAAGGAGATCAGCGCCGCCTTCCGCGCGCTGAACAAGAAGCTCGTCCGCCAGCGGATCATCCGCGACAAGGTGCGCATCGACGGACGCGGCCTCGCCGACATCCGCTCGCTGTCCGCCGAGGTCGAGGTCGTCCCGCGCGTCCACGGCTCCGCGCTGTTCGAGCGTGGCGAGACCCAGATCCTGGGCGTCACCACGCTGGCCATGCTCCGCATGGAGCAGATGGTCGACACGCTGAACCCCGAGACGCGCAAGCGCTACATGCACAACTACAACTTCCCGCCGTACTCGACCGGTGAGACCGGCCGCGTCGGCTCGCCGAAGCGCCGCGAGATCGGCCACGGCGCGCTCGCCGAGCGCGCCCTGCGTCCGGTGCTGCCGAGCCGCGAGGAGTTCCCGTACGCGATCCGCCAGGTCAGCGAGGCGCTGTCGTCCAACGGCTCGACCTCGATGGGCTCGGTCTGCGCCAGCACGATGAGCCTGCTCAACGCCGGCGCGCCGCTGAAGGCACCGGTCGCCGGTATCGCGATGGGCCTGATCAAGGAGGGCGACGAGTACGTCACCCTCACCGACATCCTCGGGGCCGAGGACGCCTTCGGCGACATGGACTTCAAGGTCGCCGGCACCAAGGAGTTCGTGACCGCGCTCCAGCTCGACACCAAGCTCGACGGCATCCCCGCCTCGGTGCTCGGCGGCGCGCTGCAGCAGGCCAAGGCCGCCCGCCTCGTGATCCTCGACATGATGAACGAGGCCATCGACGGGCCGGACGAGATGTCGCCGTACGCTCCGCGCGTCATCAGCATCAAGATCCCGGTCGACAAGATCGGCGAGGTGATCGGCCCGAAGGGCAAGGTCATCAACCAGATCCAGGCCGACACCGGTGCCGACATCTCCATCGAGGACGACGGCACCATCTACGTCGGGGCGACCGACGGCCCGAGCGCCGAGGCGGCGCGCAGCGCCATCCAGGCGATCGCGCTGCCGACGATGCCCGAGGTCGGCGAGCGCTACCTCGGCACCGTGGTGAAGACGACGAACTTCGGCGCCTTCATCTCGCTCACCCCCGGCAAGGACGGTCTGCTGCACGTCAGCAAGATGAAGAACCTCGCCGGCGGCAAGCGGGTCAACAACCCCGAGGACGTCGTCGCCGTCGGGCAGAAGATCCAGGTCGAGATCGCCGAGGTCGACAACCGCGGCAAGATCAGCCTGCAGCCGGTCGAGGACGCCTCCGCCGACGGTGTCGCTGCCGACGCAGCCGTCGACGCAGCGCCCGCACCCGCCGAGTGAGTTCGACCGCTCCGTGACGCTCCGCGTCGTTGATCGCACGGATCTGCTGGAGGGCACGGTGCGCCGCACCGTGCTCTCCAGCGGTCTGCGCATCCTGACCGAGGTCCTGCCCGGCGTGCGGTCCGCCGCCATCGGGATCTGGGTCAACGTCGGTTCCCGGGACGAGACGGTCCCGGAGGCCGGTGCCTCGCACTACCTCGAACACCTGCTGTTCAAGGGCACTCCGACCCGTAGCGCGCTGGAGATCTCCGCGTCGCTCGAAGCCGTCGGCGGTGACCTCAACGCCTTCACCAGCCACGAGTACACCTGCTACTACGCCCGCGTCCTCGACGCCGACCTGCCGCTGGCCGTCGACGTCCTGTCCGACATGGTGCTCTCGTCGCTGATCGCGGCCGAGGACGTCGACGCCGAGCGCGGCGTCGTCCTCGAAGAGATCGCCATGCACGACGACGATCCGGGCGACGCCGTCCACGACGTCTTCTCGAGCGCGCTGCTCGGCAGCAGCCCGCTGGGTCGGCCCATCCTCGGCACCGTCGCCTCGATCGAGGGCATGCCGCGAGACCGGCTCGACGACTACTACCGCGCCCGCTACACCGCGCCGTCCACCGTCGTCGCCGTCTCCGGGGCGATCGACCACGACGAGGTCGTCCGCGCCGTCACCGACGCCTTCGCGCGCGCCGGAGACGTCGCCGACGCCGATCCCGGCCCGGCGCGGACCGGTCCCTCGTCGCCCCTGCCGACGGGCCGGACCACGGTCTCGCGCCGCAGCACCGAACAGGCCCACCTGGTGCTCGGCACCGCGGGCCTCGCGCGTACCGACCCCCGTCGTCACGCCCTCGCGCTGCTGTCGACCGCCCTCGGTGAGGGGATGAGCTCGCGCCTGTTCCAGGAGATCCGCGAGAAGCGGGGCCTGGCGTACTCCGTCTACTCGTTCGCCTCGTCCTTCGCCGACGCCGGCATGGTCGGCGTCTACGCCGGCTGCGCCCCCAAGCGTGCCGAGGAGGTCCTCGGACTGTGCCGCGCCGAGCTGCGCGCCGTCGCCGCCTCCGGCATCACCGACGACGAGCTGGCACGGGCGAAGGGGCAGAACCGAGGCGGCCTCGTGTTGAACCTCGAGGACCCGCTGTCCCGCATGAGCCGGCTGGCCAAGTCCGAGCTCGTCTACGGCGAACTCCCGGCAGTCGACGAGCTGCTGGCCCGCTACGACCGCGTCACCGCCGACGAGGTGCGCTCGGTCGCGGCCGAGGTCCTCGGTGGCCCGTACGTCCTCGGCGCCGTCGGACCCTTCGGGGCGCGGCGATTCGACCAACTCGAGCTGGAGGCCGCGTCGTGAGCGATTCGATAACCGTCGGTGTCCTCGGTGCGCGGGGGCGCATGGGGTCCGAGGTCTGCAAGGCCGTCGAGCAGGCCGACGGGCTCGAGCTCGTCGCCGCCGTCGACGCCGGGGACGATCGCGAGCCGCTGCGTGCCGCCTCCGTCGTCGTCGACTTCACCACCCCCGATGCCGTGCTCGACAACGTCCGCTGGTGCATCGACGCCGGCGTCCATGCCGTGGTCGGTACGACCGGGTTCGACGAGGACAAGCTCGCGACGGTGCGCGGATGGCTCGCCGACCAGCCGGCCGTCGGTGTGCTCGTCGCCCCGAACTTCGGCATCGGAGCCGTGCTGCTGATGAAGTTCGCCGCCGAGGCGGCGCGCTGGTTCGAGTCGGTGGAGATCATCGAGCTGCACCACCCCCGCAAGGCCGACGCCCCGAGCGGCACCGCCCGTCGTACCGCGGAACTCGTGGCCGCCGCGCGCCGCGAGGCCGGGCTCGCCCCCTCCGGGCCGGACGCCACCACCAGCTCCCTCGACGGGGCCCGCGGCGCCGACGTCGACGGCATCCCGGTGCACGCGGTCCGGCTCTCCGGCCTGGTCGCGCACCAGGAGGTGCTGCTCGGCGGCACCGGCGAGACGCTGACGCTCCGCCACGACTCGCTCGACCGGGTGTCGTTCATGCCCGGAGTCATCTCCGCCGTGCGCCGCATCGGGAGCCGCCCGGGGCTCACCGTCGGCCTCGAGCAGCTGCTCGAGCTGTAACGGCCCTCATGCGACGTTCGGGCCGTGTCCCGCGGGCGCTGCTGGTCGTGGTGCTGGTGGTCGGCCTGCTCGGCTTCTACATCGTCCTGCTCGGCGTCCGCGGGGTCTCCCTGCTCGGTGATCCGCGGTGGGTGGTGAAGGGCCTCGGGCTCGGCATCGTGCTGCTGCCGGTGGTCGGGATCGTCATCGTCTACGAGGAGCTCCGCTTCGGCCGCGCGGCGCAGCGGCTCGGAGAGGTCCTGGACGACGAGGGCGAGCCGTCGCCGCCGCCGTGGGACCCGCAGGACGTGTTCGACGTGCGTCGTGCCCAGGTCGAACGCGCACCGGACGAGTGGCGGGCCTGGTACCGGCTCGGTGTGGCCTACGGGGCCGCGGGCGACGTCGGCCGTGGGCGCCGCGCGGTCCGCAAGGCGATCGCCCTGGAAGCTAGGACGACCGCTCCGCCGAAGCGGTGAGCGCCCGGCGCACGACGATGCCCACCCGGCGCGCACCGTCGGCGTCGATGTGCAGATGGTCCCCGGCATCGAAGGCGGGGGCCAGCTGGTTGGGCGCGGTTGGATCGGCGACCACGGACCCGGTGTCGATGACCTTGACGCCGAAGGGGCGGAAGCGGCCGCCCAGCAGCGCGGCGTTGATCGCGAGACGACGCTGCTCGACGACCGAGTCGCGGGGGGCGCCCCGCGGGAGCAGCGTGCAGAACCACAGCTGCGTCCCGCTGCTGGTCGCGTCGGCGACGACGGTGTTCATGGCTGCGATGACCTGCTCGGCGCTCTGGCCGTAGCCGAGGTCGTTCGTCCCGAGCATCACGATCAGGTCGTCGACGTGCGGCTGCGGCACCTCGTAGCCGGAGCGGGCACCGGGCACCTCCGGACCGCGCAGCAGGTCGCGGCCGCGGGCGGTGCCGAGGTCGGTGCCGAACATGCCGAGACGGCTCAGCGCACCGCCACCGACCCCGGCGTTGGCCACGGCGACCCCGGGAGCGACGAGCTGGTCGCTCCAGCGCTCGTAGGTGAACGTGGGCGACTCCGGACCCTCGGTCAGCGAGTCGCCCAGCGCCACGACGCTGCGGACCGGCGGGCCGTCGACGAGCAGGGACCGGAGCCAGCGGACGTGGCTCCGGCCGCTGAAGCTGCTCGCCGGGGCGGTCGCGGCGCCGGGGAGGTCGGTGGGCGTGCAGGCGCCGGGCTCGACGAAGCCGCCCTTGCGGTAGGCGTCGCCGGCGGACGCGGTGATCGTCACCAGGACGTCGCTGCCGGCCGCCACGGGCAGCGCCACCGCGTCGGACATCACCTCGGCCCGTCCGGCCACCGCGATCGACCGGCTACCCGAGAACGTGAGCGGGAGACTGCTGGTCGGCAGGACCTCGAGCGAGTGCGGTGCCACCGGCCGGGCGATGCTCGCGTGGAGCAGGCGGTACCCGGGCCCGGGTCCGTCGCTCGCGAAGGTGGCCCGCAGCAACGACCCGGTAGCGGTGAGCCGCGCGGAGTACCGGCAGGTGGTGGTGGTCGTCGTCGGGTCGGGGAAGACGTCCTCGGCGTGCCACGCCCGGTGCCAGGTGTCGCTGGCTGCAGCGGCCGGGATCGCGGTGACGACCGCGTCGGTGTGTCCTGCGGTGCCCTGAGCTGCGGGTACGGCGCAGCTCGCCGCCGCAGCGAGGCCGAGGACACCGCCGATCAGTGCACCCTGGGGGCGGGAAGCACTCCGGAGACGCACATCTTCCGGTCGGGGGGATGATCTCCCGTGTGAGCTTCCAAGATCAGGACAACCCGTTCGGGTGACCGGCTCGACCTAGAGTGACCGGTATGGCGACGACCGCGGCGCTCGGGCCGCCGCGCTGGTTCGTCGTCGGACTCGGCCTCGTCGCCCTCGTGGCCCTCGCGGTCCGGCTCGTCTACCTGCTGGGCTGGCACCACCCCTTCCCGCTGGGCGGCGACGCCTACTACTACTCCCGCGGCGCCAACCTGCTCGTCGACGGGCACGGGTTCCCGCAGCCCTACCGCTGGTTCCAGGACGGCATCTCGACGCCCGCAGCGCAGCACCCTCCGGCGTACCTCGTCGCGCTCGCCGCCGCTTCGCTGGTCGGTCTGCGCAGTCCGTTCGCCCACCAGGTGCTGTCCTGCCTGCTCGGCGTGGGCACCGTCGTCGTACTCGGCCTGGCAGGACGGCGGCTCGGGGGACCCGCCGTCGGCCTCGTCGCCGCCGGCTTCGTCGCCGTCTACCCGAACTTCTGGTTCAACGACGCCTTGCTGATGTCGGAGACGCTCGTCCAGCTGACGGTCGCCCTGGTGGTGCTGGCGTCGTTGCGGTTCTGGCAGCTGCGCACCGCGTCCACGGCGGTGGCGCTGGGGGTCGCAGTCGCCCTCGCGGCGCTGACGCACGCCGAGCTGGTGCTGCTAGGGCCGCTCATCGCCCTGCCGCTGTGCCTGCTCGCCCGACAACTGGTCTGGCGCCGCCGGGTCGGGCTACTCGTCGCCACCGGTGCGGCGTGCGTCCTGGCGCTCGCGCCGTGGTGCGTCTACAACGTCGTCCGCTTCGAGAAGCCGGTGCTGCTGACCACCGGGCTCGACGCCGCCCTGGTCGTCTCGAACTGCCCCGACACCTACTCCGGCGAGCACAAGGGCTGGTGGTCCTACCAGTGCTTCATCAGCATCCCGCCGCCACCGGGGGACGAGTCGGTGCAGGGGCCGGTCTACCGGAAGATCGCCGACGACTACATCTCCGCCCACCGCGACGAACTGCCCGGGGTGGTCGCCGCCCGCGTCGGACGGGTGTGGGGGCTCTATCGCCCCCATCAGCAGCTGGTGCTCGACACCATCGAGCAGCGGGAGATCCCGGCGTCGACGGCGGGGCTCGGCATGTTCTACGGCCTCGCCGTGCTCTCGGTCCCCGGCGTCGCCTTCCTCCGCCGCCGACGGCAGCCGCTGTCGCCGCTGCTGGCCCCCCTGGTGACCGTCACGGTGAGCTGCGCGCTCATCTACGGGACGACCCGCTTCCGGGCCGGCGCCGAGGACAGCGTGGTGCTGCTCGGCGCGGCCGGCCTCGTGGGCCTGGTGCAGCTCGTCCGGCGACAGAGGCGCGCGGCTCAGCCGGCAGCGACCAGCCCGCCGTAGATCTCGTACTCGCCTTCGACCCGGAGCACCCGCTGCCCCGGCGCGGGCGGCGGTGAGCTGCCGTCGGAGTAGGCGAGGGTCGCGACGTAGCGGACCTGGTCGGCACCGCGCGTGCGGCGCTGCCCGAGCAGCGCCGCCCAGAAGGGGCTCGTGCGGACGTCGACGCCATCCTTGATCAGGGCCAGGCCGATACCCGACCCCGGGAAGGAGGTGCCCACGATCACCGGCCGGCTCGTGCCGGCGAAGTCGAGCCGCACCGGTTGTGAACGGCCGCCCGGCTGCTGTGCCACGTCGGCGACCACGGCCCGCTCCAGGCGGTACAGCCTGCCGCTGGTGTCGGTCTGCGGGGTGTGCTCGCGTGCGGTGCCGACCCCGAGGACGACGACGGCCGCCAGCACGGGCAGCACGCCGAGTGCCGCCAGTGCCGCCAGTGCCGGCCGCGCCGGCTGCGCCGGCGCCCGTCCGGCGAGGCTCCGCCTCACCGCCTCGATGGCGGTCGCGCCGATGAAGGCCCACCAGACGACGCCGACGACCGTCGTCCACTGCGTCACGTACGGGAAGGTGAGCCCGGAGATCTGCGCGACCGCCAGCACCCCTGCGACGGCGAGGGCGATCGCCATCGCGCCCAGCCAGAGGAGTGGCCGGCTCCGCCACCGCAGCGCCACCGCGGCCGCGGCGAGGAACGCGACGACGGCGACGCCGGCGGCCCACAGCGGCCGGTCCAGCGGCAGCAGCACGGCGGTGGGGGCCGGCCGGCCGGTGGCGTACGCGGGGAGTTTCGCGAGCTCGTCGGCCACCGACCGGAGGCCGGTGCGCAGCGAGGAGTCCGACGAGGCGTGCCGCAGGTAGTCGGCGAGCACCCGCAGGTTGCCGGGGGAGTGCGTCAGCTGCTCGATGATGGCCGGAAGCCAGAGCAGGACGAGCACCACCGTGGCGAGGCCGAGCACGGCGAGCCATCGCAGCAGCCGCTTCGGCTCCGCCCAGCGCGCCGAGAGCAGCCCGAGGGCGCCGAGCACCACCACGAAGGCGACACCCACGAGATACCCGACGTGCGACTGCACCGCGAGACTCGCCGGGAGTGCCGCGACGGGCAGGGCCCACCGGTCGCCCTGCGTGGCGGCCCAGCAGAGGAAGACGACGGCGGCGAAGGGCAGCAGGGGGAGTTCGGGGTTCCACGGGTCGCGGAGGAAGCCCGGCTCGAGCAGCCGCACCATCACGGCCAGCACCAGGAGCGTCCACAGTGCGGCCGCGGTCCCGGCATGACGGCGGACGAGCAGGGCGATGGTCACGAGGCTGGCCCCGGCGAGGAGCAGGGTGCCGATCGCGATGGCCGCGCTCGACGAGCCGAGCAGGCGGTAGGGCAGGACCAGCACGTAGTACAGCAGCGGGCCCGGGTGGTTCCAGCCGAACCGCGAGTACGGGCCGAGGAGCACGCTCTCGTGGCCGACCCCGCGGACCTGGAGTTCGATGATCGCGTTGTCGCCGTAGGGGAAGTAGCGCCCGGGGGCGGAGAGGTCACCGAGCAGCACGATGATCGCCGGCACGACCGGGACGACGGCGAGCAACCCGAGCAGCAGCCGGGCGCGCAGGGGCGTGCTCATGGACCCGGCGGCTCGACGAACACCGGCGTGACCGTGCCGGCGGGTGTGCCCGGGTAGGCGATCGTGCCCAGCGGCCGGCCCGACGTCCCCACGCCCGGCCGGAGCCGCGGCTCGGCCCCGGTGGCGCAGTAGACGTGGTCGAGCGAGGCGCACCACACCGGCTGCAGCGCGGGCCGCCAGCCGTGCCGGCGCAGCTGGTAGCCGGTGGCGTAGAGGTAGGAGACGCCGTCGCCGAGGTTCGCGATCGCCGGCTCCAGCGCGATCCGCTGCCGATCGGAGGCGGGTCGGCCGAGCTGCGAGGCGGTCGCGTCGGCAGCGGCGATGACCGCGGCGCGTTGCGGGGTGCGGAGCTCGAAGTCGGGCGTGGCGCCGGCGGCCCAACCGGCGAGTCCGAGCGACCCGACCGCGAGGGCGGCGGCGAGGGCAGGGGCGAGGGCGGGGGCGGGGGCGACAGCGGGGGCCCGGCTGGCCACCTTCGGCGCGAGCGCGTAACCGACGGCCAGCCACGTCACCAGGCTCGCGGGCCAGAGCACGTAGGAGATGTAGGCGAGGGTGATCGACTGGCTGACGCTGACCCCGGCGAGCACGTAGACCGCGCCGAGGTCGGTCAGCAGCGCGACCAGCAGGACGGCGCGCATGGCGACGTCACCCCGGCGCCAGGCCACCACGAGCAGGGCGACGAGGGCCGCGAGGGCGACGACCGCGACCAGCTCCGACGGGTGGGGGTGCGCCAGGGTCGGGAAGGTCGCGGTGTGCGGGGTGCGGGTCCAGATCGGGCGCGGTCCGGCGATGGCCGAGCCGAGCAGCTCCAGGCCCGACTTCAGCCCGGTCCGCGGCTCGCTGCTGCCCGCCGTCGACCGGTAGAGCATGGTCAGGTTGCCCGGAGAGGTGGTCAGCTGCTGCCACACCGGGGCCGACCACGACACCACGCCCACCGCGAGGCCGGCCAGCAGCCATCCCGCCCGACCTCGTCCCACCCGCCAGCCGACCACCGGCGTGACGAGGCAGATCAGGATCGCGGCAGGCGCGTACATCAGGTGCGTCTGCGAGGTGAAGCTCGCGAGGAAGACCAGCAGCGGCCACCACCCCAGCCCACCGGCGGCGACGACCCAGCCCAACAGCAGCGAGCAGCCGAACGGCACCAAGGCGGCGTAGGGGTTCCAGACCGGGGCGCCGCCGATCTCCGCGGCGGTGCTCCAGACACCGATGGTGGTGCCGACCATGACGACGACGGCGACGACGGGTCCGAAGGTCCGGGCCACCGCGGCCCCGGTGGCGAACAGACACAGCGCCCCGAACAGCAACGCTGCCACCGCCGGGCCGGAGTCGGGCGCGAGCCTCGTCGGCAGGGCGAGCACCCAGTAGAGCAGCGGCCCGGGGCTGTACGTCGGAGTCGTCACCGTCTTGCTGGCCTGGCTGTACTGGCCGACCAGGGGGCTCGGGCCGGAGAACACGTCCCACGACCGCCAGGAGATGACGGCCTCGTCCAGCGTCGGCTGCCAGTGGTCGCGGACCAGGGCCACGGCCATCACGACGAGCGTCAGCGCCGGGGCGAGGCCGACGAGCTGCCAGCGGCGGGCGGGGGATGCGACGGCGAGCCCATGGGGCTGCTCGTCCATCCGGCTCCCTCACTCGTTTGCTGTCCGTGCCGTCCGAGCGTATGAGACGGGCCGTCCCGGGCTCGGCTGCCGCTCCGGCCGCCGCGGCTAGGCTCGCGACCGTGGCGGGACCGGTCGGGACGCGGGACACCGCCGGCCGGAGCTTCTTCCCGGCCATCGAGGGGTTGCGCGCGGTGGCCGCGCTGCTCGTGGTCGCCGTCCACGTCTCGTTCGTCAGCGGCCTGACGACCGCCTCGGGTGCGACCGGCGCCTTCACCGCACGCGCCGAGGTCGGGGTCGGCGTCTTCTTCGTGATCTCGGGTTTCCTGCTCTACCGGCCGTTCGCCGCGGCACACCTCGAGGGCGGGTCCGCGCCGCCGCTCGGCCGGTTCCTCGTCCGCCGCGCCTTCCGCGTGCTGCCGCTCTACTGGGTGGTGCTCGCGGTGACGCTCTGGCTCGTGCCGTCGTCCCGTCCCCGGGACCTCGTCGACGCGCTGCTGCTCCCGCTGCTGGGGCAGGTCTACCGCGGGCAGACGGTCTACCTCGGGGTGCCGCAGGCCTGGAGCCTCTGCATCGAGGTCGTCTTCTACGTCGCCCTGCCCGGTTACGCGTGGCTCGTCGGGCGCGCCTGCCGCTCCGGAGCAGCGAGTACCCGGCTCACCCGGGAGCAGGGGGAGTGGGCCGCCGTCGGTCTGCTCTACGCGACCGGGCTCGGCTTCCGCTGGCTGTTCGAGGCGACGTCGGTCGTCCCGTGGAAGGTCTGGCACGGGTTCCTGCCGGTCTGGTTCGACCTGTTCGCGCTCGGCTTCGCCCTCGCCCTGCTCTCGGTGCGCTGGCGCCGGGGGAGCGGTCCGCCGCCGTTCCTGTGCTCGACCGCCGGTGCCGTCGCCTGCTGGGCGGCGGCCGGCACGGTCTACGTCGTGCTCGCCCTCGGGGTCGGCCTGGGGCGCAACCCGCTCGACCAGCGGGCGACCGGACAGGCGGTGGTCGAGGAGGTGCTGTGGGGGCTCATCGCCGTGCTGCTCGCCCTCCCCGCCGTCGCCGGGGCACCCCGCTGGCTGACCGTGCGGCCCGTCGCGCTGCTCGGCCTGGTCTCCTACGGCATCTACCTGTGGCACCAGGGAGTCGTCGCGTTCCTGCTCGCGCACACCGGCTGGGACCTGTTCCACGCCCCGCTGGCGAGCTTCGGCCTCGTCGTCCTGGTGCTGACGGTGCTGCTCGCCGCGCTGTCCTACCGGGGCGTCGAGCGGCCCGGCATCCGGGTGGGACACGGTCTCCGGGGGCCGTTGAGCTCCTCGCGCGCCCTCACGGTCAGTGGAGCCGGGCGACGAAGATGACGGTGCCCGGGAACAGTCGCCCCCGCAGCGGGCTCCACTGGCCCCACTCCCGGCTCAGCCCCTCGGGCCACTCCGGCTCGACGACGTCGAGCACCTCGAAGCCGGCGCCGACCAGCTCCCGGACCCGGTCGCCCATCGTCCGGTGCGACTCCACGTAGGTGGGTGCACCGCTGTCGCCGAGTTCGAGGTAGGCACTGCGGTCGAAGTAGGACCGCTCGACCACGAGGCCCTCGGGGCCGGGGTCGTCGCGGAAGCACCAGCGCATCGGGTGGTTGACCGAGAAGACCCACCGGCCGCCGGGCCGCAGCACGCGGGCCACCTCGGCGTGCAGGGCCGCACTGTCGGCGACGAAGGGCACCGCCCCGAACGCGGAGCACGCGATGTCGACCGAGGCGTCGCGCAGCGGCAGCACCGTCGCGTCGGCCTGGAGGAGCGGGAACCGTCGGCCCACGGCGGCACGGGCGTGCCGCAGCTGCCCGGCGCTCAGGTCGAGCGCCACCGGATGCGCGCCGACCGCGGCGAGCCAGCGCGAACATTGCGCGGCCCCGGCACCGATTTCCAGAATGCGCCGACCGGCAATGTCCTGTTGCGGACCGAGAAGGCGGACGTCGGCCTCCCGCAATCCCTCCGGGCACCACACGAAATCGCCGTCCTCGGCCGCGCCGCCCAGGAACTCGCCGTGCTCGTCCTGGTAGCTGTCGGCCTCGGCGTCCCACCAGGCGCGGCTCGCCTCCACGGCCTCGTGCTGGTCCACCTCGCCGTAGCCGACCTCGGCCACCGCCTCGGACGTGAGCTCGCGGGGGCCGGGTGACGGCGAGGGGGTCGGCTGCATCACCGGCCCATTCTCCCGCGTTCTCGGGCCGCAGCGGTGGCCGTCGGGGTGTACCACGATGAGTTCCCGTGCCGTAAAGTGTGAGAAGCACGAGGGTCTGTGTGTCTCGGACAGAGCAGGCCCACTCGATCGTCCCGACGGTTCCGACAGCCCCGGCCGGCGCTCGACCCGGCCCTCGTGGCGTGGACACCCTCATCATCCCTTGTCCGGAGCCAACCCCTTGACAGCTAGCACCACCGAAGCCCCCGCTCGTACCGTCGCCCAGGTTGCGATCAACGACATCGGTTCGGCTGAAGACTTCCTCGCGGCGATCGATCTCACGATCAAGTACTTCAACGATGGCGACATCGTCGAAGGAACCATCGTCAAGGTCGACCGGGACGAGGTACTGCTCGACATCGGCTACAAGACCGAGGGCGTCATCCCCTCGCGCGAGCTGTCGATCAAGCACGACGTCGACCCCAACGAGGTCGTTTCCGTCGGTGACCAGGTCGAGGCCCTCGTCCTCCAGAAGGAGGACAAGGAAGGCCGCCTGATCCTGTCCAAGAAGCGCGCACAGTACGAGCGCGCCTGGGGCACGATCGAGAAGCTGAAGGACGAGGACGGCGTCGTCACCGGCACCGTCATCGAGGTCGTCAAGGGCGGCCTCATCCTCGACATCGGCCTGCGCGGCTTCCTCCCGGCGTCGCTGGTCGAGATGCGCCGCGTGCGCGACCTGCAGCCCTACGTCGGCCGCGAGCTCGAAGCGAAGATCATCGAGCTGGACAAGAACCGCAACAACGTCGTGCTGTCGCGCCGTGCGTGGCTCGAGCAGACGCAGAGCGAGGTCCGCTCGGAGTTCCTGGCGAAGCTCGCCAAGGGCCAGGTGCGCCAGGGCGTCGTCTCCTCGATCGTCAACTTCGGTGCCTTCGTCGACCTGGGCGGCGTGGACGGTCTCGTCCACGTCTCCGAGCTCTCGTGGAAGCACATCGACCACCCGAGCGAGGTCGTCGAGGTCGGCCAGGAGGTCACCGTCGAGGTCCTCGACGTCGACATGGACCGGGAGCGTGTCTCGCTCTCGCTGAAGGCGACGCAGGAAGACCCGTGGCGCCAGTTCGCCCGGACGCACGCCATCAGCCAGGTCGTGCCGGGTCGCGTCACCAAGCTCGTCCCGTTCGGTGCGTTCGTCCGCGTGGACGAGGGCATCGAGGGTCTGGTCCACATCTCCGAGCTGGCCGAGCGCCACGTGGAGATCCCGGAGCAGGTCGTGCAGGTCGGCAACGAGATCATGGTCAAGGTCATCGACATCGACCTCGAGCGTCGCCGCATCTCGCTCTCGCTCAAGCAGGCCAACGAGGCTGCCAACGCCGTCGAGCCGCACGAGTTCGACCCGACGCAGTACGGCATGGAAGCCCACTACGACGAGGCCGGGCAGTACATCTACCCGGAGGGCTTCGACGTCGAGACCGGGGACTGGCTCCCCGGCTACGAGTCGCAGCAGCAGGAGTGGGAGCGCCAGTACGAGGAAGCGCGCGCCCGCTTCGAGCAGCACCTCGCGCAGATCAAGGCCGCCCAGGAGGCCGAGGTCGAGGAGAGCGGTCCGTCGACCTACAGCTCCGACGCCGAGGAGCCGGCTTCGTCGGCGCTCGACGAGGAGTCGCTCCGCAAGCTGCGCGAGCAGTTCGGCAGCAACTGAGCTGGTGAACGCCTGAACGGCTGAGCACGAAAGACGGCCCCGGAAGCACTGCTTCCGGGGCCGTTGTGCGTCTCTAGTCCTTCCGGAGCGCGTTCGAAATCCGTCATCGGCGAACTATGCGAAACCGAGGACGGCGAGAAGGCACTGCTCGTACTGTCAGCCACGTCCAAATCCGACGTCGGGGCAGATCCGACGCGGTCGCCGGTTCCGTCGCCGAGGAGTACTCGCCGTGATCCCGACCCTGGCTGGTCGCATCCAGACCCGCATCTTCGTCCTGGCACTCATCGGCTCGCTGACGACGCTGATCGTCTCGCTGGTCCTGCCGTCGGCCCCGTCGTCGCTGAGCGACACCTACAAGGCGACGTTCTCCGTCCTCATCGCGGTCGCGGTCCTCGGCGTCGGCTGGGAGCTGATCTACCACGCGCTGATGCAGATCCGGTGGGAGAAGGACTGGCCGATGCTCTTCGGCCTCATCACCGCGATCAACGAGGGTGCCCTCGTCTGGTTCCTCATCAAGGCCGACGTCATCCCCGGCGTGTCCAAGGACCTCGCCTTCTCCACGTTCATCGTCGACTTCGGCGTCGTCTGGCTCGTGACCTTCCTGTTCGTCAACGGCCCGATGCGCGTGCCGTTCATCCGGTGGCGCCACAACGGCGGACGCCTCGTCTGAAATGCTGAGCGCCCTCCGACGTCGAACTGAAAGGACATCTCCGTGAGCAGCTGGGACGACCTCCGCCTGCAGGTGACGCCAGGTTCCGGTGTGGTGGCGCGCGGTTCCGGGGCGATCTTGGTGGTGCCGGCGGTCGCCGAGCACCAGCAGACCGTCCTCGGGCAACTCGTCACCCTGGCCCGGTCCGCGCAACCCGGTTCCGGCCGGTCCGCGGCCCGCAAGCTCGCCGGCATCCTCGCCTCGAGCGAACCGGACGACGTGCCGGACCTCGCGATGCTCTCCGGCCTCGGCGGCGACTCCGTCGCGGTGCTCGTGCTCGGGGAGGTGGACGTCGCCGCCGAGACCGCGGACGGCTCCGTCACCATCTCGGGCCGGGACGCTCTGACCTGGGTCGACAAGGTCCTCAAGGCGCCCACCCGCGTCGTGGTCGGCGCGAGCGGATCGCCCGAGCCGGTCTCGGTGCCCATCGCCGACCTCGCCGACGGCGTCGTGCCCGGTGGGGGAGTGCTCCTCGAGACCCGCGACGCCGCCTCGGCGCCCGCTCCGGCGCCGCGGATCGACACCGCGAAGCCCGCAGCGCCCGCGACACCCCCGGCACCCCCGGCACCGTCGCTCCCCCCGGTGGCCGCCGCGTCCTCCAGCGTGCCCACCGACGCGATGCCCGCGGTCGACGCCAACAGCGATCTCGGGGGCCAGGAGTTCGGGGGCCAGGACTTCGGGGGTCAGGACTTCGGGGGTCAGGACTTCGGGGGCCAGCACGACCAGCACGACCACTCCGTTCCGCCGCCGCGCCACGAGGAGTTCGAGGTCGAGCCACTCGGCGGCGCCGAGCCGGAGCAGCGGGCCCCGCTGCCCGTCGAGCCGACGGCGGAGTCCGCGCCGGCCGACTCGACGAGCACCGACCTGGTCGAAGGCGTGTACTGCAAGCGCGGTCACTTCACCGACCCCGACAGCCAGTTCTGCATCGTCTGCGGCATCGGTCTCTACGAGACGAAGATCAAGCGCAAGGGCGTCCGTCCCGAGCTCGGCTTCCTCGTCTTCGACGACGGGTCGGTCTTCCACCTCGACCACGACTACGTGCTCGGCCGGCAGCCCGAGGTCGACGACGAGGTGAAGGCCGGCACGGTCCGCGGCCTCCGGCTCGACGACTCCGGCGGCACCGTCTCCCGAGCCCACGCCATCGTGCGGCTGGTCGGCTGGAACGTGACGATCGCCGACCGCCGGTCGCAGAACGGGACGCTCGTCGCGAGCAAGGGGAGCGAGCAGTTCGTCCCCGTCTCGCGGGAGCAGCCGATCACCCTGGTGCCCGGTAGCCGCATCCAGCTCGGTCAGCGGACCCTCGTCTACGAATCGCAGCGCGGTCGTAGCTGACCGACCGGCGTCCGCGCCGACCACCAACTCCACGTACACGCCACGACAGCAGAACCACGACAGGAGCGAGACCGTGACATCTCGGGCGCCGGGCCTTCCGCCGCAATTCAGTTCCCCGCCGTCGAGCCAACCGTCGGCTCAGCCGGTCGGATGGGTTCCGGGGCAGGCGCCGTCGAGCGAGCCCATCGTGCCGATGGTGACGGGAACCCACGTCATCGCCACCCCGGGCACGACGGTGGAGGAGCGCGAAGCGCCGATGGGCGGTCGGGGCGACCTGACGCAGGAGCTCATCGACTCGCCGGTCTGGACCGACGAGATGGTGCATCGCGCCGGCATCCCGGTCGTCGACGTGCCGCTGGTGACGGTGGGCGGCGGCATCGGCTCGTTCCAGCTCGTCATGCACCTGCGCATCGCGGGCATTCCCACGTCCGCGATCGCCGTGCTCGGCGTCAACGACCTGCCGTGGCAGACCTACGAGTACCTCACGCGGGTCTCGCAGATCCCGCGCGGGGAGCGCCTCCGGTCGGACTCCGGCTCGACGCCCGACAACATCTGGGGCTTCCCGAGCTACGCCCTGCGTGAGGCCTGGCACGGCAAGAAGGGCATGGTCTCCACCGCCACCGGCTTCAAGAAGCAGTCCGGGATCGCAGCGAAGCTGGCCCCGCTGTGGAACGTGCTCTCCGAGCCGATCTTCACCGACTACTTCACGCCGCGGGCCGGGCAGGCCTTCACGTCGATGGAGCGGGAACTCAACCGCATCGGCTACCGCGCGATGTTCCGCAAGGGCTCGGTGCGTATGGTCCGCCGGCGCAACGGGGGCGGGTACTACACGATCCTCACGCCGCCGGACGGCACGTCGGAGACCAAGCGCGTCGCCTTCCGGTCCCGCTTCGTGCACATCGCGGTCGGGTACCCGGGGCTGCGGTTCCTGCCCGATCTGCAGGAGTACCGCACCAAGTACAACGACTACTCGCGCGTCGTGAACGCCTACGAGCCGCACGAGCACGTCTACGAGGACCTCAAGCGCCGGCCGGGCACCGTCGTCGTGCGCGGCGGCGGGATCGTGGGCTCACGCGTCCTGCAGCGCCTGATGGACGACCGTAACCTGCACGGGGCCCAGACGACGATCGTCCACCTGCTGCGCACCTACGTCCCGGGCAAGCACGGACCGGGGCTGTTCAAGCACCGCAAGGCGGTCTACGGCACCGCCATCCAGGGGTTCAACTGGCCGAAGAGCAACTGGGGCGGCGTCTACAAGCGGCAGCTGGAGAAGGCGACCCCGGAGCAGCGCAAGGAGCTGCTCAGCTGGCAGGGCGGCACGACGACGCCGCACCGCAAGCTCTGGATCCAGCAGCTCGACAACGGCAAGAAGGCGGGCTACTTCCACCAGTTGATCGGCAAGGTCGAGTCGGTGACGCCCGCCCCTGACGGACGGATCAACACCCGGATCCAGACCTCCGACCGGGGTCCTGTCGACGTCGTGGCGGACTACGTCATCGACGGCACCGGCCTCGAGGCCGACATCACCGAGAACCGCGTCATCAAGGACCTGTTCGAGAAGACCGGAGCGGTGCGTTCGCCCTACGGCAAGCTCGACGTCGAGCTGTCGTTCGAGGTCAAGGGCACGCGGAACACCGACGGGATGATCTTCGCGTCGGGGTCGGCCACGCTCGGCGGTCCCTACGCGACCGTCGACTCCTTCCTCGGCCTGCAGTACCAGGGGCAGCGGATCGCCGACGAGCTGGCGAAGATGGGCTTCGGCAAGAAGATCGGCCCCGGCCGTTCCTTCTCGCACTGGGTCAAGTGGTGCCGGAACACGCCGCTGCCGTAGCGCTCGGCAGTTAGCGTGGCGGGGTGGCTCCTGTTCCTCCACCCCGCCTCGGCCGGCTCCTCACCGCCATGGTCACCCCCATGTCGGACGACGGGACGGTCGACCTCGTCGCCGGCGCGTCGCTCGCGCGGCATCTGGTCGACGCCGGCCACGACGGCCTCGTCCTGAACGGGACGACCGGTGAGGCCCCGACCACGCACGCGGAGGAGAAGGCCGAGCTCGTCCGGGCGGTCGTCGAGGCCGTCGGGGACCGGGCCGTCGTCCTTGCCGGAGCCGGCTCCAACGACACCAGCCACGCGGTGCGGATGGCCGAGCAGGCCGCCGACGCCGGCGCGCACGGGTTGCTCGTCGTCGCCCCCTACTACTCACGCCCGTCGCAGCAGGGCGTGTACGCGCACACCGTCGCGGTCGCCGAGGCCACGCCGCTGCCGGTGATGCTCTACGACGTACCGGCACGGACGGGCCTGCGCTACGCCGCCGGCACGCTGCGGCGGCTCGCCGAGCACCCGCAGATCGTGGCGAACAAGGACGCAACCGGGGACCTCGCCGCCGCGACCCGACTGATCGCCGAGACCGGCCTGGACTGGTACAGCGGCGACGACGACAAGCTCCTACCGTTCCTCGCCGTCGGCGCGGTGGGCCTGGTGAGCATGGCGGGACACCTCGTCGGGCCGGCGCTCGCCGAGACGATCCGGCTCGCCTCCGACGGCGATCCCGTCGGCGCGCGGAAGAGCTACCTCTCGGTGCTCGACGCCGTCGACCTGATCTGCGGCACCGGGAACGGGGCGCTGCGCTCCAAGCTGACGCTCGCCTTGACCGGCCGTATCCCGAGCGCTGCGATGCGCCTCCCGCACACGCCCGCGCCCGCCGAGGAGGTCGACGAGGTCCGCAGGGCGCTCGTCGGGCTGGGGCTGCTGTAGGCCGGCCACTTCAGACGGTCGGTACCGAATTCCCCTCGTCGGCCGCAGCTGCCGCGCTGCTCTCGCGTCGGGTCTGGGTCGGCAGGTTGTCGAGCAGGAGCCCCAGCTCGGAGTCGTCCTGCTGCGACGAGGCCCGGACACGGAGCACGCCCGCCGCGCCGGCGGGAACCATCCCGTCGGCGGCGATGACGGCGATCCCTGCCACCGGACCCTCGCCCGCCTCGGCGCCGACCCCGAGCTTCTGGAGGCGCTCGAGCAGCGTGCCCATGCGGCGCCGCCCGTCGTCGTGCACGGACAGGCTCACCTCGCGACCGCGGGCCCAGCGCACGGCGATGGCCAGGGCACTGTCCCCGGACTGGCCGGCGCGGGCGTAGACCGAGATGGGGCCCTCCGGCAACACCGGGCCGCCCTCCCAGGTGGCGACGGTGACGGCGATCTCGGCGAGGTGCTGCTCGTCGTCGAGCGGGGACCGGGCGGGCAGCAGCAGCACGTCGGCGTCGGTGGCGGCGACCTGCTCGAGCAGGTCGGCGGACGGATCCGCGCTGAAGCGGGTCAGCACCGCAGCCTCGACGCCTCGCGCCCGGACGCGGGAGGCCAGCGACTCGAGTTCGCCGAGCGTGGCGGTCATCGCCGCCAGCTCGACCGAGAGGCCGGCGCCGATCTCCAACGCCCCGGACTCCTGCTTCGGGAAGGTGGTCAGCACGACCTGGGCCGAGGACTCGGTCACGGCAAGGTCCGTCGCCGCGTCGACCATCGCGGCGCTCGTCGCCGGGTCGTCGACGAGGACCATCACGCGGTAGGCGGGCACGACGCCGGTCGCGGCGAGCTCCGCCTCCGCGATCTCGCGGGCGAGGATCTTGTCCGGGTAGACCAGACGCAGCAGCGGCGAGGTCATGAAGGTGGTCACGATGGCCATGACCACCAGGGCCGAGAACAGGGCCGTGTCGAGGATCCCGAGGCGCTGCCCGACCGAGAGCAGCACGAGCTCGGTGAGCCCGCGGGTGTTCATCAGCAGCGCCAGCGCGGTCGACCTCCGGGGCGGGACGCCGACGGCCCGGGCGGCCAGGCGGGCACCGACGAACTTGCCGACGATCGCGACCGCGAGGATGGCCAGGAGCTCGATGAAGGTACGGCCCTGGAACTGGGTCACGTCCACGGTGAGACCCGTGACGATGAAGAAGATGGGCAACAGGAGCAGCACGCTGACCTGCTCGAGCCGCTCCAGGATCTCGTGGAACAGGGCTCCCGTGGCCTCACGCGGCACGGCCACGCCGAAGACGAAGGCTCCGAAGATGAAGTGGATGCCGATCCGGTCGGTGACCCAGGCCGACACGATGAGACCGACCAGGAGGATCGACAGCACATCCGGTGTGAGCCGACCCGCTCGCCGGTACATCCCGACCACGTAGCCGAGCAGCCGCCGCACGACGGTGAACATCACGACGACGTACAGCACCGAGAACGCGAACACCTGCCAGAGCGGATCCCCCGACAGCCCGGCGATCGCCGAGACGACCGCGAGCAGTGACCAGGCGATGACGTCGTCGATGGCGGCGCAGGCGAGAGCGATGACGCCGAGCGGCGTGCGCTGCATGCCGCGGTCGGTCAGGATCCGGGCGAGCACCGGGAACGCCGTCACACACATCGAGGCGCCGATGAACAGGACGAAGGGCAGCTTGTCGACCGTCTGCCCGCCGGTGAGCCCGCCGTGCTTGTGGTCCTGATAGAGCCAGAGCCCGAGCAGGATGCCGCCGATGAACGGCAGGGCGACCGAGGACAGCGAGATCGCGCCGGCCCGCTTCTCGTTCCCGCGGATCAGCTTGGTGTCGAGCTCGAGCCCGACGATGAACATGTAGATGACCAGGCCGAGGTTGGCCAGGACCTTCAGGATCGGCACGACCGCGGTGGGGAACAGCGCCTGGGTCAGCGGCTTGTTGCCGTCGTAGTGGAACTGCCCGAGCAGCGAGGCGCCGAGCAGCAGTCCGGCGAGGATCTCGCCGATGACCGGCGGCTGCCTGATCTTGCGGAAGCCGGCGGCGAGCAGTCGCGCCAGGATGACGATGAAGACGATCGCGAGGAACACCTCGGCGATGTGGTCGGCCGGGACCGCCTTCTTCGCCTCGGCCGCGATCAGGATCGTGTCCGTTCCCGGCATGCTCGTCGGCCCCTCTGTCCGGCCAGGGGCGCACCCGTGGCGTGGTCGTCGCCGAGCAGGCTAGGGTGCCCCCGCTCCCTGCGGGGGATGTTCGGTGATTTGCCCCCGATCCGTTCGGGCCCTGTTAGGTTGCTCAGCACTTCGCAACGGGAGGTCGAGCATGGCCGGCGCCATCAACGGCACGCCAGCGGGCATCGCTGACTACGTCTTCGTCCGCGTCCTCGGTGACGGCAACCACGGGACCTACCACCTGGCGCGTCCCCCGGCGCGGCTGTCGCTGGACAGCGAGTTCGTCGTGGTCAAGGTCCTCGCGGGCCAGACGACCGCCGACACCTTCCGCCGGGCCACCCGCGAGCTGAAGGCCTTCGCCGCCGTTCGCTCGCCGTACCTGGTCCGCCTGTTCGATGCCGGTCAGCAGGGCGGCACCTTCTTCTACGCGATGGAGTGGCTGCCCCGCGGGTCGCTGGCGTCGCCGTCGGAGCCGGTCTCCCGCGTCGACGCGCTGCGCGCCGTGGCCTCCGCCGCCCGGGCGGCGCACGACCTGCACGAGGCGGGCATCGTGCACCGCGACGTCAACCCGGACAACGTCCTGCTCGCCGAGGACGGCGGGCGCCTCGCCGACCTCGGTCTGGCGCAGGTGCTGCAGCCCGGCGTGGCCGTCACCGGGATCGGGCGGGTCGAGTCGGTCGAGTACATCGACCCGGTCGTGCTCGGCGGCGGGCAGCCGTCGCGGCTCACCGACGTCTACGGCCTCGGGATGACGCTGCACCGCGCGCTGACCGGGTCGGGCATGTTCGGCGACATCCCCGCCGACCAGCCGATGATGGCGATGCGCGCCGTGCTGTCGCGCAGCCCGGAACCCGCCGAGGGGCTCACGCCCGAGGAGCGGGAGCTGATCGAGGCCTGCGTCAGCGGTGACTTCGCGCAGCGCCCCCGCACCGCGCTCGACGTCGCCGACCGGATCGAGTCCCTCCCGTCGGCCAACGGGGCGCCGGTCTCTCACGCCTGACCTGATTGACTCGCCCGATGCATCGGATCGGGCTGACAGGTGGCATCGGAGCGGGCAAGAGCACGGTCGCGCGGCTGCTCGCCGCGCACGGGGCGGTCGTCGTGGACGCGGACGCGCTCGCCCGCGAGGTGGTGGCGGCCGGGACCCCGGGCCTGCAGCAGGTGGTCGACGCCTTCGGCGACGGCGTGCTGCGCGAGGACGGCTCCCTGGACCGCGAGGCGCTGGGGCGCATCGTCTTCAACGACCCCGACCGGCGCCGGGAGCTGGAGCAGATCACCCATCCGCTCATCGGCCGCCGCACCCAGGAGCTGTTCGAGCAGGCTGGCCCGGACGACGTCGTCGTGCACGACGTGCCGCTGCTCGTCGAGCTCGGGATGGCGCCGCTGTACGACGCGGTGGTCGTCGTCGAGGCTCCCGACGACGTCCGGCTCACCCGGCTCGAAGGGAGGGGGCTGCCGCGCGAGCAGGCGCTCGAGCGGATCCGGACACAGGCCGACGCCGAGCAGCGACGGGCGGCGGCGACCGTCGTCGTCGACAACGCCGGCGACGAAGCGGCGTTGCAGCAGCGCGTCGACGAGGTCTGGCGGGAACTCGTCGGCTGAGCCGGACCCTCCCGAACCCCGGGAGTCGGGAAACTGTCGGAGGTCTGTGGTGTTGTTGTCCGCGTGAGACCGGTTAGCGACATCGAGCGCGCGCAGGCACCGTTCAAGGTGGAGAGCGACTTCTCGCCGAGCGGTGACCAGCCCGCTGCCATCGCCGAGTTGACCCGCCGCGTGAACGCCGGCGAGCAGGACATCGTCCTGCTGGGCGCCACCGGTACGGGCAAGAGCGCCACGACCGCGTGGCTGGTCGAGCAGGTGCAGCGCCCGACGCTGATCCTCGCGCCGAACAAGACGCTCGCGGCCCAGCTCGCGAACGAGTTCCGCGAGCTGTTGCCGAACAACGCCGTCGAGTACTTCGTCTCGTATTACGACTACTACCAGCCCGAGGCCTACGTCCCGCAGTCGGACACCTACATCGAGAAGGACTCCTCGTTGAACGAGGAGGTCGAGCGGTTGCGGCACTCCGCGACGATGAGCCTGCTGACCCGGCGTGACGTCGTGGTCGTCGCGTCCGTCTCCTGCATCTACGGTCTCGGCACGCCGCAGGAGTACGTCGACCGGTGCGTCCGGCTCCGGGTCGGGGACGAGATCGACCGGGACAAGCTGCTGCGGATGCTGGTCGACGTGCAGTACACCCGCAACGACCTCGCGTTCACGCGCGGCACCTTCCGGGTGCGCGGCGACACGATCGAGATCTTCCCGGTGTACGAGGAGCTCGCGGTCCGGGTCGAGATGTTCGGCGACGAGGTCGAGCGCCTCACCTACCTGCACCCGCTCACCGGCGAGGTCGTGCGGGAGTCCGACAGCCTCCTGGTCTTCCCGGCCACGCACTACGTCGCCGGCCCGGAGCGCATGGAGCGTGCGATCGCCGGCATCGAGGCCGAGCTCGAGGCGCGGCTCGCCGAACTCGAACAGCAGGGCAAGCTGCTCGAGGCGCAGCGGCTGCGCATGCGCACGAACTATGACGTCGAGATGATGCGCCAGGTCGGGTTCTGCAACGGCATCGAGAACTACTCCCGGCACATCGACGGCCGCGGTCCCGGCAGCGCCGGGCACACCCTGCTCGACTACTTCCCGGAAGACTTCCTGCTCGTCATCGACGAGTCACACGTCACCGTCCCGCAGGTCGGTGGCATGTACGAGGGCGACATGAGCCGCAAGCGGACGTTGGTCGACCACGGCTTCCGGTTGCCCTCGGCGATGGACAACCGCCCGTTGAAGTTCGAGGAGTTCCTCGAGCGGATCGGGCAGACGGTCTACCTCTCGGCCACCCCGGGCCCGTACGAGTTGGCGCGGGCGCCGGAGCCGGTGGAGCAGATCATCCGGCCGACCGGCCTGCTCGACCCCGAGATCGTCCTCAAGGGCACCAAGGGTCAGATCGACGACCTCGTGCACGAGATCCGGCTCCGTACCGAGAAGAACGAGCGGATCCTCGTCACCACACTGACCAAGAAGATGTCGGAGGACCTCACCGACTACCTGCTCGACCTCGGGATCCGGGTCCGCTACCTGCACAGCGAGGTCGACACCATTCGCCGCATCGAGCTGCTGAAGGAGCTGCGGCGCGGCGAGTACGACGTGCTGGTCGGCATCAACCTGCTCCGCGAGGGTCTCGACCTGCCGGAGGTGTCGCTGGTCAGCATCCTCGACGCCGACAAGGAGGGGTTCCTCCGCTCCGGCCGTTCGCTCATCCAGACCATCGGCCGTGCCGCCCGCAACGTCTCCGGGCAGGTGCACATGTACGCAGACAACATCACGCCGTCGATGCGGCAGGCGATCGACGAGACCGCCCGTCGTCGCGCGAAGCAGATGGCCTACAACGCCGAGCGCGGGCTGGACCCCCAGCCGCTGCGGAAGAAGATCGTGGACATTCTCGACGACCTGGTCCGCGAGACCGAGGGCGGCGAGCTGGTCGGTGGCTCGGGCCGCTCGCAGTCGCGCGGCAAGGCGCCGGTACCCGGCATGAGCTCGAAGTCCGACTCGGTCGGCAAGCACGCCGCCGCGCTCGCGGGGATGCCCCGCGCGGAGCTCGCGCAGCTGATCCAGCAGCTCAACGACGAGATGCACGAGGCGGCGAAGGAGCTGCAGTTCGAGCTCGCGGCGCGCCTGCGTGACGAGATCAACGAGCTGAAGAAGGAGTTGCGGGGGATGGCGGCCGCCGGCGTGAGCTGAACGACCGGGCACCGGTCGCGCCGAACGCCTACAGGGTCCGGGGGAGCGCTCCGACAACCTGGAGATGCCGCACCCGTCGCTGCCCCGCTCCCGAGCGCTCGTCGGAATGCTCCTCGGAGTCCCACTCGCCCTGCTCGCCACCGGCTGCGGTCCCGCGCAACGTGTCGCCACCGCCGGGTGGCACCTGTCCTACCGGTCGGAGAACGTCTTCCGGATGACGACGGCGACCACCACGAGCTGCCGGTTCGTCACCCACCTGAGCGGCACCGGGAACCAGCTGCGCGTCGAGTTCGGCAGCGCGGCGAACAGTCCCGGGTTCACGGTGCTCCGGGCGAGCGTGGCGTTGCCGGCCAACGCCGGGCTCGACGTCCTGGGCATGACCAGTCGCCCGCTCACCTTCGCCCGCTGGCCGCAGGCGCGGGTCGACGCCGGCCGCTCGGTGCTCTCGGACCCGCTCGGCGGCGTGCCCGTCCACCCCGGTACCGCGGTGACCGTGACCGTGACCGCGAGCGCGGGCGACGCCACGAGCAAGGGCGTGCACACCGAGCCGGGCGGCTGCCGCGCGGGTGAGCCGACGGCCGTCGGGACCACGGCCGGTTCGGTCTTCTCGACCCCGAGCAACGTGCGTTGGGTGAGCTCGGTCCTCACCGACGGGGCCGCCCAGCGCAGCGTCGTCGCGCTCGGCGACTCGATCACCGAGGGCCCCAACGGGACCGCTCCCTGGACCCAGCAGCTCGTCGACGCCGGAATGCTGGTCGGCAACGCGGGCGTGTCCGGTGGCGCGGTCTCCCGCGTCGGCTTCTTCGGCACCCCCCCGGGCACCGCCCGCGCGATCGCGCTGCTAGACGAGCCGAACGTCACCGACATGGTCCTCATGCTCGGGACCAACGACATCGCGTTCGGGTCGTCCGACGCCGCCATCCTCGCCGGTTACGACCAGGTGATCTCCGCTGCCCATGACCGCGGCGTGAAGATCTCGGTCGGCACGATCCTTCCCCGGTCGGACAGCGGATGGACCGCCGCCAACGAGGCCACGCGGGTCTCGGTCAACAACCACCTCAGGGGAAGCTGGCTGTCCAGTCGCGGCGCGACGCTCATCGACACCGCCGCCGCCATGCTGGACCCCGGCGTGCCGACCCGGCTGCTGCCGGCGTACAACTCGGGCGACGGTCTGCACCCGAACGTCGCGGGTTCCCGCCGACTCGGTCTCGCCGTCCTCGACGGGCTGCTGCACCCTGTGGTCCCGGCACCGAGCACGACCACCAAGGCTCCGAGTCCCAGCACCGCACCCACCACGACGCCGCCCGTCGGGTCGCCTTCCGTCACGCCCTCGGTGCCATCCTCGGTGCCAACCTCGGTGGCGCCCGTCGCTCTCGCCGCTGCTCCGGGCGGTCGGCTGACACGCCGGTCGCACAACGTTTGTCGATTGGTCTCCTTCCCGGGGTTGTGGCACGCCGCGGGCGCGCCCATCGTTGGGCCCGGCAGATCCACCACCCCGAGGGAGAAGCCGTGGCCCCCAGCACCGCACACCCGTCCGTTCCACCCCCGTCCCCCAGCAGTGACCTGCTCGAGACCGGCCTCGTCGAGGTGATCGACCTGCACACCGAGGAACCGGCCCAGCTCGAACGCCTGCTGGAGCAGTGGCGTTCGACCGCTCTCGCGCGTGAGCACGTGGCGCGGGCGGAGTTCGCGCGGGACGTCGCCGATCGAGGCCACCTCGTGCTCCGGGTCGAGCTCGACCCGAAGGGCGACGCAGCGCTCGCCTCCTTCGATGCCTGCACGAGCCCTGAGGCAGGCCTCGTCGCGGCCCTGCTGGACCGTCCGCCCCGCTTCCGCGGCTGACCGCGTAGGGAAGGTCCTTGTCACCCTCCGTCACACCGGCGGTGGGTTTGGGGTGATCTGGCGTTCGGGTAGTCCCGAGTGGTCACGCTTGTCGTCCCGAGGTGGAGATCATGACCGACGCCCCAGAACGTCTCTCGCTCAGCGACCTCGAAGCGGAGTCCGGCACGATGCTCCCGGACAAGGAGGTCATGAGCCTGCTCGACCTCAACGTGAACGTCGACCTCGCGCTCGACCTCGCTGCGCCCGTCGACCTGGCCGTCGCCGCCAACGCGAACATCGCCGCGCCGATCGAGGCCGCGGTCTCCTCCAACGTCCTGTCGGTCGGCAGTGAGGCGGGGGCCGGTGCCCACCAGGCCGTCGCGCTCGACCAGGGCATCTCCGGCTCGGCCATCGCCCACGCTCCGCAGAGCGCCGGGGTCGACCAGACCGGCGGCACCGCCCACAGCACGACGGACCCGGCCACCAGCCAGCCTGCGGCCGCCACAGCGCCGGCGGCCGGCGCCACCGCGCCGGCGGTCACCAGCGGCGGAGCGCTCGACGGGCCGCTGCTCAACGTGAACGCCGACATCAACGCGAACGCCCATCTCGCCGCGCCGGTGGCCGGTGCCGTGGCGGCGAACGCCAACGTCGCCGCACCCATCGACGCGTCCGCCTCGGCGAACGTCGCCTCGGTGGACTCGACCTCGACGGCGGTCTCGGACCAGTCCGCGCTCATCTCGCAGCACCTGGACGGCGTCACCGCGAACGCGGAGGCCGCCCAGAACGCCACCGTCCACCAGTAGTGACCACGCTGGCGGACCCGTCGGAGTCGGCGGCACACGCCTCGACAGCAGAACAAGCCTCGACCGGGTCGGACGCCCCGCCTCAGTTGGCCGAGGGTGTCGAGCTGCTCGGCGAGATGCCGGGGTCGGGCTACCGGCAGGCGCCTGCCCTGGTGCGACGCGGGGACGGCCAGACCCTTCAGCTGACGCCGCTGCTCTACGGCGCGCTCGAGGCGGTCGACGGGGTCCGCGGACCGGCGGAGATCGCCGAACGGCTGAGCGAGAAGATCGGCAAGACGGCCAGCGCCGAGGACGTCTCCTTCCTGCTGGAGAAGAAGCTCCGGCCCCTCGGGGTCCTGCTGGGGCCGGACGGGGCCAGCCCCGTGGCGCCGAAGGCCAACCCTCTGCTCGCGCTGCGCCCTCGCGTCGCGGTCTCCAACCCCGAGGTCACCCGACGCCTCACCGAGCCCTTCGCCCGGCTCTTCGCGTGGTGGGTCGCGGTCCCCATGACGGCCGCCTTCGTCGCCGTCACCGGGTGGGTGCTGTTCGCCAAGGGTCTCGGCACGGCCGCCCACCAGGCCTTCTACCAGCCCGGACTGTTGCTCGCCATCTTCGGCCTGACCATCCTCTCGGCCGGCGTGCACGAGTTCGGGCACGCCGCCGCCTGCCGCTACGGCGGAGCGACGCCCGGGACCATGGGCTTCGGCCTCTACATCGTCTTCCCAGCGTTCTACACCGACGTCACCGACTCCTACCGCCTCGACCGGCGGCATCGCCTGTGGGTGGACCTCGGCGGTCTCTACTTCAACGCGATCCTCTGCGTCGCATCGGTCGCGCTGTGGGCGGTCACCGGCTGGGACGCCCTCCTGCTGCTGGTGGGCACGCAGGTGCTGCAGATGCTGCGGCAGCTCACGCCCGTCATCCGCGCCGACGGCTACCACATCCTCGCCGACATCATCGGCGTGCCGGACCTGTTCGCCCACCTCAAGCCGACGGTCATGTCGCTGTGGCCCGGCAACTGGGGCAACCGCGACTCCCGCACCCTGAAGCGGTGGGCGCGCGTGGTCGTCATCGCCTGGGTCCTGCTCATCGTCCCCTCCCTGCTCTTCGCGCTGGCCAGCGGCGCGGTCGCGCTGCCCCGCCTCGTGGCGACCGCCTGGGACAGCGCAGGCGTCCAGGGCGGCGCTCTCATCGACGCCGCCGGCGCCGGGCACATCGGCACGATGCTGCTGGCCGGTCTGAAGCTGCTCGCCGTCGCGCTCCCGGTGGCGGGGACGCTGCTCATGCTGGGCCGCGTGGCCTCGCGCACGGTGCGGAGCCAGTGGGCCAAGGGGGCCGACGACCCCCGTCGCAGGGTCATGACGGTCGTCGCCGTCGGCGCCATCGTGCTGGTCCTCGGCTGGTTCTGGTGGCCCCGGCAGCAGTACACACCGATCGGGCCGGACGAGCGCGGCACCGTGCTCGACCTCGCCAGCTCCGTCCGGGCCGCCTCGGTGGGCGCTCCGGCGCCGTTCGCGGGCACCGGCGTCTCGAACGGCGCGAGGGTACCGGCGCTCATCCTGGTGCCGCAGGACGCCGGCAACCGTCCCGCTCTGGTGGTCCTGCGCTCGTCCGACGGCGCCCCGGCGACCGTGCTGTCCATCGCCCCCCAGCCGTCGGCCGGCGCCGCGACCGGGACGAACCGCTGGCCCTTCCCCTTCCCCCCGCCCGGCCCGGCCGCCGCGGGCGGTAGCCGCGCAGTCAGCATCAACACCGCCGACGGCACGGCGAACTACGACGTCGCGTTCTCGATGGTCTGGGTGACCGGCAACGACGTCCACACGCGCAACGACGCCATCGCCCTGGCCAGCTGCACCCACTGCACCAGCGTCGCCGTCGCCTTCCAGACCGTCTTCCTCCTCGGGCAGGACGGAGCCGGCGGTACGAACAACGTCGCGGCTCCGATCAACACGTCGCAGGCCCTCAACTACGCCTGCCGCGACTGCCGCACGACGGCCATCGCCGTTCAGCTCGTCGTCTCGCTGACCGCGCTGCCGGACGCCGCCACCTCCGCACAGCTCGCCGAGATCTGGAAGGGCCTCGACCAACTGTCGTCGGACCTGCCGCACCTCTCCGACGCCGAGATCTACGCCCGGCTGAAGGGCATCGAGCAGGCGATCCTCTCCACGCTCGCCGCCGCAGGTCCGACGATCGATGCCAGCGCCGGCGCCGTCGGGCCGGCTGCGCCCAACGGCTCGACGCCGCCGGTCCAGCCCTCAGCGGCGCCTTCCGCGGACGCCGGGACCACGACTCCGTCCTCGACCCAGCCCAGCGCCGCCGCCGCCGGAACCGCAGGCTCCGGGGATGCACAGCCGGGCACGGTCCACCCGTCGGGCTCCGCCGCGCCTGCTGCACCCGACGCGACGCCCTCACCGGCGAGCGGCGGCGGGACGGCACCGGAAGCGCCCGGCAGCGCTGCCACGCCGTCGCCCGCGGCGTCCGGGGGGACGACCACCAGCGGCTGACCGCTCAGGAACTCCTGGGGCCGGTCACCAGCCCCGGGCGCGCCACTCCGGCACCGATGGCCGCTCGGCGCCGAGCGTCGTGTCGCGGCCGTGACCGGGATAGACCCAGGTCTCGTCCGGCAGCGGGCCGAAGACCTTGCGCTCCAGGTCGTCCATCAGAGAGGTGAAGCGCTCCCCGTCGCCCTGGGTGTTGCCCGGGCCGCCGGGGAACAGCGAGTCGCCGGTGAACAGGTGGGCGATGCCGCCCTCCGGGCTGTACAGGACGGCCAGCGACCCGGGGGTGTGCCCGACCAGCGTGATGATGCGCAGCGGTACCCGGCCGACGGTGATCTCGTCGCCGTCGCCGACCAGGTGACTGGTCCGGACCGGGATGGCGGGCGCGTCCTCAGCCGTGGCGACCGTCGCCGCACCGGTGCGGGCCGCGACGGTCTCGAGCGCCTGCACGTGGTCCCAGTGCTGATGCGTGGTGACGATGGTGGCGAGGCCGGGCTCGCCGGCGAGGGCCAGCAGGGTCTCGGCGTCGTTGGCCGCATCGATCAGCAGCTGCTCGCCGGTGGCCGAGCACCGCAGCAGGTAGGCATTGTTGTCCATCGGGCCGACCGAGACCTTCCGGATGCTCAGGGCGGGCAGATCCCGCTCGTCCGCAGCGCCGCCGACGGTCACGTCCCCGGTGTAGGCCATGGTCACAGTCTGCTCCGTCCCAGCGGACCGGTCCGCACACCCCCGGGCGGACTTCGCCGAGGGCAGACAGCAGGCGGTCGGCGGAGGCGATTTTGTCGGAGGTCCTCCGTAGCATCGGAACCGTGCCGAGCCTGCCGTCCTTCGAGGAGTCGATCCACGAGCGTCCACCGCTGAACGACCGCCTGATCGTCCGCGGCGCGCGTGAACACAACCTGCGCAACGTCAGCATCGACCTGCCGCGCGACGCGCTGATCGTGTTCACCGGCCTGTCCGGGTCCGGGAAGTCGAGCCTGGCGTTCGACACGATCTTCGCCGAGGGGCAGCGTCGCTACGTCGAGAGCCTGTCGGCCTACGCGCGTCAGTTCCTCGGGCAGATGGACAAGCCCGACGTCGACTTCATCGAAGGCCTGTCGCCCGCGGTCTCGATCGACCAGAAGTCGACGTCGCGCAACCCGCGCTCCACCGTGGGCACCATCACCGAGGTCTACGACTACCTGCGTCTGCTCTACGCCCGCGCGGGCCGGCCGCACTGCCCGAAGTGCGGCCGTCCGATCGCGCGGCAGACCCCGCAGCAGATCGTCGACCGCATCCTCGAGCTGGAGGAGGGGGTGCGGTTCCAGGTGCTCGCGCCCCTGGTACGCGGCCGTAAGGGTGAGTACACGGAGCTGTTCTCCGATCTGCAGACCAAGGGCTTCTCCCGGGTCCGGGTGGACGGCGACGTCTACCGGCTCGCCGACGACGGCAGCGGTGACGGTCCACCCAAGCTCGACAAGCAGAAGAAGCACACGATCGAGGTCGTCGTGGACCGGCTCTCGGCCCGGGCCTCGGCGAAGCGCCGGCTCACCGACAGCATCGAGACCGCCCTCGGCCTCGGCGGGGGCCTGGTCATCCTCGAGTTCGTCGACCGGTCCCCGGCCGACCCCGACCGCGAGCGCACCTTCTCCGAGCACCTCGCGTGCCTCTACGACGACCTGTCGTTCGACGAGCTCGAGCCGCGGAGCTTCTCGTTCAACTCGCCGTACGGCGCCTGCCCGAGCTGTACCGGTCTCGGCACGAAGAAGCAGGTCGACCCGGAGCTCGTCGTCCCCGACCCCAGCCTGTCGCTGGCCGCCGGCGCCGTCCACCCGTGGGCCGGCGGGCACAACGCCGAGTACTTCGGCCGTCTTCTCACCGCCCTGTCCGAGGACATCGGCTTCCGGATGGACACGCCGTGGGAGCGGCTGCCCGAGAAGGCCCGTCGGGCGGTGCTCGAGGGCCGCGGCGAGACACAGGTCCACGTCCGCTACCGCAACCGCTACGGGCGTGAGCGCAGCTACTACACCTCGTTCGAAGGCGTCGTCCCGTTCCTCGAGCGGCGTCACCGCGAGGCGGAGTCGGACTCGGCCCGCGAGCGCTGGGAGGGCTACCTGCGCGACGTGCCCTGCCCGACCTGCCGCGGCGCCCGGCTCAAGCCCGAGTCGCTGGCGGTCACCGTCGGAGGCCGCTCGCTCGCCGAGGTGGCCGGCATGTCGATCGCCGACTGCGCGCAATTCCTCGCGACGCTCGAACTCACCGACCGCGAGGAGCAGATCGGCGGCCGCGTCCTCAAGGAGATCGACGCGCGGCTGCGGTTCCTGCTCGACGTCGGCCTGGACTACCTCTCGCTCGACCGCCCCGCCGGCACCCTCGCCGGCGGCGAGGCGCAGCGCATCCGGCTCGCCACGCAGATCGGCTCCGGGTTGGTCGGGGTCCTCTACGTCCTCGATGAGCCGTCGATCGGCCTGCACCAGCGGGACAACCGCCGGCTCATCGAGACGCTGGTCCGGCTTCGCGACATGGGCAACACGCTGGTCGTCGTCGAGCACGACGAGGACACCATCCGCGCTGCGGACTGGGCCGTCGACATCGGCCCGGGGGCCGGCGAGCACGGCGGCCACGTCGTGGTCAGCGGCTCGGTGCAGGACCTGCTGGACTCCGAGGAGTCGATCACCGGCGCCTACCTCTCCGGTCGCCGTTCCATCCCGATCCCCGACATCCGGCGCGTGCCGGACAAGGCGCGCATGCTCACCGTGCACGAGGCCCGTGAGCACAACCTGCAGGAAGTGACCGTCGGATTCCCGCTCGGCTGCTTCGTGGCCGTCACCGGCGTCTCCGGATCGGGCAAGTCGTCGCTGGTCAACGACATCCTCTCGATCGTGCTGGCCAACAAGCTGAACGGGGCGCGCCAGGTGCCCGGCCGGCACCGCACGGTCAGCGGGCTCGAGCACCTCGACAAGGTCGTCCGCGTCGACCAGTCGCCGATCGGGCGCACGCCTCGGTCCAACCCCGCCACCTACACCGGCGTCTTCGACAACATCCGCAAGCTGTTCGCCGAGACCACCGAGGCGAAGGTCCGGGGCTACCTACCCGGCCGCTTCTCCTTCAACGTCAAGGGCGGCCGCTGCGAGGCGTGTGCCGGCGACGGCACGATCAAGATCGAGATGAACTTCCTGCCGGACGTCTACGTCCCGTGCGAGGTCTGCGGCGGGGCGCGCTACAACCGCGAGACGCTCGAGGTGCACTTCAAGGGCAAGACCATCGCCGAGGTCCTCGACATGCCGATCGAGGAGGCGGCCGAGTTCTTCGCCGCGGTCGGCAGCATCTCGCGGCACCTGCGCACGCTGGTCGACGTCGGCCTCGGCTACGTCCGGCTCGGGCAGTCGGCCACCACGCTCTCCGGCGGGGAGGCCCAGCGGGTCAAGCTAGCCTCCGAACTGCAGAAGCGCTCCAACGGTCGCACCGTCTACGTCCTGGACGAGCCGACCACGGGCCTGCACTTCGAGGACGTCCGCAAGCTCCTCGGCGTGCTCGGCCGGCTCGTCGACAACGGCAACAGCGTCATCGTCATCGAGCACAACCTCGACGTGGTGAAGACCGCGGACTGGGTCGTCGACATGGGTCCCGAAGGCGGCATCGGGGGAGGGCGCGTGGTCGCCGAGGGGTCGCCGGAGGCGATCGCCGCGGTCCCGGAGAGCCATACCGGCCGCTTCCTCGTCGACATCCTCGGGCCGGAACGCATTGCCGCCGCGGAGGCGAAAGCCCGTGGTTCCCGACCGGCGCCGCGTCGCCGGAAAGCAGCCACCGGCTCGTGATCCGCGGTAACCGCATCGTCCAGCAGGTCGTCGTCATGACCACGCGGGACGACCTGTTCTCCTGGTTCTCCGACGCGGAGCGCCTCGCCACGTGGATGGGTGAGGCCGTCCGCCTGGAGCTCGAACCCGGCGGCGTGTTCTCCGTCCGGCTGCCCGGCGGGCAGGTGTGGGACGGTGTCGTCGTCGAAGTGGAGCCGCCGCTGCGGATGGTGGTCACCCTCGGCTGGCGGGACCCGAATTCCGTTTATGCCCAGCAGGGACTCGGCGCCGGCATGGCCCTGGTCGAGTGGGAATTCGCCCCGGACGCCGCCGGTAGCCGCCTGCGGATGACCCAGCAGCACGTCCCCGCCGCGCTGCTCGTCGACGTCAACGAGGTGTGGGCGCGCCTGCTGGCCCGGCTCCGTCGCGTCGTCGCGGGTCGGCCGCCCGGTCCCCACCCGCTGGAGGAGGCCCGGTCGGCCTGACCGAGGTCACGCAACGGCTGTGCCTGCCGATGTGGACGCCATGCAGCGCCCCCCGGCAACTGTCGTCATCCTCGCCTGGAACGCCTGGCCAGCAACCAAAGCCTGTCTGGCCAGCCTCCGGCCAACCCTCCGTGCGGACGACCAGGTCGTGATCGTCGACAACGGTTCGGTCGACGAGACGCCGGTACGGCTGTCCGAGTGCGACTGGGTCGACGTGCATACCAACCGGGAGAACCGCGGGTTCGCAGCGGGCTGCAACCAGGGCGGCGCCGCTGCCCGGAATCCGGTGCTCGTCTTCCTGAACAACGACACGGTCGTGTCGGAGGACTGGCTGGACGGGCTGCTTGCGCCCTTCGCCGACACCGCTGTGGTCGCGACCGGTCCGCGGTCGAACTTCGTCTCCGGTACGCAGCTGATCGACAGGCCGTATGTCGTGGGGAACCATTCGGACATCGACGAGTTCGCTCGCCAATGGCGATCGGAACACGTCGGTCGTCGCACCGTCACCAACCGCTTGGTGGGCTTCTGCCTCGCTGTCCGCACCGAGCCCTTCCGCACCGTCGGCGGTTTCGACGAGGGCTTCGGCATCGGTGGCTGCGAGGACGACGACCTATGCCTGCGCCTCCGGCAGACCGGCGGAACGCTCCTGGTGGTCGACGACGTGTTCGTGCACCACGAGGGCCACGCGACCTTCGACGCCAACGAGCTGGACTGGTTCGCCGTCCAGACGAGCAACATGCCGCGGCTGCATCAGCGACACGCAGGGGAGCCGGCTCTGCCATGGCCAGAGCCGCTGCCGGAGCGAATCGGCGGCGACGGCGCGCCCCGCGTCTCCGTTCTGGTCCCGACGCACAACCGGCCGCAGCTGCTACGACGGACTCTCGAGAGCATCGCCGCGCAGACCTACGCCGACGTGGAAGCTGTCGTGGTCAACGACGGGGGACCGGACGTCTCAGACGTTCTCACCGATTTTGACGGCAGACTTGCCATTACCCTTATCAGCCATCAGGTCAATCGCGGGCGGGCCGGCGCCTGCAATACTGCCCTGCTGGCGGCCCGCGGCGAACTGCTCGCATTCCTCGACGACGACGACACCTATTTCCCGCACCATCTGGCCACCCTCGTGGAGGCCTACGACACGGCCGTTACCCAGGCCCTCGACCGGGGGGTCGAGGGCGCCGTCGCCGTGCACAGCTACTGCATCCGGGTCGAGCAGGTCAACGGCCGGGGCCCGGTCAGGACCGTGCTTGGCGACGGGACGTTCGACTCCGAAGTACTCGCCGTCACCAACACAATCGTCGGGATGACGCCGCTGATCCCGGCGGATGAGGTGCGGGCGGCTGGAGGCTTCGACGAGCGCATGCGGGTGCTCGAAGACTGGGAGCTGTGGTTGCGGCTCACCCGACGCGGGGTCCGTTTCTCGACCGTTGCCGTACCAACGGCCGAATACCACTGGCACGCCGGTAACCAGACGGTTCGCGAGCTGACCCGCTTCCACGACGGCGTGCTGCATACCTACGGGCAGCACCCGGTGCTCGACGGCACCCCAGCGACCGCGGGCCGCGCCCAGTTCGTGGCCAGCAGTGCCGCTCGGCAGGCCGCCTACGCTTTCGACGTGAGCGTGGTCGTAGCCGGTGCCGACGACTTGGATGGGATGATCCGGACCTTGCAGAGCGCCGCCGCGGTGCTGTCGGGTGGCCGCTGGGAGGTCGTCCTCTGTCTTCCGGAACCCGATCGCTACCGGGTGCTTCTCGACCAGCTCGAGGGCGACGTCCAAGTTTATGCGGTCGGGGAAGCCACGACGGAGGAGATCTGGCGGTTCTCGGCGGCTAGGACGGCTGGTCGCCATGTGCTGCGGGTCTACGAGGGCGACGTCCTCGATCCGGTACGGGTTCTGGCCGAGCTGCGAGATCCAGCCGGGTCGCACGTCGGTCAGGAGGCGCCGGGTGGTTTCAGTACGGCGCCGGCGGCTGACCCTCCGGCTGCCGAGACGGTCGCGGCCCGGGCTGTGCCAGCATCGCGGCTCCCCTGGGGCTACGTCGACGCGGGCTGACGTTCTCATCGTGCCGGCAGCGGCGCCGATAGGAAGCACGTCCGATTCATCGTCGCTTCCTACCGGGGCAGAAGGTGAGACCCATGCAATTGCTTGCCCACCGCGGCCTCTGGAGCCGACCGTCGCAGCGGGGCAGTCTCGACGCCTTCACGGCTGCCCTTAGCGCGGGCTTCGGCCTCGAGATCGATGTTCGCGACGCCGGAGGAACGCTTGTCTTGAGCCACGACCCGGCGTCTGGATCAGAACCGTGTCTCGCTGAGCTAGCCAACAGCGCCTCCAACGCGTGGCTTGCCGTGAACGTGAAGGCCGACGGGCTCGCCCCATTGCTGGCCAGCGTCCTCAGCGGCCACACACGATGGTGGGCGTTCGACATGTCGGCGCCGGAGACCGTCCGATACGCGAGAGCCGGGCTGCCCTTTCTCACCCGACACAGTGACCTGGAGCCGGAACCGCTGCTGTACGCCGACGCAGCGGGGGTCTGGCTGGACACCTTCTACAGCGACTGGTTCGACGAGGCCACGGTGGAACGGCACCTCGACGCCGGTAAGAGCGTCGCCTTGGTCAGTCCTGAGCTGCACGGTCGAGAACACGAGGCGGTGTGGGACCGGTGGACTCGATGGTCGGCGTTGCGCTCTGAGGCCGTGTTCGTCTGCACCGATCGACCCCTCGAGCTGAGCGAGGTGGCCTCATGATCCGTGCTGTCATTTTCGACATGGATGGCGTCCTGGTTGACGCTCGTGAGTGGCACTACGAGTCGTTGAACAGAGCCCTCGCGCTGTTCGGACAGCACATCAACCGGTACGAACACCTGTCCGCCTACGACGGGCTGCCTACGCGCCGGAAGCTGGAGATGCTCTCCGTCGAGCGGGGGTTGCCGCGAGCCTTGCATGGCTTCCTGAACGGGCTGAAGCAGCAATACACGCTCGAGCTCGTGGCCACGAGCTGCCGCCCTGTGTTCCAGCACGAATACGCGCTGTCCCGCCTGCGGTCGGACGGCCTCCGGCTTGGCGTCGCGTCGAACTCCGTGGCGGCTTCGGTGAGTGCGATGATGCGCTGCAGTCGGTTGGTCGACTACCTGGACGTGTTGGTCAGCAACGAGGATGTCGCTCGCGCGAAGCCCGCGCCCGACGTCTACTTGCACGCAATGAGTCTGCTCGGGGTGACCCCGCGCGAGACGCTCGTCGTTGAGGACAACGAAAACGGGATTAAGGCGGCGCAGGCTGCCGGGGCGCACCTGCTCGTCGTCGGTGACCCGTCAGACGTCACGTATTCGGCGCTGCGCAAGCGGATCGACGCGGTCGAGTCCGATGCCGTCAACCCACGCGAGCCTGCCGACGAACCGCTGCGGTATGCAAGGAACGGGACGAGCCAGTGACCGTCCTTTTCCTCGCCGCTGGCGAGAACGCACAGTTCGCTGCAACCGGGCAGCCGTGGCCGCGCAACTTGGTCGAGGTCGCCGGTCGACCGCTGATCGAACACGCGCTACAGGGGCTGAGGCCGCTGCTCGCGATCGGCGAACCAATGGTGGGCCTCATCCGCGGTGATGAGGACCGGAAGCACCACACCGCCGACGTGCTCCGACTGCTGCACCCTTCCGTCCGCCCCGTCCTCGTTCCGCAGCTCGACTCCGGTGCGGCCTGCGCCGCGCTGCTCGCGATCGAGGACGTCGACCCGGACCGGTCTCTGCTCGTCGCGAACGGCGACCAGGTACTCCAAGCCGATCTGCTCTCCATCATCACCTCCTTCGGTTCCCGCGATCTCGATGCCGGGGTTGTTTGCTTCCAAGCCGTGCACCCGCGCTGGTCCTACGTCCGTACCGATCCGGCGAGCGGCCTAGTCATTGAAGCGGCCGAGAAGCGTCCCATCAGCAATTTGGCGACTGCCGGCCTGTACTGGTTTCGGCGGGCATCGGACTTCTTCGCCGGGGCGATGCGCTCGATCGAGAAGGGCGCAGCGGTGGACGGGCGCTACTACATCTGCCCAGTGCTGAACGAATTGGTGTTGCAGCACAAGCGCATCGGGGTCGCCGAGGTGAACCGCTCCGACTACTGGTCCCTAGCCATACCGCATGACGTGACGGCTTATGAACAGTATCGCAATGCAAGGAGGCCAACCCGTGAGGTTTGAACAACTCAATTCGATGACCAGAGGTTGGTTCGTGGGGGACTTCTCCCCAGCAGCTGTAACGAGCGAGGCCGCCGAGGTGGCCATTCAAACCTACGTCGCCGGTGACATCGAGCAGTGCCACGTCCACCGTGAGTCCGTTGAGGTGACCGTCGTCGTCATGGGTGAGGTGCACATGGCCAGCCGCTACTGCCCCACGGGCAGCGTCATCGTCCTCGAACCCGGGGAGCACAGTCGATTCGAGGCGCTAACTGATGCGGTTTGCGCAGTGGTGAAGATTCCGAGCCGACCCGGGGACAAGTTCGTCTGCGAGGGGCACAGCTGATGACCGACGTCCAGATCGTGGTGCCGATGGCCGGTCGCGGGAGCCGGTTCGTTGCGGCCGGCCACCAGCTACCCAAGCCTTTGATCCCGGTCCGGGGCCAGCCGATGATCGAGCTGGTCGTGGACAACCTGCGCCCCCAGCGGTCACACCGGTTCATCTTCCTCGTCCTCGCGGAGCATCGCCGTGCGTTCCACCTGGACGAGGTTCTGACGCGGCTCGCGCCGGGATGCGTCGTACTGGAGGTCCCGTCCGTCACCGCCGGAGCGGCCTGCACGGTACTGGCTGCCCGTGACCTGATCGACAACGACAATCCGCTCGTCATCGCAAACAGCGATCAGTACGTGACCGACGGCCTCGAAGACTTCTATTCCCGGCTGCTGGACGGTGCCGAACCTGCTGACGGTGTCGTGCTCACCATGACCGACTCCGATCCCAAGTGGTCGTTCGTCCGGACACGGGACCGCCGAGTTGTCGAGCTCGTGGAGAAGGATCCCGTGTCGGACGAGGCAACGGTCGGCATCTACGGCTTCCGGAGCGGCAGAGACTTCGTGCGTGCTGCCGATCGTATGATCGCGGCCGATATCCGCAGCAACGGTGAATTCTACGTCGCCCCCGTTTACAACGAACTGATTCGTGAGGGAGCGGAACTCCAGATAGTCAATGTCGGGCGGCCCGGCCAGGGCATGTGGGGGCTCGGCACTCCTGCGGACCTCGCCGTGTTCCTCGCGGAACCGGTTCCGTGGCCGAGGTCACCGAACACGCCACGCGCGGAGGTTCCTCGATGACCAACCGTTGGTGGATGCAAATCGACCTGGAGGACCCAGAGCCCGCCGCGCGACAGCTGGCTCGATGGAGCCGGGCGACCCGAGACTTCTTCGACGCCGAGCTGGTGATCAGGACCGGCCGGGCGACAGAGGTCGAGGTGGCCTCCCGAGTCGGCCAGCTCGTCGCACCGTTCGCCGACCTGTTCGGCGGGGCTGCGCCGGTGATGGTCGAATTTGGCGAGCTTCCCCACGACATTCCAGATGAGCGGCTGCTGCTCCCTCGCGCGGGCAGTGGCGGGGGAGAGGCTCGTGAGCGGACGGCTGCGCTGCACCTCGAGGACCTTCGCCGCACTCTGGCCGAGACGGTGGTGGTCACGCCGTTGCGGCAAAGCGCTGCCTGGGCCGAGGAGTTTCAGTGCTTGCCCGGATGTCAGCACTTGGTATCCGACAATGGGTCCAGCGACGGTGGCGGAACGCTCGTGGCCGGCGCCGGAGCCGACGTCGTACGACAGCCCGAGGTGTTGTCCCGGACGGACAGCTGGCGAGCGGCGCTGCGCGCGGTCGGTGAGCGCACTTCCTCGCCGTGGGTGAAGTGGCAGTTCGCCGGTGACGAGTTGGTGCTGGACACGGCGACGCTCATCCACCAGGCGGCGGAGGCCTTTCCAGACGCCGCATTGCTTGTCTTCGACTATGCGGTGCGCGACCTGGACGGGGCAGTGACGTACCGGCAGCTAGCGGGTGAGAGCAGATTGCTCGAACCAGCGGAATCCCTGCAGCGGGTGGTTGCCGAGGGCAACTGGTTCGGGAGCCCCACGGGCCACGCCTTCCGACGCGAGGTCCTGGACGAGATCGAACTCGGGCTGCTGCCGTGGGTCGCTGATTGGTCTGCTTGCCAGTCGATCGCAGCCAAATACCCGGTGGCCTACATCGCTGCTCCTATCGGCCTGTTCGACATGGAGCAACGCAAGCATTACCGCAGCCGAGTAGCCAGCTCGGCCGCACTGACTCAGGAGTGCGCGATGCGTTACGCGGCTCTGGATCGGCTGGGGGAGCTCGGCGCCGAGGTCAGAGCGGTAGAACTGGAACTGGACATCCTCATCCGCGAGGCGTTCAGTCGGCGCTGGTCCGCTGGGCTCGCCCCGTTGCGGTCGGAGACCGCGTCTCCGGTGCCTCGAATGCGGTCGGCCGCCGACGCAGTGGTCGGCCCGGCCACGACGAAGCCCCGGGACACCGCGGAGAAGGAGCGGACCGCAAACGTGGAGGCCGACGGCCCCGTGATCGCGGTTCACCTGCCCCGGAGCGAGACGTCGACCAGGGACTTCCATGGATACGAATTGCTGTTCAACGCCTCGACCACGCGCTACGCCTATCTGCCCGACGGCTGCTCGCGTCCGCGGTCCGGCGTGCTGTCCATAGGCGGCCGGGAAATCGAGGTCGTGAGCAGCCCGCGCGAGCTGCAACGCCGGGCAGATGTGCTCGTCAGCTTCACCGGGAACCCCTACCTGCCGTGGCAGCAACCGCCGCGGGCGTTCAGCGGCCTCAAGGCGTACCACGTCATGGACTTCGTCTTCCATGCCGCCAGCTCGGCCGCGGCCCTGCGCCGGGGAGGTGTCGACGTTCTTCTCGGCTACGCGAGACACGACCGCTGGTCGGCCTTCTTCCGACACCACTACGCAACCTGGAACGATCGGGTGATCCCGGTTCCCTTCGGCTTCGGCGAGCGGTTTCGAATCGACGGCCAGCTGTGCGACCGGGACCAGCGCGCGATTGGGCTCGGCGCAGTGAACCCGGTGGACGACCCGCTCTGTGGGCCTGGGGTGCTCGACGACTTCATTGCCTTCTACCGCGGCGTCGAATGGACCCATAGCTGGCGCCGCACCCTGCAGCAGTGCGCCGATGAACTCGTCGACGTGCTGGATCCGCGGTATCCGCGATGGCCGCAGACGAAGGATCCGACGGTCGACGCGGCCGAGGCTCTGGGCGGCGCCGCGATGTTCGTCAGCGACGAGGGGTTGCTTGCCTTCCCCCCGGCCCGCACCTACGAAGGGGCGGCGGCAGGGGCAGTGCTCGTGTGCTCGGACCACCAGAGCTTCGCCGAGCTTGGTTTCCGGCACGGGGAGACCGCCCTCGTCCACCGAGCACAGGATGTCGCGGACTTTCGACGAGTGGTGCGCGAGGCACAGGCCGACCCGGCGTGGCTGAGCGGCATCGGTGCGGCCGGCACAGCCATGGTCAGGGAGCGCTACAGCCATCCCGCGGTGGCTCGTCGGCTAGCCCACGACCTGAACGCGATGTATTTGACCGGACGTTTGCCGGACCCGGCCGGCGAGCTCGAGATGGTTTCGCCATGACTCTCCGCCAGCCCCCGCTCGTCAGCGTCGTCATGCCGATGCACAACGCGGCCCGCTTCGTCGCCGCTTCGGTGCAGAGCATCCTCGCGCAGACCGTCGCCGACCTGGAGTTGCTCGTCATCGACGACGGCTCGACCGATGGTTCCGCGGAGATCGTCGCCCGAAATGCGGATGAACGCGTGCGTGTTCTGCGGCAGGAGCGAGCCGGAGAGGGAGCAGCTCGTAACGCCGGTGTCCGGGAGTCGCGCGGCGAGTTCTTGCTCTGGCAGGACGCCGACGACATCTCCCTGCCGCATCGGCTGGAGACCCTGCTTCCATCGATGGACGACGCGACGATCGGCTTCGCGCATTCGGACATGCTCGCGGTGGACGTCGACGAGCGGCCCCTCGGCTACTGGCCCACACGCGGCGTACCGCCGCACGATTTGCTCCGCGTTCTGCTGCGTGAGGGTTCACCGTTTGCCAGCATCTCGATGCTGCTGCGTCGAAAAGTCCTCGATGGTCTCCGTTTCGACGAGACGCTGCATGTGGGCACCGACACCGATCTCATTCGTCAATTCGGCCGCCGCTGGCCAGGAGCGCACGTCCCGACGCCGCTCGTGCTCTACCGACGCCACGCCGGTTCGGCGAGCGGAGAAGGTGCGGACGTGGCCCCCATGCTGCGCAAGCTGCTGGCCGGGCATCCCCTGCCCGAGCTCGTACCCGAGGCCTACGGTTCGGCCATCGAGGTCGGCGACCGGAACGGCGTGGCCCTCGCCATTGCCGGGCTGTTCGTCGGTCGGCGTGGAGTGCGGCAGCTCGCCCTCGAACTGTTTAACCACGCCGGCGAGCAAGTCGGCAGCCCGAGCGGTCGAGCGCTCGTCGCGGTACTCTTCGCTCTGTTGCAGGGCGACGTCAGCCAGGTCCTTGCCCTACTCGACGAATTGGACTTTGATCATCCGCTGGCGCTTCACGCTCGCGGAGAAGCGCTCTGCCTCCTCGGCGATCGTGACGCCGCCTACGAGGTCTTTCTCCGACTGGCTTCGGATTGCCCCTGGGCATCCCGACGTGGCGAACAGCCTGCGCTGCCTCGTGAGAGGACCTGGTCCGAGCCTCGCCTTCTGAGCTCTGCCGATTGGGCCTGATGAGCTCAGGCCTTCAGCAACGCCTTGATCAACGCGTCGAGTGCCGCCTCGGACGATTCCTCGCCCGAGGGCAGGATGGCCTCGGTCCGGTCGAGGAAGGCGCGGACCGTGTTGCACGGCGCCCGTACCCAGGCCGGACGACCGTCCCGGGCCAGGCGGATCGAGACGGCTCCCGCGGCCGGGTCGGGGCTGATCCGCACCGCGCCGTCCCCGGTGGGCTCCTCGAGGCCGTAGCGGAGGAAGTCGCGCAGGACGACCCAACGACCGCGGGGCAGTGCCGGGTGGTCCGGGGTGCTGCTCAGTTCGAGTGAGACCGCCAGCGGGTCGGCGGAGTCCCACGAGAACCGCAGCATCGTTCGCTTGCCGCTGCGGGGAGCATCCGGGTCACGGGCCCCGGGGATGCCGCCCACGTCGTCGACGTCGACGTCCGCCACGACGTCCGGATCGGGCCGCGCGGGACCGGCGCCCGCCACAGACCCGTCCGTGCCGCCCACGAGACCCCCTGCCATCCGTCGCCGCCGACACCCTCGCGGGGTCGTGGTCCCGAGCGGGGTCAGTGTGGCACGAAGGGCTCCGCCCACCTGCCCGGGGGTGCCGTCGAGGCCGATTCTGTCGGTGCCCGCACATAGTCTCGGGTGGTGGTTGCGGCAGCGGGTCCGACGAGCTCGGTCCGGGGCTGGCGCCCCCCGCCCGGGTCCATCCCGGAGTCGCCCGGCGTCTACAAGTTCCGGGACGCCTCCGAGCGCGTGATCTACGTGGGCAAGGCGAAGAGCCTGCGCAGCCGCCTCAACTCCTACTTCACCGGTGACCTGCACCCCCGCACCGCGCAGATGGTGGCGACCGCCCGCGGCGTGGAGTGGACGGTGGTCACCACCGAGGTCGAGGCGTTGCAGCTCGAGTACACGTGGATCAAGCAGTTCGACCCCCGGTTCAACGTCAAGTACCGCGACGACAAGTCCTACCCGTGGCTCGCCGTCACCCTCGCCGACGAGTTCCCGCGTCTCCAGGTCATGCGCGGTGCGAAGCGCAAGGGCGTGCGGTACTTCGGTCCGTACGCGCACGCCTGGGCCATCCGCGAGACGCTGGACCTGCTGCTCCGCGTCTTCCCGGCGCGGACGTGCAGCAACGGGGTGTTCAAGCGCGCCGGCCAGGTCGGCCGCCCGTGCCTGCTGGGCTACATCGACAAGTGCTCCGCGCCCTGCGTCGGCAAGGTGAGCGCCGAGCAGCACCGCGAGATCGTCGAGGACTTCTGCGACTTCCTCGCCGGCTCCACCACCCGCTTCCTGAAGCGGCTCGAGGCCGAGATGCGCGACGCCGCCTCCGCGCAGGAGTACGAGCGCGCCGCGCGGCTGCGCGACGACATCGGCGCGCTGCGCCGCGCCATCGAGAAGCAGGCTGTCGTGCTGCCCGACGAGACCGACGCCGACACCGTCGCCTTCGCCGAGGACGAGCTCGAGGCCGCGGTGGCCATCTTCCACGTCCGCGGCGGTCGGGTGCGCGGGCAGCGCGGTTACGTGGTCGACAAGCTCGAGGGCGAGAGCCTGCCCGACCTGGTCGAGAGCTTCCTCTCCCAGGCCTACCTGGTCGACGGCTACGAGGTCCCGCGCGAGGTGCTCGTGCCCACGCTGCCGGCCGACGCCGCCGTGGTCGGTGAACTGCTCGCGCTGCAGCGGGGCTCCCGGGTCGACCTGCGCGTCCCGCAGCGCGGTGACAAGCGGAGCCTGCTGGAGACGGTCGAGCGCAACGCCAAGCAGACGCTGGCCCTGCACCGGACGAAGCGGGCGAGCGACCTGACCGCCCGTTCCCGTGCGTTCGCCGAGCTGCAGGACGCCCTCGACCTCCCCGAGGCACCACTGCGCATCGAGTGCTTCGACGTCTCGAACCTGGCCACGACCAACGTGGTGTCGAGCATGGTCGTCTTCGAGGACGGGCTGCCCCGCAAGTCGGAGTACCGCCGCTTCGCGATCCGCGGCCAGGCGCTCGTGACGGACAGCTCCGGGCGGATGCAGGAGCAGAACGACGTCGCCAGCATCACCGAGACCATCCGGCGGCGCTTCCTGCGCTACCTCGACGAACGTTCCGCCACCGGCGAGCAGGCCGACACCGCGAGCCCGGCCGACGAGGGGCCGGAGCCGATCGTGCGGGAGATCAGCGGGCCGGCCGCCCCGCCCGCCGACCGGCCGGCGAAGTTCGCCTACCCGCCCAACCTCGTGGTCGTCGACGGCGGGCAGCCGCAGGTGGAGGCGGCAGCCGCGGTGTTCGAGGAACTCGGCATCACCGACATCGGCCTCTGCGGCCTGGCGAAGCGGCTGGAGGAGGTGTGGCTCCCCGGCGAGCCGGACCCGGTGATCCTCCCGCGTACCAGCGAGGCGCTGTACCTGCTGCAACGTGTCCGCGACGAGGCGCACCGCTTCGCGATCACCTACCACCGGCAGAAGCGTTCGAAGTCGATGATCGAGTCGGCTCTCGACGGGATCCCGGGGCTGGGCGAGACCCGCCGGCGCACCCTCCTGCGCACCTTCGGCTCGGCGAAGCGGCTCCGGGCCGCCACGGCCGAGGAGATCGCCGAGGTGCCGGGCATCGGTCCGCGCACCGCCGCCGCCGTCGTCGCCGCGCTGGCGCCGGAGGGCGCCGCAGCCGACGCGGGCGGCGAACCCGCCGTCGATCCGCTGACCGGGGAAATTCTCGACGACGCGGCCGGGTTGCCAGCAGCGGCGGCCGCATCACCGAAGTCGTCATGACGGGGGAAACGATGAGTGTTGCGGTGCCCGGCGAAGCGGTGGGGGAGGGCACGCCGTCCCCGGCTCCGCCGCTGGAGATCACGATCATCACCGGGCTGTCCGGGGCGGGCCGGAGCACGGCCGCCAAGTGCCTCGAGGACCTGGGCTGGTTCGTCGTGGACAACCTGCCGCCCGGTCTGCTCGCCACCATGGCCGACCTCGGCAGCCGCAGCCAGGGTGCCGTCGACCGCATCGCCGCCGTCGTCGACGTCCGTGGCCGGGCGTTCTTCGCCGATCTGCAGGACGCGCTGACCGCCCTCGAGAACCGCGGGGTACGACCTCGCGTGGTCTTCCTCGAGGCCAGCGACGACGCGCTCGTCCGCCGTTACGAAGCCGTCCGCCGCCCCCACCCGCTGCAGCGCCACGACCGCCTGATCACCGGCATCCGGGCCGAGCGCGACCTGCTCGCCGAGCTGCGCGGCAAGGCCGACGTGGTCCTCGACACGACGAACCTCAACGTCCACCAGCTGCGGGCCGAGATCGACGCGACGTTCTCCGAACCCGGCCTCGCGTCGCTGCAGACGACGATCGTCTCGTTCGGCTTCAAGTACGGGTTGCCGCTGGACACCGACATGGTGTTCGACGTGCGCTTCCTCCCGAACCCGCACTGGGTGGAGGAGCTGCGTCCGCACAACGGGCAGGACCCGCAGGTGCGCGACTACGTGCTCGGCCAGCCTGGCGCGGGCGACTACCTCGACCACGCCGTCGAGCTGTTGTCCATCGTCGGCCGCGGCTACGAGCGCGAGGGCAAGCGCTACCTCACGCTCGCCGTCGGCTGCACCGGCGGCAAGCACCGCAGCGTGGCGATGACCGAGCAGATCGCCGCCCGGCTGACCGGAGCCGGCGGTGAGGTACGCGTGGTCCACCGGGACCTGGGCCGCGAATGACCGACGACTCCCACGCGACAGACCACCAGGCGACAGACCACCAGGCGACAGACCTCGACGCCGGGCCCGCGGTCGTGGCCTTCGGGGGCGGGCACGGCCTGGCCGCCTCCCTGGCGGCCCTGCGGCGGGTGACCCGCCGGCTCACCGCCGTCGTCACCGTCGCCGACGACGGCGGCTCCTCCGGTCGGCTGCGCGCCGAGCTCGGCATGCTCCCGCCCGGCGATCTGCGGATGGCCCTGGCGACCCTCGCCGCCGAGGACGCCGAGTCCGCGAGCTGGGCGGAGGTGCTGCAGCACCGGTTCACCGGCTACGGCTCGCTGGGCGGCCACGCCGTGGGCAACCTGCTGCTCGCCGGGCTCGTCGACCGGCTCGGGGATCCCGTTGCCGCGCTGGACGCCGCCGCGCGCCTCGTCCGCGCCACCGGCCGGGTCCTGCCGCTGTCCCGGGGGGCGATCGACATCACCGCCGAGGTGACCGGGCTGGACGACGGGCGCCCGGTGCACGTGCGCGGCCAGGTGGCGGTGGCGACGACGCGCGGACGAGTCCGGAACGTCCGGTTGCTCCCGGACCCGCCCGAGGCCTGCGCCGAGGCCGTCGCCGCGGTCGGCGAGGCCGACGTGCTCGTACTGGGGCCGGGTTCGCTGTTCACGAGCATGCTGCCGCACCTGCTCGTACCCGAGATGGCCGACGCGATCGGCCGGGCCGACGCGCGTCGCGTGCTGGTCCTGAACCTCGCCCCGCAGCCGGGGGAGACCTCGGGCTTCGCGCCGGAGACGCACCTCGAGGTTCTGGCCGATCACGCTCCGTTGCTGCGCTTCGACACCGTCATCGCCGACCCGACGCCGGTCACCGACGTCGACGCCCTCCGGCGGGCAGCCGCCGCGCTGGGCGCTGAACTGCAGCTCAGCGCCGTCGGCGTGTCGGGGGAGCCGCGACACGACCCGGTGCGGCTCGCGGCCGCCTTCCGGACGGCCTTCGGTGACGCCGCGTGGCGGGCGACAACGAGTTCGGCCGCTCCGGTGCACAAACCCGCCGCGGACGCCTACCGTTCCCAAGCGCGGGGCGTCGCAAGCAGCGCTGACCACCCCGGGGGAGGGAGTTCGCGATCACGCTGAGCTTCCCCGACCGAGTGATGACAGTCCCGCCCGAAGCGCCTGGACCCCCGCGCCCCGCCACCACCGCCCGCACTGAACCGCCGCCGCCGTCAGGGACCCCCTCTCCCCGCCGGCCAGCCTCACATGCAAGGAGCACTTCTCCCGTGGTTGCCATCACCTCGACGGTCAAGGACGAACTCAGCCGGCTCCCGACCGGTCGCTCCTGCTGTCGCCGAGCGGAGATGTCGACGTTGCTCCGCTTCGCCGGTGGCCTGCACGTCGCCGGCGGCCGGGTCGTCGTGGAGGCCGAGCTCGACACCGGGGTCGCCGCCCGCCGGCTGCGCAAGGAGATCGCCGAGGTCTACGGGCACATGTCCGACGTCGCGGTGCTGCAGCCCGGGGGCCTCCGGCGGACGGCGCGCTACGTGCTTCGCGTCGACCGTGGTGGCGAGGCGCTGGCCCGCTCGACCGGCCTCATCGACCAGCGTGGCCGCCCGGTGCGCGGCCTGCCGCCCATGATCGTCACCGGTGGCACCTGTGACGCCGCAGCCGCCTGGCGGGGCGCCTTCCTGGCCCACGGCTCGCTGACCGAGCCGGGCCGGTCGAGTTCGCTGGAGATCACCTCACCCGGTCCCGAGGCGGCCCTCGCCCTGGTCGGGGCCGCCCGCCGGCTCGGCGTCACCGCCAAGAGCAAGCAGGTCCGCGGGATCGACCGCGTGGTCGTCCGCGACGGCGAGGCCATCGGCATCCTGCTGACCCGGCTCGGGGCCCACGACTCCGTCCTCGCCTGGGAGGAGCGCCGCATGCGGCGCGAGGTGCGGGCGACCGCGAACCGGCTCGCCAACTTCGACGACGCCAACCTCCGCCGTTCCGCCCGAGCCGCGGTCGCCGCCGGTGCCCGCGTCCAGGCGGCGATGGAGATCCTGCAGGGCGCCGGCGAGAAGGCGCCCGACCACCTGCTGGCGGCGGGCTCGTTGCGGCTGGCGCACCCACAGGCGTCGCTGGAGGAACTCGGCGCGCTCGCCGAACCGCCGATGACCAAGGACGCCGTCGCCGGCCGGATCCGTCGCCTGCTCGCCCTGGCCGACAAGCGGGCGATGACGCTGGGGATCGCCACCACCGAGGCCGCGGTCAGCCCGGAGCTGCTCGAAGGCGCCTGAGCGCCCGACCGGCCCGCGTGGTCGGGTCGTGATCCGGACGAAACCTCGCTGGTCGGAGTGCTCGGTTAGGCTGCCGGGGGCAGAATGCGCCCCGACGGCGGCGCTGCCGTCGTAGGCGCGCAGCACGCATCGGATCCGGCATCAGATCAGGGAGTTCTCAGGTGACCACTCGGGTAGGCGTCAACGGTTTCGGGCGCATCGGGCGCAACTTCTTCCGCGCGGTGCTGGCCAACCCCGCTGCCGACGTCGAGGTGGTGGCCGTCAACGACCTCACCGACAACGAGACGCTCGCCCACCTGCTGAAGTACGACACCGTGCTCGGGAAGCTGTCCGAGGACGTCAGCGTCGTCGACGGCGGTATCCGGGTCGGGAGCCAGACCATCAAGGTCCATGCCGAGCGCGACCCGGCCTCGCTGCCGTGGGGCGAGCTGGGCTGCGACGTCGTCGTCGAGTCGACCGGCATCTTCACCAAGGCCGAGGACGCCAAGAAGCACATCTCGGCCGGTGCGAAGAAGGTCATCATCTCGGCGCCCGCCAAGGGCGAGGACCTGACGATCGTGATGGGCGTCAACGACGACGCCTACGACCCCGAGAAGCACCACATCCTCTCGAACGCCAGCTGCACGACGAACTGCGTGGCGCCGATGGCCAAGGTGCTGGACGAGTCGTTCGGCATCGTCCGCGGTCTCATGACCACCACCCACGCCTACACCAACGACCAGGTCATCCTCGACCTGCCGCACAAGGACCTGCGGCGGGCCCGCGCAGCCGCGCAGAACATCATCCCGACCACCACGGGTGCTGCGAAGGCCACCGCCCTGGTGCTGCCGCAGCTCGAGGGCAAGCTCGACGGCATCGCGATGCGCGTCCCGGTCCCGGACGGTTCGGTCACCGACCTCGTCGTGCAGGTGAAGGGCAGCCCCAGCGTCGCGGACGTCAAGGCGGCGTTCAAGGCCGCGGCCGAGGGTCCGCTGAAGAACGTCATGGTCTACACCGAGGACCAGATCGTCTCCTCCGACATCGTCGGCACCCCGGCGTCCTGCACCTTCGACTCCAGCCTGACGATGGTCAGCGACAACATGGTGAAGGTCATCGGTTGGTACGACAACGAATTCGGCTACGCGAACCGCGTCGTGGACCTCGTCGCGCTCGTCGGCGCCAGTCTCTGACGCGGCGATCTCCGATCTGATGCGCTCCCTCGACGACCTCATCGCCGAAGGGGTCGCCGGCCGCCGTGTGCTGGTCCGGTCCGACCTCAACGTCCCGCTCGACAGCTCCGGTGAAGGGCCGGCCCGGGTGGCCGACGACGGCCGCATCCGGGCGAGCCTGCCGACCATCCGCGCCCTGGCCGACGCCGGTGCGCGGGTGGTCGTGATGGCCCACCTCGGCCGTCCGAAGGGGTCGGTCGACCCGAAGTACACGCTCGCCCCCGTCGCAGAGCGGATGGGCGAGCTGCTCGGCTGGCCGGTTCCGCTCGCGGACGCCGGCGACGACGGGATCGCCGGGGAGTCGGCGCGGGAGCACGTCTCGCGCATGCAGGACAGCGACGTGCTGCTGCTGGAGAACGTCCGCTTCGAGGCGGCGGAGACCTCCAAGGACGATGACGAGCGGGGAGCGTTCGCCGACCGCCTGGTCGCCCTGGTCGCCGACGGCCCCCCGGGCGCGGCGGGCAGCGGCGCCTACGTCGACGACGCCTTCGGGGCGGTCCACCGCAAGCACGCCTCGGTGTACGACGTCGCCGCACGGCTCCCGCACTACGCGGGTTCGCTCGTGCTCGACGAGGTCGAGGTACTGAAGAAGCTGGCCGGCGGTGCGGACGGCACAGCGCCCCCGGAGAAGCCCTACGTCGTCGTGCTCGGCGGCAGCAAGGTCAGCGACAAGCTCGCCGTCATCCAGGCGCTGCTGCCCAAGGTCGACCGGCTGCTGATCGGCGGCGGCATGTGCTTCACCTTCCTGAAGGCGCAGAACTTCGAGGTCGGGGACTCGCTGCTCGAGGCCGAGATGGTCGAGACCTGCTCGCAGCTGCTCGAACAGGCGGGCGAGAAGATCGTCCTGCCGTCCGACATCGTCGCCGCGAAGGAACTCGACGCGCAGGCCGAGACGTCCGTGGTCTCGGCCGAGGCGATCCCGGCCGGTCTCAAGGGTCTCGACATCGGGCCGCGCACGGTCGAGACCTTCAGCGACCGGCTGCGGGGGGCGCGGACCGTCTTCTGGAACGGGCCGATGGGCGTCTTCGAGCTCGCGCCGTTCGCCGAGGGGACCCGCGGCGTCGCCGAGGCGATCGCTGCGCTCCCCGACGCGCTCACCGTCGTCGGCGGTGGCGACAGCGCCGCGGCCGTGCGGCAGCTCGGCATCGACGAGGAGCGCTTCGGCCACATCTCCACCGGTGGCGGTGCCAGCCTGGAGTACCTCGAGGGCAAGACGCTCCCCGGCGTCGAGGCGCTCGAAGCCCCCCTGGCCTGACCCGTCCCGCCCGGCGCACAGCACCGTCGCTGCTTCACCTGACAGGATCGTGACCATGGCAGCCCACTCCGCTCCGCGTCCCCTGGTCGCCGGCAACTGGAAGATGAACCTGCACCACCTCGAGGCCATCGCCCTGGTGCAGCGGCTCTCGTTCGACCTGCGGGAGAAGGAGACCGACGCCGTCGAGGTCGTGGTGGTCCCGCCGTTCACCGACCTGCGCAGCGTCCAGACGATCGTCGACGGTGACCGGCTGCCGCTGGGGTACGGCGCGCAGGACCTGTCACCGCACGTCTCGGGCGCCTACACCGGCGACATCTCGGGCCCGATGCTCGCGAAGCTCGGCTGTTCCTACGTCCTGGTCGGCCACAGCGAGCGTCGGGAGTACCACGCCGAGGACGACGCGATGGTCGCCCGGAAGGCGAAGGCAGCGATCGCCCACGGCATGACCCCGATCGTCTGCATCGGGGAGTCCGAAGCGGTCCGCGACGCCGGGGACCACATCGAGCACGTCCTGGAGAGCCTCGACGGCTCCCTCGACGGGGTGGACGTGGGCGACCCCGGCGGACGGCCCGGTCTCGTCGTCGCCTACGAGCCGGTCTGGGCGATCGGCACCGGGCGCAGCGCCGGTGCCGAGGACGCCCAGGAGATGTGCTCGGCGATCCGGGCCCGGCTCGACAAGCGCTTCGGCGCGACGTTCGCCCGGGCCGTCCGCGTCCTCTACGGCGGGTCGGTCAAGCCCGGGAACGCGCGCGACCTGCTCGCCGGACCCGACGTCGACGGGGCGCTCGTCGGCGGCGCGAGCATCGTCGCCGAGGACTTCACCGGGATCGTGCGGGCCGCTGTCGGAGCCTGAGGCCCGAAAATTGCCGGTCACGGATGCGCAACACGAGCTCCGCTTGCAGACTGGGCGCGCGATAGGGAGTTGAATGCGCGCATTGCATTTGCTATCCGGTCGGGACGTCCGTCCGGTGGTGGGTGGTCTCGCGGCCCCGGCGACGCCCGGCCGCACGAGGAGGAGAAGCATGTCGGCAGCTCGGAGCGTCCGCTCGACCCAAGCGCGACGCCGAGGTCCGGCACTGCTCGCCGCGATCGCCGCCGCGCTGCTGCTCGTCCTGGTCGCCTGCGGCGGTAGCAGCGGCAAGAAGTCGACCGACGCCACGCTGCACCTCACGCCGCCGAACGTGGTCGCCAACGACCCCGTCCGGGACGGTGGCACGGTCACCATGGCGTTGGAGAAGGACGTCCCGAACTTCAACCCGATCTCCAGCGACGGGCAGTCGCTCGAAGGCGGGATGGTGCTGAACGGCATCTTCCCGACCACGTACATCCAGCAGCCGGACTACACGGTCACCCTGAACACCGACCTGCTCGAGTCCGCGCAGCAGACCTCCGCGTCGCCGCAGACCATCGTCTACAAGATCAAGCCGAACGCGAGCTGGTCCGACGGCAAGCCGATCAACGTCGACGACTTCGTCTTCAACTGGCAGACCCAGAGCGGCCAGGACCCGGCGTACACCGCCGCCTCCTCCACGGGTTACGAGAACATCGCAGACGTGAAGGGTTCCGACGGCGGCAAGACGGTCACCGTCACCTTCAGCAAGCCCTTCGCCGACTGGAAGAGCCTGTTCGCCGTCCTGCTCCCCGCCCACGTCCTCAAAGCGGGCGACGCGCACACGCTGTTCAACCAGGGCCCCGCGTCGATGGCCAAGGTCTCCGGTGGCCCGTTCGTGCTCGACGCCGTGCAGGCCAACAAGTCGATCACGCTGAAGCGCAACGACCACTACTACGGCGCCCGTGCGCACCTCGACTCCGTCGTCTTCTCGATCATCAGCGACGCGAACGTCGAGCCGCAGGCCCTGGCCAACAACGAGGTCCAGGTCATCTACCCGCAGCCGCAGATCGACCTGGTCGGCAACGTGCGGCGCATCGGGCCGAAGGTCACCTACGAGGTGGGGCTCGGCCCGCAGTTCGAGCACGCGGACCTGAACGTCGGAAGCCAGGCCCTCAAGCAGCTGCCGTTGCGCCGGGCGCTGCTCACGGCAGTCGACCGCAACCAGATCCTGGCGGCGACGGTCAAGCAGTTCTCCTCGCAGATCGGCCCGCTCAACAACCGCATCTACGTGCAGGGACAGGCCGGCTACCAGGACAACGTCACCGCCGAGGGTCTCGGCTCCGGCAACGTCGACGCAGCGAAGAAGATCCTCACCGACGCGGGTTACCGCATCGACGGCAACCGTCTGCTCGACCCGTCGGGCAAGCAGGTGCCGACGCTGAAGGGCGTCTACCCCAAGGGCAACCCGATCCGGCAGCAGGAGCTCGAGTTCCTCCAGCGGTCGTTCGCCCCGCTCGGTGTCGGACTCGACATCTCGCCGCTCGACGACTTCGGGTCCGCCGTGTTCGGCAAGCACGACTTCGACGTCGCCGTCTTCGGCTGGGTCGGCTCGCCGTTCCCGTCCTCGACGAACGCCTCGATCTACTCGACCGACGGTGGGCAGAACGGCGGCCAGTACTCCAACCCCGTGGTCGACCGTGACCTGGCTGCCGCGTCGGCCGAGCCCGACCCGGGGCGCGCCGCGGTGCTGCTCAACGAGGCCGACCGGCAGATCAGCAAGGACGCGGCGACCCTGCCGCTGTACCAGAAGCCGACCTTCCTGGGCTACTACGGCACCTACGGCAACATCCGGAACAACACGACGTCCGTCGGCCCGACCTACAACATCGGGCAGTGGGGGCTGAAGAACTAGTCGGCGCCCGAGGCCCAGCGAGGCGCGGCTGATGCTGTCCTACGCCGGTCGGCGGCTGCTGACGAGCATCCCCGTGGTGCTGTTGAGCACCTTCGTCGTGTTCCTGATGGTCAGCTTCTCCGGGGACCCGCTGCGGGACTTCAAGGCCCAGCAGCTCCGGCAGAACGCGAACCCGGTGATCGTCGCCGAACATGTCCGGGCGGAGCAGCACTTCCTGCGGCTCGACCGACCGTTGCTCGACCGCTACTGGCTCTGGATCAAGGGCATCGTCACGTCGGGCGACTTCGGGCCGTCGCGCTCGGTGCCGGACATCGGCACCGAGCTCGCCAACCGGTTCGCGGTGACGATCCGGCTGCTGACGCTCGCGATGCTGCTCGCGGTCGTGCTCGCGCTCGTCGTGGGCGTGGCCGGGGCGCTCCGCCGCGCCGGCCCGCTCGACCACACGCTGACCGCGGTGAGCGTCGTGTTCCTCTCGCTTCCCGTCTTCTGGTTCGCCGTGCTCCTCAAGGACTACCTGGCCGTCGACCTCAACACCGCGGTCGGCCGGCGATTGCTGTTCACGATGGGCGAGTCGACGCCGAACCTGGCCGGCGGGTTCTGGACCCAGGTCAGCGACGCCCTCGGCCACCTCGTGCTGCCGACCCTGGTGCTGGCGCTGACCGTCTACCCGCCGTGGAGCCGGTTCCAGCGGACGGCGATGCTGGAGGTGCTGGACGCCGACCACGTGCGGCTCGCGCGGGCGAAGGGGCTGTCGCGTCGCCGCGTCATCACCGCGCATGCGTTGCGTACCGCGCTCATCCCGCTGACCACCGTGGTGGCCATCGACGTCGCCGGATTGATCGGCAGCACGGTGATCACCGAGCGGATCTTCACCTGGCAGGGGATGGGGACCATGCTCCTCGACGGCATCGCCGATCGCGACGTCTACGTCGTGCTCGCCTGGCTGCTGGTCGTGGCCACGGCGGTCGTACTGATCAACCTGGTCGCCGACCTGCTCTACGCGGTGCTGGACCCGCGGATCCGGGTCGGGCGGGCCCCCCGTGGCTGACGTCGAGGTCGACGACCAGGTCGCCGACCTCGCCGACGTCGCCGACGTGGCCGACCTCGATGTCGTCGGCCCGGCCCGGGCGGCCTGGCGACGGTTCGCGGCGAACCGGGCCGCGCTCGTGGGTCTGGTCGTCCTCGTCCTGCTGGTACTCGCCGCCTTCGTCGGCCGACGGCTCTGGCGATGGGACTACCGTGACCTGACCGGCGACTACTCCGAGCCGCCGAGCCCGGCGCACCCGTTCGGGACCAACGAGTCCGGCTACGACATGCTCGCCCTGGTGCTGCGCGGGACTTCCCGCAGCATCGAGATCGCCCTGTTCGTCGCCGTCGTCAGCACCACGCTGGGCAGCGTCGTGGGCGCCGTCGCCGGCTACGTGCGTGGACTGACCGACGGCTTCCTCATGCGGGTCGTCGACCTCGTCCTGACGCTTCCGCTCTACGCGATCGCCGCCCTGCTCGGCCACCAGGTCGGTGGCGGCTCGGCGGGCTGGATCGGCCTCGCGGCCGTCCTCGCCCTGCTGCTCTGGGCCCCGATCGCCCGGGTGGTCCGCGGGGTGACGCTCGGGCTCCGAGAGCAGGACTTCCTCGACGCCTCGCGCGCCCTCGGCGCCACCGACCGGCAGATCCTGACCCGGCACGTGCTGCCGAACGCCAGCGGCGCCATCATCGTCAACGCCACCCTCTGCGTCGCGATCGCGATCCTGGCCGAGACCGCCCTGTCCTACGTCGGGTTCGGCATCCGGGCGCCCGACGTCTCGCTGGGCCTGCTCGTGGCCGACGCCGAGGCGGCGAGCGCGACCCGCAGCTGGCTGTTCTACTACCCGGGGCTCGTGCTCATCGTCCTGGTGCTGGCCGTGAACCTGATCGGCGACGGGCTGCGCGACGCCTTCGACCCCCGGTCGTCGACGTGAGCGTGCTCGATATCGAGGGTCTGACGGTGACGTTCCCCGCGGGCCGACGCCGGGCCCGTCGGCGCCGGAGCGCCCCGCCGCTCGGCGCGGACGTCGCCGCCGTCCGCGGCCTGGACGTCACGCTCGCCGACGGTGAGGTGCTCGGCGTGGTCGGGGAGTCCGGGTCGGGCAAGTCGACCGCCGCGCTGGCCGTTCTGGGTCTGCTGCCGCGGACGGCCGTCGCGTCCGGGTCCGTCCGGTTCCGCGACCGGGAGCTGCTCGGGTTGTCGGAGAGGCAGCTGGCCGAGGTCCGGGGACGCCGGATCGGGATGGTCATGCAGGATCCGCTCGCCGCCCTCAACCCGGTGCACCGCGTCGGGGCCCAGCTGGTCGAGGGGCTCCGGGCACACGACCCGTCCCTCGGCCGCCGGGCTGCGCACGAGCGGGCCGTCGAGCTGCTCGCATCGGTCGGCATCCCGAACCCGCGGCGACGCGCCGAGAGCTATCCGCACGAGTTCTCCGGCGGCATGCGGCAGCGGGTCGTCATCGCCATGGCCGTCGGGTCCGGCCCGGACGTACTGCTCGCCGACGAGCCGACCACCGCCCTCGACGTCACCGTCCAGGCCCAGGTGCTCGACACCCTCGCCGAGGCGCGCCGGCAGGCGGGGGCCGCGATGCTGCTCATCACCCACGACCTCGGGGTCGTCGCGGGTCAGGCCGACCGCGTGCTCGTGATGTACGCCGGCCGCGCCGTCGAGGTCGGGGCCGTCGACGACGTCTTCGCCCGTCCCGCCATGCCGTACACGTTGGGGCTGCTCGGCAGCTCTCCGCGGCTGGACAGCGACCGGACGGCGCGCCTCACGCCGATCGCCGGAAACCCGCCGTCGGCGTCGGGGCCGCACGTCGGCTGCCCGTTCGCACCGCGCTGCCCCCTCGCCGTCGACCGGTGCCGGATCGAGGAGCCGGAGCTCCGCGACGTCGCGCCGGCCGGAGCACCGCCGCAGCTCGTGGCCTGCCACTTCTCGGAGGACATCGTCGGACGCAGCCCGGAGGCGGTGTTCCGGTGAGCGCGGAGCCGTCGGAGGCTGCGCTGCTGACCGTCCGCGGGCTGGTCAAGCACTACCCGTCCCGGCGCCGCGGCGGACCGGTCGTCCACGCCGTCTGCGGCATCGACCTCGACCTCCGTGCGGCCGAGACGCTGGCCCTGGTCGGCGAGTCCGGCTCCGGCAAGTCGACCGTCGCCCGCACACTGCTGCACCTGGAGCGACCCACCAGTGGGTCGGTCACGCTGCGGGGTCGGGAGCTGGTCGGTCTCCGGCCGGCGGAGATGCGGCCGCTGCGCCGGGACCTCCAGATCGTTTTCCAGGATCCCTACGCGAGCCTGGATCCACGGATGACGGCGGAGCAGATCGTCGCGGAGCCCCTCCGGATCCACGGACTGGCCTCCGGCGCGGCGGAACGGCGGGCGAGGGTCGCCGAGCTGCTCCGGCTCGTCGGGCTCGACCCCGCCACCCGCGACCGGCACCCGGCCTCGTTCTCCGGTGGGCAGCGCCAACGGATCGCCATCGCGCGTGCCCTGGCCCTCGAACCCGCCCTGCTCGTGCTCGACGAGCCGCTGAGCGCTCTCGACGTCTCGATCCAGGCGGGCGTCGTCTCGCTGCTGCAGGACCTGCAGCGACAGCTCGGCACGGCCTACCTGTTCATCGCGCACGACCTCGCCGTGGTCCGCCACGTCGCCGACCGCGTCGCGGTCTCCTACCTCGGCCGCATCGTCGAGACCGGATCGTCCGACGCCGTGTTCGGCGGTCCGGCGCATCCCTACACCCAGGCCCTGCTGTCGGCGACGCCGGTCCCGGACCCGACGGTCGAGCGCCGACGAGAGCGGATCCGCCTGATCGGCGAGCCGCCGGACCCGACCGACCCCCCGTCGGGCTGCCGCTTCCGGACACGTTGCCCCCGCTTCGCCGACGAACTCGACGAGACCGACCGCGATCGGTGCCGCAACGAGACCCCGGCCCTGGTCGAGCGGGATCAGGACCATCCCGTGGCCTGCCACTTCGCCGGTCGTTCCGGATTCGATGCGGGGCGGGCGGGCACTTCGGCCTCCGGACGTGGACAATGACGCCATGACCACCGTCCTGTCCGTCCTGCTGATCATCACGAGCGTGCTGCTCGTGCTGTTCGTCCTGCTGCACCGCGGTAAGGGCGGCGGCCTGTCGAACCTGTTCGGCGGCGGTGTGTCCTCGTCGCTCGGTGGCTCCTCCGTGGTCGAGAAGAACCTCGACCGCTACACGATCGCGGTGGCCCTCATCTGGGTGTCGAGCATCGTCGGGCTCGGCCTGCTGCTCAAGCCCTGATCCGCTGACTCCGTTCCGGCAGATCCCGATCCGACCGAACCCGAAGCCCCGCTCCCGCGCGCACCGCGCACCGGCCGGGCTCGTCCTGCTCCTCGTCGGCCTGCTCGTCGGGCTGCTCGTGACCGCCTGCGGTGGGGGTTCGTCGTCCCCGCAACCGACCCGCTCCCCGGAGCCCAGCTTCAGCCAGTCCGGCAAGCCCGGCGGCACGCTCCGCGTCGTGGGCACCGTCAAGGACGTGCCGCTCGACCCGGCGCTGGCACGCGACGACGCGTCGCTGCTCGTCGACCGGCTGATCTACCGCCAGCTCTACTCCTACCGTCCGGGTGACCAGACCCCGTCGCCGGACCTCGCGACCGGGAACCCCCGGCTCAGCGACGATCGGCTCACGGCGTCGATCACGCTCGGCTCCGCCCGGTGGAACGTCGCAGCCGGCCGAGGCGTCACGGCCGGCGACGTCCTGCGCAGCCTGAAACGGCTCTGCTCGCCGGGCGTGCTCGCACCGGAACGGTCGTACCTGTCCGAGGTCGTGGTCGGCTACGCCGACTTCTGCACCCGGGCGAGCAAGGCCCGGCTCGGCTCAGCCGGCCAGCCGGACCCCTCCACGGTCGACGTCCCCGGGCTGCAGGCGGTCGGTGACGGTGAGGTGCAGATCAAGCTGCGGCGGCCCGCCTCGGACCTCACGCGCATCCTGGCCATGCCCGCGCTCTCCCCGCTGCCCCGGGAGATCGAGCAAGGGTTCACCGACCCGCTGCAACTCGTCACCGACGGGCCCTACCGCTTCGTCGACCCGAAGGCGGGGGAGTCCTACCGCCTGTCGCGCAACGCCGCGTGGGACCCGGGTACCGACCGCATCCGCACGGCCCTCGTCGACCGCGTCGCGTTCACCGGCGGCCTGACCGAGGCCGACGTGCAGCAGCGGCTCGCCCGCAACGACGCCGATCTCTCCTGGGACACCGAGGCGCCGACCGACGTCGTGGACGCCCCCACGGCCCCGGCGGGCTTCGGTCTCGTCCGGCTGCCCGCCCGCGATCTCGGCGTCGTCGCCCTGGGAAGCGGAGGACCTGCGGCGAAGGCGTTGGCGAACCCGGCTGCGCGCGCAGCCGCCGTCGCCTGCCTGGACCGGGCCCAGCTCCGCAAGGACGTGGGCGCGGCCGTCGGCGACGCCCGCGTGGGCAGCACCGACGCACTCCTGACGCCCGCCGCACTGAACCTGCCCGACGACGCGGTGCCCCTTGCGCCCGTCAGCCCCTCGCCGTCGTCGTCGTCGGCCTCGGGCGCGTCCGGCCCGGGCGGGGCGTCGTCGACCACCCCGCGGCCGAGCCCGTCGGGCACGGGCACCGCTACGCCTTCGACGTCGCCCGGCGCGACCCCGACCCCCGCAGCGGGCGTCCCGGCTGCTCCCGTGCAGCCGTTGACCGCGGCCCAGTGCCAGAGCCGTCTCACGGCTGCCGGGATGCGCCCCGGCTCGGATCTCGTGGTGTTGGCCGCAGACACCCCGGCGGAGCGGGCGGCGGGAACGACGCTGCAGGCCCGGTACAAGGCCGCCGGGCTGGCCGCCCAGCTGCTGATCGTCCCCGCCGAGCGCTACTCGGCCATCGCCGCGCTCGGCGGCTGGGACGTCGCCGTGCTCCTCGAGCAGCCCGCATACTTCGACGGCCGTGCCGTGCTCGGCCCGCTGCTCGACCCCCGCTGGGTCTCCGACCGAACCGCCGGCGCCGCACGACGGGCCTCGATCTGGCTCCCGGCCCTCTACGACGCGCTCGCCGAGGCGAGCACGAGCGACGGGGCACGGCGACAGCTCGGCCTCGCGCAGGCCATCAGTGCCGACGGCGCCTTCGCTGCCGCGTTCACCGTGGACACGGTCCGCGTCACCGGATCGAACGTGCGGGCGATCCCGCCGCTGAACCAGATCGGGAACGCCGATCCCGCGAATGTGGCACTTGGCGTGACGCGTCCTGGAGAGTCCCCCTCGGCGCCCATCGCCCCGTCGTAGAGTGCCGCTGCGGGCGGAGGGCAGCCACCCGCAGGGTGTCCCGCGACGCGTGCGTCGGGGGCGAGGGACAGGGAGAGGCGTCAGTGGCCGGAGGCAACGCCATACGCGGAAGTCGGGTCGGGGCAGGTCCGATGGGGGAGTCCGAGCGGCGGGGTGAGAGCGCTCCGCGGGTGCGGGTGACGTTCTACTGCGGCAACGGGCACGCCACGCGCCCGTCGTTCGCCAGCGACGCCGAGGTCCCGACGACGTGGGACTGCCCGCGGTGCGGCCTCCCTGCCGGTACCGATCAGGCGAACACCCCCGCGCCGAGGAAGACCGAACCGTTCAAGACGCACCTCGCCTACGTGCGGGAGCGTCGCAACGAGTCCGACGGCGAGGCCATCCTCGAGGAGGCGCTCGCGCGGCTCCGCTCGCGCTAGCCGGGTCGGAGCGGGACCGGCAGCCGTCAGGCGAGCCGGCTCGCGGCGGCCCGGTCGAGCAACCAGAGGGTGCGGTGCCGGCCCTGCGCGCACGCCACCGGCAGATCGAGCGGGTCGGCGCCGCGTACCGCGGACGCCACCGCTTCCGCCTTGGCGTCCCCGGCGGCGATCAGCCACACCTGCTCGGCGGAGGTGATGGCCGAGCGCGTCAGGCTGATGCGGACCGGCGGCGGCTTCGGGCATCCGGTGACGCCGACGACCGTCCGCTGCTGCTCGGCGACCGCAGGCGACTGCGGGAACATCGAGGCGGTGTGGCCCTCCGGCCCCATGCCGAGCAGCAGCACGTCGATCCGGGGCACCGCCTCGCCACCCGACGCGGCGCCGGTCAGGACGTCGGCGTACCGCGCGGCTGCGGCATCGACGTCGTCGCCGTCCGGCCCGTCCGACGCGGGCATGGGGTGCACGCGGACCGGGTCGACCGGCACGTGGTCCAGCAACGCCTCGCGCGCCTGCTTCTCGTTGCGGTCGTCGTCGGCGGCGGCCACGAAACGCTCGTCTCCCCACCAGACGTCGACCTGCGTCCAGTCGACCGCGTGTCGAGCCGGACTCGCGGCCACGGCGGCGAGCGTCTTGATGCCCACCCCACCGCCGGCGAGCACGACCGAGGCCGAGCCGTGCCGGGTCTGGGCGTCCACCATCGCGGTCAGCAGGCGTGCCGCCGCGATCTCCGCGAGCGTGGTCTCGTCCGGTGCGACCTGGACCTCGATGGGGGCTTGCCCGTCCGGGGGAGCGACCACGCCCGTCAGCTCTGTTCCGCGCCGGCGCCCGCGGGCTGCTCCTGCTCGCCCGACTCGCCCGACTGGTCCTGCTCGCCCGACTGCTCGTGGCCCTGGTCCGACCCGGGGGTCGGCGGGTCCGCAGGCTGGGTCGTCGAACCGTGCGGCGGCTCGGGCGGTTCGGACTCGGCTGCCTTCTCCTGGGCCGGGTCGCGCCAGATGTGCGTGCGGAACGGTGAGCGCTGGGAGAGGTCGTCGACGCCGGTCCACGCCGACAGCGACTCGGCGTAGACCTCGTCGTCGTCGATCCGCCGCACCTCCTCGGCGAGCAGGTCGCCGAGGTCGCGTGAGGCCAGCGGCTGCGTGCGCTGCCCCTGGTCGGGCAGGCTGAGCGTCGCCGAGCGCGTGTCGGCGCGTTCGAGCTTCACCTCGCGGCCGTCGTCGAGCGTGAGCGTGACCGACGAGATCTCCTTGCCGCGTGCCTCCTCCAGCTGCACGTCGATGCCGAGCCGGCTCCGCAGCCACCCCACCAGCAATGCGCTCGGAGGCGTGCGGGGCCCGGAGACGACGGCCGAGGTGGGGCGGCCGGACGTCGAGTCGAAGGCCGCGGCGATCAACGAGCGCCAGCTCGTCGTCCGCGTCCAGGCGAGGTCGGTGTCGCCGGGCGCGTAGTCCTCCGCGCGCTGCTGCAGCGCCGCCATCGGGTCCGGGCAGCGCGCCACGTCGGTGATGCGCCGGTCGGCGAACACGCCGAGCGGGTCGTAGGCGATCTTCTCCGGCGGGGCGTCGTGCCACCAGGTGACGACGGGGGCGTCCGGTGCCAGCAGCGGCAGGGTCACCGACTCGGCATGCAGGGCGAGCCGCCCGTACATGCGCATGACGACCGCCTCGCCGGGGCCGAGGCGACCGCCGATGAGGACCTCGGCGTCGAGGCGCGGGTCCGGCGCCTCCACGTGGCGGCGGATCACCATGAGCAGGCGGCACGGGTGCGCCGCCGCCGCAGCGGTCGCGGCGGCTTCGGCTTCCTCGACGCTGCGCTGGTCGGTGACCACGACGAGGGTCAGGGCCAGGCCGAAGGCGAGCGCCCCGGCCGAGCGGCGCTCGGAGGACAGGGCCTTCACGACGTCCGAGCCGGTGGTGTCCCAGAGGGTGCTCACGGGTGCTGCCTCTCCACACTGATGGTCGGACGAGCGGTGATCGGACGAGCGGTGGTCGGACGGGCCGGATTTGATCGCGACGTCATGGGCGGCGCCACCGCCGTCCGTCGCGCGCGAGCATCTCGTCGGCGGCCTTCGGACCCCACTCCCCGGCGCGGTACTCCTCCGGTGGCCGGTCCGCCCAGAACTCCTCGAGGGGGTCGATGACCATCCAGGAGTGCTCGACCTCGGCGTTGCGGGGGAACAGGCTCTGGTCGCCGAGCAGCACGTCCAGGATCAGCCGCTCGTAGGCCTCGGGCGAGCCCTCGGTGAACGACTCGCCGTAGAGGAAGTCCATGGAGACGTCGCGCACCTCCATCAGTGACCCGGGCACCTTGCTGCCGAAGCGCAGCGTGACCCCTTCGTCGGGCTGCACCCGGACGACGAGCTGGTTGTGGCCGAGCTCGGTGGTGTCGGTGGCGTCGAAGGGCAGGTGCGGTGCCTTCTTGAACGACACCGCGATCTCGGTGACCCGGCGGGGGAGGCGCTTGCCGGTACGGAGGTAGAACGGCACACCGCCCCATCGCCGCGTCTCGACGTTGAGGCGGACGGCGGCGTAGGTCTCCGTGGTCGAGTCCTCCGGCACGCCCTCCTCGTCGGTGTAGCCGTTGACGCGGGCGCCCGCGAGCCAGCCCTGCTGGTACTGACCCCGGATGGCGTTGTGTTCGAGGTCGTCGGGCAGCGAGACCGCGCCGAGCACCTTGAGCTTCTCCGCCCGCAGCGCCGAGGCGTCGAAGGAGACCGGCTCCTCCATCGCGGTGAGCGCGAGCAGCTGCAGCAGGTGGTTCTGCAGCACGTCCCGCGCGGCGCCGGCGCTGTCGTAGAACCCGGCCCGGCCACCGATACCGACGTCCTCGGCCATCGTGAACTGGACCGAGTCGACGAAGTTGGCGTTCCAGATCGGCTCGAACAGCGTGTTGGCGAAGCGGAGCGCCAGCAGGTTCTGGACGGTCTCCTTGCCGAGGTAGTGGTCGATGCGGAACACGTCGTCGGCGCCGAAGACGTTGTCGACGAGCGCGTTGAGCTCCCGCGAGGACTTCAGGTCGTGGCCGAACGGCTTCTCCACGACCACCCGCCGCCAGCCGCCGGACTGCTCGTTGCTGGCCATCCCGGTGCGCTCCATCTGCTTGAGCACGGTGGGGAAGGCGGCCGGCGGGATCGACAGGTAGAACGCGGCGTTGCCGCCGATGCCGGAGTTGCGCTCCGAGGTCTGGAGCGCCTCGGCGAGCCGGTCGAAGGCGTCGTCGTCGTCGAAGGAGCCCTGGATGAACTGGATGCTCTCGGCGAGCCGGTTCCAGACCTCCTCACGGAACGGTGTCCGCGAGTGTTCGGCGGCGGCCTCTCGCGCGAGGTCGGAGAAGTCCTCGTCCGCGAAGTCGCGCCGCGCGAAACCCAGGAGCGAGAAGCCCGGCGGGAGCAGACCGCGGTTCGCGAGGTCGTAGATCGCCGGGATCAGCTTCTTGCGTGCGAGGTCCCCGGTGACGCCGAACACGACGAGCGCGCACGGGTCGGGGATGCGGGGCAGGCGCCGGTCGCGCGGGTCCCGGAGAAGGTTCGTCGGAGCGTTGTCCTTTTCCCTCATCGCGACCCCCCGGTCAATTTCTCGGTCACTTGCTGCCCGACGAGGGGCCGCCCTTGGCGGACCCGCCGCTGCCGTCGGAGCCGACCGACATGCCCTTGTCCTCGAGCTGTTCGGTGACGGCTTCGATCAGCTGCGCCCATGAGTCCTCGAACTTCTGGACACCCTCGTTCTCGAGGACGAGTACGACGTCGTCGTAGTCGACGCCGACCTGCTTGAGGCCGTCGAGCACGGCCTGGGCGTCGGCGTAGTGGCTACGAATGGTGTCGGACTCGATGTCGCCGTGGTCGTACACGGCCTGCAGCGTCGCCTCGGGCATGGTGTTGACGGTGTCCGGCGCGACGAGCTCGGTGACGTAGAGGGTGTCCGGGAGCGCCGGGTCCTTGACGCCGGTGGAGGCCCACAGCGGCCGCTGCACCTTGGCGCCGGCGGCCTCGAGGGCCTTCCAGCGGTCGCTGGCGATCACGGCTTCGTAGTGCTTGTAGGCCAGCCGGGCGTTGGCCACGGCGGCCTTGCTCTTCAGTGCCTTCGCCTCGTCGCCTCCGATCTTCTCGAGGCGCTTGTCGATCTCGGTGTCGACGCGGCTGACGAAGAACGAGGCGACGGAGCCGATGCCGGAGATATCCAGGCCCGACTTCTGCGCCCGCTCCATGCCCTCGATGAAGGCGTCCATCACCCGGTCGTAGCGCTCGAGGCTGAAGATCAGCGTGACGTTGACGCTGATGCCCTCGGACAGCGCCTGCGCGATGGCGGGGATGCCCTCCTCCGTGGCCGGGATCTTGATGTAGAGGTTCGGCCGGTCGACCAGCCACCACAGCGCGCGGGCCTCGGCCGTCGTCCGCTCGGTGTCGTGGGCGATGCGGGGGTCGACCTCGATCGACACCCGGCCGTCGACGCCGTTGCTCGCGTCGTAGACGGGACGCAGGACGTCGCAGGCGTCGCGGACGTCCTTCGTGGTGATCGACCGGATGGCCTCGCCGATGTCGACGCCGCGGACCGCGAGGTCGCGCAGCTGGTCGTCGTAGAGCTCGCTGCCGGAGATCGCCTTCTGGAAGATCGTCGGGTTCGTGGTGACGCCGACGAGGCTGCGGTCCCGGATCAGCTCGGCGAGGTTGCCGGTCTGCAGCCGGTCGCGGCTGAGGTCGTCGAGCCAGACCGCGACGCCGGCTTCGGACAGGTTGCGGAGTGCATCAGTCATCGTGGGCTTCTTCCTTCAGCTGCCGGTCGTGCTGCCGGCGGTGGCGCCGACCTTGGACAGGGTGGACTGGGCGGCGGCGGCGACCCGTTCGGCCGTGAAGCCGTACTGCTCGTAGAGCACGGTGTAGGGCGCGCTGGCCCCGAAGTGGTCGAGCGACACGATCTCGCCGTGGTCACCGACCCATTCGCGCCACCCCATGGCGACGCCGGCCTCGACGCTGACGCGGGCCTTGATGCCCGGGGGCAGCACGGTCTGGCGGTAGGAGTCCTCCTGCGCCTGGAACCACTCCCAGCACGGCATCGAGACGACGCGGGTGGGGGTGCCCTGCTCCTCGAGCCGGTCGCGGGCGGCCAGGGCGATCTGCACCTCGGAACCCGTCGCCATGATGATCACTGCGGGGATGCCGCTCCCGGCCTCGGCGAGCACGTAACCGCCCTTGGCGGTGCCCTCGGCGCTGCCCAGGACCGACCGGTCGAAGGTCGGGACACCCTGGCGGGTGAGGGCCAGCGCGACCGGCCCGTCGGTCTTCTCCAGCGCGGTCCGCCAGGCGACGGCCGTCTCGTTGGCGTCGGCCGGCCGAACGAAGTCGAGTCCCGGGATCGCCCGGAGGGCGGCGTAGTGCTCGATCGGCTGGTGGGTCGGTCCGTCCTCGCCGAGGCCGATCGAGTCGTGGGTCCAGACGTAGGTCACCGGCAGCTTCATCAGGGCCGCGAGCCGGACCGCTCCGCGCATGTAGTCGCTGAAGGTCAGGAAGGTGGCGCCGTAGACGCGGGTACCGCCGTGCACGGCGATGCCGTTCATGATCGCGCCCATGGCGTGCTCGCGGATGCCGAAGTGGAGCAGCCGGCCGTAGGGCGAGCGGCCTTCGGAGGTGTCGGCCTCGAAGGACAGCGAGCCCTTGATGGTCGTGTTGGTGGAACCCGCCAGGTCGGCGGACCCACCCCACAGCTCGGGCAGGACGTCGCCGATGGCGTTCAGCACCTCACCCGAGGCCTTGCGGGTCGCGAGCCCCTTGGGGTCGGCGTCGAACACCGGCAGCGCCTTGTACCAGCCCTCGGGCAGCCGGCGCTCCTGCATCCGGGCCAGGAGCTCGTAGCCCTGCGGATTGGCGGCCTTCCAGCTCTCGTACTGCTTGGTCCACGCCGCGTGCGCGTCGCGGCCCCGGTCGACGACCTTGCGGGCGTGCCCCAGGACGTCGGCGGGCACGTCGAAGCTCTTCTCGGGGTCGAGGCCGAGCACCTTCTTGGTCGCGGCCACCTCCTCGGCCCCGAGGGCGCTGCCGTGGGCGGCGCCGGTGTTCTGCGCGTTCGGCGCCGGGTAGGCGATGACGCTGCGCATCGAGATGAAGCTCGGCCGGTCGGTCTCGTCCTTGGCCGCCTGGATCGCGGCCCGGACCGCGTTCACGTCCTCGGCGTCCTCGACGCGCTGGACGTGCCAGCCGTAGGCCTCGTAGCGAAGGCCGACGTTCTCGGAGAAGGCGACGTCGGTGTTGCCCTCGATCGAGATGTGGTTGTCGTCGTAGATCAGGATGAGGTTGCCGAGCCCGAGGTGCCCCGCGAGGCTCGACGCCTCGCCGGACACGCCCTCCTCCATGTCGCCGTCGGAGGCGATGCAGTAGATGTGGTGGTCGAACGGGCTCTGCCCGCGGGCGGCGTCCGGGTCGAGCAGGCCGCGCTCGCGCCGGGCGGCCATCGCCATGCCGACCGCGTTGCCGACCCCCTGCCCCAGCGGGCCGGTGGTGGTCTCGACGCCGAGCGTGTGGCCGTGCTCGGGGTGGCCCGGCGTGCGACTGCCCCACTGGCGCAGGAGCTTCAGGTCCTCGATGGTCAGGCCGTAGCCGGAGAGGAAGAGCTGGATGTAGAGCGTGATGCTCGAGTGCCCGCAGGACAGGACGAACCTGTCCCGGCCGATCCACTCGGGGTCGGTCGGGTCGTGGCGCAGGAACTCCTGGAAGAGCAGGTACGCCGTGGGCGCCAGGCTCATCGCGGTACCGGGGTGGCCGGAGCCGGCGGCTTCGACCGAATCCATCGCCAACGCCCGGACGATGTCGACGGCCCGGCCGTCGAACTCGGAGGCCCAGCCGCTCGAGCCCGAGCCCTCGCGGCGGCCTGCGGAGCGTTCCTTGGTCGACGTCACGTCATTCGTCCTCTCGTCCGCCTGGAAGCGGGATCCTCGCGGGTGTTGCTTTCCGGCTGCTGTCGGCCGGTGCCTGATCGACTTGCCGCTCGCCCTACCCCGTGACCTGTGCGATTCACCTCTCGGACCGACCCCTGCGGCAACATCGTCTCCTGCCACCGTCCGGGGGAGCGGCCCGGGGCGGGACAGAGCCTGCCAGGCCCGTTCCCCGTTGTCTCGGGCAGGAGGTTTCCGATCGGGAAATCTTCGCGACGAGGTTCACGTCATAACCGGCCATTGCACCCGCCGCGGCGGTCCCGCGCACGGTTACGGCGCCTAGACTGATCTCGGCGGCAGGTCGTCGCCGGCGTGAGCTGCTCCGCCTGTCCGCCAAGAGGTCGCTGTTGTCCCTGCTGGTGCCGACCGCGAACCGTCGTGCGTCGCGGGCTGCCGCGGGCTCCGCGCCCCGCCGGGCCGAGCACGGACCGTCCGTCGAGCCGCCCCGTGCCGGGGCCGGCTGGGCCGACACCGTCCGGGCCTACGTGGCGCTGACCAAACCGCGGATCATCGAGCTGCTGCTCGTCACGACCGTTCCGCCGATGATCCTCGCGGCCCGCGGGATGCCGGCGTGGTCGCTCATCGCGTGGACGCTCATCGGCGGTTCGCTCGCCGCGGGCAGCGCGAACACCATCAACTGCTACGTCGACCGCGACATCGACCAGGTCATGAAGCGGACCTCCCGTCGGCCGCTCGCTCGTGCGCAGGTCAGCCCTACGGCGGCGCTGCGCTTCGGGCTCGTGCTCGGCGTCATCTCGACGCTCTGGCTCGGCCTGCTCGTCAACTGGCCGTCGGCCCTGCTCGCCGACGCGGCGATCCTGTTCTACGTCTTCGTCTACACGCTCGGGCTCAAGCGCCGCACGTCGTCCAACATCGTCATCGGCGGTGCCGCCGGGTGCTTCCCGGTCGTCATCGGCTGGTCGGCGGTCACCGGGACGGTCGGCTGGCCCGCGGTGCTGCTGTTCGCGGTGGTCTTCCTCTGGACGCCGCCGCACTTCTGGGCGCTCGCGATGCGGTTCAAGGACGACTACGCCGCCGCCGGCGTCCCGATGCTGCCGGTCGTCGCCACGCCGCAGCTCGTGGCGCAGCGCATCCTCATCTACAGCTACCTGATGGTCGCCGTCTCGCTCGCCCTGGTGCCCGTGGGTCACCTGGGAGCGATCTACGCCGTCGGCGCAGTCGTCACCGGCGGGTGGTTCGTCGTCGAGGCGCACCTGCTCAAGGCCCGTGTCGACAGTGGCAAGCCGCCGAAGACCATGCGGCTGTTCCATCTCTCGATCACCTACCTCACGGTGCTCTTCCTCGCCGTGGCGCTCGACCAGCTGATCTGACGCCGTAGGTCGGTGGACCCGGGGTCGTCGGAGCGACCGCTCTTGATCGTCGGATCAGGCGTGCAGCGAGGGGACCGGCGCCGCGTGGTCGCCGACCCGGGGAGTGTCACGGCCGACGGGGGCGGCCTCTTCGGGCTGGGCGACGGGCAGGGCGAGCAGGAGCTGGAGGCGCAGCGCGAAGATCCAAACGAGGCTCGCGCCGGCGATGTGCAGACCGACGAGGAATGCCGGGATGCCCAGGAAGTACTGGGTGAAGCCCAACGTCACCTGGCCCAGGACGATGAGGACGAGCCAGTCGGCGCTGCGCCGGGCGCCGGGCGGCACCGAGGCCACCCGGACCGCGATGGCGGTCGCGATGACCAGGCCCGTCAAGAGCATGGCGACGTCGGCGTGCAACTGCGAGACGGCGCGGACGTCGAAGCCGAAACGCCGGAGATCCTGGCTGTCGCCGCTGTGCGGCCCGCTGCCGGTGACGACGGTCCCGACGACCAGGACGATGGCGGCGGTGGCGCTGAGCGCGGACGCGAGCAGCCGCATCTCCCGGCGAGGGGCGCGGTGCGGCGAGGGGTCCCGCCGCGCGCGGACATCGAGGCACACCGCGTCGAGCAGCAGCAGCATGGAGAGCAGGAAGTGCCCCGCCACCAGGGCCGGGTGCAGGTGGAACAGGACGGTGAGACCGCCGAGCACCGCCTGGCCGAGGTAGCCGACCCAGAGGCCGAAGCTCAGCAGCACCAGGTCGGAGCGCCGCCGACGGCCGCCGGGGAAGTCGACCTTGTCCAGCATCAGCGCGATCAACGGCAGGGCGAGCACGACCAGCCCCACGACCAGGGTCACGACGCGGTTGCCGAATTCGATCATCCCGTGGTGCGCGAACTCGGGGCGGGTGACGAACGAGCCGCTGCCACACTGCGGCCACGTCGGACAACCGAGACCGCTGCCGGTCAGCCGCACGGCGCCGCCACTGACGACGATGAGGGCCAGCAGGATCACGGCGACACGTGTCAGACGCCGGAACAGCGGCAGCGGTATGCGAGGCATCGCCTTCATCGTATGGCGGCGCGGCCGGTGACCAGGCGAGATGCAGGTCTCGCCCTCTCCGGGAACCCGACGGGGGCGGAGCTCAGTCCCAGTCGGGGTAGAGCGGCTGCGGACGCTTCGAATACCGGTTGATCAGCTCGGCGTTCAACCCCGCGAACAGGATGAGGATCGCGGCCGGGAGCAGCAGCGGCCACGTCGCGAGGTTGAAGGGCAGGACCAGCAGCCACCACGGCGAGACGCTGAGCAGGAAAGGGATACCGCACGAGTTGCACTCGTCGTAGGTGAAGCCGGAGTGCCAGTACAACAGCACCGTCACGAGCAGGGCACCGGCGACGAAGGCCAGGTAGAGGTAGGCCGCGCGTCCCCAGTGGGTCCGGACGAAGTGGGCACCTCGTCGCGCGCCGGAGCGCGTACCGCGCCACCCACGACCGACGCCGCTTCCGATGCGGCGGCCCGCACCGGAGACACCGGTCCGGGCACTGGTCAGCCGACGACCGGCACCATTCCGCACGCCGACGCCCGGCATCGTCCGACGCGGGCGACCCCGGTTCGGCGTGACGGGGCGACCGGCGCGACCCTTGCGGCCCTTGCGGAGGCCCCCACCGAGGCCCCGACGACGGGTCGTGCCGCCGGCCTGCTCCGGAGCCGGCGCCTCGATCTCGGGGCTGTCGGAGGCATCGCCGATGGGCTGGGTTCCGTCGGCCTGGTCCCCGTCGAGCGGGGTTTCGTCGACGGGCTCGACGGGCTCGACCGGGCTCGACCGGCTCGGCGCCACGACGGCGTCCGCGAGGCAGCAGCCGGCGACGTCGACGGCGGCGCGGCTCGGCGTCCGGGTCGTCCTCGTGGGGCCCGTCGTCGTCCTCGTCGTCGTAGCCGTCGTCGTACTCGTCGTCCTCGTACAGATCCTCGTCGTCGTAGCCGTCGTCGTACTCGTCCTCGAGGTCGTCGTCGTACTCGTACTCGTCATCGTCGTACTCGTCGTCCCAGTCCTCGTGCTCGTGCTCGACACCACCCTCCGCGGGGTCGGCACCGCGACGGCGACGGCGGAGCGGATTGAGCCGGCGGCGTCGCGGCTGGGGCGCCGCGAGCACGTCGGAGTCCTCCGCCGGCGGCGCGTCGTTCGCGACGACGTCGGACGCAGGAGCGGGGGTCGGCGTGGGCCGCGGGCGCGGCGGCTGAGGCGAACTCATGGCGCGAGAAGGGTACGACCTGGACCGCCCCCGTGCGCGACCGACCGGCTCCGGCGGGCGCATTTCACCCGCGTGAGCGCCCGCGCGCCCCGCGCCCCGTCACTCCCAGCGGAAGGTGCGCGCCGCGAGCAGGCCGGCGCCGGCGGCCCAGACCACCAGGACGGCGAGCTTCGCCCACGGCATCCCGCCGTGTGTGAGCACGTCGCGCAGCCCCTCGGCCAGCGCGGATGCCGGGAGCAGCTCCGCGACCCGCGCCACGGGGGACGGCAGCTGGCTGAGCGGGAAAACGATGCCGCCGAGCATGAGGAAGACGAGGTAGACGCCATTGGCGGCGGCCAACGTCGCCTCGGCGCGCAACGCGCCCGCCATCAGCAGACCGAGCGCGGCGAAGCACGCGGTCCCGACGACGAGCAGCAGGACCGCCGCGGGCACCGCCGAGACGCCGGAGTGGCCCGGGCCCCCAGGGTCCCAGCCGAGCGCGAACCCCACCGCGACGAGCAGCACGACCTGCAGGACCTCGACGCCGAGCACGGCGAGCGTCTTCCCGGCGAGCAGGACGCCCCGCGGCAGGGGAGAGGCACCGAGCCGCTTGAGCGCGCCGTACGACCGCTCGAACCCGGTCGCGATCGCGAGGCCGGTGAAGCTCGTCGAGAGCACCGCGAGGGCGAGCACGCCCGGGACGAGGAAGTCGATCGGCCGGCCGCTACCGGCGGGCAGCACGTCGACGGTCGAGAAGAACAGCAGCAGCGCGAGCGGGATGAGGATCGTCAGCAGGACCGATTCGCCGCGGCGCAGGGTCAGCCGGAGTTCGAGCATCGTCTGTGCCCGCAGCATCCTCGACGTCGGGGCCGCAGCCGGAGCCGGCGTCAGGTCGAGGTCGGACGGAGGTGCCGTCATGGGCGGAGCTCGCTGCCGGTGAGGTCGAGGAAGACGTCCTCGAGCGTGCGCTGCTCCACCTTCACGTCGGAGGCGAGCACTCCGTGCGTCGCACACCAGGCGGTCACCGAGGCGAGCAGGGCCGGGTCGATGGCGCCCCGGACGAGATACGAGCCGGAGGGGTTCTCCTCGGCCGACGTGCCCTCCGGCAGCGCGCCGAGCAGCTGCGTGGTGTCGAGACCGGAAGGAGCGCTGAACCGGAGCTGGCCCTCCGCCCCGCCGCGGGTGAGCTCATGGGGGGAACCGCTCGCGACGACGGTGCCGCCGTCGATGATGACGACGGCGTCGGCGAGCCGCTCGGCCTCGTCCATGGCGTGGGTGGTGAGCAGGACCGCCACACCGGCGGACCGGAGGTCGGTGATGAGATCCCACGTCGCCCGGCGCGCCTGCACGTCGAGGCCGGCCGTCGGCTCGTCGAGGAAGACGACCTCGGGACGACCGACGACGGCCAGGGCGAGCCCGAGCCGCTGCCGCTCGCCACCGGACAGCCGCCGGCACGCCGTGCGCCGCACCGACGTCAACCCGAGCCGCTCCATGAGGGCGTCGGGGTCCAGCGGGTTCCGGGAGAGCGCGGCGAGGTGGTGGACCATCTCGCCGGCGCGGGCTCCGGGGTAGAAGCCGCCGGCCTGCAACATGACACCGACCCGCGAGCGCCACGTGCTGTCGGCCCGGTCCGGGTCCACCCCGAGCACGCGGACCGTGCCGGCGTCGGCCCGGCGGAAGCCCTCGCAGATCTCGACCGTCGTCGTCTTGCCGGCGCCGTTCGGGCCGAGCAGCGCAGTGACCTCACCGGTCCGGGCCGTCAACGACAAGCCCTGCACGGCGGCGACGCGGCCGTAGGACTTCACGAGGTCGAGGACCTCGACGGCGACGTCGGACACGCCCGAAGTCTAGGAGCCGGGACGTGTGTGGGGCCGTACGGCGGCCGAACGTCACATCCGGCGCCCTACCTCTATCCGTTGCGGACGAGGGCCTCCGCCGCGCCCAGGCCGAAGCTCGTGCCGTCACCCATGCGGACCGCATCGGCGGTGTTGTCGTCGGGCTGGGTCTGCGAGTCCCGTTCGGCGGCGACGCGGCCGCGGTAGTAGTCGAGCTCGCTCCGCCGGCGCTGCTCGTCCCAGCCCAACGCCTCGCCCATGATCTCCACGGCCCGCTCGGCGGCGGCGAGACCCCGGTCGAAGCACTCGATGGAGATGCGGGTCCGGCGGGTGAGGATGTCGTCGAGGTGCAGCGCGCCTTCGGCCAGCGCCGAGTAGCGGACCTCGATCTCGAGGTAGTCGTCGGCGTTGGGCAGCGGCCGGGCGAGGTCGGGGTGCTCGGCGAGCATCGCGAGGACGTCGTCGATGCGGTTTCCGTAGCGGCCGAGCAGGTGGTCGATGCGGGCGACGTGCAGCCCGGACTCCCGCGCCAGCGCGTGCCGGCGGTTGACCAGGGCCGCGTAACCCTCGGCGCCGAGCGTGGGCACGTTCTCGGTCGTGCACGGCGGGACGGCGAAGTCGAGCACGCGTGCGGCCCGGTCGACGGCGTCCTTCGCCATCACGCGGTAGGTCGTGTACTTGCCGCCCGCGACGACGACCAGCCCGGGCACGGGTACCTCGACGGAGTGCTCCCGCGACAGCAGCGAGGTGTCCTCCGATTCCCCGGCGAGCAGGGGCCGCAGCCCCGCGTAGACGCCCTCGACGTCCTCCCGGGTCAGCGGCGTGACGAGGACGTCGTTGACGTGGTCGAGCACGTAGTCGATGTCCGAACTCGACGCCGCCGGATGCGACTTCGAGAGTGTCCAGTCGGTGTCGGTGGTGCCGACGATCCAGTGCCGGCCCCACGGGATGACGAACAGGACGCTCTTCTCCGTACGGAGGATCAGGCCGGTGTCGAGCTGGATGCGGTCGCGGGGGACCACGAGGTGGACGCCCTTCGACGCCTTCACCTGGAACCGGCCGCGCTGGCTCGCCAGCTCCTGCGTGTCGTCGGTCCAGACGCCGGTCGCGTTGATGACGACGCGGGCCCGGACGTCGAACCGCTCGCCGGTCTCGAGGTCGGTGACCTGCACCCCGGCGACCCGCTCGCCCTCGCGGAGGAAGCCCGTGACCTGCGTGCCGCTGGTGCAGGTGGCGCCGTAGGCCGCGGCGGTGCGGGCCAGCATCATCGTGTGCCGGGCGTCGTCGACCTGGGCGTCGAAGTACTGCAGCGCGCCGATCAGGGCGTCCTTGCGCAGGCCGGGGGCGAGACGCAGGGCGCCGCGGCGGGTGAGGCTCCGGAACCGCGGCACGGAGCGCTCGCCCTGCAGCGAGCCGAGGGTGAGCAGGGTGTCGTAGAGCGCGACGCCGGAGCCCGCGTAGAAGCGCTCCCAGACCCGGTGCTTCAGCGGGTAGAGGAACGAGACCGGGCGCACCAGGTGTGGGCAGAGCCGGGTCAGCAGCAGGTGCCGTTCCTTCAGGGCCTCGCGGACGAGGTGGAACTCGAACTGCTCCAGGTAGCGCAGTCCGCCGTGGATCAGCTTGCTCGACCGGCTCGACGTGCCCGCGGCCCAGTCGCGGGCCTCGACCAGCGCCGTGGACAGGCCGCGCGTGGCCGCATCGATGGCGGTGCCGGTTCCGACCACGCCCCCTCCGACGACGACGACGTCGAACGTCTCGGAACGCAGCTTCTCGAGCGCGGCGCTCCGGTACCCGGGCGACAGGTCTCCTGCTCTCACCTGGCGTCTCTTTCTGAGGAGTAGGAACTCCCTGGGGAGTCGGCGACCTTCCCCGGCTCCGCCGGCTCGTCCTCCGGGGGCCGGACCGCCAGCACCTTGCCGACGAACAGGTCGTAGAGGTAGATGCCCACTGCACCGCCGATAAGCGGCCCGACGATGGGGATCCACCAGTAGCCGTCGGCCGGGAAGGCCGAGGACCCCCAGCCGCCGATCCACGTGAGCACCCGCGGGCCGACATCGCGGGCCGGGTTGATGGCGTAGCCCGCGTTGGTGCCGAGCGCGATGCCGATGACGACGACGACGAGCCCGACCAGCAGTGCGCTGAGGTTCGCCTCGGGTGCCTGGTTCTGCTGGTCGACCAGGGCGGCGATGAGGACCAGCAGCACCGCCGTGCCGACGATCTGGTCCACCAGCGGGCCGATCAGGCTGCCGTGGAAGTACTTGGCCGGGAACGTGGCGAAGATCGAGAAGCTGTCGTCGTTGTGGACCGGCATGTGCTGCGCAGCGCCGTAGGCGTCGATGGCCGAGTGGTAGACGGCGAAGACCAGCGCCGCGGCCAGGAAAGCGCCGAGGACCTGCGCCAACCAGTAGATCGGGACCTTGCGCCAGGGGAAGTTCCGCCGCAGGGCGAAGGCGAGCGTCACCGCGGGGTTCAGGTGCGCACCGGTGACCCCGCCGGCGACGTAGACGCCGAAGCAGACCGCCAGCCCCCACCCCCAGTTGACGATCAGCCAGTCCGCGGAGCCGAACCCGCCCTCTCGCCGACCGCTGCCGGACAGGCCCACGACGGCGGTGGCGACCGCGCCGCAGCCGAGCAGGACGAGCAGGAAGGTCCCGAAGAACTCCGCCAGCGCCTCGCCCCCGGCGCGGGCGCGGAACCGGTCGACGGCACCCAACCGGTCGCTGCGTCGGCTGCCGACGGTGGTGCGGTCGCCCCTGAACAGCCACTCGCCGCCGACCGTGATACCGGGTCCGCTGTGCGTGTTCGCCGACCGGTCGAAGGAGGCGGAACGGCGCCGGATGTCTGCCATCAGCTCGCCCCGTCGCTCTCGTCGCGGGCCCAGCCCTTGGCGTGCTCGACGGCCTGCAGCCACCGTTCGTGCAGCGCGTCGCGGGTCCCGGTCTCCATCCGCGGCTCGTAGGTCGTCGCTGTCGTCCGCAGCCGGGACAGCTCGTCGCGGTCCGGGTAGACGCCGGTTGCGAGCCCGGCGAGGTAGGCCGAGCCGAGCGAGGTGGTCTCGGTGTTGTCGGGGACGTCGAGCGGGATGCCGAGCACGTCGGACTGGAACTGCATCAGCCACCCGTTGGCCGTCGCCGCCCCGTCGACCCGGAGCTCGCCGATCGAGACCCCGGACTCGCGCTGCATCGCCTCGACGACGTCGTAGGTCGACCACGCGATCGACTCGAGCACCGCGCGGGCGACGTGGGCCTTGGTCGTGCCGCGGGTGACGCCGAGCAGGGTGCCGCGTGCCGAGGCGTCCCAGTGCGGGGCCCCGAGGCCCGCCAGCGCGGGGACGAAGAAGACGTCGTCGTTGGAATCGAGGCTCGCGGCGAGCGCCTCGGTGTCCTCGGCCTTCTCGATGATCTGCAGTTCGTCGCGGAGCCACTGCACGGCGCTGCCGGTCACGAGGATCGCGCCCTCGAGCGCGTACTCGACGGGGGAGCCGTCGAGTGAGTAGGCGATGGTCCGCAGCAGCGACTTCTGGTGTTCGACGGCGTCGGTGCCGGTGTTCATCAGGACGAACGAGCCCGTCCCGTAGGTGTTCTTGGCCTGGCCCTCCTCGAAGCAGGCCTGCGCGAACAGCGCCGCCTGCTGGTCGCCCACCGCTCCGGCCACCGGGACCGAGGCGCCGAAGAAGGCGGCGGGGTCGGTCTCGCCGTAGACCTGCGACGACGGCCGGACCTCGGGAAGCATCGACCGCGGCACGCCCAGGACCTCGAGCAGCTCGTCGTCCCACTGCACGGAGCCGATGTCGAGCAGCAGGGTGCGGGAGGCGTTGGTGACGTCGGTGATGTGGAGGCGGCCACCGGTCAGCTTCCAGATCATCCAGGAGTCGATCGTGCCGAAGGCCAGCTCGCCCTTGTCCGCCCGCTCACGCAGCCCGTCGACGTTGTCGAGCAGCCACCGGATCTTCGTCCCGGAGAAGTACGGGTCGATCACGAGGCCCGTCTTCGAGCGGATCGTGTCGGTGAGCCCGTCGGCGGTCAACCGGTCGCAGAACGGCTTCGTACGCCGGTCCTGCCACACGATCGCGTTGTGTACGGGCTCACCGGTCCGCCGGTCCCAGACGACGGTGGTCTCGCGCTGGTTCGTGATGCCGATCGCCGCTACGTCGGACGCACCGATCCCGGCGTCCTGCAGCGCCGCGCCGACGACGTCCATCGAGACCCGGAAGATCTCTTCCGGGTCGTGCTCGACCCACCCCGGGCGCGGGAAGTGCTGCCGGAACTCGGAGTAGCCGCGGCCGCGCACCTCGGCGGATCCGTCGAGGACGAGGACGGTGGTCCCCGTCGTCCCCTGGTCGATCGCCACCACGTACTGCGACATGTCCGCCTCCCGCTCCGCACCCGTTCGCGGCGGCGCCCGTGCAGCCGTCCCGCGGGAACAGGACGTGATCTACCCCACGAGAACGACATCTGGAACATCGCCTGCCGGCGGTTCACCCCTGGGCTTCTGGACGAGGGCGGGGACCGGCTGACACCCTTGATAAGGTTAGGTTGCCCAAACCAACCGTCCGGAGGTCCCCGTCCCGTGCAGGCATCGCAGCGCCGTTCCGCCTCCTCCCGACGGACGTTCGGGGTGGCGGCCGTGGCGGTTCCCGTCCTCCTGCTCGCCGGTTGCGGTTCCAGCAGCCCCGGGGGCTCGGCGTCGGGCGGCATCTCGGTGAAGGCGAACGACACCACGTGCACGCCGTCGACGGCGACCGGCGCCGCCGGTACCAGCACGTTCACCGTCAAGAACGCGGGCAGCAAGGTCACCGAGCTCTACGTCTACGCGCCGGGCGACCGCATCGTGGGAGAGGTCGAGCAGGTCGGCCCGGGCATCTCGCGCGACCTCACCGTCGAGCTGCAGCCCGGGAGTTACCAGCTCGCGTGCAAGCCGGGTGGCAGCGGGGACGGCATCCGCGCGGCGTTCACCGTGACCGGCGGTGCCGCTCCGGCAGCCAGCGCCGACTCCCGCCTGGCCGCGGCCGTTTCGCAGTACCGCAGCTACGTCGTGGCCCAGTCGACCGACCTGGTCAGCCGCACGCAGGAGTTCGCCGCCGCTGTCACCGCCGGCGACATCGAGAGGGCGAAGGCGCTGTACCCGACCGCCCGCGAGCCGTGGGAGCGGATCGAGCCGGTGGCCGAGACCCTCGGTGACCTCGACCCGAAGATCGACGCCCGGGAGGACGACGTGCCCGCCGCCGGGTGGGGCGGGTACCACCGCATCGAGAAGGCGCTCTGGGGCGACAGGTCCCTCACCGGGATGGCGCCCGTCGCGCAGGCCCTCGTGACCGACGTCAGCGAGGTCAAGACGCGGATCGAGCACGCCGAGCTCACACCGGCGAACCTGGGCAACGGCGCCAACGAGCTGTTGACCGAGGTCGCGACCCGCAAGGTCACCGGGGAGGAGGAGCGGTACTCGCACACCGACCTCTGGGATTTCGCGGCGAACATCGACGGCGCCAGGCAGGCCTACCTCCCGCTGCGCCCGGTGCTCCTGGACCGCAACGCCACGCTCGCCTCGCAGCTCGACACCCAGTTCGCCGCCGTCGAGTCGGCGCTCGCGCCCTACCGCCAGGGCAACGGCTGGGCGCTCTACGGGTCGTTGACCCCGGCGCAGACCAAGGCCCTCGCCGACCGCGTCGACGCGCTCGCCGAGCCGCTCTCGCGCCTGACCGCTGCGGTGCTGCCCGCATGACGGCCGGGCGGACCGGGCCCAGCCGCCGGGGCCTGCTCGGGTGGTTCGCCGGGGCTGCGGGCGCCGGCGTGGTCGGCGCCGGGCTGGCCGGATGCAGTTCCGGCTCCTCCGGCAGTGACGGGGCGAGCAACAACGGAGCCGCCGCGACGACGCCGACCAAGGTCGACTTCCACGGCGCCCACCAGGCCGGGATCGCCACGCCTGCGCAGGACCGGCTGCACTTCGCCGCCTTCGACCTGCTGACCACCGACAAGACCGCGGTCGTCGCCATGCTGCAGGCATGGGCCGACGCCGCCGCCCGGATGGCCGAGGGTCACCCCGTCGACGCCTCCTACGAAGCCGCCGTGCTCGATCCGGCGGCTCCGCCCGGCGACACCGGCGAGGCCGACGGGCTGGACGCCGGTCGGCTCACGGTCACCATCGGCTTCGGCCGGTCGATGTTCCAGGAACTCGGGCTCACCGACAGGATGCCGGCGGCACTCGCCCCGCTCCCGTCCTTCCCGCGTGAGCGGCTCGATGCCGCCCGCAGCGACGGCGACATCGCCGTGCAGGCCTGCGCCGACGACCCGCAGGTCGCCGTGCACGCCATCCGCAACCTCGTCCGGCTCTCCCGTGGGACCGCCTCGCTGCGCTGGTCGCAGCTGGGCTTCGGGCGCACCTCGAGCACCAGCAGCAGCCAGGCCACCCCGCGGAACCTGTTCGGCTTCAAGGACGGCACGGCCAACCTGCGGGCCGAGGACCCGGCCGCCCTCGACCGTTCGGTCTGGGTCGGGCCGGCCGACGACGGGTCGCCTGCCTGGATGGCGGGTGGCTCCTACCTCGTGGCACGGCGGATCCGGATGCTGCTCGAGGTCTGGGACCGGACCTCGCTCGGCGAGCAGGAGCAGGTGATCGGGCGGTCCCGGCTCTCCGGCGCGCCGCTGGGCTCCGCTGCCGAGAACGACCCCATCCGGCTCGCCGCCCTGCCGGCGACCAGCCACGTGCGTCTCGCCCACCCGGACGCCAACAACGGTGCGGCCATGGTGCGGCGCGGCTACTCCTTCGTCGACCAGAACGACTCGCTGGGCCGGCTCGACGCCGGGCTCTTCTTCCTCGCCTACGTGCGCGACCCCCGGACCCAGTTCGTGCCGATCATGCAGAAGCTCTCGATGCAGGACGCGCTCAACGAGTACCTCACCCACGTCGGCAGCGGTCTGTGGGCCGTGCCGCCGGGCGTGCGACCCGGCGGCTACTGGGGCGAGGGGTTGTTCGCCTGATCCGGCGCTGACCCGCCTCTCGACGTGACCTCCCGCTGTGGCGGGACCCACGTTCGTCGTCGTGCGCTATTTAGGGCACAATGACGTTGTGGAAATGATGCTGGGGGTCTCCGAGCCGGAGGCCGGGCTGGAGACGGGGACGCGTGACCGCGTGGCCCGGCTGCTGCTGGAACTCGGCCCGTCCACCGCCGCGGCCCTCTCCGAGCGGCTCGGCCTCTCCCCGGCCGCCGTGCGACGTCACCTCGACGCGATGGTCGCCGACGGCACCATCACCACCCGCGAGTCCCGGACGCCGAACCGTCGCGGTCGCGGGCGACCGGCCCGGCTGTTCACGCTGACCGATGCGGGCCACGCCGCCGGTCCCACCGCATACGACGAGCTGGCGACCGCTGCCCTCGCCTTCCTCGGCGACGCCGCGGGCGCGCAGGCCGTCGACGCCTTCGCGGCGCAGCGTGCCCGCGACCTGGCCGCGCGGCTCGTGTCGCGTACCGCGGCGCCGGCCGACGAGCGCCCGCAGGTCGAGCAGGTCGCGACTGCACTGACGGCCGAGGGGTACGCCACCACCGTCCACGCCGTCCCGACGGGCATGCAGCTCTGCCAGCACCACTGCCCGGTGCAGGCCGTGGCCGCCCGCTTCCCGCAGCTGTGCGAGGCCGAGACCGAGGCCCTCTCGGAGCTGCTCGGCACGCACGTCCAACGCCTGGCCACCATCGCCCACGGCGACGGGGTCTGCACCACGCACGTGCCGGGCGCCATGCCCGGCTCCGCAAGCAGCTCCACCCGAGCAACCGATGCAATCCCGACCACCCGAAGGGTGTCTCCATGACGGCCGTGCAGAACGAGCAGCTCGAGCAGCTCGGCGCCTACAAGTTCGGCTGGTCCGACGCCGACTCCTACGCCGACACCGCCAAGCGCGGGTTGACCGAAGAGGTCGCACGCGACATCAGCGCCCGCAAGAACGAGCCGCAGTGGATGCTGGACCTGCGCATGAAGGGCCTCAAGCTCTTCGAGAAGAAGCCCATGCCGACGTGGGGTGCGGACCTCTCCGGCATCGACTTCGACAACATCAAGTACTTCGTCAAGTCGACGGAGAAGCAGGCCGCGACCTGGGACGACCTCCCCGCCGACATCAAGGCGACCTACGACAAGCTCGGCATCCCGGAGGCGGAGAAGCAGCGCCTGGTCTCCGGCGTCGCGGCCCAGTACGAGTCCGAGGTCGTCTACCACAAGATCCGCGAGGACCTCGAGGAGCAGGGTGTCGTCTTCCTCGACACCGACTCGGGCCTGCGCGAGTACGAAGACATGTTCAAGGAGTACTTCGGCTCGGTGATCCCGGTCGGCGACAACAAGTTCGCCGCACTGAACACGGCCGTGTGGTCCGGTGGCTCGTTCATCTACGTGCCGAAGGGCGTGCACGTCGAGATCCCGCTGCAGGCGTACTTCCGCATCAACACCGAGAACATGGGCCAGTTCGAGCGGACGCTGATCATCGCCGACGAGGGCTCCTACGTGCACTACGTCGAAGGCTGTACGGCACCGATCTACAGCTCCGACTCGCTGCACAGCGCCGTCGTCGAGATCGTCGTCAAGAAGGACGCCCGCGTCCGGTACACGACCATCCAGAACTGGTCGAACAACGTCTACAACCTCGTCACCAAGCGGGCTGCGGTGCAGGCCGGCGGGACGATGGAGTGGATCGACGGCAACATCGGCTCCAAGGTCACGATGAAGTACCCGGCCGTCTGGCTGCTCGGGCCGCACGCCTCCGGCGAGACCCTGTCCATCGCCTTCGCGGGCGAGGGCCAGCACCAGGACGCCGGCTCGAAGATGGTGCACGCGGCGCCGTACACCTCGTCGACCATCGTCTCGAAGTCGGTGGCGCGTGGCGGTGGGCGTACGTCCTACCGCGGCCTGGTGCAGATCCAGGAGGGGGCGTCGCACTCGAAGGCGACGGTGAAGTGCGACGCGCTGCTGGTCGACGCCATCAGCCGCTCCGACACCTATCCCTACGTCGACGTCCGCGAGGACGACGCGTCGATCGGCCACGAGGCGACGGTGAGCAAGGTCGGCGACGACCAGCTCTTCTACCTCATGAGCCGTGGCCTCTCCGAGGACGAGGCCATGGCGATGATCGTCCGCGGCTTCGTCGAGCCGATCGCGCGGGAGCTCCCGATGGAGTACGCCCTCGAGCTCAACCGTCTCATCGAGCTGCAGATGGAGGGCGCGGTCGGATGACCCTCCGATCCGAGTCCCTTCGGGACGAGATGGAAGCTGCCGCCGTCCAGGAACGCACGCCGGCCGGCGGAGTCGACTCGGCCGGTGGCACCGCTGCGGGCGCCGTCGCCGGTCCGGGTACGCCGGTGGGCGGCCCCGGAGTCAAGCGCAAGCCGACCGGCAGCATGCCGCGCGTGCTCTCCCGCGACCCGGAGGCGTTCGCGAAGCCGACCGGCCGTGAGGAGGAGTGGCGGTTCACCCCGCTGCGCCGCCTGCGCGGTCTGGTCGAGGGCGTCGCCGAGGACGGGACGCTCGACGTCACCGCCACCGAGCGTGGCGCCAAGATCGAGCACATCGGCATGGACGACCCGCGGGTCGGGTCGGCGCTCGCGCCGTCCGACCGGCTGACCGCCCTCGCCATGGCGGCCGCCCCGTCGGCGACGCTGGTCAGCGTCCCCGCCGAGGAGACCGACGCGCTCGTGACGCTGGTCGCCCGCGGTGAGGGGGGCACGGCCTACCGACACCTCGTCATCGAGGTCGGGCGGTTCGCCCGCGCCACCGTGGTCCTCGACCACGTCGGCACCGGCACGTTCTCCGCCAACGTGGAGATGCTGGTCGGTGACGGCGCCGAGCTCACCGTCGTCAGCCTGCAGGACTGGGACGACGACGCCGTGCACATGGGCGCCCACGCTGCTCGGCTCTCGCGCGACGCGAAGCTCAAGCACATCGCGGTCACGCTGGGCGGGGAGACGGTGCGGCTCCTGCCGACCGTCACCTACGCCGGCACCGGCGGCGACGCGGAACTCTTCGGCTTGTCGTTCACCGACGCGGGTCAGCACCACGAGCACCGGTTGTTCGTGGACCACGCCGTGAGCAACTGCCGCAGCCGCGTCCACTACAAGAGCGCCCTGCAGGGCGACGTGGACGGTCGTCGCGGTGGCAAGGAAGCTCACGCGGTGTGGGTCGGCGACGTCCTGATCCGCGCCGATGCCCTCGCCACCGACACCTACGAGCTCAACCGCAACCTCGTGCTCTCCGACGGGGCCCGGGCCGACTCGATCCCGAACCTCGAGATCGAGACCGGCGAGGTCACCGGCGCCGGTCACGCCAGCGCAACCGGCCGCTTCGACGACGAGGCGCTGTTCTACCTGATGAGCCGCGGTATCTCCGCCAAGGACGCCCGTCGTCTGGTCGTCCGGGGCTTCTTCGCCGAGATCGTCGCCGAGATCCCGCTCGACGACATCCGCGCCCGCGTCAGCGGCGCGATCGAGGAGGAGCTCGGCGAGGTGGGGCTCTGACCATGGCCTTCCAACCCGCCTGCAAACTCTCCGCCCTCGCCGAGGACTCGGCGCTCCACGTCGACCTCGACGGGGAGCCGGTCTGTGTGGCTCGGTCCAATGGCCAGGTCCACGCCATCTACGACGTCTGCTCCCACGCCGAGGTCGCCCTGAGCGAGGGCGACGTCGTCGACGGGAGGATCGAATGCTGGTTGCACGGGTCGGAGTTCGACCTCACCAGCGGCAAGCCCACCGGGTTGCCGGCCACCCGGCCGGTGCCCGTCTATGCAGTCAAGGTCGAGGGCGACGACGTCCTCGTGGATGTGGAGTCCGAACTGTGAGCACGCTCGAAATCCGGGACCTGCACGTCTCGGTCGAGGACAAGGAAATCCTCCGCGGGGTCGACCTGACCGTGAAGTCGGGGGAGACCCACGCGATCATGGGGCCCAACGGCTCCGGCAAGTCGACGCTCGCCTACTCCGTGGCCGGGCACCCGAAGTACACCGTCACCAGCGGCGAGATCCTGCTCGACGGCGAGGACGTGCTCAGCATGACCGTCGACGAGCGGGCGCGGGCGGGGCTGTTCCTCGCGATGCAGTACCCCGTCGAGGTCCCGGGCGTCTCGGTCAGCAACTTCCTGCGCAGCAGCGCCACCGCCGTGCGCGGCGAGGCCCCGAAGCTCCGGCTCTGGGTCAAGGAGGTCAAGGCCGCGATGGCCGGCCTGGAGATGGACCCCGCCTTCGCCGAGCGCAGCGTGAACGAAGGCTTCTCCGGTGGTGAGAAGAAGCGCCACGAGATCCTGCAGCTGGCGCTGCTCAAGCCGAAGTTCGCCGTGCTCGACGAGACCGACTCCGGCCTCGACGTCGACGCGCTCCGCGTCGTGAGCGAGGGCGTCAACAAGGCCCGGGAGGGTGGCGAGGTCGGCACCCTGCTGATCACCCACTACACGCGGATCCTGCGCTACATCCAGCCCGACTACGTCCACGTCATGGCCGGTGGCCGCATCGTCGACTCCGGCGGCGCGGAGCTGGCCAGCACTCTCGAGGACGAGGGCTACGCGAAGTATGGCGTCGCGGACGAAACCCCGGCCGGCGGCGAGCCGATGACGACCCCGACCGGCCCGGTCGTCCCCGGGATCCTCGTCGCCGACGCTGCGAACTCCGCCGGGGGAGCGCTGTCGTGACCGCCGAGGCGGACCTCGCGGCGGACTCCACCCTCACGCCGCAGCCGCCCCGTGCCGACAGTTCGCAGGCACCGACCACCCCCTATGACGTCGAGGTCGTCCGCAAGGACTTCCCGATCCTCGGCCGGCTCGTGCACGACGATCAGCCGCTGGTCTACCTCGACAGCGCCGCGACCAGCCAGAAGCCGCGTCAGGTGCTCGACGCGATGCGCGACTACGACGAGCGGCACAACGCCAACGTCCACCGCGGCATCCACGTGCTGGCCGAGGAGGCGACGGCTCTCTACGAGGGCGCCCGCGAGAAGGTCGCGGACTTCCTCAACGCCGCGGACCCCCGCGAGGTCGTGTTCACCAAGAACGCCTCCGAGGGCCTGAACCTGCTGGCCTACACGCTCGGCAGCCGCCTCTCGCCCGGCGACGAGGTCGTCATCACCGAGATGGAGCACCACTCCAACATCGTCCCGTGGCAGCTCGCCTGCCAGCGCAGCGGCGCGACGCTGAAGTGGTTCGGCCTCACCGAGGACGGCCGCCTGGACCTGCGCGACGGTGTGATCACCGAGCGGACGAAGATCGTCAGCTTCGTGCACCAGTCGAACATCCTCGGCACGGTCAACGACGTCGGCGAGGTGACGCGGCGGGCCCGTGCGGTGGGCGCCACCGTGGTGCTCGACGGCTGCCAGTCCGTGCCGCACGGCACCGCGCTGCTCGGCCCGGACGGCCGCCCCGCCTTCGGCGGCGTCGACGTCCAGTCGCTCGGCGTCGACTACCTCGCCTTCTCCGGCCACAAGATGCTCGGCCCGACCGGTATCGGCGTCCTCTGGGGCCGTCACGACCTGCTTGCCGAACTGCCCCCGTTCCTCGGTGGCGGCGAGATGATCGAGGTTGTCGAGATGAGCGGCTCCACCTACGCCGAGCCGCCGCACCGGTTCGAGGCCGGCACCCCGCCGATCGCCCAGGCGGTCGGGCTCGGGGCAGCCGTCGACTACCTCACCGCGTTCGCCGACGGCCAGGGCATGGCTGCGGTCGCCGCGCACGAGCAGGAGATCACCGCCTACGCGCTCGAGCGGCTCGCCGACGTCGAGGGCCTCCGCATCCTCGGCCCCGGCACCGCCGAGCGTCGCGGAGCCGCGATCAGTTTCGCGGTGAAGGGGCTGCACCCGCACGACATCGGTCAGCTGCTCGATGAGTCCGGCATCGCCGTCCGCGTCGGCCACCACTGCGCCCGGCCGGTCTGCCAGCACTACGGGGTGCCCGCGACGACGCGGGCGTCCTTCCACCTGTACTCGACGCTCGGTGAGGTCGACGCACTGGTGGAAGGATTGCAGCGGGTGAAGGCGTTCTTCAGAGCATGAGTGCTACCGGCCTCGAATCCATGTACCAGGAGATCATCCTGGACCACTACCGCAACCCGCACCACCGGGGCCTGCGGGACCCGTTCGACACCGAGGTGCACCACGTCAACCCGACCTGCGGTGACGAAGTAACCCTGCGGGTCAAGGTCGGCACGGCCGCCGACGGGTCCTCGATCGTGGAGGACGTCTCATACGAGAGCGAGGGTTGCTCCATCTCGCAGGCCTCCGCCTCGGTCATGACCGACCTGGTCATCGGCCGACCGGTCGGGGATGCGCTCGCCACCGAGCAGGAGTTCGCCACGCTCATGGCGTCGCGCGGCAAGCTCGAGCCGGACGAGGACGTCCTCGAGGACGCGATCGCGTTCGCCGGCGTCTCGAAGTACCCGGCACGCGTCAAGTGCGCGCTGCTGGGCTGGAAGGCATGGAAGGACGCGGTGACCCAGGCCGTCGCGACCGCGGAGCCGAACAGAACAGGGGAAAGCTCATGACCGAGACCACCGCACCCGAGGCAACCGCAGCCGAGGCCACCGCACCCGAGGCCGTCGAGGGCCAGATCCCCTCGCTCGAGGACCTCGAGGAGGCCATGCGCGACGTCGTCGACCCCGAGCTCGGCATCAACGTCGTCGACCTCGGTCTCGTCTACGGCATCACCGTCGACGGTGCCGGTACCGCCGAGGGTCCCGAGGGCAAGACGGCCGTCATCGACATGACGCTCACCTCGGCGGCATGTCCGCTGACCGATGTCATCGAGGACCAGGCCCGCTCGGTGCTGGCCGGCGGCCCGCAGCCGCTCGTCGAGGACATCAAAATCAACTGGGTCTGGATGCCGCCGTGGGGTCCGGACAAGATCACCGAGGATGGCCGCGAGCAGCTGCGCGCGCTCGGCTTCAACGTCTGACCTGACCCTCGCGGACCGCCGGTCGACCCCTATGGTGGGTGTGTGACCGATGTGCCCACCCGGCGACCGCCGCCGAGCCGCCGGTCGGTCGTCAATCTGCGCAAGCAACGCTCTGCTGCAGCGTCTCCGGGCGGCATGCTCATCGAGCGCAGCGGCGAGGAGACGATCGTCGACTGCGCGCTCTACGTCGACGGCCACCGGCAGGAGGGGCGCCTGCCGTACGAAGGTGCCCTCGACGCCGCCGAGAAGTCGGGCGGCTTCGTCTGGATCGGCCTGTACGAGCCGACGGACGCGCAGGTACAGGGCCTCGCGCAGGAGTTCCACCTGCACCCCCTGGCGGTGGAGGACGCGGTCAACGCCCACCAGCGCCCCAAGCTGGAGCAGTACGGCGACCACTGGTTCCTGGTGCTGAAGAGCGCCAAGTACGTCGAGCACCAGGAGCTCACCGGTCAGAGCGAGGTCGTCGAGACCGGCGAGATCATGATGTTCATCGGCACGAACTTCGTCGTCACCGTGCGGCACGGTGTGGCGCGGCCCCTGCACGACATCCGGGAGCGGCTCGAGCAGGACCGGGAGCTGGTCTCCTGCGGTCCGTCGTCGGTCCTGTACCGCATCGCCGACCAGGTCGTCGACGACTACATGGCCGTCGCCGACGAGGTCGAGCAGGACCTCGACGAGCTCGAGGAATCGGTCTTCTCCCCGGGCCGCAGCGACGACACGATGCGGATCTACCAGCTGAAGCGCGAGCTGCTCGAGTTCAAGCGAGCTGTTGTCCCGCTCGGCCGTCCGTTGGAGCAGTTGCTCTCCGCGGAGAAGCTCGAGCCGGTGCACGACTACCTGCGCGACGTCGACGACCACCTGCGCCGGGTGACCGAGCAGGTCGAGGGCTACGACGAGCTGCTCGACTCCATCCTCGACGCCAACCTCACCCGGGTCTCGGTCCAGCAGAACGACGACATGCGCAAGATCAGCGCCTACGTCGCCCTCGCTGCCGTCCCGACGCTGATCGCCGGCATCTACGGCATGAACTTCGACCACATGCCCGAGCTGCACTGGTACTTCGGCTACCCGTACGCCCTCGGGCTGATGGGAACGGTCGTGTTCCTGCTGTTCCGCGCGTTCAAGCGGAGCAAGTGGCTCTGACACGGGGTTGACGCCGGACTGACGCCGCGACGGACTGGTCTCACTCCGGAAAGTTCGTTAGACTAGCTAAGCACCGGGCACAGGTTCGACAGGGCCTTCGACAGCCCGGGACCGGAGCCACATGGACAACCAGCCGCGGCACGCGCTCACCGGCGCTGCCACCGTGATCGCAACCTTCCGACGCACCACCTTCGCCTCGCTCGAGAACCCGAACTACCGCCGCTACATCGCAGGCCAGAGCATCTCGATGGTCGGCACCTGGATGCAGACCGTCGCCCAGTCGTGGCTGGTGCTCCAGCTGACGGGATCGGGCACCGCCCTCGGGCTCGTCGTCGCGCTGCAGACGCTGCCCGTGCTGTTGCTCGGGCCCTACGGGGGAGTTGTCGCCGACCGGGTCGACAAGCGCCGGTTGATGATCGGGCTGCAGTCGATGATGGGCGTGCTCGCCCTCGTGCTCGGCGTGCTCACCCTCACCGGCGAGGTCCGGCTCTGGCAGGTCTACGTCCTCGCCTTCCTGCTCGGCCTCAACAACTGCTTCGAGAACCCGGCCCGGCAGTCGTTCGTGCTCGAGATGGTCGGCCCCACCAACCTGCGGAACGCAGTCAGCCTGAACTCGGTGATGGTCAACGTCGCCCGCGCCGTGGGCCCGGCCGTGGCCGGCCTGCTGATCGCTGCCGGCGGTACCGGCATCTGCTTCCTCGTCAACTCGGCCAGCTTCGTCGCGGTCGTGGCGTCGCTGCTGTTGCTGGACACGACGAAGCTGCGACCGTCGCCGCCGGCGGTGCGCGCACCGGGTCAGCTGCGGGAGGGCCTCCGCTACGTGCGGCGAACCCCCGAGCTCGCCGTCCCGCTCCTGATGATGGCGCTGGTGGGCTGCCTCGCCTACGAGTTCCAGGTCGTCCTGCCCGTCGTCGCGAAACAGACCTTCGGCGGGGGCCCGCAGGCCTACGGGTTGATGACGGGTGCGATGGGTGTCGGTGCCGTCATCGGCGGGCTGTACGTCGCGGCACGCGGACGGACGGGCATCCGCGCGATGACGACATCGGCCCTGGCCTTCGCCGTCGTCCTGCTGTTCGCGGCGCTCGCGCCGACCCTGACCGTCGAGCTCGTCGCCCTCGCCCTCGTCGGCGGCGTCAGCGTCGGGTTCCTCTCCAAGGGCAACAGCACTCTGCAGCTGTCGGCGGACCCGTCGATGCGGGGGCGGGTGATGGCGCTCTGGGCCGTCGCCTTCCTCGGTTCCACACCGATCGGCGGACCGATCGCGGGCGCGGTCTCCGAACACTTCGGTGGCCGCAGCGGGCTCGGCCTGGCCGCCGCCGCGTGCGTGGTCGCGGCCATGGCGGGTGCGTTGGTGCTGCATCGGCAGGTGCCTGCGGACGACGCGCCGGCCGAACCCGTGGAGACTCCGGCGCTGCAGACCGTCGGAGCGCCGTCCGCGACCTGAGTGCCGTGCGCGTCACTCGTAGAATCGGAACAGTTCGTCCGGCCGCTCGTGTTGAAGCCGAGAGGCTGAAATCGAATCCGACCAGCAGGGACCTGTCTTGATCACCGCGACCGATGTCGAACTGCGCGCCGGCGCCCGCCTCCTGGTGGACGGTGCCAGCTTCCGCATCGGTGCCGGCGACCGTGTCGGGCTGGTCGGCCGGAACGGTGCCGGCAAGACCACGCTGACGAAGGTGCTGGCCGGTGAGGCACTCCCGGCCGGCGGCACCGTGACCCGGTCGATGCCGGTCGGCTACCTGCCGCAGGACCCGCGGACCGGTGACCTCGAGCAGCTCGCCCGCGACCGCATCCTCTCCGCCCGCGGACTCGACAAGCTCGCGCGGGAGATGGTCGAGCTCGCGGCCGACCTCTCCACCGACGCGCTGATGCGCCGGTACGGCAAGGTCGAGGAGCGTTTCACCGCGCTCGGGGGTTACGCCGCCGAGGCCGAGGCCGCCCGTATCGCCGCCCATCTCGGGCTGCCGGAGCGGGTTCTCGGCCAACCGCTCGGCACTCTCTCCGGCGGGCAACGGCGCCGGGTCGAGCTCGCCCGCATCCTGTTCGCGGGCGAGGACAACGCCGCCACGCTGCTGCTCGACGAGCCGACGAACCACCTCGACGCCGATTCGATCACCTGGCTGCGGGACTACCTCAAGAGCTACGGCGGCGGTCTGCTCGTCATCAGCCACGACGTCGAGCTGCTCGAGGCCACGGTCAACCGGGTCATCCACCTCGACGCCAACCGCTCGGTCATGGACGTCTACAACGTCGGCTGGAAGACCTACCTGCAGCAGCGGGAGACCGACGAACGGCGACGCCGCCGCGAGCGGTCGAACGCCGAGAAGCAGGCGGCGGTCCTGTCCTCGCAGGCCGACCGGATGCGCGCCAAGGCGACCAAGGCGAAGGCCGCGCAGAACATGGAGAAGCGGGCGAACCGTCTGCTCGCAGGGCTCGAGAACGAGCGGCAGGCCGACAAGGTCGCGAAGCTGCGCTTCCCCGAGCCCGCCTCCTGCGGTCGCACCCCGCTCACGGCGGAGGGGCTCTCGAAGTCCTACGGTTCACTCGAGGTTTTCACCGACGTCGACCTCGCGATCGACCGCGGGTCCCGCGTCGTCGTGCTCGGTCTGAACGGCGCCGGGAAGACGACACTGCTCCGGGTGCTCGGCGGGGTCGAGACGCCCGACACCGGCGAGGTGCAGCCCGGCCACGGTTTGCGGCTCGGGTACTACGCGCAGGAGCACGAGACGCTCGACCCGAACCGGTCCCTGATGGAGAACATCCGCTCGTCCGCGCCGGACACGCCTGATCCCGAGCTCCGCCGGGTCCTCGGTTCCTTCCTCTTCTCCGGCGACACCGTCGACCAGCTCGCCGGGACACTGTCCGGCGGCGAGAAGACCCGTCTGGCCTTGGCGATCCTGGTCTGCAGCGCGGCGAACGTGCTGCTCCTGGACGAGCCGACGAACAACCTCGACCCCGCGTCGCGTGACGAGGTGCTCCGGGCGCTGGTCGGCTACAAGGGCGCCGTGGTGCTCGTCACCCACGACGAGGGCGCGGTCGAGGCGCTCCAGCCCGAGAAGGTGCTTCTCTTGCCGGACGGTGTCGAAGACATGTGGACATCCGAACTGGCCGATCTGGTCGCCCTGGCCTGAGCCCCGCTCTCGCGCCGACGAAGGCACGTACGTCGGCCTTCCTCACGACGAGACGCACCCGCTCGGCTACGGCCGGGTGCGCGACGTCTACGCCTTCCTCGCCGCCGTCGTCCTGTTCACCGTGGGCGGTCTGTTCGCCGTCTACGAGGGCTACGAGAAGATCAAGCAGCCGCACGAGCTGGAGTCGGCCCCGACCGCCGCTCAGCCGTAGCCGTCGCCGTCCGGGACCGGAGCACGCCGTCAGCTCGTCGGCTCGGTACCGAGCGCCCCCGGGTCCTCGGCGAGGATCAGGTAGAGGCTGCGACGCGTCTCGGTGAGCACCTTCTGCGCCGCGGCGAGCTGGGCGTCGGTTCCTCCCCGGCCGAGCTGCCGGCAGGCGAGGACGATCTCCTCGATGCCGCGGCGGAGGTCGGCCCGGTCGGCTCCGCCCGCGAACTCCGCGAACGGGTCGGCCAAGGCGGAACCCTGCTCCGCGAGGTACGTGCGGCCGGCCTCGGTGAGGCTGGCGAGCTTGCGTCCGCCCTCGCTCTCGATGCCGATCAGACCCTCGTCCTGCAGCTGGTTCAGCGTCGGGTAGATCGCACCCGGACTCGGCTGCCAGGCACCGTTGGTGCGCTCCGCGATGGCCTGCATCAGCTGGTAGCCGTGCATCGGCTGCTCGTTCAGCAGCAGGAGCGCGGCGGTACGGACGTCGCCGCGCTGGGCCCGGCCGTGTCGACCCCGGGGGCCGCCGCGGCCGTGCCGGCCGCGGGGACCGCCCTCGAACGGACCGGGTCCCTCGAAGGGCTCTCCGCCGGGTCCGCCGGGACCGCCCGGGCCGCCGAACGGGCCGCCCGGTCGACCGAAGGGACCGTGCCGGTGGAAGCGACGCGCATCGGCGAACGGGTGCTCACCGAACGATTCCCCGAACCGGTGCCCGCCGCGGCCGTGCCGGCGGGGGTGGTGTTCACGGGCCTGCGGCTCGTGGTGGTCGTGATGGTGCTGGTGTGGTTGGTCGTGGCTGGTCATGTCTTCTCCTGTCGAGGCTTCGACGACACTCTGTCGTCATGCTCGCGATATATCGCGATGCACTCGAGAACGAGGGTAACGCCGACGTTGTTCCCGCGCCAGCCCGAAAAGTCGGCCCGTCATCCCCCAGGCGGGACCGGGACCGCCTCGAGCTGCGCCTTCCACGCCACGCGCAGGTCGTCGGGCACGAAGGCGGCGTCGAGGGAGTTGCGGGCGAGGGTGCGCAGCTCGACGTCGCCGAGACCGAGTGTCCGCTGCAGAGCAGCGACGTTGGTCTCGACGTAGCCCCCGAAATAAGCGGGGTCGTCGCTGTTGACGGTGACCCGCAGTCCGGCCTCGAGCATCGCCGGCAACGGGTGGGCCGCGAGCTCGGGGACCGCCCGCAGCGCGACGTTCGAGAGCGGGCAGACGGTCAGCGGCACCTGCTCCTCGACCAGTCGACGGACGAGCTCCGGATCCTCCATCGCGCGGATCCCGTGGTCGATGCGCTCGACCCCGAGCAGGTCGAGAGCGTCCCGCACGTACTCGGGCCCGCCTTCCTCGCCCGCGTGCGCGACGCGGTGCAGCCCCTCGGCGGCGGCCCGCGCGAACACCGGGGCGAACGGGGCGGGCGGATGACCCACCTCGGCCGAGTCGAGCCCGACACCGATGAAGTGCTCCCGGAACGGCAACGCCGCCTCCAGGACCTCCGCCGCGGCGTCGGCCCCCCGGTCCCGGAGGAAGCAGAGGATCAGATCGCACGACAGTCCCTGATCACGGGCGGCGTCGAGTGCGGCACCGAACCCCTCGAAGACCGCGGCGAGCGGAACGCCGTTGTCGAGGTGCACCTGCGGGTCGAAGAATGCCTCGACGCGGAGCAGCCCCGCCGTCCGCGCCCGGTCGAGGTAGGCCGTCGCGAGGTCCGCGAAGTCCTCGGCCGTCCGCAGCACCGCGAGGTTCGCGTAGTAGATGTCGAGGAAGGCCTGGAGGTCTCCGAAGACGTACCGCGCCCGCCACTGCTCGACGTCGGTGGTCGGCAACGCGACGCCGTTCCGCGCCGCGAGGGCGACGAGCAGTTCGGGTTCCAGCGTGCCCTCGAGGTGGATGTGCAGCTCAGCGGCGGGAAGCATCTCCCCATCCTGCCGGTCGTCCCGTTCGGGACCATCAGTTCGGGTCACCAGGTCGTGCGCAGCACCGACTCGATGACGACCGCGCTGGCCGCGCCCACGGCGACCAGAAGGTAGGGCGTCGGGCCCGTGTCCGGCTCGCCCTCCTGCGGCCGCCGCCACGGCGCGACCGCCGGCACCAGCAGCCACGGGAAGAACGGCAACCAGGCCCGTTCGACCTCGCCGCGGGCGAGCCCCGAGCCGATGGTGAACACGACCGCGAGCCCGGCGCCGGCGAGGAACGGCCAGCCGGGGGTGAGGCGGAGGCGGCGGAGCGCCCGGAGCACGGCCGGTCCGCAGGCGAGCAGCAGCAGCAGGATGTCCAGCGCGCCCCAGAGCACCCACGAGCGCTCCGGACCGACCCGCAGCGAGAAGTCCGTCTGGGCCGCGGACAGCCCGGCGGGCCAGGTGAATCCCCAGGCCGCGAACACCGCGAGCGGGAGCAGGGCCGTCGCGCCGGTGAAGACGTTGAGCATCGGACGCCGCCGCACGAAGTAGATGGCGATCACCGAGACGCCGAGCCAGACGACGGCGTAGTTGAACAGTGCCACCGTGCCCAGCAGCAGACCGCAGGCGACGGCCCATCCCCACGACCGGTCGCGCTCGCTCGCGAGCACGCCGCAGCAGATGGCCCCCGCGGCGAGCAGCAGCGTGACCGCGTCCATCGAAACGGCCAGCCACACCGCGTACGGCGCGAGGACCAGAACAGGCAGCAGGCGGCGGGCTGCGGGCTCGTGACAGAGGGAGCGGACCGCGATCGCGACCAACGGCAGGTAGGCGCACCCGGCCAGCGTGATCAGCACGCCCAGGGCCTCGGGCTGGTCGATGCCGAGCCGGTGGCACAGCCACAGCAGCAGGACGGGGGCGGGTGGATGGGTCCGGGTGGCGATCGAGTAGGTCTCGCTGTGCGCGACGAAGCCGGCGACGAAGCCGCTCGGGTCGGACCCGACGGCCGGGACGTCGTGCAGGTACTCCTGGGGCGAGTCCACCGGTGACGCCAGGCCGTTACCGCCGTCGACCAGCGCCAGGGAGATCGCCCACCAGACGGTGGCGACGTAGCTCGCGGCCAGCAGCACCGGCCAACGGAGCCGCTCGAGTACCCCGGCCCGGACCGCCGCGAGCACCGTGACGGCGACGGCGGGGGCGAGCAGGGATCCGATCTCGAGCTTGAACCGGTACGCGCCGGTGAACGGTGCGCCGGGGGAGCCGACGCGGGCCCCGACCGCGACGGCGATCACCGTCAGTGCGAGGCCCGCCAGGACCAGCGCCGACCACACGAGGAGGTCCGGGATCTGCGTCCGCGGCTCGGCCCGCTCGGCGGCGTCGAGGACAGGCACACCTCACCGTAACGACCGGTCCTTCCATTCGGGTGGCGCGCATACGGCTGGGTAGGTCAAGATCGCACTCGACCACATTGTTGTTCACGGCGGCGGACGTATTTCTTCACCTGACGGAGGCAGAAGGTGGCAGAGCTCAAGAAGGGCAGTCGGATCACCGGCTCGGAGCGGGACAAGTTGGCGGAAGACCTGCGGAAGAAGTACGAAGGCGGTCAGAGCATCCGGCTGCTCGCGGAATCCTCGGGCCGTTCCTATGGATTCGTCCACCGCATTCTCTCGGAATCCGGCGCAACGCTCCGCGGCCGGGGTGGCGCCACTCGCGGCCCCCGGAAGAATTCCGCCTGAGACGTTGACCGAGATGCGCGCTCGCCGCCATGTCCGCTGAATCGTCACCGTCCGCGTCCGATGACCTCACGACGCACCTCGTCGGTGAGGCCGGGGACGCGGTCGTGGAACGGTCGGGCCTGCGGATCACGCGCACGGGTGCGGTCGTCACCGTCACGCTCGCGCGGCCCGAGAAGCGGAACGCCCAACGCCCGGAGACCTGGCTGACCCTGGCCGCCCTCGGTCGTGTGCTTCCCGCCGACGTCCGGGCCGTCGTCGTCCGGGGCGACGGCTCCTCGTTCAGCGCCGGGATCGACCTGTCGGTCGTGGCCGAACAGGCCGGGGGAGCGCTGCCCGACGAAGCGACGATCGCCTCCTACCAGGACGGGTTCAGCTGGCTGAGCCGCCCCGAGATCGTCAGCATCGCCCTCGTCCAGGGTCACGCCGTGGGGGCCGGCTTCCAACTCGCCCTCGCGTGCGACCTCCGGATCGTCGCCGCCGACGTCGCGTTCCGGATGGCGGAGACCTCGCTGGGCCTCGTGCCCGACCTCACCGGAACCGAGGCGCTGGTCCACCTCGTGGGCTACGCCCGCGCGCTGGAGATCTGCCTGACCGGCCGACGCATCGGCGCGCCGGAGGCGTCGGCGCTGGGCCTCGCGACCGCGGTCGTCGACATCGCCGAGTTCGACGCGGCGCTCGAGGACCTCCTGGCGGCCCTGCTGGCCCCGCCGCCCGGGGCGACGATCGCGACGAAGGCGCTCCTGCTCCGGACCCGCGAGCAGCCCGGCGACCGGACCGGTCAGTTCGCCGCCGAGCGGCAGGCGCAGGTCCTGCGCCTGCAGGAACTCTCCGCGGCAGCGGCGGCCGCCTCCCGCGCGGACGGCGCCTGACCGCGCCCGTGGGGCGTCGGACGGAATGCCTGCCGCTGCGGGGTGATTACATGCTTGCAGGAGGTGGTGCGGAGTCATGAACGGCGCACCATGGCAGGTCATGGCCGGATTCCGGCGCGACCGGTCGATCACGCAGAAGCAACTCACCCGGGGCACGACGCGGCGCATCCTGCGCTTCGCGCGGCCCTACCGGACCTGGCTGATCATCTTCCTCGGCCTGATCCTCGCCGACGCCGTCCTGGCCGTCGCCAACCCGCTCATCCTCAAGAAGATCATCGACGACGGGGTGGCGCCCGGCAAGGCCCACGGCGACCCGGGTCTCGTGGTCCGGCTCGCGCTGCTCGTCGCCGGCATCGCGGTGATCGACGCGATCATCGCGCTGATCCAGCGCTGGTACTCCGCCCGGATCGGCGAGGGCCTGATCTACGAGATGCGCTCGCAGGTCTTCGACCACGTGCAGCGCATGCCACTGGCCTTCTTCACCCGGACGCAGACCGGTGCGTTGATCTCGCGGCTGAACAACGACGTGCTCGGGGCGCAGCAGGCGTTCACCGGCACGCTGTCCTCGGTGCTCAGCAACCTCGTCGGCGTCGTCCTCACGATCGGCGCGATGCTCACGTTGAGCTGGCAGATCACACTGATCTCCCTCGTCCTGCTGCCCGTGTTCGTCCTCCCGGCGCGCTTCCTGGGCGGCCGGCTGCAGCAGATCACCCGCGAGAGCTACGGGCTCGACGCGCAGATGAACACGACGATGACCGAACGCTTCAACGTCTCGGGCGCCCAGCTGGTGAAGCTGTTCGGCCGCCCGGACGACGAGGCCGGGCAGTTCCGTTCGCGGGCGGGCCGGGTCCGCGACATCGGCATCCAGCAGGCGATGTACGGCCGGATCTTCTTCGTCGCGCTGACGCTCGTCGCGTCGTTGGCCACCGCCATCGTCTACGGCTTCGGCGGCCGGCTCGCGGCCGAGCGCGAACTCGAGGTGGGCACGCTCGTCGCGCTGACCGCCTACCTGGCGCGGCTGTACGGACCGTTGACGGCCCTGTCGAACGTCCGCGTCGACGTCATGACCGCGTTGGTCTCCTTCGAGCGCGTCTTCGAGGTGCTGGACCTCGAGCCGAGCATCCGCGACGCGCCGGATGCCGTCGCGCTCCCCGCGCACCTCGCTGACGCCGGTGGGGCGAGCGTCGCCCTGCGCTCGGTCGGCTTCCGGTACCCGAGCGCCGACGAGGTCTCCCTGGCGTCGCTCGAATCGGTGGCGAAGCTCGACACGACGGTGCCGCAGCAGGTCCTGTTCGACGTCAGCTTCTCGGTGCAGCCCGGCGAGCTCGTCGCGCTCGTCGGTCCCTCCGGGGCGGGTAAGACGACCATCACGTCGCTGGTGACGCGGATGTACGACGTCCAGACCGGCTCGGTCGAGATCGCGGGCCACGACGTCCGCGACGTCACGCTCGCGTCGCTGCGCGACACCGTCGGCGTGGTGACGCAGGACTCGCACCTGTTCCACGACACGGTGCGGGCGAACCTGCTCTACGCGCGGCCCACGGCCACCGACGACGAGCTGTGGCAGGCCGTCGACGCAGCGCACATCGGCCCGTTGCTGCGAAGCCTGCCCGAGGGGCTCGAGACGGTCGTGGGCGACCGTGGCTACCGGCTCTCCGGCGGGGAGAAGCAGCGCCTCGCCATCGCGCGCCTGCTGCTGAAGGCTCCGGCCGTGGTCGTGCTGGACGAGGCCACCGCGCACCTCGACAGCGAATCCGAGGTGGCGGTGCAACGGGCGCTGAAGACCGCGCTGGTGGGCCGCACGTCTCTGGTGATCGCCCACCGGCTCTCGACCGTGCGCGAGGCCGACCAGATCCTCGTCGTCGACGGGGGACGGATCGTCGAAGCCGGGCGGCACGACGAGCTGCTGGCCGCGGGAGGGCTCTACTCCGAGCTCTACCGCACGCAGTTCGAGCGGCAGGAGACCGGAGTCCAGTAGCCCGCTGCTACTCGCCCATCAGCTCTTCGGGGTGGTCGAGGTTCTCGGGGTTCGTCGAGGCTTCCGGCGCAGCTGCGTCGGAAGGGTCCTTCGCCGCGACCTCGTCGGCCTTCGCGTCGGGCACGGCGATGTCGACGTCCCCGTTGGGCTGCTGGCGGATCGCCGGGTTCTCGCTCATGTGGCACGAAATTACCGTGTGCGGCGGCTCATCGGTGTGCCGGGGTGTGGCGGACACCGGGCCGGGGGCACGATGAACCCGAGCATCCGACGACGGCATAAGGCGGGGATCCCCCTGGCACGGCGAGCAAAGATCGTGGCCACCCTGGGCCCTGCGACGACGGGACGGCTCCCGGAACTCATCGCGGCCGGCCTCGACGTGGCCAGGTTCAACATGTCGCACGGCAGCCGCACCGCCCACGAGCAGGCCTACGAGGCGGTGCGCCGCGCCGGCGACGCGTCGGGGCACAGCGTCGGGGTCCTCATCGACCTGCAGGGTCCCAAGATCCGCCTGGGCACCTTCGCCGACGGCAAGGCCACGCTCCGCACCGGCAGCACCTTCACGATCTCCATCGACGACGACGTGACCGGCGACGACGACCACGTCGGCGTCTCCTACGCGGGCCTGCCCGAGGACGTCGAGAAGGGCAACCGCCTGCTCGTCGACGACGGGCGCCTCGTGCTCGAGGTGACCGGGACGACCCGCACGGAGGTGCGGTGCCGCGTCATCGTCGGCGGGCCGGTCAGCGACCACAAGGGTCTCAACGTGCCCGGCGCGGCCCTGTCGGTCCCGGCGTTGTCGGACAAGGACGCCTCCGACCTGCGCTGGGCGCTCGGGCTGCGGGCCGACATGATCGCCCTCTCGTTCGTCCGCAGCGCGGACGACCTGCAGCCGGTGCACGCGATCATGGACGAGGTCGGGGTCCGGCTCCCGGTCATCGCGAAGATCGAGAAGCCGCAGGCCGTCGACGAACTCGGCGCGGTCGTCGCCGCCTTCGACGGGCTCATGGTGGCCCGCGGCGACCTCGGCGTCGAGCTGCCGCTCGAAGAGGTCCCGCTCGTGCAGAAGCGGGCGGTCGAGCTCGCGCGCGAGTACTCCAAGCCGGTCATCGTGGCGACGCAGGTGCTCGAGTCCATGATCACCGCGCCGCGCCCCACCCGGGCGGAGGCCTCCGACGCCGCCAACGCCGTGCTGGACGGAGCCGACGCGCTGATGCTCTCCGCGGAGACCAGCGTCGGTTCCTACGCGGTCGAGGCGGTGGCCACCATGAGCCGCATCATCGAGGCTGCCGAGAAGGGGCTGGACCGCCTGCCTCCGCTGCTGATCCCGCCGCAGACGCAGGGCGGGGCGATCGCCACCGCCGCGGCGTCGGTCGGCGGCGTCGTCGGCGCCAAGTTCCTGGTGGCCTTCACCCAGAGCGGGGACACCGCGCGGCGCCTGGCCCGCCACCGCAACCCGATCCCGCTGCTGGCGTTCACGCCGGAGGCGTCCGTCCGGAGCCAGCTCTCGGTCAGCTGGGGCGTCGAGACGTTCCTGGTCCCCGAGGTGCGGACCACCGACGACATGGTCCGTCAGGTCGACGAGGCCCTGCGGACCCTCGGGCGGTGCGAGCCCGGCGACAAGGTCGTGGTCGTCGCGGGCAGCCCACCCGGCACGCCGGGGTCGACCAACGCGCTCCGGGTCTGGACGATCGGCACCTCGATCTAGCCCCGCGGACCGGGCCGTCTCAGTGGACGAGGCGGCCGAGGGCGTAACGGGCGAGCGGTGCGTACAGGACGACGACGGGCAGCGGTCCGTGGAGCCGGAGCCACGTCTCGCTGCCGCCGTGCCGGCCTTCCCGCACGCCGTGCTCGAGGGTGAGCGAGAGCGGGCCCAGCTGGACGCGCCAGGACCACGTCCTGCGTTTCGCGTCCACCGCGAGCACGCGGAAGGCGATGCCGGGCGGGAGATAGCTGTACACGCGGCCGGTGAGCCCGGGACGGAGCCGGCCGACCGATTCGACCCGACGGATCTGCGGCGCCCACTGCGGCCACTTCTGCGGGTCGGCGTAGCGCTCCCAGGCCGTGGAGACCGGTGCGGAGCCCCGGGCCTGCAGCGTCAACGAACCCACGTCAGAGCCCCCATGCCGGCACTTTACCGGCGGAGCTCAGGACGCCGTCGCGTCCGCGAGAGCGCGGATCGGCGTCGCGCGGCGCGTCGGCTCGTCCGAACCGATGGTCGGATGGCCGACCTCGGCCTGGGGGAGAACGCCGTGCTTGACCAGCCACGGCTCGACGATCCGGAGGCCCACCATGCCGGGCAGACCCGCGACCTTGCGGTCGATGCGCTGCGCTGCGTCGCGCCCCTCGGTGCCACCGAGCAGGTGGGTGAGAAGGAACTGCGTCTCCTCGGGCGGCATCACGGGGCTGCCCACCGGCGCCCAGCCGTACCGCAGCGCGAACCGCGTGACCCGACGGGCCTTGCTCGAGCGGGCGAGCCGCTCCCGGGCCTCGGTCGTGTAGAAGGCGATGTGCCGCGATTCCTGCTTGGCGATGCGGCCGAGCAGCGTCGAGAGCTCGGGGTGGTCGGCCTGCTTGGCCAGCCGGTCGTAGCCGGCCGCGGTCGACCACTCGTTCACGGCACCCCACGTCATGTGCATGGCGATGAAGTCGGGGCCCATCAGCGCCGACCCGATCGCGCTGTACCAGGGCGAGATCTTGTCCTTGAACCCGAGCTTCGCCCGCATCGGTCCGATGCGCTCGTCCTCCGAGGGCTCCCCGTGCGCCTCGAGGACGCGGCCGATGGCGACGCCGTGCCAGTACTCCTCGTAGTTCCACATCGTCAGGAACGTGGTGATGCGCGGGTCCTGGTGTGCGTGGGTCAGCAGCAGGTCGCGGAGGTAGCAGACGGTGTGCGACTCGACGTCGTGCATGTAGCGCAGGGCGCGCAACGTCTCCTCCGAGAGCGGCCGCTCGGCGAAGACCGAGAAGTCGATGTCGTCGGTCTGCACGGGCGCCACGGTGCGGCGGTAGGCGTCGAGGTCGAAGCTCATAGTTGTCCTTCGTGGCGGCGACCCTCCGTGGTTGCTCAACGCGCACGGGCGTGCCGCCGACGGCGTGTGACCTGGGGCACCGAGGATGCACGTCCCGCCCCGGGCGCGGGTCCCGATCCCGGTATGTCGGGTCGCGCACCCGCCCGGACCGCGCCAGTGACGGCGGAACCGCTCCGACCAGCTACGCTGATCCGCGCTATCCCCCAGGTGGCTGCCACGAGCGCGTGGCGTGAAGGAGTCCAGGTGAGTGAGCGCCCCGAAACAGGCGACCAGCACGACGGCGGCACCGCCGAGTTGCGCGGCGACCAGGCCGAGTCCGCACCCGAGTCCGCGCCCGAGTCCGCGCCTGCGTCCGCGGCCGAGTCCACGGAGCAGCCGACCTCGCCGTCCGTGACGGAGCACGAGCACGAGCCGGAGTCGGCGGAGCAGGCTGGGTCGGCGCCTGCTGGAGCCGCGCCTGTGACCTCGGCGAGCGCCACCTCCGCTTCCCCGACGGCGGAGCAGCCGTCCTCGGGCACCGCGGAACCGCAGCAGCACGCCGGAGGGTTCGGCGACCCGGCCGCCGCCACGGCAGGGACGAGCAGCGCGCGGCTGCCTGCCGGTATCACGACCGGCCTGCTCGTCGCTGCGGTCGGCGCGCTCGTGACCCTGCTCGCGGCCTTTCTGACCTGGGCGTCGGTCGATGTCACCAGCCGCGTCGGGACCGTCGAGGGTGGCGGCACCCGCTCCCTGCTCGGCGTGCAGGGCGACCGGCTCGGGAAGGCGACGCTCATCCTGGCCGTCGCCACCCTGGCACTCATCCTCGTCATGCGTGGCCCGTCGAGCCGGGCGTGGGGCTGGATCGCGCTGCTGGTGGCGGGGATCCTGGTCGTCGTGCTGGCAGGGATCGATCTCGCGGCCATCAGCGACGCTTCCGACCTGCGGCAGAAGCTCGCCGCCGTGCCCGGGTGCTCGCAGGCCGTGCAGTGCACCGGCGATCGGACCGCCGGCGTCGGTGTCTACCTGACGATCCTCGGGGGCCTGGCCATCGCGGTCGGGGCCCTGCTGCACCACGGTCTGCTCGATCGGCTCCGCAAGCGACGGTCGGCCTCGGTGGCCGGTCCCACCCGCGCCTCATCGGTGTAGCAGGCGGTGTAGGGAAGCCCTCCCGGAGCTCCGACCCGTCTGGCGCCGCCGCTCCCTACAGTGGGAACAGTGAGGCGACGGAGCACGGCTGCAGTCCGGGGTCGGCGCATGAGCCCGGTGCTGGCAGCCGTCGCGCTCGCCGCCGGCTGCGGCCTCGCGTCGTCCCAGATCGAGTTCGTCGTCTACTTCACCCCGGAGGCGACGGAGCAGCAGAAGGACGCGGTGCGCAACGCGTGCCCCGGGGTCGGGAAGGCCGTCCTCGAGCCCCGCGACAAGAGCAACCTCGCGACCGCGCGGACCTACCCCGTCCGCTACGACATCACCAAGGCGTCCTCGCTCGAGCGCAGCGACGTCATCCGATGCGTCTCCGGTCAGCCCGGCGTGCGGGGCATCAGTCAGTCGGACAGTTCCGGCTGAAGCAGCCGGAGCACCTCGTCCGGGTCGTGTTCGGCCGGCGGGGGCCACGGCCAGCCGACGTTGCCGTCGCCGTGCCACCGGGGGACCAGGTGGACGTGCAGGTGGAAGACGTTCTGTCCGCTCGCCTCCCCGGTGTTCTGGCGCATGGTCAGGCCGTCCGGCGCCAACCGCTCGCGGATGCGCCGGGCGACGGTGGCGCAACTGCGCCCCAGCGCCGCCGCGGTCTCCGGGTCGGCCGACCAGAGGTCGGTCACGTGCCGACGCGGCACGACCAGGGTGTGTCCGCGCGCCGCTGGTGACGTGTCGAGGAAGGCGACGCAGTGATCGTCGGCCGCGACGAGGTGCACGGGCAGTTCGCCTGCGACGAGGCGGCAGAACAGGCAGGACGTCGGGTCGGGCACCCACCCGACGCTAGCGTTCCGCGCTCAGTGCGTGTCGCCGGACTCGATCCGCAGATCGATCTGGCACAGGTCGAGCAGGTAGGGCTCGAACAACGCGACCGGCGAGGCCCGCGCCAGCAGGGCGAACTCGGGTCGGAGATCGCCGAGCAGCACCGGCCAGCCGTCGTCGGAGTTGCTGCTGCCGGTTCCTGCGAGCACGGCGCCGGTGTCGTCCCAGACCGCGATCGGCTGCAGGTGCACGTGACCGTCCACGAGGTCGGCGACCAGAAGCATCGTGTGGGCGGACGGCATCGAGTGCCGCACCCGTCGCACGATCCGGTTGTGCAGGAGCCGGGCGAGCCGCTCCACGTGGGGCAGGGTCTGCATGGTCAGGCCACGTCGCCGAGCAGGGGGAGCGCGGCGCCGAGCGCGAGCTCCTCGATGGACGACGCAACCGCGGGTGAGACCGCCGACAACGCGAAACGGCAACCGGCCTCGCGCGCCCACGAAGAGCCCGCCACGAGGACGGCGAGGGCGTCGTCGCCGACGGCGGCGACCGCGCCCGCGTCGACGAGGACGTCGACACAGCCGGCGGGCACCGGCGCGAGCAACTCGCGCCGTAGCTCCGGGACCGCCTGGTCGTCCAGCACCCCCGAGAGCCGGACGACCAGGCCATCGCCGAGTCGGTGGGCGCGCACCGTCGGGACCGGAGCATCGATGAACTCCTGCGAGCTCATCTCGTCGACCACTGCCGTCATGGCCCGTCCTCCTGATCCGCCGTGTGCGCCCACACCCTTCTCAACGGCTCAGGGGCCGGTCGGTTGCTCGACCGGCCTCACCAACTTCGGCTTGGGCCGAGCAGCCGAGTCGGTTCGTCCGGGCGGAGGTCGCACCTGGCCTTTCAAGGTCAGGGGAGCGGATGGTGACAACCGGCGAGGATCTTCTTTGACGGCGTCCGTGGCGGTCCCGACGAGGGGCCGGCACTAGCGTGACCGACGTGAGCACAACCGGAACGGGTCCACGGGTCGCCGTCGTCACCGGTGGCAACCGCGGCATCGGTGCTGCGTGCGCCCGCGCCCTCGCCGCGCGGGGTGACCTCGTGGCGGTCGCGTCCCGGTCCGGGGCGAGCGTCGACGGCTTGCTCGGGGTCCCGTGCGACGTGGCGGACGCAGCGTCGGTCGACGCGGCCTTCCGGCAGGTGGAGGCGGAGCTGGGCCCCGTCGAGGTCCTGGTCTCCAACGCGGGCGTGGTGCACGACACCTTGCTGCTGACGATGTCGGAGGACGCGTTCACCGGCGTCCTGGACACCAACCTGACCGGTGCGTACCGCGTCGCCAAGCGCGCCGCGAAGGGGATGCTCCGGCTCCGGCGGGGCCGGCTCGTGTTCGTCTCGTCCGTGGTGGGGCTGTCGGGCTCAGCCGGTCAGGCCAACTACTCGGCCAGCAAGGCGGGCCTCGTCGGCCTCGCGCGGTCGCTCGCGCGGGAACTGTCGAGCCGGTCGATCACGGCCAACGTCGTCGCGCCGGGTCCGGTCGACACGTCGATGATGCAGGCGCTGACCGACGTGCAACGCGCGGCGGCTGTCGCGCAGGTGCCCCTCGGACGCATGGCGACACCCGACGAGGTGGCCGCGGCCGTCGCCTTCCTCACCAGCGAAGCGGCGTCCTACATCACCGGTGCGGTGCTACCGGTCGACGGTGGCCTCGGGATGGGCCACTGAGTCAGGAGCGGCGGGCCGCCATGCGGGCCTGCCACACCCGGACGTTCCCGGCGCCGACGACGCCGACGACCGCGGTCGCGAGCACGACCAGCAGTCCGGGAAGGGCATAGCCACCGAAGGAGGCGAGCACGGTGTTGCCGGCACCGCTGCCGGCGTCCTCACCGGCTGCGAGCAGGGGTGCCTGCACCGCGGCCAGCTGAGCCGCGGGCTGGCTGGCCAGCAGCGGCGAGGGGACATCGGCGAGGTTGCTGATCGTCGGGATCGAGGCACCGCCGGTGCCCGAGAAGTTCGTGAAGCCGAGGATGCCCGTGGTCGGCAGAAAAGCCGAGGCGGGGCTCAGCATGCCGCCGCCACCGGTGCCGGCGGGGTTGGCAGGCGTCGCGCCCGGGACGGTGGAGCCGTTGTTGGTCGCGGTCGTCGTACCGGTGCCCGGGACGGCGGGGCCGGAGAGGCCGCCGCCCGCGACTGAGCCGGTGCTGCCGGTGCTGCCGCCTCCGGGGAGATTCACGGAGGGGAGCCCGGGCAGCTGGACGCCGCCGGAGCCGCCGCTGGACCCGGTGCTGCCGCCACCGCTGCCGCCCCCGGAACCGACGGTGGGGAGGGGGAGCTGCGGGACCGGCGGCAACGGAACGGTGATGCCCCCGCCCGAACCGGAGGACGGCGTGGTCGGGGTCGGCACGACCGAGGTGACCGTCTTCTGGACGCACTTGCCCGTGGTGCTGAGGATCTGACCGACGGGGCACAGGGTCAAGCTCGTAGCCGACCCGGCCGAGATGACGCCACTCAGCGAGACGGCGAGGGCGCCTGCAGTGACGAACCCGGCGCGGCGGACCGTAGTGCTGGGGGACATGCGGGAAAAGCCTCCAAGACGCTCTGGGGTGACGTTCTGGTCAGGACCTCGGTGTGCCGGTCCCAAGGCGTAACGACATGATGCCCGTTCGGTGACGGGAGACACCTCGATCCGGTCACAGACAGTGTTTCGGACAAGCCCCGGCGGCACGGCGGGACGATCATGGGTCATCTCGTGCGGGGGGTCACGAAACCGACTCGGAGGGGTGCTTGAGTGGGGGCATGGCAGTCCAGCTGGCCTTCGCCGCCTCGAGAGCTCCCGCGGCCCGCGAGGCCTACGACGCGCTGGTCGCCGAGCACGGTGGTGTCCCGGAGGACGAGGCCGACGTCGTCGTGGTGCTCGGCGGTGACGGACTGGTCCTCGACGTGCTGCACCGGGTGTCGCACCTGCCCCGGCCGCCCCGCATCTACGGCATGAACCGCGGGACCCGCGGCTTCCTGCTCAACGACTACGCGGCCGACGGCCTCGTGGACCGGGTGGACGAGGCCCAGCCCAGCGTGGTCGTCCCCCTCGAGTGCCGGGCCTGGGACCTCGCCGGTGATGAACTGCCGCCGCTGCGCGCGTTCAACGAAGTCGCCCTGCGCCGGTTGTCCAACCAGAGCGCCCGGATCCGCGTTCTGGTCGATGACGTGGAGCGGTTGCCGGAGTTGGCCTGTGACGGGGTGCTCGTGGCGACCCCGGCCGGCTCGACGGCCTACAACCTCTCGGCGCGCGGACCGATCCTGCCGCTCGAGTCGAACGTGCTCGCCCTGACCCCGATCTGCCCGCTGCGGCCCCGTCGCTGGACGGGGGCCGTGCTGCGCAGCCGACGCCGGGTCACCTTCGAGGTGCTGGACCCGGAGAAGCGCCCCGTCGCGGTCAGCGCGGATCAGCGGGAGCAGGCCGAGGTCAGCCGGGTCGAGGTCGCCGAGTCGCGCACCGCGTCGATGCAGCTGCTCTTCGACGCCGGTCAGGGGCTCGCCGAGCGCGTGATCGCGGAGCAGTTCCGCGCCTGATCCGCCCGTTACCTTCGAGCGAGCCGCACAGACAGAGCCGCAGATCGAAGCCACAGACCGAGCCACAGACCGAGCCACAGACCGAGCCGGAGGACGAACAGCGATGAACTACTGGTGGTGCCTGAAGCACAGCCGCGTCGAGTCCGACGAGGAGATCGACTCGAAAGGCAGCGACCGGGTGGGTCCCTACCCCAGTGCCGAACGGGCCGAGAACTGGCGCGACGAGTACGCGGCCCGGAACGAACGCCTCGACCGCGAGGACAAGGAATGGCGGGAAGGCCACCCGGGAGAGCCCGAGGGGGGCGACAACACCTGACGACGGTTTGCGTCAGCCGACGTGGGTTCCGGCCGCGGACCGGATGAACGCCCCCGCTCCGGGCAGGTGGTCAGCATGACGGCCTACGACGCGGTGCTGCTGGTCAGTTTCGGTGGTCCCGAGGGCCCGGACGACGTGATGCCGTTCCTCCGGAACGTGACGGCCGGCCGCGGCATCCCGGACGAGCGGCTGGCGGAGGTCGCCGGGCATTACCACCACTTCGGCGGCAGGAGCCCGATCAACGACCAGAACCGGGCGCTGCTCGCGGAGCTGCGCCGCGAACTCGCACCCCGGCCGGTCTACTGGGGCAACCGCAACTGGGACCCCCTGCTCAGCGAGGCGTTGCGCGAGATGCGTCAGGACGGCGTCGAGCGGGCCGCGTGCTTCTTCACCGCCGCCTACGCCTCCTACTCGTCGTGCCGGCAGTACCGCGAGAACCTCGCCGACGCCCTGACGACCATCGGGGCACCGGTCCTGCCGGCCGGTGCCGAACCGTCGGTCCCCGGTGCCGGGGACGGTGTGGACCGGGCCCCGCTCGTGTTGGACAAGCTGCGGCACTTCTACAACCACCCCGGCTTCCTCGAGGCGCAGGCCGACCGCGTGCGGGTGGCGCTGGGCGAGCTCGCCGCCGAGGCCGGCGCGGCGGCCGCGGCGCAGGCGCGGCTGGTGTTCACCGCCCACTCCATCCCCACCGCCGCGGCGGCGACCAGCGGGCCGTCGGGCGGTGCCTACGAGGCGCAGCTCCGGGAGGCCGCCGGCCTGGTCGCCGGGATGGTGGATGCCGCTGACCGGTGGCAGCTCGCCTTCCAGAGCCGCTCCGGCTCGCCGACGGTGCCCTGGCTCGAGCCCGACGTCACCGAGCTGCTGCCCGACCTCGTCGCCGAGGGTGTCCCGGCCGTGGTCCTGGTGCCGATCGGCTTCGTCAGCGACCACCTCGAGGTCGCGTTCGACCTCGACGTCGAGGCCGCCGAGCGCGCCGCCGCGCTGGAGCTGCCGCTGGTCCGGGCCGGTACCGTGGGAGTGCACCCACGGTTCGTCCGGATGGTGCGTGAACTCGTCGAGGAGCGGGAGCGGGGCGATGCCGCCCGGCCCTACCTCGGCGGTGACGGACCGAGCCACGACGTCTGTCCGGCCACGTGCTGTCGGCCCCGGTTCCTGCGGCAGGCCGCCGCCGGGACGGCGGAGGACGCGGAACGGGCCGTCGCGGAAGCGGTGCGGGGCTAGGCGAGGAAGCGCCCCGCGGTGACGCCGGAGGACGGTGACGGGAGGGAAATCCGATGACAGACCCACGCGACGCCGACGACGACGCCGACGGCCCGTTCGAGCAGCCCGAGCCGTCTCACGTCTTCGAGACGCCGGAGCGTTTCGTCGTCGGGACCGTCGGCCAGCCCGGTGAACGCGCCTTCTTCCTGCAGGCTGTCGGCGGGGGAGCGGTCGTCACCGTCGGGCTCGAGAAGGCCGAGGTCAGCGCGCTCGCGCAGGGCATGGTCACGCTGCTCGAATCGGTGGGCCAGGGCGCTCCCGCGCGGCCGCGTGCCGTCGACCACGCGCCGCTCGACACCCCCTTCGCCGAGGACTTCCACGTGAGCGAGCTGAGCGTTGCCTGGGACGGCGAGCGGGTGGTGGTCGAGGCCGGCGACGGCGACCAGAGCCGGCTACGGGTCGCGCTCTCGGTCACCGAGACCCTCGCCTTCGTGAACCGCGCCGAGACGGTGGTGGCCGCGGGACGACCGGAGTGCGTCCTCTGCGGGCGTCCGGCCGGCGTCGACGGACACTTCTGCCCGCGCTTGAACTGACCAGCTCCCTGTCGCGTCGGGCCTGAAACCGGCTCCGGCTGGGAAGGGCTGCACCGTGAGCAGCTTGGGACCGGCCGCGGCCGAACGTGCACTTCTCGTCGACCTCCTGCGGGAGCGCGGCCCGGCCGAGCCGACGTTGTGCAAGGGCTGGGACACCGCGCACCTCGCCGCGCACCTCGTGACGCGGGAGAGCGACCCGGTCGCTCTGGCCGGCATCCTCGTACCGCCGTTGCACGGCCGCACGGAGCAGCGCGAGGCGGCCACCCTTGCCGCCGTGCCTTTTGAACGGTTGCTGCAGCGGCTCGCCGTGGGCCCGCCGCTCGGCCTGGTGGGTCTGCCGGGCCTCGCCGACACCGTGAACGTGCACGAGTTCTTCGTCCACCACGAGGACGTCCGTCGCGCTGCCGCCGAGTGGCAACCCCGGCAGCTGTCGTCGTCCCTGCAGACGGCGCTGCGCCGCCGGCTGGTCGCGCTCGCGCCGCTGCTGTTCCGGACCGTGAAGGGAACGCGGCTGAACCTGCGGACGCCCGCGGGACCGTTGCGCAGCGTCGGGCGGGGCAGCGACGAGGTCACCCTGCTGGGCGAGGTGCCCGAACTGTTCCTCTACGCCTTCGGACGCAAGGACGCGGCCCGGGTCGAACTCGAGGGCTCGGAGCGCGCGCGACAGGTCGTGGCGTCCGCGCCGCTCGGGCTCTGACCCGGGCCGCGGCAGGCGGTGCGTCGGCGTCAGACGGGAAGTGCCTCGCGGACCCGCTCCACGTGCGACCGCTGCGCCGCGGTGGCCTTGGCCGAGCGCTTGGCCGCCTTGCGTGCGGCCTTGCGGCTGACGCGCTTGGTGCGACGGGCGACGGACTCGCGGCCCTCGGTGTCGACGGCCGCGAGCAGTAGCCCGCCGAGCATGCTGACGTTCTTCAGGAAGTGCTGGGTCTGGTCGGCGCGCTGGGTCGGGTCGGTGTACTCCCAGAAGCGGTGGCCGGCGGCCGTGGTCGGCACCAGCGAGCCGGCGAGCACGAGGGCGCTGAGGCGCGGCACGCGGTTGGTGGCGAAGGCGAGACCGGCCACGACCTGCGCCGCGGCGTTGCCCTTCACCACCTGCTCGGTGTTCTCCTGCAGGCCGAGGGACTGGGCGGCGTCGACCTTCGGCTGGGGTCGGCGGAGCGTGTCGAGGCCTCCGGCGATGAACATGGAGGCGAGCAACGGGCGGGCGAGACGACGGACGAGCACTACGACCTCCGGGAACGAGAACTGATCACACGAACCTTGGCCGACGAGGGGAAGGCGAAACATCCTCCCCGCCGCTCGCACCGCTGCCGGCAGGTACCCGCAAAGGGGCCGAACGGGCGAAAGGGGGTTCCGCCGAGTGGCCTGGAACACTAAACTGACCCTTACAACCCCTGCTGCTTGATGCCTGATGCCCCTGGAGGCCGAGTGCCGCGCCTGACCGCTCTGCTCACGAACCGCACCGAGCGCTCCCGCGACGACGACGACCTGTTGGTCGTCGTCCCGTCGCTGCCCCGGCCGCGGTCCGCGGAGCGGGTCGAGGCACAGGACCGACTCGTGATCTCGCACGGCGAGGACGCGCTGCGCCTGCTCGACGTCGCGCCGCCCGCGACGCCACGGTGGAGCCCGGGCTCCCTGCTGGTCGGCTTCGCCGTCGGTGCCGTGCTCGCCGGCCGCCGTCGCGGCTGAGACCTCCGGGTCTGCGCCGTCCGGGTCGGGCCATACTGACGCGTGCCCGCTGACCCGTACGAGTTCCGTGTGCCCGTCCGCTACCTCGAGGCGGACCAGCAGGGCGTCGTGTTCAACATGTGGTACCTCGCGTACTTCGACGAGGCGATGACCGGCTACCTCCAGGCGCGGGGTCTGCCCTACGCGGCGCTTCAGGCCGGTGGGCACGACGTGCAGGTCGTCCACACCGAACTCGACTGGCGCGGCGCCCTCCACTGGGGTGACGAGGCCCGGGTGACGGTGCGCCCGGACGGCGTCGGCCGCACGAGCTTCACCCTCGCCTTCGAGGTCCGGGCCGCGGCCGACGAGGTGCTCGTCAGCGGCCGCACGGTCTACGTGTGCATCGGTGTCGACGGCTCCGGCAAGACGCCGATCCCCGACACCCTGCGCGAGGTGCTCGCCGCCGGCTGACGGTCCGGCTCGCCGCTCAGCCGACGGCCGGGCTCGGTGCGCAGCCGTCCGGGGCGTACACCCGCACCTCGGAGGCCGGGTGCCGGCGCAGCGCCGCCGGCGGCCGGACCGGCCGCCGTTCGAAGCCGCCGCCGCAGTTGGGACAGACGCCGTGCAGCCGGGATGCGACGCATTCGGCGCAGAACGTGCACTCGAAGGTGCAGATGCGGGCCTCGGGCGAGTCCGGGGGCAACGCGCGGTCGCAGCACTCGCACGACGGTCGCAGCTCCAGCACCGCCGCAGCGTAGACGCGTCCCGCCTGCCCGGGCACGCCAATTCTGTCGGTGCCTCGTCCTACGGTCCTCCCACCCCGGCGACAGGAGCCCCGCATGACGACCACCAGCACCACCACCACCAGCGCCAGCACCACCACCACCAGGGCCGGCACCACCACCAGCGCCGGCACCGGACGCCTCACGGCGACCTCGGATGTGGTCCGGGCCGCGCAGCACGTGCAGGACGGCCGGCTGACGCGCGCCCGGCTCGTCCTCACCGACCTCTGGACGGCTTTGGCCGGCGGCCCCAGCTGGCTGCGCAGTGCGGTCGCTCACTGGCTCGCGGTCTCGGCGGCGGATCCGGCAGCCGAGTTGGCCTGGCGTGACCGGGCGGTCGAGCAGGCCCTGGTCTGCAGCGACCGCTCGATGCCTTTCGCCGGGACCGGCTGGACGGTCGGCGACATGGTGCCGCGTCTCCTGCTGGCATCCGCGGAGGCCTACGCCCGCGCCGACCAGCCGTGCGCCGCGCTGGAGGACCTCGGCCGGGCGCGGGCCGAGGTGGCGGCGTTCCCACCGGGTCCCGCGCGCGCGCAGCTCCGGCGGGAGCTCGCCGCAGCGACGTACAACGTGGAACGCCGGCCTGCCGTGCCGCTCCGGGCGGTGTCGGTGTCGGCGCCCAGGTGGGTCCCGCTCGACCCGGAGTACGACGAGGACTGATGGCCGGCAACGACCTCGGCCCCCCACCCGGCGGTCGAGCCGACGGGTGAGGGGCCGGGAGTCACGGCGGGTGGTGGATCAGCGCGGGACGCTCGCGACGCCGGGGGCGTGGAAGCGCTTGCCGTTGACCTTCTCGCTGATGCCGGTGCGGTCGAGGTACGGCGTGATGCCGCCGTTCCAGAACGCCCAACCGCCACCGAGGATGAGGCACAGGTCGATGTCCTGCGCCTCGGCGACGACGCCCTCGTCGAGCATCAGCCGGATCTCCTCGGCGAGCGCCGAGGCAGCCCGCTCCAGCACCTGGTCGGCGTCGAGTGCGTTGCTGCCCCGCTCCCAGAGCTTGTCGACCTCGGGGTCGACGGTCATGCCGTCGGCGCCGAAGGTGTACACCCCGGCCTTGCCCGCCTTCACGAGCGCGGCGAGGCCCTCCGAGACGCCGTAACGCTCCGGGAAGGCGCGGTGCAGTGTCTCGGCGGTGTGCAGGGCGATGGCAGGGCCGACGAGCTGCAGCAGCAGCATCGGCGACATCGGCATGCCGAGGGGTTCGACGGCCTTGTCGGCCGTCTCGTAGTCGGTGCCCTCGTCGACCGCGGCGGTGACCTCGCCGAGGGCACGGGTGATGAGCCGGTTGAAGACGAAGGCCGGCGCGTCCTTGGCCAGCACCGACGACTTCTTCAGCGCCTTGCCGGTGGCGAAGGCGGTCGCCAGGGTCGCGTCGTCGGTCTTCTCCGCCCGGATGATCTCGAGCAGCGGGAGCACGGCGACCGGGTTGAAGAAGTGGAAACCGACGACCCGCTCCGGGTGCTGCAGCTTCGAGGCCATCTCGCTGACCGAGAGCGAGGAGGTGTTCGTCGCGAGGATCGTCGTGGGGGAGACGTACTCCTCGACCTCGGCGAAGACCGTCTGCTTGACGCCCATCTCCTCGAAGACGGCTTCGAGAACGAAGTCGGCGTCGCGGAAGGCGTCCTTGGTCAGGGAGCCGGTGACGAGGGCCTTCAGGCGGTTGGCCTTGTCGGCCGAGACCCGCTTCTTGGCCAGGAGCTTGTCGACCTCCCCGTGCACCCAGTCGACGCCCTTGTCGATGCGTCCCTGGTCGATGTCGTTGAGGACGACGGGGACCTCGAGCTGACGGGCGAACAACAGGGCGAGCTGGCTGGCCATGAGTCCGGCACCGACGATGCCGACCTTCGTGACCTTGCGGGCGAGCGACTTGTCCGGAGCGCCGGCGGGGCGCTTCGCACGCTTCTGGACCAGGTCGAAGGCGTAGAGGCCGGCGCGGAGCTCGTCGCTCATCATGAGGTCGGCCAGCGCCTCGTCCTCACCGGCGGTGCCGTCGGTGAACGACACCGTCTCGGCCTTCTCGATGAGGTCCAGGGCCCGGTAGGGCGCCGGGGCCCAGCCGTGGGTCTTGCCGTCGGCGATGGCCCGGCCGCGGGCGACCGCGGCCTTCCAGGCCTCCCCGCGTTCGACCTCGGGACGGTTCACGACGGTCTCGCCCCGCAGGACGGACGCCGCCCACAGCATCGACTGCTCGAGGAAGTCGGCCGGCTCGAACAGCGCGTCACCGATGCCGAGCTCGAAGGCCTGCTTGCCCTTGAGCATCCGGTTCTGGTTCAGCGGGTTCTCGATGACGACCGTGACGGCTTTGTCGGCTCCGATGAGGTTGGGCAGCAGCTGCGTGCCGCCCCAGCCGGGAACCAGACCGAGGAAGCACTCGGGCAGCGCGAGGGCCGGGATTCCGGAGGAGAGCGTGCGGTAGTCGCAGTGCAGGGCGATCTCGACACCGCCGCCCATGGCCGCGCCGTTGACGAACGCGAAGGTGGGGACCGCCGCGTCCTTGAGGCGCTTGAAGACGCGGTGGCCGAGCTGGCCGATCTCCAGTGCGACCTCGCGCGAGGTCACGTTGGGGACGCCGGTGAGGTCGGCGCCGACCGCGAAGATGAACGGCTTGCCGGTGACGGCGATCGCGCCGACGGCCGGGGAGTGCGCCTCGATCTCGTCGAGTGCGGCGTCCAGCTTCAACAGCCCGCCGGGCCCGAAGGTGTTCGGCTTGGTGTGGTCGAAGCCGTTGTCCAGCGTGATGAGCGCGACCGGCGCCTCGACGCCGGGCAGCTCGACGTAGCGGACCTTGGCGTCGGTGACGACCTCGTCCGCGAACTGGGACCGGGGATCGGTGCCGGTGTTGCCAGCGGTGGCGGTGCTCATGCGGCGGCCTGCTCCTTCTGCGCTGCGATCTCGGCCTGGGCCTCCGGGTTGTGCGGGTTCTCCCAGATGACGGTGCCGCCCATGCCGAACCCGACGCACATCGCGTTCAGCCCGTACCGGACCTCCGGGTGCTCCTCGAACTGGCGGGCGAGCTGCGTCATCAACCGCACGCCGCTGCTGGCCAGCGGGTGGCCGAGGGCGATCGCGCCGCCGTAGGGGTTGACGCGCTCGTCGTCGTCGGCGATGCCGAAGTGGTCGAGGAAGGCGACGACCTGCACGGCGAAGGCTTCGTTGAGCTCGAACAGGCCGATGTCGGAGATGGACAGGCCGGTGCGGGCCAGGGCCTTCTCGGTCGACGGGATCGGGCCGACGCCCATCACCTCGGGCTCGACGCCGACGAAGCTGAAGCCGACCATGCGCATCTTGACCGGGAGACCGAGCTCCTCGGCGACCTGGGCGTTGGCGAGCAGGCAGCCGGTGGCGCCGTCGTTGAGTCCTGCCGCGTTGCCGGGGGTCACCCTGCCGTGCGGGCGGAACGGGGTCTTCAGCTTCGCGAGGTCGTCCATGGTGGTGCCGGGGCGCGGCGGCTCGTCCTTGGTCACCAGCCCGTAGCCGGCGTCGGCGCTGCGGTTCGCGACCGGGACGAGGTCGGGCTGGATCTGCCCGTTGGCGTAGGCCTTCGCGACCTTGGCCTGCGAGGCCGCGGCGAAGGCGTCGCACCGCTGTTTGGTGATGTGCGGGAAGCGGTCGTGCAGGTTCTCCGCGGTGGCTCCCATGACCAGGGCCGTGGTGTCGACGAGCTTCTCGGAGACGAAGCGCGGGTTGGGGTCGACGCCCTCGCCCATCGGGTGGCGGCCCATGTGCTCGACGCCGCCGGCGATGGCGATGTCGTACATGCCGGCCGCAATGGCACCCGAGACGCTGGTGACCGCGGTCATCGCGCCGGCGCACATGCGGTCGATGGCGAAGCCGGGGACGGTCTTGGGCAAGCCCGCGAGGATGCCGGCGGTGCGGCCGATGGTGAGGCCCTGGTCGCCGATCTGCGTGGTTGCGGCGATGGCGACCTCGTCGATGCGCTCCGGGGGCAGGGACGGGTTGCGACGCAGCAGGTCCCGGATCACCTTGACGATGAGGTCGTCGGCACGGGTCTCGGCGTAGACGCCCTTGGCTTTGCCGAACGGGGTGCGTACCCCGTCCACGAAGACGACGTCCTGCAGCGGTCGGCGCAGTGGTCGGTTGCTCGAGGTGGGCATCGGTGCTCCTCGCCGGCAGGCGGCCGGTTCGCAGGTCGGGGGTGCTCGCCGCACGGCGGCCCCACAGCTGGCCGGCATGAGCAGCCGGACAGGTGGCAGCGTAGCCACCTGGGCTACTGGCGGGTAACCGAGTGGCTCACGTCACCTGCTCAGGTGATCTCGCAGCCGACTCGCAGAGGCGATGAAGATGAGGCAGCGGGTGCCTTCGGAGGTCTGGCGGGAGAGCCGGAGGCGCCCGCTGCATCAAGCCCGGCTGGGTCAGCCCGTACGTCCGGCGCCCTGCGGATCAGGCGGGGCTGTCCTGCAGGGTCAGTGCTTCCAGCAGGACCGGCGCCGTCAGCTCGATCTGCCAGCGACGCGCCAGACCCTCGGCGAGGAACGCACGCACCGCCGCCTCGTCGGCGTCCGCCGGCGGCGCCCAGGCCAGTCGCCGCACGAGCGCCGGTTCGAGCAGGTTCTCGACAGGGATGCGGTACTGCTCCGACAGCGACGCCAGGCCGGCACGGGCGCGGGCGAGACGCTCCGCGGCCTCCGGGTCCCGGTCGGCCCAGCGGTTCGCCGGTGGCAACCCGACGCCCGGCCCGGCCGCGCGCGGGAGCTCGTCGTCGGGCAGCGCCTCGGCCTCGGCGATCGCCGTCCACCACTGCTCGACCGTGCGACGCATCCGCGGTCCGGAGAACACGGGCAGCTTGCTGAGCGCCGCCTGGTCGGCGGGCTGGGCGAGGGCGGCCTCGACGATCGCGCTGTCGGGGAGGATCCGGCCGGGGGCGATGTCGCGGCGCTGGGCGACCCGGTCCCGCGTCTGCCAGAGCGACCGGACCACGGCCAGCTGCCGCCGGTTGCGGACCTTGTGCATCCCGCTGGTGCGGCGCCACGGCTCGGCCGGCGCCGGCTTCGGCGGCGCGTCGACGAGCGCGGCGAATTCCTCGAGGGCCCACTCGAGCTTGCCCTGCGCGCGCAGGTCCTCCTCGAGGGCGTCCCGGAGGTCGACGAGCAGCTCGACGTCGAGGGCGGCGTAGCGGAGCCAGGGCTCGGGCAGCGGGCGGGTCGACCAGTCGACGGCTGAGTGGCCCTTCTCCAGCCGGTAGCCCAGCAGCTTCTCGATGATGGTGCCGAGCCCGACGCGCTCGTGGCCGGCGAGCCGGGCGGCGAGTTCGGTGTCGAACAGCCGGTCGGGCTCGAACCCGCGTTCGGCGAGACAGGGCAGGTCCTGGCTGGCGGCGTGCAGCACCCACTCGACCCCGCGGAGCGCTTCGCGCAGGCTCGACAGGTCGGGACAGCCCACCGGGTCGATGAGGAACGTGCCCGCGCCCTCGCGGCGCAGCTGTACCAGGTAGGCGCGCTGACCGTAGCGGTAGCCCGAGGCCCGCTCGGCGTCGACGGCGACGGGGCCGCTCCCGGCGGCGAGAGCCCGGATCGGCCTCGTCCAACGGGTGGTCGGCGTCGATGACGGGGGGTAGACCGTCACGCGGAGCGAGGAGCAGCTCGGGTTCGGGAGCGTCGTCGGCCGCCGGCTCGACCTCGGGCCCACTGCCGGTCACGCCCTCGGCCGTGGCGGCGTCGGGTGCGGGCACCTCGACGGGCTCGCTGGCGCGGGGGGCGTCCTCGGCCGCGAGGAACTGGAGCGCCGGGGGCGCGCTGGGGTGCCGGCCGGTCGGAGAACGGTCCGCGCCGGATTCTCCGGAGATCACGAGGCGTGAGGATACGGCGAAGTCTCCGACGCCGAGACCTGCCGCGCCGCGCCCGGGGCCCCGGGCGAGGCTCGTTCCGGTGAGGTTCTCCGGCAGGGGTGGGTCAGCGGATGACGCCGGCCCGCATGGCGAGAGCGACCATCTCCGCGCGGTCGCCGGTGCCGAGCTTGCGGGCGATGCGGGCCAGGTGGCTCTTCACCGTGAGGGCGGAGAGGCCGAGCAGGTCGCCGATCTCCTTGTTCGACTTGCCGTCGGCGACGAGCCGCAGCACCTCGATCTCGCGACCGGAGAGCTCGGAGGCGAGCCCTTCGCTCGTCCCGGTACCGCGGAGCCCGCTCGCGAGGAGGGGGGCGACGCTCGGGTCGGCGTAGACGCCGCCGGAGAGCACGCGGCGGACGCCGTCGGCGACGACGACCGGCGATGCGTTCTTCAACAGGTAGCCGTGCGCGCCGGCGACGAAGGCGGCGCGGACCGAGTAGGGGTCGTCGGCGGCGGACAGGACGACCAGCCGCGGCCACCCCTGCGAGCGCAGGTAGGCGAGCAGGTCGAGCCCGTTGCCGTCGGGGAGTCCGAGGTCGAGCACGGCGAGGTCCATCGGGCCGCTGCGGGCACGGGCCTGGGCCTCGGCGATGCTCGCGGCCTCGGTCACCTCCATCGCACCCATGGCCTTGAGCCGCGAGACCATCGACTCGCGCATGAGGGGGTGGTCGTCGACCACGAGGGCCCGGAAGCCGGGGCCCGGCTGGGTCGGAACCGTCGCACGAGCGTCCAACGTCCCGTGACCTCGTAGCGGGCTCTGGGTGGGGATGCTCATGCCGTCCTCCTCGTGGTGCAGTGCGCGTTGCGGTTGGACGCCGGCATCGGTGACAGCGGCACGTCGGTCTCATCGGCCGGGACCGGACCGACCTGTAGTGCCGGGCTGCTTCCCACCGTCGGCGGATCACCCACTGCTCCGAACGGGTGCGTCGGTTGCTCCGACCGGCTCTGGTGGCGTCAGGCCGAACGGCCGCGTGCCGACAACGCTCAGGAGGCAGCCGACGCGAGTGCGTCGTGCGCCCATCGTCGGAAGGGGCCGGATGCGCAGGCGACAGCCGCGAGCGATCCGCGGGATCGCCGTGGGTTCCGTCGCGGTGAGCGGCGCCGCTGCCTGGTTGACCCCCGGCACGTCGACGGTTGCGCTGCTCGTCGCGGCGGTGGGTGCCGCAGGCCTCGTCGTCGGCGAGCTGCTGGCCGTCACCCTCCCCATCGCACGGGGCCGGCAGTGGCGCTTCGCCGGCTCCGAGGTCGCCCTGGCGGCGGCCGTCCTCCATCTTCCGGGCGGCAGCCTGTGGGCCGCCGCCCTGCTGGCTGGATCCGTCGTCCTGGGCATCGCCCGGCACGAGGGGCGCTCGGGCCGCACCGTCGAGTACGGCGTCGCGTCCTTCGTCGCTGCGGCCGGTGCGGCCGCAGCCCTGCGGGGGCTGCTCGTGGCCGCGGGGGAGTCGCGGCTGATCGCCGCCGTCCTGGCGGTGCTCGGGGCGGCCGTCGTCCGGCATGTGCTGGCCGCGGTCGCCGTAGCGCTCACCGCGCGTCGTCCGGTCCTCCCGCTGGTGCGCCGTCGCCTGCTCGCGTCGATCGTGTTCGCTCTCGGCAACGCCGCCATCGGCCTGCTCGCTGCCGAGCTCGCCGTCCACGAGCCCATCGGGCTGGTCGGTCTGCTGGTGCCCGCGCTGCTGCTGGCGTCCAGCTACGAGCAGCAGGTGCGGCGGGCGGCCCAGGCCGGCCTGTACGCCGAGCTGGCCCGGGCACAGGAACGGGCGGGTACCCGCTCGGTCGACGGGTCGGCGGAGATCGTGCTGACCGTCGCCGCCCGGATGCTCGGCGGCGCCGACCTGGAGATGCTCCTGCACGGCCCGGACGGCATCGTGCAGTACCTCGGCGACGAGGGCGGGCTCCGCTCCCGTCGGCGCACCGACCCGACGGCACTCGACGCCCCGTGGGTGCTGCGGCTGCTCGCGGCCGGCGGGGTGCGCCTCAGCCGGGAGGCGGGTCGGCCCGAATGCGGCGCGTGCATCGGCCGGACGTCGTCGCCGACCGCCTTCCTGCTCGCGCGCCGGGGTAGCGGGGCACCGGCCTTCACCCGCCGCGAGGCCGCCCTCGTCCGTGCGCTGGCGACCCAGGCCGAGCCCTGGCTGACCTCCGCCGTGCAGAACGACCCCGGCGCCTCGGCCGACCCCGAGGGGTTCGAGGAGCTCGCCGCCATCCGGGAGGCGGCCCGGCGCCTCCTGACCCTGGCCGACGTCTCGCGCTTCGACCCCGACGAACTCGTCAGCGAACTGCACGGCCTCGAGCGCAGCGTCGCCCAGCTCGTGGGCACCGTCACCGCCGATGCGGCCTCGGCTCGGCAGGCGGCGCCGTCCCAGCGCCGCGGAACCGACTGGACGACCACGGGGCGGCTCCGATGACGCCGCGGCGTCCCTGGAGCCGGGTCGCGGCCCCGGTCGCCACCCTGGGCTGGTCCGCCGGCTTCGTGGTCCTCGGCCTCGGCCTGCTGGTGCTCGCCGCCGCCGGTGCAGCCGCAACAGCCTTCCCCGGCTCGGCCGCGGCGGTCGCCGTCACCGGCGGTGTCGTCGTCCTGCTCACGGCCGGGGGAGCGGCGCTGGTCGGGCGGCGCGCCGGTGCCGCCATCGACTCCTACGTCGACGCGGCCACCTCTGCGGTGCTCCGCGGACCCGGCCCCGCACCGCAGACCGTCCCGGTGCGGGAGCTCGACGACCTGTTCACCGCGCTCGCCGCACTCCGGCAGCGGGTGCGGGTCAGCGACGAGCTGGCCGAGCGGCACCGCCGCAACGCCGACGCCTCCAGCGCCGGCATGTTCGAGCTCCTCAGCGGCCTCGTCGCGGCGGAGGAGGGCGCCCGCGGGCAGCTCTCGGCAGAACTGCACGACACCGTCGCCCAGTCGCTCGGCATCGCCCGCCGGCTGCTCTCCGAGCTGCGGCCCACCGACGGCTCGACAGGCGATCTCACGGCCGCCGCCGATCAGATCGACGAGGCCGAGGAGTCGCTCCGCGCCACGATGGCCCGCACGCGGCCCCCCGCGCTGCGCGACGGCGACCTCGCCGCGGCGGTCGCCCTGCTCCGCGACGACCTCGCCCTGCGCTACGGGTTGGTGGTCGGCATCAGCTGGCCGGACGCCGAGTACCCCGTGCCGCTCGCCACCGCTGTCACCGTCTACCGGTTCTTCCAGGAGGCTCTGCTCAACGTGGTCAAGCACGCCGACGTCGACGCCGCGGAGGTCTCGCTCGAGGTCGACGCGCGGCACGTGCTCGCCACGGTCCGGGACCGCGGCGTCGGGCTCGCGGCGATGCCGGCCGTGGCGGGGGTGGGCGGGCGCCACGTCGGGCTCGGGCTGCTGCGGGAACGCGCCCGCCTCGCCGGAGGGCGGGTCGACGTCGTCAGCGAGGCCGGTGCGGGGACGACGTTGAGCCTGCGGCTGCCCCGGCCGGCGATGACCGGGCCGCAGCTGCCGCGGCAGCGCATCGGCGAGCCGGGCCGTCATGCGGCTGGCACAGCCCGGTCGGACCTGACGACCAGCCCGGGCTGACGAGCGGTCGCCTCAGCGGCGCCGGGCTGTGAAGGCGACGACGCCGGGGAGGTCCGGCGGCAGGCCGGCGAGGTCGCACAGCATGTCGACGAACGCCTGCAGGTGCCGACCGGGCTCGTCGTCCCACCGTGGGGTCCACGAGCACCGGAGTTCCACCTCACTCGTCCCCTCATCGTCGTCCTCCACGAGGGCTCCGAACCGGGAGGAACGGGTGACCGTCACCGTCCCGCCGAGCGCGTCGGCAGTGGCGCCGGATGCCGCGAGCGACTCCTCGAGCCAGGACCACGTCACGTCCGGCAGCATCGGGTCGGCGCCCATCTCGGGGTCGAGGTCGGCACGGGCGAACACCGCGATGCGGAAGGTGCCGTCCCAGGCAGCCTGACCGGCCGGGTCGTGCAGCAGGACGAGACGCCCCACGGCGATCTCGTCGGCCTCGGCGTCGGGGTCACCGACCGGGGAGACCTTCACCGATGCCAGTACCGCGAGCGAGCGCGGAGCGAGCTTCGTGGGCCCCGGCGTCTCGCGGAGGCTGAGTTCGGTGCGCTGGCCCTCCATCGCTGTGCGCAGCGATGCTGCCACGGCGTCGAACTCCGCGAACTCGGCCCGGGCGGCGGCGCCGAAGCGGTCCGCGTCACCCGACGACGGCGGCAGCGGGGACACGGGACCTCCGTGGGGCGGTGCCGACGACAGCGGAGCGGGCGACGGGATCGACGTCACCGCGGTGAGGAGCGCAGCGGCCGGACGACGAGGATCGGGCACCGGCGGAAGGCCCCTCAGGCCGCGTGGCGGACGGGAGCGTGCGGTGCCGACGCCGGCACCGAGCCCGGCCGCGAGGCCTGCGCGGGGGCGTCCACCTCGGGGTAGGTGGCCAGGAACAGGCCGAAGCCGCAGGCCCGGCACATCCATTCGGGGCAGTCCGGACCGTGGCCGTCGATGCACGAAGGCTGCTCGAAGATCTGCTCGTCGCGGCACTCGGGACAGGGGAGAAACATCCGGACGACCTCCTTCGGTTCGGGTTCGTACGGGAGCGGCCCGGTGGCCCGGGCCTCACGAGGACGCTCCCATGGACCTCCGACAAATTCGAACACCCGTGCGGGCGTGTCGCGGCTGGCAGGATTGCGGGCTCGTCCGGTCGGCGGCTGTGGAGGAGCATCACGAGATGGCGCAGAGCGAATCACCGAAGGAGCGGCAGCGGCGCATCGGCGCTTACGTGTTGCTCGGGGTCGGGTTGATCAACCTGGTCCTGGGCGTGGTCGCCGGTGCCTTCCTCACCATCGCCATCGCGGTGTTCATGCTGGTCGTCGGCGGTGCCCTGCTCGCCTCGGCACTCGGGCTCGGCAACCGGCCGCCGCCGGCCTGACCCGTGCGAGGATCGGGAGGTGCATCCCGGCCTCACCGATTCGCCGTTCCTCGCTGCCTGTCGTCGGCAGACCCCGAGCCGCACGCCGGTGTGGTTCATGCGGCAGGCCGGCCGCGCGCTGCCGGAGTACCGCAAGCTCCGCGAGGGTGTCGGGATGCTCGAGTCGTGCCGCCGGCCCGACCTGACCGTCGAGATCACGATGCAGCCGGTCCGCCGGATGGGCACCGACGCCGCCATCTTCTTCAGCGACATCGTCGTGCCGCTCGCCGCGGTCGGCATCGACCTCGACATCGTGGCGGGGACCGGCCCGGTCATCGCCGAGCCGGTCCGGGACCGCGCTGCCGTCGAGAAGATCCGCGTGCTCGAGCCCGGTGATGTCCCCGACATCACCGAGAGCATCGGCCGCCTCGTCGAGGAGCTCGGCGCGACGCCGCTCATCGGCTTCGCCGGAGCGCCGTTCACGCTGGCCAGCTACCTCGTCGAGGGCGGCCCCAGCCGGAACCACGTCCGCACCAAGGAGCTGATGTACGGGCAGCCCGACGTGTGGCACGACCTGCTCGACCGGCTCGGTGCGATCGCCTCCGCCTATCTGCGGGTGCAGGTCGACGCGGGGGCCAGCGCCGTCCAGCTGTTCGACAGCTGGGTCGGTGCCCTGAGCCTCGAGGACTACCGCCGCTACGTGATGCCGCACTCGGCGAAGGTGCTCGCCTCCGTCCCCGACGTCCCGAAGATCCACTTCGGCGTCGGCACCGGTGAGCTGCTCGGCGCCATGGGCGAGGCCGGGGCGGACGTCGTCGGCGTCGACTGGCGCGTCGACCTCGCCGACGCCGTCCCGCGCATCGGGCCGGGCAAGGCGGTGCAGGGCAACCTCGACCCGACGGTCTTGTTCACGCCGTGGTCGGTGGTCGAGGGCAAGGTGCGCGACGTCGTCACCTCCGGCGGCGCCGCCGAGGGTCACGTCTTCAACCTCGGCCACGGCGTCCTGCCGGAGACCGACCCGGATGTGCTCACCCGCATCGTCGAGCTGGTCCACGAACTGCCCGTCCCAGAGCGTCCCGCCGCCGGCGCCGCGCGCTCCGACACCGGGCGCACCGACATTGCGGCGCCTGCCGGCCGGTGACCGGGCCGCGCATCGCCGTCGTCGGCGGGGGCATGGCCGGCCTCGCGGCAGCCGCCGCTCTCGCGGGCCGGGCCGAGGTCACCGTCCTGGAGGGCTCGTCGCGCCTCGGCGGCAAGCTCAACACCGGTCCGCTCGGCATCGACGACGGCGCCGAGTCCTTCCTCGCGCGGCGGCCCGAAGGGCTGGCGGCCGCAGCGGCCGCAGGCGTCGAACTGGCGGCACCGGGGACGACCTCCGCCTCGATCTGGCTGGAGCGCGGCCTGCGACCGCTCCCGGCCGGCACCCTGCTCGGGGTGCCCACCGACCTCCGCGGGGCCGCCGGTGTGCTCGGACCGCTCGGCACGGCCCGCGCGGCGCTGGACCGGGTGCTGCCCCGGCAGGACCTCGGAGACGACCCGGCCGTCGGCGCCTTCATCCGCGCCCGGCTCGGCGGTGCGGTCGTCGACCGGTTGGTCGACCCGCTGCTCGGCGGCGTCTACGCCGGCAGCGCCGACGGGCTTTCCATCCGCTCCACGGTCCCGCAGCTCGTCCCGGCGCTGGGGGAACGGTCGCTGTTGGCCGCGGCCCGTCGCCTGCGGCCGACGCCGAACCCCGCCGCAGGGCCGGTCTTCTCGTCGCCGGTCGACGGGATGGGCAGCTTCCCCGCTGCGCTCGCGCGCCACGGCGGTGCGGCGCTCACCCTCGGCGAGCCGGTGCGGACACTGGAGCGCGACGGGTCCCGGTGGCGCGTCAACGGCGAGAGCTACGACGCCGTCGTCGTCGCGGTGCCCGCTGCCCCCGCCGGTCGCCTCCTCGGTCCGCTCGGTCTCGACGTGCCCGAGGTGGAGTACGCATCGGTCGCGCTGGCGACCTTCGTCTTCCCGGCCGGGACGGTGCTGCCGCCCGGCAGCGGCCTTCTCGTCCCACCCTCCCGCCGCCGGACGATGAAGGCCGCGACCTTCCTCAGCCAGAAATGGCCGCACCTCGCGTCGCTGGCACCCGGTCCGATCGTGCGGACCAGCGCCGGCCGGTTCGGCGACGTCCGTGACCTCCAACGTCCGGACGTCGAACTGCTCGGGATGCTGGCCGCGGACCTCACCGCCGCGACCGGCGTCCTGGCCAAGCCCGAAGCGCAGGAACTCCGACGGTGGGGCGGCGGGTTGCCGCAGTACCGGCCCGGTCACCTGGACCGCGTCGGCCGGTTGCGACGGCAGCTGCCGCGTGGCCTCGCGGTGGCCGGCGCGGCGTGGGACGGGGTCGGCGTCCCGGCCTGTCTGGCGAGCGGGACACGGGCCGCCGAAGCCGTGCTCGCGGCGCTGAACTAACGGCCGGCTCACAGCCGGGGACCCGCATTCGGTGGGACACTGGAGGCATGGCCGAGAGCACCAAGTCCGCGAAGGAACTCAACGACGAGCTGCTGTACACGTCGTACTCCGTCTTCAAGGCCGTCCGGCCGTTGCCCGAGGACAGGACCGCGCTGTCCGCCGAGGTCGACGACCTTCTCGAGCAGGCACTCGCCAAGGACGTCTACACGCGCGGCAGCTACGACGTCTCGGGCTACCGCGGCGACGCCGACCTGATGTTCTGGTGGACCTGCCCGGACGTCGACGCGCTGCAGGAGGTCTACGCCCGCTTCCGGCAGACCACCCTGGGCCGCCACGTCGAGCCCGTCTGGTCGTCGTACGGGCTGCACCGCCCGGCCGAGTTCAACCGCAACCACATCCCGGCCTACGTTCGGCGCGAGGACCCGAAGAAGTACACCTGCGTGTACCCGTTCGTCCGCTCGCTCGACTGGTACCTGCTGCCCGACTACGAACGCCGCGGGATGCTCGCCGAGCACGGCATCGCCGGCCGCGAGTACGAGGACGTCCGGGCCAACACCGTCGCCGCCTTCGGTCTCGGTGACTACGAGTGGCTGCTCGCCTTCGAGGCCGACGAGCTGCACCGCATTGTCGACTGCATCCGGCACCTGCGCGCGAGCCGGGCCCGCCTGCACACCAAGCTGGAGACACCCTTCTACACCGGCGCCCGCAAGCCGATCGCGGAGATCGTCGCGTCGCTGCCGTAGGGCTGGTGACCGGGTCCGGACGGCGCCGACCCGGTGATCACGGAACGTCACGCGTTCCCCACGCGTTTGTACTCAGGTAGCAGTGATCTTGCGCCGATAGAAGCTGATGTGGCCCTGTTGAGTGAGGCGATCCGCCTCCGCCGTGAAGAGCTCGGACTCGACCAGTCCGAGCTCGCGCAGCGTCTCGGCGTCGGTCAGCAGACGGTTTCCCGGTGGGAGACCGGTTCCGGTCTGCCGCGTCGCGAGCGGTTGCCGCAGCTGGCCGACGCGCTCGAATTCGATCCCAGCCACCTGCTGCGCCTTGCCGGCTACCTGCCGCAGGGCGAGGAGGAGTCGGCGACGGTCGCCTTCCGGTCCGCCTACGAGCGGGCCGAGGAGTTCAGCGAGGACGAGCTGGTGCTGTTGCTCGACCGGCTCTGGTCCGAGCTGCGCCGTCGTGGTGGCTTCCGGACCCCGGCTCCGCGACCGGCCGAGGCACCCGACCGCGACTGAGCTCGTCCACAGCCCGACCCCCGGTCGGCGACGCCGCGAGCCCTCCCGATAGGGTCACGGTGTCCCGCCGAACGGTGGGGCGCCCTGTGGTCGCCACGCCGAGTCCCGCCCTCGGCCGCAGGTCCCAGCAGTTCCGGGCGGGAGCGGGAGAACCACTTCCGGGCGCCGATCGGCGAGAGCCGTCGGGGTCCTCGGGGTGAAGCCGCCCTGCGAACACCGGGAAACCGGGGTCGCGGGCGGCCGGGCTACCCGGCCCGAACCCGACAGCTCATCTCGCAGGCGCCAGAAGGGGTGTCTGTGTCGTCGTTCCTGCGGCCGAGCCGTGTCCACCATTCCTCCGCCGCCGTGGTCGGCGTCGGCATCGCGATCGTGCTGGTCGCGGGCGGCGGCAAGCTCGCCATCCCGACCGCTTCGGCTGACCCGGCGCCCGTGGCCGACCTGCAGCCCGCCGTTCTCCAGCCGGTCGACGTGGGCCTGGGCGCGCTGCCGCCCAGCCCGAGCCCACTGGCGACCATCCCCCCGACGATCCCGGTGGCCGCTCCCAGCGCCGCTCCGCTGCCGGGCGCGTTCGCGACGGCGGCCAGCCGCTCCCTGGCGCGCCAGCCGGTGGCGCCGACGCCCCCGCAGCCAGCGGCGACGAGCCGCGCCAGCTCCGCCGCCGCCCCGGTCAGCAATGGGGATCCCCGCTCGATCGCACGGTCGATGCTCGCCGCCCGCGGCTGGAGCGGGCAGTTCAGCTGCCTGGACTCGCTGTGGAGCCGCGAGAGCGGGTGGCGTACGACCGCCTCGAACCCGAGCGGTGCCTACGGCATCCCGCAGGCCCTTCCCGGCTCGAAGATGGCCAGTGCGGGCAGCGACTGGCGGACCAACCCCGCCACCCAGATCACCTGGGGGCTGGACTACATCTCATCCAGCTACGGCTCGCCCTGCGCAGCGTGGAGTCGCAGCCAGTCCCACGGCTCGTACTGACCGACGGGTCGAACGGCCGACGGGGAGCACGCCAGTGGGGCGCATCAAGGTGCACGAGTTCACGACCGTCGATGGTGTCGTCGACGTCCCGATGTGGACGATGGACTACGCGTTCACGCCGGAGCTGGCCGAGGCCATCGGCGGGCTGACGGCGTCGGCGACGGCGATCCTGCTCGGTCGCACCACCTTCGAGATGTTCGCGCCGGCGTGGTCGCAGCGGACCGTCGAGGACGACCCGGGAGCGCCGTTCTTCAACGAGACCCGGAAGTACGTCGTCGCCTCGCAGCGGCCCGCGATGGAGTGGAACAACTCCGAGGTCCTCGGCGCCTACGACCCGGTCACGATCCAACGGCTGAAGGACGAGACCGACGGCGACATCTACGTCAGCGGTAGCGCCACGTTGGTGCGGGCCCTCATCGCGGACGGCCTGCTCGACGAACTGCACCTGTTCGTCTACCCGGTGGCCATCGGTACCGGCATCCGCCTGTTCCCGGAGGGCCACCCCCGCACCGCGCTCTCGCTGTTGGGCGCCCAGGGCCTCGACAACGGCGTCGCGCACCTGACCTACGGACCGCCCCAGGCCTGAGCGCCGCCCACCCACCCGGTTTCGGCGAGATATTGGGTGCGAACCTGCAGGTCGGAGGCTGAAGATCACCACGGTTTCGGTCGGGCGACGGTGCTGCCGGGGTCAGCCGAGCGGGGTGACCGAGACGCCGATGCCCGCGTGCAGCCGCACCTGCTCCACCGGTTCGCCGGCGTCGAGGACGCGTCGCGCGCCGTCGGCGGCCCAGCCGGCCGACGCGAAGAACTGACGGGCGGCGTCGTCGGCGGACAGGCGCCAGGTGACGGCCCGCGACATCCCCGAGGTCTCGAGGTGGTCGACGGCGGCGGAGAGCAGCCGGCTCGCGTGGCCGGCCTGCTGGAAGCCGGGCCCGACGAGGAGCTCGAGCACCTCGCCGTCGTCGGGTGCGGAGTCCTCGTCGCCGGCCGGCCCGACGGCCGTGAACCCGACGAGTCGTCCGGCGTGCAGGGCGACGAAGACGGCGTGCACCGGCGAGGGCGGAGCGGTGATCGCGCTCGACCAGGCGGCCTCGACGTCGGCGTCGGACAACTCGTCGAGCACGCTGCGCGGCAGGACGTCGGCGTAGCCGGCCCGCCACGTCTCGAGCTGCACCGCGGCCATCGCCGCCGCGTCGGCGGATTGGGCCCGGCGCACCGAGACGTCGGCCGATGCGCCCGTCCCCGTCGACATGTCGTCAGCGTATGGGCCGACGACGCGGATTAGCCTGACGGTCGTGTCGCCGACCTCCGCCCCCGCCTCCATCGACCTGGCCGCTGCGTCGACCGCCGTCGACGACCAGTACGAGCAGCTGCTGGCGCACGTGCTCGCCGACGGCACCCGCAAGCAGGACCGCACCGGCACCGGGACCTCCAGCGTCTTCGGCCACCAGATGCGCTTCGACCTGCAGCAGGGCTTCCCGCTCATCACCACGAAGCGGGTGCACTTCCGCTCGGTCGCGCTCGAGCTGCTGTGGTTCCTCCGCGGTGACTCGAACGTCCGCTGGCTGCAGGAGCAGGGCGTGACGATCTGGGACGAGTGGGCCGCACCGGACGGCGACCTCGGCCCCGTCTACGGCGTGCAGTGGCGCGCCTGGCCGACGCCGGACGGCCAGCACATCGACCAGATCTCGGCGGTGCTGCAGACGCTGCGGACCGACCCCGACTCGCGCCGCATGATCGTCTCGGCGTGGAACGTCGGCGAGATCCCGCAGATGGCGCTGCCGCCCTGCCACGCGTTCTTCCAGTTCTACGTCGCCGACGGCAGGCTCTCCTGCCAGCTCTACCAGCGCAGCGCCGACCTGTTCCTCGGCGTGCCGTTCAACATCGCCAGCTACGCGCTGCTGACCCACCTCGTCGCCCAGCAGGTCGGACTCGAGGTCGGCGACTTCATCTGGACCGGCGGCGACTGCCACATCTACTCCAACCACGTCGAGCAGGTCCGGACGCAGCTGTCGCGTGAGGTCCTGCCCTTTCCGCAGCTGCAGGTGGCGCCGGCCGCGGACCTGTTCTCCTACCGCTTCGAGGACTTCGAGGTCGTCGGCTACGAGCACCACCCGGCCATCAAGGCCCCGGTCGCGGTGTGAGGGTGGCGCCGTGACGGTCGCCCTGATCTGGGCGCAGGCGGCGAACGGGGTCATCGGGGCCGACGGCGGCATCCCGTGGCACCTGCCCGAGGACCTCGCGTTGTTCCGGCGCCTCACCACCGGCACCACCGTCCTCATGGGACGGCGGACGTGGGAGTCGCTGCCCAAGCGTTTCCGACCACTGCCGCACCGTCGCAACGTCGTGCTGACCCGACGCAACCCCGCCGGGTGGGCGCCGACGGGCGCGGAGGTCGTCAACGCGGTGGAGGAGGTCCTGGCCTCGTCCGAACCGGTCTGGGTGATCGGCGGTGCCGAGGTGTACGCCCTGGCGTTGCCCCACGCCACCCGCGCCGTGGTGACCGAGGTCGACCAGGCCTTCGAGGGCGACCGGTACGCCCCGACGCTCGGCGACGAATGGCAGGCGACGTCCGACGCCCCGGCGTGGCTGACGTCGACGAACGGGCTGCGGTACCGCGTCCGGACCTACGTCCGACAGACCTCCGGCTGATCCGGTCGCCCGGGTTCTGACCGGGCGTTGCGCGGAAGGAGGACAATGGGCGCATGACCACCGCGCCTGCACGACGCCCGGGCCGGCTCGCTTCCTGGCAGTACGCGCTGACCACGACGAACCCGCCGAAGGGTGTGCCCGTCGACGAGCTCGACGGCGTCACCCGGTGGCTCGTCGTCACCCGCGCCGCCGTGCTGCCCATGACGCTCGGGGCGGGTCTCGTGGCCGGGCTGCTCGCCATCGGCGCCGACGGCTTCTCGTGGCTCGACCTGGTGCTCGCGGTGGTCGGAATCGTCGCCGCGCACCTGTCGAACAACCTCATGAACGACCTGTTCGACACCTCGGTCGGCACCGACACGGGCACCTACCCGCGGGCGCTCTACGCTCCGCACCCGATCCTCTCGGGGCTGGTCACCAAGCGGACGCTGCTCACCGCGATCCTCGCGACCAACGTGCTCGACCTGGTCATCCTCGTCGTGCTGGCCGCCCGCCGCGGGTGGCCGGTCGTCGCCTTCGCGCTCGCCGGGTTCCTGCTGTCCTACGCCTACACCGCCCCGCCGCTCCGGCTGAAGAAGATCGGGCTGGGGGAGCCGGACGTGCTGGTCGTCTGGGGCCCGTTGATGATCGGCGGCACCTACTTCTCCGCGACCGGCTCGCTGCCGTGGCAGGTGCTCGTCGCCTCGATCCCGTACGGCCTGCTCTGCACGACGGTGCTGATGGGCAAGCACGTCGACAAGATCCCTTACGACGCTCCCAGCGGGACGAACACCCTGCCGGTGCTGCTCGGCGAGCGACGCGCCCGGATGCTGACGCTCGGGATGATGGTCGGCTTCTACGTCGTCACCGGGCTCGGGGTCGCCGTGGGTGCGCTGCCCTGGCCGGCCCTGCTCGCCATGCTCGGCATCGAACGCCTGGTGCGCGCCTGGCCGTACATGACCGCGCCGCGGCCGGCGGAACCGCCGAAGGACTTCCCGGTCTGGCCGCTCTGGTACGCCGCGGTCGCGTTCGTCAACCTGCGGCGACCGGTGGCACTGCTCGTCGTCGGGCTCGCCGTGGCCGCGATCTTCGACATCCGCGCCTTCGGCTGAGCACCTGGCAGGGTGTGCACGTGGTCGACGTCAACAGCAGTACCCCCAGCAGCCCGGCGATGCCCGTGCTCGACGGCGTCGAGCACACCTACGTCGACGTCGCGGGCCTCCGGGTCCACGTCGCGCTCGCGGGCCCGGCCGACGCGCCTCCCGTCGTGCTGCTGCACGGCTGGCCGCAGAACTGGTGGTGCTGGCGGCACGTCGTCCCGCTGTTGGCCGACCGCTACCGGCTGGTCATGCCCGACCTCCGGGGCCACGGCTGGACGGCCGCCCCGGCGAAGGGCTACGGCAAGGAGCAGCTGGCGACCGACCTGCTCGGGACCCTCGACGCGCTCGGCCTCCGCACGGTGCAGCTCGTCGGCCACGACTGGGGCGGCTGGACGGGCTTCCTCGCCTGCCTGCGGGAGCCGGCGCGCTTCACGCACTACACCGCGATCAACATCCCGCCGCCGTCGCTGAAGCTCACCCCCCGCTCCGCGCTCGACAGCTGGCGGCTCGCCTACCAGGTCGTCGTCGCGAGTCCGGCCGGCCCGCTGCTGCTGCGCCGGCGGCCCGACGTCATCCGCTGGGCCGTCCGCGTCGGCTCCAAGCATCCCGAGGCCACCACGGACTTCGACGCGTCGCTCTACGCGGAGCTGCTCACCGACCCGGACCGTGCCCGCGCCAGCTGCCTCGTCTACCGGACCTTCCTGCTCGAGGACGGTCCCGCGGTGCTCGCCGGCCGTTACCGCGCCGCGGAGCTCGAGGTGCCCACGACCCTGCTGTACGGCAGCAACGACATCGTCGTCCGCCCGTGGATGCTCGACGGCGGCGACGGCTTCCGCCGTATCGACGTGCAGAGCACCGACGACTCCGGGCACTGGCTGCCCGAGGAGCGTCCGGACCTCGTTGCGGGGGCCGTCGTCGCCGCCGGCCGGCGCTGACCGGTCGGCTCGCTGCCGGTTCGCCCGGTTGCCGGATCGAGGCCGGCGTCCGAGGGGCCGATGTCAGCATCGCCCGTCGCGCCCGGAACCCCCGACCGGGCGCGACGGGTCGCTCGTCGCGTCCGCTCCCGCCGCTCGCCGCGCGGAACCGGCGTTTCGTCGGACCGGACGACTAGCGTGTCGTCCATGGGAGTCCTGCCCCCCGCCCCGTTCGGGCGGCTGCTGTCCGCGATGGTCACACCGTTCACCGCGGACGGCGCACTCGACCTCGACGGCGCAGCGAACCTCGCCACCTGGCTGGTCGACGGTGGTCACGACGGCCTCGTCATCAGCGGGACGACGGGGGAGTCGGCGACCACCACCGACGACGAGAAGGACCGCCTGCTGCGCACCGTCGTCGAGGCCGTCGGCAACCGTGCATCGGTCGTCGCCGGCGTCGGCACCAACGACACCGCCCACTCGCTCGAGCTGGCGAGGGCGGCCGAGAAAGCCGGGGCCAGCGCTCTGCTCGCTGTCACGCCGTACTACACCAAGCCTCCCCAGGCCGGGCTGCTCGCCCACTTCCGCGCTGTCGCCGACGCCACCGAGCTCCCCGTCATGCTCTACGACATCCCCGGCCGTTCGGCGACGGCTCCGTCCACGGAGACGCTGCTCGCGCTCGGTGAGCACCCGCGCATCGTCGCCGTGAAGGACGCCAAGGGCGACTTCAAGGGCACCGCCGAGGTCCTCGCCCGGAGCGACCTCGCCTACTACTCCGGCGAGGACGCCCTGACGCTGCCGCTGCTCTCGCTCGGCGCCGTCGGCGTCGTCGGGGTGCCCACCCACGTGGCGGGCCCGCAGATCTCATCCATGATCAATTCGTTCGACGCCGGGGACGCAGCCGCCGCACGCGAGACGCACAAGCGCCTGCTGCCCGTCCTCACCGGCTTCTTCCGCACCCAAGGAGTGATCCTCACGAAGGCTGCCCTGACCGAGGCCGGGCTTCCCGCCGGCCCGGTACGCCTCCCGCTCGTCGACGCCACCGAGGCGGAGCGCGCCCAACTGCTCCGCGACTGCGCCGCCGCCGGCATCGCGCTCGACTCGCTGCGGGGAGCTGCCGCATGAGCTCACCCCACCCCACGCTCGGCCCGCCGCCCGCACTGCCCGAGGGCGGCCTGCGGGTCATCCCACTCGGCGGCCTCGGCGAGATCGGCCGCAACATGGCCGTGCTCGAGCACGCCGGCAAGCTGCTGCTCATCGACTGCGGGGTGCTGTTCCCCGAGGAGAGCCAGCCCGGCGTCGACCTGATCCTCCCGGACTTCTCGGCGATCCGCGACCGCCTCGATGACATCGAGGCGCTGGTGCTGACGCACGCGCACGAGGACCACATCGGCGCGGTGCCCTACCTGCTCCGCGAGCGGCCCGACATCCCGCTGGTCGGGTCCCGGTTCACCCTGGCACTGGTCTCGGCGAAGCTGCAGGAGCACCGCATCAAGCCGGTCACCGTCGAGGTGGTCGAGGAGGAGCGGCAGCGCTTCGGTGCCTTCGAGTGCGAGTTCTTCGCCGTCAACCACTCGATCCCGGACGCGCTCGCCGTCGCCGTGCACACCGCCGCCGGCACCCTGCTGCACACCGGCGACTTCAAGATGGACCAGCTCCCGCTCGACGGCCGGCTCACCGACCTCGGCGGCTTCGCCCGGCTCGGCCGCGAGGGCGTCGACCTGCTGCTCTCGGACTCCACCAACGCCGAGGTCCCCGGCTTCGTCACCCCGGAGCGCAACATCGGCCCGGTCCTCGACGAGGTCTTCCGCGTCGCGACCAAACGCGTCATCGTCGCCTGCTTCGCGAGCCACGTGCACCGCGTGCAGCAGGCGCTGGACGCCGCCGAGAAGCACGGCCGCTCGGTGGCCTTCGTCGGCCGCTCGATGGTCCGCAACATGGGCGTCGCCCGCGACCTCGGTCTGCTGCGCGTCCCGCCGGGTCTCATCGTCGACGCCCGCGAGATCGACTCGCTGCCCGACCAGCACGTCTGCATGATCTCGACCGGCTCGCAGGGTGAGCCGCTCTCGGCGCTCTCGCGGATGGCCAACCGCGACCACCCGGTGCGGATCGAGGCCGGAGACACCGTGATCATGGCCTCGAGCCTGGTCCCGGGCAACGAGAACGCCGTTCACGGCGTCATCAACGGCCTGACCCGCTGGGGAGCCAAAGTCATCCACAAGGGTGTCCGGAACGTGCACGTCAGCGGTCACTCGCCCGCCGGCGAGCTGCTCTACGTGCTGAACGCGGTGAAGCCCCGCAACTTCATGCCGGTGCACGGCGAGTGGCGGCACCTCCGGGCCCACGCCGCGCTCGGCGAGATGACCGGCATCCCCACCGAGCGGATCATGGTCGTCGACGACGGTGTCGTGGTCGACCTCGTCGACGGCAAGGCGTCGATCACGGGGTCGGTGCCCTGCGGCTACGTCTACGTCGACGGCCTCGCGGTCGGTGACGTCGGCGAGGCGAGCCTCAAGGACCGTCGCATCCTCGGCGAGGAGGGCTTCATCACCATCACGGTGGTGGTCGACTCGGCGAGCGGCAAGGTCGTCGCCGGGCCGGAGATCTTCGCGCGTGGGTTCAGCGACGTCGACGAGCGCGCGCTCGACGACGTGCGTCCGCTCATCCAGCAGGTCCTCGACCAGTCGATGGCCGAGGGTGTCGCCGACCCGCAGGCGCTGCGGCGCGCGATGCGCCGTGCCGTCGGCCGGTGGGTGAGCGACACCTACCGGCGCCGGCCGATGCTGGTGCCCGTGGTCGTCGAGGTGTAGGCCATCTGAGGTCCAGGTCGCCTGAGGTCTGGGGAAGGCGCCGTCAGCCGGCGAGCGCGGCCTGTGCCTGCCGGGCCTGCGGGGTGTCTCCGCCGGAGACGTGCGGGTCCTGAGCATCCCGTCCGGCCGCGTAGCTGGCGAGCCGGACGATCGCTACGGCGACGACCACGAAACCCGCGGCCTGTCCGGCGACGGCGAGGGCCGACGAGCGCAGCACCTCGCCGAAAGCCAGGACCCCGCACACGGTGGCCACCAACGGGTCGGCGATGGCGAGAGGTGGCAGCGCGCCGGCCAGCGGCCCGGAGCGGTAGGCGACCTGGTTGAGGGCGATGCCGCCGCCTCCGATCACCACGAGGGCGTACAGCGGCCAGGACGTCAGCAGGCGCGTCGGGCTCTCGCTCGCCAGGCCGTAGCAGTACTTCATCAGCGCTGCGGAGATGCCGTAGGAGATGCCGGTGCCGAGCCCGAACAGGGCGGCGCGGTGACGTCGGGCGGGCCCCCAGCCCAGCAGGACGAGCACGACGATGAGTACCAGCGCACCGCCGCCGAGCGGAAACATCCAGTGGTCGTCCGGGAGCAGCGGACCCGCCGAGGGGTGACCCGACAGCAGGAACAAGGTGAGCCCGAGGACCAGTGCGGCTGCCCAGCACCATTCGCCGGGGCTCGGTCGGCACTTCTCGAGCAGGACGCTGACGGGGAGTGCGAACAGGAGACCGAGCAGCATGAGCGGCTGGATCAGCGCCAGCTCGCCGTTGGCGAGGGCGACGAACTGCAGGACGAGCGTCGCCCCAGCCGTGAGCAGGCCCGCGAGCCAGACCGGCCGGCGGACCAGATCGTGCAGCATCCGCCCACTGCTGTCGCTCGTCACCCGGGCGGCGGCCCGCTGTTGCAGAACGCTCGCCAGCGCAAAGCACAGCGCCGAACCCAATGCCGCCCCGATGGCCAGTTCCATGTGCACCCCGTCACACTTCGCGGTCTGCGCCCCATCTCCCCCCGAGCAGCTGCCCGGAACCCGAGATCGATCGACCGATGAACTCGGCGCGGCGCCGTCGTCTGTCCGTCGAACGCAGCGGACCTTTCCGACCTCCGGAGGAAGACCACGATGACCGACACCCTCGTGCAGGACCTCACTCCTGCGACGCAGGCACTCGCCGGGGTCGTCGCCGGCATCGATGACGAGCACCTCGGGCGTCCGACGCCGTGCCGCGACACCACCGTCGCTCAGCTGCTGACCCACGTCGACACGCTGAGCGTCGCCTTCGCCCGGGCCGCCGCCAAGCAGCCCGAACAGCGACCCGGCCCGATGGCCGATGCGGTGCTCGCCGAGGGTTGGCGTACCCGGATCCCGCAGCAACTCGCGGCGATGGCCGAGGCCTGGGCCGACCCGGCTGCCTGGACCGGCCAGACCTGGATCGGTGGCACCGACCAGCCGGGCGGGATGTGCGGGCTGATCGGGCTCGACGAGGTCGTCGTACACGGCTGGGACCTCGCGGTCGCCACCGGACAGACCTACCGGGTCGACGACCTCAGCGCCGACGCGGCCGCCGCCTTCGCGAGTCCGCTGGCGGCGCAGGCCCCGGAGGGCATCCCGGGCCTGTTCGGGCCCGCGGTCTCCGTCCCCGGCGATGCCTCCGCGCTGGACCGCCTGCTCGGACTCACCGGCCGCGACCCCGGGTGGCGTCCGAGCTGACCGGGCCGGTCCAGCCGTGAGGTCACCCCGGCGTGTCGGGTGTCGCTGTCGCCCTCGCCGCCTCCGGTGTGCCAACGTGAGTCGGTGACGACTCCGACCCGCTCCCGCGCGCCGCGCAAGCCGGCGGCGAACACCCGCACGGTCGGGGCGACCCGCCGGCAGTCGGGCACGGGCACCCGGAAGGCGTCGACCACCCGGCGGCGCCCACCGCCGCGCCGCCGGAGTCCGTTCCTGGTCGTGGTGGTCCGCACCCTCGTGCGCCTCGTGGTGAGCGTCGTCAGCGGCTCGGCGAGAGCGGTCGGGTCGACCTTCCGCAGCGTCGGCCGCGGCACCCGTGAGCTGAGACTCGAGCAGGCGCAGCGTCGCGACGGCTTCGGCCTCGCGCTGGTCGCGGGTGCCGTCGTCATCGCCGCCGCCGTCTGGTTCTCCGCAGGCGGTCCGGTGGGGCGGACGATCAGCGACGTGCTCCGGGGAGCGTTCGGGGTCGGCGCGGCCTGGCTCCCGCCGCTCCTGGTCGCCCTCGCGGCCCGTTTCGTGCGTTCGGGACCCGACCCGGAGAGCCGCGGACGACTGGTCGTCGGGTGGACGGCGCTCGCCGCCGGCGTCCTCGGACTCGTCCACGTCTTCCACGGCGTGCCCGACCCCAGCGACGGCGTCCGCGCCATGCACCGGGCGGGCGGTGGCCTCGGATTCCTCGCCTCGTCGCCGCTCGCGAGTGGGCTCACCAGCTACGTCGCCGCGCCACTGCTCCTGCTGCTCGCCGTGTTCGGTCTGCTGGTGATCACCGCGACGCCGCTGGCCGAGGTGCCGCGGATGCTCGGCACCGTGCGGGATCTGCTGCTGCGCCGCCACCGGCAGCCCGTGAGTGCCCTGGCCACCGATCCCACCGAGGACGGCCTGGCCGAGGTGCCCACCCCCAAGCGCCGCTCCTCGGCGCGGCGGCGGCAGTCGGTCTACGCCGAGCCGGCCGTCGACCTCTCCGGTGCCGAGGACGACCCGATGGCCGTCGGGCCGATGGTGGTCGAACAGCCGTCGGCGCCCGCCCGTCGGAAGGTGCCGGAGGCCGCGGACCCGCAGCCGGTGCCGGCCGTGATCGAGCAGCTGCCGTTCCCCTCGACCGGCGACTACGTCCTGCCGCCACCGACGATGCTCCGCGACGGCACCCCGTCGCATGCGCGTACCAAGGCCAACGATGTCGTCATCGACGCGTTGATGAGCGTCTTCCGCGAGTTCGAGGTCGACGCCTCCGTCACCGGCTTCACCCGGGGTCCGACCGTGACCCGCTACGAGGTCGAGCTCGGCCCGGCCGTCAAGGTCGAGCGCATCAAGGCGCTCGCCCGCAACATCGCCTACGCCGTGAAGAGCCCGGACATCCGGATCATCGACGTGATCCCCGGCAAGAGCGCGGTCGGCGTCGAGATCCCGAACACCGACCGGGAGACCGTCAGCCTCGGCGACGTGCTGCGCAGCGGGCCGGCCACGTCCGATCCGCACCCGCTGCTGGTCGGCCTCGGCAAGGACATCGAGGGCCGCTACGTCGCGGCGAACCTGCAGAAGATGCCGCACATCCTCATCGCGGGGGCGACCGGCGCCGGCAAGTCGACCTGCATCAACACCCTGATCACCTCGGTGCTGGCGCGGGCCACGCCGGACCAGGTGCGCATGGTGCTGATCGACCCCAAGCGCGTGGAGCTCACGACCTACCAGGGCATCCCGCACCTGGTCACGCCGATCATCACGAACCCGAAGAAGGCCGCCGAGGCGCTGCAGTGGGTCGTACGCGAGATGGACATGCGCTACGAGGACCTCTCGGCCAGCGGCGTCCGGCACGTGGACGACTTCAACCGCAAGGTCCTGTCCGGCGAGATCACCGCGCCGCCCGGCAGCGAACGGGTCTACACGCCCTACCCTTACCTGCTGGTCATCGTGGACGAGCTCGCCGACCTGATGATGGTCGCGCCGCGTGACGTCGAGGACGCCGTCGTCCGGATCACCCAGCTCGCCCGCGCCGCCGGCATTCACCTGGTGCTCGCGACGCAGCGCCCGAGCGTCGATGTCGTCACCGGTCTGATCAAGGCGAACGTGCCGAGCCGGCTCGCCTTCGCCACCGCCAGCCTGACCGACAGCCGCGTCATCCTCGACCAGCCGGGCGCGGAGAAGCTCGTCGGGCTCGGCGACGCGCTGTTCCTGCCCATGGGCGCCAACAAGCCGGCGCGGCTGCAGGGCGCGTACGTCTCCGAGACCGAGATCGACGCCGTCGTCGCGTTCTGCAAGGAGCAGTCGCAGCCGGTCTACCGCGAGGACGTGACGGCGCCGCAGGAGTCCAAGAAGGAGATCGACGAAGACGTGGGCGACGACCTGCAGCTGTTGCTGCAGGCGATCGAGCTCGTCGTGTCCACGCAGTTCGGCTCCACGTCGATGCTGCAGCGCAAGCTGCGGGTCGGCTTCGCCAAGGCCGGACGCCTGATGGACCTGATGGAGTCGCGGGGCATCGTGGGCCCGAGCGAGGGTTCCAAAGCCCGCGACGTGCTCGTGCAGCCCGACGAACTCGAGGGAGTGCTCGTCACGCTCCGCGGGGAATGACACAGCACGCTCCGCGGGGAGTGGGACCGCTCCCGCGGGCAGGATGAAGCCGTGCAGCTGGAGCTGAGGTGGCCGACCCGGCTCGACGACGAGCTCGGCCGTCAGATCTCAGCCGTCGTCACCGACGTCGTCGCCAGCGGGGGAGCCGTCGGCTGGACGACGCCCCCGAGCCGGGCCGAGACCGACGCGTGGGTGGACGCTCTGCTCAGCGACGGCAGCCGCATCGTGGTCGCCTGCGGGGACGACGAGGTCGTCGCTCTCGGCACCTGGTCACGGCTGCCGGCGGAGGTCCTCGCGCACAACGGCGAGATCCGTCGCGTGATGGTGCACCGACGCGCGCGCGGCCTCGGCCTCGGGCGCCGGGTCACGAGCGCCCTGGTGGAGTCGGCCCGGGAGGCCGGGATCGAGCAGCTCCTCTGTGACGTGCGGGGCAACAACCATGCGGCCATCGCCCTCTACCGCTCGCTCGGCTTCCAGGAGTACGGACGGCTCCCGGATTTCCTCGCCGTTGGTGCGCACCGGTTCGATCGGGTGCGGATGTTCCTGCCGCTGCAGATGGACCCGACCGCGATCCGGCACGGCAGCAGGCCCGAAGGGCCCGGGGCGTCGACCGTCCGGTCCACCGGGAAATCGCCTGCTCCGGACGCGGGACCGCGCGGCGACTCCCCGCCCGACCCGGGGGAGCCCGAGGCGGTCATCGCGACCTGAGGTCGCCGTCCGGCAGCGGCGCGTAACATCCGCAGCTTGCAATCCGGGCGTGGTGCCCCCTGGAATCAGGTCAATCTGCTCCTAGAATGGGCTCGGCGTCCGGTTGCGACGAAAGGGGAGGGATGTCGATCATCGAGAGTTCCAACGGTGTCGGCTCCCGGCTGGCCGAGGCCCGCTCCGAGCACGGCCTGTCGGTCGAGGACCTGAGCAGCCGCACCTACATCCGGCCTGCGGTCATCCGCGGGATCGAGAACGACGATTTCGAACCGTGCGGTGGGCCGTTCTACGCCCGCGGCCACATCCGGACCATCGCGCGCACCCTCGGGGTGGACCAGGGCCCGCTGCTCGAGCAGTTCGACCGGCGGCACGGCGCCCCCGAGTCACGCATCGCCGTCGAGACGCCGGTCGCGGAGCCTTCGGGCCGTCGGTCGGCGCGGGCGCGGGAGCGCGCGTCCTCCAGCGGGGGCCCGGGGTGGATGGCCGTCGCGACCGTCGTCCTCGTCGTCGTCTGCCTCGTGCTGCTGGTCAGCGTCCTGTTCGGCGGACCGTCGAAGAAGGACAACGCCTCCAGCGCCCCGTCTGCGGCACCGAAGCCGTCGGCTGCCGCTCCGAAGGCGGCGCCGGCACCCACGGCCGCCGCTCCGACCCGGACGTACTCCGGGGTCAACCTCGCGGTGAACCTCGCCAACGGCAACAGCTGGGTCCGCGTGACCGACGAGAACGGCTCGGTGCTGACGGCAGCCACCGCCAGCCAGGGTTCGACGGCGGAGTACCACGGCGCGCAACAATTGCGCTTCACGGTCGGTAACGCCGGAGCGGTGGCCCTCAGCTGCAACGGCAAGGATCTCGGCCCGCTGGGCAGCACGGGTCAGGTCGTCACCCGCGTCCTGGTCCTCGGCGATCCGGCCTGCGGGGCGTCGACCGGCTGAACCGGCTCGACCCGCACGCCGCCGACCGCAGGATCGGTTGACAGCCGGCCGTCAGGTCATCCGTTGAGGCGGGCCGGGTGAGGCTACCCTCGACGTATGTCCTCGTCGCGCCGTGCCGCCCTCGTGACGCTGGGCTGTGCACGCAACGAGGTGGACTCCGAGGAACTCGCCGCCCGCCTCGAGCGTGACGGCTGGACGCTGGTCGACGATCCGGACGATGCCGACGCCGTCGTGGTGAACACCTGCGGCTTCGTCGAGGCCGCGAAGAAGGACTCCGTCGACACGGTGCTCGCCCTCGCCGACGGGTCGCCGACCGGTCCTTCGCGGGCGGTCGTCGCCGTGGGGTGCCTGGCCGAGCGTTACGGCCACGAGCTGGCGACGGCGCTGCCGGAGGCCGACGCCGTCCTCGGCTTCGACGCCTATCCGCAGCTCGGGGCGCACCTCGACGCGATTCTCGCCGGAGAGAAGCCCGCGTCGCACACCCCCAAGGACCGGCGCACGCTGCTGCCGCTCTCGCCGGTTTCGCGGCGCTCGTCGACGGCGGCGGTACCCGGACACGGCGAGCTCACGGTCGTGCCGGACCTGCCGGCAGGGCTCGCACCCGCCTCCGGGCCGCCCGTGCTGCGACGACGGCTCTCCGGCGGCCCCGTGGCCCCGCTCAAGATCGCCTCCGGCTGTGATCGGCGCTGCTCGTTCTGCGCGATCCCGAGCTTCCGCGGGTCGTTCGTCTCGCGGCTTCCCGAGGAGATCCTCGCCGAGGCCGAGATGCTCGCCGCCGACGGCGTCCGCGAGATCGTGCTCGTGAGCGAGAACTCGACCTCGTACGGCAAGGACCTCGGCGACCTGCGGGCGCTGGAGAAGCTGCTGCCGCAGCTCGCCGCCATCGACGGCATCGCCCGCATCCGCCCGGTCTACCTGCAGCCCGCGGAGGTCCGGCCGTCGTTGCTCGAGGCGCTGCTGACGACCCCGGGTGTCGCGCCCTACCTCGACCTCTCCTTCCAGCACGCCAGCGCCACCGTGCTGCGGCGCATGCGCCGCTTCGGTGACCGCCCCCGTTTCCTCGACCTGCTCGCCTCGGCCCGGACGCTCGCCCCGGAACTCGGTGCCCGCAGCAACGTCATCGTCGGGTTCCCGGGGGAGACCGCGGACGAGCTCGCCGAGCTCGAGCGTTTCCTCGAATCGGCCCGGCTCGACGTCGTCGGCGTGTTCGGCTACTCCGACGAGGACGGCACCGAGGCCGCCTCGCTGCCCGACCAGATCGAGACCGGCCGGGTGGCCCGTCGCGTTGCCCGGCTGACCGACCTGGTCGAGCAGCTCACCGCGGCGCGGGCGGAGGAGCGGGTGGGTCAGTTCGTCGAGGTGCTCGTCGAGTCCGTGTCCGCCCCCGAGACCGGGCCCGAGTTCGGCGGGGCGGGTCCGTCGGCCGTCGTCGTCGAGGGCCGGGCAGCGCACCAGGCGCCGGAGATCGACGGATCGTGCACGGTGCACGTCCCCGCCGGGACCGACCTCGCCGTCGGCGACATCGTCCGCGCCCGGGTGGTCGCCGGAGTTGGCGTCGATCTCGTGACCGACTTCGTCGGCGTGACCGACCCTGCACGCCCGAGCGCCCGGGCCGGCGCGCGATGAGCGCCCCGGACGCGAACCGGCGCCCGCGCCCGGAGCTCAAGACCGGCAAGCTGCCCCGCGGGGCCGAGCCCGCCGCGATGCCGGCCAACACCGTCCGCGTCCTCAACCTCGCCAACGCGCTGACCGGGCTCCGGCTGCTGCTCGTCCCGGTCTTCGCCCTGTTGTTGTTCGCCGACGACGGCCACCAGGACAAGTGGCGGATCCTCGCGTGGGGCGCGTTCGCCCTGGCGGCCTTCACCGACCGGCTCGACGGGCAGGTGGCCCGGGCCTGGGGTCAGGTCACCGAGTTCGGCAAGCTCGCCGACCCTATTGCCGACAAGGCGCTCACCGGCACCGCGCTCGTCGGCCTCTCCGTGCTCGGGGACCTGTCCTGGTGGGTCACCGTCGTCGTGCTCGTCCGCGAGGTCGGCGTGACCCTGCTCCGCTTCTGGGTGCTGCGCCACGGGGTCATCCCGGCCAGCCGGGGCGGCAAGGTGAAGACCTTCCTGCTCTCGGTCGCGATCGGGCTCTACGTCCTGCCGCTCACCGGCGTCCTGCACACCGCGGCGGCGCTGATCATGGCCGTCGCCGTCGTCATCGCGCTGGCCACCGGCTTCGACTACGTCCGGCAGGCGTTCCAGCTCCGCCGGAATGCCTCCGCTCCGGCGTCGCATGGGGCCGGCGCGTCCGGGGCCTCGCCGCAGGGATCCGAGCCACTGGCGACGGACAGCGATGCGCGCTGAGCTCCTCGCCGTCGGTGACGAACTGCTCTACGGCGACATCGTGAACGGCAACGCGGCCTGGCTCGGGAGTCAGCTCGCCGACGCCGGGGTCCGCCTGTCCCGCTCGGTGGTGGTCGGTGACGAGATCGACGTCATCGCCGATGCGCTGCGGGTCGCGCTCTCCCGCGCCGACGCGGTCCTGATCACCGGCGGTCTCGGGCCGACGCAGGACGACCTGACGCGGGAGGCGCTCGCCGCGGCCGGCGGGGTCGACATGCGTCGCGACGACTTCCTCGAGGCGCAGCTGCGTCGCCGCTTCCGGGCGCTCAACCGCGACGTGCCGGAGCGCAACTTCCGGCAGGCCGACCTGCCACTGGGCGCCGAAGCGCTCCCGAACGGCCGGGGCACCGCCCCGGGCGTCCGGATGGAACTACTCGGGGGTGTCGCCTACGCCCTGCCGGGCGTACCGCACGAGATGTACGCGATGTTCACCGAGAGCGTGCTGCCGGACCTGCTGGCCCGGGCGGGGCGTCCCGCCGTGGTGGTCCACCGGGTGCTCCGCACCGCAGGCATGTGGGAGTCCGCGGTCGCCGAGGCGCTGGCTCCGGAGGTCGATCGCCTGCAGGCGACGGTCGGGGACGAGGGCGGGCTGCCCAACCCCTCGGTCGCATTCCTTGCCAGTGGGGGGCAGACCCGCGTCCGGATCACCGCCCACGCCGCCGACCGCGAGGAGGCGGAGCGGCTCATCGCGCCGACCGAGCGCTTCGCCCGCGACGCTCTCGGTGCGGGGCTCTATGGCAGCGACGACGACAGCCTCGAAGGCGTCATCCACCGGATGCTCGGCGAGCGCGGTGCCACGCTCGCCGTCGCCGAATCGTTGACCGGCGGGATGGTCGCGTCACGGCTGACCGACACGCCCGGCGCGAGCGCGACCTTCCGCGGCGGCGTCGTGGTGTACGCGACCGACCTGAAGGCCGATCTGCTCGGGGCCGACGTCGCGACGCACGGTGCCGTGTCGTCCGAGACGGCCGCCGCGCTCGCCGAGGGCGTCCGCGAACGGCTCGGCGCGACGTGGGGGCTCTCGACCACCGGCGTCGCGGGTCCCGACGAGCAGGAGGGGCAGCCCGTCGGAACCCTCCATGTCGGTCTCGCAGGACCTGCGGGCACGGTCACGAGGGCGCTGCGGGTACCTGCGGCGGATCGCGCGCACGTGAGAATGCTCAGCGTGGTCCAGGCGTTGGACGTGTTGCGGCGGTCGCTCGCCGGCGTCCTCGACAACGACTGACTGCTCGCCTCCAGCTGAATCGCGCGTCTGCCGACTCCCTTCGTCGGAGGGCACGTATAACGTGTGATCCCACCGATCGCACGGTCGGCGGATCGACCGCACCCCGGTATGGCTGCACACTCTGCACAGAATCTCAGGGACAGGGACGCTACGGACAGGGAGGGCCCCCGATGGCCATGCTCCGTCGCCTTCTCGGCGAGGCGCTCCGCCGCGAGCGGCTCGCGCAGCACCGCACCCTGCGCGAGGTGTCCTCTGCCGCCCGCGTCTCCCTCGGCTACCTGAGCGAGGTCGAGCGCGGTCAGAAGGAAGCCAGCTCCGAGCTGCTCGCCTCGATCTGCGAGGCCCTCGAGGTCCGGCTCTCCAACGTGCTCCGGGAGGTCAGCGACGACCTCGAGATCGCCGAGACCGGTGAGCTCGAGACCGTGCCCGTCGGCGTCGTCGAACGTCCGGCCGAGCTGAGCCCGGCCGGGCTCGCGTCCGCCACCGCAGTCGGCAGGGCGGTGCGGCCAGGCGAGGGCAACCCGTTCCTGGGCAAGCGCTCGGCCCGCGCAGACGCCATCGTCAACCGCGTGGCGCGCCCCGCCGCCTGACGTCGACCGAGCGGAGATCCGCCTCCCGGCCGGCTGCTCGAGCTCAGCCGCGGGCGTCCGACGGGGGCGCTCCGGCGTCCTGCGTCGCGGTCCCCGGGATGCCGCGACCGGCCGGTCCGGCGGCGGGCAGCACCACCTGGGTGCAGCGGCTGGTCGCCAGCAGCTTGTCGTCGGCGTCGAACAGCTCGGCGGAGCAGAAGACGACCCGTCGGGTGCGGCGGACGACCGAACCGGTGGCGCGCAGCTGGCCCGGACGCGTCGGCCGGAGGAACTCGACGCGCAGGTCGGCGGTCAGGAAGGCCTGGTCGGCGTCGAGCACACTCCAGCAGGCACCGCCCATCGCTGCGTCCAACAGCGCCGTGACCAGGCCGCCCTGGACGACGGGTCCGCCGGCGCTCGGGAAGCAGTAGGCCTGCGGCGCGTCCCAGCCGATCGTCGTGCTGCCGGTCGACCAGCCGAGGCGCCGGTAACCGAGCGTGTTCCAGATGTGCGCCCCTGCCGCCGGGTCGGGCGAGGAGGGGGCGTCTTTCCGGTGGCCGGTGTCGGTGTCCATGCCGCCGACTCTGCCTGATCCTCGCACCCGGCGAGGCGGCGGGTGTTCGGGTCCCGCGATCGTGGGACGATGGAGTCATGCCGAACTTCTTCAAGCGCTTGGGCCGGTACCTGAACGCCTCGGCGAACGCCAAGTTCGACGAGCGGGCCGACCCGCGGGTCCAGATCGAGCAGGCGATCCAGGACGCGCAGCGTCAGCACCAGGCCTTGACGCAGCAGGCCGCCGCCGTGCTCGGCAACCGCCGCCAACTCGAGATGCGCCTCGCGCGGCAGCTCTCGGAGATCGAGCAGCTGCAGACCTCCGCGGGCCAGTCGCTGATGCTCTCGGAGCAGGCCGCTGCCGCCGGTGACACCCGCCGCGCCGTCGAGTTCGAGACCGCGGCGCAGAGCTTCGCGAACCAGCTGGTCTCGGCGGAGTCCTCGGTCGAGGACCTCAAGGCACTGCACGAGCAGTCGGTGCAGGCCGCCGAGCAGGCGAAGCAGGCGGTGAGCGACAACGAGCAGCGGCTGCGGTCCCAGCTCGCCGAACGCACCAAGCTGCTGACCCAGCTCGAGAGCGCCAAGATGCGCGAACAGATGAACACGGCCCTGTCGTCGATGTCGGAGCTGACACCGCCGGGGGAGACACCCTCGCTGGTCGAGGTGCGCGACAAGATCGAGAAGCGGTACGCCAGCGCCCTCGGTCAGTCGGAGCTCGCGAGCAGCGGGGTCGAGGCCCGCATGCTCGAGGTCCGCAAGGCGACGATGAACGCCGCGGCCACGAACCGGCTCGCGCAGATCCGCGCCGAGTTGGGTTCGTCGACCTCCGGCGGCGCCGGTGCCCTGGGCTCCGGATCCGCGCAGGCCATCGGTTCGGGCACCCCTTCCCTGAGCAAGGACGGGAGCACCGGTCAGCCGGGCACCGGCCGCACGGACAACACGCAGCCGAACACGGGTCAGCCCGAGGCGCCGCCCGCTGCTGGCTGAGCGGCCGCCGGCTTCCCCGGGCCGGCCTGGCAGTGCGGGCACCAGTAGGTCTCGCGCTGCTGCGGTGCGACACCCTGCTCCTTCTTCCGGATGAGCGTGCCGCAGCGGCGGCAGGGCTTGCGGGCCCGCCCGACCACGTACGACGTCTGACCGCGGAGCATCGAACCTGTGCTGGTCTGCGCCGGCCGGTCCTTGTTGGCCTGCAGCAGGCGGTAGCTGAGGTCGACGACGGCGGGGAGGTCGAGCACCTCGCCGACCGGGGTCCAGGGGTCCAGGCCGCGGAGGAACAGGACCTCGCAGCGCCACAGGTTGCCGAGCCCGGCGAGGTTGCGCTGGTCGAGCAGCGCGGTCCCGATCTCACGCCCGGGCTGGCTGCCGGAGACGTCGGAGGGCCTCCTCGGCGTCCCAGTCCGGTCCCAGCAGGTCGGGGCCGAGATGGCCGACGACCTCGGACTCACGTGCGGTCGGGATGAGCTCGACGACCGGGAGGCGGAACCCGACCGCGACCCGTTCGGCGGTCTCGAGGACCACCCGAACCTGCCACAGCGGGCCCTGCCAGCGCTGACGCGGTCGGTAGAGGTGCCAGGTGCCGTCCATCTTGAAGTGGGTGTGGAGGGTGATGCCGCCTTCGATCCGGGTCAGCATGTGCTTCCCGCGCGGGATCACGGCCACGACGTGACGTCCGGCGAGGTCGGTGGTCGCGAGCTGCGGCACCCGGAAGTCGGTGCGGCGCAGGAGCTGTCCCGCGAGGCCCTGGTGCATGCGGGCCGCGGCGAGGTAGACGCTGTCGCCCTCGGGCATGACACCCCCGTTCGTTCCCGTTCCGCGATCAGCCGCGGAGGCGCAGCCCTCGAGGGGTCGGCCGGAAACCCGCGGCTTCCAGGGCCTTACCCAGGTCGCTGACGAGCACGGCTTCGCCGTCGGCTTTCTCCACCGACAGTTTGCCGAGGGCTCCCCGCCGCACCGCGAGGGCGAGCCCGTCCGCCGCCGGCTGCAGCGACTCGGGGTCGTCCCGGAACGACAGCAGCGTCTTGCCGCCCCGCTCGACATAGAGCACGAGAGCTCCGTCGAGCAGGACCACCAGGGCACCGGCCTTCCGACCCGGCCGGTGACCGCCCTCGCTCTCCCGTTCGGGCCAGGGGAGCGCGGCGCCGTAGGGGTTCGCGGGGTCGGTCGCCGCCAGCACCAGGGCACCGCTGCTCTCCGGCTTCCGCCGTGCACGCTGCTCCCAGCTCGGCGGGACAGGTGCCGACCAGAGCGGGGTCTCGGCGGGGCGGGACGGTGCCGCCAGGCTGCGCATCCGGTCGACGGCACCCGGGACCGCGAACTGTGCGGCGCCCAGTCCCTCGACGAAGTAGCCCCGACGGCACCGGCCCGCGTCCTCGAACGCGGAGAGAACCGGGTAGACGGCGGCGAACCCGCCGACGATCGACTCCGCAGCAACCGCTCCCCGGGTCAGCACCCCGTAGCGGTCCAGCAGCGCCTCTGCCGTCGCGTGCATCCGCCGGGTCGGCTGCGGTTCGCGGTCCGGGAGCCGCCACCAGCGCCCCGCCGCACTGGGCGGGCCGGTACGACTCGGCATCGCGGGCCGACCCGCGCTGAGACCGGCGTAGCGGCCGTAGCGGCTCGTGCGGGCGGGACGGGGACGACGCGGGCCGGCGCTCTTCGCGGCCGTGGCACGGCCGGCGATGCGGGCCCGGAGCGGGGTGAGGGTGTCGTTGGTCAGCTCACCGGACCAGACCAGGTCCCACAACGCCGTCAACAGCGCGGGGTCATCGGTGCTCGCCGCCCGGTTCGAGAGGTCGCGGAAGAACAGTGCCGCGCCGTCGGAGAGCACGTCGAGCAGCGTCTCGTGCAGCGGGGTACGGACGGCCTCTTCCGCGTCCGGCGCGGGGAGCAGGAGCCCGGCGGCGTCCGCGGGAACCAGCCGGACCCAACCGTCGTTGCCGGGGAGCGAACCGGCTCCGGCCCAGATGATCTCGCCGGCGGAGCAGAGTTCGTCGAGGAGCGCCGGCGTGTAGTCGACGACCCGCGCCGGGAGGACGAGCGTCTCCAGGGCACTCGCCGGGACAGCGGCGCCGGCCAGCTGCTCGACGGCACGCAGCAGGCCGTCGGCGCCCCGCGCGGCCGTGCCGCCGCCGAGCCCCTGCCAGTCGGGGAGGAAGCGCGCCAGCGCCTCGGGCGGCACCGGCTCCACCTCCTTGCGCAGCCGGGCGAGGCTGCGGCGGCGGAGCATACGCAGCACCTCGACGTCGCACCACTCGGTCCCCACGCCGCCGGGGCGGAACTCACCGCTCGCCACCCGCCGGTCGGACGCGAGGCGCTCGAGGACACCGGTGACCACGGCGACGCCCAGGCCCAGTCGTGCGGCGAGGTCGGCGGCGACGAACGGACCGTGCGTCCGTGCATAGCGGCTCACGAGGTCGCCGAGCGGGTCGCGAACCGATTCGAGGAAGGCGTCCGGCACACCCATGGGCATCGGGACGCCGAGCGCGTCGCGGAGCCGGGCGGCGTCCTCGACCGCGGCCCAGCGGGGGTCGCCGGCCATCCGCACCGGCATGACGCGCCGGGCACGTTCGAGTTCGGTGAGCATCTCCGCCGAGCCGCCGCGTGCGACGACCTCGTCGGTGGTGAGGTCGCCGAGCACGCGCAGGAGGTCGGCGACGCCCTCGCTGTCGCGCACGTGCCGCTCGACGGCGAGCCGCTGCAGCTCGGCCTCGACCTCGTCGAGGACCTCGGGGTCGAGCAGCTCGCGGAGCTCGGCGGACCCCAGCAGCTCGGCGAGCAGAGTGCTGTCCAGCGAGAGCGCCTGGGCGCGTCGTTCGGCGAGGGGACTGTCGCCCTCGTACATGAACGCGCCGACGTAGCCGAAGAGCAGGGAGCGGGCGAACGGGGACGGCGTGGACGTCTCGACCTCGACGAGGCGGACGCCGCGGCCCGACATGCTCCGCATCAGCTCGGTGAGCCCGGGGACGTCGAACACGTCCTGCAGGCACTCCCGCACCGTTTCCAGCACGATCGGGAACGTCGGGTGTTCGCTCGCCACCGACAGCAGCTGGGCCGAGCGTTGCCGCTGCTGCCACAGCGGGGTGCGGCGCTTCGGGTCGCGGCGGGGGAGCAGCAGAGCCCGTGCCGCGCACTCGCGGAACCGGCTCGCGAACAGGGCGCTCCCACCGACCTCGCTCTGCACGATGCTCTCGACCTCGTCGGGGTCGAGCAGCACCAGGTCCGCCGAGGGTGGTTCGTCGGCGTCCGGCAACCGCAGGATCAGCCCGTCGTCGGTGTGCATCACCTGCGCGTCCAACCCGAGCCGCTCGCGGATGCGGGCCGCAACGGCGAGCGCCCATGGCTGGTGCACCTGCGCGCCGAACGGCGAGTGGACCGCGAGCCGCCAGTCACCGAGCTCGTCCCGGAACCGTTCGACCACGATCGTGCGGTCGTCGGGGAGCTGTCCCGTCGCCTCACGCTGCTCGCTCAGGTAGGCGAGCAGGTTGTCGACCGCCCATGTGTCGAGGCCGGCCTGTTGCAGCCGCTCCCGGGCAGCGGAGTCGTCGAGGCGGGAGAGCATCCGCACGAAGCCGCCGAGGGCCCGGCCGAGCTCGACCGGCCTGCCGGGGGCGTCGCCGTGCCAGTACGGGAGCCGACCGGGCTGCCCCGGCGCCGGGCTGACCAGCACCTGGTCGGCCGTGATGTCCTCGATGCGCCACGAGGACGAGCCGAGCAGGATGACGTCGCCGGAGCGGCTCTCGTAGACCATCTCCTCGTCGAGCTCACCCACCCGCCGTCCGGGGCCGCCTTCGCCGCCGGCGGCGAGGAAGACGCCGAACAGCCCGCGGTCGGGGATGGTGCCGCCGCTGGTCACTGCCAGGCGCTGCGCACCGGGACGGCCGGAGAGGGTTCCGGCGACCCGGTCCCACACGATGCGGGGCCGTAGTTCGGCGAACGCATCCGAGGGGTAGCGGCCGGCGAGCATGTCGAGGGTGGCCTCGAGGGCTGATTGGGGCAGCGCGGTGAACGCTGCCGACCGGCGGACGAGGGCGGCGAGGTCTTCGACCGACCAGTCCTCCATCGCGACCATCGCCACGATCTGCTGGGCCAGCACGTCGAGCGGGTTGCGCGGGGGAGTGAGCGACTCGATCGCCCCGTCGCGCATGCGCTCGGCCACGACCGTGCAGGGCAGCAGGTCGCCCCGGTGCTTGGGGAGCACCACGCCGCGGCTCGCGGCCCCGACCTGGTGGCCGGCACGGCCGATCCGCTGGAGGCCGCTCGCGACGCTGGGCGGGGACTCGACCTGGACCACGAGATCGACCGCGCCCATGTCGATGCCCAGCTCCAGACTGCTGGTGGCGACCACGCACGGCAGGCGCCCTGACTTCAACGCCTCTTCGACGAGCGTGCGCTGCTCGCGGCTCATGCTGCCGTGGTGCGGCCGTGCGACCTCCACCATGCGGCCGTCCTCGGCGGTGGTGCCTGCAGCGGGAGCCCCCTGGTTCGGGCTGCCGTGGCCCGAGCCGCTCTGCGCCGGGTACTCCGCCGTCTGCCGTTGCTGCAGCGGGTCCGGAGGCTCGAGGCCGGCGTCGGCCGCGGCGAGTTCGTTGAGCCGGCTGCACAACCGCTCGGCGAGACGGCGGGAGTTCGCGAAGACGATGGTCGAGCGGTGCGCGTTGACGAGGTCGAGTACGCGACGCTCGATCGACGGCCAGATGGAGGCGCGGTTGTCGATGCCGCCGCCCATGGTCGAGCCCCCGGGAACGGTCGCCGGGTACAGCGCGCCAGCGCCCCCCGAGGTGCCGGCCGGACCCGCGGGGAGCACGTCCGGGAAGCTGTCCGAGAACGGGGCGGGGAACGTGGCCGACGAGTGGTCGGCGGTCGCCGTGGCGCTCGGGCCAGGCTTGTGGTTCGCGTCGTCGGAGAACGAGCCGATCGGGCCGAGGACCTCGCCGGTCTCCGTGTCGATGTTCGACCAGTCGAGGACCGGCATGTCCTGCAGCACCGACGGCCCGGTCTGCTCACCGAGCGCCGTCATGTCCTCGACGGTCACCTCGACCGCGATCTCCAACGTCTTCGACGACGGCGGCTGGACGACGTCGACCGGGTGCTCGCCGCCCAGGTAGCGGGCGACGGAGTCGACCGGGCGGACCGTGGCCGACAGGCCGACCCGCTGTGCGGGACGGTCCAGCAGTGCATCCAGCCGTTCGAGGCTCAGGGCGAGGTGGGCGCCCCGCTTCGTGCCGGCGACGGCGTGGACCTCGTCGACGATGACCGTCTCGACGCCCCGTAGCGCCTCGCGGGCCTGGCTGGTCAGCAGCAGGAACAACGACTCCGGCGTGGTGATGAGGATGTCGGGCGGCGCCGTCGCGATCCGGCGCCGTTCCTCGGGGCTGGTGTCACCCGAGCGCACGCCGACGCGGACGTCGGGCTCGGGCAGCCCCAGCCGGACCGCCGCGTGGTGGATGCCGGCGAGCGGGGCCCGCAGGTTGCGCTCGATGTCCACGGCCAGGGCCTTGAGCGGGCTGACGTAGAGCACGCGGCACCGACGGAGCTTGTCCTTGGGCACGGGACGGGACGCCAGCCCGTCGAGGGCCCAGAGGAACGCGGCGAGCGTCTTGCCCGAGCCGGTCGGGGCGACGACGAGTGCGTTCCGGCCACCGGCGACGGTGGCCCAGGCGCCGCGCTGAGCTGCGGTGGGCCCGGCGAATGCTGCCTCGAACCACGCCGCGGTCGCGGCGGAGAAGCCCGGGAGCCCCGCCTCGTCCTTCGGTGTGTCGGCCACGGATCCAGTGTGCCGCGCACCTCCGACAGAAACGGTGCCGCGGGCGGAGGCCAGCACGGCCGAACCTGCGGCAACGTTCGCCGGCACGCAGAATGGGACGGGTGCGGCTGACGGACTTCTGGGAGCGGATGCGTCGCGCCTTTGGTGACAGCTACGCCGACTCGCTCGCGCGCGACCATGTGCTCGCAACGCTCTCCGGCCGCACCGTCGCCCAGGCACTCGACGAGGGGGAGGACGCCAAGACCGTGTGGCGTGCGGTCTGTGCCGAGTTCGAGGTCCCTGCCCGGGACCGCTGACCGTCAGCGAATCGGCGGCGTGTCGCCGCCGCACTCGAACGTCTGTTCGCCTAAATTGTGAATCGGCGGTCGCCGTCCACAGGTGGGACGCGGCGCCGGAAAATGTCGGAGCCCCGTCCTAACGTCCCCGACGACATCGACGAACACGCCGATTACATCGACGAACATGAACCGAGGGGTGGCCCCCATGGCAGGACTCGACCGCGAGAAGGCTCTGGCCAACGCGCTGACGCAGATCGAGAAGTCGTTCGGCAAGGGCTCGGTGATGCGTCTCGGCGACGACGTGCGCCCGCCGATCCAGGTGATCCCCACGGGAGCGATCTCGCTCGACGTGGCGCTCGGCATCGGCGGCCTCCCGCGTGGCCGGGTGGTCGAGATCTACGGCCCGGAGAGCAGCGGTAAGACGAGCCTCGCGCTCCACGCCGTAGCGAGTGCCCAGGCCGCAGGCGGTATCGCGGCGTTCATCGACGCCGAGCACGCGATGGACCCGGAGTACGCGAAGCGGCTGGGTGTCGACACCGACGCGTTGCTGGTTTCGCAGCCGGACACCGGCGAGCAGGCGCTCGAGATCATGGACATGCTGATCCGGTCGAACGCGCTCGACATCATCGTCGTCGACTCGGTGGCAGCTCTTGTGCCGCGGGCCGAGATCGAGGGCGAGATGGGTGACAGCCACGTCGGTCTGCAGGCCCGTCTGATGAGCCAGGCGCTGCGGAAGATCACCGGTGCGCTGAGCCACTCCGGCACGACCGCCATCTTCATCAACCAGCTGCGCGAGAAGATCGGCGTGATGTTCGGTTCGCCGGAGACCACCACCGGCGGCAAGGCGCTGAAGTTCTACGCCTCCGTGCGGCTCGACGTCCGTCGCATCGAGACGCTGAAGGACGGCACGGAGCCGGTCGGCAGCCGGGTCAAGGTCAAGGTCGTGAAGAACAAGGTGAGCCCGCCGTTCCGGATCGCCGAGTTCGACATGCTCTTCGGTCAGGGGATCAGCCGTGAAGGTGGGCTGATCGACATGGGTGTCGAGCACGGCTTCATCCGTAAGGCCGGTGCCTGGTACACCTACGAGGGCGATCAGCTGGGGCAGGGCAAGGAGAACGCCCGCGCCTTCCTGCGCGACAACCCCGACATCGCCAACGAGGTCGAGAAGCGCATCAAGGAGAAGCTCGGCGTCATCCCGGTGCTGGACGCGCCCCCCGTGGCACCGGCACCCGTCGACTTCTGATGCGGGGCGGCCCGCGCCGCTCGCGCATCCGGGAGCTGAGCTCCGATCCGTCGATTGCCCGTAGGCAAGCGCAGGAACTGTGCCTTCGCCTGCTGACGGATCGGGCTCGCACCCGCTACCAGCTGGCCGAGGTCCTCACCGAGGAGCAAGTACCTCCCGGTGTGATCGATGTCGTGCTGGACCGGTTGGAAGAGCTGCGTCTGATCGACGACGCCGCGTACGCCGAAGCTTTCGTACGGACCCGCGCGCGGGCCGGCGTGGCTCGACGGTCGGTCTCCCGGGAACTCCGGAGCAAGGGCATCAGCGACGAAGACGCCGAGCCGGCGTTGGCGGCGGTCGATCCGGCCGACGAGCGGGCGACGGCTGTCCGGTTGGCGACCACGCGCGCCGGCCGCACCCTCGGGCTTCCGGAGGCGGCTCGGCGTCGTCGCCTCGCCGGCTTCCTCGCCCGGCGCGGCTACAGCGGCGACGTCGTCTCCGACGTCGTGCGCGAGGTGCTCGGTGCGGAGGAATCGTCGGCGGACGAGGTCGCGTCGGAGGTGTGAGCCGCGCTGACCGGGGCCTTCCCGGGACGCTCGGCCGTACGCTCGACACCATGGGTCGGACGTATGAGGTGCGGACCTACGGCTGTCAGATGAACGTCCACGACAGCGAGCGGCTCGGCGGTCTCCTCGAGAGCGCCGGTTACGTCCGCCCCGTCGAAGGCGAAGCCCCTGACCTGGTGGTCTTCAACACCTGCGCGGTTCGCGAGAACGCCGACAACAAGCTCTACGGCAACCTCGGGCACCTGCGGCCCGCCAAGCTCGCGAACCCGGACATGCAGATCGCGGTCGGCGGGTGCCTGGCCCAGAAGGACCGCGGAACCATCGTCGATCGGGCGCCGTGGGTGGACGTCGTCTTCGGCACGCACAACCTGCACGCATTGCCCGTCCTGCTCGAACGGGCGCGGCACAACGACCAGGCCCAGGTCGAGATCGTCGAGGCGCTCGAGACGTTCCCCTCGACGCTGCCGGCGCGCCGCGACTCGGCCTATTCGGCGTGGGTCAGCATCAGCGTCGGATGCGACAACACCTGCACCTTCTGCATCGTCCCGAGCCTGCGCGGCAAGGAGCGCGACCGTCGCCCCGGTGACGTGCTGGCCGAGGTCGAGGCGCTGACGGCCGACGGTGTGCTCGAGGTGACGCTGCTCGGGCAGAACGTGAACTCCTACGGCCGCGAGTTCGGGGACCGCGAAGCGTTCGGCAAGCTGCTGCGCGCCTGCGGCGAGGTCCCCGGGCTGGAGCGGCTGCGGTTCACCAGCCCGCACCCGCGCGACTTCACCGACGACGTGATCGCCGCCATGGCCGAGACGCCGGTGGTGTGTCATTCCCTCCACATGCCCCTGCAGTCGGGGTCCGACGACGTGCTGCGCCGGATGCGGCGCTCCTACCGCTCCGAACGTTTCCTCGGCATCGTCGAGCGCGTGCGCGCGGCCATGCCGGATGCGGCGCTGACGACCGACATCATCGTCGGCTTCCCGGGCGAGACAGAGGCCGACTTCGCGAAGACACTCGAGGTGGTGCAGGCCGCCCGGTTCGCGAGCGCCTTCACCTTCCAGTACTCGAAGCGCCCCGGCACCCCCGCCGCTGAGATGGATGGACAGGTGCCGCCCGAGGTCGTCGCCGAGCGATACGGCCGCCTCACCGCACTGCAGGAGGAGATCTCCTGGTCGGAGAACCGGGCGCTCGTCGGCCGCGAGGTCGAGGTCCTCGTGGCCAACGGAGAGGGACGCAAGGACTCCGGGACCGGCCGCATGTCGGGCCGCGCGCGCGACGGGCGGCTCGTGCACTTCCGTGCCGAGACGGCCGCGGGGACGGTTGGTGATATCCGGCCCGGTGACGTCGTCCGGACCGTCGTCTCCCGCGCGGCGCCACACCACCTGCTCGCCGACGGGGTGCTCACCGACCACCGGGCGACCCGCGCCGGTGACGTGGCGGCGGCCCTGCGCGCCGGTGGAGCCAGCTGCGAGCCGACCGGAGCTGCGGCGCCTCGCCGCCCCGTGGGGCTCGGCCTTCCGACCGTGGGTGCAGGGTCGGCGACCGGCCGGATCTGACCGCTCGATGCCACTGATCGCCGCGGCGGTGTGTCCTCACCCGCCTCTGCTCGTCCCCACAGTCGGCCGGGGCATCGACGTGCCGGTCCGGGCGAGTGCGCTGTCCGCCGTCGAACGGCTGGTGGCCAGGGCTCCCGACGTCGTGGTGCTGGTCGGAGCCGACGAAGCCTTGACGAGCTACGACGGAACCGCCGTCGGGTCGTTCGCCCCCTACGGGGTCGACGAGCGGGTCGCGCTCGGGGAGGTCGCACCCAGCGCTGCGCCGACGTTGCCGCTGGCGCTCACGGTCGGCGCGTGGTTGCTGCAGTCGGTCGGGTGGACGGGCCGCCGGGCGGCGTTCGGCGTGCCCGAGTCGCTCAGCCCGGAGGACGCGGTCGCGCTGGGTCGAGAGCTGGCTGCGGCCGGGGACCGGGTTGCGCTGCTGTGCCTCGGGGACCTCTCGGCGCGGCGTACGGAGAAGGCACCCGGCTGGCTGGACGAGCGCGCCCGCGGCTTCGACGCGGATGTGGCGGCAGCGCTCGGCAGCGCCGATCTCGAGGCGCTCGTCGACCTCGACGTCGTTCTCGCCCGCGAACTCCTCGCTGTCGGGCGGGCCAGCTGGCAGGTGCTCGCCGGAGCCGCGGCCGGCATGCCGTGGGGCGCGCGCGTGCTCTACGACGACGCACCGTTCGGCGTCGGCTACGTGGTCGCGGAGTGGAGACGCGCGGCGTGACGACGCGCGTGCTCGCCGTTGTCGGACCCACGGGTGCGGGCAAGTCCGACGTCGCCGTCGAGCTGGCCCTGCGCCTTGACGGCGAGATCGTGAACGCCGACTCGATGCAGCTCTATCGCGGGATGGACATCGGTACCGCGAAGTTGTCCCTCGAGGAGCGCCGCGGGGTGCCGCACCACCTTCTCGACGTCTGGGACGTCACCGAGGCGGCCGACGTCGTCCGGTACCAACAGCAGGCCCGCGCACGCATCGAGGAGATCGCCGGCCGTGGACGGGTGCCCCTCCTCGTCGGCGGCAGCGGTCTGTACGTCCGCGCCGTGCTCGACGACCTCGACTTTCCCGGGACCGATCCGGAGGCGCGGCGCCGTCTGGAGGGGGAGCTCGAGGAGCGGGGGCCAGCGGCGCTCCACGCCCGGCTGGCCACCGTCGACCCCGCCGCTGCGGACGCGATCCTGCCGAGCAACGGCCGGCGGCTCGTCCGCGCCCTCGAGGTGGTCGGCCTCCGCGGCAGCTACACCGCCACACTGCCGCCGCCGGCCCCCGTCTACGACGCGCTGCAAGTAGCCCTCGACCGGCCCGATCTCGACGAGCGGCTGCGCCGGCGCGTCGCTCTCATGATCGAACGTGGCCTCGTCGACGAGGTGCGGGCGCTGGCGCGGGTCGGCCTCCGGCAGGGACGGACGGCGTCGCGCGCCCTCGGCTACGCCCAGATGCTGCAAGCGCTCGACGCCGCTGCGGACGGCGCCTCCGTCGAGGAAGCCCTCGCCCGGGCGGAAGTGGACACGGTCAACGCGACCCGCCGATTCGCCCGCCGGCAACGGTCCTGGTTCCGGCGTGATCCGGCCGTCCGGTGGCTTTCTCCCGGCAATTCCTCGGATCAATTCACGTCCGAGGCCGTGACAACGATGGAGCAGTGGTGGACGGTGTCTCCACCCCGACGTCGATAACCTGTGGCGGATTGTCCGCATAGGGTGTGCGCTCGGTGTCGCGTCGCCTGACAGGAGTTGAGCTGTGGCTCGAACGATCGTGGATCTGACGCATCGGCCGGACCTGACCGCCGACCTCCGCGTGGCCCTGGCCGAGGACGCCTTCGAACTCGTCTTCCAGCCCGAGGTCGAGCTCGCGTCGGGTGCCGTCGTCGGCATGGAGGCACTCCTCCGCTGGCCGCACGCCTTACGTGGGTTGCTCGGCCCGGCCGACTTCCTCTCCGCCGCGGACCGGGCGGGCCTCATGCCTGCGCTCGGTAGCTGGGTACTCGAGCGGGCGGCCGCCGAGCTCGCATCCTGGGGCAGCATGCCGCCGCACCCGACGGTGCGCGACCGGCAGCTGTGGATCAATGTCGCCGCGACGCAGTGCACCGACGGCTTCGTGGAACAGATCGCGGACGTGGTGCGCCGGCACGGCCTCCGCCGCGGCACGCTCGGGCTCGAGTTCAGCGAGAAGACGCTCGAGGCGATCGGCCCGCGGGCCCTCGCCGTCCTCGGGGAGCTCCGGGAGCTCGGTTGCGCCCTCGCCGTCGACGACTTCGGTACCTGGTACTCGTCCCTGGCGACCCTCGACGAGCTGCCGATCGACGCGGTCAAGCTCGACCGCCGCTTCGTCCGGGGTGTCGGAGGTGACCTCGACGACGACTCGATCGTGGCGTCGGTGATTCGACTGGCTCATGCCCGTGACCTCTACGTGGTCGCCGAGGGCGTCGAGTCGTGGGCGGAAGGGGCCAGGCTCTGCGAGCTGGGGTGCGACCGCGCCCACGGCTTCCTGTTCTCCACCCCGCAACGGGCCGACCGGGCTCGCTGGATGCTCACGCGCGGCGTCGGCTGGCGCAACGGATCGTCCCGTCCGGCACCGATGCAGGCCGGGGCGCAGGAGTAATCTGCGCCGGATGGAGGCCAGAACGGCAAGCGCCCGGTCGCTCGGCGACGGGCTGCCGTTCGTCAAGGGTCACGGCACCGGCAACGACTTCGTCGTCCTGCCTGACGCCGACGGTCAGGTCGAGCTGACGCCGGATCTCGTTCGACGCCTCTGTGACCGGCGGTTCGGCATCGGGGGCGACGGCGTGCTGCGCGTCGTGCGCAGTGAGCACGTCCCGGACGCCGGAGCCGACCGGGCGGCCGACTCGGCGACGGCAACGCCCGAATGGTTCATGGACTACCACAACGCCGACGGCAGCATCGCCGAGATGTGCGGTAACGGGGTCCGTGTCTACGCCCGGTTCCTCGTCGCCGCCGGATGGGCGCAGCCCGGCGAACTCGTCCTCGCGACGCGGGGAGGGCACAAGTCCGTGGAGGTCGCGGCGAGCGGCGACGTTCGCGTCGACATGGGGCCTCCGGAGGTGCTGGGCGACGCCGGTGCCCGCTTCGGCGATCGGACGGTCACGGGATGCGCGGTCTCGATGGGCAACCCGCACCTCGTCACCCGCGTCTCGGACCTCGACGAACTCCTGGGGCTCGACCTGACCGCTCCGGTGATCGGCGACCCCGACGTGTTCCCGACGGGCGTCAACCTGGAGTTCGTCGTGGAGGCAGCGGACGGTTCGCTGGAAATGCGCGTGCACGAACGCGGCGTCGGCGAGACGCTGTCCTGCGGAACGGGTGCCTGCGCCGTCGCCGTCGCGGTGATGGGGGCGCCCGGTCCGGCGCGTGAGGTACGCGTGCCCGGCGGACGCCTCCTGGTGGAGTGGACCGAGCAGTCGGTCTTCCTCAGCGGACCCGCCGAGCTGGTCGCCGAGGGCCGCTGGTGCGGTTGACCTGCATGGACGCGGCGTCTGGGGACCCGGTCAGCGCGGTCGCGCCGGAATGCTGCGGCTCGCGGAGAGGTTGAGGAAGACGATGACAGATTCCGCCGCGGCACCGCTCCACGTCGATGACGAGCACGTGCCGACCGCCGTTCCCGTCCACTCCCTGGCTGCCGACGACGACTCGGGCCCGGCTGAGCTGCGCTCGCTGTCCGACAACGGCCATCCCCGCGCCGCACGCCGCCGGCCGCAGCTGCACGACCTCGAGGGCGAGGGCTACGACCTCGCTGACCGCACGGCGCTCCGGCGCGTCGCCGGGCTGACGACCGAGCTCGAGGACGTCACCGAGGTCGAGTACCGGCAGCTCCGGCTCGAACGGGTCGTGCTCATCGCCGTGTGGACCGAAGGGACGGCGACCGACGCCGACAACTCCCTCGCCGAACTCGCCGCGCTCGCCGAGACCGCGGGTTCCCAGGTGCTCGACGCGCTGGTGCAGCGTCGCGACCGGCCGTCCGCCGCTACCTACGTCGGGTCGGGGAAGGCGCGCGAGCTGCGCGACATCGTGGTCGCGACCGGCGCCGACACCGTCATCTGCGACGGTGAGCTCACGCCCGGCCAGCTGAAGCAGCTGGAGGAGATCGTCAAGGTCAAGGTCATCGATCGGACCGCCCTGATCCTCGACATCTTCGCGCAGCACGCGTCGAGCCGCGAGGGCAAGGCGCAGGTCGAGCTCGCGCAACTGTCCTACCTGCTGCCGCGTCTGCGCGGCTGGGGTGAGTCGATGTCACGGCAGGGTGGCGGCATCGGTACCCGGATGGGTGGCGGTGAGACCAAGATCGAGACCGACCGGCGGCGCATCCGGGCCCGGATGGCCAAGCTGCGGCGCGACATCACCGCCATGGCCGTGGTCCGCGAGACGAAGCGGTCGGACCGCGTCCGCCATGCCGTTCCCGCGCTCGCGATCGCCGGCTACACCAACGCCGGTAAGTCGTCCCTGCTGAATCGGTTCACCGGTGCCGGTGTGCTCGTGGAGAACGCGCTCTTTGCAACCCTGGACCCGACCGTCCGCCGCGCGGAGTTGCCGGACGGGCGCAGCATCACCCTGACCGACACGGTCGGCTTCGTCCGTCACCTGCCGCATCAGCTCGTGGACGCATTCACCTCCACCCTCGAGGAGGTGGCGAAGGCGGACCTGGTTGTCCACGTGGTGGACGGTTCACATGTCGACCCCGAGTCGCAGATCCGGGCGGTGCGCGAGGTGTTCGACGACATCGGCGCGGTGCAGGTGCCTGAGCTGCTCGTGGTGAACAAGATCGACGCAGCGGACCCGTTGGTGCTGAATCGGCTGCGGCGGGAGCTTCCCGATGCCGTCTTCGTCAGCGCCAAGACAGGTGAAGGCCTCGACGAGCTGTTCGACGTCCTCGTGGAGCGGGTGCCGCGTCCCGAGGTGGAACTCGAGGTGACCGTTCCCTACGACCGGGGGGACCTCGTCGCACGAGTGCACGAGGTGGGTGAGGTGCTGGCTGTCGACCACCGGCCGGAGGGCACCTGGCTGCACGCTCGTGTCGGACCGGCGCTCGCCGCTGAACTCGAACGGCTGACCGAGCCCGCCGTCCTCTGAGGACGGGCAGGCTCGGTCCCGGCCCGTTCAGACGCGGCGCAGCACCGCCACGACGCGGCCGAGGATGGTGGCCTGGTCGCCGTCGATCGGCGAGTAGTCGGGGTTGTGCGGCATGAGCCAGAGGTGCCCGTCGCGGCGTCGGTAGGTCTTGACGGTGGCCTCGCCGTCGATCATCGCGGCGACGACGTCACCGTTGTCGGCGACCGGCTGCTGCCGGACGACGACCCAGTCCCCGTCGCAGATGGCGGCGTCGACCATGGAGTCTCCGGTGACCCGGAGCATGAACAGCGTCCCCTCGCCGACGAGCTCCTTCGGCAACGGGAAGACGTCCTCGACGGCCTGCTCGGCCAGCACCGGACCGCCCGCGGCGATTCGGCCCACGACCGGTACGTAGGCGGGCGTCGGACGCGCTGCCCGGGTTGCTTCCTCGTCCTCGCTGCTGCCGCCGTCGGACTCGGGTGGCGGGGGCAGCAGCACCTCGACCGCGCGGGGCCGGTGCGGGTCGCGGCGGAGGAACCCCTTCGTCTGCAGGACCTTCATCTGGTGGGCCACGCTGCTGGTGCTGGTGAGCCCGACGGCCTCCCCGATCTCGCGCACGCTCGGCGGGTACCCCCGCCTGTCCACAGCTGCCCGGATGACCTCGAGCACCTTCCGCTGGCGGGGGGTGAGGCCGGTGGCGTCCGGCGGGCCGTCGGGGAAGTCGCGGACCTGCCCTCGGGCTCCAGCGGCAGCCGGCGGCGTGGGGGGCACGTCGGACTCCGGACCCTCGGGGCGGCGACCGGCCATGGGTTCCTCCTTCACGGCCGGGCGGACCCGGCGTTCGGCTGCATGTCTATTGCGTCGGCGGTGATGGGCGGCTCCCCGCCCGGCGTCTGACCAGGACGTTATCGCTGGTGACGGCTGCACTTCAAACACATGTTCGAGCGTGTCTGGTTTTTTGTCGGACCCCTGCGGTACAACACCCACATCGAACACGCGTTCGAGCTTGGGAGGCAACTCGATGTCCACGATCCTGATCGACCGACGCACCGCGGCCCTGCTCGGTGAGCTCGCGGCCCGCCCCGCAGCCCCGTCCGCGTCCCGGCGGCAGAGGTGGGAGCGACAGCGGCGGCGCCCCACAGGGGCGGGCGGGGGCCGTCGCGACACGCCGGGAGAGCGCGGCGGTCGCCACTTCTCTGCGGCCGGTCGAGGTCACCGTGCGTACTCCGCGCCCGTCAGGGCGGACGCTGCCCGCGCGCCTGCGGTGCCGACCCGTCCAGGTGTCCCGCCGCGGGTCCCTTCCGCGGACCGCGACGGCGCACGTGGTCACGTCGCGTCCTGCGGTGCGGCCGGCGCGGCCTTCGTTGCACCTGACCCGCCGCGGTCGCGTCGTCGCGCTGCTCCTGCTCCTCGCCGTGCTGACCGTGACGTTCAGCGTGGGCCGCGTCACGTCGACGGCTCTCGGGGACCCCTCGGCACCGGCGGCTACGACGACGGTCCAGCGGGGCGACACGGTCTGGTCCATCGCCGAGCGCATCGCTCCGAACGCCGATCCGCGCAAGACGGCGATCGACCTGATGGCGGTCAACGGGCTCGGCACTCCGCAGCTCCAGGTCGGGCAAACGCTCCGGCTGCCGTAGCCGAGCGTGATCGGTCGTCACCGTTGCGGAGGTGTCGCGTGAAGTCACCGCATCGACACGCCGGAATGCGGCTTGCACCAGACCTTGGCTGTGCCTACTGTCCGGACACAACATCTAGTAGTTACAAGGATGTAAGTCGTCCACAGGTTGTTGCACAGGTTGTCCCCGGTTTTCCGGGGTTGCCCACAGCAACATCCACAGGTCGATTCCGAACCGGTAGACGAGTCAGCTCTTTGGGAGGCCGCCGTGCGCTGTCCCTACTGCTCCCACGAGGACAGTCGGGTCGTCGACAGCCGTGACGCCGACGGCGGGTCGAGCATCCGCCGCCGTCGGGCCTGCCAGAGCTGCAGCCGTCGGTTCACGACCCTCGAGGAGGCCTCCCTCCTCGTGGTCAAGCGCAGCGGCGTCACCGAGCCGTTCCGCCGCGACAAGGTGTGCTCGGGCGTCCGCAAGGCATGTCAGGGGCGGCCGGTCGACGAAGACGCCCTCGCTCTGTTGGCGCAGCGGGTCGAGGAAGCCGTGCGCGAGTCGGCGCGTGTCGAGATCAAGTCCGAGGACGTCGGCCGGGCGATCCTCGGCCCGCTGCGCGAGCTCGACGAGGTCGCCTACCTCCGGTTCGCGTCGGTCTACTCGTCGTTCGAGTCGCTGGACGACTTCGAGGCAGAGATCCGACGGTTGCGGGCCGGCTCGTCCGGCCGTCCTGCACCGTCCGCGCGTCGTCGACGGCCCGAGCACCGGTACGACCACCAGCACCGAACCCGCGCTTGCCGCGGCCGTCGTGACCTGACCGACGGCCGCGGCAGATCGTCCTGCCCCGCCCACGTGAACCACCCGCAGCTGATCACCCCGTACGAGACCAGAACCCACCGACCACATCGCGCGACGACCTGTTGCGCGCCACAGGACGACCGGACGCCGGCATGGATGCCCCCGTCGGATTTGTTCTCTTCAGCAGAGAGGTAAGGACCCGCCGCATGACCGAGACCGTCAACGGGTCGGCGACCACGCCGGCCCAGGCCACCCCCGCCAGCCGTCGCAAGGGGCTGCGCATGGAGCGCGTGCACACCACCGCCGGCGTCCACCCGTACGAGCAGGTGACCTGGGAGCGTCGCGACGTCGTCATGACGAACTGGCGCGACGGCACGATCAACTTCGAGCAGCGCGGCGTCGAGTTCCCCGCGGACTGGTCGGTCAACGCCTCGAACATCGTCACGAGCAAGTACTTCCGCGGTGCCGTCGGTTCGCCGACGCGCGAGTGGTCGCTCAAGCAGCTGATCGACCGGGTCGTGCTGACCTACCGCAAGGCCGGCGACGAGAACGGCTACTTCCGCAGCGCGGAGGACGCCACGATCTTCGAGCACGAGCTCACCTGGATGCTCATGAACCAGGTCTTCAGCTTCAACTCGCCGGTCTGGTTCAACGTCGGCACGTCGTCGAAGCAGCAGGTCTCGGCCTGCTTCATCCTCGCCGTCGACGACAGCATGGACTCGATCCTGAACTGGTACCGCGAGGAAGGCCTGATCTTCAAGGGCGGCTCCGGCGCCGGCATCAACCTCTCCCGCATCCGCTCGTCGAAGGAGCTGCTGTCCTCCGGCGGCACCGCGTCCGGGCCGGTGTCGTTCATGCGCGGCGCCGACGCCAGTGCCGGGACGATCAAGTCCGGTGGTGCCACCCGCCGGGCAGCCAAGATGGTCGTCCTCGACGTCGACCACCCCGACATCGTCGAGTTCGTGGAGACCAAGGCCCGCGAGGAGAACAAGATCCGCGCGCTGCGGGACGCGGGCTTCGACATGGACCTCGGTGGCTCCGACATCGTGTCGGTGCAGTACCAGAACGCCAACAACTCCGTGCGCGTCAGCGACGAGTTCATGCGTGCCTTCGAGGAGAAGAAGGACTACCACCTGCGCGGCCGGATGGACGGCAGCGTGGTGGAGACCCTTCCCGCGCACGACATCTTCCGGGCCATCTCGAAGGCTGCGTGGGAGTGCGCCGACCCGGGGCTGCAGTACGACGACACGATCAACGACTGGCACACCTGCCCGGAGTCGGGCCGCATCACCGCCAGCAACCCGTGCTCGGAGTACGTGCACCTGGACAACTCCTCGTGCAACCTGGCGTCGCTGAACCTCATGAAGTTCCTGCGTGAGGACGGCACCTTCGACGCGCAGCGTTTCGTCAAGGCCGTCGAGTTCGTCATCACAGCCATGGACATCTCCATCTGCTTCGCCGACTTCCCGACCGAGGCGATCGGCGACACCACCCGCAAGTTCCGTCAGCTCGGTATCGGGTTCGCCAACCTCGGCGCGCTGCTGATGGCGACCGGCCACGCCTACGACTCCGAAGGCGGCCGCGCGCTGGCGGCGGGCATCACGTCGCTGATGACCGGCACGGCCTACCGTCGCTCCGCCGAGATGGCCGTCGCCGTCGGTGCCTACGAGGGTTACGCCCGCAACGCCGACGCCCACACCCGGGTCATGCGCAAGCACGCCGCCGCCAACGACGCGGTCCGCCCCGTCGGCGCCGACGACGCGCGGATCCTCGCCCTGGCCGGCAAGCAGTGGCAGGACGGTCTGCGCTTGGGGGAGAAGAGCGGCTGGCGCAACGCCCAGGCATCCGTGCTCGCCCCCACCGGGACCATCGGCCTGATGATGGACTGCGACACGACGGGCATCGAGCCCGACCTCGCGCTGGTCAAGAACAAGAAGATGGTCGGCGGCGCGAGCATGAAGATCGTCAACCACACGGTGCCGCCGGCGCTGCGCTCACTCGGCTACACCGAGGAGACCGTCGAGGCCATCGTCGAGTACGTCGCCGAGAACGGCCACGTCATCGACGCTCCCGGCCTCAAGCGCGAGCACTACGAGGTCTTCGACTGTGCCCTGGGCGAGCGGGCCATCAGCCCGATGGGCCACGTCCGGATGATGGCGGCTGCGCAGCCGTTCCTCTCGGGTGCGATCTCCAAGACCGTCAACATGCCGGAGTCGGCGACGGTCGAGGACGTCGAGCACATCTACTACCAGGGCTGGAAGCTCGGCCTGAAGGCTCTCGCGATCTACCGCGACATGTGCAAGGTCGGTCAGCCGCTGTCGGGCCACAAGAAGGAGGTCGCCGCCGCTCCGGTCCAGGTCGTCGAGGCCAAGCCGAAGCGCAAGCGTCTCCCGAAGAAGCGCCCGTCGCAGACCGTCTCGTTCGCGGTCGGCGGTGCCGAGGGTTACATGACGGCCGGGTCCTACCCGGACGACGGCCTCGGCGAGGTCTTCATCAAGATGTCGAAGCAGGGCTCGACCCTTGCCGGCGTCATGGACGCCTTCTCGGTCGCGCTCTCGATCGCCCTGCAGTACGGGGTGCCGCTCGAGGCCTACGTCTCGAAGTTCATCAACATGCGCTTCGAGCCGGCCGGTCTCACCGACGACCCGGACGTGCGGATGGCCCAGTCGGTGATGGACTACCTGTTCCGTCGTCTGGCTCTGGACTACCTGCCCTACGACGTGCGCGAGGAGTACGGCATCTTCACGGCCGACGAGCGCACGGCGCAGGTGGCCGGGTCGTACAACAGCCCGGCCGCTCCGGCACTCGAGGACGTCGACGTGGCCGAGCTCCGCACCACGGCGCCGATCGAGGCAGCGTCTCCGATCGCCGAGCCGGAGACGGCTGCGGCAGCGGCTCCTCCCCACCGCCACGTCGAGTCGCGCACCGCGGTCGACGCCCCGCTCTGCTTCACGTGCGGGGTCAGCATGCGGCCGGCTGGTAGCTGCTACGTCTGCGAGCAGTGCGGCAGCACCAGCGGCTGCAGCTGACACGACACGACACGTCAGGCGCGACACGAAGCGTCGAGCCAGGCATCTGAACGACCCGTCGCCCCGGCCTCCGCATGGAGGCCGGGGCGACGGCGCGTCGGATGCCAGACCGGGCGCATCCTCCGGTAAGCAGCCGACGAAACCAATGGCACGCCCGCCACTGCCTGTCGTATCGTGCCCAGCAGGAGTCGCCGGTCCGGCGACGGGTTGCCACTGCTGTCGGTGACGGTCAGGTTCGCCTTCGGGTGCCCTTCTCGCTGTGCTTCTTCCACGGTGATGGAGCGATACAGCCACCTCACCGCGCGTGACGTCGCAGCTGTCGCGGGAAGCGTCGCGCGGATCGGATTTGCGCCTCGTGCCCGACTCCGCCCCTTCGCCGGCCCAGATCACGCTCGCCGACGCCGTCGCGAGCCTCGCCCGCCTGGTGCTCGGCGCCCACGCGTTCGACGCGGTACTCGGAACCGTGGTCGACATCTCGAAGCGAGTCCTGCCGGGGCCGGCAGAGGTCTCGGTCGCTCTGCTCGACGGCAAGTCGCCGACGACGGCGTCCAGCGGACAGCTCGCGACGGCTGCCGATGAGTGGCAGGACGAGGTCGGGTCCGGTCCTGGCCTCGACGCCGTGCGCACCGGAGAACTGATCGTCGTCTCCGACCTCAGTCGAGAATCCCGGTGGCCGGACTACGTCACCGGAGCCCTCGAGGCGGGCGTGGCCGCCTCGGTCGCGATCCCGCTGACGATCGAAGACCGGCTCATCGGCGTCCTCAACGTCTACACGCCCCAGCAGAACGTCCTCGACGACGATGCCATCCGGACCGCGTCCGCCGTCGCGGGGTTCGTTGCGGTCGCCCTGACCAATGCCGACCGCTACGAGAAGAGCGAGCTGCTCGCCGCGCAGCTCACCGAGGCCCTGCAATCGCGGGCCGTCATCGACCAGGCCAAGGGCGTGCTCATCGCCCGGCACCGCTGCACGCCGGACGAGGCCTTCGACATGCTCGTCAAGGTCTCGCAGGCGAGCAATCGCAAGCTCCGCGACATCGCCGCGGCCCTTGTCGCGCACGCGCAGCAGGAGACCTGACAGACGGTCCGCTCGCTACAGCTCGAACCAGACCCGCTTGCCCTGCGGAGCGCTTTCACAGCCCCACGCCGAGGCCAGGGCTTCGACGATGGCGAGCCCGCGCCCGGTGTCCTGATCGGCCTCGGCGAGCCGGGCGGAGATGAGATCGGACGAGCTGTCATCGACGGCGATCCGAACCCTCGGAACGACGCTGATCGTGAGGACCAGGCCGGTCTCCGCGTGGCGCACGGCGTTCGTCACGAGCTCACTGACCAGTAGTTCAGCGGTCTCGACCCGGTCGGGCGGGCAGTCCTCCAGCGCCTGGCGTACGAGCATGCGAGCGAGTCCGGGGCTGCGCATGCTGTTGGGCAGCGGGTAGCTTCCGTTCCACATGTCCCCGGTCGAGTCGGGCCCGCTCTGCGGGAGTTCGACGGTCACGAGGTGACCTGCCTCGTCCCGCGGGGCACTCGAAGGCTCCCGGCAGGATGCGCGGCCCGGCGGTCGGCGGAGAGTTCCACCAACGCTTCACGGGCGTTCGCACGGGAACCGGTGGAGGCGGACATCGTTCGGGAAATGCGCCGCGCAACGGCGCTGGGCGATACGAGATGGGGTGACAAGGCGTTCCTCACAGGCGGGACGGAATTCACCGCGCCGCAAGGACCGGAGCCACGATTGCTTAATCGTACGGCGCTGCCGCTCCGACGTGCCTGTCGAACGACAGAATGCGCAGAATTATCGGCTGCCCGGCCTGGGCGAGGTCCTGACCCAACGCGGCCGGGCGCGGAGACCCCGTCTGTTGGCTCAACCGGAACATCCGCGCAGCCCAGCGTAGCGCCGCCGCCCCGCGCGACAGACAGTCGCAGCGGGCCGGCCCCTCGTCGGCCGCTGCGACGCCACGCGACCGGTCGCGGGGTCGCTGTGCGACTCTGTAGGAGTACGTGGTGGCTCGCTCGGGCTGTCTGCGAGCTGTGGAGGCGCTGTGGCTGACGAGGGTCGAAGAGCGGTGCTCCTGACCGAGATGCTGGGTTCTGATCGTTCGCTCAGTGCCCGGGAGATGGTGGGCCGCGTGTGTTCGTTCGCGGTCGACAAGTTGAGTGTTTCAGGGTGCGCCGTGCTGCTCATCGTAGGTGCAGACGTGGTGGAGACCTTCGCCAGCGCCGGACCGCAGAGCCAGCAGATCGCCGACCTCCAGTTCACGCTCGGTGAGGGCCCGTGTATCGAGGCGCATCGCTCGGGCTATCCGGTCCTCGTCCCCGACCTGTCGGCCGAATCACTGCGGTGGCCCGCCTTCGCGCCCGCCGCGGTCGACCTGGGTGTCCGCGCCGAGTTCTCGTTACCGCTCCAGGTGGGCGCCGCCAGTCTGGGCACCCTCGACATGTCCGGAAGCCGGACGGGCATGCTCGACAACACGGAACTGACGGACGCGCTCGTGGCGGCCGACATCGCCACCGACGCGCTGTTGATATTGCAGGATCTGGACGGCTCGACAGAGCTGGAAAGGCTGCTCGAGACCGACGGGACGAATCGATTGGTCGTGCATCAGGCCACAGGCATGCTGGCGGTTCGTCTTGACGTGAATCCGTCGGATGCCCTGGCATGGTTACGCGCTCGCGCGTTCCGAACCGGGCGTGCGCTCCATGAAATCGCAAGAGCTGTGGTCGATCGGCGGGTGGACATCGATGACTGACGATCCGAGAACGACCTTCGTCCCCGAGGAGGACCGGACTTCGGCGGACCGCGAGCGGCTCCTGGCACGGACCTTCCTCCGGCTGGCGGACACGCTGGTCGACGACTTCGACGTGGTCGATTTCCTGCAGGGGTTGTCGGCCGACTCCGTCAACATCCTCGACGTCGCTGCAGCCGGTGTGATGCTTGACGACGGGCGCGGTGGGCTACGTCTGGTCGCCTCGTCGGAGGAGAGGATGCGGCTGCTCGAGCTGTTCGAACTGCAGGCCGAGCAGGGCCCCTGCCTGGACGCGTTCCGGACCGGCACGACGCATCAGGCGGATGCGGCGGAGGGCCGGCGACGCTGGCCCAGCTTCGCGAGCGCGGCCGGCAACGTCGGCTTCCAGCTGATGTGCGGCGTCCCGCTGCAGCTGCGGGGCAAGGTGATCGGCGCGCTGAACCTGTTCCGTGACAGCGATACGTCGTTCTCCGAGACCGAACTCGTCCTGGCCCGGGCCATGGCCGAGATGGCCGCGATCGGCCTGCTCCACCAGCGCGCCCTCTCCGACGGACATCTGCTCGCTGAGCAGCTCCAGTCGGCGCTTCGGAGCCGGGTGCTCATCGAGCAGGCGAAGGGGATGATCTCGGAGTACCTGGACATCAGCATCGACGATGCCTTCCAGGTGCTGCGTAAGCAGGCCCGTAACCACAACATCAAGCTCACGCAGCTGGCGCACGACGTCGCGAGCAAGGCCGTCGGCGGCGACTTCTTCCGGTCCACGAGGGGCGCGGCACCGGACGAAGGATGACGTCGATCGACTGATCGCGACGCCCGTCCAAAAAGCGCCGACGGACGGGCCGGCCGTGGCGAGGGTCAGCGGCCGCGCTCGACGTCGACGAGGAGCAGCATGTCCTCGAGCGAGACCACCAAGTCCCGGCTCCATTTGCGCTGGTAGAAGTGGCTGGACAGCTCGACCAAGCCGACGAGCACGGCGCAGCAGCCGACGAGCCCGGTCAGTACGACGACAGCCGTGAGAAGCACGCTCATGTCCTGTACTTCGACGAGTGGGCAGCTGAGCCTGTCGCATGACGGCCGAGGGGTGCGAGGTCACGGAAGGAGGCGCACGTCCCATCCCGGGTGTTCCACTTCTTCGACACCGCTGCCACCCGGGGTCACCGAACGTGCCGCCAGCTACCGGCAGGCTCCTCGCGTTGCTCGACCTCACGGCCGAGCTGCACGAATGCGCGGACGAGCCGGCGCTCTACCGGCACCTGACGACGCAGGTTCCCCGCATCGTGGAGACCGACCTGGTCTCGTTCAATCGGATCGACCTCTCCGGGGCGAACGGCGGGACGTACACGTCCTTCGACAGCGGTCTGGACGCCGGCCCACAGCTGGCTCAGGCATTCGACGAATTCGCGCATCAGCATCCGCTGGTCGCCGAATACGCCCGGACCGGGGACGGCGCCCCCCGGCGGATGTCGGACCACATACCGCTGCAGCGACTTCGCCGTCTCGAGTTGTTCGAGCACGTCTTCCGGCCGCTCGAGACGCAACACCAGATCGGTATCGCCTTGACCGCAGCTCCCGAGATCGTGGTCGGGCTGGGTCTCAATCGCTCGCGGCGCGACTTCAGCGACGACGAGTTGTCCCTGATGCGGCTGCTCCACGGACAGCTGCCGGCGGTGTTCTCCCACGTCGCTTTTAAGCCGCGATCGGACGCCGGAGCTCCCGCCGACCTCACCGCACGGGAGCAGCAACTCTGGGCGCTCCTCGAACACGGGCGGAGCAATCGCGAGATGGCCGTGCTGCTCGGTGTGAACCGCCGCACCGTCGAGAAGCACCTGCAGCACCTCTACCGCAAGCTCGGCGTCCCGCACCGCGCGGCAGCGGCGGCCCTGCGCCGGTCGACCTGCCCGGACGGAACCCGCCCCTAGGAGACGCGGGACTGCTGATGATTCCCGTGTCGGGAGCGCACGACCTTCACGGCGACGACGACGGCGATGATCGCGAGCAGGATCAGTCCGGCCAGCGTCCCGTTGTGCGCGACCCGCTCGTACTGGCTGCCGGCGGCGTACCCGAGCAGGACGAACGCCGTCGACCAGATCAGGCCGCCGGCCGCGTTCCAGGCGAGGAACGAGCCGTAGGGAATGCCGCTCATCCCCGACATGCCCGGCACGAGCACGCGCAGCGCGGCGGTGAACCGGCCGAGGAACACCGCCTTGCCGCCGTTGCGCTTGACGGCCTGCTCGGCCTTGTCGATGTGCTCCGGCTTCATGACACGGTTCGGCAGCTTCCGGAGCAGCCGGTTGCCGTAGCGGCGTCCGACCTCGTAACCGATGCTGTCACCGATGATCGCGCCGGCGATACCGGCGGCGAGTGCCGCCCAGAGCGGCAACTTGTGCTGGTTGGCGAGCACGCCGCCGAGGATGACGCCGATCTCGCCCGGGATGACGAAGCCGACGAACGCCGACGCCTCGAGGGCAGGGAGAGCGAAGACCAGCAGCAGGGCGAGTGCAGGCGGCAGGGTGAGGATCTTGTCGGCGAGGGATGACAACGGAACTCCTGGGGCGGGAACTCCTTCGTGCCCGCCCCGCATGTGAGTCACATGGATGACGCGACCCATACGACCCGGCCTGGGGGCTGCATGACCGGTCTGCCGTCGACGCTGGAGCTCGGGACGGCGGCGGCGGATACACCGGTCCACTCAGCGGACAGCACCGTGACGGCACTGGGCGCTGTGCCGCACGCCGCAGGCGGCCGTCGCCCGGGCACTCGCGAGGCGTGGCGGGAGGCTCGCCGGGACACTCGGGCAGCACCGTCGGTGACCTGCTCGGGGCGTCCCGGCGAACCACGGCAACGCCGACGCCTCGTCGATCCCGGGCGTGGCCTCCCGTCGCTCCCAGCACCGTGCCCGGCAGCGCCACGGGCACCGGTACCGGCACGCCCTAGTCCTGGCCGTCGGGGCCCGGAGGTCAGGGAAAGGCGAGCGTCGCGAGCAGATGCATCATCGTGAAGCCCACGAGGAGCGCGGCCTCCACCCCGACGACCACGCCGAGCCACGTCTCCCGGCCCCGGGCCCGGAGCCATCCGGCCAGCGGCAGGATCAGCGGGAACGCCGCGGCGAGGAACCGCGCCTTGGGCATCAGCGCCGAGGTGGTCGCCGGTACCGCCAGCGCTGCGACCGTGTAGACCACGAGCAGGCCGGCCGGTGGTCGACGGATGAAGAAGACCGCGAGGACGACGAGCACGGCGACGCTGATCCAGACCAGGACGGCGAGGCCGGTGGCGGGGGCGCGGACGTCCGCGGCGATCGCGCCGGTGACGTCGGTGGCGAACGAGCGGCCGAAGTCGATGTGGTTGCCGAACAGGTTCTCGGCCTCGTGCCACGCGAGCGGGTGACCGGTATGGCGCCACCCGTAGACGATGAAGGCGAGCAGCCCGAGCGGCGCCAGCACCGGCGTGATGAGCGGGCGCCAACGCCGCAACCCGGCGTCGCCGGCGGGTGGTCGGGCGATCGACCAGAGCACGACCCAGGCCAGGGCGGCGAACACCGCGAGCGCGATCGGCGGGCGGGTTGCGCCGGCCAGGGAGGCCAGCACCCCTGCCACCCACCAGCGGCGGTGCAGCAGTGCGAGCAATGTGCCTGCGGCCAGGCAGAGGGCGAGCGGCTCGCTGTAGGCGGCCGAGAAGATGTTCGTGCCCGGGAAGAAGACGTAGAGCAGTACCGCGACATCTGCTGTCCGGTCGTTCGTGGTCCGTGCGAACACCATGCGGACGAGCACCGTGAGGACGCCGGCGAGCAGGAAGTTCAGCAGATACGCAGCGATCGTCGGGTGGCCGCCCAGCAGGTCGCCGGTGCCACGGACGAGCATGGGCCAGAGCGGGAAGAAGGCCAGCGGGCTGTAGGGCCGGTCCGGCGTGAGCGGTCCGATCACCGACGGGTAGCCGTGCCGCGCGATCTCGAGATACCAGAAGCTGTCCCAGCGTTCGAACCAGTCGCTCGCCTTGGCCGGCGGAGCGATGCCGAGCGCCATCAGCCCCGCGAGCCACACCAGGGCGCGGCTCGCGAGGTAGAGCCCGAGTGCCCTGACGACCCAGCGGGGGAGCGCGGGGAGGCCGAGCCGTCGCCGTCGACCGGTGCGGGAGTGCGACGACGGGTCCAGGAGCGTTTCGCTCAGCCGTCCGACCGGAGCGGCAGCTCTCGGCCGGGGCCGGACCGTGGTGCTACCGGCGGGGTGGTGGTCGTCGGGCTCGACGAGCAAGCGGGTTCCTCCTCAGGACGTTCGTCCCTGTTTGCCCCGAAGCGGGAACGCTGACGCCTGAGGCGAGATACCTCTCACCGACGCCTCAGGACGGAACGGTGCCCGTCCGGACCCAGGCGACGACGAGTTCCTGGCGCTGCCCGAACCGCTCGAGATGTCGGCCGAGGACGTCCTGGACGCGGGCGAGGCCGGTCTCGTCGGGTGCTTCGGCGAGCAGCACCAGCACGCCGTCGCCCGGCACCACGGTGCCGCGGGCATCGCCGATGTCGACCGCCGACCCCGGCCCCGCCTGGGACTCGACGTCGGTGAAGGCGACCTTGCGCCCGAGGTGGGAGACGAGTTGTTTGGCGTAGCGCTCCGGGGTGGCGGTGCGGACGTCGGCGCGCGCGGTGAGCGTCATGGTTGGCCTTCCTGGCGTTCGGGATGTCGTGGCTCGGGGTCAGCCGGCGAGCGGGAGGTCGAGGGTGTGGGAGGTGTGGTCGCGCTTGGCCATCAGGTACCGGGCGTTCGCGGCCGTCCGGTGCACCAGCGTGGGGTGCTGCACCGTCACGTCGATGCCGAGCGTGGACAGCTGCGCCGCCTTGTCCGGGTTGTTGGAGAGCAGCTCGACGCGATCGGTCCCCAGTGCGGTCAGCATCTGGGCGGCGACGGTGTAGTCCCGCTCGTCCTCGCCATGGCCGAGCGCGCGGTTGGCTGCGTAGGTGTCGAGGCCGAGGTCCTGCAGGGCGTAGGCGTCGAGCTTGGCGTAGAGGCCGATGCCCCGGCCCTCCTGGCGCAGGTAGAGCAGGAAGCCGCCCGCCTCGGCGATCCGCTCGACGGCTTCGCGCAGCTGCGGTCCGCAGTCACAGCGTTCGGAACCGAACACGTCGCCGGTCAGGCACTCGCTGTGCGGGCGGACGAGCGGGGCGTGACCGCCCTCGGCCGACCGCGTCAGGGCCGCCCGCCAGTCGCCGAGCGCGAGCGCGAGATGCTCCTTGCCGTCGGCGAGCCCGCGGAAGGTGACGACCGTGGCGGCGATGGCGTACCCGTCCGGAAAGCGCAGCGGCACCTCGACGGTGGTGCGGATCTGCGCCGGGTGACGAGGGCGCTCTCGACCCGCCGAGGGGGGACACGGTGTCGAGCAGCACGACGCACCTGCCTTCCGGATCTCGATGTCCGCCCGACCGTACGCCCAAGTAGTTGAAAACTCAAGTATGTCCGATCCGGTCAAGACGGACGGCGGGACCCGCCCTACCGTCACCGCCATGACTGCTGTGCAACTCCGCCCCGCCCTCATCGAACTCGTCGTCGCCGACATGGCTGCGGCCCTCGCCTTCTACCGCCGCCTCGGACTGGACATCCCGGCCGAGGCCGACGACGCCCCGCACGTCGACGCGGAGCTCGGCGGCCTGCGCATCGCGTGGGACACCGTGGAGACGATCCGGTCCTTCGACCCGGGCTGGACGCCGCCGACCGGCGGCCACCGCGCTGCGCTCGCCTTTTCCTGCGACGGCCCGGCCGACGTCGACGCGGCCTTCGCCGAGATCACCGGCGCCGGTTACCACGGGCACCTCCCGCCGTGGGATGCCTTCTGGGGCATGCGCTACGCGGTGGTTCACGACCCGGACGGCAACCCCGTGGACCTGTTCGCCCCGCTCACGCCGACGTGAGCTCGCGGGCGAGACGATGCGGGGTCTCGCCGGTGAGCTCGCGGATGTCCCGGGAGAGGTGGGCCTGATCGGCGTAGCCGGAGCCCGCGGCGACCTCGGCGAGCGGGATGCCGGTGCGTACCCCGTCGAGCGCGCCCTGCAACCGCACGACCCGGGACAGTCGGCGTGGCCCGTATCCGAAGGCGGCCAGGGAGCGCCGCTGGAGCTGACGCGCGCTGAACCCCAGCAGGTCGGCCATACGCGCCACCGGCGTCTGCTGCCGGGCCAGCGTGAGCAGCCGGGGGCCGACGGGGTCGAGGTCGCGGACGGCGTCGCTGCCCTCGAGCCATCGGCACAACGCCGAGGCCGGGTCGGCGGCCACCGCCTCGCTGAGGCGACGCGCGGCGGCGGCGGGCCAGAGGTCCTCGAGCGGCACGGAGCGCCCCACCAGCTCGTCAGCCGGCACGCCGAGCAGCGCCGGTCCGGTACCGCCGGCGAGCCGGAGCGCCGCGTACCGCTGCCCGGCGTTATCGGTGTGCCAGCGCGCAACCGGGTCGGGTCCCGCGACGGTGAGTGTCGCGCCGTCATAGATCAGGTCGAGGCAGCCGTCGGGCAGGATGCGCAACCGCCCGGGCGTGGCCCGGTCGGCAGTCCGCCGCTGCCAGAGCACGGTGAGCGGCACCCGCGTCGTCCGCTCCCGGTACACGGCGCCTTCCTACCGCGTCGGCGGCTGTGGCACCACCCGGTCGCGCCCACGGTCGGTCAGCCGTTCGGCGAGCAGCTCGGCGAGGTGCCGGCCGGACCGGGGAGCGAGCCCGTCGAGCTGCGTGCGGCAGGAGAAGCCGTCGGCGAGCACCTCGGTGGCGGCGGCTGCCTCCCGGACAGCGGGCAGCAGACTGTGCTCGGCGACCTTGACCGAGACGTCGTAGTGCCCGACCTCGACCCCGAAGTTGCCCGCCAGCCCGCAGCAGCCGGAGACGGTCGAGACGTCGGCGCCCGCGTCGGCGAGCAGCTTCTCGTCCGGGCCGAAGCCCATGACGGCGTGCTGGTGGCAGTGCGGCTGCGCGAGCACCGTCGTCCCGTCCAGCGACGGCGCCGTCCAGCCGCGCTCGGCCAGCAGCTCGGCGAGTGTCCTCGTCGCCGCGGCGACCTTGGCCGCGCGGGCGTCGTCGGGCAGCAGCTCGACGGCGTCGGAGCGGAACACGGCGGTGCAGCTCGGCTCCAGCCCGACGATCGGCATGTCGAGTTCGACGGCGTCGTTCAGTGCGGCGACCGACGCGCGGAGCTTGCGTTTGGCGGCGTCGAGCTGGCCCGTGCTGATCCAGGTGAGGCCGCAGCAGACGCCGGGCTTCGGCAGCTGTACCGCGAAGCCGGCGTCCTCGAGGACGGCGACCGCGGCCTTGCCGACGTCCGGGGTGAAGTAGTCGGTGAAGGTGTCGACCCACAGCATCACCGGGTCGCCGGTGTCCGGGCGACGGTGGGCGGCGAACCATTGCCGGAACGTCTGCGTCGCGAACTCCGGCACGCTGCGACGCTCGTCGACACCCCCGAGCCGCTTGGCGAAGCCGGGGGCGTGCCGCGTGGCGATGTTCGCCAAGCCCGGCGCGAGGGACGCCAACCGGGCCCAGCGGGGCAGCCAGCCGAGGCTGTAGTGCGAGGCGGGGCGCACCTTGCCCTTGTAGGTCTGGTGCAGCACCTCGGCCTTGTAGGTCGCCATGTCGACGCCGGCGGGGCAGTCGGAGGCGCAGGCCTTGCAGGACAGGCAGAGGTCGAGCGATTCGTGCACCTCGGGGGAGGCGAACCCGCCGCGCACGGGGGAGTCCGCCGAGCCGTTGGCCATCTCCTGCAGTACCCGGGCCCGACCCCGGGTGGAGTCCTTCTCGTCGCGGGTGGCCAGGTAGCTCGGGCACATGAAGGCGCCGCTGCCCGTGGTGTCGGCCCGGCACTTGCCGACGCCGACGCAGCGGTGCACGGCCTGCGTCAGGTCCCCGCGGTCGTGCGGGTAGGCGAAGGCGAGCTCCCGTCGGATCGGCGCCGCCTGCGGCAGCCGCAGGTGCGCGTCCACCGGGTCGGGCTCGACGAGGACGCCGGGGTTGAGGATGTCGTCGGGGTCGAAGGCGTGCTTGAAGCCGGCGAACGCGGCGAGCGCGTCGGGGGAGTACATGTACTGCAGCAGCTCGCTGCGGCCGCGCCCGTCGCCGTGCTCGCCGGAGAGCGATCCGCCGTGCGAGGCGACGAGCTGCGCCGCCTCGACGAGGAAGCTCCGGAAGCGCTGCGGGCTCTCGGCGAGCGGGAAGTCCAGGCGGACGTGGATGCAGCCGTCGCCGAAGTGCCCGTAGGCGAAGCCGTCCATCCGGTGCTCGGCCACGAGCGTCTCGAACTCGCGCAGGTAGGCGCCGAGTCGCTCCGGCGGCACCGCCGTGTCTTCCCAGCCCGGCCACGCCGGCTGGTTGTCGGGGGTGCGGCCGGCGAGCCCGGCGCCGTCCTCGCGGATGCGCCAGAGCGAGCGCGCCTGCGGGCCGGGCGGTACGGCCATTGCGTCGACGGTGCCGTCCGCGGCGTCGGCCACGAGCCGGTCGGCGGCGGCCTTGGCCTCATCGGGAGTGGCGCCGCCCATCTCGACCATGAGCCAGCCGCCCCCGCGGGGCAGGTCCGGTACGGCCGACGCGCCCTTCTTCCGGCGGACGGCGGCGACGAGCTTGGCGTCGACGCCCTCGAGCGCGAGCGGGTGGTGGGCGAGCAGCCGCGGCACCGCCTCGGCCGCGGACGCCATGTCGGGGTAGCCGAGCACGGCGAGCGCCGTGGCCGGTGCGGATTCGACGAGCTTCACGGTCGCGCCGCAGCACGATCGCGGCGGTGCCCTCGCTGCCGACCAGCGCGCGGGCGACGTTGCCGCCGTTCTCGGGCAGCAGGTGCTCGAGTGCGTAGCCGGAGACCTGGCGGCTGAAGCGGCCGAGCTCGGTGCGGATGGTGCCGAGGTGCGTGCGGACCAGCGCCTCGAGTTCCGGGAAGCCGAGGGCACGCAGCGGGGTGCCGCCGTTCGCGTCGAGCGTCATCCGGCGGCCGTCGCCGGTGAGGACGTCGAGCGCCGCGATGTTGGCGTCGGTCCGGCCGTAGGCCAGGGTGTGCGCACCGCAGGAGTTGTTGCCGATCATCCCGCCGATCGTGCAGCGGGCGTGCGTCGACGGGTCCGGCCCGAAGCGGAGGCCGTGTGCGGCGCCGGCGGCCGTGACCGTGTCGGCGATGGTGCCGGGCTGCACCACGGCGGTGCGGGCATCGGGGTCGAGCTCCACGACCTTGTCGAGGTGCCGTGTCGTGTCGAGCACGACGCCCGGGCCGACGGCGTTGCCGGCGCACGACGTGCCGCCACCGCGCATGGTCAGTGGCACGCCCTGCTCGCGGCAGACGGCCAGCGTGGCCTCGATGTCGTCGGTGTTCCGCGGGAAGACGACGGCCTGCGGGACCACGCGGTAGTTGGAGGCGTCGGTCGAGTACTCCGCGCGCCGCCGGTTGGTGACGTCGACCTCCGCGCCGGTGCGCCGGCGCAGCTCGGCGGCGAGCTGGGTGGCGGCGTTCGCGCCCGGTTCGGGCAGGAGTGTCACGCTCCCCAGACTAGGTGGCGGCGGGCTCGGACGGCCCACCCCGGCGCATGGCACAGACTGTGCGGATGGACTACCTCGACGCGCTGCGCCGCGAAGGCGACGCCCTCATCTCCGCTGCCGCGCACGTCCCCGACGCCGCCGTGCCGAGCTGCCCGGGTTGGACGACCACCGACCTGCTGATCCACGTGTGCGGCATCTACCGCTACGTGGCGAAGCAGGCAGGAAGCGCCGAACGGGCCGAGCGGGACACCGCCGAGATCCCGGCGTCCGACGCCGCGGCCCTGACCGCGGACGCGCTCGCCGAGCTGCTGGTGGTCCTCGCCGAGGTCGACCCCGCGGCACCGTCCTGGAACTGGGCCCGCAGCGCCGAGAACACGGCCGCGTTCTGGCCGCGGCGGATGGCGATGGAGACGGCGATCCACCGCTGGGACGCGCAGTCAGCAGTCGGTGCGCCGGGGTCGTTCGACCCCGAGCTCGCCTGCGACGGCGTCGACGAGGCACTGTCGGTCTTCCTGCCGGCCCGACGGGGCCGCACGAAGGAGGACGTCACGGGGACGGCGCACCTGCACGCGACCGATGCGCCGCCGTCGGCCCGCGCCGAGTGGACGATCGCGTTCGAGCCGCAGGGGGCGATGACGGTCCGGCACGTGCACGAGAAGGCCGACGCCGCCCTCCGCGGTCCCGCCGGACCGCTGTTCCTCGCGGTATGGGGGCGCGCGGCGGACGGCGTCGAGCGCTTCGGCGACGAGACGGTCGCCGCGGCGGTTCGGGCGCAGTAGCTGACGCCGGTCCTAGCAGACCTCGATGACGACGATGGCGATGTCGTCCCGTGTGGACCCGCCCTGGAACGCGAGGACCTCGCCCAGCAGCGCGTCAACCAGCGAATGGGCCGACCCGTGCTCCTCGCGGAGGATGCGCTCGATGCGTTCCTCGCCGAAGAACGTGGTGCCGCGCCGACCGTCCGGCACGCCGTCGGTGTGGAGTAGCAACATGTCGCCGGCGCCGAGGGTGATCTCGACGTCGTACAGGTCCGGGTCTTCCAGTACGCCGATCAGCGAGCCGGCCCGCCCCACGGTGCTCGTCGTCCCGTCCGCGGCCCGCAGGCGCGGCAGGGGATGGCCACCCGAGGAGATCTCGAACGTCCAGCGGTCGTTGCTCCGGCGTAGCCGCAACAGGGCGACGGTGCAGAAGCGCTCGACCCTCTCCAACAGCATGGTCCTGTTGAGCAGGCGTAACGCGTCGGCCGGCCGCGGATGCTCCACGACCGCGGCACGGAGCGTGTAGCGGACGAGCGAGGTGACCACCGCTGCGTCGATGCCCTTGCCGCAGACGTCGCCGATCACCACCACCCAGTCGTCCGAACCGAGCTGGAAGACGTCGTAGAAGTCGCCGCCGACCTCGGTCCCGTCGCCGGCCGGGCGGTAGTCCGCCGCGAGCTCGAGCCCGGGGATGGCGGGGGGCGACGGTGGGATGAGGGTGCTCTGCAGCGTGCGGGCGAGGGCCGTGGCGCGCAGCTCCGCGGCCTCAGCCCGTCGCTTCGCCAGCAGCAACTCGTGCTCGTATTCGCGACGGTGGGTCGCATCGAACACGGCGGTGCGAATCAAGCCCGGACGGCCGGCGGCGGGGGCCTCGAGCACCGAGTTGAGCAGTACCGGTAGTCGCCGTCCGTCCTTGCACACGAGTTCGAGCGCGATCTCCCGCACCTCACCGTGCATCTGCAACATGGGCATGTAGTGCGTCTCGTGGTAGATCCGGCCACCACCCGAGAGCAGGTCCGCGAAGCGCTTCCGGCCGACGAGCTCGTCGTGGTCGAACCCGGTCAGTGTGCACAGCGTCTGATTAACCCGGAGGATCGTGCCGTAGGTGTCGGTCGACAGGTAGCCGCAGGGTGCTCGGTCGTAGAGGTAGTCGTCGTCGTTCACCAGGGCTTCGAGCAAGGAGTCGACGGCGGTGCGGTCGGCCTCACTCATCGTTGGGCCGGCACCGGCCCTTCGAGGAAGCGATGGATGGCGGCGGCGGTCTCGTCCGGAGCCGAGAGATTGGGGCAGTGTCCGGTCGCGTCCAACATCGTCAGCGTGGCGTGCGGGATCTGCTCACTGACGTACTGGCCCACGCCGACGGGGGCGATTGCGTCGTTCGAGCACTGCAGGACCAGCGTGGGCTGCTGCACGCGGGGCAGGTCGGCGCGGTTGTCCGATCGGAACGTGACGGCCGCGAAGCGCCGGGCGATGGCGGGATCGGTCCGGCAGAAGCTGGCCTCGAGCTCGCCGGCCAGCTCGGGACGGTCGGGTCGGCCCATGATCACCGGAGCCATGGCGCTGGACCAGCCCAAGTAGTTGCTCTCCAAGGACTCGAGCAGATCGTCGATGTCCTGCTCGCTGAAGCCCCCTCGGTAGTTCCCCTCGTCGATGTAGCGGGGGGAGGGCGAGACGAGAACGAGGGTGGAGATGCGGTCGGGTGCCTGCTCGGCGGCGAGCACGCCGATCATCGCTGATACGGAGTGCCCGACGAACACGGCGTCGCGAAGGTCGAGCTCGTGGCAGATGTCGACGACGTCCTGTGCGTAACCCTCCAACGAGCCGTACCGGACCGGGTCATAGGCGTCCAGGTCGGAGCGGCCGGCTCCGACGTGGTCGAAGAGGATCACACGGTGGTCGGAGAACTGCGGAGCGACGTAGCGCCACATGTGCTGGTCACAGCCGAAGCCGTGGGCGAAAACGATCGGTCGCGCCGTCGGATCGCCGCTTTCGACGATGTTGTGACGTGCCACCGATTCCATCGCGGCAGCCTACGCCGCTGGATAAACCAAGGCACCCCCTCGCCCGCTTCAGCCGTGACCCAAGACGTGGGATGGTCGACACGTGACCGAACCAGTGCGCGCCATCGGCCCCGACGAGCTCACCGAGGCCGACCCGACCCCCGGGATGCGACGGCAGCGCGCGTTCGAGGTGCCGGGCCTGTGGGCGGGCCTCGTCCACACCGAACCCGGTTCCGCGTCCGGCTGGCATCACCACGGGGAGCACGAGACGAGCCTCTACGTCGTCGAGGGTGCGCTGCGGCTCGAGTTCGGGCCGGGCGGGAGCGAGCAGGTCGACGCCGGCGCCGGCTCGTTCCTCCACGTGCCCGCGCACACCGTGCACCGCGAGTCCAACCCGACCGACGCCACCTCGACAGCCATCATCGCCCGCGCCGGCCGTGGCGTTCCGACGGTCAACGTCGACGGTCCCGACGCCGGTCAGGCGTCGACGGTGACCGAGTAGATCGTCAGGTCGTCGGGCGCGCCCTTGAGCGAGGACAGGAAGCGCTTGCGCTTGGCGGTGACGTTCCGGCGTTCGAGCTGCGCGAGCAGCTCGCCGCTGACCAGGATCTCGTCGGCCTTGGCCCGGTCGCCGAGTCGGGCCGCGGTGTTCACCGCGACCCCGAGGTAGTCGCCCCCGACGCGACGGGGGCGGCCGATGTGGAGGCCCGCCCGCATCCGCGGGTTCCAGCCGTCGACGGTGACCGCGCCGAGGCGCTCCCGGCCGCTCACCACGGCGTCGAGCGCGTCGTCGGGGTTCGCGAACGCGGCCATCAGCCCGTCACCGAGCCGCTTGACGACGGTTCCGCCGTGGTCGGCGACCGGTTTCTCCCACGCCTCGGCGACCTCGCGCAGGACGCGGAGGACCTCGTCGTCTCCGGCCTTCAGGGCCCACCGGGAGAAGTCGACGAGGTCGGTGAACACCAGCGTCGTCTCGTGCGGAGCACTGCCGACGCCGGTGCGTTCGAGTACGGACTGGAACAGCTGCAGTCCGCCGAGGCCTATCTCCCGGAGCACGCCGGGCCGGTCGCCGGTGAGTTCGACGACCGCACGGCCGGCGAGGTCCGTGGAGCGGACCCCGCCCAGGGAGAGCGGGTCTCCGAAGTGCTCGTCGCCGGGCAGTGCGGCGCGGATCCGGCGGACGGCCCGGGTGAGCTTCGGGTTGCCGTCGGCCCGCCGGGCTGCGGCGGCGAACGCGATGGCCCGCCCCCGCAGCCGCTGCATCCGCTCCGAACCGGCCTCGGGCTCGGCGTCGGCGCTCTCGGCCGTCTCGGCGATCTCGCTCATCGTCCGATTCTGACGCCTCAGGCGGCGGCCGCGACGGCGGGTCGCGCGCCCGGCTCCGGCGGGGTGAAGCGGACCTTCGGCCCGGCCGGGGCAGCCCCGTCATCGTGTTCGGCAGCGAGAGCCGCATGATCGTCCGGAACACCTGGCCGTACTGCTTGTAGAGCGGACCGGTGGTGTAGGGCAGGCCGTACTGCTCGCACAGTGCCTGCACCCGTTCGGCGATCTCGGGGTAGCGGTTGCACGGCAGGTCCGGGAACAGGTGGTGCTCGATCTGGTAGCCGAGGCTGCCCGCCATCACGTGGAGCAGGCGGCTCCCGGTGAAGTTGGCCGAGCCGTGGATCTGCCGCAGGTACCACTTGGCCTGCGTCTCGTCGTCGAGCTCCGCCTCGGTGAAGTGCAGCGCCCCGTCCGGGAAGTGACCACAGAAGATGATCATGTAGGACCAGACGTTGCGGATCAGGTTCGCCGTGGCGTTGGCGGTCAGCGTCGTCACGAAGGCCGGCCCGGTCAGTGCCGGGAACAGGACGTAGTCCTTGACGACCTGCTTGCGGACCTTGCGCCAGGTCTGCTTGAGCTTGCTCTTCATCTCCTGGGGATCGAGATCCCGGTGCCAGACGCCCTCGATGTCGAGGTCGTGCAGGGCGACACCCCACTGGAAGAGCACGGCGAGCAGGAAGTTGTAGACCGGCTGCCCGAGGGTTGCCGGGTTCCACGGCTGCTCCTTGGCCATCCGCAGGATCTCGTAGCCGACGTCCTTGTCCTTGCCGATCACGTTGGTGAACGTGTGGTGGAGGTAGTTGTGCGAGTGCTTCCACTGCTCGGCGGGCTGGACGGTGTCCCACTCCCAGTTGCTCGAGTGGATCTCCGGGTCGTTCATCCAGTCGAACTGGCCGTGCATGACGTTGTGGCCGATCTCCATGTTCTCGAGGATCTTGGAGACGGCGAGCATGCCGGTACCGGCGAGCCACGCCGGCGGGAAGAGGCTCGCGAACAGCGTCGCGCGGCCGGCGATGGCGAGGCCACGCTGAATCTTGATCATCTTGCGGATGTAGTCGGCGTCCTCCTGCCCGCGCTTGGCTTCGATGTCGTGGCGGATCTCGTCGAACGCGGCGCCGAGGGCGTCGACGTCGGCGTCGGTCAGGTGGGCGTACTCCTGGACATCGCTGATGGCCATGGGAGGTCTCCTTCTGAAGTCGTGTGGGGGGTGGGTCGGGCGGTGGGTCAGACGTCGAGCACGCAGTCGCCGACCGCGGCACTGACGCAGGTCTGCACGCGGACGTCGCTGGCCGTCTTGCCGGAGCTCGTCTGCTCGTTGCCGGTGCGCAGGTCGCGGACGGTGCCGGAGACCAACGGCACCATGCAGGTGTGGCAGATGCCCATCCGGCAGCCGGCGGGCATGACGTTGCCGGCCTGCTCACCGGCCTCGAGCAGCGTGGTGGCCCCGTCGACCGAGACGGTCGTACCGCTCTTCGCGAACGTCACGTCGCCGGCCTCTCCGCCACCGGTGAGCGTGGCCGAGAACCGCTCGAGGTGGAGCTTCTCGTCGAGCCCCTCGCGTTCCCACAGCGCTGACGCGGCGTCGAGCATCGCCTCCGGGCCACAGGCCCAGACGGCACGGTCGCGCCAGTCGGGGCAGACCCCGTCGAGCTCGCGCCCGTCGTCCAGCGACAACCGACCCTGCTCGGCGGTGAAGCGCTCGACGAGGCGGATCGACGGGTGTCGCTCGGCGAGCGCCCGCAGCTCGTCGCGGAAGAGCATGTGTTCGGCGTCCGGCGCCGACTGCACGAGCACGATGTCGGGCAGCGCGCCGTCCTGCGCAGCAGCACGGCGGTCCAGGGTGCGCAGCATCGACAGGATCGGGGTGACTCCGCTTCCGGCGGCGAGGAACAGCACCGCGGGCGGTGCCGGGTCCGGCAGGACGAAATCCCCCTGCGGAGCGGCGAGGCGCACGACGGTGCCCGCCGAGAGTCCGTCGACGAGGTGGGAGGAGATGAAGCCGTCCGGCATCGCCTTGACGGTGATCTCCAACAGGTCGCCGGAGCCGGTGGCGGGCGAGGTCAGTGAGTAGGAGCGCCAGTGCCAGCGTCCCTCGACCTGGACGCCGATGCCCAGGTACTGGCCGGGCTGGTGGTCGAAGGTCCAGCCCCAGCCGGGGCGCAGGACCAGGGTGGCGGCGTCATCGGTCTGCCGAACGACGCGTTCGACGCGGCCACGGAGCTCGCGGGTGGACCACAACGGGTTCACGAGCTGCAGGTAGTCGTCGGGCAGCAGCGGCGTGGTGAGCCGCGCGGCCCAGTCGCGCAGACGGCCACCGGCGGCGGCTGCAGGAGCGGCCGGGGCCTCGGCGGTGTGGGTCATGGTGGAACCTCACGGAGAAGGACGAGTGCGCGACATGGTGTCGCACTACGTTGTGTACCCAGAATGCATGTGACACCGAACGGTGTCATCGTGTTGGTGCCCACATGTCGCCCGTTCGGGGGCTGATGGCTCCCGCGGCCGTGACCGACGAAATGTGCATGCAGGAGGCAGCCGGCGCGGGGGACGGCCGACGGGCCACGCGTTCCCTGGTGCTCTCCACGTCGCTGGCGATCCTGCTGGTCCTCGTCAGCACCGGAGCCGGGGTCGTCGGGTCACAGGCGTGGCGTTCCAACATCCGGGACCAGGCGCGTCACGAGTTCCTCCGGCAGTCCGACAACGTGCGCGCCGAGTTCCAGGAGCGGCTGACGCGGCTCGACCCGCTGTTCGCGCTGACGGAGCAGGCCATCCGCGACGGCAAGCCGTTGACCCCCGAGCTGAGTCGGCAGGACCTGATCAAGTCCTACCCGGGCACGCTCAGCGTCGGCCATGCGGTCACCGACGCCGCAGGGACGCCCCGCATCACCGACGAGTTCTCGGTCGTCGCCTCGTTCGGCATCGCGAACCTGTTGGCCTCCGGGCGGACGGAGTGGGCGATCATGATGATCTAGGGCCTGCCGGCAAGGCCAGGGCTACCACTTCGCGCGACCACTGGCTCCCGGGGCGCTGCTCGCCCTGCTCGACGCCGCCGATGTCGCGGATGCAGCCGACGCCGGAGTCGCAGCGGCCCGCTGACCGAGTCCGTCACCGTTGCATAACCAGGAATGCCTCTGCGTCTCGCCGCGGAGAACCATTTCCGAATTCCCGTTGGCGTCATGCGATGCTTTGTCTCCGCAATGGAGAAAGGGGCTCCCATGATCCGGCTGGGCTCCCGGTTGCTCGCCGTCCTCGTTGCCATCTGGCTGCTCGTGCCGCTGGGCGCTGCGCAGGCCGATGCTCCGGCCGTGGGACCCCCCGCATTCGTGCTCGACGACGCCCATGTGCTGCCGCCTGCGGTGGTCCAGCAGATCTCCGGAGAACTCGCCTCCTACGAGGGGCGGACGGCTCACCAGCTCGCGGTGGTCACGGTGCCGACGCTCGACGGCCGGGACGTCCAGACCTACTCCCGCGACCTGTTCGACGCCTGGGGGATCGGCCGCGTCGGGGTGGACGACGGCGGCCTCCTGCTCATCGCGACCAAGGAGAGGAAGGTGCGCGTCCAGGTCGGGCAGGGCCTCCGCAATGCCGGACTCACCGACGAGGTGGCGGTGACGATCGTCAACGACATCACCCCGATACTCCACCGAGACGACTACGCGGGTGGGGTGGTCGCCGGTGAGCGCGAGATACGTCAGAAGCTCGGCGACACCGCGCTCGATGCGCGCCAGGACGGTGTCGCGGCGCACTTCGGCGGCGGGCGGGCGATCGCGGCTGACGTGGGGCACCAGTCGACCAATCCCGTGGTGCTCGTCGTTGTGCTCGGCCTGTTCGGAGCCGTGGTCGTCGGCGTGTTCGTCGTCGCGATCCGCGGCATCCGGGGGGATTCGATGCTGGGCGGCGGAGGAACCGGTCGCGATGGCGGCTGGGCCGCGGGCGGTTTCGTCGGCGGCGGAGGCGGCGGTGGTGGCGGCGGTGCCGTGGGTGGGGGCGGCGGCGCGAGCGGCGGCTTCTGACCGTCGGGACGCGCGGGGCCGCGCCGCCCGAGACCCGGGGCGCGCCGGGCGACACGCGGGGGGCGAGAGCGGGAGAAGCAACGCGGCACAGGGGTGGAAGGAGAGCGCGAGCACGGTCGGGTCTCTCGTAGGGAAGGAAGTAGGGCAGGAGGTAGGTCGGGGAGGGTACGACGCGGCATGGCTCGTGAGTCGGGCAGGGAGCAGGCGTGTCTCGACTCGAGGGTGGCGGCAGGCGGGGGGGTGGAGCGCGTGCGCGCTCGTGGTCGGCGCCAGTGCCAGGCTGCCCCGTCGGCGCGCGTGCGCGCCGTCGTGCGCGCCCGCCGCGTCGCTAGCGGCGCGCGTCTCACCTCGTGGGTGGGCGCGGCCACGTCGTGGCGTTCTCCGCGGCCCTGTCTGCGCCGCCGTGCGCCGCGCTCGCGGCGGCGCCGGCCCGTCTCGCGCCGTCGCGCGCCGTCGCGCGCGCCCGCCGCGCGTCGTGTCCCCGCGCGGCGGTGTCGCGCTCGTGTTCGGCGCTCGCGTCGGCGTTCGGCGCTCCCCCTCCCGGCTGGTGTCGCCGCCTCGGCGCCTCGCTCCGCGGGGTGCGTGGCTCCGTGCGGCGTCCTCGCGGCGCTCGCGGCGCCGCGCCGCGCTCGTGGCGCTCGCCGGCGGTCGCCGCTCGCCGTCGGCTTCGTCTCGGCTCGCCCCTCGCCGGCGCCGTCCGGCGCCGTCGCCCGTGCCCGTCGCGCGGGTCGCGCGGCGGCGCGCGCCGTCCTCTCCGTCGCTGCCGGCGCGTCTCCCGTCGGGCCTGTCGCGCCGCGCGCGCCCGCGCCGCCCCCTCGGCCGCGCCGGTCCCGCGCGCGCGGCGCGCGGCCGCTGGGCGCTGCGCTCTCGGCGGGCCCCCGGCGCGCCTCGCGCTCGCGCGCGGCGTCGCGCGCGCCGCGCCTCCGCCGCCGCGCGCGGCGCGCGCGCGCTCGCGCGCGGGCGGCTCCTCCGCGTCTCGGTCGTCCCGCGGTCCTCGGCTCCGTGCCCCGCGCCTCCGTCTGTCGGGACGCGCGGCTCGCCCCCGTCTACCCGCCTAGGAGCCCCGAGCCGGGTCGAGCACGAGCAGCGGGTCGCTCCAGGCGAGCTGCGTCAGCACGACGTCGGTGCCGGCGGTGACCATCTGGTCCTTCTCCGCAGCGGTGACCCCGACGACCTGGACGAACCGCACCGACCCCTGCGGCGTCTCGATCGCGCCGAGGACCGGGTCGTTCCGGAACGCGAAGACCGTCAGGGCAGAGGGCGGCCCGTCGGTCTGCGGATGGCCGGTGACGGGGCCGCGGAGGTCGACGCGATCTCCCGGGGCGATCGCCACGCCCTTGCCCCGGACCTGCTTGCCGAGCTCGTTGAGCATCGCGTAGGGCCAGTCCGGCGGCGTCGAACCGTCGACGCGGGGCACGCGCATGGTGAGCTCGAACCCGTGGCCGGACGGTCCGGGCTCGGCGGGCGTCCCGGTCTCGAACAGCTCGCTGAGGCCGTAGGTGACGTAGAACCAGTGGCCGTCTGCGGCGTAGGCGGAGCAGCCCTGGAGGTTCGCGCTGAACGCCGCAGGCGGGGTGAAGGCCACGTGCCGCGCCGGTTCGCTGCCGTAGTGCGGTGCGAGGGCCGCGTCGATGGCGTCCCAGCCGGGAGATGCGTCCGGAACGTGCGGTGCCGGTCCGGGCGTCGTGCCCGTCGCGGCGTTGCCCGGCGGCATCGTGGGGGTCGGCATGGGTGCGGGGGAGGCGTGGCGGCCGCCTCGTCGGGGGAACTTCATGGTGGCATCTCTGTCCGAGTTTCGGCGGTTCCCACCATCACGGTGGCCCCGACTTCGTCGTCGGCAGCGACCCGGGGGGTCAGGCCGCCGCCGATCAGCAACCGCAGCGCGTCGGGCACCTGCGCCTCGCTCGTCTCGACGAGCAGCGAGCCGCCGGGAGCCAGCCAACCGGCCGCGGCGACCGCGACCCGCGCCAGTACCTGCAGCCCGTCGTGACCACCGTCGAGCGCTGTCCGCGGTTCGTGGTCGCGCGCCTCCGGCGGCATCAGCGCGACGGCGTCGGTGGGGACGTAGGGCACGTTCGCGGTCAGGACGTCGATGGTTCCGCGGAGCTCGGGTGGCAGCGCGGCGAACAGGTCCCCGAGCAGCGCGCGCCCGTTCACGAGAGCGACGTTGCGGGCGGCGCAGTGCACGGCGGCGGGGTCGATGTCGGCGGCGACGAGCGTGCCGCGGCCGAGCCGGTGCGCCACCGCGACGCCGACGGCGCCGCAACCGCAGCACAGGTCGACCACAACCGGGTCCGGGTGCTCCGTGACCAGCCGGACCGCCTCGCCGACCATCAGCTCGGTGCGGCGACGGGGGACGAAGACGCCGGGTTCGACGGCCATCCGCAGGCCGTCGAACTCGACCCAGCCCAGCAGGTGCTCGAGCGGTTCACCCGCGATGCGCCGGACCACCAGCTCCTCGAGGGCGTCCCCGCTCGCGTGGTCGAGCAGGAGCTCGGCCTCGTCCTCGGCGAACACGCAGCCGGCGCCCCGGAGTCGACCGACGAGGGCCTCGTGCCCGGTCACCGCGCAGCAGACTCTTGCTGGCCCAGCTGCCGCAGACCCAACTGCTGCAAGAACAGTGCTTCGGCGACCGTCGCCTTCTCCCACATCCCGAGGTCGAGGCTCTCGTCGATCCCGTGCCATCGCGACGCCGGGTCGCCGACGCCGGTGACCATGACCGTCGCACCCGGGTAGGTGCGGGCGAACTCGGCGATGAACGGGATGGAACCGCCGATCCCCGTCTCCACGACCTCGGCCCCGAAGGCGTCGGCGTAGGCCCGACGCGCCACGTCGTAGACGTCCCCCGTCGCCGAGAGCGAGTACGGGTCACCCGCCGCGCCGGCCTCGACGACGACCTCGGCACCCCAGGGGGCGTGCGCCTTCAGGTGGTCGGTGATGGCGACCGTCGCGGCCGCCGCGTCGTCGCCGGGGGCGAGGCGCAGGCTCACCTTCGCCCGGGCCCTGGGCAGCAGGACGTTCGACGCGTCCGCGACCGCGGGGGCGTCGATGCCGAGCACGCTCACCGCCGGCCGCATCCAGAGCCGCTCCGGGATCGTGCCGGTGCCGATCAGCTCGACGCCGGGGCACATCCCGGCGTCGCCGGCGAGCACGGCGGGGTCGACGTCGGGAGCGGCCGACGTCTCCCGGACCAGCCCCGGGACCGCGACGTCACCCGCCTCGTCGTGCAGCGATGCGAGCAGGCGGCACAGGCCGGTAAGGGCGTCGGGCACCGCGCCGCCGAACATGCCGGAGTGCACCGGCTGCGCGAGCATCCGAACCTCGACGGACAGGTCGACCAGGCCGCGGAGGCTGGTCGTGAAGGACGGGACGTCGACGGCGGCGTTGGCCGAGTCGGCGATGACGATGACGTCGGAGCGGAGCAGGTCGACGTTGGCGGCGAGCAGCGCGGGAAGCGTCGGCGAGCCGATCTCCTCCTCGCCCTCGACGAACAGCGTCACCCCGACCGGCGGCCGACCGCCGAAGGCGCGGATCACCGCCAGGTGCAGCAGCACCCCGGCCTTGTCGTCGGCGGCTCCGCGGCCGTACAGGCGTCCGCGCCGCTCGCTCGGGACGAAGGGCGGCGTCGTCCAGTTCTCGTCCCCGCCGGTCGGTTGCACGTCGAGGTGCGCGTAGAGCAGCACCGTCGGGGCGCCGGCGGGCGCGGGCCAGCGTGCGACGACGGCCGGCGCGCCGCCGGCGTCCACGAGCCGGGTGTCGGCGGCGCCGGCCTGTCCGGCCCAGCTCCGCACCTGCTCTGCAGCCGCCCGCACGTCGTCGGCGTGCGCGGCGGCGGAGGAGATCGACGGGATGCGGACCAGGTGCTCGAGGTCGGCGCGGGCCCCGACCAGCTGCGCCCGGACGGCTTCGGCAACTTCGTCCGGAGAACTCATGCCGGTCACGCTAGCCCCGGGCGCTGCGCCTCACGCGAGCTCGCGCGCCCACGGCGGGTCGGCGCCCGCGCGGCCACAGGTCATGGCACTGACCTCGACGGCTCGTGACAGCGCCGGCTGCAGCGACCCCGCGAGGTCGTCGAGATCGAGGACGGAGAGCAGGCCACCGGTGAACGAGTCACCCGCGCCGACGGTGTCGACCACCTCGACCGCGCGCCCGGCGACCTCCACCGGGTCGCCGCCGTCGAGGACGCCGAAGGCGCCGTGCGGGCCGCGCGTGACCACCGCCAACGGACGACCCCAGCCCCGGACGACGTCGATCGGATCCTCACCGGGATGGGTCCAGGCGAGGTCCTCGTCACTGACCTTCACCACGGTGGACGTCCGGACGAGGCGGTCGAGGCGCTGCCGGTACGCCTCCCGGTCGCCGAGCAGCTGGGGCCGGACGTTCGGGTCCAGCACGACGGGTCGGCCGCATGCGCGCGCCCATGCCTCGACGGCGTCGCCGCCGGGAGGCAACGCGACGGCGAGCGAGCCGACCACGACGGCCCGGACGCCGTCGTCGACGTCGGGGAGCTCGCCGGCGGTCCACCGCCAGTCGGCCGTGCCCTGCCAGTAGAAGCTGTAGCGGGCCACGCCCTCGTCGTCGAGGGTGGCGACGGCGAGCGTCGTCGGCTCCTCGACGGCGCGGCTCGCCGCAAGGTCGACGGAGCTGGCCGCGAGGTGGGAACGGAGCTGCTCACCGAACGCGTCGCGGCTCAGCCGGGCCGCCAACCCCACCGACACGCCGAGCCGGCCGAGGGTCACAGCGGTGTTGGCCGGGCCGCCGCCCGGCCGGGCCAGATAGGTGCCGTCGGCTTGTCCGACGAGGTCGATCAGTGCTTCTCCGCAGACCAGCAGCATCGAGGCGGCCTCCCATGATTGACCTCATGTTTACGCCAGGTGGTGGAAGTCGATCACTTCGCGCCGTTAACGTCCGACACGTCCCGCTCCACCTGACCCGCCATCGACGCCCCTCCGGAGGCCGCCCGCTGTGCTCCTGCTCATCGCGCTCGTGTTCCCCGCTGTCCTCATCGCGCTGCTTCTCGCGATGGAGCAGGTGGAGCGGCAGCTGAGCCGGAGGATGCTGGCCGACCAGGTGGCGTGGATGCTGCGTTCGGAGCTGCCGGCCGAGCAGGTCGAGAGCCGGGTCGCCGAACGTGTGGACGCCTCACTGACCGGCGGGCGCAGCATCTGACCGCATTCCCGGTCAGAGCCGATCGGCGGTGCCCGTAGGCTCCCTCCGTGCGACTCGTCCCGTCCTTCGTGACCCGGCCGTTCGTCACCATCGGTGCGGCGGCGAAGAACGCTGTCGAGGTCGCCCGGCTCGGTGGTCTCGAGACCGGCGAACAGCCCACGCCCTACCGCGTCGTCGCGCGCGACCCGATGTACCGGCTGCGGCACTACAGCACGGACGACGAGCGCACGAACGACGGACCGTCGTCCGAGCTGCCGCCGATGCTCCTCGTGCCGCCGCTGATGCTCACCGCCGAGGTCTACGACGTCTCGCCGCAGTCGAGCGCCGTCCGGGTACTGCAGGAGGCCGGCGTCGATCCGTGGGTCATCGACTTCGGCTCGCCGGAGCGCGAGGTCGGAGGCACCGAACGCACGCTCGCCGACCACGTCCTCGCCGTCAGCGCCGCGATCGACAAGATCCGGGCGGTGACCGGCCGAGACGTCACGCTCGCCGGCTACTCGCAGGGCGGCATGTTCGTCTACCAGGCGGCTGCTTACCGCCGCAGCGAGGGCATCGCCAGCATCGTCACTTTCGGCAGTCCGGTCGACCTGCGCGGCGCGCTGCCCCTGGGCCTGCCCGAGTCGATCGCCATCCCGACCGCGACGTTGATCGTCGACGTGCTCGCGGGTCGCGCCGTGCCGGCGTGGGTCACCCGCAACGCCTTCTCGATGCTCGACCCGGTGCACGTCCTGCAGCAGCGCTTCGACTTTCTCCGGCAGCTGCACGACCGGGACGCGCTGCTGCCCCGCGAGGGCCAGCGACGGTTCCTCATGGGGCAGGGCTGGGTCGCCTGGCCGGGGCCCGCGGTGGCCGAGTTCGTGCGGCAGTTCCTGGTACACAACCGCATGCTTGCCGGCGGCTTCACCATCGGCGACCACACCGTGACGCTCGCCGACATCGACGTCCCGATCCTCTACTTCGTCGGCGACCAGGACGACATCGCCCCGGCCGGTGCCGTGCGCGCGATCCGGCAGGCGGCGCCGCGCGCCCGCATCTACGAGATGTCGCTGCCCGCCGGTCACTTCGGGCTGGTCGTCGGCCGCACCGCCGGCATGCGCACCTGGCCGGTCGTCAGCGTGTGGACCCACTGGGTCGGCGGCGACATCGACGAGCTGCCCGACAAGGTGCACTACATCGACCCCGCCGGGGCACTCGTGCCGGTGGCGTCGAACACGGACCGCACGTCGGTCGAACTCGCGCAGGCGGCCCTCGGGTACACCGTCGACACCGCGGTCGGCACCCTTCGCGCGGTGGGCAACGCCGCGCGCCAGTCGGTGACCACGACTCGGTCGATCGCCGAGGAAGCCGTCATCCAGCTCCCGCGGCTCGCCCGGATGGGCCGGACGCGCCGGGAGACCCGGCTCTCCCTCGCGCTGCTGCTCGACGAACGGGCGCAGAAGTCGCCCGACGACGTGCTGTTCCTGTTCGGCGACCGCGCCTACACCAACGCAGCTGTGAAGGGCCGGATCGACGCCGTCGTCCGCGGTCTGGTGTCGCTCGGCGTGCACCAGGGTGAGCACGTCGGCGTGCTGATGGAGACGCGTCCGTCCGCCCTCGCACTGGTGGCCGCGTTGAACCGGCTGGGCGCCGTCGCCGTGCTGCTGCGGCCGGGCGGTGACATCGCGCGCCAGCTCCGGCTCGGGCAGGTCTCCCGGGTGGTCACCGACGCGGAGAACGCCCCGAAGGTCCGCCGGGTCAGCGGGACGCCGGTGTACCTGTTCGGCGGGGGTGGCCGCGAGCGCGAGACCGGCGGACTCATCGACCTCGAGCGCATCGACATCACCAAGGTCCGACTGCCGCGCTGGTACGAGCCGAACATGGGCCGCGGCGGCGACCTGGCCTTCGTCCTGTTCACCGGGGACGTCTCCGACCCACGTCCGAACCGCATCACCAACAGCCGGTGGGCGCTCTCGGCCTTCGGGACCGCGACCTCGGGCGCGCTCAGCCGCGACGACACCGTCTACTCGATCAACCCGCTCTCGCACCCGGCCGGCCTGCTGACCAGTGTCGGCGGGGCCGTCGCGGGCGGTGCGCGGCTCGCGCTCGCGTCGTCGCTCGACGTCGAGACGTTCTGGGAGGAGGTGCGTCGCTACGGCGTCACCGTCGTGTCCTACGTCTGGGCGCAGCTCCGCGACATCGTCGAGGCGCCGCCGAACACCCTCGAACGGCACCACGCGATCCGGCTCCTCGTCGGCTCCGGCATGCCGCCCGGGCTGTGGCGCCGAGCCGAGGAGCGGTTCGGCGCGAGCGTCCTCGAGTTCTGGGCCGCGACCGAGGGCGAGGCCGTGCTGGCCAACGTCCGCAGCGTGAAGGCCGGTTGCCAGGGCCGGCCGCTACCCGACTCCGCCGAGCTGCGGGTCGCCCGCTACGACACCGCCACCGGGCAGCTGGTGCTCGCCAGCAACGGCCTCGCGATGACGGCCCGGGACGGCAAGCCCGGTCTGCTGCTGGCCAAGGTCGACGCAGCGCAGCAGACCATCGCCCCGCCGCTCCGGAGCGTCTTCGCCCGCCGCGACGCGTGGCTCTCCACCGACACCCTTTTCAGCCGGGACGCCGACGGCGACCATTGGCTCATCGACGCGGTGGGCACCCTCATCCGTCGTCGTGGCGTTGCGGTGCCGACGATGCCGATCGTCCGTGCGCTGTCGGCGCTCGACGCCGTCGACCTCGTCGTCACCTACGGCGTCGAGGCGGGCGACGACCAGCTCGTGGTCGCCGCCGTCTCCCTGCGTCGCGGCATGACCGTGACCGTCGAGGACGTCGGACGCGTGCTGTCGGCACTCGTCGAGGAGCAGCAGCCCGACGTCGTGCGGGTCGTCGCCGAGATCCCGCTGACCGACTGGCACCGGCCCATCCCGGGGCCGCTGCCCGCCGATGGCCTCGGCCGCTCGACGAAGAAGCTGCCGGCCTGGTACCGCGACACCTCGACCGGTCGCTACCGGTCGCTCACCACCGCCCTGCGCGACCGGCTGCTCGCGTCCTAGGGCGACCGCTGGTCCTAGGCTGAGTTGCATGGCCACCCTGGATCCCGAAGTCGCCGCATTTCTCGAGCGCGCGAAACAGGCGGGCGCACCGCTGCCCCACGAGGTCGGGGTCGAGCAGGCCCGCGCCGCGCACGAGGCGTCGGCGTCCGGCATGGCCGGACCGGGGGAGCCCGTCGACGACGTGTCCGACGCCGTCGTGGGTGGCGGGAGCGGAGCAGGGGTCGACGTCCGGATCTACCGGCCCTCCGGCGCACGCGGCGTCGTCGTCTACGCGCACGGCGGCGGGTGGGCCACCGGCACCCTCGACACCTACGACACCCTCTGCCGCGCGCTCGCCAACCGGGCCCGCGCGACGGTCGTCTCGGTCGGCTACACGCTCGCCCCGGACGCCGTGCATCCGGTGCAGCTCGACCAGGTCCTGGCCGTGCTCGACTGGTCGTTCGACGCCGACGGGCCCGCCCCGGGGGAGCCGGTCGTCGTCGCCGGCGACAGCGCCGGCGGTTTCCTCGCCGGATGGGCCGCGGCCACCGAGAAGGATCGGCTCGCCGGCCAGGTGGTCATCTACCCCGCCTTCGACCCGGCGATGGAGACCGGGTCGGCCGAGGAGAACGCGTCCGGCTACTACCTCGAGCGCACGACGATGCGCTGGTACTGGAACCTCTACGCGCCCGAGGGCGTGCCGGTGTTGTCTGCCGCCGACCTGCCCGGCGTCCCGTCGGCGCTGGTGGTGACGGCCGGGTTCGACCCGCTGCGCGACGACGGCCGCGCCTACGCCGACGCGCTCGAGCGGGCCGGTGTCGAGGTGGTACGCCTCGAGTACCCGGGGCAGATCCACGGGTTCGTGCGGATGACCGCGCTCATGCCGCAGGCGCTCGACGCGTTGGAGCGGATCGGGGTGTGGCTGCAGGCGCGGTTCCGCGCCTGAGCCACCTGTCCCGAGCCGTCCTTCCCGTCGACTCGGCCTCACGGGTCCTGCAGCAGGCCGATCGGGTTGCCGTCGGTGTCGAGGACGCTCGCGACGAGACGTCCGTTCCCGACGTCGCGAGCCGGTTGCTGCTCGGTGGCGCCGGCCTCGACGAGGCGCGCGAGCGTCGCCCGCAGGTCGTCGACGTGCCAGTGCGGCGTCGGACCGACCAGCCCGGCGGCGTGGCCGGAGGGGTCGAGGCCGATGTCCTGGCCGGCGTCGGAGAACTGGACGTAGTACGGCATCTCCACCACGGGCTCGGCTCCGAAAAGGGCACGGAACGTGTTGGTGGCTGCGGCCAGGTCCTTGGTCGGGTAGATGATCGTGCGGGCTCCGGACGTCATGGCTGGTCCTCTCGTCGGTGGTCGGTTCTTGACTGGTCGGTCATGGAGATGACGCACGCGGCGGCGGCAACGTGACCGCGCGACGTCGGTTCCGTCACGGGGTCCACTCCCGCGGATCGGCCGGCTGCGCGGGCGGCGTGGCGGGGGCCAGCTGCCACCACCCGACGTCATGCCACGCACCGAACTTGTGGCCGACAGCGCGGAAGGTGCCGAGGGCGGTGAAGCCGCACGCCTCGTGCAGGGCGGCGCTACCCGGGTTCGGCAGCGTGACGCCGGCGTAGAGCGAGACGTAGCCGAGCTCGCGGACGAGCGGCAGAAGCTGCTCGTAGAGCGCCCGGTGGTGCGAGGCGTAGGCGTAGCCGACTGGCTCGTCGTCCCGGAGGGCGAGAAGCCACGGCAGCCGGGGAGTCGCCGTCATCCGGCGCGCGATCTCGTCGGCGTCCGGCGGCTCGAGCTCGAAGGTCGCGACGCTGTCGGTGACGTAGGGCCGGTAGATGCGGGCGATGGCGGCCGCGTCGTCCGTGGTCGCGGGGCGCACATGCACGTGCGAAGCCTAGGACGGGTCTGTTGCGACCCGTAACCATCGGTGCCGCGATGCGTTGGGCCCTGCAACGTCCGCTGCCCCACACGAGCTCGCCACCCCAGCCCTGGAGTCGTCCGTGCGCCGTCGCCGTCTCGCCGCTTCCGTCCTCGCCGTCACCGCTGCCTGCGGCATCGGCGCCGGTACCGCCCAGGCGACCACCGGCTACCCGACAGCCCCTGCCGCTCCGCAGAAGTACGTGGCGATCGGTGACTCCTACAGCGCCGCGTCCGGCAACGTACCGCCCGACCCGACGGCGTCGCCGAACTGCCTGCGCTCGCTCGTCAACTACCCGCACGTCCTCGCCGGGCAGACCGGGGCTGCGCTGACCGACGTCACCTGTGGTGGGGCGCAGACCAAGGACTACCGCACGTCGCAGTACCCGGGTGTGGCGCCGCAGCTGGACGCGGTGAAGCCCGACACGCAGCTGGTCACCATGACGATCGGCGGAAACGACAGCAACGTGTTCATCAGCTCGATCGTCGAGTGCGGCATCGCGGGTGCGTCCACCGCCGGTCAGGGCAGCCCCTGCAAGGACCGTTACGGGTCCTCCTTCGAGGACACCGTCCGGAACAAGACCTACCCGGCGCTCGTCCAGGCGCTGAACGACGTGCACGCCAAGGCGCCGAACGCAAAGGTGGCGATCCTCAGCTACCCGTGGATCCTCCCGGAGACGGTCGGCTGCTTCGACCGCATGCCCGTCGCCACCGGTGACGTCCCCTACCTGCGCTCGCTCCAGGCGACGCTGAACGACGCCGTCTCCCGGGCCGCGGCCGTCACCCACAGCACCTACGTCGACCTCAACGGTGTGTCCGAGGGCCACGACGCCTGCCAGCCGATCGGCGTCCGCTGGATCGAGCCGGTCCTGCAGGGCACCAACCCGGTGATCGTCCACCCGAACCCGCTGGGCGAGTCCGAGATGGCGAAGCAGACCAAGGCCGTTCTCGGCCTCTGAGGCCGGCGGGTCCCGGTCACGCGGCTTCCGCGGTCCGGTCGGGCAGGTCGATCCATTGCATGAGGACGCTGACGGCGTAGCCGAGGCCGAGGTGGCTGTCGAGGGCGTTCGGCGGCAGCGTGGTCGAGGCGATGTGGTGCTTCGGGTCGAGAGTGCCGGGGTCGGCCCACGGCAGGTCCGGCCGTGCGGGGACGACGGTGCCGTCGGCGGCGCGAATCTCCAGCGCTCGGGTGGTCGGGTGCAGGGTGAGTTGCAGGCCGTGTTCGTGGACCTGCTGGTGGTGGAAGGTGCAGAGCCAGATGGTGTTGGCGAGGTCGGTGTGGCCGCCGTTGGCCCAGAAGACGACGTGGTGGGCGTGCAGGTTGCGGCGTTGGGTGCAGGTCGGGTAGCGGCAGCAGGGGCCGTCGACGGCGGTGAGCAGGTCGCGGAGCGCCTGTGGTGCGTCGCGTTGGTCGCGGCCGGCGTCGGCGGCGGTGAGGTCGTCCGGCGTGAGGCGCCGCAGGGTGCCGGTGGCGGCGGTGACGTCGATGTCGAGCAGGCCTTCGCCGACGGTGCCGGGCGGGAGGAGTTCGCCGTCGGGGAGGCGGACCCACCCGGAGAGCGGGTCGACGTGCACGGTCAGCTTCGACCGGTCCCGCCGCGCCCGCGCAGGATGGCTTCGGCCGCGGTCGGCGAGGTAGCGGCGGGCCAGCTCCAGCAGCCCGGCACCCGCGGGAGTCCGTAGCCGCGGCGACTCTTCCGCGGAAGAATCGGCTTGGTCGAGGTCGGTGCGGACGCCGTCGAGCGCGGCCTGTACGACCACCCCGTCGGCCGGGGCGCAGACGAGGGTGAGCACGAAGTTGCCGTCGGTGTTGTACCTCGTCGACACCCGCGGCGCGACCGGCTCGGGCTTCTCACCCCGACGGGCGGCGGCGTCGGCCGCAGCCCCCTTGATGGCACGGCGGATGCCGCCGACCATCGCCTCCAGCTGCCCCGCCGAAGCCGAACGAGCCAGGTCGAGGAAGACCTGCTCGTTGGCCGGCGTCGCGATCCGGGTCACCGCCCGGACCTGGCTGAACGACAACCGTCCGCCATCGAACGCCGCCCGGACCGCCGGCAGCAGCCGCAGCGCCCGGGCGACCCGGACCTTCTCCATCGCCGTCGTCAGACTCCAGCCTAGCCGCCACGTCGCCCAGTGCGCACACGACCGCATCCCGACCCCGGCCCAGGCCCGGCGCTCGTCGAACTCACCCAACAGGGCCAGCAGCCGGGCCTCACCGGCGGCGACCCGGCCCGCCCACGTCCGCAACCGTGACTCCACCGCCGCCAGCGACAGGCCGCCCAACACCTCCGGAGCGAACGGATCCGCCCCCGGCGGAAGGTCGTCGGAAGAGTCGGGATCCGGGACAGAACGCAAGGTCGTCATTCACTCATCCGACCACCCGCCTACGACAAAAACAGCAGGTCAGCCGCCCGGAGGGCTCCGTCAGCCGGCGGCGCAGGCGGTGTAGGCGAGCCGGCGCGTCCACCGGATCGCGGTCGCGACCTCGCGCAGGGCCCGACCGCGGCGCTCGTCACCGGCGGCGGTGGTCGGCTGGTCCGTCGACGCGAGCCGCACCACGGTGCCGAGCCGCTCCGCGGTGACCAGGATGCGGACGGCATCCGGCGGGCTCGCCGGCGGAAGCCGGAGCTTCGGGCCCCGTCGCGCCCGGAGCGCGGAGATCGCCTCGATCACCTCCGGGCTGAGCTGGTCGACCTGACCGACGTCGACGAGCACGCTGATCGCGTCGTTCAGAGCGGTGTCGAGCAGGATCTCGGCTTCGCGCAGCCGGGTCGGCGCGACCGGGCCGACGGCGACCCGTTGGGCAGGCACGAACGCCCGCCACCGCAGGCCGGTGATGGGCTCGATCTCGTTGCCGCGGAGCTCCGGCTGCGGCACGAGCACCAGGCCCGTCGAGGCGACGTCGACCGGCGTCACGATGACGGCCTCGCCGGCGTCCAGCGCTGCGCCGAGCACGTCCGGGCCGAGGCCGTCGGCGTCACCTGGGACGGGCAGTCGCAGCTCGACCTCCGACGGCCCGCAGGCCCGGACGGCGGCCAGCAGGCGCACCAGCGGCGCGCCGTCGTCCTCGCCCGGCAGCCCGTCGACGGTCTGTGCGAGGTCGGTGGTCTGCACGGCACCGAGCAGCTCGTCCGCCGGCGCGCGGCCGCCGAGCCAGGCACCCAGCCAGGCGGTCAGAGTGCCACCGGGCGAGCGCACGGAGCCGAGGCGGCCGGGGGAGAGGGCGTTGGAGCTCATCGCCCTCAACGCTACTAGCGTGAGGACATGACCCGACCGCCTGTGCCGCCGTTCGACGAGCAGTCAGCCCGCAAGAAGGTGCGCGCGGCCGAGGACGCGTGGAACAGCCGCGATCCCGACAAGGTCGCCGGCGCCTACACGCCGGACTCGGAGTGGCGCAACCGCGACGAGTTCCTCTCGGGCCGCGACGAGATCGTCGCCTTCCTGCGCCGGAAGTGGGACCGCGAGCTCGACTACCGGCTCCGCAAGGACCTGTGGGCGTTCAGCGAAGACCGCATCGCCGTCCGCTTCCAGTACGAGTGGCACGACGCCGACGGCCAGTGGTGGCGCTCCTACGGCAACGAGCTGTGGGAGTTCGACGTCGACGGCTACATGCGCCGTCGCGAGGCGAGCATCAACGACGTCGCCATCGACGAGGCGGACCGGCGCATCCCGAGCGAGCGCAGCGACGACGAGACGTTGCCGCCGCTGCGCTGAGTACGTACGGTCCGCCGATGCTCGTCGACGTGACCACGACCGCCGAGATCGCTCGTCCGCGACAGGTCGTGGCGGCCTTCGCTGCCGATCCCGACAACGTGACTGCCTGGTACCGCAATATCCACCGGGTCGACTGGCAGACCCCGCGGCCGCTCGCCAAGGGGAGCCGGGTCGCCTTCGTGGCGCGCTTCCTGGGACGGGAGCTCGCCTACACCTACGAGGTGGCGGAGCTCGTCCCCGGCGAGCGGCTCGTGATGCGGACCGAGCAGGGACCGTTCCCCATGGAGACGACCTACACCTGGCGCGACACCGGGAACGCGCAGGGGACCACGATGACGCTTCGCAATCGCGGCGAACCCTCCGGCTTCTCGCGGGTCGCCGCTCCCGTCATGGCCCGCGCGATCCGTCGGGAGAACAGGAAGGATCTCGCGCTTCTCCGGCAGATCCTCGAGGCGGAGCGCCAGGCCTGAGGCTGAAACGCCGCGCTCAGCGCCAGCCGGCCCGCTCGTACTGCTCCGGCCACCGGACGTCGGCCTTGAGCTCGTGCGCGGCACGGAGCGCCCAGTGCGGGTCGCGGAGCAGCGCGCGGGCGAGCAGCACCGCGTCGGCAGAACCATCGACGAGGATGTGCTCGGCCTGCACCGGCTCGGTGATCATGCCGACCGCGGCGACCGGGAGGCCGGTCGCCTCGCGTACGGCGCGGGCGAACGAGACCTGGTAGCCGGGACCAACGGTGATCTTCTGCTGCGGCACGTTGCCGCCGGAGGAGACGTCGAGCAGGTCGACGCCGTGCTCGACGAGGAGCTTCGCGACCTCGACCGTCTCGGCGAGGTCCCACCCTCCCTCGGCCCAGTCCTTCGCCGACAGACGGACGAACAGCGGCTTGTCCGACGGCCAGACCGCGCGGACGGCGTCGACGACCTCGAGCAGCAGGCGGCTGCGCCCTGCGAGGTCGCCGCCGTAGCCGTCGGCGCGCTGGTTGGTCAGCGGCGAGAGGAACTGGTGCAGCAGGTAGCCGTGGGCGGCGTGGACCTCGGCGACCTCGAAGCCGACCCGGTCGGCGCGGACCGCGGCGTCGGCGAAGGCCTGGACGAGGTCGACGATGTCGGCCTCGGAGAGCTCCTTCGGCGTCGCCCAGTCGCCGTACGGGACGGGCGAGGGCGCGACGGTCTGCCAGCCACCGTCGGCGGGCTCGACGTAGCCGTTGCCGTCCCACGGCCGCTGCGTCGACGCCTTGCGTCCGGCGTGTGCGAGCTGGATGCCGGGGATGGCGCCCTGGCCGCGGATGAAGTCGACGATGCGGCGGTAGTCCTCGGCCTGCTCGTCGTTCCAGATGCCGGCGTCGGCGGGGGAGATGCGGCCCTCGGCGGTCACGGCGGTCGCCTCGGTCAGCACCAGGCCGGCGCCGCCGCGGGCGAAGGAGCCGAGGTGGACGAGGTGCCAGTCGTTCGGTCGGCCCTCGTCGGAGGAGTACATGCACATGGGGGAGACGAAGACGCGGTTGCGGAACGTCGTGCCACGCAGGGTCAGGGGTTCGAAGAGCAGGCTCACCCCAGGTGTGACACGTGCAGCCGCTGCAGCATTCCGTCGCGTGACCCGTTGCACCGGAATAGCGGCATCCTCTGGCCAACTTGAACAAGACGTGCGTATCGACATCTGGTCCGACGTCGTCTGTCCGTGGTGCTACATCGGCAAGCGGCGCTTCGAGTCGGCGTTGGCCGAGTTCCCCCACGCCTCCGAGGTCGACGTCGTGTGGCACAGCTTCGAGCTGGACCCGACCGCCGAGCGCTCGACCGACGTCCCGCCTGCGGAGCGACTCGCCGCCAAGTACGGGCTGACCGTCGAGCAGGCGCAGCAGGCCAACGACAAGCTGACCGTCACCGCCGCCGACGAGGGTCTCGAGTTCCACCTCGACGAGGCGCGCTCGGGCAACAGCTTCGACGCCCATCGGCTGCTGCACCTCGCCGCCGACTCCGGCTCGGGGCAGGGGTTGCAGGGCCAGCTCAAGGAGCGGCTGCTCCGCGCCTACTTCACGGAGCGCGTCGCGATCGGTGACCCGGCCGAGCTCGCTCGACTCGCGGTCGAGGTCGGCCTGGACGCCGACGCGGTTCAGCGGGTGCTCGGCTCCGACGAGTACGCCGAGGACGTCCGTGCCGACGAGGCGCAGGCCCACACCTACGGCATCAGCGGCGTCCCGTTCTTCGTCGTCGACGACAAGTACGGCATCTCCGGCGCGCAGCCGAGCGAACTGTTCTCCCAGGCGCTGACCCAGGCATGGGACGAGTCGCACCCGGTGCTGCAGACGCTCTCCGCGACCGGCGGCTCCGGACCGGGGTGCGACGGCGACGCCTGCAGTACCTGAGGGTCAGCTCGTCGGGCCCTGCTCCAGCCACGCCGTCCACGGGACTGCCGGTGCCGGTGCCGGCGCGACGGAGCGCTGCGGCGGGACCTGCCCGGCGGCATTCCCGGCGCCCGCCGGAACCGGCTCCTCGCGTGCCGAGGGCAGTTCTGGTCGGGTGCCCGCCCACGGACGCGTCGAGTGCTTGGCGCGGAAGAAGTCCCCGCCAGAGCGAGGCTTCTCACCTGACGCCCACGCCGCGTCCTTGTCGACCCGGGACATGAGCGGGATGTTCTTGGAGCAGTGGATGTACGCCTCCTCGACCCTCACCAGCACCCAACGCTCGGGGACTCCCCGGCCGCCCGCCACGCCTTCGGGCAGCGCGTGCGATCCGCTCCCGGTCGATCACCGGCCACAGCGCTCGTAGCGACGCGTCCTCCACCAACTGCGCCCGACCGTTGACGTGCAACCCGACGGCGCTCTCGTAGAAGTCGACGAACAGGATCCCGACGTGGGGATTCTCCTCCATGTTGCCGAGGCTGCCCAGTACCCCGTTGCCGCGGAACTCAGGGTAGATCACGGTGCGCTCGTCCAGGGCCCGCACGAAGCCGGGTGGGCCGGCCCGGAACGAGCAGTCGCATTCACCGGCAGCGTCCGAGGTGGCGATGAAGGCCATCTCCTGCCGGGTCAGATAGTCGAGCATGAGCGGGTTGAGATGATCGAGCATCTGGTGGTCGTAGAAGGCGGCAGCCCGCCGCAACGTGCCGAACCGCTCCTGCAGCGCGTGTTCGCCGTTGGAACCCGGCTTGTCCATCTGGTCGGCGTGGGCGGTCATGACGACACCTCCTCGGCGGCAGGAGCCGTCGTGCCGAGGGCAGTCGGCTCGATCTGCTCGCCGTGCGGGCGCGGCCCGGGCACGGCCGGGACCATGAGCTCCGACACCGGGCGCGGCCGGCCGTGGAAGTACCCCTGGCTGAAGTCGACGCCCTTGGCCCGCAGCATGGCAACCGTCTCGGGCGTTTCGACGAACTCGGCGATGGTCTTCATGCCCATTCCCTGCGCGATGTCGACCATCGCCTTGACCACCAGCTGGTCGGTCGGGCTGCTCGTCATGCTGCGGATGAAGTCGCCGTCGATCTTCAGGTAATTCAGCGGCAAGTACTTCAGGTAGTAGAAGGAAGAGAAGCCGGACCCGAAGTCGTCGAGCGCGAAGCGGCAACCCAGTGCGGTCAACCGGTCGGCGAATGCCCGGGCCCGTTCCATGTCGGCGATCGCCGCAGTCTCGGTGATCTCGATGATGAGGTCGCCGGGATCGCGCGTGCGCGAGCCGTAGCTCGTGCTCCACCATGGCGATGTAGCTCCGGGTCGTCCATGGACTTGCCGGACAGGTTCACCTCGAAGCGCACGCGCGCCCCGTCCGCCCGCTGCCGCCCGAGCAGCCCGATCGCCTGCCGGAGCACCCACCGGTCGATCTCACGTATGAGCCCGAACCGTTCGGCGACCTCGATGAAGGAGGCGGGCAGCACGATCTGCCCGTCCTCGCCGATCATGCGGATGTAGCAATTCGTACTGGGTCACCTCGTTCGACTTGAGATCGCAGGATCGGTTGGCAGTAGAGGACGAAGCGGTCTTCGTCGAGTGCGCGACGGATCTGGTCCACCCAGCCCAGGCGCGCCTGCATGCCGGCGAGGTGCCGCCCGTCGTCGGTGGCGAACTCGAGCCGGTTGCCTCCGGCGTCCTTGGCGGCGTACATGGCGAGGTCTGCGCCGACCAGCAGGTCCTCGACCGAGGGTTCCTCCTCGCCGAACACAGCGATGCCGAGGCTGGTGGTCATTCCGGACGGCTGCCTTCGATCGGGAGCCGACGGTCCCGCACGCGCCGGAGCATTGCCCGGCCGATGCGCTCGCATTCGCTCCGGTCGATGTTCTTCAGCAGGACCGCGAACTCGTCGCCGCCGAGCCGCGCGACCACATCAGTCTTGCGGACGGCGTCGACCAAGGCTCCCGCGGCGACGCGGATGACCTCGTCGCCGACGGAGTGCCCGTGCGTGTCGTTCACGAACTTGAAGCGGTCGAGGTCGAGCACCATCAGCGCGCCGCTCTCGTTGTACCGGGCGGCGTGCTCACAGTAGGCGGTGACCTCCTCCTCGAATCGACGACGGTTGTACAGCCCCGTCAACGCGTCGTGATCGGCGAGGTGTCGCAGTTGGGCCTCGAAACGCTTGCGCTCGGTCACGTCCCGGACGATGGCGGTCACGCCCTGCTCGCCGTCGGTGTCGATGCTGCTGAGGGTCACGTCGACGGGAAACTCGACGCCGTCCTTCCGCTGACCGAAGATCTCGAGGCCGTTGAGCTGCAGGCCGGGGCTGTTCCCCCGGAGCGCGGTCTCGAAGTATCCGGCGACCAGGTCACGGGAGCGGGACGCGAACAGTCGTTCGATCGGTCGCCCCAGGATCTCCTCGCGGGAATACCCGAAGAGTTGGTCGGTGCGGGCATTGGCGAGGACGACCCTTCCTTCGCCGTCGACCTCGACGATCGGGTCGGGCGCAGTCTCCAGCAAGGCCTTGATCTTGTCCTCGGCCTTCTTGCGCTCGGTTATGTCCCGGATGATGCCGCTGAAGAAGCGACCGTCCGGCGAGTCCCAGGTGGCCAGCGACAGCTCCAGCGGGAACTCCCGCCCGTCCTTACGCAGCCCGGTCACTTCGACGGTCTGACCGATGACACGCGAGGCCGACAGGCCGTGGTCGGCCACCCGCTTCAGGCCCGCGTCGTGCAGGGACCGGAACCGGTCGGGCATGAGGATCGAGAGCGGCTTGCCGAGGACCTCTTCGGCGGCGAAGCCGAACATCAGGGCCGCACCCCGGTTCCACGACACGATCGCACCGTCGTTGTCCGCTGCGATGATCGCGTCGCTGGCGGATTCGGCGACGGAGCGGAAGCGGGTGTCCGACTCGCGCAGCGCCTCGGCCGTCTGCATCGCGTGGATGAGGCGTCCCAGTTGGGCACCGATGTGTCCGACGACCTCCAGGAGCCGCGGGTCGGGCGCGACCGGCTCGAGGGCATAGCACTCGACGACCGCGAAGCAGTGCCCGTCGACGGGCAGCGCGAACGCCAACGCCCCGTGCAGGCCAACGGAGCTGCAGACCTGACCTCGGGGGAAATTCGGGTCCAGGGCGACGTCGGCGATCCAGGCCGGCCGGCCGCTGGCCATGACCCGGCCCGGGCAGGCCGACGCCGCGGGCCAGCTCGGTGGCCATCGTCGCCTCGACGAAGGCCTGGAACCGCTGCTGGTCGGCGACGTGCCAGAACCTGGACGGGACCAGGACGTTGTGGTCGTCGTAGGACGCCAGGTACGCGTGGGCCACCGGCCAACCGGTCCACTGGCACATGCTGCGGATGCAACCGAGTACAGCGTCGCCGATGCTCGGCGCCTGCGCACTCACCGCGGCCACCGTCTCGATCAGCTCGATCAGCGATTCCTCAGACCACCGCTGACCCGCGGAACGCCCTCGACCCCGGAGGCGAGCGACCTCGAGGCGAGCGGAGGGCGCCAAGGCCATCAATTCACGCAACCGACTATGTCCCCGACCCATGAAGCTAGCGTCGGACCTTGCCCTGGCGTGCTTGAGCGCAAACGCACGGCACAGAAGGATGAAGCCAGCATCGAATTCGCGCTGAATACTCCGAAGGGCCGAATGCACTCATCGGGCTCGGTCATTTCGGGCGCTCAGCAGCCCCAGCGGCAACGGTTCACGCGCTTCCCGGCTACGCGGCCGATAGCGACCTCGCCACGCAGAACGGCCCGGTCCCTCGCGGGGACCGGGCCGTTCGTCAGAGGGCTATCAGCGCGGGCTGGATCAGTAGCGGTAGTGGTCCGACTTGAACGGGCCGGCGACGTCGACGCCGAGGTACTCGGCCTGCGACTTCGACAGTTCCGTCAGCTTGCAGCTCAGCGCGTCGAGGTGCAGGCGCGCAACCTTCTCGTCGAGGTGCTTCGGCAGCGTGTAGACCTGGTTCTCGTACTCGCCGGTCTTGGTGAGCAGCTCGATCTGGGCCAGCACCTGGTTGGTGAACGACGCCGACATGACGAAGCTCGGGTGGCCGGTCGCGTTGCCGAGGTTCAGCAGACGACCCTCGCTCAGCATGATGATGGAGTGACCGTCCGGGAACACCCACTCGTCGACCTGCGGCTTGACGCGGATGCGCTCGATGCCCTTGAACTTCGCGAGACCGGCGATGTCGATCTCGTTGTCGAAGTGGCCGATGTTGCCGACGATCGCCTGGTGCTTCATCTTCGACATGTGCTCGGCGCTGATGACGTCCTTGTTGCCGGTCGCGGTGACGAAGATGTCGACCTGGTCGATGACGTCCTCGAGCTTGACGACCTGGACGCCGTCCATGGCGGCCTGCAGCGCGCAGATCGGGTCGATCTCGGTGACGACGACGCGGGCGCCCTGGCCACGCAGTGACTCGACGCAGCCCTTGCCGACGTCGCCGTAGCCGCAGACCAGCGCCATCTTGCCGCCGATCATGACGTCGGTGCCGCGGTTGATGCCGTCGATGAGCGAGTGGCGGCAGCCGTACTTGTTGTCGAACTTCGACTTGGTGACCGAGTCGTTGACGTTGATCGCCGGGAACAGCAGCGTGCCGGCGCGCTGGAAGTCGTAGAGCCGCAGGACACCGGTGGTGGTCTCCTCGCTGACTCCCTTGATGCTCTGCGACAGCGTGGTGAAGCGGGTCGGGTTGTCACCCAGCGAGCGGCGCAGCGTCTCGAGGATGACGCCGTACTCCTCGGGGTCGTTCTCGTCGGGCTGCGGCACGGCGCCGGCGGTCTCGAACTCGACGCCCATGTGGACGAGGAGGGTGGCGTCGCCACCGTCGTCGACGATCGCGTCGGGACCCTTGCCGTCCGGCCAGGTCAGCAGCTGCTCGGTGCACCACCAGTACTCCTCCAGCGACTCGCCCTTCCAGGCGAAGACGGGGGTGCCCTGCGGGTTCTCCGGGGTGCCGTTCTCGCCGACGACGATCGCCGCGGCGGCGTGGTCCTGGGTCGAGAAGATGTTGCAGCTGACCCAGCGGACGTCGGCACCGAGCGCGGTGAGCGTCTCGATCAGCACGGCGGTCTGGATCGTCATGTGCAGCGAGCCGGCGATGCGCATGCCCTTGAACGGCTGCGCCTTGCCGTACTCCTCGCGGAGCGCCATCAGGCCGGGCATCTCGTGCTGGGCGAGCTGGATCTCCTTGCGGCCGAAGCTCGCGAGGGAGAGGTCGGCGACCTTGAAGTCGCTGACGCTGCCGGCCGAGTCGACCTTGAGCTGGCTCACCGGAGTGTCGGTGCTGGCTGTCATGCGTTCTCCTTCGTAGACGGGTTCATCTGTCGGGCGAAAGTGCTCTGGAATCGGGTCCATGTCGTCCGCCATGCGCCGGTAGAAGGACGCACTGGGGGGAGCGGCCACGCGGTGGACCGCACCGAACCACGCGTCGAGCGCGTGGGCGAGATCCGGGTCGGTGCGGATGCGCAGTTCGAACGCGACGTCGGACGGGCCGATGCCGAAGCGTTCGACGAGAACCTTCAGGTTGCGAAGGCGCTGGATCTGACGCGGGCGATACGTGCGGTGCCCGCCGGCAGTGCGCAACGGGCGGATGAGCCCGGAACGCTCGAGATAGCGCAGCATCCGCGGCGACCACCCGGTGGTCTCCGCGGCCTGCTGAATACTGATCCCCTGCATTGCGGCCAACCTTAGCACGGTCGTGTCAGGTTCTTCTCGCGGGTCTATCGGCAGACTGTGCGGAATGGCCATCGAGTTCACCGACGACGAGTTCGACCTCCTGTACCGCGCCATGCGCGCGACCGTGGAGCAGACCGTCGACGACGACACCCGCACCGTGGTGGAGCTCGAGGACGAGGCCTGGACGATGGTCCAGGAGATCGCTCGACGCGCCGGCTATCCCCTGCCGACGACCTGAGGGTTCAGGCGCCCAACTCGTCGAGGAAGGACGAGAAGCCGCCGGGGGCGCGCGTCGACAACCGCGCGCTGGTGAGCACCGGGATGTCGGTGGCGTGCAGCACCCGGGCGCCCGCGTCGCGCAAGGCACTCACGAGGCCGGCGTCCTCGGCCAAGGCCGTCGCGGGGACTCCGCCGACGGCGGCGTAGCGGTCGGCGCGGACCCCGAGGTTCGCGCCGTGGACGTGATCGCGGGTGCGGGCGTAGTCCGCCTGCCAGGCGTGCCGGATCGTCTCGGGGCGGCCGGTGACCGCCCAGTCGTGGACGGTGACGGTGCCGACGACGGCGTCCCAGCCCTCGTCGGCGTACGTGAGCATCTCGCGCCAGCCAGTCGGGAGGGACGAGGGTGTCGGCGTCGGTGGTCGCGAGCCAGGTCGTCGCCGTCGGTCGCGGCGCCAGATGGGCCCAGCCGGCGGCGCGGGCGACGCCCACGTTGCGGGCATCGATCTCGATGACGCTGACACCGGCGGCGTGCGCGACGTCGGCGGTCGCGTCACAGCAGGCGTCCGCGACGACCAGCACGTCGACCGGCAGCGGCACGGCCACCGCGGCGCGCGCGAGCGCGTGGAGGCAGCCGCCGAGCCACTCCTGCTCGTCGTGCGCGGGCACGACGACGCCCACCCGTTCGATCCGTTCGGTCATGCGAGCCCGGCCTGCTGCGCGACGGAGCGGGCCGAAGGCGGTGTGCGGAGGTAGACCGTCAGCAGGAAGTCGTCCTCGACGTGCCGCACGGTCGCGGTCCACTCCGGCTCGGCGTCGAGCCGCGCGTGCACGGCGTCGCCGCTCTGCGGGTAGTCGTCGACGGGGTGACGCCAGTGGACGGCGAGCAGGGCCCCGCCGGGCTCGAGGTCGTCGCGGATCCGGCCGACGAGGACGTCGAGGTCGTCGGGGGCGAAGTAGTAGCCGACCTCGGAGAGCACGATCAGGTCGTACGGACCGACGGGCCAGTCGTCGGGCACCGCGCGCTGCTGCACCGAGACGCCCTCGTGCGACGCGGTCCGCTCCCGCGCCTGCGCGACGGCCGCAGCCGCCACGTCGACCGCGGTCAGGGCCGCACAACGCTCGGCGAGCTGCGCGGTCAGGACGCCGATCGAGCAGCCGATCTCGAGGCCCTTGCGGTAGCTCGGGTGGGGGAGCGAAGCCACGGTCAGCGCGTACTTGCGCCGCTCGTAGAACCGCTCGGTGAAGCCCCACGGGTCGGCGGAGCCCGCGTAGACGTCGTCGAAGTAGTCGCCGGAGAGGCTCATCGGAGCGTCCTCACACGAACACCGTCTCGAAGGGCCGCAGCAGCCGGGCGAGGACCGGCGGCGGGAGGATGGCGGCGTCGGCCGGGTCGTCGGAGAGCGGCGCGATCTGGCTCGTGTAGGCCTCGACCGAGCGCTGCTTCGCCGTCTGTGCCGTCGCCGGCAGCGGGACGCGCCGGGCTCGGTCCCACGGGACGCCTGGATCGTCCGGGGCGGGCCCAGTGCCACGTCCAGATCGGGACTTCCAGCAGGCGGGCCCCGACGGCCTCCGTGGCCGCGACGGCGGCGCGGCCGGACGCCTCATGGTCCGGATGGCCGTCGCCGCGCCAGGTCGCGATGCACCAGTCCGTCGGACGCAGCACGTCGCGGAGCGACGCCTCCAGATCACCCTCGGCCGCCGCGACGCCCCCGTCGGGTAGGCCGAGACGGAGCACCTCCGCGTCCACGCCGAGCCGTTCCAGCGCGTCGACGCGCTCCGCTGCCCGCCGCTCGGTCAGCTGCCGAGGCGTGAGGGTGGGGGAGCCGGGGTGCGACGCCTCGCCGTCGGTCACGGCCACGACGACGACGCTCACGCCGCCTTCGGCCGACAGATGCAGCAGGCCCCCGACGCCGAGGACCTCGTCGTCAGGATGCGGTGCCACGACCACGACCCGCGGCGGCAGCCGGGTGAGGTCGAGCTCGGGCCAGGTCGACGGAGCGGGCCACGCGCTCCAGACGCCCTCCGGGGTGCCCAGCCCGTCCAGCACCGTCATCGCTGGACCGCGGCGAAGCCTTCGCCGTCGAGCTCACCGAGCCGGGCGAGATCGCGTTCGGCGTGGTGCTGGCGCAGGTAGACGGCCAGGTCGACGACGCGTTGGGCGTGAGCGCGGTCGGTGGCGAGTGGAGACGGGCCGAGTGCTCGTCCGACCCGTTCGACGATCTCCGATGCCGCGTCGGCGACGGCGGACCGCACGCTGAGCGCGAGGGTCTCGTGGTCGGCCCGTGGACGGGCGTCGACGCGCATCGCCGCGGACTCCAGCAACGCGGAGCAACTGTCGAGCAGGACGCGGACCCGGCCGAGGTGCGCCGCACCGTGCGGGTCCAGCCGGCCGGACGCGGCCGCGGCGCGCAGGGGACGAGCGACGGCGGCGGCGCCGCCGTGCCAGACCGCCGCGACGCCGATGCCACCGATCCAGAAGCCGGGCCGGTCGAGGTACGCGGCGACCCCGCCGACCGGTTGTGCCGGCGCCTCGTCGAACCGGACGGCTTCGGTGTCGCTGGCGGGCATGCCGAGCCCGACCCAGTTCGGCGCGGGACGGGTTACCCCGGGAGTGGACAGGTCGGCCAGGAACAGACGGGCGCCGTCGTCGGCGGAGGTGGTCAGCAGGCCGGTCGAACAGAGCGAGGCGCCCGAGCACCATGACTTCGTCCCCGTGAGCTCCCAACCCCCGCCGGAACGCCGGGCGACGACACCCGAACCCGGTGGTTCGGCCGCCCAGACCGCGCTCGTCGTACCCGGGCGCAGCGGCGGTCCGTCGAGTTCGGCGAGGATCGCCACCGCGTCGGTGTGACCTTCGACGAGGCGCGCCAGCGAGAGGTCGGTGCCACCCCACCACGCCAGGGAGGCCCACCGCTCGCGGGTCCGTCCACCGCCCGGCAGCGGCAGGTCGGTGAGCCGCAGGCGCACTGCCTCGGCGAACCGAGCCGCCACCGCGTCCGGATCCCCCGGGGGATGCGCACGGTCCTGCCACCAGCGGCGCGCGTCGACCGTTGGTGTCACGTGCAACGACTACCCGGCCGGCGACCTATCAGTCCCCGAGCCGGATCAGTCGAGCGGGGAGTCGGTCTCGCTGACCACCAGGTCGGTCGGCGCGTTGTGGACGGCGGGGACGGAACCGAGGCGGCCGGCCTCGAAGTCCTCGAACGCCTGCTGGATCTCCTCGCGGGTGTTCATGACGAACGGGCCCATCCACGCCACCGGCTCGCGGATCGGCAGGCCGCCGAGCAGCAGCAGCTCGAGCTGGGGGTGGCGGCTGTCCTGCTTGGCCGACGCGGCTACGGTCAACGCGTCGCCGGGCCCGAGGACGGCGAGCTGACCGGTGCGGACCGGACGCCGGTCCGTGCCGACCGTGCCGTCACCGCTCAGCACGTAGACGAGCGCGTTGTAGGACGGGTTCCACGGCAGGGCCAGCTGCGCTCCGGGGCTGACGCTCGCGTGGAGCATGACGATCGGCGTGTAGGTCGATCCGGGTCCGCGCACCCCGGTCGCCTCCTGGCCCGGCAGGTCTCCCGCGATCAAGCGGACGAGCGCACCGCCGTCGTCGGAGGACAGCAGGCCCACGTCGGCACCCCGGAGGTCCTGGTAGCGCGGGTCGACCCACTTCTGCGCCTGCGGGAGGTTCACCCACAGCTGCAGCCCGTGGAAGAGGCCGCCGCTGACGACGAGCTCCTCGGGCGGGGTCTCGATGTGGAGGATGCCCTGGCCCGCCGTCATCCACTGCGTGTCGCCGTCGGTGATGACGCCGCCGCCGCCGAGCGAGTCGTTGTGCCGCAGCACCCCGTCCATCATGTACGTGACCGTCTCGAAGCCACGGTGCGGATGCCACGGTGTGCCCTTGGGCTCGCCGGGGCCGTACTCGACCTCGCCCATCTGATCGAGGTGGATGAAGGGATCGAGCTCGCTGAGCTCCGCACCCGCGAAAGCACGGCGCACCGGGAAGCCCTCGCCCTCGAACCCGCGCGGGGCGGTGTGCACCGCGCGGACCGGCCGCTGCCGCGCATCCGGAGCCGGCGGCGCGAGGCGGGGGAGCACGGTCAGGTCGGGCACGGTCACGGCGGGCATGCCGCATTCTCTCCCCCGTTGTCACAGAAGGTCACCCCGCTGAACGGGCTATAGCGTCGGGGTCATGCCGGATGTGGACGTCGCCGTCGTCGGAGCCGGCCTCGCCGGCCTGTGCGCGGCCCTGCACCTGTCGGCCGCCGGCCGGTCGGTGCAGCTGTTCGAAGCCTCGGACGGTGTGGGCGGACGCGTTCGCACGGACGTCGTCGACGGATACCGGCTCGACCGCGGCTTCCAGGTCTACGACACCGCGTACCCGGAGTCGGCACGGGTCCTCGACCACGACGCATTGGACCTGCAGCTGTTCCCGAACGGGGCGATGCTGCGCTACGGCGACCGCTTCCACCGCCTCGTCGACCCACGGCAGGACCCGCTGCACAGCTGGCGCGCGGCTCTCGCACCCTTCGGGACGTGGCGGGACAAGCTCGCCCTCGCGCGGCTCGGGTTGAAGGTGTGGCGCACCGATGGTCAGCGACTGCTCGACGAGCCGGAGCGCACGGCCTACGACGCCTTCCGCCGCGCGGGGCTCTCCGACGTCGTCATCGATCGCCTGCTGCGGCCGTTCCTCTCCGGGGTGCTGCTCGAGGACGAGCTGACGACGAGCAGCCACTACGTCGAGTTGGTGCTGCGCTGCTTCGCCCGCGGGCGCCAGGCCGTGCCGGCGGACGGCATGGGTGCCATCCCCGAGCAGCTGGCGTCGCGGCTGCTGACGCCGGTCGCGTTCGACCGCCGGGCGCGGGCCGTGACCCCGAAGCGGGTCGAGTTCGACGACGGCGGGACCACCTCCGCGGAGGCGGTCGTCGTGGCCGCCGACCCGGTGACCGCCACCGAGCTGGTGCCGATGCTCGGCCCTCCGCCCGAGGCTCGACGCAGCACGACCTACTACTTCGCGGCCGACCGGTCCGTCTCCGACGGCGGCCTGCTCGCCCTGAACGGCGAGGGCTACGGGCCCATCGGCAACGTGCTGACGATGACCGACTGTGCACCTGGCTACGGGTCCGGGCCGCTCGTCCAGGCGAGCACGTTGCACCCCGACGTCCCCGAGCGCGACATCCGCGATCACTTGCGCAGCTGGTACGGCACGGCCGTGGACGGCTGGTCGCTGCTCGCGACCTACGACATCCCGTACGCCCTGCCCGCTGCGGAACCGCCGCAGGGACGCCTCCGTGGTCGGGTCCGCGTCGAGCCCGGGCTGTACGCCTGCGGCGACTGGCGCGACAGCCCGTCGATCCAGGGCGCCATGGTCAGCGGCCGCCGAGCCGCCGAAGCGCTGCTGGCCGACCAACCCGCCACCCGATCGGAGAGAACCCGCCTGTGAGCGACTCACCCTTCGACGTCGCGCTGGCCGGCGTCGTCGCCGAACTGCCGTCCGACCTGCCGTCGGTCCGTGCCTCCGATGTCCGAGCCCTCGACGACGTCGGTGTCGGCACCGTCTCCGCGGTGCTCCTGGTCGCCGACGAGGTGAGCCGGAACGGGGACCGCGCCGAGGAGTTCGTCTCACGCGCCGCCGACGTCGTCCGGCCAGGCGGGGTGCTCGTTCTCTCGGCCCTTGCGGGAGACGGACGCGACCGTGGCCCACGCAAGGTCGTCGGCGCCACCGTCAGCCCCGAGCTGCGGACCGAGAACCGGACGTTCGACGCGCACGGTGTCGAGCATCTGATGCTGCACCGCGGCCTCAGCGTGCACCGGCTCGAGAAGCACCGCGGTGCCGACGGCGTCGAGCGCTACCTCGTCGTCGGCCGAGCAGCGATCAGTACCGACGAACGCAGCGCGCGTTTCATCGCCTCGCTGCCGTTCAAGCTCGTGACCGCGGCGGTCGTGTGCCGGGACGCGCAGGACCGGATGCTGCTGGTGTTCGACACGTTCCGTCGGCACTGGACTATCCCTGGTGGTGTCGTCGACGCCGGCGAGGACCCCCGCACTGGAGCCCTGCGGGAAGCGGTCGAGGAGGGTGGCGTGCGCTGTACCGCTGGTCCGCTGCTCGGCGTCTTCAACACGGCCGTGCCGGATCGCCTGCTCATGGTCTACGGAGCGACGCCCGCCTTGCCGGACGACCCGACCACGCTGGAGCCGATCACGCGGCAGCCGCACGAGATCGGCGAGGTGCGTTGGGCGCCGGTCGATGAGGCGCTCGAGATGCTCAACTCCCGCACCCGTTGGCAGGTCCAGCAGTGCCTCGACCAGCCGGGGGAGACCTGGCGCGAGTAGCACGAGCGGCCCGCGCAGCGCTTCATCCGCATGCTGTCCCCGGTACTCGCGATCAGGGCCGGCCAACGACCGATCTGATTCTGCGGAGGAGGAGCCCGAACGGGCCGAACTCCTGAGGTGCCAGGAGTTGCCGGAGTACGTTCCCGGCGCCGGCGGCACACACGCGTCAGAAGCTGTTGCTTGGTCGGCTCCTCGGTAGTGCGTCGCGATGGAGGTCGAGTCCGTGGTCAAGGTGGTTGGGGCAGGTGTCGGCCGGACCGGCACGCATTCACTCAAACTGGCGTTGGAGCAGCTGCTCGGCGGCCGTTGTTATCACATGGCCGAGGTCTTCGAACACCTCGATCACGTGCCGACGTGGACCGCCGCCCTGCGGGGCGAGCAGGTGGACTGGGAGCCCGTGCTGGGTGCCTATTCGGCTGTCGTGGACTGGCCCGGTGCGGGCTGCTGGGACACCCTCGCGAAGGCCTATCCGGACGCTCTCGTCTTGCTGAGCACCCGACGGGATCCCGAGCAGTGGTGGACGAGTGCCGATGCCACGATCTTCCGCGGTATGGGGGACGGCGGTCCGCCCAACCCAGCTATGGACGGCTGGCGCGAGATGGCCGCCACGATGATGGACAAGTTCGACGCGAATTGGTCCGACCACGACGCCGCTATCGCCGCCTACGAGCGACACAACGCCATGGTTCGGACCTCGGTACCGGCCGAGCGGCTCGTCGAGTGGCAGCCGAGTGACGGATGGGCACCACTGTGCTCCGCCCTTGGGCTGCCCCTCCCCGATGCGCCCTTCCCGCACTCCAACACGACCGAGGAGTTCCTGGCCCGTATCCAGTCGATGCGTGCCTCGACAGCTGCGTCGAGCTGATCGGTCAGGGCGGCGTCGGCGGCTGGTGGATCAACCGCCGACGCCTCGCCGGCGTCCCTGCCGGCGGGGGCGACGGCGTGTCCCGGCCCGGGGCCTAGGAGCAGGCCCCGGAGGCTTGGTCAGTCGTGGCCCTGCGTGTGCTCGACGAGGGCGGCGGCGACGTCACGGAGTTTGCGGTTGCTGTGCTGAGACAGTTTGACGAGCTTGTCGAAGGCCTCGTCCGCGGTGCAGTGGTGTTGGGCGATGAGGATGCCTTTTGCCTGGTCGATGACGGCCCGCGACTCCAGCGCGCTTTCGAGCTGTTCGGCGAGGGTCGCGGTTTTCTGGTAGCGGTCAGCGTTGACCAGGGCGACGGCGGCGAATCCGGCGATGGTGCTGTGCGGTTTCGATGGCGTCGTCGTCGAGGATGTTCGTCTGGCGGGTGTAGACGTTCATGGCGCCGATGTGCCGGTCCTCGATCGGTAGCGGTATCGAGACCGAGGCGGCGACTCCCGCTTCGAGCGCTCGGGGGACGTAAGCCGGCCATCGGGTCTCCTGGGCCAGGTCGGTGACCACGACCTTTTCGCCGAGGCGGACGGCGTCGAGGCAAGGCCCGTATCCGGCCTCGTACTGTCGTTCGTCCACGTCGACGGCGAGCTGCCCGCTCGCTGCCATGGTCAGTGGCTGCCCGTTGACGAGGGTGATCGAGACTTCCGGGGGTCCCGGAAGGGCCTGTTTCGCGATGTCGACGACGGATTCGAGGACGGCGTCGAGGGTCGCTTTCGCCGAGCACGAAGCGGGCGAGGTTGGCGACCGCGTCGGCGGCGCTGATCTGGGCCGGAGCGGGTGAGGAGTCGGGCACGAGGCGCCAGTCCGATCAGCGCGGCCTCTCCGGCGGGATGGCTGCGGAGGGCGGCGCGCGGTGAGGTGGCTGTAGCGCGTCCCCACCGAGAGGGAGGCGCAGCCGAGAAGGGAAACCCGAAGGTGGGCCCTGACCGTCACCGAGAGAATGGCAGCCCGTCGCCAAAGCGGCGACGCTTCCCTCTGATGGTACGCCAGGGGCCGGCGCGGTTCCGTTCGCGGTCGCGTCCTTGCGGCGACGCGTATCGGGAGGTATGAAAGAGGTGCGGTTCAAGTCGGAGCCGCAGCCCGCAGGGCTGCGCGCATTCCGGTGAACGTTGTCCTCCCTGCTTCGGTGAGGACCGTTGTGGACACTTGGATCGAACTGCTCGACCCGCTGCTCGTGGGTCTGCCGCCCGACGACCGGCGGTCATTGATCCAGCGGATCGACGAGGCCCGTCTCGAGCAACTCGACCGGAAGCTGCATCCGAAGCAGCGTCGGCGACGCAACGACTCAGGTCAGCTCGTCTGGCCCGAGGACGGGTCGTGAGCGACGAAGTGCTCGGCCGGCTGGTGCGGCTCGGGCAGCAGGCCTTCGAGGTGCGCTGGGAGGCGGCGCAGGTCTACGCCGACGCCCGCGCGGACGAGCACTACCGCCTCCGGACGGAACCGGTGACGAGGCCGGGACAGGGCTCGCGACGCCGCGAACTGTCCGCGATCAGCAGGGTCGGTTCGCTGGCGAGCAGCCGGCCCTGCCCCGGTGGGCATGCCGCCCTTCCCCCGGCGGCATGCCCACCTTTGACGAGCCAGCGGGACAACGACGCAGCGAGATCACGATGACGGGCGTGCGGTCAGCGGACGGCCACGCTCCCATCGTGCAGGGTCTGCGTGATCCCCGGCGGCTCACCGCCGTCCTCGACACCCGCCGGCACGCCGTCGTCGCCGCCGGCGACCTGCACGGCATCGTCGAGGTCTTGCAGGTGGCCTGCGCCGTCCCGACTGCGGCCATCGGTCTCGTGGCCCCTGGGGTCCAGACGTATCTGGCGGAGGTCGGGATCGGGGCCGCGCGCACCGTCTTCGACGATGACGTCTGTCCCTTCGCGGAGATCGTCGAGCACGGGCATCCGTTGGAGGTCCCGGACCTGCGGCAGCACTCCGTCTACTGGCGGAACCCGCTGGTGCAGCAGGGTCGGGTCGTCTCCTTCGCGGGGGAGCCGTTGCTCGTCGACGGTGCCGTCGTCGGCGCGGTGGCGATCTTCGACAGCGGCCCCCGGAAGTTCAGCGCGGAGCAGATCGCCGCGTTGCGTCGCCAGGCCCAGCGGGCCGGCTCCGTGCTCGAACGGCACCACCGCGGCGGCGCTGCCCGTACCAGCGGCACGCGGTGGCAGGAGGACGGCTCCGACGAACAGCCCATCGTCTGCGCGGCCGTGCATCAGGCAACCGGCCGGCTGATGGTCCGCTTCTCCATCGGCCCGGCAGAGGCGTTGATGCGGCTGCGCGAGCTCGCCGACCGGCTCGGCCGACCCCTCCCGGAGGTGGCCAAGGACGTGGCTCTCGGGCATCTGACCACGTCCCAGGACGGGCACGTGTCGGCGGCGGGACCCACCGCCGACACCGACCTCGTGCTGATGGAGGGGCACCTCGCCAGCGCGGGCGCGTCGACTTCGGATGGCCTGTTCGATGGACCCGGATAACCGGGCGCCGAACCGGAACGGTTCGCCGGTGCGACCGGCGGGGGCAGAGCGCACCGATGCTTCGCTGGCCGGGGCGGGACGTCGGATCGTGACCCGTCAGGGGCCCGCCTACACCGCGGGGATGATCGCGTCCAACGCCTTCGGTGCCGTCGTCACCTTCGTCTATGCCGCCGAGGTCGTTCCCCGGACCGGCCCTCCCGAAGCCGTGCATGCGCAGGTCCGGCTGAACCTCGAGGTCTTTCTGGTCTACCTCGTCTCGGCGCTGCTGGTCGGCGTGCTGTGGAGCCTCGTGCGCTTCCGCCCGACGCTGTCATGGCTGCTGGCGGACCGGCAGCCGACCGAGGCGGAACGCCGGACCACGGTCCGGCAACCAGGCCGGCAGCTGGTGGTGCATGCCGTGCTCTGGGCCGCCGGAGTGCTGCTGTTCCTCGGGTTGAATGCGAGCTACTCGTGGGCCGTCGCGCGGGACGCGGCACTGGCGACGGCTCTGGGCGGCCTCTCCACCTGCGCCGTCGGCTATCTGCTCGCGGAGCGGCTGCTACGGCCCGTCACCGCGCTGGCCCTGCAGTCCGGTCAACCGGAGCCGCCGTCCGGCCCCGGTGTCATGGCCAGGATCGTGTTGGCGTGGACGCTCGGCACCGGGGTGCCGCTGCTCGGCGCCGGCCTCGCGGTCTGGATCCACAGCGACGCCGACAACGTGACCCGGAACCTGCCGGTCCTGTTCCTTGTCGCGGCCGGCCTGTTCGCCGGCCTGATGTCGATGCTGCTGGTCGCCCGGTCGATCGCCGCGCCGGTGCTGTCCGTGCGAAGCGTGGTCCGCCGAGTCGCCCACGGCGACACCGACGTGGAGGTCGCGGTCTTCGACGCCGGCGAGATCGGTCAGCTGCAGGACGCGGTCAACGAGATGGTGCACGGCCTACGCGAGTCGCAGCGCATCCAGGACATCTTCGGCCGTCAGGTCGGACCCGATGTCGCACGGCAGGTCCTGTCCCACGGGATCGCCCTCGGCGGCGAGACGCGGCAGGTGGCCGTGTTGTTCGTCGACCTCGTCGGCTCGACAGCCTTCGCGACCAGCCACACACCAGGCGAGGTCGTGGATTTGCTCAACATCTTCTTCGGCGTGGTCGTCGACGTCATCGACGGCCACGACGGTGTCGTGAACAAGTTCGACGGCGACGGCGCACTGTGCGTGTTCGGCGCTCCGGTCGACCATCCCCAGGCCGTCACCGCGGCGCTCGCCGCCGGCCGGACGCTGCGCGACCGGGTCGCCGCCCTCGACCACGAACAGATCAGTGTCGGCATCGGGCTCTCCGCCGGCCCGGTCGTCGCCGGCAACGTGGGTGCCGAGAGCAGGTTCGAATACACCGTCATCGGCGACCCCGTGAACGAGGCGTCCCGGCTGACCGACCTGGCCAAGAAGCGCCCCGAACGGCTGCTGGCCTCCGCCGCCCTTCTCGACTTCGCCGACCCCGCCGAAGCCGCGCACTGGCACACCGACGACGAGGTCGTGCTCGACGGCAGGTCGGAACCCACCCGCCTCGCCACGGTCGAGCTGCGCGACTCGACCGGCGCCGGGGCCAGCCGACACGATCGGGGCCGCGCCACCCTCGGGGGCGGACAGACATGACCGCGTCCTTGCCGTCCGAGGGGGCTGCGGCGGCGCTGCACGAGTTGGTCCGCGCCTCGCACTCCGCGACCGCCGACGACCTCCCCGACCTCGCGGACTCTGCCGGACGCCGGCTCGGCGCCCGGCAGACCACGATGTTCCTGATCGACTACGAGCAGACGGCCCTCCTTCCCCTGACCCGCGACATCACCGAGGGCGGTCTGCCGGTGGAAGGCACCCTGGCCGGTCGGACGTTCAGCGACGTTTCGCGCTACGAAGCCGGCGACTCCGCAGCTCCGACGCTATGGGTACCGCTGCTGAACGGCACCGAACGGCTGGGGGTGGTCTCCTTCGCCTTCGACCGGACGCTCGACGATCAGCTCCGCAGCGACTGCACCACCATCGCCGCCATGCTCGCCGAGCTGACGGTCACCCGCAACCAGTACGGCGACCTTTTCGAGAAGGTTCGCCGGCTGACGCCGATGTCGCTGCCCGCGGAGTTGCAGTGGCGGCTACTCCCACCGTTGACCTTCGTCGCGCCACGCGTCGCCATCTCAGCCGTGCTCGCTCCTCCGACCCGGGTCGCGGGCGACTCCTTCGACTACGCCATCAACCGCGACACCGCCCACGTCGCGATCGTCGACGCCATGGGACACGGCCTCGAAGCCACCCTGCTCGCCGCCGTCGCGATCAGCGCCCTCCGAAACGCCCGCCGCGCCGGCCTGCCACTACCGGCAACCGTCCAGAGGATGGGCGACGCCATCCAGAACCACTTCCCCCCGGACACATTCGTCACAGCACTCGTCGGCGAACTCGACCTGCACACCGGGCTCTGGAGCTGGATCACCTGCGGACACCCACCCGCGTTACTCCTGCGCCACGGACGGGTCGTCAAGACCCTCGACCGCACCATCAGCCCGCCCCTCGGTCTGCCCCACGCCGCATACGAGAGCGACTCCGAGCGGCTGGAACCAGGTGACCGGCTCCTGCTGTACACCGACGGGGTCACCGAAGCGCGCGACAGCAACGGCGAATTCTTCGGAACCGACCGGCTCATCGACTTCGTCACCCGAGAGGCCGCAGCTGGGCGGCCGGCACCCGAAACCCTCCGACGGCTCAACACGGCCATCCTCAGTCATCAGGACGGCGCCCTCCAGGACGACGCAACCACCCTCATCGTCGAATGGCTCACCGACGAACTCGAACGACACCAGCCCACCTCACCCCCCGGCTGAGGCAAGCGGCCAACCCAGAAACCGCGTCTGCGAGCGCCGGCACATGCCGCCTCCACCGCTGGCCGAGGCGCTCGGGAGATGTAGATCCCGCGCGCTTGTGGCCCGGCTGTCGGCGTGCCAGACCCGCGGCGGCGTCGACTACTTCAACCCGAGGCGCGGGTAGCAGCCCGCGGAATGTTCCGAGAAAGCACCCGCATCTTCAACGCTAGAGGGCGCCTTCGCGGGCCGCGCTGCGGGGCACCACCACGATCTTGCCCACGTGTTCGCGGCGGAGGAACTGCGTCTGGGCGTCGTGGATCGCGGAGAGCGGATGAATCGCGGCCACCCGAGGGCAGATGTCGCCGGCCCTGGCGTGCTCCACGAGCTTCGTGAAGTGCGCCGTGGTGTGCATCGTCGATCCGATGAGCTGCCGGTTGTGCAGGTAGAGCCGTCGGAGGTCGATCGCAGAAACCGGGCCGGCCACAGCTCCGGCCACCACGGCCCGTCCGCCGGGCACGAGGACATCGATCAGGCGTGCGAGCTGGTCGCCGCCCACGACATCAACCACGGCGTCGACCCCGCCCGGATGAGCCATGCGCAACGCGGCAACGACGTCACCGTCCGACCCAGAGCGGTAGACGGTCTGTGCTGCGCCTGCCTGCTCGACCAGGGCCGCTTTCGTCTGCTCGGTGACCGCTGTGACCCGGGCTCCGCGGGCAGCGGCGAGTCCGACCGCGGCCAGCCCCACTCCACCGGAGGCCCCGGTCACCACGACCGTCTCGCCGTGCGCTATTCCGGCACGTTCCAACATGCCCATTGCTGTCCCGAAGGCGATGGGGAGGCAGGCCAGCTGTTCATCGGTGAGGGGCGACCCGGTGACGTCGTGGACGCGCGCGGCGTCGACGACCGTGTATTCGGCGAAGCCGCCGTCGAACTCGCTGCCCAGCACGGCGACGACCGGCGCATCGGGCCCGTCGCCGGCGTAGCGGGCGGGGTCGACCAGCACACGACTCCCGATGAGGTCCGGCGTCATGTCCGAACCGACGGCGTCGACGACGCCGACGACGTCTCCTCCCTGGATGCGCGGGAACGCAATCGGGCCGAGCCATCCCGCCGGGGCATTGGGGTCCTCGGCGGTCCCGTACGCCCCTTCGCGGGTCCACACGTCGGTGTTGTTCAAGGCCGCGGCGCTCACTCGCACTCGAACCTGTCCCTGCCCCGGGAACGGGGTCGGAACGTCGTGCCGAACGACGAGGACCTCCGGCCCGCCGAACGCTGTGAGAACGGCGGCGGTCATCGTGGCCCGTCCGTGCACGTCTCCCACGCCCCTCCCGGGGAGCATTCGCCAGCGGCTCGACCCGAACACCTTCAACCTATCGGCGCAGCCGCAGACCGCCCCTGCTGGCGCGATTGCGGCCGTCGTCGCCTACCGGCCCGGACCCGTTCGCGTGGCCGTGGTTCGGGCCATCGGAGGTCGGAGGCAGGCAGCATCGCCGACCCAGGAATTGCCGCCAGCTGCCTGCCCTTCACCAGACTTGATGCGTCCTTCACGGCCTGGCGCCAGGGTCACGCGACCCGAACCTCCCGCTCACGCGACAGGAATCAGTCGGTCGCGCAGATGCCGCCGGCCGCCGACCTGCTCCGGAGCACCTCCAGTAGTCACGACTGGCCATGGCGCAACGGCGTGATCGGTCTAACGTCCGCCCGCAGAGGGTGGGCGACCGTCCCCCGGAGGAGCAGGTATGAGCGACAACATCGCCACGGTGCGGAACGGGTTCGACGCCTTCGCGACCGGCGACATGGACACGCTGCGTGAGGTGTTCGACCCCGGCATCGAGTGGCACCTGCCTGGCCGCAGCACGATCTCGGGCGACTACCGCGGCGTCGATGCCGTGCTGGGCTTCTTCGGCACGCTGTTCCAGATCAGCGGGGGGACCTTCAAGGCCGAGCTGATCGAATGCGGCGAGCTCACGAGCGACCTGGTGGCCTGCCTGGTCCACCGCAGCGGGGCGGCGCCTGCCGGCGCGATCGACCAGCGCACCATGCTGCTGTTCCAGCTGCGAAACGGGCGTGTCGTCGAGGTCACGGAATTCGCGTACGACCTGTACGCCTACGACGAGGCCGTCGGCCCGAGGGCGATCACGCTGCCCGACGCGCGCAAGGACGACGCACCCGTCACCACCTGACAGCGGCGCAGACGACGACGCCAGCCGCCTACACGAGGGGCGACCGGCGTCGAGCCGTGTGCAAGAGGGGACTTGGGCCGCGGCACCGCGCTTGAGCTGGCGGGGGTCTCGGTGGCAGGCTTGGCTGCAGGGACCCTTCCCGGCTACCCCTGTGGTCATGAAAGTCGCACCGCCAGAAGCACGAGCGCGAGTTCGCGATCGAATCTTGCGGCGGCCAGGGCGACTCGGCCGATCTCTGCCGAGATGTCCGAGGGCGATGGGCATGACCCGCAGAGATGGCGGACAGCGCGAAACGAGGCGTGACCTCGTCTGGCTGGTCGTCGTTCAAGAGCGCCTTCGCAGGCGATGCGCCGAGCATGCCGGAACCGCAACGTGCGCGAGCAATTGCGATCTCGCGCGTCGGCAACAGGACTACGGCGGGAGCGAGACCAGCGGCGTGGTCGGTTGGTACCCGCAGGGTGGCATGGGCGGATGCCCCGCCGCCTGAAATGCGTTCTGGCGGAGTCGCTGGTCAGTCGGTCTGCGGGGGTGCGATCAGGAGGGTCTCGAGCGCCGTGGCGAGCCAGGAGACGTAGGTGCGCCGCGGCCAGCCCCTGTCGCCCACGAGCCGCGTGTAGGTGTCCGTAGCCATGAGCAGCCAGGCCACGTCGATCATCCGGTCGCGCGAGCCGGCGAGCGACGCCTTGCTGGCGAGGTTGTCCACGAAGAGGGCTGCGCCGGTGCGGCGCTCCAGCTCGTTGGCGCGCCACAGCTCTCCGAGTTCCTCGTCGCCCGCGGCTGCCTGCCGCAGTACCGACTCCAGCGGGCCGTAGCGTTCCTGGACAGTCATGACGTGCTCGGCCAGGGCGGCAAGGCAGCGCCGCGGGTCTTGCTCGGCGAGGACCCGCTGGGCGCTTTGACGCTGCGACACAGGTAGGTCGTCATCGTCGCCGGCAATAGCCAGGTCGCGAGCCTGCTTGAGCAGCCGCGCTTTGCTGCCCACTGCAAAGACGGTCGGGCGGGAAACGCCGGCCCGGGCAGCGATCTCGTCGATGGTCGTGGCCCGCCAGCCGCGGGTGGTGAACAGCTCGGTCGCAGCGACCAGCACCGCTCGTCTGGTGGCCCGAGCCGATTCGTCCCGGCGGCTGCGCTTGACCTCAGTCACAATCTGACTTTACCTTGAGTCAGGTTATTTTACTCAGGGTTAAGTGAGGGGCACCATGACGTACGTCGCGAACGCCGGAGACCACCAGCAGTTGGCTTGGATGGGAAGCAGCACCTTGAGCATGCTGCTGGACGGCAAGCGCACCGCTGGCCAGCTGATGGCGATGAGTTCGGAGCTCGCGCAGGGAGATGCCTCTCCGGTGCACGTGCACACCCGCGAGGACGAGGTGTTCGTCCTGCTCGAGGGCAGCGCCGTCGTGTGGTCGGGCGAGCAGCGCTACGAGGTGGGCGCGGGCGGGGTTGCATTCCTGCCCAGGGACATTCCGCACGCCTACCGGATCACCTCCGACGGCACCCGGATGCTGACGCTGTGCACTCCTGCCGGCCTGGAGGGATTCTTTCGCGAGGCTGGCCACGATCTTGCGCAACCGCGGCCCGAAGGGTGGGCTGTCGACCCCGCCACGATGGGCGCGGCGGGCGCAGCGCATGGGGTCACCGTGCTCGGGCCGCCCCGCACCGACTGACCCACGGGTTCGTGGACAACCGCAAAGCGCCCGTCGGCAGACAGTCGGCGCGGACGCCTTGTCTGAGGCACGCGGCAGAGCGGCCGACGGCGGGTGGGAGGGGCACGAGCGCGGTCGTGTCGCCCTTGCCGTAAACCCGCAGGACACGGTGGCCGTCTTCCTCCCCGACATTGGCCATGGTGGCGCCGGTGGCTTCGAACACGCGCAGGCCGAGGAGTCCGAGCAGGCAGACCAGCGCGAAGTCGTTGTGATTGGTGGAGCTGGGGGCGGCGGAGAGCAGGGCTTCAGACTGCAGGTGCGTCAGGCCGAGGGTGGGTGAGTCAGTGGAGACGTGCGGCCGGCGGATGTAGTCGGCTGGTGAGTGGGCGACGGTGCCGTCGAGGACGCAGGTGCGGTAGAAGCCGGCCACGATGGCCAGCCGCCGCGCGACGGTGGATGATTGGAGCCGCCGGATCTCCTGCAGCCAGCGTAGGAACAGCTCGACGTGTGCCCGCTGGGCCTGCAGCGGCGGAAGCCGATGCTCGACGCACCAGCTCAGGTAGCAGCGCAGGTCGCTCTCGTTGTGCAGCCGGGACCAACTCTCGTACCGGGCCAGATTGGCGGCGACGGCAAGACGGACCGGATCAGTGGTGCTGCATGGCAGCAGCTCGGTGGAGGTCATGACCGGCGAGGGGCCGGCCGCCTACTCGGACGGCAACCGCCCTCAACCTTCGACTCGCGGCGTGGTCGGTTGGTGGAGGCACTTGCACTCGGCCGCGAATGGTCTCGCTTGGTGAGCCTGTGCTGGCTGAAGTGCCTGGTGGGCGCGTTCATGGCCTTCGCGCGCGCCGGCCGGGGTCGACCTCAGCTAGAGGTCAGAGCTGAACTCCACGGGTGAGCGCCCCGTCGACGACTAGATTGGTGCCGCTGGTGAAACTCGACATCGGGCTGGCGAGGAAGGTCACCGCGCGGGCAATCTCTTGCGGCGTCCCCATCCGACCGGTGGGGTTCAGGCCCAGCGCGTACGAGTAGAGCTCGGGGTTGCCGGTCTGCATCTGGTCCCACACGCCGCCCTCGAAGAAGGTGTTGCCGGGCGAGACGACGTTGGCGCGGATGCCCTTGTCCGCCAGCTGGTAGGCGAGCCCGGAGATGTAGTGCACGAGGGCCGCCTTCATCGTCCCGTAGGGCCCAGCGGCGAAGTCGACTTCCCGCCCGGAAACACTGGAAATGGCGACAATGGAGGCAGCGTCGCTGGCCTCCAGGTGCGGCAGCGCGGCGGTGACCATGCGTACCGCGCCCATCAGGTCGACCTCGAACGAGGTCTGCCAACTCTCCTCGCTTTCCGGGATGGCGAGTGCACTGACGTTGCTGATGACGATGTCGATGCCGCCGAGGGTGTCGGCCGACGCCGTCACCCAGTTGCGCAGGCCGTCCCCATCGCCGACGTCGACTACCGACCCGAGCACCCGCCCATGCCGTTCAGCCAGGGCATGCTCCGTGGCGCTGACCTCGTCATCCTTGCGAGCGCAGAAGGCGACGGCGGTCCCTTCGTCGGCGAGTGTCTCGACGATCGCTCGACCGATGCCGCGGGTGCCTCCGGTGACGAGCGCGCGCTTGCCGGTCAGCTGCAGGTCCATCGCATGGCCCTTCGATTGGATGCTGTTAGAGGATCGAGGCCGCGCGGGTGCGGAGCTCGTGGTGGATTCCACCGAAGGCGCTCGCGGCCGGCAGCAACGCCTTCGCCGCCTTCACCACGGAACTGAAGTTCGCGTCGACGACGTTCGCGAGCGGGGCTTCGCTGATTTGGGAGAGCAACTGGTAGCCGTCCTGCGGGTGCAGCCCGTATAGATCGCCGAACCACCCGATGAGTGCGGCCTGCCCGATCCGCCAGGCGTCCTCGAGCGGCCGGCTCGAGCCGACGGTCATCCAGTGCGTGTCGGTTTCCAGGCGCGGCCATAGCGGGGCTCCGCCTTTGATCAGATCGACAATCACCGTCGTGATCATGGCGCCCTCGACGGCGGTTCCGCAGGCTTCTCCCTCGCCCTGGCGGTAGTGACCATCGCCCAATGAGAACAGCGCTCCCTCGACGTTGACGCCGAGATAGCACGTTGTCCCCGCTGCCATCTCGGGGCTGTCCATGTTGCCTCCGAACCGCTCAGGCACCAGCGAACTGCGTACCTCGCCTCCGGCGGGCGCGACGCCAACGGTGCCTAGCATCGGGTTGATCGGCAGGTCCACACTGAGTTCGCTCTGCTGGGCGGCGAAGGTGACGGTGCCCCGCGCGCGGTCGAGTTCGTAAATGTAGGTGGCGTCGGGAAGCGGGTCCTGCAGCGTCACGGTCCGATCGGTGCCAGTCATGCCACCGAAGAACGGGATGTGAGCGGAGGCACCCCAGTCGCGGGCGGGCTCGAGGGCGACCAGGTGCAGCACTAGCGTGTCCCCGGGCTCGGCTCCTTCGACGTAGAAGGGACCGGTCTGCGGGTTGACTGCCGCCAAGTCGACCTTCTCCGTGGAGAGGTCGGAGACGCTGCGCAGCGCACCGCCGAAGGCGTCGTCGGACCAGAGCCGAAGTGTCGCGCCGGGGCGAACCCGTCGGACGGGCGCTACCCCACCGAAGGTGTAGGCGTACTGCTCGGCGGAGGGAGTGAACTCCTCGACGTCCATGCCCGACCTCTAGCCCTTGAAGGCTTCCGGGAAACGGCTACGGGAGGACGACTCCAGGACGTTCCCGTGTACGGCACGAGAACGTCCTGGAGTCGTGCTCTCCGACCCGGTCCTGCCCCAGTATCCGCTCGGATGCGTACTTCCGGATCGTCAACGGCGTCGCCGAGTGGGGGTTGCCGGAGCGTGCCTTGAGGCCGTGCGCAGGTGCCCTGCCTGCCGGCGCAAGCAGCGGCGTCGTGCTAGCCGCCGCCGGGTTCCTGCTGACGAGCGCCCACCTGGTCGCCTGAGCTGTCCGGGGTGAAGCGTCGTTCTCGAACGGCACGTCCGTGTGCGCTTCGATGTGGTCGGCGCCGATCCACTGTCCGATCTCGCCGTGGCGGACCGCCGGAGATGCCCCGGCCCCTGCCGAATTTGGGGACGTGGCCGGGCCGCGGATGCACAGCCATCACGCGACAGTCGTGAACGAGCTAGAGCTCTCGGGGGACCGACCCAGCCACTCCGCGCGCAGCTTCATCGCCGACAGCGGCTGTGTTGCCGCGAGGCGCCCTCCACCCCGCCTACGCGCAGAAGTGCTGATCGCCCCCGGGCGGGCGACCATCGGCAGATGCCGTCGGTTTTAGGTGCCGGAGGACATGTAGGCGGCAAGGATGTAGTTGGGGTGCCGGTCGAGGTTGTTGCGGGCCCGGTCGTAGCGCATGGTCGTGCGGGGGTCGGCGTGGCGGGCGGCGATCTGGACGTCACGGAGGTCAACGCCGGCGTCGAGCATGGTGGTCACGTAGGTGTGGCGCAGCATGTGCGGATGCACGCGCACGGTGCGGAGACCGGCTGCGCGGGCCAGGGCCCGGAGCCGGCGGGTGGCGGCTTGCCGGTCCATCGGTGCACCGCGGGTGTTGAGCAGCAGGGCGCCGCCTTGCCGGCTGCCGATGGCTTGGTCCACAGCACGGCCGACGGCGGGTGGCAGGGGCACGAGCACGGTCTTGTCGCCCTTGCCGTGGACCCGGAGTACGCGGTGGCCGTGTTCCTCCCCGACGTCGCCGATGCTGGCGCCGGTGGCTTCGAACACTCGCAGGCCGAGGAGGCCGAGCAGGCAGACCAGCGGGAAGTCACTGGGGTTCGTGGAGGTGCGGGCGGCGGAAAGCAGGGCTTCGAACTGCAGGTGGGTCAGCCCGAGGGTGGGTGAGTCGGTCGAGACGTGCGGCCGGCGAACGTAGTCGGCCGGGGAGTGGGTGAGGGTGCCGTCGATGACACAGGTGCGGTAGAAGCCGGCGACGACGGCCAGCCGACGGGCAACAGTGGACGGCTGAAGCCGGCGGACCTCCTGCAGCCAGCGCAGGAACAGTTCGACGTGCGCTCGCTGGACCTGCAATGGCGGCAGCCGATGCTGGGCGCACCAGTTCAGGTAGCAGCGCAGGTCGCTCTCGTTATGCAGCCGGGACCAGCCCTTGTACCGGGCCAGATAGGCCGCGACGGCGAGACGGACCGGATCAGTGGTGCTGCTAGGAAGCAGCTCGGTGGTGGCCATGACGGGCGAGGGTCCGACCGGCTACTCCCGGCTGCAACGTCCAAGTCGCCTACTAGCGGCGTGGTGGGTCATTCCCCGCTTCTGCCGAGATTCGGTTGGTCGGCCGGCTCTCTTCGAGTGCCGAGAACGACGTCAATGGCATGCCGATCGGCGATGGGTATGGCTGTTTGGGCCCCGCGTCGATCTCTGCAACGCTCTGACGATGGAACGGATTGCCCCCATCTTCGCGTGCGGGACGTAACAGCGGCCATCGACTTCTAGCAAAACGACTGGGCACTGCGGTTCGCCGTTACCAGGCAGCCGACTACGGTTTCGCCACCCGCGGCAAGATCGAGACCCACCTGGGGTTGGCCCAAGAAGGTCAGGAGGGAACCAGCGCGGCCTTTTTGCTCGTCGAAGATGCTGACCAGTCTTGCTGCCGAGTGGGAATCGGGGGTGGGGGAGGGAGCGGTCTCTGCGCCAGAAGACACGGGGTGGGGCAAGCGTGAAGGTGCGCTCGTGGATCTCGACGGCAACGTGATTCGCTTCGGCTCTCCGGTCGCCTGACCATCACCGCTGAGCAGGAGCACGCGCTTCCCGCTATCCGCGCGTACACCCGGAGGGCGGCACGGATTCGAGGGCGTCGGCCAACAGGACTTGATGATCCCGTCCTCACGGGAAGCGCGGCTCCACGCGATGAAGACCGAGCTGCTCGAGACATCGCAGACCGGCCCAATCGTCGGAGACCCGCAGCACTATGGAGCCATGAACTTCCGGACGGACGAGGGCGCGAGCTACGAAGGCAAGGACGAGCACGGTCACGACGTCTTCAAGGTGTCGATTCCGCTCGACGAGCACGGCTACCTCGGCCGGCAATGCCCGTCATGCCAGCAGATCTTTCGCGTCAATCACCAGGACTACGAGGCGGCGCCGGAAGGACTCGTCCTGTGGTGCACCTACTGCGGGCACCAGGCATCGCACAGCGAGTTCATCACGCAGCAGCAGAAGGACCGGCTCATGCAGGTCGCGTCGGACGCAGGACTGCAGCTGATCGACAACACTATCGGCCGGGCCTTCCGCGACATGGCGCACAGCACGCGGAACAACCACTTCATTCGCGTCGAGTACCGGTCGAAGCCGTTCTATCCGAGACCCCTCCCGGGCATCGACGAAGAGACCTTGATCCGCGAGCGCACCTGCCCGACGTGCCAGGTCCGTTACGCCGTCTTCGGCGACCATCGCTTCTGTCCGTTCAGTGGGCAGCTCAGCGCAGCCGACGTGGCGGCAGATGCTCTGGCTGCCGAGACCGCCAAGCTCGACGCCCTCGGCTCGATATCGGCCGATGCGGTACCGGCGCTCCGTGAGCAGGGAGTCTTCGACCGGATCTACGTCGACACACTCGGCAGCGTCATCGGGATGATCGAGACCCTGGCGAAGGAGGCCTTCACCGCTCGGGTCGCTAACGCAAGCGCCCTCCTTCGCGGCAAGGGCAACGTTTTCCAGCGGTTGGATGATCTGGCCGACCTGTTTGCTGCGCACCTAGCCATCGATCTCCGAACGACGGACGGCCTCCGGTGGAATGACCTGAAGCGGCTGTGGGCCGCCCGACACGTACACGTCCACAATGGCGGCGTCGTGGACGACCGCTACCTCCGGGCCGTTCCGGACTCGCCGCTACAGATCGGACAGCGGGTGATCGTCAGCGGGCAGGACGCTCGTCATGCGATCGCGCAGACGCGTCTGCTCGGCCGCGCCCTTGGCGGCTCGACGACTTGAGTGCGGCGGGCGGGTGAAGGCATAGGCCGAGGGCATTCTCCGGCCGTCCTTCGAGGTCCGCTCATGCCGCGATGAGCGCTCGCCTCTCAAGCGACCTCGGCATGAGCGAGACCAGCGGCGTGGTCGGGCACTCCGTGCAGGCGTCAGAGCGCTCGGTATCCGGCGATCTGCGCGGCCTATAGCGTTCAGCGCTGGCCAAGCTGTGCGGCCCGGCGCGGCGAGGCCTGACCCGGCGGCCCCGGCCGATCCCGTGGGGCGAACACTCCGGACGATCCCGCGGTCAGTTTCGGATATCCCGCTTCCGCTGACCCGGCGAAGGGTCATGCTGTCGGCCATGACCGCTGTCACTCTGCCCCCGTACGTACTGGCGCCACTGCGCGACGCGCTTGGTGGCGCCGTCGTCGCCCCTGACGATCCGGACTACGATGACGCCCGCCGGCGCTGGAACGCCGGCATCGACCGTCGCCCGGCCGTCATCGCCTGCTGCACGAGCACCGCCGACGTGGTCGCGGCGCTGGCCTTCGCGCAGGAACGCGGTTTGGACATCGCCGTCCGTGGTGGCGGGCACAACCCGGCTGGCACGAGCATCAACGACGGCGGCCTGGTAGTGGACCTGTCGCGCATGAACGAGGTCACCGTCGACCCGCAGGCCAAGCGGGCGCGCGTCGGTGGCGGGGCGCTGCTCGGACAGCTGGACGCGGCCGCCGCCGCGCACGGCCTGGCCACGCCCGCTGGCACCGTTAGCCACACCGGCGTGGCCGGGCTGACGCTCGGCGGCGGCATGGGGTGGCTGACCCGCAAGTTCGGCCTAGCACTGGACAACCTCGAGTCGGTCGAGATCGTCCTGGCCGACGGCCGGGTCGTGCGCTGCTCGACCGAGCAGGAGCCCGACCTGTTCTGGGCGGTGCGCGGCGCCGGGACGAACTTCGGCGTTGTCACCGAGTTCGTGTTCCGGCTGCACGAGCTCGACCCGGTCGTGCATTTCGGGTTCTACTTTTTCGCCCTTGACGAGCGCCGCGATGTGCTGCGCCGCGCGCGTGAGCTGTACGCGGGCTTGCACCCCGAAACCACGGTATTCGTCGTCGGGCTCAATGCCCCGCCGGCGCCGTTTGTCCCGCCGGAGCTCCACTTCAGCCCAGGGCTGGCGGTCCTGGCCGTGAGCTTCGCCGGACCGGAACTGCTCACCGAGCTCACCGGACGGCTTCGGGCGGGGCTGGCTGCGCCGCTGGCCGCCATGGAGACGCCGATGCCGTACGTCGCGCTGCAGCAGCTTATCGACGAGCCGAACGCCTGGGGTATGCACGCCTACGAGAAGGGCACGTACCTCACATCGCTCAGCGATACCGCAATCGAGGCGATCGCCGAGCACTTGCCGAGGAAGAACTCCCCGCTGAGCCACGTCATCCTCATGCCGCTCGACGGTGGCTTCTGCGCGACCGCAGACGACGCGACGTCCTTCGGGGGCACCAGGACACCCAAGCTCGGCGCTTTCATCATCGACGTCGCGCCCACCGCTGAGCTGGAGCAGGCGGACCGCCCGTGGGTCCGGGCCCTGTGGGACACGCTGCAGCCCGATGCGCCCGAGGAGGAGTCGAGCTATGTCAACGGCGTTGCCGACTACGACGACGCCCGGATGCGCGCGATCTACGGTCGCAAGTACGACCGGCTGGCCGAGCTCAAGGCGAGGTACGACCCGCAGAACACCTTCCACCACAACGCCAACATCCGCCCTGCACCGCCCGCCACCGGCACGCCCAACCCCCGGCCTAGTCATCCGGACACCGAGCGGTCACCCCGGAGGTGACCGCTCGGCGCGGGAGTGATCACGCGGCGTTCCGCATGCGGATCGTTGCTCCGATACACGGTGCGGCCCATCTTCGGATCACGACGACCGATCCGGTCTGAGCTGCTCACCCGCGGCGCCCCCGCTCTCTTGACGCCCGCGCCAGGAGGCACGGCGATAGCAGCCGCAGTCCCCACTGGACTTTGCGTCCCGACCATGCCGCTGTCGCGACCCGAGTGACCATGCCGCGGTCGCGGCCGAGTGCCGCCACCGCATGACCCATCACCCGCATAACCCGACCCCGCCTTGACGGATCACCGGCATAAGTGCCGAGCGCGCGCGGTCGTTGGCCCCGGCTGTGGCATCACAGACCTGCGGCGTGGTCGGTTACTCCCTCGGACGCCAGCAGGGGGTCGCGAGGCGCGCGGTATCCGGCTACTTGTTCACTGGGGGCAGCTCGCGGCCCGGCCAGGCTGCGGGTGAGGTGCTCGGCGGTGAGGCTCGCTATCCGGCTGCCCACGGCTTCGTGTGGCCCACTAACGGAGTGCTGACCCGCCGGGCACCGTCAGGCCGGGAGTGGCTCAAGAGGGGTCTGCTGCGCTCGAAGTAGCACTGCCCTCCCTGCCGTCCAACGACGACAACGGGAGGGTTCGTGGGCCAGGTAGTGATCGGGGTCGATCCGCACAAGCGCAGCAACACCGCGCTGGTGCTCGACGACCGCGAGCGGGTGCTGGGCAAGCAGCGGTTCGACAACGACCGGGACGGCTACCGGGAGCTGCGTCGGTTCGGCGCCGCCCATCGGGATCGGGTCTGGGCCGTCGAGGGTGCCGCCGGGGTTGGGTTGAGCCTGGCGCAGCGGCTGGTCGCCGACGGCGAACGGGTGCTGAACGTGCCCGCCAAGCTCTCGGCCCGGGTCCGCGCGCTCGGTGGCGGCAGCGGCTCGCAAGACCGACGACACTGACGCCTATGCGATCGCCGTCGCCGGGCTGCGCGGGACCCGGCTGGCCGAGGTGCGCCAGGACGACACAATCACCGTGCTTCGGCTGCTCTGCGACCGGCGAACCGAACTGGTCGAGCAGCGCATTGCGACCGTGAACCGGCTGCACCGGCTGCTCGTCGAGCTCACTCCTGGCGGTGCCGCCGCCCGCCTGACCAGCACGTAAAGCGAAGGAGCTGCTCTCCTCGGTGCGGCCGCGGGACGCAGTTGGCAAGGCTCGCAAGCAGCTCGCGCTCGAGCACCTCGCCGACCTGGTGGCGCTGGATGCCCGGATCAAGGAGATGAAGAAGCGGATCGCCGAGGTCCTCGACGAACACGGCACCAGCCTGCCCGAGATCTACGGCGTCGGCCCGGTTGTCGCCGGGACCATCCTGGGCGAGGTCGGTGACGTGCGCCGGTTTCCGAGCCGGCACCACTTCGCCAGCTACACCGGCACCGCGCCGATCGACGCGTCCAGCGGCGACGCCGTGCACCACCGGCTCAACCGCGGTGGCAACCGCCGGCTCAACCACGCCCTGCACATCATTGCCGTCAGTCAGATCCGGCACCCCGGCCCCGGTCAGGACTACTACCGGCGCAAGATCGCCGCCGGCAAGAGCCGGCTCGAGGCGCTGCGCTGCCTGAAACGACGGCTCTCTGACGTCGTCTACCGACAACTCCGCGCCGACGTCGACCGGGCAGTCGGGACGGGCCCGGGAGGACACTCGGGGGCGGCTACAAAGTCCAGCGCGGCTGACCCAACCCCGACGGCCAACTCTTCGGACAAGTCACTTCCCGGACCCGCCGAGCGACAGGTTAACCCGGCCCCCGCACCCGCCGCTTGACACAGAGGGGAGCCGCTATGCGCGATCTTGATTGTGTCGGCGGTCGACGTGAAGGGCATCAGCCGACGGTGATGTCATTCCTGCGACGGCTCGATGAGCGAGTGATCGGGAGGCAGAGCTTGGCCGAGTCAGCGAGACTGCGGCAGTTGCCTCTCAACCATCCCGAGCGACTGGCTGCCTCGCGTCGCGGCGCACGAATCAACCTCATCATTGGGGTAGCCGCTCTGGTCATAGGACTGATCCTCTGGAGGTTCCTCGGGTTCAAGTACGCCGTCGGACCGCTCGCACCCGGTGCCGGCTTCGTGCTGGCCTCATCTGCTCTGCTGCTGGCCGCGCGACAATCCGCTCGGTGACCTGCACTGGTCGGCGACCGGCCGGGCGGGAGCATCCAACGCTCAGCTCACAGCGTCACCCAGACGGGGGCGAGACGCACTCGAAAGTGCCGCTCTCGGATGCTTCGTTGGGCAGGAACCGACGCTTTCAGGCCGCCCGAACTCGGCGAAGCTGGTCGGCGTGACTCCGTCACGGGCGGTGAGGCGCCGTCGACTCTTGCTCGCAATCAGGGACGCCGAGTCATACCTCTCATGGCCAGCCCAACCCCGAGCAGCGCGGCGATGCCGGTCGCCATCTCTCCGGCATAGGACGATGATGTGAGGCTGACGAGCAGGCCAGCCAAAACACCGAGAATCAGCGCGAGGACCACGAGCGCCCATTCGGTTCGCGAGAACGCCACCGAGTTCGTCCTCAAGCGGTAGAGCCGCTTCGCTGTCACCAGCTGATGATGGCATCAGGACGCGCGTATGTGCCGTTCGCGGACGCCCTGGAGCCGGCGTTACCGGACGGGCAAGCAGAGCACTTATCACCCGTCGCGCCAGAGTGGGGAGCGACGCTGCCGCCCGCCCCCAAGGTCGACGTATCGGCCCCGCCGGAGCGTCGACATCTGGTGATTGACAGCGGTGCCGCCCGACGGCCACCCCCGCTGCTCGCCAATGCAGTCGTGTTGGACCTTGGTTCTGGGTGTCGGGACTCCGGGAGATTGAAGGAGCCGCCGTGGCGTCGGTGCCTTTGGAAGGTGTCCATCACGACTCAACATCCGGCGCGCGCGCCGAAGAAGGTTGAGCCTGCCGACGCTCCAGAAGTCGGGTGAAGAACGTCATCCATGCGGCGAAGAAGGCTGCTGCAGTGGCCGCGGTCACCCCAGCGCGGAGTGCAGGGTCACCGAAGATCAAGTTCGCGGCGAACATCAACGAGCCGAAGAAACCGAAGTAGAAGGTCGCGACAAACCAGCGCGGTTGGGCCCTCGCCCACCTCTGCAACGCCTTCACGACGGTTCTTTCCCCCGTCCAGGGCGCTCACAAAACGGAAGCGGGTCGGCCTGCCTCCATCGACCGAGCGCGAAGTGCCGATACCGCGCGCTTCACACCCGACCATCGGCTACTTGTTTCATGGGGCCACGGCTCGGGCCTGGCCAGGCTGGGGCCGAGGTGCCCGGCGGGGTTGCTCCACCATCGGCTGCCCAGCCCTTCGCGGGAGTGTGGCTCAACCATGGCTTGCGCCCCGTCGGGCTCCGTTGACGAGGTGAGGCTCAAGAGGGGTCTGCTCAGCTCGAAGTAGCGCTGCCCACCTCGTCGTCCTGCACGGGATGCGACGCAACGGGAGGCGAAGAGTGGCACGCGTGATCATCGGAATGGATCCGCACAAGCGGTCCGCGACGATCGAGGTTCTCGACGAGCACGAGCGGGTGTTGGCCGGCGGGCGGTTCGGCACCGACCGGGACGGCTACCGGCAGCTGCTGGACGCGGGACGCCGGTGGCCGCAGCGGCTGTGGGCGGTGGAAGGCTGCCAAGGCGTAGGCCGCCATCTTGCGCAGCGGCTGGTCGCCGACGGCGAGCCGGTGGTGGACGTGCCGGCGAAGCTGTCGGCGCGTGCCCGGGTGTTCTCCACCGGTCAGGGCCGCAAGACCGACGCGACCGACGCGCACTCGGTGGCAGTCGTCGCGCTCCGGACCCCGCACCTGCGAGCGGTGCAGACTGATGGCTCCACCGCGGCGCTGCGGCTGCTCGCCGACCGACGCGACGAGCTCGGCGCCGCCCGGACGTTGACGGTGAACCGGCTGCACCGACTGCTCGCCGAGCTGATCCCCGGCGGCGCGAAGACGTTCCTGTCCGCGGACCAGGCCAAGAAGCTGCTGGCCAGCGTGCGGCCGCGGGACGTGGTGGGCAAGACCCGCCGACAGCTCGCCGCCGAACTGATCGACGAGCTTGCCCGTATCGACAAGAAGATCAAGCTGCTGAACGGGCAGCTGCGCGAGCTCGTCGACGCCAGCGGCAGTTCCCTGCTCGAGGTCTACGGCATCGGCCCGTCCAGCGCGGCCCGGCTGCTCGGCGACATCGGAGACATCAGCCGCTTCCCCACCCGTGGACATTTCGCGTCCTGGAACGGCACAGCGCCGCTGGACGCCTCCTCCGGTGATCAGCAGCGGCACCGGCTCTCCCGGGCCGGGAACCGGCAGATCAACCGGGTGCTGCACACATGGCCGTCGTCCAGCTCCGGCACGACACCGAAGGCCGCGCCTACTACCGCCGCAAACTGGCCGCCGGCAAGACCTCCATGGAAGCCATGCGAGCCCTCAAACGGCGGCTGTCCGACGTCGTCTACCGCCAACTCGTCGCCGACCAGAAGCGGCGGACAGCTGGCGAAGCGGGCCCGGGAGGACACGTGGGGGCGGCTACTGACTCCAGCGCGGCCGGCTCGAACCCCAACACCGGCACTTCGGAGAAGTCACTTCCCGGACCCGCCGCAGCCGACGCTACGCCCGCACACACCCAGATCCCAGACCGCCCGAAAACCCATACCGGACTCACTCGGCCGGAACCGGAAAGCACCTCCCGGCAGGCAATTCCTGCCTGACCCACAACCTGATCGGTGGCCGCCCATAAGCCCTCCTTGATGCGATGAAGGAGCGGGGCCTCCCGCTCTCGTGAGAGTCCGAGGATTCTCGGGTTGCTCACCACCCACGTTGAAGGAGGCCCCTGTGAGCGCATCGTATGAGGGTCGGCAGGTCGTGGGAATCGATCTGCATCGCCGGCGGTCCGTGATTGTCCGGATGACCGAGGCCGGGGAGGCGTTGGAGACGATCCGGATCTCCAACGACGTCGAGTTGCTGGGCCGGGTGATGGCCCGGGCCGGCGAGTCGCCGGAGGTCGTACTCGAGGCGACGTACGGCTGGTACTGGGCCGCGGACGCGCTTGCCGCGATGGGAGCGTCGGTGCATCTGGCGCATCCGCTGGGTGTGAAGGCGTTCGAGTACCGGCGGGTCAAGAACGACGAGCGCGACGCCGCCGATCTCGCCGACCTGCTGCGGATGGGCCGGTTGCCGGAGGCGTGGATCGCCCCGCCGGCCACCCGGGAGTTGCGAGAGCTGGTCCGGCACCGAGCCAAGCTGGTCGGATTGCGGTCGAACGTGAAGTGCCAGGTCCATGCCGTGCTGGCCGGTGCCGGCGTTCAGGTGCCGATGACCGACCTGTTCGGCGTCGCCGGCTGTGAGCTGCTCGACCGGCTCAAGCTGAGGCCGGCGTGCCGGGCCAGGGTCAACTCGGCCCGGCGGGTGATCGAGCAGCTCGACTTCGAGATCGACACCTTCGCCCGGCTCGCCGCCGGTCAGCTTGCCGCCGATCGCGGTTTTCGGGCGGTGCAGACGCTGCCCGGCATCGGGCCGGTCCTCGGGGCGGTGTTCGTCGCCGAGATCGGTGACGTGTCCAGGTTCCCCAACCCGCATCGGCTCGCGAGCTGGGCCGGGCTGACGCCGAAGCATCATGAGTCGGACACCAAGGTCCACCGCGGCCGGATCACCAAGCAAGGCAGCCGGCTGGTCCGCTGGGCCGCCGTCGAGGCGGTGCAACGAGCCCCGAAGACCAGCCGGATCGGTCTGGTCCGGGACCGCGTCGGCGCCCACCGGGGCCGCAACATCGGCGTCGTCGCCGGTGCCCGGGAGCTCGTCGAGCTGTCGTTCTACGCGCTGCGAGACGGCCACGTCCGCCTCGCCGCTCCTGTGGCGTCGTTGCCGGCAGCCGCATGAACTGCCCCTCCCACCGTGGTCGATGGCCGCTGGTCGTGTGTGTCATGACCCCCGGTTCCGGCGTGGTCGTCCTTCTTGATTGACCTCGGCCATCGACCCCGACTGTCGCAGCACTCCATGCCGCCCCGCGCGGCGAAGGGATGACCCGGACAGCCCCCACAGGGCTTGTTCAGCAACCGCCGAAGGACCCCGGCTCTGGAGCAGACAACGCGGGCCCACGAACAGGAGCCGCCACACCCCTGATGCCTCTCCGCCTTGAACATCGTCGCTGCGCACGGCGCCGGCCTCCAGGACCTACGGCCGCTACGCGGTCGGCCTCCGGCCGATCCTGGACCCCGACACCGCACTGCAACGCGACCAAAAACCGGCGGAGAAGATCAAAAGAATGGTCAGCAGCCCCTCTTGACCGGCCCCGCTCCTTCAGGGATGACACAGAGGGGAGCCATGGTCGGGTAACGGCCTGGCGGCGAGCGCTCAGCCTTCGAGCCGCCGCTGCACGAGGCAGAAGGGGTGGCCGTCGAGGTCGGCGTAGACGCGGAACGTCTCGTCCGGGTGCACCACGGTGTCGCCGAGGGGCGACGCTCCGGCGGCCAGGACCTGCTGATCGGCCGCGGTGAGGTCGGTGACGCGCAGGTCGAGGTGGATCTGCTGCGGACGGCGGCCGGTGGGCCAGGTTGGCGGCTCGTGGTCGGGCACGCGTTGGAACGACAGCCGCTCGCGCTCGTCGTCGGGTCGGCCGATCGTGACCCACTCCGTACCCCCCTCGTCGACGTCGTCGTAGAGCCGCTCGTAGCCGAGGAGCTGCTGCCAGAAGCGGGACGAGACGTCGGGGTCGCGGCAGTCGATGACGACGGACAGGATGCGCCCGACGGCGCCGGCATCGGTCACGGCAGGAGCCTATGAGGCTCGCTTTCCGGAATTGCCCTCCGCGAGCGTGGCGGACCCCTTAGCCTCCGGTGCCGTCCACCGTCGCCGCGCGGGTCTGGGGGAATCGTGTCGTCGCGCATCCGTCTGCTGCTGTTCGTGTCCTTGCTTGCCGCCGCCCTGACCGTCGCGGGGTGCGGGGGCGGGTCATCCGCCTCTTCGGGTGCCTCGTCGAAGGGTGATCACTGCGCGGCGACGGCTGCGCCCGCGGGGCCACCGAGCCTGACCGCGTGCCTGAGCGGGCCCCTGACCGGTACCGCTACCGACGTCGGTGCGGGCTCGACCTGCTCGGCGGAGGTGAAGGCCGGCGACAGCTTCGACGTCACCTACATGACAGTTGTGAACGGGGAGCCGACGCAGGTAGAGCTCACCAGCTACAAGGGCCCTGGGACGTTCGACCTGACCTTCAGCACCGAAGCCAACATCAGCATCTCGCAGACGGCGAAGAAGCTGAACTGGAGCAACGTCGCCTCCGGCGGCTCGGGCAGGCTGACGGTTGTGCCGGACCGGTCCGGGACGTTCGACGCCGTCGTCGCGGCGCGCGACTACAACTCCGGGGTCGACCTGCCGAACGCGCCGAAGGTCACGATCAAAGGCACATTCCGCTGCCCGCCGCCGAGCAGCAGCAGCTGACGGTCGGTCCCGAGCGGCGCCGGCTACGACTCGGTGAGCGTCACCAACGTCTCGGGACGAACCCCGTCGAACTTCATGGCGTCGGCGCCGGCCCGGGACTGCATCACCGCTCGGAAGGCCTCCATGTCCGGGATCTCTGCGAGCAGTCCGACCCGGTGCGCGTCGGCTGGGTCGATGAACGTCCGAATCGTGATCCCCAGCGGACCGAACGTCTCCTCACGTCGCGGCGAGCTCAGCCAATGATCGACGTCGTCGACCTCGTGAAAAATCATCAAAGTTGTCACTGCGTTCCTCTGTCTCCATTTGACCCATCAAGCCGAGGCGAGTTCCAGCCACGCGAGGTCTCCGGTGATGCGAGCCTCGCTCGACATCGTCGTGTTGGCCTTCACCCACTCGGCGAGCGCGGCGTCCGCTGCCTTGGCGTGTTCCTCGGACTCCCACTGGCTGATCGATACGACCCGGTCTTCCTGGAACATCACGCCGTAGGAGATGTATCCCGGGGCGCTGGTCACGATGGGGATGACTCCGGCGCGTGCCTTGGCCTCCAGCTCGACCTTGTCCTCGTGGTGCGTGTACACGACCACTCGTGCGTACATGCCAGACTCCTTCGTCCGAACCGACCTCACGGTCGAGGGCAGCAGGCTCCCCGGCGTCGGTGCGGGCAACGTAGACCTTGCGGGGCCCGGGGGATAGAGGCGGCGGGAGCCTTCCGCGGACTCAGCCGCGCGCGGCATCCATCGCGCGGAGGATCCGCTGCTCGGACGCCGGGCCGCGGGTCCCGAGTTCCTGTGCCCACCAGCTGACGCGTAGTTCCTCGACCATCCAACGGATGTCGGCGACCGCGTCCGGCACCGGTCGGCCGGGCGGGAGCGAGGCGAGCAGCCGCTCGTAGTCGTGGGCCAGGTCTTGGAGCGAGCGGATGCGGAACTGCTCGCGCACCATGTCGCCGGGCAGCTTGTCCAGGCGTCGCTGCATCGCCGTGAGGTAGCGCAGCACGTCCGCCAGCCGGCCGGTACCGGTGGCGGTGATAAAGCCGGGGAACACGAGCCCGTCGTACTGCTGGCGCAGGTCCGCGACGACCGGCAGCAGCGCCGGTGGGCGGCTCTCGCGCAGGCGACCGTCGACCGTCCGGGCGGTGGCGAGGATCTGCTCGACGGTGCCGAGGACCGTACGGACCTGCCCGGGCAGGCCGTCGCGTACCGACGTCGACAGCGCGGCGAACCCGGCGGCGTCCCACGCCGGACCGCCCGCCCGCGCGACCAGGGCATCGACGGCGGCACCCGCGCAGTCGTCGAGCAGCGCCGCCACCGAGCCGTGCGGGTTGAACGCCAGCGCGAGCTTGCTGCGGTTGCCCATGGCACCGAGCAGTGGCTTCGTCGGGTTGGGCAGCGTCAGCAGCAGCAGGCGGCGCGTGCCGGCGCGCATCGCGACCTCCTGCTCCGACGCGCGCCCGAGGACACGGATCGCGACGGAGGTGCCCTCGTCGACCAGCGCCGGGTAGCCCTGCACGGGGCCGTCGGAGAAGGTGCGGGGGAGCACCCCGCCCTCCAGCTGCGGCCAGCCGGTCAGCCCTGCCTTCTCGATGGAGCCGGCGCGGCTCGCGATGGCCCGACGGGTGCTGCGCTGCAGCTGCTGCTGCAGCACCTCGAGATCCTTGCCGGCCGCGACGACACCGCCGTCGTCGCCGAGCACGCGGAAGGTCGGACGCAGGTGCGTCGGCAGCTTCTCCAGCTGCCACGCATCGGGTGGCACGTCCACACCGGTGATGGCGCGCAGGGCCCGCGGCACAGCGGTGAGCAGCGGCTCCTGGCCGGGTGTCACCCGGTCGAGCACCGCGCGGGCGAACTGCGGCGCGGGCACGAAGTGGCGGCGCAACGTCTTCGGCAGGGTCTTGATGAGCGCGGTGACGAGCTCCTCGTGGCGGCCGGGCACGTTCCAGTCGAAGTCGTCCGGCCGGACGCGGTTCAGCACCGCGAGCGGCACCTCCACGGTCACGCCGTCGTGCTCCGCGCCGGGCTCGAAGGCGTAGTCCAGCGGCAGGCTCAGGTCCTCCGACGTCCACACCGACGGGTAGGCCTCGGCGAGGCCGTCGGCGCCGTCGGCGACGAGCATCTCCGGCGTGAAGGTCAGCAACTCGGGCTCGCGGCGCCGGGCGTTCTTCCACCAGCTGTCGAAGTGGCGGGCCGAAACGACGTCGGCGGGCACCCGCTCGTCGTAGAACGCGTAGAGCGTCTCGTCGTCCACGACGAGGTCGCGGCGACGGGCGCGGGCCTCGAGGCTCTCGGCGTCCTCGAGCAGCGCGCGGTTGGCGGCGAAGAAGGCGTGGCTCGTGACCCAGTCACCCTCGACGAGCGCGTGACGGAGGAACAGCTCGCGGGACGTCGCCGGGTCGACCCGTCCGTACGGGACCTTGCGCGCCGCGACGATCGGCACGCCGTACAGCGTGACCCGCTCGAAGGCGACCGCCGAACCGCGCTTCTTCTCCCAGTGCGGCTCGCTGTAGGTGCGCTTCACGAGGTGGCCGGCGAGCGGCTCGACCCACTGCGGCTCGATCTTCGCGACCGTCCGCCCCCACAGGCGGCTGGTCTCGACGAGCTCTGCGGCCATGACCCACTGCGGCTGCTTGCGCGCGAGGCCGGAGCCGGGCCAGACGACGAAGCGGGTGCTGCGGGAGCCGAGGTAGTCCTTGCGGTCCGGGTCGCGCATCCCGATGTGCGACAACAGCCCGGCGAGCAGCGCGGTGGAGATGCTCGTGGCGTTCGCCGGCGTGCTGTTGGGTGTCATGCCCTGGTCACGCGTGATGGAACGGAGCTGGCCGTGCAGGTCCTGCCACTCCCGCACCCGCAGGTAGTGCAGGAACTCCTCCTTGCAGTGGCGCCGGAACTGGTTGCTCGACAGCTCGCGTTGCTGATCGCCGAGGTAGCGCCAGAGGTTCAGGAAGGCGGCGAAGTCGGAGGCGGGATCGGCGAACCGGGCGTGCTGCGCGTCGGCGGCCTGCTGCTTCTCGACGGGACGCTCTCGCGGATCCTGGATCGACAGCGCGGAGACGAGGACCAGCATCTCGGCGAGGCAGCCCTGCTTGTCGGCCTCGAGGAGCATGCGGGCGTACCGCGGGTCGACCGGCAGCTGCGCGAGCTGCCGCCCCATCGGCGTCAGCCGCTTGTGCGGGTCCGCTTCGTCAGGGTCGATGGCGCCGAGTTCGGCGAGCAGGGTGAGGCCGTCGGCGATACTGCGCCGGTCCGGAGGGTCGACGAAGCCGAACGCCTCGATGTCGCCGAGGCCGAGCGCCGACATCTGCAGGATGACCGAGGCCAGGCTGGTCCGCAGGATCTCGGGTTCGGAGAACTCGGGTCGCGAAAGGAAGTCGGCCTCGGAGTACAGGCGGATGCAGATGCCGTCGGCGACGCGGCCGCAGCGTCCCTTGCGCTGGTTCGCCGACGCCTGCGAGATCCGTTCGATGGGCAACCGCTGCACCTTCGTCCGCGCGCTGTAGCGGGAGATGCGGGCGGTTCCCGGGTCGATGACGTAGCGGATGCCGGGCACGGTCAACGACGTCTCGGCGACGTTCGTCGAGAGGACGACCCGGCGCTTGCGGCTCGGCTGGAAGACCTTGGCCTGCTCGGCGTTGGAGAGCCGTGCGTAGAGCGGCAGCACCTCCAGCCGGTCGCCGTTGCGGGCGGTCAGCGCCTCGGCGGCGTCGCGGATCTCCCGTTCGCCGGAGAGGAACACCAGCGTGTCGCCGGGGCCGTCGTGCGCGAGCTCGTCGAGCGCGTCGCCGATGGCCTCGTAGACGTCGGGGGACTCCGCGTTCTGCTCGTCCTCGGGGTCGTCGGTCGCCTCGTCGACCAGCGGCCGGTAGCGCACCTCGACCGGGTACGTGCGGCCGGAGACCTCGACGACCGGTGCGCCGTCGAAGTGGCGGGCGAAGCGCTCCGGGTCGAGCGTCGCCGACGTGATGATGAGCTTGAGGTCGGGGCGCCGCGGCAGCAGTTGGTGCAGGTAGCCGAGCAGGAAGTCGATGTTCAGGCTGCGCTCGTGCGCCTCGTCGAGGATCAGCGTGTCGTAGTTGCGCAACATGCGGTCGCGCTGGATCTCGGCGAGCAGGATGCCGTCGGTCATCAGCTTGACCAGCGTGCGGTCGGTCGAATGGTCGGAGAACCGCACCTGGTAGCCGATGGTCTCGCCGAGCGGGGTGCCGACCTCGCTCGCGATGCGCTCGGCGACGGTCCGGGCGGCGAGCCGACGGGGTTGCGTGTGCCCGATCTGACCGCGGACCCCGCGACCGAGCTCGAGGCAGATCTTCGGGAGCTGCGTCGTCTTCCCCGAACCGGTCTCGCCGGCGACGATGACGACCTGGTGGTCGCGGATGGCGTCGGCCAGCGTGTCCCGCTGCTGGCTGACGGGCAGCTCGTCCGGGAAGCTCAGCGTCGGCACCGAAGCGGCCCGCGCCGCGACGCGGACGGCGGAGCTGTCGATCTCCCGCTCGATCGCCGTGAGCGCGCCGGCGAGCTTGGCCTCGTTCCGCTGCTTGCGCAGCCCGTCCAGCCGTCGGGCGAGGCGGCGCTCGTCCTTCAGCGACACCTCGGCAAGGCGTCGGCGGAGCAGCCGGAGGTCGGGCGGGGCGGTGGAGGTCATCGGCACTCCATCAAACCTGATGCGCTCCGGAGCGATTCCTCCATGCTGGACCGATGAGCTGGATCGTGCCGCAGACCACCCGGCCGGAAGCCCCGCCGCCGGCCGACGAGCGGACGTCGCTGGAGGCGTGGCTCGACTTCCATCGACGCACGTTGCTGCGCAAGTGCGCGGGCCTCGATGCCCTGCAACTGCGCCAGCGGGCGGTCCCGCCGTCGACGCTGTCCCTGCTCGGGCTCGTCCGTCACCTCGCCGACGTGGAGCGGACGTGGTTCCGCCAGCGGCTGGACGCCCAGGACGTCCCGGATCTGTTCGTCGTGGACGAGGACCCGGACGCCGACCTGCACGACGTCGACCACGCTGATCCGGCCACCGCCTTCGACGTCCTTGCCGCGGAGGTCGAGGCGGCGCGTGACGCGGCCGCGCGGCACGGGCTCGACGACTCCTTCGTCCACCCCCGAACGGGGACTCGTCTCACGCTGCGCTGGGTGTACCTGCACATGATCGAGGAGTACGCCCGGCACAACGGCCACGCCGATCTGCTACGCGAGCGCATCGACGGCGTGACCGGGGACTGACGGCCCACACCGGGACGCCTCAGGCGGGTTGCCAGAGCTCGATGCGGTTCCCTTCGGGATCGGTGACCCAGCCGAAGCGGCCGACCCCTTCCATGTCCTGGGTCTCGTCGACCACGTCGGCGCCCCGCTCCCGGAGCTGGGCGAGCATCGCCTCGAGGTCGCGGACGCGGAAGTTGAGCATGACCTGCTGTGTGCGGGAGCCGAAGTAGTCGGTGTCGGAGTCGAAGGCGGCGACCGCGGTCGGTCCTGGCGCCTGCTCCCACAGCCCCTCCTCGTCGGCCTGCAGGCCGAGGCAGTCGCGGTACCAGGCGCTCAGCGCCGTCGGGTCCGCGGACCGCACGAAGATGCCTCCGACGCCGAGCACACGTTCCATGGCGTCAGCCTGACAGGCCGTACCGCGGCGGACCGCTCGGGGTCAGCCGACGACGGGGCTGATCGTCGGCTGACAGACCGGGATGCTGACCGGCAGGGTCGTCGCGTGGCTGCTCCCGGGCGGGCTGACCGCGGCGCTCGAGGCCAGCGGGACCGTGTCGCAGGCTGCGGGGGTGACCGTCATGCTCGCGGTCGCCGAGCGACCGGCGGGCAGCCGCACGGGCTGCGACACCCCGGTCGGGTTGGCGGGCGGCAGGACCCGGCCGTCGGAGTCCCGGAGCACCAGGACCGGATAGCCGACGATGGAGCACGTCGCCGACCCCCGGTTGGTGAGCACCACGGTGAAGCGCTGGGTGCCGGCCGTGCCCTGGTCGTCGCGTACCTCTGGGGTCAGCACTGTCGGCGCGCACGTCGCGGTGCCGGCTGCCGACTTCGCGGTGATCGCCTTGACGGTGGTGGGGACCGCCGGCCAGCCGCAGCCGCCGGCGAACGCGACGACTCCGGCCGCGGCCGCCGTCATCGTCACAATGTTCCGCCTGTTACGCATGACGCAGGTCTACCCGCCGGACGCGGCCCGGGCTCGATATCGATGCGTGTCCGGGACAAGTTCACCCGTTCGGCGGATCAAGACGCCGTGGTCAGCCGCTCGACTCTCCGTCGAGGACGGCGTTGATGCGGCGGGCCAGGTCGAGGTCGAGCTCGGTCACGCCGCCGACGGTGTGGGTCCACACCTTCAGCGTCAGCAGCGTCTCCGCGTCGTCGCTCAGCACGCTCTCGATCTGGGCGTGGTGGTTCATCCCGGCTTCGATGTCGTGGACTTCGTCCATCACGCCGTCGACCTTCGCGGGGTCGAGGGCCAGGGTCCGCTGCAGCAGGTGCACGTCACCGGACCAGCCCGGCAGGTCCCGCACCGCCTCGGCGACCTGCTGCTCGTCCAGGGTGCGGGGTGCGTCGCTCATCGGTGCTCCTGTTTCGCGGTGACGGTCGTCCGGTGGTCCCTAAGCTGCCCAGCCATGGGGTGGGCGTATCTCGATTCCGACGGTCCGATCGCACTGGCTCATCGTGGCGGGCTCGAAGACGGGCCGGAGAACACCATGCGCGCGTTCGCCGGCGCGATCGCCCGCGGGTTCCGCTACCTCGAGACCGACGTGCACGCGACGGCGGACGGAGTTCTCCTGGCGTTCCACGACGACCGCCTCGACAGGGTCGCCGACCGGCCCGGCCTGGTCGCCGAACTGCCCTACGCCGAGGTCGCGAAGGCCCGGGTCGGCGGCGAGCCGGTGCCGCTTCTGGAAGAGTTGCTCGGCACCTGGCCGGACGTGCGCGTCAACATCGACATCAAGGCCCCAGCGGCGATCGGCCCCCTCGTCGAGGTGCTGAACCGGACCGGTGCCCGTGACCGCGTGTGCGTCGGCTCGTTCTCGCAGGCGCGGCTGACCCGGTTCCGGCGGCTGACGCACGGACGGATCTGCACGTCTCTCGGGCCGTGGGAGGTCGCGGCACTACGAGCCGGCTCGTACCTACCGGGCGGTCCCGCACTGGTGCGGGGAGCGGTGGCGCAGGTCCCGGTCGCGCAGGGACGGTTGCGCATCGTGGACCGGCGCTTCGTCGACGCCGCACACCGTCGAGGCGTGGACGTGCACGTCTGGACGGTCAACGAGGCGGACGAGATGACGCGTCTGCTCGATCTCGGGGTCGACGGGCTGGTCAGCGACTACCCGTCGGTGCTGGCAGGCGTGCTGGGGCAGCACCCACGGAGCGGGGGAACCTGATCAGAGCCGGTCGCGGAGCATGGCGACCCCGGGGCCGGAGAGGTCCTCCAGCGCCGCGACGCGGCCGGTCATCACGAGCAGCAGCGAGAGCATCGGCCCGGTGACCTCCGGCCCGTCACCGGTTGACCAGTCGACGTCCGACGCGCGCAGGGTCACTCCGGCGATGCGCTTCTTGGCCCCGATGAGCATGTTCGAGCCCTTGTAGAAATCCGCCACCCGCACCAGCGCCTCGGCGGGGTAGGTGTGCGTGATCCCGAGGGGACGACGGATGTCCTCGGCGTGCACGATCGTCTCGCCGAGCCAGCTGTCGACCGGCCCCGGCGGCGAGGTCTCCGCCGGCGCGACGCGCCGGAACTCGGCGAGCGTCTGGGCGGGGCCGCCGGCGCTCTCCTGCGCGAGGGCCTTCTCCGCCATGGCCGAGAACCGGAAGCCCGACGCCGCCATCTTCCCGAGGAACCGCGGGGGAGTCATCTTGGCGGTCGCCGTCATGTGGCCCAGGGTCTCGAGGACGGTCCACCCCGAGCAGAGCGACGGCGTGGACCAGCGATCGTCCGGCACGTCGCCGAGGTCGGCCGCGAGCGCGTCACGCTCCGCGTGGATGGTGGGCCAAGGGCTACCTGTCATCGGTACCTACCTGCTCGATGGGCACGCAGGTTATCGCCTGGCGACCAGGGCTGCCGGGGAAATCAGAGGCCGAGCCGGCCGCGCACCGTCCCGACGATGGTCTGGGCGGCCGACTCCGGCACGAAGGCGCGGGCGGCTGTCGTCAGCGCGGTGACGGCCCCGGGCTCGAGGTCGAGGTCGGCGGCGGCGACGTTGAACTCGAGCTGTTCGACGCTCGACGCGCCGGGGATCGCGACGACCTGCGGCTGCGCCAGCAACCAGGCCAGCGCGACCTGCGCCGGTTCTGCCTTGTGCCCGGCCGCGACTTCGCGCAGCAGCGTCAGCAACGGCTCGGCGCGGCGCAGGTTCTCCGGGCTGAACAGCGGGTTCACGCCGCGCACCCCGCCGGGGCGGTTGGCCGTCGAGTACTTGCCGGACAGCAGGCCCTGCGCCAGCGGGCTGTAGGCCATCACCATGCGGTTCTCGCGCTGCGCGAACGGGACGAGGTCGTCGAGCGGGTCGATGTGCGCGAGCGAGAAGTGCACCTGGTTGCTGACCACGGGCCGGCCGAGCGCGGCGTCGGCCTTGCGCCAGCGGTCCAGCGAGTAGTTGGAGACGCCGGCGGCACCGATCGACCCGTTGTCGAGCAGCGTCTTCATCCCCGGCATGATCACCGAGTCGGGCACCACGGGGTTGGGCTGGTGGACCTGGTAGAGCGGGATCGAGGTCAGCTTGAGCCGCTGCGCGCTCGCGTGCTCCCGCTGCTTCACGACGGCCGGGATGGGCGCGACCGGGAAGATCTTGCTGGCGACGACGACCTTGCTGCGCTGGTCGCCGAGGGCTTCACCGAGGATGCGCTCGCTCTTGCCGAAGCCGTAGATCTCCGCGGTGTCGAACAGCGTCACCCCGAGTTCGAGGGCCCGCTGGACGATGGTCCGGGCGGTGCCCGAGGCGTACTCGTCGCCGTAACCCCACTCGCGGGAGCCGAACTGCCAGGTACCCAGCCCGATGCGGCTGACGGGAGCGAGACCGGGGACGTCGAGGAACTTCATGCTTTCAGTCTGCGTTCGACGGCTGCCCGGAAACCTCCCGGGCAGGAGCACGGCGTGTTCCCCGAGCTGTTGCTCACCGCGCACCTCGTCGCGGTGCTGTTCCTCGTCGGGTTGTCCTGGACGGTCGCCCTGGTCGTCTATCCGGGCTTCGTCCAGGCCGCTGCCGGTGGTGCCTGGACCGCCTTCCATGCCGCCCATTCGCGGCGGATCACCCTGGCCGTCGCTCCGGCGTGGGCGGTGGAGGGCCTGACCGTCGCCGGGCTGCTGCTCGAGCGACCGGCTGGCGTGCCCTTCGGGTGGATCCTGCTGGCCGCTGCCGCCGGCGCGATGACGGTGCTGGTCACGGCGCTGGGGGCGGTACCCCTGCACACGAGGCTCGGCGACGGCTTCGATCACGCCCTGCACCGTCGTCTCGAACGAACCCACGCCCTGCGGACGCTGGCGTGGACCGTCGCCGGGGTGGCCGCCGTTGCGATGCAGCTGCTGGGTCATCGGTGAAGCCCCGCTGAGAGCACGGGCACGGCACCTTCCGGAGCGATCGGGGTAGAGACCGGTCGTGAGCGCACATCCGGAACGACCGCAGTCCGCCGCCGAGCAGCGGACCGTCGCCGGCCGTTACGTTCTCGAACGGCCTGTTGGCCGTGGCGGGATGGGAACGGTGTGGCTCGCCCACGACAGCAAGCTCGACCGACCGGTGGCCATCAAGGAGGTCTCCTACCCCGAGGCCGTCAGCGAAGCGGAGCGTCAGCTCCTCGAGCAGCGGACGATGCGCGAGGCGCGGTCGGCCGCCCGGCTCAGCTCCCCGCGGACGACGACGGTGCACGACGTCGTCGAAGAGGCGGGCCGCCCGTGGATCGTCATGGAGTACGTCGAGTCGCGCACCCTCGGCCAGCTGGTCAGCGAACACGGCCCGTTGCCGCCCGCCGACGTCGCACGCATCGGCCTGGACCTGCTCGACGCCCTGGAGGCGGCCCACACCGTCGACGTCGTCCACCGCGACGTGAAGCCGGGCAACGTGCTGCTCGACGGCAGCGGCCGGGCCTGGCTCACCGACTTCGGCATCGCGACCTCCGTGGGGGACGAGACCCTCTCCGACCAGGGCGTGCTGCTCGGGTCGCCGTCCTTCATGGCTCCGGAGCGGGCGCGCGGAGAACAGGCAGGTCCCTTCGCCGACCTCTGGTCACTGGGTGCCACCCTCTACGCGGCCGTCGAGGGCAAGGGTCCGTTCGACCGCGGCGAGCCGATGGCGACGTTGCTGGCGGTGACGGTGGAGCCACCGACGCCGCCGCAGCGCGCCGGAACGCTGACGCCCGTCCTGCTCGGCCTGCTGGCGAAGGAGCCCCAGGAGCGGATGTCGGGCTGGCAGGCACGGGAGGCGCTGCAGGCCGCCGTCGCGCAGACCGGGCCGGTTCAGCCGCAGGTGCCGTTCATGCCGCCGCCAGCACCTGCCGCTCCAACACCTCCGCCGCAGCCGGCTTCCGACGCAGACCGTGCCGTGACCGACACGGGTCCGGACCGGGTCCACCGGATCGACCGCGACGAGATCGCGCGGTTGGCGGGGCTGGCAGGCCGTTCGTTCGCCAAGGGCGCCGCGAAGGCGGCGGTCGCCGGCCTGTCCGCCTGGCACGAATCGGGTTCCGATGGCAGCCACGGTTCCCGACGTCGCGCCGCAGCGACCGGGGTCCGGGAGACCGCGAGCGAGTTCTCGCGCGCCTACCGGGCCTCGAGCGCGTCGCGCGGCGCGGCCGCGCCCGGGCCGGCTGCGCGCCGCCCGAAGACATCGAGGCAGCAGCATCCCGAGCCCGTGCGGCCGGCGTACAGCCACCCGTTCCGTAAGCCGTTGGTCATCCTCGGGCTGATCGTCGCCGGCCTGGTGCTCGGCGTCGCGTTGCTGGTCGCCCTGCTGATCTACGCGACGAGCTGAGGACCCTCGCCCCGGCGCACTCGTGCTGTTCTACGCCGTCGAATTCGCCGTGCCGGACCGGGAACCTGCACGGCGGCTGCCGGTGACCGCCTGAGTCGATGTGTCGACGGGTGGCGCTCAGCTGCCCGCGGTCGCGGGATCGCCGGCGCGGTCCTGCTCGAGGGCCGTGCCCGCGTCGCCGGACGAGGGAGCCGGCGCCGGTGCATTGCGGCGCCCGAGCTCCATCGTCAGGAACGCGGTGGCGACGCCGAAGGCGACCGCGCCGAGCGCCCAGGCGGGGCCGCGCAGGTCGTCGAGGCCGAGGGCGTGGTCGAGCGAGAGGTCGCCGGGGCCGGTCTCCGCGAGTGCAGCCACCGCGGCGATGAGCACGGCGTTGTACTCCCACCCGCCGTTGGAGGCCCACGGCCCGTTGGCGAGGTGCACCTTGCGGATCGCGGTCGTCATGACACCGGTGAGGCTGGCGGCGGCGAGTGGCGTCCCCAGACCCAGTACGACGGCGGCGCCGCCTGCGGTCTCCGTCAAGCCGGCGGCCAGCGCATTCGCCTTGGCCGGGTGCATCTGCAGGGCGTTCATCATGCCCTCGGTGCCTTCGCGGCCCGGCCCTCCGAACCAGCCGAACAGCTTCTGTGTGCCGTGGCCGATGAACAGGCCACCGATCAGACCGCGCTCGACGAGACGTCCGACGCTCATGGATAGCTCCTCTCGACAAATGATTGTTGAGAGCTTGTCTACCCCGTCAGCGGGAGGTCCACCACAGCACGCGGATCCGAATCCTCGTCAGCGGCCGACGCGGCGACGGCACGACGGCAGCGCTCTCGGCCTCGGGGAGCGCGCGGATCTCGGCGAGGTCGCGCAGGAGCCAGGCCGCCTGCACCTCGGTCACCCCGACGAGACCCGCCTCCCGTCGAGCGCGCGCGATCTCCGCGAGGACGGTGCTCGGCAGGTCCACGCGACCCTCCGGTCCCAGGTCGGCAGGTCATTCTGCCGTCCAGCACCCTGGCACACGTTCCGGGCGCATGAGGCCCGAATCGTCGATCAGGCGGAGATCGGGTCGCGGGCGCCCAGCCGTCGACCGCGCTGGTGTTCGCCGTAGACGACGCCGAGGAACTGCTCGACCGCGGCCGCGCTGGCGTTCGCCCGGTTCGAGCTGAAGACGTCGAACGCGTGCTGTGCGCCGGGGAACTCGGCATACACGACCGGCGCGCCGGACACGGCCCGGAGCCGGCGCACGAACGACCGGGCCTGGCCGACCGGGACGAGCGTGTCGTTGGTGCCGGCGAGGCAGAAGAACGGCGGTGCGTCGGCGCGCACGTGGCTCATCGGCGAGGCCTCGTCGTAGACCGCACGGGCCTGCTCGAAAGGCTGCTTGACGACGTGCTTCTGCAGCACGTCGACGACGTCGTCATCGGCATGGCCGTCGCGGTTCGTCCAGTCGTAGACGCCGTAGTAGGGCACAGCTGCGGCGACGGTGGTGTCGACGTCCTCGAAGCCGGGCTGCCACATGCGGTCCTGGGCGGTCAGGGCGTGCAGTGCCGTCAGGTGTCCTCCGGCGGAGCCGCCGGTGATGGCGACGAAGTCGGGGTCGCCGCCGTAGGAGTGGATGTTCTGCTTCACCCATGCCACGGCGCGCTTGACGTCGAGGATCTGGTCCGGCCAGGTCGCACGCGGACTCAACCGGTAGTTCAGCGAGACGCAGACCCAGCCGCGCTCCACGAGATGGGACAGCAGGGGGTAGGCCTGTCCGAGCTTGCTGCCGGTGACCCAGGCGCCGCCGTGGATCTGGACCAGCACCGGCGCCTTGCCGTCGGTGGGGAGGTCGGGGCGGCGCCAGACGTCGAGGTGGTTGCGGGCGCCGGCCGGCCCGTAGCTGATGTCGGAGTCGTGGGCGTAGCGGGTGTGGGCGCGGAGCATCCGGAGCGCCCCCAGCTGCGGGCCGAGCTCGGCGTCCGGGCCGGGCCAGGCAGGATGCTCGACGGCGTCGGGGAAGTCCGGCCCGAGAGCCTCGCGGAGTGCGGCGTCGACGATCGACGCGGCTGGACGCGACCGTACCTGCAGCCCGATGAGCCCGGCGGCAGCCGCGGTGCTGAGGGCCAGACCGAGGCGTCCCGTCGTGGTGCGGTGAGCGCCGCCGGCAACGGCTGCCATCGTCTCGGCGACCGACAGCCCGACCCCGACCAGCGGGATCTCCGTCGCGCCGAGACCCGCGGCGAAGGCGACGACCGATCCCTGCCCGCGCCAGGCGAGGGGTCGGTAGCCGTTCACGGCGTTCAACGCGGCGAGCGCGCCGCCGGCGAGGTAGGCGCCCCCGGCGAGCTGGTTCCGGTTCATCGGCACATCATGCTCGTCGGCCGGGTCCGCCGCGGACAGCACATGATTCGCTGCTACCCAGCTAGGCAGGAAAACCACGGGAGGTCTGGATGCCACGGAACGCGCTGGTGCTCGGCGGCGGTGGGCTCGCCGGCATCGCCTGGGAGGTCGGCGTGCTGACCGGGCTGCGGGACGCCGGCGTCGTGGTCACCGACGCCGAGTTGGTGGTCGGCACCTCCGCGGGATCGGTCGTCGGGACCCTGGTGGCGGGCGACGTCGACCTCGAGGACGTGTTCGCGACGCAGACCGCGGACACGCCGACGACGGAGCGGTCCGTCGACGTCGATCTCGAGCAGCTCATGGCCGGCTTCGCGTCGGCCATCACCGGCGCCCGCGACGTGCAGGAGCGCCGGGCCCGGGTCGGGCAGATGGCGGTGGACAGCGCGACCGTGCCGGAGGCCGAGCGCCTGCAGATCATCGCGAGCCGCTTGCCGTTCTCGGACTGGCCGAGCCGGGCCCTCGCCCTCGCGGCCATCGACACCGCGACGGGGGAGCGGGTCGTGTTCACCCGTGACTCCGGTGTCGGGCTCGTGACGGCGGTGGCCTCGAGTTGCGCGGTGCCGGGAGTGTGGCCGCCCGTCACGATCGGCGCGACCCGCTACATGGACGGCGGGATCGGCTCGATCTGCAACGCCGACCTCGCCGGCGACGCCGAGCGGGTACTCGTGCTGGCGCCGATGACGGGGATGGAGCACAACCCGCTCGGCGCGACCCTCGACGAGGAGGTCGACGCGCTCCGTGCCACCGGGGTGCAGGTGGTCGTCGTCGCGGCGGACGAGTCGTCGACCGCCGCCTTCGGTACGAATCCGCTGGACCCCGCGACGCGGGCCCCGTCGGCGCGCGCGGGACGCGAACAGGCCGCGGCCGTCGCCGAGACGGTGCGCCGGTTCTGGTCGTCGTGAGCCGCGACCCGGTGGTGCCGCCATCCTGGGTGCTCGTTCTCGGTGGCCGGAGCGAGATCGGGTTGGCGGTCGCCGAGCGACTCGTGCGCTCGGGGACGCGGACGGTGGTGCTGGCCGCGCGTCGGGCGGCGGCCCTCGATGCCGAGGAGGCGACGCTGCATGCGGCGGGCGCGGCGGCGGTCGAGCGGGTCGAGTTCGACGCCGACGACCTCGCGTCGCACGCCCCGCTGCTCGCCAGGGTGACCGAACGGCACGGGCCGCTGGAGCTCGTCGTCGTCGCCTTCGGTGTGCTCGGCGATCAGACGCGGGCAGAGCACGACCCCGGTCATGCCGTCGCTGTCCTGCACACCAACTACGTCGCGCACGTGCAGATGCTGACGCTGGTCGCCGAGCGGCTGCGGGTGCAGCGGAGCGGCCGTGTGGTCGTGTTCTCCTCGGTCGCCGGTGTGCGGGTACGGCGGGCGAACTACGTCTACGGCTCGACCAAGGCTGCGCTCGACGGCTTCGCGAGCGGTCTCGCCGATGCGTTGCACGGCAGCGGCGCGTCGCTGCTGCTGGTGCGGCCGGGCTTCGTCGTCGGGCGCATGACCGAGGGCATGGATCCCGCGCCGCTCAGCAGCACGGTGCCGCAGGTGGCCGATGCCGTCATCGACGCGCTGCGCCGCGGTCGGGGTGAGGTGTGGGTGCCGGCGTCGTTGCGCTGGGTGTTCGCCGGGATGCGGATGCTGCCGCGGGCGGTGTGGCGGCGGTTGCCGCGCTGACGGTGCGGCCCAGGAGGGCCAGGGTGACGATTCCCGCACAGGCGAGCAGCCTCACGGCGGCGACGACGCCTGCCGCGGGACCCTCCCGGAACAGGACGTCGCCGGCAAGTGCTGCGCGGTAGGTCAGGAATGCCGGGTAGAACAGGCCCGCGAAGGCGACCAAGGAACCAACTGGTAGTCGAACGCGGGACCAGCCGTCAGCAAGCAGCACGACGACCACCAGTCCTGCGGCGTAGTAGCCCATCGCCTGCGGATCGAGAGCGACCCTGGCGGCCAGACCGACTGCTGGCACCGCCCACCAGCGGCCGCGTCGGACGGCGAGCAGCCCGAGCGCCAGTCCCAGCAGGGCCTGAGCCGGGCGCACCCAGCCCGGTGCCAGGCCGTGCACGCCCAGCAGTTGCAGGCCGGAGGTCGACACGACGTGGAGGCGGAAGCCGGCGAGGGCGCTGGTCGTCCCGGGGTCACCGAGCACGAAGGGGAGCCACGCCAGGACGGAGAGCGTGACGGCGGCACCGAGGGCGCGAACCCGCCGCGACTGCAGACCCAACAGGAGGGGGATGACCACCACCGCCCATGGCTTGCTGGCGATCGCCGCGCCGACGCAGAGCCCGGCGACGAGGTTCTGGTTCCGCTTCACGGCGAGCGCCGCGATGGTCGTCGTCAGCACCACGAGCGCGTCGTCCAGGTGGCCCGAGGTCGCGACGAACGACCAGACGGGAATCGCCAGCGTGCCCGCGAGCAGCAGCCGGACCGGTTCCGCCCGGGGCCAGCATCGCTCGGAGACCGCCATGGCAATCAGTCCGAGTCCGTAGAGAACGGGCTGCACGACGAGCGGTCCAGCCCGGGCGATCGGCAGGCCGACGATCAGGGCCAGCGGCCCGATCTGCAGGTCGGGTGAGTCGGCGTACGTCGAGAGCGGCCGAGGGCCGCCCAGCAGCCGGGCTGCATCGTGGAAGTAGTGCCAGTCACCGAGCACGTGCCGACGGGCGACGAACCACACCGCGGCCCACACGAGCAGCAGGGGCCAGCGCCACGCCGATGCCAGGCGGGTCCCGGTCGTCCGGTGCGCTGGTCGGTCCACCCAGCACTATCGCGCCGCCGGGGACGAGCGTGAGCGCGGAGCCATCACCCTCGGGCTCATCTAGGGGCCTGCTACAGCTGACAGAACTTACTGTAACTAACGTCAGCTGCTCCGCAGCTCCGGGAAGTCCGAGTCCCTGAACTCCTCACCCAGCGACTGTCCCTGCGCCGCAGCCTGCTCCTCGCGGGTCCGCAGCTCGACACGGCGGATCTTGCCGCTGATGGTCTTCGGCAGCTCGAAGAACTCGACGCGGCGCACCCGCAGGTACGGCGCCAGGTTCTCGCGCGCATGCTTGAGCACCGCGAGCGCGGTGTCGCGGTTCGGTTCCCACCCGTCGGCGAGGGCGATGTAGGCCTTCGGCACGGCCATCCGTACCTCGTCCGGCGCGGGCACGACGGCCGCCTCGACGACGGCCGGATGCTCGACGAGCACGCTCTCCAACTCGAACGGGGAGATCTTGTAATCGGAGGCCTTGAAGACGTCGTCGGTGCGCCCGATGTAGGTGATGTAGCCGTCGGCGTCCTGGCTGGCGACGTCGCCGGTGTGGTAGAAACCGCCGGCCATCGCATCGGCGTTGCGGGCCTGGTCGCCCTGGTAGCCGGTCATCAGGCACACCGGCCGGTCGGCGAGGTCCAGACAGATCTCGCCCTCGGTCGGCGACGGTTCTCCGGTCAGCGGGTCGACGAGGACGACGGGGATCCCGGGCAGCGGCCGACCCATCGAGCCCGGCTTGACCGGCGAGCCGGGCGGGTTGCCGATCTGTGCGGAGGTCTCCGTCTGCCCGAAGGCGTCGCGGATCGTGAGCCCCCACTTCGTGCGGACCTGCTCGATCACCTCGGGGTTCAGCGGTTCACCCGCCGACAGCAGCTCGCGCAGCTGACCCGCGCCACCGGAGAGGTCGGCCTTGATGAGCATCCGCCAGACCGTGGGTGGGGCGCAGAACGTCGTGACGCCACACCGCGCGATCTGCGCCAGCAGGTCGGCGGGCTCGAAGCGGGTGTAGTTGTAGACGAAGATCGTCGCCTGGGCGATCCACGGGGCGAAGAAGCAGCTCCAGGCGTGCTTCGCCCACCCCGGCGAGCTGATGTTCAGGTGCACGTCGCCGGGCTCGAGGCCCTGCCAGTACATGGTCGCGAGGTGCCCGACGGGGTAGCTGACCTGCGTGTGCTCGACGAGCTTCGGGCGGCTGGTGGTGCCCGAGGTGAAGTAGAGCAGCAGCGGGTCCTCCGGCATCGTCGTCGACGCGAACGGGTGACCCTGGACCGTGCCGCTGTCGGCGTAGGGGTGCCAGCCGTCCGTCGTCCCGCCGACGACGACGCGGGTGAGACTCGCGGGTGCGTCGGCGAACTTCCCGGTGTCGGCGACGTTGGCCAGCACCACCGTCGCCGCACCACGGACGATGCGGTCGGCCAGGTCGGCGCCCCCGGTCGCGGTGGTGGTCGGCATGATCACCGCACCGAGCTTCATGATCGCGAGCATCGACTCCCACAGCTCGACCTGGTTGCCGAGCATCAGCAGCACGTGGTCGCCCTTGCCGACGCCGAGCGAGGCGAGCCACGTCGCCACCTGGTCGGAGCGGCGCGACATCTCGTCGAAGGTGACCTTCTGTTCGCTGCCGTCGGCGGCGACCACCCACAGCGCCAGCTGGTCGGAACCCCGTCCGACGGCGTCGAACCAGTCGATCGCCCAGTTGAACGTGCTCGTGAACGTCGGCCAGCGGAACTCCGCGACCGCGCGGTCGTAGTCGCTGCGCAGGTCGACCAGGTGGTCGCGAGCGGCCCGATAGGTCCGGGTGGCCGGGCTGGGGTCGGCCGGGGCGGGGTCTGTCGCGGGCGCGGTCATGTCCGCATCCTGCAACAGAGCTGAGAGCCGCGTCACGTCGGCGCGGTCAGGGAGTCCAGGTCCCGACGATGCTGATGGCGGTGGACCTGCTCTCGACGTCAACGTGTTGACTACGGCCACCACAAGCCAGCGTCCCGGGACGATTCACAGGAATGACGCCCTAGGGTGATCTTGTGAAGCGTCGTCACGCTGTCGCCCTGCCCCTGCTCGTGGTCGCCCTCGGCGCCGCGGGCTGCTCCGGTTCGTCGTCGACGAAGGCAGGACCAGCAGCAGCGCCACCGACGGCCGGTGCCCAGGCAGGCACGGGCACCACAACCGCGGCACCGACGCCGTCCCCGACACCGTCCCCGACGGTGTCGCCCGCTCCGTCGCCCAGCCGATCGGCGGCGGCCGGCACCAGCTGCACGACGGCGCAGGTGACCGTCACCTTCGAACCTGGGCAGGGGGCGGCCGGGACGCAGTTCAGCGCGGTCCGATTCCGGAACCGCAGCGACACGGCATGCACGCTGCAGGGCTACCCCGGGGTTTCACTGCTCGACGCCCGACGGACCCAGATCGGTCGTCCCGCGAGCCGGGTCAGCGCTTCGGCCCCCACCGTCCGGCTGTCGGCGGGAGACGTCGCCACCGCCACGTTCAGCGTGACCCCGGCTGCCTGCGACTCCGGCTCGACGACGTCGGCCTTCGTCCGCGTCTTCCCGCCCGGCGAACGGGCGGACGTCGTGCTGCCGGCCACGGTGCCGGTGTGCCAGCCGAGCATCCGTCCGGTGCACGCCGGAACAGAGGCATCGGCGGGCTGATCGACCGCGCGACAACCAGCCACGTCGGGCAGGCGCGGTAGCAGCCGATCAGCCGATCAGCCGCCGGCGTTGCTCCCGTTCGCGCTGCCGGACGACGCCGGGCCGCGGTCGATGGCTCGGGCCTCGTCGCCGCGCGTGCCGCTGGCACGGCCCTCCCGGTCCCGCAGCCCGGCCGTCAGGGTGTCGAGGATCGTCAGCCCCTGCGCGGCCATCGAGGCGACGGTGCCGTTGAGCCCCTCCGCGCCGTTGAGGACGGTGACGTTGGCGTTCTGCAGCCCGGACGCGGCGGCCGCGATCATCTGCGGCAGCTGTTCGATGATGCGCTGGTCCAACGCGATGCGGTCTGCGGATGCCGCGGCCTCCGCGGACATCCTGGTGCGGTCGGCCTCGGCCTGCGCGAGGGTACGGATGCGCTCCGCCTCCGCCTCGGCCGGTTTGACCACCTCCGCCATCAGCTGCGCCTGACGCAGCTCGGCGTTGCGCTCGGCGACCTTCGCCTGCTCGATGAGCACGTCCTGCTGCGCCTGCGCAGCCGAGAGCGGACCGGCCTGTTGGGAGCGGGCTTCGGCGGTGTCGATCTGCGCCTGGTAGTCCGCTCGCGCGATGGCGGTCTGCCGGCGGAACTCGGCCTGGGCGCGCTCGCTCTCCTGCTGCGCCTCGGCCGAGGCCTGCATCGCCCGCGCCTGCGCGATCTGCGCCTCCCGGTTCACCGCAGCCTGGTACGGCGAGGCGAGCGCCGCGATGTAGCCGCTGCCCTTGTCGTTGATCTCGCTGATCTGCAACGAGTCGACCAGCAGCCCGATCCGCGCCATCTCACCCTTGGAGGCGTCGAGGATCGCTTCACCGAGGCGCTGCTGGTCGCGGATGATGCTCTCCACCGTCATCGATCCGACGATCGACCGCAGGTGCCCGGAGAAGATCCGGCCGACCAGCGCCGACATCTGCCGTTGGTCGGCGAGGAAGCGCCGCGAGGCGGCCGAGATGCTGGCCAGGTCGTCACCGACCTTGAACGCGATGATCGCGCGGACGTTCAGCGTCAGCCCCTGCTGGGTGAAGGTGTCCTCGACGACCTCCGCCTCCTGCATCGCCAGGGTCAGGAAGCTGACCTTGCGGAAGATGGGCAGCACGAAGGCCCCGTGCCCCGTGACGATCCGGAACTGCGTCCCGCCGTCCCCGCGACCACGCTGACGGCCACCACTGATGAGCATCGCCTGGTTGGGCGCCGGCACCCGATATCCGAACATGAACTCCCCTTGAGCGTGTCTGTTGACTCAACCGGCCCACGGCACGACGTCGAGGCAACGACTGCCCCGGCTGCCGACGACGAGGACCGGGGTCGAGCGCTCGATGGGCTCATCGCTGTAGGCGAGGTAGACCTCTACTCCGCCGCGGATGGGGATGGTGACTTCTCCGGGCTTCTCGCCACCGCGTATGCGTGTGACGACGTGCCCTGTCTTTCCGACTTCGTCGGTCACCCAGATCTCCCGTCGACCCGTCAAAAACGGTACTGCGCTTTCCCGTGTGTTTTCGTCCCTCCGGCTATTTCACCCGGATGTGCGTCGGCGGGCCCGATAGGCGGCGACGTGCAGCCGGTTCCCGCAGGACTTGTCGTCGCAGTAGCGCCGGTTGCGGTTGCGGGAGAGGTCGACGAGCACGCGGCCGCACCCCGCCTCGCACAGCCGCAGTCGCGACCCTTCGCCGGCCGCGAGGACGACGGCGAGCGCCATCCCGACGTCGGCGCCGAGGTGGGAAGCGACCGCGGCCCCCGGTGCGAAGTGGTGCAGGTGCAGCGGGTATCCGTCGTGCGTCGTGAGCCGGGGGGTGGCGGCGGAGGCCTCGAGCAGGGTGTTGACCGTGTCGGCCGAGCCGGCGACGTCGTCGCTCTCGAAGACCGAGCGGACTGTCTCCGCCAGGCCCAGCATCGCGCGGACGTCGTCGGCGTCGACCGTGTCGACACCGCTGATGTCGTGCTCGTCGATGAAGGCCTGCAGCTCCTCGGGCGTCGCCGGGGGACCGTTCGCGAGGGCGACGGAGACGGTCAGCGCGTGCTCGGTGTCATGACCGAAAAGCATGTTGACTCCTGACGCCGTCGTCCATACCGTCACGAGCGTAGCGCCGGGACGGTCCTGACGCTGAACGTTGATGGGGTGGCGAACGCATGGTCGAGTCCCGGGTGCTCGTCGCCGCGGCCGGTGCCGGCTGTATCGCCTCGTCGTCGATGCTCGTGGAGCTGGCGCGCACCACCCCGGCGACGGCCGCCGCCTTCCGCTGCCTGCTCTCGGTGCCGGTGCTGGCCTTCCTCGCGGCCTGGCAGGTGAAGGGCGAGGCGCCTCGACCGCTCCGCTCCCGGATGCTCGGCGTCGGAGCCGGCGCGTTCTTCACCTTCGACCTGGACCTGTGGCACCACTGCATCGGGGACGCCGGGGCCGGGGTGGCGACAGTGCTCGGGAACCTCCAGGTCATCGTGGTCGCGGCGGTCGGCTGGCTCGTGCTCGGTGAGCGGCCCAGCAACCGGCTCCTCACCGGCCTCCCCGTGGTCGTCGCCGGCGTCCTGCTCGTGTCCGGCATCGTGGGTCCCGCCGCCTACGGAGGTCACCCGATCCGGGGCACGGTCTACGGGCTCGGGACCTCCATCGCCTACGCCGGCTTCATCCTCCTGCTGCGGGCGTCGTCGTCCGGCACCCGGAGCACGGCCGCACCGCTTCTCGACGCCAGCCTCACCGCCGGCGTGCTGAGCATCGGGCTCGGCGCCGTCACCGACGGCATCGACCTGACCCCGGGTTGGGCGAGCGTCGGCTGGCTCGCGCTGCTGGCGATGCTGTCCCAGGTCATCGGCTGGCTGCTGATCTCGCGATCGTTGCCGCACCTGCCGGCCGCGGTCACCGCGCTCGTCCTGCTGTTGCAACCGCTGTGTGCCCTCGCGCTCGCCGCGGTCGTCCTGGGGGAGCAGCCCACCTGGGTGCAGCTCATCGGGGCCGGGATCGTGTTGGGCGGGGTCAGCTACGGTTCGCGCCCCTCCCGCGAGGGCCGCCGCCGCGCCCATCTCGAGCCGGTCGAGGTGCTCGCGCCGGCGCCGCTCGTCACCACGGTCGCGGACTGACGCGGGACAATCGACCCATGCCTCGTCGTAGCGCCGGTGTCCTGGTCCACCGCTCGGGTGAGGGTGGCCTCGAGGTGCTGCTCGCCCACCCCGGGGGTCCGTACTACGTCAAGAAGGACGACGGGGTCTGGTCCATCCCGAAGGGCGAGCTCGAGGGCGACGAGGAGCCGTTGACCGCCGCGGTCCGCGAGTTCACCGAGGAGATGGGCAGCCCGCCGCCGGCTGGCGAGCCCCGACCGCTCGGTGAGGCGCGGCAGCGCAGCGGGAAGGTCAACCTGATCTGGGCGATCGAGGGCGAGTTCGACGTCGCAGGCGTTCGTAGCAACACCTTTCCGATGGAGTGGCCGCCGCGGAGCGGGCGCATCCGGCAGGTCGAGGAGGTCGACCGCGCGGACTGGTTCGACCTGGCGACGGCGCGGGTCAAGATCAGTCCCTCGCAGCTGCCGTTCCTCGACCGGCTCGAGTCGCAGCTCGCCGCAGCCGACGGACTGACGCCCTCGACGGACTGACGCCTCAGCTGCTGCGATGGCGGATGCCGACGGTGACGACGGCGGCCACCGGCACCGCCATGAGCAGTGTGACGGCGGGGAGGCCCAGCGCGCCGGCCGCCGCCACGAGGACGAGCGTGACCAGCGCTGCCGCGACGAAGACGACCCCGTCTCCCCGCGTGACGGTCCCCAACGGGCGGTGCAGGAACCAGACCAGCAGCAGGACCACCGCGACCGGGACGCCGACGGCAGCCGCCACGAGTGTGTCCGGGGCCGCGATGTGATGGGTGACGGCTTCGGTCGTCACCTCGAGGCCCGCGCCGATCGCCGCGAGCCCGGCGAAGACGCCGTAGTGGCCGTAACCCCACCAGAACGCCACCTCGCGTCGACGTTCCAGACCTTCTCCGGCCGGGCGCAGGAAGTACACCCACCAGAGCCCGAACAGCAGAATGAGCCCGCCCGCGGCGACGACCAGCAGCTTCGCGCTGACGCCACCATCCGCCACCGCCACCTGCACCGCCGTCGTCGCTGCGAGTACGCACTCGCCGAGCACGATGATCACGAAGAGGCCGTAGCGCTCGGCGATGTGGTGCGGGTGCCAGGTCGACTGCTCCGAGCCCCGCTCGGCCCACCAGGGCACGGCGAGTTCGGCGACGACCAGGACCAGGAAGGACGCCACGGCCGCGCTGGCCGGGAGCGCGAGCCGGACCAGCCAGGCGGCCTGTACCGCGGCGGTACCGATGACGTAGCGCAGCGCCGTCGTCCGGCGCCCGGGATCGGAGCGCGCTGCCCGCCCCCACTGGGCGAGCATGGCCACGCGCATCACCACGTAGCCGATCGTCACCGCCGTGTAGCCCTTGTTCTCGAAGGCGGGCGCGACCCCCGCGGCCAGGACGAGCACGCCGCCCATCTGCAGCAGCGTCAGCAGTCGGTAGGGCACGTCGTCGGTGTCGTAGGCGGAGGCGAACCAGGTGAAGTTCATCCACGCCCACCAGATGGCGAAGAAGACCATCAGGAACGCCGACACCGCATGGCCCGGGTGGTCCTCGGCGACGCCGTGCCCGAGCTCGCGGGCGAGCAGTGACACCGCGACCACGAAAGTCAGGTCGAACAGCAGCTCGAGCGGCGTCGAGACGCGGTGCTGCTCGTCGACCCGCCGGGGCACCATCCGTCGCACCGCCGCACCTGCTGTGGCCATGCGGGAACAGTAGAGCGCGCGGAACGGGCCGCCGGCGGGCACGCACCCAGCGGGTCGATCGTTCTGCTGCCGTGACCGAGAACCCGCGGCGCGAGGACGCGGCCGCCGAACCCGCCGAGTTCGACTGGCACTGGATCCAGCAGGCGTCGAACCACGAGCTCTCCGCCCACGGCCGGCAGGTGCAGGCCCGACCGCCGTGGCAACAGCCCGACCGCCCCGTCCGGCCGTCCTGGACCAAGCGGATGCGGTTCCGGCTCTACCTGATCGCCGGGCGGACTCAGCGGCGCCGGAGCTGAGCGTCGGTGATCGCCGGCGGGACGTAACCGGCATCGGCGGCCGTGAACGTCGTCCCCGGCGGGACGATCTCGTCGATGCGGTCCAGGACGTCGGGCGTGAGGGTCACGTCGACGGCCCCGAGCTGCGACTCGAGTTGCTCCATCGTGCGCGGCCCGATGATCGGTGACGTCACGGCTGGATGCTGCAGGACGAAGGCGATCGCCATCTCGATCAGCGTGGCGCCCATGTCCTCGGCGAGCACCGCGAGTGCGTCCGCGGCGGCGAGCTTGCGCTGGTTCTCCTCGAGGCCGAGGTCGTAGCGGCCGGGGATGCGGTCGGCGCGTGTCGAGGACGGCGCTTCCTGCCCGAGACGCCACTTGCCGGTGAGCCAACCGCCCGCCAGCGGGCTCCAGGGGATGACCCCCATGCGGTACTTCTGCGCGGTCGGGAGGATCTCCGCCTCGATGCCGCGTACCAGGATCGAGTACGGCGGCTGCTCGGTCACGAACCGCTCGCGGTGCCGCGTCTCGGCGGTCCACTGCGCCTCGACGATCTGAGAGGCCGGGAACGTCGAGCTGCCGAAGTAGCGGATCTTCCCGGCACGGACCAGGTCGGTCAAGGCGCCGAGGGTCTCGTCGATGTCCGTCGTCGGCTCGGGACGATGGATCTGGTAAAGGTCGATCCAGTCCGTCTGCAGCCGGCGGAGGCTGTTCTCCACCTCGCGCACCAGCCAGCGCCGCGAGTTGCCTCGCATCGTGGGGCTCTTGCCCATGGGCATGTGCGCCTTGGTGGCGAGAACGATGTCGTCGCGCCTGCCGATGAGCGCCTTGCCCACGATCTCCTCGGACTCGCCGGCGGAGTAGACGTCGGCGGTGTCGACGAAGTTGACGCCGGCGTCGAGGGCCCGGTGGATGATGCGGATCGAGTCGTCGTGATCGGGGTTGCCCCAGGCGCCGAACATCATGGCGCCGAGACACAACTCGCTGACCTGGACTCCGGTCCGACCGAGCGTGCGGTACTGCATCTGCTGTCTCCTTCGCGGGAACGTGGGCTGTGGTCAGCGGCAGTCGAGCAGCACCTTGCCGGAGAGGCCGCGGTTCGCGATGAGGTCGAACGCTTCGGTCACCTGCTCGAGCGGGAGGACGCGGTCGATGCGGATCTGCATCCGGCCGTCGGCCAGGACGCGCAACGCCTTCTCGAGCCCGTCCCGTCGCTGTTCAGGGGACAGGATGAGCCCGGCGTAGCTGAGGATGCTCAGCTGGTTGCGGTACACCTGCTGCAGGTTCAGCGACACGTCCGCGCCGGCACTGGTGCCGTAGACGACGAGGCGTCCACGCCGCTGCATGACGGAGAGGGCAGCCGGGGTGAAGGCGCCGCCGAGCGGATCGACGACGACGGTCGGACGGAGGTCCCGGGCGGCCTCGGCAAGGCCGTCCGCCTCGCACACGAGGACGTCGGAGGCGCCGTGCTCCCGGATCGCGGCGGCCTTCTCGGCACTGCCGGTCTGCCCGACGACGGTCGCGCCGGTGGAGGCGGCGAAGCTGCAGATCGGTCCGCCGACGCCGCCGCTCGCGCCGAGCACGAGGACACGGTCGTCCGGGCCGATGCGGCCGACCGTCTCGACGACGTGGAAGGCGGTCAGTCCTGCGACCCCCATCGCGGCGGCCTGCTGCAGGTCGACGCCGTCGGGCAGCTCGACGACCGCCACATCCGGGGCGGCGACGGCCGCTGCCCATACCCCGTCGCGGGTCGTTCCCAGCCCGCCGCCGGCAACCAGCACGTTCCGGCCGTCCAGGGTGCCGACCCCTTCACCACCGAGCGTGCGCGGAAGGGGTGCGTCGGGCGCGACCAGCCCCTTCGCCGCATAGGTGTCGACCGGGTTGATGCCGGCGTAGAGCATCTCGACCACGCTCGCGCCGTCGACCGGACCGAGCTGCACCGGCTCGACGGACACCGGACGGTCGTGGGAGGTGAGGCGGACGGCGCGGATCTCTCGGGTCACCTCCCGGTCCTGCCCGTTGCGCACGAGGACATCACCGTTCGGGGCCGTCAGTGGCCGCGGGCGCGCCATTCGTCGAGGTGCGGCGACTCCGCGCCGATGCTGGTGTCGTCGCCGTGCCCGGTGTGGACGATCGTGTCGCCCGGCAGCGCGAACAGCCGCTGCTCGATCGAGGTCAGGATGGTCGGGAAGTCGCTGTAGCTGCGGCCGGTCGCCCCGGGCCCACCGCTGAACAGCGTGTCGCCGCTGAACACCGCGCCGAGTTCCGGCAGGTGGAAGCACACTGCGCCCGGTGCGTGGCCCGGTGTCGCCAGCACGTCGATGCGGGTGCCGGCGACCGCGAGCCGCTGTCCGTCGACGAGCTCGCCGTCGGGCCGGGCGTCGGGGTGCGCCATCCGCCAGAGCACGTCGTCGGCGGGGTGAAGCAGCACCGGCGCGCCGAATCGGCGACCGAGCTCGGGAGCGACGTTGACATGGTCGTCGTGCGCATGGGTGCAGGCGATCGCCACGACCCTCCGGCCCCCGACCGCCGCCTCGATGGCGTCCGCGTCGTGCGGGGCGTCGATGACGATCACCTCGTCGGCGTCACCGACGATCCAGACGTTGTTGTCGACGTCCCAGGCGCCGCCGTCGAGGTGGAACTGGCCTGAGGTCACGAGCTGTTCGATGCGCACGTACTCAGGCAATCACGGGGCGGGGACGGTGACCTCGCCGCCGGTCCCGGTCCCGGTCCCGGTCCCGCTGGTGCTGCCGCTCTGCTTCGGGACGGCACTGCTGGGCGCGGCCGACGGTGTCGGCACGCTCAGGCTCGCCGACGGCGTCGGCACGACCGCGGACGGCTTTGCCGACCTGGTCGCGGTCGGCGACGGAGTCGTGGTCGCTGCGTCCGAGCCGCTGCCGGTCGAGGTCGGCTTCGGCGTCGGCTTGCTCGAGGACGTGGTCCCGGTGATGCCGCCGATCGTCGAGGACGAGCTGCCGTGGCCGGTCAACGACGAGATCGACTTGTTCGTCAGAGCCTCGAAGCCGGTGATCGCGGCGATGGCGAGAACGAAGACGAGGACGGCTGCGCCGACGAGGGCCGGCCACTTCAGGCCTCGGCGGCCTCCGACCGTGAGCCATCCGCGGCGCCAGCGGCTCGGCGCCGCCTCGGCGGTCGGGCCGGAACGAGGGTGACGCGGTTCGGGACGGTCGAGGACGGCGGTGGACGAGGCCGTCCGGCCGGCGCGGGTCGTGCTCCCGGCCTCGCCTGCCCGGGCGGTCAGGAGGTTCTCGCGGGCGCGACGCAGCTGGCTCGACGTGTGCTTCATCGAGGAGCTGTACAGGGCGCTGCCCGTGGTCGAGATGATGGCGACGAGGCCGGCGCCGACCACCGTGCCGGCCACCCCGAACAGGGATGCGATGACGGCGGCGGAGACGGAGGCGAGGGCGCTCGCGGCGACCTGGACAGCACTGAGCTGGACGCGGTCACGAGGAGCGTCGGGTGGCATGTGATCCCGCGGAAAGCGGAGGTCTCGGGTATCGGAAGTCATGGGCTCCGGAGGTCTGCTGATAGTGCTTGCTGGGTGCTTGCTCGATGCTAACGACGGGACGTTGGAGGCTGATCCCGCGACATGCCGGCAGCGCCACATCGGAGGGTGAGCCTGCGCACGATCACCCCTGCCCGAGGGCGCTGATCGCTACACCGGATGAACGTTAGAGCCGCACGTCGCCGGGGAGGGCGGGACCATGGACCAAGAAACGAACGAGCAGGTCTTCGCCGCCGTCGCAGCTGTCGAGGCACGGGGCGCGGACGTCCGCGTCGAGCAGGTCGCCGCCGAGGCCGGCCGGAGCGTCGACGACACCCGGGCTGCGTTGTCCGACCTGTCACATCAGAACCTGGTTGCCGAGTTCGTCGACGACGCCGGTCCCCGGTGGACCGTGAAGGACCGCGGCTGATGCGCATCGACCTCTCCGGGCGTCGGGCCCTGGTCACCGGTTCAACCGCAGGAATCGGCTACGCGATCGCGCAGGGCCTCGCCGAGGCGGGTGCCACCGTCGTCGTGAACGGCCGGACCGCGGAGCGGGTCGCCGACGCGGCGGGCCGGTTGCGGCAGGCCGTGCCCGGTAGCGAGATCGTCGAGGCGCCGGGAGACGTGGGGTCCGCCGAGGGGGTCGCCTCCGTCGTGGACCAGGTGCCCGACGTCGACATCCTCGTGAACAACGCCGGGGTGTTCGAGCCGAAGCCGTTCGCCAGGATCTCCGACGAGAACTGGCAGAAGCACTTCGACGTCAACGTCATGAGCGGTGTCCGCCTGTCGCGTCACTACGCCCCGCGGATGGCCGACGCCGGCTGGGGGCGCATCGTGTTCATCAGCAGCGAGTCCGCCCTGCACATCCCGGCGGAGATGATCCAGTACGGGATGACCAAGACGGCCCAGCTCGCGGTCGCCCGCGGCCTCGCCGAGACCTACCCCGCCAGCGGCGTCACCGTGAACTCGGTCCTGCCGGGTCCCACCCGCTCCGAAGGCGTCGGCGGGATGCTCGCCGCGATGGCGGAGAAGCAGGGCAAGTCGCAGGAGGACGTCGAGCGGAGCTTCATCGCCGAGAACCGCCCGACGTCCCTGCTGCAGCGGCTGACGACGCCCGAAGAGGTGGCGAACATGGTCGTCTACGTCTGCTCGCCGCAGGCCTCGGCGACCACCGGTGCGGCGCTCCGCGTCGACGGGGGAGTCGTCCGAGCGATCCCGTAGGAATCAGCTCGCCGAGCGGTACCGCCAGAAGGACGGGAAGACGAGGGTCAGAACGGCTGTCCCGGCGACGACGAGCACGCCGCCGCCGACGATGGTCGGCCCGACGCCGATCGCCGCCCCCAACGTGCCGTGCACGAGGTCGGCCAAGCGAGGTCCGCCGGCGACGACGACCGTGAACACGCCCTGCATGCGGCCGCGCATCTCGTCGGTGGCCGCCTCCTGCAGGATCGAGCTGCGGAAGACCATGCTCGCCAGGTCGGCGGCGCCGGCGATGGCCAGGAAGACTGCCGCGAGCACGAGGGAACCGGACAGGCCGAACCCGGCGACGGCGGCCCCCCAGGCCGCCACGGAGAGCACCACGGCGGTCCCGTGGCGTCGCATGCGGGTGAAGGTGCCCGAGAGCAGGCCGCCGACGAGGGAGCCGGCCGGGATCGCTGCGTAGAGGACCCCGAGGGCGAGGCCGGCACCGGCCGGGCCGCCGAAGGTCTGTGCCGCCAGCTGCGGGAACAGCGCCCGCGGCATGCCGAACACCATGGCGATGATGTCGGCGAGGAAGGAGACCAGCAGCACCGGCTGCAACGCCATGTAGCGGAAGCCGTCGGCGATGGACGACAGACCGGCCCGACGGCCACTCTCGCCGAGCGGCGGCAGCGCGGGGAGCCGGAAGACGGTGGCGACGGCGACGGCCAGCGCGATGGTGTCGATCAGGTAGAGCGTCGACAGGCCGAGCACCGGGATCAGCGCGCCGGCGAGCAGCGGCCCGCTGATCGAGCCGATCATCATCACCGTCGCGTTCAGCGCGTTGGCCGCGGGCAGCATCGACGCCGGCACCAGGCGCGGCACCGACGCACTGCGGGCAGGGCTGTTCATCCCGAAGCAGGCCTGCTGCAGAGCGAGCAGGCCGAGGACCACCCAGACGTTGCGCATGCCCGTCGCGGCCTGGAGCCACAGCAGCCCGGAGGTCACGGCGAGGCCGGAGTTGGTCGCCATCATCAGCTTGCGCCGGTCGACCACGTCGGCGATCGCGCCGCCCCACAGGGCGAAGACGACCAACGGCACCAGGGCCACGGCGCCGGAGAGGCCGACCCAGGCCGAGGAACCCGTGATGTCGTAGAGCTGCTTCGGCACCGCGACGGCGGTCAACTGGCTGCCGATGGCCGTGACGACCGTGGACGACCACAACCGCCGGTAGGGCCGGATCTGCAGCGGGGTGGTATCGAGGACGAGGCGGCGGAGCCCGGTCTTCGGCGCTGCCTCCGGCACTGCCTCCGGCACCCGGCCGGGTGCCTCCGGCGACTGCTCAGTCACGCAACTCCCTCGGTAGTCGGCGGCTACAACGCCGAAGACCGCCCGATTCTTTCAGGCTGTGCACTTCGTCATGCGGAGTTGCTGGTTCCTCCGCGAACGGCATGCGCTCACATCTCGCCTGGCTACTGTCAAGGTCATGTCAGTAACAGCCCGTGGCCTACGGACGCGCCAACGCATCCTGGAATCGACGGCCCAGGTCTTCGACAAGCAGGGCTACGCGGGCGCGACCCTCAATCGGCTCGTGGAGAGCACCGGTCTCACCCGCGGGGCGTTCTACTTCCACTTCGAGTCCAAGGACGCCCTCGCGGTTGCGATCGCCGAGGAGCAGGCCGCGCGGTGGGACCAGCTGCGGCAGCAGGTGGAGGCCCAGGAGCAGGACCCCCTGCGACGCCTCGTCTCCCTGATCTGCGCTACCGCCTTCGCCTTCCGCGACGACGCGACGATCCGGGCCGCCAGCCGTCTCCTGTTGGACCGTGGCCTCATCGACCGTGAGTTGCCGCGCACCGCGCCCTGGTGGCGCGACGTCATCCTGGGCTACCTGCGCGAGGCGGAGCACGCGGGGCAGCTCGGCGACCTGGCCTTCCTGCAGCTGTCGGAAGGCGCGTCCGGCGATGTTCGAGGCATCGAACGGCTCGCCGGATACCTCGTCACGCAGATGGCCGGCACCGGGCTGGCGGCGGCGAACCGTCCCGACGCGCAGTTCGAACTGCAGCACATGAACTGGGCGATCCTGCTGCCGAGGATCTGTGCCGGAGACCAGGCCTGCGCCGAGCTGCTGGCGTTCGTCCGCGAACTCCTGCTCCCGGCCGTGGCGACGACCCTGCCGCAGCAGTCGCGGTGAGCCGGGGCCAGGAGCCCGACCTGCTGGCCATCGTCTTCGACATGGACGGCGTGATCGTCGAGTCCGAGCAGGTCTGGGACGAGGTGCGGCAGGCCTACGTCGAGGAGAAGGGCGGCACCTGGTCCCCGACGGCGAGCACCGACCAGATGGGGATGAGCACCCCGGAGTGGTCGGCCTACCTCGTCGACTCGCTCGGCGTACCGGGACCGGCGGAGCAGGTGGCCGACGAGGTCATCGACCGGGTGGCGGAGGCCCTGGGTGACGAGCCGCCGCTGATCGACGGCGCCGTCGACGTCGTCCGGGCCGTTGCCGGCCGCTGGCCGATCGCCGTGGCCAGCAGCAGCCCCCCGCGGCTCATCGCGGCCGTGCTCGACGCAGCGCGGATCCGGGAGCTGTTCGCCGCCGAGGTCTCCAGTGAGGCGGTTCCGCGCGGCAAGCCCGCACCCGACGTCTACCTCGAGGCCTGCCGACGGCTCGGGGTCGAGCCCGCGTCGGCAGCGGCCGTCGAGGACTCGTCGAACGGGATCCGCTCCGCCGCCGCAGCCGGCCTGACCGTCATCGCCGTCCCCAACCGCGAGTACCCGCCCGCCGATGACGCGCTCGCGTCCGCGGCGCACGTCGCCGACAGCATCACCGAGGTCCCCGGCATCCTCGTGGCGAGGATGCGGCGCGCCGCCGACGGCTGACCCTCAGCGCAGCGGCGCTGCCCGGTCGAGCAGGATGTGCAGGTTCTCCTCGATAGCTGCGCGGCGTCTCTCCAACGTGCGCGAAGCACCGAGGTAGCCGCCGCCCGCGACGACCAGGCCGATCGGCAGCCCGCTCGCGATCAGCTCCGGCGCCGAGGTCGGGATCCCGACGAGGCTGACCGTCGCCCCGGCCGCCGCCGGCAGCCCGACCATGCTGCCGACGAGGCGGGAGCGCAAATTGCCGAGGTCCGCTGTGAGACGGACCAGGCTGGTTCCCGACCTCCCGGGCTGCACATCGAGCCGCAGCCGGCCGACCTCGTGGAGCAGCAACGTTCCGCGCACGTCGAAGCGACGGCGCATGTCGGCGAACATGCCGGAGCGCGGCAGCCACTCGGCCGTGGCGGGCCCGAACGAGCGCCCACCGGTGAACCACTGCCGGCGGAGCATGCGGTCGAGCGTCTGCCGCAGCTCGGCCGGCTCCAACGGAACGGTGCGCTCGACGACGACGACGGGAGACAGCCGCGCGGGCGCTGTGATCGGCGGCGGCGCGACGACACCCAGCTGGCCCGCCCGCCACTCGGCCAGTGCCTGCTCGGCTGACGCGGGAGACACCCCCGCCTCCCGCAGCACCTCGCGGGCGTCGTCCACGTCGAGGTCGGGGTGGATGTCCGGCCCGACCGCGTCCAGCTGGCTCGCGCGACGAACGACTGCGGCGAGTTCGTCGGCGGTGAGACCGGGCGGGCGCGCGGCACCGGCGCGCGTCGCGGGCAGGCGCCGGTCCATGGGCTCAGCTTAGATCCGCGCCGGCGCCCGGTCAGGCCGCCCGGATCAGGCGGCGTCGAGACGACGGAGTTCGTCGTCGGTCAGCTGCAGGTCGACGGCGGCGGCGGACGCCCGGACGGTCTGTGCCCGGCTCGAGCCGGGGATCGGCAGCACGTGCGGCCCCTGTGCGAGGTGCCACGCCAACGCGACCTGCTGCGCGGTGGCGTCGTGTGCGTCGGCGACCTCGCCGAAGGCGGCGTGGTGGCCGCCGAGGTCGGCCGCCGACGACATCCCGCCGAGCGGGCTCCACGGGAGGAAGGCGATGCCCTTCTCCCCGCAGTGGCGGAGTTCGCCGAGGCTGGAGCGGTAGGCGGGCGAGAACTGGTTCTGTACGGCGGCGAGCCTGCCGCCGAGGATCTGGTTCGCTTCGTCGATCTGCGCGATCGTCGCGTTGCTGACGCCGGCGAGGCGGATGAGGCCTTCGTCGAGCAGGTCGGCCAGGGCGCCGATCGAGTCCGCCCACGGCGTCGCCGGGTCCGGGCGGTGGAACTGGTAGAGCCCGATCTGCTCGACGCCCAGCGCGGCCAGCGACTTCCGGCACGCGTCCTTCAGGTACTCGGGGCGGCCGTCGAGTTCCCAGCTGCCGTCGGCGGTGCGGGTGTGGCCGCCCTTCGTCGCGACGAGGACGTCCGAGGTGTCGCCGCCGTAGGAGCGCAGCGCCGCGCCGACCAGCCGCTCGCCGTGGCCGAAGTCCTCGGCCCCCTGGGAGTAGGCGTCCGCGGTATCGATCAGGGTGATGCCGGCGTCGAGCGCGGCGTGCACGACGCGGTGGGCCTCGGCCTCCTCGGGGCGGTTCTGTACCGAGAGCGGCATCTCACCCAGCCCGATCGCACTGACCTCGACGTCCTGGATCTTCCGCAGCTGCATGTCCTCCGCCTACCCCTGGACGCCAGCCGTGCACCCGGTGCGAGACTGCGGCCATGGGTGCCTACGAGACGACCTACCGACGCAGCCTCGAAGACCCGGAGGGGTTCTGGGCGGAGCAGGCCGAGCTGATCGACTGGTATCGGCCGGCCGACCAGGTGCTCGACAATTCCGAGGAGCCGTTCACCCGCTGGTTCGTCGGGGGCGAGCTCAACACCTGCCACAACTGCCTCGACCGGCACGTCGACGCGGGCCACGGCGATCGCGCGGCCCTGGTCTACGACAGCCCGGTCACCGAGACCGTCCAGACCTTCACCTACGCCGACCTGCTCGACGAGGTGTCACGGCTGGCCGGGGCCCTGGTCTCGCTCGGCGTCGGGAAGGGCGACCGCGTCGTCATCTACATGCCGATGGTCCCGCAGGCCGTCATGGGCATGCTGGCCTGCGCCCGGCTCGGCGCCGTCCACTCGGTCGTCTTCGGCGGCTTCGCGTCGAGTCAGCTCGCGAAGCGGATCGACGACGCCCAGCCGAAGGTCGTGCTCTCGGCCTCCTGCGGCGTGGAGGCGACGCGCGTCCTCGAGTACAAGCCGCTGCTGGACAAGGCGCTCGAGCTCTCGTCGCACACCGTCGACGCCTGCGTGATCCTGCAGCGGCCGCAGGCCGAGGCGTCCCTCACCGACGGCCGGGACCACGACTGGGCGTCGCTCGTCGCCTCGGCGCAGCCGGCCGACTGCGTACCGGTCGCGGCGACGGATCCGCTCTACATCCTCTACACCTCCGGCACCACCGGCCGGCCGAAGGGCATCGTGCGCGACAACGGCGGCCACGCCGTCGCCCTGCGCTGGACGATGACCAACCACTACGACCTCACGCCCGAGGACACGTTCTTCACCGCGTCCGACATCGGCTGGGTCGTCGGCCACTCCTACATCGTCTACGGGCCGTTGCTTCTGGGCTGTACGACGGTGCTCTACGAGGGCAAGCCCGTCGGCACCCCGGATGCGGGGGCGTTCTGGCGGGTCTGCGCCCAGCACGGCGTGAAGGCGCTGTTCTGCGCCCCCACCGCGCTCCGCGCCGTCCGCGGGCAGGACCCGAAGGGCGAGCTGCTGGCCCAGCACGACCTGTCGTCGTTCGCGACGTTGTTCCAGGCCGGTGAGCGGTTGGACCCGGACACCTACCAGTGGGCGACCGACACCCTCGGCAAACCCGTCATCGACCACTGGTGGCAGACCGAGACCGGCTGGGCCATCGCCGGCAACCCCCGCGGGCTGGAACCGGTCACGCCGAAGCCGGGCTCGGCCACGTTCCCGATGCCCGGCTACGACCTGCAGGTCCTCGACGACACCGGGCAGCCCGTGCCGAACGGCACGATCGGCACCCTGGCGACCAGACTGCCGCTGCCACCCGGCACCTTCCCGCGGCTGTGGCACGACGACGAGCGCTTCGTCGACAGCTACATGAGCGCGTTCCCGGGCTACTACACGACCCACGACGGCGGGATGATCGACCCCGACGGCTACGTGTTCGTGATGGGCCGCACCGACGACGTCATGAACGTCGCCGGGCACCGTCTCTCCACCGGCGCGATCGAGGAGGTGCTCGCCAACCACCCGGACGTCGCCGAGGCCGCGGCCTTCGGCATCGCCGACTCGATGAAGGGACAGATGCCGCTGGCAGTGGTGGTGCTGGCAGGGGGCGTCGACCGCGACCACGACGAGCTGCGCGCCGAGCTGCGGCAGCGCATCCGCGACGAGATCGGGGCGATCGCGACGCCGAAGGACGTGCGCATCGTCAAGCGCCTGCCCAAGACCCGTTCCGGCAAGATCCTGCGCGCCCCGATGCGCTCCATCGTGGACGGTGTCGATTTCGAGCCCCCCGCGACCATCGAGGACCCAACTGCGCTCGACGAGATGCGCGAGGCGCTGGGCGGCATCGGCGCGGCCCCGCCGCAGTAGGAGGCAGCGGGGAACCCGGTCGAGCGAGCTCCGGACATCCACTAGCGTCCAGCGGGTGAGTGCAACGCTGGTCGCGAAGGACCTCTCCGCCGGCCACGGAGCCCGCAGCCTGTTCGCCGGCCTCGACCTCGTGGTCGCGCCGGGCGACGTCATCGGCCTCGTCGGCGCCAACGGCGCCGGCAAGTCGACGCTGCTCCGCATGCTCGCCGGCCTCGATCGTCCCGAGCAGGGCGCCATCTCGCTGAGCCCGTCGACCGCCAGCGTCGGCTACCTGCCGCAGGAGCCGGAGCGACGGCCCGGCGAGACCGTCCACGCCTTCCTGCTGCGCCGCACCGGGGTCGGGGCGGCGCAGACCGAGATGGACGCCGCCGCCGAGGCGCTCGCCGAGGGTGGTGCCGGCGCGGACGACCGGTACTCGACGGCGCTCGAGCGGTGGCTCGACCTCGGTGGCGCAGACCTCGAGGAGCGGGCGGAGCAGGTGGCGGCCGACCTCGGCCTCACGATCGACCTGCAGGCGGCGATGACGAGCCTGTCCGGCGGGCAGGCGGCGCGGGCAGGGCTCGCCTCGCTGCTGCTCTCGCGCTACGACGTGTTCCTGCTCGACGAGCCGACCAACGACCTCGACCTCGACGGGCTGCGGCGGCTCGAGGAGTTCGTCACCGGCCTGCGCGCCGGCGTCGTCCTCGTGAGCCACGACCGGGAGTTCCTGACCCGGACGGTGAACAGCGTTGTCGAGATCGACCTCGCTCAGCAGCAGGTCCGCGTCTTCGGCGGGAGTTACGCCTCCTACCTCGACGAGCGTGAGGTCGCCCGGCGTCATGCCCGCGAGGCCTACGAGCAGTACGCCGACACCCGGAGCTCGCTGGAGGAGCGCGGTCGGACGCAGCGCGCGTGGATGGCCAAGGGCGTCCGCAACGCGCGGCGCAAGGCACCGGACAACGACAAGATCGGTGCCAAGTTCCGCGGCGAGGCCAGCGAGAAGCAGGCCGCGAAGGCGGCGCAGACCGACCGCATGATCGAGCGTCTCGACGTCGTCGACGAGCCCCGCAAGGAGTGGGAGCTGCAGATGACGATCGCGGCCGCTCCGCGCGCCGGCGCCGTCGTCGCCACCCTGCGTGGGGCCGTCGTGCAGCGCGGGGCGTTCCGGCTCGGGCCGGTCGACCTGCAGATCGACTGGGCCGACCGCGTCGCCGTCACCGGCGCGAACGGCAGCGGCAAGTCGACGCTGCTCGCGGCCCTGCTCGGTCGCCTGCCGCTGGACGAGGGGTCCGCGTCGCTGGGCCCGGGTGTCGTCGTCGGTGAGGTCGACCAGGCCCGGCGCCGCTTCCTCGGCGAGCGGCCGTTCGCGGAGACGTTCCGCGACGACGTCCCCGACCTCGCGCCCGCCGACATCCGCACGCTGCTCGCCAAGTTCGGTCTCCGCGCCGACCACGTCGTGCGTCCCGCTTCGTCGTTGTCGCCGGGGGAGCGGACCCGGGCGGCGCTCGCGCTGCTGCAGGCCAAGGGCGTCAACCTGCTCGTGCTCGACGAGCCGACCAACCACCTGGACCTCCCGGCGATCGAGCAGCTCGAGTCGGCGCTGGACTCCTACCCCGGCACGCTGCTGCTCGTGACCCACGACCGGCGGATGCTGGAGGCCGTGCACACCACCCGTCACCTGCACGTCCACGCAGGACAGGTCGTCGAGCAGCGCTAGCCGCAGGCGTCAGTCGATGATCACGTCGAGGCCCTGCTCCCGCAACCGCGCGAGGCCGGCGAGCATCCCGGCCACGGCCTCCGGCGGGTGGGGCTCCCAGGTCTCGAGCTCGCGGACGACCCGGAGCGGGTGGCGCGTGCGGTAGGACTCCGTCACGTTGCCCGGGAACTTCTTGTCGGTCACGTTGGGGTCGTCCTCGAACGGACCGAGCGGCTCGACGACGTAGATGTGGCCGCGCTCGCTGCTGCCCGCGAGCGCGGCGGCGAGCTGCGCTCCCCAGGCGGCCGTCGGCACGAGAGCGGTGAAGTAGATGTTGTTCGAGACCCGGCCCGACTGGAAGTTGGAGCCGTAGCCGGCGATCAGCTCGTCGCCCACGGCGAGCACCGACTTCGTTCCGTGGAAGAACGGACCCGGGATGTGGTCGCAGTGGTCGTAGGTGACGGGGATGCGGGGGGTGTCGCTGGTGTCGCTCATCGCCGGTCTACTCTGCCGGTTTCGTGCGGCCGCGCAACACCGGTCCGAGCATGGTGCCGATCCTCGCACCGCTGTTAGGTTGTCGCCGTGAGCGAGAACGTCGATCTCCTCGACTCCGTGCTGGTGAAGACGTCGACCCTGCTCGCCGACGTGCCGCCTGAGGCCGCTCACCGACCGACCCCCTGCCCCGAGCTCGACGTCGAGGGCCTGACGAACCACCTCGTGCAGTGGCTGACGACCTTCGCCACCAGCCTCGACGGCGACCCGCCGCCTCCTCCGGCGAACAGCAGCGAGGGTTGGCCCGCGATCGAGGCCGAGCAGTTCGCGCTGGCCGGGCGGCATGCCGTCGCTGCCTTCCGCGGCGGGGCCGCGGACCGGCCGATCACGCTGATGGGCGCCCCGATCCCGGGCTCGATGGTGCTCGGCATGATGCTCATGGAGTACGTCGGCCACGGCTGGGACCTCGCGGTGGCGACCGGGCAGCCGGTGCCCTACGTCGAAGGGGAGGCCGAGGCGGCCCTCGCTGCGGGACGCCAGTTCCTGACCCCCGCCTACCGTGGCCCGGACAAGTCCTTCGGCGACGAGGTCCCGGTCGCCGACGACGCTCCTGCGGTCGATCGGCTGGTCGGCTTCCTCGGTCGCGACCCGTCCGCTGCGCCCTCGGCGTGAGCGGTTTCGACGCCCTCGCCGACGGACCGTTGCCCGATGGACCCTGGGTGGACTGCTCGTGGTGCGAAGCCACGATCCTGCTGAGCCGCTTCGGCGTCACCGAGGAGGAGCCGGGCGCGCAGGTCGCGGTCTGCCGCTCGTGCCAGAAGCGCACCTTCATCACGCCACCGCTGCACCCGTCCGGCGGGTGAGCGCGCCGCCGGTCGAGCCGCGCGTGCTCATGGGGCTGATGTTCTGGCCCCGGGGCGGCTCCGCACAGGTCGTCCGCTACCTCGCACCAGCGCTGGGTGCCCTGGGCTGGCCCGTCCGACTCGTCACCGGGTCACGGGGCGGCACCGGTGAAGCGGGGAACGCGTCCGACTTCTTCGCAGGCCAGGACCTGTCCGCCGTCGACTTCACCCCGGCACTCGCCGCCATCGGGCAGGGCGAGGATCCGCTCGACCAGCCGGTACCGCTGCATCCGTCCTACGAGGACCGCGCCGGGGCACCCGACCGCGTGTTCGCCACGCTCGACGACCGACTGCTCGACCGGCAGGTCGACGGCGTGGTCGACGGCGTTCCGCACCGCGGACAACCCGTCCGTGACCGTGGCGCATCTGCACCACCTGACCCCGATGGCCGCCGCCGTGGCGCAGCTCGGACGAAGGCTGCCGGTGGTCGCGAACCTGCACGGCACCGAGATGCTCATGCTCGAGGCCATCCGTCGTGGCAACCCCGCCGGCTGGCCGTACGCCGACGCGTGGGACCGGCGACTCACCGGCTGGGCACGCGCGGCCGAACGGCTGCTCGTCGTGTCGCCGCGGGACCGGGAACGCGCGTCGTCGTTGTTCGACCTCGACCCGCAGCACATCGCCGTCGTGCCGCACGGAGTCGACACCGAGCGGTTCCGCCCCGGCACGTTGTCCCGCGAGCAGCGGCTGTCGTGGTTCCGGCGATGGCTGGTGACCGAACCACTCGGCTGGGCGCAGGATGCCGAGCCGGGCAGCATCCGCTACACCGACGCCGACCTCGCGCCGCTGGCCGACCCCGAGCTGCCGGTCCTGCTGTTCGTCGGCCGCTTCACCGAGCCGAAGCGGTTGCCATTGCTGCTGCGGGCCTACGGGCGGGCCCGCCACGAGCGAGGCGTCCGTGCTCCGCTGGTCATCTGGGGTGGACATCCCGGTGAGTGGGAAGGCGAGCACCCTGCCACCGTCGTGGCGCGCGAGCGGATCGAGGGCGTTTTCCTCATCGGGTGGCGCGGCCACGACGAGCTGCCGGTCGGGTTGGCGTGCGCCGACGCGTTGGTGTCGCCGTCGGTCGGGGAGGCCTTCGGGCAGGTGTTCCTCGAGGCGATGGCGGCGGGTCTGCCGGTCGTCGCCGCGGCCGACGGTGGTCCGCTGTCGTTCGTGGTGGGCGACGGGGACCGGGCGAACGGCTGGCTGGTCCCGCCGGACGAGGCCGACCCGCTCGTCGACGCGCTCGCCGCTGTCGCGGAGGACGCCGGCGAGCGGCGCCGTCGCGGTGCGAACGGGCTGCGGCTCGTCCGCGCCGACTATTCGTGGCGTGCCGCAGCCGAGCGGGTCGCCGAGCTGTACCGGGAGGTCACGGATGCCGTTCCAGCCGTCAGGTGAGCAGGTCGAGCTCCGGCTCGGTGACGCGGTCGTCACCGTCGTCGAAGTGGGGGGTGGTCTGCGGACCTACCGCGTCGGTGACCGCGAGATCCTCGACGGCTACGCCGTGGACGAGATGGCCTCCGCCGGGCGCGGGCAGGTCCTGCTGCCGTGGCCGAACCGGGTCGAGGACGGCCGCTGGCCGTGGCAGGGGAACGACCAGCAGCTCGGCATCACCGAGGTCAAGCGCAACAACGCCAACCACGGCCTCGTCCGGTGGAGTGGTTGGCAGCTGACGCAGGAGGACGACGCCACCGCCGTCGCCCGGCACGTGCTGCACCCGCAGACGGGCTACCCGTTCCGCCTCGCCGCCGAGCTGCGCTACCGGCTGACCGACACCGGACTCGCCGTCGAGGTCCGGGTCGAGAACCGTACCGACGGGCCCGCGCCCCTCGGCATCGGCTTCCACCCCTACCTGTCCGCCGCCGGGCCGGTCGACGAGTGCACGCTGACCGTGCCCGCCTCGCGATGGCTCGAGGTCGACGACCGAGGGCTGCCGGTCGCCGAGCACGGTGTCGACCAGGCGGCTTCAAGCGGCGGCAGCTACGACTTCCGCTCACCCCGCCGCATCGGGGACCAGCTCCTCGACACCCCTTACACCGGCCTCGCGCGTACGGATGCCGTCGCTCGCGTCGTGCTCGACGGGCCCGCGGGCCGGACGACGCTGTGGGCCGACGAGACCTTCGGCTACCTGCAGGTCTTCACCGGTGACACTGTGCCCCAGCACGAGCGCCGGCGTCACGGGCTCGCGGTCGAGCCGATGACCTGCCCCGCGAACGCGCTGCGCTCGGGGGAGGGGCTCGTCGTCCTCGAGCCGGGCGAGGTGCTCACCGGCGCCTGGGGGATCAGCCCGGGCTGACGTCGCAGGTGGTCCCGCTGTCGAGACGGCGCAGGAGCAGATGACCGCGGCGGAACCGCTCACCGGCGAGCGGAGGCCGCAGCATGCGGCCGACCTCGACGAAGCCGGCGTCGTGGGCCAGTCCAGCCAGCGCGCCGATCGGCCACCGGTAGGCCGAGATCACCTTGTGATCGAACGCCGAGACCGGGCCGCCCTCCGCTTCGAAGAACGCGACGACGAGGTGACCGCCCGAGGCGAGGACCCGAGCGAACTCGCGAAGGGAGGCGGAGACGTCCTCCGGTGCGGTGTGGATGATCGAATACCACGACGAGATCCCGACGACCGCCCCGTCGACGAGCGGCAGAGCGTCCATGGACGCGAGTTCGAACCGCAGCTCCGGATGGGCGGTCCGCGCGATCTCGAGCAACTCCGTCGAGACGTCGAAGCCGACGACATCCAACCCGAGGCCCCGGAGGTGTGCGGTGCCGTATCCCGGCCCGCAGCCGACGTCGGCAACCAGGCCGGCACCCGAGGTACGAACGAGTTCCGCGAAGGCAGCCAGCAGCGCCCGGTCCAGCGGTACGCCGGCCAGGTAGGTCCGGGCCAGGTCCGCATAGAGGTCAGCGACGTCGTTGTAGGCCGCCGCAACCGCCCGCGGGCCGGTGGCAGAGGTCATGGTCGGCGACCCTACGAGGCACCGCTCACGGGGGAGCCGTCAGGCGCGGTGCTCGCGAGGTCCCCGGGCGTCGCCCTGGGCTTCACGGATCGAGCCGCCGATGACAGATCGGGGGGAGATCAGCTCAGTCCGGATCGTGCGAGCGCGAGGATGTCAGCGTGCACGGCGGGCAGGGCGTCCGGGCCGTCGAAGGCGCGCTGCGTCAGCGTGATGACGACGAGACCCCGCGCAGGGTCGACGTGCCAGTTCTGCCCGAAACCGCCCGTCCACCCGTAGGACCCGTCCGGGTGCACCGCGAGCCCGAGCCCCCAGCTGCCGTCCCCGATGAACTGCCCCACCGCGGGGCTCGCCTGCTGGTCCGGGGTCAGCTGTGGTGTGGTCATCGCGGCCACCGTCTCCGGGCGCAGCACGGGCGCTCCTCCGCGCAGCAGCATGCGCGAGAACGCGAGCAGGTCGTCCGCGGTCGAGACCAGCCCCGCACCGCCGTCCGGGAACGCCGGCGGGTGGCTCCACGACCCGTCGGGCTCGTCGGTCACCACCAGCCCGTCCGGCCCGGACCCGTAGGCGGTGGAGAGGCGCGAGGGATCCTCGGCCCAGAACGCCGTGCTGCGCATGCCCAGCGGATCGAACAGGCGGGTGCGCAGGACATCGGGGAACGGGAGCCCGGTCGCCCGAGCCGCGAGCATCCCGAGGACTGCTCCGGAGGTCTGGTAGAACCACTGGTCGCCCGGCTGTGCCAGCAGGGGGAGCGAGCCAAGGCCTGCGAGCCACGCCTCGGGCGCCACGGTGTGGTCCGGATCGGGCGGCCCGATCGTGCCGAGCCCCAGGCGGTGGGAAGCCTCGACCACCGGCCACGGCTGCGGCGTCGTGAACATGTCGAAGACCATGCCGAAGCCGTAGGTGTAGGTCAGCAGGTCGCGAACGGTGATCGGCCGCACGGCCGGGACCGTCTCGTCGAGCGGCCCGTCCGGGCGGCGCAGGACCCTCGGGTGGGCGAGTTCGGGCAGCAGGTCATCGACCGGCTGGTCCAGCGTCAGCAGGCCCTCGTCGACGAGCGCCAGCACGGCCGCGGCCGTGATCGGCTTGGTCACCGAGGAGATCCGGAACTGTGAATCGCGGCGCACCGGACGGTCCTCGCCGACGGTCAGGGTGCCGAGTGCCTCGACGTGGAGGTCCTCGCCGCACGCGACGACGGCGACGAGCCCGGGGACGTCGGTCTCCTCGACGTGATGGCGAGCGACGTCGCGCAACCGCACCCTGGTCTGCTCGAAGGTCATGACTGCTCAGACCGGTGCCGGCGCTCGGGCTCATCGGCCGCCCGGGCTACTCCTGCCAGCCGTCGTCCGCGCCCGCGAGCAACCTGTCGGCCTGCTCCTCGCCGAGTGCCACGGCGCGACGGGTGAACCCGGGCAGGAACAGCAGGAAGCTGACCAGGTCGGGCGTCGCCGTGCCCGGGATCCCGATGGCGCGCGAGACCGCCCGGGCGAGCGGCGCCAGGGGACGACCGGGCGCAGTGCCGAGAACCTCCTGGACGAGGCGGGCGATGTCGATCGGGTGCTCGGGTGCCGCAACGAGCACGGGCAGCTTCCTGTACCGCCCGCTCTCGGTCTGCACCGATGCCCGGGCGGACGCCTGCGCCTTCACCAACGCATTGATCTGCGTGAGCGTCCGCAGGTCCTCCAGCAGGCGGTCGCCGGTCGCCAGGTGCAACAGCTGGTCGGCCAGGTCGACCAACGTCGGCACGCCATCGCTGGTCGCCGCCTGTGGGCGACTCGCGGTGTCGGTCGCCACGACGACGAGCCGGGTCGCGCCGAGGTCGATGGCCGGCTTCAGCGGCACGTTCAGCCGGACACCGCCGTCGACGTTCCAGGACGGCCGTCCGTTCTCGTCGGGCAGCTCGACGGCCGGGAAGAGGAAGGGGATGCAGGACGAGGCGTAGACGTGCTCGAGGCCGAGCCGGGTGCGCCGGTAGACGATGCCGCGGTCCAGGTCGTCCGGGGGGAGCGGGCGGTCCGCGCGGGTCTCCACGTGCACGACGGTCCGGTCGGAGGTCAGGTCCGTCGCGGTGAGGGCAACCGCGTCGACGATCCCCTCCTCGACGTTGCGGTGCAGGTCGTCCCAGCCGTTCCACCGTCCGAGGAAGGACCGCAGTGCGGTGGGGTCGAGCAGCTCGACCGGTGGGAGCGGCAGATGCAGCCGCCCCGCGAGATAGCGGATGCCGGAGGCGGGGACGGCGAACCCGACCGAGCGGATCATGCTGCCGCCGACGGCCCGCCGCCACTGCTCGGTGACCTCCTTGGCGGCGGCGTCCGGCGCGAGGTGCGCGACCGAAGCGAGCAGCACCGAGTTGATGGAGCCGGCGCTGCTGCCGCAGAAGATCGTGGGCGTACGCCGCTGGTCGGCGAGTGCCGGTAGCAGCCGGCCGATGGCACCAGCTTCGAAGGCGCCACGCGCGCCGGCACCCGCGAGGACGACGGCGACGGTGTCGGACGCCTCGCGGCCGGAGGAGCCGCGCGAGGTGGACCGGGTCGGGGAGGAGGCGGGAGAGGTCATGGCCCCAGCCTGGCACGGCCCACCGACAGAAACCGGAGGACCGCTAGTGGGAGACTGGCGAGATGAGCGGGCCCGCCACGGTCGTCTGGGACGACGACTTCCTGTCCTACGACCCGGGCGAAGGTCATCCGATGCGGCCCGTGCGGCTGGACCTGACCATCCAGCTGGCCCGCGCGCTCGGCTTGCTCGACCGGGCAGGGGTGACGGTGACCGGGGCCGAGCCGGTCTCGCCGCAGTTGCTCCACCGCGTGCACGACGCCGACTACGTGAAGGCCGTCCGACGAGCCCTCCCCGACGAGCGGTACGGGCTCGGGACGATGGACGATCCGGTGTGGAACGGCATGCACGACGCGTCCGCTCTGATCGCAGGGGCCAGCGTCGCGGCGGCCGACGCCGTCCGCTCCGGCCGCGCCACGCACGCGGTGAACATCTCCGGCGGCCTGCACCACGCACAGCGCACCCGCGCGAGCGGCTTCTGCGTCTACAACGACCCGGCGATCGCCATCCGGTCGCTGCTCGACGACGGCGTGCAACGGGTCGCCTACGTCGACGTCGACGCCCATCACGGCGACGGGGTGCAGAACGCGTTCTACGACGACCCGCGCGTGCTGACGATCTCGCTGCACCAGAGCGGACGCTCGCTGTTCCCCGGTACCGGCTTCGCGACCGAGCTCGGCCTCGGAGACGCGGAGGGCACGGCGGTCAACGTCGCGCTCCCCGGCTTCACGGGCGACGCCGGCTGGCTCCGCGCCTTCAGCGGCGTGGTGCCGGTGATGCTGCGGGCCTTCGAGCCCGAGATCCTGGTGACGCAGTGCGGCTGCGACTCCCACCGCGCCGACCCGCTCACCGACCTGCGGCTCTCCGTCGACGGCCAGCGGGCGTCCTACCTGCTGCTGCACGACCTCGCTCACGAACTGTGCGACGGCCGCTGGGTCGCCTTCGGAGGTGGCGGGTACGCGCTCGCCGACGTCGTCCCGCGGGCGTGGACGCACCTCGTCGCGGCGATCACCGGCGACCCCGTCGCACCCGACACCGCCGCGCCGATGGCATGGCGGCAGCAGGTCCGGGCGCGCCTGGGCATCCTCGGCCCCGACGCCATGACCGACACCTCGGGCACCGTCGCGGGCACCGCCGCCGACGACCCCTCCGCGGAGAGCCCCGCGCCGGAGGGCCGCAGCACCGGGCAACCCTCGGCCGACAAGGGCCGCGGCATCCCGTCGTATGTCCCGTGGGACGCCGGTGACGGCGACCCCGACGACCCGGTCGACCGAGCCGTCGCCGAGACCCGACGCGAGGTCCTGCCGTTGCACGGCCTCGACCCGTGGCTCGACCGGTGAGCGCCCCTGGGCCGGCTGCCGACGAGTCCGGCGCGGCGCCCTACCCGCGGCACTGGGAAGCCGACGTCCTGCTCTCCGACGGTGGTACAGGCCATCTGCGGCCGATCCGTCCCGACGACGCCGAGGCGCTGCAGGAGATGCACAGCCGCCTGTCGGAACAGACGATCTACATGCGCTTCTTCGCGCCGTACCCGGTGATCCAGCCGAAGGAGCTGACGCACTTCACCAACGTCGACCACGACAAGCGGGTCGCGTTCGTACTGCTCGTGGACGAAAAACTCGTCGCCGTCGGTCGCTACGAGGGCCGTCCCGGCAGCGACGCCGCCGAGGTCGCATTCGTCGTCCAGGACGACCACCAGGGCCGCGGCATCGGCTCGGTGCTGCTCGAACACCTCGCCGCGGCCGGCCAGGAACGCGGGCTGCGCCGGTTCGAGGCCGACGTGCTCAGCGGCAACCGCGCGATGCTCGGCGTCTTCCTCGACGCCGGCTACACGGTCAACCGCCAGTACGAGAGCGGGACCGTACAGGTCGCGTTCGACATCGCGCCGACCGACAAGAGCCGCGAGGTGATGCGCTCCCGCGAGCACCGGGCCGAAGCCCGGTCCATCGGACGGCTGCTGCGGCCCGCCGGCGTCGCCGTGGTGGGGGCGTCGCGCGACCCCGCGAAGCCCGGCGGCGTCGTGCTCGCGAACCTCCTCGCCGCCGGCTTCGAGGGCCAGGTCGTGCCGATCCACCGGAGCGCGACCGAGATCGCCGGACTGCCGGCCTACCGCCGGGTCGTCGACGCACCCCGCCCCGTCGACCTCGCCGTCGTCTGCACCCCGCCCTCGACGCTGCCTGCCGTCGTCGAGGACTGCGCAGCGGCCGGCGTGCACGGCCTGGTGGTCCTGACCGACATGCGCAGCGCCGAAGCCGACCGGGATCTCGCCGCGCGCGTCCGGGCCGCAGGCATGCGGTTGATCGGCCCCGCTGGCCTGGGCGTGCTGCGCCCCGCCGGACACCTCAACGCGTCACTGGTGCCGCGCATCGCCGCGCCCGGCCGCCTGGGGTTCTTCGCCCAGTCCGACGCCCTCGGCATCGCCCTGCTCGACGAGGTCGGGCGGCGCGGGCTCGGCATCTCGTCGTTCGTGTCCGCCGGGGCACGCGCCGACGTCAGCGGCAACGACCTGCTGCAGTACTGGGAGGACGACCCCGACACCGCCGTCGTCCTGCTCTACCTGGAGACGTTCGGCAACCCGCGCAAGTTCGGCCGGCTGGCGCGCCGGCTGGGACGGATGAAGCCGATGGTGGCGGTGACGACCGGGGTGTCGCCGGTGGCGGAGGCGTTGCTGGCGCAGGCCGGGGTCGTCCGCGCGGGGACGGTCGCGGACATGCTCGACGTCGCCGCCCTGCTGGACGCGCAGCCGCTTCCCGAGGGTGACGTCGTCGGGGTGGTGTCCAACAGCAGCTCACTGGCCCGCCTCGTCGAGCGGACCCTGCCCGCCGCCGGGCTCACGGCCGGCTCGGTGCACGTGGTCCCGGTGGACAGCGGCGGCGAGCAGTACCGGCCCGCGCTCGACGGGGCCATGACGGAGGCCGACGCGCTCATCGCGGTCTTCGTCCCGCCCCTGGGCATCGGTGCGGCCGAGGTGGGGGCGGCCGTCGCGGAGCTGGCCGTCACGTCCGCCCGTCCGGTCGCGGCGACCTTCCTGGGCCAGCAGGGCATCGTCCCCGAACTGGCGAGCGTGCCCTCCTACGCGACGCCGGAAGCGGCCGTGGCAGCGATGGGGCGGGTTCGCGAGCACGCACGCTGGCGCAGCCGCCGACCCGGGATCGAGTTCCACTTCGACGAGCTGGACCCGGGCGCCGCGCGGGCCATCGTCCAGGCGGCCATCGACGCGCCCGGTGACGGTGCGACCGCCGGGGCCGGCGGGTTGAGCGGCGGAGCCGGAGGCGGCCTCATCACCCCGCCGCGGGCGATCGCCGGCACGCCGCAGAACCAGCTCGACATCGCCGGTCTGCTCGAGGCGTACGGGATCGACGTCGTGCCGGCCTACCCGGCTCCGAGTGCGGATGCGGCGGTGACCGCTGCCGAACAGATCGGTTGGCCGGTCGTGCTGAAGACGACCGACCCCGCCTACCGGCACCGTTCAGACCTCGGCGCGGTCCGGCTCGACCTCTCCAACCCCGACCAGCTCCGCAGCGCGTGGCAGGCCGTCACCGAGACGTTGGCCGACTCCACGAGCCACGGGGGCGACCCGAGCGGATCCCTCGTGGTCCAGGCGATGGCACCGCTGGGCGTCCCCGTCGTCATCGGGGCTGTCGAGGACCCGAGCTTCGGTCCGATGGTCTCCTTCGCGGTCGGTGGGATCGCGAGCGAACTGTTGGGCGACACCGTCTGGCGGATGGTGCCGCTCCTCGACGTCGACGTCGAGGAGATGGTGCGGGCCCCACGGGCTGCACCGTTGCTGTCCGGCTACCGCGGTGCCGAACCCGTCGACCTCGGGGCACTGCAGGACCTCCTGCTGCGGGTCGCCCGGTTGAAGGACGACCTCCCGGAGGTCGCGACCGTCGAGCTCAACCCGGTGCTCGTGACGGCGTCGGGCCTGAAGGCGCTGGGTGCCGCCGTCACCGTCGGGGCTCCGGTGGCACGGCTCGACTACGGACCCCGGAGGATGCTGTAAGCGGCATCCGACGGCAGGCCGGGGTCGCCGCCGGAGCCCGGGATACCGCGATGGCTGCCGTGGAGGTCCTCCGAGCCGGGGGCAGCGCGGTCGACGCCGTGCTCGCGGCCGGCTTCGCCGCGGCCGTCGCGGAGCCGGCGCTGTCCAGCCTCGGGGGAGGCGGATTCCTGCTCGACGCGCCGGCCGACGGGGAGGCCGCGCTGATCGACTTCTTCGTGGACGTGCCCGGTCGGGGTCGACCCGCCGACGCGCCGGCACCGGTGCTGACCCCGATCACGATCCGCTTCCCGGGTGCCGACCAGACGTTCTCGGTCGGGTGGGGTTCGGTCGCGGTCCCCGGCTGCCTGGCGGGGTACCTGCACGTCTCCCAGCACCGCGGACGGCTTCCGCTCGCCGCCGTCGTCGAGCCCGCACGACGGCTCGCCCGCGAAGGCGCAGTCCTCGAGGCATCGCAGGCCTCGGTGCTGACGCTGCTGCGCGACATCGTCACGCTCACCGACGACGGCCGGCGTCTGTTCGCGCCGGACGGCCGCATGCTCGCCGCGGGTGAGCGCCAATACAACCCGGAGTTCGCCGACCTGCTGACCCGCCTCGCCGACGGCGGGATCCGGCATCTCTCCGGCGTCGCGCCGGACCTCCGACGCGCGATGGAGGCGGGCGGTGGTTCGGTCACCGACGAGGACCTCGACGCCTACACCGTTGTCGAGCGGCCGCCGCTGCAGCTCGACGTCCGTGGCGCAACCGTCCGGTCCAACCCTCCGCCGTCGTTCGGCGCAGGGCTCGTGCTCGGAGCGCTCGAAGGGCTGGCCGGGCGGCCGCTGGACGGGTCCGCGGCGGCCTACCGGCGATATGTCGAGCAGCTGGTGGCGATGTCGGACCGGCACGCCGCCGGTGCCGGCGCGGTGCGTCCGCTCGCGGTGCGCGGGACGACGCACGTCAGCGTCGTGGACGCCGACGGCAACGTCGCCGCGATGACCACCTCGAACGGAAGCTGCTCCGGAACGTTCATCCCGGGCACCGGCATCCAGCTGAACAACATGATGGGCGAATCCGACCTGCACCCGAGGGGCCGGGACACGGCACGGCCGGGCATCCGCGTCGGCTCGATGATGATGCCGACCGTGCTGACCGGTGCCGACGGCTCGGTCACCGCGGTCGGGACCGGCGGTAGCGAACGCATTCCCAGCGCGATGCTGCGCGTGCTGACGGGGGTGCTCGAGGGAAGCGAACCGTTGGCACGCGTCGTGGGGGCGCCGCGGCTGCACTGGGATCGCACGTCTTTGCAGCTGGAACCGGGGTTGCCCGACGACGTCGTCGCGGCGCTGGGGTCAGACAGACCGACGCGGTCGTGGGATCAGCGCGACCTCTACTTCGGCGGCACCCACGCCGTCACACGGCACCCGGACGGTCGGGTCGAGGCGGTCGCCGACAGCCGTCGCGGTGGGGCAGCGCTGGTCATCGATCTCTAGGCGCGAGGCCGACCGACGTCTGGCTGGACAGCCCGGGCAGAGGCACTGCAGGTCGACGATTTCCGCAGGCCTATCGTGACCTGCGGGTTGCGTCATGCGTGTCTGGACGACGAGACACGGGCGTGCGGGGGCGCGGGGGCGCAGACGGGGGCATGAGGATGCTGGGTTCGTGCACGCGCGGTCGGTGGTTGGCCGCGGCCGTCGCGGTGGCAATGGTGGGCGTCCTGGCCACGCCGCCCACGGCCCACGCCGCCGGGACCACGCCGACCGCTCCCGGCTACCGGGTCGGCGACTACGGCAACGGTCAGGTGATGAGCGTCCTGCCGCCGGGCGAGAACGGGCTGGTCAACGCCCAGCAAGCCGTTGCGTTCGAAGCGGCCAAGCAGCGTCCGCCGAACAGCGACGACCAGCTGGGCCAGTACGCGAACCTGCTGTACGGCTCGCCGTCGCTGACCGACGCCGGGTTGTCGTCCTACTTCAACGACGAGTCGTTCGGCGTCAAGCCCGGCGACATCGTGCGGACCGAGACGCCCGGTCCGGGCGTCACCGTCTACCGGGACAGGCTGGACATCCCGCACGTCTACGGCGACAGCGACCAGCACATGTCGTTCGGGGCCGGCTACGCGCAGGCCGAGGACCGGTTGTTCCTGATGGACGTGCTGCGCCACTACGGCTCGGGCACGCTCGCCAGCTTCCTGGGCTCGTCCTGTCAGTTCGAGCAGATGGACCACGACGAGCTGCTGCTCGCGCCCTACACGCCCGCACGTGCCCAGCAGCAGATCGACGCCTTGCCGCAGCAGTACGGCGATCAGGGCGCGCTGGCGAAGTCGGACATCGAGAACTACGTCCAGGGCGTCAACGCCTACATCGCGGCGACGCGGACGAACCCGAACCTGCTGCCCGCGGACTACGCAGCTGCGCTGGGGCCGCCGACGGAATGGGCACCGCAGGACGTCGTCGCCGTCGCCGGTCTGATCGGCGGGATCTTCGGCAAGGGCGGCGGCACCGAGGTCGCCAACGCGGGGCTGCTGCAGTACCTGCAGGGCAAGCTCGGACAGGGCCCGGGGCGCAACGCGTTCACCCAGCTCAAGGAGCAGAACGACCCGGGGGCCCCGACGACCGTCGTCGACAGGACCTTCCCGTACGAGACCCCGGGCACGATCAACCCGCAGACGACAGCCCTGCCGGACGACGCCAGCAAACCGTTGGAGGGCGGCCCCACCGGCGCGCAGCCGGGGTGCGACCTGACCAGCCCCAACCCGTCGGCGATGAACATCCTGACTGCCCTGGCGGCCATGCCGTCGCACATGAGCAACGCCCTGGTGGTCAACGCCGATCGCACCAAGGACGGCCATCCGATCGCGGTGTTCGGGCCGCAGGTGTCGTACTTCGCGCCGCAGATCCTTTCGCTCGCCGATCTCCACTCGCCGAACTACTCGGCTGAGGGCGCCTCGTTCCCGGGCACCGGCCTGATCGAGCTGGGTCGTGGCCCGGACTTCGCCTGGTCCGCCACCTCCGCCGGTAGCGACCTGATCGACCAGCGGCTGGAGCAGATCTGCAACCCGAACGGCGGCTCTCCCGATCCGCAAGGCAAGTACTACCTGTTCAACGGCAACTGCCTGCCCATGACCCACGAGACCTACAGCGAGACCGCCTTCCCGAAGCCAGGTGGCCAAGGGGCCCCTGCGGTCATCAATCACGAGGTCTACCGCACGCAGCACGGCGTCGTGCAGGGCTGGACGACGTCCGGCGGCGGGAAGCCGGCGGCAGTGGTCAACCAGCGCTCGACGTACGAGCACGATGTCGACTCGGTGGTCGGCTTCCTCCGCTGGGGGCAGCCGGCGTTGACCCACGACGTGCAGAGCTGGATGCAGGGTGCAGCGCAGATCGCGTACACCTTCAACTGGTTCTACGTCGACGACAAGGACACCGGCTACTTCACCAGCGGGCGGGATCCGGTGCGCCCGTCGGACGTCGACCCGAACCTGCCGAGCTCAGGTACCGGCAACGCCGAGTGGCAGGGCTTCCTTCCGGACGCGCAGCACGTGCAGGAGACGAACCCGGCGCAGGGCTACTTCGTCAGCTGGAACAACAAGCCCGCGCCCGGCTTCTCCGCGGCCGACGAGCAGTACGGCTACGGCCCCGTCTTCCGGTCGCAGACGTTGGTGAACCAGCTCAAGGACCAGCTGGCCAAGGGGCCGATCACCCGGGCACAGTTGGTCCAGGCGATGGAAGGCGGCGCGAGCCAGGACCTCGACGGGCTGCAGGTGCTGCCGGCGCTGCTGGACTACCTGAGGACCCAACCGGCCCAGCCGGCGAACGTCCAGGCGATGCTCGTCCAGCTGCAGGCCTGGCTCGACCACGGAGCGCACCGGCTCAAGGCACAGCCCGGTGACGACCAGTACGCCGACCACGCCGCAGTAGCAATCATGGACGAGCTGATGCCGGCCCTGGTGCATGCCGTCTTCGATCCGCTGCTGGCAGCGGGCGGCTCAAGCAACGTCGGCTCGAACGGTGGTGCGACGACCGAGGGCTACAAGGTGTTGCCGATGCAGTTCGTCAACACACCCAACAGCGGCGGGGCACACCTGGGCAGCGCGTACGACGGCGGCTACGAGGGCTACCTGCAGAAGACGCTGCAGCAGTTGACGCCGAGCGGTCCCGCTCCGGCGCAGCCCTTCGCCTCGCCGATCACCGACACCATGTGCGGTGCGGGTGGTCAGCAGGATTGCGGTGCTGCCATCGGTGCGGCTCTGCAGAACACCTACGCCGCACTGGCCGCGGCGAACAACTCCCCGGACGCGGCGTCGTGGACCGCATCGTCGGCGTCGAAGCAGGCGAACCAGCCGATGCCGGTCTACGACTCCATCGCCTTCAAGGCGCTCGGGATCGTGACCCAGCCGAACATCGACTGGCAGAACCGTCCGACATTCCAGCAGGTCGTGCAGTTCCCGACGCACCGGTCGGCGAACGGACCGACGGGAACGACGTCTCCTCCTCCCGGAACCGGCGGTAACGGCGGGACTGGTGGCGGCAACAGCGGCGGAAGCGGTGGGACCGGCAGCAACGGCGGCGGAGGCGCCGCCACCCCGGGTGGTGGGAACGCGTCGGGTGGCGGCGGCGCCACGGCTCCCCAGCAACCGGCCGCGACGGCCCAGCCGGCTGCCGCGTCCCGCTCCCGGAGCTCCGGCGGCCTGCCGTTCACCGGCTTCGAGTTGGGGCTGGTACTCGCTGTCGCGGTCGCCTCCATCGGTTCCGGCACGGTGGTGGTCGTCGCCTCGCGCCGCCGGAGGACGGCCGGGTCCAGCGGCTCGCGGTGACGTGATGCCCGATCCGTCGGCTGCGGCCCGGGTCTGGCTACGGTGGCAGTCATGATCGCTCCCGTGGTCCGGTCAGCACCGGACGGTGCCGTGCTCGCCGACGTCCGCTGGTATCTCGACGGCAGGTCGGGACGCGAGGCCTACGACGCCGGGCACCTCCCGGGCGCGGTCTTCGTCGACCTCGACCGGCACCTGGCAGCATCAGGGTCGCCGGAGGCCGGGCGGCATCCGTTGCCTTCCGCGGAAGACTTCGCCGCGAGCATGTCGGAGCTCGGAATCGGGCCCGACGACGTCGTCGTCGCCTACGACGACGCCGGTGGCGTGATCGCCGCACGGCTGGTCTGGATGCTGCGGGTGCTCGGGGTCGAGGCAGCGCTGCTCGATGGCGGCATCACTGCCTACGACGGCCCGCTCGAGACCGAGCCTGCCGAGCGACCGCGAGCGGGTTTCCCGGTCCGCGGCTGGCCCGCTGATCGGCTCGCCGACATCGACGCGGCGGCCAGCGGGCCCGCTCGTCGTCGATGCACGGGACGGGGACCGGTTCCGCGGCGAAACCGAGCCTGTCGACCCGCGCGCCGGGCACATCCCCGGCGCCCGCTCGCTGCCCACCCGTGGTCATCTGGGCGCTGACAGCCGCTTCCTTCCGGTGCACGAGATCCGCGAGCGGTTCGCCGCCGTCGGCGTCGACTCGCCGACCGACGAGCTGATCGCGTACTGCGGCTCCGGGGTCACCGCCTCGCACACGCTGCTCACCCTCGAGCACGCGGGGCTCGGGCGGGGACGCCTCTACTCGGGCTCGTGGTCGCAGTACAGCGCGACCGACCGGCCTGCCGCGACGGGGCCCGAGTAGCGCGGCGTCGGGAGCCTTCGTCTATCGGGGGTTCTTCACGACCTCGCTTGGCCGGCGGCGCGAGGCGAGCCCGCATCCGCGCCGGCACCGGTCTGACTGGGAATGACGACGCCGAGCTGCGCCATCAGGCCGGCCTGGTCGGTGAGCCCCCAGTGTTCGCGGCAGCGTCCGTCGTCGGTGAGCTTCACGAAGTCGATGCCCTCGACCGAGATCGCCCGACCGGTCGGCGGGATGCCCATGAAGTCTCCGGTGTGCCGGCCGGACGTACGTACCCGGACCGCGCCCGTGCCGTGCGATCCCACGACCTCCTCCGCGGTCATCGTCAGGTCGCTGAACGCGCCGTGCATCATGTCGAGCCACTGGCGAACGCCGTCCCGGGTGGGCGGGATCCCGGGAATCTCCTCGTGCTCGACGAAGTCCTCGGTCATCATCTCGGTGACGTTCGGGTCGTTGCGCGTGAAGGCGTCGTAGAACGTCCTCGCGAGGGCGGTGTAGTCGGTCTCGTCGACCGCGCTGCCGAACATCGTCTGGACCGGACGGAACTCCGGTGGCGCGGACATCTCGATGCCGTTTGCCATCAGGGCCGGGATCAACGTGTCGGGGGCGAAGCGCTCGAACTCCTCGACGGAGTTCCAGACGTCGATCACGGTGATGCCCGCCGAGGACGGTGCCTCGAGGTGCATCAGCAGACCTTCCGGCGGCTTTCCGCCGAGTGCTGCGAACAGCGCTTCGTTGACGGATGCGAGCTGATCGGTCGTGGCGCCGGGCAGTTCGAGTGTGAAGACGACGGCCATGACGGCCTCCTCAGGGTTGCAGCCGCGGTGGACAGCGGCACCGCCTCGACCGGCGGCGCCCGGATGGTGGCCCTGCGCGCCGTCCCTGTCCAGAGCTCGTGCGTCCCGGACCGCGGATCAGTTCGACCTCAGCGGACCCCGGCCCACAGCGCCAACTGCTCCGCGTCCGGGTTCTCGACAATCGTCGTCCCGTCGGCACCGAACACCCGCGTGGTGCGCCGGGTGGTGTCGTAGGGCAGCCAGCCCGGGTCGAGGTCGCGGACGAAGCGCACCCACGCGCCGTGCATCGCGTCGGCCACCGACTGCGGCGGCGATTCGCCCAGGATCGCTGGCGCATCCGGGCTGTCGAGCACGTCGAAGACGAAGGGGATCTCGGTGGCGTGGGCGGCGCCGAGTGTGCCGCCGCCGGCGGTGGAGCGGTAGTCGCAGCGGTACATCCACGTCGGGGCCCGGCCGACCGGCGGGCCGTCGGGGCCGCTACGGGTCTCGGCGACCCGGATCGCCGGGACGCGGAAGAACCAGTCGGTCACGACGGCCGCCAACCGGTCGCCCGGGGACTGTCCGGCACCCGCGTAGAGCTCCAGCGCAGCGGCGCCGTCGACGCCGTAGGCCGAGGCCCCCAGCTCGGCGGTCGCCTGGTCCAGCAGGTCGATGACGCCGGGTGCGACGAAGAACAGCCGCGCCTCCTCGGCGGTGGTGCCCGTCAGCAGCGCGACGTCGGCACCGGAACCCGAGGCGAAGGCCACCAGCGGCGCCTGCGGCAGCACGTCACCGTCGACGGTCGGCATGAACGGCAGCAGCGAGAGTGCCAGGGCACCCCACTTCGCCGGATCGGGGGCGGTCTGCACCTCGTTGACCAGCTTCTCGGCCGCCGCGAAGACCCGCTCCGGCGGCTGGCCCGAGATGGCGGCGCGCGAGGGCTCGACGCCGAGTTCCTCAGCGAGCAGTCCGGTGACCTTGGTGGCGACGTCCGGCGTCATCGTGTGCGCGGCGGCGCCGCTCTCGGTGATCGCGGCGCGGAACAGCCCCGATGCCGCCGGCATGGCGAGCAGCGTCGTCACGCTCATCGCTCCGGCGCTCTCGCCGCCGACGGTGACCCGCGCCGGGTCACCGCCGAACGCGGCGATGTTCTGCCGGACCCACGTCAGCGCCGCGATCTGGTCGAGCAGCCCGAGGTTGCTGGTGCCGTCCGGCGTGTGGAGGAACCCCTCGGCCTGCAGGCGGTAGTTGATCGTCACGCAGACGACGCCGTCGCGGGCGAACGACGAGCCACGGTAGGCGCCGACCGCACCGGAACCGTTCATGAAGGACCCGCCGTGGATCCACACGAAGACCGGCAACCCGGTCGCGGTGGGATCGGGCGTCCAGACGTTGAGGTTCAGGCAGTCCTCACCCGGGATGACCGGCTCCGGGAGGAAGGTCTGGTACTGCGGCGGGTACTCGCCCTTCGGCACCGTCGGGCCGTAGGCGGTCGCGTCGCGGATGCCCTCCCACGGCGCGACGGGAACCGGCGGCTGCATGCGCAGATCGCCGAACGGGGGAGCCGCGTAGGGGATGCCGAGGTAGGCCGGTACGTCGTGGTCGAGGGTGCCGCGCAACGCGCCGCCGGCGACGCGCACCTCCGGCACAGCGTCGGGGCTCGTGCTGGCGGGGGCCGTAGCAGTCATCGATCACTCCCAGGACGGATGTGACGCACGCTACGCCCGGCCCGCTGACGACGACCTCAGGCGGTGGAGGCGTCCCGGACGGGGACGAGCAAGCCGGCCTCGACGAGGGCGAGCACGGCAGGCAGGGCATCCTCGGCGAGACGGGGGTTGCCGATGCCGGCGCCGACGAGCTCGAGCACCGCGCGCAGCGGCAGCTCCGGCTCGCACTCCTTGACGATGGCGGCGACGAGCTCGTCGGCCTCGACCTGTGCCGGAATCGCATCCGGCGCCGCGAGCGTGGCACCGGCCGGCGCCCAGCCGTCCTCGTCGCTCGTGAACCGGCGGGTGAGCTGGAGGTGCGGAGCCTTCGCGAGCTGCAGGTCGAGCGGCGCCGACGCCCGCACCGCGTCGACGCGGTCCAGCCATGCGAGGACACGCGGCCCGGCAGGCGTCACGGGTTCGGACTGCAGGTCCAGCAGTGACACCACCGGCTCGACCGCGCCGTCGGCATGCGTCGCGTGGAGACGACGCAGCACGACCAGGCCGTAGGCGACGGCGCGCGCCTTCTGCTCGGCGAGGTCCAGCAGCCACTGCTCCGCCAAGCCGTCGGGGGCGTCGACCGACGCCTCCTCGGCGCCGTCGGCGAGCCACAGCGAGACGTGCTCGGCGGGGTCGAGCTGCTCACGAAGGACGACGAGGGCGTCGCAACCGTCGGGGAGCCAGCCGAACACGCGGGTACGCCAGTCGCCGTCCTCACCGACGATCCAGCTCGCCATCAGCGTCGCGGTAGCGCCCGGCTCCAGGTGCTCGACGGCCCGCGCGACCACGGCGGCGGTGAGGCCGTCGCCCGGAAGGGCGCTGTCGCGGTAGGTGAAGCGGTGCGGGCCGATGACGAACGGCGGGTTGGCCACGATCTGGTCGAACGTCCGTCCCGCCACGGGGTCGAACAGGTCGCCCTCGACGAGTTCGAACTCGACGCCGGACAGCGCCGCCGTCAGCGCCGCCATCTGCAGCGCGCGGGCGCTGCTGTCGGTCGCGGTCACCGCCAGCCCGGACGCGGCGAGGTGCAGCGCCTGGACGCCGCAGCCCGTGCCCAGGTCGAGCGCGGTCCCGCCCTCGGACGACGGGCGAGGGGTGGCGGTCACCAGCGTCACCGACGCCGAGCCGATGCCGACGACGGTGTCGGGGTCGAGCGGCTCGCCGCCGGTGGGGGAGCGGAGGTCGCTCGCCACCCACCAGCCGTCGCCGTAGGGGCGGATGTCGAGCGCCGCGCGCACCACGCCGCGTTCCTCGGGGACCAGGATCCCGCCGGGGCGCCCGCGACCGCCGAGCGCGCGCTCGGCGTCGACCTCGGCCACCGGCTCGGCCAGCAGGAACAGCCGGACGAGGACGCCGAGATCGCCACCGGTGTCGACGACGAGCCGGGCTGCCGCGGGCTCCCCGCGCGCCAGCGCCCGCTCGGCGACGGGGCCCAGCAGCTCGGCGACGCCGCTCGCGGTGTAGTTCGCGGCCTCCAGCGCCACGCGCAGGGGTCCGGCGACGTCGGGGAGGGGAACCGGTGGGAGGGAGGGCACGTACCCATGATCCCGTGTTGTCCGGCCCGCTTTGCTGCAGGTGGGCCGGTGCGGCGCGCCGGAACACGGCCGCCTCCCGGATTGGGCACGATGGCGGCGATGCTTCCGATGCCGGCTGACGCCGATCCCGCCCCGGCCCACTCCGGGCCCGCGGATGCCACCCACGACCTGCCCGAACCGTGGCGGACGTGGGCAGCCGGTCGTCCGGATGCGGCGGTCGTGCACCTCGACACCGCGTCGGCCGGACGCTCGGCGACGAGCACGCTGGCGGCCGTCGTCGACCATCTCCGCCTGGAGGCGACCGTCGGTCCCCCGGTCGCGGCCGAACGGGTCGAATCCGTGCTCGAGCAGGGACGGGGCGACATCGGCGGGTTGCTCGGCCTGCCCGCGGCCGGCGTCGCCTTCGTCGGCTCCGCGTCCGAGGCACTGCAGGCCATGCTCGCGGTGTGGCCCTTCGGCGCCTCGGCCACCGTCGGGGTCGTCCCGGCGGAGTGGGGACCGAACCTGGCGGCGTTCTCCGCCCGGGGGCTGCGGATCGTCGAGCTGCCGGTGGACGCGTCGGGGCGGGTCGACCTCGCCGGGCTCGAGAAGACGATGGCGACCGAGCCGCCGACGGTCGTGCACCTCACCCAGGTCACATCCCACCGTGCCCTGGTGCAGCCGGTCGCCGAGGCCGTGGCGATCTGCCGCCGCGCAGGCGTGCCGGTGTGGGTGGACGCCGCCCAGGCGTTCGGCCACGTCGACACGGCAACCGGTGCCGACGTCGTCTACGCGACCTCACGCAAGTGGATGTGCGGCCCGCGCGGCGTCGCCGTCCTCGGCGTCGCCGAGCAATGGTGGCCGGCACTGCGGCTGCGCCCGTCGGTGCTCGCGGCCTCGGGGCTCCCGCCGATGCGCGCCCTGGAGCCGAGCGAGGCGAACATCGCCGGTCGGCTGGGCCTGTGCGACGCCGTCGACCGTCACCTCGGCGTCGGGCCGGAGCAGACGTGGGCGCGGCTGTCCGAGGTGGGTCGCCTGACCCGGACGTGTCTGGCGGACACAGTTGGCTGGCAGGTCCTCGACGCTGTCGATGTCCAGGGCGCGATCACCGCGCTGCGTCCGACCGCCGGGCAGGACGTGGCGGTCGTCCGGGCCCGCCTGCTGAACGAGTTCGGGATCGTGACGACCGCCGCTCCGCCTCTGCGGGCGCCACGGGACATGAGCACCCCGTTGCTGCGGGTCAGTCCGCACGCCGACTGCCGAGTGGCCGATCTCGTGGGTCTCCGCACCGTGCTCGGCGATCTCTGAGCTTCCACCACCGAATCGGTGCTACCGCGGGTAGCAGGGCCTCCCGCGGGGTACCGGGCGAGCCATGGCTACGAGCGTCCGAGGGTCCAACGGCTCGTCGCCGGCTCCGCGTCAGCAGCGGCCCGCCGCCATCTGGCTGATCCGGCACGGCGAGAGCGCCGGCAACAAGGCCCGCGACGAGGCCGAGGCCGACGGTCGTGCCGTCATCGACATCGCCGAACGCGACATGGACGTCCCGCTCTCCGACCTCGGTCGGAACCAGGCCGACGCGGTCGGACGCTGGATCGCCGACCTGACCGGCGGCGCCGGGAGCACCGAGGTCTCGGCCCCGACCGTCGTCTACGTCTCGCCCTACGTCCGCGCCGTGCAGACCGCCGACCTCGCTCTCGAGGCGGCCGGACTGACCGGCCTCTCCCGCATCGTCGACGAGCGGCTCCGCGAACGCGAGTTCGGCATCCTCGACGGATTGACCATCCGCGGCATCCGCGAGCGCTTCCCCGAGGAGGCGGACCGCCGGGCGCGGCTCGGCAAGTTCTACCACCGGCCGCCGGGCGGGGAGAGCTGGGCCGACGTCGCCCAGCGGGTCCGCTCGGTGCTCACCGAGATCGGCCGTGAGCACCCTGGCGAGCGCGTGCTCATCGTCGCCCACCAGGTCGTCATCCTCCTCGTCCGCTACGTGCTGGAGCAGCTGTCGGAGGCGGAGATCCTCGAGGTCGGCCGCGGTGACGAGATCGCCAACTGCTCGCTCTCGCGCTTCGAGTCCGATGCCGACTCCGGAACTGTGACCCTCCGGGCATGGAACGAGACGAGTCCTCTTGCCGAGAAAGGGGAGGTCGTGACGAGTGACCCCGACATCCCAGCAGGACCCCGCTGAGGGCGGCACCGCCGCCGCCCCCACCGTTCTCACCCCCTCGCTGCTGCGCCAGTGGCCGCTGCCGCAGCCCGGCTCGTGGGCCGGCAAGGACTCCCGCGGCCGCGTACTGGTCGCCGGCGGCAGCCAGTCCACCCCCGGCGCCGTGATGCTCGCAGGCGTCGCCTCACTGCGCGTCGGCGCGGGCAAGCTCCAGATGGCGACCGCGGAGACCGCCGCGACCGGCATGGCCATCGCTGTGCCCGAATCCGGCGTCGCCGGCCTGACCCTCGACGACGGTGGCGCCCTCGGCGCCGAGGCCGGCAAGCAGGTCGCCGAACTCGCAGGAGGCATGTCCGCCGTCCTGCTCGGCGTCGGCATGAGCGACCCGGACTCGACGCGCAGCTTCCTCGAAGCCGCGCTGCCCGGGATCGAGGACGACACCGCCCTCGTGCTCGACGCCCTCGCCCTCACCTGCGGCGCGATCAGCAAGGACACGCTCGCCCGCTTCGACGGACGGGTCATCATCACGCCGAACGAAGCCGAGATGGCCCGCATCCTCGACGACGTCGGCAGCGACACCGACCCCGAGCAGAGCTCGGTCCTCGAGCTCGCCGCGGAGGTCGCCGGGACCCTCGGCGTGACGGTCGCCTACGAAGGCATCGTCGCCACCCCGGACGGCAGCTGCTGGCGCGACGGCACCGGCAACGCCGGACTCGGCACCTCGGGCTCCGGTGACGTGCTCGCCGGCGTCGCGGTCGGCCTGCTGGCCCGGGGCGCGGATACCGCGCAGGCCGCCGCCTGGGCGGTGCACCTGCACGGCTCGGCCGGCGACAGCATGTCGGCGACCGTCGGCCGTCTCGGCTACCTCGCCAACGAACTCCTGGACCAGGTGCCCCGGATCCTGGCCTCGCTCGAGATCTGACCCCTCGAGACCTGCGCTGCCCGCCCGGACCGTCAGGACGCCGGCTGGTCGCGGGCGCGCAGCGTCGTGGGCGCATCGGCCGGCGAATCCGGCGACCCGGTCGCCTTTGCCGCCGCGGCGCTGACGGCGATCTGCCGGAGCGACGCGACCTGCGACGCCGTCCCCATGCCGATCAGCACCTGCCCCGGCTCCAGGCGGGTGGACGACGCCGGGTTGGTGTGGAAGGTCCCGTCCAGGTCACGGACGGCGAGCAGCTGTGCGCCGGTGAGATCCCGGAGAGCGGCCTCGGCGAGGGTGCGGCCGGCCAGCTCGGAGTCCTCCGCGACCCGCGCCTCCTCGATGCGGATCTCGAGCGACCCGTCGTGCATCACCACGTCGAGGAAATCCATGATGTGTGGCTGGACCGCGAACGCCGCCATCCGGTCACCGCCGAGGCGCTGCGGATTGACGACGTGATTCGCGCCGGCCCGCATCAGCTTCGGCTCCGAGGACTCGGTACGCGCCCGGGCGATGATGACCAGGTCGGGTCGTAGCGCGCGGCCGGAGAGAGTGACGTAGACGTTGTCGGCGTCGGTTTCGAGTGCTGCCACCAGCGACGCGGCCCGCTCGACCCCGGCCTTGCGGAGCACCTCGTCGTCGGTCACGTCGCCGACGACCGCCAGGTGCGGCAGGTCGACGAGGCGGTCGGGGTTCCGGTCCACGACCACCACCGGACGGCCGTCACGCGCCGCGTACTCGCCGCAGGCCCGGCCGACGCGGCCCCACCCGCAGACGATGACGTGGCCCTGCAGTTTCGCGAGTGTGCGGTCCATCCGTCGCTTCTCCCGCTCCGTCCGGAGATGTCCCTCGACCAACGCCTCGAGCGAGACACCGAAGGTGTAGAACGCTGTGCCGACCCCGGCGAGCACCAACGCGATCGTGAACAGCTTCTCTCCGACCGTGTCGATCGGGTGCACCTCGCGGAAGCCGACCGTGGTGACCGTGGTGACGGTCTGGTAGAGCGCGTCGATGAACGGGAACCCGATGATCAGGTAGCCCACGGTGCCGCCCGCCACGACGAGCGCCAGGGCGATGAACGCCCGGCGGATGCGCGGGAGCGGGTTCACGCCTCGCATTGTGAGCCAGTTAGGTTCCTGACGTGCCCTCGACCCCCCGCCGCGAGCGCCTCGGCGCCGCACAGGCCCGGCGCGTCGCGCTCGCAGCGCAGGGGTTCGCCGATGCGCGCAGCGGCACCCCAGATCTCCGGCGGCTGCGGGCGATGGCGCGGCGGCTGTCGATCGTGCAGATCGACAGCGTCAACGTGCTCGCCCGCGCGCACTACCTGCCCGGCTGGTCGCGGTTGGGGGCCTACGACCCGGCTGACCTCGACCGCCTCGCCTACGGTCGTCGTGCGCTGTTCGAGTACTGGGCGCACGAGGCGTCGCTGCTACCGGTCGAACTGGAACCGCTGCTGCGGTGGCGAAAGGCGCAGGCGTTGCAGCACGAGGGGGTGTGGCGGTCGGTCTCGGCAGTGGCGCAGGCCCGCCCCGACCTGGTCGCCGCGGTACTGGACCGCGTCCGGGACGAGGGGCCGCTGGCGGCGAGCGACTTCGACGACCGGGCACTCGGCAGCTGGTGGGGCTGGTCGGACACCAAGCGCGCCCTGGAGCACCTGTTCTGGTCCGGCCAGCTGGATGTGGCAACTCGGCGGCGCAGTTTCGAACGCGTCTACGACCTACCCGAGCGGGTGCTGCCCGCCGAGGTGCGCAACCTGCCGACCCCGGACGAGCACGACGCGAAGCGGCAGCTGCTGCTGCTCGCCGCCCGGGCGCACGGAGTGGCGACGCTGCCCGACCTCGCCGACTACTTCCGGCTCTCGAACCCGGTCGCCCGGCCGCTGGTCGAGGATCTCGTCTCGAGTGGTGACCTGCTGCCCGTCGCCGTCGAGGGCTGGTCGGCGCCGGCCTACGTGCTCCCCGACCTGGTGGTGCCGCGCCGCATCGAGGCAAGGGCCCTGCTCGCCCCGTTCGACCCCGTCGTCTGGGAACGTCCGAGGGCGGAGCGGCTGTTCGGCTTCACCTACCGCATCGAGATCTACGTCCCGGCGGACAAGCGCAAGCACGGCTACTACGTCCTGCCGTTCCTGCTCGGCGACCGGTTGGTGGCGCGGGTCGACCTCAAGGCGGACCGGCAACGCGGGCTGCTCGCCGTCAAGGCCGCGTCGGTCGAGCCGGGGGCGCCGGACGAGACCGGCGCCGCCCTCGCGGTGGAGCTGCGTGAGCTCGCGGCATGGCTCGGGCTCGGGGGCGTCGAGGTCGTCGTGGGCCCCGACGCCGGACCATTGATCGCGGCGCTGGCGGGCGAGGCCGACGAAGTGGTCGCGGCCTGAGCGGAGGGCCGGCTCGGGGCGGGTCGCTCGACTCGGGCGCGGGCGTCGACGGCTACCGTGGCGAGCATGGCCGGTGAAGTACTGCGGATGTCCGGCGTGCGCGTCGTCCGGGGCAGCAACACGCTGCTGGACGGCATCGACTGGACGGTCCGCGACGACGAGAAGTGGGCCGTGCTCGGCCCCAACGGAGCCGGCAAGACCACGCTGCTCCAGGTCGCGTCGGCCCGGCTGTTCCCGACCGCCGGTGTCGTCGACCTGCTCGACGAGCGGCTCGGCCGCGTCGACGTCTTCGAGCTGCGGCCCCGGATCGGCCTGGCCAGTGCGGTTCTCGGCGACGGCGTTCCGGCCGCGGAGACCGTCCTCGATGTCGTGCTCACCGCCAACTACGCCGTCTTCGGCCGCTCGCGCGAGCGTTACGACGCAGGCGACGAGGCACGGGCGACCAAGCTGCTCGAGCAGTTCGGGTGCCGGGCGTTGCTCGACCGACCGTTCGGCGTCCTGAGCGAAGGCGAACGCAAGCGGGTGCTCATCGCTCGGGCCCTGATGACGGACCCCGAGCTGCTGCTGCTCGACGAGCCGGCGGCCGGTCTCGACCTCGGTGCCCGCGAGGCGTTGCTGCGCCGCCTCGCCCGGCTGACCACCGCGCCCGACAGCCCGGCGCTCGTCATGGTCAGCCACCACGTCGAGGAGATCCCCACCGGCATCACCCACGTCCTGCTGCTCCGCGGCGGACGGATCGTGGAGGCCGGCCCCATCGAGGACGTCCTCACCCGGCGCGGTCTGTCGGCGTGCTTCGGCCTGCCGCTCGCCGTCGAGAAGTTGCCGGCCGGGCGCTACGCCGCCCGTATCGCCGCCCTCGCGGGCTGAGCGGCTGAGCGCTAACATGGCCGACCCGGTCGCGCTCTACGTCCCGGACGGCGACACCTTCCTCCCGACCATCGCGACGCGTGGTCCGTGGTCGCCGGACGCGCAGCACGGCGGCCCCGTGGCCGCGCTGCTCTGCCGGGCCGTCGAAGCCGTGGAGTCAGCGGTGCCGCTCGGGGTCAGCCGCCTGACCCTCGAGCTGCTGCGACCCGCGCCGCTGACGCCGCTGACCGTCCGGACCCGCGTCCGCCGCCCGGGCAAACGCGTTCAGCTCGTCGAGGTGGTGCTGCTCGCCGGCGACATCGAGATCGCGTTCGGCACGGCGCTACGCGTACGGCTCACGGATGTCGCCCTCGACGACGCCGTCCCGCGGCCCGGTGCCGTCCCCGACGGCACGGTCGCGCCGGAGCCGCCGACCGACCAGATGCCGTTGCTCAACGACGGCCGGTTCCCGTGGCTCGACACGCTCGGCATGGAGGTCCGGTTCGCGTCCGGCAGCTTCGAGCTCCCCGGCCCGTCGACGGCCTGGTTCCGGCTCCGGATGCCGTTGGTAGCTGGGGAGGAGCCGAGCCCCGCACAGCGGGCGATGGTCGCCGCCGACTCCGGCAGCGGGGTCGGCGCCGCGCTGGACTTCACGCGCTACCGATTCCTGAACCCCGAGCTCACCGTGCACCTCGCGCGGCCGCCGGAGGGGGAGTGGATCGCCGTCGACTCCGGCACCGTTCTGTCGACCTCCGGCACCGGCATCGCCACGACCCGACTCTGGGACCTGCGCGGCATCGTCGGGCAGGCGGCGGCGTCGCTCCTGGTCGAGCCCGGCTGAGGCCTCGCCGGCTGCTCCGCTGACTAACGCGGAGGCAGGATGCCCGTCGGGGTGTCGTCCTCGTTCGGGCTGGCGGTGGCGTCGGACCGGTTGGACGTGCGGGCGCCGGAGCCGCTCGGCAGCGGGCCGGTGGAGTCGCCGGGCAGCGTGATCGTCCGGTTCGGGCCGCTCGGCAGCGCCTCCGTGGGAGCGTCGCCGTCCGGCTCGTCACGGTCGTCCGTACGCCCAGCTGTCGGGATCGAGACCGTCGAGTCGTCGGCGTCGCGGGCGACGTCCTCCCGCTCGGCGAACTGGTCGAACGGGGCCGGGTCCTCGGCGGACGGGTTCTCCGCCGGCGGGAGCGAGGTGGGGCGGGCCGAACGCCGATCCCCGGCACCGCCCGATTGCCGATCACGGGGCCGGCGGAGCAGAGTGCGACAGTGGTCGGTCAGCTCGTCGGCCTCCCGCTCCAGCGAGTCGACCTCATCGGGGTCGGCCACGTCCTGCAGGTGCTCGCGGATGCCACCGAGCCGGTCCAACGCCTGGGCGAAAGTCAGATCCTGGACCGCCATCGGTGCTCTCCTTCGCTGCGGTCGCAACCGCTCACTGAACAGGGCCAGCCCCAGCGGGACGACGAGCGCTGCGAGCAGCACGTAGATCCCGGTGACCAGAGCGGCGGCGACGACGAGGACGGCGAGCACCGCGGCGACGACGCGCACCCGCAGCAGCCGCTTCTTCTTCGCGGCCTCGGCGCGGGTCCGGGCGGCCCGAAGGTCTTCCAGCACCGTCGCGCGGACCTGCTCCACCCGGAGCGCTGCCCGCCGGACCGCCGCCTCGGCGGCCTCGGCGACGTGGCGCCGCTCGACGTCCACGAGATCGGCGGCGCGCTGCAGCTTGCGGATGAGCGCGTCCGCCGCCTCCGCTGCCGTGGGGTAGGCCTGGTGCGCCACCGACTCGACCGCGGCCGGTACCTCCGGCGCGCCGAGGCCGCTCAGGATCGGCACCGGCGCGGTGGCGACGGCGCGGATGACGGCCTCGTCGTCGTAGGGGGCGAGCGCGAGCGGCCGACCGTAGGCGCGCACGAGCAGGACGACGTCGTGCCGGGCCTGCGACGCCTGCCGCAGGGCGTTGGCGATGCCGCCGGCGGCGCGGACGCCGGTCTCGCGGACCGCGTAGTCGGTGACCTCGATGGCGAAGCCGCTGCCGGCGAGCGCGGTGCGGACCTCGGCGAGCGTCGGGTCGCCTGCGCTCCCGACGAGCCCGACCGACCGGGGCGCGAGCGGCAACTGCACGTCGCCCTGTCGCTCGGCGAGCCGGGCCTGGTCGACGGCCTCGCGGACGGCCGTGCGCCGATCGTCCAGCCACGCCGAGGTCGGTTGCGGGTCGAGGGCGGTGACGCTGAAGACGATCGTGTGGCGGGTGGTGTCGTAGCTGAGCAGCCCGCCCGCGCGGACGAGGTGGCCTTCGACCAGCAGGTCCTCGACCGCGACGTCGTGCAGCCGCCTGAGAGAGGCGTCGACGTCGTCGCGCGCGCCCGGGTCCATCTCGCTGGGGAGCGTCCGGGGTTCGACGTCATCGCTCAGCTCGGCGGCGGCCTCGACGAGCACGAACTCGAGTTGGTCTTCCGCGCCGCGCAGGCCACGGACGGTGCCGAAGACCCAGACCCGGCGCGGGAACGCGATGGCGAACTGGTCCTCGATCGCGCGCAGCACGTCGCTGACCTGAAGGACCCGTCGATCGCCTTCGAGTCGGCCCCGCTCCACTCCACGCACGCGGGCGAGCCTATGCCGCAGCCCTGGCCGCGACGGTGCAGCGCGGACCGCATGTCTGCGTACTTCGCCACGTCGGCGGCAGAGGACCGGCAGTGAGACCATGGTCGCCGGAGCACCGAGCGACGCAGGAGGACGGACATGGCCATCTGTCTGGCGCAGCAACCCGAGGCGGACGCGCTGCTCGACGAGAACCCGCTCGCGCTGCTGCTGGGCATGCTCCTCGACCAGCAGTTCCCGATGGAACGAGCGTTCGCCGGGCCGCGGCTGCTCGCCGAACGGCTCGGCGCCCCGCTCGACGCCCGGGCACTTGCCGACGCCGACCCCGACGAGTTGACCGCCCTGTTCACCGGACCTCCCGCGGTGCACCGCTACCCCGGTTCGATGGCGCAGCGGACCCAGGCCGTCTGCCGGCACCTCGTCGAGACCTACGACGGCGACGTGACCCGCCTCTGGTCCGAGGCCACGGACGGGCGTGACCTGCTGAAGCGGCTCACGGCACTCCCCGGGTTCGGGAAGCAGAAGGCGCAGATCTTCACCGCCCTGCTCGGCAAGCAGCGTGGGGTGCAGCCCGAGGGGTGGCGGGAGGCCGCCGGCGCCTACGGAGAGTCCGGGGTGCACCGCTCGGTCGCCGACGTCGTGGACGCCGAGAGCCTCGCTGCCGTGCGCGCCTTCAAGCAGCAGAAGAAGGCCGCGGCGAAGGCCGGAGCGACGTAGGACCATGATCGGCGAGCGCTGGGGGTCACCGGCGGTCGAGCACGAGCAGCATCTGACCGCGGAGATCCTGGGCGCGGTGATGTGTTACCTGCTCGTTCCCCACGGCGACGGGACCCGGCTGCTGCTGAAGATCGTTATCGAGAGGCGACGCTGGTACGGCACCGCCCTCGCGGTCGGGGACTGGCCCATGGCTCGGAGGCAGCTGCTGAACCTGAAGGCGTTGGCCGAGCGAGGAGGCGGGCTGACGCTGACACGCCCCCCGGCCCGTACCGACCGGGATCAGTCGGTGACGGGCAGGCACTCGGCGAGCAGGTCGACGACATCACGCCAGGCGCGCTCCGCGTGCCGTGGGTGGTAGTCGGCGCCGGGGACCGTGGGGTGGTCGACCGGCGGGTGGTGGAAGGCGTGCTAGGCGCCGCCGTAGATCGTGAGGCGCCAGTCGACCCCCGCTGCCTGCATCTCCGCGGCGAACGCGTACCGTTGGGCGGGCGGCATGATCGGATCGTCGGACCCGACCCCGGCCCATACCGGGCAGCGGATGCGCGCCGCTTCGCCCGGTCGGCCGTGGTCACGGCATTGACGGTCCCGATCGCGCGCAGGTCGACGCCATCGCGCCCGAGTTCCAGCCCGATCGCGCCCCCGGTGCCGTAACCGAGGGCGGCGACGCGGTCCGGGTCGGCCCGCGGTTCGGCGCGCACCACGTCGAGCGCCGCATGGCCGATGCCGCGCATCCGGTCGGGATCGGCGAGCAGCGGCAGGCAACGGGCCAGCATCTGTTCGGGGTCACCCGGATCAGCGCCCGCCGTGGAGGTCGAAGGCCAGCACCACGTACCCCAGCTCCGCCAGAGCCTCGGCCCGGCGGCGTTCGACGTCGCTGAGCACCATGCCCTCCGGCCCGAGCAGCACCGCGGGCCGGCGGTCAGTCCCCGGCGGGCAGCGCGAGGTGTCCGATCATCGTCAGACCGTCGGCCTGGTACTCGACCGTTCGCGTCGTCATCGTCGCCATGGGACGGGACCGTAGCGACGGTCGAGCCCGGTCCGAGCGGTGTTCACCGCAGGCACAACGGCACGGTGCCCACGCCTCAGGCGGAACGGCGCCACCAGCGACGACGGGGCGCCTGCGCGGTCTCGGCCGTCTCCGCACCCGCCGCCTCCTCCAGAGCACGCGCCTGCACCGCGGCCTGCTCCCGGAGCGCGGCCCAGCGGCCGACGACCTTGTCGACGTCCACCGGGCGGGCGATGACGTTCAGCGAGGGGCCGACCTGGGGGCGACGCCACTCGGCGCGGACCCGCTCGTTGAAGTCCGTGAGGAACGCGCGCACCTGCGCCTCGGTCCGGAGGCCGGCGAGCGACTCGGGGAAGCCGTCGGCCTCCCGCCGCAGCGCGATCGTCGGATGCAGCAGGGTGCGCGGGTCGATCTTCTCCCGCTTGACCAGCCGCTTGACGAACCAGTCCGGGTCGTTGAGGTCGACCGGGTCCAGCGGCTTGCCCGCACCGGGCAGGTTGTCGAACGCGCCGGCCTGCTGCGCAGCGCGGATCTTCTGCTCCACGGACATACGTGGCCGCTCCATGCCTCCCATCTTGCGACGAGCGACCGCCTCCGGCGAATCCCTAGCCGCGTGCCAACCACTCGGCGCGCGACGACCCCCGTGGCACGAGGACCGTCGCGTATCGCCCCGGCGTCGCCGACATCCGCACCTGGTCGGTGACGCCCTGGTAGGCGCCGAGCGGCGTGTCGGCGGTGAAGGTCTCCGGGTCGAGGTAGGCGTGCGCCTCGCCCTTCCCGGCAGTGGCGTGGGCGTAGTCGCGGTCGAAGACGCCGAGCCCCAGGATCCAGAACGCCACCCGCGTGAGGTTCACGTGCACGCGGTAGCTGCCGCCCTCGCGGGCGCGGCGGCGGAGGGCTTCGACGATGCCCGTCGCGGTCAACCAGGAGACGATGTAGTCGTTCACGACCAGGATCGGCGGCAGCTGCGGGACGCCGTCGGTCCCCTCGAGCAGCATCATGCCGGTGACGCTGCCGGCGCTCTGGTCGAAGCCGACGCGCCCGGCCCACGGCCCGCTCTGCCCGTAGAGCGAGTTGGTGGCGTGCACGATCCCGGGCCGCGCCGCCGCCGCTTCCTCGGCCGACAGTCCGATCTTGTCCAGGTAGCCGGGGCGGCGGTTCGCGAAGAAGACGTCCGCACCGGCGAGCAGGTCGCGGACACGGCCACGCCCGGGATCTCGATAGGGGTCGAGCGTCGCCGAGCGCATGCCGACGTTCGCCGTCGCGTAGGTCGCCTCGTGCTCCAGCTCGTACGGGCGCCACAGGTTCAGCACGTCGGCACCGTGCAGGGCGAGCGCGCGGCCGACCCCGGCACCGGCGATCACGTGACCCATCCCCAGCGCGCGGACGCCGTCCAGCGGCTGACCACCGACCGGCGGCTCGGCCCATGGCTCCGGAGGCGAGTCGCCGATGCGGGTGATCTCCACCAGCGGCAGCCCGGCGACGCCCTCGGCGTACTGCGCCTCGGCGAGCATCTCGTTGGCGGTCCGCAGCATCGGCATGACGACGGCCGCCTCGGCGCCGGCCTGCTCGAGCGCGGCCGCGTCCCACCGGGCGACAGCGGCCGCGACGGCGTCCGGGTCGTCGGGGACGCCGAGCAGCTTCTGCGCCCCGATCTTCAGCTTCGGGTACGGGTTCAGCGGCATCACCCACCGGGAGTCGCGCGTCTCGTAGAAGCGGAACCCGAGCGCCTGCGTCGGGTTCGACGGCGCGCCCGGGGCGTAGCCGTTGAGGAACTCCCAACGCCGGTCGTAGAAGGGGCAGAGCCGGTGCGGTGCGCTGCGCAGGTCGACGGCGACGTCCTGCCCGGTGCCCGTCCGGTCCCGCCACAGGGCGCCGACGGCGACCGACTTCGCCGCGAGCGCCATGCCGGCGGCGGCGCCCAGGCGCAGCGTGCTCGGGACGACGGGGTCGGCGCCGACGAACTCGACACGGCCACCGGCGTCGGCGGGGCTCAGCCCGAGCGGCGCGAGGAGCTCGCCGAACGCGGCATCGACGTCGAACGTGTCGTCGGTGGCGGGGGAGTCGACCGCGGTCCGGACCCGCGCCGCCAGCACGTCGTCCCCACGCGTACCGGCCGGGTCAGCCACCGGTGCTCTCCCGCCGTTCGAGAAGGGCGTCGGGGATCGGCAGGTGCTTGGCGCGTAGGTACTCACCGACGGCCTTGCCCACCTGGTCGACCCGCAGGTTGCTGGAACCGCCGGTACCCAGCAATCCGACGAGCACGACGTGCACGGCACGCAGGTGCGGGAACTCGTGCCGCACGACCGGCAGGTCCTTGGCCTCGGGCAGCAGCTGACGCAGCGTCGCCGTGGTCAGTGTGCAACGCAGCCAGTCCCAGGCCGCGTCGTCGGCGGCGAACTCCGCCGGGAGCCAGACCCCCACGTTGCTGTTGCCGCCCTTGTCGCCGCTCCGCGCGTGGACGAGGTCGCCGAGGGCCCGTCGTCGCTCCGGACCGGCCAGCTGTGGGGGCTCCGGCTCGGGACAGGTCGGCTGCCCCTCGAAGGGCGCCGAGGCGACAGGCGAGACGGCGATGCTCTCGCCGGTGTGGAGCACCACGCGGTGGTCGACGAGGTCGGCGGGAAGGAGGGCGGGCCAGTAGTCGATGCGGGGGTGCGGGTCGGTGACGCGGTGCGCGCCGCCGTCGTGGAAGAAACCCGGGTAGCTCGACAGGTACAGCCCGTAGATGCCGCGGGCGAAGCGGGCGAAGGTCAGCGGCTCCCGCTCCCGCGCTGTCGCCATGACGCGGACGGCGACGGTGGCCTCCCACTGCGTGGCCGGATCCACCGGCACGGGGCCGAGCCGCGTGACCTCGAGCGTGTCCACGCCGGGCGCCAGCATCCCGCGGATCTGCTCGTCGAGCAGCTGCACCTTCGCGTCCACGTCGGGAGCAGTCACCCAGAGGTAGAGGGCGATCTCCCAGCCCAGCGAGGCGAAGACCGCCACCTTCGTCGTCGGTGGCGGCGGTGAACCCGTGACCGCACCGATGCCGACGCGGTCCGGTGCGAGCTGCGTCAGCCGGACGGTGTCGAGGTGCACGGTGACGTCCGGGTTCACATAGCGCGGGCCCTGGATCTCGTAGACGAGCTGAGCCGTGACGGTGTCGACGGTGACCATGCCGCCGTCGCACGCGTGCTTGGTGATGACGCTGCTCCCGTCGGCAGCCACCTCCGCGACGGGGAAGCCGGGATGGATCATCCCCGGCACGGTCCGGAAGCCGGAGAAGTTGCCACCGGTGGCGTGTGGGCCGCACTCGATGACGTGGCCCGCCGTCACCGCGCCCGCTACCGCGTCGAGGTCGCCGGCTGACCAACCGTGCCACCACGCGGCCGGACCGAGGGTCAGCGAGGCGTCCGTCACCCGCCCGCAGACGACGACCGCCGCGCCTGCCGCCAACGCGGCCGCGATGCCCCACCCGCCGAGGTAGGCGTTGGCGGCCATCGGCTCGACACCCCACGACGACAGTGGGAGGCCGGTGTCGAGGTGTGCGAGCTGTGCGCCGTCGTCGGTCAGCGCGCCGAGCCGGTCGAGCACGTTGTCGCCCTCGACGTGGGCGACGACCAGGTCGACCCCCACCTCGGCCGCAGCTTCGCGGAGAGCTGTCGCCAGTGCCGCCGGGTGGAACCCGCCCGCGTTGGTCACCACCCGCAGCCCGCGCTCGGCGATCGTCGCCAGGTGCGGGCGGACCTGTGCGAGGAACGACTCCGCGTAACCCAGGGCCCGGTTGGTGCGGTGGCGGCCTGCCAGCGCGGCCAGCGTGATCTCGGCGAGGTAGTCGCCGATCAGCACGTCGACGGCGTCGCCGGCCAGCACCTCCGTCAGCGCCTCGGGCCGGTCGCCGAGGTAGCCGGAGAAGTTCGCGATGCGCACGGGGCGCTCCTGGACTGCCGCCATACCGCCTCCGTCACCGGGTCCCTGTCCTGCGGACGCTATGCCCGCCCACCGACAGTTCCGCGGTCAGGGGCGTACCGCGCCGCGGGTCGGGCAGTTCCCGGGCATGCCAGCTCCTGCCGATCCGTCCGCCACCGCCTCGATCCGCGAGCTGGTGACGGCCTCCGCCCGCTTCGTGCAGGCGAAGTCCGTCCGCTACGACGAGCTCGACGCCGCGGCCGGCGACGGTGACTTCGGCGGCGTGCTCGCCCTGGCCGGGCGGCGCGTCGAGGCGGCGCTGCCGGCGGAAGGCGACGGAAAGGGCTCCGATACCCGCGCCGTGCTCCTCGCCGCAGCCCGCGCCGTCGGGGACGTCGGCGGCACCACGGGCCCGATCTGGGGAGCCGGTCTGCTCCGGCTCGCCGAGACCGTCGGCGACGGCCCGTCGACCGCGGACGTCGGCTCCGCGCTGCGGCAGGCCGCGGAGGCCATCAGCGAGCTCGGCGGGGCCCGGGCCGGGGACAAGACCCTGCTCGACGCCCTGCTCCCCGCCGCCGAGACGCTCGCGGGTGGCGGTTCGGCCGACGACGCGGTCAGCGCCGCGCGACAGGGCGCGGAGAGCACGTCGGAGCTGACCGCCGTCCGGGGCCGGGCGAGCTATCAGGGCGAGAAGTCGCAGGGCGCTCCGGACGCCGGGGCCGTTGCGGTCGCCGACCTCGTCGAGTTCGTCGCCGGCCTGGTGGCCGGCACCGCGGAGGTCCCGGCCGTCGCCGACGACACCAGCTCCGCTTCCGGGGGCGAGAGCGGCAGGGGCGGCCACGGCCATCTCGTCCGCGACCCCGCGGCCCTCGTCGACGACGCCCTCGCCGGGCTCGCGCTCGCGCACCCCGACCTGCTGCGGGTGGAGACCGACCCGCGCTACGCCCTCCGCGTCGACGCACCCGTGACCGGCAAGGTCGGCCTGGTCAGCGGCGGGGGAGCGGGCCACGAACCCATGCACGCCGGGTTGATCGGCCCGGGTCTGCTGGACGCCGCCTGCCCGGGGGAGGTGTTCGCGAGCCCGAGTGCCTCGCAGATCGCTGCCGCGGTCCGCGCGGTCGACTCCGGCGCCGGGGTGCTGTTGATCGTCAAGAACTACACCGGCGACGTGCTCAACTTCCGTCTCGCGGCCCAGCTCGTCGAGGCCGAGGGCATCCGCACCGCGATGGTCCTCGTCGCCGACGACGTGGCCGTCGACGGGTCCACCGCGACGATCGGGCGTCGCGGGGTGGCCGGCACCGTCGTCGTCGAGAAGATCTGCGGTGCCGCGGCCGACGCCGGTGCCGACCTCGACGCTCTCGCGACGCTCGGCCGTCGCGTCGCCGGCGCGACGGTCAGCATGGGTGCTGCCTTCAGCGGCGTGACGTTGCCCGGCGGCGGCGACCCCGCGATCGCTCTCGAACCCGGCGAGATGGAGGTCGGCGTCGGGATCCACGGCGAGCCCGGACGCGACCGGCTCGACGCCGAACCCGCCGACGCGGTCGTGGGCCGGTTGCTCGACGCCGTACTGGCGGACCTGCCGGACGGCGACGGCGACCTGCTCGTGTTCACCAACAACCTCGGCGGCCTCCCGGCGCTCGAGCTCTACGCCGCCCATCAGCAGGCCGTCGCCGAACTCGAGCGGCGCGGCGCAGGGGTCGTGCGGCACCTCGTCGCGCCGCTGGTGACCTCGCTCGGCATGGTAGGCGTCTCGATCACCCTGCTTCGGCTGGACGACGAACTCACCCGCTACTGGGACGCGCCCTGCCGCTCGCAGGGCTGGACGGTCACCGGCTGACGCCCGCCTCCCACGCCCAGGACGGCCCCGTGCACGCGACGGGCTCGACGCGGCGCCGCAACTCACGGTCGGCCGTGACCACGAGGTCGGCCCCCACGCTCTGCACCACGATCTCGTCGTCACCGGAGGCTGGTGCGTGGACGACCGTCAGGCGTTCCTCCGAGGCCTCCGGCAGCCCGGCACGGGCCGCACCCTCCAGTACGAGGACGACGGTCAGTTCCGGCTGAGCGGCGAGCTTCGCCTGCAGCGCGTCGGCCAGCCGCCGCGCCGCGGCCGGTCGGTCGCGCCACCAGCCGTCCGGCCGGGACCCGACGACGTTCGCCCCGTCGACGACCACCCGCATCGCGCCAGGTCCTGGACCGTCAGAGACCGTCAGAGACCGTCAGAGGCCGTCCGGGACCGGTGGCAGATCGGCGTAGACCGCGGGGCGCTTCTCGCCCTTGGCGGCGAACGACTCCATCATGTCGGTCGGCTGGAGCGCCCCCATCTGCCAGGTCGCGATGAAGTCCAGCGAGTCGGCGACCGAGTGATCGCGGGCGTAGAGCAGCGACTCCTTGTTGCCCCAGGTGACCAGCGGGCTCTTCGTCGCGATCTCGCGGGCGACGTCGAGGACTCCGGTGACGAGGCTCTCGTGGTCGGCGAAGACCTCGTTGACCAGGCCGAGCTCCTTGGCACGCGTCGCGGGCAGGCGGCGGCCGGTGTAGGCGAGCTCGCGGGCCACACCGTCCGGGATCAGCTTGGGAAGCCGCTGCAGGGTGCCGAGGTCGGCCACCATGCCGATGTTCGTCTCCTGCACGACGAAGAACGCGTCGGCCGAGGCGTAGCGCATGTCCGCGGCGCAGGCGAGGTCGACGGCGCCGCCGATGCAGCCGCCCTGCACGGCGACGAGCACCGGCATCCGGGCCTGCTCGAAGACCGTGAAGGTGCGCTGCAGCCGGAGGACGGTCGTCCGGAAGTTCGCGGCCCGCCGGGCGGGTTCGCCGTCGCCGCCCACGCCGAGGCCGCCGGCGAAGACCGACAGGTCCATCCCGGCGCTGAAGTGCTTGCCGCTGGAGGAGATGACCAGGGCCCGTGCTTCGCCGGAGTCACTGATGCTGCGGACGATCTCGGGCAGCTCACGCCAGAACTCCGGAACCATCGAGTTCAGTTCGTCCGGGCGGCTGAGCCGGACGTGGGCCACGGCGTCGGTGACGTCGACCTCGAAGCAGCGGTAACCCATGGGAGTCCTCTCGTGCGGCGCGCCCGGGCCGGAGTCGCCGGTGACGTCGGATGCACGGTAACCGGTTGTGGACGTCGCCGGCCTGTCCACAACCGGCAGCCGGCGGAGCGCGCGAGCTCCCTCCGGCAGCGAGGCTTATCCGATGCCGCCCGCGCCCTCGCTCTCGCCCTCCGTGACCACGAACCGCCCCTCCCGGACGCCCTCCGGCGTACCGGTGCGATCCGACCGGCGCCTCGCCGCCATCCCGGATGAGACGGTCGTCGTGCGCCGCGCCGCGCGGGCCGCCGAGGACGCCGGCGACCTGCTCGGAGCGCGTCGGCTCGTGGACCTGCTACCGCCCGACGCCGACCGATGCCGGTGGCGGGCGAGCCTGGACGAGGGACTCCGACTCCGTGCCGTCCACCCTGTCGCGGCCGCCGACCCCGGCGCGGCCGCGGCGTGGTGGTCGGCACCGGCGATGCGGTTCGGATTGACGTCCCCGCGGGCCGAGCAGTTGCTGGGGCTCGCGGCCACGGTCCTGCAGGGGCGCGGGGTGCCCTCGCCGCAACGCCACCGGATGGCACCGACCGCCCTCCAGGAGGAGCCCGCCCTGCTCGACGCCGCCCTGTGCGACCTCGGCGTGCTGCCGATGTACCTCGAGCAGCTGGCCGGTGCACTCCGCCGGGAGCTCGACAGCCTGGCCGCATGGAGTTCCCGACCCGCGACGGTGTGGGAGGTCGAGGCGCACGAACCCGGAGGGCTCGTGGTCGGCGACGCCTCCGGCTCGCGACGCACCGTCACCGCGACCTCGCTGCGCTCGGCAGCACCCGTTCCCGCGCTCGGTGCCCTGCTCTACGGCCGGGTCGTCCCGCTGCCCGCGCTCGGGGCGGCGTCGGTCACCAACCCCGTGTGGGGGTTCGCCGTCCGCCCGGTCCCGGTGAACCGGCTCGCCGCGCGGCGGGTGATGCGGGCCGTGACGCGCGGCGGTTCGCTCGCCGAGCGGATCCGGGCGGTGACGCCGACGCGGGAGCCGGTCGGGCCGCGGGCCCGGGCCACGGCAGCGGTGCCGGCGTCCGGGCCGGTGTGAGCCGCCTCCGCTCAGCCCTCGCGGACCGCCTTCACCCAGCCCGAGAGCTCGTCCGGCTCGCGCGGCAGCTGATCCGACATCACGCGACAGCCGTCCTCGGTGACCACGACGTCATCCTCGATCCGGACGCCGACGCCACGCAGGTGCTCCGGGACGGTCAGGTCGTCGGACTGGAAGTAGAGCCCTGGCTCGACGGTGAGGACGACGCCGGGCGCGAGGGGTGCATCGCGGTACGCCTCGCGGCGAGCAGCGTTGCAGTCGTGCACGTCCAGCCCCAGCATGTGCGACGTGGCGTGCAGCGTGTAGCGACGGTGGACGCCGCTCTCGGGGCGGAGCGACTCGGCAGCCGACACCGGGAGGATCCCCCAGTCGTCGAGTGCCGCGGCGATGACCTCCATCGCGGCGCGGTGCGGCGCCAGGAAGTCAGCGCCCGGCCGCGTCGCCGCGAGCCCCGCCTCCTGTGCCCTGCGGACCACCTCGTAGACCTGTCGCTGGCCGTCGGTCCACGCGCCGTCGATCGGGATCGTGCGGGTCACGTCGGCGGTGTAGAGCGAGTCGCGCTCGATGCCCATGTCCAGCAGCGCGAGGTCGCCGGGCACGACGGGGCCGTCGTTGCGGACCCAGTGCAGGGTCGTCGCATGCGGCCCGCAGGCGACGATCGAGCCGTAGCCGACGTCGTTGCCGTCCAGCCGCGCCCGACGCCAGAACGTGCCCTCCAGCCAGCGCTCGCCACGCCCGAGCCGGGCCGCAGCCGGCATCTCGCGGACGACCTCGGCGAAGCCCGTCGCCGTCGCGGCCACGGCGGCGTCGAGCTCGGCGATCTCGTAGTCGTCCTTCACGAGCCGGAGCTCGGACAGGACGGCAGCGAGCTCACCGTCACGGGCGGCCGCGGTCGGCAGCACCGCGGCGTCGATGCGGTCGTCGAGGCCGCGCAGCACCCGGGTGCTCGCCGGGGCGAGCCGGGCCAGGGCGGTCGGCAGCTCCGGCAGCGGCCGGCATTCGACGTCGAGCGCCGCCTCCGCCTCCCGGACGCCCCGTCGGGGACCGACCCACAGCTCTCCGTAACGCCGATCGGCGTAGAAGGCGGAGGTCGAGCGGTCCGAGCGGTCCGGCAGATACAGGACGCTCCGGCCCTGCACGTCCACCACGAGCACCGCCTCGGGCTCGTCGCAACCGGTGAGCCAGAAGAAGTCACTGCCCGGCCGGTAGGGGTAGTCGGTGTCGTTGGCGCGGACCTTGATGGTGCCGCTGGGGACGACGAGCGCGTCGCCCGCGAAGCGCGCCGTGAGCAGCGCCCGGCGGCGGGCCGTCGACGGGGCGACCGGACTGCGCGGTGGCAGCTCGTCGGTCGGGTCGGCCCAGCCGCGGGCCATCAGCTCACGCAGCGGGTTGGGCAGTTCGAGGTCGTGGCTGGCGCGACCGGTGTCCGCCGCCGGCGTGGTCCCGGCAGCATCCGGCGCCGGGGGAGCAGCAGGACTTGGGGGCGCCGTGCTCGGGGTCGCCTCCGGGGCCGGCTCGACCGGGTCCGGCGCACGGCCGTCCGGCGACCGCTCCGGGATGAGGGTTGCGTTGCTGCCTGCCGCGACGTCGCTCGGCTCGTCCGCCATGCGCGCGAGCGTAACCATGATCCGGTGCAGGGGCGCTCCTCAGCCACGTCGGACCCGCCGGAGGGCGGGCGGGCGTCAGTACCGTGCGGACATGCGCGAGGCGGGTCCGCAGGCCACCGGGCCGTTGGAGGGACTGCTCGTCGTCGACCTCAGCCGCGTCCTCGCCGGTCCGTTCGCGACGATGCTGCTCGCCGACCTCGGCGCCCGCGTGATCAAGGTCGAGAAGCCCGGCCGCGGCGACGACAGCCGCAGCTACGGCCCGTTCATCGGCGACCGCTCGCTCTACTTCGCCCGGGTCAACCGTGGCAAGCAGTCGATCGCACTCGACCTCAAGGACCCCGAGGACCATGCGGTCCTGCTCCGGCTGGTCGACCGCGCCGACGTCCTCGTGGAGAACTTCCGCCCCGACGTCATGGACCGGCTCGGCCTCGGCTACGACGCCCTGGCCGCCCGCAACCCCCGCCTGGTCTACGCCAGCATCTCCGGGTTCGGACAGACCGGCCCCTGGCGGCTGCGACCGGCCTACGACACCGTCGTGCAGGGCAGCAGCGGGTTGATGTCGATCACCGGTGCTGTCGGGGACGGACCGGTGAAGCCGGGTCTGCCGGTGGCGGACCTCTCCGCCGGGCTCTACACCTTCGGTGCGGTGCTGGCCGCGGTCCGGGGCCGGGAGACGACGGGGCGGGGCACCCACGTCGACATAGCGATGCACGACTCGCTCGTCTCGATGCTGGAGGGTGCGGCCCAGTCCTTCCTGGCCACGGGGTCGCCGCCACCGCGGATCGGCAACGCGCACTACTCGATCGCGCCCTTCGACACCTACCACTGCGCCGACCGGCCCATCATCATCTGCGCCGCGAACGACACCCTGTTCGCAGGGCTGTGCGGGGCGCTCGGACGACACGACCTGGTCGACGACCCGCGCTTCCGTACCAACCTCGACCGCCATGACCACCGGGACGCGTTGAAGTCGGAGATCGAGGCGGTCCTCGCCGCCGACTCGGGCGATCACTGGCTCGAGCGCTTCGCCGCGGTCGGGGTGCCGAGCGGACCGGTCAGCGACATCTCGGAGGCCCTGACCTCCGAACAGATCGTCGCCCGGCGCATGGTCGTCTCGGCCGGTGGCCTGCCGATGCCGGGGACGCCGGTGAAGCTCCGCGACTTCCCCGACCCCGTGGAACGGCCCGCCGCACCGGAGCTCGACGAGCACGGCCCCGCGCTGCGGGTCGAGTTCGGGATCGGGTCCGCGTAACCCCGGCGGCGGGGACCTCGTTGGAGGGGTCAGCGCCGCCAAGCCTCGTTCGGGGGATGACCACCACCCGGGCTGGGCACGACAGTCCCGCGCCACCGCACACCCGCACGCACACCGAACGCCGGAGGACCCCCGTGAGAAGCCGCCGCACTGCCGCCCTGGCCATCGTGCCGGCGATCCTGGTGGCGCTCGCCGGCTGCTCCGGGACGTCGAACGCCGGGTACGCCTCCGACCCGCCGCCACCCACGTACTCGGGCAAGCCCGTTCCCGGTCCCGGCGCGAACAACTACGGCGTCCCGAACGCCAGCCGCGCGACCACGGCGGCGAACCAGACGACAACCGCGGCACAGACGGCCCCCGCACCGGCACCGTCGCAGGTCAACGCGCCGACGAGCGCGGCCTTCGACGGCCTCAAGCCGGGGGACAGCGGCCCACAGGTGTCAGCGCTGCAGGAGAAGCTGCAGTCCCTCGGGTTCTGGGTGGGCTCCACCGACGGCAACTACGGCGACACGACCAGCCAGGCCGTGATGGCCGTGCAGAAGGCGGCCGGCCTCCAGCGCGACGGCGTCATGGGCTCGCAGACCCGGCAGGCCCTGGCCCGGGGTGTCTCGACCAACGCGCGCTCGACGAGCGGCCACTGGATCGAGATCGACAAGGCGAAGCAGCTTGCCCTGATCGTCGACAACGGCACGGTGAAGACGATCCTCAACAGCTCCACCGGCAGCGGTCAGACCTACACCTCGGAGGGCACGACCTCCGTCGCGAACACCCCGAGCGGCACGTTCCAGATCTTCCGTCAGGTGGACCGGCTCGACAAGGGCCCGCTCGGCGACCTCTGGCGTCCCAAGTACTTCAACGGCGGCATCGCCCTGCATGGGGCGGAGAGCGTCCCCGGGTACCCGGCCAGCCACGGCTGCGCCCGGATCAGCAACGCGGCCATCAACTGGATCTGGGACACCGACCAGGCGCCGATCGGCACCAACGTCTTGGTCTACTGACCCTGGTCCCCGGGCGGCTCAGCGCGCGCGGGGCGGCGTCCGCCGGTCGCGGCGGGCCTGGTCGAGTGTTGCGTTGAACTCGGCTCCGAGCAGGACGGCGAAGGCCGTGATGTAGAAGAACAGGAGTACGGCGACGGGCGCCGCCAGCGTGCCGTAGACGATGGCCTTGTTGAAGACGGCAGCGACGTAGTAACGCAGGCCGGAGCAGCCGACCAGCCAGATCACCATCGCCAGCAGCGCGCCCGGCAGTGCGCGGCGCCAAGGCCGGCGGTGCGGCACCGACAGGTGGTAGAGGCTGGTGAGGATGGAGAGCGAGAGCACCGCCACCAGCGGCCAGTAGGTGTAGCTCACGAGATGGCGGACCCATCGGTCCGTCCGGTTCTCCAGGAGTCGGTTGATGAGGGTCGGTCCGAGCACGAGTGCCGGCAGCAGCGCCACACCGGTCAGCACCTGCGCGAAGTAGAGGCGCAGGGCGAGCAGCCGGCTGCGGATGGCGCCGCGGGCGTCGCGCTCCCCGTAGGCGATGGTGATCGTGTTGACGTAGGTCGACATCGCCGTCGAACCCGACCACAGCGAGAGCAGGAAGCCGACGGAGATGACGTCGGGGCGCCCGTTGCGCAGGACCTCCTCGATCGTCGGCTGCACGCTGTTGGTGATGGTCGAGGCGGTGAGGATGCGGCTGGAGGCGTCCACCAGGCTGTCCTCGATCGTCTTGGCCAGGTCGGGGGACAGCGCGTCGCCGATGTAGCCGATCGTCCCGAACACGGCCAGGATCAGTGGCGGGAGCGAGAGCAGCTGCCAGAAGCCGGCCTCGGCGGCCAGGCCGAGGATGCGGTCGCCCCATGCCTTCTTGAGGGTCCGCCAGACCAGCACCCAGAACGGTGTTCGGGGGCGCAGGATCAGGCTGCCGGTGCGCGACTGCTTCGGTTCGCCGCCGCTGATCGGCGCCGCGGGGGCGCCGGAGGCGTCCGGGGTGGCGGTGCCCGGCTCGGTCGCGTCGGCGTCGGGCTCGCCGGCGGCCGTGACGCCCGACACGGGAGGCGACGGGTTCGACCCGATGAACCCGTCGACCTCCTCCGGCATCCGCGGCCAGAGGGGGAACAGCTCTGCGGTCGGCGAGGGGTCCTCACGGTAGGCGTCGTCGAGCGGGACCGTCGAGGACGGTGCGGTCGCCGTGGAGGTGCCAGCGGCCGCGGCCGCGTTGCTCTCGGTCGCCTGACGGCCGAAGCGGCGGCGTCGGCCGCTCTGCTTCGCCGCTGTCCGAGGCACGCTCACTGGAAAACTGTAGGCGAGAGAGCGGCGGCGGTGCTGCTCCGCAGGGCACTTTCGGGCGAGCAGACCAACTCGGGACATCTCGCCAGGGGTATCGGCACGGTCGCTGGGAGGGCCGGGAGTACTGATCCCGGACAGCCGAGAGGGGGCCTCACCGGGCGGTGAGGCCCCCTCTCGGGAAGAAGGTCGGGCGGAATCAGGCGCGGCCCTGGGAGAGATCGAGCTTGTCGGTCTCGTCCTGGATCTCAGACGCAACCTCTTGCAACTTGGTCGCGTGCGCTTGGGCGTGGTGTCGGCAGAACAGAAGGTCTCCGCCGCCGGCCAGTACGACGCGCACGTAGGCCTGAGCCCCGCAACGGTCGCAGCGATCTGCGGCAGTCAGAGAACGTTCCTTGATCGGAGCGGTACCTGTCACATCTCCTCCAACACCTGTCGGCGCACATACGTTCCGACGAACGAGGTCAAGGTGCGTCGCCGGGACAGTTCCCGGAACGTCCCCCATCCTTGCGGGACTACGCGCCGTATGGCTTTCTCGGTCTGTGAGCTTGCGCCCACCCGACACGTCAGCTGCGACGTGCTCCGAACATGATGTCGTCCCAGGCAGGGACAGCGCTGCGGCGACGCGCCGCCGGGGACTTCGGCGTCCGCGTGGCGCCGGTGGAGTTCGCCGTCGTGGGTTCGGTGCTTGCGGCTGCGTCAGCGGCGCTCCGGACGTCGCCGGCCGGGCCCTCCGCCGGACGGCTCACGACCGGAGCGGCTGCGGCCGGCGTGGACGGGGCCGGTGCCGTCGGTGCCGGGGCAGCAGGAGCCGTCGGCGCAGCGGAGGCCTGCGGCAGACGCTCCTGTCGCGACGGACGCACCTCGTGCTCGGGCCGCTGTACCTCGTGCCGCGGGGCGACCGGGGCTGTGCCGGGGAGGAGAAGGTCGGAGGCGTCGATGCGCGGGGTCAACGGCTCCCGCGGAGTCGCCGGGGCAACGGCGCCACCGGGGACGTCGAGGTCCACGTCGGCGTCGGCCAGGGAAGCTGACGAGCGCTCCGGCTGCGGCTCGTTCCCGCGGCCGGCCAGCACCACGAGACCGCTCGTCCGGCCGGTGCGGCGACGGTCGTCGCCGCGGCTGTCACCGAAGCCACGGGACTCGCCGACGGCGACAGCCTGCTGCTCGGGCTCCCGCGTCGTGTCGTGCGCGACGCCGGCGGCCTCGGCGACCGCCGTGAGCGAGTCCGGGCCGGTGGTCGGGGCGGGCATCGGTGCGAGAACGGCCGTGGCGCCGGCGTCGATGGCACGGACGCGGCGGGCCTGCGGGTCCCAGCTCCAGGTCGCGCGGACCGGGGCGCCGGCGTGCATGGCGAGGGTGACGAACCAGGTGCCGTCCGGACGCCGCCGGGCGTCCCACTCGACGGTCTCGGGGTCGGCGTCCTCTTCGACCAGCCGGGCGTCGACCAGCATGCCGAGGGGCCGGCCCGGGGTGTTGCGGTGCGGACCGGGAGCGCTCGCGCGCCGTGCCTCGGAGACGACACGGGCCCGCTCGGCGAGGATCGGCGCCTCGTAGCGCTGGATGCGGCCCGTCGGGATGCCGGCGGCCTTGGCGACCTCGTCGGCGCTGGCGCCGGCGCGGAGACGCGCCTGGATCTCGCGAGGGCTTATCGCACTCTCGACCCGCGTCTCGGCCTGCGCGGCGACCGCGCGCGGCGCGCCGCTGCGCAGGGCTGCGCGCAGCCGCTCGTCGGCGGACACCCGGAAGCGTTCCCCGTCGGCCCCGCGCGACAGGTCGACGAGGACGAGGCTCTTGCCGTCGTCGGTCAGTCCCAGGGCCCGCAGCTCTCGCACCGGTGCCTCCTCGATGTCGTCTGCTGTCACCAGCGTCGTGGGTCCGGTCGTCCGACCCGTCGTACAGCTCGTGGAACAACCTAGTGCGTCGGCCCTGGGCTCGTCGTCCCCGCCCTCGGCGAGCCGCGAACTTCCCGGCGGGTCGAGCCGACACGCCGGGCCGGGCCGGGCGTCACCCCTTCGGGGACCCCAACCCCTGGGCGACGGGGTCGGTGACCGCCGCGAGGGCCGCGCCGACGATCCCCGCGTTGTTCAACAGGGTGGCCGGGACCACTTCGGTGCGCACCCGTAACAACGACAGATATTTGTCCGCCTTCTTGCTGACGCCGCCGCCGAGGATCACCAGGTCGGGCCAGAGGAGGTCCTCGAGGTGCCGGAGGTAGCGGGTGAGGCGCTCGGCCCAGTCGTCCCAGGACAGCCCCTCGCGCTCGCGTGCCGAGTCCGACGCCCGGGTCTCGCCGTCGTAGCCGTCGATCTCGAGGTGGCCGAGCTCGGTGTTCGGCAACAACCGTCCGTCGAGGAACACCGCGGTGCCGATGCCGGTGCCGAGCGTCGCCAGCACCACCACGCCGGCGCGGTCGCGGCCGGCGCCGAAGGCCATCTCGGCGATCCCTGCGGCGTCCGCGTCGTTGACCGCGGTGACCTCGCACCCGGTCGCCTCGCCGAGGACCGCGTTGATGTCGGTGCCGATCCAGCTGCCGTCGACGTTGGCGGCCGTCTGGGCGACGCCCTTCTTGACCACGGCGGGGAAGGTCGCGCCGACCGGGCCGGACCAGTCGAAGTGGGAGGTCACCTGGGCGACCACCTCCGCGACCGCGGACGGGGTGGCCGGTTGCGGCGTGGGGACCCGGAACCGGTCGCCGACCAGTGCCCCGGACGTCACGTCCACCGGGGCGCCCTTCACGCCGCTGCCCCCGATGTCCAGCCCGAAGACGACGTGCCCGCCGGAACCCTTCTCGCCTGAAGCCATGCCGTTCCTCCCGATACGCACCCCGCGCGGCGCCTGTGCAGACGCGTTGCCCCGCCCGAGCACACATGACTCCCGTTCCCGCCGGGTAACAGGCCTCGTTGTGGTGCGTGTGAGTCCCCAGCGGTCCGGTCAGATGCGTCCTCCGCGTGTCCACCAACGGGCGGACACCACGCCCAAGGGTGCGCCGGGCGACGGCGTCGCCCGCGGCCGGGCCGCCGATACGACCTCCGCTCCACCCTCCGGCGGTGCCGCCAGGCCGCGGCCGCGCCCCCGTCCCGACGGCGCCGGGCCACGGCGGTCCGACGGCTCGACGGGTACGCGCCCTGCCGGGGGAGGGCGCCCACCCGGCGCCCGCCCGCGTCGCCGCCCGGCACCTCCGCCGCCGCCGCGCGCGTCCCCTTGCGCAAGGCGGCCCCGGCCCTGCTCGCGCTGATGGCGCTCGCGATCTTCACGGTCGGCGCGAGCGTCGCCTACACCAAGTCGCAGGACAAGCCGGCCACCCTCACCGCTGCACCCGGGCAGCAGAACGCGGTCACCGCGTTGCAGCAGGGCCCGGGTGGCTCGACGGTCCAGGTCGCCGGCCCGACCTCATCCGCCGTCTCGACACCGCCCGTCGCGCCGCTCCAGCGCGTCTACCTCCCGGACGCGCTCGTTCGGCTGCCGGCCGCGCTGAGCCCGGCGCAACTGGACGCGGTCACCAAGCTCAAGGGCGTCCAAGGCGTCGTTCCGGTGGCCAGCGGCTCGACCACGTACGGCGGTCGGCAGGTCAACGTCCTCGGCGTCGACCCCTCCACCTTCCGCGCCTACACCCCGCAGCCCACCGCCGCGTCCGACGGGCTGTGGCAGGCCGTCGCCCGGGGCGAGGCGGTCGCGTCCTACGCGCTCGACAAGGCGAAGAAGCTCCCACTCGGCGACTCGCTGCCGCTGGGCACGACGCCGGTGCGGCTGGGCGCACTCGCCGAATTCTCCCTGCCGGGCGTCGACCTCGTCGTCGACACCCAGCGGGCCACCGCGGCCAAGCTCGACGGAGGCACCATCCTCGTCAGCGCCGCAGGCGCGACGGAGAGCACCCTCAAGCGCGACATCGGCTCCATCGTCAAGGGCGACGTGGTCGTGAAGATGCTGCGTCCGCAGTTCACCGTGCCGAGCACGTTCGACACCGGCGGTGCCCGCGGCAACGCGCCGAGCGATCTGCGCAGCCTCTACCAGCAGGCCGCCGCGACCTGCCCGGGCCTGCCCTGGGGTGTGCTCGCGGGCATCGGTCAGGTCGAGACCAACCACGGCCAGAACACCGCTGTCAGCAGCGCCGGCGCCATGGGCCCGATGCAGTTCCTGCCGTCCACCTGGGCGATCTACGGCGTCGACGGCAACGGCGACGGCAAGGCCGACATCCTCAACCAGGTCGACGCCGTCTACACCGCCGCCCGGTACCTGTGCGCATCCGGCGGCGGCAACCCGACCACGCTGTACCAGGCGATCTTCTCGTACAACCACGCCGACTGGTACGTCCGTGAGGTCCTCGGCCTGGCCGCGCAGTACCGGTGATCTGCTGACCGCGTTCGACGCCGTCGTCCTCGCCGGGGGCACCGCCCGCCGGCTCGGAGGCATCGACAAGATGCTCGTGGAGGTCGCGGGCCAGCGCCTCATCGACCGCGCGGTCGCTGCCGTGCGCGCGGCGGACCGCGTCGTGGTCGTGGGGGAGGCCCGCGACGGCGTCGCCGACGTGACGTGGGCGCGTGAGGAGCCGCCGGGCGGGGGTCCCGTGGCGGGGCTGGCCGCCGGGCTGGCCCGCGTCGAGGCGTCGATCGTGGTGCTGCTCGCCGCCGACCTCCCCTTCGTCGTCGCCGGTCACGTGAACCGTCTGCTCGACCGGCTCGCCGCCGACCCCGCTGTCGACGGCGTCCAGTTCGTCGACGCGGACGGTCGCGACCAGCCGCTGGCCTCGGCCTGGTGCACGGCCGCACTGCGCGCGGTGCTGCCCCGCGACCCGTCCGGCGCAGGGCTGCGGCGCGTCCTGGCACCGTTGACCGTCGCACGCCTGACGGGCGCTGCGGATCTGCAGGATTGCGACACCGACGACGACATCGAGGCGGCCCGACGGCTCGCCCGGGGAGAGAGCCCGCTGTGAACCAGCTCGACCAGTGGACCGCCGACGTCATCGAGGCGCTCGGCCTCGACCCGGCCGGCTTCGACCGCGACCTCCTGCTCGACCTCACCCGCGACGTCGCGCACGGCGTCGCCCGGCCGGCGGCGCCGCTGACGGCCTACCTGGTCGGGCTCGCCGCCGGGGCGAAGGGCGGCAGCAACCGCGAGATGCGCGACGCGGTCAACCGCATCCGGGCCCTGCTGCCCTCGCCGGCGGGGGAGACCCCGCTGACCTGACGAGGCCGTCGACCGATTGGCACAACCCGACAGACATCGTCGCCGGTGACTGTCGCCGCGGGAGGCCCGCTACCCGGCGTCGCGGCCGGACAGTGGAGGCATGACTTCGCACGGCGTCCACTTCCCGACCGACGAGGGTGGTGCACGAAGCACCACGGCGCTCGCTCAACACGTGGTCAGCGACGCCCTCCGCCCCCTCCGCCCCGAGTGGGCCCAGGGGGCGCTCGAGGAGCGCGACTGGCGGAGCGGCTACCTCACCCACTTCCGGCACCTGCTCGAAGCCGGCCTGCCCTCCGCCGACGCGTGGAGCGCCGTTGCCGCACAGGGGCTGGCTTCGGCGCACCGGCGCATGGTGGCGCTGGACCCGGACGGCTCCAGCCGTCCCGCGGTGGACCTGCTCGAGGTCGCGGCCAGCCGCAAGCTGCGGACCGTGAGCGTCGCGGGCACCGGCCGACCCGAACCCCTCGTGATCCCGTACCACGGCGAGAGCCTGACCGGCGACGCTCTGATGACCCAGCTGGCCCGATGGGCGGAGCGCGGCGTCCTCGAACCGTCCGCGGTCGACGCCGTCGCGGCCGTGGCGAGGCACCCCGAGTGGCTCGGGCTGCCCGGGCTCGTCGTGGCCGCTCTGGGCGCGGGCTCGGAGATGGGTCCGGTGCGGACGCTGCTGTCCTGGGGGGCGACCGTCGCTGCCGTCGACCTGCCGGGCGCCGCCGTGTGGACGCGGCTGTTGTCGCACGCCCAGCGGTCCGCCGGCACCCTGCTCGTCCCGGTCGACGACCACGCTGCCGTGCGACCCGACGACCTGGGCGCCCTGGCCCAGCACGCCGGAGCCGACCTGTTGACCGACATCGCCGAGCTGGGCGAGTGGCTGGCCGATCTCCCCGGTTCGCCGGTCCTCGGCACGTACGTCTACGCCGACGGCGGATCACACGTGCGGCTCTCCGTTGCGGCCGACCTGCTGGCCCAACGGCTCCGGCGCCGTCGTCCGGAGACCGCGCTGGCCTACCTGGCCACCCCGACCGACACGTTCGCCGTCCCGGCCGAGGCCGCCGCGATGGCGCGCGCCCGCTACGCCCGCCGGGGTGTCGTCAGTCGGTCCGCCGGCGGTGCCCTCCGCGCGATGTCGGGCGGAAGGCTGCTCGCGCCGCAGTACGCCGCCGACGAGGAGGTCGCCGTCCACGACGCCCTCGTGCCGGTCCAGGGCCCGAACTACGCCTTCGCCAAGCGGCTGCAGCGCTGGGCGGCGACCGTCGCCCGCCAGAACGGCGCGCGCGTCTCGCTCCACGTCGCTCCGGCCACGCGGACGCGTTCGGTGCTGAAGAACCGGGCGCTCGCCGCCGCCTACGCCGGGGCCCACCATTTCGACGTGGAGATCTTCGCCCCGGAGACCTCGAACGCGCTCATGGCTGCGCTGCTGGTGCACGACCTGTCCGTGGAGGCCGCGGCCCAGCCGGTTTCGTGGACCGACGAGGCCCGGGCCGCGGTGCACGGTGGCCTCTGGCGCGAGGCGTACGCGCCCCGCTCAGCGCTGAACCTCGCCGCCGTTCTCGGAGCGCCGGGCGCACTGCGTCGTCGCTGACATCTCCTGGCTGCTTGCCACGCGTTCCCTCCGGTTGCAGGCTGCAGCCACGCCTGCACGGCTTCCGAGGGGGACCCGACGCCATGACGATCGAGGCAACGGACCCGTACGCGGCGCTGCCGGCCCGGCCCATCGACCCGGCGAGGTTCATCGACGAGTCGGTGTACCGCGCCACGCGGCTGCCGGTGGAACTCGCCTCGACGTTGATCCCGGACGCCTACAGCAGCCCCGAGTTCTCCGCCCTCGAGCAGGAGAAGGTGTTCGCGACCAGCTGGGTCGCCGTCGGCTGCACCAGCCAGGTGGACCGTCCTGGGCGATGCCTCGTCGCGCAGGTGGCCGGCCGGTCGGTCATCGTCACGCGGAACGCGGTCGGGGAGCTGCGGGCCTTCCACAACCTCTGCCGTCACCGGGCGACGAAACTGCTCGACGACGACGCCGACGAGGTGGGCCGGCACAACCGCATCCGGTGCCCGTACCACAGCTGGACCTACGACACCGACGGCGCATGTCTCGGGACGCCACTGTTCGAGGGCTCCGGCATCCCCGCGGACCAAGCCGCGATCTTCGACACCACGGCGGCCCGCGCATTCGACCGGACCGACTACGGCCTTCTCTCGGTGGCCGTCGAGGCGTGGGGCTTCCTGGTGTTCGTCAATCTCGCCGCCGACCCCGAGCCCCTTGAGGACCACCTCGGTGACCTGCCGGAGCGCTTTGCGGGCTACCACCTCGAGGAGTGGTTGCCGCAACGGCGCCGCACCTACGAGGTCGCCGCGAACTACAAGCTGGTCGGCGAGAACTTCATGGAGTACTACCACCTGCCCTGGGTGCACCCCGAGCTGAGCAAGGTCTCCAAGTTCTCCGACCACTACCGCTGGCAGGGGCCCGGGATGTACACCGGGATGTGCACCACACCGGTGTCGGGCAATTCCGACGCCGGCGGGTGGGACGGGCTGCCTCCGCTGGCGTCTCTCGGTGAGCAGGACGCCGACAGCGGCCGCTTCGTCTGGCTGTTCCCGAACACCGCGCTGGTCGTGCTCCCGAACCACGCGTTCGTCCTGTTCGTCCGCCCGGTCGCCGCGAACCGGACGCTCGAGACCGCGGTGCTGCTGAGTCACCCCGACTCGCTCAGCCATGACGGCGCCGAGGAGGGTCTGGACCAACTCGAGAAGTTCTGGGATCTCGTCAACCGCCAGGACCTCGAGATCGTCGAACGCGTACAGGCCGGGCTGGAGAACCCCGCCTACCGCGGCGGACGGATGTGCTTCCGCTTCGAGGAGCCGTTGCACCGCTTCCAGAACATGGTCATCGACCGCATGGTCGGCCTCCGCCGCGTCCCCGGTGGCGACGAGGAGACGATGACGCGGATGTTCCCGGACCCGTGACCCAGGTCAGGCGGGGTCAGGCCTTCCGGGCGACCACGACGATGTAGGTGAGGGTCTCGCCGGACATCCGCCGCCGGTGCGGGAACGGCTCCTGCCGCACCACCTCGGTGGTCGGCTCCGCTGCGGTCAGGGCGCCGAGAAGATCCTCACCGGCCGGGTCCGCGACGTCCGGAGGCACGGTGACGGCGAACCACGAGCCGGGCGGGAAGGCGGCCCACCACCGCGCGACGTCAGCGATCTCGACGTGCCCGAGGCCCAGCGCACCGGCACTGGTCAGGGCGTTCAACCCGTGGTCGGCCACCAGCTGCTCGACGGTGACCTCGTCCACCCCGGCGATCGCATAGGTCTCGTACAGCTCGGGGCGGTCGCGGCGCGCCGCGTCCCGAGCGGCTTCCACGCCGTCGGTGCCCGCGACGACCTGTGCGCCGCGGGCGTGCAGCTCCTCGCCGACGACGCCGTTGCCGGCGCCGACGTCGAGCACCCGCAGGTCGGCCATGGTCGCCCCCGCCTCGGCCACCGCGTCGGCGAGCGCCCGCGCGAGCGTCTGCGGCGAGGTGCATTCGAGCTGGTGCTGCACGACCTCCTCGTAGAGGCCCGGGACGGCGTAGACCCGGGAGTAGTCGTGCAGCACGATGCGCTCGGTGGTGCCGTCGCTCCGGGTGAGGACGAAGCTTTCTTCGGTCTGCGCCGTGCCGGGCGCGGTATCGAGCTCGACCTGCAGGCTTGTGCTGCCGTTGCCCACTGTTGCCCCCACCATCGTCCCGTCGTCGCCCCGAACACCGCCGTCGGCGCCCGCGTGGAGTCTGCCATCGGCCTGCCGGCCGAACCGCGGGGCCTCCTTGTGCAATCTCATCGCCGAAGCCGCGGTCGCCGCCCGATTGGCCCGGTTTGCCGGACTCGGCGCGCTGTTTCGCGATGAGATTGCACAGAGCCGGGTCGACTCAGCTGCTCCGGAGGTTCAGACGAGGCGACCCGCACAGCTGTAGACGTTCATCGTCTGCCCCCGGAGGAAGCCGACGAGCGTCATCCCGACCTCCTCGGCCAACTCCACCGCCAGCGTCGACGGGGCCGACACCGCGGCCAGCATCGGCACGCCCGCCATCAACGCCTTCTGCGTCAGCTCGAACGACGCGCGGCCGCTCACCATCAGCACGGTCGAGCGCAGCGGCACCATGCCCTCGCGGTAGGCCCAGCCGAGCACCTTGTCCACGGCGTTGTGGCGACCGACGTCCTCGCGGGCCACCAGCAGCCGGCCGTCGGCGGTGAACAGGCCGGCGGCGTGCAGCCCTCCGGTCTTCTCGAAGGTCGCCTGTGCCGCCCGGAGCGTGTCGGGCATCGTCGTCAGGACGTCGACGGAGAGCGAGAGCGGGTCGTCGCGGACCTCGTAGCTCGACGCCACCCGTACCGCGTCGACGCTGGCCTTCCCGCACAGCCCGCACGACGACGAGGTGAAGAAGTTCCGCTGGACCGACGGGTCGGGCGGTGCGACGCCGGGGGCCAGCGCGGCGTCGAGGACGTTGTAGGTCTGGAGCCCGTCGTCGTCGGTCCCGGCGCAGTAACGGAGGGCGGCGAGATCGCCGGGAGCCCGGAGGACGCCCTCGGTGAGGAGGAAGCCCGCGGCGAGGTCCATGTCGGCGCCGGGCGTCCGCATCGTCACCGCCAGCGACGTGCCGGCGACCCGTACCTCCAGCGGCTCCTCGGCCGAGAGCGTGTCGATCCGCTCGCGACGGGAAGACCCGTCGATCCTGAGAACCCTCCGTCGGGAGGTGCTGCGGCCCATGACTCCCCAGGGTGGCAGACTCACGAAACAACGGGGTGCCGTTACGGCGCCTGGAGCTCGGAGGAGTTCGCCTTGTCCCTGCGCGACACGTCATCCGTCCAGAAGACAGTCCTCGGCTGGCCGGTGCTCCGGCAGCTTCTCGGCAACGACCCCCTCGGGCGCGGCAAGGCTGCGGAGAGCGACTACACCGCCTCGCTGACCCCCCGGACGAAGACCGCCGACAAGGTCGTGCAGAGCGTCTGTCCGTACTGCGCCGTCGGCTGCGGTCAGCGGGTCTACGTCAAGGACGAGAAGGTCATCCAGATCGAGGGTGACCCGGACTCGCCGATCAGCCGTGGCCGCCTGTGCCCGAAGGGCAGCGCGTCGAAGCAGCTGGTGACCGGCCCGAGCCGCGAGCAGAAGATCAAGTACCGCCGTCCGTACGGGACGGAGTGGGAAGACCTCGACCTCGACACCGCGATGCAGATGATCGCCGACCGTGTCCTCGACAGTCGTAAGAAGGGCTGGCAGGACACGCAGGACGGCCTACCCGTACGCCGGACGATGGGGATAGCGAGCCTCGGAGGGGCGACCCTCGACAACGAGGAGAACTACCTCATGAAGAAGCTCTACACCGCGCTCGGCGCCGTACAGATCGAGAACCAAGCCCGTATTTGACACAGCTCCACCGTCCCCAGTCTGGGGACCACGTTCGGCCGCGGCGGCGCGACCACCTTCCAGCAGGACCTGCAGAACTCTGACGTCATCGTCATCGAGGGCTCGAACATGGCCGAGTGCCATCCGGTCGGGTTCCAGTGGGTGATGGAGGCGAAGGCGCGCGGCGCGAAGGTGATCCACGTCGACCCCCGCTTCACCCGCACGAGCGCGGTGGCCGACATCCACGTCGGCATCCGCGTGGGCACCGACATCGCCTTCCTCGGCGGACTGATCAACCACGTGCTGTCCAACGAGCTGTGGTTTCGGGACTACGTCACCGCGTTCACCAACGCGTCGCTGCTCGTCGGCGAGGACTTCCAGGACACCGAGGAGCTCGACGGGCTGTTCTCCGGCTGGAACGAGACGACCCGCTCGTACGACCCGGCGTCCTGGCAGTACGAGGGCGCCGACGTCGGTGCCGCCTCCGGCGACCGCCAGTCGCCGCGTCCCGGGGAGGGTGGGCTCGCCCATCGGAGCCAGGCCGGCCAGCCGGACAGCCCCGAGACCGGCTCCGGCGACGGCACGCACACGCAGGCCGAGAAGCAGGCCAGCGAGGCCGACCGGCAGGACGTTCTCGGCGTGAACGCCGCGCAGCCCGAGCGCGACGACACGCTTGCAGAACCCGCGCTGCGTGATCAACGTGCTGCGGCGGCACTACGCCCGCTACACGCCCGAGATGGTGCACGAGGTCTGCGGCATCCCGCCGGAGCAGTTCCGGGCGGTGGCGGACGCGCTCACCGAGAACAGTGGACGCGAGCGCACCGGAGCCTTCGTCTACGCCGTCGGCTGGACGCACCACACCACCGGCGCGCAGTACATCCGCACGGCGGCGATCCTGCAGCTGCTGCTGGGCAACATGGGCCGGCCCGGCGGCGGCATCCTCGCGCTGCGGGGGCACGCCAGCATCCAGGGGTCGACGGACATCCCGACGCTGTACAACCTGCTGCCGGGCTACCTGCCGATGCCGCAAGCGCAGCCGGAGCTCACGCTCGAATCGTTCCTGGCCGACAACGGCACCCCGACGGGGTTCTGGGGCCACATGGACGCCTACATGATCAGCCTGTTGAAGGCGTGGTGGGGCGACGCGGCGACGGCGGAGAACGACTACTGCTTCGATTACCTCCCGCGCCTCACCGGCGACCACGGCACCTACACCACGGTCATGGACCAGATCGACGGCAAGGTCTCGGGCTATTTCCTGCTCGGGCAGAACCCCGCCGTCGGCTCGGCCAACGCGAAGCTGCAGCGGCTCGGGCTCGCCAATCTCGACTGGCTCGTGGTCCGGGACTTCTCGCTCATCGAGAGCGCGATGTTCTGGAAGGACGGGCCGGAGATCGAGACCGGTGAGCTCGAGACCGAGAAGATCCCGACCGAGGTCTTCTTCATGCCTGCCGCCTCCCACGTGGAGAAGGAAGGCACGTTCACCAACACCCAGCGCCTGCTGCAGTGGCACCACAAGGCCGTCGAGCCGCAGGGCGAGCAGCGCAGTGAGCTGTGGTTCTACTACCACCTGGGCCGCATCCTCCGGGAGCGGCTGGCGGACTCGACCGACCCCCGCGACCGGCCGCTGCTCGACCTCACCTGGAGCTATTCGACCGAGGGGCCGCACGACGAACCGTCGGGCGAGGAGGTGCTGCAGGAGATCAACGGGTTCGGTCCGGACGGTCCGCTGAGCTCCTACACGCAGATGAAGGCCGACGGCTCGACCTCGGGCGGCTGCTGGATCTACACCGGCATCTACGCCGACGGCGTCAACCAGTCCGCGCGGCGCAAGCCGGGCAAGGAGCAGAGCTGGGTCGCGCCCGAGTGGGGCTGGGCCTGGCCGGCGAACCGCCGGATCCTCTACAACCGGGCCTCGGCCGACGTCGACGGCAAGCCCTGGAGCGAGCGCAAGGCGTTCGTCTGGTGGGACGCCGAGGCCGACGACGGCAAGGGGAAGTGGACGGGCCACGACATCCCGGACTTCATCGCCGACCGACGCCCGGATTACCAGCCGGCACCGGACGCGAAGGCCGAGGACGCGATCAGCGGCTCGAGCCCGTTCATCATGCAGGCCGACGGCAAGGGCTGGTTGTTCGCGCCGAGCGGGATGGTCGACGGCCCGTTGCCGACGCACTACGAGCCGCACGAGTCGCCGTTCGCGAACCCGCTCTACGGCCAGCAGTCGAACCCGGCGCGGGAGTTCTTCCCGCGTAAGGACAACCTGTCCAACCCGGGTGGCCAGGAGCGGGGCACCGAGGTGTTCCCGTACGTCTGGACCACCTACCGGCTCACCGAACACCACACCGCGGGCGGTATGAGCCGCTGGGTGCCGTACCTGGCCGAGCTGCAGCCGGAGATGTTCTGCGAGGTGTCGCCCGAGATGGCGCGCCTGGCGGGGCTGACGCACGGCGGATGGGCGACCATCGTCACCGCGCGCACGGCGATCGAGGCCCGGGTGCTGGTCACCGATCGGCTCGGTCCGCTCCGGGTCGGCGAGAAGGTCGTCCACCAGATCGGGCTGCCCTACCACTGGGGCCCGAACGGCCTGTCGAAGGGCGACGCCGCGAACGAGCTGCTTTCGGTTCAACTTGACCCGAACGTGCATATCCAGGATTCGAAGGCCGGGACCTGCGACGTGATCCCGGGCCGGCGGCCACGGGGCCCGGAGCTGCTGCGCTTCGTCGAGGAGTACCGCAGCCGCGCCGGGGTCACCACGTCGACCGGGACCCTTCGATGACCCGTACCGCGACCCAGAGGGACCAGCCTTGAGCCTCTTCGCCAAGAACTCCCTGTCCGGCCCGCTGCACGACGTGGCGGCCAACGCCGGTCACGCGGAGCCCGGTACGCCCGAGGCCAAGCCACGGATGGGCTTCTTCACCGACACCTCGATCTGCATCGGCTGCAAGGCCTGCGAGGTGGCGTGCAAGGAGTGGAACGGCGTGCCCGACGACGGGCTGAACATGCTGGGGATGTCGTACGACAACACCGGCTCGCTCGGCGCCAACACCTGGCGGCACGTCGCCTTCATCGAGCAGCAGCGGCCGCTGGGCCACCAGGAGCCGGGCCTGGAGGGCACGCCGACCGGCGAGAGCGGCATCATCGATGCCTCGAAGATCGTGCAGCAGGGTGTCGAGGCCCTCGAGGACGCGACACGGATGGGGACGAACCCTGTCGACCTGCAGCTGCCGATCATGGGGACGCGCCCGACCGTCGACCTCGGCCTGCCGCTGTCGAAGCCGCCGGGAGAGACGGGCACCGCCGACGGCCGCACCGAGTTCCGGTGGCTGATGGCGTCCGACGTCTGCAAGCACTGCACGCACGCCGCCTGCCTGGACGTCTGCCCGACCGGTGCGCTGTTCCGCACCGAGTTCGGCACCGTCGTGGTGCAGGAGGACATCTGCAACGGCTGCGGCTACTGCGTGCCGGCCTGCCCGTACGGCGTCATCGACAAGCGTGAGGACGACGGCCGCGCCTGGAAGTGCACCCTCTGCTACGACCGCCTCAAGGACGACAAGACGCCCGCGTGCGCCCAGGCCTGCCCGACCGAGTCGATCCAGTTCGGGCCGCTCGACGAGCTGCGCGAACGGGCGCAGAAGCGGGTCGAGCAGCTGCACTCGCTCGGTGTCTCCGACGCCCGCCTCTACGGCGAGTCCCCGGACGACGGGGTCGGCGGCGACGGCGCGTTCTTCCTGCTGATGGACGAGCCCGAGGTCTACGGCCTGCCGCCGGACCCCGTCGTCACCACCCGCGACATCGGCGCGATGTGGAAGCGCGCCGGCCTGGCCGCCGGCGTGCTCGTCGCGGCCGTCGCCTCCTCCTTCGTCGGGGCGGGACGATGACGATCCTCGGTTCGGGTGGCGGCTCGGGCCTCGGCGCCGACGGTCCCCGCGACGCGAGCGGCGGCGCCGAGGGCAGTGGTGCGTCGCCGGTGCAGGAGGGGCACCCGCTCGGGCAGGGCAACGTCACCGAGGTGACCCGCGAGGGACTGCGCAACATCGTCTCCGACCGGCAGGCCCAGACCGGGGCGCACGGCGGGCGGGAGCCGCGGAAGCGCAAGCGGCGCGGCGACCCGAACGCGATGGTGCCGGACGCGACCTTCACGTCGTACTACGGACGCCCGATCGTCAAGGCGTCGCCATGGACGAACGACATCCCCGCCTACCTGTTCATGGGCGGGCTGATGGCCGGTTCGTCGATGCTCGCCGCCGGCGCTGACGCTACGGGTCGGGAGACGACGCGGCAGATCGCGCGGACCGCGGCGCTGACCGGGTTGCTCGGTAGCACCTACGCGCTCATCCACGACCTCGGGAAGCCGGCCCGCTTCTACAACATGCTGCGCATCGCCCGGCCGACGTCGCCGATGAGCGTCGGCACCTGGATCATCGCGGTCTACGGCCCGATGGCCGGAGCGGCCGCGGCCACCGAGGCGGTGCCCTACCTGCCCTTCGTGCCGAACTGGATCCGCCGCATCACCCCGCTGGCCGGCCGGGCCACCGGCCTGCTCGCCGCGGCCGTCGCCCCCGGCGTCGCGAGCTACACCGCGGTGCTGCTCGCCGACACCTCCACGCCCTCGTGGAAGGAGGCCTACGAGCAGCTCCCGTTCGTCTTCATCGCCGGCGCAGCCGCCTCCGGCGGAGGCATCGGCCTGCTGGCGCCGCTGGCCGAGTCCGGGCCCGCGCGTCGTCTGGCGGTGGGTGCCGCCGTGGCCGAGCTCGCGTTCACGGAATGGATGGAGCGGAGCATGGGCCTCGCGGCCGAGCCGTTCCACAAGGACACCGCCGCGAAGATCGGCAAGGCGGCGAAGGTGTTCCTGGCCGCCGGTGCCGCGTTGGGCGTCCTCGGACGTCGCTCGCGGGTGGCGTCCGCCGTCGCCGGACTGTCGATCATCTCTGGCGCCGCCTGCACGCGCTTCACCGTGTTCGAGGCCGGTCAGGCCTCGGCGCGGGACCCGAAGTACGTCGTGGTGCCGCAGCGCGAGCGGTTGCAGAAAGGCCAGCAGGCCTCGGCTCACCCGATCCCGTGAGCGCCGCAGCGCCTAAGAGCCTCCCGACCGCGGCGGAGTCTTACGCGCTGCGGATCTGAGCGGCAGCGGGCAACGTCCTCGACGTCGGCCAGCCGCACCTGTGCACAGCCCGCACGGGCCGAAGGTGCTCAGCCGAGCTTCGGCCGCGCCCGCTCCACGATCGTCCGGGTGTCGACGCCACTCGGCAGCGTCCCGTAGGACATGCCCCAGTCGCCCCCGAGCCGCGTGGCGCAGAACGCGTCCGCGACTGCGGGGTGGCCGTAGCGCACCAGCAGCGACCCCTGCAGTACCAGACACATCTTCTCGACGAGGCGACGCGCGTTGCCCTCCGACGCCGTCGGCAGCGCGCCGAGCAGGTCGGCGTTGGCGCGGTCGAGCCGGGCGTCCGCGCCGGCGGCCAGTCCGACCTCGCCGAAGAAGGCCTCGACCGACTGGGGCGTGCGGACCATGGCGCGGAGCACGTCGAGCGCGTTCACGTTGCCGCTGCCCTCCCACAGCCCGTTGAGCGGCGCTTCCCGGTAGAGCCGGGGGAGCCCGGAGTCCTCGACGTAGCCGTTGCCGCCGAGGCACTCGAGCGACTCCGCCGCGTGCCCCGGCGCCCGCTTGCAGACGAAGTACTTCGCGACCGCGGTCGCCAAGCGGCGGAAGGCGGTGTCCCCGGCGTCCACCGCGTGCGCGAGGCGCAGCGCGAGCAGCGTCGCCGCCTCGGATTCGATGGCGAGGTCGGCGAGCACCGCCGTCATCGCGGGCTGGTCGATCAGGTCGCGGCCGAAGGCCGACCGGTGGGCTGCGTGGTGGGTGGCCTGCGCGACGCCCGCTCGCATCCCGGCCGCCGAGCCGAGGACACAGTCGAGCCGCGTCGCGTTGACCATCTCCACGATCGTCGGCACGCCGCGGCCCTCGTCGCCGAGGCGACGGCCGAGGGTGCCCTCGAACTCGACCTCGCTGGAGGCGTTCGACCGGTTCCCGAGCTTGTCCTTCAGGCGTTGCAGCCGGAAGACGTTGCGGGTGCCGTCGGGCAGGGTCCGCGGCACGGCGAAGCAGGTGACCCCCGCGGCCGTCTTCGCCAGGACGAGGAACAGATCGCCCATGGGTGCGGAGCAGAACCACTTGTGACCGGTCAATCGGTACCAGCCGTCGTCGTCGGCGGACGGCACGGCCAGGGTGGTGTTGGCCCGGATGTCGGAGCCGCCCTGCTTCTCGGTCATCGCCATGCCCGCGAGCGCGCTCGTCTTGCCCGGAAGCGCACGCGGCTCGTAGGTGCGGGCCGAGAGCTTGGGGATCCACTCGTCGGCGAGCTGCTGGTCGGCCCGCAGCGCCGGCACCGCGGCGTAGGTCATGGAGATGGGGCACCCGTGGCCGGCGTCGACGTTCCACACCATGAAGCCGGCGGCACGGGCCACGTGGACGCCGGGCCGCCCTTCGGTCCAGGCGGCGCCGTGCAGACCGGCGCCGACCGAGGTCTCCATCAGACGGTGGTAGGACGGGTGGTATTCGACCTCGTCGATGCGATGGCCGTACCGGTCGTGGGTCCGGAGCACGGGGGAGTGGCGGTTGGCCTCCTCGCCCCACCGCTGCGCCTCCTCGCTGCCCGCGAGCACACCGAGCCGTGAGAGGTCGGCGACGGCGTCGGCCGCGCCGAAGCGCTCCACCGCATCCACCAGCACGGTGTCGCTGGAGAAGACGTCGTAGCCCTGGAGCGGCGGCGCCTGGTTGGTCACGGAGTGCGTCTCGGCCATGGGCGCATTCTGCTCCACCGCTCCGACAGTTTCGGTGGCCGGCGCACGGCCTCGTCGGGAACCGCGCTCGTTCCGCGGTGTAGCGGGACAGTGACAGCTGCCTCGCCGGTCCGGCTGAAGCAAGCATGTGAGGGGTAGGTCACCGACCCCTAGCGCAGTGGAGGTCCAGCACATGGCCACAACCATCGGGATCGTCGTAGTCGTCGTCGTCCTGCTTCTCGTCGTGCTCGTGGTGCTCTTGCAGCAACGTGCGCGCCGCCGCAAGGAACTGCAGGAGGCCTACGGGCCCGAATACGACCGGGCCGTCGAGCAGACGGGCAGCAGGCGCGCCGCCGAGCGGGAGCTCGAGCAGCGTCAGCAGCAGCGCTCGCAGCTGCAGATCCGCCCTCTCGAGCCTGCGTCTCGGCAGCGCTACGAGCAGGCGTGGACCGGCGTCCAGGGTCGGTTCGTCGACGACCCCCAGGGCGCGGTCGGCGACGCCGACGAGCTCGTGACCTCCGTCATGCGCGAGCGCGGCTACCCGACCGAGGGCTTCGACGAGCAGGCACGTCTGCTCTCCGTCGACCACGCGAGCACCCTCGACAACTACCGCAGCGGGCACCACATCGCCGGGCTGGCCCGTCGCCAGGAGGCGACCACCGAGCAGTTGCGGCAGGGGATGGTGCACTACCGCTCGCTGTTCCAGGAACTCGTGCAGGAGCAGCATGCGCCTTCCGAGGGTCACGGCCAGGGCGGGGGCCAGGGCCAGATGCCGAACGGTGGCGGAGCCGCGGGGGCTCACGCCGGTGCCCCGTCGCACTCGGGTGCCCCGCACGGGTACGACTCGACGCTCCAGGAGCCGACCGAGGAGTACCGCGAGACGTCGGAGATGAACCGGCCCACCGCTGACCACCCTCAGCCGGTCCAGGCCCAGCAGCCGGTCCAGGCCCAGCAGCAGGGTTATCCGCAGCAGGGCTACCAGCAGCCTCAGCAGGGCTACCAGCAGCCGCAGCAGGGTTATCCGCAGCAGGGGTACGAGCAGCCGCAGCAGGTGCAGCAGCCCGGGTACCAGCAGGGCTACCCGCAGCAGGGCTACCCGCAGCAGGGTCATCAGCAGCAGCCCGAGCCGGGCTTCGAGCAGCAGCAGGGCTACCAGCAGCACGTGCAGGGGCAGCCGATCTCCCCGCCCCCTTCGGCGCACCCGTCGGCAGCTGTGGGGCACCCGGACGAGGCTCAGCCCTACCCGGACGAGCGCACCGGCGCCTTCGAGGCGGACCCGACGCGCCCTGTCCAGCGGCCGTCGACCGGGCGCGAGCAGCGGGAGTAGGACACCGCGAGGGTGCCCGCGCTCAGCGGATGGTGATCCGGCCCGCCGGGCCGTCCACGAGGCTGCCGATCACCGGTGAGCCGGGCACCTCCGCGGCGACGAGCAGACCACCACTGGTCTGCGCGTCGGCGAGCAGCAGCAGCTCGTCCTCGTCGTCGGATCCGTCGAGGAACGGTCGGACCCAGCCGAGGTTGCGACGCGAGCCGCCCGGGACGTAACCCGCGGCCAGGGAGGGACGTGCGTCGGCGAGGTACGGCACCGCCGCGGCTTCGACCACGGCGGCGCAGCCGCTGGCCCTCGCGAGCTTGTGCAGGTGGCCGAGCAGGCCGAAGCCGGTGACGTCGGTGGCCGCCGTGGCACCGGCCGCGAGCGCTGCGGCACTGGCCGCGTCGTTGAGCTGCGTCATGGTCGCGACGGCCTCGGCGAACACATCACCGGTCGCCTTGTGCCGATTGTTGAGGATGCCGAGGCCGAGCGGCTTGGTCAGCGACAGCGGCATCCCCGGTCGGCCGGCGTCGTTGCGCAACAGCCGCGCCGGGTCCCCGATACCGGTGACGGCCATGCCGTACTTCGGCTCCGGGTCGTCGATGCTGTGACCGCCACCAACGGCGCACCGCGCCTGCGACGCCACGTCCAGCCCGCCACGGAGCACCTCGCGCGCCATCTCCTGCGGCAGCACACCACGGGGCCAGCTCAGCAGGTTCACCGCGACGAGCGGCGTCCCGCCCATCGCGTAGACGTCGGAGAGAGCGTTGGCGGCCGCGACGCGACCCCAGTCGTAGGGGTCGTCGACCACGGGGGTGAAGAAGTCGGCGGTGGCGATCACCACCAGGTCGTCACGGACCTGACTGACCGCGGCGTCGTCACCGTCGTCCAAGCCGACCAGAAGCTCGGGGGTCGAGTGGCCGACCAGGCCCCGGACCATCTCCTCGAGCTCCCCGGGCGGGATCTTGCAGGCGCAGCCGCCGCCGGAGGCATAGGAGGTCAGTCGTCCAGGGGCAGCGGGAGCGACGGTCATGATTCAACGATAGGGGCAGGTCAGCGAGGACGACGGATGAGCATCTGCCCACACCTCGGGCCGTCGCTGATCATTGGGGTAGCCCTGCCCCATGACCGTGCCGCCCCTGACCATCGGGATCGAGGAGGAGTACCTGCTGCTCGACCCGACGACGGGTGTCCCGGTCGCCGCCTCCGCCGAGGTCCGCGGCATCGCCCGGCGAGATGCCGCCGTCGATGCCGCCGTCGACGCCGATGTCGTCGAGCCGGAGCTGCTCGAGGTCCAGGTCGAGGTGGCGAGCGCACCGAGCCTCGATCTGGCCGGCGTGGGCGAGGAACTCCGGTCCCTGCGCCGCGAGCTCCACGCCGCTGCCGAGCAGGCGGGGTGTGCGATCGCCGCTGTCGGCGCGGCTCCGCTCTTCGCCGAGGAGCTGCCGCCGACGAGCGAGAAGGACCGCTACCAGGCGATGCACGACCACGCGCCCCGGTTGGTCGACGAGATGCTGTTGAACGGCATGCACGTCCACGTCGGCATCGACGACGCCGACGAACGGGTCGCGGTGCTCAACGGGCTCAGGCCGTGGTTGCCGTACCTGACGGCGCTGGCCGCGAACTCCCCACGGTGGGACGGGCAGGACTCCGGGTTCGCGAGCTGGCGGACCGTCCACTTCTCCCGGTGGCCGATCTCGGGTCCGCCACCGGTCTTCACCGGGGGCGCCGACTACGACGTCCGCACCGCGGCGGTGCTCGAGACCGGCGCGCTCGTCGATCCCGGTCAGCTGTACTGGCAAGCACGGCTCTCGCAGCGCTACCCGACCGTCGAGGTGCGGGTCGCCGACGTCCAGCTGACCGTGGACGAGGCACTGCTGGTGGCCGCCACCATCCGCGCGGTCGCCCACCGCGCTCTCGACGCTGCGCGGACCGGAGCCGCGACCGGGCCCGCCGTCGCCGACGAACTGCTGCGGACCGCGGTGTGGCAGGCCGCGCGCGACGAGTTCGGCGCGACGCTCCTCGACCCGTTCACCGCTCGGTCCCGGCCGGCCGCCGAGGTCGTCGCGACCGTCGAAGCGGCGCTGGCGCCGGCGCTCGCGGTCCACGGCGACGAGGACCGGACGATCCAACGACGACGAGGACGAGCAGCGGCCGGCGGGGGATCCGTCCGGCAACGCCGACGCTTCGCCGACGCCGGTCAGGTGGGGCTGACGGAGATGTTGTCGGAGGACTTCCTCCGGTGAACGGGCACCGGGATCACCGGCGTCCCGCGACCTCCGGGGTGCGCCGCTCGGAGCGGCGTTGGCCGACGAGGGTGCCGTCACCCTCGAGCAGGATCACGCCGTTGCAGAGCAACGCGTAGCCGCAGTCCTGGAGGTGTTCGGAGACGATGCGCGCCGCGGAGGCGTCGCTGGCATCGCAGGACGGACATGCTGGGGTGTGCTGACACTGGCTCATGACTTCCCGGCTCCCTGCCGGCCTTCCCTCGTGGTTTCTGGTGCAACAACACCAGTCTCCGCCTCGGATGTTCCGTTGGGAGGGTCTGACGCCGGGCAAACGAAGATTTTTCGCGTCCGTCATCACATGGACAGGTTCACGACGTCCCCGCCGGTGACGTAGCGCACCTCGGAGGTGATGCGGCCGGCCGACGCCCGCTGTCCGACCTCGCGGCGGAAGTCGTCGAGCGGCGAACGGAAGACGGAGTAGTCGTCGAAGTGGATCGGCACCGTGACACGAGGGTTCATCAGCTCGAGCAGGTCGGCTCCCTGCACTGCGTCCATGGTCACGAGCAGGCCGAGGATGCGTGTCCCGCCGAGGTGCACGACCATCGCGTCCGGCTCGGGTGAGCGATCGGAGATCTGCCGCAGCTCGGGCACGAACAACGTGTCGCCGGTGACGTAGATGCGGAACGGCGTCGCCCCGGGCGAACCGCGGTGCTCGAGCAGGCTGCCCATCACCGGGGGCAGCACCCGGGACGCGGGGCCGGGCGCGTGGCGACCCGGTAGCGAGGTGACGGTCAGCGTCTCCGTCCCGCGCTCCATCCGGTGCGACGCCCAGGTGTCGAGCGCGACCGCGTGGTCGAAGCCCTGCAGCCGCAGGCGTCGGGCGGCGTGCCGCGTCGTCAGGATCGGCAGGCTGCGGTCGAGACCGGCTCGGGCGCGCCGGTCCCAGTGGTCGCCGTGCAGATGGGAGAGCAGCACGGCGTCCAGCGGCGGCAGCTCGTCGATGCCCAGGGCGGGTTCGGTGAGGCGTTTCGAGAACAGGCCCCGGCCGAGGTAGGCCCGTTCACCCCGGTGCAGGAAGTTGGGGTCGGTCAGCAGCGTGAACGCGCCGAGACGGAGCACCGTGGTGGCGGTGCCGACGAACTGCAGGGTGCGGGTCATCATCCGTCGATGCCCCTCACGGTCAACTTCACCGGCCGTCTTCGCGCGACACGTCGGTGCTCGTCGTGCTCACACGCGGGGCGAGGGAGAGTGCCAGGCATGGCTCTGCACCGTGGCTCCGGCCGTCCGCCCCGTTCGTCCCACGTCCGATCCGCAGCACACGGCACGGGAAACGCCGCTGCCGAGGTGACAGCGGTTCTGGCCGCGCAGGTCGACCCGCCCCGCACCGCTCTGGCCGAGAACCCGGTGCCCGCGGAGGTCGCCTACCAGGTGGTCCACGACGAGCTGCTGCTCGACGGGAGCGCGCGGCTCAACCTGGCCACGTTCGTCACGACGTGGATGGAGCCGCACGCCGATCGGTTGATGGCCGAGTGCGCCGACAAGAACATGATCGACAAGGACGAGTACCCGAAGACGGCCGCCCTCGAGCAGCGGTGCGTCGCGATCCTCGCCGACCTCTGGAACGCGCCGACCGCCCACGAGGCGACCGGCTGTTCCACGACCGGTTCCAGCGAGGCGTGCATGCTCGCCGGGATGGCGTTCAAGCGCCGCTGGGCGGCGAAGGTCGGCGTCACCTCCGGCGACCCGCAGGGCCGCAAGCCGAACCTGGTCATGGGCGCCAACGTGCAGGTCTGCTGGGAGAAGTTCTGCCGGTACTGGGACGTCGAGCCGCGCGTCGTGCCGATGGAGGGCGACCGCTTCCACCTCGACGCCGCCACCGCCGCGGCCGCGGTCGACGAGGACACGATCGGGGTGGTCGCCATCCTCGGGTCGACCTTCGACGGCAGCTACGAACCGGTCGCCGAGATCTGTGCCGCGCTCGACGAGCTGGCCGCCTCCGGCGGACCGGACGTGCCGGTCCACGTCGACGGGGCGTCCGGCGCGATGATCGCGCCGTTCCTCGACCCGGACGTCGAGTGGGACTTCCGGTTGCCGCGGGTCAGCTCGATCAACACCTCCGGGCACAAGTACGGCCTCGTCTATCCGGGCGTCGGGTGGGTGCTGTGGCGCGACCCGTCGCACCTGCCCGAGGAGCTGGTGTTCCACGTGAACTACCTCGGCGGTGACATGCCGACGTTCGCGCTGAACTTCTCGCGCCCCGGCAGCGAGGTGATCGCGCAGTACTACACGTTCTTCCGCCTCGGCCGCGAGGGTTACCGGGCCGTGCAGCAGGCCAGCCGTGACGTCGCCACCCGTCTGTCCTCGGCGGTCGAGGAGATGGGCTACTTCCGGCTCATCTCCCGCGGCGACGAGTTGCCCGTCTTCGCCTTCACCACGAGCGACGCCGCCGAGGGTTGGGACGTCTTCGCCCTCTCCCGGGCCCTGCGCGAGCGGGGGTGGCAGGTACCCGCCTACACGTTCCCGGCGGATCGCGAGGACCTCGCGGTCCTGCGCATCGTGTGCCGGAACGGATTCACCGCCGAGCTCGCGGAGGACTTCCTCGACGACCTGACCAGCGCGGTGCAGCAGCTGCAGGCGGCGACAGGCGACAACCGCGGGGGGCCGTCCGGCTTCCACCACTGACGCCGAGGGCTCGGGCCGGTGGACCCGCTCAGGCGGCTTTGGCCAGCACCAGGAGCGACCCGACGACGGCGACGCCGAGCACCCCGCGTCGCACGGCGGCGGCCGGGACACGCCCACGGATGACCTGGCCGACGGCGAGCCCGACGAGCCCGCCGACGGCACAGGCGACGATCAGACCGCCGGGCACGCGCACCCGGGTCACCGCGGTCGCGACCACGTTGACCGGCAGGAAGACCAACTGCACGGTGGCCACGAGTTGGCGCGGGGACCACGCCGGCTGAGCGGCGGCGTGTGCCGCGATGGGGGCGCCGCCGGCTCCGCTGGTGACGGTGAGCGCCCCGCCGAGTAGGCCGGCGAGGGCGCCTCCCCGCCGGGAGCCCAGCAGGGCGGGCGGCCTGCGGCGCAGTGCGAGGCCGACGGCCGCGAGCGTCGCCGCGCCGGCGAGGATCGAGACGGCCCGTGCGCTGCTCCCGGCCAGCAACGGCGACAGCAGCAGCACCGTCGCGATCCCGGGCAGTCCGATGAGGGCGGCGCGGGGAAGGTCGACCGAACGCCAGGACGGGACGAGCAGCAGCGTGTTCAGCGCTGCTGCCGTCCCGTTGACGAGCCGGATGCCGCTCAGCCCCGGGAGTGCGAGCTGGACGACCGGGGCGAGCAGAAGGCTCAACCCGAAGCCGGACACCGCTTGTGCTCCCGCAGCGGCGGCGGCGGTCGCTCCTACGAGGATCGTCGCCAGCACGCCCCGGGATTATGCGCGGATCGGCTGCCCGGTGAGAAGCAGGCGGTCAGCGGCCGATCGGGGCACCGCGACGGGTGCCGACCCGCTCCCAGATCAGCAGCACGATGATCGCGCCGATGACCGAGCCGATGATCCCCGACGGCTGGAAGAAGCCGTTGGCGGCGTCCTTGTGGAAGAGCAGGTAGCCGATGAAGCCGCCGACGAACGAGCCGACGATGCCGAGCAGCACGGTGGCCGGGATCGACATGTGCTGCCGGCCCGGGACGAGCAGGCGGGCGAGGGCGCCGGCGATGAGGCCGACGACGATGAGGCTGACGATGAGGCCGAGCATGGTGGAGCCTTCCGGTGAGTGCCTGGGATGCGCAGGTGCGGTTGCAGAGTTACAAGCGCTGGCAATTTGTCCCCTCACGCCGTAGCTCCACCCTGGCGTAAAGGTGACAACATCCGATCTTCATGTGGGTAGCCGAGAACAGACGTCGTCGGAAAAGTCGGCGGCGAGGCGTCGGAGAAGGCCGCCGGCGGACGACGATCCTGCTGTGAGCACCTCCCCGTTGCCCGGCGCCGACGTCCTGGCGCTGTACGACGAGGCGCTTCCCCAGGTGTACGGCTACCTGCTCCGCCGGTGCGACGACCGAGCGGTGGCCGAGGACCTCACCTCCGAGACATTCCTGGCTGCCGTGGCCTCGCCACCCGGTGAACCGCCGACCGTCGGCTGGCTGATCGGTGTCGCCCGGCACAAGCTCGCCGACCACTGGCGGTGGAAGGCGCGCCAGGCCCGGCTGCGGGACGCCGTCGGTGACCCCGACGCGGCCGCGGACGACCCCTGGGATGCCGAACTCGACGTCCTGGTCGCCCACGAGGTGCTCCGCCGGCTGGCCCCGCACCATCGCGCCGCGCTGACCCTGCGGTACCTCGACGGGCTCTCGGTGCCGGAGACGGCATCCCTGCTCGACCGCACCGTGCACGCGACCGAAGCGCTGCTCACCCGGGCCCGGCGGGCGTTCCGCGTGGCCTACGACGAACCGTCCACCCATACGACGTCCCACCAGACAGGGGGTGCCCGATGACCGACCCCCTCGAGGCGCTCCGCCTCGGTCCGACCCCGGTGGCGCCCGATCCCGGGTTCGCCGCCTCGTTGCGCGAGCGGTTGGACCGTCTCGTGCTGTTCCCGGAGGAACCCATGACCGCTACCAGCGGCACCAGCAGCGACACCGCCACCATCAGCTCCCGCAACGGCGTCCGCCAGGGCGACATCTCCTACATCACCGTCCGGGTGCCCGACCTCGAACACACCGCGGCACTCTTCGGACGCGTCCTGGGCTGGGAGTACGCCCCCGGTCGCAGCGCGGACGGTCGGCAGGTCGAACGGACCGCGCCGATGATCGGGCTCTGGGGCGGCGATCTGCCCGACACCGACACCGACCCCGACACCGACACCGACACCGGAGCCGGAACCCGTTACGGCGCGATGCTGGCGGTGCGGGTCGACGACGTGGCCGCCGCGGTCGCGAAGGTGCGGACCGCGGGCGGCACGGCGAGCGATCCCGAGCCCCGTCCCTACGGGCTGGAGTCCACCGGACGAGACGACCAGGGCATGCCGTTCTGGCTGCACGAACTCTCCGACGGGCCCGGCGGGACGCCTGCCCCGAACGGCACCGCAGCGGGCGACGTCTCCTACCTCACCGTCATCGTCGCCGACGTGACCCGTTTCCGGCGCTTCTGGTCGACGGTGCTCGAGCAGCCGCAGCCGTTCGACGGCACGGCCCCGATGATGGGCGTCCACGAGCCCATGCCGCAGCACCCGGAGCCCGCCGTCGTCCTCGCGTTCCAGGTCGACGACATCGCCGCGGCGGTCGAGCAGGTCCGGGTCGGCGGGGGAGCAGCGGGCGAGGTGGAGCGGCGGCCCTACGGGCTCGAGGCGTTGTGCGACGACGGCCGCGGGCTGCCGTTCTACCTGCACCAGTTCTGACCGGTGCCGTGACGCGCGTACATCGGAGGTCGTAGGGCCGGCAACGGAAGATCAACCGGAGGTCGGTCGGCGAACAGCCGCCTGCGGCCGATGCTGAGGACACCACGACGAGAGGTGTCCTCAGATGATCGAAGCTCGAGCATTGACCAAGCGGTACGGCGACAAGGTGGCGGTCGACTCGCTCACGTTCACCGTCCGCCCAGGCATCGTCACCGGCTTCCTCGGCCCGAACGGAGCCGGCAAGTCGACGACCATGCGCATGATCCTCGGGCTCGACAGGCCGACCTCCGGTTCGGTGACCGTCAACGGCAAGCCGTACGTCGAGCAGACGGCGCCGCTGCACGAGGCCGGTGGCCTGCTGGAGGCCCGCGCGGTCCACACGTCCCGCTCGGCGTACAACCACCTCCGTGCCCTGGCCGCCACGCACCGCATCCCGGCGCGTCGGGTGGACGAGGTCATCGACCTCGTCGGGCTGCGGGAGGTCGCCCGCAAGCGGGCCGGCGGGTTCTCCCTCGGTATGGGCCAGCGGCTCGGTATCGCCTCGGCGCTGCTCGGCGACCCTGCCACCGTCATCCTCGACGAGCCGGTGAACGGCCTCGACCCCGAGGGCATCCGGTGGGTGCGCGACCTGCTCAAGGGGCTGGCGTCGGAGGGTCGGACGATCTTCGTCTCGAGCCATCTGATGAGCGAGATGGCGCTGACGGCCGAGCACGTCATCGTGGTCGGGCGCGGTCGACTGATCGCCGACATGAGTGTCGCCGACCTCATCCGGAGCGCGTCCACGAACGTCGTCGTCGTCCGGACCCCCGAGGCGGCGCAGCTCCGGTCGCTTCTCGGTGGCCCCGACGTCACCGTCGCGAGCAGTGAGCGCGACCTGTTGGAGGTGTCCGGCCTGACGACGGCCCAGGTCGGGACCATCGCCCGCGATGCCGGCGTCGTCCTCCACGAACTCCGCACACAGCAGGCATCCCTCGAGGAGGCCTTCATGGACATGACCCGGGACTCGGTCGAGTTCCAGGCGGCAACGGCGCACAACGACGGGGTGGCAGCGTGAGTACGACCACGACGACAGAAGCCGGCGCCGTCCGGGCGCCGGAGGGGCAGCGCACGCCGTCCACCTCCGGTGTCTCCTTCGGCGGCGTGCTGGCCTCGGAATGGATCAAGCTGCGGTCGCTGCGGTCGAGCTGGCTGACGCTGGCCGCCGCCGTGATCGGCATGGTCGGCATCGGTTGGCTCGTCTCGTTCGAGACGAACAGCCACTGGTCGCACATGCAGGCCGATGAGCGCATCGGCTTCGACCCGGTCTCGCGCAGCCTGACCGGCGTCTACATCGCGCAGCTCGCCATCGGTGTGCTCGGCGTCCTCGTCATCACCGGCGAGTACGCCACCGGCATGATCCGCGCGACGATGTCGGCGGTCCCGCGGCGGCTCCCGGTTCTCTGGGCCAAGCTCGCCGTCTTCTGCTCCGTCACCTTCCTGCTCATGCTCGCGTCGGCGTTCGCCGCCTTCCTCGTGGGTCAGCAGCTCCTCAGCACCCACGGGACGACGCTCTCGGCTCCGCATGCACTTCGAGCGGTCGTCGGCGTCGCGTTGTACGTGACGGTCGTGGCGGTGCTGGCCATCGGGCTCGGCTTCATCATCCGGAGCACCGCCGGAGGGATCGCCACCCTGTTCGGCCTTCTGCTGGTGCTCCCGGCCATCGGACACGTGCTGCCGACGAGCTGGCAGCAGCACGTCCTGCCGTACCTGCCGAGCAACGCCGGCGGGGCGCTCTACACGCTGAAGCCGGACCCGGGCACCCTTGCACCGTGGACCGGATTCGGGGTGATGTGCCTCTGGGCGCTCGCCGCCGTCGTCGCGGCCGTGGTGCTGCTCCGGCGACGGGACGCCTGAGGTTGCTCCCCACCGCCCTGCTGCCCCGCGCGGTTTCTCCGCGCGGGGCGGCACGCGGCGCTCCGGGGCCGATCCCCGATCCGGCGTCCGGTCCGAGGTCTGAGCCGGGCATGACCGTCACCGTCGACGACGGCAACCTGCCGCAACCCCGGACGGGACGCTGGCAGCGGCTGTCCTCGGCGCATCCGCTGGCGGTGGACTCGGCGACCACGGCGCTGCTGGCCCTGCTCACCGTTCCGTCGCTACTGCACCGCGACGGCTCGCAGTGGATGGCCTGGCTGTTCAGCTTCGGTCTCGTCCTGCCGCTCGCCCTCCGCCGCCGGGCGCCGAGCGGGGTGTTCGCCGTCGTTGCGGTCATCGCGCTGCTGCAGTGGTCGCTCGACGTGCGGATCGGTACCGATTTTGTCCTGCTGGTGGCGCTGTACACCGTTGCGGCCCATCAGACCCGGCGTCGTGCGCTCATCGCGGCCGGGGTCCTCGAGGTCGGCGTCGTGCTGGCCTCGGTCCGGTTCGCCCCGGCCGGCGAGGACGTGCTGGCGTCGCTGGTGTTCCTGTCCGGCCTCGTCGCGGCCGCGTTGTTCATCGGCATCACGCTGCGGACCCGACGCGCCTACCTCGCCTCGGTGCTCGACCGCGCCGTGCGGCTCGAACGCGAACGCGACCAGCAGGCCCGGCTCGCGGCCACCGCCGAACGGACCCGGATCGCCCGGGAGATGCACGACATCATCGCGCACAACCTCTCGGTGATGGTGGCGCTCGCCGACGGCGCAGCGGTCGCGAACGAGCGGGACCAGGAGCAGGCGACGGGCGCGATGCGGCAGGTCTCCGTCACCGGACGGCAGGCGCTGAACGAGATGCAGCGGCTGCTCGGCGTCCTGCGGGAGGATCAGCAGCCGTCGGACCGGGCGCCCCAGCCCGACCTGTCACAGCTCGATGAGCTGCTCAACCAGACCCGCCGGGCAGGGCTCCCGGCGCGCCTGACCGTCACGGGCACACCCGTCGGGCTGCCGCCGACGCAGGAGGCCGCCGCCTACCGGATCGTGCAGGAGGCGCTCACCAACGTGCTCAAGCACGCGGTCGGGGCGTCCGACGTGGCCGTTCGTCTCCGCTGGACCGACGACGCGCTGCTCGTGTCGGTGTCGGACGACGGCGATCCCACCGTGACCCGTCCGGACGACGTCCCCGCCGGGCACGGCCTGTCCGGGATGGCCGAACGCGTCTCGCTCTTCGGCGGCACGGTGTCGTCCGGCCCGCAGCGCGGCCGCGGCTGGTCCGTCCGGGCAGAGCTCCCGTTCGGCGGCGTGGACGGGCAGCCGTGAGCATCCGGGTGCTCCTCGTCGACGACCAGCCGTTGCTCCGCCTCGGGTTCCGCATGGTCCTCGGGGGCGAGCCGGACATCGAGGTGATCGGCGAAGCCGGCGACGGGAACTCGGCGGTGCGGTTGACGCAGGATCTCGAGCCCGACGTCGTGCTGATGGACGTCCGCATGCCCGGGATGGACGGGGTGGAGGCGACCCGGCAGATCGTCGCCACATTCAGTCCGGCGCGGGTCCTGATCCTGACCACCTTCGACCTCGACGAGTACGCCTTCGCCGGCCTGCGGGCGGGAGCGAGCGGGTTCCTGCTCAAGAACGTCCCGCCGGGGGAGCTCTGCAACGCCATTCGCGCGGTGGCGAGCGGGGACGCCGTCGTCTCGCCCCGGATCACCCGGCAGCTCCTCGACAGGTACTCCGGCGACCTGCACCCGGCCGAGAAGTCGGAGGACGTGCACCCGTTGCTGGAGGGTCTCACCGAGCGGGAGCGTGAGGTGCTGCTCGAGGTCGCCGCTGGGCTCAGCAACGCCGAGATCGCCGACAAGCTCGTGCTCTCGGAGGCGACCGTCAAGACGCACATCACCCGGATCCTCGGCAAGCTCGGCCTCCGCGACCGCGTTCAAGCAGCCGTGTTCGCCTACCGCCACGGGATCGTCCGTCCATGACCGGGGTCCGGCGTCCGCGGTTCGTCCGCCCCGGCGCCCGGTGGTCGGCGCGCGGCCGGCCGCTGGTCGTCGTCGCGCTGTTCCTGTTCCTGTTCGTGACGGGCTGCGGCGGTGGCGGGGTCCCGGCCCCGTCCCTGCCCACGGTGCCCACCGAGTACCGCGCCTACTTCGTGGTGGCCGCCAAGCGGTGCCCGGGCGTGCTCACCCCGGCGGGTCTGGCCGGACAGGCCTACGTCGAGAGCCGGTTCCGCCCCGACGCGGTCTCGAGCAGCGGCGCGCAGGGCCTGATGCAGCTGACCGCCGCGAACTTCGCCCGTTACGGGGTGGACGCGAACGGTGACGGGCGGGCCGACCCGTTCACCCCGGCCGACTCGATCGCGACCGGGGCGCAGTTCAACTGCAGCCTGGCCGCAGGCTTGAAGAACGTGTCGGGCAACCGGACGGAGCTGCGACTCGCGGCCTACAACGCCGGCATCAACGCGGTGCGGAAGTACCGGACGATCCCGCCCTACCCGGAGACCCAGGACTACGTGCAGCAGGTCCAGGTTTGGACGGCGCAGTTCGCCAACGAGTTCCCGCCGACCGCCGTCGGCAGCAGTTCCTGAGGCACCGCGGCGCGGTCAGCGAGCGCTGGGGGTGCGGCTGCGGCGGAGGTCCTGGAGCGACCGGTCCGCCCGGTCGATGACCCCTTCCGGCGACAGGCCGGGCTCGGCGTGCGCGACGCCGACCGAGACACCCACCGACACCTCCGAGTCACCGATCGTGATCGGCGGATCCATGCTGCGCAGAACGCGTTCGGCCAGTTCGGCTGCCGTCCGAGCGTCGTCGAGTCGTTCCGCGATGACGAGGAACTCGTCGCCACCCCAGCGGCCGAGCGTGTCCCCGGACCGGACGCTCGCCGCCATCCGCGCCGCCGCCTCGACGAGCACCCGATCCCCGGCGGCGTGACCGAGGGTGTCGTTGATGGCCTTGAACGCGTCGAGGTCCAGGAACAGGACGGCGACCGAGTTCGGGTCCCGCGCGGTCGCGGCGAGGGCGTGCGCGAGCCTGTCCTCCAGCAGCGCACGGTTCGGCAGGCCGGTCAGGGAGTCGTGCAGGGCCCGATGGCGCCAGTGCCGCACGTCCTGCCGGTCGAGCGTGACGTCGCTGTGCACGACCAGCGCCCCGCTGTGCAGGCCGGGTAGCGGGATCGCCTGCATGCTGAACCACCGGTCCGCGCAGGCGTAGTAGAGCTTGCGTGCGGGCCGGACGCCGGCGAGGGCGTCCCGGACGGTCTGGGCAGCCTCCGCGGCTTCGGGTTCGCCCTCGGCGGCGGCCGCGTCGCAGACCTGCAGGTAGTTCGACCCCAGGGCGGCGGTCGCCGGGCCGCCGTTCTCGAGCGCGAATTCCCGCCAGGCGGCGTTGACCGAGACCAGCACCCCGTCCCGGTCGAGCAGGGCGACGTGGTCGGAGAAGACCTCCCACATCGCGGTCCCGAGCCGTCCGACAGCCCGGCTCTGCGAGAGGCCGGCCGGCCCGTCGACCTGCTCGTTCATCTCCTGCAGCGCGGCGGCAGCGTTGACGCGGGCGCCGAAGGTCGGTGAAGCGAGACGGCGGAGCCGGTCGGACCAGGTGACGACGGACGGGGGAGGGTTGGGCACGGCGATCGCCTCAGACTCTCGGGAGCACCGCGGGACGCGGGCGGAATGCGAGGTACCCGAGCCTGGGCGCGGTTGTGCAGGAACGTCACGGAGAGTGTGCAGAATCGGGCCGAGAGGTCAACCCCGAATCCGGACATATCGACCTCCGTGCCGGTGAACGTTCCCTGTCCGGTCGGGGCCTCAGGAGCGCGCCACCGGCCGTTCGCCGCTGTCGACGGAGGCTTCCGACATCCCTACGGAGCGACCCGAGACGTCCTCGGCGGAGTCGTCCGTGCCGGCGGCGGCTTCCACCGCGAGGAGGCTCTCCCCGCCGAGTTCCTGCTCATAGGCGGCTCGACCGCCACGCGCGCCGAACAGCCGCTTGGCGAGGACGAGGTAGACGACGGCGAGCACGTTGATGACGAAGGCGCCCACCTTCGTGATGGTCACCGTCTTCAGCAGCTCGTGGACCTCCAGCGGAAGGAAGGCAGCCGTGGCCACCACCGTCAGGTACTCGGCCCAGCGGCGTGCCCGCCACAGGCCGACGCCTTCGACCAGCTCGAGGAGGCCGTAGAGCAGCAGTCCGATGGCGAGCAGGGTCAGCGTGCCGTGTCGCGCGTTGAGGGCCTTCGTGGCTTCGCGGACTATCGACGAGTGGTCAAGATCCAGACCGAACCGTGTGGCGAGAGGTCGAGCGGCCGGGAGCAGCCGTCCGAAGGAGTCCTGGAGCGAGCGTTGGGCGCTCGAGAAGCGGTGGATGCCGTAGGCCGCGGCGACGAGGACGAGGCCTCGGACGACACGCTCAACCGCGAGGACCCGCAGGATCGTCAGCTGCCGCAGCGCTTTGCCGCGAGCCGGCACCGGAGCTTCGTCCGCCGGCCCTCTCCCGTGCGGTTCCCCGCTGACCCAGTCGCCGCACCGCAGGCAGCGCCACGCCGTGCCCCGCGGGGTCTCGGTACGGAGCCGCTCGGCGAGCCCCTGCTCGTCGGGCGCGTACGTGATGTGGCCCGCGCGACCACAGGCGCGGAGTTCTCGACTGAACACGTAGAGGCCGTCCCCGATCTTCAGGCGGACGACACCTGGCCGCGGTTGGGGTTCCGGCGCTTCGAGCTCAGCCCGGGCAACCGGGTGGGGCGATGAGGGCGCCGGACGTAGATTGTGAGAGGTACGTCGAGGAGGCGTACCCGTCCTGGTGGGCGGCGCGGTCTTCAAAACCGTTGAGGCCGAGGACCTCGGTCTGGGAGGTTCGATTCCTCTCCGCCTCCGCCACCAGCCTTGAGCTGTAGGAACAAGTCCGCCGACCCGCTCGGGTCCCGGGACCGCGCGGACGCCATCGGCCGAGGTGAGCACGAGTTGGTCACGGGGCGAGCTTCCGGCTGACCGCGTGCACGGCCGCTGAAGCAGACGAGAAACGGCCGAACCGCTGCACATCGAATGCTGAGCGTGTTAGTACGCATACCGAAAGTAGTTCGAAGGAAATCCGTCGTGAACGGGTGCGCGCATCCGCGGCTCGTGCCAATATGCCGACGGGCAAAAGCCCTAGGTATTTGCCGATTCTGTCATGGACAGGTGATGCACATGTCAATTCTCAAGCGCGTCATTCTTCTTGTCGCTGCTGCCGCGACATGTACAGCCACGGCCGTGACGGCGCAGCCGGCGATGGCAATCTCCGGCTGCGACGGCGCTCCTTCAAGTGATCCGTTCGCGATCAGTGGTCCCAGCGTCCGGTCGACGACGTACCACCAGCCGACAGCGATCCAGGGCACCGGTGCGGGCGAGCTGCAACAGGTGGGGGTCTGGTATCACAAGGCGTTCACGAGCGGGTACGTGCAGCGAGACACCGTGACCTCTGCCTGCGACGGAACGTGGGGCACGTCGTACGTTGCCGATGACGACTACCGCGTCTACGCCCGGAACGCCTCTTCGCAGACCTCAGCCGTCCTGATACAGATCGCTCCGACGATCACGGGTCCGACGAGCCAGGTTGTGCCCAAGGGCTCGTCGTACACCATCAGAGGCACCGGCACCCCGGCCCAGACGCTCAGCATCCACTTCCACAAGGCTGGGACCGCTCCGACCGACTACTCCATCGTTCGGTCAGTGACCATCGGCAACGACGGCAACTGGACCCGTCCTTACCTCGCGTCGGTGGACTACCGCTTCTACGCGACACTCTCCAACGGACAGCGTTCGCCGTCGATTCTGGTGCAGGCACGCTGACCATCCCCGGGCCCGGGCACGGGCGCGTCACCTCGAGGACGGCAGCCCGCATCCGGGTCCGGCGGCGGGTAACGCATCAGGAGGAGACGCTCCCGGGCCTCCGACATCGGACCGTGTATGCCACCGTCGTCCGCCAGCTTCGCGCAGGTCGGTGAAGGGTCGCACTTGCCGAGACGGTCAGACGCGGTCACACTGCGGCCCCGCACGGCGTGTCGAACGTCGGCGACCTGGTCTGAGGTGTGGACATGCCTGTCATCAGTGGCCGCAATGTGAATACGAGTGACGTCGGGATCGTCGGCGGTGGAGCCGTCCTGCTGATCTCGAGTTTTCTCCCTTGGTATGGGGCGAGCGGCGGTGGATTCAGCGCGAGCGTCAGTGGCTGGAGCGCCGGTTTCACCGCGTGGTTTTCGATCCTGCTGGGTATTGCCGTCGCCGGAGCCGTAGCGGCCCGTGTCTTCGGCGACGTGCGGCTGCCCGCCGCCGGTGGGGCTGGCCCAGCTCTGATCCTCACCGGCGTAGCGACATTTGCCGTGCTGCTGATTCTCCTTCGCTTGCTGACGCTTCCCAGCGGGGGCGGGTTCACGGGGTTCAGCTATGGTCCCCGCATCGGCCTGTTTCTCGGCCTGATCGGTGCCGCTGTCGAGGCCGTTTTCGGCTTCCTCAGCTTCAGGACGTCTGGTGAAACGCTTCCTGGCGGGCGCCGACTCTGACGGGGTCGGATTCGACACGACGACCCGAGGCCGTGCGGGGGTGCGGCGAGGCAGTGGCTGACGGTCGATCCCGACACGGCTCGGGCACGGGCACAGCGTCTCGAGCTGGCGATCCTCGGGCCGTCAGCCGAGGATGAGGGTCGTATCCGTCTGCTCGGTCGGTCCGGCCGTCGGGCCCCCGCCGGGCAGGTAGAGCCGGCCGTCGACGACGACGGCGCCGATGCCCTGGCGTCCCTGGGGGAGCTCCTGCAGGCTCGACCAGACGTGGGTGCGCGGGTCGTACGCGGCGACGTTGCGGTAGGCCTGGGTCTCGGCGGCGTTCTCCCCGCCGACGACGACGAAGCGTCCGTCGAGCGACGCTCCGGCCACGGACGACCGGCCGAGCGGGATCGGTGGCGCCGAACTCCACCGGTCGGCCCTCGGGTCGTAGGTCTCGTGGACCGACAGCTCGCCCGGGCGCCCCGCAGCGACGTGGAGGACGTCGTCGACGACGGCACCGGCGGCGTGGTCCCGCGCGGTCGGCATCGGCGCCGCCGTCGTCCACGCGTCGGTCGCGGGGTCGTAGACGTCGTGCTCGCCGGTGTCGACCGCGGCGCCGCCGGCTGTCCTCGAGGTCTTGCCGCCGACGAGGTGGAAGCGCCCGTCCAGGACGACCGCGACGCCTGCCGCCCGCGACGTGGGCAGCGGCGCCTTCGTGCTCCAGTGATCGGTCGCCGGGTCGTAGGCGTAGAGCGTCGTGGTGGGCCGTCCGGCCGCGCCGTAACCGCCCGCTGCGTAGATCATCCCGTTCAGGCCCACCGCGCCGATGTGGTCCAGCGGCTCGGGGAGCGGTGCCGCGGTCTGCCACTGCCCGGATGCGATGTCGAGCACGAGGTGCGTCGTCGAGTGCGCCTTGCCGCCGACGTAGCCGCCGAGGACATGGATGCGTCCGCCGAGCTCAGCGACGGCGACCTCGCTGACGGCCGTCGGCATGGTCGGACCCGTCCGCCAGGACAGGGCCGCCGGGTCGGACGAGCCGGGAGTCGAGCCCGACGACCCCTGCGATGAGGCTGCTCCGGAGGACCCGGAACCTCCCGACGAGCTTCCCGAGCAGGCGCTCAGGGCGCACGCCGCGACCAGGACGACCGTCCAGCGACCGGCGGTCGCCAGGACGCGCGGAGAAGACAGCCCCGTCACCGGAGGATGCCGGTGTGACCGAGCGAGTAGCGCCCCGGCTGTGGCCAGACGGCCAGGCCGTGCGGCTCGCGGCCGACCTTGATGCGCGCCACGAGCTGACCGGTCGTGGTGTCGATGCCGTAGACCTCGTTGTTCCGGCGGCCGGACAGCCACAGTGTCTTGCCGTCCGGCGAGACGCCGCCCATGTCGGGCGTGCTCGGCGGGGCGATCGGCCAGGTGGCGACGATCGAGTTCGTCGCGAAGTCGAGGACGCTGACCGACCCCTTGTCACCGCCGGGCTCCATGCCGCCGCGGTTCGAGATGTAGAGACGCGTCGCGTCCCGGCTCGGGTAGAGGCCGTGCGTCTCCGGGCCGGTGGGGATGAAGCCGGTGACGCGGAAGGCGTTCCCGTCCACCGTCCAGACCCCGCCCGCGTGCATGTCGCTGACGTACCAGATGGTGCCGGACGGGTTGATCTTGATGTCCTGCGGCATCGCGCCGTTCGGGATGGTCAGGTAACCGAGCACCTTGTGGGTCTGCGTGTCGACCTTCACCAGCTGGCCGGAGAACTCGCAGGTCGCGATGAAGAAGGAACCGTCCGCGGAGAAGTCCACGTGGTTCACGCCGTCGCAGTTGACCGGCACCGAGTCCTCGACCTTGAAGGTGTGCGGGTCGGAGAAGTTGAGATGCTTCTCGGCCTCGGCGATGACGATCGCGAACTTGCCGTCCGGGGTGAAGTACATGTTGTACGGGTCGGCGACCGGCAGGTTCGGGCCCGCGCGCTTGCCGGTCCGCGGGTCGATCGGCGTCAGGCTGTTGCCGCCCTCGTCGTTGGCCGCGTACAGCGTCCTCAGGTCCCACGCCGGGATGACGTGCTGCGAACCCGACCCCGTCGGGAACGTGGCGATGACCTTCTTCGCCACGGGGTCGATGACGCTGACCGTGCCGGCAGAGTGGTTCGGCACGTACAGCCGGTAGGGCACGCCCGTGGTCGCGGGCTGGAACATTCCGACGTTCGTCGCCGCGTAGACGTTGGTGGCGGCCGCCGAGCCACCCGAGGAGCGGGTGCCGGAGGTCGAGGACGACGCGCCGCCGGAGGGCTTCGAGCCCCCGGACGAACACGCGGCCACGGTCGCCAGGACCAGGACTGCAGCGAGGAGAGCGGGCTTCCGTCGGCTTCTTCGGGCGCGGTTCATCGAGGAGCACGGTAGCGAACGGGCGATGTGAATTCGAGGCTGACGCCCGGGTATCGGCCGTGCGATCTGCCACCGTGCGCCGGGGACGACCGCGCACGACCGGCCCGAGGGAAGCTGGTGGCCACGGCGCAGCCGCATCCGGTCGCCCTGAGACCGCACGGACATCACCTCAACAGGTGCGCTTCCTACGCTGGCGTCGTGACGACTCCACTCGGTGCCGTGCTCCGCGGCGCCCCGACGCGACGGCGCCCCGAGGCCGAGACCGCGTGGACGCAGCGCGCGGCGCATGCGCTGGGGGCGCCCTGGTTGGTGACCGTCGCTCTCGCTCTCGCCGCTGCGGGTGCCGCCGCGGTCTATGCAGCGACGTACGCCGGACTGCTCTCGAGCGGCTCGAGCCCCTACCGCTACATGATCCGTGACCTTCTCAATCTCGCGGTGGCCATCGGTCTCGGCGCCGCCGCATCCGCGATCGGCTACCGGACGGTCTGCCGCTACGGCCTGGTGGCCTTCGGCGCGGCCGTCGGCGCACTGGTGCTCGTGCTCTCGCCGCTCGGTACCAAGGTCAACGGGGCGAATGCCTGGTTCGCGCTGGGACCGGTCCAGCTGGAACCGTCCCAGCTGTCCGTCCTCGCGGGGATCATCCTGCTGGCCCGACTGCTCGACGACCCGCGCGCCGAGGGGGCGAAGCTGACGCTTCGCCGCGTTGCACTCCCACTGCTGCTCGTCGCGCTGGCGGCTCTGCTGATCCTCGCCGAGCCTGCCCTCGGGATGGCCCTGGTCCTGGTCGCTGTGGTCGCCGCCGTGGTCGCCCTGTCCGGTCTCACCGGGAAGGCGATGCTCGTACTCGTCGCCGCGGCGGTCGCCCTCGTCCTGACCGGGATGCAGCTGCACGTGGTCAAGCCGTACCAACAGCAGCGATTGACGGCGTTCCTGCATCCCGACTCGTCGACCAGTTCGGGCTACCAGACGTCCCAGTCGATGATCGCCGTCGGTTCCGGAGGAACCGTCGGGAAGGGCTTCCTCCAGGGGGCGCAGACGAACGGGTCGTTCGTACCCGAACAACGGACCGACTTCGTCTTCACGGTCGTCGCGGAGGAGACCGGGTTCGTCGGCAGCATCGTCCTGCTCGGCCTGTTGTCGGCCCTCTCACTGGGAGCGCTCCGGATCGCCGCCCGGGCCCGCGAGCGGGTCGGCCAACTGCTCGCCACCGGCGTCGGGGTCTGGTTCGCGGTGCAGACCTTCGTGAACGTGGGGATGGCGCTGGGTCTGATGCCGGTCACGGGCATCCCGCTGCCGTTCATCTCCTACGGCGGCTCGGGCCTGTTCGTCGACGTCGTCGCGGTCGGGCTCGTCTGCAGCGTCGCCCGGGAGCAACGGTCGAAGCGTCGGGACCGGGGTGCCACGAAGCTGGCCCCCCTCGGCACCTTCGCCTAGCCGGGGCGGTGTGGCGGTCATCACGCGGCCCCCTGGGGCGGCGCCGGGGCTGCATACATCTCCGGCTGGTGAAGTGTGCCGGTGAGTCCCAGCATCGTCCGGCGAGGCGCAGCCCTGCTGACGGTGGTGTTCGCCCTGACCGTGCTGGGCGCCTGCTCCCACGCCGGCGCCGGCCATCCGTCGAGGTCGTCCGGGGGAGCCGCGTCCGCGCAGGGCCCCGGCATCGTCGCCGAGAACGCGAAGCCGGGCACCGTGGGGTGGCAGGTGTCCAAGGTCGGGAGCCCCCATGAGATCGAGGGGTGGGCCGACCGCACCAGCATCCTGCCGGGGCAGCCGGTCGGGCTGCACGTCTCGACGACCGCGAGGTCCTACACGGTCCACGCGATCCGCGTCGGCTGGTACGGCGGCGCCCTCGGTCGCCAGGTGTGGGTGTCACCGTCGCAGCCCGGCGTCCGGCAGAACCCGTTCCGCATCATCGGCACCGTGCACACCGTCACGACCGATTGGCCGGTGTCGCTGACCCTGCCCACCGGTGACTGGCCGAACGGGAACTACCTCCTGCGTCTCGACGCCGACACCGGTGCGCAGCGCTATGTCCCGCTCCAGATACGGCAGTCCACAGCGGCGGGACGGGTCGTCGTGGTCAGCGCCGACACCACCTGGCAGGCCTACAACGCCTACGGCGGCTACAGCCTGTACCACGGTCCCGACGGCGCGACCGCGAGCCGCGCCCGCGTCGTGTCCTTCGACCGGCCCTACGGCACCGAGACCGGGCAGGGTGCCAGCGAGTACATGGAGAACCTGCGGCCGCTGGTCTCGCTGGTGGAGAAGCTCGGCATCGATGCGGACTACGTCAGCGACACCGACCTCGATCAGGACCCCCATCTGCTCGACGGGGCACGCGCGGTGCTGTTCAGCGGACACGACGAGTACTGGTCGGTCACCATGCGCCAAGCGCTGCTCGACGCCCGGGACCGTGGGACCAACCTCGGCTTCCTCGGCGCGAACACCGGATACCGACACATCCGGCTGCAGGGCGGTGCGACCGGAGCCGCGAGGACCGAGGTCTGCTACAAGAACCCCCAGGAGGATCCGGAGACGGCCACCGATCCGAGCCTGGCGACGGGGCAGTGGCGGTACCCGCCCGACCCCCGGCCGGAAAGCGTCCTGACCGGGGCGTTCTACCAGAGCAACCCCGTGAAGGCCGACCTCGTCGTCGTCGATCCCCAGAGCTGGCTGCTGGCGGGCACGGGCACCCACGCGGGGAGCGTGCTGCCCACGGTCGTCGCGCCCGAGTACGACCGCATCGACCTCTCCGTGCCCACGCCGCGCCCGATCGAGATCCTGTCCCACTCGCCGCTCACGGTGCACGGCCGGCACGACTTCTCCGACTCGGCGTACTACACGGTCCCGAGCGGCGCGGCCGGCTTCGACGCCGGGTCGATCGCCTGGATCAACAGCATGCAGGGCGCCTCGGGACCGGTCTCGGCGGCCTACACGACGACGGTCACCACCAACCTGCTGCGGGCCTTCGCCGATGGCCCGGCTGGTCGGGCCCACCCGGCGGTCGACAACGTCGCCGCCGTCTACCCCCACGGCGCCGTGGCTCCGACGACAGCAGGAGAGACCTCGTGACGATCCGAACGCGACGAGCAGTCCGGTCGGTCCGACCGACCGTCGTCCTCGCCCTGCTGGCAGCCGCGACGCTCTCAGCGTGCGGCGGCTCGCCTTCGTCCACGACGTCGTCGACCCTGTGCCCGCTGCGGGGGACGCCCGCTCCCGGAGGTCACGCGGCGGCGCGTGCTGCGCTGGCGGTGAAGGTCGACAACGCGCCGGCCGCGCGGCCGCCGACCGGTCTCGCCGATGCTGACGTCGTCGTCGAGGAGCCCGTCGAGGGTGGCCTGACCCGGCTCGTCGCCGTCTTCCAGTGCCAGCCGTCGACGCGCATCGAGCCGGTGCGCAGCGCCCGCCTCGTCGACCCCGACCTGCTGCAGCCGCTCTCCTCGGTGGGCCTCGCACACGCCGGCGGCATCCAGCCCGCCCTGGACAAGTTGGCCCAGTCGGGTGTCACCGACGTCGGCGACACGGCCTTCCCGACGGCGTACCACCGCGACCCGAAGCGCAGGGCGCCGTCCAACGAATACACGAGCACCGCGGACCTGTGGCCACACCTGCCGGCCACCGCTCCCACGGCACTGTTCACCTACTCCTCCACCGCGCCGACGGGAGCGGGCGGCACCCAGGTGCGCATCCCCTTCTCCGGCTACTCGAACGTGACCTGGCGCTACGACACGGCCAGTGGGCTCTACCAGCGCTATTACGGCAGCAGGCCCGCGCTGGACAGCTCGGGTCATCCCCTCGTCGTGGACGACGTCGTCGTCGAACGCGTGGTGCTCAGCGACAGCGGTTTCGTCGAGGACGCCACGGGACAGCACGAGAACAACGTGGACGTCGTCAGCGGCGGCCCGGCGCAGCTCTTCCGCGACGGCGTCCTGGTCACCGGACACTGGGACCGGTCCTCCGGCGGCGTGAACTCCTTCACCGATGACGCGGGGCACGCCATGAAGCTCCGGCCCGGCCGGACCTGGCTGGAACTCGTCCCCACCACCGTCGCCACGGCCCCGTGAGCAGCGACGTCAACCTGGCCCGGTCGCGGGCCCAGCGGCTGATGGCCGGTCGTGCGGTGGGGAACTGCCCAACCGCGCTGCCTGCTTCGTGAGGTGGTGGCGCTCCGCGAGGCTCGTGGCGGCCAGAGCCGCCTCGGCGTAGAGCCGCGCAGCCGTCGCCGTGTCACCCGCCTTATCGTGCAGGTGGGCCGCCGCGGCGGCGTGCCGCGGGACCGTCGGATCGACCGAGGCCAGCGCGGCCAGACCGGCCGCGGCACCATCGGCCTCACCGATCGCGACAGCCCGATTGAGCCGCACGACCGGGCTGCCGGTGAGCGAGAGCAGCTCGTCGTACCAGCCGACGATCTGCACCCAGTCGGTCTCCTCGGCCCGCCGCGCGTCGGCGTGCAGGGCGGCCACCGCCGCCTGTGCCTGGAACTCCCCGAGCCGGTCGTGGGCCAAGGCGCGCTGCAGGATCGCGACGCCCTCGGCGATCAGCATCGTGTCCCAGCGCGAGCGGTCCTGCTCGGCCAGCGCCACGAGGGTCCCGTCGGGCAGCGTGCGGGAGGCCCTGCGCGCGTGGTGCAACAGCATCAAGGCCAGCAGGCCCGCCGTCTCCTCGGTCCCCGGTCCGCCGTCGGTGATCGACGCGAGTTGACGGGTCAGTCGGATCGCCTCGGCAGCGAGGTCGACGTCGCCGCCGTAACCCTCGTTGAAGACCAGGTAGAGCACACGCCGCACGGTCGCCGGGTCGCCGGCGGCCGGGAAACGAAGCCCCGTCACCGTGCGCTTGGCCCGGCTGATCCGCTGCGCCATCGTCGCCTCCGGCACCAGGTAGGCCGCCGCGATCTGCCGCGTCGTGAGGCCTCCGACGGCCCGCAGCGTCAGAGCGACGGCGGACGCAGGGGTCAGCGAGGGATGGGCGCAGCGGAAGAACAACTCCAGCGTGTCGTCCGCCGACGCCGCCGGACCGGGCATCGGCTCCGCGTCGAGCCGCAGCTCCCGGGCGCGCCGCGCGGTCCCGGAGCGGTAGGCGTCGAGGTGCTTGCGCCACGCCACTGTGACCAGCCAGCCCTTGGGGTCGGCGGGCTGCTCGACGGACCACGAGAGGGTCGCCTGGAGGAGCGCCTCCTGCACGGCGTCCTCGGCCGTCGCGAAGTCGACCCCACGACGGACGAGGACGCCGAGCACGGCAGGCGTCAGCTGCCGCAGCAGCAGCTCGTCCAGCATCAGCTGACCCCGTAGCCCTTCGTCCCGTACCCGTAGGCCGGTCAGTCGGTGACGGTCGGGGCCTCGACCAGGAAGGGCCGCAGCTCGAGCCACTCGTGGAGCGGCTCGCCACCGGCACCGGGTGCCGACGAGAGCTCGGCGGCGAGCTCGAGCGCGCGCTCGTAGGTGTCCACGTCGATCGCCATCCAGCCGGCGATGAGGTCCTTCGTCTCGGCGAACGGCCCGTCGGTGACCGGCGGCCGGCCCTCGCCGTCGTACCGGACCCACGCGCCACTGGGCGACAGCGCCTGGGCGTCGACGAACTCACCGTTCGCTTCGAGCCGCTGGGCGAAGTCGTTCATGAAGCCGATGTGGTCGTCGATCTCCTGCTGGGTCCACCGGTCCATCGGGACGTCGTTGGCGGGCGCGGGGGCGCCGCGGTAGTGCTTGAGCAACAGGTACTTCGCCATGGTGATCTCCTCGGTCCCGCTGCGACCTCGTGGCCGCAATCGCCCCGGGGACGGAGCCGCCCGGACGTTCTCGACATCCTCCGACGAGAATTGTCCGAGCGCCCGGATGCCAGGCGGGTTACGCCGCGACGCTCCGGCCGCGAGCCCGGGTGGCGACGCCGGAGAAGTGCAGGTGCTCGTCGCTGACGCTGCCGTTGCGCATCAGCTTGCGGTCGTCGGCGTAGTCCTTGCTCATCAGCCACGGCGCGACATCGCCCTGCTTCGGCAGCTGGTCGAGCGAACGCTTGACGTAGCCGGCATCGAAGTCGAGCAGCGGCCGCGTCGCCATGTCGGGATCGGCGACGGCGTACGCGGTGTCGTAGCCGTTGTGGTCCATGTGCGTCAGCAGACGGCACCAGTACTCGCAGAGCAGGCCGATCTTCAGCGTCCACGAGGAGTTCGTGTAGCCGATGGCCAGCGAGAAGTTCGGGACGCCGGAGAGCATCATCCCGCGGTAGATGACGGTGTCGGGGTAGTCGATGGCCTGCCCGTCGACGTCGAGCGCGATCGATCCCGCGATCTGCAGGTTCAGCCCCGTCGCGGTGACGATGATGTCGGCCTCGAGCTCCTGGCCGCTCTCGAGCAGGATGCCGGTCTCGGTGAACGTCGCGATCCGGTCGGTGACGACCGAGGCGGCGCCGTTGCCGATCGCCTTGAACAGGTTGCCGTCCGGGACGGCGCAGAGCCGCTGGTCCCACGGGTTGTACGGCGGGTTGAAGTGTTCGTCGACGGCGAACCCCTCGGGGAGGGCCTTCGCGTTGACGCTGCGGATGAGCTTGCGGGCGGCGTTCGGGAAGCGCTGGCAGAACCGCCAGACCAGGCGCTGCTGCGCGATGTTCTTCCGGCGGGTCAGCGCGTAGCCGCGCTCTTCGCCGAACAGCGACCGCAGCCGGTTGGCGAGTGCATCCTGCTTCGGCACCGGCATGACGTACGTCGGGGTCCGCTGCAGCATCGTCACGTGCGCCGCCGACTCGGCCATGGCGGGCACCAGGGTGACGGCGGTGGCGCCGCTGCCGATGACGACGACGCGCTTGCCGGCGTAGTCGAGGTCCTCGGGCCACTGCTGCGGGTGCACGATCTGGCCCTGGAAACGCTGCCGGCCCTCGAAGTGCGGCGTGAAGCCCTCGTCGTAGCGGTAGTAGCCGCTGGCGCAGAACAGCCACCCGGCGGTCAGCTGCTCCTGCTCGGCGGTTCCGCCTCCGCTGCCGTCGGTGCGTTCGATGCGGACCGTCCACCGGGCGTCGTCGCTCGACCAGGACGCACTGACGACCCTGCGGTGGTAGCGGATGTGGGAGTCCAGATCGTTCTCGGTCGCCGTCTCGCGGAGGTAGTCGAGGATGCGGGGGGCGTCGGCGATGGACTCCTTGTCGCGCCACGGCTTGAACTCGTAGCCGAACGTGTGCAGGTCCGAGTCCGAACGGATGCCGGGGTAGCGGAACAGGTCCCAGGTGCCGCCCGACGCGTCACGGGCCTCGATGATCGCGAAGGTCTTCGACGGGTGCTCGGTCCGGAGGTAGCGCCCGGCTCCGATGCCGGAGATGCCGGCGCCGACGACGAGGACGTCGACGTGCTCGACGGCCTGCGCGGTGGCGAACTCGACACCGGTGGCGGTGCTGCTCATGCGGACTCCATCATCGAGCGAGGGACGAACGGAACTGTGCCTGTTCTTCCACGATGCGTGACATCGACGCCCATGTGTGTGCACGAACTGCACCGAGACGTCGGCCACGTCCGGGCACGGCTCCAGGACGCGGATCGCGCTCGCTCGTCCCGTTTGCTTGCGGTCACACAACTCTGACACACCGCAGTCGAAGAACTATCGACCGAATTGACCTTTGCCGCTTATGGTTCGGCCGATGCCTGCCTGGAGCGGTCCGCTGTACGTCGCGGCCATACTGCTGATCCTCGCCGCTACGCCCAAGATCCGGATCCCGGACGACACAGCGCGGGCGCTGCGCAGCGTCGGGCTGCCCGGATCGGCGCTGCTGGTGCGGCTGCTCGCCGTTGCCGAACTCGTCATCGGCGCCTATGCCCTGCTCGTCGGGGACCGGTGGAGCGCGGTGCTGGTCGCCGCGTCCTACGTCGGCTTCACCGGCTTCGTGCTGCTCGCGCGCACCCGGGACGGCGTGGTCTCGTCCTGCGGCTGCTTCGGGACCCCGGACACCCCACCGACCCGCTCCCACGTCGTGGTCACCGCGCTGCTGGCCCTCGGGGCCGCCGGTGCCTGCCTCGCGCCCGTCGGCCCGGTCTCCAACCTCACCGACCACCCGGCGCAGGCCGTGGCGCTGCTGCTGCTCACCGGCGTCTGCGTCGGGTTCGCCTACCTCGCCCTCGCCGTCCTGCCCACGCTCGCCCTCGCGACGGAGAACTCATGACCGCTCTGGTGATCGTCGAAGCCCTGGCCCTGCTGCTGCTCGCGGTGCTCGTCGTGGGGCTGCTCCGCAGCCACGCCGAGATCCTCAAGCGGCTGCACGAGCTCGGCGCCGGCGTCGACCCCGACGCCGACCACGCCCACGAGGCGCACGGCGCCGGAGCACGAGGCCCGGAGGACCTCGGGTTCCCGGTCCCGCCGGGCCGGGCGTTGCCCAGCGCTCGCGGTGCCCGTCCCGCGGCCGACCTCACCGGTGAGACCGCGAGCGGCGAGATCGCGCATCTCGCCGTCACCGGCACCGGCCGCGACACCGTCATCGCCTTCCTGTCGACCGGCTGCCGCACGTGCGCCGGGCTCTGGGATTCGATCGGGGACGGCAGCGGTCTCGGCCTGCCCCGCGGTACCACCCTGCTCATCGCCACCCGCGGCACCGAGGACGAGAACATCGGACGGGTCCGCGAGCTCGCGCCGGTGGGGGTGCCGGTCGTGATGTCGACGGCGGCGTGGGACGCCTACGAGGTACCGGTTGCGCCGTACTTCGTGCACGTCGACGGCAGCAGCGACACCGTCGTCGGCGAGGGCGCCGCCAGCAGCTGGAAGCAGGTCGCCGAGCTGCTGCGCGACGCCACCTCCGACCGCTCCGCGACGGCTTCCCGCGGACTGTCCCGCCGCCGTCTGCTCGGGGGGACCGACGACCCCGGGCTCGTCGACCTGTCCGGTGGCGGCCGGTCGACGTCCGTGGACGCCCCCGCGGACCGTGAGGCCCGCATCGACGCCGAGCTGCACGCCGCCGGCATCCGGCCCGGCGACCCGAGCCTCTACCTGGACTCCGAGTCGCTCTACGCCCCCGAGCGCTGACGCGTCGTGGGGCCGGTCGTCATTCCGGAGCTCGCGGCGCTGCTCGTCGGCGTGCCGCTGGCCGTCGTCGGTGCTGTCCGCAGCACCTGGTCTCCTTGAGGGGAATCGATGCTCGGAAGCATCACCCCGCTAGGTGAGCGGGGCCACGCACGCCGCTGGTCGGCCACCGTCACGCTCTACGTGCTCGGGTCGGTCGTCGGCGGAGCCGTGATCGGGACCGCCCTCGGAGCCCTGGGCCGACTGCTCCACGGCGGGCTGGACGCCCTCGGCGTCGGCCCGTCGGGAGCCGTCGTGCTGGTGACGCTGGCGGTGCTCTGCGTCGTCGGGGTGTTGCTCGACCTGCAGGTGGGCGGACGTCGCCTGCCGACCTGGCACCGGCAGGTGAACGAGGACTGGCTCGTGCGCTACCGCGGCTGGGTCGTCGGCCTCGGCTTCGGCTTCCAGCTCGGACTCGCCGTCGCGACCATCGTCACCACCGCCACGGTCTACGTCGCGCTCGCGGCCGCCCTGCTGAGCGGGTCGATCGTCGTCGGCCTGGTCATCGGCGTCGTGTTCGGCCTGACCCGGGCGCTGCCCATCCTGGCGGCCCGACGCGTCCACGACGTGACGCGGCTGCGGGCGCAGCACCAGCGCCTCGCCCGTTGGCAGCCCCGCGCCCACGCCGGTGCGCTGGTCGCCCAGGCGGTCACCGCCGTCCTCGCCGTCAGCACCGTCGTCGCGTTGTCACTGGTCGATGCAGGAGGAGTCTCATGAAGGCTTACGGACTGTCCGTGGCACCGCCGCGGGGGTGGGACGTGCGCATCGCCCGCCGTCCTCCGGGTCCGCACGGTGACCGGAGCCGCCCGGTGCTGCACGCCTGCACCCGCGCGCTGCCGGAGGACCGTGGCGACTACGGCAGCGGGGCGGTCGAACTGCTCGGCAGCGACGATGTCTTCGTCTCGCTGCTCGAGTTCGGCCCCGAATCTGTCGGCACGCCGCTGTTCGCCCGGCAGGGACGCCCCGACCCGCTGCCGGTCGCCTCGTTCTCCCCGTCCCGGCTGCAGCGGACGCTGCCCGGCCAGAGCGGGCTCCAGCTGTTCTTCACCGACACCGACCGGGCCTTCTGCCTCTATGTCGTGCTCGGCGCCCACAGCCAACGCGTCCGCCTCGTGCCGAAGGCCGACGCCCTCGTCCGGACCCTGGACGTGACCCCGGAAGCCGCCGACAGCGCAGGAGTGCCCCGATGAGCCTGGACCTGATCGGCCGTCGGCGGGACCGGGCCGCGAGCACCGGACGCACCGACCGCACCGTCAGCATCGTCGAGCGGAGCGCCTCCTTCCTCGCACGCTCCAGCACGCGCCGCGGCTTCCTGGCCCGCGTCGCCGTGCTCGGCTCGGCGCTGTCGGTCGCGCCCGGCAAGTTCCTGCTCGAACCCGGGACGGCCTACGCCGCGGTGTGCGGCTCCGGCTCGGACTGCGCGTCGGGGTGGACCGCCTTCTGCTGCACCACCAACGGCATCAACGCCTGCCCCACCGGCTCGCTGGTCGGCGGCTGGTGGAAGGCCGACAACAACGGGTTCTGCGGCGGCGGTGCCCGCTACTACATCGACTGCCAGGCCAGCTGCTCCCGCTGCACGAGTGGCTGCAGCGACCACTTCTGCGACGCCGGCTGCCTCACCTGCTCGGCGCACTGCGCCAGCGGCAACTGCGACAACCGCCGCGTCTGCTGGAACAACTTCCGCTACGGCCAGTGCCACCAGGAGGTCGCGTGCACCGGGCCGGTGCAGTGCCGAGTCGTGTCGTGCACGCCGCCGTGGCAGGTCGACCCGACCTGCACCACCGCGGCCGCGACCGACAACCGCACCGGTGACCACAGCGCGCCGTGCCTGACGTCGCAGTACTGGTCGCCGGTGGACCAGAAGTGGCAGGACGTGGGCGGTGCCGGTAGCTACCTCGGCAACCCGACGCAGCCCGAGTACACGAACCCCGACGGCATCGGGAAGCGTCGTGTGTTCGCCGGCGGGTCCATCTACTGGACCCCCGGCACCGGTGCCCACGTCGTCCGCGGCCTCATCCGGGACCGTTGGCAGGCCCTCGGCTGGGAGGCGGGCGTGCTCGGCTACCCGACGACCGACGAGCTTCCGACGCCCAACCTCGCGGGGCGCTTCAACCACTTCCGCAAGGGGAGCACGAACTTCTCGATCTACTACACCTCGGCACTCGGGGCCAACGACGTCCGCGGCGTCATCCGCGACCGGTGGGCGAGCCTCGGCTGGGAGGCGGGCGTGCTCGGCTTCCCGGCGACGGGGGAGAACCCCACGCCTGACGGCCGCGGACGCTTCAACCACTTCTCGAAGAACGGTCGCACGCCGGACGGCTCGATCTACTGGACCGGGCAGAAGGGTGCGTGGGCGGTGCTCGGAGCCATCCGTACCGCGTGGCTCGCCGGTGGGGCGGAGAAGGGCACGCTCGGCTTCCCGGTCACCAACGAACTCGTCACCCCGGACGGGATCGGGCGCTACAACCACTTCAGCACCAACCTCGCCAGCCAGACCGGCTCGATCTACTGGACCTCGACGACCGGCGCACACAGCGTCGTCGGTGCCATCCGCGACAAGTGGAGCGCCCTCGGCTGGGAGGCGGGCGTCCTGGGATACCCGACGACGGACGAGGCCGCGACGCCCGGTGGCCGGGGCCGCTTCAACGACTTCTCGAAGAGCCGCAACGGCACACAGGGGTCGATCTACTGGTCGGGGGGCACCGGCGCCCGCTGGCTCGACGGTCCGGTCTGGGCGCGGTACCGCTCACTCGGCGCCGACACCTCCCGACTCGGCCTGCCGACGAGCGACCTGCAGACGGTCACCGGCGGCTCGCAGTGCCAGTTCCAGGGCGGCCGCATCGTCTACACGTCCGCGACGAACACGACCGAGGTCGTCTACGTGTAGCTCCGGCGCGTCACCGATGACTTCGGTGGAGCCGTGCCGTCTCATGCTGCATGGGCATCCTCAGCTACGCGATGAGCATCTCGGTGGACGGCTACGTCGAGGACGCGACGGGCAGCATCGCCTACTCCGTACCGAGCGAGGAGGTGCATCGCTTCCACAACGAGCACACCCGCGAGACGGCGGTGTTCCTGTTCGGGCGCGGCCTGTACGAGGTCATGGAGGACTACTGGACGGACCCGGCGCGAGCCGGGGAGGGCGACGTGGAGGCCGAGTTCGCCCGGCTCTACGTCGACACGCCGCGCGTCGTGTTCTCCGACTCGCTGGAGTCGGTGGCTCCGGGGTGCCGGCTGGTGCGTTCCGCCGAGGCGCGCGACGAGGTGGCGCGGCTCAAGCGGGAGACCGACGGTGAGCTGTCCGTCGGCGGTGCCGGGCTGGCCGCCTCGCTGCTCGACCTGATCGACGAGTTCCGGCCCACGGTGCTGCCGATCTTCCTCGGCGGCGGGAAGCCCTACTTCCCGCCGGGCGCCGCCCAGCTGCCGCTGCGGCTCGTGGAGGAGAAGGTCTTCGCCGACGGGGTGGTGCACCTGCGGTACGTCCGCACCGGCTGATCCGGTCGTCGGCTGCGTCAGCGCTTCGGCAGGGTGCCCACGACGAGGTCGGAGATGATCTTGTAGCCCTCGGTCCGGGGATGGATGTCGCCGAACTCGCAGTAGTAGGTCAGCTGACAGACCTTGGCCACCGCGTCCGGGATGGTGCCGTAGGGCGCGAGGTCGGTGGTCTGCGTCAGCGGTTCGTAGGCACCGGTCGCCTCGGTCACGTCGACGAGTGCGCCACCGACCTTCTCGTACTCCGCCTTGAGCGCCGGGTTGATCAGCGACTTGAAGGCGACGACCGACAGTCCGGCCAGGTTCTTGCGCTGCGGGTCCGCCGAGAGGTACTCGCCGAGGATGACGTCGGGGTAAGTGATGCCGACGATGCGCGTGCCCGGCCCCGCGGCGTCGCGCAGCTGCGTCAGCGCCTGGCCGAGGTTCGCCTTGATGGTCGCGGCGGCAGTGGTGACGCAGGCGACGGGGTCGGTGGCGATGCCGCAGGCGGTGACGTCGTTGCCGCCGATGGAGACGGTCAGCAGCGCCACCTTGCCGCGGTTCGCGCGGAGGAAGTCCGCGGCCGCGTCGACCTGCGTCCGCGGAGCGTAGGAGGAGGCGCCCGGGCCGAGCAGGTCGGGACGGCAGCCGGGCTGCTGCAGCAAGGAGGTCGTGGTCGCGCCGCCGCACCCGAAGTTCGTCAGGGTGAGGTCGTAGCCCTTCGCCTTCGCGGCGTCGACCGCCTGGTAGGCGAACCCGTTCCGGTTCGTGTTGCCGACGTTGCGGCCGGTGGCCTGGTACCCGGCGGCGTAGGAGTCACCGACCGAGACGTAGAGCTGGTTCGCCGCGCCCGTCGGGGACGGGGCGGGCGTCGTCGGCGCAGGACCGGCGGACGGCGGCGGCGTCGATCTGCTGCCGCCACCGCACCCGGCCAGCGCAGTCAGCACGGCGACGGTGCCGATCACCGCCAGGGCGACTCGTCGGGACGAAGGTGACCGGTGCGCAGAATCCGGTGCCGCGGCACCTCGTCGTCCCACGGACGGAAGCGTACGGCGCGGGGAACAGCCCGGAAGCCGGCTCATCCCGCGTCGGTCGGGAGCCGGGCCGCGGTGCTCGCCGTGGCCGTCGTGCGCGCCGACCCGGCCGGTGCGGCCGGCGAGCCCGTGGCTGCGCCGGCGGGCGCCGCCTTCACGTACCAGTACCGCGTCTGCCAGATCCGCCAGGCGTTGCACGGGCCGCCGTAGCGCTGGCCGATGTAGTTCAGCCCCCACCTGATCTGCGTCGCCGGATTGCCGATCCAGTCGCCGCCGGCGGCGGCCATCCGGTTCGCCGGCAGAGCCTGCGGGATGCCGTAGGCGCCGCTGGAGGGGTTGTAGGCGAAGACGTTCCAGCTGCTCTCGGACTGCCAGAGGTCGACCAGGCACTGCGCCTGGTTCGCCCAGCCGCGGGCCACCAGCTGCTGCCAGGCGATGCGCTTGGCGATCATCACGCCGTTGGGCGGCGGCGGCGGACCGCAGGCCGTGCCCAGCGCGATGACGAGGACCAGGCCGGCGACGGTGAGCAGGGCCGCCCCTCGACGGCGCACACGTGCGAGCAGCAGCATCCTGCACCTCCGACCATGCGTGGTCCGCTGCGCCGAACGGCGGTGCGGTCCTGGGCTGATCGGCGGCGGCGCCGGTTCGGGAGACACCGGTCCGGGGGCTCAAGTCGCGCTCCCGGAACATCGACAGGCGCCGCCGTGGACGTCACGATCGGGCCACGCGCAGCACGCCGATGGCGTGTCGCGATCTCACGTTTGCCGATCTGTCAGATGCGGGCGGCACACTGAGCCCACACGCGGGGCTCCCCAGGGCCCGGGCGGTGGCAGCGAGGGGAGTGTGATCGCGTGGGCGGCCGGAGCTGGCGGGCACAGGTGGCGGCAGCGCCGTTCCTGGCCCCGGCCCTGATCTTCCTCGTGGTGTTCCTGCTCGCCCCGACCCTGCTGAGCATCTTCTGGGGCGGCACGGACAAGTCCCTGACGACGAGCACGTTCCAGTGGACCGGCCTCGCGAACCTGCGCGAGGCCCTCGGTGACAGCCAGGTCGGCACGGCCACCCGCAACACGCTGCTGATCGTGTTCGTCAGCGTGCCGCTCTCGATAGCCCTCGGGCTCGGCCTCGCCTCGCTCGTCAGCCGCATCACCCGCGGCCGCGCCGTTGTGCGTCTGCTGCTCTTCCTGCCGGTCACCGCGAACCTCGTCGCGATGTCGGTGGTGTTCTCCTACGTCTTCTCGCCCGACAGCACCGGCCTGGCCAACGCCGTGCTCGGCGTCGTCGGCGTGGCGCCGATCGACTGGCTCGGCTCGCCGACCACGGCCCTGCTGGTCGTGGGTTCGGTGGGGCTGTGGCGGCTCACCAGCCTGGTCTTCGTCCTCTACCTGGCCGGGTTCACCGCCATTCCCGGCTCCGTCGACGAGGCCGCCGAGGTCGACGGGGTCCGCGGCTGGGTGCGCTTCCGAAAGATCACCTGGCCGCTGCTCGCACCCACCACCGTGTTCGCCGCCGTCGTCGGCGCGGTGCTGAGCCTGCAGACGTTCGAGACCGTCGCGGTGCTGACGCAGGGCGGCCCGAACGGGGCCAGCGAGACGCTCGTCTACCGCATCTTCCAGATCGGCTTCCAGCCCTCCTTCCGTGTCGGCTACGCCAACCTCCTCTCCTCGTTGCTCATCGCGGTGGCCATCATCGTCGGGATCCTCGGCTCGCTCGGGGGCCGGCGCTTCGCCCGCGACGGGGCGGCGCAGTGAGCGCCGCCGGCCGCCGTTCGCCGGTCGGCTCGACGGTGCGGTGGGCGCTCATCGTCCTCGCCGTGGTCGTGGCGCTCACGCCGTTCCTCTGGATGCTGCGGACGGCACTGGGGCCGTCGCAGACCGCCATCGACCAGTCCGCGTCGCTGCTGCCGAGCAGCCTGACCTTCGACAACTTCAACCGGGCCTGGAACGACGTCGACCTCGGCACCGCGCTGGGCAACGGCGTGCTGGTCAGCGGTAGCGTCCTCGTGCTGCAGCTGCTGACCTCGATCCTCGCCGGCTACGCGTTCGCCTGCCTGCGCTTCCGGGGACGCAACGCGCTGTTCGTCCTGGTCCTGGTCGGCATGCTCATCCCGCCGCAGACCGTCGCCGTACCGAACTACGTCACGATCTCGGGTCTCGGCCTCGCCGACACCCGCTTCGGGCTCGTACTGCCCTTCGCGGCCAACGCCATCGGCATCTTCCTGATGCGGCAGTACATGTCGACGGTGCCCGTCTCGCTGCTCGAGGCGGCGCGGATGGACGGGCTCGGCACCTGGCGGACCCTGTGGCGGGTCGTCCTGCCGCAGTGCACCCCGGCCGTTGCGGCGGTGGCGACCTTCTCGTTCCTCGTGAACTTCAACGAGTACCTCTGGCCGTTGCTGGTCGCCCGGTCGCCCGGGAACTACACCCCGCCGCTGGCTCTCGCGACCTTCACGACGTCGGCGGGGTTGCCGGACTTCGCGCAGCTCTCCGCCGCCGCCCTGATCATCAGCCTGCCCTCGCTGGTGGTCTTCCTGATCGCGCAGCGCAAGCTCACCGCGGGTGTCGCCGGCAGCGGCGCCGCCGTATGAGCCGATACCGGACCACCCCCAGCACTCCCAGCACCCTTGATGAAGCGGGAACGAAGATGACGCGTAGACCACGCCCCGTCCACCAGTCGCTGGCGCTGACGGCCGCTCTGCTCGCGGTCCTCGCGGCCGCGGCCTGCGGTGGTGGCTCGAAGAGCAACACCCCCAACGTCACGGCGCCCACCGCCCGCGATGCGCAGGTGACCGTGGACGACGTCAACGGGGCCAAGGCCAGTCCGGAGTGCGCGGCCAAGGTCAAGACGCTGCGCATCGTCACCTACGGCAACGTCAGCGCCGCCGCCCGCAACGCCAAGACGTTCCTCGAGAAGGCGCACCCGGGTCTCACGGTCGACCTGTCGACGACCGCGACGAGCTACGCCGAGGTCGTCAGTCAGATCAGCGCGGACAAGGCCGCAGGCCGGCAGACCGACGTCGCCGTCGCCGGCTACGAGTTCCTGACGACCTTCGTGAACGACCTCGGGGCGCAGGAGCTGAGCCCGAAGCTGCTGCGTGCCTCCTACGACCAGCGCTTCCTGCGGCTCGGCCAACTCAACGGCAAGCAGTACGGCATCCCGCAGCAGGTGTCGTTGCCGGTGATCATGTACAACCAGAACCTCTTCGCCAAGGCCGGCGTCGACCCGCAGACGCTGCGCACGACCGACGGTGTGCTCGCCGCGATCGACAAGCTGAAGGCGGCCGGCGTTCAACGTCCCGTCGACCTGCCGACCGAATTCGGCTACTGGTTCCTCGACTCGATGGCCCACAGCCGGGGGACCGGGCTGCAGGGCCAGAACGGCCAGCCCGCGTACGACACCCCGGCCGCGCTGGCCGCGATGCAGTTCCTCGCCGCCGTCGGCAAGAGCGGCCCGCAGTCGAACAACGCCACCACGCAGGGGGCGCTCACCTTCGGTCTGCAGCGCTCCGCCGCCATCGGCGCAACGGTCGCGGCCGTCGGCGCCGTGCGCACCCTGCTCGCCGGTCGTGGCTCGCAGGCCTTTCCCGTCGGCGTCGTCCCGTTCCCCACGCTGCCCGGCGGCACGCTGACCCCGGTGACCGGCGGCAACTCGCTGGTCGTGCTCTCGACCGACCGCTGCCAGAAGGAGATGGCCACCGAGGCCGTCGTCGCCCTGCTCTCGCCAGACGTGCTCGCCTCCGGCATCCAGGCGACGAGCTACCTGTCGATCGACAAGCGCACCACCGAGATCCTCAGCGACTTCTACGCGAAGAACCCGGACCTGAAGGCGTTGAACGAGCTCGCTCCGCAGCTGGTCCCGCCGCCCACCTGGCCCGGTAACCGCGGCTCGGAGATCCCGCAGGTGACCGAGGACGAGGTGACGTCGGTCGTCGGCGGCAAGGACCCGCAGGCAGCGCTGACCGAGCTGCAGACCAAGACGACGGACCTCACCCGGTGAGCAGCACCGACCTCGATGAGCACGGGGCGTCCGGGTCGGCCGACTCGTCGGACCTGCCCGCCGCTCGGGGGATGGGGCTCGAGATCCGTGGGGTCTCCCGGGCCTACGGCGCGACGAAGGCCGTCGACGACGTCACCCTCTCGGTGGCGCCGGGCGAGGTCGTGTCGCTGCTCGGCCCGTCGGGGTCAGGGAAGTCGACCCTGCTTCGCCTCGTCGCCGGGCTGGACACCCCGACCGGCGGCACGCTGACGCTCGACGGCAAGGATGCGCTCCGGCTCGCCCCGCACGAGCGCGACGTGTCGATGGTGTTCCAGCACTACGCGCTCTACCCGCACCTCTCGGCGCAGGACAACCTCGTGCTGGCCCTGCGTTACGGCCGCGGGCTCGCGAAGGCGGCGGCGACCGAACGTGCCCGGGAGACGTTGGAGCTGCTCGGCGTCGCCCACCTGGCCAAGCGCAAGCCGGCGGCGATGTCCGGCGGCCAGCGGCAGCGGGTCGCCATCGGCCGGGCGCTCGCCACCCGGTCGCGGTTGGTGCTGCTCGACGAGCCGATGAGCGGCCTCGACGCCGTGCTGCGGGCCAGCCTGCGGGTCGAGGTGGTGGCCCTGCTCCGCCGGCTCGGGTCGACGGCGCTGTTCGTGACCCACGACCAGTCGGAGGCGATGGTGGTGGGCGACCGGGTCGCGGTCCTGAACGACGGACGGCTCGAGCAGGTCGGCACGCCCGACGAGGTCTACGACGCGCCGGCGTCCCGCTTCGTCGCCAGCTTCGTCGGCAGCCCTCCCATGAACGTTCTCGAGGGCGCCGAGCGCCGCGGGCCCGGTGACGCCTCCGCCCGCGGTGCCACCCGCACGCACGAGCGGGGCGGTCCGTCGCTGTTGGTCGGCACCGACTTCGAGGTCGCGGCACCGGAGAACGCCGTGGCGGTCGGCGTGCGGCCCGAGCACCTCCGCATCGGGGACGACGACGGCGCGGCCCTCCGCGTGAGGGGCGAGATGGTGGTCGCCGAACGGCTCGGTGCCGATCGCATCGCCTACGTCCAGGCGACGTCCGGCCTGCTCGCGGTGCGCGTCACCGGCAAGCCCCCCGCAGCGGGCGAGCAGGTCGCCCTGATGGCGTCGCCGGAGTCGCTCTCGTTCTTCGACGGAGCCGGACGCCTCATCCGGGCCGTCTGACCGACCGGGTTCCCGGCCCGGACGCGGATCCGGCCGGGCTTCGAGCGACCGCAATACCTCCGGGGCATATCCGACATTCGCTGAACTAGTGCAGCAGTTATCGGATAGCGGACATCGAATTATCGAGTTCTCCTGACCACATGTACCCGACCCTCTACTCTGCCGCAATGGCAAAGGCCTTTCTCGAGGTCACGGACGGTAAGTCCGTGGGCCGACGCATCCCGCTCGACGACGAACTCGTACTCGGCCGTGATGGTTCCGGTTCGGAATCCCTCGGTGCCGACGACCGACTTTCCCGTCGGCACGCCCGCTTCCGCCGCCTCGACAACGGCGACTATCTCCTCGAGGACCTCGGCTCGTCGAACGGCACGTCGGTGAACGGGCAGACCGTCCGAGGGGCGCACGTCCTCAGGCCCGGGGACCGGGTCGCCGTCGGCAACACGGTCCTGCGGTTCGCCAGCGAGGACGACGGCCCGCCCTCGGCGTCGAGGACGGTCGTCATGTCGCAGATGCACCGCGACGGGACACCGCACGCGGGCACGGCGACAGCGACCGCGACGCCGCCGCCGAGCGGTGCCGGGGCTCCGCTGCCGCCCTCGTCCTTCCCGCCGGCGGGCGGCGGGTACGGGTTCCCGTCGGACTCCGGGCGCCCCCGGCGCGGCCGCACGCTGCCCCTGCTGCTGGCCGGCGTGGTGCTGCTCGGGGCCGGCGTCGGCATCGGTTACGTCATCCACTCCGGCAAATCGTCCAGTACGTCGACGGCCCAGGAGATCGGTGTGCTCGACGCGTCCGGCCGCCCTGACCCGTCGAAGTTCCAGTGCGCCGCCGCGAACAACGGCAGCCCCGGCTCCGGGCACTTCCGGTTCATCACCAGCAGCTGCGAGGACTCCAAGAACTTGATCGCCCAGTTCCCGTTGATGCGCGGCACCAGCCACGGTCAGACGGTCTACTACGTGATCACCGACGACTCCAACGCCGCCGACGCCGCACGTCGCGGCGTGAACAACGTGCCGAAGCTGACGAACGGGGTCGGCACCCCGGCCGTCATGCCGGTGACCGTCAACAACGGCGTCATCGACTTCCCCGCCACCGTCAGCTTCGGCAAGACCCGGGTGCTGCAGCCCGGGCCGACCGGGTTCCCGCCGGCCAAGGCCGAGCCGTCGGCGGTCGGCGACCCGAGCTACACCCCGCTGATCCGCATGCCGGACGGCACGGTGTTGAACGCCCCGCAGGTCGCCAACTCGACCGGTCAGGCCGACAAGGTCCTCAAGCTCGACACCAAGAACAACGTCGTGCTGTACCAGGAGACCGAGGGACGCTACGAGGACAAGCACGTCCACTACGCCTCGTTCGAGTCCGGCGATCCCACCGCGGCGACCATCGAGGACGTCACCTTCGCCCCGGCGCTGAACACGCTCCCCGCGCCGGGCAAGGTCGGGCTGCAGGACGGCGCCCGGCAGGAGCTGGTGGCTTTCGTCAACGGTCCGACGGGCCTGCGCAACCCCGGCCGCCAAGGGGAGAACTCGACGGTCCTCGACAATGCGGACCCGCACAACATCCTCAAGGAGGTGCCGGTCCTGCCGGGGCACGACACCGTCGGTGACATCACCTATTCGCCGGGTTGGGACGTGCACTTCGCGCAATGGTCGGCGGCCGACGTGGCCGGCGGAACCCGGGTGGAGTTGCAGAGCACCGATGAGGTCGACCAGCGCGTGATGATGAATATGGTCACCGGTCCGGGAGGCAAGCCGTTCGGGCCGTCCGGGTTCGTCGTCAATTGCCCGCTGATCAGCATCGACATTCCTTGACCGCCGTCGCAGCCGCCGCTGCGGGAATTGGAGGACCCATGTCCGGCTCGATCAACCGCTCGGCACGAATTCTCGTGGTCGGGGGCGCGGTGATCATCGTCGCGCTCGCGGGGTGCGGTTCGTCGTCCACCAAGCCGTCATCGACCGGGTCCTCGCCGTCGATGTCGATGTCGATGTCGACGTCGGCGGGCAGCGCCGCCGTCGTCGGCACGACCATCACGATCAAGAGCTACGACTTCGGTCAGCCGCTCATGGTCAAGCCCGGTCAGATGATCAAGGTCGTCAACGAGGACTCGGTCCCGCACACCGTCACCGCCGACGCGGGGGGAGGCTTCAACGCACGGGTCAGCGGGAGCGGGAACGGCTCGTTCACGGCGCCGGCGACACCCGGCACCTACGCCTTCCACTGCTCGATCCACCCGGACATGCACGGCTCGCTCGTGGTCGCCTCGTGAGGGGCTGACGACGCGCACACGCCGGTGGGGCCCAGCGGAACCCGGCCGGAGTTCGGCGCCGACGATGCCGCCGTGACCATCGACGCCAGTTGGGTCGGCGACATGCCCGCCGTCTACGACCGGCTGCTCGGCCCCGCCCTGTTCGGACCCTTCGCCGAGCACCTGGCCCGCAGCGCGGCCACGTTCGAGCCCCGTCGGGTGCTGGAGCTCGCCGCCGGCTCGGGTATAGCGACCCGGGCCCTCCGGGCGGCGTTACCGGACAGCGACATCACCGCGACCGACCTCAACGCCTCGATGCTGGCGGAAGCTGCGAAGCACGTCAGCGGAGTGACGTGGAAGGAGGCGGACGCGCAGCAGCTCGACTTCCCCGACGCCGACTTCGAGTTGGTCGTCTGTCAGTTCGGCATCATGTTCTTCCCCGACAAGCCCGGAGCGGTCCGCGAGGTCGGACGCGTTCTCGTCCCCGGCGGTCGGATGCTGTTCAGCGTCTGGGACGTGGTCGAGACCGCGGAGTTCCCGAGCGCACTGGTCGCGGCGCTAGGGAAGGTGCTGCCGCACGACCCTCCGAGCTTCGTGGTGCGGGTCCCGCACGGCTACGCCGACCCGGCGCGGAGCCGGGCCGACGTCGAGGCAGGCGGACTCGTCGTCGACGACGTCGAACGCGTCGAGCTGACCGGTCGAGCGGGGTCGGCCCGCTCGCTCGCCGAGGGCTTCTGCCTCGGCACTCCGCTCCGCTTTGCACTGAAGGAACGCGGGTCGGTCGAGGAACTGACGCGACGGGTGGGCGACGAGATGACCCGCTTGCTGGGCGAAGGGCCGGTCGAGGGCCGATCGGCCGCTCAGGTGGTCACGGCCCGCAAGCCCACCTGAGGCGACGGCGGCAGGGCTGTCACGCAGCCGGACGCTGTCTCGTCCTCTGCATGTCACCACGAATCGGAGGTCCCGAGATGGCACTCGTCCCGCTCCCCGAACACCCCGCCGGACTGCTGGGCCGCTACGCCGCCCGCTTGTCACGCAGGCAGTTCGACGGCCTCGTCGTCGACCCGGTCAAGGCCGGCTCGCACCACACCGGCGTGCTCATGGCGCACGGCGCCGAGGAGACCATCGTCGGCAAGAAGTGGACCAAGCTCGACCGGGAGCTGCGGTGGCTCGCACTGATGCGGGTGTCGCAGCTGATCGGCTGCGAGTGGTGCACCGACTTCGGCTACTTCGACGGGGTCACGAACGGCATGGATCCTGCCAAGATCCGTGCCGTGGCCACCTGGCGTGACAGCGACGTCTACGACGACACCGAACGGCTCGTCCTCGAGTACGCCGAGGCCGCGAGCCGGACACCGGCGCACGTCGGGGACATGCTCGCCGAACGGCTGCGGCGCCGGTTCGCGCCGGAGGTGCTCGTCGAGCTCGCCGGCTACATCGCTCTCGAGAACCAGCGCTCGCGCTTCAACGCGGCGCTCGGGCTGACGAGTCAGGGCTTCTCCGACCGCTGCGAACGCCCGGCGGCGATGGGACGGACGTCCGCCCATGTCTGAGCTCGACGTCTTCCTCGAGCAGCGGCCGCGCCTGTTCTCGATCGCCTACCGCATGCTCGGGCGGGCGACCGAGGCCGAGGACGTGCTGCAGGAGGCCTACCTCCGCTGGCAGTCCGCGCCGCGCGAGGACGTGGACTCCGCGCCGGCCTTCCTGACCTCGGTGGTCGTGCGGCTCTCCATCGATGTCCTGCGCTCGGCCCGGGTGCGCCGCGAGGCCTACGTCGGCCCCTGGCTCCCGGAGCCGCTGGTGGTCGACGATGCGCCGGGGCCCGACGAGGCCGCGGAGCTCGCCGACTCCGTCTCACTCGCCTTCCTCGTCCTGCTCGAGGAACTCACGCCGGTCGAACGCGCGGTCTTCCTGCTGCGCGAGGTCTTCGGCTACGACTACCCCGCGGTCGCGGCCATGGTTGGCAAGAGCGAAGCGAACTGTCGTCAACTGGTCGTGCGCGGCAAGCAACGCGTGGCCGAGCGCCGCACCCGCTTCGAGGCCGACTCCGCCCACGGCCGCCATCTCACCGCAGAGTTTCTCGAGGCCTGCATGACGGGCGACCTCGACCGGCTGCTCGGGATGCTCGCCGACGACGTCGTCGTCTGGTCCGACGGCGGAGGCAAGCGGCAGGCGGCGCGCCGGCCCATCGCCGGTCGGGACAAGGCCGCCCGCTTCCTCATCGGCATCGCCGAGAAGGGCGGCGCGATGGAGGGACGGCTCGTCACGGTCAACGGGCAGCCCGGTGGGGTCTTCGGTTCGGACGGCACCGTCGAGTACGCCCTCGCGCTGGACGTGCTCGACGGGCAGATCGTCGGCGTCCGGCTCATCGCCAACCCGGACAAGCTGCAGCACCTGCAGCCGCAGGCCTGACGTCGGCCTGCCCGCGGGATCCCGGTGCCGGGTCGGCCGTCGCCCCTGTGGCCGGCTCGGCGCCGGTGGCGGCAGCGCGTCCGCGACGGAACCGTAGATTTCGGGCATGGACGTTCGACGGCAGGTCCCACGGACCGACGCCGTCCTCGCGGATCCGCTGCTCGCCCCGGCCCTGCAGCGGTTCGATCGTGGCGTGGTGAAGGCGGCCGTCGTCGCCGCGCAGCAGGAAGTCCGGGCCGGGCAGCTGGCTCCGGGCGAGGTCGTCGCCGAGGTGACACGCCGGCTGCCGCTGCGGCCGGCCTCGCTGCGCCCGGTCCTGAACGCCACCGGCGTCGTGCTGCACACCAACCTCGGCCGCGCACCGCTCGCCCCCGCCGCGGTCCAGGCCGTGGCCGACGCGGCGGGCTACACCGATGTCGAGTACGACCTCGGCACCGGCCGTCGCGCCCGCCGCGGCCGCCAGATGCGGGAGGCGTTACGCGCAGCCGTGCCGGCCGCCGAGGACGTGCTCGTCGTCAACAACGGGGCCGCTGCGCTGCTGCTGGCCGCGACCGCGCTGGCCTCCGGCCGCGAGATGATCGTCAGCCGCGGCGAGATGGTGGAGATCGGCGACGGCTTCCGCCTCCCGGACCTGCTGGTCACGACCGGCGCGCGGCTGCGCGAGGTCGGCACCACCAACCGGACGACGGTCGCGGACTACACCGACGCCCTCGGCGCCGACACCGGCTGCATCCTCAAGATCCACCCGTCCAACTTCCGGGTCGTCGGCTTCACCGCCGAGGCCAGGATCGGTGCCCTCGCCGGCCTCGACGCCCCCGTGGTCGCCGACCTCGGCAGCGGTCTGCTCCGTCCGCACCCGCTGCTGCCCGACGAGCCCGACGCCGACTCCGCCCTGCGTGCTGGTGCCGCGCTCGTGACCGGGTCCGGCGACAAGCTCCTCGGCGGTCCGCAGGCCGGCCTCATCCTCGGTCGGGCCGACCTCGTCGAGCGTTGCCGGCGCCACCCGATCGCGCGCGCGTTCCGCGTCGACAAGCTCACCCTCGCCGCGTTCGAAGCGACGCTGCTGGCCGCGACCACCCCCACCGACGAGGCGCTGCTCGCCGACCCGGCGGAACTGCAGCGCCGGGCGCTCGCCTTGGCGGAGAAGCTGCCGGGGGCGGAGGTGGTGCCGAGCGCCGGTGCGGTCGGCGGCGGCGGAGCGCCCGGGCTCGAACTGCCGGGCTGGGCCGTCGCCCTGCCCGAGGCCTGTGCCGCAGCGCTGCGCGCCGGCGATCCGCCGGTCGTCGGCCGCATCGAGGACGACCGCTGCCTGCTCGACCTGCGGTGCATCCCCGAGTCCGACGACGCCGCCCTGGCCGAAGCCGTCCGCGCCGTGCTGGGCCTGTAGCGGATGCACGTCCTCGCCACCGCGGGTCACGTCGACCACGGCAAGTCCACGCTCGTCCGCGCGCTCACCGGCATGGAGCCCGACCGCTGGGACGAGGAACGCCGGCGAGGGCTCACGCTCGACCTCGGCTTCGCGTGGATGACGTTGCCCGACGACGAGGTCGTCGCCTTCGTCGACGTGCCCGGCCACCAGAGGTTCCTCGCCAACATGCTGGCCGGCGTGGGGCCGGTGCCCGCGGTGCTGTTCGTCGTCGCCGCCGACGAGGGGTGGTCGCGGCAGTCCGAGGAGCACCTCGTCGCCCTCGACGCACTCGGCGTCGAACACGGTCTGCTCGCCGTGACGCGCAGCGACCTGGCCGACCCCGAGCTCGCGACCGACGAGGCCCTCGAACGCATCGCCGCGACCTCGCTCGGCCGCATTCCTGCGGTAGCCGTCTCCGGACGGACGGGCGCAGGCTTGGACGACCTGCAGATCGCGCTCGCCGAACTCGTCGCGCAGCTGCCGCCACCACGGCACGGTGGGCCGGTGCGGCTCTGGGTGGATCGGGCCTTCCGTGTCCCCGGCGCCGGGACGGTCGTGACCGGCACGCTGGGTGGGGGTCGAGTAGCTGTGGGCGACGAGCTGGAGCTCGGGTTCGGCCGCGAGCGCGTCCGGGTCCGGAACGTCCAGAGCCTCGACGCCGACACCGACGAGGTGACCGCCGTGTCCCGGGTCGCGCTGAACATCCGGAGCGCAACCGGCGCCAACCTGGGTCCGGTCGAGCGCGGCAGCGTCCTCCTGACCAGCGGCAGCGGGATGTTCACCGACGAGATCGACGTTGCGCTTCCCGCGGCAGACCCCGAGAAGGCGGACCTGCCCGGTCAACTGGTGCTGCACGTGGGTGCGGCGGCCGTGCCGGTCCGGGTGCGGATGCTGTCCGGTGATGCGGAGGCCGGAACGGAGCCGGGGCCTCACTTCGCGCGCCTGCTGCTCGACCGTCCGCTGCCGCTGCTGCGTGGCGAGCGCGGGGTGCTCCGCGACCCCGGCGGTCAACGCGTCGCGGCCGGGGTGGTGGTCGCCGACCTGGCACCGCCGGGCCTGCGTCGCCGTGGCGCCGCCCGCGCCCGTGCCCTCGAGTTGCGCCATGGCCTCGACCCGGTGCGTGAGGTCGAGCGCCGCGGATCCGCGTCGCGCCGCATGCTCGACCAGCTCGGCATCCTGCCGGTCGACGCCCCGCTCCCGGACGGCCTGCGCGAGGTCGGGGGACTGGTCGTGGCCGACGCCAGCTGGGCCGGTTGGTCCGCGAGCCTGCAGACCGCGGTGGACGTGCAGGCCGCGGGTTCGCCGCTGCAGCCGGGGCTCGCGCTGGAGACCGCCCGGCAGCGGGTCGGGTTGCCCGACCTCGCGGTGCTGCCGGACCTCGCGGCCGAGAGCGGCCTGGTGCTGCTCGGAGGTCAGGTACGCCGTCCGGACGCCGGACCCAGCTTCTCCGCCGAAGCCCTGGCCGGCCTGGATGCGGTTCGGGCGCGGTTGCAGGAGAGCCCGTTCGCCGCGCCCGAGGCCGATGAGCTCACGGCGGCTGGACTCGACGCCGGGACCATCGCCGCCGCCGCGAAGCTCGGGCAGCTCCTGCGACTCTCCGGCGGGGTCGTGCTCCTGCCCGGGGCGGAGGACGAGGCCGTCACCCGGCTGGCAAAGCTGGAGCAGCCGTTCACCACGTCACAGGCACGCGTCGCACTCGACACCACCCGCCGCGTCGCGGTCCCGCTGCTCGAGCACCTCGACAGTCGGCGACGGACCCGCCGCATCGACGCGACCACCCGCACCGTTCTCCGCTGAGCTGTCGCCAGTGAAGCCGACGCTGTGTGGGCTTCCGCCGGTCAGAACCGGCGGAAGCCCACACAGCTTCGGTCAGGCGATCCGAGCTGTCAGGCGTCGACGAGCAGCGCCGCGATCTTCTCGCGGTGCTCCGCGCCGGAGCCGTAGGCGTACTCCTCGCGCTTGGCGCGCTTGAAGAAGAAGTGCGCGTCGTGCTCCCACGTGTAGCCGATGCCGCCGTGGTACTGGATCATCGCGGCCGTGACGTCGCGAGCGGCGTCCGACGCCTTGGCCTTGGCCACCGAGACGGCCTGCTTGGCGTCGGGGAGCCCGGCGTCGAGCGCGTGCGCGGCGTAGAGGACGCCGTGCTCGGCCATGGTCGTCGCCACGTGCAGGTCGGCGAGGTGGTGCTTGATGGCCTGGAAGGTGCCGACCGGCCGGCCGAACTGCACCCGGTCCTTGTCGTACTGCACCGTCCGGGTCAGCGCCTCGCGGGCGATGCCCGACAGGTCGGCGGCGACCAGGACCGTCGCCCGGTCGAGCACGTCCTGGACGACCGAGCCGCCGCCGGCGTCGAGCGCGGTGCCCGAGCCGGAGACGGTGACGCGGGCCAGGCGCGTGGTGCGGTCGAGGACGGCCACCGGCTCCGCGGTGTAGTCCGACGGCTCGAGCAGGACGAGCGCACCGTCCTTCACGGCGACGATCGCGTCGGCGATGGCGCCGTACTCCACCGGCTGGTCGAGGTCGGGCGCGAACGCAAGGCGGACCTCGCCGGCGGCGAGCCGGGGGAGCCAGGCCGCCTGGACCTCCGCCGAGCCGGCCAGGCGGAGGGCCTCGCCCGCGACGACGGTGCCGAGCCACGGGCCGGGCACCACGCCGGCGCCGAAGGCCCGCGAGAGGACGACGGCGTCGAGCAGGCCGAGGCCGAGGCCGTCGTGCTCCTCGGGGACCAGCACGGCGAGCCAGCCCTGGTCGCCGAAGGCCTTCCAGAGCTCGGCGGGCGCGCCGTCGCCGGACGGGTCGTCGTAGACCTCGCGGACCGCCGAGAGCGGGAATCGGTCGCCGAGGTAGTCGCGCACCGTCGCCTGCAGCGCGCGCTGTTCATCAGTGAGTGCGAAGAACACGCGAGCTCCTAGCGGGGAAGGCCGAGCACGCGCTCGGCGACGATGTTGCGCTGGACCTGGGACGAGCCGCCCCAGATGGTCTCCGACCGCGACCACAGGAACATCTCCTGCAGCGGGTCGAGGTCCTGGGTCGCGGTGCCCGGGACCTGCTGACCGCCGTAGCCGACGACGTCCATGTAGAGCTCGCCGAGGTCCTGGTGGGTCTCGGACCACTGCAGCTTGGTCATCGAGGCCTCGAAGCCGAGCTCGCGGCCCTGCTCGACCTGGGTGAGGATGTGCAGCGAGTGGAGCTTCAGCAGCTCGAGCTCGGCGGCGATGGTGGCGATCTTCTGCCGGATGATCGGGTCCTTGGCCTTGCCGTTGGCCTTGGCCGCGGCGATCACGGCGTCGAGCTGGTCCTTGAAGTGCGTGTACTGCCCGATCGCGGAGCTGCCGCGCTCGAAACTCAGCAGCAGCATGGCGACGTTCCAGCCCGCACCGACCTCGCCGAGGACCTGGTCGGCGGGCACGCGCACGTCGGTGAGGAAGACCTCGCCGAACTCCTCGTTGCCGGTCATCTGCTTGAGCGGCCGGGCGTCGACGCCGTCGGTCTTCATGTCGATGAGCAGCATCGTGATGCCGTGGTGCTTCGAGCTCTCCTGCGACGTGCGGACCAGCGTGAACATCCGGTCGGCGTGCAGGGCGTTCGTGGTCCAGACCTTCTGGCCGTTGACGACGTAGGCGTCACCGTCGAGCTCGGCGCGGGTCGAGAGCGCCGCGAGGTCGGAGCCGGCACCCGGCTCGGAGAAGCCCTGGCACCAGATGACCTCGTTGCGCAGCAGCGGGCCGATGATCTCGCGCTTCTGCTCGTCGGTGCCGATGGCCATGACGGTCGGGGCGAGGAAGGTCAGGCCGAGGGTGTTGACCGTGGTCGGCGCGTGCGCCCGGTTCATCTCCTCGTCGTAGATGGCCTTCTGGCTGGGCGTGCCGCCCTTGCCGCCGAACTCCTTCGGCCACTGGATGCCGGCCCAGCCGGCCTGCGCCTTCTTGGCCTCCCATTCGCGGCGGAGGTCGAACGACTCCGACTCGCTCTTGGTGCTCCAGAACTCGTGCGTGCGCCACTCCTGCGGGAGGTTGGCGTCGAGCCATGCGCGGAACTCGGCGCGGAACGCCTCGTCCGCTTCGCTGTACGTCAGGTCCATCCTGGAATCGTATGCAGCGGGGTGCGCCCGTGTTCCACCGCGGTGACGGCAGGCCTACGAGCCGGTCCGTCGGGAGGCGATGCCCAGCGCGTCCACGGCCCCCCGGAAGGTCTCGAGCTCCTCGACGAACCGGGTGAGCGCGGCGCGGCACTCGGCCACCGAGCCTCCGGCCACGGAGCGCTCGGGGGACCCGCAGGTGTGCTCGAGGGCCGACGCCGCGGCCGAGACCCGCCGGGCCCCGATGACGCTGGCGCTGCCCTTGAGCGCGTGAGCGATGCGCGCGAGCTCCGGGAGGTCGGACCGGTCGAGCAACTCCGACGCGGTGGCGACCTGCCCCTCGGCGGTACTGAGGAACAGGGCGGTGAGCTCGCCGAGGACATCCCGGCCCGAGCGGCTCCCGAGCCGACGCAGCGATTCGACGACGGCGGGGTCGATGACGTCCGCCTCCACGGCGTGGCCGACCGGATGACGCGTCGGGCGGTCGCTCACGCTCGCCGTCCAAGATCCAGTGGCACGTGTCGAACTGTAACCCCACCCGCGAGCACGCGTGCGGACCTGACCGGCCGAGGCCGGTTCTCGTAGCACCGGATGGGGATGACAAGATCCCGCGAGAGGCTGCACGCCCCGGCACCCCCGGCTGACAGCCGTACGACCAACGCCCGAGGTCCTCACCTGGGCACGGAGAGGATGACGTGGACGGCTACCTGTTCTTCGACGACGTGACCCCGGCGACCCGGGACGGCCTGTTCGACCTGGTCGAGGAGGAGTTGCTCTCCGTGGCCGCGGTCTCGGTCTCCGGCTCCGCAGGCGGCTTCGCCGGGTACGAGGCCAACGACGTGCGCACCGCCTACGCCACCGTCGAGGCGGTGATCGACGTGGTCGGTCGTCCGAGCCAGCGGCTGCTCGCGGTCAACCTGCGTAGCGAGATCGCCGCGCCGCGCCCCGGTCACCGGCGCATCGCCGACGACGCCGCCGTCGCCATCGCCCTGCTCCCGGTGCCGCTTCCGCGCGCCGAGGAGGTCGCGCACGTCCTCGTCCGCGTCATGGGCCAGGACCGCATCGGTGTGGCCGTGGTGCTCGGCGGGACCGGCACCGTCCTCGTGGAGGCCGACGGCGACACACTCGAGGACCTCGAGCACCGCCTCGCCGAGGTGCTCACCGTGGCGGGGGTCGCCTCGGCGGACGTCATGATCAGCGGGGGCGCACTCGGCCGCGGCTGGAGCGACGTCGCACACTCGGAGCACCAGCAGGACCAGTAGCACCAGCTGCATGGCACCGAGTACCCGCGAACGGCTGAGCCCCGGCGGCGGACGGTACGCCGGAGGGGCGCCGCCCAGGGTGCCGAGCTAGGGGTGCCGAGCTAGGGGTGCCGAGCTAGGGGTGCCGGCCGGCGCGACCGCTCGCCTTCCGCGGGCTGGCCTTCCGGGGGCTCGCCTTCCGTGCCGGACCCGCCGCCGGACGCTGCCCCCGCGGGGCGGCCGGAGTCGGCTCGTTCGCGGCGTGCCGGGTGATGCCGGCCGCGTCGAGCAGTTCGGCGACGGCGTCGTCGATGTACCCGACGAGCTTCGGCAGGTCGTGGTCGGCGTCGGCGTCGGAGAGCAGCCCCATGCTCAGGGATCCGTCGTAGGACAGGAGCGCGACGGCGAGCGTGTGCTCCGGCGCCAGGAAGGCGATGGGGTAGACCTCGAGCATCCGGCGACCGAGCATGTACACCGGGAACTGCGGGCCCGGCACGTTGGTCACCAGCAGGTTGTAGAGCCGGCTGGAGAAGCCCAGCCGCGTGGCCTGGGCGAGCACGTTCGGCGGCATCCACTGTTCCATCTGGATCATGGTCTCGGCCGCCACCGCCTGCCGCGACGACTTCAGGCCGGTCATGTGCTCCGAGACCTGGTGCAGGCGGGTGACCGGGTCGGCGATGTCGATCGGCAGCTCGGCCACCATGATCACGATCCGGTTGCCCGAGGCTGCGGCCTGGTCGGACGTCCGGACCGACATCGGCACGCAGGCGCGGAGCCGCATCGAGTCGACCGGACAGCCGAGGTCGTCCAGGAACCGCCGCAGTGCGCCGCTGACCACGGCGAGCACGACGTCGTTCAGCGTGCCGCCGAGCGCGTCCTTGATGGCCTTCGCCTCGGCGATCGGCTCGCGGACGAAGGCGAAGTCGCGGTGCGGGCCGGGCGTGCGGTTCAGCGGGGTCGGCGGCGCGGGGGAGAGCGTCATCCGCGCCATGTCGGCGAGGCCGAGCACCCGCTCGACGGCTTCCGCCGCGGTCGCGCGGGGGGCGAACGCCCGGCTCAGCAGCTTGCCGCCGACCTCGGTGATGTTGCGGGCGGCGCCGCTGACGCCGCGTCCGACGAGGTCGACGAAGCCCGGCTCGCGGGCGGCTCGCCAGTCGTCCGGGCCGACCTCGCGGCTCTCGGGGGAGAGGTCGAGCAGCGCCGTCATGATGTCGACCCCACCGACGCCGTCGACGAGCGCGTGGTGGGTCTTGGTCAGCACGGCCCAGCGGTCGTCGGCGAGCCCCTCGACGATCCACATCTCCCACAGCGGCTTGGTTCGGTCCAGCCGCTGGGAGTGCACGCGGGAGATGAGCCGCCGCAGCTGCAGCTCGCTCCCCGGCCGGGGCAGGGCGGTGCGACGGACGTGGTAGTTGAGGTTGAAGCGGACGTCGTCGACCCAGAGCGGACGACCGGACGACAACGGAGCGTCGACGAGCTTCTGGCGGAAGCGGGGGACCAGCTTCAACCGGCTCCCGATGTGGTCGAGCAGCTCCTGCTCATCAGGGGCGGGTCCCTCGAAGATGCCGATGCCACCGATGTGCATGTGGCTGTCGCGGCCGTCCTCCTGGTGGAGGAAACCGGCGTCGACACTGCTCAGTCGATCGAGGTGCTGCTGGCTCATCGTTTCCCCTCAGGCGTCGGAGTGGCGCGCACGCCGCTCCGGTGATCGACGCAGTATCCGTCCCCCGGGAACGCGGTGCATGCCCGGGGCCGTTCCGCTCCGGTCAGTCCGAGGACCACGGGATCGTGGCCTGCAGGACGGCCTCGACGAGAGCACCCGTCCGCAACGACGTGATCTGCGAGTAGTCCGGGTCGCGCACCATGTCGCTGAACGCCTGCCGCGTCGGGTATCGGACGAGCAGGACGGCGTCCCAGGCCTGCCCGGGCTCGGCGACCAGGGCGCTCGACCCGTCCCCGACGTAGAGGACCTCGGCTCCGAAGCGGGCGCTCTGCTCCCGGAACCGCCGGGCGTACTCGAGGTAGCCCTCGCGGCCGCCGTCCGGCCGGAAGCGCAGCAGGTTCAGCATGACGACGGGACCGCCCGGGTCCTCGGCGAGGAAGCGCTTCAGATCGGCGCCGGTCGGGTCGACCGCCATCAGTCGACCGACCCCGACGACAACGCCTCGCGGCCGGAGTCGACGAGCACCGGAACCGCCGCGCCCGCGAGGTCGAAGCCCTCCCCGACCATGCCGCCGGCCCGCGCCCTGGCGGCGATGCCGGCGGAGATCACCGCGAGCTTGAAGTAGCCGAAGGCGAGGTACCAGGGCAGGACGCTGACGTCGCGCCCGGACCGTTCGGCGTAGCGCTCGAAGACCTCGCCGCGCGACGGGAACCCCGGCATACCGGTGACCGTCTGGACCAGCGGGTTCGTCGCGCTCGAGGAGCCGCCGGACCAGTAGACGCCGAGCAGGCCGACATCGGCCAGCGGGTCGCCGAGCGTCGAGAGCTCCCAGTCCAGGACGGCACGGATGCGGCTCGGGTCGGTCGGGTCGACCATCGTGTTGTCGAGCCGGTAGTCCCCGTGCACGAGCGTCGTCTCCCGCTGTTCGGGAGCCTTCGCGGACAGGTCGGCGGCGAGGGCGTCGAGGGCCGGCAGTTCCACCTCGCGGGAGGCCTCCCACTGCCGGGTCCAGCGCCGGAGCTGCCGGGCGAGATAGCCCTCCGGCGGTCCGTAGCCCTCGAGGGCGCCGGTGGTCGGCACCGCGTGGATGGCGACCAGGACGTCGATGAGCGCGTCGGCCATCGCCTGCCGCTCGGCCGGGCCGTCGGCGAGGCCGGGCGGGAGCTCGGAGCGCAGGACGTGGCCGTCGACGAGGTCCATCAGGTAGAACGGCGCGCCCAGCACCTCGGTGTCGGTGCAGAGGTGGAGCACCTTCGCGACCGGCACCGGGGTGTCCTGCAGCGCCGACTGCACGCGGAACTCGCGGGCCATGTCGTGCGCGGTCGGCAGCACGGCCGCGAGCGGTGGCCGCCGCAGCACGACCGAGCCCGCGGAGCTCGCGACCTCGTAGGTCAGGTTCGACTTGCCGCCGCTGATGAGCGAGACGCTGCTCCGCTCCCAGGCCGGTTCCTCCAGCACACGCGCGAGGTAGGGCCCGACGACGGCCGGGTCCGCCCCGGTGGAGACGGCGTCGGTGCCGGCGCCGTCGGGAGGAACGGTCTGCTCGGTCACGCCGACGCGCCTTCGCTCGGCGGGGCCAGGCCTTCCTTGCCCTGGACACGCGGGCCCGGCACGCCGCGGAAGCGGTACGGCTCGGCCGTCCGGCCGGGCTGGATCGGCCACACCGACCCGGCCGGGCCCTCCATCGCCGCGAGCACCACCTCGGCCACCTCGGCCGCGGTCAGCAGCGGGAAGCCGGACTCGTCGAAGGCGGCCTGCATCGGCGCGATGATGGCGGTCTTGGCGAAGCCCGGAGCCACGGCGGTGACCCGGATGTTCTCGTTCTTCAGGGTCTCGGCGACGCTGCGGACGAGCCCGACCACGGCGTGCTTGGTCAGCGCGTAGACCGGCGTCACCGGGGTCGGCACGAGCCCGGCCAGCGATGCGGTGGCGACGATCGAGCCGCCCCCCGCCCGCCGCAGGGCGGGGACCACGGCCTGCAGTCCGAAGAAGACGCCGTCGAGGTTGATGCCGGTCACGCGGCGGTAGGTCGCGAGGTCGATGGTCTCGATCGAGCCCTCGGACGCCGCGATGCCCGCGTTCAGGTGGGCGAAGTCGAGCCGGCCGTAGGTCTGCTCGGCGGCCTCCACGGCGGCGAGGCTGGCAGCGGGGTCGGTGACGTCGGTGTGGACGAACAGCCCGCCCACCCTGTCGGCGAGGGCCGTGCCGGCCGCATCGTCGATGTCGGCGACGACGATGCGCCATCCGCCCTGCGCCGCGAGGGCCGTGACGACCGCCTCGCCGATGCCGTTGGAGCCGCCGGTCACGAGCGCGACGCGGTCCGTCGGTGGAGTTGCGGGATCGGTGCCGCTCATACAGGTGGCCTCTCGGTCGTTCGGGGCGGTGCCTGCGCGCTCGCAACGGAGTTCGGGCAGGTGACCGCGGGTTTCACGGGCGCCCGAGGGGGCCGGGGGACCCGGTCTCGGGGACGGACGCAACGTATCGCCCTGTGGGCGAGGACACCTCCACGGCCCAAGGTTGGGCCTGGCTTTCCCCGTCGTCCAGACGGGTGTTACCGGTGGTTCGTCCACCTCGTGGTGACTCCGCGTGGCATGATCGAGCAACGTTGGAACAAGAACTGGGGGGAGGACTGTCTTGGCATCGTTCTTTTGTGACGAAGGATCGGGACTTCCCTTCGGGAACTTCCGGCACTTCGTCTGCGAGCGCAAGGACACACTGAGTTCGCAGGTGTCGGATCACGCGGTCGTCGTCATCGAGTCGATGATCATCGCCGTGGCGATCAGCCTGGTCGTGGCACTGCTGGTTTACCGCAGCCGGGGTGGTTCGAACACCGCTATCGCGGTGACGAGCACGTTCTTGACGATTCCGTCGTTCGCGCTGCTGGGGCTGCTGATCCCGCCGCTCGGACTCGGCACGAAGCCGACGCTCGTCGCGCTCGTCGCCTACGCACTGTTACCGATCGTCCGCAACGCCATCGTGGGCCTCCGAGGCGTCGATCCCTCCCTGGTGGACTCGGCGCGCGGCATGGGGATGACCCGGCTGCGTGTGCTCCTCCGGGTCGAGCTCCCCATCGCCTGGCCCGTGGTGCTCACCGGCATCCGGGTGTCCACGCAGCTGATCATGGGCATCGCCGCCATCGCCGCCTACGTCAAGGGCCCCGGCCTGGGCGCATCGATCTTCTCCGGGCTGGCCCGCATCGGCAGCGTCAACTCCGTGAACTCCACCGTCGCCGGCACCTTGGGTGTCGTCCTGCTGGCGCTCCTCTTCGACCTCGGCTTCCAGATCCTTGGCCGTTTCACCACACCGAGAGGCCTCCGTGGCTGACATGACCAACGTTGAGAGCAACACGAACGAGACCGGCCGCGCGGACTCGATCCGCAGCGGTTCCGGGCAGAGCATCCAGCTCCGCAACCTGACCAAGCACTACCCGGGCCAGGCGGAGCCCGCCGTCGACAACGTCACGATGGACATCCCCGCCGGCGAGATCGTGATGTTCGTCGGTCCGTCCGGTTGCGGCAAGACCACGACGATGCGGATGATCAACCGCCTCGTGGAGCCCTCTGGTGGCGAGATCCTGCTCGACGGGCAGGACGTCCGCAAGCTCGACGGCAACGAGCTCCGTCGCCACATCGGCTACGTGATCCAGCAGATCGGGCTGTTCCCGCACATGACGATCGCGGACAACATCGCGCTCGTCCCGCGGATGCTCAAGTGGAACTCGCGGAAGACGAGCGCCCGCGTCGAGGAGATGCTCTCGCTGGTCGGCCTCGAGCCCGGCCAGTACGCCAAGCGCTACCCGCGCCAGCTCTCCGGCGGCCAGCAGCAGCGCGTGGGCGTCGCCCGCGCGCTCGCAGCGGACCCGCCCGTCATGCTGATGGACGAGCCGTTCGGCGCCACCGACCCCATCACCCGTGAGCACCTTCAGAACGAGTTCCTGCGCCTGCAGCAGACGATCCGCAAGACGATCGTCTTCGTCACCCACGACTTCGACGAGGCCGTGAAGCTGGGCGACCGCATCGCGGTCCTGCGCAACCAGTCGCGCATCGCCCAGTACGACACCCCGGCGGAGATCCTGCGGGCCCCGGCTGACGACTTCGTCGCCGGGTTCGTGGGGTCCGGCGCCGCCCTCAAGCGGCTCAACCTCGTCCTCGTGCGCGACCTGCAGCTGCAGGAGCAGGCCGGGCGCGGGCGCGACCTGCTCGAGTTCGACGACGGCGGGCGCCCCCTCCGGTGGCGCGGCCAGCCCGAGTCGGCCACCCCGCTGCGCAGCGTCACCCTCGACACGTCGGTGCACGACGCGCTCTCCGCGCTGCTGGTCGAAGGCCACGAGACCTCGGTGCCGGTCGTCGACGAGTCCGGCCGCTACCACGGCCTGCTCGGCATGACCGAGGTCCGGGCCGCACTGCGCGGCACCGGCCCGTCGGCCGGCAAGGTCCCTGCGGGCGCGGCCACCGCCACCGGCGCCACCGCAACGGGTGGTACGCCGAACGGTGCGACGGCCGGCACGCCGGTCCTGTCCGAGAAGAGCTCCGGCTCGTGAGCCTCGCCGCCCCCGAGGCGCGTGAGACGATCCCGGAGCCGGCCGCCGCCGGTGGGGGAGCGGCGCCCCGGGCCCGGGTCCAGTCCTCGGGCTGGCTCGGCTTCATCGCCCGCCAGGCGATCATCCCGGTCATCTGCATCGCCACGCTCGTGGTGCTCTACATCTACGACGAGAGCCGCACGCTCGACTCCATCGAGCAGCGGACGATCAACGCCAGCTACATCAGGGCCCGGTTGATCGAGCACATCGAGCTGACGGCGCTCGCGTCGCTGCTCATCGTGCTCATCGCGGTCCCGCTCGGCGTCATGCTCACCCGGAAGCGGGCTCGTGCGGCCACGCCCCTGGTGCTGGCTCTGGCCAACATCGGTCAGGCCACGCCAGCCATCGGTCTGCTCGTGCTCCTGACGATCGCCACCGAGCCCGGCTTCAAGACGGCGATGATCGGCCTCGTCGCCTACTCGGTGCTGCCGGTGCTGCGCAACACGGTCGTGGGCATCCAGCAGGTCGACCGGAGTCTGGTCGACGCCGCCCGCGGCATGGGCATGACCGGTCGAGCCATCCTGGGGCGGGTCGAGCTGCCGCTGGCCGTACCGGTCATCCTGGCCGGCATCCGCACGGCGCTCGTGCTCTCCGTGGGTGTCGCCACCCTGGCCACCTTCGTCAACGCAGGCGGCCTCGGCGACATCATCAACAACGGCATCAAGCTCCAGCGCACGCCCGTCCTGCTCACCGGAAGTCTCCTCGCCGTCGTCCTGGCGCTGACTTTCGACTGGATCGGCGGCCTCATCGAGGAATTCCTTCGTCCTCGCGGCTTGTAACAAAAGCGCCACGCCGCGCCGCGTCTGCGGTACTGCGTCCGGCAACTGTTGTATACCCAGCAACGCCGCACAAGGCGGCGATGCGTCTATGCAAGGAGAACTGGATGTTCGGACGTAAGTCGGCGAAGGCGGCAGTTGCCGTCGCAGCGGTCGGCGTGTTCGCGGCGGCGTGTGGCGGTTCCAGCGGGAGCAGCAGCAGCGGGGGTGGCGGCTCGATCGCGAAGGAGCCGTCGTTCGCGAACGCCACCTTCACCGTCGGTTCCAAGGACTTCGACGAGCAGCTGGTCCTCGGGCAGCTGACGATCCAGACGCTGCAGGCCGCCGGCGCCAAGGTCAACGACAAGACCGGGCTCACCAGCACCAACGTCGCCCGCGAGTCGCTGCTCAAGGGCGAGATCGACATGTACTGGGAGTACACGGGCACCGGGTGGGTCACGCACCTGAAGCACACCACTCCGATCCCGGACGAAAAGGGGCAGTTCGACGCGGTCGCCAAGGAAGATCTCGCGAAGAACAAGATCGACTGGCTGTCGCCGTACGCGCCCTTCAACAACACCTACGCGATCGCCGCACGTAGTTCGTTCGCGCAGCAGAACAACATCAAGACCGACAGCGACCTCGCGAACTATGTGAAGGCGAACCCCTCGCAGGCCACGTTCTGCGTCGAGAGCGAGTTCTCCACGCGCGACGACGGCTTCCCGGGCTTCGAGAAGAAGTACGGCCTGAACATCCCGGCGTCGAACATCAAGCTGCTCGACACCGGCGTCGTCTACACCGAGACGCAGAAGGGTTCGACCTGCAACTTCGGTGAGGTCTTCACCACCGACGGCCGGATCAAGTCGCTGAACCTCGTGCCGTTCACGGACGACAAGAAGTTCTTCCCGAACTACAACCCGGCCCTGAACGTCCGGGACAGCGTGTTCAAGCAGTACCCGGCCCTGCAGAAGGTCATCGAGCCCGTGTTCCAGAAGCTCGACAACGCGACCATGACCGAGCTCAACGCCAAGGTCTCCGCTCAGGGCGACGAGCCCAAGACGGTCGCCCAGGACTGGCTGAAGCAGAACGGCTTCATCAAGTAGTCCCAGCAGTCCGAGAGGTCGGGCCCGGTGTCTTCGGACACCGGGCCCGACCCGTTCCCGGTGTCGGCCGGCCCGGGACGAACAGGGCCCGCCGGCCGCGCGGTCGGGGGTTCCGCGCAGCCGACGGGCGGCTGGGTGCCGGGCCGCTCGGCGGCACTCGTGCCGTGCGGTGCCAGGCAGATCCAGTGTGGCCCACGCCGCCGTCCGGCGGGGGCCAAGGCCGTACTTGTGCTGGAGTTGTGGCGGTGAGGTCAGCTCGTGAGTCGGGCCGCGAGCCGCGCGCTGAGCTCGCCGGACCCGCCGCTCTGCCGGATCCAGGCGTCGACGCCACCGAAATCGACGTCGACGCGTGCGAGGAAGCCTTCCATCGTGGTGCGGTCGGCCGCCATGTCCTCCGGCCGCAGCGTGCCCACGTAGCCCGAGTAGGTGGGCAGGCGGGCGAGGCGGGCACCGATCAACGGCAGGCGCTCGTTGGTCAGCGCGTAGTCGTCGAGCACCGCGTCCCGCTCGACGCCGGCGGCCTCGAGGACGAGCGCGGCGAGCACCCCCGTGCGGTCCTTGCCGGCGGCGCAGTGGAACAGCACCGCTCCCTCGCGCGGCTCGGCCACGGCCTCGAGTGCGGCGAGGACGCGGGGTGCGGCCAGGCGGAGGTAGTCCAGGTAGTGCTCGACGCGGTCGGTGCGGAGCCGGTCGGCGACGACGACCTCGTGGCGGGGGTCGTCCGGGACGATGACGGAGTCCGGGACGAACGGCAGGTTGACGTAGTCGACGGGGCGCTCGCGCAGCGGGCCGCGACCCTCACGCTCGGCCTCGACCGGGGTGCGGAGGTCGACGACGAGGTCGACGGGGTAGCCGTCCAGCAGGGCGACGTCGGCGCCGGTCAGCTCCTGCAGCGTGTCCGTCCGCAGTACCCGCCCACGGACGGTCGTGCCGCCGTCGCGGAGCGGGAGGCCGCCGAGGTCGCGGGCGTTGTCGGCGCCCTGCAGGGACAGCCAACGGTCCTGGTCCATCAGACGCACCCTACGGTCCGAGCGCTTACGGTCCGCTGAACGACGGTCGGCAAGCGCCTCCGGCGCCCCCGGAGCGATCTAGGCTCCGCCCATGCCGCGCGTCCTTGTCGTCGACGACGACCCCACGGTGTCCGACGTCGTCGGCCGGTACCTCGCGAGCGCCGGCTACGAGGTCGACTCCGCCGGCGACGGTGTCAGCGCCCTCGCGAAGGCCGCCGCGGCGCCACCGGACCTGGTGGTGCTCGACCTGCTGCTGCCCGGCATCGACGGCCTCGAGGTGTGTCGCCGGCTGCGGCTCGACTCCGCCGTGCCGGTGGTCATGCTGACCGCGCTCGGCGAGGAGTCCGACCGGGTGCTCGGCCTCGAGACCGGGGCCGACGACTACGTGACGAAGCCGTTCTCCCCTCGCGAACTGGTGCTCCGGGTGCAGTCGGTGCTCCGCCGGGCCGCGGCGCCCGCAGTCTCGGCGACCGACGGCCCGGGGTCGCTGCAGCTCGGCGATCTCGAGATCGACCTGGGCGCCCGCGTGGCCCGTCGCGGCGGACGGCAGCTGAACCTGACGCTGCGCGAGTTCGACCTGCTGGAGTTCCTGCTCCGGCATCCGCGCACGGCCTTCACCCGGGCGGAACTGCTCCAGAAGGTCTGGGGCTGGACGTTCGGCGACCAGTCGACGGTGACCGTGCACGTCCGTCGCCTGCGCGAGAAGATCGAGCACGACCCCTCGCAGCCTGCGGTGCTCGTCACCGTCTGGGGCGTCGGGTACCGGCTCGAGCCACCGGAGGTCGCGGCATGAACCACTGGCTCGCGGTCTGCCTGGTCGCCGTCGCGTGCTCGAGTCTCGTCGCCGCCGTCGCCCTGATGGGTCTGCGGACCTGGCGGACCCGGCCGCTGAAGCGGGCCGTCACGACACTCGTGCTCGTCCCCGTGACCGCCGTGGCGCTCGGCGTCTCCGTCGCGGCGGTGTCGATGTTCCTCATGGCCGACGACCTCTACGTGACGCTCGTGGTCGTCGGGGTCAGCGCCGTGCTCGCGCTGCTCGCTGCCGCGGCCCTCTCACGGCCGTACGCCGAGGCCGGGCGTCGGCTCCGCGAGTCCGCGCGACACCTCGGTGAGCCCTGGTACACCTCGGCCGGCGCCGTCCCGACGGCCGAGCTCGGCGCCCTCGCGCGCGACCTCGACGCGAGCCACCAACGGCTCGTCGACTCCCGGGACCGCGAGCGGGCGCTCGAGGCGAGCCGGCGGGAGCTCATCGCGTGGGTCAGTCATGACCTGCGGACGCCGCTCGCCGGGATCCGCGCGATGACCGAGGCGCTCGAGGACGGCATCGTCGCCGACCGGCCCACCGTGACGCGCTACTACTCCCAGATCCGCACCGAGGCCGACCGGCTGGCGGGGATGGTCGACGACCTCTTCGAGCTCTCGAAGGTGCAGGCCGGGGCGCTGCGGCTGTCGCTGTCGCGCGTGACCCTGGCCGACGTGGTCAGTGACGCCCTCGCCACGGCGACCCCCATCGCGCAGGCCAAGGGCATCCGGCTGCGCGGCCGGTCCGAGCACGGGCTCCCGCTCGAGGTCGACGTTCCCGAGCTCGGCCGCGCGCTGTGCAACCTCGTCGTCAACGCCATCCGGCACACCCCGAGCGACGGCAGCATCGACATCGAGGCCGGGGGCATCACCGCGGCCGGTGGCCTCGGCGCACGCGCCTACGTGTCCGTGCACGACGCGTGCGGGGGCATTCCGCCGGCCGACCTCGACCGGCTGTTCGACGTCGGCTTCCGCGGCACCGCGGCGCGGACCCCGGCGCCGGACGGTGGCGCCGGGCTCGGCCTCGCCATCGCGCGGGGCATCGTCGAGGCCCACCACGGCGAGGTGAGAGTGACCAACGAGCCGGAGCGCGGCGGCTGCCGCTTCACCGTGATGCTGCCGCTCGCCGCCTGACCGGTGCCAACGCGGGTCAGGTCAGGAGCAGCAGCCCGACGACGGCGACGAGGTTGAACAGTGCGTGGGCGACCATCGTCGCGCCGAGCCGCCGGAGCCAGACCGCCGTCGCCCCCGCCATGATCCCGAACACCGCCGTCCCGGCGAGCACCGAGAGGTTGGCGAGTCCCAGGGCGGGGGCCGTGTGCGCGAGGCAGAACAACAGGCCTTGCGCCACGACGGCGAGGCCGGTCGGCAGGCGGCCGGCAAGCGCGCGGAGCAGCAGCCCCCGGAAGAACAGCTCCTCGACGAGCGGTGCGCCGACGAGGGCGAAGAGGCAGTAGGTGACGAGGACCGGCACGTCGTTCCGGAGTTCGGCGATGCCGGTCAGGTTGCTACCGATCAGACGTCGGCTGATCGCGGCCAGGCAGACGGCGACCACCGCTGCACCGATGCGGCCCACGATCGCGAGCAACAGTCCCCAGCCGAGATCGACGACGCGGAAGCGCACCCCGAAGTCGGCGCGGAGGGACCCGGTGCCGTACCGGCGGCTCACGAGGACGCAGGGCCCGACCATCCCCGCCCACAGGAAGCCCTGGGAGACGAGCAGGACGAGCAGACGCGGGGCGTCGAGCACACGGGCCAGCAGGAGCCCGAAGCCGATGCCGAGCACCGCGCCGGCGATCAGCCCCGCGATGCCGACAGCGGCTGCCCGAGCGGGCAGGGTCGGCAGCGGAGCAGGAGCAGCGGGTGTCCCTCGCGCGGGGGGCGCGCTGGTCATCGGAGCCCCTCCCGGCCGTCGGCGTGAACGACGACTTACCCTGCGTGACCAGCAGTCCACCATTGCACCTGTTACGCGGACCGCTCCGGACCCCGATCGCGACTCCAGGCCCGGTGGCCGTGTGACCCACGCCATAGCCGGGCAAAGCGGACGGTGTCCGGCAACCGCGAGCAGAGGGAGTCCCGTCATGAAGGCCGTCGTCTACCAGGAGCCGTTCAGCGTCGAGGTGTCGGATGTCGAGGACCCGTCCATCAAGGACCCGAACGACGTGATCGTGAGGGTGACGTCCACCTGCATCTGCGGCTCCGACCTGCACATGTACGAGGGGCGCACCGCTGCGGAGGCCGGCATCGTGTTCGGCCACGAGAACATGGGTGTGGTCGAGGAGGTCGGCCCCGGTGTCGCGAGCGTGAAGAAGGGCGACCGGGTCTCGATGCCGTTCAACGTCGCGTGCGGCTTCTGCAAGAACTGCCTCAACAACAAGACGGGCTTCTGCCTCACCGTCAACCCGGGCTTCGCCGGCGGGGCCTACGGCTACGTCTCGATGGGCCCCTACACCGGTGGACAGGCGGAGTACCTCCGTGTCCCCTTCGCGGACTTCAACTGCCTGCAACTGCCCAAGGGTGACGACTTCGAGAACGACTTCGCGATGCTCGCCGACATCTTCCCGACCGGGTACCACGCGGCGGTGCTCGCCGGCGTCTCCCCGGGGGAGACCGTCGCCGTCTACGGCGGGGGCCCGGTCGGGCTGATGGCGGCCTACTCGTCCCTGCTGCGCGGCGCCGCCAAGGTCTGGGTCGTCGACCGCGTCGCATCCCGGCTCCAGCTCGCCGAGGACATCGGCGCGATCCCGGTCGACTTCAGCAAGGCCGACGCAGCCGAGCAGATCAAGGAGCAGACCGGCGGCGAGGGCAGCGACAAGGGCATCGACGCCGTCGGCTACCAGGCGACGGCCGCCGAGGGTGAGGAGCAGCCGGCGAGCGTCCTGAACAGCCTCGTCGAGACCGTGCGGCCCACCGGCCGGCTCGGCGTCGTAGGGCTCTACCTCCCGGCCGACCCCGGCGCGCCCGACGAGAACTCGGCGGAGGGCAAGCTGCTGTTCAACGTGGGCAGGTACTTCGAGAAGGGCTTGGCGATGGGGTCCGGGCAGGCGGACGTGAAGTCCTACAACCGCTACCTGCGGGACCTGATCGTGGCCGGCCGCGCGAAGCCGAGCTTCGTCGTCTCCAAGGAGCTGCCGCTGGCCGAGGCGCCCGACGCCTACCAGCGCTTCGACAAGCGCGAGGACGGATACTCCAAGGTCGTGCTCAAGCCCGGTGTGGCGGCCTGATCCGGCCGTCCGGTGGTATTCTTTAGCCAGGCTAAAGACCTGGTGCGGATGCGAAGATCGGGGTAGGCGCCCCACGACCGGTCGGGAACCCATCTGTTGACCGGGCAGGGCGACAACGAGGAGGCGGCACATGGCGGGCTCGGACAGCTTCGGCAGCAAGAGCGAGCTGACGGTGGGGGACAAGACCTACTCGATCCACCGGCTGGACGCGGTGGAGGGCTCGGCGACGCTGCCGTTCAGCCTCAAGGTGCTGCTGGAGAACCTGCTCCGGACCGAGGACGGCGAGAACATCACCGCCGACCACGTGCGCGCCGTCGCCGACTGGGATCCCGCAGCCGAGCCGAGCCAGGAGATCCAGTACACGCCGGCCCGCGTGATCATGCAGGACTTCACCGGCGTGCCCTGCATCGTCGACCTCGCCGCGATGCGCGAGGCGATGACCGACCTCGGCGGCGACCCGCAGAAGATCAACCCGCTGGCTCCGGCCGAGCTCGTGATCGACCACTCCGTCGTCGCCGACGTCTTCGCCCGCAGCGACGCCTTCCAGCGCAACGTCGACTTCGAGTACGGCCGCAACAAGGAGCGCTACCAGTTCCTGCGGTGGGGCCAGGACGCCTTCGACAACTTCAAGGTCGTCCCGCCGGGCACCGGCATCGTCCACCAGGTGAACATCGAGCACCTCGCGCGGGTCGTGTTCACCGACGAGTCCGGCCCCGAAGGCGAAACGCTGGCGTATCCCGACACCCTCGTCGGGACCGACTCCCACACCACGATGGTCAACGGCCTCGGCGTGCTGGGCTGGGGCGTCGGCGGCATCGAGGCCGAGGCGGCCATGCTCGGCCAGCCGGTCAGCATGCTCATCCCGAAGGTCGTCGGCTTCAAGCTGACCGGCCAGCAGAAGGAGGGCACCACCGCCACCGACCTGGTGCTCACCGTCACCGAGATGCTCCGCGAGCACGGTGTCGTCGGGAAGTTCGTCGAGTTCTACGGCGAGGGCGTCGGCGCGGTACCGCTGGCCAACCGCGCCACCATCGGCAACATGAGCCCCGAGTACGGCTCCACCGCGGCGATCTTCCCGATCGACGACGAGACACTGAACTACCTGCGCTTCACCGGCCGCTCCGAGGAGCAGGTCGCGCTCGTCGAGGCCTACTGCAAGGAGCAGGGCCTCTGGCACGACCCGAGCAACGAGCCCCGCTACTCCGAGACGCTCGAACTCGACCTCTCCACCGTCGAGGCCTCGCTCGCCGGCCCGAAGCGCCCGCAGGACCGGGTGTCGCTGTCCAACGCCGACAACGACTTCCGCGTCGCGCTCGCCGACTACGCCGACGCCACGGGCACCGAGGACAACGAGGACGAGGCCGTCTCGGAGAGCTTCCCGGCCTCCGACCCGGTGAGCCCCGGTCAGAACGGCGACCACGACAAGCCGGTCCACCACAGCAACGTCAAACAGATCGGCGACCGGCCGAGCAACCCGCAGCAGGTCACGCTGGAGGACGGCAGCTCGTTCACCATCGACCACGGCGCCGTCGTCATCGCGGCCATCACCAGCTGCACCAACACCAGCAACCCGCAGGTGATGATCGGTGCCGCGCTGCTCGCGAAGAACGCCGTCGAGAAGGGCCTCACGCGCAAGCCGTGGGTCAAGACCACCCTGGCGCCGGGCAGCAAGGTCGTCACCGACTACTACGACAAGTCCGGCCTCACGCCGTACCTGGAGAAGCTCGGCTTCAACCTCGTCGGCTACGGCTGCACCACCTGCATCGGCAACTCCGGTCCGCTGGAGCCCGAGATCAGCCAGGCGATCGACGCCGGTGACCTCGCCGCCGTCTCGGTGCTGTCGGGCAACCGCAACTTCGAGGGCCGCATCAACCCCGACGTGAAGATGAACTACCTGGCCTCGCCGCCCCTGGTGGTCGCCTACGCCCTGGCCGGGACCATGGACGTCAACCTGGTGAACGACCCGCTCGGCCAGGACGAGCAGGGCAACGACGTCTACCTCGCCGACCTCTGGCCGAGCGAGACCGAGATCGCCGACGTCATCGGCCAGGCGATCCAGTCGGACATGTTCAGCAAGGACTACGCCGACGTCTTCGCCGGCGACGAGCGGTGGCAGGGCCTCGAACTCGGCGACTCCGGCAAGGACGCCTTCTCCTGGGCCGACGACTCGACCTACGTCCGGAAGCCCCCGTACTTCGAGGGTATGGAGCGCGAGCCGGCCGCGGTCACCGACATCGAAGGCGCCCGCGTCCTCGCGATGCTCGGCGACAGCGTCACCACCGACCACATCTCGCCCGCCGGCGCCATCAAGAAGGACTCACCGGCCGGTCGCTACCTCGGGGAGAACGGCGTCGAGCCCAAGGAGTTCAACTCCTACGGGTCGCGTCGTGGCAACCACGAGGTGATGATCCGCGGGACCTTCGCCAACATCCGGCTGCGCAACCAGCTGGCCCCGGGCACCGAGGGCGGCGTCACCCGGCACCTGCCCGACGGCGAGCAGATGGCGATCTACGACGCCTCCACCAAGTACGCCGACGAGGGCGTCCCGCTCGTCGTCCTGGCCGGGAAGGAGTACGGCTCCGGCTCCTCGCGGGACTGGGCCGCCAAGGGCACCCGCCTGCTCGGCGTCCGCGCCGTGCTCGCGCAGTCCTACGAGCGGATCCACCGGTCGAACCTGATCGGCATGGGCGTGCTGCCGCTGCAGTTCGCCGACGGCGAGTCCGTCGAGTCGCTGGGGCTCACCGGCGAGGAGACGTTCACGATCCGCGGCCTCGGCGACGTCTCGGAGGCGACCGACACCATCACGGTCGAGGCCGACGACAAGAGCTTCGAGGCCAAGGTCCGCATCGACACCCCCGGCGAGGCGGCCTACTTCCGGCACGGCGGCATCCTGCCCTACGTGCTGCGCTCGCTGCTGGACAGCTGACCGGGGTGGCGGCCACCGAGGACGGCCCCGAGGCAGGGTCTCTCGAAGACGAACTGCTCGGGGTCGCCCTCGACCTCGCCCGCGAAGCCGGCGCGCTGCTGCTGAAGGGCCGCGAGGGTGAGGTGACGGCGGCGGCGACCAAGTCGTCCCCGACCGACGTCGTCACCGCGATGGACGCCGCGGCGGAGGAGCTGATCGGCCGCCGTCTCGCCGAGCGACGGCCCGACGACGGGCTGCTCGCCGAGGAGGGCTCCGACCGGGCCGGTACCAGCGGCATCCGCTGGGTCGTCGACCCGCTCGACGGCACGGTCAACTACCTCTACCGGATCACGCACTGGTGCGTCTCGATCGCGGCCGAGGACGCCGACGGCGTCCTGGTCGGCGTCGTCCACGCGCCGGTACTCGGGATGACGTGGACGGCCGTCCGCGGCCGGGGCGCCTACCGGGACGGCCGCCGGCTCCGCTGCTCGGAGCAGACGGAGCTGGCGCAGGCGATGTGTGCGACCGGCTTCGGCTACGAGGCGGCCCGCCGCGCGACGCAGGCTCAGGTCCTCACCCGCGTCCTGCCGGAGGTGCGTGACGTGCGGCGCTTCGGATCGGCCGCCATCGACCTCTGTCACGTGGCGGAGGGCATCGTCGACGTCTACTACGAGCGTGGGCTCAACCCGTGGGACCTCGCCGCCGGCGGCCTCGTCGCGCAGGAGGCCGGCGTCCGGGTCGGCGGGCTCGACGGGGCGCTGGCGGGGGTCGATCTCGTCATCGCGGCGCCGACGCAGCTGTGGGGCCCGCTCACGACGCTCCTCGCCGGCGACCCGAGGCCCGACCGGGACTGACGGGAGTTCAATCGCCCTTCCGCGATGCCGATGGGAGGACGTGAGCTACCGGGTGCTGGTCGCGGCGCCGCCGGGTGCAGCGACGACGTCGCTGTGCACCGCACTGCGCGGCGCGCGCCCGCAGTGGCAGGTCCTCACCGCCGCAGCCCGGACCTCCGCGAAAGCCGTCTGCGGAGCGCTGTCGCTCGACGCCGTGGTCGTCGACTCCGGGCTCGGCGACGACGGCAGCTCACTGCTCGACGACCTCGCGGTGGAGTTCCCCCGCGTCGGCCGCATCGCCCTGACCAACGGCCGCCCACAGGCCGCCCACCGGACGCTGCCGCGCAACCCACCGCCCTACCCGCTGGCGATGGCCATCCAGGCCGCCGTGGACGCCGCCGGGGACGACGACGTCGACCCCGTGGCCGCCCTCATCGCCAACGTGGACGACCTGCCCTCCAGCCCGGCGACGTGGACGCGGTTGCGCACACTGCTCGCCGACCCCGACATCGACATCCGCCGGCTCGCCGAGGCGATCAGCCGCGACGTCGGCACCACCGCCCGGGTGCTGCGCCTGGTCAACAGCTCGTTCCTCGGCCTGCGGCGGCAGGTCACCGACGTCCGCGAAGCCATCACCGTCCTCGGCCTCCGCACGATCTCGTCGGTGGTGCTGTCGGCCGAGGTGATGGCCGCGTTCGACAAGCTGCGCGCCGTCCCCGGCCTCGATGTCGACGCGTTGTCCTCGCACGGCCTCGCGAGCGGGGTCGTGGCGCGGGCCCTCCTGGTCGACCGGACCATGGCCGACGACGCCTTCATCGCCGGGCTGCTGCAGGACGTCGGGCAGCTCGCGCTCGCCTCGGCCGCGCCCGATGCCTTCCGGCACTGCCTCGCCGAGGCCGCCTGGCGCAACGCCCCGCTGCACGAGGTGGAACGGGAGATCCTCGGCTGCGACCACGCGCAGACAGGGGCCGCGCTGCTCGTGCTCTGGCAGATGCCCGACCCGGTCGTCGCGGCCGTCGCTGGTACCCACACCCCCCTCGCGGAGCCGCTGCCGGTCCCGCTGGGGGTCGCCGAAACCGTCCGCCTTGCGCACTGCCTGACCAGCACACGGTGGGCGAACTGGCGCGACCCGGGGGAGCGCGGCGACCTCGGGGGCCTCGCCGAGGAGAGCGAGCGCGTCCTGATCCACAGCGGGCTCGAGGACAACCTCGACGCCGTCGGGCTCATCCTCGCCGGTGAGCTCGCCGGGTCGTCGGCCGCGTTGCGCAGCTAGCGGTCAGCCGCGCCCGTACCGCAGCCGGATGATGCGGACCACGAGGTCGGTCATCCGCTTCGGGCGCGAGAACGAGGTCAGGTTGAGCGGGCTCGCCCAGCGCTGCCGTGTGATGGCCTTCGCCCGGGTGAACTCCCGCAGCCCGTCCGGACCGTGGATGCGGCCGAACCCGGATTCGCCGACGCCGCCGAACGGCAGCTCCGGCACGCTCGCGAAGGTGATCACCGAGTTGATCGATGTCATGCCCGTCCGGAGTCGCTGCGCGATCTCCATGCCCCGAGCCACCGAGAAGACGGCTGACGCGAGCCCGTAGCCGGTGGCGTTGGCCTTGGCCACGGCCTCGTCGACGGACGCGACCCTGGTGACGGTGAGCGTCGGGCCGAAGGTCTCCTGGGTGATCGCCTCGGCGTCGTCGGGGACGTCGACGAGCACGACCGGGTCGACGAACGGCGGCCGGATGCTGGATGCGCCGCCGACGATGGCGGTGGCCCCGGCATCGAGCGCGCCCTCGACGTGGCGGCGGACGACGTCGAGCTGGCTCGGCATCGTCATCGCGCCGTAGGAGTCGCCGGCCACGACGTCGTTGGCCTTGCGGGTGAGGGCGTCGACGAAGGCGTCGTAGCGCTTCTCGTGGACGTAGATGCGCTCGGTGCCGACGCAGGTCTGGCCGCTGTTGCTCATGCCGCCCCACACCGCGGCGTCGGCGGCGGCCTCGACGTCGGCGTCCTCGTCGACGATCAGCGCGTCCTTGCCACCGCACTCCATCAGGACCGGCGTGAGGTTCGTGGCGCAGGAGGCCATGACCTTCCGGCCGGTCGCCGAGGAACCGGTGAAGGCGAGCTTGTCGATGGCGGCGGTGCACAGCGCGGCGCCGGTCTCGCCGAGCCCGGTGACGGTGACGAAGACGTCGCGGTGGGCGGGGACGGCCTCGCCGAACGTGTCGGCCAGCCACTTCCCGACGCCGGGGGTGTACTCGCTGGGCTTGAACACGACGGCGTTGCCGGCGGCGATGGCGTAGGCCAACGACCCCATCGGGGTGAAGACCGGATAGTTCCAGGGACCGATGACCCCGATGACGCCGAGCGGCGGGTACTCCACCGTGGCGGCATGGTTCGCGGCGAGGCTGCCGGAGGAGACCTTGTGCTGGCCCAGGACCTTCTTCGCGTTCTTCGCGGCCCAGTCGAGGTGGTCCAGCGTCAGCAGGATCTCCAGGACGGCGTCGTCGCGTGGCTTGCCGGTCTCGGCGCCGACGAGTTCCGCGAACTCCTCGACGCGACGGGCGATCACCGAGCGCCAGGCGACGAGGTGGCGGCGGCGCTCGTCGAAGTCGAGGGCACCCCACGCGGCGGAGGCGACGCGGGCGCGGGCGACGGCGGCGTGCACCTGCTCGGGGCCTTCGACGGGGTAGCTCGCGAGCCGGTGACCGGTCGCGGGAGCGAGGGAGTCGAAGGTGGCACCGGCGGTCGGCGCGTTGGACAGAACCGTCATGGCGGACCTCCAGGGGATGCTGCAGCGGGATCCTACCGGCGGTGTTGACACCGTGTCAGTTGCCGGGACCCTCAGGCGAACAGTGAGCCCGGGTCATGGGGGACGTCGAGGCAGACGTCGCACCGCTCGCACGGCACGGCGACCGGCTCGCCCACGACGTCCAGCAGCGCGGCACGCCGGCAGCCGTCGACGTCGGCCAACGGGACGGGGTCGTCGGCCGTGCCGAGGAGCACCACGGGCAGCGGTGCGGTGCGGGCGGGCAGGTCGGTGAGCAGCCCGAGCAGCGTGTGACGGTCCCACCCGCGGAGGCCTCCCGCGACGAGCACGAAGCCGGGGCCGCGCCGACCGAGCCCGTCGAGCTCGCCGACCGTAGCGGTGGGAGTGACCAGCGCACGGACACCGCCCCGACGCCATCGGGCGATCGTGGCGCTCCGGGCGGTGCGACGAGCGGGGGAGGGCAACCCCGCGACCCGGGCGTCGCGGGTGAGCAGTCCCCGCGTGAGTCGACGGGTGGCTTCCTCGTCGCCGCCGAGCACCAGCCCGGGCCGTTCCGCCCGGACGACCAGCGCCGCGGCCAGGTCGCGCCGACGGTTCTCGTCGACGGAGGTCGCGACGGCGAGCAGCACGTCCGCGGGATCGAAGCCGCCGCCGGTCCGGACCGGATCGTGGAGGCCGTAGCGGCGACGCACCTCCTCGCGTCGCCGGGCGTCGGCAGCGCCGGCGAGGACGAGCACCGGCGGCCGGGGCCCTCGGGAGGCGAGGTCGTCGCGCAACGCCCGGACGACGGGTGCCGCCGGCTCGTCGAGCCCGCTCTCGACGACCAGCAGAGCGGGTGGGGCGGCTCGCAGGTCAGCCGCGACGGCGGGGTTCTCGAGGTCGGCGGCGCGGTGGAAGCGGATGTCCGGGACGGCCTCGGCCTCGTCCCGCATCGCGAGTACGTCGACGTCGCTCGGCGGCCGCGCGACGGGTCCGGTGGAAGCAGGCTTGTCGTTCGCTCCCCCATCCGGCACCCGTTCGCGGGGCGGCGGCCCGGCGACTCCGCCGTCGGGGAGCAGGCCACCGCCGCCCGCGTCGGCTGTGACCCACAACGCCGGTCCGGCGCCGGTACCGGCGAGGGCCAGCCCGGCGAGCAGGCCGGTGACGCCCGCCCCCGCGGCGGGGGCGAAACAGGCGAGGACGTCCCGTCCCGCGGCAACGGCGTCGACCGTCTCGGCCTGACCAGGCCGGGGCTCCTCGAAGCCCAACGCGGCGAGCGCACCGGCGAGCCCGGGCACGGCCGGGCGCCGGACGGGCCAGCGGGGGAACGCGGCAGCGGGCCAGAAGTAGGGCAGGTCGTCGGGTACGTCGCCGAACACCGGCCGGTAGAACTCCGGCTGTTTGCGGACCAGCGCGCTGCGGTGCGAGAGGTGCAGCAGGGGCAAGCCCACCCACAGCGGCAGCCGGCCGGCGACGGCGAGTTCGGCGGCGTCCGGGCGGCGCCCGTCGGTGAAGGCGAGCAGCGAGGCCTCGACGGTGTCGGCGTTGCCGCGACGGACCCACTCCTGGCAGTTGGCCAGGCCGTAGGCGACCAGCGCCGGGATGAAGCCGCGCCACATCCGCACCGCAGGGTGGTTCTTCCAGGCGTACTCGGGCCAGGTCAGTGCACGCAGGATCTGGAAGGTCTCCACCCGCTGCTTGCCCAGCCGCCGATCGTCGAGGACGGCGCTGGACGCCGTGAAGTCGGCGTACGGCAAGAAGGTCTGCACCGGTCAGGTCAGGCGCGGGTGGTCCCGAGCGATTCGTCGTTGCCCGCCTCGACGTCGGACAGGAAGCCCCGGGTCATGGCCGCGACCTCGTCGGCGTGCTCGAACTGCGGCACGTGGCCGCAGTCCTCGAGCACGATCGCGCCGGCCTCGGGCAGGGCCCGGGCGACGTACCGGGCGAAGGCCGCGGGCACGAGGCGATCACGATCGCCCCAGACGAACAGCGCCGGCGGCTGCAGCGTGGGCAGCCGATCCCAGAAGCCCTGTTCGCCGTAGGCCTCGTCGAGGTAGATCTGACGCAGGCAGGACAGGAACGCGAACCGGCCCTCCCGTGTCGAGAAGACCCGCAGGAACTCGTCGGCACCGGCTTCGAGCCACTCCCTCGGCATGCGGTCCGGGTCGGAGAACATCGCGCGGATCGTCTCGACGACCATCGCGTGCGGCACCGGCAACGGGGAGTAGCCCAGCTCGGGACGCACCAGGCGCACCAGCGGCACCCACTGCCGCAGCCGCCGGAACGCTGCCGCGGCGGAGAGCAGCACGAGCGCGTCGACGCGCTCCGGGGCGCGCAGCCCGGCTTCGAGGGAGATGCGGCCACCCATCGAGTTGCCGATGAGGGTCGCGCGCTCGACGCCGACCTCGTCCATGAAGCTGGTCAACCACTGCACGAACCAGCGGGCGTCGTAGCGGGCGTGCGGCTTGGCGGACCCGCCGAAGCCGGGGAGGTCCGGCGCGAGCACGCGGTGGTCGGTCGCGAGCTCCCACAGCAGCGGGAGCATCGAGGCGTTCGTGCCGCCGAGACCGTGCAGAAGGATGACCACCGGCCCGTCGGCGGGGCCGGCGTCGAGGTAGGCGGTGCCGACGCCCCGCGGCCGGGCCAGCTTCGCCCGGGGCCACTGCACCGGCTGGTCCTCCCGTTCGAACAACCCGTCCAGGGCGAGCGACAGCGACAGGTCGCCGCGCACGGTGATCTGCCCGACCAGGAACGCGCCGCAGCCGGACGCGGCGCCTTCGACGACGTCGAGCAGGACGCGGAGTGCGCCCCGGACGGTCGTCGTGGGCTTGCGGGGGGCGCCCGGAACGCAGGACAGTTTGCCGTCGCGTACGTCGATGGTGACCTGCTCGGAGCCGGCGTCGAGCAGGACGCAGGCGACGCGGCCGAACAGCAGCGGTTCGGTCGGCGCGGCGCGCAGCCGGCGGCGTACGGCGGCGTGCAGCTCACCGCCCACCTGCTCGGGCGGGTCGGGGCGTCGGGACGCGAGCCCGAGCAGGGCACGGCCTGGTGAACGGAGCACGGACACGGGCAGGAGCGTAACGCAGCAGTCACCCCGTGCTTACGTGCTGGTCACCGCGCGTTGAGGTGGTCCCCGGTGGGTCGACGGGCGAGCACGTCGCCGTCGGCCTCGAGCTGGGCGGCGACCTGCAGCAGCCGTGCCTCACCGCCGGGTGGTCCGACGAGCTGGACCGCCAACGGGAGCCCATCACGGGTGAAGCCCACGGGGAGCGAGAGGGCGGGGAACCCGACCACGTTCCACGGGGTCGTGTAGCCGACCTGGTCGGTGCTGGCGAGCACCGTCGGCAGCGGGGCGAGCCGCTCGTAGTCCGCGGCCGGGGCGGCGGGTGCGGGCACGGTGGGCATGAGCAGGACGTCGACGGAGTCGAAGATCCTGGCGAGCCGCGTGCGGTGGGCGTCACCCCGGCGGCGGGCTGCGGCGACCTGGCGGTCGCTGATCCAGCCACCGAGCCGCGTGATGAGTTTCGTGGGACCGCCGAGCGCACGGGGTTGCGTGAGGCGGACCGCGTCGTCGCGCGCACCCCGCAGGTACAGCGGCACGAACGCGCTCTGCAGGTAACCGATCTTCAGGTCGTCGAGCGGACCGACGGCGTGGCCGAGCCCGACGAGCTTGCCGGCGGTGTCGTCGAGTGCGGAGAAGACCTCGGGGTCCAGGGGAACGGTCTTCGGTGCGGCGGCGCCGTGCCGGGTGAGGCCGATCCGCAACGGGGCGGACGAGTCGTCGGCGTCCAGCGCGGCGGCGAGGGCATTGTCGGCGCCGGTGACCGCATCGACGAGCAGTGCCGTGTCGCCGACCGAGCGGGTGAGGAAGCCGAACGACGACAACCCGTACCAGTGCTCGCGGTCGGGCCCCAGCGGCACGAGCCCCGGGGTCGGCTTGAGCCCGACGAGCCCGCAGAGCGCCGCCGGGATGCGAATCGAGCCACCGCCGTCACTGGCGGTCGCGGCCGGCGCGAGCCCGGCGGCCACGGCGGCCGCCGAGCCGCTCGACGACCCGCCGGAGGTCCGCGTCGGGTCCCACGGGTTGCGTGCCGGACCGAACGGGAACAGCGCCAGCTCCGGCATCGTCGTCTTGCCGAGCAGCACGCACCCGGCGGCCCGCAGCCGGGCCACCAGCTCGGAGTCGAAGGCCGCGGGCAGCTCCGGTGAGCCGGTGCCGTAGCGGGTGGGGACGCCGACGACGTCGAGGTTGTCCTTGACGGCGATCGGGAGCCCGAGCAGCGGCTGCTCCGAACCGGCGGCGCGGCGCTGGTCGGCCTCGTCGGCCGCGGCCCGGGCGGAGTCGGCGAGCACGACGGTGAAGGCGTTCAGCCGACCGTCCAGCCGTGCGATCCGGTCGAGGTAGAGATCGACCAGCTGCCGGCTGGTGACCTCACCGGCCCGGAGCAGGTCGAGGAGCCGGCCGACACCCGCGAAGGCGAGCTCGTCGGTCACCGACGGCTCCCCGCGTGGCGCCCGAACTGCAGTTCGTCGGCGACGCTGTCGCGTCCGGCCAGCCACATCCCCAGCGCCTCGGACGTACCGCGGACGACGGGACGACCGGGCAGACCGATGGCACGCCGTCCGTCGGGGACGACGCGGTAGCGCACCGCGCGGGCCCCGCCGAGGACGAAGCCTTCCCGCAGTACCGCGGCGGCGGTGGCGGGCGGCACCTCGAGGTGCTTGTGACCGAGCCCGCGCAGGACGTCGGAGTGATGCACGCCGAGGTCACCGAGCAGCAGCGATGCGACCGGTCGCACGTGGGCTGCGGGTGCCGTCGCCCACCGCCGGGCGCGGTCGAGGATCTCGTTCCGGGTCTGCGAGCGGGCGGCCGCGACGATGCGGGCGTTGGCGGTGCCGATCCGACCCGCGGCCCGCACGTAGGTGCCCACGGCGTCGTCGATGCCCACGACGTGGGCCAGCACGTCCCGCGGGGCCCACGCGTCGCACAATGTCCGGCCCGACTCGAACTCGGCGTCGGTCAGGCCGCTGAGCGTGTCGACGAAGGCCACGCGCTCGGCGCGCAGCGCCGCTTCGCCGGGGAACGAGACCATGGGGGCGGCCTCAGTCCTTCTCGGCGGCGCGCTTGTCAGCGACTTGGTCGTCGCGCTCCAGCCCGGGCGGGAGTTCGCCGGTGCGCTTGATGTAGCTGCGGGCAGCGGTCCGCTGGAAGAGCAGCCGGGCCAGCGCCATGACGACGCCGCTGAGCACGGCCCAGCCGACGGCCTCACGCCAGTCGACGTCGGGGTCCTCGGGGTTGGCCGGCGGGATCTTGCCGGTGACGCCCTTGTAGCTCTTCTCGAGCACGTTCTTCGCCACGTTGCCGGCCAGGATCGTGCCGACCCCGCCGATGACCTTCCAGCTCGCGTTGTCCAAGGCGTTCGCCACGGTGCCCCTCCCACGGATCAGTGGCGTTCACCGTATCGGTGGGCACGGTCGGAACTCGGTCGACGGGGTACGCGGCAGACATGGCTGACGAATTCTCCCAAGGTGACCATGTCCAGTGGAAGTCGCACGGCGGCACTGCCGAGGGCACGGTCAAGAAGAAGATCACCGAGGACACCGAGGCGGGCGGCCGCACGGTGCGGGCCGACGAGGACGACCCGCAGTACCTCGTCGAGAGCGAGAAGTCGGGCGGCGAAGCCGTGCACAAGCCCGGCGCACTGAAGAAGGACTGACCTGTCGCGGACGACCTCGACCAGATGAGGCGGACGGTCAGCTCCGTCCACCGTCACCTGGCCCAGAAGCCGACGAAGGAGTCGATCGAGGACTCGAAGTGGCGGTACTCGCTGATGAACTGGGGCCACGACCCGCTGGAGCAGCGGGTCGTGGCGGGCGGCTCAGCCGATGAACGGCAGCTTCTTCAGCCCCGTCACGTAGCCCTTGACCGTGTCCGTGACCGCCGTGGGGACCAGCTTCTCCGCGAGTGCCCCGCCGACGGCGTCGACACCGATGAGGTACCGCGCCAACGGACGCGGGCTGGCCAGCGCCAGGCGGATGGTGCGTGCCACCCAGATCGGGTCGGGCATGAGGCCGTCCGACGCGGTCACCTGGGTGCTGCGCTTGTAGGCCTGGGCGTACACGGGGTCGCTTTCGGTGGGAAGGCTGCCCCCGCCGGCTTCCCAGATGCTGGTGCCGAAGCTGCCGGGCTCGATCAGGGTCACCTTGACGCCGGACGCGGCCGCCTCGACCCGCAGCGCGTTGGTCATCGCTTCCAAGCCGTGCTTGGAGGCGCAGTACCAGCCCATCATCGGTATGGACATGCGGCCCGCGATCGAGGAGATGTTGATGATGTGGCCGGTGCCGCGCTCGCGCATGCCGGGCAGCACGAGCCGGGCGACGCGTGCCGGGGCGATGAGGTTGATCTCGAGCTGCTGGCGCGCGAGGTCGTCCGGGACGTCCTCGATGGCGCCGGCCTGCGCGGTGCCGGCGTTGTTGACCACGGCGTAGGGGCCGCCGCCGGTGCGTTCGGCGATTTCCGCGAACCCCTTCTCGCAGGACTCGGCGTCGCTGACGTCGCAGACCACGCCGGTGACGTCGGCGCCCTTCGCCGCCGCAGCCTCCTCCAGCCCGGACGCCTTCTCGGCGCTGCGGGCGGTGCCGTAGACCTCGTAACCCGCCTTGGCGAGTTCGATGGCGGTGACCAGGCCGATCCCGGAGTTCGCTCCGGTGATGACGACGGATTTCGACACGTGCACGCTCCTCGTGACGGGCGTCGCGCGACGCCCCCCAGCGCTGTACCTCTCCGGCCCCGGGGCAACACACCCGGGCCGGGGAAATCACGGCGGTAACCTTCGGCCCCGGGGCGGGCCTCCGCCGCCTCCCGACCGCTGGAGACCCGTGGCTGTCTCGTTGACCCCGCCGCCGGACGCGGCCCCGCCCGAGCGCAACCCGGCCGCGCCGGGGCCGGGCAGTGTCCTGCCGCCGCACTACGCGGCCTGCTTCGGCTGCGGGCCGGACCATCCGACGGGCCTGCACCTGTCGGTGACCGTCGCCGACGGTGTCGCCGTCGACGCGGTGTTCAACGTCGCGGAGGCCCATCAGGGTGCGCCGGGCCTCGCCCACGGCGGCGTGCTCGCGACCGCGGCCGACGAGGCGCTGGGGTTCCTGAACTGGCTGCTGCGGCGCCCCGCCGTCACCGCGCGGCTCGAGGTCGACTACCTGCGTCCCGTCCCGGTCGGGAGCGACCTGCACCTGCACGCCGAGTGCTTCGCCGTCGCGGGCCGGAAGACCTACGTCCGCTGCGAGGGACGCCTGGACCACCCGGACGGCGAGCCCGCCCTGCGTGCGGTCGGTTTGTTCCTCGCGGTGCCGATCGAGCACTTCAAGCGGCACGGCAAGGGCCGCACGGCACCGCTCAGCGACGAGGGGTCGTACAACCCATGACCGACCAGCTCGGGAATCGCGAGTTCCAGGTCCTCGTCCAGCAGCTCGACCCCGAGCTGCCGGTACCGGCCTTCGCCCATCCCGGCGATGCCGGGGCGGACCTGGTGAGCGCCGTCGACGTCGAGCTCGCGCCGGGGGAGCGCGCCGTGGTGCCGACCGGGGTGGCGCTGGCGCTACCGGAGGGCTACGCCGGCTTCGTGCATCCACGCAGCGGCCTCGCGGCGCGATCCGGCCTGGCGCTGGTGAACGCGCCCGGCACGATCGATGCGGGGTACCGGGGGCAGGTGCAGGTGGTGCTGCTCAACACCGACCGTTCCGAGGCGATACGCCTGCGACGGGGCGACCGCATCGCGCAGCTGATCGTGCAACGCGTCGAACGTCCGGTCTTCCGTGTCGTCGAGGCGTTGCCCGGCTCGGTCCGCGGTGACGGCGGCTTCGGATCGACCGGCGGCTTCGACGCCGGGCACGGTTCGGGTACGGCTTCAACCGAGGCGACGACCGACGACGAGGGGAGATCCGGTGTTCCGGCGTAGGCGCAAGGAAGAGGCCGGCGAGGGCGCGGACGAGGCTGTCGAGGGCGCCGAGGTCACGGTGACCGACGAGGCGACGAACGCCCCCGACGGCGACACCGACGCGGGTCCGGCCGAGGACGGGGTCACCGACGTCGGCACCGATTCCGGCCCCGCCCTCCGGCGAGGGCCGGCCGAGAACGTGCCGGACGGTCCGTTCGACGAGGCCGACGCCCCCGACGACGACATCCCGCGCGTCGACCTCGGCAGCATGCGGGTGCCGATCGTCGACGAGGTGGAGCTCCGGCTCGAGGTCAACGAGCAGGGCGAGCTCGGTCAGGTTCTACTGCTCGAGGGTCCGAACGTCATGCAGATCGGGGCTTTCGCGGCCCCGCGCAGCGCCGGGATCTGGGACGAGGTCCGGCCCGAGATCGTCGAGTCGGTCACCGGCTCGGGCGGCACCGCCGTCGAGGTCGAGGGGCTCTACGACGTCGAACTCTCCGCCCAGGTGCCGACCGGCACCCCCGGCGAACTCGCCCCGGCGCGGTTCCTCGGCATCGACCGGCCACGCTGGTTCATGCGGGCGCTCCTCTCGGGTCCGGCGGCGCTGGACCCGGACGCGGCCGAGCTGCTGCTCAGCGTGCTCGCCGGCACCGTCGTCGTGCGGGGGACCGAGGCGATGCCGATCCGCGACGCGTTGCCGCTCCGGTTGCCCAAGGAGGCCATCGACGCCGCGGAGGCGCAGGCCGCGGCGGACGCCCAGGGCGAGGACAACGGGCTCGACCAGCTCGGGCCGGGCCCGACCATCACCGAGACCCGCTGACGGCCTGCCTCCAGGCCGCGACGGCCGCGTCACCGATCACCCGGCGGCCGGCGGCCGGGGCGTCGAAGGGCAGGACGACCCGCACCGCGTGCGGCAGGACGGCGGCCCACTGTTCGGCGACGGTGGCCGGGTGCATGGGATCGTCGGCGAGAGCGACGATTCCGACGGGAACGTCCACCCGGGCGAGCGCGTCGGCCGCCGGCCCGTCCGATGCGGCCAGTGCGCTCAGCAGCGCCGCGAATGCTTCGACATCGTGGGTGGGCCAGGCGTCGGCGAGCTCGTCGGCGACCCAGCCCGGGTGGTCCCGGCAGATCCGCTCGAGACACGCGGCGGTCCCCAGCCGCCGGAGTTCGGCCGCCTGCTGGGCGTTGGCGGCCGCGACGACGTCCGGGGGCCCGCTCCAGGCCGGCAGCGCCAGCAGGAGCCCGTCGGCCGCCCGCGTCGGGTGCTCCACGGCCGCGAGGACGGCGGCGTGCGCGCCCATCGAGACCCCGCCGAGCAGCGTGGCGCCGACCGACCGGGCCACGAGGAGCAGGTCGCTCACGTGGTCGGTCATGCGCAGCCGCGCGGCGTCGACCACCGGCGTGCTGGCGCCGTGGCTGCGCAGGTCGTAGGAGGCGAGCCGCCACCCCGCGGCGAGCAGGGCCGGGGCGAAGGCGCGGCGGACGAAGTCGGCACCGGAGCCGGCGCCGTGCGCGACGACGGCCGTGCCGACGGCCTCGCGGTCCGGCGCGACCAGCCGTACGGCGAGCTCGACCGCGTCACCCGTTCGCAGGGTGACGACAGTCTCGGTCGCGGGCATCCCGTAGGCGGTCATGGTGTTGATAATCGTGCAGGGGCACACTGGTGCATGGTCGGGCAGGTAGCTGCCCGACGACCCGGACGCGGAGGTTGGCGATGGGCGAGAACCGTGGGTGGTTCGGCCGCAAGCTGCACCGACTGACCTGTGACGAGAGCGTCCTCGAGGCCGAGGAGCTCGCCGGGCAGGTCGAGCAGGTCGGGGCGACGCCGGTGAAGGCGTGCACCGCGCGCCGCAACGTCTGCGTGACGGGCACCGTGAAGTCGGTGACGCTCAAGTCGCTGGCCGGCGCACCGAGCCTGGAGGCCGAGATCTACGACGGCACCGGCTCGGTCACCGCGATCTTCCTCGGCCGTCGGCGCATCTGCGGTATCGAGACCGGCAAGAACATGGTGCTGCGCGGCCGGATCACCGAGCGCGAGGGTCAGAGCATCATCTACAACCCCCGCTACGAGCTGCTCTGCGCCCGCACGACGGCCGCTTGACCCGGCCCGCTTGACCCCGCCCAGCTCGACGCCGCGGACCGCCCTGGCCGACGCCATCGGCGGGCCGCGTGGACTGGTCGACAGCGGTCTGCCCGCGATCGTCTTCGTGATCGTGAACGCCCTCACCGGCCTGACGGCGGCGATCGCCGCGGCCGTCGCCGTCGGCGTCGTGCTGGTCGCGATCCGGCTGTACCGGAAGGAGAGCCTGCAGCAGGCCATCGCCGGGTTCTTCGGTCTGGCGCTCGCGGCCTTCGTTGCCTACCGGACCGGTCGGGCCAGCGGCTTCTTCCTCCCCGGCATCATCTACCAGGCCGTTCTCGCCGTCGCCGCCGTCGGCTCGCTGGTGATCAACCGCCCCTACGTGGGGTACCTGCTCGCTGCGCTGGACCCGAAGTACGCGGGGTGGAAGGACTCCCGGCCCCTGCGCAAGGCGATGGCGGTCGCCACCGTCCTGTGGGGTCTCATCTTCGCGGTGCGGGCAGTGGTGCAGGGGTTCCTCTACCTCCACGACCGGGTCGGATGGCTGGCGACCGCGAAGATCGCGATGGGCTGGCCGTTGTTCGCCGTCGGGATCGCCGCCACCTACTGGCTCGCCCGGCGCGCCGCTCCGGAGGTCGAAGCGCAGGCCGGAGCCGGGTCCGATAGCTAGGCTGCCGCCATGGCTGCCTCGCCGTCCGTCGAGATCGACGTCGACGGCATCGACGTCCGCATCAGCAACCCCGACAAGGTCTACTTCTCGGCGCGCGGTGAGACCAAGCTGCACCTCGTCGAGTACTTCCTCTCGGTCTCCGAGGGCCTCGTCCGCGCGCTGTACGAGCGTCCCTGCGTCCTGAAGCGGCACCCGGACGGCGCCGACGCCGAGGCGATCTACCAGAAGCGCGTGCCGGACAAGCGCCCCGCCTGGCTCGAGACGGCCCGCGTCGAATTCCCGTCGGGCCGGCATGCCGACGAGCTGTGCGTGACGCATCCGGCGGCGCTGGCCTGGGCGGCCAACCTCGGCACCCTCGACTTCCACCCCTGGCCCTCGCGTCGCGCCGACCCGGAGAGCCCGGACGAGCTGCGCATCGACCTCGACCCGCAGCCCGGCGTCGGATGGTCCGAGATCCGGGCCGTCGCGCTGTGCGTGCAGGAGGTGCTCGACGAGCTCGGTCTCGTGGGATGGCCGAAGACGAGCGGGAGCAAGGGCATCCACATCTACGTCCGTGTGGCGCCGCACCACGGCTTCACCGACGCCCGCCGGGCCGCGTTGGCGCTGGGCCGCGAGGTCGCGCGGCGGCGTCCGGACCTCGCCACCACCGCCTGGTGGAAGGAGGAGCGGGGCGAGCGGGTCTTCATCGACTACAACCGCATGGCGCGCGACCAGACGATCGCGAGCAGCTACAGCGTCCGCGCCCGCCCGACGGCGACGGTCTCGGCGCCGCTCACCTGGGACGAGGTGCCGGACGCGGAGATCGAGGACTTCACGATCGCGACGATGCCGGCCCGCTTCGCACGGCTGGGCGACCTGCACGCCGGGATGGACGCCGCGGTCGGCGACCTGGCGCCGCTGCTCGAGCTGGCCGACCGCGACGAGACCGACCGCGGGCTCGGCGACGCGCCCTATCCGCCCCAGTTCCCCAAGATGCCGGGGGAGCCGAAGCGGGTGCAACCGAGCCGTGCGAAACGCGAACAATGACGCTGCGTGGTCGCGGCACTAGTGAGGGTGTTCGAGCCCGGCGACCGAAGATGATCGGTTCCTGCAGCCCACAGAGGTGAGCCGGTCGCGGTTGCACCCATCCGTGTGGTGTCGCCCACCCCGCGCCGTAGCAGCCTCGCAGCACCGTGTGACGAGCCGGGTCGGCCATACGCGTCCGGCGGATACCTGCAGGTTCTCGGGATGTCAGTGGCCCGAACGGGTGGTTCTTGACCCGTACGGGTGCTCAACCCGGACCCCACCTCGTCCGATGTGTCACCTGACGGGGTGAACAGTTCGTTGCGCGCTTATTTCTTTCGGGCAGTTCGTCACTTCCGCCTGCAGGAATCGTTCTCCCCAGTAAGAATTCTTCCTGGAGAAGTCGCACATGTTCACCTAGCGTGAGCACGACGGCTTCGCCCGGGTCGGCAGGGGGTGCCGGCTCGTCGGGGGACAGGCCGGGGGGAGCACCGTGACGGAGGCACCACCGCATCCGCGGACCGCGTTCGTGGACCGCCGTACGGCGACACGCTCGCCGATGCCGAATCCCGGCCGACGAGCCAGCGACCGTGCCGACTACCTCGCCGAGCTGGCCCGCCGCTCCGAGGTCACCGAGCTCTCCGGCACGCCGGACTGGTTGCGCCGCTATGCGCAGCGGCTCGTCGCCGTCGACGTCGTCGGCTCCCTGCTCGCGGCCACGCTCGCGCTCGCCGTCCGCTTCGGTGACTCCTACAGCGTCAGCTACCTCATCGTCACGTTGCTCTTCCCGCTCGGCTTCGTCGCGTTCGTCGGTGCGAACCGCGGCTACGAACCCCGCTTCCTCGGCGCCGGCGCCGACGAGTACCGCCGTTCGCTCGAGGCCTCGATGCGTTACGGCGCGCTCATCGCCGTCACCGCGTATGCCCTCGGGTCGCCATTGGCCCGCGGGTACCTCTTCCTCGCCCTGCCGCTCGCCACCGCCATCGCGTTGGCCTGCCGCCGCATCGCCCGCGACATGGTCGGTAAGGCACGTCGCGAGGGGACGGGTTGCCAGCACCGCGTCATCGTCGCCGGCACCGAGCGTGCCGCCGCCGAACTCATCCGCCAGGTCCGCCAGCACGCCGAGGCCGGCTTCGAGGTCGTCGCCGCCTGTGTGACCCGCTGCTCCGGCCGGACGATCGAGGGTGTGCCGGTCATCGGCACCTCCGCGCAGGTCGTCGAGGCGTTGCGCGTCACCTCGGCCGACACCGTCGCCGTCGCCGCCTGGTCCGACCTCAGCCAGTCCGAGCTGCGTCGGCTCTCGTGGCGTCTCGAGGGCAGCGGCGTGACCGTCGTCGTCGCCCCGCAGCTGACCGACATCGCCGGCCCTCGCATCCACGTCCGTCCCGTCGCGGGGCTCCCGCTGCTGCACATCGAGCAGCCCGAGTTCCGCGGCATGCGCCGCATCGTGAAGTCCGGGATCGATCGCACCGTCGCGCTCGTCGCGCTGCTCCTGCTCAGCCCGGTGCTGCTGGGCGTGGCCGCGATGGTGCGCCTCACCAGCAAGGGGCCGGCGTTCTTCAAGCAGGTCCGGGTGGGGGCCCAGGGGTCGCACTTCACGATGCTGAAGTTCCGCAGCATGCGCTCCGACGCCGAGGCCCAGCTCGCCGCGCTCCGGGCCCTCAACGAGAACGGCGACGGCCTGCTGTTCAAGATGAAGGAAGACCCGCGCATCACCGGTGTCGGGAAGTGGCTGCGCCGCTTCTCCCTCGACGAGCTGCCGCAGCTGATCAACGTCCTGTTCGGCCAGATGTCGCTGGTCGGCCCGCGTCCGCCGCTGCCGAGCGAGGTCGAGCGCTACGGCGGCGACGTCAGCCGTCGTCTGCTGGTCAAGCCCGGTCTCACCGGTCTCTGGCAGATCAGTGGCCGCTCCGAGCTGCCCTGGGACGAGGCCGTGCGGCTCGACCTGCACTACGTCGAGAACTGGTCGCTCGCGCTGGACTTCCTCATCTGCTGGCGGACCTTCAACGCCGTGATCCGCAAGCGCGGCGCGTACTAGAGACGCCCGCTCGCCGTCAGGTGGTCGATGATCTCGTCCACCACGTCGGCGGGGGAGCGGCCGGTGGTGTCGGCGACGACCTCGGCGTCGGTGGGGACCTCGTAGGGGTCGCTGATGCCGGTGAACCCGGGCAGCCGGCCGGCGCGGGCGCGGGCGTAGAGGCCTTTGCGGTCGCGCCGCTCGCACTCCTCGAGCGGGGTGGCGACGTGCACCAGGACGAAGCCGGCGGTAGGCGCAGCTGATTCGACCATCGCCCGGACCTCGCGGCGGGTGTGGTCGTAGGGCGCGATGGGGGCGCAGATCACGACGCCGCCCGCGGCCGACGCCTGGGCGGCGACCCAGCCGATGCGGCGGACGTTGGTGTCGCGGTCCTCGCGGGAGAAGCCCAGCCCGGCGGTGAGGTGGCGCCGCACCCGGTCGCCGTCGAGCAGCAGCACGCGACGCTCGGTGAGCTCGGCCAGCCGGGCGGCGAGCAGGCCCGCCACCGTCGACTTGCCGCTGCCGGAGAGCCCGGTGAACAGGACGGTGAAGCCCTGCTGACCCAGCGGCCGGTGCGCCCGGCGGAGCGCGGTGACCACCCCGTCGGGGCCGACAGCCGCCTCCGAGTAGCAGCCATCGAGCGCTGCGGCCACGTCGGCGTCGGTCGGCGCTCCGGGGGCGGCTTCGACGTGGAGCGCGTCCGGCGGGAGGCCGTAGCCGACCGCGACCCGGACCCGCTCCTCGGCCGAGGAGGCAGGGGTCAGCGGCAGGACGAGCAGCAGGACCCGGTCGTCCGACCAGCGGGCGACGCCCGCTCGCAGCGCGGCCAGACGGGCGTGATGCGCGGCGTCGGTGGACTCGACCCCTCCAGCGAGCAGCGCGACGACCACTCCGTCATAGGGGCCGTCGAGCAGGGCCTGGATCCGCTCGAGGTCGGCGTCGAACAGAGCCCGGTCGGTCACGACGCCGGCAGGCCGCTTCCAGGCCCGCCTCGCGAGCTCATCGCTGAGGGCGGAGGGGGAGCGACGCAGCTCGGGGACGTCGGGGTGCACCGGCAGCCGGACACCGAGCAGGTCGCCGACGACGGTCCGCTCCTCGGGGGCGTCGACGGTCAGCACCGCCAGCAGGACCCCCTCGGGGTCCCGGACGGCCAACCGGGTGCCCGCCTGCACCGCGTCTCCCGCCGGGGCCGGCAGCCGGTCGGGACCGGTCGCGAGCGCGGGAAGCGCCAAGCGGAGCTCCAGGTCGGCGAGCGCCTGCCCGTCGAGGGCGATCTCGGGCCACCCCGCAGCGTCCCGGTCGAGGGCGGCGGCGTCTCCGGCGGCCAGCAGGAGGTCGGGGGAAAGTGCTGCGGACGCCATGGGGCACGAGTCTGGCAGAGTCGCCGACCATGGACGACTGGTCGCAGGACGCCTCCTTCGCCGCCCAGCTGGCCACCGATGCGGTGCGCCTGTTGCAGGCGTTACGGGTCGAGATGGCCGGCGCCTCGATCGACGAGCTCCGCAACGCCGGCGACCGACGCTCGCACGAGTTCCTGATGGCGGCCTTCGCCGCCGACCGCCCGGCTGACGCCGTCCTCTCCGAGGAAGGCGTCGACGACCCGGCCCGGCTGACGGCGGACCGGGTCTGGATCGTCGACCCGCTGGACGGGACCCGCGAGTTCGGGGAGGACCGCACGGACTGGGCGGTCCACGTCGCGCTGTGGAGCAGCACCGCCGGAGACGGGGCAACGGGCGACCTCGTCGCCGGTGCCGTCGGTCTGCCCGACGGCGTGACCCTCGTCTCGTCGCCTGCGTCGCCCACCCCCGTCGCTACGAGCCGGCCACCGCGCATCGTTGCCAGTCGGACGCGGGCACCCGCCGTCGTCGGAGACGTCGTCGCGGCCTTGGGCGGAGCGCAGGTGCCGCTGGGCTCCGCCGGCGCGAAGATCGCCGCCGTCGTGCGGGGCGAGGCGGACGCGTACGTGCACGCCGGAGGCATGTGGGAGTGGGATTCGGCAGCTCCGGTCGCGGTCGCCCGCGCGGCCGGCATCACCGCCGTGCGGCTCGACGGATCGCCCCTGGTCTACAACCGGGAGAACCCGTATCTCCCGGATCTCATCGTCTGCCGCCCCGAACTGACCGACGCGATCCTGGCCGCCGTCCGCGCATCCGGGTCCTGAGGAATCCTCGGGGCCGGCTGCCGGTTGGCCCGTAAAGTCGAGGGTCGGCCCGGCACCGGTACCACCGAAGGAGAACAGCCCTGTGCGGAACTCGCGCTACGAGCTGACGCACCTGCAGGCCCTCGAGGCCGAGTCCGTCCACATCTTCCGCGAGGTCGCAGCGGAGTTCGAGCGCCCCGTGCTGCTGTTCTCCGGCGGCAAGGACTCGATCGTGATGCTCCGGCTGGCCGAGAAGGCGTTCTGGCCCGGGAAGATCCCGTTCCCGGTCATGCACGTCGACACCGGCCACAACTTCGCCGAGGTGCTCGAGTTCCGTGACCGGCGCGTCGCCGAACTCGGCGTCCGGCTGATCGTCGGCAGCGTGCAGGAAGCGATCGACGCCGGCAAGGTCGTCGAGCAGACCGGTCCGAAGGCGATGCGCAACCAGCTGCAGACGCCGGTGCTGCTCGAGTCGATCGAGCAGGGCGAGTTCGACGCCGTCTTCGGCGGCGCCCGGCGCGACGAGGAGAAGGCCCGCGCGAAGGAGCGCGTCTACTCCTTCCGCGACGACTTCGGTCAGTGGGACCCCAAGAACCAGCGCCCCGAGCTGTGGTCGCTCTACAACGGCCGCCACCGCCGCGGTGAGCACATCCGCGTGTTCCCGCTGTCCAACTGGACCGAGCTCGACATCTGGCAGTACATCGCGCAGGAGAAGATCGAGATCCCCTCGATCTACTTCGCGCACACCCGCCCGGTCATCAAGCGCGACGGCATGCTGCTCGCCGTCGGTGGGCCGGTGCAGGCCCTCGACGGCGAGGAGCCCTTCGACGCGATGGTCCGCTACCGGACGGTCGGGGACACGAGCTGCACGGGCGCCGTCGAGTCGGACGCCGACGACCTGGAGAAGGTGATCGCCGAGGTCGCCGCGACCCGCATCACCGAACGCGGCGCCACCCGCGCCGACGACCGGGTCAGCGAAGCCGCCATGGAAGACCGCAAGCGCGAGGGGTACTTCTAGTCATGTCTGAGCTGCTACGGGTCGCGACAGCCGGGTCGGTCGACGACGGCAAGAGCACGCTCATCGGGCGTCTGCTCTACGACACCAAGAGCCTGTTCTCCGACCAGCTGGAAGCGGTCGAGCGGACGAGCCGGAACCGCGGCGACGAGTACACCGACCTCGCTCTGCTGACCGACGGTCTGCGGGCCGAGCGCGAGCAGGGCATCACGATCGACGTCGCCTACCGCTACTTCGCCACACCGAAGCGGAAATTCATCCTCGCCGACACCCCCGGGCACGTGCAGTACACCCGGAACATGGTCACCGGCGCGTCGACCGCGAACCTGGCGCTGATCCTCGTCGACGCCCGCAAGGGCGTCCTGCAGCAGAGCCGCCGGCACGCGTTCCTCGCCTCGCTGCTGCGGGTGCCGCACCTCGTGCTCTGCGTCAACAAGATGGACCTGGTCGACTACGAGCCAGGAGGTCTTCGAGCGGGTCAAGGCCGAGTTCCGCGAGTTCGCGGCGAAGCTCGACATCGGCGACCTCACCGCCATCCCGGTGTCGGCGCTGAACGGCGACAACATCGTCAAGCGGTCCGAGAACATGCCCTGGTACGAGGGCACCTCGCTGCTGCACCACCTCGAAGACGTCCACATCGCGAGCGACCGCAACCTCATCGACGTGCGCTTCCCGGTCCAGTACGTCATCCGGCCCCGCGGGTCGTCCGGGCTCGGCGACGACCTGCACGACTACCGCGGCTACGCCGGCACCGTGGCCGGTGGAGTCCTGAAGCCCGGGGACGACATCGTCGTCCTGCCGTCCGGCCTGTCGTCGAAGATCGCCGCGATCGAGACCATGGACGGACCGGTCGAGGAGGCGTTCGCACCGATGTCGGTGACGATCCGCCTCGAGGACGACCTCGACATCTCCCGCGGAGACATGATCTGCCGCCCGGCAAATCAACCGTCGGCCAGTCAGGACGTCTCGGCGATGGTCTGCTGGATGAACGAGGCCGTGACACTGCAGCCGCGGCAGAAGCTCGCCATCAAGCACACCACCCGCTCGGCCCGGGCGATGGTCAAGGACATCAACTACCGCGTGGACGTCGACACGCTGCACCGCGACGAGACCGCGACGTCGCTGACGCTGAACGAGATCGGCCGGGTCTCGCTGCGCACGACCGTGCCGCTGTTCCACGACGAGTACCGCCGTAACCGCACCACCGGTTCGTTCATCCTCATCGACGAGGCGACGGGCGTGACGGTGGGCGCGGGGATGACACTGCCCGACTGAGCTCGCGCTCATCAGAACGGTGCCTCGTCGTCGGCGTCGGTGTCCGGTGGTGTCAGCCAGGGGTCGCCGTCGGGGCGGGTCCGGGGTCGCTTCGCGGTCGGACCTGCTGCCGCTTGCTCGGCCGCTCGTCGGGCGGCGGCTTTGGCCAGGTAGTCGGTGAGGACGGGGTCGTCGCCGAGTTGGTCGGGTTGGTCGGTGTAGGTGCGGCCGCTGGGTGCGACCCAGACGGCGATGCCGTTGGGCAGTGTGTAGGTCCAGGCGGTTTCGTGCTTGATGCGCTGGTGGCGGCGGCAGAGTGACGCGAGGTCGGCGGCGGTGGTCTGTGGGTGTTGGTTGAGCGCGGCGGAGATCTCGTCGCAGGCTTCGTCGAGTTCCTTCTTCGGTGGCTGGGGGCCGACGGCCTGGGCGGTGAACCGGACGCCGAGGGCTTGCAGGAGCCGGATGCCCTTCCCGACGCCGATGACGGCGCTGACCGCCATCGACCGGGGGAGCCGGCGGGGTCGGCGCGCAGCAGCAGTCGGAGGCTGTCCTCGCCGGCGGGGCCTTCGGCGAGCTCCCGGTCGAACCCGCCGTCGGCTTCCGGCGGGGTTGCCGGTCGGCGGGTGACGGGTCGGCTCGGGACGGGTCGGCGGAGGTCGCGTCGAACAGCAGCGGACCGGGCCGACGACCATGCGAACGTTCGAACATGAGTTCGATAATGTCCGATCGAGCCGACCCCGACAACCCTCTGAGCTGCACGTTCTCAATCTGTGGAGCGGACAGCGCTATCCACAGGTGAGGGGAAGGATCAGCCCAGCCGGGCCAGTGCGCGCATCTTGTTCGAAGCGTCCAGGGCCGCGACCTTGTACGCCTCGGAGAGCGTCGGGTAGTTGAAGACGGCGTTGACGAGGTAGTCGACCGTTCCGCCGGTACCCATGATCGCCTGCCCGATGTGGATCATCTCGGTGGCGTTGGTGCCGAAGACGTGCACCCCGAGCAGGCGCCGGGTGTTCATGCAGACCAGCAGTTTCAGCATCCCGTAGGTGTCACCCACGATCTGGCCGCGGGGCAGCTCGCGGTAGCGGGAGATGCCGACCTCGTAGGGCACGTTCGAAGTCGTCAGGTCGTCCTCGGTCTGCCCGACGTAGCTGATCTCCGGAATCGTGTAGATGCCGATCGGCTGCTGGTCGACCAGCGTCTCCGTCGGCTCACCGAGCGCGGCGTGCGCCGCCAGCCGGCCCTGCTCCATCGACGTCGAGGCGAGTGCCGGGAAGCCGATGACGTCCCCGACGGCGTAGATGTGGGCGGCCTCGGTGCGGAAGTGCTCGTCGACCTTGATCCGGCCGCGCTCGTCGGCGGTGAGCCCGGCCGCATCGAGCCCGAGCGAGTCGGTGACGCCCTGGCGACCTGCGGAGTACATGACGACCTCGGACGGGATCTTCTTGCCGCTGGCCAGGGTGGTCAGGGTGCCCTCGCCGACCCGCTCGACGGAGGCGACCGACTCCTGGAAACGGAACGTCACCGAGAGGTCGCGCAGGTGGAACTTCAGCGCCTCGACGATCTCGGAGTCGCAGAACTCGAGCATCGACGGACGCCGCTCGACGACCGTCACGCGGGTCCCGAGCGCGGCGAACATCGAGGCGTACTCGATGCCGATGACCCCGGCGCCGATGACCACCAGGCTCTGCGGGATGCGCTCGAGGTGCAGTACTCCGTCGGAGTCGACGATGTGCGTCCCGTCGAACGGCACGGAGGCGGGGTGGGCCGGGCGGCTGCCGGTGGCGACGATGAACGTGTCGGCGGTGATGCGCCGCAGGTCCTCGCCGTCGCGACCGGTCCCGGTCTCGTCGACGACGACGGTCTGCGGGTCGACGAAGCGGGCGAGTCCAGGGTGCATGTGCACGTGGTTGCGGTAGAGCTGCGCGCGGACCACCTCGGTCTCCCGCCCGATCACGTGTTGCGTCCGCGACATCAGGTCGCCGATCGTGATCTCGTCCTTGACGTGGTAGCTCTGCCCGTAGAGCTCACGCTGGCTCATGCCCGTCAGGTAGAGCACGGCCTCGCGCAGCGTCTTGGACGGGATGGTGCCGGTGTTCAGGCACACCCCACCGATCGACTCCCGTCGGTCGACGATGCCGACCTTGCGTCCGAGCTTCGCCGCCGCGATCGCCGCGCGCTGTCCGCCCGGGCCTGAACCGAGAACCAGCAGGTCGTAGTCCGCCATGGGGTCATCGTGCACCAGAGAGGAAGATCGGGTGGCTTCCCTGCGCCAACCCGCGCTCAGGCCTCGCGACGGCCGAGACCGGTGACGACCTCGTCCACCGGGAACACGAGCGGCCGCTCGAGCTGCTCGTAGGTGCAGGACTCCGGCGTCCGGTCCGGTCGCCAGCGGTTGAACTGCGCGGTGTGCCGGAAGCGCTCGCCCTCCATGTGGTCGTAGCGCACCTCGACCACGAGCTCAGGACGCAGCGGGGTGAAGGACAGGTCCTTGCCCGCGTTCCAGCGCGACCCCTCGCCCTTGCGCGGCGTGCGGTCGCCGGCCTCGTGCGCGGCCCAGTTCCAGGGGTGGTTCTCGGGGTCGGTCACCAGCGGCTGCAGCTCCGCGAACAATTCCTTGCGCCGCCCCATCGGGAACGCGCCGATGACACCGATCGAGTTCAGCACGCCCTCGTCGTTGTAGAGGCCGAGCATCAGCGAGCCGACCGCGTCCGGACCGCTCTTGTGCACGCGGTACCCGGCGACGACGCAGTCCGCCGTGCGGGCATGCTTGATCTTGAACATCACGCGCTTGTCGGGCTGGTACGTGCCACCCAGCGGCTTGGCCATCACCCCGTCGAGGCCGGCGCCCTCGAAGTCGACGAACCAGCGCCGGGCCTCGTCGACGTCCGTGGTCGCCGGGGTGACGTGGATGGGCGGTGCCGCGTCGCCCAACGCCCCGACGAGGGCCGCCCGGCGCTCGGCGAACGGCCGCCCGGTGTAGTCGTCGTCGCCCAGCGCGAGCAGGTCGAACGCGACGAAGCTCGCCGGCGTCTCCGCAGCCAGCCGACGGACGCGAGACTCGGCCGGGTGCACCCGCTGCTGCAGCGCCTCGAACTCGAGCCGCCCGTCGAGGGCGACCACGATCTCGCCGTCCACGACGCACCGCGCGGGCAGCGCTGCCTTGACCGCTTCGACCACCTCGGGGAAGTAGCGCGTCATCGGCCGCTCGTTGCGGCTCCCGAGCTCCACCTCGTCGCCGTCGCGGAACACGATGGTGCGGAAGCCGTCCCACTTCGGTTCGTAGGAGTACTCGCCCGACGGCACCTCGGGGACGGATTTCGCGAGCATGGGGGCGACCGGCGGTCCGACGGGCAGGTTCACGCCGATCATTGTGCCGGTCAGGGTTAGTTCCCCGTCCGTGGTGAACGCCGTGGAGGTGCCTGTCCCGCTCCGCGTCGAAATCGTGGTCGGTCGCTACCGGCCCGACCGCGACGGCGTCTCCGGCTACGTCGAGCGGCTCGTCGCCGCCCTGCCCGCCGTCGGTGTGCGGGCCAGCGTGACCCAGTGGCCGGGCTTCCGTACCTGGCGGCCGCACCCCGCCGCCGACCTCGTCCATGTGCAGTTCGCGCCCTCGGCGTACGGCTACTCCGGCGGCGTCGGGCTGCTTCCGGTGCGTTCGGACCGGCCGGTCGTGACGACGCTGCACGAGTACGGCTGGTGGGACTGGTCGCCGGTACCGCCGCGCCTGTTCAGGCCGGTCTCGCTGGCACTGGAACGCACCAGGCGGTGGGACCGCGAGACCCTCCTGCTCGCGCCGGCCAGCCGTGCACTCGTCGTCACCGGCGGCGGACACGCGGCCGTCGTGCGCGACCGGCTGCACCGTACGGCGGCCGTCGTGCCCATCGGGGCCAACGTCGGTAGCGCCTACCCGGGCGACCGCCGGTCGGCCCGCGTCGAGCTGGGCCTGCCCGAGGACGCGCCGCTGCTCGTCTTCTTCGGCTTCGTCCACCCGGTCAAGGGCTTGCGGTATCTGCTCGAGGCGATCGCCGAGCTCCGCCGGACCCACCCCGGACTGACCCTCGCCGTCGTCGGCGGCTGGCGTTCGTTGGCCTGGCCGGACGGCGAGGCCGACGCCTTCGTCGCGGAGTTGCGCGACCACGCCCGCGGGCAGGGCCTCGACGACGACGCCGTGCGCTTCTGCGGGTTCCTCGACGAGGTCGACGCCTCCCGCTGGCTGTCCGCCGCCGACGTCGCCGTACTGCCCTTCACACACGGCATCACGGCCAAGAGCGGATCGCTGCTGACGTGCTGGGCGCACGGACTGCCCGTCGTCGCGACCGAGCCGCCGGAGGGCCCCGACCCCGACGTCACCGGTGCCGTCGCCGCCTGCCGCACCCGGGACACGCCGACCCTCCGCGACGCCCTGGCGACGGTGCTGGACGACGCGGCCGAACGCGACCGGCTCGCCGCCGCGGGAAGCGAGCGGATGACCGGCCGCAGCTGGCCGGAGGTCGCGCTCGCCCACGCCGAGCTGTACCGGCGGCTGCTGCGATGAGTGAGCGGCCGCGCGAGATCGTCGTCGTCGAGATGCTCGGCGGCTTCGGCGACCTGCTGCTGGCGCTCCCGGTGATCCACGCCCTGGCCCGCGCGTACCCCTGTGCGTCGGTGCGCGTGGTGACGCTGGCGCCCGGCGACGCGCTGCTCTCCGCCGACCCGGCGGTCGCGTCGGTAACCGTCGGCACCGCCGAGGACGCGGCCGCTGCCCTCACTGCGCACCTGGACCGGCACCCCGCAGATCTGGCGGTGTCGACCACCATGCACAGCGGCATCGTCGAGCTGCTCCGCGAGCGCGTGCCGAGCACGGTGACGAACCTCTGGCGGTCACCGCCTCCGGACGAGCTGGTGGAGCGACGCTTCCTGCGGCTCCTCGCCGCCGACGGGCTCATCGACGCGGCCGACCAGGAGCTCCCGCTGGCCGTCGTCGTCACCGACGCCGAGCGGGCAGTGGCGCGCCAACTCCTCGGCCCGCTCGGGCGCGGACCCGTCCTGCTGCTGCCCGGCGCCGGGATGCCCGTGAAGCGCTGGCCGGCCCAGCGGTGGACGCAGCTGGCCGAGGCGCTCCGACGCGATGGCCGGCCGTTGCTGACCGTCGCCGACGTCCCCGCGCTGCCGCACGCCCGGATGCTTCCCCGGCTCTCGCTGCGTGAGCTCGCCGCCGTCGCCGCCGTGCTCGCCGAGGTCGGGGGAGTGGCGGTGGGTGGCGACACCGGACCGGTCCGGCTGGCTACCGCGGCCGGGCTGCCTGCGGTCGGTCTGTACGGCCCGACGCTCGGCGCCCGCTACGGGTTGTCCGACCCCGCCAGCACCAACCTGCAGGGGCTGCCCGGCTGCGACGTCCGGCGTCCCACGGCCATCACCGAGCAGGAGTGCTGGTGGTCCGCGCGGTGCCCGCTCGACCCCGACGGTGAGCCCGCCTGCATGGCCGACCTCGACGTCGCGCAGGTCGTCGAGGCCGTGCGCCAGCTCCGCAGCCGGACCTGAGAAAACCTGCCCGGCCGCTCATGACGGCCTCCCACGGTGCCGACGTTCTCACTGGTTGCCGGCGACTCACGCTCGCAGTGAGGCGCCACCGGCAGCTACCGCCTGCTAGCTGGAGTTACCGTGCGACGTTTCGCAATGGCTGTAGTGACGATCGGACTGACGGCTGCGACCGCCGCGGCCTGTGGGCCGGCGCTGCCGCCGCAGTACGTCCCCAACCCGAACGTCCCGGTCCTGAACCGCGTCGGCCCGTGGGCCACGCCGACGTTCGCCAGGAACTACTCGATCACCGGTGAGCACTTCTCCGCACCGGCGGTGGGCGACTTCTGGAACAACGGCAAGCAGGAGGTCGCCGCGGGTTACCCCGACGGCTTCGTCCGCGTGTTCGACCCGGCGAAGAACGGTCAGATCGTCTACTCCTTCTTCACCGGTCCGGGCGCGGTCCACTCGTCTCCCGTGGTCACCGACGTCAACAAGGACGGTCGACTCGACCTGGTCGTGAGCAACACCAGCGGCGATATCTGGGGCATCACTCCCTCCACCGGCGCCACGTTCTTCCACCAGCACATCGGCAGCGGCGCGACCAACAACGGCGCCTTCGCCACCCCGGCCGTGGCCGACATCAACAACGACGGTGTCAACGACATCATCGAGACCGGCTGGGACCAGAAGCTGCACGTGTGGTCCACCAGGTGGGACGGCCGCACGTTCCCCGAGCTGCCCGGCTTCCCGATCGCCCTGCAGGACACGTCCTGGTCGTCCCCGGTCGTGGCCGACGTCGACCACGACGGCAAGAAGGAGATCATCTTCGGCTACGACTGCGACGGCGCGCCCGGGCAGTGGTGCCGAGCCCACTGGAACAACTACGGCGGCTTCGTCACCGTCATCCGCTCCAACGGCCAGATCCAGCCCGGCTGGCCGCGGTTCGTGCCGCACCAGGTCGTCTGGTCCACCCCGGCCGTGGCGGACCTGAACGGCGACGGCCAGCTCGACGTCGTCGTCGGCACCGGCAACATGCCGGCCACGATGTATGACGGCGGTCGCCAGAAGATGGACGGCGGCAACGTCGTCAACGCCTTCAACGCCCGTACCGGCGTTCCGCTGCCGGGATGGCCCGCCTCCGTCGGCGCCAACGCAACGGGGTCGCCGGCCATCGGTGACCTCAACGGCGACGGTCGCAAGGAGGTCGTCGAGATCGCCGAGGACGGCATGATGTCGGTGTTCGACTCGTCCGGCACGATGACCGCCCGCACCTGTGTCGCCGACAACCTCAACGGCTGCCCGCACTGGCTGCACAGCTCGGTCTCGATCGCGGACATCAACAACGACGGCCGGCAGGAGATCGTCGTCGGTGGCGAGCAGTGGCTCGACATCTACTCCTACACCAACGGGGCGCTCCGGCTGCTCTCGCGCGGCTGGGTCGGCTTCGGTCCCGTCGCCCACCAGTTCACCGCCACGCCGACCGTCGCCAACGTCAACGGCCGCGCCACGGTGATGGTTGCGACCGACGCGAACATGCCGGGTGGAGGCGTCGCCGGCGTCCTCTACAACTGGGTGATGCCGAACGCGCTGGGCCGGGCCGACTGGCCGACCTTCAAGCACGACATGCTCCGGGACGGCCACAACTAGCGGGCCGTGCCGGTCCTCGGGTGAGGTCGGACGCGGCGGGTAGGGGCCTGCCGTGAGCGAACAGCCGGAGCAGAAGCACACGTCCGACCCGCACGGCGGCCTCTCGGCCTCCGCGACCACGGCGGACGAGTTGACCCCTGAGGAACAGGTCACCGACTACGGCAACACCGGCCAGGAGACGACGGAGGGCACCGACTCCGAATGACCTCGCGTCACCGCGTGTAGCGCAGCAACAGGTCGCCGTCGTCCTCGAGAACGCCCGCCAGCATCAGCTGGCGGGCGTTCTGCCATGTGGCGCCCGACGTCAGCAGCTGGTGTCCGGGTCCGGCGAGCGTCGGAGCGACCGTCAGGCACAACTCGTCGACGACGTCGGCGGACAGCAGGTCGGTCAGCAGTCGCGGGCCGCCCTCGCACAGAACCCGGTAGAACCCGCGCGTGGCGAGTTCGTCGAGCAGACGCGGGAGCTCGACCGTCTCGTCGCCGCAGACGACGAGCTCGGCTCGCTCGCGGACCTCCTTCGGAGCCTTCGCCGCGGTCGCCGCGCTGGTCATGACCAGCGGTCTCGGCGCCCCGGCCACCGGTTGCAGCAGCTCGAGCCCGGGTTCGACACCGCGGGCGGTCACGACGGCGATCGGCGGCACCGGGAGCTGACCGGCCGCGACGCGCTGCAGCCGCCGCGCCTCCGGGATCCGGGCGGCGCCGTACCCCTCGGCCCTCGCGGTACCCGCGCCGACGAGCACGATGTCGGTGAGTGCCCGCAACAGCTGGAAGACCCGACCGTCCCCGTCGCCGCCCAGCGACCCCGAGCGGCCGTCGACCTCGATGGCGCCGTCCAGGGTCACGACGAAGTTCGCCCGGACGTGCCGCGTCGGCGACGGCGGCAGCGCGTACAGCTCGTCGAGGGCAGGCTCACCGGCGTCGCCGGGCAACAGGGACCGCACGGCAGGAAACACTAGGTGCGTGACCCTGCGCCTGATCGACCGACGTCCCGAGCTCGCGCCCGGAGACCTCGTCGCCGCGCTGGTGCCGCCGCCCCGGTTCGACGACGTCCGCTTCGCCACCTACGTGCCGGACCCCGGCGAGCCGACCCAGCAGGAGGCGCTCGCGGCCGCGCAGGCGTTCGCCGAGCGCATCCCCGCGACGGCCACGACGAGGGGTTGGTTCGGACGCACGAAGCGCACCGCGGCTCCGGGCGCGCCCGGGCTCTATCTCGACGGTGGGTTCGGCGTGGGCAAGACGCACCTGCTCGCGTCGTTGTGGCACGCCGCGCCGGAGCCGAAGGCCTACGGCACCTTCGTCGAGATCACGTCGCTGGTCGGGGCGCTCGGATTCGCGGCGACGGTCGAGGCCCTTTCCGGGCTGCGGTTCCTCGGGATCGACGAGTTCGAGCTCGACGACCCTGGCGACACCGTCCTGGTCAGCACGCTGCTCGGCCGGCTCGTCGATGCCGGCGTGTGGATCGGCGCGACCAGCAACACCCAGCCCGAGGACCTCGGCGCCGAGCGGTTCGCGGCCGAGGACTTCCTCCGCGAGATCCAGGGGCTCGCCGCACACTTCACGGTCCAGCGGGTGGACGGGCAGGACTACCGGCATCGTGGTCTCGCGACCCCGCCCGAGCCGCTCAGCGACGACGAGGTCGCCCGTCGCACTCGCGCCGTCGTCGGCGCCACCTGCGACGACTTCGGCGTGCTGACCGAGCACCTGGCGACGCTGCACCCGTCGCGCTACGGCCGGCTCGTCGCGGACGTGCCGCTCGTGGGCCTGCAGCAGCTGCGGTCGGTCACCGACCAGTCGGTGGCGCTGCGTCTCGGGGTGCTCGTCGACCGGCTCTACGACGCACGGGTGCCGGTCGTCGCGTCGGGGGTCGGGGTGGCGGAGCTGTTCGACGACGACCTGCTCCGCGGACCGCACCGCAAGAAGTACCAGCGCGCGGTCTCGCGGCTCGGTGCACTGCGGCGCGAAGCCGACGCCTGAGTCCTGAGTCCTGAGTCCTGTGCGTCAGATCCTGCCGCCGGAGCGCGGAACGAGGCTGCGTGCGCCCGACACGATCTGGTCCAGCGGACCCTTCACGGCCCGCAGCACGGGGCTGGCGCCGCCCCGGCCCGTCCGGATGCCGTCGATCGCCTCGAGGACGGCGTCGCGGGCGTCGACCTCCGGACGCCAGTCGAGGTCACGCCGTGCCTTGTCGGTCGACATCAGCGGCACACCCAGCGCGAGGTCCAACCACCCGACGTCGGTCGGCTGGATGCGTAGCCGCCAGGTGAGGTCCACGATGCCGCGGGCGATGGTCGTCGAGAACGGGATGGGCCGGGCGTGCAGGGCTGTCGCGATCTGCTCGACGTCGAGGACCGGCTCGCCGGCGATGTTGTATGCGCCACGGGCGCGGTCGTCGAGCGCGGCCTTCCCGAACGCGGCGGCGACGTCGGAGGCGTGCACGACCTGCAGCGCCAGCCGGGGGAGCGCCGGCACCACCGGGATCAGTGACCGGCGGATGAGCGGCATGGGGACGAAGGGGCCGAGGAAGTAGCGGGCCTGCTCGCTCGCGGCCCGTCCTTGCACGACGACGCCGGGTCGGATCCGGACCACCCGCGTCGACGGCGCCTCGGCCTCGAACGTGTCCAGCATCCGTTCGAGACGCACTTTGTGCCGGCTGTAGAGCGACGTCGGGATGCCCTCGGTCGGCCAGCTCTCGTCGACGCGACGGTCCTTCGGCCCGGAGGAGTATGCCCCGACGCTGCTGGCCACCACCAGAGCCGGGACGTCGGCGCCCTGAACGGCCTCGAGGACGCTGCGGCTGCCGTCGACGTTGGTCGCCTCCATGGTCCGGGGGCTGTGGCTGGGCTGGATCAACCAGGCCAGGTGGATGACGGCGTCAGCTCCCGCGAACAGCGAGGTGAGCGTAGGGACGGCTGCCTCGGTGGCGAGGTCGACGGCGTGCCACTCGGCCAGGTCCGCGAGTTCTCCGGACGCCGGCGGGCGGCGTGCCACGCCCACGAGCTCGGTCTCGGGGGATTGTCCGGCGAGGAACTCGAGGACCTGACTGCCGACGTTGCCGGAGGCTCCGACCACCACGATGCGCATGGCGTCGGCCTACCCCGGCCGCACGAGCGTGGACGCAGTGCAACGCCGGAATCGGTCACATCCCGGTCATTCGGTCTCAGAGCGTCTGGCCGGCGTCGACCGTCACGATCTGGCCGGTCATCGCCTTCGCCTCCGCGACGTCCGCGATGACGCGGGCGACGTCCTCCGGACTGGTGGGCCGCCCCGTCAACGTGGCCCGGACGAGGCTGCGGGCCCGCTCCTCCATCCCGTCCCACCACCGCGTCAGGACCAGGCCGGGGGCGACGGCGTTCACCCGCACCTCCGGGGAGAGGGAGTGCGCGAGCGAGCGGGTGAGGCCGTGCAGCGCCGCCTTGCTGACCGCGTAGGGCACCGACGAGCCGATGCCGTGGTCCCCGGCGATGCTGCCGACCATGACGACCGCACCGTGCGTCGCCCGCAGGTCGTCGGCGGCCGCGCGCACCGTGTGCCAGGCCCCGAGCACGTTGACCGCGAACAGGCGGGTGAAGATCTCGTCGGTCGCACCCTCGAGGTCGTCCATCGCGAGGTGCTCGGTCGTGCCGGCGTTGGACACGACGACCCCGATGGCACCGAACGCGTCGTTGGCCTCGGCCACCATCGCGCGGGCCGACTCGTCGTCGGAGACGTCCGCCTGCACCGCGACCGCCCGGCCGCCCGCGCGTTCGATCTCTTCGACGCAGGACGCGGCGTCCGCGGCGGAGCGGCTGTAGTTGACGGCCACGGGGTGCCCGCGCCGGGCGAGCAGCAGCGACGTCGCGCGCCCGATGCCGGTGCCGCCACCGGTCACCAGCGCTGCGGGGAGGGGGCCGTCGTGCCGGCGGGCAGGGGTCGTCATGTCGGGGAGTCTGGCACCCGCCAGCGGTCAGAGCAGCTGCAGGACCGCCACGGACTCGCCGTCGATCTCGACGCTGCCGTCGCCGTAGCCGAAGCCCGTCTCCGAAGCCAGCAGCACGCGCACCGGCGTTCCCTCGACCGGGATCAGCTGCCGTCCGGGCGCGAGGTTCGCGACCACGGCGAGCGAGCCCCGGCGCAGCACGAACCAGCGGGCGTCCTCGTCGTAGGAGGTCCGGACGTGGGTGAGGTCCGGGTCGGTGAGGTCCGGCTCGTCGTGTCGCAGCCGGATGAGCTTGCGGTGCCACTCGAGCAGGGCCGCCCCGCGCTCGCCGGCCGGCTCGTCCCAGTCGAGCCGGGAGTCCGCGAGCGTCTGCGGGTCCTGCGGATCCGGCACCTCCTCGGTCGACCAGCCGTGCGACGCGAACTCGGCGCGACGTCCCGTGCGGACCGCCTCGCCGAGTTCACCGGCATGGTCGGAGAAGAACTGCCATGGGGTGCGAGCGCCCCACTCCTCACCCATGAACAGCATCGGGGTGAACGGCGAGAGCAGCAGCAGCGCCGCCCCGACCTGCAGCAAACCGTCCGACAACGTCGCCGACGCCCGGTCGCCCTGCGCGCGGTTGCCGATCTGGTCGTGGTCCTGCAAGAACGTGACGAAGCGCGGCGCCGGGACGCCGGTCGCGGGCCGGCCGTGGCGACGGCCGCGAAAGGTGGAGTAGTCGCCGTCGTGGACGAACGCTCCCGTCATCGCCTTCGCGAGCACCGGGAGCGGCCCGAAGTCGACGTAGTAGCCCTGTCGTTCGCCGGACAGCGTCGCCCACAGCGCGTGGTGCACGTCGTCGCACCACTGACCGTCGAGGCCGTAGCCGCCCGCCTCGCGGGAGCGGACGAGCTTCGGGTCGTTGAGGTCGCTCTCGGCGACCAGGAACAGCGGTCGCTTGGTCTGTGCGGCGAGCTGCTCGACGGCTACCGCGAGCTCCTCGAGGATGTGGATCGCCCGCTCGTCGGCGAGGGCGTGCACGGCGTCGAGCCGGAGCCCGTCGATGTGGAAGTCGCGCAGCCACATCCGCGCGTTGTCGAGGACGAACGCGCGTACCTCGTCCGAGCCTGGTGCGTCGAGGTTCACCGCCGCGCCCCACGGGGTGACATGGGTGTCGGTGAAGTACGGGCCGAAGCGGGCGAGGTAGTTCCCGGCCGGGCCGAGGTGGTTGTAGACGACGTCCAGAACCACGCCCAGACCGCGGGCGTGGCAGGCATCGACGAGGCGCTTCAGTCCGTCGGGGCCGCCGTAGGGGTCGTGCACGGCGTAGAGGTCCACGCCGTCGTAACCCCAGCCGTGGCGTCCGCCGAAACCGTTGACGGGCAGCAGCTCGATCGCGTCGACGCCGAGCTCGACGAGGTGGTCGAGCTTCTCGACGACGGCGTCGAAGGTGCCGGCCTCGGTGAAGGTGCCGACGTGCAGCTCGTAGAGGACGCTGCCGGCCAGCGGTACGCCCCGCCAGCGCTCGTCGGTCCAGGCGAAGGCCGCGTCGTCGTAGAGGCGCGAGGGCCCGTCGACGCCGTCCGGCTGCCAGCGCGAGCGCGGGTCGGGGAGGGCCGCGCCGGCATTGTCCGCGAGCTCGCCGTCGCCGGTCGCAAGCCGGTAGGCGTAGTCGTCGCCCGGGGCCGCGTCACCGAGGTCGACGGACCACCAGCCGCGCTCGCCCGCGCTCAGCGCGTGGCGCCCGGCCGCCTTCGACGGCTCGGAGAGCTCGACCTCGACGGCGGATGCAGCGGGCGCCCAGACGGTGAAGCGGGGCATGGGGTCCTTCCAGCGGGCGGGCGCCCTGCCGGAGCCGGGACGGCGGGCCGGGTCGGCCCGTCGGCGACGCTACCGACTGACCGCGACGGGCTCGGCGGCCCGGGTCGTCAGCACGGCGCGGGCGCGGTTCCAGACGAACGGCCCGGCGACGATGCTCGCGATGACCACCACGCCGACCAGTGCGGTGGGCACGTCGAGCAGCTTCAGCGCGCTGGCCAGCAGCACGACGGCGATCGCGCGGCGGACGATCCAGCTCGGGGCGCCGGCCGACGCGCGGGCTCCGAGGTAGACGCCGGGGAGGCTGCCGATGAGGATCGACGCCGTCAGACCGAGCTGAAAATCACCGAACAGCAGGTGGCCGACCGCGGCGGAGGCGACCAGCGGGACGGCCTGCACGAGGTCGGTGCCGACCAGGTCGCCGGCCTTCAGCATGGGGTAGAGCATCAGCAGCGCGACGATGATCAGCGAGCCGGAGCCGACCGAGGTCATCCCCACGACGAGGCCACCGAGGATCCCGACGACCAGCGTCGGCACCGGACGGATGCGCAGCGGCGCCGGCTCCTCGTGACGGGATCGCTGCCGGATGTCGAGCACGGCGCGGACGACCATCATCGCGACGGCGAGCAGCAGCGCGATGCCGAGCGAGACCTTGACCAGCGACTGGACCTGTTCGCCGTTGCCGAGGGCCTTGATCAACAGGACGCCGCAGAACGCCGAGGGCACGGAGCCCAGGATCAGCCAGGTCACCAGCTGCTTGTTCACCGTGCCGCGTCGCAGGTGGACCGCCCCGCCGACCGGCTTCATGATCATGGAGGCCACGAGGTCGCTCGAGACCGCCGCCAGCGGCTGGACGCCGAACAGCAGCACGAGCACCGGCGTCATCAGCGCGCCGCCGCCCATGCCGGTGAGTCCGACGACGAACCCGACGACGAGGCCGGCGATCGTCACGTACAGGTCGAGGTGCATGCCCCACCCTTCGGTCGTCACGAGGCCCACGACGAGGCCCTTCCACAACAATGCCTACGGTAACGATAGACAACGTCGAGCGGGTGCGGTTCTTGTTCCCGCCGCAGCCCCACATCAGCCGGCGTCCCGCCTGTCCGCGGACCGGGAGCTGAGGCGTCGCTGATAGGCGAGCCTGATGTCCTCGACGACCGCATCGGGCTTGTTCCGCAGGTCGCGGGGCGTCGTGCGGACGGTCTCGATGCCGAAGCGGGACAGCAGCCGACGGTCGCGCTGCCGGTCCCGCTCGGCCGCGGCGCGTGCCCCGTGCGTCGCCCAGTCGTCGACCTCGAGGCAGAGCGCGGCGTCCGGGAAGTAGCCATCGAGTACGGCGACGAGGTGGTGCCCCTCGCGGAGCTCGTACTCGAGCAAGGGCTCGGGCAGCCCGATGCTCACGAGGCGCTGCACCAGGTAGCGCATCCAGCGGTCGGTGCCCTCGTCATCGAGGACGTCGAGTGCGACACGGAGCGGGGCGGACCCCGAGCGACCGCGCCGGAGCTTCGAACGCAACACCTCGATCGTGGTGAGCTCCCGCCGCAGCAGGTCCTCGATCAAAGCGAGCAGGTCGTCGGGGTCCAGGACGGCTGCACAGTCCAGGACGGTGTCGGCCGCCGCCGTCACCGGGTCCTTGTCCACACGGGCACCGACGTGGGGAAGCTCGGTGAAGTGGCGGACGACGTCCCGGAGTTCCGGGCGACGCCGCGACAGCGGGAGAAGGACGTGGATGCGGTCCGAGGCCGGAACGACGAAGCGCCGCAACCTCGCAGCCGTCGTGTGGGAGAAGCACCACGCTCTCGGGGAGCCCGGGACCGTGAGGCTGAGGCGGACAGCGGTGAGCCGAGCCTCGAAGGTCGGAACCCACAGCGCCGGGCGCAGCACGTTCGGTTGCTCGATGACCCACTCGCCCGACTCGATCCGGCGCCGCGCCAGGTGGCGGTGCCCGGCCTCGGCAACCTGGCGACCGGTGACGAGCCCGTGCTGCCGGGCTGCAAGCTTCAGGAGTGCGCCGTTCACGCGGCGAGCATCCGACAGCTGCGCCGCGCGGTGTCGGCCGCGGCCGCCCCTGTGGATGCCGCTCCTCCGCGTTGCACGCGGGTGGCTGGTCGATCAAGAGCGCGGGTGAGCTGGGGGATGGGCCGTGGACGCGCAGTTGATCAACTTGGGGTTGGGGGGAGGGCGCAGGGGGAGACCTGGCTCGGGCCCGGTTGGTTGATCAAGTGCGCGGGTGAGCTGGGGGATGGGCCGTGGGCGCGCAGTTGATCAACTTGGGGTTGGGGGAGAGACACGGCTCAGCGGCGCGACCAGGCCGCCGCGTCCGCCGTCAGCTCGCCGATGACGGGCGGCAGGGTGCCGGCGACCAGGTCGGCCAGGGTCACCGCCTCGAGCACGGTCCGCAGGGACGCGCGCAGGGCCACCCACACCTCCTGCAGCCTGGCCGCCGCGCCGGGGTAGGTCATCGACTCGGGCCGCGACCCCTGCACCGAGGCCAGCGGCCCGTCGACGGCCCGCATGATGTCCGCGACGGTGATGCTCTCCGGCTCGCGGTCCATCAGGTAGCCGCCGGAGGGCCCGCGCTGGGAGCGGACGAGGCCCGCACGGCGCAGGTCGCCGAGGATCCCCAGCAGGAACTTCAACGGGATCTCCTGGGCGCGCGAGACCACCTCGGCCGTCACCGGCTCACCGGGCCGCGAGGCCACCTCGATGAGGGCGCGCACGGCGTAGTCGGAGCGGGCTGAGACGCGCACGGGGAACTCCTTGCTCGTAGCGGCGGCTGGTCAATCGTCGGTGGCGACGAGCAGGGCGACCGGGAAGTCCCGGAGCAACTTCAGCAGGTAGGCCGAATCGCCGCTGCTCGAACTGCCGTACCGACGGCCGGTGAACGCGTCGACCCACGTGCCCGGAGGCAGCGGGACGGCGGTGTCCTTCCACCCTCCGGCGCGGCGCAGGCCGAGGGCCAGCCGCGGGACGATCGTCAGGCAGCGTCCCGCCCGCAGGAATGCGAGCACGTACTCGGCCGCGGCGCCGGTGGCGGTCAAGGGCGTGTAGTCGCCGTCGACGCCGAACCACTCGGGATGCGCCCGCCGCACCTGCAGGGCGTTGCGGACGACGTGCAGCTTGGCGGCGCCGGAGGCGTCGATGCGGGGCGTGCCGCGCGTCGTCGCCAGCATCCGGGCGAGGTCGCCGAAGTCGACCGGCCGGCGGTTGTCCGGGTCGACCAGCGAGAGCGCCCAGCCCTCGGTGCCCTGGTAGACGTCGGGAACCCCAGGCATCGTCAGCTGCACCAGCTTCTGCGCCAGGGCGTTCACGCGCCCGGCCTCGAGCAGCGGCGTGGCGTAGCGGGTGAGCCGGTCGACGAACGCGCGGTCGCCGAGCACGCCCCGGACGTAGCCGGCGAGGGCGGCGTCGTAGGCCTCGTCCGGCACTGTCCACGACGTGTGCTGCTTGGCTTCGCGGGTCGCCTTCTCGAGGTACGCGACGGCGCGGTCGGCCTCGAGCGGACCGGCGTCGGTGAACGTGCCCACCAGCGTCTGCAGCAACAGGTAGATGGCGTTGCGGTCCGGGCCCGCGTCGGTGACGTGCCGCTCGCCGAGGGCGAGCAGGTCGGCGACCGCGGCGGCCCAGCCGGCGGGGTCCTCGCTCAGCAGCGACAGCATCGCGCGGACGTCCTCGGACCGCTTGGTGTCGTGGGTCGAGAGCGTCGTCATCGTGAGCGGCCAACGCGCGACGGTGTCGGCGCAGCGGTCGTGGAACTGCTCGGCCGGGACGCCGAAGACGGCCGGGTCCCCGCCGACCTCGTTCAATGCCGTGAGCCGGTGGTAGCGGTAGAACGCGGTGTCCTCGACGCCCTTGGCCATCACCGGGCCGCAGGTCTGCTGGAAGCGGACGACGAAATCGGCGGGGCCGGCCAGGGCGAGGCGTGCCACGGCCGAGATCTCCGCCGCCCGCCCGGGCAGGCGCCGCAGCGCCGCCCCGCAGGCGGCGGTGACCGTCTCCCGGGCCTCGGGCGAGGCGGACACCCCGGGTGTCACGTACGCGCGGTAGACGTCGAATTCCTCGAGCACGGCCTCGAGCGCCTCGCGCAGGCCGCGGCGCGACAGATCGCGGGTGCGACGGTCGGCCCACGCGGCACGGACGAGGATCTCGGTGAGCCGCGCGATCTCCGGCGGCAGCACGTCCCGTACCGCGGTGCGCTTCGCGTTCGCCCGTACCGCGTCCCAGTCGGTCGGTTCGCCGGTGAGCTCGCCGTACAGCGTCGTCAGTGGCTGCTCGCCGGTGCCGTCGACGAACAGGCCCATCACCAGGTTCAGCGCGTCGTAGCCCGTCGTCCCGGCGCACGCCCACGACTCGGGCAGTGTCTCGCCGTCCTCGAGGATCTTCTCCACGACGACCCACGAACCGGCGGTGGCGTCGGCGAGCCGCCTCAGGTACCCCTCGGGGTCGGCGAGCCCGTCCGGGTGGTCGATCCGCAACCCGTCCAGCGACCCGTCGTTGATCTGTTCGATCACCCGCTCGTGCGTCGCGTCGAACACCGCCGGATCCTCGACGCGCACGCCGGCCAGGGTCGTCACGTCGAAGAAGCGCCGGTAGTTCAGCTCCTCGCCGCCGATGCGCCAATCGCAGAGCCGCCAGAACTGCTGGTCGAGAACGTCCGGCAGGTCGAGGTGCTCGGTGCCGGGCGCCAGCGGCACCTCGTGCTCGTAGTACCGCACGACGGGGCCGCCGAGGGTGGCGATCGTCTCGTCGGTGCGGTCGAGCGACAGTTCACCCGCGGCCAGGATCTCCGCGAGCGACCCGCCGAGCACCGGGACGAGCACGCGCCCCGGGTTGTCCGCGGTCGACCAGTCGATGTCGAACCACCCGGCGAAGCGGCTCGACGGCCCGTGCCGCAGCACGTCCCACCACGCCCGGTTCTGCGACTCCGGCTCGCTGATCGCCATGTGGTTCGGCACGACGTCCAGCACGAGACCGAGACCGAACTCCCTGCACGCCTCGACGAGCCGGCCGTGGCCCGCCTCGCCGCCGAGCTCGCCGTTCATCGCGCTGTGGTCGACGACGTCGTAGCCGTGCGTCGAACCGGGCGCGGCCTGGAGGTACGGCGAGCAGTAGACGTGCGAGACGCCCAGCTCGGCCAGGTACGGCACGACCTCGGCCGCGGCGTCGAAGCCGAAGTCCGGCGTCAGCTGCAGGCGGTAGGTGCTGGTGGGGACCGGACGGCCCGGTGCGGGCACGTGCCGGGCGACGGGGGTGGGGCCGGACGGCGGCGGGACGACGGAGCTCATCACCGCCCATCCTGCCGTGCCGGAGCCGCGACCGCGCGCCCGGCTCGCGGCACCGTCAGAACAGCCTGCGCAGCACGACCAGCGACCGGGCCTCGAGCGCCAGTTCGCTCCCGGCCTTCAGGCTGTCATCGTCGGAGACCTGCGAGGCCATCGGCCGGGCCGTGTCGATCGCCCACTCCCACGACTCGCCGTACTCCTCGCCCGGCAGCGTGAAGGTGATCGGCTCGTAGTGCGCGTTGAAGAACAGCAGGAACGAGTCGTCGGTGATGCGCTGGCCGCGGGCATCGGGGTCGGGGATCCCCTGACCGTTGAGGAACACGCCGAGCGACTGCGCCCAGCCGGCCTCCCAGTCCTCGGAGCTCATCGCCTCGCCGGACGGGGTCAGCCAGACGATGTCGTCCAGCCCGCCCGATCCGCTGATCGGCCGGCCCTGGAAGTAGCGCCGGCGGTGGAAGATCGGGTGCTCGCGGCGCAGCTTCGAGAGGGTCGCGGTGAAGTGGTAGAGGAACGAGTTCTCGCGGGCATCGCTCCAGTCGACCCACGAGATCTCGTTGTCCTGGCAGTAGGCGTTGTTGTTGCCGCCCTGCGTCCGGCCCATCTCGTCGCCGGCGACCAGCATCGGCACGCCCTGCGAGAGGAACAGCGTCGTCAGGAAGTTGCGCTTCTGCTGCTCGCGGAGGGCGACGATGTCGAGGTCGTCGGTGGGGCCCTCGACGCCGTGGTTCCAGGAGCTGTTGTTGCTCTCCCCGTCGCGGTTGTCCTCGCCGTTGGCCTCGTTGTGCTTCTCGTTGTAGGTGACGAGGTCGTTCAGCGTGAAGCCGTCGTGGGCGGTGATGAAGTTGATCGACGCGTAGGGCTTGCGGCCGTCGTTCTCGTACAGGTCGGACGAGCCGGTGATCCGCGACGCGAACTCACCGATCGTCGAGCCCTCGCCCCGCCAGAAGTCGCGGACGGTGTCGCGGTACTTGCCGTTCCACTCGGTCCACAGCGGCGGGAAGTTGCCGACCTGGTAGCCGCCCTCGCCGACGTCCCACGGCTCGGCGATCAGCTTGACCTGCGACACGACCGGGTCCTGCTGCACCAGGTCGAAGAAGGCCGAGAGCCGGTCGACGTCGTAGAACTCACGCGCCAGGGTGGAGGCCAGGTCGAAGCGGAAACCGTCGACGTGCATCTCGGTCACCCAGTAGCGCAGCGAGTCCATGATCAGCTGCAGCGCGTGCGGGTGCCGGACGTTGAGCGAGTTCCCGGTACCGGTGTAGTCCATGTAGTACTGCGGGTCGTCCTCGACCAGGCGGTAGTAGGCCGCGTTGTCGATGCCGCGCATCGCGAGCATCGGACCCATGTGGTTGCCCTCGGCGGTGTGGTTGTAGACCACGTCGAGGATGACCTCGATGCCCTCGGCGTGCAGTGCCTTGACCATCGTCTTGAACTCCTGCACCTGCTGGCCGCGCTGGCCGGAGGAGGAGTAGGCGTTGTGCGGCGCGAGGAAGCCGATCGTGTTGTAGCCCCAGTAGTTGCGCAGGCCCTTCTTGATCAGGTGCTCGTCCTGGATGAACTGGTGCACCGGCATCAGCTCGACGGCGGTGACGCCGAGCTTGTGGAAGTGCTCGAGCATCACCGGGTGGGCGATGGCGGCGTAGCTGCCGCGGATCTCCTCGGGGATGTCCGGGTGCAGCTGCGTCAGGCCCTTGACGTGCGCCTCGTAGATGACCGACTCGTTGTACGGCCGCTTCGGTTGCCGGTCGCCGGTCCAGTCGAAGAAGGGGCTGACGACGACCGAGCGAGGCATGAAGGCTGCGGAGTCGGCGTCGTTGCGCTCACCGGGGGAGTCGAAGCGGTACGGGAAGACGGCCTCGTCCCACTGCACCTCGCCGTCGACGGCCTTGCTGTACGGGTCGAGCAGGAGCTTCGCCGGATTGCACCGGAGACCCTTCGCGGGCTCGTAGGGCCCGGCGACGCGGAAGCCGTACCGCTGCCCCGGGCCGATGTTCGGCAGGTAGGCGTGCCAGACGAAGGCGTCGACCTCCCGCAGCTGCACGCGGGTCTCGTCGGCCGGTGGGTCGTCGTCCAGACCGAACAGGCACAGCTCGACGGACTCGGCGACCTCGCTGAAGAGGGCGAAGTTGGTGCCGGACCCGTCGTAGGTGGCGCCGAGCGGATAGGGGTTACCTGGCCAGACCTGCATGCCTCCAGGGTGCCTGCCGCTGGGGCAGTTCCCGGCGTGGCTACTCGCCCGCGGGTCCGGTGGCGGGCTCGGTCGGGGCCGGCGGCCGGTGTTGGCAGACGCACTGACCGGAGCCCACGCACTGTTCGTGGTCGGCTCCGCGGCAGGGTTCACAGATCCACGACGGGGCCGGACGGCGACGCGGGGCGAGGGTCACGAGGCCCGATCCTGGCACGTCACCCGGCGGTTCGTCGGCCGGGGGCTTGGCCTGCCGCCCGAACTCTGGCACGATCACGGTGATCCGCGAACCAGCTCGACGAAGCCGCAGGGGAAGGCGTCCTTCGTCGTGGAGGTGGTACGTGGTCGAGATCGCGCCCGTCGGTGTCCGGTCCATTCCGGGACAGCTGGCGATACTGGCATGCCCACCGCCGTTGTGCCCGCACGTGGAGTTCGGGGTCGCGGCGGCCCTCGGCGTGCCCGTGACCCTGGAGTGGACACCGCAGCCGGCCCGGCTCGGCACGGTGTGTGCCGCACTCGAGTGGCGCGGCACCCGGGGCACGGCCGGTCGTCTGGCGCACCGCCTGCGGGGCATCAGCGGCGTCTTCTTCGACGTCGTCGAGTCCGCGAGCCCGGGCTGCGACGCCGAGCGCTACTCGGCGACGCCGGAGCTGGGGCTGCACCGGGCGACGCTGTCGGCCACCGGCGACGTCGTCGTCGGCGAGGACCGGCTGCGTGCGCTGCTGACCGAGACCGGGGGACCGGGGGGCGCCCTCGGTCTCCCGACAGCGCTGCGGGACCTGCTGGGCACGGCCTGGGACGAGGCGCTCGAGCCGCTGCGGTCGGGCGGCTCCGGTGGTCCGGTGACCTACCTCCGCCGTACCGGCTGACCCGCGCGGACACGGGGCCGGACGCGAGACGGAGGCCGGCGCGAAAAGATCTCGGGCCCGGGATGAAACCGTTGCCCTGGTTCGTTTCGAACACGTACCGAGAGCTGTACCTCAACTACCCGTCTCCGGTGTCGACAGCGGAAGGAGCGGGGGACTTACCTGGTCACCCGCCGCGTCAGCAGCACGGCCTCTGGAAGTCGGGTGTGAGTTGTCCCTCCCCGGGCACAACCCGCGCCCTGCGGACGTTGCCGAGGACGCACCGATCACGCACCACCCTGTTACACGCACTCACCAGTGCAGAGGGAGCACACCCAGTGGCTACCGACTACGACGCTCCGCGCTCAGCGGAGACCGACGACGACCAGGAGCAGAGCCTCGAGGCTCTGAAGGCGCGCCGCGCCGAGGCCGCAGCCGACCTCGGTGACGACGCCGACCCGTTCGAGGCCGAACTCGACCTCCCGGGCGCCGACCTCTCCGCCGAAGAACTCACCGTTCGCGTCCTGCCGCGGCAGGCCGACGAGTTCACCTGCAAGAGCTGTTTCCTGGTTCACCACCGCAGCCAGCTCGCGGACGCCCGCGGGATGGTCTGCACCGACTGCGCCGCCTGAGCCCGATCTGAGCTCAGCCGCGCCGTAGCAGGAGCGCACCAGCAGGACAGATCGACGCGGTCCGGCCGAAGACCTTTCGGCCGGACCTTGTTGTGTCCGGGCCCGTTCCTGTGCCCGGCCCCGTCAGCGCCCGGCAGCGCCCGGCAGCGCCCGTCAGCGCCCGTCAGCGGCCGTCAGCGGACGGTCACGCCCGCCTCGCTCAGCTCCGCGCGCGCCGCGGCGTCGTCGTCAGGCTGTAGCTCCACCGACCGCGTCGCGGCCCACGGGACGACGACGGGCCAGCCCAGCTCCGCCCCGTCCAGCGCCGTCGCCTTCACGCAGACGTCGCCCGCGAGGCCGACGACGACGAGCCGTTCCGCCCCTGCCGCGCGCACCAGCCCCTCGAGGCCCGTGCCGCGGGTCTCGCCGCTGTCCGGATCGCGCATCGTGAAGCCGGAGTAGCCGTCCTCGCCGCCGACGCCCTTGCGGACGACGCGGCCCACGACCCGGAGCCGGGGGTGCAGCTCGGCGCCCCAGGACTCGGCGACGCAGTGCACCGGCCAGACCCCGCCGTCCTTCTGGAAGTGCGGCGTCGTCGGCGGGTGCCAGTCCTGTGTGTAGAAGACGGTCGCCCCGGCGGCGGTGGCCGCGTCGATCTCGGCGTTCGCGGCCTCGACGACCTGTTCGCCCTCCCGGACGTACAGACCCCCCTCCGGATCGGCGAAGTCGTTCTGGACGTCGACGACGACGAGCGCGGTGCGGGTGTCATAGGTCTCCGGCATGACGCCATTCTCCGGCATGTCCTGATGCCCGCCGACCCCCGCAGCTCCTAGCGTCGGGGCATGCGCAGCAAGGACTACGGCGTCGACGTGTTGGCGACCGCCGCGGGACGACGCCCCACCAAGCCGGTCGCCGAGAAGGTCCCGGCCGAGCCCGGGCTCGTCGTCGAGGACGCCGCCACCGACTGGTGCGGCGCGATCGTCGAGCTGTTCAACGACGTCGTCACCCTCGAGGACCGGTACGGCAAGCGGCGCTCGTTCCCGCTGGAACCGGGCGCCTTCCGGTTCGAGGGCCGACCCGCCACCCTCGTCCGTCCGGTGGGGACGGCGCCCCGCGGCCCGCAGCGCACCGCGTCCGGTTCGGTCGCGGTCGCCGGCGCCCCCGCCCGGGTTGCGCGTGCCAGCCGGATCCTCGTCGAGGGCGTCCACGATGCCGCCCTGGTCGAACGGGTCTGGGGCGACGACCTCCGCATCGAGGGCGTCGTGGTCGAACTGCTCCAGGGCGTCGACGTGCTGCCCGCGGCCGTCCGGGAGTTCCGGCCCGGGCCGCAGCGGCGGCTCGGTGCGCTGGTCGACCATCTCGTGCCCGGCAGCAAGGAGCAGCGCATCGCCGACGAGGTGGCGCGCGCGCCGGGCGGCTCCTCGGTGCTGGTGACCGGTCACCCCTATGTCGACATCTGGCAGGCGGTGAAGCCGCGCGCCCTCGGTATCAGGGCCTGGCCCGTCGTGCCCCGCGGCACCGACTGGAAGACCGGCATCTGCGCCGCGCTCGGCGTGTCCGACCCGCGGGAGATGTGGCGGCGGGTGCTCGGCGCCGTGAACAGCTACGCCGACCTCGAGGTCCCCCTGCTGCAGGCCGTGGAACGGCTCGTCGACTTCGTCACCGAACCGACGTGAGGCCGCGACGCAGAATGGCGCCATGAGCGTCGGTGAGCCAGCACCGCCCGCAGCGCCGCCCGCACCGGCGGGTCCGACGAACGCTGCGCACCGGCCCCTGCTCGAACGGATCGTCGACGACGCCCTCGACCCGGCCTACGCCGAGGCCGCCGCACGACCCGGCCGGCCGCTGGGCCGGGCGCGGCTCGCCTCGGTCGCCGTGGTGCTGGTCGGCGGTCTCGCCGTCGGCATCACCGTGGGTCAGGGGCGCGCGGCGGCGCCGGCGACCGAACAGACCCGCACCGCCCTGCTCGGCGACGCCCGGACCCGCGAGGCCGGTGTCGCCGACCTCGGCGCCCAGATCGAGGCGCTGCGCGCCGAGACCGCCCGGCTGCAGGCCGAAGCGCTGACCTCGACCTCGCGGGGACGGGCCGAGGCGCAGCAGCGCGCCGACCTGACCGCGGGCGCGGGGGAGACGCCGGTGACCGGACCGGGCGTCGCCGTCGAGGTCGACGACGCCCCTGCCTCCGCCGTCGACCGGCGCAGCGCCGAGTTGCGCCCCGACGGGACGACGGCCACCGGCCGCGTCCGGGACCGGGACCTGCAGGACGTCGTGAACGCGCTGTGGGCCGCCGGGGCCGAGGCCATCAGCGTCGGCGGGATCCGGCTGTCGCCGACGACCGCCATCCGAACGGCGGGGGAGACGATCCTCGCCGGCTACCGCCCGCTCGTCGCCCCCTACGTCGTCCTCGCCATCGGGAACCCCGACCAGTTGCCGGACAGATTTCGAGCCGCGGCCGCCGACGTCCTCCGCCGCCTGCGTGACCAGGCGAGCCCGGTGCGGGTGACCCCACGGACGACGATGGAGCTGCCGGCGGGGGCGGGCACCGACCCCCGCAGCGCCGTTCCCCTTCCGGGCGCCGGCAGCCCGGCATCCTCCCCTTCCCCGACTGGAGCCCGCCCGTGATCGGAGCCTTCGCCCTGCTCGTCGGCCTCGTGGCCGGGCTGGTTCTCCAGCCCACCGCCCCGACCTGGCTCGAGCCCTACCTGCCGATCGCGGTCGTCGCTGCGCTGGACGCCGTGTTCGGCGCGGTGCGCGCCCGGCTCGACGGCATCTTCGACGACAAGGTCTTCGTCGTCTCGTTCGTCTCGAACGTGCTGGTCGCGGCGCTGGTCGTCTACCTGGGCGACAACCTTGGGGTCGGCGGCCAGCTCTCCACCGCGGTGGTCGTCGTGCTCGGCATCCGCATCTTCAGCAACGCCGCCGCGATCCGTCGCCGGCTGTTCCGGGCCTGAGGCCGCGGTGGCACAAGCAGGTAGGTCGCACGGACCGGGCGGGTCGGGTAGATCGCCGTTCGGTCTCATCGGCGTCGTCCTGCTGCTCCTGCTGGGCTTCGCGCTCGCCGTCAGCGTGCGGACCAACCGGGGCCCAGCGGGGTTGCAGACCGCGCGCCAGGAGGACCTGGTCCGCATCCTCGACGACCTCGACAGCCGGGCCGGGCGGCTGCGATCGCAGGTCAGCGACCTGCAGGCCACCCGGGACCGGCTGGCCGGCGCCGAGGGCGACCAGGCGGCCCTCGACGAGTCGCGCCGCCGGGCCGCGGAGCTCGGCGTGCTCGTCGGCACCCTTCCCGCCACCGGACCAGGCGTCGTCCTCACGATCGACGACCCGCAACGCCAGGTCCGCGCCGAGGTGCTGGTCGACACCATCCAGGAGCTGCGCGACGCCGGAGCCGAGGTGATCGACCTGTCCGGCAACCGGCTGGGCGTGGAGAGCTACGTCGTCGACACGCCCGACGGGTTGGACGTGGACGGGAAACCCCTCGCGAGCCCGTACCGCTTCACCGCGCTCGGCGACCCGCAGACGATCGCGCAGGCCCTGCAGATCCCGGGCGGCATCACCGATTCGGTCGCGCAGCGGTCGGGCGCGAAGGCCACCGTGACGAGCTCGCGCAGCCTCGAGGTCCGTTCGTTGCGACCACTCCCGAGTCGCAAGTACGCTCACCCGGCTCCCCGCTGACGGCCCGCGCCGGTCGGCACCTGCCCGCAACCGAAAAGCGCAACCGAACGCCTGAGGAGGGCCTGCGGTGTATCCGGACGACCTGAAATACACCACTCAGCACGAGTGGATCCGCCTCGACGGCGAGACCGCCCGGATCGGCATCACCTCCTACGCGCAGGACGCGCTCGGCGACATCGTCTTCGTGCAGCTCCCCGACGTCGGCGACGGCGTGCAGTCGGGCCAGGCCTTCGGCGAGGTCGAGTCCACCAAGAGCGTCTCGGACGTCTACGCGCCCTTCACCGGCGAGGTGAAGGCCAAGAACGAGGCGCTCGACAGCACGCCGGAGCTGGTCAACAGCGACCCCTACGGCGACGGCTGGCTCATCGAGATCACCGTCACGGACCCGTCCGCGCTCGACGGCATGCTCGACGCCGAGGCCTACAAGAGGCACGTCGACGACCACTGAGCGGCCCGGCCCGGGAGACGCGTCCGCGGACACCCGTTTCCGGACGCCGTCGTCGGACAGGCCTCCCTTACCGCTAGGCTTCGACCACCACTCGACCCGCCGGCACAGCCGGCCCTATCCGCCGGCACGACCGGCAGGAGGCGGACGTCTTCGTGTTCTGCACCAGGTGCGGCCAGCAGAACCCGGCCGATGCACAGTTCTGTGCCCGCTGCGGCAACGAGCTCCTGCGCCCGGGCGACCCCGTGTCGCCACCGGAGCGCTCGGCCGAGCAGACCTCGACGCTGAACCTCGCGGCCATCGACGCCGCCCTCGAGTCCGACGGTGCCGACACCGGCGAGACCGCTCCCGTCGCCGCCGAGGCCCACACCGAGGCGCTGCCCGGTGGCTCGGCGCTGCTCGTGGTCCGTCGCGGACCCAATGCGGGGAGCAGGTTCCTGCTCGACTCCGACGTCACCACCGCCGGCCGGCATCCGGACAGCGACATCTTCCTCGACGACGTCACCGTCTCCCGCCGGCACGCGGAGTTCCGACGCTCGGAGAGCGGCGGCTTCCAGGTGCAGGACGTGGGCAGCCTGAACGGCACATACCTGAACCGCGAGCGCATCGAGACGGCCGAGCTCGCCAGTGGCGACGAGGTGCAGGTCGGCAAGTTCCGGCTGGTCTTCCTGACCGCTCCCCGCGGCGCCGAGGGCAGCTGAGCGAGCGATGACCGGTCCCGACCCGTCGGGCCGCGCGTCGCACCAACCTGCCCATCAGCCATCGCTGGTCGGTGAGGACGACGTCCCCGGCGGTCCCAGCCGGACGATCGGCGAGGTGCTGGCGCAGCTGCGCCCCCAGTTCCCGGAACTGACGATCTCGAAGATCCGCTTCTACGAGGCGCAGGGCCTGCTGACCCCGCAGCGCACGCCGTCGGGCTACCGCAAGTTCTCCGGCAACGACGTCGCCCGCCTCCGCTACATCCTCACCGCGGCCCGCGACCACTACCTGCCGCTGAAGGTCATCCGGGCCCAGCTCGAGGCCCTGGACCGGGGCGAAACGCCGACCGCGGCTGCCCGGCACGGCCTCGACCTGGTCGACGACGAAGCGGGGCGCGGCGGGGGCGCCGACGGCCCGGACGCCGGGGTCGACGCCGCGGACGAGACGCTCACCCAGGCCGACGACCTCGACGCCGACTTCCGGCCCGAGTCGTTCGACGCGACCCCGAGCGAGCTCCGGCTCTCCCGCCCCGAGCTGCTGCGGGCAAGCGGGCTGTCGTCGGACCAGCTCGCCGAGCTCGAGCAGTTCGGTCTGGTCACCGCCCGTGCGGGCAGCAGCTACTTCAACGGCGACGCCCTGCTGATCGCCAAGATCGTGGCCCAGATGAGCAGCTTCGGCCTCGAGGCCCGCCACCTCCGCCCGATGAAGGCGGCCGCCGACCGCGAGGTGGGCCTCGTCGAGCAGATCGTCAGCCCGATGTCACGGCAGCGGGCTCCGGGGGCGCGCGCGCAGGCCGCCGCCTCGGCCCGGGAACTGGCCTCGCTGTCGGTCCGGCTGCACGCCGCGCTCGTGGCGTCGGGGTTGCGGTCCGCCCTGCACGGCTGAACGGCGGGCCCGACTGACATTTCGACCCTGCCGCCCGCACCGGGTGGCCTGCTGGGCGCTAGTGTCGGCCTGTGTCGGAAGGAGGTGCCGCAATGCTCCGGTTGGACATCGTGGGTGTGCGTGTGGAGCTGCCTTCCAAGCAGCCCATCGTGCTGTTGCGCGAGGTCGGCGGCGAGCGGTACCTGCCCATCTGGATCGGCGCGGTGGAGGCCACCGCGATCGCCTTCGCGCAGGAGGGCGTGGTGACGGCGCGCCCGATGACGCACGATCTGTTGCGCGACGTGCTCCAGGCCCTCGGCAACGACCTCGAGCGGGTCACCATCAACGACCTGCAGGACGGGGTCTTCTTCGCGACGCTGCACTTCAACAGCGGCGTCGAGGTCTCCGCCCGCCCCTCGGACGCGATCGCCCTCGCCATGCGGATGGACGTCCCGGTCTTCGGTACCGAAGCGGTGCTCGACGAGGCCGGCATCACCGTCCCCGACGAGGAAGGTGCCGACGAGGAGGGCGAGGTCGAGAAGTTCCGCGAGTTCCTCGACAACATCTCACCCGAGGACTTCAACACCGGTTCGTAGCCCTGTAAGTCCGAGTAGCTGTGAGTACGAGCAGCTCCGGGGCTACGATGCGCGTGGCTGTTCCGGCTTCCCGGCGACACACCGCTCCGCATCCTTGCTGTGCCCGTGTCGCCTCCGTACGGTCAGCAGTCCCGGCAGAACGGCAGGGCCGGGTCGGTGCGGGAACGCGCCGAGCGGTTCCCCTGCCGGTTGTCGACGAGGAGGTGCGGCGGCGTGAGCAGAGGTGCCAGCGGCAGTGAGCAGGCGCAGCACGACGACCACGCCGCGGGTGCCGGAGGGTTCGCCGAACAGGGTCTCCTGTTCCCGGACGACCGCCCGCTGCCCGACGCCGACGCCGGCTACCGCGGTCCCACCGCGCACAAGGCCGCCGGGATCACCTACCGCCAGCTCGACTACTGGGCCCGTACCGGCCTCGTGGTCCCGAGCGTGCGGGACGCGACCGGCTCGGGTACGCAGCGTCTCTACAGCTTCCGCGACATCCTCGTCCTCAAGGTCGTCAAGCGCCTGCTGGACGCCGGGGTCTCGCTGCAGAACATCCGCAACGCCATCGAGCACCTCCGCAGCCGCGGCGTGGAGGACCTCGCCCGCATCACGCTGATGTCCGACGGCGCCACCGTCTACGAGTGCACCTCGGCCGACGAGGTCACCGACCTGCTGGCCGGCGGCCAGGGCGTCTTCGGCATCGCGGTCGGCCGGGTCGTGCGTGAGGTCGAGGGCCAGCTCGCCGAGCTGCCGGCCGAGAAGCTCGACGCCGTGCCCTCGGAGAGCGACGAGCTCGCCACCCGCCGTCGTCGGCGTCGCGCCGTCGGCGAGTAGTACCGACCGTTCGTCGGCTCGACGTCAGGCGAGCGCCCCGGCCACCTCGCCCAGCGTGTCCACGGTGACCAGGCCAGGCAGATCCGGCGCGTCCGGGGCTCCGGTGCCGGGCCCCCACTCGTCCGGACGCCGCACGAAGACCGTCCGCATGCCCAGCGCGCTCGCGGCCGCCAGGTCGCTCGGGTGCGCCGCCACCATCGCAGCCTCCTCGACGGGGCACTCCAGCAACGCGGCGGCCCGCTCGTAGACCATCGGGTCGGGCTTGTAGCTCTGCATCAGCTCGGCGGACAGGACGGCATCGACGTGCAGGTCGCCGTACCGCATGAGGTCGACGAGCAGCGCGACGTGACCGTTGGACAGGGTCGCCGTCGTGAAGCGGCTGCGCAGGGCCACGAGGCCGCTGCGGCTGTCGGGCCAGGGCGGGAGTTCACGCCAGGCCCGGACGAGCAGGGCGTGCTCGGCCGGCGGTAGCGCGACGCCGTGCCGGTCGAGTACCTCGCGCAACGTGTGCGCCTGCAGGACGTCGAGGTTCTGCCACTGCGGCTCCTCGCGGGCCGCGAGCATGGCGCCGGAGTAGGCGCGGCGCCAGTCGTCGGTGACCGCGGACCAGTCGGCATCGGTTTCGCTGCGGTGGGCGGCGTCCGTGAAGGCGTCGAGGATGCCGGACCGCCAGTCCACCACCGTGCCGAAGACGTCGAAGAAGAGCACGCGGGTCACGCGGAGAGCTTCCCACGAGCTGCCCGGCGGAGTTCCCGGGCCGGTCGGTCAGGCTGCCTGCAGCCGACGGGGGTAGCGGGCCTGCACCGGGAGGGTGGGCACGCCCGAGCAGGCCTCGCCTGCGCAGCCGCGGTGCGGGAGCACGGTGGAGCAGTCGGGCAGCAGCTCACCGGTGTCCTCGAACAGGATCACGCCGTTGCAGAGCAGGCTCCAGCCCTGTTCGGGGTGGCCGGAGACCACGCGGGCCGCCTCGCGCGCCGGGTCGTCCGAGCCGGGGCAGGCGGGGATGTGCTCACACATGGCACTCTCCTGTGCAGGGTTTCATCCGTGCGGGTGTTGCTAACCCCTCAGACGTCGGCCCGCGGCTCGCTCACCCGTATGGCCCATGTGGAGCATTTCGGACTGGTCAACGGAGCAACCGGAGTGGTCACGTGCGGCCTTCGGCACTGCGTCACGTGCGGCCTTCGGCACTGCGTCACGTGCGGCCTTCAGCACTGCGTCACGTGCGGCCTTCGGCCTCCTGCGCCCGATACAGGCGCTGGAAGCCCTCCACCGAGAGACCGACCCAGTCCGCCTGCTCCACCGGCCACCCCTCCGCGCGCAGGGTCGCGACCACGGAGGTGTCGTCGTCGAGGACGAGGACGATCTCCCGCGGACCGTCCGGGACGTGGGTGAAGACCGTCCGACCCTCCGACAGCGCGCGCACCGCGGCGCTCTTGAGGCGGCGGGCCGGCCGTCGATCGCCGTTCGGCCGCATCAGCAGCACACCGCCGGGCAGGCCCTGCCTGGCCAGCCACGCCGCCGTCTTGCCCCGGAGCCACTCCGGACGCCCCGTCAGCCAGATCACCTCGTGGCCGTCGGCGAGCAGCGCGTGCACCCGGGCGACCCCGACGGGCAGCGGCGGGTCCAGCCCGGCCTCGGAGAAGAACGACATCCAGTCCGGCGGGAACTGTTCGAGGTACGGGACCCGGTGGCGGACGTCGGCGACGACGCCGTCGATGTCCACCACGGCCACCGGTGGCAGCGGGGCCGCTGCGGCCGGGGGAGGGGTCACGACTACCGAGTCTGCCCGGCGCCTCCCGACCGAGGGCGGTGCGATTTGAGAGGATCGTTCCGTGGCCCCGAACGTCGACAGCGAACTCCCCCTGGTTCTCCTCTCCCATCGAGGCCCGGTGAGCTTCGGCCGTGACGGCGACCAGCGCACCGCGACGAAGGGCAGCGGTGGGCTGGTGACCGCCCTGCTCGGGCTGGCCGAGCACCTCTCCGACGCCGTCTGGGTCTGTGCCGCTTCCAGCGACGAGGACATTGCCATCGCCCGCGAGGCCGAGGGCCGCAGCGTCCAGGTGCAGACCAGCCCGCAGCTCCTGCTGGTCGACGAGGGCACGACCCCGGACAGCGACGGCCGGGCGCTCGAGGTCCGGATGATCGAGACCGACCCATGGGCCCACGAGGCGTTCTACACCGTCGTCTCGAACCCGATCCTCTGGTTCATCCAGCACGGCCTCTACGGCCTGACCTTCGCGCCGGTGCTGACGGCCAACGAGCACGCGGCGTTCACCGACGGCTACGCGGCTGTCAACAGCGCCTTCGCGGACGCCGTCGCCGAAGAGGTCGAGGCCCGCGGCGGCCGCGCCCTGGTGATGCTGCAGGACTACCACTTCTACCTCGTGGCCGGCGACGTCCGGAAGCGGTGCCCGGACGCGCTGCTCAGCCACTTCATCCACATCCCGTGGCCCGGGCCGGACTCGTGGCGGGTGCTGCCGCCCTACATGCGCGACAAGCTGCTGCACGGTCTGCTCGGCAGCGACGTCGTCGCCTTCCACACCGAGCGCTACGCCCGCAACTTCATCCACTGCTGCTCCGAGCTGCTCGGCCTGCCGGTGGACCTCGACGCGCTGACGGTGGAGGTCGACGGCCGGACCGTCCACGCCCGGCACTACCCCATCTCGGTCGACCCGGCCGCGCTGGAGGCGGTCGCCGACTCCGACGAGGTCGCCGCGCACGTCGCGACGCTCACCGAGACCTATCTCGACAGCCGTGAGGAGTCCGGGGCGCCGGAGGACCCGCCGCGGCGCCTCATCGTGCGGGTCGACCGCACCGACCCCAGCAAGAACGTGGTCCGCGGCTTCCTCGCGTTCGGCGAGCTGCTCGACCAGCACCCGGAGCTCGCCGGTTCGGTCAGCTTCCTCGCGCTGCTGCAGCCGAGCCGCACCGACGTACCGGAGTACAGCGACTACATCGCGACGATCGGCGCGGTCGTGGCCGAGATCAACGCCAAGCACACCCGACACGGCCAGCAGCCCATCGACCTGCGGATGGTCGAGGACTTCCCGCTCGCGGTGGCCGCCTACTCGATCTGCGACGTGCTGATGGTGAACGCTCTCGCCGACGGGATGAACCTGGTGGCCAAGGAGGTGCCCGTCGTCAACCGGCGCGACGGCGTGCTCGCGCTGTCGGAGAACACCGGTGCCCACGAGGAGCTCGGGGCCTACGCCGTCACGCTCTACCCGTTCGACATCCAGCAGATGGCCGATGGTCTCTACCGAGCGTTGACGATGCCGCAGCCCGAGCGGGCCGAGCTGCTCGCGGCGGCCGCGGCGCAGGTCCGCGAGAACGACGTCTCGGCCTGGCTCTCGGCGCAGCTGCGTGACCTGGACCGCTTGCGCGCCTGATCCCCGCGGGTACAGCTGCCTCGGCAGGGGGTGCTGAGTAGGATCGTCCGGACGGCAAGTGGTCCGGACAGCAGACGACGAAGGTGGTTTCAGTGGCGGACTCCGGTGGCCCGCACGCGGGCTTCGCCGCGTGGCTCACGGTGCTCGTGATCGTGGCGGGCTTCATCGTCGGGGTGGTGGCGCTGATCGCGCACAACAACCCCATCATCTGGGGCGCGGCCGCGGTCGTGCTGGTGATCGGCGGCATCCTGGGTCTGGCCAGCCGCATCATGGAGCTGGGGCATTAGCCTGCGGGTCTGGTTCAACGAGACCTACCGCGGCACCTATCAGCTCATCGGGCTGCTCCGCGAGGCCGGGCACGACCTGACGGTCATCGGCTCCCACCGGGAGCCGGGCACACCGTTCCTGCAGGCGTGCGACGCCGTGCTCGACGAGCCGCAGGTCGACGGCGACGCGTTCGTCGACGCCGCGCTCGAGCTCTGCCGCCGCGCCGCGGTGGACGTCTTCGTCCCCGGCCGCGGCATGCTCGACGTGGCCCGGCGCGAGGACGAATTCCGCCGCATCGGTGTGGCCGTGCAGGTCGGTCCGCCCGACGGGCTCGCGGTGCTGGCCGGTAAGACCACCACCTACGCCGCGGCCACCGAGCTCGGCGTCCCGGTGCCGCTGTCGCGCACCGTCGTCGACCTCGACGGCTTCCGCGTCGCCGTCGACGAACTCGGCGAGGCCACCGGCGGTTCCCGGCTCTGCTTCAAGCCCGACCACGACTTCGGCGGCCATGGCTTCCGTGTGCTCGACGACCGCGCCGACACCATCGCCGAGATCGGCAGGCCCCCGTCGGTCCGGATCAGCCACGCCACGGCCGAGCGCCTGCTCGGCAGCGTCGCGACCTTCCCGCCCCTCATCGTCAGCGAATACCTGGACGGCGACGAGATCTCGGTCGACTGCCTGACCACACCGCAGGGTCGGCTGCTCGCGGCCCTCCCGCGCCGGAAGGCCGGGGGGCCCTGGACACGGGAGCTCGTCGACGACCGCGACGTGGTCGCCATCGCCCGCCGCATGGTCGAGGGGCTCGGCCTCCGGTACCTCTCCAACGTGCAGGTGCGCTACCGCACCCGCAGCGGCACACCGGAGGCCGTGCTGCTCGAGGTCAACACCCGCGCCGCGTCCGGGCTCTACCAGTCCTGCCTCGCCGGCGGGGTCAACCTGCCCGACCTGGCCCTGCGCCTGACGCTCGGCGAGACCGTCGAGCCGCCCCGGCCGAGCTTCGGCAGGTCGGTGCTCGTCTACAACGAGGCGATGCCGTTCCTGCCCGTCGATGCGCTCCCGGACGCCGCCGAAGCGTTCGAGGCCGATCAGCCCAACCGGTAGCCCGGCGGAGGCGTCGGGGGACGGGGACCGAACGGTGTCGTCGACGGCTCGGGAAGGTCCGCCGCCTGTTGCGCGAACGCCGGCGCGGCGCCGCGGTTCGGCAGCAGGTAGTTCAGCAGGTCAGGGGCGGCGGGTCGGCGGACGGGGTCCTTGGAGAATGCGGCCCGCAGCAGTGGCAGCAGGCGGGGTTCGATCCGCGGGTCGGTGAGGTCCGGCTCGTGGGTGACGACGCGGTAGAGCACCGCGGCGGGGGAGCCCTCGCCGAACGGCGGACGGCCCGTCGCCGCGAAGTAGACCACCGACGCCCAGCAGAACACGTCGGTCAGCGGCAGCACCTTGACGCCGTTGACCTGCTCGGGGGCCATCCAACCGGTCGAGCCGACGATCAGGCCGGTCCGGGTCAGTGACGCCGCGTCGGTGGCGGACGCGATCCCGAAGTCGATCACCTTCAGGCCGCGGGGGGCGCACAGGACGTTGGCGGGCTTGAGGTCGCGGTGGACGAGCCCGACGGAGTGGATCGAGAGCAGCGCCTCGGCGAGCCCCGCGGCGAGGGCGTGCTGGCGGCGTGGGTCGAGAGGGCCGTAGCGTTCGACGAGACCGGCGAGATCCGGGCCCCTGACGAATTCGCTGACCATGTAGGGCGTCTTGGCGTCGGGATCGGCGTCGAGCACGTTGACCACGCACGCACCGGAGACCCGCCGCGCGGCCGCGACCTCCCGCTGGAAGCGGGCTCGGAACCCGGGGTCGTCGGCGAGCTCGGTGCGCACCAGCTTCACGGCCACCGGCCCGGTGGGCCCCTCGCCGAGGTAGACCACACCCATCCCGCCCGCGCCGAGACGTCCGGTCAGGCGGTAGCCCGCGACCTCGCGGGGGTCGTCGGCGAGCAGGGGGGTCAGTGCCACAGCGTCCTCTCGCGGTCGGTCGGAACGTCCAGCGTGCTCACCCGACGGCGTCCGGTCCAGCGTTCCGCCCGGCCCGTCGCTGTCCGGCGAGCTCGGCCGCCCATCGCCCTGCCGCCGCCGCGGCCAGGAAGTAGCTCGTGTCCTGCTCCAACGACCGACCCATCGTCGAGAGCCGGACCGGCAGGGCGTGCAGCGCGTCGAGCAGTCCGCCGGTCCCGACCTCGACGATGCGGTGCCGGTCCGCGAGCGGGGCGACGTCGCGGGCCACGTCGTCGGCGAGAGGGCGCGGCAGCCCGGCCGGGACGACGACGTCGGCTGCGGCGAGCGCCACCCGCCCGTAGGCGGTGCGCGAATGGTGCGAGACGCCGCGGTGCCGCTCCCGCGGGTCGGCGTCGGAGAGACGCAGTGAGGCCACGGCCCGGCCCCCGAGCGCCGCGACGGCGTTCACGACCTCCCCGACCGCGACGCCGGAGAAGCCCCAGGGCGTCCCGACGCCGAGGTTGCCGGGCCCCTGCGTCACCACGACGACGTCGGCATCGAGCACCGCGCGGCACGCCAGGAGGCCGGAGTGCACCGTGACGGCCTCGAGATCGCCGCCGAACGCCTGGCCCGTGGTCACGGTGCCGCACAGCAGCGGGTCGAGACCGGCGACGGTGCGGCTGAACCAGAGGGGCAGCGCGCCGCCGTCGGTCATGACGTAGGCGACGCGCAGCGCCGCGTCGCCCGCTCGCACCCCGGCGAGCACCGCCGGCAGTGCCGAGTGCAGATCGGCGACGACGACGGGCAGACCGTCGAGGTCGTCCGCCGCGGCCATCGCCTCCCGGTGCGGCGAGGCCTCCTCGTCCACGCCCAGCACGATCGTCTGCATCGGGGTGTAGCGCGCCTTCACCAGGTGGCCGGGTCCGACGGGGTCGGACATCGAACGATGCCCGGCGGTGCGGCCGAGCACGGCCACCACGAGGTGGTAGCCCCCCGTGCCCAGCCCCAGGGCCACCGCGCCGGTGTTGACCAGCACCCGGTCGCCGGCACCGACCTCGCCCACGAGGGCCGGGTACGCGAGGGCTCGGTCGCGCAGCCCGGTCTGCCGGTGACCGCCGGGTTCGTCGACGACGACGACGAGCTCGCACGCACCCGGCCAGGTCGCTGTCACCGCCTCGACGAGCGCCTCCCGCATCCGGATCACGAGGGCGAAGCGTAGACGTGCTCCGACGGCCACGGTGGGACGAGCCGGCGGGAGCGCCGGCCGCCCGCCGGACCTTTGCGGCGCGGTTACGCTGCAGTTGATGTCGAGACGCAAGCTCGAGCGCCTGCTCAACCTCACCCTCTGCCTGATGGCGAGCTCCCGCTACCTCACCGTCCGCGAGATCGCGGAGCTGGTCGAGGGTTACGAGCCGGGGGACACCGTCGACTCCGAGGTCGCCTTCCGCCGCATGTTCGAGCGGGACAAGGAGGAGCTGCGCGACCTCGGCGTGCCGCTGGAGACCGGGACGCCGCGGCACTTCGACGAAGAGGTCGGCTACCGGATCCCGCGCCGCGACTACGCGCTGCCGGACCTGCACCTCGACCCCGACGAGGCGGCCGCCCTCGGCCTGGCCGCGCGGCTCTGGAGCAGCGCGTCGCTGGCCACGGCGAGCGCCGGCGCCCTGCGCAAGCTGCGTGCTGCCGGTATCGACCTGCAGGCCGGCCCGAGCGGGCTCGAACCCCGCGTCGACGTCACCGAACCGGCGTTCGAGCCCTGCCTGACCGCGGTCCGCGAAGGCCGGGCGGTGCGGTTCCGCTACCGACGGTCCGGCTCCGCCGACGCCGCGGAGCGCGAGGTCGAGCCGTGGGGCGTCGTCTCCTGGCACGGTCGCTGGTACCTCGTCGGCCACGACCGGGGCCGCGACGACGCCCGGGTGTTCCGGCTGAGCCGCGTCGACGGCGCCGTCCGGGCCGTCGGGCCCGCCGGGGCCGTCGTCCGGCCCGAGGGGATCGACCTGACCCGCGCCGTCGCCGACGCCGAGCCGCAACACCTGCCCGAGCAGCAGGCCCGGCTGCGCCTGCGGGAGGGCACCGGCTGGTCGCTGCGTCGGGCCTACCCCCCGACCGGCGGCGCCGAGGAGGGCAGCGACGAGCTCTCCTTCGCCTTCCGCGACGTCGAACGGCTCGCCGACCAGGTCGTGGGCCTCGGTTCGGACGTCACCGTCGTCGAACCGCCCGAGCTGCGGGCCGCGGTGCTCCGTCGGCTCGAAGGTGCGCTCGCGGCCCACGGCCCGAGCTCCCCGGGAGGCAGCGCGTGACCAGCTCCGCCGATCGGCTGCCGCGGCTGCTGGCGCTGGTGCCGTGGCTCCGGACCCATCCGGGGACGCGGATCGAGGACGTCGCCGCCGAGTTCGGCGTCGACGTCCGTCAGCTGCGTGACGACCTCAACCTGCTGTGGGTCTGCGGCCTTCCCGGTGGCGCACCCGGCGACCTGATCGACCTGTCCTTCGAGGGCGAGACCGTCACGGTCCTCGACGCCCAGACCCTGGACCGCCCGCTGCGACTGACCGCGGACGAGGGCCAGGCGCTGGTCGTCGCGGCCCGGACGCTCGCCGATGTGCCCGGCCTGGCCGAGCGGGACGCCCTCGACGGAGTGCTCGCGAAGCTCGAGGAGGCGCTCGGGGGACGCACCGACGCGGGCGTCGCGGTCGCCGTCGACCCCGCCGGTCCCGCCGGCTCCGCCCTCGCCACCGCCCGCACCGCGCTCGACCAGCGTCGGCGCCTGCACCTGCGCTACCTCGTGGAGGCGCGCGACGAAGTCACCGAGCGCGACGTCGACCCGATGCGCCTGCTCGTCCGCGACGGCCGCTGGTACCTCGAGGCCTGGTGCCACCGCGTCGAGGCCGTCCGGCTGTTCCGGCTCGACCGTGTCGTCGAGGGGACGCTGCTCGACGTGGCCGCGTCGCCGCCGCCGGAAGCCGCGTCGCGCGACCTCGGCGACGGGGTGTTCTTCCCCGCCCCCGACGACGCCGCGATCACCCTCGCGCTCGACCCCGCGGCCCGTTGGGTCGCCGACTACTACCCGGTCGAGAGCGCCGAGGAGACAGGCGGCGGGGGCCTGCGGATCGTCCTGCGGACCGCGGAGCCGGAATGGGTCGTCCGCCTCGCCCTCCGCCTCGGCGGCGCGGGCCGGGTGCTCGAGCCGGAAGAGGTCGTCGCCGCCGTCCGCGACCGCGCCCGTGCCGCCCTGCGGGCGGCCCACGGAGACATCACCGAGCCGGCCTGATCGTCCGGGCGAGCCTGCCCGGCCATCGGCGATTCCGCTGATAGGTCTAGCGCAATAGTCCTCAGCTAGTCCCTCTGGGCTATGTGGTCGGCTCGTGCCCCCGCCGATGGCTTTCGTGTCGCGCACCAGGGACGGTGCCCCAGACAGCTGCGGAGGTAGGAATCATGACCACGATCAAGGCATCGTGCCCCACGTGTGGCGAGGTCGAGATGACTTCAAACGACGTCATGCTCATGGTCTGCAACCACGCGCCGCTGTCGTACTACGCCTTCGACTGCCCGTCGTGCGCCGATGAGGTCCGCAAGCCGGCCGATGACCACGTCATCTCCCTGCTCATGTCCGGCGGCGTCCGCGCCCAGGTCTGGGAGGTGCCCGCCGAGGCCCTCGAGCCCAAGGCAGGCCCGAAGCTGACCTACGACGACCTCCTCGACTTCGCCCTGCTGCTGTCCGACGAGGACGACATCGCCGCGCGCATCAGCGAGGCCATCACCGGCTGAGCCGCACGCCACACCCGGTGGGCAGCCCGCGGCAATGTTGGTGACATCCACCGCGAGGTTTCCTGTACATATGCCCCCCGCCCGTCCCGACGCCGTCCGGACGACGGCTGGACCGTGATCACGGACACCGCGTTCGTCGTCGGTTTGATCACCGTCGCCCTCGTGGTGTGCGCCGCCGTCTGGATCCTGCACCGTCGGCGGCCCCGGGTTCGTCGTGCGCTCCGCGTGCCGTCGGTCGCCGTTGCGGTCCTGCTCGTCGTCGCGGCCGTCGCCGACGCCGTCAACGCGCACTACGGCTACCTCCCGCGGACCGCCGACGTCGTCGGGATCGCGAGCTGGCCGACGGCGAAGGCGTCCGAGATCGCCGCCCCACTCCCGCCGGCCGGGAACGCCCATCCGAACGGGGCCGTGGTCACCGTGCCGCTCGCCGGCGCAGTCAGCGGCTTCGGCACCCATGAGGCGCTCGTCTATCTGCCGCCGCAGTACTTCGCCGAGCCCTCGCGGCGCTTCCCGGTCGCCTACCTGATCCACGGATCACCGGGCATACCCGTGGACTGGTTCCGCTCGGACCGTGCCGCTGACGTGGGTCTCACGGCCGCGCAGGCCGGTCACCCCCTGATCATCGTGGCGCCCCGCATGAGCCGGTCGTGGTTGGACGACAGCGAATGCGTGGACGGTGCCCACGAGCGGATCGAGACCTACCTGACCGCGGACGTCGTCCCCGGCGTCGACAGTGCGTTCCGGACCCTGCCGGTGCGGCAGGACCGGGCGGTCATCGGCAACTCGGCGGGAGGGTACTGCGCCCTCAATCTGGGGCTCCGGCACCGGCAGACGTTCGGGACGATCGTCGACATGTCGGGCTACACGGGGCCCACCTTCAACGGCGGGATGCGCGGCCTGTTCGGCCCGCGTCCGGATCTGACCCAGGTGGTCGGCGCCAACACCCCGGCGATCTACGCATCGCAGCTGTCGACCGGGCCCGTGTCGCGGATCTGGCTCGACGTCGGGCGCTCCGACCAGCTGCCGCGCACCGAGATGATGGCGATTGCTCCGGTCCTGCGCGACCGCGGCCAGCAGGCGGCGGTGCACCTCCGTCCCGGTGGCCACGTGCACCAGGTCTGGCGCGCCGCACTGCGGGAGTCCCTCGCCTGGTTCGCCGCCGACGCCCCGGGTGCGCCACCCGGCTAGGCTCCCCGAGCGTGTGGTTGCTGATCTGCCTGGCCGTCGTGGCCGTCGCCCTCGTCCTGGTGGTCGTGTTCTGCGTCCACGCCTACAGCCGGTTCCGGCGGATGGGGCGCTTCGGCACCCGGGCCAGCGGCCGCCTCTCCGCCCTCGCCGACCAGGCGTCCTCGCTGGCCGACCGCATGGACGACGTGCAGCAGCGCTCCGAGGTCCTCGCCGAGACGGCGGCCGCGCGCACGGCGCAGGCGGGATCAAGCGCCCCCGCCGGGCTCGCCCCGACGCGTCGCCGGCGCCGCTGAACCGGCGTCCCCTCTGCAGCCGACCCGCTCCGGCCGGTCGCAGTTGCTCCGCTGCTGCCGATAGGCACATCATCCGGTTGACAGTCGCCGACGCCCCTGCCGCGCGCCGCGGTGCGAAAGGCCCGGCACGTAGCATCGAACCCGAAAGCCGGGCCTGCTACCCGGTCGAGGAGGTCGTCGTGTTCCGTGAACTCAGCCCTTGGCACCTGGTGATCATCCTGATCGCCCTCTTCGTGCTGTTCGGCTACAAGAAGCTGCCGGACGCCACCCGCTCGCTGGGCCGGTCGATGCGCATCTTCAAGTCCGAGGTCAAGGGCCTGCACGACGACGAGCCCCGGTCGGTCGAGAGCACACCCGCGGCCACCCCGACGCCCACCGTTGCTCAGCCGCAGGTCGCGCAGCCGCAGAGCCGCGCAGCCGCAGACCCCGCAGCCGCAGGCCCCGCAGGCATCGCAGGCCGCACCGGCGCCTGCCTCGCCCGCCGCCTCCGAGACGCACGCAGAGGCCGACCGCACCTGATCCGGCCGCACACCAGCCGGGCCGGGGGAGCGCGCACGCAGATGACGGATCGAGATGGCTGAGCGTTCGGCGGCCGTGCGACGCATCGCCCAGATCGCCGCCGCGGCTGCGACGACCCGCCGACCGACCCGGCCCTCCCGCACCGTCGACGACAGCCGGATGACGCTGGTCGAGCACCTGAAGGAACTGCGCCGGCGGATGCTCATCGCCTTCATCGCCGTCGGTGTGGCCTCGCTGATCATCGGTATCTGGGGCTACCACGACGTCTTCGACGTGCTGCGACGGCCCTACTGCAACGTCCCTGCCGACCGCCGTACCGGCGGTGCCGGCTGCAACCTCATCTTCACCCACCCGACCGACGCCTTCTTCATCCGCCTGAAGGTCTCGCTGATCGCGGGCACGATCATCGCCTCGCCGGTGTGGCTCTACCAGCTGTGGGCCTTCATCACGCCCGGCCTCCACCGCAACGAGCGGCGATGGGGGACGGCCTTCGTCTTCTCGTCGGTTCTGCTGTTCGCCGCCGGTTGCGTGCTCTCCTACGTGGTGCTCGGCCCGGCGCTCGACGTCCTGCTCGGCTTCGCCGGCAACGGGGTCGTGGCGCTGCTCGAGGTCGACAAGTACATCTCGTTCGTCATCTCGATGCTGGTCATCTTCGGCGTCTCGTTCGAGTTCCCGCTGGTGCTGATCCTGCTCAACCTCGCCGGGGTGCTGAGCGCGGACCGGCTCCGGGCCTGGCGACGCGCCGCCATCTTCCTGATCTTCGTCTTCGCCGGCTTCGCGACCCCCACGCAGGACCCGTTCAGCATGCTGGCGCTCGCCGCCCCGCTGTGTCTGCTCTACGAGGTCGCGGTGGCCGTCGCCCGCTGGAACGACAAGCGCCGGGCCCGGGAGGCCGTCGAGGAGGGCTTCGGCGATCTCTCCGACGACGAGGCGTCACCGCTGCCGGCGACCTCGTCGGAGCTCGCCGGCACCGCAGCCGACCGTCGTTTCGACCGCCACGAATTCGACGACCGCCCTTCCGCGTCGGTCGGTAGCAATGCGGGCAACAGCTCGCACTGGGACGACGACGCGACCTGACGGCCGACCGGCCCGACGCGCCGGACATGCCGGACGTGCACGGCGGCACTAGTCTCGGAGGCGTGGTCGCCCCTCTTCCGCGCACCACCGGCCTCGCAGCGCTGCGGGACTTCGCCCTCGACCTGCCCTTCGGACTCGATCCGTTCCAGCAGGAAGCGTGCGAAGGGCTCGCCGACTCCGAATCGGTGCTGCTCGCCGCACCCACCGGGGCGGGCAAGACCGTCGTCGGGGAGTTCGCCGCATTCCTCGCGTTGCGACACGGCGGCAAGTGCTTCTACACGACGCCGATCAAGGCGCTGTCGAACCAGAAGTTCAACGAGCTGACCGAGGCGTACGGCGCGGAGAACGTCGGCCTCCTCACCGGCGACACGGCCCGCAACGCCGACGCACCCGTGGTGGTCATGACCACCGAGGTGCTGCGCAACATGCTCTACAACGGGTCGCCCGGCCTGCGTGGGCTCGCCTACGTGGTGATGGACGAGGTGCACTACCTCGCCGACCGCTTCCGCGGCGCCGTCTGGGAGGAGGTGATCATCCACCTCCCCGAGGAGGTGCTGCTGGTCTCGCTCTCGGCCACGGTCAGCAACGCCGAGGAATTCGGTGAGTGGCTGCAGACCGTCCGCGGGGCCACCCGCGTCGTCGTCGAGGAGCACCGGCCCGTCCCGCTGTGGCAGCACGTGCTGGCCGGCAAGCGCCTCTACGACCTGTTCGTCGAACGACGCGGAGACGACGCGGCGCAGGATGCGGTGCCCACCCATCAGGCGGCGATCCCGGACCGTCATCGTGAACCTCTGCTCAACCGTGAGCTCGTCCAGCTCGCGCAGGAGGAGAACCGCTTCGAACGCCGGACGGGACGCGCCGGCCGTCCGGGCAGTCAGGGAAGTCGTGGTGCCGGTGGTCGCCGACGGGTCTGGGTCCCGAGCCGGGCACAGGTCGTCGAGCAGCTCGACCGCGAGGGTCTGCTCCCCGCCATCACCTTCATCTTCAGCCGGGCAGGCTGCGAGGCCGCCGTCGCCCAGTGCCTGACCGCCGGGCTGCGGCTCACGACCCCGGACGAGCGGGCCCGCATCCGCGAGCACGCGGCCGACCGCACCTCCGACCTGCCCGACGCCGACCGTGGCGTGCTGGGCTACGAGACCTGGCTCGACGGCCTCGAGCGGGGGCTCGCCGCACACCACGCCGGTCTGCTGCCCCGGTTCAAGGAGGTCACCGAGGAGCTGTTCGCCGCCGGGCTGATCAAGGCGGTCTTCGCCACGGAGACCCTCGCCCTCGGGATCAACATGCCGGCGCGTTCGGTCGTCCTCGAACGGCTGGTGAAGTGGAACGGTGAAGCACACGTCGAGGTCACGCCGGGGGAGTACACCCAGCTGACCGGCCGCGCCGGGCGACGCGGCATCGACGTCGAGGGTCACGCCGTCGTGCTGTGGCAGCAGGGCTTCGACCCGCAGGTGGTCGCCGGCCTCGCCTCCACCCGCACCTATCCGCTGCGTTCGTCGTTCCGCCCCTCGTACAACATGGCCGTCAACCTCGTCGGGATGGTGGGCCGGGAGCAGGCCCGCGTCCTGCTCGAGTCGTCGTTCGCGCAGTTCCAGGCCGACCGCGCCGTCGTCGGCCTGGCCCGCCAGGTGCAGCGCAACCTCGACGGCCTCGACGGCTACGCCGAGGCGATGACCTGCGAGCACGGCTCGGTGCCGGAGTACGTCCGGCTCCGGCGACAGCTCGGCGACCGGGAGGCCAGGCTCGCCCGCGACGGGTCGGCGTCGCGGCGTGCCGAGGCGGCGGCCGCCCTCGAGAAGCTCAAGGTCGGTGACGTCATCCGCGTGCCCGGCGGGCGCCGGCGCGGGCTCGCCATCGTCCTGTCGCCCGGCGCGATCGTGCCCGACGGCGGTCGCCTCACGGTGCTGACCTCGGACCGCCAGATCACGCGGCTGTCGTCGCAGGACTTCCCGGTGCCGGTCGAGTCCCTCGGACGGGTGCGGATCGCGAAGAACTTCAACCCGCGGAGCCCCCAGTCGCGGCGGGACCTCGCCTCGCAACTGAACTCGCTCGGCGAGGGCGACGACGACGATCAGCCCGGCCGGCGCCGGACCCGCCGCAACAGCGGTGAGGACGATGAGATCACCCGCTTGCGGGCGGCGCTGCGCGCGCATCCGGTGCACGGCTGCCCCGACCGGGAGGATCACGTCCGCTGGGCCGAGCGCAGCGAGAAGCTCCGCCGCGAGACCAACGCGCTGCAGAAACGCGTCGAGACGCGCACCAACTCGATCGCCCGCACCTTCGACCGGGTCTGCCGGTTGCTCGAGGAGCAGGGCTACCTCAACCCGGCAGGCGAACGGGCTGGTGACGACGGGCCGCGTGCCGGCGCACCGGACCCCGGGGTCACCGACGCCGGCCGCCTCCTCGCCCGCCTGTACGCCGAGTCGGACCTGCTCGTCGCCGAATGCCTGCAGAGCGGGGTCTGGAAGGGCCTCGACGCCCCGTCGCTCGCCGCCGTCGCCTCCGCGCTCGTCTACTCCTCGAGAAGCGACGAACGGGTCGCGCCGCGGTTGCCCGGCGGTCCGGAGGTGGGTCGGGCGCTCACCGAGACCGTGCACGTCTGGGCCCGGTTGTCGGAGGCCGAGCAGGAGCACCGGCTGGACTTCCTGCCCGAGCCCGACGCGGGGTTCGCCTGGGCGGCCTACCAGTGGTGCAACGGCACGCGCCTGGACCGGGTGCTCGGCGACACCATGGCGGCCGGTGACTTCGTGCGCTGGACCCGGCAGCTGATCGACCTGCTCGACCAGATCTCCAACGTCGCCGACCCGGCCATCCGGGCCGTCGCGCGGCGCGCCGTCACCGGCCTGCGCCGTGGGGTCGTCGCCTACTCCGACACCTCGGCCACGAGCAGCACGCCCGCGGCCGGCTGACCCGCCTGGTCCGGCGCCGACTCGCGGGCTCATCCGGGCGGGTACGGACTCACCTGGATGTCGTCGAAGGCGAAGGTCGACGTGGGGGTGTCGAGGCCCGCGACCGTGTAGATGCCGGGCGGGTTCGGGGGCAGCGGCGTCGGGTCGTCGGCCTGTACCGCGATCTGGCCGTCGACGGTCAGAGTGAGGTCCATCTTGCCGTTCTTCTCGCTGCAGAGGAGCGTGAGCTGGACCGGACGGCCGTCGCTGAGGGTGATGGGGTGCGCGCGGCTGCTCCGGAGGATGCGCTCGTCCTTGCCCTTCTCCCGCCGGATCAGCGCACTGGTGCCGTCCTGGAACAGCCGGCCGACGTAGTACTGCTTGTCCAGCGGGTTCATCCGGCAGGCCATGCCGAAGGCGTAGGTCCTGCCCTCGACGGCCTGCACCGTGCCCGTCACCGAGACGTTCGAGCGGAGGTCCTCCCGGGCGGCGAGGGCCGCCGGGCGGATGTAGCGGATGCGGCTGGCCGGCAACGTGACCCGGTACTGCCCGTCGACCACGGCGAGCTTCGTCCCGTCCGGGTCGGTCCGGCTCGGCCAGTCGTTGTCGTTGTTGTCGAAGCTGTCGGAGAAGCGCTGGCCCGCGGTGGGCAGGGCACCGGCCGACGCTGTCGCTGCCGCCGCGGGGGCTCCGGACGTCTTGTGCGTCGACGAGCAGCCGCTGCAGGCGGCCAACGCACCCACGACGAGCAGGGCGGTCACCCGTCGCGCGCCAGGGACAACGCCCATGGGAACCCCCGTCGGTCGAGCACGTCACGTCCGGCCCCGTCGAGCCGGGCCGATGTCGGCGATTCGGCACACGACGCAGAGAAGGTATCGCGCAGTGATCGCCTTCCGGCTAGAGCTGGACGAGGGCCGCGGCGCTGTCCGGCTCGTAGACCAGTCGGTAGCCGCGTTTGACGACGGTCTGGACGGCGTCGAGGGGCTTGAGGCCGGCGCGCAGCCGCGCCACAGCGACCTCGACGGCGTGTTCGTCCGGCCGGCGACCCGCCTCGGCCGTGGGCAGGGCCCGGAGCAGCTCGGCGCGGCTGAGCACCCGGCCCGGCCGGTCGGCCAACGCCCGCAGGACCGCCATCGGCGCGGGAGCGAGGGGGAGCAGGCTCGCGTGGCCGTCGCGCTCGACCACGACGGCGTGGCCGCGCAACTGCAGCCGCGTCCCGGCGATCGGGAGGCTCCGCGATTTGCGGTCGGGCAGCACCGTGACGACCTCGCGGACCAGCGCGCCGAGCCGGGAGCGCTCCGGTTGCACGGAGGGGACGTCGACGGCGTCGAGGCGGGCGCCGGTCACCGGGCCCACGCAGAAGGCGACGACGTCGCTGCGCAGCGCTTCGAGAAGCGCGTCGAGCCGGCCGAGGTCCCGGGCGGTGTCGAGCAGCGTGGTGACCGCCGGGCCGCTGGTGAAGACGATGCCGTCGACCGAGGCGGTGGTGACCTGCTCGACGAGCCGCCGGACCGGTGACAGGTCGAGCGGGGGCAGCCACTGGTACACCGGCACCTCGACGACGACGGCACCAGCGTGCTGGAGCGCGGTCACGAGCTCGGGCAACGGCTCGCCGTGCAGTTGCACCGCGATCCGGAGGCCGGCGATGTCGCGGGACAGCACGTGGGCCAGCATCTCCGCCACCGACTCCGAGGTCGGCGACCAGCTCTCGAACAGCCCGGCGGCGCGGATGGCGCCGCGGGCCTTGGGGCCGCGGGCGAGGACCTCACAGCGGCCGAGCCCGGCCCGGAGCCGGTCGCCGAGACCCCAGCCGTCGGCCGCCTCGAGCCAGCTCCGCAGACCGATGCCGGTCGTGATCATGACGAGGTCCGGGGGGACGTCGAGGCAGGCGCGGGTGGCGGCGAGGAGGTTCTCGTCGTCGGCGAGCGGGATCAGACGCAGTGCCGGGGCGCTGACCACCCGGGCTCCGCGCCGCTGCAGCAGGTTGATCAGCTCGTCGCGCCGGCGCTCGGCCGTGGTGGCCACGGTGAAGCCCGCAAGCGGCAGGACCTCCTGCTCCACCGGCTGGACCACGCGCCTCCGCCTCCCGGGAGCTCCGGGACGCAGGCGCGCCCCCGTCGAAGCCTAGGGGGTGGCTGTTACGGCGGCGTTGCCTCCGACCGGCTGGTTCCGGAGTCCTCGCACGACGGTTCCCACGGCGGTGCGAAGTCCGTAGCGGTCACGCCACGGACGGCGTACCCCGCAGAAACACCGCGTTGCCACCGTGACCGGGACCGCCGTGGCGACCAGCCCGTGAACCGAGGAGAGCACCATGAGTACCGCTGTCGAGACCAGCCGGCACCCCCGCTCCCCGTCGGGCGAGAACGTGCCGCCGCCCGGGACGCACTCCCGCAAGGGTCGTTGGATCGACGACTGGGCCCCGGACGACCCGACGTTCTGGAACAACGGCGGCTCGAAGGTCGCCAACCGGAACCTGGCCTTCTCGATCTTCTCGGAGCACATCGGCTTCTCGGTCTGGACGCTCTGGTCGGTGCTGGTGCTGTTCCTCGGTCCGTCCTACGGCATCGACCCGGCCGGCAAGTTCGTGTTGACGAGCGCCCCGGCGCTGCTCGGTTCGATCGTCCGACTCCCGTACACCTTCGCGGTCGCCACATTCGGCGGCCGGAACTGGACGATCGTCAGCGCAACGCTGCTGCTGGTCCCCACGATCCTCGCCGCCGTGGTCCTCGCACCCGGGGTCTCGTACGCCACCCTGCTGATCGTGGCCTGCGTCGCCGGCGTCGGCGGCGGCAACTTCGCCTCGTCGATGACGAACATCAACGCCTTCTTCCCGGAGCGCCGCAAGGGGTGGGCCCTCGGGCTCAACGCCGGGGGCGGCAACCTCGGCGTCGCCGCCGTGCAGTTGCTCGGTCTCCTCGTGCTGGCCACGGCGGGAGCCGCGCACCCGCGCATCCTGATCGGCATCTACCTGCCGCTGATCGTGCTCGCGGCGCTCGGCGCGGCTCTGTTCATGGACAACCTGACCACGGCTCGGAACGACAAGAAGGCCATGCGGGACGCGACCCGCTCCGGCCACACCTGGGTGATCTCGCTGCTCTACATCGGCACCTTCGGGTCGTTCATCGGCTTCGGCTTCGCTTTCGGGCAGGTGCTGCAGGTGCAGTTCCACGCCGACTTCCCGACCCCGGTCAAGGCGGCGTACCTGACCTTCCTCGGGCCACTGCTCGGGTCGCTGATCCGTCCGGTCGGCGGCAAGCTGGCCGACCGCATCGGCGGGGCCAGCGTCACCTTCTGGAACTTCGTCGCGATGGCCGCCTCCGCGACGCTCGTGCTCGTCGCATCCCTGCAGAAGTCCCTGCCGCTGTTCGTCCTGGGTTTCACGCTGCTGTTCGTCTTCAGCGGCGTCGGCAACGGTTCCTGCTACAAGATGATCCCGGCGATCTTCCGCGCGAAGTCGCAGCAGCTCATCGACGAAGGGGCCGACCAGGCGGTCTCCGACCGCGAGGCCCGCCGGCTCTCCGGGGCGGTCATCGGCATCGCCGGGGCGATCGGCGCCTTCGGCGGCGTCCTGGTCAACCTGGCCTTCCGCCAGTCGTTCCTCGACTCCAAGAACGGCAACGCGGCCTACGTCGCGTTCATCGCCTTCTACGCGATCTGCTTCGTGGTCACCTGGGCCGTCTACCTGCGCGACTCGCGTCACCGGTTGGACAACGTCTGACGGCGGTATGGTTCACGACGGTCGCTCCCAGCGGCTCGGTCTGGCGTGCCCAGCCCGAAACGACACCCGATCGATGCGATCATCGGGTTGCGAGCGGGGCAGCATGAGCACATGAGCAGCGACGTCGACGCGCCGGTGTACACCGCCAGCGCCGTGGCTGCGCGCCTCGGTGTCGCCGTCGAGACCCTGCGGACCTGGGACCGGCGCTACGGCCTCGGCCCGCGCACCCGGGGCCCCGGCGGCCGTCGCCGCTACGGCGAGCAGGACCTGGCCCGCCTGCTGGTGATGCGCCGGCTGGTCACCGCGGGGATGCCGACGTCGGAAGCCGCCCGCCGCGCCGCCGGCGGCGGGGGAGGGGTACCGCCCCTCGGCATCGACGATCTCCTGCAGGACGGCAAGCGGCCCCGTGCCGGCGGCGGGCGTGTGCTCGCCATCCCGCGCGGCAGCACCCTGCAGCACGGGTTGGCCCGTGCAGCCACCGCCCTCGACACCGACGAGGTCGAGCGTCAGCTCGAGCGGGTCATCGCCGAGGTCGGGGTCGCACAGACCTGGGACGAGCTGCTGCGCCCGGTCCTGGTGGCGGTCGGTGAACGCTGGGCCCGGACGGGCGAAGGCGTCGAGGTCGAGCACCTGCTCTCCCAGGCCGCGATGGACGTCCTGCGCCGGCTCACCGAGCGTCCGGCGCCGGACGGGTCGCCGTCGGCCAGTCGTCCCGTCCTGCTCGCGAGCGTCGACGGTGACGCGCACGTGCTGCCGCTCTACGTCCTCGCCGCGCTGCTGAGCGAGGGCGGCACGCGTGTGCGCCTCCTGGGGGCCTCGACCCCGCTGTCGGCCCTGCGGGCGAGCACGCAGCGGCTGCGGCCGTCGGCGATCTTCCTCTGGGCGCAGCTCTCCGGACCCATGAACACCGCGTTCGCGGCCGGCGCCGCCGAGATCCGCTCCGGCGCGAGCATCGTGGTCGGTGGTCCCGGGTGGGGCGACGACCCCCTGCCCGAGGGTTTCTCGCACGTCTCGTCGCTGGACGCCGCCTTGGAGCGCCTGGCCGCCTGAGTCGGCCCGCTGCCCGGCGGCCGCACTACGTGCTGTCGTCGCCCGCCAGTCGCCCCGGCAGGATGCCGGACGCGGCGATCGCGCGCGAGAGTGGCCGCACGAGCTCCAGCAGCCGGGTGCAGCCCTCCTCGCCGAGCTGTTGCCACGGCGCCGCCGCGGCGGCGTCCGTGCGCGCCTCGACGGTCTCTCGGACACCCCGACCCACCTCGGTGAACGACGAATCGTCGGCGAGCAGGCCACGGTCCCGGAGCCGGGCCTCGCCGGCCGCCCACTGCTCGGGCGACCACCCGCGGGTGCTCTTGAGGAACGAGGCCGGGCCGCCGTTCGCGACCGCGCTCACCAGAGACTCGACGGGGTCGAGGTCGGCGAGCACCAGCGCGGCGATGTGGCCGTCGCCCCGGTACTCGCGCAGCACCGTGATGGCGTGCCACAGCGCCATCACCGGCGTCGACGGCACCGGTTGCCCGAGGTGGGCCGCAGCCAGCGGTCGTCCCGCCGTCTCGAGGCCGACGAGTGCCTGCGTGGCGAGTTCGGCCGCCTCGGCGACCTCCGTCGAATCCGCTGCGTCACCGAGTCCGCGACGCAGCGCCGCCTCGATGCCCCTGAGCCTGGCGGCAACGATCTGCTCCGGGCCCGCGAGGTCCCACGCGCGCGGCAGGTACGCCGCCACGAGCGGCCCGGAGAAGACGTAGAAGGTCGCGGTGGTGACCTCGGGCCGCACCGGGCCCATCGCCGCCGACCGAGAAGCGAAGTAGCCCATGCCGTAGTCGGTCAGGCCGAGCTCGAGATAGGCCTGGGTCGTCTCCTCGGCGAAGTAGCCGACGATGTGCAGCGCCTCGAGCGGCCGGTACAAGCGCCGGGCCCAACCGGCGAAGGAATGCGGGTGCGACGACGGTGCAGGTGAGGACGGTGCAGGTGAGGACGGCGCAGGCGAGGACGGCGCAGATGAGGTCACGGTGCGGAGCGTACGGCGGGTGTGGTCCACGCCACGCCGTTGGCTGCCGCTGAGACGTGCGAAAGCCTTTCCCTCCCGGACGCGTGGGTGCTAAGTTGACCGGGTACTGACCGGCTAGACGGAACGGCTACCCGCCCACCCGGCCGATCAGCACGGAGGTCTCAGCATGAACGATCTCGACGCACGAATCCGCGATGCGGTGGACGGACTACCCGGGAAGGAGCGCCGCGCGATGATGCATTCCCGCTACCGCTCCTGCGTCGACTCGATGGTCGACGAGCTCGGACCCGACGAGCAGGTCCGCGCCGTCTCCTGCGCCCAGAGCCCCAAGCTCGGCCGGGGCGTCCTCGCCCTGACCGACGACCGCCTGGTCTTCTGCTGCACCCGGTCCGGCTCGGCCGACTGGGCGCTGGACGACATCCGCGCGGTCGAGGGACGCCGCGGCGCCTTCACGCTGCCGAGCGCCATCACCCTGCACACCGACCGCGAGCGCCTCGTCTTCACCCTCGGGGTGGGGCGTCGCTACGGACCCACCTTCGTCGCTGCCGTCGAGGCAGCGGTTCCCGCGTCCAGCGGGATGGCCGCCTAGCGGCCCCACACACCTCCCCTCTGCCCCTAGGGGGAGGAAGATCGACCGCGTCCGCCGAAAGACGCCCGAGCGGACGCGGTCGATCGGGGCAGACCTGCCGTCGCCTTGACCCCGCGCGCAGGTCCGTTCCGCCGCCAGCCGCGGCCGGGCTCCGGGCCCGGTCGGGGCCGGTTCAGTCCCAGGGGGTGGAGCGTCCCTGGCCGGGCACCGGCTCGGTCGACGCCCACACCTGACGCCAGTGGGCGGGTGCCCCGCCGTCCGCACCCCGTGGCACCGAGGTCGGCCCTTCGCGCAGCGACGACCACCACGACGAGCGGTCCTCGGCGTCGAGTCGCCGGATCTGTTCGGCGAGCCGTGTCGTGAACTTCTTGGCGCTCTCGTCGGGCAGTGGCCGCATCGGCGCGCCGTAGCGGATCGAGACCCGTGGGCGTCCGGAGACGGGCCAGGAGCGGCCGCGGGGCATCGCCGCGAACGATCCCCGGATCCCGATGGGGACGATCGGGACGCCCGCGGCGATCGCCATGCGCGCGGCACCCGTCTTGAAGCCGGCCATCTGACCGTCCGGCGCACGCGTGCCCTCGGGGAAGAACAGCAGGCTCCACCCCTCGGTCAGCAGGGCGTGCGGCGTGGCCGACGGTGCGGCGGCGGTGCTGCCACCGGTGCGGTCGAGCGGCACGGTGCCGAAGACCAGCGCGGTGCCGAAGGCCCGCCACCAGTCGTCGAAGAAGTAGTCGGCGGCCGCGGCGACGAGCGTCTGGTGCCGCCAGGCGGGCGGCAGCGAGCACAGCACCAAGGGGGCGTCGAGGTGTGAGGAGTGGTTGGCCGCGAAGATGACCGGGCCGCGCAGGCCGGTCAGGTGGTCGAGGCCGGAGACGCTCGGGCTGACCTCGGACCAGATCAGCGGCTTGAGCCCGGCGGCCTGAGCGAACGCCCGGAAGCTCCGGACCGCCGGTGTCCGCGCCCACTCCGTCGAGAACTCGCGGGGCGGCGCGGGCAACGGCCGGTAGGCCTCGGCCGACGCCGGCACCAACGGGCGCGAGCCCCAGCGCCACCCGCGTGCGAGACCGCGAACGGTCGGCAGCCCGGCCCGGCTCGCCCGGCTCACGCTCTGCTCCTGGGCCGGTCGCCGTCGACGCGCCGCCGACTCACTTCACGTCCGCGACGGCGTGCGGCGGCGAGTGCAGGTAGGTGATCGACGGCGAGCGCCCGACGCTGTCGCTGGCCATCTCCAGCGCGTCGGCGAGCGTCGAGGCCGAACGGAACCCCATGCGGGCCGTGGTCCGGCGGTCGCCGCCGACCCAGATGACGTCCCCGAGGTGGTCCATGGCGTGCGCGCCCCAGTACCACATGTAGAACGGGTGGACCCCGTGGTAGGCGTGCGAGGTCCGGTACAGGTGGGTGTACCAGGGGTCGGTCGCGTAGGCCTTCTCGAACTTCGCCTCGATGGTCGCCGGGTCGGTCGACTCGGCGAGCACCTCCTCGAAGAAGTCCACGTAGCTCGGGTGGTGCAGCTGACTGAACTCGTGCGGGACCGGGTGGTACAGGATGAGCGTGCCGCCGGGCCGGACCAGCGGCTTGCCGCGGTACATGTTGAAGAAGTAGCCGAGCCCCAGGCACATCGCGAGGATCGGGTTCATGACGCTGTTGACGTTGTAGGGCCCGAGGAACGGCAGGCCGAAGATCAGGACGTCGCTCTGCCCGTTCACCTCGACGAGCTGCTGGCGGTGCACGGCGGCGAGCGTCTTCTCGTGGACCGCCTCCACCTCCCCGGCGGTGACGCCGGTGACGGCGTAGTCCGAGCGCATCGACTGGAAGGTCCGGCGACGGAGCCGGGCTGGCATCGCGGCGAGCCCGCGGCTCGCGCCGTAGAAGGTCGCCTGGTCGCGCAGCGACCACTCCCACTCCCGCTTGGTGAGGAAGCCGTACTCCTTCGGGAAGGCGTCGTTGTTGAGCGTCGTCTCGATCTGGAAGATCCGCAGGTGACCGGCGAGCAGCCGACCCATCCGCCAGGCCGAGCTGTGCAGCTCGGAGTTCTTGTGGTCCATGAACGAGCGCGAGTGCACCATCGTGTGGCTGTTGTGGTGGTGCTTGAGGCTCTTGTAGGAGGCGAGCCCGATCGCAGCGGACTTGTGCCCGCCGTCCATCGCCACGAGGTTCACGTTGACGTAGACCAGCAGATCGCTCTCGGCGGCCCGCTTGGAGATCTCGACGTCCTCGCCCTGGTCGGTGAGGCCGATGTGGCTGAGGTTCTCGCGGTCCTCGGCATCGAAGTTGTAGAGCTTCTGCTCGGGCCAGAACGAGCGGAAGACGCGCTCGCCGACGACGTGCTTGATCTCGTTGGCGGTCATCCGGCGGTGCAGTGCCGTCGCCACGATGAGCTCGACGTCGTCGACCCCGGCTGCGGCGGCGAGGGTCAGTACCTGCTCGATGATCTTCCCGCGGACGTCCGGCGGCTTCATCGTCGGCAGCGGCAGGCTCAGGTCGTCGAAGGCGATCGTGAGCTTCATGCCCGGCCGCAGCAGCGCCCGCAGCGGCTCGGAGCCGACCGGGTTCTCCAGCGCTTCCGCGATGGTGGCGTCGACGTCGTCGACCCCCGGCAGCGACTCCGGCGGGTAGATCACCCGGGTGCCGTCGGGGAAGCGTTCGAGCCGCAGCGACTCACCCGCATGCACGAGCAGCGGGGGGGTGCGGTCGTCCACGTCGAGGACGAAACCTGGGCGGGTCACGGGCAGCTTCCTTTCGATGTCCTACGGCTGGGGGTCGGGCCCCTGCTGAGTGTCGAGCGCGTCATGGGCGCCGGGCCCGTTCCTCCGGACGACCCGTGGCACCGGGGGCCGGCGCCGTCGGGTCGGTGTTCAGCGCGAACGCGATCCGGCCGGCGCCGAGCCGACCCGCCGACAACGCGTGGTCGAGGGCATCGCGCCAGCGCTCCAACGGATAGGTCGCTCCGAGCACTTCGCGGAGCAGGGCGCTCTCGGTTGCACCCGAGGCCAGCTCGATGGCGGCGGTGAAGTCGTCGGGCGCGGCCGCGTAGGCCCCGACCAGCGACAGCTCGCGGAACCACAGCGGGGTCAGGTCCGGACTGGCCGTCGGCAGTCCGGAGAGCACGACGCGGCCGCCCGCGCGGGTGACGCGCAGGGCGGTGTCCAGCGCGCTGCCCGCGCACTCGAGCGTGACGTCGACCCCGCCGAGCAGGTACGGCTGGCCGCGCTCGGGACTCAACTGCATCGCCCGGGTCGACCGTCGCACGGCACCGACGAGGTCGCTGCTGCCCAGCACCTGCCCGGCGCCGAAGCGGGTGGCCATCGACTTCTGCTTGGGGTGCTTCGCGGCGACGAGGATCTCCGCGGCCGGGGTCAGCGTCCGCAGCGCGAGCAGCGTCAGCAGACCGATCGCGCCCGCGCCGATGACCAGCACGCGCTCGCCGGGCAGCACCTCGGCCCGACGGGCCGCGTGCACGGCACAGGCCAGCGGCTCGAGCAGGACGGCGACCTCGTCGGGCATCGCGGCGGGTACCGCGAACAGCTGGCTGCCGTGGGCGCGCAGCTCCCCGCTCCAGCCACCACCGGTGTCGGCGCAGTAGCCGGTCTGCAGGCCGGGTGCGAGATGGCCCGAGGTCACGTTGTCGCAGCGCGTCGGCCGGTCGGCGGAGCAGCCGGCGCAGGGCGCGACGCCGCGGGCGGCGCAGTTCAGCACGGGGGCGAGTACGACGCGGGTTCCGGCCGTCAGCGGCCCGCGCGGGGTGTCGACGTCGTCGAGCAGGTCGCCGACGACCTCGTGACCCGGCACGAACGGCATCGAGACCAGCGAGGAGAAGTAGAACGACGACCGGCCGGTGACGGTCGCGAGGTCCGAGCCGCAGATGCCGGACAGGCGCGGACGCACCCGGGCCCAGCCCGGGGCCACGTCGACGCCGCGGCGCGAGACGAGCCGGAGCGGGGCAGCGCTGGCCGCCGCCACCGAGGGCAGCCGGCCGGACAACGTCCGCGCTGCGAGGTAGCGCGGGACCGAGCGGTAGAGCTCGACGGCCGGGATCCGGTCGGCCCGCGACGGGCGGGCTGCCGCTGCGGGTCGCTCGAGGGGGGTCTCGCTCATCGCGTGCCCTCCAGGGAGCGGTCGGTGGCATGGGCCAGGGCGGAGGCGGCACCGGTGCCGGCGAGGGCGACCCGCTCGACCCCCGGGGTCAACGGCCAGCTCACGGTCGGCCACTTCTCGCGGCGCGCCACGCGGGCGAGCTGCAGGTCGGGGTTGACCACGACGGGGTGTCCGACGGCGCGGAGCATGGGCAGGTCGGAGGTGCTGTCGGCGTAGGCCCACGACTCGGCGAGGTCGGCGCCCATCCGCGGGGCGAAGAAGTGCAGCCAGGCCCCCCGGGCCTCCCCGACCACGGGGGCGGTGGCGAGCCGACCGGTGGCGCGGCCGTTGCCGTCGACGGCCAGCTCTGCCGCGACGACCTCGTCGAACAGGGGCGCGAGCGGACGGATCAGCAGCCCGAGCGACCCGGTCAGCAGCACGGTGCGGTGCCCGGCCGCCCGGTGCGCGCGGACGCGGCGCAGGGCCGTCGCCGAGACGCGGGACAGCAGGTGGTCGCCGACCTCGGTGTCGACCAGGTGGGCCAGTGCCTCGAGGTCGGCGCCGGCGTAGCGGCGGTAGACCTCGCGGATGAGCCGGCCGCGGTCGGCGCGCTCGGCGCGGATCCATCCGGGCGCGTGGCGCGCGATGTCGGCGAGCTCGCGGGGGACGCGGCCCCGGGGGGCGGCGGCCAGCTTCAGCCAGAGGTAGGACTCCACGACGGTGGACGAGACCAGGGTGCCGTCGAGATCGAAGACCGCCAGCTGGCGGTCGTCGCCCGCGGGCAGGTCGGGGGCGAGCGAGACCGGCGGACGCCCGGGCGTCGTCTGCAGGTAGCGCAGGCCGGCGGTGACGCTGTCGCAGTGCCGCTCGAGGTAGCCCGGCCAGTCGTAGCTGGTGGGGTCGAAGCCGAACTCGGCGCGGTCGGCCGGGCTCAGCGCGTCGTGCAGCGCGGCGGTGTTGGTGTCGTCGTAGATCAGCTCGGCCTGCGTGTAGGACTGGTAGAGGTCCTGGTAACGCCGCAGGAAGCGCAGTCGCGCCGAGGTGCGGTCGAGTTCCTTCGCCGTCTCGCGTAGCCGTGACGAGCGGGGGAGCATCCCGAGCGCCTTGTCGGCGGCCTTGAGGACCTTCTCGCCGCGCTTCAGCCGGGCCTCGATGCGGGAGGCGCCGGCGAACGCCCAGGTGTGGGCGGCGATCTCCCCGAGGCCGCGCTTGATCAGCGGCTTGCGGCCGAAGTAGTCGTGGACGACGTCGTAGAGGTCCTGGAACAGCAGCGGGTTCCGGCGGCCGGAACAGACCTGGTAGTAGCGCGCCGGCTCGCCGGCGGCGGGCGGGTTCGCCGCCGCAGCCACGATCGCGTTGACGACGAGGTCGACCGGGATGATGTCGATGACGCCGTCGGGGGCGCTGGGGAAGTCGGGGAGTTCGCCCCGGCCGTAGGCGAGGATCAACGGCTCCGCCATCTTGAAGCCCTCGATCCAGCCCGCGTAGGGCCGGGCCAGAGCGCTCTCGATGATCGAGGGGCGGAGGATGCTGAACGGCAGGTCGCCGACGTTCTGCTCCAGGTAGCGCTCGGTCAGCGCCTTGGTGAAGGTGTAGCAGTCGGTCCAGCCGAGGCTGCGGGCCCGCTCGCGGCCGGCGTCGACGCGGCGCTTGTGGACGTCGCGGATCCGGAGGCGCTCGGCCTCGGCGGAGACGGCGGGAAGGCCGGCGCGGCCCACCGCCTCGGCGGCCTCGGCGTTGTAGCCGGCGAGCGCCTCGGGAGTGCGGGTGGCCTCCTCGCACGCGGCCTGGGCGCGCTGGGCGGCGGCTTCCTCGACCTGCCAGTCGACGCTGTGCGGCAGCGGGCCCTCGGGGATGAGGCCGGCGCGGAGCCCCGCCACGTACGCGGTCGAGATGTGCAGGAAGTGCGGGCGACGGCCGCCGCGGGCGGCGGCCTCCTTCGTGGCGCGGAGGACCTCGCGGAGCCCGCCGAGGTTGGCGGCGAAGCCCTCGGCGATCTCCGGGTCGAAGGACACCTCACCGGCGCAGTGGATGACGATGTCGAGGTCGTCGGGCAGTGCGGGCACCGCCGACAGGTCGCCGTCGACGACGTCGACGGCGGCGAGGAGTTCCTCGACGGGGCGGGTCTCGCGGAGGCGGCCGAACGCCGGCTTCTCGAGCAGTGCGGCGAAGCGGTCGGCGGCGCTCTGGCCGCCGCGCGCCCGCACCAGCACCGAGAGGCGGAGGTCGGCGAAGTCGGAGAGCAACCGCTCGAGCAGCGCCTCGCCGACGAAGCCGGTCGCGCCGGTCAGGAAGAGGCGCTTGCCGGCGAGCTGCTCGCGCAACGAGGACGACGAGGGCGACGAGGGATCGGCGTCGTTCCCGCCGCCCGTCGGGTCGGACCGCACCAGCCCCGCATCCACCAGCGCACTCAGCCCTTCTCGACGCCGCGCCCTGCACGCGGCTCACGTCCGTCCCGTGACCCTATGCAGTCGCGAACTCCCCGCAGCCTAGAGCTACCCCGGCGTGACGTACGTGGCGGAACCCACAACGCCCTCCGCTTGCTACAGCAAGCACAGTGGGTATCTTTGCTAGCAGCCGGTGAGCGGCACACTCGCCACCCGGTTTCTCCAGCACGGCGGCGCCTTCATCCATGAGGCGGTCGCCAGCGGCGCGGCTCCTGCCCGCCGTCGCGTGACTGCTTCTCCAGGTCGCGCTCCCCGCCAAGGGCCCCATCTCGGGTCCCCATACGAGGAGGGCTCAATGTCCCGCTCCATCACGACCGAACTCCCGAGCGACAGCTCGACCGAACTCCCGCACGACAGCTCCACGACCCGCAGCCCGTTCACGCGGCGCCGCGTGATCGGCTTCACCGCCGCGCTCGCCGGGGGCGTGGCCCTGGCAGTGCCGGGTGTCGCCTCGCTGGCCTCCGAGCCCGCGCCGACGGCACCTCCGGCGCAGCACATCGCTTTCCGCGCCGACCCCACTGGGCTGGGCCTCGACGCGCTGCCCAAGCCGGCTGAGGAGGCGCCCGCGCCCGTCGCGCTCCCGGCCGCGCTGACGTCGATCGACACGGTCAACTCGGGTGAGCGCACGAGCCGCAGCACCTCCCGCTCGCCCCTGCCCTCGACACCGCTCCCGGCGGCGTCGCTCGGCGGTAGCCCGCAGGCCATCGCGCAGGCCAAGCTCGCCTCCCGCGGCTGGGCCGGTCAGTTCAGCTGCCTGAACTCGCTGTGGAGCAAGGAGAGCGGCTGGCGCGTCAGCGCGTCCAACCCGAGCGGTGCCTACGGCATCCCGCAGTCGCTTCCCGGCAGCAAGATGGCCAGCGCCGGTTCCGACTGGCGCACCAACCCGGCCACGCAGATCGAGTGGGGCCTGGACTACATCTCCAGCACCTACGGCTCGCCGTGCTCCGCCTGGGCGCACAGCCGCGCCGACAACTGGTACTGATCCTGCGGCAGGTCCCTCGCCCGCTAGGGTGATCACCAGCAGACCGTGATCACCGGCAGCCGTGATCACCAGCAACGAAGAAGATCGTCGTACGGCGTGTCGCACCTCGGCGCACCGCTCGGCGATCTTCTTCGTTGTTCGTGACCTCCGGTCGCCGACGGCGACGAGATCAGACCGCTTCGCGCAGGCTCGCCAGGAGCCGGTTGAGCGGACTGTCGAGCCCCCAGCGCTGCGACAGCGCGACCAGCGCATCGGGGTCGCGGGGCTCGGTGGGCAGCAGGTCGTCGATCTCCGGCAACGGCACGTCCTCGCGGACCCGGACGACCGGCGACGCCACCGTCAGGTAGTCCCGCGCCGCGAGGAGCTTGTTCCGTGCCCCGGCCGGGAACCCGTCGGTGACGCCCGCGTCGACCGCCCGCACCATCTCCTCGACGGTGCCGAACCGTTCGATCAGCACCGCGGCGGTCTTCGCGCCGATGCCGCTCACGCCGGGGAGCCCGTCGCTCGGGTCGCCGCGCAGCACGGCGAAGTCCCCGTAGGTCCGGCCCGGGATGCCGTACTTCTCGCTCACCCGCGCCTCGTCGACGGCCCGGAACTTCTCGACCGTGTAGATCACGCGGACCGGCCGGTCGTCGCGCACCAGCTGGAACAGGTCACGGTCGCCGGTGAGGATGTCGACCGGCCCCGGGTGTCGCGCGCACAGCGTGCCGATGACGTCGTCGGCCTCGAAGCCGTCGGCCCCCAGGCGGGGGATGCCGACCGCGTCGAGCACCGCCTCGAGCACGGGGACCTGCGGCCCGAGGTCGTCGGGGGTCTGGTCGCCGCCGTCGTCGCCGACCCGGTGCAGCTTGTACGACGGCAGCAGCTCGACCCGCCAGGCCGGCCGCCAGTCGTAGTCGAAGCAGGCCACCACACGGTTCGGCCGCAGGTCGCGGATCTGGCGCGCGAGGACGTCGATCGTCCCGCGGATCGCGTTGACGGGGCTGCCGTCCGGCGCGGTGACCGAGCTCGGGATGCCGTGGAAGGCGCGGAAGTACAGGCTCGGGGTGTCGAGGAGCAGGAGCCGGTCCGTGGCCGCCCGGGTCGTCATGTGGCGCACCGTATCGCCGTTGCCGCCGTCGGCTCGGGAGCATCGGCCGGTTCGCGGCCGTCGGTACTGGACCGCGGGGGAGGGGCGGGGAGAATGCGGGAGTGACGACCGGCTGGCGCAGCACCGGCTTCCCGGAGGCCGACTCGCGGGACGACTTCACCCGCGCCCGGCGCCGGGCGCAATGGGCCCGGGTGGCTTCGCGGCTTCGTGGCCGCCCCGGCGACGTCGACGTCCTGCTGCCCTTCGACGAGGTCGTCGCAGCACTCGGGCTGCGGGGGCGCCAGAGCCTCGGCGAGCAGCTCGTCGAGATCGACAGCATCGTCGGCTCGGTGGACCGGAGCTCGGGGTTCGACCGCCGGTTCCGTCCGACCACCGAGCAGGCGCGCACCCGCTTCGAGCGCATCGCCGGCTCCATCCGCCGCGGCCGGGAGATGCCGCCGATCGACCTGTACCGCGTCGGGCAGGTCCACTTCGTCGTCGACGGCCACCACCGCATCGCCGTCGCTCGCGCGATGGGCTGGAGCACCATCCGGGCCATCGTCACCGAGATCCGGACGTCGCTGCCCGCGGCCGGCGGCCTGACCGTGGCCGACCTGCCGATGAAGGGCCACGAACGCGTCTTCTACGAGCGGGTGCCGCTGCCCCCCGAGGCGCGCGCCTCGATCGTGCTGACCGACCCGAACGAGTTCGGTGCGCTCGCCGAGGGCGTCGAGGCGTGGGGCTTCCGCGTCATGCAGGACCGGGGTGTGCTGCTCAGCCGGGCAGAGATCGCCCAGCTGTGGTGGGACGAGGAGTACCGGCCGGCAGTCGAGCTGCTGCGCGAGACCGGCCTGCTCGCCGACCCGGTCGACGACGACACCGAACGCCGCGCCACGCCGAGCGAGACCGAGGCCTACCTCGAGCTGTCGGCACAGCGGTACCGCCTGCTCCACAGCCACGTGTGGGACGAGCACTCCGTCGCCGAGGTACGGGCGACGACGAGGCGGCGGCGTCCCCGCCGCCGCACTCGTCGCTGAACCGTCAGGCGCGGTGTGCGCCGCCGGATCGTGGCGGCTCGGACTCCCCGTCGATGTCGAGGTCCCCGGCTGGCGCCTGTTCCCCGGTTCCGGCGGTCCGGTGGTCGTCCTGCGCGGTCGGCGGGGCTCCGTCGCCGGTGGCGTGACCCACGGCCTCCTGGCTCTGCCGGGCCGGCTGCTGCCGGGCCTCGTGCCGGGCGGTCCCGAGCGGGTCGACCGGCAGTGTGAGGTTGTCACCCGTCTCCGGGTCGAACAGGTGGATGCGGCGGATGTCGAGCCACAGCTGGGCCTCGGCACCTTCCCTCACCTGGCTCGTCGGGTCGAGCCGGGCCACGACCTGGCTCTCGCCGCTGTCGGAGCGGACGCCCTCCTGGTCGAGCTCCCGGGCCAGCTCGGCCATCCCGGCCTGATGGCCCTGGTCGCCGCCGCGGACGGGGAAGTAGGCGTAGAGCTCCGAGCCCATCCACTCGATGATGTCGACGACCGCCCCGAAGGTGGTGCCGTGCCGGCTCTCCTCGCCGACCAGCGAGGCGTCCTCGAAGTGCTCGGGCCGGATGCCGGCGATGACCGTCCGCTCGCCGCCCTCCGCGGGCAGGCCCGCGGTCATCTCCTGCGGCAGGTCGACCTCGCCGACGGGGAGCCGGAGCCGGTGACCGGTCAGCGTGGCCGGGAGGAAGTTCATCGACGGGCTGCCGATGAAGCCGGCGACGAACAGGTTCACAGGGGAGTTGTAGAGCTCCCGCGGCGTACCGACCTGCTGCAGCACGCCCTTCCGGAGTACCGCGACCCGGTCGCCGAGCGTCATGGCCTCGGTCTGGTCGTGGGTGACGTAGACCGTCGTCGTGCCGAACCGCTTCTGCAGGCGGGCGATCTCCGTCCGCATCTGGCCACGGAGCTTGGCGTCGAGGTTCGACAGCGGCTCGTCGAACAGGAATGCCTCCGGCTCGCGGACGATCGCGCGGCCCATCGCGACGCGCTGGCGCTGGCCTCCGGAGAGCGCACCGGGCTTGCGTTCGAGCAGCTCCTCGAGCTCGAGCACCCGGGCGGCCTCGTCGACGCGCTGCTTGATCTCGCCGTCGGAGACCTTGGCCATACGCAGCGGAAAGGCGATGTTCTCCCGTACCGACAGGTGGGGGTAGAGGGCGTAGTTCTGGAACACCATCGCGAGGTTGCGGTCCCGTGGGGCGAGGTTGTTGACCTCCTTGCCACCGATGGTCAGCTCGCCGCCGGAGATGTCCTCCAGCCCGACGATCATCCGCAGCAACGTCGACTTCCCGCAGCCGGAAGGTCCGACGAGGATGACGAACTCGCCGTCGGCGATGTCCAGGTTGACGTTGTCGACGGCGATGGTGCCGTCGGCGAATCGCTTGCTGACGTTGGTCAGCGTGATCTCAGCCATGGGTTGCCTCGTTGTCCTTCTGGGCTCTAGCCCTTGACGGCACCGGCGGTGAGGCCGGCGACGATCCGGCGCTGGAAGGCCAGCACCAGGAGAATGATGGGGATCGTGACGATGATCGCGGCGGCCGCGATCGCGCCGGTGGGCTGTTCGAACTGCGAGGCCCCCGTGAAGAAGCTCAGGGCGGCCGGCACGGTACGGCTCTTGTCCGTGGACGTGAGCGTGATGGCGAAGACGAAGTCGTTCCAGGCGAAGAAGAACACGAGGATCGCCGAGGTGAAGACGCCGGGAGCGGCGAGCGGGACGATCACCTTGCGGAACGCCTGGAAGGGCGTGGCCCCGTCGACTCCGGCCGCCTGCTCGAGCTCCCAAGGGATCTCCCGGAAGAACGCGGACAGGGTCCAGATCGCCATCGGCAACGCGAACGTCATGTACGGGATGATCAGACCGGGCCAGGTGTCGTAGAGGCCGATCGCCCGCCACATGTTGAACAGCGGCCCGACGATGGAGATCGGCGGGAACATCGCGATGCCCAGTGCCGCGCTCAGCACCAGCCGCTTGCCGGGGAAGTTCAGGCGAGCGATCGCATAGGCGGCGAGCGTCGCCAGCACCACGGCGATCACCGTCGAGATGATCGTGATCCCGAGCGAGTTGAGGAGCGGGCGGACGAAGACGCCCGTCGTCAGGATCGAGTGGTAGTTCTCGAAGGACGGGTCGCTCGGCAGGAGCTTTCCGTCGGTGACGGTGGAGGCGGACTTGAACGAGAGGGAGAGGATCCACGCCAGCGGGATGAGGGCGTAGAGCACCACGAAGATCGTGATGATGATCCACTTCGGATCGACCCGGCGACGTTCCGCCGGGATCTCCCGGGACGAGCGGCCCGGCCGCGCACTCGGGCGGGCCGTGCCGACGGGCGTCGTGGTGGCCATCAGCGCTCGCCCCGCACGGCGCCGAGGTCCGTTCGGAAGACCTTCACGAAGATGAAACGCGATGAACACGACCAGCAGGAACAGCAGGACGGACACGGCCGACCCCAATCCGAGGTTCAGCTGATTGATCAGTTGGTTGTAGCCGAGTTGCGACAGGGTCGCGGTGTTGTTCGCTCCCTTGGTCTGGATGTAGACGGTGTCGAAGATGCGGACGGCGTCGAGCGTGCGGAACAGCAACGCCACCATCACCGCCGACTTCATGGTGGGGAGGATGACCTTGCGCAGGCGCTGCCAGGCACTCGCCCCGTCGACCTTGGCCGCCTCGATGAGCTCGTTCGGCACGATCGCCAGGCCGGCCAGGAGCAGCAACGACATGAACGGGGTCGTCTTCCAGACCTCGGTGACGATGATGACCCCGAGCGAACTCCAGTGCCCGTTCAGCGGCGGGCTCGACGAGTTCGTGAACAGGAAGCCCCCGTTGTCCGGGGAGACCGCGAACTTGAAGGCGAAGGCGGCCACCACGGTGATGACGCCGTAGGGGATCAGGATCGCCGTGCGGACGAGGTTCCGGCCGAAGATCGCCCGGTGCATGACCAGCGCCAGTGACAGACCGAGGACGAACTCGATCGCCACGGACACGACCGTGATCACGATGGTCGTCGCGAAGACCTGCCAGAAGGCGCCGGACGAGAGGATCTTGGTGTAGTTGGCGAACCAGACGTACTTGCGGTCGTCCGGGAAGCGCAGGTTGTAGCGCTGCAACGACAACCAGATCGCGTAGATGATCGGGTAGATGGTCACCGCGGCCATGACGATCGCCGCGGGGAGCACCAGGCGTATACCTAAGCGCCGTTCCGCCTTGTCCCGGTCGGTGATCTTCGATCGTTTCCTTCCGGACGATGGCGCCGGGGCCTCGGTCGTGGTGGCCGGAGCCTGCGAGGTCGTGGTCATGAGAGCACCGCCTCGGATTTCAGCGCTTCCCGGGCGAGATCGCGCAATCGGGTGGCATCAGCCGTGGGGTTGATGCCCTTCAACGGATGGATCGTGTTCTGCAACGCCAGCGACAGGTCGTTGTAGGCGGGGGAGACCGGTCGTGGGGCCGCGTCGTTGATGGACGCCCGTAGCACGTCCTTGAACGGGTACTTGTCGGTCGTCAGCTGGTCGTAGACCGACGACGTGGTCGGTGGGACGCCGCCCTGCTGGGTGGCGTACAGCTGGTTGGCGGGCTGCCGCAGGCACTGGACGGCCTGGAAGGCCGCGTCCTTGTGCTTGCTGGAGTGGGCCACGCTGAGGTTGAAGCCGCCCAGGGGCGGTGCACTCGGCGTGTTCGCGTCCACCCGCGGGAACCGCGCCCAACCGAGCTTCTGCTGCAGGTTGGGGACGGCCGTCGCCTTGGCCGCGCTCGGGTAGATGAAGGGATAGTTGATCTCGTACAGCGAGTCGCCCTTCTCGAACGACTTGCGGCTCGCGGCCTCGTCCGCCGTGTTCAGCTCGGGGTTCGCCACCGGGGAACGGGCCAGGTTCCCCAACGCCGCCAGAGCGGCGGTCGTCGGGCCGGGCTGGAGGCTGACCGTGGCGTTCTTGCCGGCGTCAGCGTTGTCGAGCCACTGGCCGCCGGCCGAGACCAGCAGGGAGTTGAAGGTGACGTCGAGGCTCTCCGCCCGGGCGCCCTGGATCTGGACCTGCTTCTTGGCGGCGGCGGCGGTGTCGATCATCTGCTGCCAGGTGAAGTTCTCCGGCGGCGCGGGCGTGAGGTCCTTGCGGTACCAGAGCAGCTGGGTGTTCGACGTGTACGGAGCTGCGTAGAGCTTGCCCTGGTAGGTACCGCTCTTCACCGGACCGGCGAGGACGCCGTCGGTCAGCGAGGCCCGCTCGCTGTCCGGGAACGGGTCGATCCAGCCCGCGTTCGCGAACTCCGCGGTCCAGATGACGTCCATGCCGACGATGTCGATGGACGAGTCGTTCGCCGCCAACCGGCGGACGAGCTGCTCCCGCTGGTCGGTGGCCTCGGCCGGCAGTTCCTGGAACTTGACCTGGTACTTGCCGCCGGCCTGCTGGTTGCAGGTCGAGATGGCCTTCTCGATCCAGCCGCCGTCCTGCTTGCCGATGTACCAGTTCAGCGTGGGCACACCCCCGCCGCTGCCGCCACAGGCGGCGAGCATCGGGGCGACGAGCGCAGCGGAGAGGCCGAGGCGGAGGCCGCGGGACCGCGAGGCCCGGCCCCAGCGGCCCGGGAGGGTGCGTGCGCGCCGGCCGGAGGAGCCGGTCGGTCGTAGGACCGCTGACACAGACGGTCTCCTGTCTGTCGGGGCCGGCTGGGGACCGGTCCGCGGGGTTCCCCGTGAGGCGCCGGAGGCGCGCCCGGGGATCTGCAGCTCTTCGAGGTCCGAGACGCTGGGGGCAGCCCGGAGCTGATCGACTTACACCCTCGTAACGTGACCCCCCTCACGCCGCCGGTCAAGCAGCCGCGCCCGAGAAGTTCCGCCGCCTTTCCGCCGGATGATGCGGGGATGCGCGGAAGGACCCGACGATGAGCTCGACCCTCTACCGCGGCGGGTTCGTCTACACCCCGGGGTCGCCGCGGGCGACGGCCATGCTCGTCGACGACGCCGCCGGCGTCATCCTGTGGGTCGGCGACGAGGCCGCCGCCGACCGGCTCGGCCGTCCCGATCGGGTGACGGATCTGTCGGGTGCCCTGGCCGCGCCGGCCTTCGTGGACGCCTGCACGGTGCCCGGCGCGGGCCGTCGTGTCGAAGCGGCCCGGGCGGGGACCGCCAGCGTGCATGTCGTTGCCGGTCCGGACGGCTCTGCTGCGGACGGTTCTCCTGCGGACGGCTCTGCTGCGAACGGCTCTGCGGACGGCTCAGCTGCAGACGGCCCTGCTGCGGACGAAGGCGCGGCCCCGGCGGTGGGAACCGTCCTCTACTGGCAGGGCCCGGGAGACGAACGGCCCGCCGGTGCCCGTCCGGCGACGAGCAGCACGGATCCCGACGAGGTCGCGGCGCTGGTCCGGACCGCGACCGACGTGCGTCGTCAGTGCTCGCTGTGGGCCGGCGACGATCCTGGGGCCGTCCTGCGAGGAGTCGGCAGCGCGGCGCGGTCGCTCGCCGACGGCGAGCGGGCCGTTGCGTCCTGCGCCCACCGGCTCGTGGTCGATGCGGATCTGCCGGGCACGGTCGTGGCCGACCTCGCCCGGCTCGGGATGGTGGTCGTGGTGATCGGAGGCTCCACTGTCGATCTGCGCGCGCTCGCCGCGGCCGGGGTGCCCTTCGCCTTCGGGTCACGGCGGCCGGTCGACGGGCGTCCCGGGGGCGTCACCGCCGGGAGCGACGGCTCGTCCGACCCTTGGGACGTGATCCGGTTCGCGTCGTCGCCGTCGGCAGGGGCCGGCGCCGTCTCGGTCCGGGCCGCGTTCGCTGCGGCGACCCGCGGCGGCCACCGTGCCGCCGGGGCCGTGGGAGGTGATCTCCGCCCGGGCACGGACGCGACCTTCGCCGTCTGGAGCTTCGACGGAGATCTCGTCGTCCGGACCCCGGACGCGCGGGTGGCGGCCTGGTCGACCGATCCTCGCGCCGCCACCCCCGGACTGCCGGATCTCGACCGCGGCAACCCCCGTCCGCTACGGCTCGTCGTCGCGGGGAGTGTCGTCGATGTGACGCTGCGGTGATCATTTTCGTAACTGAGGGACTATCAACTACTAACTCCGCGTGAGAACGGGGTCGGATTTCCGTAGCCCTGAGTAGCTAGATGATCGACATCAACCGAGACACGCCGACCGGCCCAAAAAATCCTTGTTATCTGGCCGGCATGTCTGATGGCTCACACTCTTCTGACCTGCGCTAGCAGAGAGCAACCGCAGGTCAACGGTTTGTTGACACAAGTGGGTGCCTCCTCGGTAACGTCCCTCCGCACAGACCGATCCGTCGTTCAGGAGCTTGCCGTGAAACCCCGTCTTGCCCGCCCCGGAAAGCGACGTTCCGACGTCGCGGCTCGCCAGCCGGGTGTGGACAGGCGCTGGGACACGGCTACGCGCTCCCGGCGGAGCCGGCGACCGGCGCGCGAGAGGCAGCTCCGGCTGCTCACAGCTCGCGCGAACGGCCCGGGGAGGGTGGCCCGGGTCATCCAGTAGACAACGGATGTCTGTCCGCAGCCAGCGGGCAGGGGTTCGGTCCGAAGGGTGACCCGGGGCCACTTCCCGGCAGAATGGGGGCATGACTGCCCCGCCGGGGACGACGACCCCCGGGACGACGACGTCCGGGACGGCGTCCAGCACGACGCCCCGCTCGTCGTTCCCGACCGCGTCCGCGTCCTCCGGACGCCCGTCCCACCGCGCGAGGGTGGTCCGGCAGCGGGAGTCGCATGCCTGGCTCCGACGGCTCGCAGCGGTCGTCGCCGGCCTGGTCCTCTCCGTCGCCTTCCCCCCGCACGACCTCTGGTACCTCGCGCCGCTCGCGGTGGCGGCGCTCGCCCTGCTCGTGCGCGGCTGCAGCCTCCGCGGGGGATACCTGTTGGGCCTGCTGTTCGGTCTCGGCTTCCTCGTGCCGCTGCTGGCCTGGTCGCGGATCGCCGGTGACGACGGTTGGCTCGTGCTCTCGCTCCTGCAGGCGCTGTTCGTCGCGCTGGTCGGGCCGATGTGCGTGGTCGCCTGGCGACTGCCGCTGAGCGGGCTCTGGATCGGAACCTCCTGGGTCGTCATGGAAGCGCTGCGCGGACGCGCGCCCTTCGGCGGCTTCCCGTGGGGGCGTCTCGCCTTCGTCCAGCCGGCCGAGGGCGGCATCGCCCCCGTGACGCGGCTCGCGGCCCTGGGCGGCGCACCACTCGTCACGTTCGCGATCGCCCTCGCCGGGGGCCTGCTCGCCACCGCCGCGGTGGCGCTCGCCCGGCGACGTCCCCGGCAGCGGGCGACAGCTGGGGTGGTGGCGGGGGCGGTCGCCCTGCTCGGCGGAATCGCCGTGCTCGCGGCCGGGGCACTGGTGCCGACGCCGACCGCGGCGCAGCCGGACCCGGCCGGCGCCGGACCGGAGACGGCGACGGTCGCCGCCATCCAGGGCAACGTGCCCCGCATGGGCCTGGACTGGATGGGTCAGCGCCGGGCCGTCACCCGCAACCACCTGCTCCGCACGCAGGAGCTGGCCGCGGCCGTCGCCGCCGGGCGGACCCCGGCACCGGACGTGGTGCTGTGGCCGGAGAACTCGTCCGACCTCGACCCGTTCGCCGATCCCGAGGCGGCCGCACTGCTGTCCGAGGCGTCGCAGAGCATCGGTCGCCCCGTGCTCGTCGGCGCCGTGCTGCAGGGCCCGGGGGCGGGCCACGTCCGTAACGCCGGCCTGCTCTGGGGACCGGACGGCTACCTCGGCCAGATGTACGTCAAGCGGCACCCCGTGCCGTTCGGCGAGTACCTGCCGGGCCGCCCCGTCCTCCAGAAGCTCGTGAAACGGTTTGCCGACAGCCTCCCCAACGACTTCCTGCCGGGTCGCTCGCCGGGGCTGTTCGCCACACCCGGCCCCGGCGGCACCTACCGCGTCGGCGACGTCATCTGCTTCGAGGTCGCCTACGACGGCCTCGTGCGCGACGTGGTCGACGGCGGCTCGCGACTTCTCGTGGTGCAGACCAACAACGCGACCTTCGGCCGCTCGGGGGAGACCTACCAGCAGCTGGCGATGTCGCGGCTGCGGTCCATCGAGCACGGTCGGTCGAGCGTCGTCGTGGCGACGAGCGGTCGCAGCGCGTTGATCCGCCCCGACGGCACGGTCGTGGCCGCGTCGCCGCTCTACACCCCGGATGTGCTGGTCGCACAGCTCCCGATGCGCTCGAGCCGCACCATCGCCGACCGCCTCGGCGGGTCCGTCGAGTACGCGCTGGTGGGGCTGGGGTTGCTCGTGCCCACCGGACTCCTGGTGCTGCGGCGCCGGCGTCCGACTCGTACCGGCGGCCGACACGGGGTCGCAGCGACCTCGCCGCAGGCCGGCGGAGAGGCAGGATCGTCAGCGTGAAGGAAGACGCCGGAGCCCCCGCACCGAGACCTGCTGGCGATCCGCCCGCCCGCGTCCTCGTGTGCATCCCGACCTACGACGAGCGCGAGAACCTGCCGAGCACGCTCAGCCGCCTCCGGGCCGCCGTGCCGGAGGCCGACGTCCTGGTCATCGACGACGCGAGTCCGGACGGCACGGGTGAGATCGCCGACCGGATGGCTGCCGACGATCCGGCCGTCCACGTGCTCCACCGCTCGGGCAAGGCCGGCCTCGGCGCCGCGTACGTCGCCGGCTTCGGCTGGGCCCTCGCCCGCGGTTACGACGTCCTGGTCGAGATGGACGCCGACGGCTCGCACACGCCCGAGGAGTTGCCGCGCCTGCTCGCGGCGCTGCACGGCGCCGACGTGGTCCTGGGCTCCCGCTGGATGCCCGGCGGTGAGGTCCGCAACTGGCCGCGCTCCCGGCTCGCGCTCTCGCGCGGCGGGAACGTCTATGTCCGCACGGCGCTCGGCATGCCGCTCAGCGACGCGACCGGCGGGTTCCGTGCCTACCGGGCCCCGGTGCTGCGAGGGCTGTCGCTCGACGCCGTCGCCAGCCAGGGCTACTGCTTCCAGGTCGACGTCGTCTGGCAGGCCTGGCGCCGCGGGTTCCGTGTCGTGGAGGTGCCGATCACCTTCGTCGAACGTGAGCGCGGCCAGTCGAAGATGAGCCGCGACATCGTCGCCGAGGCGCTGTGGCGCGTGACCTGGTGGGGCATCCGCAGCCGGCGCAGCCGGGTCCCGCTACCGCGGACGGAGCCGTCGGCCGGCCTGCCCGACCTCACGCCGGCCAGCCACGGGTCCGCGGCGACGGCGACGATGCCCCTGGCCTCCGGCGAGCGGCTCACGGGTGCGCAGGCCGAGCGGCCCGCCGAGGCGGTTCGGACCTCGGGGCACTGACGTGCCCGCCCTGCTGCTGGTCGCGCTGCTCGTCGTCCCCCTGCTCGAGCTCTACGTGATTTTGCAGGTGGCGCACGTCATCGGCGGCTGGGAGACGCTGCTGCTCCTCATCGCGGAGTCGGTGTTCGGCACCTGGCTCGTGCGCCGGGAGGGCCGACGGACCTGGCGGGCGTTCTCGCGCGCGCTGGAGGAGTCGCGGCCACCGGCCAGGGAGGTGGCCGACGGCGCCCTCGTCATCGTCGGCGGCACGTTGCTGCTGACGCCGGGCTTCCTCTCCGACATCCTCGGCTTCTTCGCGCTGTTCCCCCTGACCCGGCCGCTCGCCCGCCGGCTGCTGCTGCACTGGGGTGGCCGGCGGATGGGAAGTGCCGTCACCGGCTTGGGCGGCTCGTTGTTCCGCGGACCGGCGGGGCGCCGGAGCCGGGCTCCTGGGCCCGGCTCCGCGCGTCGCGGTAGCGGTGGTGGCAGCGGTGTCATCGAGGGCGAGGTCGTCGAGGAGCGCATCGAGCGGCCGCGGCGCGAACCCTGACCGCCAGGCTCTGACACGGCGCCGGAACGACGAACGCCGCCGGGTCTCCCCGGCGGCGTCGGTCGTGTTGTCGTGTGCGGACGCCGGAGCGTCCGTACGGTCAGGCGGTCTTGCGCGTGCGCTCCCGCAACACGGCGAGCCGCTCGGCCAGGACCTCTTCGAGGTCTTCGGTGGTGCGGCGCTCCATGAGCATGTCCCAGTGGGTACGCGCCGGCTTCACCTTCTTCGGCTCCGGCCGCTCCCCGTCGACGAGCAACGACTCGCCGCCGCAGACCTTGCACTCCCAGACCGCAGGCACGTCGGCCTCGGCTGCGAATGTCATGTGGAACGAGTGCCCGACCGGGCAGTCGTAGGTGACGTTCTGACGTGCGGCCATTTCGGTGCCGCGATCCGTTTCGTACGACACGGCGCCGAGACGGCTGCCGCGAAGAACGCGTTCGCCCACTGTGGTTCGCCTCCGGGCGGTTGATGGCATGGTGGTGATTCCCCAGGCGACAACGCCGGGCTGACGGTAGTCGTTCCCGTTTCACCGAACCGCTAACGATAGCCCAGCCCCGGCGATGTTGTCATCGGCAGATTCGGAGTCCACGTTGAGCACACCGGTGGCAGTCCTGGCCCTCGCGCTCGGTCGCTGCGCGGTCGGAACGACCGTGTTCGCGGCGCCGACCGTGCTGGCCAGAGGCCTGGGCGTCGATTCGGTGACGGCGGAGCGGACGGCGTGGATCGCGCGGTTGTTCGGCATCCGGGACGTCTCGCTCGGTCTCGCACTGTTACGGATCTCGCATCGCTCGTCCGGTCGGCCGGCGGGTGGGCTCTGGGGGAGCGGTGTCGATGCCGCACTTCGGGAGGCGCTGGTCCTCGGGGCGGTCTGCGACGCCGGCGACGCGATCGCGGTCGCGGCCGCGCTGAAGGCGAAGACCGTGCGTCCCGTGCCCGCACTGCTCACGGTCGGTACGGCGCTGGGCGCTGCCGGCATCGGCATCGCGGTTGCTGTTCGCTGAACCCGGGTAAACGTCACGCCCCGTGACGCCCGGATCACATGTACGACTACGTTCTGTTGCTCCGTACGGGTGCAACTGACCACGCTCTGCTACACCGAAACGGATCTTCATCCGATCCCCGTCGTGTTGCCGCTCACCGACAGTGAGCACGCACCGGCGTTCCCGTTCTCCGTCCGCGCTGGTGTGACCCGACCGAGGACGGACGTCTCCCGCTCCCTGGCGGTGGGGGAGATGCGGGCCGGGAGCAACTCATGGTCCGCAGGAGATTCGCTTCAGTCGCGCTCGCGTTCGGCCTGGTCCTCGGCGGTGTGCTGCCCGTGGTCGAAGGCATGGCTCCGGCCGCGGAGGCCGCCGGGCCGACGATCGGCCCGGGTGCCCGGGGGTCACAGGTCCTGCTGATCCAGCGGACCGTCGGTGCTCGCACCACCGGCTTCTACGGCAACGAGACGCGCGCCGCGGTCATCCGCTTCCAGCGCTGGTTCCACATGCGGCCGACCGGCGTGGTCGACCTGGCCACGGCCATGAAGATCCTCCAGGTGGCGAGGATCAAGAGCGAGCCGGCCCCGCCGCCGCCGCGCCAGTTCACGGCACCGTCGAGCAACCTCGGCATCCGCGCCATCCAGATGGCGGCCACCCAGCGCGGCAAGCCCTACGTCTGGGGGGCGACCGGGCCGCAGTCCTTCGACTGCAGCGGGCTGACGCAATACGTCTTCAGCCGGCTCGGGAGGCACCTGCCGCGTTCCACGTACCAGCAGTACGCCGCCACGAAGATTCCTGCGAACCAGCTGCAGCCGGGTGACCTCATCTTCGCCCGCGACCTCTCGCACGTCGGCATCTACGCCGGTTACGGCTCGATGTGGAACGCCCCGCACACGGGTGCCGCGGTTCGGCTGCAGGCGGTCTGGTACAGCGGCTACCTCGTCGGCCGGGTGCGCTGACGCAGCGCGGACCGTTCCGCGCTCAGACCTCGACGAGACCGATCCCGGCGCAGCCGCGGCGGAGCTCCTCGAGCCCGAACGCATCGACCGGACCCCGGGCCCCGGGGTCGAGTGCGTCGGCGAGGGCCTGCTCGGCGCCCCAGGCGAGCAGCTCGCCGGTCAGCGTGTAGCCGTTGGGACCGCGGAGGACGACGTGCTCGAGCAGACGGCCGGATTCGTCGTAGGCCATCGCCGCGACGAGGCTGCCCGTCGCCTCGCGGGCCGCGAGGTCGGGTCCGGTGCCGGTCGCCGGCCGCACGCGGCCGAGAAGGCCGCGGAGCGTCGGCGTGGCCCGGGGGACGCGGCGAAGGCCTTCCAGCGCGAGGGAGCCCACCTGGACGGCCCGGCTGAGTGGCCCGGCCCAGCCGAGGTAGACGTTCACCTCGTCCAGCTGCGGCGCGATGCGAGGAAGTGCCAAGTGCTCGGACCCGGCCAGCGAGATGCCGCTGCGCCGCTGACCGTCGAGCGTGAACGACCGGACCGACTCCGCCGTCCGGGACCGTTGGAGGGCTCCGTGGCGCCAGCGGTAGCCGTTCTCCACGAGGATGCCCGCGACCGACGCCGCGGTTCCGCTGCTCGCCGAACCGGCATTCATCGGGCCGGTGGTGAAGTAGCCGACGTCGACCCGTCTCGCCGTCTCGCCGGCGCGGTCCAACGCGAGGCCCGCGGCGAGGTTGCCTGGTACGTAGTCGTAGCCGAAGGCGGGCAGCAGACCGGCCCCGGAGGCGAGGGCCTGCGGACCGTAGGTCTGGAAGACGGTGCGGACGAACGGCGGCTCACCGGTCGAGTCAAGGTAGGAGGCGCCGGCCTGCACGGCCGCCTGAACGACGGGTTCGCCGAGTTCGAGGAACGGGCCGACCGTCGTGACGAGGACGTCGCCGGAATGCAGCAGGGACGCGATGGACGCGGCGTCGCGGACGTCGGCCGTCACGATCTCGAGCGAGGTGTCGAGCGGTGCGTCGGCGGCCAGCCGGTCGGCCAGCGCGCGCAGCTTGGTGCGGTCCCGTCCGGCGAGCACCGGACGCAGACCGCGACGGACCATCGCCTCCGCGGTGAGCCGGCCGGTGTAGCCGGAGGCTCCGAACAGGACGAGGCGGCGCGTGGTGCGGGCGGGCATCGCATCAGCCTAGAGAGCGGTCCGGCGACATCGGTAGCGGGCTCTGCGCTATGGTTTCGTCATGGTGACGGAACAGCCTGAGGTGCCCGGTCGGCGGTGCCGGTGGTGCGGACGGCGGTTCCCGGTCGTCGCGGGTCCCGGCCGGCCGCGGGAGTTCTGCGGCCAGGCCTGTCGTCAGCGCGACTACGAAGCTCGAAGGGGTGGGCGGCGGCTGCTCGAGGACGGCGACGTGCTCGTGTTGCCGCGCCGGTCGGTGCGCGACCTGCAGGACCGGCTGTGGATCGTCGAGGCCGCGGTGGCCGACGCACGCGTCGCGCTCGACGAGCGCGCGTCCGCTTCGGCAGCGCGACGCGTGCTCGATGAGCTGCTGCAGGCGGTCGAGGACCTGGTGCCGCTGTGGCGCGCACCGGACGACCACTCCCCGCTGGACTAGGCAAGCGCCGAGAATCGACATTATGTCAAGTAGCGGATCCGCCGAGCGGTCGGGGTCAGGTGGTGCCGGCCCCTGCCCGACCAACGTGTCTCGCCATGCCTTCATCCGTGCGGCGGCGAACCTAGGCGAAGCCTGCGAGGGTCGGCCCGGTCGGCTGGGTCACCGATTGATCGTGGCGGCGCGCATGCTCACGCCTTGTCGATGACGAAGCTGCGCGGAGCGTCCCATCGAATGGCGAGGCGCGTGAACTGGCCGTCCAGCAGCGCCGTGCAGTCCGTGACGACGCCCGCCTTCGGGTCCTTGGTGTCCGGGCACCTGACGTCGGCCACGCCGGCTCCGCCTTGGCTCTGGATCGTCCTCGTGACGTCCTGCTGCAGTTGGGTGCCCGGGTAGGTGTGCAGTCCCGCGCTGAACCCGCTCGCAGCGCCGACGACGATGAAGCCGAACGTCACCAGCGACGCCAGGATCCCCATGACGAGGCCGAAGATGCTCCAGCCCCGGTTCGTCGCGAGGCCCTGCTTGGCGGCCCCGAGTCCCTTGACGCCGAACACGATGGCCGGGACGGCGGCGAAGATGCCGAGCACGATGCTGAGGAAGCCGAACAGGCGGGCCCGCTCGCCGTAGCGGTTCTGGTTGGTGGGGCCGGCGCCGTAGGGTCCGGGCGCTCCGCCCGCGGACGGCGGCCCGTACTGCTGTGGAGCCCCGTACTGCTGTGGCGCCCCGTACGGCTGCGGAGCTCCGTACGGCTGGGGCGGCCCGTACTGCTGTGGCGCCCCGTACTGCGGTAGGTCCTGCTGCGACATGCTGCTCCCCCGGTGCCGTATGTGCTTGTCGGGGTAACGGGCCGGCTGCGCTCGACGCAACGCTGATCCGGCGAGAACTGCGACCGGCTCCGAACTGTCAGCCGTTCGCAGCGGCGGTTCGCACCGCGGCGACGAAGCCGTCCACGTCGTCCGCCGTGGTGTCGAACGACGTCATCCACCGCACCTCGCGCGTGCGCTCGTCCCAGACGTAGAACGCGTACTGCGCCTGCAGCTCGACGGTCATGGCCGGAGGGAGCGTGGCGAACACGGCGTTCACCTCGGTCGGCCGTGTCCTCCGCACGCCGGGTATGCCCTCGACACCGGCGGCGAGCCGGGCGGCCATGGCGTTCGCGTGCCCGGCGTTCCGGCGCCACAGCGCGCCGCCGGTCGAGCTGCCCTCGAGCAGCGCGACCCACTGCGCGGCGACGAAGCGCATCTTCGACGGCAGCTGCATCGCCTGCTTGCGGATGTAGCGGGTACCGACGGCGAGCGCCGGGTCCAGGACGACGACCGCTTCCGCGCCGAGTGCACCGTTCTTCGTTGCGCCGAACGAGAGGACGTCGACGCCGACCTCGGCGAAGGCCGAGAGTTCGACGCCGAGGGCGGCGGCGGCGTTGAACAACCGCGCGCCGTCGAGGTGCACCAGCATCGAGCGGGCGTGGGCCCAGTCGGCGAGGCGCCGGAGCTCGTCGAGCTGGTAGAGCGTGCCGAGCTCGGTGGACTGGGTGACCGCCACGACGCGCGGCTGGACCGCCTGCTGGTCGCCCACTCCCCCGGCGAACGGCTCGACGAGTTCCGGGGTCAGCTTCCCGTCCGGGGTCGGGACACCGATGAGCTTGCTGCCGAGGTAGTGCTCGGGTGCGCCGCACTCGTCGGTGGCGATGTGGGCGGTCGCCGCGCAGAGCACCGCTTCGTAGGGCCGCAGCATCGTCTGCAGCCCCACGACGTTCGCTCCGGTGCCCGTCAGCGACAGCAGGACGTCGGCCTGCTCGCCGAAGCTCTCCCGGAACAGGTCGATCGCCCGTGCCGTCAGGGGGTCACCGCCGTAGGACGGCTGGTGGCCCGCATTGGCCTCCACGACTGCGGCGAGCACGTCGGGGTGCGCGCCGGAGTGGTTGTCGCTGGCGAAGCTGGCGGGACCGGGACGCACGGGTCCTCCTGGTACGGCGGGGGGTTGGACGACTGATCAGACGCTACGGCCGACGGTCGCCGACCACCTGTCGCCGGTTCCCGTCGCCGGCTGGCACGGCCTGACGGGCCAGCACCGATGGCCTGAACCTCGCCCGCGCGGGCGAGCCGCGGGGAGATCCTGTCGGAGGGCTGCGCTAGCGTGCCGTCACCGAGGAGCGGAGGACGCATGGCCCAGAAGTCCGACCCGGACGCATCCCCCCAGCGACCCCGGACACCGACGGCGGTGCTGCCGCCCCGTCGACGTCCCATCAACCCGTCCGTCTACGCCGGTCCGGGTGGGCCGGCCCCGGTCCGCGCGCGGCGGAGCGCCGAACGGCTTCCCGCCGGCGTCGCCGACGCCAACGGCTCCTTCGTGGGCAGCGGTGCCCTCAGCTACGACCTCGACGCCGGGGACGCGAACGCCCGGCAAGACGACGACGACGTGCGCCGTCGGCGGGAGTACCGCGAGGCCGGCGACCTCACCTCCGAGCTGGTCGGGGAACTGACCGGCGTCGTCCACGGTGTCCACACCGCGCTCGCCGGCCGCGTCTTCCGCCTGCTCGGCGCCCCGGCCAAGCCCGTCGAAGCCGTGCACACGGCCGTCGCGAACGGGGTCTACGGCGCGCTGCGCGTGGGGGGCACCGGCCTGGCCAAGGCCGCCGCCTTCGCCCTGGCCACCCGCCCGGCTCCCCCGCCGTCGTCCACCGGACCGGGCGGCGTCGTGCTCGGAGCCGTCAACGGCGTCCTCGGCGGCGAGCTCGACGAGCGCGGCAGCCCGCTGTCGGTGCGCATGGGGTTGTGGGCCGACGGTTCCCCGGTCACACCCACCCGCAGCGGGCTCACGAGCTCGTACCCGGACGCGACGTCCCGCGTCGTCGTGTTCGCGCACGGGCTATGCGAGAACGAGCGCGCCTGGCACCTCAACGCCGTCGCCCACTGGGGCGACCCGTCCTCCACCCACGGCGCCCGGCTCCGTGCCGACCTCGGCTGCAGTCCGGTCTACCTCCGCTACAACACCGGCCGGCACATCTCCGACAACGGCCGCCAGTTCAGCGACCTGCTGCAACGCCTCGTGGACAACTGGCCGGTGCCCGTCGAGGAGCTCGTCCTCGTCGGCCACAGCATGGGCGGCCTGCTCATCCGCAGCGCCTGTCACGAGGCCGAGCAGCGCGGCATGACCTGGCCGGAGCGTGTCCGGCACATGATCTACCTCGGCTCACCCCACTTCGGTGCGCCTCTCGCCCGGCTCGTGCACGTCGGGTCGTGGGGGTTGGCGAAGCTGCCCGAGACGGCTCCGGTGGCCAAGCTGCTCAACCGTCGCAGCCCCGGCATCCGCGACCTGCGCTACGGCACCATCGTCGAGGCCGACTGGCGCGACCTCGATCCCGACGCGCTCCGCGGTCGGCCGCCGAGCGAGATCCCGCTGATGCCGCAGGCGTCGCACTACTACATCGGGGCGACCGTCACCGCCGACAAGGGCCACCCGGTCGGTCGCGTGGTCGGTGACACGCTCGTCCAGTTCCCCAGCGCCTCCGGCCGCACCAGGCGACGCCGGCTGTCGTTCGAGGTGGACAACGGCAAGCACATCGGGGGCCTGCACCACATGGACCTGCTGAACCATCCCCTGGTCTACGAGCACCTGCGGACCTGGCTCGCGGTGGCGCCGCACGACGTCGAAGCCGCCGTCGACGCCACGGACCGGATGCCCGACGACGCCCCCTGAGGCGTCGGAAAGCGCGCCGTCAGACAGCGAGCCGGGCCCAGCCGTCGGGCACGGCGCCCTCGGCGATCGCTGTGGCGAGCAGGTCGTGCGCCTCGCCCGCGATCTCGAGCACCGCGGTGATGCCGACCTGTGCCGACGCCGAAGGCCGCGGCTGAGCGGGGCTGCGGGGCAGCCCACCGTCGCGTGCCTCGACGCGACCTGTCGCTGCGGGAAGGCCGAGCTGCACCGCGACGTCCCCGCGGGACACCGAGAAGGTCACGTCGGAACCTCCGCCGGCCCCCGCGACGAACGAGACGTCGGTGATGAGCGTGGTGCCGTCGTGGTCGATCACCCGCCGCCAGCGCCGTCCCTGCGGCCGCCAGCCGAGCGGTTCGGCGAGCTTCGCCTGTACCTCCGGCGGCTGGCTGTACGCGCGCGGGGCGTCCTGCTTGCGGGCGAGTTCACGCCAGCGCGCGGGGAGGTCGGCATCGGCGAGCTCGTCGAGCATCCAGCCGTCGGCGTCGACCGGATCGAGGACCCCGTCGTCCCACCACTGCGGGCCGTCGCGGTCGACCCTGGCGAGCGACGACCAGTCCCCGAACTCCGGCCATGCCTCGACCACCGGCTCCGGCGGCACGGCCAACAACTCGTCGGTCCAGGCCGCGAAGCCCGCCGGGCGCCGCCGGACCCGCAGCAGCGTCTTGCCGAGCTCGGTCAACCACTCGGTGGGTCGCCCGTCGACATCGGCGGCCCAGGACGCTCCGGTCAGGGTCAGCTCCGCCTTGCCCGTGAAGACCAGCTGCTGCCGGGGGTCGAGCCGGGTCACCACGGCGCGGCTGTTCCCCCGGTCCAGCATCAGCGTGGCCACGGGGTCGGTGGGCGAGCCGGCCAGGACGGCGAACCGCTCCCCCGCCTCGTACCGGGCGGTCGCCTCGTCCACGTCGAGCGCCGGCAGCGACCAACCGGGGAACGCGACGCCGTCGTCCAGGGCGTAGCTGAGTTCCGCTCCGTCGAACAGGCTGCCGGTCACCGCGTCAGGCTAGCGCGCTGATCCGGCCTCCCCGGATGAGAAGCTGACCCGATGCGCTACTTCGAGGACTTCCACGTCGGCGACGTCTACGAGCTCGCGACCGTGACGGTCGACGTCGACGAGATGGTCGCGTTCGCCCGCCGCTTCGACCCGCAGCCCTTCCATGTCGACGAGGTCGCGGCCAAGGAGTCGTCGTTCGGCGAACTCATCGCCAGTGGCTGGTTCACCGGCTCGCTGTTCATGCGGATGTACGTCGACGAACTGCTCCAGGACTCCGCGAGCCAGGGCTCCCCCGGCGTCGAGGAGCTCCGCTGGCTGAAGCCGGTACGCGGTGGCGATCGGCTGACCGGTCGCGTCACCGTCCTCGACGCCCGGCCCTCGGCGTCGCGGGCCGACCGCGGGACCGTCTTCACCCAGTCCGAAGTCGTCGACGAAGCCGGCGAGGTCGTGATGTCGCTGAAGGCGCGCGGTCTGTTCGGCCGTCGGCCGGCCTGAGGAGCCCGCATGGGAGCGATCCGCGTCGGGACGGCGTCCTGGACCGACAAGACCCTGCTGGAGTCCGGCTGGTACCCCGAGGACGTCACCACTCCGGAGAAGCGGCTCGCCTACTACGCCGAGCAGTTCTCCCTCGTCGAGGTCGACGCGACCTACTACTCGCTGCCGAGTGAACGGAACAGCGAACTCTGGGCTCAGCGGACGCCGGAGGGCTTCGTCTTCGACGTGAAGGCGTTCTCCCTGCTCACGCAGCACCCGACGAAGCTCGCGGCCATCCCGAAGGCGCTGCGGCCGGACGGCGCGAAGAACCGCGTCTACGCCAAGGACCTGCCCGCCGCGACCGTCGACGAGGTCTGGGACCGGTTCACCTCGGCACTCGCCCCGCTGCACGAGGCCGGCAAGCTCGGCGCCGTGCTGCTGCAGTTCCCGCAGTGGTTCCCGATCGGCAAGCGGAACAAGGCCTACCTGCTGGAATGCGCCGAGCGGTGCCGGCCCTACCGGGCGAGCATCGAGTTCCGGAACCACACGTGGATGAGCGAGGAGAACCGCGCCGAGACCCTCGACTTCCTCCGCTCCTACGGCCTGACCTACGTCTGCGTCGACATGCCGCAGGGCTTCACCTCGTCCATCCCGCCGGTGCTCGACGCCACCGCCGAGCTCGCCGTCCTGCGCTTCCACGGACACAACGACGAAGGCTGGAACTCGGGCGACATCTACCAGCGCTTCGGTTACCTCTACTCGGAGGACGAGATGGCCGAGTGGGCGCCGAAGGTGGCGCAACTCGGCGAGCAGGCCGGCGAGACGCACGTGCTGCTGAACAACTGCTACCGGAACTACGCGCAGATCAACGCGCGGCAGCTCGCGGACCTCCTGCCGGACTGACCCTCCGGCGCTGAGGGACAGCGCCAGCCGCCAACGGCGTCTGCCCGTCAGACCGAGCGCCCGCCCTGTGTGTGGCAATTCCACAAACGTCGGACTCAGCCGCCCGACTTGTCCGGATTGCAGCGGGGCCCGCGGCGAACGTCTGTGGATTCGCTCCACAGAGCCGGGTCGTCGCCCTGATGCCCGCTGTGAGCGGCCCCGCTACGGTCGAGCAGGTGACGGTTGTCCGCTCGGTCCTGCTGTTCGTCCTCGCCGCGGTCGCGGAGATCGGCGGCGCCTGGCTCGTGTGGCAGGGGCTGCGCGAGCACCGCGGGGTGCTGTGGATCGGCGCCGGCATCGTCGCCCTCGGGCTGTACGGCTTCGTGGCGACCTTCCAGCCCGACCCGAACTTCGGCCGCATCCTCGCGGCGTACGGCGGGGTGTTCGTCGTCGGCTCGCTCACCTGGGGCGCCGTCGTCGACGGCTACCGGCCGGATCGCTACGACCTGACGGGTGCGGCGATCTGCCTGCTCGGGGTCGGCGTGATCATGTACGCGCCGCGGTCCGGCTGAGCCCCGTCGCATCGGGCAGGAACCCCCTATCCGCATCTGCACTGAGGAGAGTCGTGACCGAAGCCGTCACCGAGAGCGTCACCAGCGCCGTCGGAACCACCCGGACCGTCGAGTTCTGGTTCGACCCGAGCTGCCCCTTCACCTGGCGGACGTCGCGGTGGCTCGTCGACGTCGCAGCCCGTCGCGGCCTGGCGGTGGACTGGAAGCTGATGAGCCTCGGCGTGCTCAACAACGAGACCGTCGCCGCCGACGAAGGTCCGCTCGCGGAAGCCGCGGCCGCGCTCCGCGCACTGCTGGCAGCCGAGGAGGCCGGCGGCCAGGAGGCGATGGCCCGGCTCTACACGGTGCTCGGTACGCGCAAGCACGACAGCGGCCAGGACTGGACGGTCGAGGCGATCCGCGAGGCCGTCGTCGACGCCGGCCTGTCCGCCGACATCGCCGACGCCGCGACGTCGCCCGAGCGGGACGCCCGCATCGAGGCGAGTCACGCCGACAGCCAGCAGCGTGCGGGCATGGAGATCGGCAGCCCGATCCTCTCGCTCGACGGCGGGCGCGGGTACTTCGGCCCGGTCGTGTCCGGCGTCCCCGCCGGCGAGGACGCCGACCGGCTCTTCGACGCCATCGCCCTTCTCGCTTCCGTGCCGTCGTTCAGCGAGATCAAGACCTCCCGCTGACCGTGCCTGCCCGCTCCGCCTTGCCCACCGGACGCCGACCTGCGACGGTCCCGGCTCCGGCTCTGGTGATCGCGGCGGTCATCTCGGTCCAGACGGGCGCGGCCCTGGCGAAGAGCCTCTTCTCGGAGCTCGGGCCGACCGGCGCAACGGCGCTCCGGCTCAGCTTCGCCGCCGTCGTGCTGCTGGTGCTCATCCGTCCCCGGATCCCTGACCACGGCCGGTTGCTGATCGTCGGCTACGGCCTGGCCCTGGGCTGCATGAACCTGAGCTTCTACCTGGCGCTGGACCGGATCCCGCTCGGCGTCGCCGTCACGGTCGAGTTCCTCGGTCCGCTCGCCGTGGCCCTCGGCGGGAGTCGTCGGCTGCGCGACGTCGGGGTCGCGGTCCTCGCCGGAGGCGGCATCCTGCTGCTGGCCCGCGGCGGCGACGGGCAGCTGGACCTGGCGGGGGTCGGGCTCGCCGCCCTGGCCGGCGCCTGCTGGGCGGCCTACATCCTGCTGTCGTCCGCCGTCGGCAAGGTCCTCGCCGGAGCGACGCCGCTCGCGCTCGCGATGGTGGTCGCCGCCGCCGTCAGCGTGCCGTTCGGCGCCGTCGACGCCCTGCACGCGGCTCCGTTGCTGCTGCTGGCCGGAGCCGCCGTCGGCCTGCTCTCCAGCGTCATCCCCTACAGCCTCGAGCTGCAGGCGTTGCGGAGCCTGCCGCCCCGCGTGTTCGGGGTGCTGCTGAGCCTCGAGCCGGCGGCCGCCGCGCTGGCGGGCTTGCTGTTCCTCGGCGAGACGCTCGCCGGACGGCAGTGGATCGGCATCGCCTGCGTGGTCGCGGCCTCGGTCGCGGCGACGCTGACGGCGCGGCGCAGCCCCGCGCCGGCGACGCCGTAGGCCGCACGCCCTCTAGGGTTGCCGAATGGCCGAAGACCCCGCTGCCGGCGCCCCGTTCGACCAGGAGATGCTCGACTTCGCGCACACGGTCTTCGACCTGGCGCGGGACGGCCAAGCCGACCGGCTGGCCGCGTACCTCGACGCGGGCCTCACCCCGAACCTCACGAACGACAAGGGTGACAACCTCCTGATCCTCGCCGCCTACCGTGGCCATCCGGAGACGGTGAAGACGCTGCTCGAGCACGGGGCCGCGACCGACAGCGCCAACGATCGGGGACAGACCGCACTCGCCGCCGCGGTGTTCAAGCAGTCGGAGGAGTCGGTCCGGCTGCTGCTCGACGCGGGCGCCGACGAGAACGCCGGCTCGCCGTCGGCCATCGACACCGCCCGCTTCTTCGAGCTGCCCGCGATGATCGCGCTGCTCGACGCGAAGGCCGGCCGGTGAAGCTGCTCGTCCTGCGCCACGGCCAGGCGTCGAACGACGCCGCGACCGACCATGAGCGCCCGCTCACCGGCTCGGGTCGCTCCGCCGTCGCCGCGCTCGCCCCGGTCGTGGAGGAGCTCGACCCCGACCTGGTGCTGTGCTCGTCCGCGGTCCGCACGCGTCAGACGCTGGACCAGCTCGTCCTCGACCCGGGCGTCGACGTCCGCATCGAGAGCGGCATCTACAACGCCGACGTCGAGCAGCTCATCGAGTTCGTCCGGGTCGTCGACGACGACGTGGCGACGGCGCTCGTCGTCGGCCACAACCCCGGGGTCAAGGACCTCGTGGTCGAGCTGACCGGCGGCGAACGCATCCCCGGCTTCCGACCGGCCACGCTCGCGGTGCTCGAGCTCGACGTCGAACGCTGGTGGGAGGTCGCGCCCGGGAGCGCGCGGCTGCTGTCGCTGCACGTCCCGGACCCCGACGCCGAGTAGCTCGACGTCGGAGCCGGACCCGTGCAGCTCAACGGGTACGGGTCAGCTGACGCGCAGCAGGTCCACGACGAAGACGAGCGGCTCGTTCGGGCCGATGACCGGCGGAGCGCCCTGCGCGCCGTAGCCGTCGGCCGGCGGCATCGAGATGATGCGGCGGCCACCCTCCTGCATCCCGGAGATCCCGTTCCGGAAGCCCGGGATGACGCCGTTCAACGGGAAGCTGACCGGCTGGCCGCCGCGGCCCCACGAGGAGTCGAACTCCGTGCCGTCGCGGCCGAGGACGCCGACGTACTGCACCAGCACGGTGTTCTGCTGCTCGGCGAGACGGCCGGACCCGACCACCAGGTCCTGGGTCTGCAGGAACGCCGGGGAGACCGCGGCCTCCAGCGTGATCTGCGGCTTGTTCTCGAGGTCGTCGCCGTTGGGGACGGACACGGACACGTTGTGCTCCTTCGCTAAGCGATCTTCAGCAGGTCGACGATGAAGATCAACGTCTCGTTGGGACCGATCTTGCTGCCGGCGCCCTGGGCACCGTAGGCCTGGGAGGGCGGCATGATGATCTGCCGCCGCCCCCCTTCCTTCATGCCGGCGATGCCGTCCCGGAAACCGGGGATGACCTGGTCCAACGAGAAGGTCGCCGGCTGTCCGGAGTCCCAGGAGGCGTCGAACTCCTGGCTGTTGCGGGCGATGACGCCCACGTACTGGACCGTGACGGTGTCGGTCTTCGCCGCCACCCGGCCGGTTCCGGTGACGATGTCCTTCGTCTCGAGCTGGGTCGGGAGATCCGCACCCTTGACGATCAGGAACGGACGCTTCGAGAGGTCCTTGTCGTTCTGGATGGTGATCTGCAGCGGCCCGCTCGGCACGTCGGACGGAGCCATGCTCGACGGTGGCGCAGGGGGCGGCTCAGCAGCGAACTTGTTGCCACCGCAGCCACCGACCGCGAGAACAGCACCGAGCACGAGCACGGTTGCGCCCGCCCGCGCGGAGGACCGCGGGGGGCGGTACGGGGATTCGGGCAGCTGCACAGGACGACGCCGGAAGGGCATTCACATACTCGCGATCAGTTTGTCGACCCGGTCGTCCACCGACCGGAAGGGGTCCTTGCACAGCACGGTCCGCTGCGCCTGGTCGTTCAGCTTGAGGTGCACCCAGTCCACGGTGAAGTCACGTCGCTTCTCCTGGGCCCGGCGGATGAACTCGCCCCGCAGCTTCGCCCGCGTCGTCTGCGGCGGGACCGACTTGGCCTGGAAGATCTCGAGGTCGCTGCAGACACGGTCGACCGCACCCGCCCGCTCGAGGCGGTAGTAGAGCCCGCGGTCCCGATGGATGTCGTGGTATTTCAGGTCGAGCTCGGCGACGCGTGGCGAGGCGAGCGCGACGCCGTGCTTGGCCCGGTAGCGCTCGATCAGCACGTACTTGGTGATCCAGTCGATCTCGCGGCCGACCTTCTCGAGATCGCCGCTGTCGATGGCGTCGAGGGTGCGGCCCCAGAGGTCCAGCACGCGGTCGGTGACGGCGTCGCCGCCACGACGGGCCACGAAGTCGACGGCCTTGGCGTGGTACTCGCGCTGGATGTCCAGGGCGCTCGCGTCCCGTCCGTTGGCGAGCTTGACCTTGCGCCGGCAGGTCATGTCGTGGCTGACCTCGCGGATGGCGCGGATCGGGTTCTCCAGCGTCAGGTCCCGCATGACGACGCCCGCCTCGATCATCCGCAGCACGAGGTCGGTCGCCCCCACCTTCAGCAGGTTGGTGACCTCGTTCATGTTCGAGTCGCCGACGATGACGTGCAGGCGACGGAAGCGCTCGGCGTCGGCGTGCGGTTCGTCCCGGGTGTTGATGATCGGTCGCGAGCGGGTCGTGGCGGAGCTGACCGATTCCCAGATGTGCTCGGCACGCTGGCTGACGCAGTAGACCGCGCCACGCGGCGTCTGCAGCACCTTCCCGGCACCGCAGATGATCTGGCGTGTGACGAGGAACGGGACCAGGACGTCGGCGAGCCGGCTGAACTCGCCGTGCCTGCCGACGAGGTAGTTCTCGTGGCAGCCGTAGGAGTTGCCGGCCGAGTCGGTGTTGTTCTTGAACAGGTGGATGTCGCCGGCGATGCCCTCTTCGCGGAGGCGCCGCTCGGCCTCGACGAGCAGCCCCTCGAGGATCCGCTCCCCCGCCTTGTCGTGCGCGACCAGATCCGGCACAGCGTCGCACTCCGGCGTCGCGTACTCGGGGTGGCTGCCGACGTCGAGGTAGAGGCGGGCCCCGTTGCGGAGGAAGACGTTGCTGCTGCGGCCCCACGAGACGACGCGGCGGAACAGGTAGCGGGCGACCTCGTCGGGCGAGAGGCGGCGCTGGCCCTTGAACACGCAGGTGACGCCGTACTCGTTCTCGAGTCCGAAGATGCGGCGGTCCACAGCGCGACCCTATGTCCGCGGCCTGTCACCGCCTCGTTCCGCCGTGCCGTTCCGTCAGCCCGGTCCGTGCCGCCGCATCTGGTCGGCCAGCGCCGGGTTCCGACCGTCCAGCTGTGCGGCGATCCCTTCCCGTACGGACGGGGACTTGTTCTGGCTGAGCTTGGCCCGTGCCTCGAACCGCTCGACGCGGAGCCGCAGCCCGACGGTGCCCTTGGCGATCCGTCGGGTGCCGGCCTCGTCGTCACCCAACGACCGCCCGTGCGGCTCATCCTTCTCGAAGTGGTCGGTGAGACGACAGAGGACGGCGTAGTTCTCCTCGTCGTCGAGGATCTCCGGCGTCCCGTAGAGATGCGCCGTCACGTGGTTCCAGGTCGGGACGAGATCGCCCGGGGCGTACCAGCTCGGTGAGACGTAGTCGTGCGGCCCCTGGATGATCACGAGGACCTGGCGGTGGCCGAGCTCGTGCAGCTCGTCGTCAGGGCGTCCGAAGTGGCTGAGCACGGTGATGTCGTCGCTGCTCTCGTCGAGCAGTACCGGGTAGTGCGACGCCACCAGCCCGTCGCTCGTGGCGCTGACGAAGGTCGCCCACGGATGGGCGCGGATCAGGTTCCTGACCTGATCGGGGTCGGTCATCAGGTAGCGCGGGGTGTGCCGCATCAGGTGGCCTTCCGCTTCAGGCGGGTGCGCACGGCGGCGCGTGCACAGAGGATCACGACGAGGCTCCCGAGAACGGTCGCCCAGCTGAGGTGCTCCCGCAGGATGAGGGCCGCCCAGCCGATGCTCAGCACCGGTTGGACGAGCTGGACCTGACTGACCTGCGTCATCGGCCCGATGGCCAGCCCCCGGTACCAGGCGAAGAACCCCAGGTACATGCTGACGACGCTCAGGTAGGTGAAGGCGACCCATTGCCCTGAGGTCGCGGAGGGCGTCGCGGAGGCGACGGAGACGCTGAGGAGTACGGCCATGAGCGGCGCGGCGAGCACCAGGGCCCAGGAGACGGTCTGCCACGACCCGAGCTCCCGCGCGAGCAGGCCGCCTTCCGCGTAGCCGACGGCGGCGGCCAGCACGGCCCCGAACAGCAGCAGATCCGCGCGGTGCAGCGAGCCGAAGCCCCCGTTCTGCAGCGCGGCGAAGACGGCGACCGCGACGGCTCCCAGGGCGGCGAAGAGCCAGAACGACCCGGGGACCCGTTCGTTGCCCCGGATCACGGCGACGGCGGCGGTGGCCGCGGGCAGCAACCCGATCACCATGGCGCCGTGGGCCGCGGGTGCCTGCGTCAGCGCATAAGAGGTCAGCAGCGGGAAGCCGACGACGATTCCGCCGGCCACCGCGGCGAGGCGGACGCACTGCCGCCGGTCCGGCAGACGCTGCCGCGTCGCGAGGAGGGCGACCGCGGCCAGCAGCGCCGCACCGATGGCGCGGCCCGAACCGATGAACAGGGGGCTCAGACCACCGGCCGACCCGTGTGTCGCGAACCGGGTGACCGGGACCGTGAGGGAGAAGGCGGTGACACCGACAAGGCCCCAGGCGAGCCCACCCGTGGTGGGTAGCACTGTCGGCCGACCGAGGATAGCGCTACTCTGTCCGGTCATGTCCAACGGTAGCACTGACCGGATCGTCCTCGGTCTCCGGAGCTGGATGTCGGACGCTCCGCCGGGCGCGCAGCTGCCGTCGAACCGCGCCTTGATGGCCGAGTACGGCGCGAGTCCTGGAACGGTGCAGAAGGCGATCCGTCACCTCGCCGGCCTCGGCCTCGTGGAGAGCCGGTCAGGCGTCGGAACCTTCGTCCGGACGCTGCGTCCCGCCCGGCCCGCCGACTACGGATGGCAGACGTCCGCCCTCGGCGCCCGCCCGGCGCGCGGCGGCGGCCTCTCGTCGACCCACCGCATGCCGGTGCCCGATGCGATCCAGCTGCATTCCGGGTACCCGACCAAGGACCTGCTGCCCGAGCGGCTGGTCCGTGCCGCTCTCGCGCGGGCGGCACGGACGGAGTCGGCGATGCTCCGGGCGCCGGCCACCGGGCTCCCCGAGCTGCAGGCCTGGTTCGCCTCGCAGATCGCCGAGACGACGGCCCCGCTCGTTACCCCGCCCTCCGCGCGGGAGGTACTCGTCATCGCGGGCAGTCAAAGCGGTCTCAGCTCGGTCTTCCGTGCCCTCGTCGGCCCCGGTAGGGCGCTGGTGATCGAGTCGCCGACCTACTGGGGCGCGATCCTCGCTGCCGAACAGGTCGGCGTCCGGCTGGTACCGGTGCCCACCGGGCCGCAGGGCCCGGATCCCGAGGACGTGGACCGCGCGCTGGAGGTCTCCGGCGCCCAGGCCTTCTACGCCCAGCCGAGCTTCGCCAACCCGATCGGAGGGCAGTGGCCGCCCGGGACATCGCGTGCCGTGCTCGACGTCATGCGCGCCCGCGGCGCCTTCCTCATCGAGGACGACTGGGCCCACGACCTCGCGATCGACGCCGAGCCGCGGCCGCTCATCGGGCAGGATGACGACGGCCACGTCGTCTACCTGCGGTCGCTGACCAAGAGTGTCTCGCCGGCCCTGCGGGTCGCCGCGGTGGTGGCGCGTGGGCCGGCACGAGACCGCATCCTCGCCGACCGCGCCGCGGAGGCGATGTACGTCAGCGGGGTCCTGCAGGCCGCGGCGGTGGACGTGGTCACCCAACCGGGCTGGGTCACGCATCTGCGGGGCATGCGACAGCAGCTGCGTGCTCGTCGCGATCTGCTCATCGAGAGCCTCCGCGTCGCCGCACCGACCGTCCACGTCGAGCACGTCCCCGTCGGCGGGCTGAACGTGTGGACCCGGCTCCCCGACGGAACCGACGTCGAGGAACTCGTCCGTCGGTGCGAGGCACGCGGACTGCTCGTCGCTCCGGGCCCGGAGTGGTTCCCGGCGGAGCCGTCCGGGCCTTACCTCCGGCTGAACTTCTCCGGGGAGAGCCCCAGCCGGTTCGGCGAGGCCGGCGAGAGGCTGGGCGCCGCGCTCCGGGATCTCGCCTGAGCCGGCGCCGACGCCGGCCTGACGCGAGCTAGGACCGGGCTCGGGCGTTCGCCTTCTGGTTCGCCTTGTCGATGGCCTCGGCCAGCTCGCGCTTGTCCATGCTCGACCGGCCCTTCACGTCGAGCTTGCGCGCGAGGTCCAGCAGGTGCTTCTTCGAGGCGTTGGCGTCGACGCCGCCGTGGGTCTCCCGGTCCTGCGCCGGGCCGGTGGTCTCGGCCTGCGCGTCGGACGGTCCGGCCTCATCCTTCGACTCCCAGTGGTCGCCGACCTTCTCGTAGCTGTGCTTCAGCGCGGAGTAGGCGACGCGGTGGGCGTACTGCTCGTCGCCCTCGTGCTGACGGGTGTGCAGTGCCGACTCGTGGGTCTCGGCGAACGTCCGCTGCGCCTTCTCGTCGCTGCGGGCGACCGGCGAGGGCAGCTCGTCCGGGTCGACCTTCTTCTTCCCAGGCATGCCCAGGGCGTTCCCGCTGTCCCGCCCGTCATGCCAGCCATCTCGTCGCTCGTCCACAGGTGGCACCCAGGTGCAAAGGGGAACATGAATCCTGTGAGCGCATCTCGGCAGTCGACGTGGGCGTCGGTCCGGCGGTGGGGCGGCACGGCCAGTCAGTACGTGCGCTCGGCGCCGGGGACGTTCGTCTACTTCTTCGTACTGCTCATCACGTCGTGGTCGCAGTACGGACTCAACTCTGTTCTCGCCCAGCAGCTGGTGAAGTTCCAGAGCACCAACCTCGACAACCTGGTCGACCGGCCGCTGCAGGTGCTCGTCCTGAGCGCGTTCTGGACGACCGGTGGCGCCGGCCTCTGGCTCCTGCTCCGCTTCGTGCTGGTGCTCGCACCCGTCGAGCGGCGGCTCGGCACCCGCCGCTGGCTCCTGATCTTCGCGAGCGCGCACGTCGTCGCGACGCTGGTCACCGTCACCGGCATCTCCCTGGGTATCGGCCGAGGGGTCACGGACCCCGGCCTCGCGGATGTGGTCGACGTCGGCGTCAGCTACGGCCTGTTCGGCGTCGCCGGAGCACTGACCTGGCTGCTCACGACCTCCCGGCTGCGGATCGCCTGGGTAGCTGTCCTGCTGGCCTCGATCGTGCTGTCCGGGTTCGGGGAGGAGGCGTTCACCAACGCCGGGCACCTGATCTCGCTCGCCGCCGGGCTGTCCTTCATGCCGTTGGTGCGTCGGTGGCAGCGCGATCCGCTGCCCCACGCGGTCCTGGGTGGAGAATCCATCGTCCCGCCGAACCTGGCCCGGCTCCGGCACCGCGTCGAGCCTGCTGTCGCCGACGGCGCCGTATGCGCTCCGGCCGCCCGATGAGGCGACTCAGGCGAGCAGGTCCGCCAGCTGCGAGCCGACGAGGCGCTTGAACAGCCGCCGGGGGCGTGTGCGGTCGAGTACGGCGACCTCGAGCGAGTCCGCGGTCAGGGTCCGGTCGGGGCCGTTGCTGTTCACGCCGGCCTGCAGCGCGGCCAGTGCGGCCTTCACCGCGTCCGCCAGCGTCGCTCCCCCGTCGTGGTGCTCACGCAGCGACGCGGTGACGGTGTCGGCCTGCCCACCCATCGCGACGAAGCCCTGCTCGTCGGCGACGGAGCCGTCGTAGGTCAACCGGTAGATCTGGTCCTCGGCGGCCGACGCACCGACCTCGGCGACGACGAGCTCGACCTCGTACGGCTTCTGGTTCTCGATGAAGATCGAGCCGAGCGTCTGCGCGTACGCGTTGGCGAGGGCCCGACCGGTGACGTCGCGACGGTCGTAGCTGTAGCCCCGCATGTCGGCGAGGCGGACCCCGGCGACCCGGAGGTTCTCGAACTCGTTGTACTTACCGACGGCGGCGAACGCGATGCGGTCGTAGATCTCGCTGATCTTGTGGAGCGCCTTCGACGGGTTCTCCGCGACGAAGGCGATGCCGTCGGCGTAGGTGAGCACCACGACCGACCGACCGCGGGAAATGCCCTTGCGGGCGTACTCGGACCGGTCCCGGACGATCTGCTCCGGGCTCGTGTAGAACGGCGTCGTCACGGCTCAGCCTCCGGGGTTGGTCATGCGGGCGTCGACCACGGTCTGCACGACCTCGGCCACCGCGTCGTCGGTGAGGCGGCGGAAGCCGCCGTCGGTCACGGTGCTGACGACGGGATAGATCCGACGGGTCAGGTCGGGGCCGCCGGTGGCGGAGTCGTCGTCGGCGGCGTCGTAGAGCGCGTCCACCGCCAGTGCGATCGCGCGGTCCTCATCGATGTCGTCGGCGTAGCGCTTCTTCAGGGCGCTGCGCGCGAAGATCGAGCCGGAGCCGACGGAGAAGAACGAGTGCTCCTCGTAGCGGCCACCGGTGACGTCGTAGCTGAAGATGCGGCCCTGGCCGGTCTCGAGGTCGAAGCCGGCGAACAACGGCACCACCGCGAGGCCCTGCATGGCGAGGCCGAGGTTGCCGCGGATCATGGTCGACAACCGGTTCGCCTTGCCCTCGAGGGAGAGCACTGCGCCCTCGATCTTCTCGTAGTGCTCGAGCTCGACCTGGAACAGCCGGACCATCTCCACCGCGATGCCGGCGGCACCGGCGATGCCGACGGCCGAGAACTCGTCGGCCTGGAAGACCTTCTCGATGTCGCGCTGGGCGATGACGTTGCCCATGGTCGCGCGGCGGTCACCGGCCATCACGACGCCCGTCGCGTGCACGACCGCGACGATCGTCGTCCCGTGCGGGGCATCAGGCACAGGGCCGGGCAGCAGCCCGCGCGACCCGGGCAACAGCTCGGGAGCCGTGGCGCTCAGGAAGTCGGTGAACGACGGCGAGCCCGGGGTCAGGTACTCGGCGGGGAGCCGACCGGTTCCACCGGCTCGATCCACGACTTCTCCTCTAGGTAGGCGATGGCGCTTATGAGGCGGTCGATGTCGTCCTCGAACTGGCCGAGACCACCGTTGCAGTTGAAGCACAGAACACCGCGGACCTTACCGGTGCGATGGCAGTGGTCGACATGCTCCGGCTTTCCGAGACGACAGACGGCACAGACGCCGCCCTGCTGCGCAATGAGGTCCCTTGACGTCATCCTCCGTCAAGCCACAGCGACGCTTCAAGTGGTAATGGCGCGTGCTGCCCTCGACCTTGATGCGGTTGTCCCGCATGATCTCGTTGTGGCAAGCTTGGCAATAGGCGGTCAGGCCGTGCTTTTTACTGCGCGTTGCGGCCAAAGGTGGATTCGGGTAGGGCCTGCGAGCAGCGGGGACACCACTTCTCATCCGGACCGAGACTGCGCTTCCTTCGACGGTCTGCGCCGGTTCCGTATCGCTTGAAGAGGTACCACTGCCGAACGCACTCTTTGCAGTAGTGCACTCGTCCGGACGGGTCCCGGTTATTCCTATGGAATGCCTCTGAGGGCTTGAGCGACTGACAGTCATAACATTTCTTCAAATGATCGACTTCGGCCACTACTCCCCGCCTTTCTGTACGTAACCACGGACGAACTCCTCAGCATTCTCTTCGAGGACATCGTCGATCTCGTCCAGAATGGCGTCGACGTCGTCGGAGAGCTTGTTCTGCCGCTCCGCGACGTCGGACTGTGCATCGGTGGTCGTCTCGACTTCTTCGACCTCATCGTTCCGGCGCGTGCCGCGCTTCTGACCGCCGCCGCCGCTCTCGGTGCCCGCCATCGGAATCTCCTCGTCTTGGTTGAGATCGACCCTACGCCGACCCTCCGACAGAATTCGCGCAGCGCAACGGCTCCGTCGCGACCATCCGCGCAGGTCAGTCCTGCACGACCACCCGGTCGCCCTCGACGCGGGTCCGCCGCCGGCGCAGCGGCAGTCGGCCGAGCGTCCACTTGATCAAGCCGGAGTAACCCGGTGTCGGACCCACGTAGGTCAGCAGCCCCTGCGGCCCGGAGACCATCTCTCCGGTGTCGAGGTCGTAGCGCGAACCGTGCCACGGGCACACAAGGCAGCCCTCGCGGTCGACCGCGCCCTTCGAGAGGTCCGCGAGCTGGTGGCGGCACCGCGAGGACACCGCTTTGAACTCGCCCTTGCGATTGGCGACCGTCCACGCACCCGCGCGGGCAGCGCGACCTGCGGGGACCTTCCCGACGGGGACACTGGGTTGTTGCTCGGGCATGTGGCCTCCTGGTCGCGGCGGAACTCGCCGCTGCCCTACCCGGCGATGCCGACGCCACCCGCCGGATGACCGGCTCGTGACCGAGGCCGGACGACGCTCAGCGACTGCCGGAGAGGATGTCGACCAGCTCGGCCGCTGTGTCGCAGCGGTCGAGAAGCGCGCCGACGTGGGCCTTGGTCCCCCGGAGCGGCTCGAGGGTGGGCACCCGCTGCAGCGACTCGCGGCCGACGTCGAAGATGACCGAGTCCCAGGACGCAGCGGCGACCGAGTCGGCGTACTTCTCCAGGCACCGGCCGCGGAAGTAGGCGCGGGTGTCGTCCGGCGGCGTCGTCATCGCCGTCGTGATCTCGTCCTCGGTGAGCAGCCGGTCGAAGCTCCCCCGCTGCACGAGCCGGTTGTAGAGCCCCTTGTCCGGCCGGACATCGCTGTACTGCAGGTCGACGAGCTGCAGCCGGGGCGAGTCCCAGTCCAGGCCGTCGCGCTCGCGGTAGCCCTCGAGCAGCGACAGCTTCGCGACCCAGTCGAGCTCGCGCGCGAGGCTCCGCGGATCCGCCTCGAGCCGGGTCAGCACCGACTCCCATCGCTCGAGGACGTCGCGGGTCTGGTCGTCCGCGTCGGCACCGAACCGGTCCTCGACGAACTTGCGAGCCTGGTCCAGGTACTCCATCTGCAACTGCAGCGCGGTGAGCTTGCGCCCGTCGCGCATCGTCATCTGCCAGCGCAGCGTGGGGTCGTGCGAGACGGAGCGGAGCGCGCCCACCGGCCCGTCGATGGTGAGGTCGACCCCGAGCCAGCCGTCCTCGATCATGGCGATGACCAGGGAGGTCGTACCGATCTTGAGGTAGGTCGAGATCTCGGAGAGGTTCGCGTCGCCGACGATGACGTGGAGCCGGCGGTACTTCTCCGGGTCGGCGTGCGGCTCGTCGCGGGTGTTGATGATCGGGCGTTTGAGGGTGGTCTCGAGACCCACCTCCACCTCGAAGAAATCAGCCCGTTGCGAGAGCTGGAAACCCGCGGTGCGACCGTCGACGCCGATGCCGACCCGGCCCGCGCCCGTCACGACCTGGCGGCTCACGAAGAACGGCGTCAGGTGTCGGACGATGTCGCCGAACGGCGTCGACCGGGCCATGAGGTAGTTCTCGTGGGTGCCGTAGGAGACACCCTTGTTGTCGGTGTTGTTCTTGTAGAGATTGATCGGGCTGGTCCCCGGCACCCGTGCGGCGCGGCGTGCCGCCTCGGCCATCACCCGCTCCCCCGCCTTGTCCCAGAGCACGGCGTCGCGGGGCGTCAGCACCTCGGGCGCCGAGTACTCGGGGTGGGCGTGGTCGACGTAGAACCGGGCGCCGTTGGTGAGGATGACGTTGGCCAGGCCGAGGTCGTCCTCGTTGGCCGGCGCGGTCGGGTCGTACAACGCGGCGGACTGGGCCTCGAACCCGCGGGCGTCGCGTAGCGGCGACTCCTCCTCGAAGTCCCACCGTGCCCGGGCGTTGCTCGTCCGGTTGACGTAGGTGTTGACGATCTGCGACGAGGCCAGCATCGCGTTGGTCGACGGCAACGACGGGATCGAGATGCCGTACTCGGTCTCGACGCCCATCACACGACGAACGCTCATGGCACCAGCCTAGATGTGCGTCCGTCGTGCGGTGGTGCCGGCGGCTGCGCCGCCGGCGACGTGCGGCCGGGCGTCGTCAGAGGTACTGACCCGTGTTGGCGATGGTGTCGATCGACTTGCCCGTCTCGCCGCTCTTGCCGCCGGTGACGAGGGTGCGGATGTAGACGATGCGCTCCCCCTTCTTGCCGGAGATGCGGGCCCAGTCGTCCGGGTTCGTCGTGTTGGGCAGGTCCTCGTTCTCCTTGAACTCGTCGACGCACGCCGAGAGCAGGTGGGAGAGGCGGATGCCCTTCTGCGACAGGTCCAGGAAGTCCTTCACCGCGGACTTCTTCGCCCGCGCCACGATGTTCTCGATCATGGCGCCGGAGTTGAAGTCCTTGAAGTAGAGGACCTCCTTGTCGCCGTTGGCGTAGGTGACCTCGAGGAAGCGGTTCTCCTCGGTCTCGCCGTACATCCGCTCGACGACGCGCTGGATCATGTCCTGGCAGGTCGCTTCGCGGTTGCCACCGTGCTCGGCGAGGTCGTCGGCGTGGATCGGCAGGTTCGGCGTGAGGTACTTGGCGAAGATGTCCCGCGCCGCCTCGGCGTCGGGACGCTGCACCTTGATCTTCACGTCGAGTCGGCCGGGCCGCAGGATGGCCGGGTCGATCATGTCCTCGCGGTTCGAGGCACCGATGACCACGACGTTCTCGAGCAGCTCGACGCCGTCGATCTCTGCCAGCAGCTGCGGGACGATGGTGTTCTCCACGTCGGAGGACACACCGCTGCCGCGGGTGCGGAAGATCGAGTCCATCTCGTCGAAGAAGACGATGACCGGCATGCCCTCGGACGCCTTCTCACGCGCCCGCTGGAACACCAGCCGGATCTGCCGCTCGGTCTCGCCGACGTACTTGTTGAGCAGCTCCGGACCCTTGATGTTCAGGAAGTATGCGCGCCCGTCGCCGGTGCCGGTCTTGGCCTGCACCTTCTTGGCCAGCGAGTTCGCGACCGCCTTGGCGATGAGCGTCTTGCCGCAGCCGGGTGGCCCGTAGAGCAGGACACCCTTCGGCGGCTTGAGCTCGTGCTCGGCGAACAGGTCCTTGTGCAGGAACGGCAGCTCGACGGCGTCCTGGATCGACTCGATCTGGCTGAACAGGCCCCCGATCTCGGAGTACGAGATGTCGGGCACCTCCTCGAGCACGAGCTCCTCGACCTCGGACTTGGGGATGCGCTCGTAGGCGTAGTTGCTCCGGGTCTCGACCAGCAGCGAATCGCCGGAGCGGATCGGGGTGTCGAGCAGCGGGTCGGCCAGCATGACGACCCGCTCCTCGTCGGAGTGGGCCACGATGAGCGCACGGTCGCCGCCCTCGAGGACCTCCTTGAGCGTGACGACCTCACCGCTGCGCTCGAAGGCCAGGGCGCGGACGACGTTGAGCGCCTCGTTCAGCATGACCTCCTGCCCACGGCGGAGATCGGCGAGTTCGACGGCCGGACTCACCACGACGCGCATCTTGCGCCCCTGCGTGAAGATGTCGGCCGCGCTCTCGTCGGCGAACGCCTCGAGGAAGATGCCGTAGCCGCTCGGCGGCTGCGCCAGCCGGTCGACCTCGTCCTTCAACGACAGGATCTGGTCGCGCGCCTCGCGGAGCGTGCCGACGAGCTTCTCGTTCTGCCCGGTCAGACCGGCGAGCTGCGCCTGCGCGGCGGCGAGCCGGTCCTCGAGGATGCGGACGTGCCGCGGCGAGTCCGTCAACCGGCGCCGCAACGTCGATATCTCCTCCTCGAGGAAGGAGACCTGGGCGCGGAGCCGCTCGGCGTCCGGTGCGGACGCGGCGGCTTGGACGTCGTGCTCGGAGGCGCCCTGCGGGCCGTCCTCGTCAGAGCGGGAACGGTCTGGTCGAGAACCAGGCATTGTGCGCCACCTCCCCCCGTCGGGTTGGAAGACCTCACATTACCGTCGGCAGGGCGGCCCCGTCCGTGACAGGCCGGTCGGCGCGACCAGTTTCCTTTGCCGGTCATCTTGCGGAAACGTGGAACGCAGGCCGGACGTGCGGCGCCCGGCCGCGGGTCGCCCTGGGTAACCTCGCGGTGTGTCCGAAACGGTTGCCGTCGATGTCCCTGCTGGTTCTGCGAGTGACGGCGCCGACCTGGCCTCGGTCCGCATCGACCAGGACCTCTGCACCGGCGACGGGCTCTGCGTCCAGTACGCGCCCGAGATCTTCGAGTTCGACATCGACGGCCTGGCCTACGTGAAGGGCGCCGACGGCGAGCTGCTGACCGCAGCCGGTGCGCGGGTCGACGTCCCCGCGTCGCTCCGGCTCGACGTCATCGACGCCGCCGCGGAGTGCCCCGGCAACTGCATCTACGTCGACGCCGCGGACGGCACACCGGTCGCCGGACCGGAGGCCTCACCCGGCGCCTGAGCTCCAGGCCTACGGCAGGTCGGGACGGAAGGGCACCGCGGGGCCCGCTGCGTTCGCCGCGGACCCGGAGCCGTTCTCGGCAGCTTCCGCGGACTTGGCCGGCCGGCGACGTAACGGCGGCGCCAGCACCCCGGGTGCCAGCCGCCGCGAGGTGACGAGGAAGCCGGTGTGCCCGATCATCCGGTGGTCGGGGCGGACGGCGAGGCCCTCGACGTGCCAGGTGCGCAGCATGGTCTCCGATGCCGCCGGCTCGGTGAACCCGCCGTGCGCCCGCACGGTCTCCACCAGCCGGGACATCTGCGTCGTCGTCGCCACGTAGACGCAGAGCACGCCGCCGGGCACGAGGGCTTCGCCCACGAACGGCACGAGCTCCCACGGCGACAGCATGTCCAGGACGACGCGGTCGATCCCGCCGGCCTCGACGACGAGGCCGTCGGCGGCCGGAGCCCCCAGCTCGAGGTCGGCGAGGTCGCCGACCCGGCACGTCCACGCGGGGTGGGGTCCGCCGAAGAAGGCCTCGACGTTGCGGCGGGCCACCCCTGCGAAGTCCTCACGGCGTTCGTAGGAGAGAACCGAACCGGAATCGCCGACGGCGCGCAGCAGGGTGCAGGTGAGGGCGCCGCTGCCGGCTCCGGCCTCGAGCACCCGGGCGCCGGGGAAGATGTCGGCCTGTCCGACGATGGCCGCGGCGTCCTTCGGATAGACGACCGTCGCCCCGCGGGGCATCGAGAGGACGAAGTCGCTGAGCAGCGGCCGCAGCGCGACGTATGTGGTCCCACCGGTGCTCTCGACCAGCACGCCCTCCGGCGAGCCGATCAACACATCGTGCGAAAGCGCGCCCTTGTGGGTGTGGAACTGCTTGCCGGGCTCGAGCACGAGGGTGTGCTTGTGACCCTTGGGGTCGGTCAGCTGCACCCGGTCGCCGACCGTCAGCGGACCGGTGCGTCGTCGCGTACCCGAGCCCCCTGCTGCTGCCAGGTCGGTCATCGGCGAGCGGCCATGCGTTTGGCGGCCTGCGGGTCGAGCCGGGCGACGAGGTCGACCGCCGCGAGCACGCCCACGGGGTGGCCGTCGGGCCCGAGGACGAGGTACTCGGTCGCCGGACGGGTCTGCAACAGGCCGAGCAGGTCCTCGCCGACGAGGGCCGCGTCCACCCGGGTCTCGTCGGTCAACGGCCGGGACACCGAAGCCAGCGTCACCCACGGCCGTCGCTCGGCAGGGGTGGCGTCGGCGGCGGCGCCGTTCATGAGGGCGACGGGCTCGCCGCGGGAGTCGACGGCGACCAGGGCCGACGCCCCGGCCTCCTGCGCGCGGCGCAGGGCTTCGGCCAGCGGGACGTTGCCGTCCACGGGAAGGGCGGGTCGCGCGAGCGAGCCGGCGGACAGTCCCGGTAGCCGACTGCGCACCTCGAGCGCGCGGAGGCTCGAGAAGGCGCTGGTGCCGAGCCAGACGGCCAGCAGCAGGGTGATGAGGCTCGCGCCGAAGGTGCCGAGCGTGAGCGCCCAGAGCCCCAGCAGCGCTGCGACGACGAAGCCGACGTAGGCCGCGACGCGGGTGCCGCGCATCTTGTTGCCCGTCAGCCGCCAGACCGCGGCCTGCAGCACGTGTCCGCCGTCGAGCGGGAGGCCGGGTGCGAGGTTGAAGACCCCGAGGGCCAGGTTGATGAAGGCCAGCTCGAGCAGCGCGACGCCGCCGATCGTGTCGGCCGGGACGACGGCGTAGGCCGCGGTGGCGATCGCGCCCAGGAGCAGGTTGACCAGCGGGCCGGAGACGGAGACGTAGAACGCCGAGCCCGGGGTGCGCGCCTCGGGCTTGTACTCGGTGAAGCCGGCGAAACCGAAGATCGTCACCGAGTGCACGTCGAACTTCAACCGCTGCGCGACCAACGCGTGACCGAGCTCGTGCAGGACGAGGCTGGCGAGGAAGCCGACCGCGACGACGGCAACGAGAAGGTAGACGCGCGCTTCCGCGAGGCCGGGCAGGCGCCGGTCGGCAACCGTGACCGCGGACTGCGCCACCAGCAGCGCGAAGATCGGGGCGAAGGCCGAGATGTAGACCGGGACGCCGCGCACGGAGAGCACGCGCAGACCGCGGCCCGGGCTGACCCGGGGATGCGGCGGATGCTCGTTGCTCACCTGTCCAGTTTCGCAGACCCCGCGGCCGACGGGCGGCCTCGGCCTCCGTTCAGACGTGAGCCTTGCGTGCCCGAGCGGGCAGGCGTGCGACGGCGAAGGCGAGGGACGCGTCGGCGCCAGCGCCCGTGGTGCCGTCGTCCAGGGCCGCTGTGTGCAGCACGGTCCAGCCGGCCGCCTGCATCCCCTCGACGAGCGCGGGCAGGTCGCCGTCGCTGCCGACGACGACGCGCGCGCCCGGGGCGGTGCCGCGCAGGTGTCGACGTGCTTCGGCGACGGCGGCGGTGCCGTCGCGGTCGGACCAGACGCCGAGGACGTAGTCGTACCGGTATCGGACGGCGCTGGGGACGGGTGGGTGGTCGACGCTGCCGGCCGGGCCTGCCATGGCCTGGGCAGCGCGGGTCAGACCTGCTGCGGGCGTGAGGTCGAGGACCGCCGCACCGTGCCGGATGCCGGCCAGGGCGAGGGCGGTCGCCACCCCCTCGCGGCTCAGCACCGGCACCGTTTCACCCGTACCTCATCGGACGGCATGAGGCCTGCCGCGAGTCGACAGCGCAAAAATGTCGGTGGACCTCCTTACGGTTGTCGCATGAGTACGACGCCCGTTGCGGAGCTGCCGGTCAGCGGCGACTCCGTTGCCGGCGTCAGCATCCCGATGCCGGTTCGGGGGTCGTTGTCGCCGTCGCGGGCCGGGGACTTCATGACCTGTCCGCTCAAGTACCGCTTCCGCGTCCTGGACAGGCTGCCCGAGCAGCCGAGTCCCGCCGCCACGCGAGGCACGCTCGTGCACGCGGTGCTCGACCAGCTGTTCGAGCTCCCGCCCCGGGAACGGACACCGGACGCCGCCGCCGCGCTGGTCGGGCCCGCGTGGGAGAGGGCCGTGGCCGACCAGCCGGACTTGGCGGCGCTGGCCGGCGAGGGACCGGCCGCCCTCGCGGCGTGGCTGACCGGGGCGACGAAGCTGGTCGCGTCGTACTTCGCGCTCGAGGACCCCCGTCGCCTGCAGCCGGCGGCGCGCGAGCTCTTCCTCGAGCACGAGCTGCCGTCAGGGCTGATGCTGCGCGGCATCGTCGACCGGCTCGACCAGGCGCTGACCGGCGAGGTGCGGGTCGTCGACTACAAGACCGGCCGCAGCCCCGGCCCGGGGCACGAGCACCGGGCCCTGTTCCAGATGAAGTTCTACGCCCTCGTGCTCCTGCGCAGCCGCGGCGTGCTCGTGCGTGAGCTCCGGCTGTACTACCTCGGAGACCGGCAGAGCATCGTCTACCACCCCGACGTCGCGGAACTCGAGGGCTTCGAGCGGACGTTGCACGCGCTGTGGGAGGCGATCGACCACGCACACGCGACCGGCGACTGGCGTCCGTCGCCGGGGCGGCTCTGCGACTGGTGCGACTACCAGGCGCTGTGTCCCGCGTTCGGCGGCACTCCCCCGCCCCTGCCCGTTCCGGCGGTGCTCGACGAGCCTCCACCCGCCGCACCCCACGCCGAGGGTTGATGCGGGGCCCGTCGCATGACCGATGTCATCGATGTGTGTCACACGCTTCCGACACCACCGGCCCGGCCCTAACCTCGTCCCGCGACCCCGCCCGCCACACAAGGGATCTCCATGAGCAGTCCGATGAGTGTCACCCCGGTCACCGGGACGAGGCCGGTCGCCGTCCGCGCGTCCGACCTTGTGAAGGTCTACGGCCAGGGTGAGACCGAGGTCGTCGCCCTCGACCACGTCACCGTCGACTTCCCCGTCGGGGAGTTCACGGCGATCATGGGCCCGTCCGGCTCGGGCAAGTCGACGCTGATGCACTGCCTCGCCGGGCTGGACTCGATCACGACCGGCCAGATCCTGCTCGGCGACCACGACGAGCAGATCGACATCGCAACCCTCAACGACAAGCGCCTCACCGCGCTGCGGCGCGACCGGGTCGGCTTCATCTTCCAGCAGTTCAACCTGCTGCCGACGCTGACAGCGGCCGAGAACATCACGCTGCCGCTGGACATCGCCGGTCGCAAGGTCGACCTGGAGTGGTTCGAGAAGGTGGTCACCGCGGTCGACCTGCACGATCGGCTGAAGCACCGGCCGTCGGAGCTCTCCGGCGGCCAGCAGCAGCGCGTCGCCTGCGCGCGGGCCCTGGTCAGCCGTCCCGCCGTGATCTTCGCCGACGAGCCCACGGGCAACCTCGACAGCACGTCGTCGGCGGAGGTGCTGGGCTTCCTGCAGCGTTCGGTACGCGAGCTCGGTCAGACGGTCGTCATGGTCACCCACGACCCGACCGCCGCCGGCTACGCCGACCGCGTCGTGTTCCTCGCCGACGGACGGGTCGTGGGCGAGATGAACGATCCGAGCGCGGACAGCGTCCTGGACCGGATGAAGTCCCTCGACGGACGCCGCTGATGCTGCGCGCCACGCTCCGGAGCCTGTTCGCCCGCAAGTTCCGCCTCGTGCTCTCCGCGCTGGCCATCGTCCTCGGCGTGGGCTTCGTCGCGGGGACCTTCGTCCTGACGGACACCCTCAACCGCACCTTCGACGACCTGTTCAGCAACATCGACCGGAACACCTCCGTGCAGGTCCGTTCCGCATCGCAGTTGAAGGACGGCGGCTCGGACCAGTCCAACGGGGCGTCGGGCGGCAGTGGCAGGCCCGTCCCGGCGAACGTCCTCGAGACGGTGCGGTCCACCCCCGGGGTGGCCGAGGCGGTGGGCACCGTCCAGGGGTTCGCGGTGCTCGCCGAACGGCCCGCTCCCCCGGTGCCCGGCCGCCCCCCGGCCCAGGTCTCCCTGATCAGCAACAAGAACGCCCCGCCCATCGGGGTGGCCTACACCGGTTCGTCGCAGCTCTCCCCCATCCGGCTGTCGGCCGGGTCGGCCCCGTCGGGGCCCACCGACGTCGCCGTCGACCGCGGGACCTTCGACGCCAAGCACCTGAGGCTGGGCCAGCCGCTCGCCGTGGCGACCCAGAAAGGGATCACCGACGTCACGGTGGTCGGAACGTTCACCTTCGGGACGACGAACAACCTCGCCGGGGCGACCCTCGTCGCGTTCTCCCCGGCGACGGCACAGCAGCTGCTGCTGGCCCCCGGGCAATACACGGCCATCACCGTCCGCGCCGCCGACGGCGTGACGCAGACCGAGCTGCGGAACCGGATCGCCGCCCGGATCCCGCCGGACCTGGAGGCGTTGACCGGGCAGCAGATCATCAAGGAGAACGCGGACAACCTCGCCAAGGGGCTCGGCGCCTTCAGCCAGTTCCTCCTCATCTTCGGCTACATCGCGTTGTTCGTGGGCGCGTTCATCATCTTCAACACCTTCACGATGTTGATCGGTCAGCGCGTCCGCGAACTGGCGTTGCTGCGCGCGATCGGCGCCTCGCGTCGCCAGGTCCGGCGCTCCGTGCTGATCGAATCTCTGCTGGTGGGCTTCGTCGGGTCGACTTTGGGCCTCGTGTTCGGGGTCGGCGTCGCGGTCCTGCTGAAGTCGCTGCTGGGGGCCTTCGGCGTCGAGCTGCCCGCCGGCGGCGTCGTCATCGAGCCCCGCACGCTGATCTTCGGCTACGTGGTCGGGATCGGCATCACCGTGCTCTCGGCACTGCTCCCCGCCTACCGGGCGGGGCGGGTACCGCCGGTCGCTGCGATGCGCGACGTGGAGATCGGGCCGTCCGGCGGCCTCGGACGTCGGACCCTGGTGGGTGGGGCCTTCCTCGTCCCGGGGGTGGCGCTGATCCTCCTGGGCCTCAACACGATCTCCGGCAGCGGCGCACTCGCCGCGGTGGGGCTCGGCGCCGCGCTGGTGTTCGTGGGCGTCGCCACGCTCAGCCCCCTCATCTCCCGTCCGGTCCTGAAGGTGGTCGGCGCGCCCGCCGGGTTGCTGTTCGGCACCGTCGGACGGCTGAGCCGCGAGAACGCCCGCCGGAACCCACGCCGCACCTCGGCGACGGCATCGGCGCTCATGATCGGGCTCGCTCTGGTGAGCGCCTTCCTGGTCTTCGGGACGTCGATCAAGACCTCGATCCGCGATCTGTTCGGAGCCAGCCTGAAGGCCGACTTCATCGTCACCGGCAGCGGATTCGCCCAGCAGCCGTTCTCACCGGCGTTGGCCGACGAGCTTCGCCGAGTGCCGGGAGTGAACGTCGTCAATCAGCTGCGCTTCGCACAGGTCGCGGTCGACGGAAAGAAGACCAGCGTGAACGCGTCGAGCCCGCAGGGCTTCACCGACGTGCTCAACCTGAAGCGCGACGAGGGGGCGCTCGATCTGTCGAATCCGTCGAACCTCCTCGTCTCGAGCAAGGTGCTCAAGGACCAGAAGTGGCACGTCGGCCAGATGGTGACGATCCGATGGGCGGAGAAGGGCGACACCACGTTCACCGTCGCCGGTACGTACGACCAGAACCAGCTGGCCGGTGACTACCTCATCGGGCTGCCTGCCTACGACGCGAACGTGACCAACCAGCTCGACTCGATCGACCTCGTCACCACCAAGAGCGGGGCGTCCCCGGCTGTGCGCGCCGACATCGAGAAGGCGCTGGTGCCGTTCCCGAGCCTGGAGGTCCGCACCCAGCAGGAGTACGTCAGCGACAACGCCAAGCAGATCGACTCGATCCTCGGTCTGATCACCGCGTTGCTGGGCTTCGCGATCCTGATCGCGACCTTCGGCATCATCAACACACTGCTGCTGTCCGTGGTCGAGCGGACGCGCGAGATCGGGCTGCTCCGCGCGGTGGGGCTCGCGCGCCGGCAGACCAGGATCATGATCCGGCTCGAGGCCATCATGATCGCGGTCTACGGGGGGATCCTCGGTCTCGCCGTCGGGTCCTTCTTCGGCTGGGCGCTCGTCCACGCCTTCGTCCGGAACTCGCAGTTCGGCAGCTTCCACTACCCGTTCACGCAGTTGGTGGTCTTCCTCGTCGTCTCCGGGGTGCTCGGGGTCCTCGCGGCGATCATCCCGGCGTGGCGTGCCTCCAGGATCAACGTGCTGCAGGCCATCGCGACGACGTAGACCTCAGCGGTGGTTCGTCAGCGGCGGTCTTCGACGCCGGCGAACCGGCCGGCGGCGTGGACCAGGGCGACGAGGTCGACACGCTCGAGGGTCGGATGCACGTCCACACCGTCCGGGAGCTCATCGGGCGGGAACGTCGGCACGAGGATGCAGCGGCAACCCGCCGCCAGCGCCGAGTGCATCCCGGCGGCGCTGTCCTCGAGCACGACGCACCGTGCCGGATCGGCACCGAGCCACTCCGCCGCCAGCAGGTAGGGGTCCGGAGCGGGCTTGGCCGCCGGAACCTCGTCCCCGGCCACCGTCACGTCGAACGCGTCGCTACCCAGCACCGTCAGTGCGGTGTCCACGAGCAGCCGGTACGACGAGGAGACCAGTGCGGTCGGGATGCCGTGGCGGCGCACCAGTTCCAGCAGGTCACGGGCACCGGGCTGCAGCGGCAGCTCCTCGGCGAACAGTTCGGCGATCCGGGCCAGCAGACGCTCGGCGATCGCGACCGGGTCGGCTGCCCGGGAGGCCGGCGTGTCCAGACCCGCCAGCAGCAAAGGAACCGCTGTGGGCAGTGCCTGGCCGATCATCGCGGCCTTGATCGCCGGTGTGAACTCACCGCCGAGCTCGGCGGCGATCTCGCGCTCCGCGACGGTCCACAGCGGTTCGGAGTCGATCAGCAGGCCGTCCATGTCGAACAGGACCGCCGCCGGCAGCAGCTCTTCGAGCGGCAACGCGGTGTCGTACGGCTCGTCCTCGGAGGGCTCACCGTCCGGCACGTCCTCCGGCCCCGCGTCCGTCGTCCCGACCGTCACTGCCCGTCCTCGGGAGGACGCGGCGGTGTCGGCGGCGACCCCGGATGGGGCCGCTGCTCGGCCCGTTCGGCCCGTCGCCGGCGCAGCATCCGGAAGATCCGGAACTGCGCGATCTCCGGGTAGCGGGCCCAGCGCCGGTGTTCCTCCTCGCGCGTCACCCGATCAGCCCTCCGTCATCCGCTGGCCGGCCCGTCCGGTCACCGCGCAGCGAAATACTTCGCCTCCGGGTGGTGGACCACGATGGCGTCCGTCGACTGCTCCGGGTGGAGCTGGAACTCCTCGGAGAGGGTCACACCGATCCGCTCCGGCTTGAGCAGCGACGCGATCTTCGCGCGGTCCTCGAGGTCGGGGCAGGCGGCGTAGCCGAAGGAGTACCGCGAGCCGCGATAGGCCTGGTGCATGATCTGCTCTGTGATGTCGGGGTTGTCATCGCCCCCGAAGCCGAGCTCGGCCCGGATGCGCGAGTGCCAGTACTCGGCCAGCGCCTCGGCGAGCTGCACCGACAGCCCGTGCAGTTCGAGGTAGTCACGGTAGGCATCGGCCTCGAACAGCTTCGCGGTCGCTCCGCTGATCTTCGAGCCCACGGTGACCATGTGGAAGCCGACGACGTCGGTCTCGCCGGACTCCTCGGCCTTGAAGAAGTCGGCGATGCACAGCCGCCGGTCGCGCCGCTGCCGCGGGAAGCTGAAGCGGGTGAGCTCCTGGCCCTCGTCGCCGAGGATGATCAGGTCCTCGCCCTTGCTGACGCAGCGGTAGTACCCGTAGACCACGGCGGCCTCGAGCATCTGCTCGGACTGGATGCGGTCGAGCCAGGCGCGGATACGCGGCCGTCCCTCGGTCTCGACCAGCTCGTCGTAGGACGGACCCGATCCGCCCTTCGACGCCCGCAACCCCCATCGTCCGAGCAGCGTCGCGCGCTCGTCGAGGTAGTTGACGTAGTCCTTCGTCTGGATCCCGCGGACCAGCCGGTCGCCGAAGAACGGCGCGGTCGGCACGACGATGTCGGTGGCGACGTCGGAGCGGCCGCCCGGCTCGGCCTCGGGGGCTTCGGTCCGCTCGGTGCGGGGACGGGTGCGGGCCTTGGGCGCCAACGACTCCTCGGGCTGCTCGCCGCGCTTGACCGCCATCACCGCGTCCATGAGGCGCAGCCCCTCGAAGGCGTCGCGGGCGTAGCGCACCCGACCGCCGTAGATCTCGGCGAGGTCCTGCTCGACGTAGTTCCGGGTGAGCGCGGCACCGCCGAGGAGTACCGGGGTCGAGATGCCCCGGGTGTTCATCTCCTCGAGGTTCTCCTTCATGATCACAGTGCTCTTGACCAGGAGCCCGCTCATGCCGATGACGTCGGCCTTGTGCTCGACGGCGGCGTCGAGGATCGCGTTGACCGGCTGCTTGATGCCGATGTTGGCCACCGTGTAGCCGTTGTTGCTCATGATGATGTCGACGAGGTTCTTGCCGATGTCGTGAACGTCGCCCTTGACGGTGGCGAGCACGATCGTGCCCTTGCCCGTGTCGTCCTCGGTCTTCTCCATGTGCGGCTCGAGGTGCGCGACCGCGGTCTTCATCACCTGGGCCGACTGCAGCACGAACGGCAGCTGCATCTGGCCGGAGCCGAAGAGCTCACCGACCGTCTTCATGCCGGCGAGCAGCGTGTCGTTGACGATCTCCAGGGCCTTGCGCTCCTGCAACGCCTCGTCGAGGTCGGCCTCGAGGCCGTTGAGCTCGCCGTCGATGACCCGACGCTGCAACCGCTCGTCGAGCGGCAGCGCCGCGAGTTCCTGTGCACGGGTCTGCTTCGCGTCGGCGCTGCTGGTGACGCCGGCGAACAGGTCGAGGAACGCGGTCAGCGGGTCGTAGTCGTCGCGGCGCCGGTCGTAGATCAGGTCGAGGGCGACCTCGCGCTGCTCCTCGGGGATCCGGTTCATCGGCAGGATCTTCGACGCGTGCACGATGGCGGCGTCGAGTCCGGCCTGCTGGCACTCGTGCAGGAACACGCTGTTCAGCACGACGCGGGAAACCGGCGAGAGCCCGAACGAGATGTTCGACAGGCCCAGGATCGTCTGCACGTCCGGGTGCTTCCGCTTGAGCTCGCGGATGGCGTCGATGGTCGCCTCGCCGTCCTTGCGCGACTCCTCCTGGCCGGTGCCGAGGGTGAAGGTCAACGTGTCGACGAAGATGTCGGACTCGTTGATGCCCCACTTGGTGGTCAGGTCGCCGATGAGACGCTCGGCGATCGCGACCTTGTCCTCGGCGGTGCGCGCCTGGCCCTCCTCGTTGATCGTCAGGGCGACGACGGCAGCGCCGTGCTCGGTGATGATCGGGAGGACCTTGGACCAGCGGGACTCGGGGCCGTCGCCGTCCTCGAAGTTGACCGAGTTGATGAGGCAGCGGCCACCGAGGCGCTCGAGACCGGCCTCGATGACGGCGGGCTCGGTCGAGTCGAGCATGATCGGCAGCGTGCTCGCCGTGGCGTAGCGGCCGGCTACCTCGTGCATGTCGATGGCGCCGTCGCGGCCGACGTAGTCGACGCAGACGTCGCTCATGTGCGCACCGTCGCGGGCCGCGTCACGCGCAATCTCGATGACGTCGTTCCAGCGGCTGTCGAGCAGCGCCTCGCGGAAGGCCTTGGACCCGTTGGTGTTGGTCCGCTCCCCCACCATGAGCACCGACGATTCCTGGCGGAACGGCACGCTCGAGTACAGCGACGACGCCGAGGCCTCGAAGGTCGGTTGCCGGCGGACGACCTCGCGGCCGCGCACCCGCTCGACGACCTGGCGCAGGTGCTCGGGCGTGGTGCCGCAGCAGCCGCCGACCAGCGACAGGCCGTACTCGACGGTGAAGCGGTCGTGGGCGTCGGCCAGTTCCTTCGGCGACAGCGGGTATTCGGCGCCGTTCTTGCCGAGCACGGGAAGGCCGGCGTTCGGCATGCAGGAGATCGGGATCTGCGAGTACTCGGCGAGGTGACGGAGGTGCTCGGTCATCTCGGCCGGCCCGGTGGCGCAGTTCAGGCCGATCAGGTCGATGCCGAGCGGCGTCAGGGCCGTGAGCGCTGCGCCGATCTCGGAGCCGAGCAGCATCGTGCCGGTCTGCTCGATCGTCACCTGGGCGATCAGCGGGATCTTCTTGCCGGCGGCCTTCATCGCGCGCTTGGCGCCGATGAGCGCGGCCTTGGCCTGCAGCAGGTCCTGCGCGGTCTCGACGAGCAGCGCGTCGGCGCCGCCGGCGAGCAGGCCCGCGACCTCGGACTCGTAGGCGTCGCGCAGCGCCGCGTAGGGGGCATGGCCCAGCGTCGGCAGCTTCGTGCCCGGGCCGATCGACCCGATGACGTAACGCGGCTGGTCCGGCGTGGAGAAGTCGTCGGCGACCTCGCGGGCGTGCCGGGCGCCGGACTCGGAGAGCTCGTAGATGCGGTCGGCGATGTCGTACTCGCCGAGGTTCGCGAGGTTGCAGCCGAAGGTGTTGGTCTCCACGGCGTCGACGCCGACCGAGAAGTACTCGGCGTGCACGGCTTTGACCACGTCCGGCCGGGTGGCGTTCAGGACCTCGTTGCAGCCCTCGTAGCCCTCGAAGTCGTCCAGGGACAGGCCTTCGGGGCCGCCGGCCTCCTGCAGCATCGTGCCCATGGCTCCGTCGGCGACGAGAACACGCTCGGACAGCACTGTCAGTAAGTCGGGACGCATTCGGCCACTTTATCGAGGTCGGCAAATTCCTCGCTCATCCGCCATCGACGGTGTCGAATTCCGTGGTCCGGGCTGACGGCGAGTTCGCGCTGAGGGCGAGCCGTGCCTTCCGTCGCTGCTGCCGATGGAGGAGGGGTACCAGGATCCCGCTGGCGAGACCGCCGACCGCGCCCGGTGCCTTCACCACGAGCGCGACGACGAACCCGACGTAGACGGCCGCCGCGAGGTAGCGCCAGCGGCTCCGCCTCAGCCATGCGGTTCCGCGGCCCCGCTGGTGCTGTGACAACACCAGCTGTGCGTAGTCGGACGCGGCCGGCCGAAGCCGCAGCTCGTCCGTCGCCCGCCCCTTGTCCACCGCGTCCTGCACCCGCAGCAGATCACTGCCCGACAGGCGGTGCCGACGGGAGAGCTCGTAGAGCGGATCCGGGCGGACAGCACGGCGCCGCGGAGGCGGCAGCCGTCGGACGCCGAGCACCGCGCCGACCGGCAGCCCGATCAGCAGGGCGCCGATGACCGCGAGGCCGACCTCCACCTGCTCGGGCTACCCCCTCGGGCGCACGCTCATCCGGCGTCGACGATCTGGTCCAGCAGTCCGAGCGGAGGTGCCCCGGCGGCGAGCAGCGTTTCGTGGAAGCGACGGAGCGTGAACCCGCTCCCCCACCGTTGCCGCGCCCGGTCGCGCGCGGCGAGGATGGCGAGCTTGCCCATCGTGTAGCAACCGTAGGTCGGGTCGAAGGTGGCGCGCTCGGCCTCGGCCCTGGCGGCCCGGCCCCGCTGGAAGGCGTCGGCCTCGAAGCGCCGCGCGCCGTCCTCGACCGTCATCGCGCCCGTGTGCACGCCGAGCGAGACGGCGAGGCGGGTGACCCGGATGAGCGCCTCGACCGCCATCCCGACCGCGTAGCGCGGGTCGCCGGCCCGGAAGCCCTCCTCGACGAACAGTTCCTCGGCGTAGTGGGCCCATCCCTCCACGAACGCCGACGAGACCACCAGCCGACGGGCGTCGGAGCCGGTGCGGCGCAGGGCGCGGCCGTGCGCGAAGTGCCCGGGCGTCACCTCGTGCACGGTGATGGCGGGCAGCGTCGTGCGGCTGAAGACGGCGAGCCACTCCTCCTGCTCCTCGGCGGGCCAGGAGGGGTCGGGCGGGGTGACGTGGTACCAGGACGGGCCGTCGGGCTCGTAGGCCGCGCTCCAGGACATCATCGCCATCGCCCACCGCCGTGATGCCGGCGCAGGCCCCACCAGACAGGAGCCGCCCGGGTCGCCGAGCAGGTCGTGCTCGAGGGTGAAGGCGGTTGCCTCGGCGATGAGCGAGCGCGCCTCGGCGTAGATCCCGTCCGGGGTGTCGGGGTGGTCCCGCAGCAGCTGGGCCACCAACTGCTCCGGCGGGGTCGTGGGGTCCAGCTGTCGGCACGCCTCGACGAGCAGCGCCCGGAGCCGGTCGCGTTCGGCGTCCGCCTGCTCTGCGAGGCGACCGAGGTCGACGTCGCTGCCCTCGCTCACCCCGAGCAGCAGCTGCAGCCCGTTCGCGCCGTAGGACGCGTCGGGCTCACCTCCGTCGGCGGCTTCGGCGACATGGGCGACCAGCCGGTCCGCCGCAGCGACGGCGGCCTCGTCCTCGACGTCGGCGCTCAGGCCGCGCAGCGCCGGCAGGAGTGCCCGGGCCGTGGGCGCCGGCACGGCATCGAGGGAGGTGATGGCGGCGTCGACCGCCTCCGGCCACGCGGCCAGGTGGCGACGTCGCGCGTCGGCCCGCTCCTGCGCCGGGGCGTAGTCCCGGTCGTACCCGGCGAGGTCGAGGTTGCCGAGGTGGTGCACGGGATTGCGCCGGTGGTCCTGCAGTCGACCGAACACGGCCCGGAGGCTCGCGGACCCCAGCTCCACGAGCCGCTCGTCGAGCGGGTCGTCGGACGGCGCTGCGGCCCGCTCGACGCCGGCGAGCACCGCCAACCCGGCCTCGATGCCGGACGGTGAGAGGTCCTGGACGACGCCGTCGTACTCGTGGCGCCCCGCCATCTCGCGGACCTCGGCGATGCGCAGATCACAGATCGCGCGCAGCCGTGGCTCGAGCGCCTGCGCATCGTTGGTCAACCGAGCGTCTGGCACGGGGTCCTCCGGAGCGGCTGTCGACGGCGGGGGCATCGTGGTCGGAGCCGGACGGTACGGTTCTCACCCCGTCACGGACGGCTCGCACACCCCGTTCCTACGGGAACAACGACGAACATCGAAGGAGGAACCCGTGGCCGACAGTGGCTACCGCAAGGTTCTCGTGGGCACCGACGGCTCGGAGTCGTCGTTCGGCGCCGTGGACCGCGCCGCGGCCGTGGCCGCAGGGTCCGGCGCCGAGCTGGTGCTGGTCTGCGCCTACCACCCGATGGATCGCCGCGAGGAGTCCCGCGCTGCCGACCAGCTCGGCCAGGACGCCTACAAGGTGCACGGGTCGAACCCGGCTGAATCCGTGCTGAGCGAGGCCGAGGACCGCGCCCGCGCCGCAGGGGCGACGAACATCCGCCACAAGGCGGTCGAGGGCGATGCGGCCGAGGCGCTGATGAAGGCCGCCGTCGAGGAGCAGGTCGACCTGCTCGTCGTCGGCAACCGCGGCCTCAACCGCTTCGGCGGTCGGTTGCTCGGTTCGGTCCCGGCGAACATCAGCCACACCGCGAAGTGCGACTTCCTCATCGTCCACACGACGTCCGGTCGCTGACCGGCGCCGACGTCCCCGACGCCTCCCGGCACCGACGGCGCGGCGCGTTGGAGGGCCGGGCGGGTCGTCGTCTGCTTCGCTGCACGCACGTCGTCATCGGGCGTGGACGGCGGCGACGTACCTTGGCTGAGGCCGGCCCTCGATCCCGGCCCGGTCCGAGCCGCGACCGACGGGCGGGAGGTGGCAGGTGATCGAGTTCGAGGGCGTCGGGATGCTCCGCGACCCCATGATGATCGCCGCGTTCGAGGGGTGGAACGACGCCGCCGACGCGGCCACCGCCGCCGTCGAGCACCTGGAGACGGTTTTCGACGCGCGCCCCGTGGGTGCGGTCGACCCCGACGACTACTACGACTTCCAGGTCAACCGCCCCGTCGTCGGCATCGTGGAGGGCGACACCCGCCGCATCACCTGGCCGACCACGCGCATCTCCGTCGCGCGGTTGCCGCAGAGCCGGCGCGACCTCGTGCTGGTCCGTGGTCTGGAGCCGAACATGCGCTGGCGCGGCTTCTGCTCCGAGCTCGTGGAGGCGGTGCACGCCCTCGGCGTCGACCTCGTCGCCACGATGGGCGCGCTGCTCGCCGACACCCCGCACACGCGGCCGGTGCCGGTCAGCGGCACCGCGTCGGACCCGGCGACGGCGTCGAAGCTGAACCTCGATCCCTCCCGCTACGAGGGTCCGACCGGCATCGTCGGCGTGTTCCAGGACGCCTGCACCATGGCCGCGGTTCCCGCGGTCTCGTTCTGGGCAGCGGTGCCGCACTACGTGGCGCAGCCGCCGTGCCCGAAGGCGACGCTCGCGCTGCTCCGGCGCGTCGAGGACCTGCTCGACGTCGCCATCCCGCTCGACGACCTCGTCGAGCGTTCCCGCAGTTGGGAACGCCAGGTGGACGAGCTCGCCGCGGGCGACACCGACGTGGCCGACTACGTGCGCTCGCTCGAGTCCCGCGAACCCGAGGACGCCCTCCCCGAGGCCAGTGGGGACGCGATCGCCGCCGAGTTCGAGCGCTACCTCCGCCGCCGCGGGAACGAGTAGCTTCCCGGCCGTCGTGCTCCGGCAAGATCACGAGCAGCGAGGATGATCGGCTGACGGCGAGTCGAGCACCATCAGCGGCGTGTCGATCAACTCTGTTGCTGGTGATCTACAGCCGCACGCCCAGCAGCGCGTCGACGAGCTGGCACACGAGGCTCGGGGCGTTCTCGTCCCGGCCGCCGGAGGTCACCGCGTCACGGGCCCACCGGTCGACGGCGAGCAGGGCGGCGGGGGTGTCCAGGTCGTCGGCGAGCCGCTCCCGTACGCGTGCCAGCAGTGCCTCCGCCGACGGACCGCTCGCCCGGGAGACGGCATCGCGCCACCGCGCCAGCCGCTCGGACGCCCCCGTCATCTCGGCGTCGCTCCACTCCCAGGCGTCGCGGTACCGGTGGGCCAGCAGGGCGAGGCGGATGGCGGAGGGATCGTTGCCGGCCTCGCGCAGCTTCGAGATGAAGACGAGGTTGCCCAGCGACTTGGACATCTTCTCGCCCGCGTACGCGACCATCGCCGCGTGCACGTAGCTGCGCGCGAACGGCCAGGCGCCCGTGGCCACCTCGGCGTGCGCGGCGCCGCACTCGTGGTGCGGGAAGACGAGGTCGGTGCCGCCGCCCTGCACGTCGATGGTGTCGCCGAGGTGTTCGACCGCGATGGCGGCGCACTCGACGTGCCACCCGGGGCGGCCCCGTCCGAACGGCGAGTCCCACCCCGGTTCCCCCGGCCGCTGGGCGAGCCACAGCAGCGGGTCGAGCGGGTCCTTCTTGCCGGGACGGTCGGGGTCGCCGCCCATCCCGGCGGCGAGCTCGACCATCTTCTCGTAGGAGAAGGAGCCGACCTCGCCGAACCGCGCCGCCGCGGCGATCGAGAAGTACAGGTCGTCGTCGACGAAGTAGGCCGCTCCGGCCTCCTGCAGGCGCTCGATGAAGGCGACGATCAGCGGGATGGCCTCGACAGCGCCGACGTAGTGCGCCGGCGGCAGGATGCGCAGCGCCTCCATGTCGCCCCGGAACCGCTCGGTCTCCCGCGCAGCGAGCTCACGCCAGTCCTCACCGTCGCGGTTCGCGCGCTCGAGCAGCGGGTCGTCGACGTCGGTGACGTTCTGGACGTAGGAGACCTCGTGGCCCGCGTCGCGCAGGACGCGCTGCAGCTCGTCGTAGACGAGATACGTGGCTGCGTGGCCGAGGTGCGTCGCGTCGTAGGGCGTGATGCCGCAGACGTACATGGTCGCCGTCGCCCCGGGTGCGAGGGGACGGACCTCGGCGGCGGCTGTGTCGTAGACCCGCAGCGGGAGACCGGTGCCGGGCAGCCGGGGCACCTCCGGAGCCGACCACGCACGCATACTGCGAACGGTACCGGCGCACAACCCCCGCCCCGGACCCACGAGCCACACGAACGACGTAACCCAGGAGGCAGGACGTGCGGACCTTCACCAGCGCGCAGGAATGGCTCGACGCCCAGGGCGAGACCCTCGGCACGAGCGACTGGCTCGAGATCACCCAGGAGATGGTCAACGGCTTCGCCGACGCGACCGGCGACCACCAGTGGATCCACGTCGACGTCGAACGCGCGAAGAAGGAGAGCCCGTTCGGCGGACCGATCGCCCACGGCTTCCTCACGCTGAGCCTGCTGCCGTCACTCGGCTGGCAGGTCTTCACCAGCGAGGGCGCGAAGATGGGCGTCAACTACGGCTGCAACAAGGTCCGCTTCATGGCCCCCGTGCCGGTCGGGTCGAGGGTCCGCGACACGCTCGTGCTGAGCGAGGCGAAGCTGATCCGCGAGACGCTGCAGACCGTCATCACGCACACCATCGAGATCGAGGGCGTCGAGAAGCCGGCCTGCGTCGCCGAGTCCGTGACGCTGATCTACTTCTGAGGACGGCAGGTACCGCGGCGAATCCCGTGGCCGTGAGCTAGAACGGCGGCCACGGGATCGCCGGCCAGTCGCCGGACGGGTGCGGGAAGACGCCGCTGGTGAGCAACCGGTCGATGCGGCGGTCGTAGGCCGCGACCTCGGTCGGCGTCAGCAGCTCCGTCAGCCGGTTCAGCAGCGTCGTGTCCGCCTGCAGCTGCCGGAGCATGTCGCGTTCGTCGTCGGTCAGGCGGCGTCCGCGCCAGTTCCAGAGCAGCGTCCGCAGCTTGTCCTCGTGGTGGAACGTCACGCCGTGGTCGACGCCGTAGACGTGGCCCTCCACCGTCGGCAGCAGGTGCCCGCCCTTGCGGTCGGCGTTGTTGATGACGGCGTCGTACAGCGCCATGCGGCGCAGGTCCGGGTGCTTGGACCGGGCGAGTACGGAGAGGTCGACCGACTCGTCGATGTCGATCCAGAGCTGCACCATGCCGAGGCCGAACGGCCCGTCGCGGAGCACGGTCGGCGGCACGATCGACCAGCCGGTCGCGGCGCTGACCTCGTAGGCGGCGACCTCCCGCTCGGCGAGGCTGCCGTCCGGGAAGTCCCACAGCGGACGCTCGCCGCGCTGCGGCTTGTAGACGCAGCTCGCCTCGAGGTCCTCGTGCCGGATCGAGCAGTAGAGCGTCGCGTTGCTGGCGTCGAGCAGCCGACCCTCGAGCTCGAGCGTGCCCTCGCGCAGGAGCAGCAGGGCGTCGTCGAGTCCGGTGGGGGTCAGGCCGCCGGCCTCGTCCGCGCTCACGGCCCGGATCTCCCGACCACGGCGCGGACCATGAGGTCGCCGGGGCTCATGTCCCCGCCCCCGCACGATGGCCGTTCTGACGCGGGCAGATGTGGCCCTCGGGGTCGAGCGGGAGGCCGCAGAGGGGGCACGGCTGCCGGCCCGCCGCGACGACCCGCCGGGCCCTGGTGATGAACGCCCGCGCGACGGACGCGCTCATCCGCACCCGCAGCGCATCCGGGCCATCGGGGTCGTCGCCCATGGGTGGCACCGGGGTCTCCGACAGTGCCTGTGCCTCGAGGACGACGAGACCGTCCTCGGCGTCCCAGCCCAGCGCGAGGGTGCCGACGCGGAACTCCTCGTCGAGCGGGGTGTCGAGCGGGGCCACGTCGTCGGAGGCGGCCACGGCCTCGCCGGCGCCTGCGACCCCGGCGGCGCGGCCGAGCTCGCCGAGCAGCGCTTCGACGCGGTCGGCGAGCGCGGAGATCTGGCCCTTCTCCATCGCCACGCTGACCAGGCGGCTGCCGTCGCGGACCTGCAGGAAGAAGGTGCGTTCGCCCGGCTGACCGACGGTTCCGGCGACGAACCGCTCGGGGTTGTCGAAGACGAAAACCTGGCGCGGCATGGTGTCTCCGACCCTACGCCGTGCCCGCCACCCCACCGCCGACGGTCGCGTCCGAGGACGGCTTGCGGCGACGGCCCTTCTTCTTCGGCGGGATGAGCGACGTGACGTCGCCGCCGGTGTCGTTGGTACGCAGTACGAACGGGCGCAGCTCGGTGTAGCGGATGACGGTCGCCGAGCACGGGTCGGCGCTGATCCGCTGGAACTGGTCGAGGTGCAGTCCGAGTGCGTCGGCCACGATCGCCTTGATCACGTCGCCGTGGCTGCAGGCGAGCCACACCGCGTCCGCGCCGTGTTCGGCCTCGACGCGCTTGTCGTGGTCACGGATCGCGGCGACGGCACGGTTCTGCGTGTCCCGCAACGGCTCCCCCTCGGGCCCCGGGAAGACGACAGCACTCGGATGGTTCTGCACGACCTTCCACAGCGGGTCCTTGGCGAGGACCTTCAGCTCCTTGCCCGTCCAGTCGCCGTAGCGGCACTCGCCGAGCCGGTCGTCGACCTCGAGCGTCGGCGTCTCGCGTCCGGCGAGGATCGTCTCGGCGGTCTGCAGGCACCGGTCGAGCGGGCTGCTGACGGCGGCGACGAACGGCAGCGGCCGCAGCCGCTCGGCGACGGCCTCGGCCTGCTTGCGGCCCCGGTCGTCGAGGCCGAGGCCCGGGGTCCAGCCCGCGAGCACGGGCCCGGTCATGTGGGTCAGGCCGTGACGGACCAGGACGACGGTGGGCATGGCTCCATCGTGCCTGCCCAGGAGCAGGAGGCCCCGGTTACCGGCGGGCATCCCGCGCGGAGGGGTCCTGCCGGTAGAACCGCAGCAACACGTCGTACAGCGCGGGCTCGAGGCTCCGGAGCTCGTCCGGTTGCTGGAAGAACACCTCGGTGGCGACGGCGAAGAACTCGCCGGGGTCGGTGGCGCCGTAGGAGCGCAGTGGCGGTCGCGGCACACCCGCCACCAGGTCGTCGTAGACCTCGGTGCAGGTGCGCACCCAGTCGGTGCGGAGGTCCGGGGCCATCGGTGGCGTGCCGTCGACGGAGCCGGCGAGCATGTCCAGCTTGTGCGCGAACTCGTGGAGGACGACGTTGATGGGACCGTCCGAGCGGTGCGCCCCGGCGAGCGCCCGGTCCCAGGCCAGGACCACCGGCCCACGACCGTGCTGAGCGAGGCCGAGCACGGGGAAGGGCCCTCGGCTGACCGTTCTCGCCGACGGTCCGGGGCGGGGACCGTGCGTCTGGACGGTGGTGGGGTGGACGATGATGGCGCTGACCCCGCGGTAGTGATCCTCGTTCAGGCCGAGCACGAGCAGGGCGGCCTGGGCGGCGATGACGACGCGGACCGTGTCGTCGAGGACGAAGCCGCGGGCAGCCTCCCAGATCTTGGAGGCCAGGAGCCGGTCGACGTCGGCCAGCAGGTGCCGCTTCTCGTCATCGTCGAGCAGCGGCCAGACCGCGAGGTGCTCGCCGACGATGGCCCGGCCGCCCGGCGGCAGGCCACGACGTCGGAAGCGCACGACGTCAGGTCTACCGCAGCGCTCAGACGACGCTGAAGGCGAGCAACCCGAGCAGCACCACGCCGGCGACGATCCGGTACGGCACGAACGCCGTGATCCTGTGGCCGGCGACGAAGCGGAGCAGGAACGCGATGGAGGCGTAAGCCACCACGAAGGAGATGACGATCCCGAACAGCGTCGGCCCCACGTCGGCACCGTCCTTCAGGGCCTTCGGCAGCTCGAGCACGGTGGCGGCGGTGAGCGCCGGGATCGCGAGGAAGAACGACAGGCGCGTGGCCTCGACCCGGTTGATGCCGCGCAGCAGGCCGGCGCTGATGGTCGCACCGGAGCGGGAGACGCCCGGGACCAGCGCGAAGCACTGCACCAGGCCCATGACGAGCACGTCGCGCAGCGTGAGCTGCCGCTCGCCGCGCTGCCCGGCGGCATGCCGTTCGGCGTAGACCATGACCGCCGACCACGCGATCAGGGCGACCGCGATCACCACCAGATTGCGCAGCGGACCCTCGATGAAGCTCTTCCCGGCCAGGCCGACCACTCCGACCGGGATCGAGCCCACGACGATGTAGCCGGCGAGTTTGGCGTCCGGTTCGCTGCGCGCCGCCGGCGAGCGGAGCGCACGCAGGCCGGCTCCGATCAGGCGGATGAGGTCGTCGCGGAAGTAGATGAACACCGCGACGATGGCGCCGAACTGCACCACGGCGGTGAAGGCGGTGACCCTGGGATCGTCGATCGTCAGCCCGAGCAGCTTCTCGGTCACGGTGAGGTGTCCGGTGCTCGAGACGGGCAGGAACTCGGTGAGACCCTCGACGACGCCGAGGACCCCCGATTGGCCGTAGTTCAGCGTCCGACTCCCGACCGGTCGAAGGCGGCGGCGACCGTACGGACGATCTCCAGCCGCGCTTCGAGTTCCCAGGCCGCGGGAGCGATCGACAGTGTCGTCACGCCGGCCTCGGCGTAGGCCTGAATGGTGTCGGCGATACGTTCCATCGGGCCGAGCAGCGACGTGTCGTCGACGAACCCGGTCGGGACGGCGGCGATCGCCGCCTGCTTGTCGCCACCGAGGTAGAGGTCCTGGATCTGCTTGGCCTCGTCGACGTAGCCGAGGCGCTGCGCGTGCGCGTTGTAGAAGTTCTTCTCGCGGCTGCCCATGCCGCCGATGTACAGCGCGGCGTTCATCTTCAGCGGCGCGGCGGCGGCCTCGAGGTCGGGGTCGAGATTGACGCCCACGTTGGCGACGACGTCGAAGCCGTCCATCGTCTTGTCGACCTTCTCGCGGCCGGTGCGGATCGGCGCGATCGAGTCACCGAGGTTCTTCGCGCTCGGGAAGATCGACAGCCAACCGTCGGCGATCTCGCCGGAGAGCTCGAGGTTCTTCGGGCCGACCGCGGCGAGGTAGATCGGGATCTGGTCGCGGACCGGGTGCACGGTCAGCTTCAGCGCCTTGCCGGGCCCGTCCGGCAGCGGCAGCGTGTAGTGCTTGCCCTGGTAGTCGACGCGCTCCCGGCGCAACGCCATCCGGACGATGTCGACGTACTCCCGGGTCCGGCCGAGCGGCGCGTCGAAGCGGACGCCATGCCAACCCTCGCTGACCTGCGGGCCGCTGACGCCGAGGCCGAGCCGGAAGCGGCCCTGCGAGAGTGTGTCGAGCGTCGCGGCGGTCATCGCCGTCATCGCCGGGGTGCGGGCCGGGATCTGGAACACGGCGCTGCCGACGTCGACGTTGCGCGTCTGCGCTGCGATCCAGGTCAGGACCGTGGCGGTGTCCGAACCGTAGGCCTCGGCGGCCCAGACGACGGAGTATCCGAGGCGGTCCGCCTCCTGGGCCACGGCCAGGTTGTCGCCGTCGTTGCCGAGGCCCCAGTAGCCGAGATTGAGGCCGAGCTTCATCGCCGGTTTCCCCTCGCGAGTGTGGACGTGCTGATCTGCCGCTGTTCGATGCGCTGGTTCGATGCCGCACGATAACCGAGGTGCACCGCCGTCCTGTGGCGCGGGACCGCGGCGACCGCGGGTTCTGTCCCCAGCCCCGCGCGGACTCCCCGGCCCGAGGGCCTGCATTGTCTAGGGTGACCGCTCGTGGAACACCGACCTCTCGGCCGCAGCGGCCTCGCCGTCTCACGTCTTGCCCTCGGCACGATGACGTGGGGCCGCGACACCGAGGCGACGGAGGCCGGGGCGCAGTTGCGCGCCTTCCGCGAGGCCGGCGGCACGCTCGTCGACACCGCGGACGTGTACTCCGGTGGCGAGTCCGAGCGGATCCTCGGGCGGCTGCTCGCCGACGGCGACGGACGCGACGAGGTGCTGATCGCGACGAAGGCCGGTGCCTCGTCGGGCAAGGGCCCGCTGCACAGCGGCACGTCGCGCCGTCGGCTGCTGAACGCGCTCGACGCCTCGCTGCGACGACTCCGCACCGACCACGTCGACCTGTGGCAGGTCCACACCTGGCACGACGCGACGCCGATGGAGGAGACGCTCGGCGCCCTCGAGGCCGCGGTGACGGCGGGCAAGGTCCGCTACGTCGGTGTCTCGAACTACAGCGGCTGGCAGACCGCGGCCGCGGCGACCTGGCAACGCGCCGTCCCGGGCCGGATCCCGCTGATCTCGACCCAGGTCGAGTACTCGCTCCTCGCACGGGGTGTGGAGCGTGAGGTCGTCCCCGCCGCCGAGGCCCTCGGCATCGGGATGCTGCCCTGGTCGCCGCTCGGCCGCGGAGTCCTCGCCGGCCGCTACTTCGACGACGCGCCGGAGGGCTCGCGCGCCGCTTCACCGGCGTGGAGCCGCTTCGTCGCGCCCTACCTGACGGAGAGCTCCAGCCGGGTCTTCGATGCCGTCCGCACCGCTGCCCAGGGTCTCGGGGTGTCCGCCGTCGCGGTGGCGCTGGCCTGGGTCCGGGACCGGCCGGGCGTCGTCGCCCCCATCGTCGGTGCGCGTACCGCGGCGCAGCTCGACGCCTCCCTGCAGTCGGAGTCGGTCGTGCTGCCCAGTTCCATCCGGGAGGCGCTCGACGACGTCTCCGCCCCGACGCTCGGCTACCCCGAGCGGATGACCTGGGGTTGACCCGGAGCCGATGACGACCGACACCTCCACGCCGACGTCCGAGGTCTTCGACGCCTTCTGCTCCGCCGGCCTGTGGCCGACGCTGGGCAAGACGGTCGCCGCCCGCCTGGCCGAGGCCGGCATCACGACCCCCGACGACGTCACCGAGAGCGCGCTCGGCGCCATCGCCGGGGTGAGCGCCACGCGCGCCGCGAAGCTGGTCACCGCCTTCGCGACCGCCCGGCCGCGCTACGAGGTCGTGGCGATGCTCGTACCAGCGGGGCTGCCGGCGCGTCTCGCCTTCGGGGTGAGCGGCGCACTCGGGCCGGGTGCAGCAGGGCAGCTCTCCGACGACCCGTGGCGTCTGCTCGACGCCGGGGAGGCCGACCTCGCTGCCGCCGACCGGTTGGCCCGGAGCCTCGGTGTGGACCGCACCGCCCCCGGGCGTGGTCCCGCGGTGCTCGTCCACCTGCTCACCCTTGCCGCGCGTCAGGGCGACACCGCGATGACCCGTGCTGCGCTGCTCTCGGGGGCGCGGGGCCGTGGGGTGGCCGATCCGGACGGCGCCCTCGAAGCCGCCGAGGCCGCCGGACGGGTGGTGGTCGTCGAGGTCGAGCCCGAGGGCGACGACGACGGTGGGACAACGCCGGATCCCGCCGCGGGCCTGGTCGCCCTCCCCCGCTACGCCATGGCGGAGGAGGCCCTCGCCGACGGCATCGCTCGGCTCGCCGCGACCGCGGAGCCGTTCGGCGAGAAGGACACCTACGGCGTCACGGGCCTCGACGACGAGCAGAAAGCGGCCGTGCTCTCGGCCCTCCAGCACGGCGTGACCCTGCTGACCGGCGGACCGGGTACCGGCAAGAGCCGCACGGTCGGAGCCGTCGTCGAGCTCGCCGTCGCGCGCGGCTGCCAGGTCGCGTTGGCCGCGCCCACCGGCCGGGCCGCCAAGCGGCTGGAGGAGCTCGCGACCAGCGACGCCGTCCCCGCCATGACCCTGCACCGGCTGCTCGGCGCGACACCCGGCCGCAGCACGTCCGACGACAACGCCACCGGCGGCTTCGGGTCGAGCAGCTCCGGGAGTTCCGGCGGGTCCGCGCAGTGGGACGGCCCGACCTTCAGCCGCGACGAGCAGTGGCCGCTCGACGCCGATCTCGTCGTGGTCGACGAGGCCAGCATGCTCGACGTCGAACTCGCCGCCGGGCTCGTCGACGCCTGCTCCGACGGCACGCACCTGCTGATCGTCGGCGACCCCGCGCAGCTGCCGAGCATCGGAGCCGGACGCGTGCTCGGCGATCTGGTCGACTCCGGTGTCCTCCCGACCACCGAACTGGTCACGCTCTACCGTCAGGCCGAGGGTGGCACCATCGCCCGGCTCGCGACCTCGGTCCGCGGCGGAGAGCTCCCGACCGTCGACGATCCCTCCCACGAGGTCGTCGTCGTCCCGGCCCGTGACAGCGCGGACGCCGCCCGCCGCGTCGTCCAACTCGTGACCGACTCGATCCCCCGGGCGCTCGGCATCGCGTCCGGTGAGGTGCAGGTGGTGACGCCGGTACACCGCGGGCCGGCCGGTACCGAGGCGCTGAACGCCGAACTCAAGCGCCATCTCAACCCGGGCGGCTCGGCCGGCGCGACCTCGCGCTCCGGAGGTGTGCGGCCGAGCTTCGACGTCGGCGACCGGATCGTGGCCGTCGCGAACCACCTCGACCTCGGGTTCGCCAACGGCGAGGTCGGCACCGTCGTGGCGCGGACGAGCGACGGCCTCGAGGTCGCGTTCGCGGCCGGCCCCGCCACCGTGCCGGTGAAGAACTGGGGCGACCTGCGCCACGGGTGGGCGGTCACGGTGCACCGGGCTCAGGGCAGCGAGTGGCCCGCGGTCGTCGTCGTCCTGCCGCCGGAGGCCGGGTCGATGCTGACCCGGCCCCTCGTCTACACCGCGATGACCCGGGCCGAACGACACCTCTCCGTGGTCCCTGCGGTCGGGCCGGCCCTGCAACGCGCCGTCCGCGAGGTCGGTGGTCGCCCTCGGACGACGCAGCTGCTCGCCCTGCTCCGCGCAGCGGTCGCGGACTGACACCTCCGACGCGCCCCGCGGCACCCGGTGCATCTCCCTCCCATGACGAATAGGTACCTTTCGTAGCCGTGGCATCTGGTCCGGAGCGCGGCGGAACGCCCCCGCGCGACGCGGCGGGCGCGTCGACGCTGTCGCCGCCCGGCGGATCGACCGGGGCTCCCGCCGATCCGCTGATCCAGAAGGCGCCAGTGGTCGAGCGCCGGACTGCCGAGCGCCGGGTCGCGAAGCGTGCGGCAGCGGCCCAGAACGGGTCCAGCCAGCACGGGCCCGGCCAGAACGGTTCCTCGCCGAGGGCGGCCGTCCTGGACAGGCGCGCGTCGGGCGCCATCGATGCCCCGACCGAACAAACCCCGACCGCCGACGCCCCGACCGCCGATGCCCCGGCAGAAGCCGCGCCCAACGAGACAACCGAGCGGCCGGACGCGTTCGCCCGGGCCCTGAACCGCATCCCGGTCTCGATCCGCTCCTGGCTGCCGCTGGCGCTGGTCGCGGTGACCATCGCCGTCGGCGTCTTCCTGCGTTTCTCCACGCACAGCCAGCTCTGGCTCGACGAGGCCATCACCGTCGAGATCTCCCGTCGCTCCATCGGCGGCCTTTTCGCCGCGCTGCGACACGACGGCGCCCCGCCGCTCTACTACCTGCTGCTGCACTACTGGACCGCGATCTTCGGCGGCAGCGACGGGGCCGTCCGTGCGCTGTCCGGCGTGCTCAGCGTGGCGACGCTGCCGCTGGCCTGGATCGCCGGGCGCCGCGTCGCACGGGTGGCCGCCCAGTTCGGCCACGTCGACAAGTCGAAGACCCACCGGGCCGGCACCGCCGCGCTGCTGTTGTTCGCGACCTCGCCGTACGCGATCCGCTACGGCAGCGAGACCCGGATGTACTCGCTCGTCGTCCTCCTCGTCCTGCTGTTCGGCCTGGCCACCGCCCGGGCGCTGGAGGAGCCACGGCCGCGACGCTGGGTCGCGCTGACCCTGGTGACCGCTGCGCTGGCATACACGCACTACTGGACGTTCCTGCTCCTGGCCACGGTCGCGATCTTCCTGCTGCTGCAGTCGCGGCGCCGGGTCCAGTACCGCGAGCCCTGTCGCAAGGCGCTGTTCAGCATGCTCGCCGCATCGGTGCTGTTCCTGCCGTGGCTGCCGACCTTCCTGTTCCAGATGCTGCACACCGGCACGCCGTGGGCGCCGAAGGTGCAGGCACAGGTGCTGCTCGACACGATCTTCGACTGGGCCGGCCACGCCTCGACCGGCTCGTTGCTCGGCCTGGTGCTGCTGTTCACCGCCTTCATGGGTCTCACGGCGCGCCCAGGGCCGGACGGGCTGCACGTGGACCTGAAGGGCCGGGTCCCGGGCCGGTACCTGGCCGCGCTGTGGCTGGTCCCGCTGATCCTCGCCTACTTCGTGTCGCTCACCGGTGGCAGTGCCTACGTCGAGCGCTACACCGGCATCTCGCTGCCCGCCTTCCTGCTGCTGAGCGCGCTCGGCCTCGGCCTGTTGCCCAACCGCCGGCTGGTCGGGGCGCTGCTCACGCTCGTCTGCATCACCGGCCTGATCGGGGGTTTCGGCCTCGCGCGCGCCGACCGCACCCAGGCGGGCCAGATCGCCGCCAAGATCGACGCGCAGTTCCGTCCCGGCGACGTCGTCGCCTACTGCCCGGACCAGCTCGGGCCGGCCGTCCACCGCGCCCTGGCACTGCGTGGTGACGCCAAGCAGGTCAAGGAGATCGCCTTCGCCGACTCCCTCGGCCCGTCGATGGTCGACTGGGTCGACTACGCCGACCGGATGAAGCGGGCGAGCGCGTCGGACTTCGCCACCCAGGTCGACAAGCTCGCCGGGCCCGACGCGTCGATCTACTTCGTCCGGGCGGACGGCTACCGCCTGCTCGAGGGCACCTGCGCGTCGGTGTCGGACCAGCTGGCGTCCATCCGCGACCGCACCTTCCAGATCGGGCGCCGCCAGGTGGTCGAGGGCGCCACGCTGGAGCGGTTCTCGACGTCGCGCTGACGTCCGTGCGGCGGGGCGCAGCGGGGTTCGTGCCGCCGGTGATCCGCAACCGGGCGCCGGGCCCGGAGCAGGCGCTGTTCGGGTTGCTGGTCGTGCTCCAGCTCGTGCCCCTGGTTCTGCTGCGCCACCTCGGGACGCAGGACGGCCCGTCGCACCTGGCGACCGCGCGCGTCCTGCTCGATCACGCCGACGCCGCCCACCCCATCTACGCCCGGCTCTACCGGCTCGACGGCTTCCCGTCACCGAACCTCGCGACCGAAGGGCTGCTCACCGGGCTGGTCGCGCTGTTCACCCCGGAGACCGCGGAGAAGCTCCTGGCGGCGGGCTACCTCGTCGCCTTCCCGCTGGCGGTGCGCTACGTGCTCGTCCGGTCCGGCCCGTGTGCGCGCTGGCTCTCCTACGCCGCCTTCCCGCTGGCCAACGGGTTCCTGTTCGCCAGCGGGTTCTCGAACTTCTGCTACGGCACGGTCGTCTTCGTGCTCGGCGCCGGCTGGATACTGCGCCCACGCCGTCGCACCGGGCTGCGGTACGCGGTGCTGCTGGGTGCGTGGTTGCTCGCTGCCTACGTCACCCACTTCATCCCGGCGGCGCTGCTCGCGATGATCGCGCTCGTGCCGCCGGCAGCCGAGTTGTGGCGTACCCGGACCGGTCGGCTGCCGACCGTCCGGCACACCGTCGTGGGCCTCGGCGCCACGGCGCTGGCGATGCTGCCGTTGGCGGTGCTCTCGGTGCTGTTCCTGCTGCGGCCCGCACCGGGCGAGTCACGTCGCGACAATCCACTCGGCCTGCTGATCCAGCTGCCGCTGTTGGTCAAACCGGTGGTCGCGCTCGCCTACGCCGAGTATCCGATCACCATCGCGGTCGGCGTCGTCCTGACCGCAGCGCTGGTCGTGACCGCCCGCCGGGTCGGACGCGACGGCTTGCGCGGGGCACCCGGACAGGTCGCGGTGGCTGCCGGCCTGTGCTCCCTGCTGTACCTGGTCGCGCCCGAGGGCACGTCGCAGGGCGGGGCCATCAACGCGCGGCTCGCGAGTTTCCCGCCCCTGCTGGCCCTGCTGTGGCTCGCCGTCGTCAGCGCGACCGTCCGGCCCAGCCCGCGGCTGCGGTGGACCGGTGCCGCCGTCTTCGTGCTGGCGGCCGTCGGCATCGCCGGGGTCCGCTGGCCGATCGAGCAGCGTCACTCCGCGCAGGTGCAGGCCTACGCCGACGCCGCGGCGCTCGTCCGGCCCGGCTCGACCGTGCTGGGGCTGCAGTACGAGAGCGCGAACGTGCCCAAGGTCCGCGGGTTCTCCGACCCCACGCTCCACGGCGCGAGCCTCGTCGCCGTGATGACCGGGTCCGTCGACGTCGGCCACTACGAGGCGGAGCTGTCCTACTTCCCCACCCGCTTCCGACGCGAGACCGACCTCTGGCGCCGGATCGACCCCTCGCTGCGGGGCCTGGACCGCACCCCGTCGCGCATCACCCGCCTCCGCGACGACCAGGGCCGGGGACTGGTCGACTACGTCCTCGTCCGGGGTGACGCGGACCGCGTGCCGCCGGCGGGGCAGGCGGACGCGGGCCGGATCGGAAGCGAGCTGGCGGGCTACCGGCTGATCGGGATGTTCGGCAGCCGTACGAGCCCGGGGACCGCGCCGCTACGCCTCTACGAGCGGTTGCCCTGAGCCCTGGCGGAAGCCCGGTGACCGGTACTGCCCTCGCGGACATCTTCTCCACACCGGAGCGACACCGCTACGTCACTGCTTCGTGCAGATCACACCCCCATGACGTCACGATTTCGCACTGTCCGTAACACGCAGGCGCCCGGTGGCCGGTTCCGGAGCACGCGGTCGGGCAGAATGGGCGACGCAACCGCGCCGACCTCCGCCGGTTGCTCACCCAGCGAAGAAGTCCTCTCGCGGGCGAAGTCTCGGACGGAGGTCCAGGAGCATCGTGGCCGAGAAGCCGGAAGTCGTCGTCATCGGAGCAGGCCCGGCCGGGCTCACCGCCGCATTCGAACTCGTGAAGCGGGACGTCCCCGTCACCGTTCTCGAGGGCGACGCGATGGTCGGTGGCATCAGCCGTACCGCCGAGCGGGAGGGGTGGCGCTTCGACATCGGCGGCCACCGCTTCTTCACCAAGGTCCCCGAGGTCGAGGCGCTCTGGCACGAGATCCTGCCGGACGAGGACTTCATCATGCGGCCCCGCATGAGCCGGATCTTCTACGACGGCAAGCTGTTCGACTACCCGCTCAAGGGGATGAACGCGCTCAAGAACCTCGGCATCGTCGAGGCCGTCCGCTGCGTGCTCTCCTACATGTGGGTGCGCGTGCGGCCGCCGAAGGACCAGACCAAGTTCGAGGGCTGGGTCGCGTCCCGGTTCGGCTGGCGTCTCTACAACCACTTCTTCAAGACCTACACCGAGAAGGTGTGGGGCGTCCCCGGCAGCGAGCTCGAGGCCGACTGGGCGGCGCAGCGCATCAAGAACCTGTCGCTGTTCACCGCGATCTACTACGCGCTGGTGCCGAGTCGGAACTCCAAGGACGTCACCTCGTTGATCGAGGAGTTCCAGTACCCCAAGTACGGCCCGGGGATGATGTGGGAGACCGCCGCCAAGAAGGTCGAGGCCGGTTCCGGGCACATCGTGCTCGAGGAGAAGGTCCGCACCGTCCACTGGGAGCAGGGCAAGGGCGTGACCGGCGTGACCACCGTCGTCACCGGCGGTTACGGCCCCGGTGCCGGTGCTCCCGAGGCCTCGCGCAGCGACATCGGCACCGAGAAGCACTACAGCGGTGACGAGTTCATCTCCTCGATGGCGTTCTCCTCGCTGGTGAAGTCGCTCGACCCGAAGCCGCCGGCGGAGGTCCTCGCCGCCGCCGACGCCTTGAAGTACCGGGACTTCCTCACCGTCGCGCTCGTCGTGCCGGAGAGCGTCGGCTTCCCGGACAACTGGATCTACATCCACTCCCCCGAGGTCGAGGTCGGCCGCATCCAGAACTTCGGTTCCTGGTCGCCGTACCTGGTCAAGGAGGGCAAGACCTGCCTCGGCCTCGAGTTCTTCGTCAACGTCGGTGACGACACGTGGAACCGGTCGGACGACGACCTGCTCGCCCAGGCGAAGCGGGAACTCGACCTCCTCGGTCTGGTGAAGCCCGAGCAGGTGGAACGTGGCTTCGTGGTCCGGATGCCGAAGGCGTATCCCTTCTACGACGCGGCCTACAAGCGCAACGTCGACATCATGCGGCGCTGGATCGAGCAGAACACCCCGAACCTGCACCCGGTCGGACGCAACGGGATGTTCCGCTACAACAACCAGGACCACTCGATGTTCACGGCCCAGCTGACGGTCCAGAACATGATCGACGGCGCTCACCACGACGTGTGGGACGTCAACGTGGAAGAGGACTACCACGAGGAGGCCTCCCCCACCAGCTCGGCGCAGACGAAGCGCAAGCTGCCCGAGGATGCGGCGGCTGCTTGATCGTCGTAGCCCCGGCGACCCCTGCGCTTCGAGGTCTTGATGGCTGACGTCGCCGTTCGCGAACCCGCCGGGCCGCTCGACGGCCCGGTGGACAGCCCGGACGGGCACCGCTCCACCCCGGCGCCGCCGGACGGGATCTGGCGCGCCGTGCCCTTCATCATCGGGCTCGCCGTGCTGGCCGGCCTGGTGCTGCGCTTCGCCGCCGGGCAGTCCTTGTGGCTGGACGAGGCGCAGAGCGTCGAGATCGCCAAGCTGCCGCTGACCGGCGCCAACTCACTCTGGCAGGGGCTCCGGGCAGACGGCAGCCCGCCGCTCTACTACCTGCTGCTGCACGGCTGGATAGAGCTGTTCGGGACCGGCGCCCGAACGGTGCGCGGGTTGTCCGCCCTGCTCAACCTGGCCTGCGCCGTCCCACTGTGGTTCCTGGCCCGTCGGGTCATCGGGCTGCGTGCTGCGCGCGTGGCGATGCTGCTTCTCGTCACGTCGCCGTTCGCGATGTACTTCGCGACCGAGACGCGGATGTACAGCCTCCTCCTCCTGCTCGCGCTGCTCGGCGGTCTCGCACTGGAGAAGACGCTGCGGGCGCCGAGCGTCGGTTCCGTGGCCGGCCTGGCGTTCGCTTCGGTCGCGGTGGCCCTGACCCACTACTGGTCGCTCTACCTGCTGTTCACGCTCGGGGCGATGCTGCTCATCGGCTCCCTCCGCGGGTCGTTCCCGTCGGCGAAGCGCAATCGGCGGCTCGCGCTGCTGGGCCTCGTGCTCGGCGGCCTCCTGTTCCTGCCGTGGCTGTCGAACTTCCTGTACCAGGGCAAGCACACCGGCACCCCCTGGGGTGAGCCGGCGTCGTTCGCCGCCGTCGTCCACGCCTTCGGGCAGTGGTCGGGAGGCGCCACCACCGTCGGACGGGCCCTGCTGCTGGTCTCGATCGCGCTGCTCACGGCGGCGGTGTTCGGCTCCCCCGCCGGCAAGCACCAGATCCTCATCGACCTTCGCGGTCACGAGCCGGCTCGGCTGCTGCTCGTCCTGTCCCTCGGCACCCTGTTCGTCGCCGTCAGCGTCGGCCTGATCGTCGGCAATGCCTGGGCCGACCGGTACACCGTCACCGCGTTCGCGCCCTACCTGCTCGCCGTCGCGCTCGGCACCGAACGCATCGTGGACCCGAAGCTGCTCCGCGCCACGCTGGTGCTGCTCGCCGTACTCGGCGTCATCTCGGGGGCCCAGCAGGTCCGCCTGGAGCGCACGCAGGCTCCCGAGGTCGCCTCGCTGCTCCGCGCGAAGGCCAAGCCGGGTGACGTCCTGCTGGTGTGTCCCGACCAGCTCGGACCCGGCCTCGCACGCCAGAAACTGCCGGCCGGCCTCGCCACCCACGTGATCCCGACCTACGGCCCGGTCGGACGCGTCGACTGGCGCGACTACGAGCAGCGCAACAAGGCCGCTGACGGCGGCGCGCTCGCCAAGCGCGCCCTGGCCGAAGCCGGGCCGAACGGCACCGTATGGCTCGCCTTCAACGGCGAGTACCGCACCTACGAGAACCTCTGCCCGGCGGTCCGGGAGCAGCTGAACGCGACCCGCACGGTCAATCAGCTCCTCGCGGCCAAGGATCCATTGCAGTCCTACGAACGGCTCGAGCTGTACCAGTACGCGCCCAAGCGATGACGGCGGAAGCCGCCACCGCCGCCGGTAGCGCGACCCGTCCCGACGAGCGGTCCTGGCGGCCGTTCGTCGCGATGCTGCCGACCCTGGTCGTGAGCTGGCTGGTCGCCCGGGTGGTCGTCGTGGCGGCGCTCGCGCTCGCGATGTACCTGAAGCACCAGGCCTCCGACGTCGCCGGCACGAATCCCTTTCCACGGGCGACGGGGCTGCTCGGCTGGGACGCCGCGTTCTACCGCGACCTCGGCGACCACGGCTACGGCGGCCTACCCGTCGAAGCCCGGCGGTTCTTCCCCCTGCTCCCCCTGGTCGTGCGGGTCGTCGGCCTCGGCAGCTTCCCGGGTCCCGCCCTGCTGCTCGTGGTCAATCTTGTCGCCCTCGCCTTTGCCGCGGTGCTGTGGCGCCTGGTGGTCATCGAGGGATGGGGCGACGAGACCGGCGAGCGGACCGTTTGGCTGCTGGTGCTCGCGCCGCCGGCGTTCGTGCTGGTCATGGGCTACACAGAGGCTCTGGCCGGGCTGGCCGCGGTGCTGGTCTTCCTCGGCATCCGGCGTGGACACTGGTGGCTCGCGGCCGGAGCCGGTGCGGCCGCGGCGCTGTGCCGCCCGACGGGGCTGCTCCTCTGCGTCCCCGTGCTGATCGAAGCCGTCCGGCAGCAGCGCCGTCCCCTGTCGGACGCGGAGTCACGCAGCCCGCTGCTCCCCCGGGCGGCGGCGGTCGTCGCGCCGCTCGTCGGAGCCGGCCTCTACTTCGCCTACCTCGGGTTGCGCTTCGGCGACGCCCTGCAGCCGCTCCGTATCCAGCAGGACGCCCGGCTGCACGGGCCGGCCACCAACCCGTTGGCGACGGTGTCGCATGCGGCGCACGGGCTGGTGCACGGCCAGATCGGGACCGGGCTGCACGTGCCCTGGCTGATCCTCGTGCTCGCGCTGCTGGTGGTGATGGCGCGGACGCTGCCCGCGTCGTACACGGCCTGGTGCGCCTGCACCATCGCGGGCTCGCTGGTCGGGACGAACCTGGATTCGTTCGAGCGCTACGCCTGGAGCGCCTTCCCGTTCGTCATCGTCGCGGCGCGACTCTTCTCCGGTCGGCCTCGGCTGTGGCAGGCCGCGCTGGGCGTCACCGGCGCGCTGCTCGCGAGCTACGCGTTGCTGGCGTTCCTGGGCCTGTCCGTCCCGTAGCCCACCGTGGGGAAGGCCGGCGGTGGGCAGGCATGACATGACTCATACCGCGGCGCCGAGCTGGGTAGGCGGGCGCCGCGACGGGGCAGCTTCCGCGTGTCAGCAGCACCTGAGAGACTGATCGGAGACACGGCGAGCGCACCCACAGCGACCACATCCGGAGGACCGGTGACGAATTTCCAGCTGAACTACGACGGCGGCGTCGAGGAACTGCCTGCCGTCGAAGGAACGGACAAGCCCTCCGGCTTCGACGTACGCAAGCTGCTGGCCAACACCGGCCAGGTGACGTTCGACCCCGGCTTCGCCAACACGGCAGCGTGCAAGTCCGACATCACCTTCATCGACGGTGACGCCGGCATCCTCCGCTACCGCGGCTACCCCATCGACCAGCTCGCCGGAAACGCCTCGTTCCTCGAGGTCTCCTACCTGCTGATCTACGGCGAGCTGCCGACGTCGGAGCAGCTCGAGGCGTTCTCGGGTCGCATCCGCGAGCACACGATGCTGCACGAGGACTTCAAGGGGTTCTTCAACGGCTTCCCGAGCGACGCGCACCCGATGCCGGTGCTCAGCTCGGCGGTCTCCGGGCTGTCGACGTTCTACCAGGACGGCCTGCAGGTCTTCGACGCCGAGCACGTCGAGCTCGCCACCGTCCGCCTGCTGGCCAAGCTGCCGACGCTGGCCGCCTACGCCTACAAGAAGTCGATCGGGCAGCCGTTCCTCTACCCGGACAACTCGATGGGCTACGTCGAGAACTTCCTCCGGATGACGTTCGGAGTGCCGGCCGAGCCCTACGAGGTCGACCCGTCCGTCGCGAAGGTGCTGGACATGCTGTTCGTCCTGCACGCCGACCACGAGCAGAACTGCTCCACATCGACGGTGCGCATGGTCGGCAGCGCGCAGGCGAACCTGTTCGCGTCGGTCTCGGCGGGTGTCAGTGCCCTGTTCGGCCCGCTGCACGGCGGGGCGAACCAGGCGGTGCTGGAGATGCTGCAGCGCATCCTGGACGACGGCGGCGACGCCACCGACTTCATGAACCGGGTCAAGAACAAGGAGCCGGGCGTCAAGCTCATGGGCTTCGGCCACCGGGTCTACAAGAACTACGACCCGCGCGCTGCGATCGTGCGGGACGCGACGCGCGAGGTGCTCGACTCGCTCGGCGTGCAGGACCCGATGCTCGACCTGGCCATGAAGCTCGAGGAGACGGCGCTCGCCGACGACTACTTCGTCGAGCGCAAGCTGTATCCGAACGTCGACTTCTACACCGGCGTGATCTACAAGGCCATGGGCTTCCCGACCAAGATGTTCACGGTCCTGTTCGCCCTCGGCCGGCTCCCCGGCTGGATCGCGCACTGGCGCGAGATGATCCAGGACCCGGACACCCGCATCGGGCGTCCGCGCCAGATCTACACCGGGCCGAGCGAACGCAAGTTCCTCGCCATCGGCGAGCGCTGAGCACCCGCACCACCTGATCGGCAGTACCGGGTCGACGAGGCCGGGACGAGCGACTGCTCGCCCCGGCCTCTTCGGTGTCCCCGCCCGTTTCGTGCAGATCTTGGACGCGAACCCGCAGCTGAGGCCGCCACCATGTCCACGCCTCGGCGAGGGAGCGATCGTGCCCTACAGGGCCGCGGCCGGTCGGGCCAGGTGGAAGCCCTGTGCGTACCGACAGCCCATCTCGCGGAGGACCTCGAGGCTCTCGGCGTCCTCGACACCCTCGGCCACCACGAGCTTCCGCAGGTTGTGGGCCAGCAGCAGGACCGCGGAGACCACCGCCACCGAGTCGGGGCTGTCGACGAGCCCACGGACGAACGACTGGTCGATCTTCAGGATCCGCGCAGGGAGCTGCACGAGGCGGCTCAGCGACGAGTAGCCGGTACCGAAGTCGTCGATGGCAACCTCGCAGCCGAGTTCCCGCAGCGTTCCGGAGACCGCGGCCGCCCGGCCCGGTTCGGCCAGCAGGCCGGTCTCGGTGATCTCCAGGACGAGACGGCTCGGGTCGATGCCGGCGCTCGCGGCACTGCTGGTGACGAGCCGGCCGACGCCGGGGTCCGTGAGCTCCGCGGCGGAGAGGTTGATGAACATCAACTGCGGCGCGTCGTCGCCGAGGGTCGCGTCCCAGTCGGCCAGCTGCCGGCAGGCGTGCGCGACGACCCACCGGCCCAGGTCGACGATGAGGGAACTGTCCTCGGCTATGTCGATGAACTCGCCCGCCGCGAGCAGTCCCCGGCTCGGGTGGTGCCAGCGCAGGAGAGCCTCGACGGCGTAGCGCTCGCCGGTGTCGAGGTCGACGATCGGCTGGTAGTGCAGCCGCAGTTCGTCGTTGTGGACGGCGGACCGCAGCTCGGCCTCGGTCTGGTTGCGCCGCCCGAGCGCGGCGTAGGCCTCCTGGTCGAAGCGCTGCACCCGGCCGCGGCCGGAGCTCTTCGCGACGTACATGGCGGCATCGGCGTGCGAGATCAGCGCCTCGCCCCCGATCGTGGCATCGGCGGTGACCGCGACGCCGATGCTCGCCACGGGCGCGACGTCGTGGGCCAGCCGCGGGCACGGTTGCGCCAGGCTCTCGAGGAGGCGGCCGGCGATGACCGCCGCCTCCTCCTGGTCGTCCAGCGCGTCGAGCAGGACGACGAATTCGTCCCCGCCGATGCGTGCGATGGAGTCCGACGGCCGGACGCCGGCCCGGAGCCGGTCGGCGGCGCAGCGCAGCAGGTCGTCGCCGACGGCGTGGCCGTAGGAGTCGTTGACGAACTTGAGGCGGTCGAGGTCGATGAACAGGACCGCGACGTACTGCTTGTGCCGCCGGAGCCGGGCGAGGGCGGCGCTGGTCGCCTCGAGGAACACGGGTCGGACGAGCAGCCCGGTGAGGGTGTCCCGGAGGGTCTGCTCGGCCAGCTGGTCGCGGGTGCTGCGCAGCTCCTGGTTGACCTGCTCCAGCTCGCGGGTGCGCGCGAACAGGTCCGCCTCGGCGTCGTTCAACCGCGGGCCGTCCCCGTCGGCGAACGTGCCGGCCTCGGTTCGCCAGGCGACGAGCTCGGTGACGTCCTCGGTGCGGTGGAGCAGGAGATCGACGGCGCCGTGGCTCCCGAGCGGCACCGTCTTCGGGCTCCAGAACCGGACCTCGTAGGTTCCGGTCCTCGGGTTCAGCAGGTCGTGCCGCTGGATGTCCATGGTGTCGGGACGTCCGGTTCGGCGGACCTTCTCCAGACTCGTCAGGAGGTTGCTGAGCCCGTCCGCCGCAGTCGGAATGCGGGTTCGGTGGGAAGACCTCCGCGATGTTGTTCCCGATCAGTTCCTCGCGGGTGCGTTGCACCGAGCGTGCGTAGGCCTCGTTGGCCGCACAGATCAGACCCTGTTGGGTCAGCACGACGCAGGGGGTGGGGATGGCGGCGAACAGCTCGCGGTAGTCCAGGGAGTCCCGCAGCAGCTCGATGGCAGCACTCGACGTCGAGACATCGGTCGAGGACATCGAGCTCCCAGGTGCTGAGATCCGGTCGTTCGCGAAAGCGCACAATCAGTGCCGTTGCAAAACAAAGAGCACTATGTCACCGCTTCATTCCGGAGTCACCCGGGCACGGCGCGTCAGCTGAGCTCGGCTTCCATCTGCCGGGTCAGCGTGGGGCCCGGCTCCGCGGTGTCGATCGAGGCGATGGCCTGCCGCTCCTGCAGGTCGATGGTCGCCAGCACGTTGCCGAACGCCGGCTGTCCGACCATGCGCCACTCGAGCCGCGGGGTCTTCACCCCGGCGAGCCGGGCGAGCACCCGGCCGATGCGGTGACCGGTCCGGGACGAGGCGGCGAGCTGTCCGTACTGCAGCGCGTCCGGGAGCGGGTTGCGCAGTGGTGAGCAGACCACCTGGTAGACGCGGGGGCTCGTCGCCTGGGGCAAGCGCAGCCGTGCACGGGCGACGTAGGCGAAGTGGACGTCACCGGAGAGGAACGTGATGGTCGCGGGGGCACGGCAAGGGTCCCCGTCCGCAGTGGTCCCGATTCTGGCCAGCAGGTCGATCATCCGGTTGAAGGAGTCGCCGAAGGCGGCCCAGTGCTCGAGGTCGACGGCCTGGCGGAGCTTCTCCCCCTGCTCGGCGAGCTTGCTGCCCCACGCACCGTCGGCGATCGAGGAGTTCCACTCCTCGAGGTGATGGACGAACGGCGGTAGCAGGAACGGCACCGATGTCGCGATCAGCAGGTGGTCGACCTCGGCCAACGAGTCGGAGTCGACCTGTTCCTCGAGCCACGCCCAGTCGGCCTCGGAGATCATCTCGCGCTTGTCCGGCGTGACGATGCGCCCGGCCCGGCTGTCCAGCACGAGCAGCCGGGAGGTGCCGAGGTCGCGCCGGTAGCTCCACCGTGCGCCGCCGGTGCCGTCGGGGTCGCGGTCGTCACCGGTCGAGGTGTCGGACGCCGCGTCGGAGGCCAGCGCGACGTCCCGCAGCGGCACGGCACCGTCGACGGCGGCGCGGACGGCTGCGTAGGTCTTGGACCTGCGCAGCTCCGGCGGGCGCAGGTTGCCCAGGTGCTGGTAGACCCAGTACGCCGTCAGGCCCGAGGCGATGCGTTCGGTCCACCACGCGGTCTTCTTGATCTCCTCGCGCCAGGCAGCGGAGGTGTTCCAGTCGTCCCGGACGTCATGGTCGTCGAAGATCATCGCGCTGGGGACGGTCGAGAGCAGCCACCGGATCGGCGGCGGCGACCACGACTCCTGGTAGAGCTTCGCATACTCCTCGAAGTCGTTGATCTCGCCGTCGGGCGCGCCCTCGCGGGGGCGGCGACTGTCGACGAACGCCTTCGTCTCCGGGGAGATGTTGTCGTCGGCGTAGACCTGGTCGCCGACGAACAACATCCCGTCGGGCCACTCCTCCCCCGGCGCGGTGCGCAGCTTGTGGGCGAGGGCGCCGAGCGCGTCGACGCCGGCGGTGTCGTCGTCCTGCGGGTAGGCGACGCGGCACGAGCCGAACGCGAGCTTGAAGGGCCGGCGACGGTGCTCGGCTCGGATGACGCTCTCGGGCCACTCCGCCATCGGACCCGTCGTCTCCGGCCACACCTTCTGGCCGTCGAGGTGGACCTCGTAGGGGGTGACGCTGTCGGGCTCGAGGCTGTCGATCTCGACCAGGGCGTAGTGGTGGCCCGCGACGCAGAACGTCGAGGCGGTGGCGTCGAGGACCTGCACCTGGCAGGGGCGGTCGGTCTCGACCCAGATGGTGGCGGAACCCTTCCCGACGAAGCGGAGCATGGGGCCGAGAACGAGGGAAGCCATGACGGAAGTGTGCCCCTGATGTGACTGGCGAGTCCGTCCGGACGGTGGCGATGGACGGCGAGGAGGTCGTTCGATGCCTCACGACCGGCCACCTGGCGGCGTCGCAGGCATTACGGTGCGTTCATGGCTCGGAGTGACGAGACGGACGTGTCTTCGCGGCGGGGACGTAACGCCGAGGGCCGCGAGCTCATCTACCGGACCCTGACGATGCCTCGTGGGACCAGTCGCCGGCTGGCGCAGACGATGCTCACGATGCACGCTGAGTACGGCGGCTGGGAGCTCGACCGGCTGCGCCTGTACCCCGACGGCTCCCGCCGCGTCGTCCTGCGACGGCCCGACCGGCCGGGTCTGCCGCCCTACCTGCCGATCTGAGCGGCGCCGGCGCTCGGGGCGATCAGCCGAAGAGCTGGAAGAGCCCGAGCAGCTGCAGCGCAACCGGCGTGAGGATCGCCAGCAGCACGAGGACGACGAAGATGCGCGCCTGCGAACGGCGGGGTTCCTTGCTCTCCAGTGTCGCCTTCGCGAGGTCGGCGAAGCCCTGGATCGTGCCTTCGACTGTGAAGGCACCGGCCCGTTCACGCGTGGGCTCGGGGTGCTCGACGGTCGTCGACGGATCCCGCCGGGCCGGGTCGATGTCCTCGAGCCGACGCCGGTACGGGTTGGGGTCGCGTGCCCAGTCGCCAGCCATCACCACTCATTGTGACTGATGGCGAGGCAAACGTCAGCTCGGTGTCAGCAGCCGTCCAAGAACCGGTCGAGAACGCGGACCCCGAACTCCAGCGCGTCGGTGGGCACCCGCTCGTCGACGCCGTGGAACATCGCCGCGAAGTCGAGGGTGCCGGGGAGCTTCAGCGGAGCGAAGCCGAAGCAGCGCATGCCGAGGCGGGAGAACGACTTGGCGTCGGTCCCGCCGGAGAGCATGTACGGCACGGCCCGCGCGCCGGGGTCCTCTGCCCGTAGCGCAGCCGCCATGGTGTCGACGAGTTCGCCGTCGAACGTGGTCTCGAGGGCCTGGTCGTGCCAGAGCCATTCCCGCTTCACCCGCGGGCCGAGGATGTCGTCGAGGCGCTTCTCGAAGTCGTCCTCGCCGCCGGGGAGGAAGCGGCCGTCGACGTAGGCGGTGGCGCTGTTCGGGATGACGTTGACCTTGGTGCCGGCCTGCAGCTGCGTCGGGTTCGCGGTGTGACTGATCGTCGCGCCGACCAGCCGGGCGAGTGCGCCGAGCTTGTCGATCGTCGCCTTCGGGTCCTCGGGGTCGAACGCCCAGCCGGTGGCCTCGGACAGCTCTTCGAGGAACTGCCGGACGCTCGGGCGCAGCTGCACCGGGAAGGTGTAGCGGCCGAGGCGTCCGACGGCTTCGGCGAGCTCGGTGACGGCGTTGTCGCCGGCGAGCATGCTGCCGTGGCCGGCGCGGCCCTCGACCATCAGCTTCATCCAGCCGATGCCCTTCTGCGCCGTCTCGATGAGGTAGAGCCGCAGGTCGTTGCTGACTTCGTAGCTGAAGCCGCCGACCTCGCTGATGGCCTCGGTGCAGCCCTCGAAGTACTCGGCGTGGTTCTCGACCAGGTAGCGGGCGCCGAGCCGGCCACCGGCCTCCTCGTCGGCGACGAAGGCCAGGACGACGTCGCGGGGTGGCTTGCGGCCGGTGCGCATGCGGTCGCGGACGACGGCGAGCGTCATCGCGTCCATGTCCTTCATGTCGATGGCACCGCGGCCCCAGAGGCAACCGTCGGCGATCTCGCCGGCGAAGGGCGGGTAGGTCCAGTCGGCGGCGTCGACGGGGACGACGTCGAGGTGGCCGTGGATGAGCAGGCCGCCCCGCGAGCGGTCCTCGCCCTCCATGCGCGCCAGCACCGAGGTGCGGTGGTGCTCGGACTCGACGATCGTGGTCTCGAGGCCGACCTCCTCGAGCTTGGCGGCGACGTACTCGGCCGCCTGCCGCTCGTCGCCGTCGCCGGGCCCGCGGTTGACCGACTCGATCCGGAGCAGGTCGCGGCACAGGTCGACGACCTCGCGTTCGCCGCCGGATCCGCCGCTGCCGCCCTCGCCCGTGGTCACGGCTCCATCCTGCACCGTTCCGGCCGATGGCGACCGGGAGGGCGAGCCGGTGGTCACCCGCCTGTCACCGCTGCGGCTCGCTCGGTCAGCCGATCAGGTGGTGTCGGAGCTTTGCCGATCAAGCGTCCACCGACCTCCGAGGAGCATGTATGCCGGCATCGAGCGATCCGACGACCGGCCTTCGGACCCCCGGGCGCCGTGGTGCGCTGGTCGCCGCACTCGGGCTGTTGGCTGCGCTGGCGGGGCCGATCCTGTCGGCCGGTCCGGCGCTGGCTGCTCCTCCTGCCGCGCCCGGCACTGTCAAGCTGGGCAACCCGACCCCGCGTCCGGCGCTGCGCACCTTCGCCGACCTGCGGGCGGCGTCGCGTCCCCGGGAGCTGGCGCTCCGGGCCGCGCACGCACCGAAGCGGTCGATCTCGCCGTCCGCGCCGCTGTTCGGCGCCACGACCACCTACTACGCGCTGGCCACCGACGACGCCGGCGGCGCGCTCGTCCGCTTCCGCACCGACGGGAAGGCGCACGTCAGCCGCCGGACGGTGTTGACGCCGAGCTCCCCCGACTCCGTCGTCGTACCGAGCAGCGCCCACGGCAGCACGGTCGTCGCCATGAAGGCCGCCGACGACGGCATGAACGTCGTGACGATCGACGGCTCCGGACATCTCCGGCAGCTGACGAACGACGGGCACTCTTCCTACGGCCTGCTGACACCCACTCACCGCGTGCTGTTCGTGACGAGCAACGACCGCGGCGAGAGCAACGGGTTGGCCGAGATCGACCTTGCCGGCGGCAGTCGCCGGAGCGTGTTCCGCGAGACGGACCCCGACGCCGTACTGAGCCTGCCGACGCTGTCGGCCAACGGACGCACCGTCTACATCGTCCGCAACGTCTTCGACCGCGCCGGCCAGCCGCAGTCGTACCTGCTCAGCATCGACGTCCGGACCGGTCGCGCCAGCTCGCGTCCGCTGCCCGGCATGAACTACGTCGTCTCCATGTCCGCCAGCCCGGACGGCCGCGCCCTCGGCTTCGTCGGGTACCGGGCGGCCGACAACGCCTTCGCGCGGTGGATCGGCTTCCGCGCCGAGGCCGACGTCATCCCGACGGTCGGTGGTTCCGCGCGGCGGGTGGCGTGGGTGCAGGAACCCTTCGTGGTCTTCAGCCGCGGTGGCTCGCGCCTCGTGGTCGGCGACGGCACCCGGCTCGAGTCCGTGGCGCTCGTCGGCGGCAAGCACGACCCGATGTACGGCACCGAGGGTCTGTCGCTACCGGTGCTGGCCCGCTGACGGTCCTTCTGCCGTGTCGCGGGTTGTGCGAGTTCCCGGCCCTCCGTGGGGCTTAGGGCTCGCACGACCAGCTGATCGACTCACACTCGCGAGGACCGTCGGGTCGGTCCGTCTGCGGTATCGTGCCTGAGGCGAAGCCGCCGGTCCTACCAGCGGCTGACCACCTTGTCCGGGTGGCGGAATGGCAGACGCGCTAGCTTGAGGTGCTAGTGCCCTTTATCGGGCGTGGGGGTTCAAGTCCCCCCTCGGACACCACTACTGACCTGCAGGTTTGCCGGAGCTGGGGGCAGTTATCCCCAGAGCCGGGGGCAGGTCCGCGAACCCGGTCGACTTAACCGGGACTCCGCAGCCCATCCCCGCGACGCTGAGAGCAACGGGTTCTCAGCACCCGTCCGGAGAGGCGGGGCAGCGCGGGTGGCATGGGTCGAGAAGCGCGGGCAGCGCAGCCCGTACTGGCGTGTCGTCTGGCGCGAGCTCGGCGTCCGGGAGAGCGAGAAGTTCCCGACCCCGGAGCAGGCCGAGGCCTACCGGCGGCTCATCGAAAGCAACGGCGACTGCCGCGTCGACCTCCTGTTGGCGGAGGCCGCCGACCCCGACCGTCCCGTGGCGGGACGGCCCTGCTCCTTCGAGCGGTGGGCGGCCTTCTGGATGGACACCTACACCGGGCCCCGCGAGACCACCCTCGCCAAGTACCGCCGCGTCGTGGAACGTGACCTCATCCCCGCCTTCGGGTCCCTCGACATCACCGCCATCACCAAGCAGCACGACGGCGCTTGGGTCAAGCAGCAGCAGGCCGCCGGGGCCTCCCCCAAGACCATCCGCAACAAGCACGCGCTGCTGTTCCAGATCATGCAGGCCGCGGTCGACTTCGACCCGGTACCGATGCGCACCCGCAACCCGATCACCGCGAAGTTGCCCGAGGTCCTCCACGAGGAGCAACGCTTCCTCACCCGCGGATCCCAATTCCGCGGTTCGACCGGGAGCGGTTCTTAGTGCGGCGGCAGCGGGTCGGTCGGTAGTACGGCGAAGCTCGGCTGAGCGGCCACCCAGCCAGTGTCGAATGCGTCGTTCGGCGAGGTCGGGGTCTGCCAGCTCTCCTGCCAGTCCTCGCCGAGATGGCCAGCAGGCGGCGGCGTCGTACCGAGCTCGCGGAAGAACACCAGGTAGCCCGTCTGACCCCCCATGACGCCGAGCATGCGATGGTCCCCGAGCGGGATTAACCGCTCCACCTCCGACCAGACGAATCCCCGGTTCACCGACCGCGGCCCCCAGGTCGGGGAGCCGTCGGCGTAGCCGGTGTGGACGTAGTGGAAGATCTCGTCGGCGTCGGTGGTCGCGAAGATGTGGCCCTTACCGTTTCCGGTCACGTGCCGGAAGCCGGACCAGCCTCGGCCGATCTCGCGCGGTTGAGCCCACGTGGTGGCGTCGCCACCGGTGGCGAACTCAAGGTGGCGATACCAGAGCAAGGCGCCTTCGACGGTGATCGCGTAGACGATGCCTTCGCCGCCTGGGAAGATCGTTGGGAAGTTCCAGCCGTTGCCCACCTGACGCGGCCCGGTCCACGCGAACGTGCCGTCGTTGAAACCGTCGTGGCGGTACCAGAGCAGGCTCCCGTCGTGCTGCCGGGCGTAGAAGCAGTTGCCCCCCGCCGCGATGATCTCGACGAAGTCGCCCCAACCGTTGCCGACGATGTTGTGCTCGTACCCGCTGCCGTCGGGCTGCCGGCGAACCCAGAACAGCGTGCCGTCGGCCTCGACGTGGTACACGGTGATGAATCCGACCGAGTCCTGCGGCAGGGTGGGCGGGAAGGTCATGTGGGGCGCTCCTCGACAGGGCGGGCAGGCTACGGCCCGCCGGTGCCAGCGGTCAACGAGCCGCGATCCGCACTCGGGCGTACGGTCAGCAATCCCCCGTGACAGCGGGCAAGCGCAACCTCCTTGGTAGTCCGCCCAACGCCCGCGTGGCCCGAACCGCGACACGCCAACGCCGCCGACGGGAGCGAGGCTGGCGCTGCGGCCAAGGACGAGCTCGAGAGCTGGCTCTACGACCAGGTCTGCCACCGCCACGCCATCACCGTGGTCCAGGCGCAGCACGAACTCGCCACCGACTGGTACGCGGCGTGGACAGCGGCCGGACGCCCGCGGGGCAACGGCGTCGGCGACTGAGCCGCCGGATGATCAGGCGGGTAAGTCGGCCCGGTCCCGGCGGAGTTCCGCGACCTCGGTGCGCAGCGAGCGGATCTCGGCCAGCAGCAGGGCGGCGTCGACGGCTTCCTCGGCGTCAGCGGGGCTTTGGCTGATGCGGACGAACCAGGCCGCGACGGCGGCCGTCACGAGGCCGATGACCGCGATGCCGACAAGCATGAGGCCAGCAGCGACCACCCGACCGGCGTCGGTGACTGGGTACTGGTCGCCGTAGCCGACGGTCGTGACGGTGCTCATCGCCCACCACAGCGCGTCGCCGTAGTTGTGGATGGTGCCGTGAGCCGCATCCCGTTCGAGGTCGAGTTCGATGGCTGCTGCCACGAAGATGACCACGGCGCTGGTGAGGGTGGCGAAGGCGGCGGCACGGGCGATGAGCCGCTGCCGGTACTGGGCGACGGCGCCAGCGGAGGCGCTGGCGGCACGAAGGATGCGAAGGCCACGGAGCAGCCGGAGCGAGCGAACGATCCTGACTGGCCGCAGTAGTGGCAGGGCGACGATGAGCAGGTCGATGGGATGCGCCTTGACGTAGCGCCAGCGGCTCGGCGCAACAATGAACCTTACCAAGTACTCGATGGCAAAGGCGGCCCAGATTCCCTAGTCGGCTACCTCGAAGGCCGAGCGGGTGGCGTGGCCGAGGTGCCGGTCGATCTCGGGGATGAGCAGCACGGGGAGGAACGCGACCGTCAGCACGAGCATCGGCAACGTCAGCCACCTGGTCGAGCTGGGCACTCGCTGCCACTCGCCACTCGGGCGCCCGATCTGCTGCAGCATCGCGGGCAGTCGGTGCCGAGCGAGTGATCACCCTGCCGCCACCTCCCCCGTCGGCTAAGACAGATCCATGCCCGAAATTGCAGGGCTTGCACGCTGCTCGGACTACGCCGGGAGGCGTCGCCGCCGACTGCCACTTCGAGTCGGCGCCCGGCTGTCGGCGATGGTGTCCCTACAAGCCTTGGAGCCGGCGTCAGAGTGGGGGCAAACCGGGGGCCAGCGTCCGACGATCAAGGATTTCGACCGAGGTAGGCCGACTCGCTCCGATACTCTGACCTGCAGACGGAGCAAAACTGCTGGTCAGCGCGGTCGAAGGGGCTGCTTCAAGTCCCCCTCGGACACCACCATGGATCTCAGGTGTACCGGAACCGGGGGCACCTGCGAGACGATCTGGCTGACCGCACCCGTGGTACGGCCGTCACAGAGGACCCTCGCCCGGGACCGGTCGCGCCACGTTGACGCCGGCGACGGCTGCCGTCACGTGTGAGGGGCGGTCCGCCTGCTTCCCCCGGATCGCCTCGTTGCGTCGCCGTCACCTTCCCCGCGGTCGCTCGTTGACGGCCTCAAAGGTGGCGCGAGAGAGGACGCGAAGATGCGTGGGCGACGGGTTGTTCTGGCAACGGCAGCTGCTCTGGCCGCGGGACTCACGGCGGCGTCTCTGCCCGCCGGAGCGTCCACGCCGCCGCGCTCGGTCGGTCTGCTCCAGCTCGCCGCCCCGCATACGGCCTTCCACATGACTCAGTCGAACAACTGGTCCGGCTACAACCAGGGCTGGCTGGAGAAGGGCAAGCAGTTCTCCGCGATCAGCGGCACGTGGACGGTGCCGACCGCCACCCAGAACAAGGCCGGCGAGGCCGAGTCCTCCGCGACCTGGATCGGAATCGGCGGTGGCTGCCTTGACGCCAGTTGCACCGCGACGGACCAGACCCTGATCCAGGCCGGTACCGGTCAGGACGTGGACGCCTCGGGCAAGAGGAGCTACTACGCCTGGTACGAGCTCATCCCCGCCCCGTCCACGACCGTCGCGCTGCCGGTCGCGCCCGGCAACACCATCACCGTCACCATCAAGCAGACCACGCCCGGCGTGTGGACCATCGCCATCCGCAACGTCACCACCGGCCGTAGCTACTCGACGACGGTGCCCTACGCCTCCACCATGGGCAGCGCCGAATGGATCGAGGAGACGCCGCTGCTGCTCGGGACGGGCGGGACAGGAATCTCCGCACTGCCGAAGTTGTCCACCGTCGGCTTCCGCAACGCGACCGCGAACGGCGTCCCCGCCCACCTCGTCGGCGCGGAGCGCATGCAGCTCGTCGACAGCAGCGGCAAGGTGCTGGCGACGCCGTCCAACCCCAACTCGGCGGGCACCGCGTTCAACGACTGCACCTACGCGAGCGTCTGCTCCGCACCCTGATCGGCGTCGCACCTGGACGGCTGAAGCGCGGGCACTTGGCAGGACCGGGATCGCGGTCGGGAGAAGCGGTTAGGCGGGTCCGCGACGAAAGAGACGAGCAACCCGGTCGCCAACAACGGCGGTTGCGATGCCGATGGCGGCGGCGGGCAAGTAGCGGGTCGGGATCTTGAAGCCTTCGCTGACGTTCGTGCCCGGCGGCGGGTCGAACCGGAACAGCGCGTCGTCCAGCGGCTGGTCGACCCGAAGACTCTCGATGAGGTCGGTCTCGAGGACGGCGTCGTCGCCTCGCCACTGCGCGGACAGCACGAGCCCCAACTCGGCGTCGACGGTCAGGTCACCGGTCAGCCCGAGCCGTTCGGTGAGAACCATCGCCGGCGGCAACGATGGTCTCAGCGGAGTGGCGGACAGCAGGCGCACGGGCCGACCTTCACACTCACCATCGCCGGTGACTGCGAGCTGGTGCGCCGTCCAGAGGTTCCGCGGCTGCAGCAGGGAGATCCCTGTGTTGGCGGCGCGGGCGTGGGACCGACGCATTCGCTGCCGGCTGATCCGCTCGCCGGTCTGCTCCCACACCGCCTCGCCGTCGTCGATGATCAGCTCTGCCGGTATGCCCTTAGGGGCATCGCCGGTGTACTCGAGCCGATCCAGCCGGGTCCGCCACGGATCGCTCGACGCCCGCAGCCGGTACCGAACGGTCACCAGTCGACGATCAACGAGTCTGGGCTCGACGGGCACCCTCTCCGGTGTGGACGCCGTCCACCGGCGGGTGGCAAACTCCCGCATCCCGGCCTGGTCCATCGCGACGGACAGCTCGCATTCCACCGTCCGCCACCGCCGGTCTGCCTCATTCAGCAGGACCAGCAGATCACCCAGATCCGACATACCGCAAGGCTAGGGCCGTTGGGTACAGGTTCCTAGCGTCGAGCCTGATGGACGCGTCCCGAGACCGGAAGGCGGGGCGTGCCGTCACGAATCGTGCTGTTGCGGGTGGACTCGATGAGGCACTCGACCGCGATGCTGGGCTGGTGCGACCGTCACGGCTGTGCCATGGTGCCGCCGTGTCAGAGATGTGGAACGGCGTCGCCGCGAACTGGGAACGCGAAGCCGAGTTCGTCGACCGCCACGGGGCTGCGGCCACCGAGGCGATGCTCGACGCCGCCGCGGTCAGCACCGGGTCGGTGGTTCTGGACCTCGCCTGCGGACCGGGCGGCGCAGGGCTCGCTGCAGCCGCCCGAGTCGGGGCGAGTGGCCGGGTGGTCCTCGCTGACGTAGCCGCCGCGATGGTGCAGATCGCGGAACGGCGTAGCAGCGGATGGCCTCAGATCAGCACGATGGTCTGTGACGAGCTGAGCATCGATGCGCCCGACGGCACCTTCGATGCCGTCATCTGCCGGCACGGCCTCATGTTCGTCGACGACCCGGCTGCCGCGGTCACGGAGGCAGCTCGAGTCCTCAAGGCCGGCGGGCGCTACGCCGCCCTCACCTGGAACCGTCGGAAGGCGAACCCCTGGCTCGGGCTCCTGCTGGACGCCGTCGGAGCACAGTTCGGCACGACGTTCCCACCACCTGGAGTGGCAGGGCCCTTCTCCTTGGACGATCCGGAGCGGCTCACCGACGCCTTGCGCGCCGGCGGCCTGGAAGAGGTGACGGTCGAGCAGGTCCCCATGCCGATGACGCTGCCCTCGGTGGACGCATGGTGGGAGCAGGTCCAACGGCTTGCCGGACCGCTTGCACTTCTCCTCGCCAACATCGACCCAGCGGCTCGCGAAGCCATCCGGGAACGAGCCACCGCCGCCGCCGAACCCGCGGCCAGCAGGACCAGCGAGGGCGTCACGTTCGAGGGATCGGCCCTGCTGGCCTCAGGGCAACGACCCTGACCCGACCGGAGTAGGCGAGGGAACGCGGGAAGCGCGGAGCGATCCGGTCGATCAGCGCCTCAGAAGACGAAGCCGGTCGACGAGCGCCCCAGCCGGATGCAGGCGGGCAGGCCTTGGAGGTAGCCGCGCGTGAACGCGACGAGGCGTTGGTGCGGCGTGCCGTGTGCGCCGGGGTCGCTGGCGCGCTCTCGTCCGAAGGCCTGTCTGTCACCGAGCTGGTACAGCAAGGTGGCCGAGCTGAACACGTCGGTCAACGGCAGCCGATGGGCGTTGCGGGCGAAGCGCGTGCTGGCGCCTGCGTCGCAGTCGGCCTGGTTCTCCTCCGAGCGTGAGATGGGACCGACGTGGTTGCCGAGCTTGTTGGCGCGGTGACCTTCCTCGTGCTCGAGGACGACGACCGGGAGATACGGCCCACCGGCCTGGGCGAGTTGGTCGAGCAGGTCCTGGCTGTAGGCGATGGTGTCGTCCTGCGGGCAGTAGAAGGCGTTGTCCGCGAACTGCGTCGGGTCGGCGACCTCCCGGCCGCAGGCGTCCTGGGGCGTCTGACCGTCGCGGTAGGCGACGAGTCTGACCGGTGTCCAGGCCGGCCCGAGCTGTTGCTGCCAGAACGTGTTCACCGCGCCGGGACACCCCGGTGCGTCGGTCAGGATGGCCGTCGCACTCGCCAGGTCCGTGGCGACTCCGGAATGGCAGCCGGCGCCAGCCGCGGCCGTCGAAGCCGGAGCCGTGGTGCCGGATGAGGTGGGACCGCTGCCGAGGCTGCCAGCGCAGCCCGATAGGAGAAGGAGCAGGGCCACAGGAAGCAGCCGGCGGGGGCTCACGATGACTTCCCCGAGCGGATGACCTCGCCGCCGTCCTGATGACGGCCGGCCCGACGCTCCGGAGCTTCAGGTCCACTTCTCACGCGTCGGAGGCTATGCCGCGACGTCCCGGAATTCGGCAGGTGGCTTACATCAGAAACTGTCGGGCACCCTCAGTGCTGCATCGATCCCCGCGGCGCGGCACCGTCCTGGCCGACGCGCAGCTTCCACTCTGAGGGTGAGTTCATGAACGTCCTGCCGACCTTGTACGCGCTCGCCTTCCAGGCCGAGGATCTGGCGCGACGTTCCGGCGGGCACGGTCTGCTGCACGGGATCGGCAGGATCATCCTGTTTCTGGTCGTCGTCCTGATCGTGATCGGGGTTCTGATCGGCGTCGTGATCAGCCGTCTGTTCCGCCGGCGTCCGCCCCGATAGTCCCGGACCCTTTCCGAGGCCCCTCCCCCCGTGCCGGGTCCGACATCGGCGACGAGCCCATCACGCAGATCTCTCGCGCCCGGCCCGTCGAGCAGGAGTCGGTGGGTCCGTTTGGTGCGCGGGACCGCCTCACAAGTACGAGACGCGGTTCCGATGGGTACCCCGATGGTGGACGGGACGGCCGAGGCCATCGCAGTGGGGGTGAACCGAGTGGAGACATCGCTCAGCGTCGACGAGCGAGCACACGAGTACCCGCAGGGCGAGCTGATCCGACGGCTCTGGGCAGGCCTCGTGCGTGCCGAGCATGCGGTCTCGCTATGGGTCCGGTCGGCTCCCGGCACCTACACGTACCTGTGCGCGTTGGCCGTGACCTCCTGGTCGTTGCACGGAGTGAATCCGCATCTCGCGGACGAGTTGATCCGCTCGCAGAGCACCAACCTCGACAATCTGACCGACCGGCCGCTGCAGGTACTGATCGCCAGCGCCTTCTGGACGACGGGAAGCGCGATCCCGTGGCAACTGCTGCTGCGGTTCACGCTCGTGATGGCGCCCGTCGAGCGCCGCCTCGGCACGCGCCGCACCATCGCCGTCTTCGCTGCCGGCCACGTCATCGCGACCGTGCTGGTCGTCGCGGGCGTCGACATCGGCATGCGCTACGACTTGCTGGACCTGAGCCTTGCGCACGCTTCCGACGTCGGGGTCAGCTACGGCCTGTTCGCGGTAGCCGGAGCGCTGACCTGGCTGCTCGTTCCCGGGCGATGGCGGATCGTGTGGGTCGCCGCCCTGCTTGCCGTCATCACTGCCGGGACGGCCGGTGGGGTCACGTTCACCGACATCGGCCACTACCTGTCCCTGCTCATCGGCCTCTCGACCGCGCCGCTGGTCCGGTACTGGCAGCGCAAACCGTCTGCGCGGGCGCCGCTCGGGGGCAGCCCCGTCCGCATCTCCCTGGATGCAATCCCGCGTGTTGCCCGCCGACGAGACCGACGCGTTGCCAAGCGAGACGTCCGTCTCGACGAGGTACCCACGCTGGTCAGCACCGGAGCCTGAGTCACCGGTTCACGTCGCGGGGATGACCGCGATCACCGAGCCCGTAGCCGCGCCGCTCCGCGCCTGAGCTCGTCCAGAGCCTGCGCCAAGCTGACCTGCGGCGCCCAGCCCCATCCGCGGGCGCGGTCGGTGAGCATCTGCCCGGTCCACACCGGCTCGTCGGTCCACTCCGGCTCGACGCCCACCGCGTCGCTCACCGTGCCGAGGTAGTCCCGCCACGTCGCCGGCTCCCCCGCGACGATCACCGGCGTCGTGCTTCCGGCCACCGGTCCCCGCTCCGGGTCGTCGGCGGTCGCGATCACGCCGGTGGCGACGTCCGCGATGATGGCGGCGAGGTCGTCGACGTGCACCCAGCTCCAGGACTTGTCCGGGTTCGCGCTGCGGTCCCCGTCACGGATCGCCTGCGGCCGCAGTGTGTTCCAGACCGAGGAGTCCCCGGCGCCGAGGATCGCCGGCGGACGGACCAGCACGGTCGTCAGCCCGTCGATCTGCGCCAGAGCGGCGTCGGCCGCGTTCTTGGTGTCGGGGTAGTCGCCGCTGCCCTCGGGCAGCAGGACGCCGTCATCCGCGATGTCCCGGGTGCCGGGCGATCGGTCGTAGACGGCGGCGGTGGAGACGTGCACGAGCCGGGCGACGCCGGCGTCCCGAGCAGCCCGGGCGAAGGTCGGCGTGTCCTCGGCGCCCACCTGGTACTGCGCCTCGCGGGACGAGCCCATCGGGTGGACGGTCGTGACGACCGCGTCGGCGCCATCGGTCACCTCGCGGGCGAAGCGCTCGTCGCCGAACTCGCCGACGTACTCGGTGACTCCGTCCAGCACTGGAGCCTTCCCGGCGCGACGGACGACGGCGCGTACCTGTGCGGAGCGTTCGACGAGCGCGCGGCAGACGGCGGCGCCGACCAGTCCGTTCGCACCGGTCACGACGACGACGGGAGAGGAGGCGGGCATGTGGCCCACCCTGCCATCGATACCGCGAGGGCGCGGCTCCGGCGACGGGGTCGAGCCGCCGCTCTAGGATCGCGGGACCGCGCGGCCACGACCGGCCGCGCCTTCCGCCGGAGGCCCCGCGTGCTGCTGTTCTCCCCCTCTCGCTACGACGCCTCCGGCTACGACGACGAGACCCGGCGAGCGCTCGCCGCCGTCCGCGAGTTCTTCGAGGCCAAGGGCGAGCCGCAGCTGCGGCAGGAGTCCGGCGACGCGACCTGGTACGCCGACTTCCTCGAGATGCTCGCCCGCGAGCGCATCTTCGGCCTGTTCGGCACCCCCGCGGCCGTCGGCGAGCTGATCGGCCAGTCCGGTGCGCGCTGGGACACCGCCCGGAACAACGACCTCTCCGAGCTCATCGGCTGGTACTCGCTCGAGCACTGGTACGCGTGGCAGGTGACCGTGCTCGGCCTCGGTCCGGTCTGGACGAGCGCGAACACCGACGCCAAGCGCCTCGTCGGCGAGCTGCTGAACGACGGCGGCATGTTCGGCTTCGGGTTGTCGGAGCGGACCCGCGGCGCCGACATCTACAACACCGACATGGTCCTGAGCCCGGACGGCGCGGGCGGGTGGACGGCCACCGGCGGCAAGTACTACATCGGTAACGGCAACTGTGCCGCGCGGCTCTCGGTGTTCGGCCGTTTCTCCGACGACGCCGGAGAACACGCGGGCGAGTACGCGTTCTTCCTCGTCGACCCGCAGCACGAGAGCTACCACCTGGCCCGCAACGTCATCCGCGGCCAGATGTACGTCGCCGAGTTCCGGCTCGAGGGCTACCCGGTGCAGCGCGACGACCTGCTGCACGTCGGGAAGCCCGCCTGGGACGCGGCCCTCGCGACCGTCAACGTCGGGAAGGTGCAATTGGCCTGGGCCAGCATCGGGATCGCGGAGCACGCGTTCCACGAGGCGATCGCCCACGCGTCCGGCCGCGTCCTCTACGGCACCCACGTGACCGACTTCCCGCAGGTACGACGCATGCTCGTCGACGCGTACGTGCGGCTGCTGGCGATGAAGCTCTACAGCGCCCGCTGCTCGGACTACGAGCGCACCGCGTCGGCCGACGACCGTCGCTACCTGCTCTACAACCCCATCGCGAAGATGAAGGTGACGAGCGAGGGTGAGCGCGTCATCGACCTGCTGTGGGAGGTCATCGCCGCGAAGGGCTTCGAGGCCGACACCTACTTCAGCCAGGCGACGCGGCACATCCGCACGCTGCCGAAGCTGGAGGGGACGGTGCACGTCAACCTGGCGCTGGTGCTCAAGTTCCTCCCCGCCTACGCAGCCGCTGCCGCCGACGGTGCCGTCGAGTACGACGCGGTCCCCGTCCGGCTCGACCCGGCCGACGACGTGTACCTGTTCACCCAGGGCGCCGCGAGCGGGCTGTCGAAGATCCGGTTCAGCGACTGGCGGCCGGCGTTCGCCCGGTTCGCGCACCTACCGAACGTCGCCGTCTTCCTCGGCCAGCTGCAGGCCTTCGCGAAGCTGATGGCCGAGCACGGCCCGGACGCCGAGCAGGCGAAGGACCTCGACTACCTGCTCAGCCTCGGCCAGATCTTCACGTCCATCGTCTACGCGCAGCTGACCGCGGAGGCTGCGGGCCTCGGTCTCGACGGAGCGGCCAGCGGTACGGACGGCGCCCGCAGTGGCACGACCGCCGAGTTGTCCGGCCTGAGCGAGCAGCACGTCGACCGCATGTTCGCGGTGTTCGTGCAGGACGTCGCCACCTACGCCGTCGCCCTGCACGGTCAGGCCTCCGCGTCGGCGGAGCAACGCCAGGCAGCACGGAGGCTCATCGCCGGACCGGTGGCCGACGCCGGGACCGAGGCGGCCCTGCTCGACGAGGTCGTCAGCTACGCGAAGCTGTAGGGCGGCCGGAGATGGTGGCGCGGCAGCGCGTGGCCGAAGCTCGTAGGCTGGTGAATCGCCGACGACGTACCGAGGGGAGGGTCGCACCATGACGCGGGAGACACGCCTGGCGTCTGCCTTCGTGGAGATCGCGGAAGCGCTGGTCACCGGTGAGCAGCTCGGCGACTTCCTCCACCGGCTGAGCTGTCACGCCCTCGATCTGCTCGAGGTCGATGCCGCCGGCGTCATGCTCGCCGACGAGCGGGGTCGGTTGCGGGCGATCGCCGCGTCCAACGAGGACACCCATCACCTCGAGGTGTTTGCGCTACAGCATGAGGAAGGCATCTGTCTGGACGTCTTCCGCTCGGGCAAGTCCGCGCAAGCGTCCGTTTCGGAGACCAGAGACCGGTGGCCGCACTTCTCCCGCCTCACCGGCGAGCAGGGTTACGGCTGGGTCTGCGGCATTCCGCTGCGGCACGGCGAGGAGGTCATCGGGGCGATGAACCTCTTCCGCGAGAAGGAGACGTCGCTCGGGATGGACGACGTCCGGCTCGCGCAGGCGTTGGCCGACGTAGCCACCGTCGCGTTGCTGCAGCGTCGGGAAACGACAGCGGCGCGCCGGCTGGCGACCCAGCTCCAAGGGGCGTTGGACTCCCGGGTATTGATCGAGCAGGCCAAGGGCGTCCTCGCGGAACGGCTCGGCGTCGACCTCGAGGAGGCGTTCCAGGCGCTTCGCCGCGAGGCCCGGAACACCAACCGCAAGCTGCAGGACCTCGCGCGCGACGTCGTCGGAGGGGACCCCGCGACCATCGAGGGGTTCGCGTCCTGACCTCGTGGTCGAGGACCCGTCCGGAACGTGCCGGTCAGGTCATCGACCGGGGCAGAGGCCGGAGGCGACCCGGCGATCAGGCGAGCTGCTCCAGATAGCGGGTCAGGTTCGCCGTGGCGGTGGCGTGGAATCCCGGGCCGCCGGCGCCGTCTTCGTCGTCGAGCAGTTCGAACGGCCAGAGTCGTTCTTGCAGGTAGGCGCTGAGCAATTGATCCACGGACATCCCCCACACCTCGGGGGCCACGCGGGCTCCTGACAGCTGCTCGTGCTCCGCGCGCAACGCCTCCGCGTTGGCGGCGAAGGTGTCGTAGCCGGCCGCAAGGTCGGCGAGGTCCGCGGCTCGCACCAGCTTCCCTTCCGGCGTCTCGGGTCGAGCGTCGTGCCGGGTGGCCAGGATCGCCGAGACGACGTCGTCGAGAACCCGTGGAAGCACCCGTTCGACCAGCGCCTGCCGCGCCAGCCAGGCAGCGTAGGCCTCGGCGTCCGGGCAGCCGACGCTGCCGGGGTCCGTGCCGTAGCCGGCGTCGTGGAACAGCAGGGCGAGCCGCACCACCGTGGCGTCGACGAGGACATCCGCCCGTGCGCAGATCCGCAGAAGGCGTTCACCGCAGGCGACGGCTCGGAGGGCATGACCAGCGTTGTGATACGGCAAGGCCGGGTCGTACAGGGCGGTCGCGGCTTCGAGCACGTCGGGGGCGAACAGGTCGGCCGGGTCCTCGCGGACTCCGATCTCGGGACCCCTGCACCGTCGCAGTCCTTGTTCGGCTGAGCCGTCACCCCTTCTTCGCGACACCGGTGGACGTCGAGCTGCTGGCAGCAGCCGCCCATTCCCCGGCGCCGGCGAGCTCGTCCCGATCGGCTCCGGGAGAACTGCGTCGGCGAGCCGTTCGCGGCACCGTCGGTAGAGCGTCAGCACGTCCGCCGAACTCGGCGTGGTGGGCACCGCCCCGACCTCGTGCAGCCGAAAACTTCTCGGCCACTTCACCCGCACATCGATGAGATGGGCAGGGGCCGGATGGTGCCATGGCGGTGATGGGCGCGGCATCGAAGCTCCGTCAACGATTGCTGAGAAGCGCCGAGGGACTGGAGCGCGAGGTCACCGACGATACCGAGCTCGGGCGCTTCAGAAAAGGGTCGAAAGCGCGAAACTCTTCCTCGGCGGAAGCTCTCCTCCTCAACGAGATCACAACGCAGGACCAGGTCGCGGCCTGGCCGACTCGATCTTCAACGCCCCACTCCCGCTGCCCGCCACGTCCCACACCGGTGTGCTCCCGAAGGCCGCCGGCTATGACCACTACCCGAAGCCGATCATCGACATCGACCACTGCCGCTTCGACGACTTCCAGCTCTTCGTCACCGGCCCGAAGGGCGACCCCGCCGCGGTGCTGCCGGTCGCCCCACGAGGTGCCGGGGACGGTCGCGTGCGGCTGCTCGCGGTGCACCCCGGCTCCCCTCTGCGTCCAGGCTGGAGCACGCCACCCGGCTCTCGGCGCGGAGGACGAGGAGATCCTCGCGGCCGACGATCCGCTCGCGCAGCAGGCCTTCCGTCGACAGCAGTAGCCGACCGCCGCCGCCCGGTCGGCGCGTACCGGTCACCCGCTTGGCTTAGTCCTCCGCCGCCAGACGCACCAGTGGACGAGGCCCGTCCGGGGTACTGCATCTGGCCCTAAGGGATGACTCAGGTCGCCGCCGAGACGGTGCCGAAGACATAGGGGAACGATCTTCACCGGCCGGACGCCGAGTCCCGCCCACAGCCGGTGCCATCAACCCCAGGGGCGGGAGCGGGGGACCCAGGTCCCGGTCGCAGCACGCTGCGACCTGAGGGGTGAAGCCGCATCACGCGGCCGGGCAGCCCAGCCCGAACCCGACAGCTAACTCCGCAGGCGTGGGAGCAGACCCATGACCTCGTACGCCCTTTCGCATGCCCCGTCGACCCCCCCGCCGCCGAAGCTCGCTCTGGCTCGCACCGCTGATCCTCATCGGCGTCCTGACGTTCTTCGCCTCCGCCTGCACCCCGGCGCCGCCGTCCGCGTCGTCCGTGGGCGGGACGGCCGCCCTCCAGGCCTCGCGCCAGGCCGGCAAGCCGTACGTCTACGGCGCTGCCGGGCCGAACAGCTTCGACTGCTCCGGCCTGGTCCAGTACGCCTACCGGCTCGCCGGGCGGTCACTGCCGCGGACCGCGCAGCAGCAGCACGACTTCGCCGCCCCGATCTCAGCAGCCGAGGTCCGGCCGGGCGACCTCATCTTCTACGGGGGCCCGGGCGCGGTGTACCACGTCGGGATCTCCGCCGGCTACGGGAGCATGTGGGACGCCCCGCACACCGGCAGCGTCGTCCGGCTCGAGCGGCTCTGGACCAACTCAGGTCCCGTTTCGTTCGGTCGCATCTACTGAACACAGCACTCCCCGCCCGCCAGCAGTCCGGGGTCGCGCCGCTACGCGACCTCGGGCTGGTGGCGTTCCGCGCGGGGTCCTCGTGGGGTGCGGTAGCGGATGAGGGCTCGCCCACATCGACGGTTGATGAACGTTCAACGGGAACAAGCGAAGGTGCCACCTGCGCTTAGGACTGCAGCACCTGCAAGCCCCCGTTGAAGAGGAACCTTCCGTGACCCTGCTCGAAACCGCCGCTGCCGCTCCGCCTCCCGCCGCCGCCTCATCGGCGCCGGAGGGCAACAAGCGCTGGTGGATCCTCGCAGTCCTCGGCATCGCGCAGCTGATGGTCGTGCTCGACGCGACCATCGTGAACATCGCGCTCCCCCACGCGCAGTCGTCGCTCGCGTTCTCCGACCACGCTCGCCAGTGGGTCGTCACCGCCTACTCGCTCGCGTTCGGCAGCCTGCTGCTGCTCGGCGGCCGCATCGCCGACCTGTTCGGGCGCAAGCGCGTCTTCCTCGTCGGCGTCATCGGCTTCGCCCTCGCGTCCGCGCTCGGCGGCGCCGCGGTGAACTTCGGCATGCTCGTCACCGCCCGGGCCGTGCAGGGTGCCTTCGGCGCCCTGCTCGCCCCCGCCGCACTGTCGCTGCTGACGACCACCTTCACCTCGGCGAAGGAGCGCGGTAAGGCCTTCGGCATCTACGGCGGCATCGCCGGCGCCGGTGCGTCCATCGGCCTGCTGCTCGGCGGTCTGCTCACCGAGTACCTCGACTGGCGCTGGACGATGTACGTCAACGTCATCTTCGCCATCGGTGCCGCGATCGGCGCCGGCACGCTTCTGGAGCACAAGGCCACCGAGCACCGCCCCCGCATCGACCTGCTCGGCACCGTGCTCGTTTCCGCCGGCCTGTTCGCCGTCGTCTACGGCTTCTCCAACGCGGCCAGCAAGGCCGGTGCGGACGGTTGGACCGACGCCACCACCCTCGGTTTCCTCGTCGCCGGCGTCGTCCTGCTCGTCGTCTTCGTGCTCACCCAGCTACGCATCACGCACCCGCTGCTGCCGATGCGCATCCCGCTGGACCGCAACCGCGGGGGCGCCTACCTCGCGATGTTCCTCGCCGCGGTCGGCATGTTCGGTGTCTTCCTGTTCGTCACCTACTACCTCGAGACGACGCTCGCCTACAGCGCGGTGCGGACCGGGCTCGCGTTCCTGCCGATGACCGGCGTCATCGTCGTGACGGCCGGCCTCGGCAACACGGTGCTCGCGACCCGCGTCAGCCCGAAGCTGCTGGTGCCCTCCGGCCTCGTGGCGTCCGCGATCGGCATGGCGCTGCTGACCCGCATCGGGCTGCAGGGCGACTACGCCGGCGAGATCCTGCCGGCCATCCTCGTCATCGGCGTCGGGCTCGGCCTGGTCTTCGCGCCGAGCTTCAGCCTCGGCACCTACGGTGTCGCCGCCGAGGACTCCGGCGTCGCATCGGCCACCATCAACGTCGCGCAGCAGATCGGTGGCTCCATCGGCACCGCGTTGCTGAACACCATCGCGACCAGTGCGGCGAGCAGCTACGTGGCCTCGCATCTCGGCCACGGCCCGCTGCAGCTCGTGCAGGCCCAGGCGGCGTTGCACAGCTACACGACCGCCTTCTGGGTCGGTGCCGGGATCTTCGCGGTCGCCGCGGTCATCGTCACGCCGCTACTCCGGTCCGGGATACCGGAGACCGGCGACGAGGTCCTGCCGGTGGGCGTCTGACGCCGTCGGGCGCAGGATGACCTGGTCATGACGAGCACCGATCAGCGCCGGTTGCGGGCGGACGCCGCCCGCAACCGGCAGCTGCTCGTCGACGCGGCCGAGGAACTCTTCCGGGCGCGCGGCCTCAAGGTCACGCTGGACGAGATCGCGCAGCAGGCCGGCGTCAACGTCGCCACGGCTTACCGCCACTTCGCCAACAAGCACGCGCTCGCCGAGGCGTTCCTGCAGCAGGCCGTCGACCGCATCGTCGCCGTCGCCGAGGACGCGGCAGCGGTGTCGGACCCCTGGGTCGGGCTCTCGGACCTGTTGGAGCGGTCCGCGCGGCTGATCGCCACCAACCGCGGCCTGCTCGACGTGCTGACCTCGGCCTACGGCACCGAGTGGTTCGACCGGCTGCAGGACCGGACCGCCGAGCCGGTGCTCCGCCTCGTCGGTCGCGCGCAGGCGGCGGGCGTGCTCCGGCCCGAGGTCACTCCCGCCGACATCGGCGTCGTCCTGCAGATGCTCTGCGCGGTGACAGACCTCGAGTCCGAGCAGATGCACGAGCCCTGGCGCCGCTATCTGTCCTTGCTGCTCGCCGGACTACGCGTCGATCCCATGCGGCTGGACGGCAGCCCCCTCACCGACGCCGAGCTGCGGGCCAGCGCGGCGAAGAAGCACCAGGGCGTCGCGACCCTGCGACGGTCCTGACCGCCGAGCCGTCAGGTGCGCTCGGCGCGCTCCTCCACCTGCCGGAGCAGGCCGCCGAGAGTGGCGTCGCGCTCGAACGCCGCGTCGGAGAGCGGGTTGATGATGCCCCGGAACGCCGAGATCGGCTTCCACCGCCGGGGAACCTGGATGCGAGGGGCACGCTTCTCGATCCCGCGGATCGTCGCGTCGGCGACGACCTCGGCGGTGACCTGCTTGCGCAGCGGGCTCGGGAACGCCTGCTGGACGAGCTGCGTCGCCAGTTCGTCCGCGCCGAAGGCGACGTCGGCTATGGGCGTCTTCACCCAGCCTGGGTAGAGGATGCCGGCGGTGGCCTCGAAGGGGGCGAGCTCCGCCCGCAGCGCCCGGCCGAGCTGCTCGACGGCACCCTTCGACGCGGCGTAGGGCGCGTTCAGCATCCCGTTGATGTAGGCGTAGATCGACGCGGTGAGCACCATGTGTCCGCGGGACTCGAGCACATACGGCAACGCGGCGCGGACGGTGTTCCAGACACCGACGAGGTTCACCGCGATGACCTTCTCGAACGCGCCCTCGGCAGCGGTGTTGATGGTGAAAGCGGTCGAGCCGCTGGAGATCCCGGCGTTCGCCACGGCGACGTCCACGCGACCGAACCGCTCCTGCGTCGTCCGGAACACGGCGTCCATCGCCCGGGCGTCGGTGACGTCACCCCGCAGGGCCAGCGTGCGGTCGCCGCCGAGACCGGCCGCGGCCGCGTCGACCGCGTGCTGCTGGAGGTCCACCAGCACGACGCGGGCACCGCGCCGGTGCGCGGCGCGGGTGATCGCCAGCCCGATTCCCCCGGCCGCGCCGGTCACGACGACGACGGCGTTGCTGATGTCCAGACGGGCGGCGGGCATGCGACCTCCGAGAACGAGCTCGGCCCACTCTGCCGGGGCCGCTACCTACTGACGGTAGCCCCCACCCTCGCATTGCCGCGCCGGACCGGTCCCCCGGGTCACGGACGCGGCACTTCATCCCGCAACCAGCGGGCGACCGCGGCAGCGCGGTTCCCGACGCCCAGGGCCCGGTAGGCGTGCTCGAGATGCTTGTCGACGGTTCGGGGTCGGCAGCCCAGCCGGTGGGCGATCGCCGCGTCGGTGAGGCCGGTCGCGACGAGATCCAGCACCTCCCGCTCGCGGGACGAGAGCGCACACCGAGCGGCGGCGAGCCGCGACAGGGTGGTCAGACGGCGCGACAGCAGCGGGCGCAGCGCCTCGAGCAGCTGCACGTCCGCGTCATCGAACCCTGAGCCGGAGCGCGCCAGCACAACACGGGCGCCCGCACCGGCTCCTCCGTCCAGCCCCAACGAGAGCACCCGCGCGCCCGACGACCGCGCGACGGCGGCGACCGCGGGTTCCGCGAAGCCCGTCGGTCCGGTCGTGCTCCAGGCCGCGACGTCGGCGCCGAAGGCCTCGGCCAAGGGCGGCAGCAGGGCGGCGGGCAGATCCGCGGCGACGGCGACCGTGTCCGCCGCGTCGACGGCCTCCAACGCGGCCCGCACCCGCTGCACCGGGAGGTCCACGCGGCGGCACGATACGGAGTTCCCCGTAGCGACACCAGGGGCTTCGCGGACTCGAATGGCCAGGTTCACGAAACGAGCCGAGAGGCGTCCTCAATGTCCGAGATGACGAGCCCGACCAGCCCCTTAGCTGCCGGCGAAGCCACATTGCCGACCCAGCGGCCCGCCGCGACCGGGTCGGCAACGCCACACCGCGGCGCACCCGACGAGGCGCGGATGGGCGCGCTCGTAGGCCAGGTGCTCGGCGACCTCGGCGCGCTGACGACAGCGCCGCTCGTGCTGCTCGGCGACCGGCTGCAGCTGTGGGCCGCCCTCGACGCAGTCGACACGGTCTCATCGGCGGAACTCGCACTCCAGACCGGCCTCGACGAGCGCTACCTCCGCGAGTGGCTGCTGGCGATGGCCACATCCGGCTACCTGATGCACCGGATGGACGCCGGTGAGAACCGCTACGGCCTGAACGCCGAACAGGCCGAGGCGTTCGCCCACCCGGACAGCCCCGCCTACCTCGGCGGCGGCTTCCAGACGATGACCGCGGCTATCCGCTCGCTCGACCGCCTCACCGACGCCTTCCGCACCGGCGCCGGCATGGGATGGGGCGAGCACCACGCCGACCTCTTCCCCGGGACAGAACGGCTCTTCCGCCCCGGCTACCTCGCCAGCCTCGTGCAGGAGTGGATCCCGGCTCTGGACGGCCTCGAGGGCCGGCTCCGCTCGGGCGCGCAGGTGCTCGACATCGGGTGCGGACTCGGGGCGTCGACCCGCATCCTCGCCGCCGCCTACCCCGCCAGCAGCTTCGTCGGCGTCGACAGCCACGAGGAGTCGATCACGCTTGCCCGCGAGCGCGCCGCCGCCGACGGTCTCGCCGACCGGATCGAGTTCCGCGATGCCGTCGCCGAGAGCGTGGCCGCCGACGCCGACGCCGACGCCGGGAAACGCGCCGACCTCGTCTGCTTCTTCGACTGCCTCCACGACATGCCGGACCCGGCGGCGGCGCTGCGCGCGGCCCGGTCCGCGGTCGCCGACGACGGATGGGTGCTGCTCGTCGAGCCGATCAGCGGAGACCACGTCGAGGACTCGCTGAACCCGGTCGGTCGGCTGTTCGCCGGCGCGTCGATGTTCCTGTGCCTGCCGAGCGGCCTTTCCGCGGAGCCGCGGATGGGCCTGGGGAACCAAGCCGGTCCGTCGAGGCTGCTCGCCCTGGCCGGGGAAGCGGGCTTCTCCCGGGCCCGCGTCGCGACCAGCACTCCCCTGAACCTCGTCTACGAACTCCGTCCCTGACCGGGCCGGCGACACCGAAAGCCAGGAGGTGCCCGATGGCACGCATGATGGTCGACTGCCGTGACATCCCGAGCGAGAGCAACTGCACCATCGCCATCGCTGGTGATGACGTCGACGACCTGGTCGACGCCGCCGCGAGGCACGCGGCCGACAAGCACGGCCACGAGGACAGCCCGGAGATGCGGGAGATGATCCGCGGCAGCCTCAAGCCGGTGGAGCCCGCGATGGCGTGAGGTACGAGGCCGTCCCGGGCCGTGCGGGCTCGACTGACCCCTGTCAGCGGCCGAGACGGCCCTTGACCGTCGCGACGACGGTTTCCCGCACCCCTTCGGCGACGATGCGGAAGAACGCCGGATCGCCCGAGAACTCCGCCTTCGCCGTCTTCAGCACCTGGTCGGCCGTGAGGTGCGGCGGGATCATCGGGATGTCGGGGTCGACGACCGCGTCGATGACGTACGGGCGGTCGGCGGAGAACGCCTCGTCGAGCACCGCGTCGATCCGCGTCGGCTCCTCCACCCGGGCGCCGGCGAGGCCGAGCAGGTGCGACCAGTCGGCGTAGGGCACATCGGGCAGGCTGGCGGACTGCGGGTCGGGCTTCGCGCCGAGCAATGCGCGGGTCTCCCACGACACGAACGACAGGTCGCGGTTGTTGAGCACGAGCACGATGAAGCGCGGGTCGGCCCAGGACTGCCAGTAGCGCTTGACGGTGATGAGCTCGTTGACGCCGTTCATCTGCATCGCGCCGTCGCCGATGAGCGCGACGACCGGCCGGTCCGGGTGCGCCATCTTCGCGGCGATCGCGTACGGCATGCCGCCGCCCATCGACAGCAGCAGCCCGGCCAGATGACCCTGCTGCGACGGCCGCATCTGCACGTCGCGGGCGTACCAGCTCGTCGCGGTGCCGCAGTCGACCGCCACCATGGCGTCGTCGGGCAGCCGCTCGGAGATGCCCCGCACGATCGTCTCGGGATTGACCGGGTTCGCCTTCGCCTCCGCACGGGCCCGCGAGTAGTCCTCCCAGTGACGGTTCCAGCGCGCGACCTGCTGCCGCCAGTCCGGATCCGGAGCCGAACCATCCGGCCGCAGCAGCGGGAGCAGCGCCTCGAGCGTGGCCGACATGTCACCGGTCAGGTTGACCTCGGTCGGATAGCGCAACCCGTTGCGGGTGCCGTCGATGTCGATCTGCACGGCCCGCGCCTGCCCGGGCGCCGGGTAGTACTCGGAGTAGGGCATGTTCGACCCGAGGATCAGCAGGGTGTCGCAGTTGCGCATCAGCTCCCAGCTGGCGGTGGTGCCGAGCAGACCGATCGCCCCGGTCACCCACGGCAGCCGGTCATCGATGACGGTCTTGGCCAGCAACGCCTTCGCGGCTCCGGCACCGAGCCGGTCGGCGAGCTGCTCGACGAGCTCACCCGCCCCCCGGGCGCCGGCGCCGACGAGCAGCGCCACCCGATCCCCCGCGTTGAGGACGTCGGCGGCCTTGCGCAGGTCCGCGGCCGGCGGTGCACCGATGCCGCTGCTGGGCGCCGCACTGGTGTGCATGTAGCCGTGCGCGTCGGGCGGGCTCGGGTCGGCGTCGCGTTCCTGCACGTCGCTCGGGACGATGAGCACCGTCGGCGCCCGTCGTGCGAGGGCGGTGCGGCACGCCCGGTCGACCATGTGCTGCACCTGCGACGCGTCGGTGATCGTCTGGATGTAGGCCGAACCCACGTCCTTGAAGACGCTGTGCAGGTCGACTTCCTGGTAGTAGTCGCCGCCGATGGCGGTCAGCGCCGTCTGTCCGAGGACGGCCACGACCGGCACCTGGTCCATCTTCGCGTCGTAGAGGCCGTTGAGGGCGTGGAGCGCACCCGGTCCGCTGGTGACCAGAAGACAGCCGAGCGTGCTGCCGCCGTACTTGACGTCCGCGGTCGCCGCGAAGCCGGCGGTCTCCTCGTGGCGGACCTGCACGAATTGGATGTCGTCCTTGCGCTCGTGCACCGCGACGAGTGCGCCGCCGCTGCCGTCGCCGGGGTAGCCGTAGATGCGGTGCACGCCCCACGTGACGAGGCGGTCCACGATGTGCTCTCCGACGTTCACGCATGCTCCCCGGGCTCCGGTCGCGGCGGAGGGCCCTCGGCCGCGTGTACGGCCCCTACCCCTCGCGTCGAAGACTGCGCCCGCGGAACCGGCGGACCGCGCGGCCTCCGACGTGTCCTTCGCGTGCAGCGGTGGCACACGGCTGCGGGGCTCGCTGCAGCTGACGGTCGCGTGAGGGCCGCTGCTCGGACGCCGACCGTCGGGCACCCTTGAGCTCATGAGCGCCTACTGGATCAGCATCTACAACGAGATCCTCGACGAGGACAAGATGGCCGCGTACTCCAAGCTCGCCGGTCCGGCCCTCCGCGAGGCCGGTGGCACCTTCCTCGCACGCGGCATGCCGGAGCACGTCTACGAACAGGGCAAGCAGCAGCGCATCGTCCTCATCGAGTTCGCCGACGTCGAGGCCGCCCGCGCCGCACACGACGGCCCGGCGTACCAGGAGGCGCTCGCGGCCCTCGACGGCGGAGCCTCACGCGAGATCCGCATCGTCCCCGGCGCCTGACCGGATCCGGCTGTGTTGTTCGCCGACGTCGTCGCGGCGTCCGCCGCGGTGACCGCAACCCGCTCCCGGACGGCCAAGACCGACGCTTTCGCGGACCTGCTCGCCCGCGCCGAGGACGACGTCGAGCCGGTGACGGCATGGCTGTCCGGGGAGCCGCGGCAGGGGCGCATCGGGATCGGCTGGCGGCGGCTGGGCGAGCAGGCAAGCACATCCGCGGCGGAACCCTCGCTGACCGTCACCGACGTCGACGACGCGCTGACAGAACTGGCCGCAACGACCGGTAGCGGCTCCGCAGCCCGCCGGACCGCACGCCTCGCGGCGCTGTTCGCCGCCGCGACCGCCGATGAGCAGCAGTTCCTCTTCCGGCTGTTCACCGGCGAGATGCGCCAGGGGGCTCTGGAGGCCGTCGTGCTCGACGCGGTCGCGAAGGCCGCGGACGTGCCCGCCGCGTCGGCCCGGCGGGCGTTCATGCTCTCCGGCAGCCTGCCGACGACCGCCGCGCTGGCGCTGTCGGGTGGGACGGAGGCGCTCGACGCCGTCCGGCTCGAGGTGCTGCGCCCCGTGCGGCCGATGCTCGCGAGCCCCGGTTCGTCGCTCGACGAGGCCCTCGCCGACCTCGGCGCGGACGTGACCGTCGAGCACAAGCTGGACGGCGCCCGCATCCAGGTGCACCGCGACGGCGACGTCGTCCGGGTCTGGACCCGGAGCCTGCGGGAGATCACCGACGGGGTACCCGAGATCGTCGCGCGGGTGCGTGCGCTCCCCTGCCGCACCGCCGTGCTGGACGGCGAGACGCTCGCGCTCGACGACGAGGGCCGACCGCGCTCGTTCCAGGACTCCATGAGCCGCTTCGGCAGCGATGTCGACTCCCCGGGTGGCGATCCGACTGCCGCCGTCCTGAGCCCGTTCTTCTTCGACCTGCTGCACCTCGACGGCCGCGACCTGCTCGACGAGCCGCTCGCCGTCCGCCTGGACCTGCTCGCGGAGCTGCTGGCCGACGACCAGCACGCCGTCCTGCGCATGCGGGGACAGCGCCGCCCGACCGCGGAGCAGGCCGCGGCCGTGCTCGACGAGGCGCTGGCCGCCGGCCACGAAGGTGTCGTGGTGAAGGCCCTCGCCGCGCCCTACGCCGCGGGGCGTCGGGGTAAGTCGTGGCAGAAGGTCAAGCCGGTGCACACGCTCGACCTCGTCGTTCTCGCCGCCGAGTGGGGACACGGCCGACGGACGGGCTCACTGTCCAACATCCACCTCGGTGCCCGGGACCCCGACGGCGGAGACCCGATCATGGTCGGCAAGACGTTCAAGGGCATGACCGACGAGCTGCTGGCGTGGCAGACGTCGACCTTCCCCTCCTACGCCGTGGACGAGCCGCGCTGGGGCGTACGTCTCCGTCCGTCTCTCGTGGTCGAGATCGCGGTCGACGGTGCGCAACGCAGCACCCGCTACCCGGGCGGGGTCGCCCTCCGCTTCGCGCGCGTCCTGCGCTACCGCCCCGACAAGACGCCCGCCGAGGCCGACACCATCGCCGACATCCGCGCCCTGCTCTGACCCCCGGCGGCCGCGGAGCCGTGCCTCGTGCCGACCGCGTGCGCCATCGCGTTCCACGTCGCATGCAGCAGCGCGGCCAGGAACGTCAGGGCGACGACGCCGCCGGTGACGTCGCCGGCGTGGGTCATGTCGGGCACCGAGTCGTGAGGGCGGAGGCACTCGAGTAGTCCGTCGGACCCGCCCGTCAGCTCCCGACGACCTGCTGGTACGTCGGCCGGTTCTCCCATTCGAGCGGTGTCACGGTCTGCCCGAGGTAGGTGAACTGGATGTCGTCGGTGGACTTGTCGTAGGTCCACGCGGAAGCGTCGGTCGTCTTCTGCGCCGAGGCGACCTGGTCGACCGCCTGCTGCAGCAGCGCCTGCAACTGCGTCCGGCACGCGTTGAGGTCGCCGTTGCCGCAGTAGCCCTGGCTCATCAACCCCGGTGACTGGTCGCCCAGCACCTTCCGCATGTCCCGCTCGACCCAGCCGTAGGAACCGACGTTGTTGAACGCCGAGCCCTGGTGCTTGCTCGGCAGGTTGTCGAGGCTCACCGGCAGCGCGTCCGCGACCGGCCCGAGGCGCGGCGTCAGGATCTGCTTCGCGACCAACGGGTACCAGGCCGTCATCAGCGCGATCGCCGGCGCGGAGTCGTAGGCACCCGTCCGCGACCGGTCCTTCCGGTGCGCACCGGAAGCGTTCCAGTCTGCGAGCAGCTTCGTGTACGGCGCGAGCTTCGGATCGTCGCCCACGACCCTCAGCAGGTCCGGCAGCAGGTACGCCCCGCGGATGTCGACGGTTGCGGCGTCGATCATCGCGCCGACGACCTTCGCGCGGTCCACCTTGCCGGCGGCGATCGCGGCCTTGAGCCGGTCCTCGAGCGCGAGCGACCGCTGCACCGGACCCCAGCCCCACTGGTCGTCGGCGGCGTACGTGCCGGGTGACGGCTTGTTGTTCCAGCTGACCAGGTAACCCGACGGCGGGTTCACCGACTGCGGGTGGTCCGCTGCGGCGAGCGTGCCCGTCCAGTCCCAGCGGGCGTCGCCCCAGTGCGGCAGATCCGGGTCGACGCCGGCGGCGCGAATGGGCAGGGCACCGGAGGTGAAGGTGGCGATGTCGCGGTCGTCGACGTAGAACCAGTTGAACGTGAACGAGACCTTGGAGAACGCGTCGGTGAAGTCCTTCGCGCCGCTGATGCGCGTCGGATCGTTCATCTGCGCGAAGCCGAGCACCGAGTCGGGCTCGTGGCCGTAGGTCGAGCGCTGCGAGACCACCGCGACCGGTGCGCCGTCGGCTGTCGTCCGGTACTGCACGATCCCGTGCCGGGTCCGGAGGTCGCTGAAGGTGGCGACGACCTTGCCCGTCGGGTCCTTCTTCGGACGTGGCGCCCCGGTCATCGGCGTGCAGTTCGTGCCGTCGAGGTAGGCCGTCGAGTCCGGCGTCGCCGGGGTGCCGTCGACGTTGCACAGCCGCTCGAGCACGGTGTCGACGACGTCGCCGGACGAGCTGGTGGCCGACCAGGCGTAGTTCTTGCCGTGGCCGATGAGCACCACGAACTGCAGGTTCGCGAAGGCGACGCCGCGGGCCTGCTGGTGCGGGCCGTGCAGTGCGATCTCGTCGAAGAAGTTCGGGGCCTGGTAGGCGGTCTGCGGCCCCATGACCGCGATCGGCTTGCCGGAGGTGGTGTGGCTCCCGGCGACCAGCATCGCGTTGCTCATCTGCTTCGGGACGTGCAGCCAGTCGGGGACCCCGGAGCCGGCGCCCGCACCGCCACCGGTGGCGTTGTTCGCGGCACCGGTGCGCGCGTCCGCGGGCACCGGACCGGTGCCGTCGACGAGCTTCGCCCCGCCGGTGGCGAGGTCCGGCAGGGCTACTGCTGCCGGGTCGATGGGCCCCGGTGCGCCGTAGGGCTCCGGTGCGGCGTTGGTCGTGGGTGCGGTCGGGTCCTGCGCGTCGCGGAGGTCGGCGAGGACCTGCCGGCCGGGTCCGTCGCCGAGCTTGGCCTGGAGCTGACGGAGGAACAGCGCGTTCTGCGCCTCCTGGCCGCCGCCCTTGCCGAAGATGCCACCGACCAGCGACGCGGCGTACACCACGTCGGCCCGGGTGTAGGGCTCCGGCGTGATGCCGAGCAGCTTGTACGGCGTCGGGCAGGTCGGTGCGCTCGTCGTCGGGCACAGCATCTGCCGCGCCGCGTTGACCCCGTCGACGTAGGCCGACAGCCGGCTCAGCAGCGACGCGCCGTCGGGACCCTGCTGGCCGAGCGCGTCGAGCTGGGCGTTCGCCTCGGCCGGGGTGTAGTCGGCCTGGCGCAGCTGGTCGGCGTCGGAACCGAGCGTCGACGGCGTCGCCCCCTGCAGCTCGGTGAGTCGCCCCGCCCCGGCGAAGCGGATGGCGTCCATGACGAACATCCGGTCCTGGGTGCCCGCATACCCGGCGCCGTAGGCGGTGTCGTCGTCGGTGGTGCCGTAGACGTAAGGCACGCCGGCCCGGTCACGCTTGACGGTGACGCCCGGCCGCGGCGTGTCGGTGCTGACGACATCGCCCGGTGCCGGGTCGAGTGGCGCGTCCTTGTAGTAGCTGCCGAGCGACGAGTCGGTGAGCGTCGCCGGGTCGACGCGGTTCAGGGCGTCGTAGAGGTCCCGCTGGTCGGACTGGTTCTTCTCGCCGGGCGGGAGCACGGAGAGCACCTGCAGCGGCGCGGCATTGCTTCCCCTCGGCCCGGGCGTCGGTGCCTTCCCGCCGCTGGAGCAGCCGCTGACGACGAGACCCGCGGCCAGGACCAGTGGCACCGCTGCACGCAACGCTCGCACGTCACTCCTCTGTGATCGCTCCCACATCTGCCGGTCGGACACTAACCCCTTCCGGCGCGATCGCGATCTTGCACGAGCTGCAGGGTGGCCAGGGAGCGACTCCTTCCCGCTCCCACCGCATCGGCGTGCTGACTGAAGGGCCCCCGACGCCGGGGCAGACACTGTGCGGATGAAGGTCCACCACCTGAACTGCGGCACGATGCGCGTTCCCACCGCGCCGATCGTCTGCCACGTCCTGCTCGTCGAGACCGACAACGGGCTCGTCCTCGTCGACACCGGCTTCGGCCTGGACGACATCGCCGACCCGCGGGGGCGGATGGGGCCGACCTGGCGGATGTTCTTCGCCGCGCTCGACCCCTCCGAGACGGCGGTACGGCAGGTCGAACGGCTGGGGTTCCGCAGAGAGGACGTGCGGCACATCGTCGTGACGCATGCCGACCTCGACCACATCGGCGGTCTGTCCGACTTCCCGGCGGCGCAGGTGCACCTGACGGCAGCCGAGGTCGACGGCGCGATGCGGGCGCCGTCGTGGCGCGAGAAGGTGCGGTTCCGCTCCGTGCAGTGGGCCCATGGTCCCCGACTCGTCGAGCACACCCCGACCGGCGAGGCCTGGCGCGGCTTCGCCACGGCGCAGGAGCTGACCGACGTCGCGCCGGGCATCGTGCTCCTCGCTCTACCGGGGCACACCCGCGGCCACGCGGCCGTCGCCGTCGATGCGGGGCACCGTTGGGTGCTGCATGCCGGTGACGCCTTCTACGGCCGCGGGACCCTGGACGGTGGCTCGTCGCCGGCGGTGCTGCGCGCGATGGAGACGACCATCGCCTACGACCTGCCGCAGGTCCGCCGCAACCACGAGCGGTTGGCGGAACTGCACCGGCGCGGGGAACCGGACCTCATGATCGTGAGCGCCCACGACCCCGTCCTGTTCGAGCAGGCCCGTTCGACGCAGTAGGTCAGCGTCGTCGGGCAGGCTGGAGTCGTGAACGCCGACCCCGCCGTGACCGACCCCAACCTGGCCGAACCCGTGCCCGACGAGAAGTTCGTCCGGCACAGCGAGGGCAACGTCGAGACCCGGCTCGAAGGCATGCGCACGCGGGGCTACCTCGTCCCCAACGACCGCTTCTACGTCCGGAGCCATGCGCCGACGCCGCGGATCGACGCTGCCGCGTGGTCGATGCGCGTGTTCGGTACCGGGGTCGAGCGCGAGCTGGAGGTCACCTACGACGATCTGCTCGACCTGCCCGTCGCCTCCGTCGTGCGCGTGCTGGCCTGCGCCGGTAACGGCCGCGCCTACTTCGACTCCGACCAGCACCAGCCGACCAGCGGCGACCAGTGGCGCAACGGCGCCGTCGGGGTCGCCGAGTGGACCGGCGTGCCGTTGTCCGCGGTTCTCGAGCTCGCCGGCGTCCTTCCCGAAGCGCGTGACGTGATGCCCGAGGGGCTCGACGAGGCCCGCGCGCGGCGCCCGTTGCCGCTGGAGAAGGCGATGGCCGACGACACCATCCTCGCGTATGCGATGAACGGCGAGGTACTGCCGCCCGACCACGGCTTCCCGGTGCGGCTCGTGGTCTCGGACTGGATCGGCGCGGCGAGCATCAAGTGGGTCGGCAGTCTCGAGGTCGCGGCCGAGGAGTTGTTCTCACCCTGGAACACCACCGACTACGTGCTGTCCGGGCCGACGTACCCGTCTGCCGGCCCCGCTGACGGTGAGCCGTTGACGACGCTGCCCGTCTCGTCCGCGCTCGAGCTGCCGTGGCCGGCGCGGCTGCCCCTCGGGACGCACGTGCTACGGGGAAGGGCGTGGTCGGGTGCCGGTCGCGTCACCGGTGTCGACGTCAGCACCGACGGCGGCCGCTTCTGGGCGCCGGCGACACTGCGGGAGCCGAATGTCGCCGGGGCGTGGGTGCGGTTCGACTTCCCGTTCTCCGCCGACGACCTCGGGCCCGCGGAGGTCCGGCTCCGCGCGCACGACGAGAGCGGAGCCGTGCAGCCGCACGAGGTGCCGTTCAACGACGGCGGCTACCTGTACAACGCGGTCGTGGCGCACCCGATCGAGGTCGTCGCGGACTGACCGGCCCCCCTGCCCCGACCCTGGCCGGTTCCGGCGGCAGGTGTCCTACGGTGGGCTCGTGGCCGCCCCCCTCCGACCGCTGCTCGCCGCGGCGGTCACCGTCCTGCTGTGGGCGTCGGCGTTCGTGGCGATCCGGCACGTCGGCGCCGACTTCACGCCCGGCGCGCTCTCGCTGGGCCGTCTGCTCGTCGGCAGTGTCGTCCTCGGTGCCGCGCTGCTGAGAAGCGGCCACGCGCCCGTGCCGAGGGAGCTGTGGCCCCGCCTGCTGGTGTGCGGCGTGCTGTGGTTCGGCGTCTACAACGTCGCGCTCAACGCGGCCGAACGGCGCGTCGACGCCGGCACGGCAGCGCTGCTGGTCAACGTCGGGCCGATCCTGATCGCGCTGCTGGCCGGGCTCCTGCTCGGCGAGGGCTACCCACGCACCCTGCTGCTCGGGGGCGGGGTGGCCTTCGCCGGCGTCGTCGTCATCGCGTTGGCGACCTCGTCCGGCGCCGGCTCGGACCTCGCCGGGGTCGTCCTGTGCCTGGTCGCCGCGGTCGCCTACGCCGGCGGAGTGGTCAGTCAGAAGCCACTGCTGGGCCGGTTGTCGGCACTGCAGGTGACGTGGTCGGCCTGCACGATCGGCGCCGTGGCGTGCCTGCCGTACCTGCCCGCCCTGGTCCGTGGCCTCGGCTCGGCTCCGGTGTCCTCCAGCGGTTGGCTGGTCTACCTCGGGGTGTTCCCGACCGCTGTCGCCTTCACGACCTGGGCGTACGCCCTGGCCCGTACCAGCGCCGGGAGAATGGGCGCGACGACCTACCTGGTGCCGCCCGTCGCGATCCTGCTCAGCTGGCTGCTGCTCGGGGAGACGCCGCCGGCTCTCGCGCTGTTGGGCGGGCTGCTGTGTCTGGTCGGGGTGTCGCTGACCCGGAGGACGCCCCGGGCGGCTCCTCGTGGTCCTTCGCCGCGCCCCGGGGCAACCCCATCACCGCGGCGATCGTGACGACCGCGACGCCGAGCACGCCGAAGAACACCGCCGTCGACGCCGAGGTGAGTGCCGGGCCGACCGGCTGCCGACCATGGAGGACGGCGTTGGCGACGGCGCCGAAGGCGGCGACGGCCAGTGCACTGCCGAGCGAGCGGGCGAACATGTTGTTGCCGGTCACGACACCGCGTTCGGCCCAGCCCACGCTCGACTGCGCAGCGATGAGGCTCGGGCTGGCCGCGAGGCCGAGGCCGGTCCCGACGACGAAGCACGAGCCGGCGAGGGCCAGCAGCCCTGCCTCCCCGACCGTCGAGAGCACGACGAGCACCGTGCCGACCACGATCAGCCCGGAGCCGATGATCGCCGTCGTCCGGAAGCCCAACGGCAGGTAGAGGCGGCCCGACATCGAGGCGGCGATCGGCCAGCCCACGGTCAGCATCGCGAGGGTGAACCCGGCCGTGATCGGACCGGCGCCGAGCACGCCCTGGGCGAAGGTCGGCACGTAGGAGGTGAGTCCGAGCACGACCGCACCGACCCCCGCGGCGGTGAGGCTGCTGGCCAGGAGCACGCGTCGGGTGAAGACCCAGAGCGGCAGGATCGGCGCGGCGACGCGGCGCTCCACGAGGACGAAGCCCACGACCAGGGCGACGCCACCGAGCAGTGCGAGGGCCGAAGGAGCCGAGAGCCACGCCCACGCCTGCCCGCCCTCGAGCAGGCCGAGGATGACCAGCGCACAGCCGGTGCTGAGCAGGGCGGCGCCCGGGTAGTCGATGGCACCACGCTTGCGTTCGACCTTCTCGCGGAAGTTGCGCAGCAGCACCGTCGCCGCGACCGCGCAGAGCGGGAGGTTGATCCAGAAGATCCACCGCCAGCTCACGTACTCGGAGAACACGCCGCCGAGCGTCGGGCCGACGACCGACGAGATGCCCCAGACGCTGGCGAGGTAGCCCTGCACCTTCGCCCGCTCGGCGAGGGTGTAGACGTCACCGGCGATGGTCTGGCTCATCGGCAGCACGGCGCCGGCCCCGAGGCCCTGCACGGCACGCGCCAGGATCAGCGCGGGCATCGTCCAGGCCACGCCGCACAAGACCGAGCCGAGGAAGAACAGGCCGATGCCGGCGAGCATCACCGGCTTGCGTCCCAGCACGTCGGCGAGCCGCCCGTAGATCGGGGTCGAGACCGCCTGGGCCAGCAGGTAGATCGAGAACAGCCACGGGAACTGCGAGAAGCCGCCGAGGTCGCCGACGATCGACGGCACGGCCGTGGCGATGATCGTCGAGTCCAGGGCCACGAGTGCGGTGGTCAGCATGAGTGCGGCGAGCAGCGGCCCGCGTTCGGAGCGGAGCCCCACGGACTTGCGGGTCACCGGGGCGAGGGACGTCACCTGCGGCGCAACGACGATGCCGTCCGAATGCTTCCGGTCGCGGACCTTCACGGTCGAGGGTTAGCCTCCGGACATCGGTCGTGGTGAGCTGGAGCACATCGGACGGCCGTCTCGACCAGGAGGCCCCATGACATCCCCCGTATCAACGTCTCCTTCCGGCGGAGCGGCGACAGAGCCGACGCCCACCGCCGGGGCGCAGGCCAGCGGCGGCCACCGCTCTGTCGACGTCCTCATCGTCGGGGCGGGCCTGTCCGGTATCGGTGCGGCGTCGCGCCTCGTCCGCGACCGACCCGGCACCAGCTTCGCGGTTCTCGAGATGCGGGACGGCATCGGCGGTACCTGGGATCTGTTCCGCTTCCCGGGCGTCCGGTCGGACACCGACATGTTCACGTTCTCCTACCCGTTCCGGCCGTGGCACGGCGAGACCTCGATGGGCAGTGGCGCCGACATCCGCCGGTACATCTCCGAGACCGCGGACGAGTTCGGCGTCAGCCCGCACATCCACTTCCGCACCAAGGTCTCCTCGGCGGACTGGTCGTCGGAGGAGCAGCGGTGGACGGTCGAGGCCGAGACCGACGGTGCGCCGGCCACCTGGACCGCGCGCTTCCTGTTCGTCTGCGCCGGCTACTACGACTACGACCGCGGCTACCAGCCCGATTTCCCCGGCCTCGCCGACTTCCGCGGCACGTTCATCCACCCGCAGTTCTGGCCGGAGGACCTCGACTACACGGCCAAGCGGGTCCTCGTCATCGGCAGTGGTGCCACGGCCGTCACGCTGATCCCGGCGCTGACCGAGAACGCCCTGCACGTGACGATGCTGCAGCGCTCCCCCACCTATGTGATGGCGTTGCCGGGCGTCGACGTCATCGCCGACGTGCTGCGCCGGGTGCTTCCCTCGGGGCTCGCGCACCGCATCCTGCGGGTGAAGAACGTCCTGATGTTCCAGGTCATGTACTCGGTGAGTCGTCGGCTGCCGGGCCTCGCCCGCAAGATCATCCGAGGGGTGGCGGTCGGTCGGTTGCAGGACGAGGCCTACGTCGACGAGCACTTCAAGCCCCGCTACAACCCATGGGAACAGCGCCTCACCCTCGCCCCGGACGGTGACTTCTACGAGGCCATCGCGCAGAAGAAGGCGTCGGTGGTCACCGGCACGCTCGACCGGTTCGTGCCCGAGGGTGTCCGTCTGGTCGACGGCACCGTCGTGGAGGCCGACATCATCGTCTCGGCGACCGGGCTGTCCATGCGGGCGCTCGGCGGCATGGCGCTGTCGATCGACGGTCACCGCGTGGACGTGGGCTCCGCCGTCACCTACCGCGCGGCGATGATCTCGGGTGTCCCGAACCTGGCCTTCGTCTTCGGCTACACCAACTCGTCGTGGACGTTGCGCTCGGACCTCTCCGCCCGGTTCGTCGTCCAGCTGCTCCGCTACATGGACAAGTTCGGCTACGACGCCGCGACCCCGCAGCCGGACGAGGCCGAGACCGATCTCCGTCCGTTCATCGACGACTTGAGCTCCGGCTACATCCAGCGCGGCATCGCGCAGTTCCCGAAGCAGGGCCGTCGCAAGCCATGGCAGGTCCGGCAGAACTACCTGCTCGACCTCTTCGAGGCGCTCCCGGGCAACGTGTCACGTCGGATGCGCTTCACGAGGCGCAGTGCCGCGGCGACGAAGGCCCGCGCAGCTGTGGGAGCGCCCCACCAGGCGGCCTGATTCGTCAGCGGCGGGCCGTCGCCGGCTCCGGCTCGAGGCCGAGGCGGGAGAAGGGCTGCGCCTGCTCCAGCTCGTAGGCCAGTTCCAGCAGGGTCCGTTCGCCGCCGCGCCGACCCATCAGGTGGACCCCGACGGGTCGGCCGTCGGGGGTCCGGCCGGTCGGCACCGAGATGGCCGGGGTCCCGCTCGCGTTGTTGACGGGCGTGAAGGAGACGTGGGCGATGAGCCGGGTGAAGAGCTCGTCGAACGGCACCGTCGGCGACAAGTAGCCCAACCTCGGGGTCGTCCCTGCGGTGACGGGCGTGAGCACCGCGTCGAAGCCGACGAAAGCTTCGGCGTAGACGGCGGAGCTCCGACGCAGCCGGGTGACGGCACCGACGACCTCGCGGCGGTGGGTGCGGAAGTGGGTCGCGAGGCCGCGCGTGAGGTCGTCCAACCGGGACCGGTCGAGCCCTGGCAACAGCCGGTGCCCGACCCGGGACATCGTCGCGGCCAGCATCGACCAGTAGAGCGCGAAGTCGTCGGCGAACCCGGGATCGACCGGCGCCGCCAGTTCGTCGACCTCGTGACCCAGCCCGGCGAGGAGGGTCGCCGCCTCGTTCACCGCGGCCCGCGTCGCCTCGTCGCTCGGTGTCCCGGTGATCGAGTCGAGCACCAACCCGATCCGGAGCCGTCGCGACCCGGGGCCCTCGACGAGCCCGACGCGCGGTAGCCCGCGGACCGGTCGTTCGACGTGGGCGAGCAGATGCGCGGTGTCGCGGACGCTGCGGCTGACGACGCCCTCCCCGACGATGTTGACCGGCAGCACGTACTCGAGCACCGCCGGGGGCATCCGGCCGCGGGTGCTCTTGAGCCCCACCAGCCCGCACGCCGCAGCCGGAATGCGGATGGAGCCGCCGCCGTCGTTCGCGTGGGCGAAGGGGACGACACCGGCGGCGACCAGCCCGGCCGAGCCGCCCGACGATGCTCCGGTCGAGTACTCGGGGTCCCACGGGTTCCGGGCGGGCGGTTCGGTCATGAACTCGGTGGTCGCGTTGAAGCCGAACTCCGGCAGCCGGCTCTTGCCCAGCACGACGGCACCGCTGCTGCGTACGGCCTTCGTGATGGCCGCGTCGTGCGCGGCAGGCTTCGGCTGCATCCCCTCCGAGCCGTGCCGGGACAGGAGGCCGACGACGTCGGTGTTGTCCTTGATGAAGGTCGGGACGCCGGAGAAGGGGCCGGGCACCGGGTGGTCGGCGGCGTCGAGGGCACGCTCGTCGAACTGGGCGACGAGGTCCAGTGCCGCGTCGACCCGTTCCGCGCGCCGCAGGGCGGACGCGAGCACCTCACGCCGGCTGACCTGCCGTTCCCGGATCAGCGCGGCGGTCGCGAGACCGTCGAGACCGGCCAGCTCGTCGTCGAACGCGTGCACCTGCGCTGCCACGTGGTCCTCCTGTTGTCGACGGCGCTGTTGGCGACGGCGCTTGTTGCCGATGGTCACGCCGCGCCGGGGTCAGCATGACAGGAGCCGTCGGCGCAGCGATCAGGTGTTTCGCTCGATGTACGCGTCGGGGTCCTTGTCCTCGCCGGACAGGCCCTTCGCCGCGTCGTGCTCCTCGTGGAACGCGAGCCACCGCTCCCCCAGCTCGTCGAGGGAGCTCTGGTCGGTGTTCTCCTTCAACTCCGGGAGGACGTCCCGCTCCTCCTCGTCGAGGTGGTGCTCGTTCGACTCCTGACAGCGGCGCACCGCCTCCCACCAGCCGTCGGTGCCCGTCTCGTGCTCGGCGACGGCGTGGGCGGTGTCGCGGATGTCGTTGTGGTCGCGGATGGCGTCGTCGGTCTCGGCGTGGTCGGAGTCCCCGACCTGGAGGAGCTTCGGGTACAGCATCGATTCCTCGGCGCTGGCGTGCACCTCCAGCCGGTCGGCGAGTTCCTGCCACTGTCTGGCGAGCTCGTCGGAGTCGTCGATGCTGTCGAGCGAGGAGAAGCTGCGGCGGATGCCCTGGTGCTCCTGGAGCACGAGGGCGACGATGTCGAGGTCGCTCATGACGAGCTCCTGCCCTGCCCTCCAGGGCTCACCCCGAGCCGTGTCGATCGGCGTTGGCGTGGATGGCATCCCGCACGTAGGCGGCAAGCCCCGGCGCCACTGCCTCATAGTTCGCCGTGAACCGGGCGTCCGAGACGTAGAGGTCACCGAGGCCGCGGTGCATCGCGTAGGAGACGTCGTAGAAGCGGCGGCTGATGTGCTGCCGGTGCTGCTCCGCAGCGTCCATCGCCGCCCCGGCGGTTGCCGGTTCCCCGCTGCGGAGGGCGGCGGCGAAGGCCGCGTCGACGGCAGCGGCCTCGGCCTTGATCTGCTGCCAGTCCGCCTTGCCGTAGGTGGCGGTGCGACGCCGCGACTCCTGCCACGCGTCGGTGTCGCCCCACCGCTGTTCGGCCTCGGCCGCGTACGACTCGTCGAAGGTGTCGCCGAAGAGTTCGCGTTGCTCGGCCGGGGTCAGCTCGGTTCCTGTCATCTCTGCCTCCAGGGCTCGATCGAGGGCCGCGACGAGCTCGCCGAGCTCGGTCAGCCGGGTCAGTACGGCAGCTCGCTGCCGGTGCAGGTGCGCGGTGACGTCGGCGGGACCGCCGTCGACCAGCCGCGCGATGTCGTCCAGGGCGAAGCCCAGCCGTCGGTAGACCACGACAAGACGCAGCCGCGTCACATCGTGTTCGTCGTAGAGGCGGTAGCCCGCGGACGTGCGACCCGCCGGCCGGACGAGGCCGATCTCGTCGTAGTGGTGCAGCGTGCGTACCGTCACGCCGAAATCCGCAGCCACCTCGCCGACCGTTCGGCGGGTCATCGGGGCGTCGCTCATGGGACCACCCTGACGCCTACCGCTGCGTGAGGGTCAAGTGTCGGAGGGCCGAGCGTTGGAGGACCACATGTCGGACGACCGGAGCAGGGAGCTCGAGCGGACGGCGTCCGCGCGTCCGGTCGCGGTCATCGGCGGTGGCACTCTCGGCCGCCGTATCGCGCTGATGTTCTGCACCGGTGGCGACGTGCGCCTCGTCGACCCGGACGCCGGGCAACGGGAGGCGGCGACGGAGTACGTCGGGCGCGAACTACCGCGCGTCTCCGAAGCCGCGACCGGGAGGCTGACGGTCCACGAACGGCTCGAGGAAGCGGTCGCCGAGGCCTGGCTGGTCATCGAGTGCGTGCCGGAGCGTCTCGACGCGAAGCACTCCGTGTTCACCCAACTCGACGCGGTGGCCCCGGCCGACGCGGTACTCGCCACCAACTCGTCGTCCTACCCGAGCAGCCATCTCGTCGACTCCGTCTCCCGACCCGAGCAGCTGCTCAACCTGCACTTCTACATGCCACCGGCGCGCCGGGCGGTCGAGGTGATGTCGTGCGGGCGGACCGACCCCGCCGTACTCGACCGCCTCATGGCCTACCTGCCGACGGTCGGGCTCGATCCGTTCCTGGTGCGGCAGGAGAGCGTGGGCTTCATCTACAACCGGATCTGGGCGGCGATCAAGCGGGAGGCCCTCGCCGTCGTCGAGGAAGGCGTCGCGACCCCGGAGGAGGTCGACCGGATCTATGCGGCGAACGAGCGCGGGGTCGGGCCGTTCGCGCGCATGGACGGCGTCGGCCTCGACGTCGTGCTCGACATCGAGGAGCACTACGCCGCCGAACGGCCGGGGCTCCCCGAGGAGCCGCGTCGGCTCCTTCGCCGACTCATCGGCGAGGGCCGGCTCGGGCGGAAAGCCGGCCGCGGCTTCTACGATTACTGACGGGCCGCCCGACTGCTAGCGCGGTGCGCGGCCGGCCGGAGGACCGGTGTCGCCCTTGACCGAGTCGGCGATGTCCTCGGGGTCGGCGGTGACGCCCGACAGCACGTCGCCGTCGGCGGAGCCGCCGGAGCGGGCCTGGTCCGGCTGCTCCGGGCCCGGGCCGGGACCGGTCGAGACGACACCACTGGTCTGCCCGCCGCGGGCGACGTAGGAGCTCTGGTCCCGGTCACCGGCGGCCTGCTCCGGGTTGGCGTCGGCCTTGATGCCCTCGTGGGGCTCCCGGGGCATGGGCTGCTCGGTCATCGGTTCCTCCTCCGCGTCGGGATCCGGTGATCACGTCGCACCTCCGACCTGCCCGATGCGCTGCCGGGGAACCGCGCCGCCGGTGTCAGGTCAGCGATGACGGGGAGGGGAGGGCCATGCCGAGGATCCGCCTGTTGGCCACCGGCGGAACGATCGCGAGCCGGTCCGGTGCCGCCGGTCGGACGGCGTCGGTGACAGCCGCCGAACTCCTCGCCTCGGTGGGGCGGCTTCCGGTCGACCTCTCCGTCGAGCCGGTCGATGTCGTCGCCACCCTGAGTTTCGCGATGCGGTCGCCCGACCTCCAGGCCCTCGGTGCCCAGGTCGCCGCCGCGTTCGAGGACGGCTGCGACGGTGTCGTGGTCACCCACGGCACCGACAGCATGGAGGAGACGGCGTTCTACCTCGACCTCTGCCACCGCGACGACCGGCCGGTGGTCCTCACCGGTGCGCAACGGCCCTTCGACGACGCCGCTCCGGACGGTCCGCTGAACCTCGCTGCCGCCCTCGCCGCCGCCGCGGCGCCGGAGGCCCGCGGATGCGGGGTGCTGGTCTGCTTCGACGGGCTGGCGTGGCCCGCGCGGGGCGTGCAGAAGGTCGACACCCTGGCGAGTGCCGCCTTCGGCGCGCCCGGACGAGGACCGGTGCTCCACCTCGCGACGGGGCGGGTCCGCCGGCTCGCCGTCCCGGGACGACCGCTCTCCCCCGCGCTCGACCCCGGGCTGACGCTGCCCCGCGTCGACGTCGTCGCGATGTACCAGGGCGCGGACGAGGCGCTGCTGCACGCCGCCGTCGCCGCCGGCGCGGAAGGCGTCGTCATCGCCGCATTCGGAGCGGGCAACTGTCCGCCGCCCGTCACCAGGGCCGTCGCCGAACTCGTCGCCCGTGACATCCCGGTACTGATCTGCAGCCGCGTCGGCTCCGGCCCGGTCGAGGCGCTCTACGGCGGAGGTGGCGGGGCGCAGCTTCGCGAGGCGAAGGCGCTGTTCGCGTCCGACCTCTCCCCGTGGCAGGCCCGGCTCCTGCTGGCGGCCGCGCTCGCTGTGGGCGGCACACCCGCCGAGACGCTGCGCGAGTGGCTCAGCTGACCCTTCCGACGCCCCCGCCGACCCACCGCACGACCAGAGGAGGACACGATGACCAAGGAGATCTTCGTCGGTTTCGGCGTCGACATCGACGCCGTCGCCGGCTGGCTCGGCTCGTACGGCGGCCAGGACTCGCCCGGCGACATCTCCCGGGGCGTCTTCGCCGGCGAGGTCGGTCTACCGCGGCTGCTCGAGCTGTTCCGCCGTTACGGCCTGACGCAGACCATCTTCTGGCCCGGCCACTCGGTCGAGACCTTCCCGGAGCAGTTCGACGCGTCCGTCGCCGCGGGGCACGAGATCGGCCTGCACGGTTACAGCCACGAGAACCCGATCGCGATGAGCCGCGAGCAGGAGTCGGAGATCCTCGACTACTGCATCGACCTGCTCGAGGGCCGCTCCGGCACCCGACCCACCGGGTACGTGGCGCCGTGGTGGGAGTTCAGCCGCGTCACCAACGAACTGCTGCTCGAGCGCGGCGTCACCTACGACCACTCGCTGATGCACCGCGACTTCGAGCCCTACTACGTCCGGGTCGGCGACAGCTGGACCCCGATCGACTACGACAAGCCGGCCTCGGAATGGATGAAGCCGCTGGTCCGCGGCACGGAGACCGACCTCATCGAGATCCCCGCCAACTGGTACCTCGACGACCTGCCGCCGATGATGTTCATCAAGGGGAGTCCGAACAGCCACGGGTTCGTCAACCCGCGCGACATCGAGCAGATGTGGCGCGACCAGTTCGACTGGGTCTACCGCGAGATGGACTACGCGGCGTTCACGATGACGATCCACCCAGACGTCTCCGGCCGGCCGCAGGTGCTGATGGCGCTCGAACGGCTCATCGAGCACATCAACGGCCACGAGGGCGTCCGCTGGAGCACGTTCCAGCAGATCGCGGACGACTTCGCGCAGCGGCGCCCGCGGCGGGGCTGAGGCATGTGCGGGGCGTGCGGTGGCGGCGGTCGCGCCGGCCCGGCGTGGGAGGACGCCGCCGGTCGGCCCGACGTCGACGGTCGACGGGCCCGCGCACGCGCGGTGCGGCGGCTGCTGGACGGCACCCGGTGGAAGGCCGAACCGTGGCACAGCGGTTGGGTCGTCACCGGCCCGACGGGGCAGCGTCACCACGCCGCGGACCTCGACGCCTTGTTCGCGCTGCTCCCCGCCCCGGCCCTGCCGACCGCCGGCGACAAGAGTCTTGCGGCGGCGGCTCCCCGGAGCGGCTGGCACGTGCAGGCCGGCCTGGTCTGGGTCGCCGCGGCCCGTTCCGCCGGGCTCGAGGCCACCGTCCTCCTGCCCGACGACGCCGGTGGCCGCCTGCAGCTCCGGTTGCCGGGGAACCGGACGCCCGTCGAGACCAGGCACGAGCCGGCCGCCGAAAGGCAGATCGAGGTCGAATGCTCCTCGGCCGAGGCGGTCCTCGCGTCGCTGCTCACCGTTGCGGGCGGCTGAAGCCGGCGGCGCCGTCACACGTCGCCCGTCTGGCGACCCGGCTCCGCGCCGGTGTCTAGCCCTGCGCGATGTGGCTGACGCGCTCCCACTTCTCCCAGGTCGCGAGCCGGTCGGCGTACAGCTTCTTGACCAACTGCGTGGGGCCGCTGCCGAACAGCACGCGCAGCGGCGGCTCGTCGGCGTCGACGATCTCGAGCAGGGCCTTCGCGGCGCTGACCGGGTCACCCGGCGACGCGTTGGCGTAACGCTGCCGCTGCGCCTCCCGGATCGGCTCGTAGGCCTCGATCGGGGTGGCGTGCCTGGCGGAGTCGCCGGCCCAGTCCGTGGAGAAGCCGCCGGGCTCGACGATCGTCACCGAGATGCCGAGCGGACCGATCTCCTGGCTCAACGCCTCGCTGAAGCCCTCGAGGCCCCACTTCGACGCGTGGTAGGCGCCGATGTTGGCGAAGGCACCGATGCCACCCACGCTGGAGATCTGGATGATGTGGCCGCTCCCCTGCTCCCGCAGGTACGGCAGGGCGGCTTGCGTGACCCACAGCGCGCCGAACAGGTTCGTCTCGATCTGCGAGCGCAGCTCCTGTTCGGAGAGCTCCTCGATCGCGCCGAACTGGCCGTAGCCGGCGTTGTTGACAACGATGTCGATCGCGCCGAAGTGGTCGTGCGCCTTCGCGACCGCAGCGATGTCGGCGGTGCGGTCGTCCACGTCGAGCGCCAGTGGCAGCAGCTCGTCGCCGAACTCGTCGACGAGGTCCTGCAGGCTGTCGGTGTTCCGTGCGGTGGCGGCGACCCGGTCGCCGCGGGACAGGGCGGCGCGGGCGAACTCCTTGCCGAAGCCGCGCGACGCACCGGTGATGAACCAGACCTTGCTCACTGTCGTCTCCTCGTCCTCGTTGCGGACGCGGCGGTTCCGTGCAGCGCCCGCAACCAAGACCTGCCCCGCGGTCGGACGACATCACGCGGATCAGGAGACCGGCGCGAACCGCCCCCGCAGCCGGCCCTTGACGAGCTTCCCGGTGGCGGTGCGCGGCAGCTCGTCGACGAACTCCACACGGCGCGGCACCTTGTAGCCCGCGAGCCGACCCCGGACGTGGTCGAGCAGGTGCCGCGCCACGGCTTCGCCCGGCACCACTCCCGGGGCCGGCTGCACCACCGCGAGCACGGCCTCTCCCATCTCGGCGTCGGGGATCCCGATGACGGCGACGTCGAGCACGTCGGGATGGAGGATCAGGCTGTCCTCGATCTCCTGTGGGTAGATGTTGACCCCGCCTGAGATGATCATGAAAGCGGTGCGGTCGGTGAGGAACAGGTAGCCGTCGTCGTCGAGGTGGCCGATGTCGCCGCAGGTCGTCCAGGTCGGGTGCGCCGGATGCTGCGCCGCCTGCGTCTTGCCCGGATCCTTGTGGTAGCCGAACGGCAGCTCGTCGCGCTCGAAGTAGACGAGGCCGTCCACGCCGGGCGGCACCTGGTCGCCTGCGTCGTCACAGACGCGGACGATGCCGAGCTTCGCCGTCCCGACCGAACCGGGCCGCTCCAGCCACTCGGCGGAGTCGATCATGCAGACGCCATTCGCCTCGGTGGAGGAGTAGTACTCCTGCAGGATCGGCCCCCACCACTCGATCATCGCCCGCTTGACCTCCACCGGGCAGGGCGCAGCGGCGTGCACGACGCAACGCTGGGTGCTGAGGTCGTAGCGCCGGCGCACCTCGTCGGGTAGCCGCAGCATGCGGACGAAGTGCGTCGGCACCCACTGGCTGTGCGTCACGCGGTGCCGCTCCAGGGCACGCAGCGCGGCCTCGGCGTCGAACCGCTTGGCGGTGACGACCGTGCCGCCGAGAGCGTGCGTGACCATGCCGAACCGCAACGGCGCGGCGTGGTAGAGCGGTGCCGGCGAGTAGTAGACGGTCTCCGGGCCGAAGCCGTACGACGTGCCGAACACGGCGACGACGCTGTCGCCGGGCTCCCCCACCTGCCGTGGCGGCAGCGGCGGCTTCACGCCCTTCGGCCGTCCCGTGGTGCCCGAGCTGTAGAGCATGTCGGCGCCCCGCGGCTGGTCGGCCGGCGGTTCGGGCGAGCCGGCCTCGAGGGCGACGTCGTAGTCGTCGAACCCGTCGACCGGCCCGTCCCACGCGAGGCGGAGGCCGACCGGCACCGCGGTGACGACATCCTGCACGAGGTCGGCCAGGTCGGCCGAGACCAGCAGCGCCTTCGCGTCGCAGTCCGAGACGATGTAGGCCGCCTCCCCGGCGGACAGGTGGGTGTTGACCGCGGTGAGGTACAGCCCGGAGCGCAGGCAGGCCCAGTAGGCCTCGAAGATCCGCGGGTCGTTCGTGGCGAGCAGGGCGACGGTGTCGCCGACGACGAGGCCGGCCGAGCGCAGCAGGTTCGCGAGCCGGACCGATCGTTCCTCGAGCGCGCCGTAGGTCAGGACGCGATCGCTGCCGTCGAGCACGACGGCGGCCTTGTCGGGGTCGACGGCGGCGTGGGCTCCGGGGTACATGGCCCTCCTCGATCAAGCCTGCGGGTTCGACGGCGTCGTGACGCAGAGCACAGTCTGCCCCCACCGAGGGACGACGGATCCGCCCGTTCGCCGGACGCGGACCGACTCCCGCTCCTAGGGTCGTCCGACATCGCAGGGTCATCCAGGACGGTCCCGGAGGAACGACATGGCACAGGGCGTAGCGACCGAGATCGACACCACCGAGATGGTCGTGGTGCATCGCGTGTTCCGGCGCGAACTGCGCATGATGCCGATCCTCGTGGAGGCCGCCGGCGACGAGCGTGAGCAGGTCGACCGGGTCGCCGCGCATGCCCGCGAGGTCTTCGACACCCTGCACCACCACCACACCGGGGAGGACGACCTGCTCTGGCCGCGGCTGCGCGAGCGGGCCGAGCTCGACGCCGAGCTGATCGGGCGGATGGAGAGCCAGCACGCGGCGATCGGTGTGCTGCTCACCGACGTCGACCGGCTGCTGCCGGCGTGGGCGACGTCGCCGGACGGGGAGAACACCAGTGCCCTGGTCGCGGTGCTGACGAAGGTCTCGGCGGCGCTCGACGAGCACCTCGCCGAGGAGGAGGAGCGCATCCTGCCGCTCGCGGCCCGCCACATCACGCAGGAGGAGTGGGGGCAGCTCGGCGAACGCGGCATGGCCTCGCTCCCCCGGGACCGGATCATGGTCCTGCTCGGCTACATCCTGGAGGAGGCCGACGAGGCGGAGCGGCGCATCTTCATGGCGCACGTCCCGCTGCCGGGCCGCGTCGCCTACAAGCTGATCGGCCAGCGCAAGTACCAGCGCGAGGCCTCCGCCCTGCGCCGGGACATCGTCCCGCCGCGGGGCCGCACCTGACGGAGCGGGCTACGCCGGTGGCGGCGCGTAGAAGCCGCCGCTGCGTCCGTTCCGATCGGCGAGCAGGCCGGCGAGGGTCGCGACCGCGATCTCCGCCGGAGCCCGCGACCCGATGTCCAGTCCGATCGGACGGTGGACGCGGGCGATCTCGGTGTCGTCGACCCCGAGTGCCCGCAGCGCCGGGACGTGCGGTGCCGGGTGCCGCGGGCTGCCCATGACCCCGATCCAGCGGGCGTCGGTACGCAGCACGGCGGCGAGGACGTCGCCCAGCTCGGGCCGGTCGTGGTCGGTGACGACGACATCCGTGTGGCTCGTGATGCCCGCACCTGCCACCGCGTCGGCGGAGTCCAGCGTCGTGACCACGAAGCCGAGGTGCGCAGCAATGTGGGTGAGCTGGTCGGCGACGGCCGAGTCGAAGACCGCCACGAGGTGCCGGTCGTCGTGGGCCGGGGGCAGCTGGCCGGTCGCCTCCGCGCAGGCGGGGTCGGCGGGGTCCATGTCGGGATTGTCGCAGGTTCGCACCGGGCTGTCGGTGAACGCACAACGCCCGACGCCCGACGAGCCGCCTGCGGCAGGCACAGTAAATGGGTGCAGGACGAAGAACGAGCGACCCAAGACCCGGCGAACGAGACGACCGCCCCCGTCGAGCCGACCACCGACCCGACGGCCGAGGCCGCCTCGGCGGTCGAATCAGCAGCCGAAGCCCCGGAGGCGGCCGGCCCGGCCTTCACCGATCTGGGTCTCCGCCCCGAGCTGCTCGAGGCGCTCGCGTCGCTCGGGTACGAGGAGCCGACGCCGATCCAGGCCGAGGCGATCCCCCCGATGATCGAGGGCCGGGACCTGCTCGGGCAGGCCGCGACGGGTACCGGCAAGACCGCCGCTTTCGCGCTGCCGCTGCTGAACCGGCTCACCGCCGACCGCGGCCGTTCGCCCTCGGCGCTCGTGCTCGCCCCGACCCGCGAGCTCGCGGTGCAGGTCTCCGAAGCCGCGCACAAGTACGGCCGCCGCCTCGGCGCGCGGGTCCTGCCCGTTTACGGCGGTCAGCCGATCGGGCGCCAGCTGCGTGAGCTCGAGCGAGGCGTCGACATCGTCGTCGCCACCCCGGGGCGGGCGCTGGACCACCTGCAGCGGGGTTCGCTCGACGTCTCCGCGCTGACCACCGTCGTGCTCGACGAAGCCGACGAGATGCTCGACATGGGCTTCGCCGACGAGCTCGACGCGATCCTCGACCAGCTCCCCGAGCAACGGCAGACCGTGCTGTTCAGCGCCACGATGGCGCCGCGCGTCGAGCGCATCGCGCGACGGCGCCTGCACGATCCCGTCCGCATCGAGATCCGGCGTGAGGCCGTCGCCACCGGCGACATGCCCCGGATCCGGCAGACCGCCTACGTCGTGCCGCGCATGTCGAAGCCCACGGCGCTCGGGCGGGTGCTCGACCTCGAGTCGCCCACCGCGGCCATCGTCTTCTGCCGCACCCGTGAAGAGGTCGATTCGCTCTCGGAGACGCTGAACGGGCGCGGCTACCGGGCGGAAGCGCTGCACGGCGGCCTCAGCCAGGAGCAGCGCGACAAGGTCATGGGCCGGTTGCGCAGCGGTACGGCGGACCTGCTCGTCGCCACCGACGTCGCCGCCCGCGGTCTCGACGTCGACCAGCTGACCCACGTCGTCAACTACAACGTCCCGTCGGCCCCCGACGCCTACGTGCACCGCATCGGTCGCGTGGGCCGCGCCGGTCGCGAGGGTGTCGCCATCACCCTCGCCGAGCCGCGTGAACACCGGATGCTCAAGACCATCGAGCGCGTCACCGGTGTGCGGATCGCCGTCGAGAAGGTGCCGACGGTCGCCGACCTGCGGACCCGGCGCCTGGAGCTCACCCGCGCGGCGCTGCGCGAGAGCCTGCTGGCCGAGGCGGAGACCGGAGGCCTCGAGCAGATGCGGCCGGTCATCGAGGCGCTGAGCGACGAGTTCGACATCGTCGAGGTGGCCCTGGCGGCGGTGAAGCTCGCCCACGAGGCGACGACGACCGTCCCCGACGAGGAGGACATCCCCGAGGTCAGCGTCCGCCCCGAGCGACGGGACGGGCCGGGTGCCGGCGGCGGCGACGGTGGGCGGCGGAACGATTCCGGCCCCCGCGGTGGCCGCTCGTCCGCGCGGAACCCCGACGCCGCGCGCCTGTTCATCGGCGTCGGCCGGGCCGCGGGCGTCCGTCCGCAGGACCTGGTCGGCGCGATCGCCGGCGAGACGCGTCTGACCGGGCGCGACGTCGGTGCCATCGAGATCTTCGACAAGTTCTCGCTGGTCGACGTGCCGCTGGCCGCCGCCGACGAGGTCATCGACTCGTTGCGTTCCGCCACCCTGCGCGGCCGGAAGGCGACGGTGCGGCTCGACCACGGCCACCCGGGGGACGACGGCGGGGCGCCGGGTCCGCGCGGCGACACCGGTCGGAGCGGCGGCGGTATCGACCGCCCCGCCCGGTACGACGCCAAGCGGGGTGGGGGCCGGCCGACGGCGGGCTACGCCGAACGACCGCCGAAGAAGGACCGGCACCGCAACCGGCAGGACTGACGCTCCGGCGGCACTCGACCTATCCGGCCGCCGTGCCCCCGATGTAGCGGACCTCGGCGAAACCGAGGCTGCGGTACAGCGCCCGCGCGGGTTCGTTGGCGAGGTAGGTGCCGAGGCCGATCACAGCGGTCCCACGCGTCAGCCGCTCGCGCACGAACCATGCCGTCACCGCGCGGGCCCAGCCGCGGCGTCGCGCCTCTCGGTCGACGGTGAGCGACGACAGCAGCGCCGCTCCGCCGGCCGGCCCGGCTCCGCCCTGCTGATCGCGCTGCAGTCCGAGTCCCAACGCCGCGGCTGCGGCGACCAACCGGCCGTCGACCCGTGCTCCGAACCAGCCGGCGACGCGGTCGTCGCCCGGTGGGGTCTCGGCGTCGGGAAAGGCCCGCGCGACCAGCGACCTCAGCTCCTCGCCCTCGGCCAGCCAGGCGACGTGCTCCTCGCCGGGCTGAACCGGCGGCGCTGCCCTGACGGCGTGCCACCCCCAGCCCCAGCCCTGCTCGTACCCCGCGGGCAACCCGAGCGATACCGGGACGGTGAGCTCGTCCGGTGCGACGTCGGCGACCAGCGCGGCGAGCGCGGCGGACGAGCCGCCCCCGACCCACCCGCTCCCCCACGGGTGGCCCCGCCACAGCGCCGCGCCGGGCACGCCGGCGTACTCGACCACCAGCTCGCCGCGGCCGCACACCTGCGCGAACGTGTCGTCGGGAAGCGCCGCGACGAGCGCAGCCGACATCGAGGTCCGGTGCCGTTGCCCGCCGTCCGCCGCCACACCCCCATCCTGCGTGGAGCCGGCGTCAGCTGCGCAGTGCGCACCGTCACAGCGGGTACGGGCAGCCCATGGCCGACCCCACGGACTTCTACCTGTTCGACGAGCTGCTCACCGACCGCGAGCGGGCCGTGCGGACCGAGCTGCGCGCCTTCTGCGACAAAGCGGTGACGCCGATCATCAACGACTACTGGGAGCGCGCCGAGTTCCCGTTCGAACTCGTCCCCGGCATCGCGGAACTCCGCTTGGCCGGCGGCACCATCGAGGGCTACGACTGCCCCGCGCTGTCCACCACCGCCGCGGGGCTGGTGAGCATGGAGTTCGCCCGCGCCGACGGCAGCCTCGGCACCTTCTACGGGGTGCATTCGAACCTGGCCATGTCCGCGATCCACATGCTGGGCAACTCCGAACAGCGGCAGCGCTGGCTACCGTCGATGGCCCGGCTCGAGACGCTCGGCGCGTTCGGCCTCACCGAACCCGAGCACGGCTCCGACGCCGTCCGCCTCGAAACGACCGCGCGCCGGGACGGCGACTCCTACGTCCTCGACGGACACAAGCGCTGGATCGGCAACGGGTCGATCGCCGACATCGTGCTGATCTGGGCGCGGGGCGAGGACGGGAAGGTCGGCGGCTACGTCGTCGAGAAGGACACACCCGGCTTCACGCCGACGGTCATGACCGGGAAGACGGCGTTGCGGGCGGTGTGGCAGGCCGACATCCGGCTGGAGGGCTGCCGGGTACCGGCGGAGAATCGGCTCGCCGAGTGCCACAGCTTCGGAGACGTCTCGAAGGTCCTGACCAAGGCGCGCTACACGGTCGCCTGGCGTGCGCTGGGCATCGCGAGTGCGGCGTACGAGCTGGCGCTGGACTACGCCCTGCAGCGTGAGCAGTTCGGCCAGCCGATCGCCGGTTACCAGCTCGTGCAGGAGAAGCTCGCGAGCATGCTCGCCGAGATCACGTCGATGCAGCTGATGTGCCTGCGGCTCTCGCAGCTGGTGGACAGCGACCGGGCCACCGCCGGCATGGCGTCGATGGCCAAGCGCAACCACGCGGCCAAGGCGCGGCAGGTCGTGGCCGACGCCCGCGACATCCTCGGCGGCAACGGGATCCTGCTCGAGAACCACGTCGCCCGGTACCACGCCGACATGGAGGCGATCTTCACCTTCGAGGGCACCGACAGCATCCAGGCGCTGATCGTCGGCCGGGAGATCACCGGGCACAACGCCATCAGTCCTCCCAAACCGGCCGCCACGAATGAGAAGCGGACGACCTGACGGCGGCCGCGATGCGGGTGGCGCCCGCGTGAGGGGGCAGGGACCCGGCGTGGCAGCGAACATGCACGAGATCCGCGAGAAACTTCAGCACGAGCAGACCGAGTACGCGCAGGGCGAGGAGCGTCCGCTCACCGCCTACGCCGGCGGCATGGCCGTCTACTCGACGCTCGTCGTCGCGCTGGCGGGGATCGCCCGGGCGCAGGACCGCCCGTTGCCACAACCGACGCCGTTCGAGGTCGCCCTCATCGGCCTGGCGACGCACAAGCTCGCCCGCCTCATCTCCAAGGAGAACATCACCAGCGCGCTCCGGGCGCCGTTCACGCGCTACGAGGGCACGGCCGGCCCTGCCGAACTGCACGAGGAGGTGCGTGGCCACGGGGCACGCCACGCGATCGGCGAGCTGATCACCTGCCCGTTCTGCCTCGCGCAGTGGACGGCGACGGGTTTCACCTTCGGCTTCGTCTTCGCGCCGAAGGCGACCCGGCTCGTCGCGACGACGATGACGGCGGTGGCGGCCAGCGACTTCCTGCAGCTCGCCTACTCCTGGTCGCAGCAGAAGGCCACCGGCGAACTCTGACCCCGGCTGTGACTCCACCGGACTAGACCGACCGATCGGTCGGCTACGGCCCGATAGCACCATCGGCTCATTTCGGTGCTTCACGGAGGTATTGCCCGGTTTGCAGCGGCACCCTCAGGGGCGTGATGACGCCCAACGGTTCTAGCTGGTCCGCGCGGCGAGCCAGCGCTCGAACCCGACCGCCACGATCCGTTCGTCGTGCGTCCCGGCCGCTGCAGCCGACGCCAGCCACACGATCGGCGGTCCCATCACGGCCGGATCGATGAGACCGTCGCGCATCTCCGGCGGCAGCGCTGTCTCCGGAACCATCCCGGTTCGAGTTGCTCCCCCGGGGAGCAGCAGGTTGACGCGCACGGCGGTGTCGGCGAGGTCCGCCGCCATGATGCGGGACAGCGCCTCGGCGCCGGCCCGCGAGGGGCCGTAGGGCACGAAGCCCCGGCGGTTCATCGTCGCGTGGTTCATCGAGACGTTGACGACGCGTCCGCCGCCGGCCGCCAGCATGCGGGGCACCACGGCACGGGCGGTCAGGAAGTAGCCGGTGAGGTTGGTGGCGAGAACGTTGCGGAAGCCGTCGGCGCTCACCTCGTAGAAGGGCTGCGGCCGGGTCAGGAAGTCGGGGTTGACCGACCGCATCCCGATCCCGGCGTTGTTCACCAGCAGGTCGATCCCGCCGAACTGCTCGTGGACGGCGGCGACGGCGGCATCGACGGAGTCCTCCTGCCGGGCGTCGCAGGCCACTCCGAGCGCGCCGACCTCCGCCGCGACCGACGCGGTCCGGTCCGGCGTCCGGCCGGTCAACGCCACCTGCGCCCCGGCCTGGACCAGTGCGCGTGCCATGGCGAGCCCGAGTCCGCTCGTACCGCCTGTCACCAGGGCCCGCGTGCCGTCAAGGTGCGTCATCCGGTGCGCGTACCCCGTCCGCGTCCGAACATCGCGGGGTCCGGTGGATCGAGGGTCGTCCCGACGACCGTGCCTGCACCGAGCCTCAGCGGCGCGGGCGGGATGCGTCGTGGATCAGCCGGTCGGCGCGGTGCTCGCCATCGAGTACCAGTTGGTCGCGACCGAGTGGCGCCACGCGTTGCACGGGCCGCCGTAGCGCTGACCGATGTAGTCCAGACCCCAGCGGATCTGGGTCGCCGGGTTGGTCCGCCAGTCCGCACCGGCCGTGGCCAGCTTGGTCGCCGGCAGGGCTTGCGGGATGCCATAGGCGCCGCTGCTGCTGTTCAGAGCGGAGACGTTCCAGCCGCTCTCCTTCTGCCAGAGGTTGATGAGGCAGGTCGACTGGCTGCTCCAGCCGCGCTGCGAGAGCTGCGTCATCGCGATCTGCTGGGCCGCTTCCGGCCCGGAGGGGGGCGGGGTGCAGGCTGCGCCGGCGCCGATGACGGCCACGGCGAGGGCCGAGGCGGCGGTGGCCCGACGGAGCAGGCCGGCGCGGGACAGGCCGGCGCGGGACGGGGAGCAGCGAGGCATGGATGACCCTTCGTCCCCGCCTGCGAAGTCAGCTGTCGGGTTCGGGCGGTCGGCCCGGCCGCACCGGTCCGGGGGACCAACGCGGGCTTCACCCCGAGGACACGGCCGATCAATCGGCCACGTCCGGAGAACCTGGGTCCTCCGCTCCTGCCTGGCGAATAGCAGAACCACGGCACAGGGCAGGACTCGGCGGGCTGCCGTGGTGTCGCACCGTGCGGCGCGGCACCCTCCCATCGGTGTCCGTCACCCGGACGGAGTCACCCGATCGGGTTGCAGGTGCTACTTCATCGCTTCGTCACGGTCGTGTGGGAGCGCCCATTGCAGAGCCTGGCGCAGTGCCGGGCGCCAGACGTTGTAGGTGTGCGAGCCGCCGCGCACCGTCATCCGCGCGTCGATGTCGCGGGTGCGGAAGGTCCGCTCGAGCTGGTTCATCCCGCTGAGGACCTCGTGATCGGAGCGACCGGCATCCAGCCAGATGTGCACGGGCAGGCCGACCGGCAGCGTGCTCGCATACCGGCTGGGATCGTTGGCCGCCGCCGTGGCCGCGGCGTCCTTGCCCTTCCCGAACAGCGCTGCGAGGCCGCCGGTATGGGTCGGCCGGTCGAGACCGGACATGTCGACGATCGTCCCGAAGAGGTCCGGGTGACGGAGTCCGAGATTGAGGGCACAGAAGCCGCCGGCTGACATCCCGGCGATGATCCGGCCGCCGGGTACCGACTGGATCCGGAAGGCGTCCTGGGCCGCGGGCAGAACGTCGCCCAGCAGATGGGTCTCCGCCTTCAGCCGGACGCCGTCCACGCACTCCGGGTCGTCCAACCAGTGGTGGCTCATCTTCGGGATGACGATCACCGTGGGTTGACCGCTCGCGGCGAGCGCGGCGCCTGTCCGGTCGGCTCCTCCCCCACGGATCCAATCGGGAGGCGTCCCCGGCGAGCCGTGCAGCAGGTAGACCACCGGGAAGCGCCGAGTCGGCTCGGCGAAGTACTGCGGGGGCAGGAAGACGAGCGCCGTCGAGGGCCCGAACCCGCTACCCCGGTCCGCCACGCGAAGGCGCACGACGCCACCGTGCGGAGCCTTGTGCAGAGCCTTGGACAATGCGGCAGGTCGGAGGTCGGCAGCGTCCACACCGGTCCAGCTGTCGTGCCCGCTGACCACGGACACGAGGTCGGCGACGTGCGGGAGGTCGGAGAAGTAGCTGTTGACCCCGTCAGCGGCCAGCACCACGGTCATGAGCAGCGCGACCGCTGCCGCACGGGCTCGGTGTCGCTTCCGGCGGATGCCGTACGCGAGCCGCCACCAGGCGAGCGCCGCCACCGCGCCCAGGCAGGTGAGGAACCCCCACCCCGTGATGTCCAGTTGATCCATGCCGATGCCGACCCGCTCGAACCCGACCCGGCACCGAATTGCCGGCTCCGTCATCGTCACACAGCGTGGTGAGTGGGCGTGGGCTTTTGCCTCAGCCACGCCCGGCGGTGCACGCCTAGCACGCGGTGAGCAGTTCGCGCGCGGAGGTGGGTTCCGGTGTCGACGGCTCCGGCTCGGATGTCCGCTCCGATGCGGGCCTCGCAGCCGGGACGGACGCGTACTCCACGCCGACCATGGCGGCGAGCACCAGCCCGCCGCCGACGAGCGCGCGTGGTCCGAGCGTCTCGCCGCCGAGCAGGACCGCGAACGTCGCCGCCCACACGGGCTCCATCGTCATGAAGATCGCCGCCCGGGTGGACGAGATCTGCGCCTGGGCCCACGTCTGCACGACGAGCGCGAGCGCCCCTGCGACGAGGGCCATGTAGACCAGCACGACCCAGTCGCCGCTGGTCGTGGGCAGGGTCAGGCCGCCCGGGAGCGCCCCGAGCGTGCAGACGATGCTGACGGTGAACAGCTGCACCACCGTGAGCCCGAGCGTCGAACCGGGTCGGCTCCAGACCCCCAGCCCGACGACGTGCAGGGCGTAGAACAGGGCACCGGCCAGCGTCAACGCCGCGCCGCTGCCCAGGGCGAGACCCTGCAGCGAGAGCACCGCGAGTCCGAGGGTGGCCACACCGACGGCGAGCCAGACCCGCCGCCCGAGCCGGGCCCCGAGCAGACCTGCGGCCAGCAGCGGCGTCAGCACGACGTAGAGCCCGGTGAGGAAGCCTGAGACCGAGGCCGCGGTGGAACCCAGACCGATCGTCTGCAGCAGCTGCGCGACCCCGTAGACCAGACCGAGGACGACGCCCCGCTGCTTCTCGACGCGGGAGAGCCGCGCGACGGCCCGGGGCGCCAGCAGCCAGACGGCGACGGCGGCGACGAGGAAGCGGACGGCGAGGAAGTCGGCGGCCGGCATCCGGCTGACGACACCGCGGAGCAGGATGAAGGTCGAGCCCCAGGACGCGGTCACCAGCAGCAGCCCCACGAGGGCCAGGGTCGGGGCCGACAGCCGTGTCGGCAGCCGCGCGGGCAGCCTCCGCGACACGGCCGGCCGGAGCAGGAAGGATCGGGGCACGTCCCGAGTCAACGAGACGGCCGACCCCGCGCAGCCCAGGAGACGTCACAACGATGAGCAAGCGCCGTCCGGACCCCGTGGACGAGCGGATCCTCCGTCTGCTCGTGCGGAACGCCCGCCTCTCCTGGCGCGACGTCGGGGAGGTCGTCGGGCTGTCGGCGAACGCCGTCGCCCAGCGCGTGAAGCGGCTCGAGGGCGACGGCTGGATCCTCGGCTACACGACGCGGCTCGATCCGGGGGTCAGCGAGGAGGGTGCGACCGCCCTGGTGCAGATCCGGACCACGACCGACGTGGCGATCGACGAGATCGAGGCAGCGATGAGCGCCATCCCCGCGGTGCAGGAGATCCTCGATCTGGCCGGCCCGGTGGACTACCAGGTGCGCGTCCGCTACAGCACACAGCGGGAGCTCTACGAGACGGTCAACGCCCTCCGGCTCATCACCGGTGTGACCGCCATCGAGACCAGGCCCGTGCTGCGCGAGGTGCTCGCCCGCTGACCCCGTCCGGCGGGCCGGGCGGATAGGCAGGATGGGCGGATGGAGCCGTCGCATCCCGCCGTGCTCCCCCGGCCGCGGCTGCTGCGCGGCGAGGTGCTCGCGGTCCTCGCGGTCTCGCTCGGCGCCAGCGGCGTCGCCGCCCTGCTGTCGTTCCTGCGGGCGGTCACCGCGCCGGAGAAGCTCTCGGACCAGAAGGCTCCGATCGTCGGTCAGTACGCACCGGGTCGACCGTGGCTCGAGCTGCTGTTCCAGGTGGTCAACGTCGCGCTGACGCTGGCGCCGGTCGGGCTCGTCGTCCATCTGCTGCACCGCAGTGGCGAGGGCCTCACCGATCTCGGGGTCGACCGCCGCGAACCGAAGCGGGACCTGCTACGGGGTGCCGGCCTCGCGACGGTCATCGGCGGCGCCGGTCTGCTGCTCTACCTCGGCGCCTACGCGCTCGGGGTCAACCGCGCGGTGATCCCGAGCCAACTGCCGAACGTGTGGTGGCGCATCCCGGTCGAGGTGCTCATCGCCGCGCAGAACGGCGTGCTGGAGGAGGTCGTCGTCCTCGGGTACCTGCTCCGGCGTCTCGACCAGCTCGGCTGGCGACCCGGGCGGGCGCTGCTGGCGAGCGCGCTGCTCCGCGGCAGCTACCACCTCTACCAGGGTCTCGGAGGCTTCGTCGGCAACGTGATCATGGGGTTGATCTTCGGGCAGCTCTACCGACGCTGGGGGCGCGCCGCCCCGTTCATCGTCGCGCACACACTCATCGACACGGCCGCGCTCGTCGGGTACACGGTGCTCGCCAAGCACGTCAGCTGGCTGCCCGGCTGACCGGACGGGGTGCCGCGGGCCTCCCCGGTCCGCAGGTTCCGTCGCGAACCGCTAGCGTCGCTCCGGATGAGCCTGACCCCGCTGCGTGCCTTCCTCGGGAGCGACGAACCACGCACGTCCGACGCACCCACCGACCGAGCTCACGGCGTGCGTCGTTCCGCGCTGCCCATCGGGCTCGGGACCCTGGCCGCAGTGGCCTTCGTGCTGCTCGAGGGGCACACCCACGTGGTCCCCGGGGTCACCCCGCCCTCCCGGTGGTTCGGGGCCCTCGCCGTCCTGTCCCCGACCGGCCGTGCCCTGGCGGCCACCGTCGCCTGGGCTGCGGTGCTGCTGCTGGGATGGTGCTGGTACCGCCTCGCCCGTGCGGCTGCGGCCGACCAGCTCCGGCTACGGGTCGCGGCCGTTGCCGGTGCGCTGTGGGGTGCGCCGTTCCTCCTCGGTCCGCCGCTCACCAGCCTCGACATGTACAGCTATGCGGCGCACGGGCGGCTGTCCGCGAACGGGCTGAGCCCCTACGTCGCACCGCCCGCCGCCCTCGGACCCGGGCCGGTGCTCGACGCCGTCGACCCCCGCTGGCACCACGTGCTGAGCCCCTACGGACCGCTGGCCACCCTGCTCGAGCACGCTTGCGCGGTCGTCGGACGGACGCCGCTGGGCACCGTCGTTGCCCTGCGGCTGGTGGCGGCCCTGGCGGCGGTCGTCGCGGTCGGCTGCGCCGTGGCCCTGACCCGGGCGTCGTCCCGGGCCCGCACCATGACGTTGCTGGGGCTGAACCCGCTGTTCCTCACGACCACCCTGTCGGCGGCGCACCTGGAGGCGGTGATGCTCGCCCTGCTGCTGGCCGGCCTGTACGCGTGGCGTCGCCAGCGACCGGTGTTGGCACTCGTGCTCGTCGTCGCCGCCGGTCTCGTCAAGGCTCCCGCCCTGGCGGCCGTCCCGTTCCTCGTGGTCGAGAACTGGCGGGGCTCGCCGCGCCGCGCCCTGACCGCCGCTCGCGACACCGGGACTGTCGTCGCCGCGCTCGCGGTCGGCGGTTGGCTCGTCCCGCACGGGTGGGCGTGGACCGACACCGTCCTGCACACCCCCGCCACCGGCCGGGAGTGGTGGACCCCGTCGACCCTGCTCGCCGAAATCGGTGCGGGGATCGGGCACGTCCTCGGCATCGACGTCACGACCGGCGACCTGATCGGCATCACGCGCAGCGCCGGCCTGCTCGTCACCGCCGCGCTCCTGGTCTGGCTGCTCTTCCGACGCGGCGACGTCCTGCTCCGCATCGGCGCCGGGACGACCCTGCTCGCCGTCCTCGGCTTCGTCCTCTACCCCTGGTACCTGCTCTGGGGCTGGCCGCTGCTGGTGATCGCCGGACGTCGCCGGCTCGCGATGACGGCGTCCACCGTTGCCTGCTGCTTCACGCTCGCGAACCTCTGGCCGCAACAGCGGGAAGCCGCCGCGTTGTGGCGTGCTGCCCGGGACTCGCCCGTCCGCGCGGTGGGCGTCCTGCTGGTCCTGACTGCTGTCGTCGCCGCGATCGTGACAGCCCGACGGCGCTCCGGGGTGCGGAGCTCAGAACAACCCGCGGGCGCCGATCGTGTAGCGGCCGGGGTCGGAGATGTCGAGCATCACCCAACCGTCGTTGTCGACGATCCGGCCCGGCGTTCCGCCGATCGGGCTGCGCAAGGTCAGGGTGGGACTCCACCGCAGCCGTAAGCGGACCCATCCGGCGTGGCCGGCGTCGACATCGATGCCGTCCGTTCCAGGAGTGGCGGTGGCACCCTCGGCGAGCGGGCTGGAGCCCTCGACGTCGTAGAGGGTCCACTGCGCGTCGTGCCAGATCGGCTTCAGGTACGGCAGACCGCCCCGGATGAGCGCGGCTTCGTCGACCGAGGCGAAGTCCAGCGGGGCGTTCGGTACCGCCACCCAGCGGACGGCCATGGCCCCGAGCCACGCACGGTAGGTGTCGGCGTCCAGCCCGCCCGGGGTGTAGAACAGCGAGTTCTCCGCGACGTCGGCCTGCCGGTACCACCCCCGCGCGAGCGGGACGACGGGCGCGACGTAGCGGGCGTCACCGTGCGTCCGCGGGTCGACGACCTCGACGCGCTGCCCGGAGGCCGCCGGCCCTGCCGCAGTGCGCGCCGCGACCAGCGCGCCGATGACCGAGTGGTAGTAGGCCCGCGTGCTCGACGCGTCCCGGCCGGCCTGGATCTGGTGCGCGAGGTCGATGCCGGGGCCGATGGTGAGGGCGATCGCCGCGCCGACCGCGGCCAGCCGGTGGCGGGGCGAGAAGGCCAGGACCGCTGCCGCCCCGAACACGGCGACCAGACGACCGATGTTGACGCCGACCGATGACGGCACGAGGAAGAAGAAGAACTCCGCCGAAGCGATCACCGCGGCCCCGATCCGGGCCAGACGCTGCGGACAGAGCAGGGCCACGGCTGCGGTACCGCACAGGGCACCGAACAGGTCGCGGGCGCTGAACGGCATCCGGCCGGAGCTCGGGGAGAGCAGCGCGAGGACGAGGCCGACGCTGAGCAACGTCACGCAGACCACGGCCGCGTCCCGCCTGCGGCGCGGCAGGGCGATCGCGATGCTCAGCGCACCCACGCCGAGGAAGAGCCCCGCCAGCGGGCTGCAGAGGGTCGCGAGGGCGGCCAGGGCTGCAGCTTGGGCCGGTCGCCGACGCTGGAGGCAGACGGCGGCGAACAGCGCCACGGCGGTCCCGACGGCGAACGTCGTCCGGCCGCCGAGGACGTCGGCACCGGCGGCGACGGCCAGGGCAACGGCTCCGAGGCGCGGACGTACGGCGCTGCGGAGCAGTGGCGTGCCGGCGAGCGTCGTCCCGATCACGGCGAGGCCGCCGGTCAGCGGTACGCCGAGCACGGCCATCACCGGCGGGACGATCACGCTGTAACTGGCCAGGGGCAGGCCACCGAACCAACCCGACCACCAGGTGCCGACACCGGTCAGCCGGGCCGCGGCGGCCCGGGCCGACTGCGCGGCGAGGTCGGGGGCGAAGGGAGCCCACGCCACGTAGCCGAGGGCCAGCACGATGGCGACGGCGAGCCCGAGGAAGGCGGGCTGCCGCAACCGCAGGGCGAGGGGGCTCCCCGCACCGGTACCGGACAGCTCGGGCTCGAGGGGCGACGGGAACGACCACGGCTGTGCCGTCATGGTTCACCGCCTCCCGGGCCGAGCGCCGACCGGACTGCTGCGGGCGGCTTCGTCACGTTGAGTATCAGTGACACCCCCAGCATCTCAGGCAGGCGCGCCAAGACGGAGACGTCGACATCTCCGTCCCATGGTTGCTTCATCAGCCGGGCGGGTCCGGTGCAGGCCGCTGCGGTCGAGGTGTCGCGCCGGACTCCTGAGATGTACCACCTCGACGCGGTGCCCGCAGCACGCCCAGTCCGCCGACGGCGACGACGAGCAGGGCCAGCCCCACCCCTTCCGCGCCCGCCCACGCGGCGTAGCAGGCGAGGGCCGTCACCTCCGAGCCGAGCGCCGCCGCGGAAGTGAGCGTCGCCCGCATCCGGCTCGGAACGGCGTCCTGCAGGTGGACGCCGGCGGCGACGAGAACCGCCTGGTAGACGAGGTAGAACGCGACGGCGGCAAGCACTGCGAGCGGCGTGGCCGCCGACGCCGCGACGAGCAGGAGTCCGGCGACGACGACGAGCCGGCCCTGGGTTCGTTCGCCGAACCGCAGGAGACGGGGGCCGGCTGCGGCACCGACCGCGCCCGCCAGCGCGAAGACGAGCACGGCCGCGGGCACCAGGGGCACGGGCAGGGTCCAGTGCACCGCGAGGAGCGGCACGTACTCCTCGATGGCGTCCAGGCCGGTGAGCCCCGCCACCCAGAGCAACAGCACCCGCAGCCGAGGGTCGGAGCGGACGACGGCGAAGGCGTCCCGCAGCGTCGGTTCGGGAGCGTCCTCGTCCGCGGATGCAGACGAGGACGCCGCCGGTGCTTCGACCGGTCCCTCCGCTGGTGCGGAGGGCACCTCACGCAGCGTTGCCGCCAGCAGCGCCACGCCCAGACAGCCCGCGACGCTCACCCAGCCGACCAGCGCATAGCCGCCGAGCCAGAACAGGATGCTCGCTGCGGCCGCCGCCGGAGCCTGTGCGACGAGCCCCATTGCCCGCGCACGGCTGAACACGTCCGGGAAGGCTCCGGAGGCTCCCCGGCGTCTCAGCCCGTCGAAGAGAAGCGCCTCGTCGGCGCCGGACACGAAGGCGCCGCCGATCCCCCAGAGCACGAAGCCGACCGCGAAGCCTGCGAAGTCCGGAGCGACGGTCCACACGGTGAAGCCGCCCGCCTGCAGCACCGATCCTGCGGCGAGCGCCCAGTGACGGGGGTAGCGGTCGGCGAGGACCCCGGTGGGGAGCTCGGCGAGGACGCCGACGAGCGACCACACCGTGAACAGCAGCGAGATCTGGCCGTCCGAGAGCCCGGCGTCGGCGAACAGCACCGCGTACAGCGGGTACAGCGGGACGACCCCGGCCAGCAGCGCCCACGTCAGGTAGCGCAAGGCGAACCGGCGCGCCCCGGAATCCGGCCCGGTGGGTCCGCCGAGGACGGCAGGGAGCAGGGAAAGGCGTCAACGGAACGGCATGTGAGCAGGATGGCATCGGCGCGTTCACCCCGCAACCGACTCAGGTGACGCGGCCCCGGGCTGCTGGGAACTGCTCGTAGCGACGGTCAGCCACGATGCGGCGCAGCCGGTCGAGGGCGTCCCACACGTCGACGAACGAGGTGTAGAGCGGCGCGGGGCCCAGCCGGACGAGGTCGGGCGCACGGAAGTCGGGGACGACCCCGTCGGCGATCAGCGCCTGGCAGATCTGCCAGGCTGCGGGATGGCGGAGCGAGACGTGGCTCCCCCGGCGCGAGGCGACCCGCGGAGTGGCGACGACGAGGTCGTGCGGGGCCAGCCACGCATCGGTCAGCTCGATGAGCAGCGTCGTCAGGGCGGCGCCCTTGGCCGCCAACCGGTCGAGACCCGCCTCGACGAGCAACGAGGCACCCGCGTCGACGAGCGCGATCCCGGCGACGGGAGGTGTGCCGGCCGTGAACCGGCCGATGCCCTCGACCGGCTGGTAGGCCGTTCCCATGCCGAACTGGTCCTGCTGGCCGAACCAGCCCCAGATCGGGGAGCGCAGGCTCGACTGCAGCTCACGGCGCACGTAGAGGAACGCAGGCGCTCCCGGGCCGGCGTTGACGTACTTGTAGGTGCAGCCGACGGCGAGTTCGCAGCCGGTGGCGTGGAGGTCGACCGGGACGGCACCGATGGAGTGCGCGAGGTCCCAGAGCACCCGCACGCCGGCGTGGGCCGCGATGCCGTTGACGGCGGCGAGGTCGAGCCGGGCACCGCCGCGGTAGGCGACGTGGCTCAGGCTGAGCAGCGCGACGTCGTCGTCGGCCGACGCCGCGGCCAGCGCGTCGAGCGAGGGCCCGTCCACAGGGTCGACGTCGAGCACCCGCAATGTCATGCCCCGAGCTGCGCACAGCCCCTCGAGCACGTAGCGGTCGGTGGGGAAGTTCTCCGCGTCGGTGACCACGACGCGGCGGGAAGCGTCGCGGGCCGCGGCCTCGTCGAGCGCCGCCGCCGCGAGCTTGTAGAGGTTGACGGTGGTCGAGTCCGCGATGACGACCTCGCCGGCGCGTGCCCCCAGGAGTCCGGTACCGAGCAGGTCACCGACCCGGGTGGCCTCGTCGAGCCACACGTCCCAGCTGCCGACCAGGCCCTCACCCCACTCGCGGGTCAGCAGGTCCGACACCCGCTCCGCCGCTCCTACCGGGAGCCGCCCGAGGGAGTTGCCGTCGAGGTAGATGCGCCGTCCGGGGTGCTTCCGGTCGGCGGCCGAAGAATCGAACACCACCCGGGAGCGGAAGGACGCGAGGGGATCCGCGGCATCGGCCGCCTCGGCCGCCGACCGGGTGGGTGGTCCGCTCACGGTCGGCTCATGGGCGGCTCACCGGCGGCCGGGTGCGGCAGCGCGCAGGGTCATCCCGTCGGGGTTCCAGTCCAGGTGCCAGCCGTACCGGACGGCGGCCTCGGCCTCGGTGCCGTCCACGTAGTCGTCCTCGCGCCGCACGATCACGTCTTCCCCGACGACGTGGAAGGAGGCGAGCACGCACAGACGAGCCGCCGTGGCGGTCTCGCTGGGGCGGAGGGCGAGACGCGCGCCGGATGGGGCCTCCACCAGCAGCTCCGGGCGGAGCGCTGCCCATTCGGGCGTGCCGTGCTGGCCGTAGGCGAAGACGAAGAACCGCCGGAAGGTCGGCAGGGTCGCGAGGTCGACGAAGATCGTCTGGCCCTCCCGCTCATCGCGCCGGCCGAGGCGCAGCACCTGCCGCGAGCCGCTCGCCCCGGGTGCGCTGATCGTGTTGCCCAGGGTCTGGATGACGCCCTCGGCAAGGTCGGCCGCCTGCCAGAAGGCGCCGAGGTGCAGGTCGCTGGGTCGAGGCAGACCGTTGGACGTGGTCAGTGCCTCCCAGCGGAGGGTGACGGTCATCCCGCCGGTGCCGCGCCGCGCGGCGGTCCAGGTGGTGACCGGGTGGCTCTCGTCGAGAGCGTCGACGGTCTCTCGCCGCTGACGGTAGCGGGACGAGTGCTCGCCGTACTCGACGTGTCCCCCGGCGGCGGCGGCTCCTCCCCCGCCAGCGCCCCCGCCGGCGCGCGGCGGCTGCGTGGCGTCGGCGGACTCCGGGGCACTGAGGTCGAGGGCCGACCGGGCCGGCTGCGACGGCCGAGCGGGACGGCTCGGCTGGGCCGGCTGGGCGGGGCGCCCCGGCTGGGCCGGCGGAGCGGGACGGCTCGGAGCGGATGGCGCCGGCGTCGACCGTTGGGGCTGCGAGGGCTGAGGACGGACCTGCGGCTGAGGACGGGCCTGCGGCTGAGGACGGGCCTGCGGCTGCGGCCGCGCCTGGGGGCGCGCCTGCTGCACCGGAGCCTTCGGCGGATCGAGGTGGTCGGCCAGGCTGCGTCGGCTCCGCGGCGCCGAGAGGCGTCGCAGGTAGTCGCTGACGTCGACCGGTCGCGCGACACGGGGCTCACCCCCACCGGCACCGGGAGCCACACCCCGGAGGCCGGTCGCGTAGCCCTGCCCGACCGCCCGGAACTTCCAGCCGCGCGCGTGCCGGTAGAGCTCCCCGAACACCATGGCGGTCTCGGAGCCGGTCTCCACCTCGAGCGAGTAGCGGGCGAGCTCGACACCGTTGGCATGGTCGAGGACGCGGACGTAGCAGCCCTTGACCGAGCGGAAGCTCTGCCGCCGCCCCGCCGCGTCGTAGATGGCGGCGCCGAACGCGATGCGGGCGACGGTGCTCGGCACCGAAGGCAGGTGCACGACCACGCGCTCGGCGTCCCCCACCGGTGCACCGGTGGCGAGCGGTGCCGTGACCGGCTCATCGGGGTTCGGCACCTGGTGCACGAGCAGCAGCCGGCCGGTCGGCTGGTCGTCGACCAGCGAGACGATCCCGTCGAGTTCCACGGCCGCCGAGCCGGGCGCCGCCTGCCAGCCGATACCGATGCGGACGTCGGTCAGCCCCGGCGCCTCGTCGGCGAGCAGGACGTTGCTGCCCTTGCTGAGCGTGACGGTCATCGTCAGTCCAGGTCGGATCGACGGAACTTGGCGTCGAGGAACCGCGCCTGGATGGCCAGCTGGGCGGCGTCGCCGGTGTACACGAGGTCCTGCAGCTCGTTCGCACCCTCGTCGAGCAGCTGGAGCTGCCGCACCAGGTCGAGCGCCGGCGTCGAGCCGGTGACCCCGGGCCGCTCGGCGTACTGCGGCGGCAACGCCATGAAGTCGCCCAGGGCGGTCGGCAGGTACTCGCTGACGATGGCGGTCAGGGCGCGCATCTCCTCGTCGCTCGCCCCGCGGTTGGCCACGTATCCGAGCAGCGGGCGGAGGATGTCGTCGATGTCGCGCACTGTCGGCACTGCCCCGGGGGGCAGCCGACCGCCGTCGGCGTCGGCCTGCCGCACGATTCCCGCGAGCTCGGCCTGCAGCCGTGCGGCCTGTTCGGCGACGTCCGGGCCGTCGTCGCCCGCGGAGTCGGACGCAGCCGGCGGCGGCTCGGCGACGGGCGAGCGCCGGCGGAAGAACACCGAGTCAACCCTCCCGGTTCCGTAGAGATCAACGTGGCGGCACCTGCGCCTCCGCCGCGAAGATCTGCACGAAACGGTGAGGGGCGGCGGGAGCGGGTGGGGTGCCTGCGGTGGGTGGGGCGGGTCAGCGCTCGGTCGCGCGTGACCGCTCGAGGTAGGACTTCGACCGGTTCACCTGCTGCTCCAGGGCGGTGACCGTCGTCGCCATGTTCTCGACGGCCTTGGCCTTGTAGCTGTCGATGGCGTCCATGGTCTCGAAGACGTTGTCGAACGCCTTCTGCAGCGTCTCGACGCTGACGGTGCTGGAGCTCGCCTGCTCCTGGATCTGCCCCGACTGCTGCTTCAGCATCTCCGAGGTCGAGAGGATCATGTTGTTCGTCGTGGCGTTCAGCGCGTTGATCTGGTCGAGCACCAGCTTCTGGTTGGCCAGTGCCTGCGCGACGATGACCGCCGTGCGCAGCGCCGCCACGGTGGTGTTCTGCGCCCGGTCGACGCCCTTGATGAGCTCGATGTTGTTCTTGCGGACCAGGTCGAGCGCGAGGTAGCCCTGCACGCTCACCGCGAGCTGTGTGAGCAGGTCCTGCTGGCGCTGTCGGATGGGGAACAGCGCGTCGGAGGTCATGAGGTCGGCCTGCTGCGGGTTGCTGACCTTCAGCTCGTCGATCTTGCCGCTGACCGCGCCGTCGAGGGCCTTCGCGAGGGTGGCGTACTCGGTCAGCTTCCCCATGGCGGCCCAGAGGTTGGCTTTCTCCTGCTCGATGGCCGCGTTGTCCTTGCGGAGCTCGTCCTGGCCGGAGTCGAGGGCCCGGATGATCGCGTCGATCTGCTTCTGCGCGGACTGGTACTTCTCGAAGTACCGCGAGATCTTCGTGCCCATCGGGATCATCCCGAGCAGCTTGCGAGCGCCCTTCAGGTCGGCCTTCGCGGGGTCGAGCTCGGTGACCGTGTGGCGGAGGTCGACGAGGGTGTTGGCGACGCGCGTCTGGGCGTCGGCGCCCTTGCCGCCGCGCGTGCTCTGGAGAGCCTGGGCCGGCCGTTCCAGCATGCGGTTGGAGACGCGGGCGCTGGCGATGATCTCGCGTTCGCCCATGCGCGTGATGTCGGCGACCTTGTCCTGGAACACCGGGCTGTGCGGGTCCTGCGCGGCGAGGTCCGCGACGAACGCCGCCGCCTTGTTCCGCAGCTCGGTGCGGGTCGATTCGTCGAGCGGCACCATGCTGTCGACCTGGTCGTCGGCGAGGACCGGGACCGCCGCCGGCGGCGAGAGCTCGAGCGCGCTACCCGGGACACCCGGAGCGGCAGGGGCACCGGCCGGTGGAGTCAGGGGCTTGCTGAGGTCCAGCGAGTCGGACATGTGGTCTCCTGTTCCGGCGCGCGCAGCCGTCCGGGGAGGCCGCGCCTGATGACGACCCTAATGGGCACCGGTGCTCCGGCGCGGGAGGTCGGGCATGACGGTCGGAGGACGTCGGGAAACCGTCAGCGGGTGCCGACCGCCTCGGTGACGACCACGTCCGGGCCCGATCGCTCGGCCCGGCCCGCGTCGGGCCGCCCGTCGGCGGCCAGAGCCGCGAGCGCCGCACCGCGGGCTCCGGCCATGTCCCGGTCGGGGACCAGCGCGAACTCGACGACGTCCCGCTGCTCGTCCCGTAGCCGCGTGGCCTCGCGGACGCCGGCGAGGAACCAGTCCCGGAACGACGCGTCGGCCTCGACGACGCCACCGCCGAGGAAGAAGGCGTGCGGGTCGGTCAGGTTCGCGACGATGGTGAACAACGCCCCGATGGCCCTCGCCTGTTGGCCGAAGACGGCGAGGGCGAGCTCGTCGCCCTTCTCGGCGTAGCGGCGCAGCTGCTTCGACGCGTCGGCGATGTCGAGTTCCGCCAGCGGGTGGCCCGGGAAGCGACCGAGCCAGTAGGGCAGCAGGTTGCGGCGGATGCCGGTCAGCGAGGCGATGCTCTCGGCGTCGCCGTCGAACCCGCAGTTGCAGTGGGGCAACGGCTGGTCGGGCTCCAGCAGCCCGGTCGTCGGGACGTGCACGTGGCCGACCTCGCCCGCCATGCCGGCCGCACCGCTGATGACCTGCCCGTTGTGCACGAGGCCTCCGCCGAGTCCGGTACCGACCACGGCGGACATCGACGATGTCCAGGGCGACCGGCTGCCGAAGTGGACCTGGTGGGCGTAGAGGGCGGCGGCATTGCCGTCGTTGGTGTAGGTCACCGGCAGGTCGATGTGCTTCTCGAGGCCGCCGCGGATGTCGAACCCGCGCCAGCCGTCGTGGCCGAAGTTCGTCGATCCGCGGCTGGAGAAGCGCCCCTCGGCGCTGGCCGGTCCCGGAGTGTCCAGGCCGACGGCGCGAACGGCGGACCGGTCCAGCCCGACGGTTCCGAGCACGCCGTCGAGCGCACCGGCGAGGGCGTCGAGAGCCGCATCGGGACCGTCGGTGGCCCGGCTCGGCGTCTCGATGAGCTCGGCGACGAGGAAGGTCCCGTCGCCCGCCAGGACGGTTGCGTTGATGGCCGTGCCGCCCTGGTCGAGTCCGACGACGTACGTGTTGCTCATGTCTGGTCCCCCGCTCCGGCGTGGAGTTGCAGGCGCGAGAGTGTCACGTCTCGGAGGGCGGCACGGGCTGTCCGGCTGCTTTCAGTCCTTCTTCGATGGCGGTGCACACCTGTCGGAGCACGGCGACGCGGGCGTAGCGCTTGTCCTCGGCCGCGACGACGGTCCAGGGCGCCGCCTCGGCGTCGGTGCGGGCGAGCATGTCCTCGACCGCTGCCTCGTAGTCGGAGCGGCGCTCACGGTTGCGCCAGTCCTCGTCGGTGAGCTTCCACGCCTTGAGCGGGTTGTCGCGTCGACGCTCGAAGCGCCGGAGCTGCTCGTCCTGCGAGAGATGCATCCAGAACTTCACGAGCACCGTTCCCTCGGCCGCGAGCGAGCGCTCGAAGTCGACGATGGCGGCGTAGGCCCGTTGCCATTCGGGCGGGTTCGCGAAGCCCTCGACGCGCTCGACGAGCACCCGGCCGTACCAGGAGCGGTCGAACACGGCCATGCCGCCCCACCCCGGCAGCGACGGCCAGAACCGCCAGAGGAAGTGGTGGCGCTTCTCGTCGAACGTGGGCGCCGCGAACTGGGCGACGCGGGCGTGACGGGGGTCGAGGTGATCGACCAGCCGCTTGATCGCACCGCCCTTGCCGCTCGCGTCCCAGCCTTCGAACACGATGCACAGCGGTGGCCCGAGCTGCGGGGCGCCCCCGGCGGAGCCCGACATCTGCCCGCCGAGCACGAGGCGCAGCTGCAGCAGGCGACGTTGCAGGGCGGCGAGCTGGTCGGCCTCCTGCTTGCGGGACAGCCGGAGCGTGAGGTCGACGTCGTCGAGCCGTGTCATGCGCGCAGCCTGACATCCGCGCCGGGACGGCGTCGCACCGACCTGACCCCGCTGGTCGGCCGATGGTGGCCGATGGTCACCGACTCGCCGCCCGACGGTAGAGACGCACCGCCAGCGGGACGAAGACGAGCAGGATCAGCGCGACCCAGCCCAAGGTGTAGACGGCGGGATGCTGCAGCGGCCACGCGGTGGGCTCCGCCGTGCCGGCCGGGATGTTGCCGAACAGCTGACGCGTCGCCTGGGTGAGCGACGAGATGGGGTTCCACTCGGCGATCACCCGGAGCACCGTCGGAAGGCCATCGCTCGGCACGAACGTGTTGGCGATGAAGGTGATCGGGAAGATGGCGACGAAGGCGGCGTTGTTCACCACCTCAGGGCTCGGCACGAGCAGCCCGATGCAGGCCATCACCCACGAGAACGCGTAGGCGAACAGCAGCAGAAGCAGGAACCCGCCGAGTGCCTCGAGCACCGACGTGCGGATCCGCCAGCCGACGAGCAGTCCGGTCACCGACATCACGACCAGCGTGATGACGTTGATCAGCACGTCGCTCGCGGTCCGGCCCACGAGCAACGCCGAGCGCGCCATCGGCAGGGACCGGAACCGGTCGATGAGGCCCTTCTGGATGTCCTCGGCGAGCCCTGCACCCGTCGTGACGGCGCCGAAGACGACGGTCTGGGCGAAGATGCCGGCGATGAGGAACTCGCGGTAGTTGCCGCCGGGCACGTTGATGGCGCTGCCGAAGACGTAGGCGAAGAGCAGCACGAACATGATCGGCGAGAGCGTGGTGAAAACCAGGAGGTCGGGCACCCGCTTGACCTTGATGAGGTTGCGCTTCGCGATGACGGCACCGTCGGACAGCGCCCAGCCGATGCGGTTCATCGCGACACCGCCGCCGAGGGGGCGTCGGTGCCGGACGAATCCCCGCCGTCGGCGCCATCGGGCTCGGCCGGAGCGGCGGCGCGACCGGTGAGGGTCAGGAAGACGTCGTCCAGGGTCGGCCGCCGGAGTCCGAAGTCGAGCACGCGCACCTGCGCCTGCTCGACCTGACGCAACACCTCCATGAGCGTCACAGCCCCGCCGGTCACGGGCGCGATGAGCCGCCGGTTCGCCCGCTCGACCTGGAGCTCGCCGACGGCGAGCGGGCGGAGGATGCGTTCCACCTCGTCGACGTCGGTGCGGTGTTCGAGAACGAGCTCCACCCGCTCCCCGCCGACCTGCGTCTTCAACTCGTCGGCGGTGCCGTGCGCGATGGACCGGCCGGCGTCGATGACGACGATGTCGTCGGCGAGCCGGTCGGCCTCCTCGAGGTACTGCGTGGTCAGCAGCAGCGTCGCGCCGCCGGAGACCAGCTCCCGGATCACGTCCCACATGTCGTTGCGGCTGCGCGGGTCGAGCCCGGTGGTCGGCTCGTCCAGGAAGAGCACGCGCGGCTCGGCCACGAGGGCGCCTGCGAGGTCGAGACGCCGCCGCATCCCGCCCGAGTAGGTCTTGACGGTCCGGTCCGCGGCATCGGCGAGGCGGAACCGTTCCAGCAGCTCGCGGGCGCGGACCCGGGAGCGACCCCGCCCCAGCCGGTACAGCCGACCGATCATGTCGAGGTTCTCGTAGCCGGTGAGGTTCTCGTCGACCGCGGCGTACTGGCCGGAGAGCCCGATCCGCTCCCGCACCGCCTGGGGGTCGCGACGGACGTCGACCCCGGCCACCTCGACGACGCCCTCGTCGGGTTCGAGCAGCGTGGTGAAGACGCGCACCGCCGTCGTCTTGCCCGCGCCGTTCGGCCCGAGCAGCCCCAGCACGGTGCCCTCGGGCACGGAGAGGTCGAGCCCGTCGAGGGCCCGGACCTCACCGAAGCGCTTCACGACGCCGACGGCGCGGATGACGTCGGCCATCAGCGGAGGCGCGCGAGCGTGTGGCGGGGGTGTCGCTGGATCACGCAGCCGACGCTACGTTTCCCCTCCGACATTTCGGGACCGCCGCCGGGGGCTGCGGTCGGCGATGCGCCGGGCGCCGCCGACGTCGAGTCCGACGATCTCGAACAACCCGTTGGCCCGGAGCCGCCGACGACCGGCGATGAGCGTCGCGAACAACTCGCGGGTGAGTACCGCCTCGCGGACGTCGACGGTGAGCGAGTCCTGCGGCGACCAGCCCCAGAGCACGTTGCGGGCTTCGGTGAGCAGCGTCCGCGTCGGGCGTCCGCGGATGACGACGACACAGGTCCGCGGTGCCGGCCAGCGGATCTCGATCTCCGCCGGCTCACCTCCCGGTGCCGCGTCGCGGTGCACGACGACGGCCGGTACGTCGTTCCGGCGCACGTCAGGTCGAATCGTGAGGTCGGGCTCCGTTTGCCCTCCCCGCTCCGTCGGACCCAACGGCACCGGCACCCCCGCACATGCACACCGACGCGCCCCGACAGCGCTCATACATCCGGCACGCGCAGTAAAGCCGACGCCTCCGGAGCTGTCACGGACCTGCCGACGCGGCCGCACGCCGGACGTCATCGCCCCGGGGTCAGCCCTTGGGCAGCTCCACGACCATCTTCCCGAGGTGCGTCCCGCCGCGGAGCACGTCGAGCAGGGCGTCGAAGGTGCTCTCGATACCGGTCCGCGCGGTCTGCCGGTACTGCAACGAGCCGTCCCGGAGCAGCCCGCTCACGTGGCGGCGGAACAGCGGCTCGCGCTCGGCATGGTCGCCGACGATGAAGCCCTGCACCCGCAGCTTGCGCGCCACGATCTCGAACAGGTTGTCCGGGCCCGGCTGCCGATCGTTGTAGGCCGAGATCATCCCGCAGACCGCGATGCGCCCGAACGGGTTCAGGTTCGCGATCGCCGCCCGCAGCGACTCCCCGCCGACGTTGTCGAAGTAGACGTCGACTCCGTCGGGGGCGACGGCGGCGAGCTGCCCGGTCAGATCGTCGGCGCGGTGGTCGATCGCGGCGTCGAAGCCGAGCTCGTCGATGAGGAAGGCCGCCTTCTCCGGGCCGCCTGCGGACCCGATGACCCGGCATCCGGCGAGCCGCGCCAGCTGTCCGGCGATGCTGCCCACCGCACCGGAGGCGGCGGAGACGAAGAACGTCTCCCCCGGCCGGATCGCGCCGATGTCGTACGTGCCCACCCATGCGGTGAGCCCCGGCATGCCGAGAACACCCAGGTAGGCCGCGGGTGGGACGCCATCGGCCTCGGGATGGAGCACCGTGAGCTCGTCCGCGCGGCAGACCGCCCACTCACGCCAGGACCGCCCGTGCCGCACGAGCGAGCCGACCGCGAGCGAGGGCACGGTCGAGTGCTCGACCCGCCCGACGGCACCGCCGTACATCGGCTTGTTCAGCTGGTAGGGCGGCGCGTAGGACTTCTCGGCGTTCATCCGCCCACGCATGTACGGGTCCACCGACAACACGGTGTTGCGCACCAGCACCTGCCCGTCGGCGAGCTGGTCGGCCTCCGGGACGGGCTTCTCCACGAGGGCGACGTCGTCGGTGGTCGGCCAGCCCTGCGGCCGTCGGACGAGCTGCCATTCGCGCGAGGTCACCATGGCGCGGAACCTACAGCTGGTCCACGGCCGTCACGTGCACGACAGCCACCCCGGCCTCGTCGGAGGCCGCGAGGTCGATCTCGGCCGAGAAGCCCCAGTCGTGCGCGCCGGCGGGGTCGTCGAAGATCTGCCGCGCTGTCCACTTCCCCGGACGGTCGGCCGGTGCCTGGTCCAGGACGAGCAGGCCGGGCCCGCGGGCGTCCGGGCCGGTGCCGATCTCGCCGAACTCCTCGAAGTAGGGCCCGAGCGCGGCGGCCCAGGCCTCGGCATCGAAGCCGTCGTCGGCGTCGAGCTCCCCGAGGGCGATCCACTGCCTGCGCGCGGCGAGTTCGACCCGCCGGAACAGGGCGTTGCGGACGAGCACGCGGAAGGCCCGGACGTTGCGGGTCACCGGCGGTGGTGTCTCGTCGAGTACCGACGTCTCCTGCGTGACCTCCTCCGGGTTCATCAGCCGCTCCCACTCGTCGAGCAGGCTCGAGTCGACCTGCCGCACCAGCTCCGAGAGCCACGCGATGAGGTCCTCGAGCTCCTCGGTCCGGGCGTCCTCGGGCACGGTCTGCCGCAGCGCGCGGGAGGCGTCGGCGAGGTAGCGCAGCACCACGCCCTCGGAGCGGGCGAGCGAATAGAACTGGACGTAGTCGGCGAAGGTCATCGCCTGCTCGAACATCTCCCGGACGACCGACTTCGGGGCGAGCTCGAAGTCCGCGACCTCCGGGTGACCCTCGCGGTAGATGGCGAAGGCGCCCTCGAGCATCGTCTCGAGCGGCTTGGGGTAGGTGACGTCCTCGAGCAGCTCCATCCGGGCCTCGTACTCGATGCCCTCGGCCTTCATCGCGGCGACCGCCTCCCCCCGCGCACGGTTGCGCTGCGCGGAGAGGATCTGCCGGGGGTTCTCCAACGTCGCCTCGATGATGCTGACGACGTCGATGGCGTAGGTCGGGGACTCGCGGTCCAGCAGCTCCACCGCGGCGAGGGCGAACGGCGAGAGCGGCTGGTTGAGTGCGAAGTCGGGCTGCAGGTCGACGGTGAGCCGGAGCGTGCGTCCGTCGGCCTCGGGCTCGGCGAGCCGTTCGACGACCCCGGCCGTCTCCAGGCCCTCGAGGATCGCCTCGGCCTGCGCGAGCTGCCGCTGCTGCGACTCCTCCGTCTCGGCGCTGGCGGTGACGAGCTCCTCGATCGCGGTCCGCACGTCGCCCGGCCGCGCCAGCAGGTTGAGCAGCATCGAGGTGCTGACGCGGAAGTGGCTGGTGAGCGTCTCCGGCTCTCCGGCGACCAGCCGCTCGTAGGTCGGCGCGCCCCAGGAGACCATGCCCTCGGGCGGCTTCTTCCGGACGACCTTGCGCCGCTTCTTCGGGTCGTCGCCCGCCTTGGCCAGCGCCTTCTCGTTGTCGATGACGTGCTCGGGTGCCTGCACGACGACGCGGCCGGCGGTGTCGTAGCCGGCCCGTCCGGCGCGTCCGGCGATCTGGTGGAACTCGCGCACCGACAGCAGCCGGACCTTGGTGCCGTCGTACTTCGACAGCGAGGTGATGACCACGGTGCGGATCGGGACGTTGATCCCGACCCCGAGCGTGTCGGTGCCGCAGATGACCTTGAGCAAACCGCGCTGCGCCAGTGTCTCGACGAGTCGGCGGTACTTCGGCAGCATCCCGGCGTGGTGGACGCCGATGCCGTGGCGGACCAGGCGCGAGAGGATGCGGCCGAAGCCGGCGGTGAACCGGAACCGCCCGATGGCGGTGGCGATCGCGTCCTTCTCCTCGCGGCTGCACATGTTGATGCTCATGAGCGCGGAGGCGTGCTCGGCGGCGGCTGCCTGCGTCGGGTGGACGACATAGATCGGCGCCTGGCCGGTGTAGAGCAGTTCCTCCACCGTCTCGTGCAGCGGACGCAGCGCGAAGGCGTAGAACAGCGGCACCGGCCGCTCGGCGCCCGAGACGGTGGTGGTGGGCCGGCCCGTTCGGTCGGTCAGCTCCTTCTCGAACCGCGACACGTCGCCGAGGGTCGCCGAGAGCAGCACGAACTGCGCCTGCGGGAGCTCGAGCAGCGGCACCTGCCACGCCCATCCGCGCTCCGGGTCGGCGTAGTAGTGGAACTCGTCCATCACGACCTGGCCGACATCGGCGTTCCGACCGCCCCGCAGAGCGAGGTTGGCGAGGATCTCCGCGGTGCAGCAGACGATGGGGGCGTCGGGGTTGACGCTCACGTCACCGGTGAGCATCGCGACCCGCTCGGCGCCGAACACCTCGATGAGGGCGAAGAACTTCTCCGACACCAGCGCCTTCGTCGGCGCGGTGTAGAAGGTGCGACGGCCCTCCGCCAGCGCGGCGAAGTGCGCCCCCACGGCGATGAGGCTCTTGCCCGAGCCCGTCGGGGTGGAGACGATCACGTTCGAGCCGCTGACGATCTCGATCAGCGCCTCCTGCTGCGCCGGATAGAGGGCGAGCCCCCGCGCCGCGGCCCAGTCCGAGATCGCGCCGAACAATGCGTCGGGGTCAGGGGTCGACGCACCGGGGCCGGACGGTGCAGGGGGAAGGTGATCGAGCAGGCTCATCGCCCTCCATGCTGCCTGTGCCTGTGCCTGTGCGGCCGACGGTCAGACGGTCAGACGGCCACGCAGACCGTCGCGCGGCCGGCCGCCTTCGCGGCGTACATCGCGGAGTCGGCCCGGACGAGCAGATCTGCAGCCGTGGCTCCGTGGCGGCCGAAGAGCGCGACCCCGACGCTGGTGCCGAGGCTGATGTTGCGGCCGTCGATCACGATGGGGGCGTTCAGCTGCGCGACCGCGGCCTCGGCGGCGCGACGGGCAGCGGCTTCGGCGTGCTCGGCGGGGACGTCGGCGAGCACCGCGAGGAACTCGTCGCCACCGTGCCGGGCGATGAGGTCGCCGGCCCGCAGCGCCGCCTTGAGTCGTCGGCTCACCTCGACCAGAACGGCGTCGCCGACCACGTGGCCGTGCTTGTCGTTCACGTCCTTGAAGCCGTCGAGGTCGAAGTAGAGGACGGCGACACCGCGACCGGTCCGGCGCGCGCGCAGCAGCTCGAGATCGAGCTGTTCGGTGAGCCGCGAACGGTTCGGCAGCCCCGTCAACTGGTCGTGGTACGCGAGGTGTGCGAGCCGCTTCTCGGCCTCGACGCGGGCGGTCACGTCGTGCTGGAAACCGAGGTAGTGCGTGACCTGACCTTCGGTGTCCTTGACCGGTGACAGGTGCAGCTCGTTCCACCACGCGTCGCCGTCGCGGCGGTAGTTGCGCAGGACGGCGCTGTATTCACGGCCGCCGCGGATCGCCGCAGCCAGTGCACGCACGACCTCGCGGTCGGTGTCGTCGCCCTGCAGGAACCGACAGTTGCGGCCCACGACCTCGGCCAGCGTGTAGCCCGTGGTGCGCTCGAACGCCGGGTTGACCCAGACCAGCGGGATGTCGGGGCGCTGCACGTCGACGATGGTGACGCCGGAGGCGCTCGCCAGGACCGCGGTCTCGAGCAGGGCGGCGAGGCCGGGCACCTGCTCGATCACCGTCTCGGGGACGCTGCCGCCGAACCCGTCGTCGGTCGGCTCGGCCGGGCGCGCAACGGCGAGCTCCGGCGGCACCCCGTCGACGGACGTCGAGGCGACCTCGGCCCGGAGGCGCTGGTGCGGGACCGTGATGCTGGGCCGTGCAGCTGGGGCGACCTGCGCGTCCTGGGGGACCTGTCGGCGCTGCGGGCGCCCGAAGTACCAACCCTGCGCGAGGTCGCAGCCGAGGGCCGTCGCGGCCTCGGCCTGCTCCTGGGTCTCGACGCACTCGGCGAGCACCTGACCGCCGTAGCTGTGGGTGATCTCGACGACGGCCGAGACGACCGCCGAGGCGCTCGCCGACGGAAGGCCCTGCGTGATCTCCTTGTCGATCTTGACGACGTCGGGTTGCAGCCGGACGAGCATGTTCAACGATGAGTAGCCCGAGCCCAGGTCGTCGAGCGCAACCTTGCACCCGCGCTCGCGGTAGTACGCGAAGACGCCGGCCAGGTGGTCGACGTCGGAGATGCGCTCGCCCTCGGTCACCTCGAACACGAGCTGGTCCAACCGGAGCCCGGCCCTGCGGGCGGCGTCCTCCGTCGTCTTGAGGCAGACCTGCGGGCGGTAGATCGAGGTCGGGATGAAGTTGATGAACAGCTGGTCGTCGCCCAGCCAGCCGCTGGCGTTCCGCAGTGCGGTGGTCCGCCCGACCCGGTCGAGGACGTGGATCCACCCCGCCTGCTCCGCCGCACCGAACAGCGTGGCGGGCTGGATCTCCTTCTCGTTGCTGTGGGCTCGGAGCAGTGCCTCGTGGGCGAGCACCTGACCGGTCCGCAGGCCGACGATGGGTTGGTAGACCGCGTAGAACGACTCGTGCTCGCGTTCGAATAGCTGCGCCAGATCGGCATGCTCCACCCGGGCGCCCATCTGCGTCAGGGTCGGCGCGGTCAGCGCGGCGCGGAGCATCCTCTCGTTGCGCGTGGTGGGTCCTCCGGTCGGGTCGACCAGGACGGCGCGGACCTCGTCGGTCTCGACCGACGAGAGCTCCGAGGTCGCCACGCGCAGGAACTCCCCCAGGGCCTCGCCGCGGATCTCCAGCAGCCCCTCCGAGGCCGTGACCGAGAAGCCGGCCCGCTTGGCCAGCGCCCGCACCGCGCCTTCGGTGTGGGAGACGCGCGTGGCCAGCAGCAACCGGCTGGGCTCGGTCGTCGCGGCCGGGCTGGGGCACCCGTCCGGCTTGGCACAGGTGCAGGTGGCGCAGGCACTCACGGCGATCCCTCTCGTCGACGGCACCGGGGCAGCGGTGTCCGGAGGGATATCGACATCGGTGGCTCCGGAACGATCACCCGATCGGCCGCATCCCGTCCGCGGCGCGCGAAGCACGCTTCACCCGGGCATCGCTCCCCTGTCGGGATGGCCGCCGGCAGGCGACGGGGACCGGGGTCTCCGTCGCCTGCCGCGCACCCGGCGTCGGCCCGTCAGGCGCCGGCGGTCGACCCGGGCCGGGTCGGAGCGTTCTTGGCTTCGTCACCGGCGTGGAGCTTGTCGATCGTGGTCGTGCCGGTCTTGACCGAGTAGCGCACCGCATCCCCGGCCGCGAGGGAGGCGAGCTGGGCCTCACCGTTCTTGTCGATGTCGCTGGCACCGTCGGTCTTGTAGACCACCGTCGGACCGGTCGACGTCGCGATCGTGACGGTGTCACTTCCCACCGCCGTGACGGTGCCGGCCAGGTCGAGCGCCTGTCCGCCGTGGTGCTCCTGTGCCTCCGGGACCCCGTCGTTCTCCTGCACCCCGGGGCCGGCCTGTGTCGTCGCAGGCGACGTCGTCGCAGCGTCGGCGGTACCCAGCAGCAGTGTGCCGGCCGCGACACCGCCGGTGGCGGCCACAGCGAGCGCCGCGCCCGCAACCCACTTCTTGACAATCATCTGAATCCTCCGCTCGGCGTCCGATCTGGACGATCCGAGCGTGCGGCTCACCCGTGGGCGACGACTGTCAGCGGATTAAGACCGGTCTATGAGACCCGCCGGAGCGCCGGGGACCGGCGACCGGCGCTCACGACGGGAGCTCGGACATCCCGCGACGTCAGGCGACGTCGAAGGTCTCCGGGTCGGGGCCGACGCGCTCGCCGGTGCCGAGCGCGGTGATGGCACCCATCTCGCTTGCGGAGAGCTCGAAGTCGAACACCTCGATGTTCTGCTGGATGCGGTCGGGGGTCACCGACTTCGGGATCGCGACGTTGCCGAGCTGCATGTGCCAGCGCAAGACGACCTGGGCCGCGCTCTTGCCGTGCGCCTCGCCGATCGAGGTCAACGTGGGGTCCTCGAGCAGTCCCTTGCCCTGCCCGATCGGGCTCCAGGCCTCGGTCGCGACGTTGTGCGAGGCGTGGAAGGCCCGCAACTCTTCCTGCGGCAGCTTCGGGTGCAGCTCGACCTGGTTGACGGCCGGCACGACGCCGGTCTCGTCGAACAGACGGTTCAGGTGCCGCTCGGTGAAGTTCGAGACCCCGATGGCACGCGCCCGGCCGTCGGCGTAGATCTTCTCGAGAGCCTTCCAGGTGTCGACGTAGCGGTCCCGCTTCGGCAGCGGCCAGTGGATGAGGTAAAGGTCGACGGTGTCGAGCCCGAGCTTGCCGAGGCTGGTGTCGAACGCGCGCATCGCCTCGTCATATCCCTGGTCGGCGTTCCAGAGCTTGGTGGTGATGAAGAGATCGTCGCGGGCCACGCCGCTGTCGGCGATGGCCTTCCCGACCCCCTCCTCGTTCTGGTAGGCGGCGGCGGTGTCGATGAGCCGGTAACCGGACTCGATGGCCGTGCGGACGGGCTCGACGACCTCGTCCGGCGGCACCTGGAACACGCCGAAGCCGAGCTGGGGGATCTCGACGCCGTTGTTGAAGCGGACGGTGGGGGTGTCGGTCATGGATTCCTCTCGCGATCGAGCGCCGTAGGGACCTCCGGCGGGCCGTGCATTCCGGCCGGGTCCCACGTCGGCGGCGCTCTGATCTGCCTACCCGGGGCACCGACGGACAACCGGTTGCACGGCGTACGACCCGGCCGCCGGAGCGAGCGAAATCCGCCCGTTCGCTGCAGTCGCGTACTCGGACGGTCGATCACGTAGGCGTACCGCACCTTCGTCCGCCACGAGGAGACGTCCCGCCATGTCCCGGTCCGAACACTCTTCCATGATCACCCGCGGTGATCACCTCGCGTCGACCGTCGGCGGCACCCGGCCGCGCGGCCGCACCCTCCGGCTCGCCCTCGGTGCCGCCGCCGCTGCCGTCGCCCTCGGCGCCCTCTCGGCCTGCAACCCGCTGAACCCGACGGCGCCGAGCTCACCGACCGTCTCCGCACAGGCGGCGTACGAAGGACGCGTGCTGGTCCTGGTGAACGTGGAGCGCACCAAGCGGGGGCTGCGTCCTCTCGCCATGAACACCTGCGCGGACGGCTACGCGAACCGGTGGGCCAGCACGATGGCGTCGACCCAGAACTTCGCGCACCAGAGCATCACGCCGATGCTGTCCGCCTGCGGCGCACGCGGGGTCGGCGAGAACATCGCCTACGGCAACGTCAGCGCCGACCAGATGATGGTCATGTGGATGAACTCCCCCGGCCACCGCGCCAACATCCTCAACCCGGCCTTCACCCACATCGGCATCGGTGCCGCGAAGACCGCGTCCGGCCGCTGGTACGGCGTGCAGGACTTCATCACGAAGTGATCACGGTGGGCCCGCCGCCCGCCTCGACCACCGGTACGCCCACAGGCCCGACCTGACTGGTCAGCGCCTTGATCAGCGCATTCCGTCCGCTACGTGCGCAATCATGCCGCTTCGACCTGTGACGTTTGTCTCCGGACGCGATTCGCGACAGCCGTCCCGAAGTGTCGTTACGTGTGGTTGCTGCCAGCAAGCACCTGGGCCGCACGCCGAGTTCCGCCCCCGGCCCGGGTGTCCTTTCGAATCAACTCTTGGGGCGGAAGTGGGGGAACCACCGCACGTCGCCGGCTGATCCGTCAGCCGGCTCGGGGTGAAGCCGGGTCTCGACGACCGGCCGGGCCGCCCAGCCCGAACCCGACAGCTCACCCCGCAGGCGAACGGGAAGGAACATCTGTGCCCTCTCACGTCCTGAACGTGGAGTCTTCCGCCGCCACCGAGAGCACCACCCCGAGCGCCTCCCGCTCGACGCGTCGCACGGTCGCTACCCGCATCGCCGCCCTGGCGATGGCCGGTGCGGCCGCGGTCAGCCTCACCGCCTGCCACAACGACGGCGGCGCCGGATCCCGCGCGGTCGGCATCGCCGCCGCGAAGGCCGGCGAGCCCTACGTCTACGGCGCAGCCGGACCGAACAGCTTCGACTGCTCGGGGTTCACGCAGTACGTCTACCGCCAGATGGGCATCGACATCCCGCGCACCGCCAGTGCGCAGGCCGCCGCCGCGACCATCGTCCCGAACAGCTCCGCCCGTCCGGGCGACCTCATCTTCATCGGGTCGCCCGCCTACCACGTCGGTGTCTACGCCGGCAACGGGATGTTCTGGACCGCGCCGAAGCCCGGCGACGTCGTCAAGCTGCAGCCCATCTGGAGCTCCAGCTACTACGTCGGACGGTTCTGAGCCGTCCGCGCCTGATCTCCACGAGCGGCCGCTCCCGCCCCGTCCTTCCCGGACGGAGCGGGGGCGGCCGTTCGTGTCTTCTCAGCGCTGGAGTGCGGCCGCCGCCGCTTCCGTGCTCACGCCCGCGACCCGCCCTCCGATGGGGAGGGGACGGTTCGACGACGTGGAACGTGGAGTGACGAGTGCACCTGGCGACGACGCACGGCCCCGGCACCCGAAGCGGGCTTCTGTGCAGGCCCCGGACGTTGGCCCTCGCTGTGGCCGCGGTCGCGGCCTTGAGCTCCGGCTGCAACAGCGCCCACCACTCGACGGCCACTGCCGCCTCCGGCAGCCCGACGGCCGAGGTCTCGGCTCCGGCCGGGGACGCCACGGCGACGGTCGTGGAGCCCTCCGGTGCTCCGGGCGCGGCCGGTGACCCTTCCGCCCTTCCCCCCGACGCCTCGACGGCGGGGACAGCGCCCGACCTGACGCAGGGCGCCGGGGCGACGGCACCGCAGGTGGCGTCGCGCGGAACCGGACGGACCATGCCCGGCATCCCCGACGGCGCCACAGCCCTTCCCGCGACGGCGGCCGTCGCCCCCGACAGCCGCTGCGGCACGACCTCGCTGCGGCTGGAGCCGGTGGACCTGCAGGGCTCCCCCGGCGGCACGTACGCGAACTTCCGGCTGCTCAACGTCGGACCGAGCAGCTGCTCGGTCCGCGGGTTCGTCGGCGCCACCCTGATCGGCGACGACGGCAAGGACATCGCGACCGCCGTGCGGCACGAGGACGGCCCCGAGGTCTGGGTCACCGTCGCGCCGCAGGGCTCGGCACAGTTCCACCTCCGTTTCCCGAACCCCTACTCGGGCGAGAGCCCGTGCACCCCGCCGAACGCGGCGAAGCTCCGCATCACCCTGCCGTCGGCCCCCGGCACGCTCGTCGGGGCGACGCCCGAGGGTGGCATCCAGGCCTGCAACGGCGCCGTCTCGACCGCGCCGGTGGGCAGCACCTGATCGTCGTCCCGGGGCGTCGGTGGGCGTCCGGCTGGGCAGGAGGCCAGCCATGGCCGACGAACGCACCGAAGACCTGTCCGACCTCGACGCCGATGCCGTCGCCGAGCGCGTCCGTTCGCTCATGGACGACGGCTGGCGGCCGGGCACGCTCACGCTGACCCGCGAGCAGGACCCCGCGGACGAGCAGGGCCCGGTCCTGCGGGACGACCCACAGGACTGATGGGGCCTAACCGGGCTCCGTGGGAGGCTCGGGTGCGGTAGCGGCCTCTGGGTCAGGTACGGGTGCCGGGTGCGGTACCGCCAGGAGCAGTTCCGCCAGGAGCGGCCCCACCCGGCATACCGGGCCCGTAGCCGTCGCCGTCCGGGTCGTGCCCGCCGAGGCGACCGGGCCCGCGTTGCGGCATGAGGTTGCGGCAGGCCTGGAAGGCGGCGGCCGTGGCCGGATCCGAGGGGTCCAGCCGGGGGCGCTGCCCGGAGGTCATCGCGCTGGTGTCCACGCCGTTCTCCTGCAGGCACGCGAGGAACGCCTGCCGCTGCCCGTCGGTCGGCACGCCCGATCCCGAGGATCCACCGGCGGTGCCGGGAGGACCCGCAAAGCCGTAGCCGCCCATGCCTCCCGGTCCCCCGCCGCGGAAACCGGTGGCAGCCGTGTTCGAGGCACCGCCCTGCGTGGCCAGGACGACGACCGCCGCGAGTGCGGCCGCAGCGACCACGCCGCCACTGGCCAGCCACCGCCGCTTCGCGGCGCGCTGCTCCGGCGCCGCGCCAGCGCCCGCCGCAACTCCGGCGCCGACGAGAGCGGCGGCCGACGGCCACGCCGCGGTGCCGCCGTCGAGCATCCGTCGAACCGCTGCCGAGACGTCGGCGACGTCCGAGGCCTCGGAGAGTTCCACCGGCCCATCGGAACGGGGCAGGTCCTGCGGGGCCGCCGTACCCGGTGGGCGGAACAGCAAGGTTGCGCCGGCCCCCGGGACCGATGCCAGCCGGGAGAGCAGCTCGCGTTCGAAGACGGTGGCGACGGCCAGCGATGTCCCCGGAGGCGGGAAGGCCTGCGTGGCGACCTGTACCGACGGTCCGAGATCGGCGGCGAGGGCGTCCCGATCGATCGGGAGCCCGGGGCTCAGCCAGAGGAGAGTCATGCCAGGACCGTCGACGCCGAACCTGTCGTCGACTTCGGCCTCAGCTGGCAGTTGCTTATGAACGCGGAACGGGCGGTCGGCGCGGACGCCGACCGCCCGTCGAGGCGGCATGCGGGCTCGGAGGGAGCCCTGGGATCAGTAGACGTCGCGACGGACGACCGGCTGCGCGAGCACCGGGGCCTCGCTGTAGGTGTGCACGCGACGGCGCGGGGCGAACAGCGCCATCTCCAGCACGATGCCCAGCAGGCCCGCGCCCATCAGCACCCAGCCGACGACCGCGAGGTCCAGACCGGAGACCGACGCGTGGACGGCGAAGGCAAGGATCGCGCCGAGTGCGATCAGGAAGACACCGACACCGATACCCATGACGTACTCCTCTGCGAAGCCACCGGGAGGGACGGGAATGTCCCTCCACCTGATGGGCATCGCTGGTATCTCCGCGGAAGGGGGGCGCGATACTCGGCCATCCGGGTAATGCTTCAGCTGTTCCGCCACCCACACGGCCCAACGACGGCGTCGAGCCCGCTCAGCGCCGCCCGACGCCGGCGCAGCCGACGCAGGTGATCGTGTCCGGGCGGGCCAGCAGCCGGCCCTCGGGGATCAGGTCGCCGCACACCGCGCAGCGGCCGTAGTCACCCGCGTCCACGCGGGCGAGGACCGCGTCGAGCCCGTCGAGCCGCTCGCGCGCCTGCCGGATCAGCGCGGAGATCTGCTCGCGTTCAAAGGCGAGCGTGGCTCCCTCGGGATCGTGTTCGTCGTCGGTGGCGCCGAGGTCGGCACCGGCGACGATGCCGTCCCGTTCGCGCACCAGACCATCGAGACGGCCGGTGGTCTCCGCGCGAAGGCGCAGCAGCTGCCCGACGGCATCGGAGGTCACGAACCGGCAACCTGCACCAGCGCGACGGCATTCCGTGCGGGGAGGTACGCCACCGGTCGACGGCGAGTTGCGAGAATGCGGACGTGTCTGCTGCCGCGCCGTCCGGATCGACCGACCCCTCGACGCCGAGCGCGGCGGAGGAGCCGCCGTCGGTGCCCGCCGACACGACAGGAGGCGGGCCTGCGACCAGCAGCCGGGAGGTGCGGCTCGGCGTGGCGCTCGCCTTCATCGCGAGCGCCGCCGTCCTGACGCTCGAGCTGCTGAGCCTGCGCCTCGTGGCCCCCTACGTCGGGCTGACGATCCAGGCCAACAGCGCCGTCATCGGCATGGCTCTCGGCGGTATCGCCGCCGGGGCGTGGATGGGCGGTCGGCTCGCCGACGTCCGGGACCCGGCGACGCTCCTCGGCCCGCTGTTCCTCATCTCGGGAGCCCTCACCGTCGTCGTCCTGCCGCTCGTCCGGCTGCTCGGCGAATCCATCGGCTCCGCCAACCCGGCGGTCGTGCTGCTGATGGCCATGGTCGCGGTCTTCCTGCCCTGCTCCTTCCTCTCCGCGGTGCCCCCGCTGGTGGTCAAGCAGATGCTCGCCGATCTGCGCCTGACCGGAAGCACCGTCGGCATGGTGTCGGCCTCCGGCACCATCGGCGGACTCGTCGCGACCTTCCTGACCGGCTTCCTGCTCGTGGCCTACTTCCCGGTGCGCGGGCTGGTGCTGTCCATCGCGGTCATCCTCCTGGTCGTCGGAGCCGCGCTGACGCTCTCCCGCCGACGGACGGGTAGCCGGAGGCCGACGACCGCGCCGTTGCTGGTCGTGGGGGCGCTCGTCCTCGGTGGCGTGGCGCTCGCCGGCACGAAGAGCTGCGACGTGGAGACGGCCTACCACTGCGCGCGGCTCGTCGACGCCTCCCCACCGGCCGGCGCGCAGATCCTCCAGCTGGACACGCTCTCGCACAGCTACGTGAACCCGGCCGACCCGACCGACATCCGCTTCTCCTACATCCGCGGCCTCGCCGCCGTCAGCAACGCCGTCGCTCCGCCGGGGGCGCCGATCACGGCGCTGCACATCGGCGGCGGCGGCGCGACGATGCCCCGTTACCTCGCCGCCACCCGCCCCGGCACCGACAGCGAGGTGTTCGAGGTGGACCGCGGAGTCGTGGACCTCGACCGGAAGCGCCTCGGCCTCCGCACCAACGACAAGCTGCGTGTGCGCGTGGTCGACGGCCGGGTCGGCCTGCAGGAGAGCCCGGCCGACCACGACGACCTCGTCATCGGCGATGCGTTCGGCGGTGTCACGGTCCCGTGGCACCTCACCACGCGGGAGACCGCCCAGCAGGTCCAGCGGGTGTTGCGGCCGGGCGGCATCTACGCGGTCAACACGATCGACTACCCGCCGAACAGGTTCTCCCACGCCGAGTACGCCACGCTCGCCTCGACGTTCCGGTACGTCGCCGTGATGGCGGCGCCAGAGCTGCTCGAGAACGCGAAGGGCGGGAACGCCGTCCTCGTCGCCAGCGACTCGCCGCTGCCGGTGGACCGCATCCGGGCCGGGCTCGCGAACCATCCGCAGCACTGGGAGCTGCTCACCGGTGAGCAGGCGGACGCCTGGTCGCGGCAGACCGGCAAGCCGGTGGTGCTCACCGACGACTACGCCCCGGTCGACCAGATCCTCACCGCAGCCCCACCCGCCTGAACCGGACCGCCCGGCGAGATGACGATCCGAAGACGAGACCGTCCGACGACTCGACCTCGAGCTCTCCCGCGCCGATGGAGCCGAGGAACCGTCCGGAGGTGACGGCTGCGGCGACACCGAGCGGAGGACCATGGACCGGCCTCGGGCGCACGCAGCGGTGGTCGGCCTGGCCGTCGGCCTCACGGCGACACTCGCGCTGAGCAGCTGCACGCTTCCCGGTCACGGCTCCGCCCCAGCCCCGCACGTGGCCGCTCCGGCGCCGTCGGCCCCGCCCACCGCACGGTGGAGCGTCGCCGATCGCGGTCGGCTCCCGGCCGGGTCCGACCTCTCGGTCACGGCGGAGGGCGGCCTGCTGCGGCGTCTCGAGGTCAGCGACCGACCCGGCCACGAATTGCCCAGCTCGACCGACGGCGCCTCCGGGCACGTCAGCACGCTCCCACCGAACAGCACCGTCACGGCTGTGGCGACCATGGCCGCGCCGGACGGCGGCGAGGTGACGGCCGTCCGCACCGTGCACGTCGATGCGGCGCCTCACCCCCTGACCGCGACCGTCAGCCCCGGCGACAAGGCGGAGGTCGGCATCGGGCAGCCCGTGGTGGTCACCTTCGACACCCCCGTCGCCGACCGTGCCGCCGTCGAGCGGACGCTGCACGTCGTGACCGACCGGCCCGTGGGCGTCGCCGGCTGGCACTGGTTCGGCAACACGCAGGTGCAGTACCGGCCGCAGCACTACTGGCCGTCGGGCACCTCGGTGACGGTCACCGCCGCGCTCGGGGGCGTCCGCACCGGCACGAGCACGTGGGGAACGAAGGACACGACATCGACCTTCACGATCGGCAGGTCCCAGGTGCTGCGGATCGACGACACCACCCATCAGATGACCGTCCTCCGCGACGGCACAGCGGTGCGCACCGTCCCGGTCTCACTGGGGCGGCACCAGGGCAGCTTCGAGACCCGGAGCGGCACCAAGACGATCATGGCCATCCAGCGCACGGTGCGGATGGACTCCCGCACGGTTGGCATCACCGGGCCCGACGCCTACGACGAGGTGGTGCCGTACGCGATGCGCCTCACCTGGTCGGGCGAGTTCATCCACGGCGCCCCCTGGAGCGAGTGGGCCCAGGGCAAGCAGGACGTGTCGCACGGCTGCACGAACGTCTCGCTGGCGAACGCCGAGTGGCTGTTCTCGAACTCCCTGGTCGGTGACCCGGTGGAGACCGTCGGCACCAGCCGGACGATGGAACCCGGCAACGGTTGGGGCGGCGGCTGGAACCTCTCCTGGGCCGACTGGACGGTTGGCTCCGCCCTGCACTGACGGCCGTCAGCCGGTGACGCCGGTGTCGCTGTTCTCGTCCTGCTCGGTGAGGTCCGGACCGGCCTCACCCGACTCGCCGAGCCCGCCGGAGGTTCCGGGGGCACGCGAGGCGTTCTCGGGAGGTGCACCGCCCGCGTCGACGCCGGGTGGCCTGCCGGTCGTGGCCTCCTGGGCGACCGCGGCGTCGCCGCTGTCGTCGCCGGGGCCGGCAGCGAGCCCTCCGGCCCCCGTACCGGTGGCACCGCCGGGGCCCGAGCTGTCAGGAGTGGTCATACGTCGTTGCCTTCCCCGGCCCGCTGGTCCGAGACCCTCCGCGGTGGATCCGGCATGACAGCGGATGAGATGCGCACCGCACCCGACGGCCGACGCGGCCGACGGACGGAACGCTCACCCGGTGATCGGTGTTGGATGGCACAACGGCTGGTGACCGGGACCGGACGCACCCGCGTACGGCCAGGTCTGCAGCTCGACGTTCCCAGGGAGGTGCGCGGTGTTGGATCCAGCGGCGCTGATCGAGTTCGCCGACGACGTCCCGGACCTGGAGCGGCCGGTGCTGATCCAGGCGCTCGACGGTTTCGTCGACGCCGGCTCGGTGCGCAAGCTCGTCCGTGAGCAGCTGCTGGGCACCGGCAGCCGCATCGTCGCCACCTTCGACGTCGACCAGCTGATCGACTACCGGAGCCGTCGTCCACCGATGGTCTTCGAGCGCGACCACTGGGCCGACTACTCCGAGCCGCGGCTCGCCGTCCACCTGCTGCACGACGACGCCGGCACCGCGTTCCTTCTGCTCGAGGGTCCCGAGCCCGATTACCAGTGGGAGCGGTTCCTCCAGGCCGTCCGGCTGGTCGTCGAACACTTCGACGTCCGGCTGACCGTCGGGCTCAACGCCATCCCGATGGCGGTCCCGCACACCCGCCCCGTCGGTGTGATCGCGCATGCGACGTCGACGGATCTCGTGGCCGAGCACCCGTCCTGGATCGATCGGGTGCAGGTGCCCGGGTCCGCCGGCAACCTGATGGAGTACCGCCTCGGCCAAGCCGGTCACGCCGCGGTCGGCTTCGCCGTCCACGTGCCGCACTATGTCGCGCAGAGCGAGTTCCCGGCGAGTGCCGTCGCGCTGCTGGAGTCGGTGACCAAGGCCGCTGACCTGGTGCTCCCCACCGGCGAGCTCCGCGCCGCCGCGACCCGTACCGCCGCCGAGATCGACACACAGGTCGCGGAGAACGCCGAGGTCGCCGAGGTGGTGCGGGCGCTCGAGGAGCAGTACGACAGCTTCGTCGCCGGGGCCGGGCGCAGCCTGCTGCAGGACCGCCCGGCCGAGCCACTGCCCAGCGCCGACGAGCTCGGGGAGGCCTTCGAGCTGTTCCTGGCGCAGCAGCCTCCGGTCGACGACTCCGCCGACGGGCAGGACGGGCCCGAACGCTCGGACTGAGCCCCGGCAGGAGCAGGACGCGAGCGCCAAGATTGCGGCAACTTGCGCCGGCTGTGATCGTCGACCGCGCCCGATAACCGGCGATATCGCGCGCATTCGCGGCCTCCGCGGTGGGCTTCAACAGACCAGCGATCCCAGCAGACCGTCATGGCGGACGACCTACGAGACTTCGCCACGCAGCTCGAGCAGGTTCCGGTCCCAAACCAGGTCACCCTCGGCGGAGGCCGGGCACTCGAACTGAGGCTCAGCATGGAACGGCAGGTCGGTGGCGAGCCCGACCGCCTCGTGGTGAAGACGTGGTTGACGCCTGGGGCGGAGGTCGGTCAGGCGCGGAAGTCCAGGACCTGTTCCGGGGCATGGAAGTCGTCGGCGAGTGAGAAGCCGTGGACTCGTTGGACGTGGTCGCGGAACCACCGGTTGAACGGCTCGTCCGATGTGCCGAGTGCGGTGAAGGCGGCGTCGAGATCGTCTGCCTCGAGGTAGACGATGGCCATGTCTCCGGCCGGTGTCGTTTGGATCCACACCTTCTCGCGGGTGATTCCGGCTTGGCGGCGTGCGGCTTCGTAGTCGGTCTTGCGCTCGCCGGCCTGGAAGGACGTCATGACGTCTCGGTCAAGCTGCGTCATGCCCGGTAGCAACGGGGCGGCGAAGGCGATCGTCGGCATCGGAGGTTCTCTCGCTTCCTGATGGTGGCGGGTCGCATCGGGCGGCCGTCCGGGTGCGGGAACGCTTGGCATGACAAGTAGTAGCCGCAAGCGTTTGGCATGTCAAGTATCCGTCTAGGCTTGACGTGTGGGCGAGGACGAGTCAGTCAGGTGGATGCCGGCCTTCCTCGGCCTGCTGCGTGCCCATGCCCGGCTGAAGGACCAGATGGAGCTCGATGTCCGCCGTATCAGCGGCCTCACGGTGGCGCGCTACGACGTCCTGATGCAGCTGGATCTGGCTGGCGGTCGGCTTCGGCTCAGCGAGCTGGCTCAGGCCCTGGTCCTGTCACCGTCGGGACTGTCGAAGCTGCTCGACCGGATGCAGGCGTCCGGTCTCGTAGAGCGACAGCCCGACCCGGGCGACGCCCGCTCGACGTTCGCGGTCATCACCAGGCACGGCCGCGACGTGGTGAGGAAGACCCGTGAGCGCCACCACGCGTTCCTGCAACGCGTCTTCGGCGACGTGCTCGACGACCGCGATCTCGCCGACCTGACTCGCATCATGTCCCGGTTCGACGAACGCGCACCACGCTGACGTCCAGCGCGGAGCCGCCCCACCGGATCACGCGCGGGATGCGTGGCACGACCAGCACTCGGTGTGGTCGCCGCCCCCGACTGCCTGCGAGGACGACAGCGGCCGGTCTCCTAGCTGGGAAGGCCGCTGTCGGATACGACCTCAGCGTTCAGGATCTCCGTCGCAACCTCGAAGCACGATCTGCCCTTCATCGTTCGCCGGAGCAGCCCGATGGGCGTGGGACGTTGCCTGCGTCGACAACCGAGAGCGGGTAACGCGCCGACGATCCACTACGCATCCCCGCTGACTGCTCGCGAGGTGCCGCTACCGCTCGGACGTCCTGGCCGAGAACCGGCGCTATGCGCGCAGGCGCTACTCAGGACCGGTCTGGTGGCGGGACGCTGTTTGGCATGCGGATCCTGCGAGTCGGGAACCGCCGGATCCGCCGTTCATGGACGACCGGCGGGAGCTTCGCCCGATAGCTCGAAGCCGGACGCGCGGCCAGCAACCGGACCCGACGTCACCACATCCGCGCGGCCCCGCCGTGCGGTAACCGCCGGATGGCTCTGAGAATCGGCGTCGAACAGCTGGAGGTCATCCTGGTGCAAGCGGTCGGTGTCCACGATCGGCTTCGGATAATGGTGGTGACCGGCGACTCCTGAGCCGGCTCGGAGCCCAGCAGACGACCAGGGGGCGCCGGTGCAAGCACCGGCGCCCCCTGGTCAGGGCTGGTTATGCGTTCTTGACGGCACTGACCTCGAACTCGAGGGTGATCTTCTCGGAGACGAGGACGCCGCCGGTCTCGAGCGCTGCGTTGAATGTGACGCCGTAGTCGCTGCGGTTGAGGGTGGTGGAGCCCTCGAAGCCGACGCGGATGTTGCCGTACGGGTCCTTGGCGGCGCCGGTGTACTCGAAGTCCACCGCCACCGGCCTGGTGACGTCCTTGATGGTCAGCAGTCCGACGAGGCGGAAGGTGTCGCCGTCGATCTGCTCGACGCCGGACGACGCGAAGTTGATGGTCGGGTACGTCGGGGCGTCGAAGAAGTCGTTGGTGCGCAGGTGCTCGTCGCGCTGCGCCTGCCGGGTGTCCACGCTGGCGACCTCGATGCTGATCTCGGCGGAGCTCGCCGCCGGGTTGCCGAAGTCGAGGCGGGCCTTGCCGTCGAAGGCGTTGAAGCTGCCGCGGACCTTGGTGACCATCGCGTGCCGGGCGATGAAGCCGATGCGGGAGTGGGTGGGGTCGATGACGTAGTCGCCGGTGAGGTCGGCGGGGGTGAGAGTCAGGGCGGGTGCGGTGGTGGTCATGTCAGCTCCGAAGGCGCGGGCCGCGGGTTCCGCGGCGTACAGATACCAGAACGCAGGTTGAGCGTTCAACTATTCCCCGGTGGTCTTGGGGCCTGGCGTGGCCCTTCAAGCCGCAGAGCGCAGGTCCGGGCACCGCCGGCGCGGCTACCACCCGCCATCGCCCGTTACGGCTGGCTCGGCGGTGCGGGATGAGCGGCATTGGTCACGTCCCGGCAGGTGGATGCCGGACAAAGGCGGTGCCGGCGCCGTCTAGCTCGCCATAGGGGGGTAGTGACGGCTGACCCGACGGGTCACAGTCGACTTAATGGCTGAACAGGTGTCGGTCGTGGGCCATCGTCGTGTGCGGCCCGATCAGCGACGCCGACTTCCGAGCGGAGCCACTGACCGGCACTTGAGCGGCCCTCGGTCGCACCCGGAAAGGCCATGCTCGAGCGGCCTCGTAGCCACACCACGGATGGCAGCTCGTCGGCGAACCATTCGTCCACGGACGCTGGGTCGTCAGCCCTCATGTCCCACCCGTCCGTCGGGCAGTTGTCCGGATGCTGGTTGTAGGGCCAGATGATGAAGGCGCCCTCGGGCTGCTGCTGCACCACAACGTGCATTCCGGGCTACGGGCCCTCCGCGAGCCGCCCGACCCTGCCCGCGCTCCATCGGTTGACCACGGAGAGAATGACACCCACGAGGCGGATGCGCAGATGTGTAGATCTGCCGGTGATCTCGTGGGTTAGGCGACGGCGTATCGACGTGGCTCGGAATCTGGGCGTAGGTCTTCCCGGGCGCGAGCCAGCCGGGTGACAGCTTCCCGCAGGTCGTCCTCGGGAAGGGCATAGGGCAGGCGCAACCACCGTTCGGCGCTGCCGTCGAGGGTGAAGCGACCGCCCGGCACCAGCCGCACGCCCTGCCGGGCCGCAGCCGCGCACAGGGCCGTTGCCACCGGCGCGTGGAGCCGTACCCACAGCGACAGGCCCCCGGAAGGCACGCGCACCGTCCAGTCCGGGCAGTTCTCGGCCAAGGCGGCAACGATCGTCTCGCGACGGGAAGCCAGGACGGCGCGGCGTCTTGGCAGCGCGTCGTCGTCCTGCAGCAGCGCGGCGACGACGAGGGCGTCCAGGACGGGAGGCGCCAGATCGAGCGAGGCGCGCGCCTCGGCGACCTGCGCCGCCAGCGCCCTCGGCGCGCGTATCCAACCGACGCGCAGCCCACCCCAGTGCGACTTGCTGGCCGAGCCGACGGTGACGACTCGGTCGTCCTCGTCGAAGGAAGCCAGTGGCGGCGGCAGAGCCTGCCCGTCGAGCGCAAGATCGACGAGGGTTTCGTCGGCAACGAGGACCCCGCCCCCGCGGGCGGCGGCCCGCACCAGGGCCGCCCGACCTTCGGCGTCGAGCAGGAATCCGGTCGGGTTGGCGAAGTCGGCGACGACGCAGCTTGCGCGAGGCACCAACTGCCGGTGCGCGGCGGCGACGGCGTCGAGGTCCCAGCCGTCTTCGAGCAGCGGCACGCCGGAGAGTCTCGCGCCGGCGGCTCGCCAGCTGTCGAGCAGGCCGGGCCAGGTGGGGATGTCGACCAGCGCCCGGTCGCCCGGTGCCAGCAGCACCCGGCCGAGAAGGGTGAGCGCCCCGGCCGCGCCGCTGGTGACGACGATCTGGTCAGGGCTGGTCGGCAAGCCCCGGGCGGTGAAACGGGCGGCGAGCGCTTCGCGCAGCGCCAGCAGACCCTGCGGGTCGTAACCGGAGCGGGTGAGTTCGCGCGGCAAGGACTCGACGGCAGCCGTCAGCGCCCGCTCGACGCTGCCCGATACCGGCTCGGGGGCGGCGAGAGCCAGGTCGAGATCGACGTCGGTAGCGACCGGTCCCTGCGAGAGCGAGCGTGCCGGCGCCGTCGCAAAGGTGCCGCTGCCCCGTCGGCTCCGGACGTGACCGGAGGCGCGCAGCGCGTCGTAGGCGGCGGTGACGGTCGTGCGCGACAGACCGAGAGCAGTTGCAAGATCGCGCTCGGCGGGCAGCCGCACTCCCGCGGACAGTCGTCCGTCGAGAAGGAGCTGCCGTACCGCGGCCGCGAGCGCCTGGTATCCCGCTGCCGGAGACGCTGACCGCCAGTCCAGGAGCAGGCGGGACAGGCCCGAACCGGTCAGACGCTGCGTCGGCCCAGTCACCAGGCCACTGTCCCCGGATTGGCCCTGTACGGCAAGGCCACCTGCAGGCCACTCTCTGTGGTGTGCCTACCGCCGGGATGCTCCGACGCCTCGTCCAGCTCTACGCGGGTCTCTGGCTCTACGGGTCCGCGCTCGCCCTGTTCGTCGCCAGTGGCCTCGGCACGGCGCCCTGGGACGTGCTGCACCAGGGGCTCGCCCGCACCATCGGCCTGTCGATCGGGACATGGGTCATCGTGGTCGGCGCGCTCGTCCTCGTCGCCTGGATCCCCCTGCGCCAGCGGCCCGGCCTCGGCACGGTGAGCAACGTGCTGCTCATCGGGGTCGCACTCGACGTCACCCTCCGGCTCCTCCCGGGCATCGACGCGCTGCCCGTCCGCATCGTCCTCGTTCTGGCGGGCGTCGTCCTCAACGCGGTCGCGACAGCGGCCTACATCGGCGCCGGCTTCGGCCCCGGCCCTCGCGATGGGCTCATGACCGGGCTCGCTGCCCGCACCGGCCGGCCCGTGGCAGTCGTGCGCACCGGCCTGGAGCTCACAGTCCTCCTGGCCGGCGTACTCCTGGGCGGGACCGTCGGGATCGGCACGCTCGCCTATGCCTTCGGAATCGGCCCGCTGGTCCAGCCGCTGCTCCCGCTTCTCGACGCCCGCCCACGAGTGCCCGTCCCGGGCGAAGCCGGGGTCGGGACTGCGGCGTCGGCCGAGCCGTGCTGCGCCTGAGCGAGGGGTGATGACCAACGTGGACCGCGTCCGACTGCTGAACCGCCGCAACCGCGTCTATGCCGACGACCTCCACGTCGCGATAGCCGAGCTCGACGTGCTGACGAGGCTGGACACGCGCAACTGCGCACAGATTCGCCGGCCCACGGGGTCCCGCAGCGCCGCGGCCTTCAACACCAGGACGTGTGGTCCACGAGCGAACCATCCGTCTGCAACACCCGCTCAGCGGAGAGTGCCGGCGCCCGTCTGTCCGGTCTCTTCAGCCCGCAATTCGGCCTCGAGTAGAGCGGTGTGCAGCGAAACGGCGACTGTGCTCGCCGCGCCGGCGGCAGCAATGCCCAGCAGCGCCGGCTGAGCCGTCGTGCCCGCAGCCCAAATTCCCTCCACGCTCGTCCGGCCTGACGAATCCACCTCGACGGCCCCCGCGTCGGCGACACCCCGTACCCGACAACCCACACGCTTGGCCAGGTCAGTCTGCTGGCGCTGTTTCGGCGCCACGAAAACCGCGCGGCGGACCAGGACGTCACCGTCTGCCAACGAAAGCGCCAGCTGATGCCCGGCCTGCGACATCGCGACAACCACGCGCGTCTCCACGGCAACGCCACCCCGGCCGAGCCGGGCTGCCTGCCCATCGCTCAGCCGTTCTTCAAGAGTTCCGGGCGTAGCGGTCGGGGTCCGAGGTGACTACCTCGAGCTGGCCACGCGGGTGGTGCCGTCCGGTGACAGCGACGCGCAAGGCGGAAAGTGCGGCGACCGCAGAACACCCCGATCGGCCCGGCCGCCGCGAGCTGGCCGAGCCCTACGAAGCTCGGCCTGCACCTGGGGCGATTTCGGGCCCATGACCAACAGACGCTGCGCGACCACTCGCGCGTCCACGTCACCGTGCAGCGCCTCCACCAGCCCGCCCACCTCCGACAACTCGACCGACCGGCGGAAGCCCACGGTTCGACGGTGGACGGCGAGCACCCACGAAGTGCCGTTACCGCTTACCCGACGTACTGCCGCCCGCAAGCTCGTCGACTCGGCGGCGCAGCATTGCAACTTTCGCGTCGGAGCTCGTCGAGATCCTTATCGAGAGTTGGATCGACCCGCCCGTACCCGTAACGAGAGCCCGTCAGGCCGAGATACACACCCGCCCGGAGCCCGAGCTCACTCCATTGACCACCTGGTTGCTCACTCACTCCGGGAACGGTAGAGAATTGCCGATCGCGGATGCTTGGGCGGGCGGTAGTCGGCGCTCTCGAGCGGTTCGCTTCGCGACCGGTCATCACCCGTTCGCCCCGATGACAAGTTTCGGTGCGGGTGATGCAATGCTGGTCCGTGCGGTTCACTTTGAGCCGTAGGAGTCGGGGGACTTGCGGTGGCTTTCGTTCGTCGATATGGCGCGATAATCAGCGTCGCTGCCGCGATCGCGCTGTGCGCGGCTGGCCCTACCGCGAATGCCGCGTCCGCGGCCACCGGCACCGGCTCCGGGCTCAATTACGGCGGCTCGGGCCACACTTTCGACAGTGTCGACGGACCTGGCGGTGCTCTCATTGAAGCGTGGAGCCGTGACCTCGGCGGCACCTCGTCTACTCCTCTGATCGTTGGATCGGTCGTCGTAGCCGCTTCTCTGGCTTCCTCGGATGACGGGCAGCGGGAGGACGTCCAGGCTTTCGACGCGTCGACCGGGCGGCCTTTGTGGGCTCCGCTGGCAGTCGGAACGGCTCAGACGACCCTCGCCAGCGATGGTCAACGCGTATTCGTGACGAGCGGGCAGAACCTGATCGCTATCAGCCTGACGACCGGCCGGCAGCTGTGGTCCTCGCTCGTATCGTCCGGTGTTCCGCTCTACAACACCCCCGCTCTCGAGGACGGACTCCTCTGGGTCAACAGCGGTTCCACCGGTTTACAAGCCCTCGACCCGGCGACGGGCGCGATCGTGCACCGCTACCCCGACGACCGTGGCTCCGCGCCGCTCGCCGCCGTGGGCACGACGCTCTACGGCAGCGAGTGCGCGGTCGACACCAACACGGGAACGACGAAGTGGGTGCATCAGGGCATCTCCGGCTGCCATTTCGAGGGCGGCCTGGCGCAGAGCGACGGCAACGTGGTCGTCACCCCGGCCTACGGCGGGGTGAACGCACTCGGCGTCCTGGACGCCGCCACCGGGCAGTCCCGATACAACGTGCCGCCGGGTCAGCCTGCGCTCGGCAGCGGCCAGTTGACCGTGGCCACCCCAGACAAACATCTCAACTCCTACGACGAGGTCTCTGGAGTGGCGCGCTGGTCGGTGCCTCTCGCCGCTCAACCCACGGCTCCTCCGGTGTTGTTCACCGCGCAGGTTGCGGTCACCACAGCAGATGGTCACCTCCGGCGCTACGCCCTGTCAGACGGCTCGCTTGTCGACGACACTGCTCTGCCTGCCACTCCGCCGTTCTCCACCTTCGGAATGCCGGTCGCTGCTGCCGCCGACAGCGGACTTCTTGCTGTGCCGGCTGCCAACACCCTGACCGTCTTCCGTGGCTCGACCACGAGCACTCCCGCGCCGGCCTCGCCCGCGGCACCGGTCTCAATGACACTGCCTCCGCCTGCCAGCGGAGCCGACACCGCCGACGGCTCCCAGTACGCGCAGAACGCCGCTCACGACGGCACCGCCAACGGGTCCACGCTGCACACGCCGCTGAGCCGGAAATGGCAGGTGCGGCTGCCCGGCCAGGTCTCGAATGCGGTGATCGACCCGGCGGGTCGGCTGTTCGTCGGCAACGCCGATCCGAGCGGCGGAGTCGACATCTCCCGATACAACAGGCAAACGGGGGCAGTGGACTGGGGACCGGTGCATCTGACGGGCGGGACCGGCCACAGCCGACTGGCCGTCAGCGGCGCGGTATTGGTGGACTATGAGTACGGAACCCAGACAGGGGCGGTGCTTCACGGCCTCGACGCCACCACCGGCACTCTGCAGTGGACCACGCAGCTACCCACGGCCTTCTACGGCTACGACGGATATCCCACGATTGCCGCCGACAAAGTTTTCGTCCACTCCTACAGCGACCAGGCAGGAGGGGCCGGTTGGGCGTTGGACCTGGCGACGGGGCGAGTCGCCTGGACGGGCATTGACACCAACGACTACTTCAGCGTCGCGCCGGCAGCTGACAGCAAGTTCGCCTACTTCTCCGGCGTCGGGGACCAGCTCGCGGCCTTCGACACGGCCACCGGCTCCCGGGCCTACGCGAGCGACTCCGGCTACGACGGCGGCGGCGCGGGCGACGTCGTTTTGGGGGCAGGCAAGCTCTACCTCAATGACTACGCCGGTGGTGGCAAGGTCGTCGACGCGGCCACCGGTCAATTCGTCGGATCCGACTTTGTCACCCGTCGTCCCGCCCTCGACACAGCCCACAACGCGATCGTGGCCCTGCAAGGGAACCGCATCGTCGCCGAACGGCTGGGCGACCGAGCTCGTTACTGGGTCGCCTCCCCGTCCCAGACGCTGGACGTGTCGCCGAGCATCGCCAACGGTCTTGTTCTGACCGGCGACAGCAGCGGCCGACTATTCGCCCTCGACGAAGCTACCGGCGCGACGGTGTGGACGGACGCCACGGCCTTCGCGGCGGCCCCGCCCGTCCTCGGACCTGACTCCGAACCGGCGACGCTGACTGTTGGCGCGGGCGCTCTCGCCCTGACCAGCGGGAACTCGCTCAAGCTCTACAGCGGTCAAACAGACAACGGCCCGGTCGACACCCCGCCACCCGCGGCGGTCAGCCTCTCCGGACCAGCCAACCGTGCCACAACCTACGGCAGCACCGTCACGCTCTCGGGAACGGCCAACCCGGGCGCGACCGTCAAGGTCTGGTTCCGCCAGGCTGGCGCCACCGCCTTCGTTCAACGCCGCACACTGACCGCGTCACCGACGGGTAGCTGGACCACCTCATACATCGCCAACGACGACTACCGCGTCTACGCCGCCAACGGCGGAACGACCAGCCAGCCAGTGCTCGTGCAGGTCGCTCCGACCATCGACGGTGCGGCCAGCCGGACAGCCCCGAAGAACTCAACCGTGACGATCACGGGCACCGGCACGGCGAGCAGGACGGTGACCCTGCACCTCCACAAGGCCGGCACCGCCGCAACGGACTACTCCATCGTCCGCACGGCGACGATCGACTCGAACGGCAAATGGTCCTGGCGATACGTCGCGTCCGTCGACTACCGCCTGTACGCCACCCTGCCCAACGGGCAGGCCTCACAGGCCGTCCTAGTCCAGGCCCGGTAAAGGCGCGGCCGCGCCGACAGCGACCGCCGCAAGCTCGACCTGAACGGACAGCCGGTCCAGCAAATGGTCAGGTAATCGAGGCGACAAGCCGTCGCGGGATCGATCAGCCCCCTTCGGGCCCCCTGTCGTCGGCCCAGACACGCCAGGGTCATTTGGTCGACACCACCGCAGGATCGGGCGCTCATAGCCGGCGCCGCGTCGGCCCGTCGCTCGCGAGGCCCAAATCTTGGGCTTGGCAACCCTCCCAAGCAGTCGGACCTGCGCCCGCGAAGGCGAAGTCGGGCTGTCTGGCCCCCGAGGGCCGGCGTTCTCGGTTGGACTCGCCGGACGTGACCGGGCATTCGGCTGGGGCGCCTACCGTTCGTCTGGACTGTGCGACCCGGGCAACAATCGCGACATGGACGTCGGCCTGACCGCCAACATCGAGTTCGAGGTCACCTCCGGAGACACAGCCGAGGCCCAGCTATCCGGTGACCTTCTGGTGCTCGCCACCCCTCGTCTCGTGGCCTGGATGGAGGCCGCGACCTGCGCCGCGCTCGACACCGCCTTGGACGATGATCAGACGAGCGTGGGGACACGCGTGACGATCGATCACCTCGCACCATCTGCGATCGGTGACGCAGTGCTCGCCACGGCGACCCTGGTAGACGTGGACGGTCACGTGCTTGCCTTCGACGTCGTGGCGACCGACCCCGCAAGCGGCCTGGTCCTCGGAAAGGGCGTGATCACCCGCGTGGTGGTCGACCGTGAGCGGTTCATGGCCCCGCTCCAGCGGTAGTCCGTGCGAAAACTCTTAGCTGTTGCCGCGAGCCGCGACCTGCGTTGCCCAGGTCTCGAGCATTCCTTTCAGCAGGCCTACAACTGGCTGGCCATTCCGCCCACCACCTGGATCAACGGCAGCGTTCTTCCAGCGACTTCGACGGAGTGCCCGCTAGGTCTGACAGAGCTCGCGGTACGCCGCGTGCACACGTGCTTCACATGTCGCATTTCGCTCCACTCGGGTCGCGACAGCGCGAAGATTGTTCCCGACAGGAGAACTGGAGGGGGTTCCATGTATGACTTTGCGCTGTTTCTGCACATCTTGGGCGTTGTAATGCTGGTTGGCGCCGTGACGACCACGCTGGTGGCGACGTTGCGCTCGCAGACTGCCCGCTCAGTCAGCGAGGTGCGCCTCCTCACCTCCGTTACGAAGAAGATCGACGTCGTGATCGGCCCAGCGATGCTGCTGATCCTTGCCGCCGGGCTTTACATGGTCTCGCAGCACGGCGGTGACGGCAGCATCACGTGGACCAGCGGGTGGGTCGACGTTGCGATCGTTGTGTTCGCCGTCATGTCGATCCTCGGGCCAACGGTCGAGAGTGGTCACGCGAAGCGCCTGCTGAAGGCCGCCGAAGCCCATCCGGACGGGCCGGTGCCGCCGGACTTGGACCGGATGCGAAGCGCGGCTCTGCCGACGTATGTGTCGCTATTCGGCGCGTCCCAGATCCTTGCGTTCCTGTACCTGATGACCATCAAGCCAGCCTTGCCCGGCGCCATCGCAGCGTGCCTCGTCGCAGCTGCCCTGTCCGCAGCCGCCGCCACAGTTCGCCTCCGGATGCTCGCCCCGGCACCAACCGCCGGAGCAGCGCGCGTACCCCGGGCGAAGGTCGCCAGGCAACAGCCCCGCGAAGCGGACTCCGCCCGCCCGGAAGTGGCCACCGCTCCATCCGAGTAGTCACGGAGCGTCGCTCTGCCGGCGCTCGGACTCCCAAGGTTGCATCTCACCCGAAGCAACGCGTGAGGGTCGAGCCACGGCGGCGGACAACCTGATCGACTGCGAACGCTCTGCCGATTGACCTGCTCGCTGCGGGTGTGCGCGCTGGTTGACCTAACGCTGGGCTGGGCGGCTCTGGACCTCTCAAGCTCAGCTGCCCACGGCTACCCGGCCCTGCTGTGACCACCCGGGCACCTGCGACTCCACCGACAGGTCGCGGCCGCGCACGGGCTCACCGCAGGTCGTGCAGTGGACCCCGGTCACCAGCTGGTGGTCGTGGTGCTTGATCAGCAGCGGCGTCTGCTCGACCGCCCAGCGGTCGCCCCATGTCCGCAGCGCCAGGATGACCGGCTGCAGGTCACGGCCGGCCTGCGTTAGCCGGTACTCGTACCGCACCGGCCGTTCCTGGTAGGGCTCGCGGACGATGACGCCGGCGTTCTCGAGGCTGCGCAGGCGCGTGGTGAGGATGTCGCGCGGCGCTCCGGTGTTGTCGGCGATGCGGTCGAAGCGTCGGTTACCGAGGAACAGCTCGCGCAGGGCGAGCAGCGCCCACTTCTCCCCCACCACCGCCAGTGCGGAGGCGATGGAGCAGGGTCGGCCGACGATCGCGCGGCCGGTGAGGGCGGAGTCAGTGCTCATAGTCAACAGGTTGCCATTTCCAACCCACTAGCGCTAGTCTCCCCTCAGCGGGTTGGATACTCCAACCCGGACTCAACGAGGAGAACCCATGCGTGACGCCGTCATCGTGGAAGCCGTCCGGACACCGGTCGGCAAGGGCAAGCCCGGAGGTGCGCTCTCGGGCGTGCATCCCGTCGAGCTGTTCGCCGAGAGCCTGCGCGCCGTCGTCGAGCGCAGCGGCATCGACCCGTCGTCCATCGACGACGTGATCGGCGGTTGCGTCGACCAGGTCGGCGAGCAGGCGATGAACACCACGCGCTACGCCGCACTGTCCGCCGGGTACCCGGAGTCGGTCCCGGCCACCACCATCGACCGGCAGTGCGGGTCGTCGCAGCAGGCCGTGCACTTCGCCGCGCAGGGCCTCATCGCCGGCGCGTATGACGTCGTCGTCGCCGGTGGCGTGGAGAGCATGAGCCGCGTGCCGATGTGGTCCAACGTGCCCGCGGGCGCGGACCCCTTCGGCCCGGGCATCGCCGCCCGCTACCCCGACGGTCTGGTGCCGCAGGGCGTCAGCGCCGAGCTCATCGCCGCGAAGTGGAACCTCTCCCGCAGCGAGCTCGACGCCTTCGCCGCCGAGAGCCACCGGCGCGCGGCCGCCGCAACCTCCGAGGGGCGGTTCGCCGCGGAGCTGCTGACCCTGAAGGCGCCCGGAGCCGACGGCGAGCTGCGCGAGGTGACGACCGACGAGAGCATTCGGCCGGGCACCACCGTCGAGAAGCTCGCCGGGCTGCGTCCGGCGTTCGAGAACGCCGAGATCGCCGCCCGCTTCCCGCAGATCACGTGGTCGGTCACCGCAGGCAACGCGAGCCCGATCAACGACGGCAGCGCCGCACTGCTCATGATGACCAGCGAGAAGGCCCGCCAGCTGGGCCTCACCCCGAAGGCGCGCGTGCACAACTTCGCGGTTCTGGGCGACGACCCGCTGCTGATGCTGACCGCGATCATCCCGGCGACGCGCAAGCTGCTCGACCGTGCCGGGCTGACCGTCGACGACGTCGATCTGTTCGAGGTCAACGAGGCCTTCGCGAGCGTCGTCCTCGCGTGGCAGCGCGAACTCGGCGTGCCGTTGGACAAGGTCAACGTCAACGGTGGCGCCATCGCGATCGGTCACCCGCTGGGAGGCAGCGGTGCCCGCATCATGACGACGCTGGTTCACGCGATGGAGCAGCGCGGCGCCCGCTACGCCGTCCAGACGATGTGCGAGGCGGGCGGGCTCGCGAACGCCACCCTGCTCGAGCGTCTCTGAGCGGTCCGGCCGTCCCGAGGTCGGGACGGGTGACCCGGTGGCGGCGGCTTCAGCAGCCGTCGCTGCCGGGTACCGGCGCCACGTCGCCCGGCCCACCGCTCTTCGCCCGGACGTACACCCCGGCCATCGCCAGGTCGAACGGCGGCGAGTACGACGTGTCCGGCGAGCAGCCACCCTGGTGCAGGCCGCCGATGAGCCCGACGACGGAGCTGCCGTGCAACCACGGGGACCCGCTCGTGCCGTTCGCGAAGCCGCCGCAGTCGAACGCGGGGTAGCCGTCGCTGCTGCGGTAGGCCGTGGTGGCGCAGCCGAGCTGCTCGTCGTTCGTCCCCGCCACGTAGCCGTCGACCTGCAGCGCCGTCCCGGTCGCCGGTGACGGGGTCAGCTCGGCGCCGCCGACGACGCTCTGGATGCTGCGGCTCGCCCCGTCGACCACGTGCGGTGCCACGACGAGGAACGCGTAGTCGCGGTGGGGGTCCTGCCCCGATCGCCACCCCGCATCGATGTAGGCCGCCGTGACCTGCCAGCGCCCGAACGGCGCGGTACCGCGGCGGTAGCCGGGCGCGAACGACAGGCCGGCGCCGGTGCCTGTGACGCAGTGCGCCGCGGTCAGCAGCAGGTTGCCTCGCGGGCTGTTCACGACGCTGGCCGTGCAGAAGTGGCTGGGCGACACGGCGGTGCCGAACAACGGCCCGACGCTGGCCCGCGGCGGGACGAGTGGCGCCGCGCTCGGCGGTGCGGTGCAGGCAGCGGAGACGAGGGCGAGCGTGGCGACGGCGATGGCGGCCGGGAGTGATCGGCGGCGCAGGTGGATCGGGCGGTGCACGCTCACCTCGCGGATCGGTGTCGGTCAGTTCGGTGAATCGTCTGGAGTCATCGACAGCGATCCCCGTCTGACGCGCCTACGGACCCACTCACATCCGCGTTGTGCCGTCCTCGCATCGTCGTCACATCAGGACGTCGAGGTGAGCTCCCGCGCAAGCACCAGAAGCTGCACGCTCGGGCCGGGCATCCAGTCCCGGGCTGGTTCCCGGACGAAACCCAGGCGGGCGTACAAGCTCAGCCCGGCCACGTTCGTGTCCTGCACCGAACAGACGAGGCGACGCGCCCCGGCCTCGCGGGCCCGGGCGTCGCAGGCTTCGACGAGCGCTGAGCCGATCCCCCGGCCCGCTGCCGCCGGGTCAACGGCCAGCATGCGGAACTCGTACTCGCCGTCGCGCGCGATGTCGGCGTAGGGATCGCCAGCGGCCGCGAGCGTCACCGTGCCGACGAGCCGGCTCCCGGCCTCGTCGGCGACCTCCGCCACGAGCAGGGACGCCGCCGCGGCGCGCGCGGCGGCGTCCTGCACGTGAGCCAGGTACTGCTCGTCACCGAGTCCCGCCGCGGCGTAGGCGGTCCGGGTCAGCAACCCGACGTCGGCCCACTCCGACTCCGTGGCCGAACGGACGGTGACGGTGGTGCGGGGGCGGGCTGAGGTCACGACCTCAGGCTGCCATGCCGGCGCCTTCGGGGAGTGCGGCCAGGTCCTCCTTGGTGGTTCGCACCACGAAGACGGTGATGAGCAGCGCCAGAACCGAGAACGCGACGGCGACGAGGAATGCCGTCGAGATCCCGTGTGCCAGGATCTGCGCCCCGATCGCCTGCGGCGACTGCCGCGTCGCAGCCCCGCTGCTGACCAGCGACTTCCGCTCGTTGAGCGTGGCGGTGCTGAACACCGTCACGAGGATCGAGAGTCCGAGCGATCCGCCGACCTGCTGCATCACGTTGAGCAGCCCCGACGCCGCCCCCGACTCGGCGTCGCTGACGTTGGAGACGGCGGTGACGGTGAGGGGCACGAACAGGTTTCCCATGCCGGCCGAGAACAGGATGATCGGCAGCAGGATGCCGGTGACGTAGGTGCTCTGCGCGTCGATCTGCGAGAGCCAGGCGAGACCGGCCGCGTTGAGCACGGTGCCGACGATCATGAACGGGCGCGGCCCGAACCGTCCGAGGTTGCGGCTGGAAAACGTCGCGCAGACGATGATGGTCAAGCTGACCGGGAGGAAGGCCAGACCGGCCCGCAACGGCCCGTAACCCAGCACGTCCTGCACGAACAGCGTGAGGAAGAAGAACATGCTGAACAGCGCCGCGGCCAGGCACAGCATCACCAGGTAGCTGCCGCCGCGGTTGCGGTCGGCCAGCAGGTGCAGCGGGGTGATCGGCTGCGCCGAGGTGAGTTCGATGCGGACGAAGGCGGCGAGCAGCACCACCGCGACCGCGAAGCTCGACAGGGTCAGGGTGTCGCTCCACCCGTCCTGCGCGGCGCGGATGAAGCCGTAGACCAGCGCGGACATGCCGAGGGTCGAGGTGATGGCACCGGCGACGTCGAAGCGACCCGGGAGACGCACCGACTCGGTCAGGTACAGCGGCACGGCGACCGCGATGGCGATCGCGATCGGCACGTTGACGAAGAGCACCCAGCGCCAGGACAGGTACTCGGTCAGCAGTCCGCCGGCGAGCAGGCCGATGGCCGCGCCCGAGCCGGAGACCGCGGCGAACACACCGAAGGCGCGGTTGCGCTCCTTGCCCGCCGCGAAGTTCGTCGCGATGAGGGCCAGCGCGGTCGGCGAAGCGATGGCGCCTCCGACGCCCTGCAGCGCGCGGGCGGAGAGCAGCCAGCCGGCGCTGGTGGCGAAGCCGCCGAGCAACGAGGCGAAGCCGAACAGCAGGATGCCGAAGACGAAGGTTCGGCGACGGCCGAGGATGTCGCCGGCACGGGCGCCGAGCAGCAGCAGTCCGCCGAAGGTCAGCGTGTAGGCGTTCAGCACCCACGACAGGTCCGCGGTGCTGAAGCCGAGCGCGGGCTGGATGCTCGGGAGGGCGATGTTCACGATGGTGGCGTCGAGGACGACCATCATCTGGCACGCCGCGATGACCGCGAGGGCGATGCCGGGGTGGTGGCCCCGTCGCGGCGGAGCCGCGACACCGGGGATATCGGTGGTGGAGGCCATGGGCCTGCTCCTACGAGAAGAAGAGGGGAACCTGAGAAGAGACGCGAACGTTCTCTATGTGCGACCATAGGAGCCAGCACTAGGAGACGCAAGCGTTTCTTATGTGCCACCTGTCATGTTTGTGTCGTGTTCATCCGGCGGAAGCCGGGAGACAGCAGTGATGACGAGAGGAGGGTCCGGCACGTGACACGCCCCTTCGGTCGCGTCGCTGCCCTGGCGACCGCCGCGGAGCCACCGGCAGCCGCCGACGACCCCACCTGCTGCCTCGTCGGCAAGCGCCGCCGCGGCCCCGAGCTCGAGCAGGCGATCTACGACGCCACGCTCTCCGAGCTCGGGCAGCACGGCCTGGAGTCACTCACGATGGAAGGTGTCGCCTCGGCCGCTCGTACGGGCAAAGCCGTGCTGTACCGCCGCTGGGCGACGAAGGAGGACCTGGTCCTCGACGCGGTCGGCTGCACCATGCCCTCCCCCGACGACGTGGGCGCCTCCACCGGATCGCTGCGGGACGACCTGCTGCGGAGCCTGGGTCGGATGGCGGAGTTCGTCTCCAGCCCGCACGGGCGCGTCACCCGGTCGCTGCTCGCCACCGCCGAGCCCGACCACCCGCTGCTCGAGATGACCAGGACGCGGCTGATCGAGCCGCGGCTGGAGCACACCCGATCGCTGATCGCCGCCGCCGTCGAGCGCGGCGAGGCCCGACCCGGCACCGCCACGATCCGGCTCGCGCAGGTCGGGCCCGCCCTGGTCCTGCAACGCTTCATGCTGTGGGGCAGCGTCGACCAGGCCGAGGTCCGGTCGATCGTCGACGACGTGCTGCTGCCGCTGCTCAGCGCCTGAGGACGCGCGCGAAGTCTCCGAGAACGTGTGTGCCGGTCGCCCCGAGTGCCGACGAACCGGACGCGCGCAGCACGATCTTGTGAAGTCCCGCGGCTCTTGGCACGTCCGGTCCGACGGGGCAGGCTGAGCGGACGCGCACCGCGGCGAGGGAGAGCAGCCGATGACGGTCGATACGCCACGCCTCGCCGGCCCTCACGCCGAGCTGGCGACGCTCGCCGAGATCGAGCGGCGCCTGCTGTGGCTGTCGACGGCGATCGTCGATCACGCGAACCGCGTCCGCCCCAACCCCGGCGGGATGAAGGTCGGCGGTCACCAGGCGTCGAGCGCCTCGATGACCACGATCATGACGGCGCTGTGGTTCGACGCCCTGCGCGCCGGCGACCGCGTCTCGGTCAAGCCGCACGCGTCTCCCGTCCTGCACGCCATCGAGTACCTGCTCGGCGAGCTCGATGCCGGACAGCTGACGACGTTGCGCCAGTTCGGCGGCCTGCAGAGCTACCCCAGCAGGGCCAAGGATCCGGTGGCCGCCGACTACTCGACCGGCTCGGTCGGCATCGGCGCGACCGCTCCCATCTGGGCCGCGCTCGCTCGGCGCTACGTGAGCGACCACGTCGGCGAAAAGCGGGTCGGCGAAAAGCGGGTCGGCGAAGCGCGGGTTGGCGGCGCGGGCCGGCAGGGCGGGCGGCAGTTCTCGTTGGTCGGCGACGCCGAGCTCGACGAGGGCGCCTGCTGGGAGGCGATCATCGATCCGATGGTGGCCGAGCTGGGCGAGGTCTGCTGGATCGTCGACTTCAACCGGCAGTCGCTCGACCGCATCGTGCCGACGCTCGGCGCCGACCGCCTCGAGGGCATGTTCGCCGCCGCCGGTTGGCAGGTACTGACGGTCAAGTACGGACGGCTGCTGCAGGCACTGTTCGCACGCCCGGGCGGCGACGCGCTCGAGGCCCGGATCGACGCCATGGCCAACCCCGAGTACCAGCGGCTGCTGCGGCACGAGCCGGCCCGGCTGCGCGAACTCCTGCCGGGGGCGGGTCCGGACGCCGACGCCATCGTCGCGCTGCTCGACGACGTCCCTGACGACGACCTGCGGGCCGCTGTCCGCAACCTCGGCGGCCACGACCTCGGAGCGTTGATCGACGCCTTCGGCCGCATCGACGACACCCGCCCGACGGTGATCGTCGCCTACACCGTGAAGGGCTACGGGCTCGCGACCGAGGGCCACCCGCAGAACCACTCGGCCCTGCTGACCGAGGAGCAGATGCAGCTGCTCGCCGCCGAGGTCGGCACCGACCTCGCCGACCCGTGGGCTCCGTTCCCGAGCGGGAGCGACGAGGCGGACCTGTGCCTCGAGGTCGAGCGGCGGCTGCAGCGTGCCCCCGTCGGGCATCGTCCGCTCGAGGGCCTGCCGGTCGATCTCGGCCGCACCCCGTCGGGCTCGGGGACGACGCAGGCCGCGCTCGGCCGCACCCTGCTGGACCTGTTCCGCGCTGCGCCGGAGGTCGGCCGGCGGGTGGTCACCGTCAGTCCGGACGTCAGCTCGAGCACCAATCTCGGCGGCTGGGTGAACAAGGTCGGTGTCTGGTCCTCGAGCGAACGCACCGACTGGTTCGCCGACGACAGCGAGACGATCCTGCACTGGCGGGAGCGCCCGGCCGGTCAGCACATCGAGCTCGGCATCGCCGAGACCAACCTCGTCGGTCTGCTCGGGGAGCTCGGTGCCACGTGGAGCCGATGGGGCCAGCCGCTGCTGCCCGTCGGGGTCATGTACGACCCCTTCGTCAACCGCGCCCTCGAACCGTGGTCGTTCGGCATGTACGCCGGCGGGCAGTCGATCCTCGTCGGCACACCGAGCGGCGTGACGCTGGCGGCCGAGGGCGGTGCGCACCAGTCGATCACGACACCGTCGCTCGGGATCGAGCAGCCGGGCTGCGTCGGCTTCGAGCCCGCCTTCGCCCTCGACACCGAGTGGTGCCTGCTCGACGGTCTGAGCCGCCTCGGCCGTACCGACGGCTCGTCGACCTACCTGCGGCTCTCGACCCGTCCCGTCGACCAGGCGCTGGCTGCCGTCCCCGGCGATCCCGCAGCGCGCGAACGTCGTCGCGCCGAGGTCGTGGCCGGCGGCTACCTGCTCCGCGTCGCGGCGGGCCCTCCGGACGTGACCCTCGCCGCCATGGGCGCGACGGTCCCCGAGGCCCTCGAGGCGGCGTCACGGCTGGACGACCTCGGTTACGCCGTCGACGTCGTCTGCATCTCCGGCGCCGGCCGGGTGTTCCTCGCCGTGCAGGGGCGCGCCGGCCTCTCGTCGGAGCCGTGCGGCATCCTCGAGACGATCCTCCCCGGCGACCGGTCCGCGCCGATGGTCACCGTCCTCGACGGGCACCCGCACACGCTCGCGTTCCTCGCCGGCGTCAACCGGGTCCGGGCGCGGCATCTCGGGGTGACGACCTTCGGTCAGTCGGGGGGTCTCGAGGCGGTCCAGAAGCTCCACGGCATCGACACCGACAGCATCGTCCGGGCCGCGCTCAGCCTCCTCGAACAAGACAGCGGAACAGCCACCCGGCGGGCCGGGTTGCCGCAGACATGAACATCGGCATCATCGGCGCGGGCAACATCGGCTCGGCGCTCACCCGCAGATTCACCTCACTCGGCCACACGGTCACCGTCGCGAACTCGCGCGGTCCGCAGACGCTGACCGACCTCGCGCACGAAACCGGCGCGACCCCCGGCACGCAGTACGACGCGGCCCGCGGTCAGGACGTCGTCGTCGTGACGATCCCGCAGAACAAGGTCCCCGACCTGCCGAAGGACCTGTTCGACGGGGTCGGCTCCGAGGTCGTCGTCATCGACACCGGCAACTACTACCCGCAGCAGCGCGACGGCCGTATCGCCGAGATCGAGCAGGGCACCACCGAGAGCCGCTGGGTGGCCCGGCAGCTCGGCCGTCCGGTGATCAAGACCTTCAACAACATCTACTCCGTCTACCTGCAGGACAAGGGCGTCCCCGCGGGCGACCCGGCGCGCTTCGGGCTCCCCGTCGCCGGCGACGACCCGATCGCCAAGCAGGTCGTGCTCGACCTCGTCGAACAGCTCGGCTTCGACGCCGTCGACGCCGGCACCCTGGACGAGTCCTGGCGCCAGCAGCCGGGCAGCGCCGTCTACGGCACGGACCTCAAGCGCGACGAGCTCGAGAAGGCCCTCGCGAACCAGAGCCCCGAGCGCACCTCGGAGTGGAAGGCCGCCTGAGGCTGCCGAGCCGGGAGCATCAGCGGCTTCCCTGACGACCGCTGATGCTCCCGACCGTCGCGACGGCGCGGAACACCCACCGCCGAGGCCGGGTTGGCCGAAGTATGGACATCGGCATCATCGGCGCAGGCAACATCGGCGGCACGCTCACCCGGCGGCTTCGGCAGCTCGGGCACACGGTGACCGTCGCCAACTCCCGCGGCCCGGAGACCCTGCAGGACCTCGCGAGCGAGACCGGCGCGACCGCCGGCACGCCCTACGACGCGGTCCGCGGCAAGGAGCTCGTGGTCGTCACGATCCCGCAGGTGAAGGTCCCGGACCTGCCGGACGACCTGTTCGCCGGGGTCGGCCCCGAGGTCGTGGTCGTCGACACCGGCAACTACTACCCGCAGCAGCGGGACGGCCGGATCGCGGCCATCGAGGACGGCACCATCGAGAGCCGCTGGGTGGAGCAGCACCTCGGCCGCGCCGTGGTGAAGGCCTTCAACAACATCTACGCCCAGAACCTGCTGGAGAAGGGCACGCCTCCCGGCACACCGGACCGCGTCGCGCTTCCCGTCGCCGGCGACGATGCCGCCGCGAAGCAGACCGTGCTGGCGTTGGTCGACGAGCTCGGCTTCGACGCCGTCGACGCGGGCGGGCTCGACGACTCCTGGCGCCAGCAGCCCGGCACCCCCGCGTACACGACCGACTCCCCCGCCGAGCAGCTGCAGTCGCGTCTCGCCGAGGCCGGCCGTGAGCGGCTCCCGGAGTGGAAGGCCACCGAGAACAGCCCCGGCTCCTTCACCGACCCTCGCTGAGCACCTCACCCAGAGCCTGACCGTCCCGAGCCGCTGCCCCGTCCGCCGGATAGGGCAGCGGCTCGACGGCGTGCAGGGCGGGATCGTCGAGCTGGAGCGTGCGGAGCGGCCCCGGTCCGGTCGCCCACGACTCGAAGCGAACGCTGATTCGGCCCAACCCGGAGCCCTGCACCCAGCCGCGGCCGTACTCGTCGTGCTCGACGTCGAGCCCGGGCGGGTAGGTCACCGGCGACGACGGTGCCTCCTCGGGGGCGGCCTCGCTCCGGACCGGCTCGTCACCCATCTCGGTCATCAGCGGCAGCTCGTGCTGGACCGTGTCGGCGATACCGGAGACCGAGACGCCGAGCAGGCGGATGCCGTTGGTGACGTCCACGGCGTCGAGCAGGCGCCGGGCCTCTCGGCGGATCACGCCGAGGTCGTCGGTGGGCGCCGGCAGCGTCCGCGACCGGGACAACGTCGAGAAGTCGTGGAGCCGCACCTTCAACGTGACGGTGCGGCCGCTGTGGGCGCCCTTCGCGAGCCGCGACGCCGTCGACGCCGCCAGCCGGTCGACCTCGATCCCCAGGCGGACACGGTCGGTGACGTCGATTGGGAACGTGTCCTCGGTCCCGACGCTCTTCGCCTCCCGCTCGGCGACGATCGGCCGGTCGTCGCGGGCCGCGGCCATGGCGGCGATGCCGTGCCCGGCGGCCTCGCCGAGCAGGCCGACGAGCTCCGACTCCGGACGGGCCGCGACGTCGCCGACCGTCCGGATGCCGGCGCTGGTGAGCCGCACCGCGGTCACCGGCCCCACCCCGGGGAGCCGGGAGGCGGGCAACGGGTGCAGCAACGCGAGCTCGGTGCCGGGGGCGACGACGAGCTGACCGTCGGGCTTGGCGAGGTCGGAGGCGAGCTTCGCGATGAGCTTCGAGCTCCCCGCACCGACCGATCCGACGACGCCCGTCGCGGCGGCGATCCGCTGCCGGAGCCCACGCGCTACCTGCTCGACGTCGTCGACGGTTGCCGGCGGGTCGGCGGCGGCGGCCAGGTCGACGAAGGCCTCGTCGAGGCTCAGCGGCTCGACCAGCGGCGACAGCTCGCGCAACAGGCCCATGACGACGTCGCTGGTCGCGCGGTAGGCCGCGAAACGACCGGACAGCACCGCCGCCCGCGGGCACCGGCGGCGGGCCTCGCCCATCGCCATCGCCGAGCCGATGCCGTAGACGCGGGCCTCGTAGTTCGCGGTCGCGACCACACCCCGCAGCCCCGTCCCGCCCACGATGACCGGGCGCCCGGCGAGGCTCGGCTTGTCCCGTGTCTCGACGGCGGCGAAGAAGCAGTCCATGTCCAGGTGCAGCACGCTGGGCTGCATCCTGGCGAGGGACCGGGTCATAACGGAGAGTCTGCCGTTCGCCGACGTCGCCAGCCCGAAGCTGTGTGGGCTTGCCACGGTCCTGGGCGGCGGGAGCCCACACAGCTTCCCGGTGCGCGCCGGGGCTCGGGCCTCAGGCGGAGCCCGGGACCTCCATCTCGCCCAGGCGGGACCAGTCGGTGCCCTCGACCTCGACGTTGACGATCCTGGGGGTCTCGACGAGGTGCGGCGGCAGGTCGGCCTGCGCCTGCTTGAAGTGCGGCGAGTTCACGTGCGCACCACCGGCGTCGCTGTCGCGGAAGGCCTCGACCAGCACGTACTCGGTCGGGTCGTCGAGGCTGCGCGACCAGTCGAACCAGAGGCAACCGTCCTCGGCGCGACAGGCTTCGGTGAAGCTCCGGGTGATCTCCGGCCAGCGGTCGGCGGACTCGGGCTTGATGTGGAACTTGGCGGTGATGAAGATCATCAGGCTGCCTTTCGGGTCGCGAGGCGGGGTCAGAGGGAGCCGTCGAGGAAGGCCTTCGCCAGCCGCTTCGGCGCCATGGCGAGCCACGCCTCGGTGGCGAGCTCGTCGAGTTCGGCCGGGTCCAGGGCATCGAGGCGCACGAGGATGGCCGGGAAACCGTCGAAGTGCGGGATCGTGAAATAGACGTCGGGGTCGCTCGCGACGAGCACCTCCTTGACGCCTTCGTCGGGCACCCGCGCGGCGAGCACCGGGCCGTTCGGAGCCGGTACGCCCGCGTCGTCCAGCTGCTTGCGGTCGTTCTTGCCCAACGGGCGCTCCCAGAGGAACGACTTCTTCTTCACCTGCCACGCGAGCGTGTGCCGGTGACCCGCGGCGGCTTCCTCGGTCACCTCGGGGAGGGCGGTCGCGACGCGTCGGACGTCGTCCCAGTCGGCCACCGCGTCACCGTAACGCGCACCGAGGTCCGGACAACAGCCCGGCGACGGACGGCTCAGGTCTGGCCGAGATCCGTCGCGGCGGCGGCCACGACTGCCTCACGTACCCGATCGAGGATCGGCGACCGCAGCCGCCACTGCTGCCAGAACAGTTCGACGTCCACCGCACCGCCGGGGTCGAGCGCGATCAGATTCGCCGTGGCGGACCGCGCCTGCAGATCCGGCAGCATCCCCCATCCCAGGCCGAGTCCGATGGCGGTGACGAAGTCGGCCGACGCGGGCACGTAGTGCGTCGGCGGGGCGACGACGGGATCGGCCCGGTCGCGGAGATAGCGGTGCTGCAGCTCGTCCTTGCGGTCGAACACGACGACAGGAGCCACCGCGAGTGCGTCGGGTGTGGGGCCGGAGGGGAACCAGCGCCGCACGAAAGCGACCGTGGCCAGCGGCCGGTAACGCATCCTGCCGAGCGGGGTGGAGCTGCAGCCGGGCACGGGCTCGGGTTCCCCGCTGACCGCCGCCATGACCGTGCCGGCCCGGAGCAGGTCGCTGGTGTGGGCCTGGTCCTCGCGGTACAAGTCGAAGCACACCTCATCGGCGAGCGGCGCGAGCGCCGGCAGTACCCAGGTGGCCATCGAGTCGGCGTTGACCGCGATCGGTACCGAGGGTGGCGCGCTGTCCGCCGTTCCGTCGCCGAGCTCGCGGGCGACCTCGGTGGTGAGGAGGTCGATCTGGCGGGCCAGCCGCAGCACCGCCCGTCCGGAGTCGGTGACCTGCACCGGCTTGGTCCGGACGAGCAGGATGCGACCCGTGCTCACCTCGAGGGCGCGGAGGCGCTGGCTGATCGCGGACGGCGTCACGTGCAGGGCCCGGGCCGCAGCCTCGAAGGTCCCCAGTCGTGCCGTTGCATCGAGCGCTCGCAGTTGCGGCAGGTCGAGGTCCACGAACAGTGATGCTAATGATGCAGCAGAAACATCAGTTGGACGGGCAGGGGGACGGTTCCTAGCGTTGCGAGCATGCCGCTCGCGCCCTCAGCCCTCGCCTCCGGGTTCTGCCTCGGCCTCGGCCTGATCGTCGCCATCGGCGGTCAGAACGCGTTCGTCCTGCGCCAGGGGCTCCGCCTCGAGCACATCGGTGCAGTCGTCGCGCTGTGCACCGTCTCGGACCTCGCGCTGATCGGGGCCGGCGTCGTGGGGGTGGGCACGGCCCTTTCCGGGCAGCCGTGGCTCGTGCCCGCGACGTCCTTCGCGGGCGCGATCTTCCTGCTCTGCTACGGCGTTCGCGCGGCACGGCGGGTGCTGCGTCCCCACGTCCTGCTCGCGGACGCGACCGGTCCGCGCCGCGGCCTGATGGCGACAGTCGGCACCTGCCTGGCGCTCACCTGGCTGAACCCGCACGTCTACCTGGACACCGTGGTCCTGCTCGGGTCCGCCGCCTCGTCCTACGGCGGACAGCGGTGGTCGTTCGGGATCGGCGCGGCCCTCGGCAGTGCCGTCTGGTTCACCGGCCTCGGCTTCGGAGCCCGCCTGCTCCGACCGCTGTTCGCGCGACCGGCCTCCTGGCGCGTCCTGGACGGCGGCATCGCCGTGGTGATGCTCGCTCTCGCCGTCGGCCTCGTCGCCCGCGGTGCCGCCGCCTGACCGGCTGGGTCAGAGCGGGCGGATGGTCCCGACGAGGTGCGGCTCGTCCTTCTTCGTGCCGCGGATGGTGAACGCCTCGCCGTCGTCGGTGGAGAACGGGGTGAACGCCACCGTGGTCGGCAGCAGCACCGGCTTGAGGAAACGTGTGTCGGTGACGTAGGCGTCGGGCAGCCGACCCTCGAAGCCGCCCATCGCCTTCGCGTGCGACCACATGCCGTGCGCGATGTGCCGCGGGAAGCCCAGGAGCCTGGCGCTCAGCGGGTGGAGGTGGATCGGGTTGACGTCGCCGGAGACGGCACCGTACCGACGGCCGATGTCGCCGGGAACCGACCAGATGATCGACGGCGTGCCTTCGGGCGCCTCGAGCGCGCTGTCCACCGAGTCGCCGGGCAGCGAGTCCGGCAGGTGGTCCGAGAGCCCCTGCTCGGACGGCTTGCCCGGCCGCAGGTAGCTGCTCTCGCCGGTGTAGACGAGTTCGTCGCCCACCCGCACCTCGGCGAGGACGTCGAACAACATCCCCTTCTTGTGCTGCCGCAGCCGTCCGGTCCATACCGAGAACGACAGCTTCTCGTCGACGCCGACGGGCCGGTGCAGCGTCATCCGCTGCGCCAGGTGCACGAGGCCGATCAGCGGATACGGGAAGCTGCTGTCGGTCATCAGCTGCATCGACATCGGGAACGCGAGGATGTGCAGGTACGTGATCGGCAGCCGGTCGGACAGCCGCAGCCCGCACACCCGGTTGTAGGCGGCGAGGTGGTGCTGGTCGACCCGGAACCCGGGCAGTGTGACCTCGAGGTCGGGTAGACCGACCGGGTTCGCTCCCCCGGCCCACGTCGGCAGACCCGGGATCAGGGAGGTCGCGTAGATCCGCGGAAGGCTGGGGACCGCGCTCAACTCGATCGTCGACATCTCAGGCACCGATGAGGGCCTGGCCGCAGACGCGGACGAGGTTGCCGTTGACGCCGGCCGACGCCGGAGACGCGAACCAGGCGATCGTCTCGGCGACGTCCACCGGCTGCCCGCCCTGCAACATGCTGTTGAGCCGTCGGCCGCCCTCGCGGACGAACAGCGGCATGGCTGCGGTCATGTCGGTCTCGATGAAGCCCGGCGCCACGGCGTTGATGGTGGAGCCGACCTTGGCGAGCTCGGGCGCGTACGCGTCCACGAGGCCGATGACACCGGCCTTGCTCGTGGCGTAGTTCGTCTGGCCGCGGTTGCCGGCGATGCCGCTGACGGAGGAGACGGCGATGATGCGCCCGTTCTCCTTCAGCACCGCAGTCTTACCCGGGGCGCCCGGACCGCTGGCGAGCAGGACGTCGTTGATGCGCTCCTGGCTCGACAGGTTGATGTCGAGCGTCATGTCCCAGCGCTTCTCGTCCATGTTCGCGATCGTCTTGTCGCGGGTGACGCCCGCGTTGTGCACGACGATGTCGACGCCGCCGAACCGCGAGGTGAGGTACTCGGCCAGGGTGGTCGGCGCGTCGGGTGAGGTGATGTCGAGCTGCAGCGACAGGCCGCCGATGCGGTTCGCGACCTTCGACAGGGCCTCACCGGCAGCGGGCACGTCGAGGGCGACGACGGTGGCTCCGTCGCGGGCGAGCGTCGAGGCGATGGCCTCGCCGATGCCGCGGGCGGCGCCGGTCACGAGGGCGACCTTGCCGGCCAGCGGCTGGTCCCAGTCCGACGGCTCGGGAACCGGCGCGGCCTTGCGTGCGGACGGCTTCACGCCCGGCGTGCTGCCGGGCTGCCCGACCCGGACGACCTGACCCGAGACGTACGCCGAGCGGGCCGAGAGGAAGAACCGCAGTGTCGACTCGGTCGCGTCCTCGGCGCCCGGGCGGACGTAGACGAGGTTGGCGGTCGAGCCCTTGCCGAACTCCTTGCCGGCGGCGCGGACGAAGCCTTCGAGCGCCCGCTGGGCGATGCGCTCCGCGGCGCTGGCCGTGTCCTCCGGCGGGGTTCCGAGCACGATCACGCGCCCGCTGCCTGCGATGCTGCGGGCGGTCGGGTGGAAGAAGTCGTAGAGCTGGCGCAGGTCGGCGCTGCTGGTGATGCCGCTGGCGTCGAAGACCAGGGCGGCGTGCTTGTCGGCAGCGTCGGTCGGCACGTCGGTGCGGACGTCGGCGCCGAGCCCCTTCAGCAGGGAGACGACGCCGTCGAGCAGGCGCCCGCCGGGGGCGCCACCCGCCAGGACGGGCCCGGAGACGACGGGCTGGCCGACCTCGTAGCGGGCGAGCAGCGGCGGCTGCGGCAGGCCGGCCTGCGAGCTGACGAGGCTGCCGATCGAGGACAGGGTGAAGGACTGGTAACGGTCGCTCATGAGGTCTCTCCTACTTCTCGAGGATCGCGGTGAGGCCGTTGCCGCCCGCGGCGCAGACGCTGATCAGCGCGCGGCCCGAGCCCTTCTCGTTCAGGAGCTTGGCGGCGGTGGCGACGATGCGGGCGCCGGTAGCGGCGAACGGGTGGCCGGTGGCGAGCGACGAGCCGTTGATGTTGAGCTTCGCGCGGTCGACCGACCCGAGCGGGCCGTCGAGACCGAGCTTCTCCTTGCAGAACGCCGGGTCCTCCCACGCCTTGAGGGTGGCGAGCACCTGCGAGGCGAAGGCCTCGTGGATCTCGATGACGTCGAAGTCGCCGAGCGAGAGACCCGCCTTGGCGAGCATCCGCGGGACGGCGTAGGTCGGGGCCATCAGCAGTCCCTCGCCACCGTGGACGAAGTCGACGCCGGCGGCCTCGGCGTGGGTCAGGTAGGCGAGCACCGGGAGGCTGTGCTCGGCGGCCCACTCGTCGCTGGCGAGCAGCACCGCGGACGCGCCGTCGGTCAGCGGCGTCGAGTTGCCGGCGGTCATGGTGGCGCCCTCGCCCTTGCCGAACACCGGCGAGAGCTTCGCGAGCTTCTCGGCGGTGGAGTCGGCGCGGAGGTTCGAGTCGCGCTGCAGGCCGAGGAACGGCGTCACCAGGTCGGAGAAGAAGCCACGGTCGTAGGCGGCGGCGAGACGCTGGTGGCTGGTCGCGGCCAGCTCGTCCTGCGCCTCCCGGGTGATGCCCCACTGCTTGGCGGTGAGCGCGGCATGCTCTCCCATCGACAGCCCGGTGCGCGGCTCCCCGTTCTTCGGCGTCTCCGGAACGATCTGGTCGGGACGGATCTGGCCGAGCAGCTTCAGCCGGTCGGTCCAGCTCTTCGCGGAGTTCGCCTTGAGCAGGATGCGGCGCAGGTCGTCGTTGAGCGCGACGGGGGCGTCGCTGGTCGTGTCGACACCGCCGGCGACGCCGACGTCGATCTGGCCGAGCATGATCTTGTTGGCCACGAGCACGGCAGCTTCGAGCCCGGTCGCGCAGGCCTGCTGGATGTCGTACGCCGGGCTGGACGACGCAAGCGAGCTGCCGAGCACCGACTCGCGAGTCAGGTTGAAGTCGCGGGCGTGCTTGAGCACGGCGCCGGCGACGACCTCCCCGACCTGGACGCCCTGGAGGCCGAAGCGGCTCGCCAGCCCGTCGAGGGTCGCGGTGAGCATGTCCTGGTTGCTGGCCTCGGCGTAGGCGCCGTTGGACCGGGCGAAGGGGATGCGGTTGCCACCGAGCACGGCGGCGCGACGGGGACTGGGCGTCGACACGAAGTTGTCTCCTCAGCGAATCGAAGTGGTCCTCGGCGTCCCTTCGGGGGACGCCGGCCGCCCGCGAGTGCGGGCCCCACAACGTTGAATTCGGTTCAACCAGCCTAGCGGCCGCCACCGGCTCCGGCAACGGCGCGTCCCTGTGGGGCCGCTCACGACCACCCGCGCACCGCCTGTCACGTCGCCGGATGGTTACGGTGCGAGCCATGAGCGGAGCAGGCCGTCGGATGGTGAACGACGTGCGTCGTACCCAGCTGCTCGACGTCGGACTCGACCTGTTCAGCACGCAGGCGTTCGACTCGGTCTCCATCGACGAGATCGCCCGCCGGGTCGGCATCAGCCGCGGGCTGCTCTACCACTACTTCACGAGCAAGCGCGTCTTCTACGTGGAGATCGTCCGGCTGGCGGCGCAGGACCTGCTGAGCCGGCTCGGGCAGGGCGACGCGGCGACCCCGGGCGAGCGGTTGCGCGCCGACCTCGCGGCCTACCTCGGCTTCGTCGCCGAACGGAGCGCCGGGTTCGTGACGCTGCTGCGCGGTGGCATCGGCAGCGACCCCGAGGTCCAGATCGTCGTCGACTCGACGCGCGAGGCGATCGTGGGGGCCGTGCTCGAGGGCATCGACGACCGCCGCTCGACGGCCACGACCGAGGTGGCGCTCTACGGCTGGGTCGGATTCGTGGAGAGCGCGAGCCTGCGATGGCTGACCATCGACCTGGCCGAGCGGCCGCCGGCCGAGGCCATGATCCGGTTGTTCTCGCAGCAGCTGACGACGGCGCTGGCGTCGATCGAGGAGATCAGCCCGGCCTGACCGGCCGGGAGCCCGGGGCTAGCGCGAGCGGCCGGTGGCCGGACGCGCGCTGGTCGACGCGCTGCGCGCCCGGGTCGCTTTCCGCGCCACCGGCGGACCGAGCACGACGCGCTGGGCGATGACGGAGGTCCGCAGCAGCTGGTCGTGCGGCAACCGCCGTCGACCGAGCAGCAGGAGGCCGATGACCGCGAGCGGTACGGCGACGACGCCGAGCAGGACCACGTTGACCTCGCCGCGGTGCCCGAACAACAGATCGAACCCCTGCGAGCCGATCCACGTGACCACGGCCAGACCGACCAGCAGGCCGACTTCGCGGACCAGGGCGATGCGGAACGAGGGAGCGATGCCACTGCGCACGTCCCGGATGCGGAGGCCGGCGAACAGCTTGCCGGGCGTCCAGCCGAACTGCGAGCCGCACCAGCCGCGGAGCAGCGCCCACACCGTCAGCGGCAGCACGTAGAGGATCGGGTTGTGCCGCCCGACGGCGTCGTCGGCGATGCCGCGGAGGAAGAACGACGCTCCGAGCAGGATGACGAGGTCGATGGCGAAGGCGCCCAGGCGGGTCCAGGCCGGGGCCGGGACGACGCGCAGCACCGCACGCTGCGGCGGGAGCGTCCAGGCTGCGATCAGTCCGCCGCCGACCACCGAGAAGATGGCTCCCGCGATGAGGCCACCGAGCCCGATCGGGAACGAGACGACGCCGGCGACGACGATGCCCGCGCCCAGCACGGGAGCGGACTGCGGCGCGGAGATTGCGGTCAACGCGAGAGCGCAGATGACCAGGCCGATGACCTGCCCGCGTTCGGCGACGCCGAAGTTGAAGTAGCCCTGCGAGATGGTCATGGCCACGAGCACGATGAGCGCGCCGCCGATGAAAGCCACGATCGCTCCGCGCCACGGCCGCGTCGTGTCGGACAGGGCGCGGCGGCGCACGGAGTAGGTCTCCCCCGCCGGCGGTGCGATGCGTGCGCGGAGCCAGCCGAGCGCAGTGCCACCGCGGCCGGCGAGGACGCCGGAGACCAGGCCGGTCCCGACCACCTGCTTGCCGTCGGCGGACCTGCCGCTGCCCGTCGGGCCGACCACCTGCAGGTCGGAGCCGGGCTCACCGGTACGGATGACCTGCAGGTCCGACTCGGTGGAGGTGGCGTCGGCGGTCTTCCGCGTCCCGGAGGGACGCGCCGGGCCCGCCGGGCGCCGCGACGGGCCCGAACCGGACCCGCCGGGGCCGCGGGCTACTGGGCCAGGCATCCGGGGAACAGCCCGGGGTCGACGTCGCCCTTGCCGAGGTCGATGTTCAGGGACTGGACACTGATGGAACTCGCGGACAGCCGCGTCACGGCGAGCTTCGCGTCGTTCAGCGTGCCGTCGCCCGCGCTGAGGTTGAGCCCGGCCGGGCCGCCCTCGGTGTTCACCTGGAGCTTGCTGAGCGTCGACTGGGATGCGCAGATCTTGCGGGTGCCGAGGGTGAGACCGGCGCCCTCGACGGGGCCGCCCATCTGCATTTTGATGCGGTACTGGCCGGCACCGGGCACGACCTCGTTGAGGTCGAACGACTTCTCCATGACCAGGCCCTTGGCCGCGGTCATGTTGCCGACGGTCGTCTCGCCGGAGAGGACTCCGCCGCCTTGCTGCGGGGTGGTCTTGCCGGCGCCAGCGAGGGCGAACTGCTTGGTGTTCATCGTCTGCGCCGACATCTGGATCTCGCCGACGTTGCCGATCTGCGCGGGGAAGGCGACCCCACCGAAGACGAACATCACCATCATCAGGGCCAACAGGATCATCCCGAAGCCTGCCGCTACCCGGAACCGGATCGCGCTCGTCATCGTCTCCCTCTCCGCCGGGCGCCAGTAATGGTGGGGGAAGGTCCCGGACGGAGGCAACAGTAAGGGCAGGGAACGCGACACCGGCCCTGACACGCCGTCACGCTCTGCGCTCGCACTCCGCGTTTCGCGGGTGTGGCGGCGCTCACCCGTGACTGTGCGTGAGGCAGCGTTCACGGCCATGTGGGGCACGTGGGCAACGGCGACCTCAGGCGGCGCGGCGGCGCACGGCGAGCACCGAGTCGTGCAGCTGGGCCTGTTCACCGTCCGGGCCGGCTGCCGTCCGCTCGGGCAGATCGCAGCGCACGACCTCCCACGCGCCGTCGTCGAGCTGCAGGGAAGTCAGGACCTCCTCGGGGCCCGGCAGCGGGACGTCGTGCGGCCCGTGCTCGTGCTTGCCGTGCTCTCGCTCACCGTGCCCGTGCCTGCCATGTTCGTGCCCGTCCTGCTCGCGTGCGCTGTCGTCCCCCCACGGCGGCACGTCGGCATGTCCGACGACGAGCAGCAGCCCGCCGGGTGCGACCGCATCGGCCGCCCGACGCAGCACCTGCTCGCGTGGGAAGGCGATCGGTGAATGCAGGAACTGCGCGGACACCAGCTCGAAGCTGCCCTCCGGGAAGTCGACCGCGATGTCGGTCCGCCGCAGGTCGATGCGGTCGGCGAGACCGGCGCGGCGAACGGTCTCGGAGACCCGAGCCAGGGCGACCGCGGAGACGTCGACGGCGAGCACCTCCCAGCCGCGCGTGGCGAGCCAGACGGCGTCGCCGCCCTCACCGCAGCCGAGGTCGAGCGCACGGCCCGCCGGCAGGGGCGCGACGATCTGTTCGAGCATCGCGTTCGGCCGTCCACTCCAGAATCGCTCGCGGGTGCGGTACAGGTCGTCCCAGACCTCCTGCGGACCGGCCTGCGCGGGGAGCCCCGAGGATGAGCCCGTGCTCCGGTGGGCGGCGACTGCTCGCTGGGTGTCCTCCTGCACGAGGGCCATGTTGAGCATCGCAGCCGCGTTCACGCCTGCGGCGGCGGAGCTGATGACCTGCGCGCGGACGTCGGTGACGTTCCCGGCGGCGGAGACCCCGGCGACCGGCGTCACCCCGTTGGCGTCGGCGTCGAGCACCTCGCCGAAGGAGACGTCGCCCATGCGCACCTCCGTCCGCCGCAGGCCGAGCCCGGTGAGGGCGCCGTCGTTCGGCGTGACCGTGGTCGCGGTGACCAGCGCGGTTACGGCACGGGTGCTGCCGTCGGCGAGCCGGACGCCCGTCAGCCGGTCGTCCACGATCTCCAGCCCGACGACCGGGACGTCGACGACGACGATGCCGCGGGCATCGAGCTGTTCGCGCTCCTGGTCCGGGAAGACGACGGACCCGGCGGCCGCCGCGGTGAAGACCGTGACCTGGGAACTCCACTGCCGCCAGAGCAGCGCCTGATGTGCGGCGAGGGCGCTGGTCGCGAGGATGCCGATGGCTTCGTCGGCCACCTCGAAGCCGTGGCAGTACGGGCAGTGGAGGACGTCGCGGCCCCAGCGCTCCGCGAGCCCGGGCACGGTCGGCAGCGTGTCGGTCACGCCGGTCGCGACGAGCAGCCGGCGAGCCGAGAGCGTCGTCCCGTCGTCGAGCGTCACGGTGAAGGCCGGCGCGCCGTCGGCAGTGGCTCGGCGCGCGGTCGACGTGGCCGTTGCGGAGCGGAACTGTGCGCCGTAGGCCTCGGCCTCGGCGCGACCGATGGCGTGAAGTTCGCCGGGTGCGGCACCCTCGCGGCCGAGGTAGTTGTGCACACCCGAGGCCGGTGCGTTCCGCGGCGCTCCCGCGTCGACCACGACCACGCTGCGTCCGGCGCGGGCGAGCGTCAGGGCTCCGCTGAGACCGGCGGCTCCGCCTCCCAGGACGACGACGTCGACGGTGTCGGGGTCCGTGTCGATGTCGCGGTTCGTGTCGATGTCGGTGTCCGTGTCGGGGCGGGCGGTCGGCTCGGTCTGCGGCATGGCCACGGCTGCTCCTCGGGGTGCGCTCGGTGCGATGCCCTGACTGTCGGTTTCTCGGCCCGTATTGACAAACCCTCTTGCCGGAATGGCAAATGGAGCCATGGCTGACCCGGCAACCGAATCACCGTCGATCGTCTCGAGCCACGCTGCTGTGCTCGACGGCGTCGGCCCACGCCTCCGCGAGCTGCGCCGTCGCCGGAATGTCACCCTCACCGACGTGTCCGAGCGGACCGGCATCTCGGTGAGCACGCTCTCGCGCCTGGAGTCCGGGCAGCGCAAGCCGACGCTGGAGCTGCTGCTCCCCCTCGCCCAGGCCCATCAGGTGCCGCTGGACGAGCTGGTCGGGGCGCCTGAGACCGGCGATCCACGACTGCATCCGAAGCCCGTGCAACGGCACGGCATGACGATGCTGCCCCTCAGCCGACGGCCGGGCGGGCTGCAGGCCTACAAGATCATCCTCCCGCCGCGGCCGGTGCCGGCGGAGCCGGAGCAGCAGGCGCACGAGGGCTACGACTGGTTCTACGTCCTGTCCGGCCGCATCCGCCTGCTCCTCGGCGAGCACGACGTGACGCTGACGCCGGGTGAGGCGGCCGAGTTCGACTGCCGCACGCCCCACTGGTTCGGCAACCCGGGCCCGGAGGTCGCCGAGCTCATCGGTCTGTTCGGTCCGCAGGGCGAGCGCATGCACGTCCGCGCCCGTCCTCGCCAGGCCTGAACCCGCGCGGCGCCCCAGGCGTGGACATCGGCGGCCAGCCACCTGCGGCGACACCACCGAGATCTCTACGACTCGGCGGGGGTCGGGCGGTCGGTGGTCAGGGGCGGACGGCCGCCGCGAGCCCGCGCAGCGTCTCCTCGGCGTCGCCGAGCAGCAGGATCGTCCGCGGGTCGCGGAACAGGGGGTTGTCGACGTCGGCAAAACCACGTCCACCGCTGCGGGTGCACACGACGACCTGGCCGGCCGCACCGACGTCGAGGACGGCCAGTCCGGACAACGCCGATCCGCCGGCCGATGCCCGGGGGTTCACGATGTCGTTCGCCCCGACGACGAGCACGAGGTCGGTGCGACCGAATTCCTCGTTGGCCTCGTCGACCGACAGCAGCAGGTCCCGCGGCACATCGGCCCGGTCGAGCAGCATGTTCAGCTGCCCCGGCATGCGGCCTGCCACCGGATGCACCGCACAGGCCACGGTGACGCCCCGAGTGCGCAGCAGCACGACGAGCTCGCGCAACGCGTGCTGCGCCTGCGCACGGGCGAGCCCGTAACCGGGGACGAGGACGACGCGCCGGCTGCGGCCGAGCAGGGCGGCGACGCCGGCAACCGATCCGCGAGGCGCGTCGACCGCTGCAGCGGGTTCGACGACGGCGGTCCCATCGACCACCTCGACCGGCACCGCCTCACCCAGAGCTTCCCGGGCCAGCGGATGGACGAGCACGCCATCGCGCGTCAGGCAGCACCCGGCGACGACCTCGTCGCTGCTGTCGGGTGCGAAGGCGCGATCCCGCGTCATCAGCAGCACCAGGTGGGCGACGTTGCGGGCGAGCAACTCGCTCGCGTGCCGCGGTACCCCGCTCGCCGCGCCGGTCAGGCCGATGACGGCGACGCCGGTGTGCTCGACGTGTTCTCCGGGCCGGGTGAGCTCGCAGTTGCCGCCGGCCTCGGCCGCGAGGTCCACCACCACCGAGCCGGGCCGCATCCGCTCGACCATCGCGGTCGTCAGCAGCAGCGGCGCGACGCGTCCGGGGACCGCAGCCGTCATGACGACGATGTCGAAGCGATCGAGCTGCTCGGCCAGCAGCGACCGCTGCCCGGCGAGGACGGCCTCATCGTCGACGCGGGCGTAGCCGCCGTCGATCCTCCGGTCCTCGGGGCCGAGGGACAGGAAGTCGGCGCCGAGACTCGCCACCTCGTCCGGTGACTCCGGCCGGAGGTCATGGGCGGAGACGGCGGCGCCCAGCCGGCGGCCGGTGGCGATCGCGGACAACCCGGCGACTCCCACCCCGAGCACCAGCACCGCAGCCGGCGGAACCGTCCCAGCCGCCGTGACCGCGCCCGGGAGCAGTCCAGGGAAGCGCGCCGCGGCCTCGACCACGGCCCGGTACCCGGCCACGGTCGCCTGCGACGTCAGGGCGTCCATCGGCTGGGCGCGGCTGGTGCGCGGCACGAGTTCGAGGGCGAAGGCCGTCAGCCGACGGTCCCGGCAGCGGCGCACGTGTTCCGGGAAGGCGTTCGGCATGAGCAGGGAGACGACGGCCGCCCCGGGAGGCACCGCGGTGAGCACCCGCAAGGGCAGGGGCTGCACCGCGAGCACGGCGTCGGTTCCCACCAGCGCGGTCGCGACGTCGTCCGCGAGCTCGGCTCCGGCCGCGGCGTAGGCGTCGTCGGTCAGGAACGACCCGCGGCCCGCGCCGCGCTCGACGACCACGGACCAGCCCGCGTCCGTCAGCAATCGGACCGTCGACGGCGTCGCAGCGACCCGCCGCTCCCCCGGAGCCGTTTCGGCCGTCACCGCGATGCGCACCCCGGCGACGGTAGGCGGACGTGCGGCGCCGACGGGCGGACAAGGACGCGCGGACGCGGTGTCCGTTCCGTCCGGATCCGAGGTTTGATGGAGGCATGCGTGGCAGCGGGGACGGCTGGGTCCGGTGCGCGGCCGGCCACCGGCACTGGGGCCGGTACGGCGCCGCCGGATTGCTGCTGCGGCACCGCTCTCCCAACGACGGTGCGCGGGTCCTGCTGCAGCACCGGGCGCTGTGGAGTCACCACGGCGGCACCTGGGGCCTCCCCGGTGGCGCCCGCGACCGGGACGAGACCGCGGAGGTCACCGCGCTGCGCGAGACGTCGGAGGAGACGACGCTGGACGTCGCCGCCCTGCGCGTGCTCGACAGCTTCACCGACGACCACGGCGGCTGGTCCTACACGACCGTCCTCGCCGAGGTCGACGAGCTCTTCCGGGTCGGGACCCGCGGCGCCGAGAGCCTCTCCATGCGCTGGGTGCCCGAGGCCGAGGTGACCCATCTGCCGCTGCACCCGGGCTTCGCGGCGACCTGGCCGGCGCTCAGCGGCGTGACCTGACTCCGCTCAGCGCACTATCGCGCCGGCCAGGGCAAAGAGCCGGCAGAGATCGCCGCCACAGCGCCCGGCGTGTGCTTTCCGTGACGTCGACATTGGTGCGCGATACCAGCATCTTGGAGATCGGGTCGAATTCTCCTGGCCTTTTGCCAGGCCCCTTTCCCCTGCCCGCCTGTCCGTCGATGGACCCGCCTGAGGTTGCCCGGCCGGGGACCTCACCGTCCACCGAAGGAAGTCAGGCATGACGTTTCGTCGCCTTGGCCAGGCAGCCGCCGCCGCTGCCGGCGCGGCTCTGGTCCTCTCCGCCGCCCCGGCGTTCGCCAGCTCCGCAACCGCTCCGTCGCCCACGACCACCCTCCCGCCGGTCACCCTCGCCGCCGCGAAGGCCGCCGCCCTGTCCGGCATCGACGCGCGGCTGCACTGGATCGCCGTCAACCGCTGGTACGTCGCAACCGACCAGCACGTCCCCGCCGCCGACAAGGCTGCCCTGCTCCCCGGCCTTCGCGCCGATGAGACGGCCCTGGGCGCCGACCGTGCAGCGGTCGCGCACGGGACGACGACCGCGGCCATCGCCCACGACATGGCCGCCGTCGACACGCTCCGCGTCTTCGAGTTCGCCCTGCCCCGGGTCGGACTGGTCGGCCGCGCCGACGACGCCAACGCCGTCGCGAGCTGGGTGACCGGTTACGAGCACGGCTACGCGACCGGGATCGCCGCCGCCAAGAAGGCGGGCAGGAACGTGGCCGCTGCGCAGGCTGCCTACACCGACTACGTGGCCAAGGTCGCCGCGGCTCGCACGGCCACCTCGGCCGTCCGCACCTCGGCACTGTCGCTCACCCTCGCCGGCTACCCCGCCAACGCGTCCGCCCTGACCGCCGACACCGCAGCGCTCGCGGCGGCCGAGCACGACCTCGCCGTCGCCGGTCACGACGTCGCCGTGATGGTCGCGGTGATGCCACGCCGCTGACCTGCGGCACCCCACATCGACGGTGGGCCAGGATCCTGAGGGGTCCCGGCCCACCGTCTGTGCCGTTGTGGCGGAACACCGAACGCGAGGAGTCCCTGCCGATGTCGACCGATCCGCTGCCCGGGTGGCGGCGTCACACCCCCGGCGAGCAGCGCTGGCCCGCCGCAGTCGCGGTGCTGACCGCGGCGCTGTTGCAACTGGCGCTACCGGAACGGCTCGCCCTCGGCCCGAGGGCTCTGCTCCCGGTGCTGGAGGTGGTCACCCTGGTGGCGCTGATCGCTGCGGACCCCGGACGCATGGAGCGCCGCACGCCGGCCCTGCGACGGCTGTCGCTCCTGCTGGTCGGGCTGTTGAGCTTCACCAACATCGGGAGCGGGACCGCGCTGGTGGTCGACCTCGTCACCGGGCACGGGTCCGACGATCCGGCGACCCTGCTGCGCAACGGCGCCGTCGTCTACTTCACCAACGTGGTCGTGTTCGGGCTCTGGTACTGGGAGCTGGACCGCGGTGGCCCCGTCGCCCGCGCCCACGGCATCCATCAGCAGCCCGACTTCCTGTTCCCCCAGATGCAGGCGACCGATCTCGTCGGCCCGGACTGGGAGCCCCGCTTCCTCGATTACCTCTACCTCGCCTTCACGAACGTCACGGCCTTCAGCCCCACCGACACCATGCCGTTGTCCCGGTGGGCGAAGATGTTGATGGCCGTGCAGGCAGGGCTCGCGCTGGTGCTCGTGGCGTTGGTGTTCGCCCGCGCGATCAACGTCCTGCACTGACCTGGGGCCGGAAGCACCGAGGCCCTGCGGATACTCGCCTATGGTGGAGAGAACTCGCAGGTCTTCGCGCTGGGGAAGGGGCTGTACGCCCGTGAACCACAGCCTGGCGTCTCCGGACGACGTCCTCGCGTCGGTGGCCACCCGGTGGCCGACCGTCGGCCGGTTCGTGGCGTGGGCCGAGCGGACCGTGCCCGGCCGGTATTCGCGGCGGGCCCGCGAACTGAACCTGCCGATGCTGACGCTCGCGCTGGCCGCCCAGCAGATGCTGTGCACGGCTCCGCTCCTGGTGGCGGTGACGGCGGTCGGGCGCCGCTACGGAGAACGCGGTCCGGGTGCGCTCCTGAGCCGCTACCTGGGCCTCACGCAGCCCGCTGCCGGTGAGGTGGAATCGTTGTTCCGCGGCTCGGACCGGGTGAGCACCGCCGACCTGCTCGTCGGGCTCGTCTTCGCCATCGCCTTCACGATCGGGGTCGCCGCGGTGCTCCAGCGGGGTTTCGAGTCGCTCTGGCGGCTGCCCCGGGGGAACGTCTTCTCCGTGCTGCGGCAGGCCCTGTGGGTCGTCGGCCTGCTCGCCTACCTGGTGGTGGTGCTCTACGCAGGACGCGAGGGCCACCGCGTCGGCCGGCACCTGCACGCCTCGACGCCCGCCGGCCCGCTGGTCCAACTCCCCGTGTCGTTCGTCTTCTACTGGTGGAGCCAGCACCTCCTGCTGTCCGGACGCATCGCCTGGCGGCATCTGATCCCCGGCGCGGTGTGCATGGCCGTCGGCACGGCAGGGCTCGTCAGCCTCTCCGGTCGCGTCCTGTCCGGGCAGATCTCCGAGCAGGTGACCGACTACGGCCTGATCGGTGCCACGTTCCTCCTGGCGGTCTGGGTCGTGACGCTCAGCAGCTTCATCTTCGGCGGGTGCCTCGTCGGCGTCGTGCTGGACGAACGGCGCACCCGACGCCGGGCCGGACCTCCGGCCGCGAAGGCCGCGGAACCCGTCGGAGCCGACGCCTGATGACGTCCCGCGTCGTCGACCTGCCCCGCGGGCGCCGGGTGGGTGTGTGGGAGTACGGCGCTCCCGACGGCTTCCCTGTCCTCGCCTTCCACGGGAACCCGGCATGTGGCGTCGGCTTCGCCGCAGCCGAGGATGCAGCGACCCTTCTCGGCCTTCGGATCCTGGCCCCGGACCGACCGGGCATCGGCGCGTCCGGCCCGCTGGAGGATTGGACGGTGCGCAGCTACGCGGCCATCGTCGACGACCTCGTCACCGAACTGGGCATCGAGCGGTTCGCCGTGTGGGGTTACTCCGGCGGCGCTCCGTACGCCCTCGCCTGCGGGTCACTGCTCGAGCGCAAGGTGTCCGCGGTCGCCGTCACTGCCGGGATGGGCGAGGTCGGGGTCTCGGCCCGGCCCGGCGACTTCGGCACCGGTGACCGGATGCTGACATGGCTGGCGACGCGGAGTCCCGCCTCGGCCCGCTTCGTCCTGGGTGCCGCGGCTCGTGGTCTGACCGCGCTGCCGGCCGCTGCGCTGCTCGTGTCGGTGCCCCACCGGGAGTCGGCGGAGCAGGCGGAGGCGCGCTCGTCGCCGGAACTGGTGAGCCTCGGCAAGCAGATGTTCGTCGAGGCGGCGCGCTTCGGCTCGGGCGGTCTCGCGGCGGACTACGCGGCCCTGTCCGGGCGGTGGCACCTGGACCTGACGCAGATGCCCGGGCCGGTCCTGGTCTTCCACGGCGATCGGGACGGTGTCGTCCCCCTGGCGCACGCCGAGGACCTCGCCCGGCGGATCCCCACCGCGCGGCTGACCGTATGGCCGGGCGCGGGACACCTCGCTCCGCTGATCCGGACCGACGAGATCCTGACCGCGCTGCGGGACGCCTCCGCTCCCGCCCTCGACTGACGGTTCACCCTCTTGCGGAACCAGCGGTCACCGGCCGAGCCGCCGGCGCCTTCGCAGTGACGAGACCGGCCTCGGACCCGATGTGCTCGTAGGTGACGTCGGTGAACCCGGCCCGGGTGACCGCAGCGGTCCACCAGGTCGCTTCGCGCGGAAGGAGCCGGCCGCGGCGCGTGCCCATCCTCAGCAGGTTCTTGAGCAGCCGCCACCAACCGGGCAGACCGCGGCGCAGCATCACCCAGGCCTTCTCGCGCAGGACACCGCGGTGGTGCTCGTCCCAACGGAGGCCGATCATCATGTCGGCGAGCACCAACCGGCCACCGGGGACGAGCCAGCGGCAGGCGCGCGCGAGCAGCTCCTCCTTGTCCCGGTCGGCGAGGTAGTGAAATGCGTAGTTGGAGACGACGAGATCGACCGACCCGGGTGGTGCGTCGAAACGGGTCATGTCGAGCGCCTCGGTGCGGACCTCCGCCGTCGCGGTGCCGGTGAGGCGGCTGCGGAGCATGCCCAGCATCTCGTCGGACAGGTCGACGGCGACGATGCTCCGGACACACTCGGCCAGGGGCAGCGTGACGAAGCCGGTACCGGCGCCGAGGTCGACGCACCGGTCGCCGGGGGTCGGGGCGGCCAGCTCGAGCATCCGCTCCCGCAGCCGCGCGAACACCGGTCCGGTCTCGACCGTCTCGGACCACGACTCGGCCCGGCCGTCCCAGGCCGACCGGAGTCGGTGCACCCGCCTCATGCCGTAGGGAACGGACGTGCGGTGTTGATGCTCACCCGAGGACGGTAGAGCGCCGTACCTGAGGGTCTGCTGTGCGCGGGGTTGGCCGTCGCACATCAACAGCCGCTGCGGGCGACACGACCGGTGCGGGCGCGCAGACATGTGGCCTAGCCTCTGTCCGGCAAGCCGCGAAGCGGTTCGACGGGAGGTCTCGACAGCATGGACCGCACGCGCGCCCGGTTCGCTGCCGTCGGACTGCTCCTCCTGATGGCATCCGCAGCGGGGTGCGGCTCGGGGTCCGCGCCCGTGACGGCATCGGCGCCGCGGACCAGCGCCCGTCCGGCGACGACGACCCGACCGGCGCCGTCCTGCCGTGCTTCCGCGTCGGGGGTGTACACGGCGGCGGGCCGGACGTACCTGCTGAGGGTGCCGGCGGACCTGCGCCCGACCACCCGCCTCCTCCTGGACCTCCACGGCTACCGGCAGAGCGCCACGGCGCAGGAGCGGTACACCGGCTTCGCCGCCTTTGCGGCGGCCCGCGGCTACGTGGTCGTGACCCCGAACGGGCAGAGAGGTCAGTGGAACTTCCCCCGCTCACCGGCCCTGGCCGACGACGTCGGGGTCGTCCGAGCCGTGGTGGCCGACGCCCGGCAGCGGCTCTGCGGCGCGCCGTCCGGCCGCGTCGGCGCGGTGGGCTGGTCGGACGGTGCCGACATGGCGGCGACGCTCGGCTGCGCCGGGGTCGTCGACGCCGTCGCAGGGGTGGCGGCGTCGGTCTTCCCGTCCGTCCCCTGCCCGGAGCCACCTCCCGTCGTCGAGATCCACGGCACTGCTGACCCGTTCGTACCCGTCACCGGCGGCGGCGGGAGCCGCGGCGGAGCGTTCGCGAGCACCGAGGCTCAACCAGCGGATGCCCGGCTCGGTCGGTGGGCCACGACGGCGGGCTGCTCACGGCCTCCGCAGCAGGCCCGGGTGGCCGCCGACGTCACGCGGACGACGTGGGGTGCCTGCGCCGTCCTCTACCGGGTCGACGGCGGTGGGCACACCTGGCCCGGCCACACCGGGGCCGAGCCCGTCCCCGGGCTCGGTGCGACAACCACATCCATCGACGCCAACCAGCTGTTCGTCGAGTTTCTGCAGCAGCACCTCTGATTCCGGCGCCCGGGATGACGGTCCCTCGATCGGGGGGTGCGACCGTCGGCAGCGAGGCGGTCTCGCGACCGTTGTACTCGAACGGGTGGTTCACCTGGACCTCGGACGGGCTCTCCCGGGTGCGGATCTCGACTTCGACGAGCAGCCAGTCCTGCCGGAGGCCCTGGATGACGCCGCTGGCGAGGACCCCGGGCCGGGCCCGCCGGCATTCACTCAGATTCCTGCGCTCGATGGCGCCTCACGCCACGTAACGAGCTCCCCGATCAGGGCAACGAGAGCCCTCGGCCAGCGAGCGTTTCGAGGACGGCTGAAGGTACGAGACGAACTCCAACAGAACCGCTGGCCCGCGCGGCCGTCCCCAGCGGCTGCGGCCCGATAATCTTGCCGGTCATGGCAGAGATCAGCTCGCCGTTGCCGTCGGGGCCCTCCCCCACGGTGTACGGACGCGTCGCGCCCGATGGAACCGTCTACGTCATCACCGCCGATGGTGAGCGTGAGGTGGGGTCCTGGCAGGCCGGCAAACCGGAGGAAGGGCTCGCGTACTACGCGCGCCGGTTCGAAGACCTTTCCGCCGAGGTGACGCTGCTGGAACGCCGCGCAGAGATGGATCCGACGCGGGCCGCGGCGAGTGCCGCACGGCTGCGGGAGAACCTCGTGACCGCCGCCGTCGTCGGCGACATCGGCTCGCTGGAGCGGCGTCTGGACGTCGTCGCGGCCAAGGCCGTGGAGCTGCAGCAGGCCGCGTCCGCGCAGAAGGCCGAGCAGCGCGCCGCCGCCGCCGCGGAGAAGACGGCCTTGATCGAGGAGGCCGAGAAGGTCGCCGAGACCAACGACTGGCGCAAGGCCGACGAGACGCTGCGCACCCTCGTGGACCGCTGGAAGGCGATGCCCCGACTCGACCGCAAGACCGACGACGAGCTCTGGGGCCGGCTCTCCGGCGCCCGTGGGCACTTCCAGCGCCGGCGACGGGCCCACTTCGCGGAGCTCGACGAGAAGCGCAAGTCCTCGCAGACCCGCAAGCAGGAGCTCATCGCCGAGGCCGAGAAGCTGTCGACCTCGACGTCATGGGGTCCCACCACCGCCCGCTTCCGCGACCTGATGACAGAGTGGAAGGCGGCGGGCGGCGCCCCGAAGGGTGTCGAGGAATCGCTGTGGACGCGCTTCAAGGCGGCGCAGGACGAGTTCTTCAAGCGCCGCAACGACTCGCGGGCGGAACGGACCGCGGCGCAGCAGACGACGATCGACGCCAAGAAGGAACTGCTCGCCGAGGCCGAGGCGCTCGACCCCGCCAAGGACGCCGCGGGCTCGAAGAAGCGGCTCCGCGACATCCAGCGGCGGTGGGAAGAGGCTGGTCCCATCCCTCGCGACGCCGCGTCCGGTCTCGAGCGACGGCTCGCAGCCGTCGAGGAGAAGGTCCGTGGCGCCGGCGAGAAGCGCTGGAAGCCGAATCCGTCGGACTCGCCGATCGTGCAACGGCTCGAGGAGTCGGTCGGCAAGCTCGAGAAGCGGATCACGCGCCTGCGCGAAGCGGGTCAGGAGAAGGAGGCCGGCGAGGCCGAGGCCGCGCTCGCGACGCAGCGCAGCTGGCTCGACCAAGCCATCCGCTCCGTCCGCTGACCCGACCCTCTCCTGGCCCGTCGGGCGCTGCCGTCGTTCGAGCGACGGCAGCGTCTGACGTGGGCCGCGGGTGGGTCCTCCCGGCTCAGCGCACGCGCTGCCGGGACTGCATCGCGCTGTCGAGGCGACGGCCGAGCTGGGCACCCCACCGCCGGGCGGTACCGAGCGCGGTCACGTCCTGCAAGGCAGCGTGCGCGGCGTTGCCCCCGTTGGCGCCGTGCACGCCACCGCCCGGGTGGGTCGCCGACGAGCCGAGGTAGAGGCCGCGCAGGAAGGTCCGCGGGCCGGCGAGGCCGGGTGTCGGCCGGAAGACGAGCTGCTGGTGCAGCTGAGTCGTCCCACCGCCCAGCGCACCGGAGACCAGGTTGCCGTTCTCGTCCTCGAGCATGTTCGGGCTCATGACGTGGCGGCCGCGGATCCGGTCGCGGAAACCGGGCGCGAGCTGCTCGACCTGGTCCTCCATCCGCTGGACGTAGAGCTCGGTCTCGCGCTCGTCCCACCGACCGGTCAGGCCGTCGGCACCTGCATCGCCCCGGGTCTCCTGCGGCACGTGGCTGTAGGCCCAGACCGTCTCGGTGCCGGCCGGCGAGCGTGTGGGGTCCGTCGTCGTCATCTGCCCGAGGATCAGGTACGGGTCGGACGGGATGTGGCTCTTCGACAGCTGTGCGGCGACGTCGGTGAGGTGGTCCATGTCGCGGGCCAGGTGGACGGTGCCGGCTCCCCCGGTCGCCTCGGCGGTCCACGGGATGCCGCCGTCGAGCGTCCAGTCGACCTTGAAGGTGCCGTTGTCGAACTGGAAGCGCTTGATGTCGTGCAGCACCCGCCCGGGGACGTGGTCCCGATCGAGCATCTTCAGGTACAGCGAAGGCGCGTCGACGTCGGCGATGACCGCGCGGCGTGCGAGCACTTCACCGCCGGAGGCGAGCCGGACGCCGCGGGCGCGGTCGTCACCGATGAGGATCTCCGCGACCGGGCTGTCGCACGCGACGGTTCCGCCGCGGGATTCGAGCCGCCGGACGAGCGCGTCGGTCAACGAACCGGCACCGCCGACGGGCGCCGGGAACCCGACGGTCTGACCGAGCATGCAGAGCAGCCAGCCCATGAATCCGCTGATGGGGCTGTCCGGGCCGAGGTCGCTGTGCAGCGCGTTGCCGCCGAGCAGGATGCCGCCGCCCTTGCCGGCGAACTCCTCCTGCGCCATGCGCCGAACCGGCAGCACGGCGAAGCGTGCGAAACGGAGCAGATCGCTGGGACCGAGCCGGGCGGCGATCTTCGCACCGGCACCGATCGGCGGGAAGGGCCCGAGCAGCGCGTCGATCAGCGGCTCCTGCACCTGCTGGAACAGCGTGACCAGGCGCCGCCACGCGTCTCCGTCACCGGCGGCGTAGGAGTCGAGCGATGCCGCCGTCTCGTCGATGTCGAGGCTGACGTAGGCGCACCGGCCGTCTCGGTCGGGGTTGGCCACGACCGCCGGCGAGTACGCCCACTCCAGCCCGTGGTCCTGCAGCCGCAGCGAGGTCAGTACCGGGCTGACGATGCCCAGCGGATAGAACGCGCTGAACATGTCGCTGGTGAAGCCGGGTTCGACGAGTTCCGCGCTGCGTACCGCGCCACCGGGGGTGCTCTGCCCTTCGAGCACCAGCACCGACCAGCCGGCGTCGGCGAGGACGTTCGCGGCGGTCAGCCCGTTCGGTCCGGAGCCGATGACGACGGCGTCGACGTCACCGGCGCGCCCTCGATCGGAACTGGCGATGCTCATTCGGGTTCTCCCGTCGGGGGCTTGGGCGGACCGGCATGGCCCTCGGCGATCCAGCGGAGGCTGGCGAGGCTGATCCAGTTGCGAAGCCAGAACGCGGCGTCCTGCGCCGGGTTGTGGAACCAGCGCAGCGGGCCCATCGCCGGTGTCTCCTCGAGCACGACGCGGGTGCGGTCGGAGTCGAACTCCTCGAGCTGGAGGTCGACCGTCGCGGCACCGAGCACCCCTATCTCGGCGCGGAGCGTCAGACGCCGGTCCGGTTCGCTGCGGACGACCTTCGTCTCGTCGTTGAACTGGAGCGGCCAGAACAGACCGAGCTTGTGGCCGAACGCGCTGCCGGGGGCCGGGAAGTCGTCGTCGACGTTCCGCAGCCGCGACGCGCCGACCACCCAGTCGGGGTAGCGGCGCGCGTCGCTGAGCACGGCGAAGACGGCGGTGGCGGGCGCATCGATGATCGCCACGTTGCGGGACATGGACCGAGCCCTACCCCGGAGACCATCGGCACACCTCCCGGAGAGAGGCGTCACGACCGCCGCTCCCGGGCAAGAGGACCGACCGACCTGGCATCATGCGTGATGTGTGTCGGGCGATGCCGTGAGCCGCTTCTTCGACGCCCTCACGTTCGGGCCCATGCGCCGCCGCCGCTCGCTGGACCGGCAGTTCCGGCAGCTGTCCGACGCCTACCGCTCCGGGGCGCCGCTCGGCGGCCCGCAACCGTCAGGTCCGCCCCGTCGTCCCCCGGCCGGTGCCGGCTTCGGATCGCCCTCGGCACCCCCCGGCCCCGGCTTCGGTCGCCTGCTGCTCGTGCTCGTGGTGATCGCCGGGGTCGTCGGCGGCCTGCTCGTGGGGGCCCGGAGCTTCAACAGCACGTCGCCGTCGGACGGGACGGCCGGCCCCCTCGAATCCTTCTCGCCCGTGCCGGTGGAGCCGTCCGCGACCCGACCGGGTGGTCCTCCCGCGGGCGTCGGGAGCTCACCGCAGCGCCTGCTGCCTGTAGTCACGCCGCCCGCCGGCAGCAGTGGCTACGCCTTCACCAACACCACCCCGACCGGCCCAGTGGCCTGGGACCCGTGCCGGCCGTTGACCGTCGTCATCCGGTCGGCGCCCGGGGAGCCGACCTCGGGCGAGCGTCTCGTCCAGGAGGCGCTCGACGCCGCCCAGCAGGCGACGGGCCTGCAGATCACGTCCGAGGGCAAGACCGACGAGGCGCCGAGCGCGAAGCGAGCCCAGTACCAGCCGCAGCGCTACGGGCAGCGGTGGGCTCCTGTCCTGGTGGCGTGGTCGGACCCGCAGGAGTCGCCGGAGCTGGCCGGGCGCGTCCTCGGCGTGGGCGGTCCCGTCCGGGTGGAGGCGACCAGCTCCGACGCGGCACCGGTCGTCGGCTACGTGTCAGGAAGCGTGACGCTCGACGGACCGGAGATCTCCGAGCTCATCCGGACCCGCGGTGCCGATGCGGGACGCGCGGTCATCGAGCACGAGCTCGGCCACGTGCTCGGCCTCAGCCACGTGCGCGACAGGAGTCAGCTCATGTACTCCGAGACCGAGGTCGGGGTGACCAGCTACCAGGCAGGAGACCGGCGCGGGCTGGCCCAGCTCGGTGCGGGCCCCTGCCTGCCCGGGCTCTAGCCCGCGGCTCGAGTCGACGCCTGCAGCCAGCGGTCGTAGAGCTCGGCAACGCCTCGTCCGGGACGTACGCGAGGCGTTTGGCCCGACCGTTCGCCAGAACGAGCACCGGCCGATGCGACACCGGATCGATTCGTGTAGGAAAAGTCTGCTCGAGCGCGACGGATGCTTCACGACCCTCGGCCGGAGGCGGCGCGGCGGGTCAGACCACGACGCGGAGGATCTCCTCGATGGAGGTGACGCCCTTCAGCACCTTGTCCAGGCCGTCCTGGCGGAGCGTCTGCATCCCCTGGGCCGTGGCGACGTTGCGTACCGCATCGGCAGAGGCCCGCTCGACGGCGAGCCGCTCGATGTCCTCGGTGACCGCCATGACCTCGTGCAGCGCCAGTCGGCCCTTGTAGCCCGTCTTCGAGCAGGCGGAACAGCCGACGGCACGGTAGAGCTTGGGCAGGTCCTCGTCCTCGGGCCACGGCCAGCGGGAGGCGCGCAGCGAGTCGCGGGTGGGCTCGTACGGCTCCTTGCACTTGCTGCACAAGCGGCGGGCGAGTCGCTGGGCGAGCACACAGTCGAGTGCCGACCCGACGAGGAAGGGCTCGATGCCCATCTCGATCAATCGGTTGACCGCGCTCGGGGCGTCGTTGGTGTGCAGGGTCGAGAGCACGAGGTGGCCGGTCAACGCAGCTTCGATGGCGATCTGCGCGGTCTCGTGGTCGCGGATCTCGCCGAGCAGCACGATGTCGGGGTCGGAGCGCAGGATCGACCGGAGCGCCCGCGCAAAGGTGAGGCCCGCCTTCGGGTTGGCCTGCACCTGGTTGATGCCGGGGAGCCGGTACTCGACCGGGTCCTCGACGGTGATGACGTTGACCTCGGGCTTGTTCACGATGTTCAGCGTCGAGTACAGCGTCGTCGACTTGCCCGAGCCGGTCGGGCCCGTGACCAGGAGCATGCCGTACGGCTTGGTGAACGATTCCTCCCACCGGGTGTAGTTCGCCTCCGCGAACCCGAGGTCGGAGAGCTTCAGCATCGCCGTGGAGTTGTCCAGGATGCGCATGACGATCTTCTCGCCCCACACGGTGGGCAGTGTCGCCACGCGCAGGTCGACCTTGCGTCCGTTGGTCTGCACGGAGAGCCGGCCGTCCTGCGGGATGCGCCGCTCGGCGATGTCCATGTCGCTCATGATCTTCAGACGGGAGATGACGCCGGCCTGGATGGACTTCGGTGAATGCATCATCTCGTGCAGCACGCCGTCGATGCGGAAGCGGACCCGGAGGTCGCGTTCGGCCGGTTCGATGTGGATGTCGGACGCGCGGTCGCTGATGGCCTGCGTGATGAGCAGGTTGACGAACTTGACGATCGGGGCGTCGTCGACGATTTCGCGGACCTTGCCGAGATCGTTCTCGTCCTCCTCGGCGACATCGATGGAGGTCGTCAGCTCGTCGAGGTAGCCGTCGCTGCGGTGGTACCGGTCGATGGCGGCGAGCAGGTCGGCCTTGGTCGCGACGACCGGGCGGACCTCCTTGCCCGTGATCGACCGGATGTCGTCCACGGCGAACACGTTCGCCGGGTCGGCCATGGCGACGAGCAGCCGGCCGTCCTCGTAGCCGATGGGCAGTGCGGCGTGCCGTTTGGCGACAGCGGCCGAGATGCTCGCGACGGCGCTGCCGTCGACCGGGTATTCGGAGAGGTCGACGAACGCGAGCCCGATCTGCTGCGCCAGGGCGGCGACGAGCTGCGACTCGGTGACCATGCCGAGGTCGACGAGCACCCTTCCGAGGGACCGTCCGAGCTTCTGCTGCTCGTCGATGGCACCGGTGAGCTGCTCGACGCTGACCAGACCGCTCTCGATCAGGATGTCGCCGAGCTGCTTCACACTGACGCCTTCGGCAGGTTGGGTCGGATTCTCAATCGCTCGACGGTGCCAACAGGGTGGGTGACCCCGGCTTTTCCGTGCTCAGCCGGCGCTCCCGACCGGTAGCTGGAGCAGCAGGCTGCGCTGCACCGGGGCGTCCGTCGCGCCGCCGGCGAGGGTCAGGGTCGGACGCGTCTCGGGCGCCGCCTCGAGCCTGGGCTGCGGGACGGGCGAGATGTCGGGGGCGAGCGCGCTCGAGCCGGAGGTCGGTGCGGAGGAAGCGGTGACAACCGGCACCGCCTGTGTCTGTGCCGGTGGCATCGGCGCCGCCGGCGCCGCAGAGGTGGTGACCGGAGCGACCGATGGCGCGGGAGCCGCCTGGGTGGGGATCTGGATCGCCGGCGCGACCGTCGGCGCGCCGCCCTCGAGCGCACCGAGCAGGGCCTGACGCCGCTGGAGCTCGACGAACCCGCCGCCGGTCCCGGCACCGCCCGGGACGACGAGCAGACCCCGGGTGACCAGGGCCGCGAGCGACCGGACGACAGCGAACTCGGACCGGCCCAGCAACGCCACGATCTCGGAGACCGTGCGGGCCCCGTCGACCAACGCGAGCAACCCCCATTCCTCCCGGGAGCACTGCGGGTCCTCGGTCGGGGCGACGGCGAGGGACAGGACGACGTCGGTGGACGGAATGACCGCGACGAGCTCGTTCCAGACGGCACCCCGGCGCTGTCCTTCGGCGACGACCTCGTCCACGGCGAGCTGCAACGGCAGCGCGTCGGGGTCGGTGTCGTCGACGACGAAGGAGAACTCGCCCGCGGTCCAGCGCAACAACTCCCCCACCGCGTCGGTCGCCTGCTCGGCGGCCACCGGCAGGAGCGTCTGCTCGTCGACGGCGCCGGCCTCGACCAGGCCGGCGACGACGCCGTGACCAGGGCCGACGGCTTCGACGGCGCGACGCAGCGCGTCGTCGTCGACCAGACCCGCCCCGACGACGCGGCGCGCGAGCACCTGCCGGGAGGTGTCGGACGATGCCGCGCAGATGGCCCCGTCCCGGACGCGCACGACACCCGTGGCCGGCGGCGCGGAGAGCCGCAGCGCGCCGCTCTTCCGGGTGAACGCGAGCAGCTGCAGGATGTCCGGCAGGCCGAACGCGTCGAGGGTGCCTTCGAGTCGCACGGCGACCTCTCCGTTCGGGTCAGCGGGCGACACCACCGATCGGTCGGGCCGCACCCGGTACATCGGCCACCGGGATGTGCCGCTGAACCGGCCAGGCGGGCGATCCCGAGGGGCGTCCACGCCTGTCAGCAGCGGCGTTGACAGAGGCGGACGCCTCATGGACGCTTGGCCGGTCATCCGGACCACCGCGTCCAGTCCTCGCGCGGCCTGCTCATACGCGCCGTCCTCCCGGCGCCTGCTCTCGCGAGGACATTCGTGCCGGACCCCGATTCCGTCGACCCCGCTGACGCGAGCGATCCCACTGCGCGCATCACCGAGCGCCTGAGACGGCTCCTGTTCCCCCTGATCGGGGCGCAGGCGAATGCGGCCGAAGCGTTGGAGTCGTTCGAACGGACACCGGTCCTGGTGCTGCAGGGAGCAGACCTCGGCCTGGTCGCCGGCCACCCGTCCGGCCGGTCACCTCGACGGGCGGCGAGGCGGCTCGAGTCCGGCATCTGGGACGCCTTCCCTGCCATGGTCGCGCTGCTCGACGGCCGCGGCACGGTGGTCTCGGTGAACGCGGCCTGGCGCCGGTTCGGGCTCGAGAACGGCGGCGCCCCCGCTTGCGGCCTCGGCGCCGACTACCTCGCGCTCTGCGACGGGGCAGCCGCCGAGGGGGAACCCGAAGCGGCCGAGGCGGCGGCGCTCGTCCGTGCGGCACTCCGCGGGGACGGTTCCGTCCGTCCGCTGCGGTACGCGTGTTCTCCCGGGCGCTGGTTCAACCTCCAGGCCATCCCGATCCCCGGGGTGGGCAGTGGCGCCCTGGTCGTCCACACCGACATCACCGCGAGTACCCGGGAGACGGAGCGGTGGCGGCACCAGGCGCTGCACGACCCACTGACCGGGTTGCCGAACCGAGCTCTGCTCGAGGACCGGCTGCAGCATGCGGTGTCCGCGGCGGCCCGCACACCCCGTTCGGTGGCCGCGATCTTCCTCGACCTGAACGGCTTCAAGCGCGTGAACGACACCTACGGCCACGCCGCCGGCGACCGCGTGCTGACCGAGGCAGCCCTGCGGATGACGGCCAGCGTCCGGGAGGGCGACACGCTCGGCCGCTGGGGCGGCGACGAGTTCCTTGTCGTCGCCGAGCGGCTCGAGCACCCCGAGGTGGCGGTGGATCTCGCCGACCGGATCCGGTCGAGCCTCGGAGCCCCGATCGAGATCGGGCCGACCGCCATCACCGTTGGCGTCAGCGCCGGAGTCGCGCATCTCGCCGCCGGGCAGACGGCAGGCTCGCTGATCGAAGCCGCGGACCGCGCGTTGCAGATCAGCCGGGACGATCGACCGCGGTGATCGCGGCGCCCGTGCTGGTGCCGGCGAGGCCGAGCGCCGCACGGCCGGCGGCCAGCAGCACCTCGACGTCGACGACCCGTCCCGTCATCAGCTCGACCTGCCCGACGGCCTGGGCCGCGAGCAGGTCGAGTCCACCCACGACGACGACACCGGCCTGCTGCGCCACCGCCGCGAGCCGCGTCGGCCACGGGTGGTACAGGATGTCGAACAGCCCAGCCGCCCCCGGCCACGCGAAGTCGGCGAGGAGGTCCGCCAGGGGATCGGCCGCCCCCGCCGGCACGGTCGAGACGATGAGGTCGGTGTCTTCCGGCCGCCCCCACCCCTCGGCCACCAGCGCGACCCCGACCTCGTCGGCGACCTGCCGAAGCGCGTCGGCCTTGGCGGGGTCCCGCATGAGCACGCGGACGGTCTCGGCGCCGAGCACGGACAGCGCCGCGAGCGCCGCCCGGGCCGAACCCCCGCCACCCAGGACGGTCGGAGCCCGGACATCGTCGATGCCGGCCGCGTGCAGCGCGCTGACCATTCCCGGGACGTCGGTGTTGCAGCCGAGTAGCCGCCCGTCCACCGGCACCACGGTGTTGACGGCGCCAACCGTCCGGGCGAGCGGCTCGAGGTCGTCCATCAGCGGCAGGGCGGTCAGCTTGAGGGGCATCGTCAGCGAGTAGCCGCCGAACGCCGGATCGCGCCGGGCATCGGACAACAGGCCCGCGAGCCCGTCCGCCGGGCACTCGATCGCCGTGTAGCTCCACGCCCGCAGCCCTAGCTCGGCATACGCGGCGCGGTGCAGCGTCGGCGAGAGCGAGTGCGCGATCGGCGAGCCGAGCACGCCGGCCCACCGCGTCGTCGGCGAGTCCGGCGTACGTCGCCCGAACTCAGTAGCCGCCGGAACCCCCCTGCTGGGCGAGCTTGGCGCGCAGGGCGTCGAACTCGGCGGTGGTGGTGGCGTAGTAGGTCTTGTCCTCCTTCGGCAAGCTCAGGAAGTAGACCCACGTCCCGGGCTCCGGGTTGATCACCGCGACGAGCGCGTCGTTGCCCGGGTTGCCGATCGCCCCCGGCGGGATGCCCGGGTTCTTGCGGGTGTTGTACGGCGAGTCGACGTCGAGCTGCTTGTTGCTCAGCGCGCCGGGGAAGTCGCCGAGCGCGTAACGGACCGTCGAGTCGAGGCCGAGCGTCGGGAAGTCCTTGGTGTCCTTCAACCGGTTGTAGAGCACCGTCGCGGCCTTGGCCCGGTCGTTGCGGACCTCCCGCTCGATGATCGACGCGAGGGTGACGAGCTGCAACGGCGTGACGTTGTTCTTCTGCGCACCGGCGACGAGACCGATCTGGTCGGCTTCCTGCTTGAACCGGTCCACCATCATCTTGAGCACCTGCACGGCCGTGGCGTCGGGAGCCGCGGTGTAGGTCGCCGGGAACAGGAAGCCCTCGGCGGTCTTTGCCCCGTACGGCAGGTCGAGGGCAGCGGTGTTCTTCGCCGCCGCCTCGAGCTGGTCGATCGGGAGGCCGGTGCCCCGGCTGATGATGGGCAGCGCCTGCTTGATGGACAGGCCCTCCGGGAAGGTGAACTTCGACTCCGCCCGGGCCGCCGGGTCCAGCAGCAGCGCGAACGCGGACGTGCCGCTCATCTGCTTCCTGAGCCGGTAGAAGCCGGGCTGCAGCGCGCGGGCCTTCGACTCCTCCTTCTTGGCGGCAGCGGTGAACGCGCCAGGGGACTTGACCACCCCGGCTTGGGCGAGGACCCGGCCGATCTGCGTCGACGTCGCACCCTCGGGCACCTGCACGACGACCGCGTCGGTGCCGCTGCCCTTGTAGTCGGGCGCGCTGTTGCCACTGAGGCGGTTGATCACCGCACCGGCGCCGACGATGACGAGCACCATCACGACGGCCAGCGCGGCGATGGCGACGAGCAGCCGGCCTGCACGCACCCGGCGGCGCGGCGGCCGTCCGGAACGTCGCGGCGGGCGCTCCCGCAGCGGCGGCTCCTCGCTGAGAGGCAGCAGCGGTTCGGTCACGAATCTTCCTTTCGTGGCAACGCGTCGAGGTAAGTCTGCAGAATCCCGGCGGCTGCCATGGCGTCGACGCGCCCGGAAGCGCGATCACGGGCGCCGGCCTTGGCCGAACGACGGGGACCGTTGGCCCGGAGGGTCCGCTCGGCGATGACCGAGGTGAGCCGTTCGTCGGTGTAACGGATCGGCACCGGCGCGATGCGCTCGGCGAGCGCGGCCGCGAAATCGGTGGCCATGGCGACCGAAGGACCGGCCCGCCCGGCCAGCGTGGTCGGCACGCCGACGACGACCTCGACGGCGTCGCGTTCGGCGACCAGGGCCGCGATCCGGTCCAGGTCACCGGCGCCTCGCCGAACGGCGGTGACCGGCGTGGCGAGCAACCCGTGCGGGTCGCTGGCGGCGACGCCGACCCGGACGGTGCCGACATCCAGCGCCAGCCGCACGCCGATCGGGGCACTCACCGCAGCGCTCACCCGGCCGAGCCGGTCGTGCGGACCGCGTCGTGCACCGCGGCGAGGGCGGCCGGGATGCCGTCGGGGTCGCTGCCGCCACCCTGCGCGAGGTCCGGCTTGCCGCCGCCGCGTCCGCCGACGGCCGCGGTCGCGAGCTTGACCAGATCGCCGGCGCGAATGCCGCGGTCGCGCGCCCCTTCGGTGGTGGCGACGACGACCGGGACGCTGCCCTCGCCGCGGGCGAGCACCGCGACCACGGCGGGGCGGTCCATGAGGCGTCCGCGCACGTCGAGCGCGAGCCTGCGGACGTCGGCCGGCGCGGTGCCCGCCGGCGCCTCCGTTGTGACGACGACGATGCCGTTCACGTCCTGCGCCGCGTCGACGAGCGCGCCGGCATTGGCGAGTACGGCCTCACCGCGGAGCCGTTCGAGCGAGCGTTCGGCGTCCCGGAGGCGGGCGACGACCTCGGCGACCCGCTCGGGGACCTCCTCGGCCTGCGTCGCCTTCACCGCGGACGCGACCTGGTTGAGCAGCACGTGCTCGCGGGCCAGGAAGCGGAACGCGTCGATCCCGACGAGCGCTTCGACGCGACGGACACCGGCGGCGGAGCTGGACTCCGACAGCAGCGTCACGGCACCGAGCTGGGCGGAGCGGGCCACGTGCGTCCCGCCGCAGAGCTCGCGGGCGTAAGGCGCGTCGCGGTCGCCGACGTCGACGACCCGGACGGCGTTGCCGTACTTCTCGCCGAACAGCGCGGTGGCTCCGAGTGCGCGGGCCTCGTCGAGGGTGGTGATGAAGGCGCTGACCTCGAGGTCGCGCAGGGCGACCTCGTTGACCTCGTCCTCGACGTCCCGGAGCACGGATGCGGGTACGCCCTGGGCCGCGTGGAAGTCGAAGCGCAGCCGACCCGGCGCGTTGAGCGAGCCGGCCTGCGTCGCTGTCTCCCCCAGCGCGCCTCGGAAGGCGCGGTGCACCAGGTGCGTGGCGGTGTGGGCCCGACTGACCGCCTGGCGGCGGCTCACGTCCACCGTTGCATGGACGGCGTCGCCGGCCTTGAGCTCACCGGACAGCACCCTGACGCGGTGGACCACCAGGTCCGGCACCGGCCGCTGCACGTCGAGCACGCGTGCCTCGCCGCCGTCGAACGAGACCGCGCCCGTGTCGGCCTCCTGTCCGCCGGCCTCGGCATAGAAGGGGGTGGTGTCGAGCACGAGGCCGACCTCGTCACCCTCGCCGGCCGCCGGCAGCATCGCTCCGTTGCGCAGGTCGAGCAGGGCGGTGGCCACCGACTCGCGGGCGAGCTCGGTGTAGCCGGTGAAGGTCGTCGCACCGGAGCGCTCGAGCACGGGGCGGTAGGCGGAGAGGTCGACGTTGCCGATCGTCTTGCCGGCCCGGTCGGATTTCGCGGCGTCGCGCTGCTGCTGCATCAAGCGGCGGAAGCCGTCCTCGTCGACCGACAGGCCCCGTTCGCGCGCCAGCTCGAGGGTCAGGTCGAACGGGAAGCCGAAGGTGTCGTGCAGCTCGAAGGCCTGGTCGCCGGGCAGCGTGACGCTGCCGCGGCTGCGGACGTCGGCGACGGCGCCGTCGAAGAGGTTCAGCCCGCGGGTGAGGGTGCGGAGGAAGGACTCCTCCTCACCGGCGAGGATCGAGCCCACCACCTCGGCGTTGAGCTCCGGGTAGATCGGGCCCATCACGCGGCGGATGACCGTGAGCAGCTCGCCGACCATCGGCTGCCGGGCGCCGAGCACGCGGAGACTCGAGACGGCGCGGCGCAGCAGGCGGCGCAGGACGTAGCCGCGGCCCTCGTTGCTCGGCGTGACGCCGTCGGCGACGAGCATCGCGGCGGTGCGGGTGTGGTCGGCGATGACGCGCAGCCGGACGTCGGTGGCCTCGTCGACGCCGTAACGGGTGGAGGTCAGCTCGGCGGCCCGGTCGAGCACGGGGCGGCTGATGTCGATCTCGTAGAGGTTGTCGACGCCCTGGAGGATCGTGGCCATCCGCTCGAGACCCATGCCGGTGTCGATGTTCTGCGACGGCAGGTCACGGAGGATCGGGTAGTCGTACGGGCCGCCGCCGGGCGGCACCGGCCCGCGCTCGTACTGCATGAACACGAGGTTCCAGACCTCGAGGTAGCGCTCCTCGTCGGCGATCGGCCCGCCTTCGGCGCCGTACTCCGGGCCGCGGTCGTAGTAGATCTCGCTGCACGGTCCGCACGGACCGGGCACGCCCATCGACCAGTAGTTGTCCTCCATGCCGCGGCGCTGGATGCGCTCCTCGGGCAGGTGCTGCTTCCAGAGGTCGAACGCCTCGTCGTCGTCGAGGTAGACCGTCGCCCACAGCGACTCGGGCGCGAAGCCGAAGCCGCCGTCCTCGACCGACGTGGTCAGCAGCTCCCAGGCCAGCGGGATCGCGCCGGCCTTGAAGTAGTCGCCGAAGGAGAAGTTGCCGCACATCTGGAAGAACGACGCGTGGCGGGCGGTGCGCCCGACGTTCTCGATGTCGACGGTCCTGACGACCTTCTGCACGCTGGTCGCGCGGTCGTAGGGCGCGGGCAGGTCCCCGAGGAAGTACGGCTTGAACGGCACCATGCCGGCGTTGACCAGCAGCAGCGTGGGGTCGTCGGCGACCAGGCTCGCGCTCGGCACGACGGTGTGGCCCCGGGCCTCGAAATGCGCAAGGAAGCGACGGCGGATCTCGGCGGTCTGCATCGAGCTCAGGAGTCCAGGTGAGTGGTCATCGGGGGCACGTGGTCGAGTCTGCCGGTTGCGGTCGCGTTACGCCGCGTGGGCGGCGCTGTGCGGGCGCAGCGCCCGGTGCCAGGCTTCAGAGCGACGGCGCGTCCACCACGTCGTGGGAGCCGTCGAGCCCCAGGGAGGTCCGCAGCTCCTCCTCGCGTTCGGCCGCGTTCTCGCGCACCTCGGCCAGGAAGTCCTCGACGGCGACGGTCAGCCGGCGCGCCAGGTTGTCGGGCTGCCACTGCTGAGCGGCCGCGCTGGCCCGACGGACGGCGAGGATGCCGACGGTCGCGCCGAAGGCGATGTAGAAGACGCGGCGGGTCATGCGCGGCCGCGCCCGGAGCGCTGGTTCCGGCTCTTCTCGCTTCGGAGCTCGGCCTTGACCCGCGTCTCGACCTCACCGCGGGCGCGGGCGGCCGAGGCCCTGCGGACGCCGTAGCTGAACGCCGCGACCTTCACGACCGGGCCGCCGAGTGTCGCGGCGAAGACACTGGTCAGAGCGCTGAGATTGCCGGTCATGGACTGCACGTTGGCGGTGATGGCGTCGACGCGGGCGAGTTCGACGTTGACCTTCGACAGGGCCGAGTTCACCTCGTCGACGGTGGTGCCGGCCTGGCGGACCCGGTCGGTGCCCTCGTCGATGGCGCGGTCGGTCTGCCGGACGCGGTCGGCCACCTCGTCGAAGATCTTGGCCAGCTTGAGCAGGGCCCAGCTCGCGAACAGCGCGAGGACGAGGAACGCCCCGGCCGCGATCAGTCCTGCAACCGCACCCGCCGACATCGTGTCCGCCCTTTCGCCGCAGCCGCCCTGCCGTCCGGTCAGGGGGAGATCGATCGCCGCTGACCCTACCGGCACCCCTACCGCGGTCCGTGCTCCGACCTCGGGACACGCTGTGACGCGATATCCCCCGCCCGGCCGCGTGGGAGGCAGGCCCGCAGGAGAGGGAGGGGACATGAGTCTCAAGTCGGGCGACCTCGCGCCCGAGTTCGCGTCCGTGGACGACAGCGGCCGATCCGTCACCCTGACCGGGCTGCTCGCAGACGGTCCGGTCGTGCTCTTCTTCTATCCGGCGGCGTTCACCTCCGGCTGCACCGCCGAGGCGTGCCACTTCCGCGACCTGTCCGCCGAGTTCGCTGCGGCGGGCGCCACCGTCGTCGGGGTCAGCCGCGACGCCGTCGCGAAGCAGTCCGAGTTCTCGACGACCCACGGGTTCGGTTTCCGCCTGCTGTCGGACAGGGACCGGACCGTCGCCGGCGCCTTCGGTGTGCGACGCCTGGGGTTCCTGCCGAACGCGCGTGCGACGTTCGTCGTCGACACCGACCGCCGGATCCTGCTGTCGACCTCCAGCGAGATCAACATGAACGCGCACGCCGATCGCGCGCTGAAGGCCCTCCGGGAACGTTCCACTGCCTGAGGCCGTGCGGCGACCGCCCCGTCACTCGACGGGCTGGTCCGGCGGGGCGATCTCGTCCGTGGTCGGCACCTGGGTCAACTCCTCCGTCTGCGGCTTGGCGGGCTTGCAGCGGGGACGCCACTCCTCCGGCGTCGCCGGACCGGTGAAGGTGCCGAGCACCTCGCGCAGGTACCCGACGCGGGCAGCCATCCGCGGCTCCTGACCGCTCGGCTCGTAGTAGATGCGGCCCGCCACCGGGTCCGGCGCGTACTGCTGCGCCACGACACCGCCCGCGAAGTCGTGCGGGTAGCGGTAGCCGCGGCCGTGCTGCAGCTGTTTCGCGCCCGGGTAGTGCGCGTCGCGCAGGTGGCGCGGCACCTGTCCCGTCCGGCCGGCCTGGACGTCCGCCCGCGCCCGGCCGAGTGCGGCGATGACGGCGTTCGACTTCGGGGCCAGGGAGCAGTGGATGACGGCTTGGGCGAGGTTCAGCTGCGCCTCGGGCAACCCGACGAGCTCGAGCGCCGATGCCGCCGCCACCGCGACCTGCAGTGAGCTCGGATCGGCCATCCCGATGTCCTCCGAGGCGAGGATGACGATGCGCCGGGCGATGAAGCGGGCGTCCTCCCCTGCCTCGAGCATCCGGGCCAGGTAGTGCAGCGCCGCGTCGACGTCGCCGCCGCGCATCGACTTGATGAAGGCGCTGACGACGTCGTAGTGCTGGTCGCCGTCGCGGTCGTAGCGGACGGCGGCCCGGTCGACGGCCCGCTCCAGCGTCGTCAGGTCGAGCTCGCCCTCGGTGACGCCGGGCGCCTCGAGGGCGGTCAGCGCACGTCGCGCATCACCGCCGGCGACCGTCACGAGGTGCTGCTCGGCCTCGTCGGTCAGGGTGAGCTTCCCGCCGAAGCCTCGGGGGTCGGCGAGGGCTCGGCGCACCACGGCGCGGATGTCGTCGTCGGTCAGCGGCTCGAGGCGAAGCAGCAGTGAGCGCGACAGCAGCGGGCTCACGATCGAGAAGAAGGGGTTCTCCGTCGTCGCTGCGATGAGGGTGAGCCAGCCGTTCTCGACGGCGGGGAGCAGCACGTCCTGCTGTGCCTTCGAGAAGCGATGCACCTCGTCGAGGAAGAGCACCGTCCGTTCGCCGAGCCCGGAGCGGGCCTGCCGGGCCTCCTCGATCACGGCGCGGACGTCCTTCACGCCGGCACTGACGGCGGAGAGCTCCCGGAAGCGACGGCCCTTGGCCAGCAGGTGCGCGATGGTCGTCTTGCCGGCGCCGGGCGGGCCGACCAGCATCACCGACTGCGTCGCCCCCTGCTCGGCCAGCCGACGGAGCGGGCCACCCTCTCCGAGCAGCGCGCGCTGCCCGATGACCTCGTCGACGGTGCGCGGCCGGAGCCGGGCGGCGAGCGGGGCGCCCGACGCGGCGTCGTGCAGGCCTTCGCCCTCGTCGAACAGCGTCACGAGTCGACGGTACGGCGCGCCCGGCACACGGGCGGAGCACCCGCGACCCCGAGGTGCATGCTGACCCGGTGACCACGATCGTTCGCGACCCCCGGGTCGACGTCCTGCTCGCGGAACTCGCCGCAGCCGTGGGTCGGGACGACCCGTACCCCCGTTACCGCGAGATCCGGGAGCGGGCGCCGATCGCCCGGGCAGAGGACGGTGCCGTCGTCCTCACCCGCTACGCCGACTGCCATGCGCTGCTCCGGCACCCGGACTTCGCCCACGGCACGGCGGCGGTCGCGGCCACCATCGACGCCGAGGACCAGCCGGCGCTCGCCGCCTTCGGGACGAGCATGCTGCTGCAGGACCCACCGACGCACACCCGGCTGCGGCGCGCGATCAGCTCGGCGTTCACCGCCCGCCGGGTGGCCTCGCTGCGTCCCGCCGTCGAGCGGCTGACGGCCGACTGCCTCGACGCCATGCCGGCTCGCGGCAACCTCGTCGACCACTTCGCCTTCCCGCTCCCCATCGGCGTCATCGGGGAACTGCTCGGCGTCCCACCCGAGGACCGCCGACAGTTCCAGGGGCTCGTGCGGGACTGGACGCTGATCCTCGACGCGTTCACGCCCGAGGTGCTCGACCGCGCCAACCGGGCGGCGACGGAGGTGCGGACCTATCTCGCCGAGTTGGCGGACGAACGACGACGGCTGCCCGCCGACGATCTGATGAGCGCGCTCGTCGGCCTCGACAGCGGAGGCGGAGCCAGCGGCAGCGGCCTCAGCGACGACGAGCTGCTGACCATGGCCGGTCTGCTGTTCAGCGCCGGGTTCGAGACGACGACCCACCTGCTCGGCAACAGCATCGTCGCGCTGGATCGCGAACCGGAGCAGCGCGAACTTCTCGTGGGCCAGCCGGAGCGCATCGACGTGATGACCGAGGAGCTGCTCCGCTTCGACTCCCCCGTGCAGCTGACCGGCCGCAACGCGATGGTGGACACCGAGCTCGCGGGCTGCCCCGTCGCCGCCGGCACCCGCGTGATCGCCTACCTCGGAGCCGGTAACCACGACCCGGCGCGGTTCGACGACCCCGACCGCCTGGACCTGACCCGGCCCGGGGTGGCGCCGCTGTCGTTCGGCGGCGGCATCCACTTCTGCCTCGGGGCGCCGTTGGCCCGGCTCGAGGCCCAGATCGCCCTTCCGGCGCTCTACGCCCGCTTCCCCGACCTCGCCGTGGCCGGACCGCTCGAGCGTCGCAACAGCCTGACGCTGCGCGGCTACCTCGACATCCCGGTGACCAGCTAGCCCTGTCCCCACCGAACCGTGCAGATCGTGGCTGCGGGTCGCCGCCGAGGTCTGCACGGTTCGGGCGGTGCTGCTACTTGAGCTTGGACTCCAGTTCGACGACCTCGAGCTCACCGTCGGCGTACCGGGAGCGGATGACCTTCTTGTCGAACTTGCCGACGGAGGTCTTCGGCACCTCTTCGATGAAGGCCCACCGCTCGGGAAGCTGCCACTTCGCGACCGACTTCCCCAGGAACTCGCGAAGGTCGTCCGCCGTCACCGAGGCACCCTGCTTGACGACGACGGACGCGAGCGGCCGCTCCGACCACCGCTCGTCCGGCACCGCGACGACGGCGGCCTCGACGACGTCGGGATGACCCATCAGCGCGTTCTCGAGGTCGACCGAGGAGATCCACTCGCCGCCGGACTTGATGACGTCCTTCGAGCGGTCGCTGATCTGCATGAAGCCCTTCTCGTCGAGGAACCCGACGTCGCCGGTGCGCAGCCAGCCGTCGTCGGAGAACTTCGAGGGGTCGTCGGCCTGGTAGTAGGAGCCGGTGACCCACGGCCCTCGCACCTCGAACTCGCCGACCGACTGACCGTCGTTGGGCAGAACCGTCCCGTCGTCGCCGACGACGCGGCACTCGACCGCGGGGAAGATGCGGCCGGTCTTCGAGCGCCAGCTCCAGTCGTCGAGATCGGCGCCCGCCGGGGGGTGCGCGATCGCGGCCAGCGGTGAGGTCTCGGTCATGCCCCACGCCTGGATCAGCGTGATGCCGTGCCGCTCGTGCCACTTCTGCATCAGCGAGAGCGGGACGGCAGCACCGCCGCAGACGACCTGCCGGAGGCTGGAGACGTCGGTCTTGTGCTCGTCGACGTAGCGCAGCAGGTCGTTGAACACGGTCGGGACGGCGCCGGAGAAAGTGGGGCGCTCCTGCTCGATGAACGCCGCGAGCGGCTCGGCCTGGAGGAAGCGGTCCGGCATCAGCAGGTCGGCACCGGCGATCCAGCCCTGGTAGGGCATCCCCCAGCCGGACGCGTGGAACATCGGGACGATGGCGAGCAGCCGGTCGCGGTCGCTGATGCCGAAGGCCGAGCCCATGCAGCCGGCCATCGCGTGCAGGAACAGCGAACGGTGGCTGTAGACGACACCCTTCGGGTTGCCGGTGGTACCGCTCGTGTAGCACATCGACGCGGCCGCGCGCTCGTCGATCGTGTCGTCCCAGGCGAAGGTGGGCTCCTCGCCGGCGAGCGTCTCGTGGAAGTCGTGGATCTGCGCGTTGCCTCCCGCCAGGGCGCTGCGGGCGTCCTCGCCCCCGCCGACGACGAGCACGTGCTCGACCGTCTTCATCTCGCCCAACACCTTGGCGAGCACCGGCACGAGCGAGGCATCGACGACGAGGACCTTGTCCTCGGCGTGGTTCGCGCAGTAGGCGAGCTGCTCGGGGAACAGGCGGATGTTCAGCGGGTGCAGCACCGAACCCGCGGCCGGGACCCCGAGGTAGGCGGCGAGGTGCTCGGCGTTGTTCCACTGGAACGTGCCGGCCCGGTCGCCGGGTCCGACGCCGAGGCGGCGCAGTGCGTTGACCAGCCGCGCCGCCATCTCACCGATCTCGGCGTAGCTGCTGGTGCGCGGCCCCGAGTCGGTCCAGGTGACGACCTTGCTGTCACGGAAGTTGTCGAGCCCGTGGCGGAGCAGCATGGCCATGCTCAGCGGGATGTCCTGCATCGTGCTCTGCATCAGTTCTCCGAGGCTCGGGGTCATCTGGTCCTGCGCATGCTTCTCGTGTTGAGAGGCCTACCCCATCATGTGGTCCGGCTCACGATCCGCAGGTCTTCTCTGCTCGACGATGCAACACCCGAGCAGGTTCCCGGTCCCCGGGTGTCCTCGGAGCGGGATGCTGTTCGTCCCCCCTCTGTCAGCAACACCGCATCGACACCGCGTCAGCCCACCGGGCCGGCGCGTTCCACCGGGAGGAACCATGCCGCAGTACGCAGCACTCATCTACGTCGAGGACCTCGACCGCACGGTCGACCGCCAGTCCGACGAGACCAAGCTGTACGCCGAGTTCGGCGCCGAGAACGCCGACGCCATCCGCGGCGGTGCCGCGCTCTACCCCACGTCGACGGCCACGACCGTCCGAGTCCGCGGCGGCCGCGGCGGCGACGTCGTCACCAGCGACGGCCCCTACGCCGAGACCAAGGAGGTGCTCGGCGGCTTCTACCTGTTGGAGGCGGCCGACCTCGACGAGGCGACCGCCATCGCGGCCCGCATCCCCGGCGCCTGGGGCCCCGGCGCGGTGGAGCTGCGCCCGGTCATCCCGACGCACACGAGCAACGCCTGAACGGGCAGATGTCCGAGGCCGGCGAACCGCGCGTCGAGACGCAGCTCGCCGAGGTCGTGCGGATCGAGGGCGGCCGCGTGGTGGCCGTCCTCGCCCGCACCCTCGGCGACCTCGCCCTGGCCGAGGACGCCGTCCAGGAGGCCGTGCTCGCCGCGTTGCAGAGCTGGCCGCAGGGCGGGATCCCGGACGCACCCCGGGCGTGGCTGTTGACCGTGGCCCGCCGCAAGGCCCTCGACGTCGTGCGGCGCGAGCGGAACCGGACGAGCAAGGAGGAGGCGGCCGTGGCCCTGTCCGACCAGCTGCGCGACGACCCGCCACCCGAGCCGAGCGCGGTCGACGACGACCTGCTGCGGCTCGTGTTCACCTGTTGTCACCCGGCGCTCGGGTTCGACGCCCGGGTCGCGCTCACGCTGCGGACCGTCTGCGGGTTGTCGGTGGCCGACGTCGCGCGGGTCCTCGTGGTCAACGAGGACACCGCGGCGAAACGGCTGGTCCGCACCCGGCAGAAGATCGCCCGCGCCGGCATCCCGTACCGGATCCCTCGCGACGCCGACCTGCCCGCCCGGCTCGCCGCAGTCGCAGCGGTGGTGCACCTGGTGTTCACCGCGGGCTACGCCGGCGCGCCAGGTTCGGAGCTCGTGCGGGTCGACCTGTGCGGCGAGGCGATCCGGCTCGCCCGACTGCTCGACGCACTCATGCCGGGCGAGCCGACGCTGCTCGGACTGCTCGCGCTGCTCCTGCTCACCGACGCCCGGCACGACGCCCGCACCGACACCGCCGGCGAGCTCGTCCTGCTCGCCGATCAGGACCGGTCGCGCTGGCATTCCGACCAGATCGCCGAAGGGCTCGCCCTGCTCGACGAGAGTCTCCGTCGCTCCGACGGGCTGGCCGACCGCTACCAACTCGAGGCAGCCGTCGCGGCCCAGCACGTCGCCTCACAGGGGCCGGACTGGCGCGAGGTGCTGCGGCTCTACGACCTGCTCGTCGAGGTCGCGCCGTCGCCGGCGGTCGCCGTCAACCGGGCCGTGGCCGTCTCCGAGGTGGACGGACCTGCAGCCGCCCTGGCGCTGCTCGACGGCCTGCTGCCCGTGCCGCCGCTCGCATTCCACGTCGCACGGGCCGACATGCTGCGTCGCCTCGGCCGCGCCGAGGAGGCGGCCGCCGCGTACGGGACGGCGCTGGCCTCGGCGCCTTCGGCACCCGAGGCCGGGTTCCTCCGACGCCGGTTGGCCGGTCTGGTCGCTGACGCAGGATAGGGGCATGACGCATGTCGCGCAGCTGCGCATCGCGCCGGTGAAGGGCCTCGCCACGGTTTCCGTGGACGAGCTCTCGCTCTGTCCCGACGGCGTCGCCGAGGACCGACGCGTCCTCCTGCTCGACCAGGGCGGCTCGGTCATCACCGTGCGGCAGCGACCCGACTTCGTGCGCCTCACCCCCGACCTCGACCTGTCGGCGGGGCAGCTCACGGTCACCTTCCCGGACGGCTCCACCGCCACCTCCGTCCTCGACGACGTCGCCGAACCGAAGAGCACGACTCTTTTCCGACGGGAGCGCAACGGCCGCCTGTTGCCCGGCGACGTCGCGGACGCCCTGAGCGGGTGGAGCGGGCAGCCGGTCCGCGTCCTGGTCACCGACGGCCCCGGGATCGGCCCGGACGAAGGGCCCGTCTCGGTCGTCAGCCGCGCATCCATCCGCGAGGTCGAGACCCCGAACGACGACGCGAACCGCTACCGCATGTTGCTCACCGTCGACGGCTGCGACGCCTACACCGAGGACGCGTGGGCAGGCCGACAGGTTCGCATCGGCGAGGCTCTGCTCGACGTCTCACATGCGCTCGTCCGCTGCCTCGTCATCGAGCACGACCCGCAAACCGGCGAACGCGACTGGCGTGGCCTGAAGACACTGGCCGTCCGCCGCGGCCGCGATCAGCTCACGCTCGGCGTCATCGCCTTCGTCGCCGAACCCGGCCGGATCCGGGTCGGCGACGAGGTCGTGCCGCTGCGCTGAAGCCGCGCCGGGACGACTTCTCAACGTCATGAACAACGGAGATGATCGACGTGCCGCCTCCGAGAGCGCGACACGCCGCTGAGTGATCTTCTTCGTTGCTCGTGCACTTCGGGTGCCGGGGACACCGGGTCCGTCGGCGGAGCATGGCTTCCTGGTCACGCTGCGTGAACAGCTCCGCGATGTCGCGCTCGAAGCTCACCGGGTCCTCCGCCATCTGCCGAGCATCCTCCGCTCCGCACGATCCCGTAAGCCGGTCAGCGCCCCCCAGTAGGCGAGGTGCGTGCGGTGCAGCCACGTATCGACCCACGCCCGGGCCGGCTCGGTCGGGACGTGTGGGCTGTCCTGCAGCCGGACGAGTGCGTCCTCGGCGTCGGCCAACGCCGCGAGGATTCTCGGCCGACTGTCGCGGACGGTACGGTCCCGACAAGCGGACTTCGAGCCGATTTGCCCCTCTGGAGACTCGTCGTGAACTTCCGGACCACCGTCGAACTCGGCGGCAAGACCGCGACCGGCATGCAGGTCCCGGACGACGTCGTCGCCGCTCTCGGTGCCGGGCGCCGCCCGTCGGTGGCCGTCACCGTGAACGGCTACACCTACCGGACGACGGTGGCGTCGATGGGCGGCCGCTTCCTGGTGCCGTTGGCGGCCGAGAACCGCAGCGCCGCCGGCGTCGCGGCGGGCGACGAGGTGGACGTCGGGATCGTCGTCGACGACGCTCCGCGCGAAACAGCGCTGCCCGACGACCTCGCGGCGGCGCTGGCCGACGAGCCCGCGGCAACGAGCTTCCTGGAGGGCCTGGCACCGTCGCACCGCAAGGAGTTCGTGCGCTGGATCGAGGACGCCAAGAAGCACGAGACACGGGCGACACGCGTGGAGAAGACGGTCGCCGCCCTCCGTGAGGGCCGCAAGACCCGCTGACCGACCGACGGCAGCGCGCATCACCTTGGCTCCACGAGGAAGATCACCTCGGAACGTCCGGGATGAGGAGAAGCTGATGCATGCACAGTCGGCCACGAAACGTGGCGCAGCCGTGGTGCTGCCCGCGCTCGCCCTGGCGGCGCTGGCCTTCCACGGGGCGGCCTCGCCCGCGGCGGAACCGACGAGCCTTGCCCGCCCCGTGGCCGCGACGACCGACGCGTCGTCGATCAGCGGGGTCCGGCAGGCGTTGGCGAGCGACCCGGTCTACGTCGCCCCCGACGCCGAAGCGGCCGGCTTCGTCGACGCCGACGCCCTGCGCCAGGACATCGGCAACGCGCCGATCGTCGTCGCCGTCCTGCCGGACGCGGCCAAGCGCGCCGTCCCCAGCGGTTCGGTGGACGACCTCCCCGCGGCCATCGGCGGTCGCCGCGCGGTCGTCGTGCTCGCCGGTCGCTCGTTGCGGGCCGCGTCGTCGTCCTCGGTCCTGCCCGCGGGGCGCGCAGGCGAGGTCGCCCGCGCCGCACAGCGCGACCACGCGGGGGCCTTCGACCGCAACGACGTGCAGGGCGCGTTGGACGAAACGGTGCGCAACCTCCGGAGCGCGATCAACGATCCGGGTTCCAGCTCGGGCACCTCCGGAAGCACGGGTGCCACCGGCTCGAGCAGGCGCAGCGACTCCTCGAGCGGTTCGGGTTCGGCGCTGCCGTGGGTGCTCGGTGGGCTCGTCGTCCTCGGTGGCGGTGGTTATCTGCTGTCGCGCCGTCGGCGTCGCGCCCGGGAACAGCAGCAGACGCAGCAGAGCGCGCAGCAGACGCTCGCCGGGGAACGCGCGGAGGTGCAGAGCCTCTACAACCGGCTGGGCGCCGACGTCAGCACCCTCGACCCGGGCTCGGACGCGGTCGCGCGCCAGGCGCTCGCCGACGCCTCCGAGCGCTACACCTCCGCGGGGGCGATGCTCTCCTCGGCGTCGTCCAGCGGCGAGGTGGCCGCAGCCGGCCACGCGATCGCGGAGGGCCTGCACGCGAGCCGGGTCGCCCGACAGCGCCTCGGGCTCGACCCCGGCCCACCCATCCCCGAGCCGCAGCAGCAGGACCAGAACGCGCTCCGCCAGCAGCAGCAGGTGCAGGTCGGCGGTCAGCGCTACGACGGCTACCCGAGCTACGCGCCCGGGGCGCCGAACTACTTCCCGGGCGGCACGGTCAACGGCGGCTACGTTCCCGGTGGCTGGTACCGCTCCCGCTTCTGGGAGGGAGCCCTGCTCGGCGGGCTCGCCGGCACCGTCCTCATGGGTGGGATCGGCGGCTACGGGCTCGGGGGCTTCGGGTTGGGCGGCTTCGGCGGTTACGGCGGTTACGGCATGGGTTACGGATCCGGCTTCGGCACGGGCTACGAGTCCGGTTACGACCAGGGCTACGACCAGGGCGCCGAGCAGAACGGCGGCGACTGGTCCGGCGACGGCGGAAACGCTGGAGGCGGCGACTGGGGCGGAGGGGACCCCAGCGGCGGAGGCGACTGGGGCGGAGGCGATTTCGGAGGCGGAGGCGACTTCGGCGGTGGCGGCGGCGGCGATTGGTGAGGATCCGCGCCGCGTAAGACTCTGCCGTCGCTCCAGCAACGGGAGAGTCTTACGCGATGCGCTGCGGGGTCAGGTGCGCTCGGTGTCGGGGCGCGTCTCGGCCGCCGGTCGGTTCGGCTGCGGCGCACCCGTCGCGGCCCCACCACCGCTGGCGGGCTGCTTGTCGATGCCCGCCTCCCGCCGCTGAGCCGTCGTGATCGGCGTCGGTGCGCCGGTCAGCGGATCGCCGCCGGAGGCCGTCTTCGGGAAAGCGATGACGTCACGGATCGAGTCCGTACCGGTGATGTGCTGCAGGATGCGGTCCCAGCCGAAGGCGATGCCGCCGTGCGGCGGGGGGCCGTACTTGAACGCCTCGAGCAGGAAACCGAACTTGCTCTGCGCTTCCTCGGCCGACAGGCCGAGGACGCCGAACACCTTCTCCTGCAGGTCGCGCTCATGGATACGCAGCGAGCCGCCACCGATCTCCGAGCCGTTCAGGACGACGTCGTAGGCGATGGCGAGCGCGTCGCCGGGACTGTCGACGAGCGACGCCTCGTCCTCGCGCCGTGGCCGGGTGAAGGGGTGGTGGACAGCGGTCCAGCCGCCGTCGTCCGTCGCCTCGAACATCGGTGCGTCGGTGATCCAGAGGAACTCCCAGCGCCCCTCGGGGATGAGCCCGCGGTCCTTCGCGACGGCGACGCGCAGCGCACCGAGCGCTTCGAGCGTCTGCCGCTTCGGCCCGGACTGGAAGAACACCGCATCGCCCGGGGACGCGCCGGTCGCGGCGACGAGGCCGCGCAACTCGTCCTCGCGCAGGAACTTCGCGATACCGCCGGTCGGGACGCCTTCGGCGCCGACCTGGACGTAGGCGACGCCCTTGCCACCGCGGCTGCGGGACCACTCCTGCCACGCGTCGAACTGCTTCCGGGTGTAGTCGGTCGCCCCACCCGGCACCAGCACGGCTCCCACGTGCTCGCTCTGGAACACCTTGAAGTCGGTCTTCGCGAACAGTCCGGTCAGGTCCGCGAGCTCGAGACCGAAACGCACGTCGGGCTTGTCCGAGCCGTACCGGCGCATCGCGTCGTCGTAGGTCATGCGCGGGAACGGTGTCGGGATCTCGACGTCGAGCACCTCACGCCAGATGGTCGAGAGGAGGTCCTCGCCGAGCGCGAGGATGTCGTCCTGCTCGCAGAAGCTCAGCTCCACGTCGAGCTGGGTGAACTCCGGCTGCCGGTCGGCACGGAAGTCCTCGTCGCGGAAGCAGCGGGCGAACTGGTAGTAGCGCTCCATGCCGGCGACCATCAGCAGCTGCTTGAACAGCTGCGGCGACTGCGGCAGTGCGTACCAGGAACCCGGCTGCAGCCGCACCGGGACGAGGAAGTCGCGGGCGCCCTCGGGCGTCGAGCGGGTCAGGTACGGCGTCTCGATCTCGAGGAAGTCGTGACGCTCCATCACGCGACGGGCCGCGTTGGTGACCTTCGAGCGCGTCCGCAACGCCGCCCCGGGACCGCCCGCCGAACGGAGGTCGAGGTAGCGGTAGCGCAACCGTCGTTCCTCGCCGACGTCGGTGTGACCGTCGATCGGGAACGGGAGCGCCTCGCTGGTCGAGAGCACGTCGTAGGAGGTGACGAGCACCTCGACGGCACCGCTGGGCAGCTCGGGATTCTCGTTGCCCTCGGGCCGCTGCGACACCTCGCCGACGACGCGGAGGCAGAACTCGCTGCGCAGCTCGTTGGCGCTTGCGGCGAGGTCCTCGCGGAGCACGCACTGCACGACGCCGCTGCCGTCACGGAGGTCGAGGAAGATGACGCCGCCGTGGTCGCGGCGATGGGCGATCCAGCCGGCGAGCGTCACCGTCGCCCCGACGTCGGTCGCCCGCAGCGTCCCGGCCTGACGGTCGCGGATCATCGGTGCACCAGCTCCTCGACGAGCGATTCCAGCTTCACGGAGCGCTGCTCCCCTGTCTTCAGGTCCTTGACCTGCACGACGCCCTCGGCGAGGTCGCGGTCGCCCAGCACCAGGGCGGTGTGCGCCCCGGAGCGGTCCGCCGCCTTCATGGAGCCCTTGAGCCCACGGTCGCCGTAACTCATGTCCACGTTGAGCCGCTCGGCCCGCAGCGCGTCGACGATGACCACGGCCTTCTTCTTCGCCGTCGCGCCGAGGGCGACGACGTAGACGTCGCACCGCGGCGGCACCGGCGGCCCGACGGGACGCTCGTCGGTCGTTTCGGCGTCGAGCGCGAGCAGGATGCGCTCCATCCCGAGCGCCCAGCCGACACCGGGCAGCGGTGGCCCGCCGATCGACTCCGACAGCCCGTCGTAGCGCCCGCCACCACCGACGGCGCTCTGCGCGCCGAGGCCGGAGTGCTGCCACTCGAAGGCCGTCCGCCGGTAGTAGTCGAGGCCGCGCACCAGCGTCGGTGCCTCTTTCCACGCGATCCCGAGCTCGTGCAGGTACTCGCGCACGGCGTCGTAGTGCGCCCGACAGTCGTCGCAGAGGTGGTCGGTGAGGACCGGGGCGCCCGTGAGCATCTCGATGACCTCGGGCCGCTTGTCGTCCAGCACCCGCAGCGGGTTCAAGGCCACACGCCGGCGGGTGTCCTCGTCGGGCAGCGGGAGCCCCTCGAGGAACTCGCGAAGCAGGGCGACGTAGGCCGGACGGCACTGCGGATCGCCCAGGGAGGTGAGCAGCAGCTCGACCTTCGAGAGCCCGAGGGCCGCGAAGGCACGGCTCCCGAGCGCGACGACCTCGGCGTCCAACGCCGGGTCGTCGACGCCCAGCGCCTCCACGCCGATCTGCTGGAACTGCCGGTACCGACCCGCCTGCGGGCGCTCGTAGCGGAACATCGGCCCCGCGTACCAGAGCTTCGCCGGCAGCTGCCCGTTCTGCAGCCCGTGCTCGATCGCGAGCCGGACGACGCCGGCGGTGCCCTCCGGGCGGAGGGTGATCGAGCGGTCGCCCTTGTCGGTGAAGGTGTACATCTCCTTGCTGACGACCTCAGTCGCCTCTCCCATCCCCCGCTGGAACAGCGCGGTGTCCTCGAAGATCGGCGCCTCGGCGTAGCCGTAACCGGCGCGCCGCGCGGGCCAGAGCAGCAGCTCGCGGACGGCGAGCCAGCGGCCGGAATCCGGCGGGAGGACGTCGTAGGTCCCCTTGGGCGCAGTGAACTTCTCGTGGCCGGCCACGGCTACAGCCCTCGTCCGGTCGGCGCGCCGAGCCCGCCGGTCAGGTCCGCGAGGAACGGGTTTGTGGCCCGCTCCATCCCGACGGTCGTGTCGTCGTAGTGGCCGCAGTGGACGATCGTCTCGTCGGGCAGCGGCAAGACCGTCCGCGCGAGGCTGTCCATGAGCTGCGGGAACGAGCCGCCGGGCAGGTCGCTCCGGCCGATGCTGCCGCGGAACAGCAGGTCGCCGGAGAACAGGCGCGGGGCCTCGGCAGCGTCCGGCGTCCCGAACGTCACCGAGCCGCGCGTGTGGCCCGGGGTCGAACGCACGAGGAACTCGAGCCCGGCCAGCGTCAGCGTCTCCCCATCGGCCAGTTCACGGACGTCATCGGGCTCGCTGAACGTGAGCCGGCCGAACATCGGGGAGCCGGGCGGGGCGCCGAAACCGGACCACGGGTTCGTGAGCTGCGCCCGGTCGTCGGGGTGGATGAGCGCCGGGATGTTCTTCGCACCGCACACCGGCGTGACAGAGAAGCAGTGATCGACGTGGCCGTGGGTGAGCAGCACGGCGACCGGGTTCAGCCGGTGCCGGCGCAGCAGCTCGTCGACGCCGTTCTCGACCCCGATCCCCGGGTCGACGACGACGCAGTCCTCCCCCTCGGCGGGGGCGACCACGAAGCAGTTGGTGTCGAAGGCGGAGGCGACGACACGGGCGACCAGCACAGGCCAGAGGTTACCGACCGGCGCCCGACGCGCCCGGGCTGCTGCTGTCATGCCCCCGCACGTCCCGGGTCCATAAGCTCCTGCCGTGCCACCGACTGCCCGCGACCGTCAGCTCGCCCGCCAGCGCGCCGCCCGCCGAGCCGCCCGTGAGGCCGAGCAGGCCCGCAAGCGCCGCCGCAACCTCTCGATCGCCGGGTCGGTGCTCGTCGTGTTGCTGCTGCTCGGCGGCATCTTCGCCCTCGTCGGCCTCACCGGGAACAGCAAGAAGACCCCGCCGGCGGCCGCACCGAGCGGGGGTGTCGCCTCGGCCTCGGCCGCTGCCGGCCCATGCGGCTACTCGACGAGCAGCCCGTCGGCGGGGCAACCGGCCAAGAAGGCGAGCCTCCCGCCCGCAGAGCCGCAGCGCACCGGCACGTACACCGCGAAGCTCGACACCAGCCAGGGCACCATTACCTTCGACCTGCTGACCGACAAAGCGCCGTGCACCGTCGGCTCGTTCCGGTCGCTGGCCACCGGCGGATACTTCGACGACACGCCCTGCCATCGCCTCGTCGCGCAGCCGATGTTCGGAGTGCTGCAGTGCGGCGACCCGTCCGGCACCGGCAGCGGCGGCCCCGGCTACACGTTCAACGACGAGAACCTGACCGGGGCGACGTACCCGAAGGGCACCGTCGCGATGGCCAACTCCGGCCCGAACACCAACGGCAGCCAGTTCTTCCTCGTGTTCACCGACACCCAGCTGCCGCCGAGCTACACCCCGTTCGGTCACATCACCTCGGGCCTCGACGTGCTCGAGAAGGTGGCCAAGGGCGGCGTCGACGGCACGGGCGGTGACGGCGCACCGAAGATCCCGGTGCAGCTGAAGAAGGTCACGGTCGCCGCAGGCTGACCTCGGCCGCGCCGTTCCGGCAGCGGCCCGCTCAGGAACTCGGCGGGACCACGGTGATGCCGAGGTGCTGGGCCAACGCGCCGGCCAGCCGCGCCAGCTGGTTCTCGTCGATGGTCGCGCCGGCGAGGTTGCCGACACCGTCGAGGGCGTCCAGGTCGGCTCCGGTCAGGTCGACGTCGGTCAGCGTCGCGGCCCGCACATCGAGCCGCTTGATGATGCAGTCGCGGAAGCGCGCGTGTTGCAGCGTGGCCGAGCCGGCGTCGAGCTCGTCGATGCGGCAGTCCAGGAACTGCACCGACCTGAGTTCTGCGCCGCGCAGGTTCACGTAGTCGAACCGACACCCCCGCACGGTGACCCGGGACAGCGATGCGGCGTGCGCGTCCAACGCTCCGATGCGGCTGCCGGCGAGCACCACGTCGGACAGCGAGGCCGAGGACAGGTCGAGCGTCGCCAACCGCAGATCGTCAGCCGTGCAGGTGTTCATCCGGGAGCCCCGGACGTCCGCGACGTCGACCGAGCAGTCGGAGAAGCGGCAGTCCAGGAACGAGGCGTCCTCCACCGCGATCCGTTCACCGGCCAGGCCGGTGAACGCGAGCCCGTCGTGGGCCTCGCCGGCACCGAGCCGGTCCATGCCCGCGACCTCGAGCTCCGGTAGCTCGACGGCGGCGACCTCGTCCCAGTCGGGCCGGTTACGACGACGCGACGGCGGCACGATCGTCCCTCTGCGCGGTCGCGATCCGGCGCCTCACAACATCGCCATGAGGTGGTCGCGGCGGGCGGTCAGCAGCTCGGCCGACGCCGAGGCCGAGGCCGGACCCGGGACCTCGGCGCGCAGCTTCGCGTGGACGACCGCGTGCGGCATCCCGCGGCGGGCCGCGACCTGCCCGACCAGCTTGTTCACCTCGCGACGGAGGTCGGCCGCGGCACGCCACGTGGCGGTCTCATCGAGCCGCACCGGTTCGGTGCCGGCCGCGCCGGCGGCTTCGGCAGCGGCCTCGCGGGCGCTGGAGATCCGTCTGCGCAGGTCGGAGTCCTGCCGCGCGAGCAGCGCCGCGGTCTGCTCCGGCGTGAGCAGGCCCGGTAGCCCCAGCATGTCCTCCTGCTCGTCGCTGAGCGGGTCGAGCGGCTCGTTCGGGGCTCCGGCGACCACGGCGCGGCCACCGTGTAACACGTGGGCGAACTCGGCCTCGGCGTCGAGCGCCTCCCACTGGTCGACACCGGCCTCGTCGCGCTCCGGCGGCGGCAGCGGGTCGAGCTCCTCCGACGAGGGTTGCGGCGGCGGAAGCACGTGGTTCCGGTCGGACTCGAGCTCGGCGGCGAGCGCCAGCAGCGGCCGCACCGCCGGCAGGAACACCGTCGCCGACTCCTGCCGCCCGCGGGCGCGCACGACGCGGCCGACCGCCTGGGCGAAGAACAGCGGCGTCCGGTACGAGGTCATCCACGCGAGGCAGGCGGCGCGGGGGACGTCGACGCCCTCGGACACCATCCGCACGCACACGGCCATGCGCTTGGTGCTGGTCGTGAAGGCAGCGATCTTCGCGCTGGCCTTCGGATCGTCGGAGAGGATGACCTCCGGCGCCTCCCCCGTCACCGAACGCACGATCTCGGCGTAGGCGCGGGCGTCGTCCTGGTCGGAGGCGAGCACCAGCCCTGCGGCGTCCGGCATGCCGTGCGCGCGCAGTTGGGTGATCCGCTCGTCCATCGCGGCGAGGACGTGGGGTACCCACTGGCCGCGCGGGTCCAGCGCGGTGCGCCAGGCCGAGGCCTCGGTGCTGCGCGTCCCCGCTTCGGTGAGCGACGCGGCCACGACCTCACCCGCGCTGTTCCGCCAACGCGAGGTGCCGGTGTAGGCCGCGAAGACCACGGGACGGACGACACCGTCGCGCAGCGCCTCCTTGTAGCCGTAGGTGTAGTCGGCGGTGCTCGCGAGGTTGCCCTCGCCGTCGTCGGTGTAGCGGACGAACGGGATCCGCTCGTCGACGCGGGTACGGAACGGGGTCCCGGTCAGGCTGAGGCGCCGGGCAGCGCGCTCGAACGCCTCGTAGACCGCCTCCCCCCAGGAGAGGCCGTCCCCGGCGTGGTGCACCTCGTCGAGCACGACGAGGGTCCGCTTCGCGGTGGCGCGGGCCGAGTGAAGGGTCGGCTTGCCGGCGACCTGCGCATAGGTCGTGACGTAGCCGGAGGTGTCGGGACGGACGGGCCCGACGGAGTTGGGCAACGTGGGGTCCAGGGCGATGCCGACCTTGGCCGCCGCCTCGGCCCACTGGGTGCGGAGGTGGTCGGTCGGCGCGACGACGATGACCCGGTCGACGACGCGCCGGGCGAGCAGTCGCGCCGCGAGCGTGAGCGCGAAGGTGGTCTTGCCGGCACCCGGCGTGGCCGTGACCAGGAAGTCCGAGCCACCGGTGCCGTCGCCGCGGGTGCTGTCCTCGTAGGCAGCCAGCGCCTCACGCTGCCAGGCGCGCAGCGTCGGCCCGCTCCGCCCGCCTCGCGGGGCCGCCCGGACCTCGGACGTTCCGCCGAGCCCGGCTCCACCGCTGCTCGAGGGCTCGAACAGATCGGAGGGGGCGGAACCGGGACGCACTCGGCCCAACTTAGAGGGCGTTCCGGGGGTTGTGGAGCGGACACGCGCGGCTGTGGACCGACTCTCGTCCGCCGCGCCGCGAACCGGTCCCGGTGCCGCAGCTGTGACCGTCCGGACGCGGCCAGCCACGCTGCGAAGTCACACGATTTCGAGAGCTGTGCGGGGTGGACAGTCGAGCAGGACGTCGCGAATAGTTCGAGCGCCGCGCACCGCCCCAGCCGAGGAGCCCGAGATGAGCCCGCGCCACCCGATCCAGTGCATCCTGCCGCCGCACATCGTCGCCAACCTGGCGCGCAACGGTTCCGACGCCCAGCGGGCGCTCGCGCTGGACCACCTGCAGATCGACCACTCGGTCCGGACGGAGCGGCTGACCCAGAGCCTGATCCGCGGGGCCGCCCGCCCTCGGCGCGTCACCGGCGGCAGTTCCCCCACCCCGTCCGCGCAACGGACGATCTACGACTCCAAGAGCGCCGAGTCGCAGCCGCCGACCGGCACGCTGGTGCGCAGCGAGGGCCAGGCGGCCGGGTCGGACCCAGCGGTCAACGAGGCCTACGACGGGCTCGGCGACACCTTCGACTTCTACCTCGCCGCCTACGCACGCGACTCGATCAACGGGCAGGGCCTGCCGCTCACGGCCTACGTGCACTACGGGAGCAAGTACGACAACGCCTTCTGGGACGGCTCAGAAATGGTCTTCGGCGACGGGGACGGCGACCTGTTCAACCGGTTCACCATCTCGGTCGACGTCATTGGCCACGAGCTGACCCACGGGGTCACCGAGGACGAGGCCGGCCTGGTCTACTCGAACCAGTCGGGCGCATTGAACGAGTCCATCTCCGACGTGTTCGGCTCGCTCGTGAAGCAGTACTCGCTGAAGCAGACCGCGGATCAGGCCGACTGGCTCATCGGGCAAGGCTTGCTCACCGCCAAGGTGAAGGGACGCGCCCTGCGCGACATGGCGAATCCCGGCACCGCCTACGACGACCCGGTCCTCGGGAAGGACCCGCAGCCCGCGGACATGTCCGGTTACGTGCAGACGACGCAGGACAACGGCGGCGTCCACCTGAACTCGGGCATCCCCAACCGGGCGTTCTGCCTCGCGGCGAAGGCGATCGGCGGCAACGCGTGGGAGAAGGCCGGCAAGGTCTGGTACGACACGGTCCGCGACCCGCGGCTGCGCACCACAGCCAAGTTCGTCGACTTCGCCGGCCTCACCGTCCGGAACGCGCAGATCTCGCTCACCGCCGACGAGACGACGGCCATCCGCGAGGCGTGGACGACTGTCGGCGTGACGGTCTGAGTGCAGCCCTGAACATCGAGCTGACCCGCAGCGGCGGGTTCGCGGGCATGGTCCGGACCGGCTCCGCGCCGGACGAGGACGTGCCTGCGGACCTGCGCGCCCCGCTCGAGGCCCTGCTCGCGTCGTCCCCCGACACGCAGGTGCCCGGTACGCCCGACCGCTTCGTCTACACGCTGCGCCGCGGCGATCTCGAGGTCACCGTGGGCGAGACCGCGCTCGACCCGGACGGCAGGCGGCTCATGCAGTGGCTGTTGGGTCGCCGCTGACGCCTTGACGGTCAGGCATCGTCAGCCCTCCGGGTCCGATTCCGCTAGCTCGCCGGCGGCTCGGTGGTACTCCTTGCGCTCAATCTGGCGTCGCTTCTGACAAGTGGCCGATGGGGGGATCTGACGTCACCGTCTTCTTCGTGGTCCTGATCGTCGGGGTGACCGTTCTCCGACTGCTCCTCGCGTACTGGGACACGGAGGACGACGCGCAGACCGCTGACCGCGCAGCTGCCGGGCCGTCTGCCGAGGCCGAGCGTGGGCGGTGCTAGCGGGCCCTTCGGGCTCGGGCAACTGCCAACTGTGCAGGCCCCCTAGGGGCGTGAATCCAAGGTGGCCTCGCGAGTTGCACACGCTCCTCCGATCGCACGTCTGCGGATCCGGACATCCCGCCCTTTGGGGGAGCCTGATGGCGAACGAGTGCAACTCATGAATCCACGCACCGGCCCGACGACGGGTGAGCTCCGGGTTCTCGGATTGCGACGCGGCGATCGCGAGCCCTGATGGGCGAGGCCGAACTCGACGCGGAGGCGGGCAGCTCATGCAACGGTTGCTGGCCTGCCGATGAAAGCCAGCCAGGGGCTGCCGCTCACGACTCTGTCGCGGCCGGTGTCGAATCCCGAAAGACGACGGAGACTCCCGTCGCGTCGAGCAGCGCGAACTCGCGCGCACCCCACGCTCGCTTCCTCACCGTCTTCAGATGCGGATGCAGCAGATCGGGGCGCCGTCCTGCGATATCGGTATGAACGGCGTCGATGTCGTCGCACTCGATCGCGAGCTCAGGTCGGTCCTTCGCCGCATACTCGCCATCCGGTACGAGATGCAGCTTGAGGCGATCGACACCCAGCACGACCAGTGCGTCGTCGCGATGGAGAACATCCATCCCGACTCCGTCGACGAACAGGTCGAGGCCAACCGTCACATCGGCGTAGGAGACGGTCGGGATCAACGCAGTCAGCACGCGTCGACTCCAGGGGCGACCGGCTTGGTCCTCCGTCGGCTCAGTGCGCGAGCAGCTGCCCGAGACGCCGGGTGAGCTTGAGGTTCTCGGAGTAGTCCACCGGCACCACGATCACCGACGGCCGGTCCTTGACCTCGAACGCCCGCTGGAGCGCCGGCTTGAGTTCGTCGGCGGAATCGATGCGCTCAGCGACCGCGCCGAAGGCCCGCGAGATGCCGACGAAGTCCGGGTTCCGGAAGTCGGTGCCGAAGTGCCGGCCGAACTCGATCTCCTGCTTCCAGGAGATGAGTCCGTAGCCGCCGTCCTCCCAGATCAGGTAGACGGGCGCCACGCCGAGCCGCACCGCCGTCGCCATCTCCTGCAGGTTCATGAGGAAGCCACCGTCACCGACGACGGAGACCACGTTCAGGTCCGGACGGACGAGCTTCGCGGCGATGGCTCCCGGCACGGCGATCCCCATCGAGCAGAAGCCGTTGGAGATCAGGCAGGTGTTCGGCTGGTACGCCGGGTACTGGCGGGCGACCCACATCTTGTGCGCCCCGACGTCGGAGATGACGACGTCCTCGTCGCGCATCACGGCCCGGAGGTCGGTGAGGATGCGCTGCGGCTTCACCGGGAAGCTGTCGTCGGTCGCGTGCTCGACGTTCACTTCGTAGTCGAGGTCCTTGCGCACCCGCGACCAGGAGTCGACGTCCTCGAAGCGGTGCTCGTCGGTCAGGTTCTCGTTCAGCGCCCACAGCGCCGCGGCGACGTCACCGACGACCTCGACCTGCGGCTGGTAGGCGCCGTCGACCTCGGCGGGCTCGAAGTCGATGTGCAGCACGCGCTTCGGGCGACCGATGTTCCAGCGCTCGGGGTGCCACTCGACCATGTCGTAGCCGACCGCGATGACGAGGTCGGCGGACTCGAAGACCTCGGTGACGTAGTCCCGCGAGCCGAGACCGGCGGCGAACAGGCTGCGCGGGTTGCGGTCGTCCAGCACGCCCTTGGCCATGAACGTGCTGGCCGAGTAGATGCCGGTCTCCTCGACGAAGCGGCAGAGCTGCTTGCTCACGCGGGTGCGGACGCACCCGTGCCCGACGAGCAGGACGGGGCGCTCGGCCTTGGCGATGAGCTCGAGGGCGGCCTCGATGCTCTTCGCGTCCGGGATCGGCCGCCGGAGCTGCGTCGGCGGCTGGATCGGCTGCTCGTGCACCTCGTGCTTGGCGATGTCCTCCGGGATCTCGATGTGCGTGGCACCGGGCTTCTCGGCCTGCGCGAGCTTGAAGGCCTTGCGGACCACCTCGGGGATGGTGCGCTGGTCGCGGATCGACGTGGCCCACTTCGTCACCGGGTCGAACATGGCGACGACGTCCATCGCCTGGTGCGACTCCTTGTGCAGCCGGGTCGTCGCCCCCTGGCCGGTGATCGCGACCACCGGCGAGTGGTCCATGTTGGCGTTGGCGACACCGGTGATGAGGTTGGTCGCCCCGGGTCCGAGCGTCGACAGGCACACGCCCGGCAGGCCCTTCAGCCGGCCGTAGACGTCGGCCATGAAGGCGGCGCCCTGCTCGTGGTGCGTCGGGACGAAACGGATCGTCGAGTCCCGCAGCGAGATCATGACGTCGGCGTTCTCCTCACCGGGGACGCCGAAGATGTATTCGACGCCCTCGGCCTCGAGGCAACGCAGGAACAGATCACTGGACTTCATGGTCGGGTGGCCACCTCCGACTGCCATTCTGCCCGGAGTCTCGGCGGCGACCCGCCAGTGGCCGGTGGCGCGGCCCACGCCGGCCGCGCCGCCCCGCGTCACCTCGCGTCAACCCGTTAGCTGCCGGCGCGCGGCTCCAGGTCCAGAGCGATCGAGTTCATGCAGTAGCGCTGCCCGGTGGGGTTGGGCCCGTCGTCGAAGACGTGGCCGAGGTGGCTGCCGCACCGACGGCACCGCACCTCGGTGCGGACCATGAAGTGCGAGCGGTCCTGCACCAGCTCGACGGCCTCGGCGGTCTTCGGCTCGGAGAAGCTCGGCCAGCCGGTGCCCGAGTCGAACTTCGTCGAGGAGTCGAACAGCTCGGCGCCGCAGGCCCCGCAGCGGTAGATGCCGTCGGTCTTGTCGTGGGTGTACTCGCCGGTGAACGGCGGCTCGGTCGCGGCCTGGCGCAGCACCTTGAACCGGTCCCCCGGCAGCTGCTCGCGCCACTGATCGTCGGTCTTGGTGACCTCGTAGCTCATGCCGTCCACGCTATGCCTCCGCTCGTCGGCGGGCCTGCCCCGGAATACGTCCAGCCACCCCATCGCTTCAGCGTAGGACCGTCGCGGGTGCGAACCAACTCCTGGCGACGGCCCAGCCTGGACATCACTGCCGAGGAGGATGCATGGCCAGCGTGGCACTCACCGCCGAGACCTTCGAGACGACCGTCGAGAACCCGGGCGTCGACACGGGCATCGTGCTGGTCGACTTCTGGGCGAGCTGGTGCGGACCGTGCCGGAACTTTGCGCCGATCTTCGAGAAGGCCGCCCAGACCCACACCGACGTCGTGTTCGGCAAGGTCGACACCGAGGCCGAGCAGGCGCTCGCCGGTGCGGCGCAGATCAACTCCATCCCGACCCTGATGGCCTTCCGCGACGGCATCCTCGTCTTCCGCCAGCCGGGCGCGCTGCCCGCGCCGGCGCTCGAGACCGTCATCGAGAAGGTCCGCGAGCTGGACATGGACGAGGTCCGCCGCAGCGTGGCAGAGCAGGCCCCTCAGGCCTGACCACCGTCACGTTGATCAATTCGGATCTTCGGCGGGATCCTGCAAGGTCGGGCCCTGAGGATCCGAATTGATCAACATGGCCGCCGGACCGATCACCCGGGTCAGGACGAGTTGGACATGACCCGGTAGACGTCGTAGACGCCCTCGATGTGGCGCACCGCGTTGAGCACGTGGCCGAGGTGCTTGGTCTCGCCCATCTCGAACGTGAAGCGGCTGACGGCCACCCGGTCACGGGTGGTGGTCACCGACGCGGACAGGATGTTGACGTGCAGGTCCGACAGGACCCGCGTGACGTCGGAGAGCAGACGGGTGCGGTCGAGCGCCTCGACCTGGATCGCGACGAGGAAGACCGACGCGGTCGTCGGCGCCCACTCGACCTCGACGACCCGGCCGCTCTCGGCGGTCTGCAGCGCCATCGCGTTGGCGCAGTCCCCGCGGTGCACCGACACGCCGTTCCCGCGAGTGACGAAACCGAGGATCTCGTCGCCCGGCATCGGCGTACAGCACCGGGCGAGCTTGATCCAGACGTCGCTGACGCCGCTGACCACCACACCGGGGTCTCCGGTCGCGCGCGGCTTGCGCTTGGTGGGGAGTGCGGTCTCGGCGATGTCGTCGGCGGCGCCCTCGGGCCCCCCGAGGGCTTGCACCAGGCGCTGGACGACGTGCTGCGCGCTCACGTGACCCTCGCCGACCGCGGCGTACAGCGAGGAGACGTCCGGGTAGCGGAGCTCGGTGGCCATCGTCGGGAGGTACTCCCCGGCGAGGAGGCGCTGGATCGGCAGCCCCGACTTGCGCATGGCCCGGACGATCGCCTCGCGGCCGTCCTCGATGGCGTCCTCGCGACGCTCCTTGGCGAACCACTGCCGGATCTTGGTGCGGGCGCGCGAGGACTTGACGAACATCAGCCAGTCGCGCGTGGGGCCGGCTGTCGGCGACTTGGAGGTGAAGACCTCGACGCGGTCGCCGTTCTCGAGGGTGCTCTCCAGCGGCACCAGGCGGTCGTTCACCTTCGCGCCGATACATCGGTGCCCGACCTCGGTGTGCACCGCGTAGGCGAAGTCGACCGGGGTCGCCTCGCTCGGCAGGCTGATGACGTCGCCCTTGGGCGTGAACACGAAGACCTCGCTGGCCTGCAGGTCGAACCGCAGACTGTCGAGGAACTCGCCCGGGTCGGAGGTCTCCTTCTGCCAGTCGAGGATCTGGCGGAGCCACTCCATCTGTTCACCGCGGGCACCGGGCGCGCCGGCGCGCGGCCGGTCGGTCGGAGCCGTGCGGTCGCGCTCCTTGTACTTCCAGTGCGCGGCGATGCCGTACTCGGCGCGGTTGTGCATGTCGGCGGTGCGGATCTGCAGCTCGACCGGCTTGCCCTCTGGCCCGATGACCGTCGTGTGCAGCGACTGGTACATGTTGAACTTGGGCATCGCGATGTAGTCCTTGAACCGGCCCGGAACGGGCTGCCAGTTCGCGTGGATGGTGCCCAGCGTCGAGTAGCAGTCGCGGACCGAGTCGACCAGGATGCGGATGCCGACCAGGTCGTAGATGTCGGCGAAGTCGCGACCCCGCACGATCATCTTCTGGTAGATCGAGTAGTAGTGCTTCGGGCGGCCGTTGACCGTCGCGCGGATCTTCGCCTCGCGAAGCTGCGTCGTGACCTGCTGGCTCACCTGCGCCAGGTAGGTGTCGCGGCTCGGCTGCCGCTCGCTCACGAGCCGGACGATCTCCTCGTACCGCTTCGGGTACAGGGTCGCGAAAGCGAGGTCCTCGAGCTCCCACTTGATGGTGTTCATGCCCAGCCGGTGCGCCAGCGGGGCGAACAGCTCGAGCGTCTCGCGGGCCTTCTTCTCCTGCTTGTGAATCGGCATGAAGCGCAAGGTGCGCATGTTGTGCAGCCGGTCGGCGAGCTTCACGACAAGCACGCGGGGGTCACGGGCCATCGCGATGACCATCTTGCGGATGGTCTCCGACTGCGCGGCCCGGGCGGCGGCGGCCTCGGCGTCCGCCGCTCCCCCGGTCTTGATCTTGTCGAGCTTCGTGACGCCGTCGACGATGATCGCGACGAGCTCGCCGAAGTCGCGCTCGATCGCCGAGATCGACATCGCCGTGTCCTCGACCGTGTCGTGCAGGAGAGCGGCAGCGAGCGTCGGTACGTCCATACCGAGGTCGGCGAGGATGCCGGCGACGGCCAGCGGATGGGTGATGTACGGGTCGCCACTGCGGCGGACCTGACCCTCGTGTGCCTTCTCGGCGATCTCGTAGGCCTTGACCACGGGACCGACGTCGGCCTTGGGGTGGTTGGCGCGCAGCGCCCGGAGCAGCGGGTCGAGCGGAGCCGGCTGCACGGTGCGTCCGGAGAGCCGTGCCAGCCGGCTGCGCATCGTCCGCGGGGTCGTCGCGGCACCGATCCGGGGCGGGGTGCCACTCTCGGAGCCGTCCGCCGGAGGAGCGGGCGCGGCGGGCTTCGGCCGTTCTTGCGGCGGCGCTGCATTCGGCGGCGCGGCGTCGGAGGGTTTCGCGGGGCCGACCGGCGTCAGGCCGGCGCCTGGGGGTGATCCCTCGGGGCGGGGACGCGGGCGGGGACGGGCGGCTGTCTCCGGCGCACTTCGTCCCGCGGCTGCGTCAGGACCGGCCGCCGCATCCGGGGCTTCGTCGGGGCGCGAGACCCGGGAGGGGGCGCCGGCGGCCCCGCGTTCGGATGCATCCTGGGGCGCGTCCGACCCGGACATCTCGGACGAGACGCCTACGTCGGCAGCACCACCAGGTACATCGTCCACAGGCCGCTCCTCAGAACTGTTATCCGAGCGTATCGCCGTTGGGAGCGGCTGCCGATCACCAACGGGTCGAAGTCGGTCGACGGCTGTGCCGAGCGCTCCCCATCAGACCGGGAGGAGCGCCTCCACCGGCAACGGCGAGACCCGCTCACGTCCGCCGAGGAAGGTCAGCTCGAGCAGCACCGCGAGCCCGACGGGCTCGGCACCCGCCGAGCCCAGCAGCTTCGCGGCGGCGACGGCGGTGCCGCCGGTGGCGAGGACGTCGTCGACCACGAGGATGCGGTCGCCGGCGGACACCGCGCCCTCCTGGACCTCGACGGTGGCCTGGCCGTACTCGAGCTCGTAGGTCTCGGACAGCGTGCGGCCGGGGAGCTTGCCGGACTTGCGGATCGGCAGGACGCCGACGCCGAGCTCCAGCGCGACCGGAGCTGCGAAGAAGAAGCCCCGCGCCTCGATCCCGGCCACCTTCGTGACCGACAGCGACGCCGCGTGCTCGGCCAGCGCCCTGATGACGGTGCGGAAGGCCGTCGCGTCGGCGAGCAACGGGTTGATGTCCTTGAACATCACGCCGGGCTTCGGGAAGTCGGGAACGTCCCGGATGTGGGAGCGGAGGACCTGGGTCGCGCTCGCGGTCACCGCTTCCGCTTCCCGCTCGGCCGACCGGGTCGACCGCCACGCGACTTCCGCGCCCCACCGCTGGGACGACGGCCGGGCTGCGGGGCACGGGCGCCGACGGCGCTCCGGCTCGTCGCGTCGTCCTCGACGTCATCCGCGTCGTCGTCCTGGCGAGCGGCGTCCGGCTTCACGAGCGTCGCCGTGCCGCCGCCGGAGCGCTGCATCGTCTGCTCCGCGGACCGTCGCGTCGCCGCGGCCTGCTCGGCGCGCGCCGCGCGGGCGGTCAGCTGCTGGATGGCCGGCTCCCGCTCCTTGAGGTCGACCAGCAGCGGCGCCGCGATGAAGATCGAGGAGTAGGCGCCGGAGGCGAGCCCGATCAGCTGGGCGAGGGCGAGGTCCTTCAACGTGCCCGCGCCCAGCAGGCCGGCGCCGATGATCAGCAGCGCGGCCACCGGCATCAGCGCGATGAGCGAGGTGTTGATCGATCGCATCAGCGTCTGGTTGACCGCATCGTTCGTGGCCGCCGCGTAGCTGCGCTTGCCGGTCTTCACGATGCCCGCGGTGTTCTCGCGCACCTTGTCGAAGACCACGACGGTGTCGTACAGCGAGAAACCCAGGATCGTCAGGAGGGCGATCACCGTCGACGGTGTCACCTCGAAGCCGACCAGCGAGTAGACCCCGGCCGTGATTATCAGGTCGTGGATCAGCGAGACGATGGCGGCGGCCGCCATCTTGGGCTCGAAGCGGATCGAGATGAAGATGATGACCGCGAGCAGGAAGACCGCGAGGCCCTGGAGGGCCTTGCTCGTGATGGACGAACCCCACGAGGCGCCGACCGTCGAGACGCTCACCTCTGCGGGCGCGGCCCGGAAGCGGGTCTGGATCGCGTCGGTGACCTTCTTGATCTCGACCTCGTCGAGCGGCGGCGTCTGGATGCGGACGCGGCCGGTGCTGGCGAGCTCCTGGGCCGTCTCGACCTGTGCGCCGGCGTCGGTGACGACCGCACGGGCCTCGGCGACGGTCTGACCGCGCTGCGGGAACTCGAACGAGGCCCCGCCCTTGAAGTCGATGCCGAGGTGGAAGCCCTTGAACACCAGGCTCGCGATGCAGACCAGCACCACGATCCCGCTGACGACGTAGTAGCGCTTGCGCGGGGTGATGAAGTCGGCGTTGAGCTGTCCGCGGTACAGCCGCGAGATGATCCCCATGTCAGGCCTGCCCGCGCTCGGCGTTGGCGGTCCCGACCGTCGTCCGCTTGGTCAGGCGGGTCCGGGCAGCCGGCCCCGACCCGCCCTTGCCGGACGGTGCGTCGCCGGAGCCGGACCCGCGGCCCTGCCCGGGAGCTTCGAGCCCGCTGAACCGGCCGGAGGAGAAGAACGGCTTGCGCATGAGGATCGCCACCAACGGGTGCGTGAACAGGAACACGACGACGAGGTCCAGCAGCGTCGACAACCCGAGGGTGAAGGCGAAGCCCCGCACCGACCCGATCGACAGCAGGTAGAGCGCGACGGCGGCGAGCAGTGACACCGTGTCCGCCGAGATGATCGTGCGGCGGGCACGGACCCACGCCCGGTCGACGCCGGTACGGATGGTCCGGCCCTCGCGTACCTCGTCCTTGATGCGCTCGTAGAACACGACGAACGAGTCGGCCGTGACACCGACCGCCACGATCAGACCGGCGACGCCTGCCAGGGTCAGCGTGAAGCCGAGGGCCTTGCCCAGCAGTGCGACCGTCGCGTAGACGAGCAGACCGCTCACGCCGAGCGAGGCGACGGTGATGAAGCCGAGGGCGCGGTAGTAGAGGAACGAGTAGATCAGCACGAGCCCGAGGCCGATGGCTCCGGCGATGAGGCCGGCGCGCAGGGAGTCCGAGCCCAGCGTCGCGGAGATCGACTCGGCCTGCGACTTGTCGAAGGCCAGCGGCAGCGCGCCGTACTTGAGGATGTTGGCGAGGTCCTCGGCCTGCGACTGCGTGAAGGTGCCGCTGATCTCCGCCGAGCCGGGGATGCGCTCGTTGATGCTCGGTGCGGACTGCACGACCCCGTCGAGGACGATCGCGACCTGCTTGCCGGTGGTGAGCTCGGTCAGCCGCGTGAACTTCGCCTGACCGCTCGAGGTGAACTGGACGCTGACCGTCCACTGCCCGGTGCCGGTCTGGGTCTGCGGGATCGTTGCCGTCGCGCCCGAGACGTCGGTCCCGACGACGGTCGCCGGCTTGAGCAGGTACTTCGTCTGGCCGTCCCGGTCGCAGGCGACGGACCAGTTCTGCGGCGGGTCGTTCGCGGAGCTGCTGTTGCGGAGGTCGTTCGCGTTACAGGTCAGTGCGATGAAGCGCTGGATGACGTCGGTCGGCGGGGTACTGGCAGCCGCCGCACCCTCCGGGGTCGGCGCGCTCGCGGCCGGCGCGGGGGTGGCCGTCGCGGGGTTTGCCGCTGCGGGGTTGGCCGCTGCGGGAGCAGGGGTCGCCGCCGCCGAAGCGGTTGGCGCGAGCGCGGCCCCCGGCGACACGGGTGCCGCGGAGGCGGCCGCGGCCGGGCCGAGCGAGCCCGCAGCGGGAGACGCGCCGAAGGGGCCGGCGGCGTGGGGCGTGGTGGTCGCCTTCGGGGCCGGAGCGGCCGAGGCCGAGGGAGCGGGGGTCGCCGCGCGCGAGGGCGCGGGCGTCCCGGAACCGGAGGGAGCAGGTACCGCGGAACCGCTGGGCGCGGGCGCCGGCGCGGCCGCTGCGCTTTGCAGGACCTCACGGAAGTTGAGCTGCGCGGTCTGCCCGACGAGGTCGACGACCTCTTCGCGACCCTTGCCGGGCACGGCGATCTCGATGCGGTCACCGGCACGGCGGACGTCGGCCTCGGAGACGCCGAGGCCGTTGACGCGCTGCCGGACGATGTCGACGGCCTTGTCGATCGAGCCGCTCGACGGGCGTCCCGATCCGGCGACCAGGCGCGGGGTGAGCGTGACGCTCGTGCCGCCCTGGAGGTCGAGGCCGAGCTTGGGTGTCGTCGCGCCGGTGAGGAACATCAAGGCGTAGAGGACGACGGCGATCCCGAGGAGCGCGCCGAGCTTCAGCCACATGGGCCTGTTGCTCGGGCCCCGGCTGCTGCGCTTGGCCACCGTTTCCCTTCCGATCCCTACCTGGGCGCGGCGGCGAAACGCCTACCGCATTGTTCTACGTCGACCGTGCGGTCCTGTACCGACTGCGAAGTATGCCTCTGCAACCCGGCAGAACGGTGAACCCGCGCCGACGCCCGGCCTCAGGTGGCGGGTGCCGCCGGAGGCGGACCGTCCCGGCCGTCCTGATCGTGGTGATCCGGGTTGGCGGCGTCCTCGTGCAGCTCCATCGGCGCATCGGCCGGAGGATCCAGCACCCGCGCCACCGCGGCACGCGAGAAACGACACACGATGCCCGGAGCGATCTCGAGGTGGACCTGGTCGTCCTCCACGGTCTGGACCTCGGCGAACAAACCGGCCGTGGTCATCACATTCATCCCGGGGCGCAGCTGACGCTGGACGTCCTGCGCCGCGCGGGACCGGCGTCGCTGGCTCACGAAGAGCAACACGAGCAGGCCCACGAGCACCAACGGGACGATGAGTCCCGACAGGCTCCCGCCCGATGAGTTGTTCACCGGCTCATCGTAGGCAGGTCAGTCGAACAGCGACGGGACGTCGCCGCCCCGCCCGACCGGTGTCGACACCGGCGCGCCGCCGGGCAGCAGGGCCGGTCGGGCCGACTGCGGGACCCCGAGGTGGTCGAAGGCCGCCGCCGTCGCCACCCGTCCCCGGGAGGTTCGGACCAGCAGGCCGGCGCGGACCAGGAAGGGTTCGACGACCTCCTCCACCGTGGTCGCCTCCTCCCCGACCGCGACGGCCAGCGTGGTGAGGCCCACGGGCCCACCCCCGAAGTTGCGGACGAGCGCCGCGAGGACGGCGCGGTCGAGCCGGTCGAGTCCGATCCCGTCGACGTCGAACACCCGCAGCGCTTCCCGGGCGACCTCCAGGGTGATCACCCCGCCGGCACGCACCTCGGCGTAGTCACGAACCCGGCGGAGCAACCGGTTGGCGATGCGGGGCGTCCCGCGCGAGCGGCCGGCGATCTCCGTCGCTCCGTCGCTGGTCAGCGGTACGTCGAGCAGCGCGGCGGTGCGGGTGAGCACCCGCTCGAGCTCGGCGGTGTCGTAGAAGTCGAGATGCCCGACGAACCCGAACCGGTCGTGCAGCGGACCGGTGAGCAGGCCGGCGCGCGTCGTGGCGCCGATGAGCGTGAAGGGTGCGACGTCGAGGGGGATCGCCGTGGCGCCCGGGCCCTTGCCGAGGACGACGTCGACGCGGAAGTCCTCCATCGCGGAGTACAACAGCTCCTCCGCCGGCCGGGCGATGCGGTGGATCTCGTCGAGGAACAGGACCTCGCCCGGGCCGAGCGAGGTCAGGATCGCCACCAGATCGCCGGCCCGCTCGATGGCGGGGCCGCTGGTGATGCGCAGCGGGACGTCGAGCTCCCCCGCCACGATCATCGCCAGGGTCGTCTTGCCCAGGCCCGGCGGCCCGGAGAGCAGCATGTGGTCCGGCGGACGCCGACGCTGCATGGCGCCCTCGAGCACGATGGAGAGCTGCTCACGCACCTTCGCCTGGCCGACGAACTCCGCCAGCGTCGCCGGCCGGAGGCCCGCCTCGAAGCTGCCGTCCTCACCCGCGGCCGGGTCGACCGCGGGCCGGATGACCGCATCGGCGTCGCTCACTGCAACCCCCCGTTCGCGGGGCTCACTGCGGCTTCAGCACGGCGAGCGCCTGCCGCAGCAGGATCGGCACCGACGGTGGGTCGGTGGCGAGCGGCACGACGGCGTCCACCGCTTCGTCGGCCTCGCGCAACCCGTAGCCGAGGCCGGTGAGCGCGGCACGCAGCTGGTCCTGCCACTGCTCGACCCGGGGGATCGGGACCACGCCGGTGCCGGTACCCAGAGGCGGGCCGAGCCGGTCCTTGAGGTCGAGCACGATGCGCTGCGCGCCCTTCTTGCCGATGCCGGGAACCTTGCACAGCGCGTTGAGGTCCTCGGTGGCCACGGCGCGGCGCACGTCGTCGGGGCGGTGCACGGCGAGGACGGCCTGGGCGAGGCGCGGCCCGACGCCGGCCGCGGTCTGCAGCGCCTCGAAGACCTCCTTCTCGTCGGCATCGGCGAAGCCGTAGAGCGTCAGTTCGGTCTCGCGCACCACCAGCGCGGTGGCGAGGGCGGCCTGCTCCCCCACCCGCAGCGTCGCGAGCGTGGCCGGGGCGCACGACACGGCAAGCCCGACGCCGCCGATCTCGATGACGGCCTGGTCCGGCCCGACCGCGGCCACGCGGCCACTGACGCTGGCGATCATCGAAGGGCTCCCGCACGCGCACCGGCCTGCGCCGCCGCGATCCGCGCCAGCGCGGCGCCGCGCCACAGATGGCAGATCGCGAGCGCAAGGGCGTCGGCCGCGTCCGCCGGAGACGGCCGGGCGTCGAGCCGAAGCAGCCGGGTCACCATCGTCGTCACCTGTGCCTTGTCCGCACGGCCGCTGCCGGTGACGGCGGCCTTGACCTCACTGGGAGTGTGCAGCGCGACGGGTAGGCCGCGGCGCGCGGCGCACACGATGGCCACCGCGCCGGCCTGGGCCGTGCCCATCACCGTGCGGACGTTGGCCTGCGCGAACACGCGCTCCACCGCCACCGCGTCGGGAGAGTGCCGGTCGAGCCACTCCTCGATGCCGCGCTCGATGCCGTGCAGCCGCAGCCCGATGTCGGCGTCCGCCGGGGTGCGGATGACGCCGACGTCCACCAGGGTCGCCGTGCCGGGCCGGGCGCTGTCGACCACGCCGAGCCCGCACCGGGTGAGCCCCGGGTCCACACCGAGCACGCGCATGACACCTCCCAGGCGAACGTCTGTTCGACGGTAACGGGCGTCGGGCTCGCATCGCGGGAGGCCCGACGGCGTGTCCCGGTGGCCGCCGCCAGTCGGCACCCCGAGCCTGTGTGGGCTTCTGCCGGTCAGGGCCGGTGGAAGCCCACACAGGCTCCGGGATTGACCGGGGGCGAGGTCGGGCCTCAGGCCTCGACGGCCTCCATGACCTCGTCCGGGATGTCGGCGTTGAACCAGATGTTCTGCACGTCGTCAAGGTCCTCGAGGGCGTCGACCAGCTTGAGCACCTTGCGGGCCGCCTCCTCCTCCAGCGGTACCTGGACCGAGGGCATCCAGGCGATCTCCGCCGACTGCAACGAGAGACCGGCGTCGGTCACCGCGGCGCGTACCGCGTGCAGGTCGGTGGCCTCGGCCTGGACCTCGAAGGCCTCGTCGAGGTCGTTGACGTCCTCGGCACCGGCGTCGAGCACGGCCATGAGCACGTCGTCCTCGGTGAGCCCGTCGGTCTTGTCGACCAGGAGCACGCCCTTGCGGCTGAACAGATAGGCGACCGAGCCCGGGTCGGCGACGCGACCACCGTTGCGGGTGATCGCGACGCGGACGTCGGACGCGGCGCGGTTGCGGTTGTCGGTCAGGCACTCGACGAGCAGGGCGACACCGTCCGGCCCGTAGGCCTCATAGGTGATCTCCTCGTAGTTGACGCCGTCGCCGAGTTCGCCGGAGCCGCGCTTGACCGCACGGTCGATGTTCTCGTTCGGCACCGAGTTCGACTTGGCCTTCGCGATGGCGTCGGCCAGCGTCGGATTGCCCGCCGGGTCCCCGCCACCGGTCTTCGCGGCCACCTCGACCGACTTCACCAGCTTCGCGAACAGCTTGCCGCGGCGGGCGTCGATGACCGCCTTCTTGTGCTTGGTGGTCGCCCATTTGCTGTGGCCGCTCATGCTCGTACTCCTGATTCGTCGACGTCGACCCGCTCACTACGGCGAAGGACTGCGTCCTCCACCTGCGTTTGCTCTCTCCGTCGACTCATGGTTCGCGGACTCCTTCGTCGTCTGGCTTCACATTCGAGTCTTCACCATCGAGACGAACAGGTCGTGGACCCGCCCGTCGGACGTCAGTTCCGGGTGGAACGCCGTCGCCAGCACGTGGCCGTCACGCACCGCCACCGGTCGGAGCTGACCAGCATGGTCCACCGCGGCGAGCACCTCGACGCCTGATCCTGCCTTCTCGACGGCGGGGGCGCGGATGAACACCGCGTGCAACGGCCCCGGACCGGCGGACGGGGCGTCGCCGCCGAAGTCGAGGTCGGCCTCGAACGAGTCCACCTGCCGACCGAAGGCGTTGCGCTCGACGCTCGCGTCGAGGCCTCCGATCAGCGGCTGACCGGGCCGGCCGTTGGTCACCTCGCGCGCGAGCAGGATCATGCCGGCACACGAACCGTAGGTCGGCAGGCCGCCCGCGACGGCTTCCCGGAGCGGATCGAGCAGGTCGAAGACCCCCAGCAGGCGGCCGATGGTCGTCGACTCGCCGCCGGGCAGCACGAGGCCGTCGAGCCGGTCGAGCTGGTCCGCCCGCCGGACCGGGACGCCGTCGGCCCCGCTCGCGTCCAGCGCCGCGACGTGCTCGCGGACATCACCCTGCAGCGCCAGGACGCCGACCGTCGGCCGGCGCGTCACCAACCGCGCGCGGCGTAGCGCTGGTCGTCGGGCAGCGTCGGGATCTCGATGCCGACCATCGCCTCACCGAGCCCGCGCGAGACCTTGGCGACGACGCCCGCGTCCTCGTACATGGTCGTGGCCTCGACGATCGCCCGGGCGCGGCGCGCCGGGTCGCCGGACTTGAAGATGCCGGAACCGACGAACACACCGTCCGCCCCGAGCTGCATCATCAGCGCCGCGTCGGCCGGCGTGGCGATGCCGCCGGCCGTGAACAGCACGACGGGGAGCTTCCCGGCGGCGGCGACCGACGCGACGAGATCGTAGGGCGCGCGGAGCTCCTTGGCCTCGGCGTACAGCTCCTCCGGCGCCAGGCCGGTGAGCCTGCGGATGCCGGCGCGGATGGAGCGCATGTGGCGCACCGCCTCGACGACGTTGCCGGTGCCGGCCTCGCCCTTGCTGCGGATGAAGGCCGCGCCCTCGCCGAGCCGGCGCAGCGCCTCGCCCAGGTTGGTCGCGCCGCAGACGAACGGGACGGTGAAGCCGTGCTTGTCGATGTGGTGCGCCTCGTCGGCCGGGGTGAGCACCTCGGACTCGTCGATGTAGTCGACGCCGAGCGCCTGCAGCACCTGGGCCTCGACGAAGTGCCCGATGCGGGCCTTGGCCATGACGGGGATGGAGACCGCCTCGATGATCCCCTCGATCATCTCGGGGTCGCTCATCCGCGCGACGCCGCCGTCGCGGCGGATGTCGGCGGGCACACGCTCGAGCGCCATGACGGCGACGGCGCCGGCGTCCTCGGCGATGCGCGCCTGCTCGGCGTCGATCACATCCATGATCACGCCGCCCTTGAGCATCTCGGCCATGCCGCGCTTGACGCGGGCGCCGCCGGTGCCCGTGGTCGCGCTGTCGGTGGTCGTGCTGCTGGTGCTGCTCTCGGACGTGGTCACAACGGACTCCCGGTACGGATCGTGCCGGCGTCTGGAGGCCGCGTGGCGGGCTCCGCGATGCCGGCTGTGCAAGCCCCATCCTATGGAAGACTTGCCGGTTCTCCGAGCCGATGGAACCGGGCTGCGCTGCGGTCGATCTGCTCAGCGAGCGGTGCGCGGCTCGGGGACGGAGGAGTCGAATTCGAAGTAGGACGGCGCCTGCGCACGGCCGTAGAGGTGCAGCACGCGAGGCACCCGCCGACTGCGCAGCGCCAGCAGGTCACGCACGGCGTCGTTGTAGAAGTGCCGGGCCAGGGCGACCCGGACGAGGACGACCTCGAGGTCGGCCGCCGCCTGCCGCGCGCTCTCCGGCAGGTAGGCGAGCTCCGGGTCGGTGGTCGCCCGCGGCGGCAGCAGCCGCGTGGCCGACTCGACGTCCCCGGAGCGCGACACCTCGGCCCCCGACGGGAGACCGGCCGCCGCGACGGCGACGAACGGCGTCGCGCGAGCGGCCTCCGCGATGCCGCTCGGCAGCGCCGCGTGCAGCGCCCGGGAGAGGCGGTTCTCGGCGACCTCGCGGTCCGAGCCGGTCGCCTCACCGGCGGCGCGGGCGGCGGCGTGCAGCTCGACGTCGTCGGCCTGGTGTGCGAGCTCGTGGGCGGCGAAGGCGCGGGCCGCGAGCTGGCCGTCCAGGGCGGCCCAGAGCGACTCCGCGCGGATGGCGAGCCGGTCGAGCCGACGGGCGATCCACGTCAGGTACGTGGCCACGGCGACGACCACCGCGACGACGATCACGACGAGGAGCACGTCACCCAATGTAGTCGATCCGGCCCTTCGATCAGGGGCGGTCGGACCAGGCGGAGGCACCGCTGACGGCGCCGGCCACGGCTTCGTAGACCTGGACGACCGCCTCGGCGACCACCGGCCAGTCGTAGACGCCGACCACCTCGCGGCCGCGTGCGACGAACTGCTCGCGGGCCTCGGCGTCCTCCAGCAGCCGGGCCAGGGTGTCGGCCAGCGCGACGGGGTTGCCCCCCTCGAACAGGCATCCCGCACGACCGTCGTCGAGCACCCGGCGGAAGGCGTCGATGTCGCTCGCGACGACAGGCGTGTCGGCGGCCATCGCCTCCAGCAGGATGATGCCGAAGCTCTCCTGACCCGTGTTGGGCGCGCAGTAGACGTCAACGGACCGGAAGATGCGTGGCTTGACCTCCTCGCTCACCAGACCGAGCAGTTCGACCCGGTCCCGCAACGGCGCCGGGATGCGGCGGCGGGTCTCGTCGACGTCGCCCGGGCCGGCGACGAGCAGACGGACGTCGGGCACCTGCCGCACGAGGTGCGGCAACGCTTCGAGCAGCACGGCGAGCCCCTTGCGGGGCTCGTCGATCCGGCCCAGGAAGCCGACCGCGCGGCGCGTGGGCGTGGGACTCCAGCCGGCCAGCGGCCGGGCGTTGGCGAAGGAGGCGACGTCGACACCGTTCGGGATGAGGACGCCGTCGACACCGAGGTGCTCGACGATGGTCCGCCGCGCCGCCTCGGAGACCGCGATGCGCGCCTGGATCTTCTCGAGCGCGATCTGGACCGGCCCCTGCAGGGCCAGGAGGATCTTCGAGCGGGGATTGCTGGTGTGGAAGGTCGCGACCACCGGCACGGGTGAGAGCAGCGTCGCCATCAGGCTGATCGACGGCGCCGTCGGCTCGTGCACGTGGATGACGTCGAAATCGTGCTCCCGGATCCACCGCCGGACCCGTGTCAGCGACACCGGGCCGACGAGCAGCCTCGCGACCGAGCCGTTGTAGGGCACCGCGATCGCCTTGCCGGCGTGGACGGCGTAGGGCGGCAGGGCGTTCTCGTCGTCGGCCGGCGTGATGACCGAGACCTCGTGGCCGAGTGAGAGCAGCGTCTCGGCCAGGTCGCGGACGTGGGCCTGGACCCCGCCGGGGACGTCCCAGGTGTAGGGGCAGGCGATCCCGATGCGCATCAACCGCCCCCGGACGCGCGACGCGGTTCGAGATCGGCGGTCCAGAGCCGCTGCAGCATGTGCCAGTCCTGCGGGTGTTCGCCGATGTAGGTCTCGAAGACGGCGGCCAGCGCCTGGGTCATCGTCGCCACGTCGCTGTGCGGCACCGGCGCGCCCACGTGGGCCGCCCAGCCGTCACCGTCGAACCACAGCACGGTCGGCAGCAGCGCCGCGCCGGTGGTCAGCGCGAGGTGCGCCGGACCGGCCGGCATGGTCGCCCGCTCGCCGAAGAAGGTGACCGGCACGCCGGACGCGGACAGGTCACGGTCGGCGAGCAGGCAGAGCGCTCCCCCGGCGCGCAGCCGCTCGGCCAGCACCTCCGACGGCGGCGGTCCCCCGGTCAGCGGCAGCACCTCCATGCCGAGCGATTCACGGAAGGCGACGAACCGGTCGAACACCTCGGCGGGCTCCAGCCGCTCGGCGACGGTGGTGAACCGGATGCCGTGCTTGCGGACCAGCCAGGCGCCGGCGTGGTCCCAGTTGCCGCTGTGCGCGAGCGCGAGGATCATCCCGCGGCCCGCCTCCATCGCCTCGCCGAGCCGGTGCTCGCCGTCGACGTGCATCCGCCCGACCACCACGGCCGGATCGATCACCGAGAGCCGGAACACCTCGAGCCAGTAGCGCGCGTAGGACCGCAGCCCCGCCCGGGTGACCTCGTCGAGCCGGGCGGGCTCGACGCCTGGACCGAGCACCCGCGCGAGGTTGTGCCGCAGTCGGTCCACGCCCTTGCCGCCGCGGCGGTGGGCGAGATCCGCCCCGGCACGGAACAGCCACTGGGCGAGGGCCTCCGGCAACAACCGCAGCGCGGCCCAACCGACCCGGTACCCCAGGGCCACGAGGCGCTGCTGGAGGCTGGGGCGCGTCGGGCGTGAGGGTGATGGGGCCGGTTCGGTCACCCGCCGATTGTCAGCGAACTCCAGCCGGAGCGCGACGTCCTGCGGTCCGGCGCGCCGACATCCGCGTGGGGCGGGCGTCGGACTGGCGGTACACGTGGACCAGACGCTGGATGACGGTCAGCGTGGTCGCGGCGCAGAGGAACCACAGGGCGGCCGGCAGGACGTAGGGCACGCCGAGGCCGGAGAAGCCGGCGGCGGCGAGGATGACGACGAGCCGCTCACCGCGCTCGGCGAAGCCGACGTTGCAGTCGAACCCGAGGCCCTCGGCGCGGGCCTTGACGTAGGAGATGAGGCTGCCGCAGGCGAGGCAGTACAGCGCCGCCGCCACCAGCGGGAGCGAGTCGCCGCGGCCGGCGTACCAGAGGGCGATGGCACCGAAGATCGCCGAGTCGGCGACGCGGTCCATCGAGCTGTCGAGCAGGGCGCCCCAGGTGCTGCTGACCCCTCGGTGCCGGGCGATGAGCCCGTCGAGCATGTCGGAGAACACGAACACGACGATGGCGATCGTCCCCCAGAAGAAGACCCCCCGGGGGAAGAACGCGATCGCGGATGCCGACACGCCGAGCGTGCCGACGACGGTCACGACGTCGGGTGAGAGGTTGGTGCGCGCGAGCCGCTGACCGAGCGGATCGAGGATCCGTGCGATCTGCGGTCGTGCCTTCGATGCGAGCATCCCGCTCATCCTCCCCGCCGCTGACGCTGCCTGCGTTCGCCACATGAGCGTAGCCGATGCATCGGGCCGATACATCGAGCACAACCTCGACGCGCCGATCCGGACCCCCTCGAAAAGTCGTTCTTGTGCTGCCTGTCACACAGGGGCAAGCTCGCCGCAGCATCCCGCACCCACTGCCGCCGCGCAGGCCCGCCGGCGGCGCGAGGAGGTCGGCCATGGCGCGCAGCAACGGCAGCCGCACGGAGGCAGCAACGCCCGGGGATGACCCCGGGGTCGGCCGCTCGGCGGCAGGCGACCGACCCGGTTCCCGCTCCTCCCGCGACCGTGCCCCGCGTACCGCGGTGGCACCCCCGGGCACGACCGTGCGCAACGTCGCCGTCGTCGGCCACTCCGGTGCCGGCAAGACCACGCTGGTGGAGTGTCTCCTCGCCGCGAGCGGCGCCGTACCCCGTGCCGGGTCGGTCCCGGCCGGCACGACGGTCAGCGACTTCGACGACAGCGAGCGCCGCCAACAGCGGAGCGTGAACCTCACCGTCGCTCCCTGCCTCGTCGACGGTGCCCACGCCCCCGTGAAGGTCAACCTGCTCGACACCCCCGGCTACGCCGATTTCGTCGGCGACCTACGAGCCGGGCTCCGCGCCGCCGACGCCGCCCTGTTCGTCGTCAGCGCGGTCGACGGCGTCGACGACGCCACCCGCCTGCTGTGGGACGAGTGCGCCGCCGTCGACATGCCGCGAGCCATCGTCGTCACGAAGCTCGACTCACCGCGCGCCGACTTCGAGCGGTCGGTCGCCGAGTGCCAGGACGCGTTCGGGACGGGCGTGATGCCGCTCTACCTGCCGCTCCCCCGGCCGACCGAGGACGCTCCCGTTCCCGGGCTCATCGGCCTGCTCTCCGGGACCGTCTTCACGTACACCGACGGGAAACGCACGCCACGCGAGGCGCTCGCCGAGGAATCCGGACTGCGCGACGACGCCCGCAACGCGCTCATCGAGGCGATCATCGCCGAGAGCGAGGACGAGGCCCTGATGGACCGCTACCTCGCCGGCGAGCAGATCGACGTCGCCACCCTCATCACCGACCTCGAGGCCGCCGTCGCCTCCGGAAGCTTCCACCCGGTGCTGGCCGCCTGCGCGCTCGACGGGCTCGGCAGCGCCGAGATCCTCGAGGTCGTCACCGACGGCTTCCCGTCCCCGCAGGAGCACGTCCTGCCGGAGCTGACGCGGCCCGACGGTTCGCCCGCCCCGGCGCTCGCCGGGGCCGACCCCGACGGCCCGCTGCTCGCCGAGGTGGTCAAGACGACGACCGACCCCTACGTCGGGCGGTTGTCGCTGGTCCGGGTGTTCTCCGGGACCCTGCGGCCCGACGTCGCCCTGCACGTCAGCGGGCACGGTCGGGCGGAGAGCGGGCACCCCGACCACGACGAGGACGAGAAGGCCGGCGCGCTCGCGGCACCGATGGGCAAGACGCTGACACCGATCACCGAATGCCGGGCCGGGGACATCTGTGCGGTGACGAAGCTCGCGCACGCCGAGACCGGGGACACGTTGTCGGCGAAGGACGAGCCCCTGCTCCTCGCGGCGTGGTCGATGCCCGATCCGCTCCTGCCGCTGGCGATCCGGGCCGCGAGCAAGGCCGACGAGGACAAGCTCTCCACCGGCCTGCAGCGGCTGGTGGCCGAGGACCCCAGCCTGCGGCTCGAGCTGTCCCCCGACACCGGGCAGCTGGTGCTCTGGTGCATGGGCGAGGCGCACGCCGACGTCCTGCTCGACCGGCTCGCGCACAAGTTCGGCGTCACCGTCGACACCGTCGAGCTGCGGGTGCCGCTGCGCGAGACCTTCCTGGGCAAGGCCTCCGGGCTGGGCCGCAACGTCAAGCAGACCGGCGGCCACGGCCAGTTCGCCATCTGTCGGATCGAGGTCGAGCCGTTGCCCTCGGGATCCGGCTTCGAGTTCGTCGACAAGATCGTCGGCGGGGTCATCCCGCGCCAGCTCATCCCCAGTGTCGAGAAGGGCGTGCGCGCGCAGATGGAGCGGGGGGTGACGGCCGGTTTCCCGGTCGTGGACCTGCGGGTCACGCTCGTGGACGGCAAGGCGCACTCCGTGGACTCGTCCGACATGGCCTTCCAGGTGGCCGGCTCGCTCGCGTTGAAGGAGGCAGCGAAGGAGACGGCCGTCGCGCTGCTCGAGCCGGTGCTCGAGCTCTCGGTCCTCGTGCCCGACGACTACGTCGGCCCGGTGCTGTCCGACCTCGCCGCCCGTCGCGGCCGGGTCGTCGGGACCGAGCCGATCGGCACCGGCGGACGCACCCTCATCCGCGCCGAGGTACCCGAGATCGAGGTGGTGCGCTACGCCATCGACCTGCGGTCGATCAGCCACGCGAGCGGCACCTTCGCGCGGCACTACCTGCGCCACGAGCCGATGCCGAACGCGCTGGCCGCAAAGCTCGTCGGCCAGCCCTCGATGTCCGACGCGTAGCACGACCGCCACGCAAGGGACGGGGCGCGGCTTACCCTGCGGACGTGGCGATCGAGGCAACGCCGGCGGAGCCGGCCGTGGCGCCCACCCCGACGGACGGTCCCGGGGCCAGCGGTGAAGGCGACGTCGCCCGGCTGTCGCCGGCCGCACGACGGCTCCGGCTGGCGATCGTGCTCGTCGTCTTCGTCCTGCTCGGATGGGGTTCGTGGCGTGCGACCGACGACGCCTTCCCGGTCGGGCCGTTCGTCATGTTCGCGTTCACGACCCCGCCGGACGGTGAGGTCCGCTCGGCCGCCGTCGAGGCCGTCGACCTCACCGGGCATCGGGCGCCGGTGGAACTCGAGCCGCAGACCGTCGGTCTGCGCCGAGCGGAGATGGAGGGCCAGATCGGGCGGGTCATCGCTCAGCCGCAGCTGCTCGGAGCCCTCGCCGCCGCGCATCAGAAGCTGCAGCCGACGGCACCGCAGTGGCGGCAGGTCGACCTCGTCGAGCACCGGGTACAGCTGCACGACGGCCGCGTGCTGTCGGAGTCGACCGTCGTGCTCGCGAGCTGGCACCGATGACCGCCACGGCCACCGCCGCCACGCGCGCCGCCACGGCTGACGCGACACAGCGGTCCCGCTTCTGGTCCCCGCCGACCGCGCTCGGCCGGATCGCCGCGCTGCGGCTGGTCGGGAGCATCTTCGTCCTCCTCGACATCGTCTGGTGGACGCCGTGGGTCCGGCCGCACCGCGACATCCCGGCGTTCTACCAGCCGATCGCCGTCGGGCGGCTGCTGCACCTGCCGACGCCGACGCCGCTGGTCACCGACCTGGTCGGCATCGGACTCGTCCTCGCCGCCCTGGCCGCCATCGCGCTCGTGGCCGCGCCCGCGCTCCGGTCCGCACCCGCGTGGTCCACCGGCCGCGCCCCCACCGTCGTCGTCGGAGCCGCGCTCGCCCTGCTGTACGGCGAGTGGATGGTCATCGCGATGAGCTACGGCAAGGTCGACCACGACCGCTTCGCCCTGCTGGTCCTGCTGGGGGTGCTCGCCACGGTGGGTCCTGCCCGCCTCGGCGACCGGACGCGGAGCGAGGCCGCCGGCTGGGCCGTGCGGTGTGTGCAGGTCGCCGTCGTCGCCACCTACTTCCTGGCCGCGGTGGCCAAGTTCCGCTTCGGCGGTTTCGGGTGGGTGAACGGCTCGACGCTGGTGTGGGCGATCGTCCGCCGCGGGACGCCGCTGGGCACCCCCCTGCTGCACGTGCCCCAGCTGCTGCACGTCGCGCAGTGGGGCATCGTCACGATCGAGCTCTGCTCACCGCTGCTCCTGGTCTTCGAGCACATGGCGACCGGTGGCCGGGGTCCCGGAGCGGGGCCGGTCGCTCGCCGGGCCGCTCGGGCCCGCGACGTCTACCTCGCCGGCTTCCTCAGCTTCCACGTCGCCACCTTCGCGGCGATCTCCATCCTGTTCCTGCCGCACGTCGTCTGCCTGCTGGCCTTCCTACCGCTGGAACGCGCGGCGGAGCTCCGGTCGTGGCGGTGTCGGGGTCGGCGACATCAGCCGCTTCCGGGACGACCGCTGGCGCAGCCGTCCTCCTGAGGCCGGTCAGCCGACGGTGCTCCACGCCTCCGCGAGCAGGTCGCGCGTCTGCCCCAGCAGCGCCGGCATCACCCGGGTCTGCCCGACCACCGGCATGAAGTTGGTGTCGCCGCCCCACCGCGGCACCACGTGCTGGTGCAGGTGGCCGGCGATGCCGGCTCCGGCGACGGTCCCGAGGTTGATGCCGATGTTGAACCCGTGCGCCCCGGTGGCGTGCCGCAGCACCCGCACCGCCTGCTGGGTGAGCGCAGCGACCTCCGCGACCTCGGCCACGGTCAGCTCGGCGTAGTCCGCGACGTGCCGGAACGGCACCAGCATCAGGTGCCCGGAGTTGTACGGGTAGAGGTTCAGCACGGCGTAGGCGAGCTCGCCCCGGGCGACGATCAGCGTCTCGTCGTCCGGGCTGCTCGGGATGACGCAGAACGGGCAGTCGCCCAACCCGTCGCCGGGCGGCTTGTCCTGACCCTTGATGTAGGCCATCCGGTGCGGGGTGTACAGCCGTTGGAAGGCGTCGCGCAGGCCGGCGCCGGCCTGCTCCTCGACCTGTTCCGGGCTGCGTCCCGCAGGCCCGTCGGTCACCGCCGGCCCGCCACTAGAGCAGCTCCTGCACCGGATCGTTCTCGTGGTGCGGTTCCTCGACGGCACCGAGGATCTGTGCGACGGCCTCGTCGACGGCGACGCCGTGCTGCTCCTCGCCGTCGCGGGTGCGGAGGCTGACCGCGCCGCTCTCGACGTCGCGGTCCCCGGCCAGCAGCATGAACGGCACCCGCTGGTTGCGGGCCTTCGCGACCTTCTTCTGCATGCGCTCGTCGGCGGTGTCGATGTCGACCCGGACCCCGGCCGCCCGCAGCCGGGCGGCGACGTCCTGGAGGTACGGGACGTGGCGGTCGGCGATCGGGATGCCCATGACCTGCACCGGGCTGAGCCACGGCGGCATCGCACCGGCGTAGTGCTCGAGCAGGATGCCGAAGAAGCGCTCGATGCTGCCGAACAGCGCGCGGTGGATCATGTAGGGCCGCCGGCGGGTGCCGTCGGCGGCCTGGAACTCGATGTCGAAGCGGGTCGGCAGCTGCAGGTCGACCTGCAGCGTGCTCATCTGCCATCGGCGGCCGATCGCGTCCCGGACGTGGACGTCGATCTTCGGGGCGTAGAACGCGCCCTCGCCCTCGGCGACGACGTAGGTGAGCCCCACCGTCTCCAGCGCGTTCTGCAGCGCCGCGGTGGCGATGTCCCACTCCTCGGGCTCCCCGACGAACTTCTCGGGACGGGTCGCGAGTTCGGCCTCGAAGTCGGTGAGCCCGAAGTCGCGCAGCAGGCTCAGCACGAACTGGAGCAGGTCGACCAGCTCGCCGGCAAGCTGCTCCGGCGTGCAGAAGATGTGGCTGTCGTCCTGGGTGAAGCCGCGCGCCCGGGTCAGGCCGTGCAGCACGCCGGACTTCTCGAAGCGGTAGACGGTGCCGAACTCGAACAGCCGCTGCGGCAGGTCGCGGTAGGACCTGCCCCGCGACCGGTAGATCAGGATGTGCATCGGGCAGTTCATCGGCTTCGGGTAGTACGTCGCGCCTTCGAGCTCCATGGGCGGGTACATGCCGTCGGCGTACCACTGCAGGTGGCCGCTGGTCTGGAAGAGCTGCTCCTTGGCCAGGTGCGGGGTGGTGACGAACGAGTACCCCGCCTGCTCGTGGCGCTTGCGGCTGTACTCCTCCATGACGCGCCGGATCAGGCCGCCGTTCGGGTGCCAGACCGCGAGGCCTCCGCCGATCTCGCTCGGGAAGCTGAACAGGTCGAGCTCGGTGCCGAGACGGCGGTGGTCGCGCTTCTCGGCCTCCTCGAGCATGGTCAGGTGGGCCTCGAGGGCTTCCTTCGACTCCCACGCGGTGCCGTAGATGCGTTGGAGCTGCTTGTTCTTCTCGTTGCCGCGCCAGTAGGCGGCAGCGGTCCGCATCAGCTTGAAGGCCGGGATGTGCCGGGTGTCCGGGACGTGCGGGCCGCGGCACAGGTCGGACCACACCGTCTCGGTGTGGTCGCCCTTCACCCGGATGTTGTCGTAGATGGTCAGCTCGGGGCCGCCGGCTTCGACGGCTTCCTCGTCGCTGATGTCACCGCCGCCGCCCTTGAGGCCGATGAGCTCGAGCTTGTACGGCTCGGCCGCCAGCTCCGTCCGCGCCTGCTCGTCGGTGACGACGCGGCGCGAGAACCGCTGCCGCTGCTTCAGGATCTCGCGCATCCGCTTCTCGATGCGCTCGACGTCCTCGGGGGTGAACGGGGTCTCGACGTCGAAGTCGTAGTAGAAGCCGTTGGTGATCGGCGGTCCGATGCCGAGCTTGGCGTCGGGGAAGAGGTCCTGCACGGCCTGCGCCATCACGTGGGCGGTGGAGTGGCGCAGGATCGCACGGCCCTCGTCGGACCCGATCGGCACCGACTCGAGGCGGTCGCCGTCCTCGGGCTTCCACGCGAGGTCCCGAATGACCTCGTCGTTCACCCGGACCGCGACGGCGTGGACCGGCTCGGCGGGCACGGCATGTCCCTCGGTCAGCGCCCGGAGCGCTCCGCCGGCGGTCGTCCCGGCCGCGACGACGAGCGGCTCGCGGTCGACAGTGAGGCGGAGGTCGGACACCAGGTGCTCCTGAGCGGTGAGAAGGGGTCGCGCGACCGTTCGCGCGGGACGTTCCGAGATGCGGTGGACGGGAGCCGCCGCGAGGCGCAGCCTACCGAGAACGCCCTGCTCGCCCCACCACATATCGCGGCCGGGGGCCCGCCGTACGGAGCGACCGTCACAGGACGCTTACGCCGGCGCAACTCCTCGGTAGCGCGAGCGGTCGAAGGTGTTCACACAGGGCGGCGTCGCTCCGATGGGACACCGTGCGGCACGTCTCGTCGGACGACGCGGTCGGGGTGGTCGAAGGTCTGCCGCGAGGCGACCCGGTGGGAGGCGCAGCTTGGTGACTTCCGGGTTCGGCGTTCCGCGGGGTGCCGTCCCCGCGCCCTCACCCGAGCGGGATCCGCTCCGGCCCGGGACGGCCGAGGCCGTCCCGGATCGCCTCGATGCGTTGATCGACGCCGGTGCCTGCTGGAAGCCAGCGCTCTCCCCGGACGGCCGGTCGGTCGCGTTCATCGCCGACGACGCCGGCTGTCCGCAGCTGTTCCTCAGCCCCGTCGGGTTGTGGGCCCCTCGTCGCGTCACCACCGGTCCGCACGAGGTCGTCGACGTGTCCTGGTCCCGCGACGGCGGCCTGATCGGCTACGCGGTCGCGCCGCGGACCGGCGGCCCGCAGCTCTGCGTGGCCGGAGCCGACGGCGGCAACCCACGGCCGATGTTCGTGGCGCACAACGAGAGCGCGTTTCCCGGCTGCTGGACCCCGGACGGCCGGGCCTTCGCCTTCTCGACCACCCTCGGCTCGGTCGCCGGCGGCTGCACCGTGTACCTGCTCGACCTGACCGCGAGCACACTTCTCCCCCTGGCCCCCGCTCACGCGGGCGACGGCCACGTGACGGTCGCCGACATCTCCGGGAACCGCACCCGCGTCCTGCTGCAGGACGCCTCCGGCGGCCCGGCCGCGGTGACGCTGGTCGACCGGGCCGTCCGGCGTCGTGTTCCGCTCACCCCGCCGCTCGGGACGTTGGACGGCGCGTCGGTCGTCGAGGTGGACCGGCCCTGCTTCGACGCCTCCGCGCGCACCGTCTTCGTCCGGGTGCGGCTGGCCCCCGACGAGATCAGCGACACCATGCGCACCGCCCTCGCGGCCGTTGCCCTCGATGAGGTAGGCGACCCGGTGGCCTGGCAGCTGGTCGCCTCGCGTCGGGACGCGGCCCTCGCCGGCTACGCGCTTGCCGGGGACCGCAGCGTGGCCGTCCTGTGCTGGCAGACCGGCGGCTTCAGCGAGCTCGAGGTCTGGACCCTCGGCGGCGCGCGCCAGCCGGTCGTCCTGCCCATCGCCGGAACGGTCGGCAGCGTGTCGGTGAACGAGTCGGGCACTTCCGCGGTCTTCGACCTCAGTGCACCGCGGGAGCCCCGCAGCCTGTGGCGGCTCGACGTCGTCGACGGGCGGGTCGCCCGCCTCGGTCTGCCCCCGGGCTCGGTACCGCCGCAGGCCGCGTTGATCGCACCCGAGCTGGTCACCGTTTCGACCGCCGCCGGGTCGCGCGCCCGGGGGTGGCTGTTCCGGCCCGGGGCCGACCGGCGCACCGGCGCCGCCGTGGTGGGGCTCCCGGACGATCCGGCGGCGCCGTCCGCGCCGGTCTACTCGGCCCTGCACCAGTGCCTGCTCGACCTCGGCATCGCGGTCTTCGTCCCGCGTCCGGCCGCATCGGACGACCTCGCAGCAGCCGTCGGCCAGATCCGTGAGGTCGCCGCCGCCCTCCTCGAGGTCGGCATCGTCGACGCCGGGCGGCTGGGCATCTACGGCATCGGCGCCGGGGGATCGCTCGCGGCCGCGAGTTCGGCGGCGGCACCGGACTTGTTCGCCGCCGCGGTCGACGTCTGCGGTTCCCGCGGGCTCGACGGACTGCTCCCCGGAACGGCAGGGCCGGCCGCGCGGGAGACCGGGACCGACGGCCCCATGGCGGCCCGCACCCCGACGCTCGTCATCCACGGCGGTCACGACGGCCGGATGCCGTTGCCGGCTGCCGAACAGGTCGTCGACGCGCTCGCCGCACGCCAGATCCCCGTCGAGCTGTTGGTGCTCGATGACGACGGGGACGTCCGACGGGCGCGACCCGCGCAACGGCAATCCACCGCGGCAGCCGTCGGCTGGTTCCGCGACCATCTCGTCGGACGACCGGGTGAGCCCCGGCTGGACGGCGACCGAGGCATCGGGAGCGTTCACCCATGACAGTCCTCGAGGAGTCCGAGAAGGCCGCCTGGCCGGACAGCGCCGGCGAGCTGCCCTTCGCACTGCAGCGCTACCGGCGTCCGAACGCGGCCGTGACCGAGGACGACGTGCTCGCGCCCTACCTCCGGTCGTCCGCCGCGGAGGCGGCCGACGAGGCGGTGCGGTACGTCGGGTCCGGAGTCGGAGTCGAACCGCGACCGCTCTACGGCGAGGTGCTGCGCCGGCTGCGGGAACTCGGCGGCCCGGAGCTCCGCGCTCGCGCGACCCGCCGCGACCGTCTGCTGCTCGCCGACGGAGTCACCTTCGGCGGCGCGGACGACCGGCCACGACGCCCGTTCCCCATCGACCTCGTGCCGCGCCTGCTGCCCGCCGTGGAGTGGGAGTCGTTGAGTCGCGGGCTGCTGCAGCGCACCGCCGCCCTCTCGGCCTTCCTCGCCGACGTCTACGGCGAGCAGCGCATCATCCGCGCCGGCGTCGTCCCCGAGGTCGTGCTCGCCCAGAGCCCCGGTTGGCGCGATGCGGGACGGGTCGGCGGCGGCGCCACCCCACCGGCGCCGATCATGGCGATGGACCTGCTCCGCGACCGTGACGGCGGCTGGGTCGTGCTCGAGGACAACCTCCGCATCCCGTCCGGCCTCGGGTACGCGATGCAGGCCCGCCGCATCATGGCGACGGTCCTCCCCGAGCTCACCCTGGGCTCGGCACGCCGTGCCGTCTCGGGCGCACCGGCGCAGCTGCGGCGGGCGTTGGAGGCGTCGGCACCGCACAAGGCCGGCGCCGAGCCGGCCGTCGCGGTCCTCTCCCCCGGCCCCGGCGACAGCGCCTGGTTCGAGCACCGCATGCTCGCCGCCGCCATGAAGGCGCCGCTCGTCCTGCCGCGGGACCTGATCTCCGTCGGCGACCGCATCGCGATCCTCCGCCCCGACGGGCCCCGCAGGCTGGACGTCCTGTACCGACGCCACGGCGAGGACCAGCTCGCCAACTCGCGGTCGGCCAGCGGGGAGCAGCTGTTGCCGCAGCTGCTCGAGGCCGTCGGCCGCGGACGGCTGGCCATCGTGAACGCGGTCGGCAACGGGGTCGCCGACGACAAGGCGGTCTACGCCTACGTCCCGGCGATGATCCGGTACTACCTCGGCGAGGAACCGCTGCTGCCGAACGTCGAGACGAGGGTGCTGGCCGAACGCGACGCGGCGCGGGAGGTGCTGGACCACCTCGAGGACTTCGTCGTCAAGCCGGTCAACGTCCTGCCGGGTCAGGGGGTCGTCGTCGGGGAGTACGCCTCGGCGGCCGAGCTCGACCGGTTGCGCGCCCAGATCCTCGCGCGCCCGGACGGCTTCGTCGCCCAGCACCTCGTCGACCTCAGTTCGCACCCGACGCTCGTCGGCTCCTGCCTCGAACCGCGGCGCGTCGACCTGCGGGCGTTCACGGTGAGCGTTCCGGAGCCGGCCGTCCTGCCGACCCCCCTGTCCCGGGTGGCGTTGGAGAAGGGCAGCTTGATCGTGAACTCGGCGAAGGGCAGCGGTGCGAAGGACACCTGGATCGTCGACTGAGCGCGACTGAGCCTTCAGCCGCACGGATGCCCGCGCCCGTCGTCGTCGCCGGCATCCTGTGTCCAGGCCAGGATCTCCAGCGCCGTGGCGACGTCGGCGACGCGGCCCAACCGCCCGTCCGGCAGCAGCATCCGCGCACGGTCCACGCGACGCTGCAGCGTGTTGCGGTGGGTGTAGGACGAGGCCGCTGCGGCAGAGGTGTTGCATCCGTGGGCCAGGAAGGCGCGCAGTGCCATGCGGAGCTCGGGGTCGGCCTCGCGCAGCTCCCCGAGCGTGGTGGCGACGAACCGGGCCGCGGCCTCCTCGTCCTCGATGGCGAGGGACGCGAGCGCCGCGTCGGCGAAGTGCGCGACGGTCCGCCGGCCGCCCACGCGACCGAGCAACCGCTGGACGGTCAGGGCGTCGAGATGCGCGCGCCGGAAGCCGGCGAGCCCAGCAGCCGGGCCGCCGATCGCGATCCGGATGTCACCGGCCGCGCTTGCCGCCTCGACGGCCGGAGCGACCGCAGGGGTCCGGGTGCTCCAGGTCCAGCGCGTGCCCGTGCTGGCGGCGATGGTCATCGATGCTCCGCCGCGGGCCGGGGGCGCGAGCAGGTCGGCCACAGCATCCAGTGCCGTCAGGTCCGGGTCGGCCGCCTCGCTCCAGACGACGTACGCGTGGTGCAGCCCGTCGACCGGATAGCGGAGGCGCTGCGTCGCGCGCGCGGAGGTGATCGGCGCCCCCTGCAGGATGAGCCCGACGACCTCGCGCCGCGCTCCGCGGGCGTCCCGGGCGAGTTGTTCGCGCTCGTCCTGCATGAACCCGATGACCTCGGCGACGGTCTGGTCGACGAAGTCCGCGATCGACCGGGCCGAGGCGTGCAGCAGCTCCGCGAGCACGTCCGGGTCGGCCGTCTGCTCGAAGACGGTGTGCATCCAGTGCCGCCAGGCGACGTTCTGTCCGGCGCGGAAGGCGTCGACGATGCTCTCGTCGAAACCACGCCGGACGAGGTCCCGGGCCACCGTCAGCGGTGCATCCGAAAGCCCGGCCCGGACGGGTTCACCGGGAGCGTGGACGTTGGAGACGACCCAGCCGGTGATCGTCGCCGTGATGGCCCGGCGCGCGGTCGCCCCGAGCTCGGGGTCGTCGGCGATCTGTTGCCGGGCCGCGCCGGCGAAGATCGCGCCCTCCAGCTCCGCCACCCACTCGGCCGGCGGATGCAGCGAGCGTTCCGCGCACACCCGGAACAGCTCCCGGGCCTGCGCCGTCAACCGCTCAGGCTCCACCGTGCGCAGCGTAGTCCGCCCGGCGGTGCACAGTGCACCACGGGCTGCGGGAAGTGGTGCACGGTGTGCTTGGCCTCGCGGGCCGACGGTCGGACGATGGAACGACCGTCGACAAGGAGTCCCTGATGAGCACCGCGACCGGATCCGCCCGCCGAAGGGTCCGTTGGACCCTGCAGCACGCCCTGCCGGGCGCGGCGCTCCGGCTGTCGCATCGGCGGGGCGACCCGCAGGCCGCGGTCTTCTCCGCCGACACCGAGGACGAGTTGCTCGCCGCGCTCGACCGCGTCCGCGCCGCCGGCCGGGTCAGCAAGGGACGGCTGGCCTACGTGACGGTCTCGCACGCAGCCTCCCTCGAGGTGCTGAGCGGTAACGACTTCGCGGTGGGGACGCCGCGCTCGCGGCTCCCCGCCGCCCTGCGCCCGCTCTCGGACTGGGCCGTCCGGGACGCCCCCATCGGCCCGCTGACGCCGCCCTCGCTCCTCGCCGTCGAGCCGCCCGACCACACCCGCTACCGCAAGCTCGTCACCCGGGTGTTCACGGCCCGCGCCATCCAGCAGCTGCGCGACCGCACGGTCGAGATCGCCGACGGTCTGCTCGACGAACTGGAAGGCCGCGCTGAGGCCGACCTTGTGGAGCAGTACTGCAGCAAGCTGCCGGTGACGATGATCGCGGAGATCCTCGGGGTCCCCGTCCGCGAGCGGGACCAGATCCTCGCCTTTGGCGAGAAGGCCGCGCCGAGCCTGGACCTGGGCCTCTCCTGGCCGGCCTTCAGCACGGTGGAATCGGCGTTGCAGGACTTCGCGGCCTGGTTGGACCGGCACATCGTCGAGCTGCGCGAAAACCCCCGCGACGACCTGCTCAGCCAACTCGTCGCCGTCCGCGACGAGCAGGGCGGCCTCGACGACCGGGAGCTCAAGGCGACGGCGGGCCTGATTCTCGCCGCCGGATTCGAGACGACGGTCAACCTGCTCGGCAACGGTGCGTCGCTGCTGATGGCTCACCCCGAGCAGCTGGCGGGTCTGCTGGGAGAGGACGCGGCCTCGTCGGGGGCCGCGTGGACCAACGCCGTCAACGAGATCCTGCGGTTCGACCCGCCGGTGCTGCTCACCGGCCGCACGGCGGTCCGCGACACCGAGGTCGCGGGGCAGTCCGTGGCGGCCGGCAACACGGTGCTCACCGTGCTGGCCGGGGCCAACCGCGACCCCGACGTCTTCGAGAAGCCGGCGGACTTCGACGTGAAGCGGCACAACGCGGCGGACCACCTCGCGTTCTCCAACGGGCGCCACTACTGCCTCGGCGCGGCCCTCGCCCGGATGGAGGGGGAGGTCGGGCTGTCGCGCTTGTTCCGGCGCTTCCCGGAGATGCGGCTGCTTCCGGGTGCCCAGCGCCGGGACACCCGGATCCTGCGCGGCTACCGGGTGCTGCCGGTCCGGCTGCGCTGAGATGGCCGGCGGACCGCACGGGTGGGACATCGTCGTCGGAGAGGTGTCCGAGGGTGGGCGATACTGGTTTCGAACCAGTGACCCCTGCCGTGTGAAGGCAGTGCTCTCCCGCTGAGCTAATCGCCCGATCAGCGACGTTCAGACTAGCAAGCCCCGCCACTGCGCGCCCTGCGGCGACACCGGTCCCCGCGCCTGTGGACGACGTCTCCGGCCTGTCGGCCCGTCGCCCTACGGTGCTCGGCATGGTCACTGCACCGCTCGGTCCGCGACTGGTCAGGCGCCCGGTCCGGTCCTTCCCACCGGCGTTGCCCACGGACCCGCTCGTGATCGCTGCTCCCCCGGCGGCGCTCGAGCCGGAGGGCTCGAAGTGGGCGACGACGCTGCTGCCCGCGCTGTCGAGCCTCGGCGTCGTCGGCTTCGCCGTCGTCAGCGGGTCGGCCCTGTACCTCGCCCTCGGGGTCGGCATGGCGGTGCTCGCCATCGTCGCGACGGTCGGCATGCGGGTCGCGGGTACGCGGACGCGCCGTCGCCGGCAGGAGGCCGTGCGCGCCCGCTACTCGGCCCATCTCGACCAGCGGCACACCGAGCTGGCGGAGCTCGCCGCCCGGCAGCGGCAGGCGCTCACGACCGTGCACCCCGATCCCCTCGAATGGCCCGCCGTACTCGCCGGGGCGCGGCTGTGGGAGCGCCGGCCCTCCGACGACGACTTCCTGTCCGTCCGGGTCGGACGCGGACGGCGCCCGCTCGCCGGGGGCGTCCGCTGCGAACCGACGCCCCCGGCCGGCGACGAGGAAGGCGATCTGCGGGACGAGGCCGAGCTGCTCGTCGCGGTCCACGCGCACGTCGACGACGTGCCCCTCGCACTCGACCTGCGCGTCGTCCATGCCCTGGGTCTCGTCGGCCCGGCGCCGCACGTCTGGCCCGCCCTGCGCGCGCTGGTGCTCGGACTCGCCCTCGTGCACGCGCCGGGCGAAGTGACGCTGGCCGGCCTGGTCCCGGACGAGGAGGCCGGCTGGCTCGCGCAGCTGCCCCACTTCTGGGCACCGGCATCGGACGCGAACCACCTCGCGCGGCTGGTCGGCGAGCGCGCACCTTCGGCCGGCGGAAACCCGCCGTGGTCGGGCCGGCCGGTGACGCACTCGGGTCTGGTGCTCGTCGTGTCCGCTGCCGCCTGTCGTCCGAGCCCTGCTGTGCTGGCCGAGTGGACCGCCCGTCCGGACCTCACCTGCCTCGTCATCGCCACCGACGACGAGCCGCTGCCCCCGTCGCTGACCGGTCTGGCACTGCTGGACGACGACGGGCTGACCGTGCGGCGCGCCGACGGGTCGCCGCCGCTCGTCGTCGCACGGCCGGATGCGCTCGGCCTCCGGGAGGCGGGCCAGCTGGCCCGGGAGCTCAGCGGACTCCGAGCCGCCGACGCCGAGAGCTCCTCGCGCCGGGGCCCGGTGCGGCTCCGGCCCCTGCTCGAGGCCCCCCCGTCCGAAACGATGGCTGCGGCATCCCCTGGGCACCTCTCCGTTCCGATCGGCCGCGATCTCACCGACCGACGGCTCGACCTCGATCTTGCCGAGGCGGCGCTCGGCGGCTCCGGACCGCACGGTCTGCTCATCGGCGCTACCGGCTCGGGCAAGTCGGAGCTGCTGCGCACCGTCATCGCCGGCTTGGTGCACCGGAACAGCCCGGCCGAACTGGGGCTGGTCTGCTGGGACTTCAAGGGCGGCGCCGCCGTACTCCCGTTCATGCGCCTGCCGCACGTCCGGGGGACGGTGACGAATCTCGAGTCGGAGCCGCGGTTGCTCGAGCGGGCCGATCGCTCACTCCAGGCGGAGATGCGACGCCGGCAGCGGCTGCTCCGCGACGCCGGGGTCGACAGCGTCGCCGCCTACCGGACGACCGCGGCGGCGGCGGCCGTCCCGCTGCCCACGCTTGTCCTCGTCGTCGACGAGTTCAGCGAGCTGCTCGGCGCCGCGCCGGACCTGCTCGACCTGTTCGTCTCCGTGGGTCGCCTCGGGCGCAGCCTGGGGATCCACCTGCTGCTCGCGTCGCAGCGGCTGGACGACGGACGCCTGCGTGGCCTGGACAGCCACCTGCGCTACCGCATCTGCCTCCGCACCTTCTCGGCCGCGGATTCGACCGCGGTGCTGGGCGACGACGCCGCGCACCGGTTACCCGCCGCACCAGGCGGTGGGCTGCTCGCGGTCGACGGCGAGGTGACGCGCTTCGACGCTGCGCTCGCCGACGACCTCGACGCCCTGGTGGCCGAGGCCGCTTCCCGTTGGGCGGAAGCCCCGGTTCCGGACGCGCGGCTGTGGCACCCGCCGCTACCAGCCGAACTGCCGCCTCCGGCCGCTGTGCCCGGCCCCGAACCGCTGTGCGTGACGGTCGGTCTCGTCGACCGGCCGGACCGGCAGCGCCGCGACCCCCTCGAGGTCGACCTCGCCTCTGGACACCTCGCGGTGGTCGGCGCCCCCCGCTCGGGCCGGTCGACGGCCGCAGCCGCGGTCGTGGGGCAGCTCGCCGCGACGACGAGCCCGCAGGCGCTGCAGGTCTACGTCCTCACCGACTCGACCGACGCTTTCGCGCCGGTCGCCGAGTGGCCGCACGTCGGCTCGATCGGCTCGATCGACGACCGCGAGCAGGTCGCGGCCGTCGTCGACACCTTGAGCGCCCTTGGCCGGGCGCGAGGCGTCGGTGGTGGCGGCGGTGTTCACGGCGGTGTAGCCGTGACCGGCGACGGATTCGGTGCGGTCGTGCTCGTCGTCGACGGCTGGGCGCGGCTGCGGCACACGGACGAGTCCGCCGCAGATGCGGTGGCCGAGCTGTCCGCGAGCGGACGGCGGCGTGGCCTGCACCTGATCGTGACGGGCAGCGGCTGGGGCGAGTTCCGTGCCGGACTGCGCGAGCATCTCGCGCACCGGTGGGAGCTCCGGCTCACCGACCCCTACGAGTCCGAGCACGGCAAGGCACGCGCCGCGGCCCTGCCGTCCGACCGACCAGGGCGGCTGCTGACCCCGCAGGGTCACGAAGCCCACGTCGCACGTCCGGTGCCGTGCCACGACGAGCCCTGCCGGACGGCGGCGCGGGCCCCGGCCCTCCGGGCCCTGCCTCCCGCCGTCGCTCTCGGCCCACTGCGGCTACCCGGCGCCGTACGGCTCGGGGTCGGCGGCGGACTGCAGGAACCGGTCGAGCTCGACGTCGCCCGGCCCGGCCGGCATCTCCTCGTCGCCGGGGACGGCGGCAGCGGGCGCAGCACAACGCTGCGGACGGTCCTCACCCAGCTGGACGACGGCGACGTCGACCTCTGGGTGCTCGACCGGCGGCGGAGCCTGCGAAGCGCGGTCCCACCCGGGGCCCGCTATGCCGCCACCCCGCGCGCCGTCGCCGCGAGCCTCGACGCACTCGCCGAGCTCCTCCGAGGCCGCCTGCCGACCGACGACGCCGGCCCGGCCTGGCCGGTCGGACCTCCCGGGTCGGCGGCTCCGATCGCGCTGGCGGTCGCACCCGCGGCGACACAGGTGTTGGTCGTCGACGACTACGACCTGCTGCCCGGTGTGGGGCTCGCGGGTGGACTCGGGCCGCTGGCCGAGCTCCTGCCGTTCGCCGACGAGGTCGGCCTGTCGGTGGTTCTGGCGCGGCGCAACGGCGCACGGGGCGCGTACGACCAGGGCTGGCAACTGCTCGTCGACGGCGGGTGCACCGGGCTGGCGCTGTCCGGCGATCCGATGGACGGTGCACCATTCCCGGGAGTCCGACCACAGGCGTTCCGGCCGGGGCGCGGTCTGCTCGTCCGCCCGGGTTCGGCACCGCAGCTGATCCACATCGCCGAGGACCTCTCCGCGCCGCGCGAGACCCCACGTACCCGGCGCCGGGCCTCCGGCCCGGCGATGCCGCCCGCGGGTGCCGACGGCGGTGCCGTCAGCTCCTCGAACTACTCCTGACCTGCAGGTTTCGCCTGGCGTTCGGATGAAGGCACCGGCTTCGGCACACCGGATGGAGTACTGGAGGGGCCATAAGTGTGATTCGGAACCGCTGGGCGGTTCCCCGTCACCGACAGGGGGCACAAGCCGTTACAGCAGTCGACAGTGAGTTGCAAGAGCCCCCGGAAGGTTCGCCGATGAACGCCAAGAACGACGTCGTGTCCACTGAGCTCAACCTGCGCCTCGTCGTCCCCGGCGGCACGGCGCTCCCCGTCAGCGCGGCCCTGCGCTACGACGGCGCCGACCCCTACGCCATCCACGTCGGCTTCCGCACCGGCGGCGACGAGGTCGTCGAGTGGACCTTCGCCCGCCAGCTCCTGACCGATGGGGTGACCCACCCGGTCGGCGACGGCGACGTCCAGGTCTGGCCGTCGGCAGACACCGGCGCCCAGGTCGTGTGCCTCTCGCTCTCCAGCCCCTCCGGCCAGGCCCTGTTCGAGGTGCCGCTCGGCGGGCTCGTCGAGTTCCTCACCCGTACCTACTCCGCCGTCCCCACGGGCTCGGAGAGCGACTACGTCGACATCGACGCCGAGCTCGCCCTGCTCATGTGGAGCGACCCGCAGCTCTGATCAACGCTCTTTCCGGAGCTCCGTAGCGCCCCAGGCGCCCGCTGTCGCCGCCGCCCCCGATGCCCCAGGCTCGGGGGCGGCGCTGCGTTCCGGGACAGCCGGCTCCGCCGAACCCGAACCGCCGCCACCGCGGTCCGACCAGCGCGTCAGCAACACGCATGACAACGATCACCCCGACCCGACCGGCACGGGACAGCGGTGGTTCGACGCCCGCGCGGCGGGTTGGGTAAGGTGTGCCAGGTACAGCCTGCAAGGGCTGCGCGGACGTGGCTCAGCTGGTAGAGCATCACCTTGCCAAGGTGAGGGTCGCGGGTTCGAATCCCGTCGTCCGCTCGGAGAACGAGGCGCGGTGCCGAGCCGGTCTGTCTCAGCCCGGCGGAGTGGCCGAGTGGCTTAGGCAAGGGCCTGCAAAGCCCTGTACGCGGGTTCGATTCCCGCCTCCGCCTCAGCGGGACTGCTCCCCCCGAGCAGCACCCCCGGTTCGACCACGATCGTGCACGACTGCACGGGCGATTAGCTCAGGGGGAGAGCGCTTCCCTGACACGGAAGAGGTCATAGGTTCAAATCCTATATCGCCCACAAGGGCCTCACCAGCGGAAACGCAGGTGAGGCCCTTTGTCGTGCGGCTGCTGCGAGGTCGGCGGTCCGCGGGGCCTGCCCAGGTGAGTCCCAGCGCCGGTGAGACACTGCGCAGGTGATCGAAGACGTGCTCCAAGCCATCTTCGTGCTCGGGGCGCTGCTTCTCCTCCTTCTCGTTGCATTCACCGTCCGACAGGTGCGGAGAGGGCGGCCGGCGCAACCACCTACGACGCGGCGCACTCGGAACAGGGTGACCGGGCGGAGCTTGCGCGGCTGGCAGGCGTCCGTGAACCGGGAGATCCGACGGGCGGGACAGGCGAATCGACGTCGAAGACGCTGATCCGCGCGCCGTCGGTCAGCCAGTCGTCAGCCGGTAGATCGCGCCGGCGGAGTCATCGCTCACGTACACCGCGGAGTCCGGGCCGCGCACCGCGGTCACCGCGCGCCCCCAGCGAGATCCGTCGGCATTCTGGAACCCGGTGACCAGCGGGACCGCGTCACCGAGCCGACCGTCGCGCTCCGGGAAAAACGTGACCGACGGCGGCTGCGGCGGCGTGCGGTTCCACGACCCGTGGCTCGCCACGAGCGCTCCAGCGCCGAACGGGGCGGGCAGCGTCGTGAACGACAACCCGAGCGGTGCCGAGTGCGCCGGGAGTCCCTGCTCGATCCGCGGCAGGGCGGCGCAGTTCAGCGCCGAGCCCGTGGGGTTGGTGTCCGGGTCGTTCACGAAGGGGCGGTCGGCGAACGCGAGCGGCGAACCCTTCACGCCGGCCTCGACGCTCGGCTCGGGGTCACAATAGGGCCAACCGAGATCCCGTCCAGCGGTCAGCTTGGCGACGGGTTCGAGCGGATGGTCGTCGACGAAGTCCGGGAGAACCCGGCCGGCGTCGACGGAGCCGTTTCCGTCGAAGTCGCGGGCATACGGGTAGGGCATGTTGTCGCGGTTGTTCACCGCACTCCACACCGCACCGCCGGGGTCGACGCCGATCGCGGTGCCGTTGCGGATACCGCGGGCGAAGACCTCCGTCTTCTTCGTGACGGCTGACCAGCGCAGCACGACGGCTCGCTGCGGCGACGCGGTGCGGTCCTCGGCGGAGATGTTGCCGGTGCTGCCGACGACGATGTAGAGCGAACCGTCCCGGCCGACCGTCACCGTCTTCAGCGCGTGGGCGTACTGGCCGTGCAACTCGGGGCTACGGCTGTCCGGCAGGCCGGTGACGACGACGCGGCGTCCGCTGAGCCGTCCCCCGGCGTAGGCGTAGGCGTCGACCTGGTTGCTCTCGGCGACGTAGAGGGTGTTGCCGTCGAAGGCCAGTCCGTGCGGTTGCTGGAGACCGGCCACCAGCGTCTGCTGGGTCGGCGCCCCGGTCGCCTGCGGGGTGAGCGAGGTGACGCTGCCGGCACCCGGCTGCGAGACCAGCAGGCGGCCGTCGGGTGCCCAGACCTGCACGCGCGCGCCAGGCACGCGAGCCCAAACCGAAGCGTGCCATCCGGTGGGCAGCTGCAGCGTGCGCGGAGTCTCGAACGGTGCGGTGCCCAGCCCCGCCGGTACGTCGACCCGGACCGGTCCGGTGGCCGGCGCCGGGGCGGCCGAGCCGGTGACCGGGACGTCGCTGGACCCGCCGGCGGCGCCTCCCGCGCCTCGTGAACCGTTGGAGCAGGCACCCGCCAGCAGCGCGAGCGCGGCGACGCCGGCGGCGACGGCCGTGACGGCGGGGCGCCGGGAGCCGGTCACGGACGTGCCGCCGCCGGGCGCGTCGTCCGCATCGGGCTCATGACCTCCTTCTTCCCGGTGGCTGCCCCGCTACCCGGGCACTGCTCCCCCGAGGCGCTCCGGGAGTCGTAGCGTGCCGCCATGGGTGCCCACCAGCTGCAGCGCTTCGTCACCGCCCAGGACGGTGGTGTCCACGAGCGGGCCCTCGCCGAGTTGCGGGCGGGCAACAAGCGCAGCCACTGGATGTGGTTCGTGTTCCCGCAGATCGCGGGGCTGGGCCACAGCGCCACCGCCCAGCACTACGCGATCGCCGACCGCACCGAGGCCGAGGCGTACCTCGCCCATCCGGTGCTCGGCCCCCGCCTGTTGGCCTGCGCGCAGGCACTGCTCGACCTCGAGGGCGACGACCCCGTGGCCGTCCTCGGAAGCATCGACGCGCAGAAGCTCCGGTCCTCGATGACGCTGTTCCACGCCGTCGCACCCGACGAGCCCCGCTTCCGGGCGGTGCTGGACCGCTACTACGGCGGCGGAACGGATGAGGCCACCCTCCGACGGCTCTGACGCGTCGTCCGCCGGAGGGGGTCTCGGCACCCGTCAGGCTCAGTCGGTGCCGACGGTGAAGCGGAACCGGTCGCGCTTCGTGTGCAGCTGCCACAGCTGCTCGGCGAGCGCCTCCGGGCTCTTGGCCGGGTCACCCGGCTCGATCTTCCCGGGAATGATCAGTTGCGACACCTGGATGCCCTCCTCCCCCAACGCCTCGTGGATCAGCTGGGCGTAGGCCGCCTGTCCCGCGAAGGCGACGGACGTGCCGGTGACGTTCCGGCCCGGCGTGGTGGCCGAGCCGCCGTTCACGAACAGGATCGTGCCGCGGTTCTCCCCGAGGAAGCGCATGCCCGGGACGACTTGGTGCACCGCCGCGACCGGACCGTAGATCGAGAACTCGACGGGACCGACCAGGTCGGCCGGCGTCGTCTCGAGGACCGGCCGCATGAAGTCCTTCTGCGGGAGGGGGCTGTACTGCAGCACCTCGATCGGGCCGAGCGTCTCGGTCACCTGCTCGAGTGCCGCCGCGATCGACGTCGGATTGCGGACGTCGGCAACGAAGCCGCGGGCATGGACACCGTCCTTGCCGAGCTCGTCGGCGAGGGCGTCGAGGCGGCCCTGGTTCCGGGAGATCAGTCCAACGCTGAACCCCTCGGTGCCGAAGCGGCGAGCGACAGCGCCACCGAGGCCGGATCCTGCGCCGATGATGGCGAGAGTTGTCATGTCGCCTACCTGCCAGTGCGGCGCGGAACTATGCGCACCGGATCAGATCGGGGACGGCGTCCCCGCTGCGCGCCGACCGCAGAGGCAGGATGAGAGCATGCGCTCGCGTCGTCCCGCCGCCCTGCTGGTCGCGGCCACCGCCGGAGTCGCCCTCGTCTCCTGCTCCGGCTCCGGCTCCGGCTCCGGGCCGACGGCGTCCTCGACCGCGACCACGGGTGGATCGACGAGCGCCACGTCGAAACTGATCCTCGTCACCAACGACGACGGGGTGAGCGCGCCCGGCCTCGACGCCGTCGCGCGTCGGCTGGCAACCCTCCCCGGCGTCTCGGTCCGCATCGTCGCCCCGTCCAGCAACCGCAGTGGCAGCGGCGGGATGACGACGTCCGGCTCCCTGGTGAGCCGGCCGGCGAAGACGAGCTCAGGCCTCGACGCCACGGCGGTCGACGGGTTTCCGGCCGACACCGTGCGGGTCGCCCTCGACGACCTGAAGCTCACCCCGGCCTTCGTCGTCTCGGGTGCCAACCAGGGTCAGAATGTCGGCCCCATCGCCTCGATCTCCGGCACCGTGGGCGCCGCCCGCGCCGCTGCACAACGCGGCATCCCCGCCCTGGCGGTCAGCACCGGACGACCCGGCAGCGGGGACAGGTACGACTACGACGTCGCCGCCGACCTCGCCGCGCAGGAGGTCGAGAAGGCGCTCCCGACGACGTCGGACACCACGACGATCGGCAACCTCAACGTGCCGACGTGTCTCACAGGGAAGGTCCGCGGCCTGCAGGAGCTGCCGGCCTCGACGAAGCCGGACCTCAAGGCGCTGCAGCCGAGCGACTGCACGTCCACCGCGCCCCCGTCGGACGAGATCACGTCGTTCATCGACGGCTTCGCGGTGCTGACCCGCATTTCGGCCCGCGCCTGACGCCGGGCCGACCGCAGCCCAGCGGTTCGGTGGATCCGCGGTCGCTCTGACGACCCGAACACCACCGGGACCGGCGTGCTACGACGTCGGCAGCGGCGGCGGGAGCCGTCCGGCGCGCTCGTCGGCGCTGAGCTGCCGGTACTGCTGGAAGTACAGGATGGCGGCGTACCAGTAGAGGACCGTGCCCCAGATGGCGAAGGCCCAGGCCACGGGACGACACGCGGTCGCGAACCAGGTGTGGCCGGTCGTCGCGAGCAGCAGTGGGAAGGCGTAGAGCAGGTTGAACGTCGCCGCCTTGCCCAGGAAGTGCACGGGCAGGGCGTTGCCGAAGCCCATCCGGCGCAGGCCCGGCACCGTCGTCAGCAGCGCGACGTCGCGCAGCACGAGGACGACCAGCAGCCACCAGGGGACGATGCCGCGGATGGTGAGCGCGACGAGCGTGCTGGCGATGTAGAGCCGGTCGGCGAGCGGGTCGAGCAGCGCCCCGAGCTTGCTCGTCTGGTTGAGCATCCGCGCGAGCTTGCCGTCGAGGTAGTCCGTGGCCCCGCTGACCATCAGGATGATCAGGGCCCAGCCGTCGGCGTGCGGGCCGAGAACGAGATAGAGGAAGAACGGGACGCCGACCAGCCGCAGCGTGGAGAGCGCGTTGGGGATGGTCCACAGCCGGTCGGCCGCGATCTCCTTGGCCGACGGCAGCTCGCTCACGTGGAGAACGCTAGCCGATGCGGCCCCGCGTCGGCGACCACGCCGGGCGCGGGTCGGCACCCGAGCCGGGGGCGCGTCGGATCAGCTCTCGGGGTCGCCCTCGGCGAAGCGCTTGAAGGGGGCGCGCCGCTCGGGCTCGCCGGCCTCGACGCGGGTGAGGTCCACCAGACGTCGACGATCCTCCTGCGGGGAGGCGGCCTCCGACCCACCGGTGGAGCTCTGCTCGGCGCGGGAACGGTCGGAAGGGTCGCCTTCAGGGCGAGGTGCGCTCACGAGAGCGTTATCGACAGCTCGGCGCCGACCTTCACCCGCGCCCCGGCCCGGGTTCGACGCACGATGACCGCGGATCAGCCGAAGCGACCGGTGATGTAGTCCTCGGTGCGCTTCTCGGTCGGGTTCGTGAAGATCTTGGCCGTCTTGTCCATCTCCACGAGCCGGCCGGGCTTGCCCACCCCGTCGAGGTTGAAGAAACCGGTGCGGTCGCTCACGCGCGAGGCCTGCTGCATGTTGTGCGTGACGATCACGATCGTGTACTGGTCCTTCAGCTCGCCGATGAGGTCCTCGATGGCGAGGGTCGAGATCGGGTCGAGCGCCGAGCAGGGCTCGTCCATGAGCAGGACCTGCGGCTCGACCGCGATCGCGCGGGCGATGCACAGCCGCTGCTGCTGGCCGCCGGAGAGCCCGGCACCCGGCTTGTTGAGCCGACCGTCGACCTCCTTCCACAGACCCGCGCCTCGCAGCGACCGCTCCACGGCTTCGTCGAGCGTCGACTTCTTGCGGGTGCCGTTCAGGCGGAGGCCGGCCGCGACGTTGTCGTAGATCGACATCGTCGGGAACGGGTTCGCGCGCTGGAAGACCATCCCGATGGTGCGGCGCACGGTGACCGGGTCGACGCCGGAGCCGTAGATGTCGTCGTCGTCGAGCAGCACCTTCCCGCTGACGCGGGCACCCGGCGTCACCTCGTGCAGGCGGTTGATCGACCGGAGGACGGTCGACTTCCCGCAGCCGGAGGGGCCGATGAAAGCGGTGACGGACTTCGGCTCGATGACCAGCGAGACGCCGTTGACCGCCTCGAAGCCGCCGTAGTAGCAGGAGAGGTTCTCGAGCTCGATGCGCTTTGCCATGATCAGCTCCGGGCCAGACTGTTGCGACGGGTGAGCAAACGGGCTGCTACATACAGCACGAGGACGATCGCGATCAATACCAGGGCCGCACCCCAGGCCCGCGCGACGAAGTTGTCGCCGGCCGAGGACGCCTGGTCGTAGACGTAGGACGCGAGGGCGCTCTGCCGGCCGGAGAACGGGTCGGTGTTGATGGCGTCCAACGACTGGGCGGTCAGCAGCAGCGGAGCTGTCTCGCCCGTGACCCGGGCGACGGCGAGCATCACACCGGTGGTGATGCCCGCTGAAGCGGTCGGCAGCACCACCCGGAGGATGGTCTTCCATCGCGGCACCCCGAGGGCGTACGACGCCTCCCGCAACGAATCCGGGACGAGCTTGAGCATCTCCTCGGCCGACCGGACGATGACCGGCAGCATGAGGATCGACAGCGCGAGCGCCGCCGCGAAACCGGACGGTCCCCGCGGGATCACCCAGAAAGCGTAGATGAACAAGCCGGCGACGATGGACGGGACACCCGTCATGACGTCGACGACGAAGCGGACCAGTGACGCGAACCGGCCCCGCCCGTACTCGGCGAGATAGATCGCGACGAGCAGACCGAGGGGCACCGCGATGAGGATCGTCAGCAGCACCTGCTCGAGCGTCCCGACGGCCGCGTGGTAGATGCCGCCGCCGGAGTCGAGGGGTCCGACGCCCCGCATCGAGTGGGTGAGGAAGGCCGGCGTGACCTTGCCGATGCCGCGGTAGACGGTGTAGCCGAGCACCAGCGCGAGCGGGAGCAGGGCCGCGAGGACAGCGAGACGGATGCCGAGCGTCAGCAGCCGGTCCTTGGCCTGACGACGACCTTCCCGCGCGAACGACGCCGCCGTTTGGGCCACGGCGTAGACCAGGACGAGGACGACCAGGAAGTCGGCGGTTCCGGCGAAGCCGGTGGTCGCGAACAGCACCAGGGTGAAGGCGACGCTGCCGAGCACGATGAGGGCCAGGTCGCGTGCCGAGAGCTTGCCCGTCTCGAGCAGGGAGCTCCCGGTGGCGGCGGGCCGCTGGGGGGCCAGGACGCTCACGACGCACCCTTCGTCTCGAGTCGGTTGCTGCGGTAGATGATCCCGCGGGCGACCATGTTCACCGCGAGCGTGATGACGAACAGCACGAGACCTGTTGCGATCAAGGCGCCGCGGCCCGTGGGGTCGGCTTCACCGAACTTGGTGGCGATGTTGGCGGCGATGGTGTTGCCGCCGGTGGCCCGGAGGATCTGCAGCGAGACGTCGAACGACGCCGAGAGCACGAGTGCGATGGCGATCGTCTCGCCGAGCGCACGACCGAGCCCGAGCATGATCGCGCTGATGACGCCGGCCCGGGAGTAGGGCAGCACCGCGGTGCGGATCATCTCGAGCTTCGTCGCCCCCAGCGCGAGCGCAGCCTCGCGGTTGGCCTGGGGCACCTGCGTGAACACCTCGCGGCTGATGGCCGCGATGATCGGCAGGATCATGATCGACAGCACGATGGCGGCGAGCAGGATCGAACGACCGACCGCGCCGACGTCGTTCTTGAACAGCGGGATCCACGACAGATGGTCCTGCAGCCAGAGCTGCAGCCCCTCGGAGTGACCGAGCAGGAAGTTCAGCCCCCAGAGCCCGAAGACGACCGACGGGACCGCGGCCAACAGGTCGACGAGGTAGCCCAGCGGCCGGGCGATACGCGGCGGCGCGTACTCGGTGACGTAGAGCGCGACGCCGAGGGCGACCGGTACGGCGATGACCAGCGCGAGCACGCTGGTCAGCACGGTGCCGAAGGCCAGCGCCGCGATGCCGAACACCGGCGGCTTCTGCTCGGTGAGGAACTGCTTCTCGGTGAGGAAGTTGCTGCTGTTGTCACGCAGCGCCGGCAGGGCGCGGCTGACGAGGAAGATCCCGATCGTGACGATCACGAGGAGCACGAGCAGTGCCGCCGCGCCGGTCAGTCCGGAGAAGATCTGGTCGCCGCGGCGCTTGCGCGTGCGGCCGCCCCCCGGTTTCGGCGACAGCGTGCTGTTCGTCGTCACTGCTCCGCCCCGATTGCGTCGAGCCACGGCCTCATCATGCGACGCCCCTTTCCTTCGTTGCCCGACCGGTCCCCGCGTCGGGCGTCCTCGCGACCATGGTGCAGCCGAGACACCCGAGAGCCCGGCCTCCCCGCGGGGAGGCCGGGCGACGGTTGTCCGATCAGCTGAGGCCCTGGATCATCGGCTTGACCTTCGAGGCGATGGCGTCGGGCAGCGCGGCGAAGCCGAGCGAATCGGCCGAGGCCTGGCCCTTGTCGGCCGCGTAGCCCAGGTAGGCCTTGAGGCCCGCGGCGTTCTTGTTGCCCTTGTCGCAGGTGATGGCGTAGGTGACGGCGGAGACGGGGTAGGCCCCCGCGGTCTTGGCCTTGTAGTCGATCTTCACGCGGATGTCGCCGGCGCTGGTGTCCGGCGAGACGCCGGCGAGCGCGGCGGAGACGCTCTGACCGGTCGGCGCGACGTACTCGCCGTTACCGTTCTTGACGGCGGCGGTCGGCAGGTTGTTGGCCTTCGAGAACGACTGCTCGGTGTAGGTGATGCCACCCGGAGCGCTCTTCACGGCTCCGACGACGCCGTCGGAGCCCTTGCCCGCCTGCCCGCCCGGCCACTTGAGGTCCTTGCCGGTGCCCAGGGTCCAGGTGTCCTTGGCGTTGGCGTCGAGGAACTTGGAGAGGATGTCGGTCGAGCCGCTGCTGTCGCTGCGGTGGACCGGCTGGACGGAGATGCTGGGCAGGTTCACGCCGGGGTTGTCCGCGGTCAGCGCCGGGTCGTTCCACTTGGTGATCTTGCCCATGAAGATTCCGGCGACGCTCTCCGGGGACAGCTGGAGCTTGTCGACGCCGGGAAGGTTGTAGGTGAAGACGATGCCACCGGCCGTGATCGGCATGTGGATGGCCTTGTTGCCGGACCCGCACCGGGCGTCGGCCTTGCTCTGCTCGTCGGTCTTCATGAGCGAGTCGCTACCGGCGAAGTCGACCTGGTTGTCGCTGAAGGACTGGATGCCCGCGCCGGAGCCGGTGCCGTTGTAGTTGACCTGTGCGCCGCTGCAGGCGCCGGTGTAGTCCTTGATCCACTGCAGCTCGATGTTCTTCTGGAAGGTCGAGCCGGCGCCGGTGATGCTGCCGTTGCCGCAGGGGATGCTCCCGGCCGAGGGGGCGGGAGCGCCACCGCTACTGCTGCCGGAGTTGTTGTCACTGCCGCAGGCGGTGAGGCCGAACAGGCTTCCACCGAGCGCCAGGACGGCCGCGGAGGTTCCGAACAGTCGCTTCGTCGACACACTTGCCCCTTCATGTTTCCGGTCGTCCGACCGGAACGGTGACTCTCTGTCCCCGGCCACGCTAGGGAGGGGGCCCGACATCCCGTCCCCCGACAGGTGAACGGCAGGTGAAGGGCTGGCGACCATCAGTGCCGAAGGGTCACGTATCGACGTGGCGTGTCGAAGGAACCGGCCCGGCGGGGATCAGGAGCTCAGGTCGTGCCGTCGAAGCGGTAGCCGACCCCCCGGATCGTCACCAGGTGCCGAGGGGCCGCCGGGTCGGGTTCGAGCTTCGCCCGGAGCCGCTTCACGTGGACGTCGAGGGTCTTGGTGTCACCGAAGTAGTCCGAGCCCCAGACGCGGCTCATCAGCTGCTCGCGGGTCAGCACGCGGCCGGCGTTGCGAAGCAGGACCTCGAGCAGCTCGAACTCCTTCAACGGCATCGGCACCTGCTCACCGGCGATGGTGACGACGTGCCGGTCGGCGTCCAGCCGGACCGGGCCGGACTCGAGCACGTCGGTGGACTCGTTGCCCTGGCCGCGACGCCGCAGCACCGCGCGGATCCGGGCCACGAGCTCACGGGTCGAGAAGGGCTTGGTGACGTAGTCGTCGGCGCCGATCTCGAGCCCGACCACCTTGTCGACCTCGCTGTCCTTCGCGGTCAGCATGACCACGGCGACATCGGCGCGGCTGCGCAGCTCGCGGCAGACCTCCAGACCGGACAGGCCGGGGAGCATCAGGTCGAGCAGGACGATGTCGGCGCCGTTGCGGTCGAACTCGGTGAGGGCGGCCGGCCCGGACGACGCCACGCCGACCTCGAACCCCTCCTTGCGCAGCAGGAACGAGAGCGCGTCGGAGATCGACTCCTCGTCCTCGACGACCAGGACGCGCGTCACCGGACCCTCCGGGAGACCTGGCCCGCGGTGGCGCGGGACGCCGGGGCCGTCGCGGCGTCGTCGCCGCTGCCGAAGCGTCGAGGGTTCACGCCGTCGCCCATCTGAGCGGTCGACGAGCTGTCTGGTCCGGGTGCATGGGGGTCCCCTGGGGTCGGGCCGGCGTCGTATGGCCGGGGGTCGGTGGTGATGCCGGCGGTCGGCGTGTGGAGCGGCAGGCAGAGCGTGAAGGTCGAGCCGGCGCCCGGCGAGCTCCACACGCGGATCTCGCCGCCGTGGTTGCGGACGATGTGCTTGACGATCGCCAGCCCGAGGCCGGTGCCCCCGGTGGCGCGGGAGCGGGCGGGGTCGACGCGGTAGAAGCGCTCGAAGATGCGGTCGATCTCGCCCTCGGGGATGCCGAGGCCCTGGTCGCTGACCGTGAGCTCCCACATCGCGTCACGACGACGGGCCGCGACCGCGACCTTCGTGCCGTCCGGGCTGTAGTTGATGGCGTTGTCGAGCAGGTTGGCGACCGCGGTCACCAGCTGGGTCTCGACCCCGGGAACGACGGCCCCGCTCGCCTCCCCGCGCACGACGGTGATGTCCTTCGCGTCGGCGTGCGGCGCGGCGCGGTCCACCGCCTCGCCGATGACGTCGTCGAGGCGTACCGGTTGCGGTGCCGGTCGCGCCTCGGCACCTTGTAGTCGCGAGAGGTCGAGCAGCTCGGAGACGAGGCGACCGAGCCGTGCGGACTCCCGCGCGATCCGCTCCACGAAGTGGCGGGTGCTCTCGGCGCCGTCGGGATCGCCCAACGATTCGACGGCCGCTTCGGCGAGCAGCCGCAGCGCCCCTACCGGCGTCTTGATCTCGTGGCTGACGTTGGCGACGAAGTCGCGGCGGACGAGGTCGACGCGGTGCGACTCCGTGACGTCCTCCACGATGAGCGCGACGAGCCGGTTGGGCAGTGGGGTCGCCCGGACACGTGCCTGGATCACGGTCCCCTGCAGGCCGGACGTCGGCAGGCTGATCACGCGGGTCAACTCGGCGTCGACCCGTGCGAGCCGGGCGAGGTCGCGGAGCGGTTCGGCTGCACCGCGACGGTCGACGAGCCCGAGCTCGTGCGCCCGACGGTTGGCGATGAGGACGTCGTCGCTGCTGTCGAGGGCCAGCACCGCGATGGGCGCCCGGTCGAGCACCTGTTCGCGGAGCTCCCCGTGGTCGGCCTGCGCCGCGTCGTCGGATCGGTCGGACGACGCCTCGGCCCGGCCACTCCGGCCATCGCGGACGACGACCCAGACGGCGAGCGCACCGACGACCAGGCCGACGGCGAGGCCGACGAGGGCGGCGACGAGCAGGGACATGCGAGAATCGTAGGCAGCGCACCACGGCACACAGCGCCACGGCACGGCTGTCCACCCGACGTTCACTCGAAGGACACCAGGCGTTCCCGGCCACTGCGTGAGGTCTGTTTACCGTGGCACGTCGCGGCTCCGACGCCGACCGGCACGGCGCCGCCAGCACGCGAACCAGCTTCAACGACGGTCGACATCCGACGGTCGGCACCCAACGGAGGACGACGTGCGCGACGCTTACCACGACGACCTGGACGCCCTCACCCAGTCGCTCATCGACATGACCCACCTGGTGGGCAGCGCGGTCGGCCGGGCGACGCAGGCGTTGCTCGATGCCGACCTCGCACTGGCCGAACAGGTCATCAGCGGCGACAAGACCGTCGACGCGCTCTACCACTCAGGCGAGAACCAGGCCTTCGAGCTGCTCGCCCGGCAGCAGCCCGTCGCGGTCGACCTCCGCCGCGTGGTGGCGAGCCTGCGCATGCTGTCCGACCTCGAGCGCAGCGGTGACCTCGCCGTCCACGTCGCCGAGCTCGCCCGCCGCCGCTACCCGGCCTCGGCCATCCCCTCCGAGCTGCACAGCACCATCCTCGAGATGGGCCAGACGGCGCAGCGGATCACTGCCAAGGCCGGCAGCGTGATCGCGAGCCAGGACCTCGACCTCGCCGGCGAGATCGAGCGCGACGACGACGTCATGGACGGCCTGCACAAGCAGCTGTTCCGGGCGCTTCTCGAGGACGAGTGGACCGGCAGCATCGAGGAGGCCGTCGACATCACCCTGTGCAGCCGGTACTTCGAGCGCCTCGCCGACCACGCCGTCTCGGTGGCCCGTCGCATCGTCTACCTCGTGACCGGCCAGCACCGCGACCGCGAGCCGCTGCCGACCGCACCCTGATGCCCACAAGGATGCTCACCAGCGCGTCCTGATCTCTCAGACCGCCACGACAGCCGGTCGGTTCTCCGAGCGGTAGCTCTCCGGCCAGTACTGCTCTGGTGTGAGCTGCTGGACTGTGATCTGCTGGACTGTGAGCTGCTGCCGGGCGGCGAGCGCCAGCTCGGCGGAGCGTTCCGCCTCGAGCCGCTGCTCCCGCCGCAGCCGGTCCTCGGCCAGTCCGCGCCACGCGTTCCGCCGCGCGCGCCCCTGCCCGCCGTCGGGCTGCAGCAGGAGAGCGAGCTGCTGCGCCGCGCGTGTCCAGCGGGCCAGCCCGGTCCGCAACCACACCTCGGGGAAGTCCATGCCGATCACCTCTTCGACGGAGGGCCGGGGGTGCTCGCTCCGCGGGCCCAGCCTCGTCGTCCCGTGTTACGGGCGGTTCTCGTCCGGGTGAGCGCAAGGTGAGCACTGCTACAACCTCCGGCGCTCCGTGGCACGTGCGGCTGGTTACATGAACCCCGTGCGGCGAGTCGTGGCGACGAGGTACGTGACCCCGCTGCGCGAGGGTGGCTCGCTCCCGGGCCTGATGGAGGCCGATGACTCCGGCACCTATGTCGTGAAGTTCCGGGGTGCCGGGCAGGGTCCGAAGGCGCTGATCGCCGAGGTGATCAGCGGTGAACTCGCCCGTCGGCTCGACCTGCCGGTGCCCGAACTCGTGCTGGTCGATGTCGACCCCGAACTCGGCCGGGTCGAGCCGGACCAGGAGGTGCAGGACCTGCTGCGCTCCAGCGCCGGGGAGAACCTCGGTGTGGACTTCCTGCCGTCATCACTCGGCTTCGACCCGCTGGTGTGGTCCCCCGACCCGGACCTCGCCGCGGCCGTCGTCTGGTTCGACGCGTTCGTGGAGAACGTCGATCGGAGCTGGCGGAACCCTAACCTGCTGATCTGGCACGGCCGGTTGGAGCTCATCGACCACGGCGCGACCCTCTACTTCGCCCACTCGTGGCGGACGGCCGGCAGCAAGACCGGCCGCGCCTACGACGCCGCCGGCCACGTTCTCGCCGGCTTCGTCGACCCGCTCCCGGCCGGCCTCGCCGCCGCCGACGCCCGGCTGGCGGGCCGGGTGACGGCCACGTTGCTCGACGAAGTCACCGGCCTGGTCCCCGACGCGTGGCTGACAGCCGACGGTGCCTTCGGCGACGGTCCCGAGGGTGCGGACGCCGCCCGGGCCGCCTATCGCGACCACCTGCTCGGCCGCCTGGAGCGGCGCCGCGAGTGGCTCCCGGACGCCGCATGAGCGCCGGCTCGGGCGAGCGCCTGGTCTTCGAGTACGCGCTGCTGCGCGTCGTCCCGGACCTCGACCGAGGCGAATGCCTCAACATCGGCGTGCTCGTCTACTGCCAACCCCCGGACCTGCTCGTCGCCGCGGTCCATCTCGACGAGGACCGGCTCGCCGCGCTGGCGCCGGGCCTCGACCTCGACGCGGTACGCCGCGCGCTCGACGGCATCCACCAGGTCTGCGCGGGCAGCGGCCCGGCGGCGTCGTCGAGCCTGGGCCAGCGGTTCCGGTGGTTGACGAGCCCGCGCAGCACGATGATCCAGACCGGCGCCGCCCACGCCGGCCTCACGACGGATCCGGCGGCCGAGCCCGCGCGGCTGCTCGACCTGCTGGTGCGCTGAGCGCGCCGCTCAGGCGGTCGCGAACCGGCTGATGGTCTTCTCCGGCCGCACCGCGGGAAGCGCAGCACGGAACATCCGGTAGTACGCGGCCTCCTCCTTCGTACGCAGCGGAGGCTCGACCTCGCCGGCCAGCGCCGCGAACGCCTCGTCGGTGACCGACTCCTCCGCCCGCGCCTGGATGACCTCGCTGGCTCCCGAGCCGTCGCCGAACTGGATCTTGCCGCGCCACAGGACGTCCTCGGGCAACCAGCCGTCGAAGGCGATGCGGAGCAGGTACTTCTCGGGCTTCTCCTTGCCGGTCACCTCGTCGGTGCCGGAGATCTTCGCCTTCTCGGGCAACGCCAGCCCCAACTCGATCATGTGGGTGTCGAGGAAGGGAACCCGGGCCTCGAGGCCGTGCGCCATGGTGACGCGGTCGCACCGCTGCAGGTTCAGGCTGTGCAGCCCCTCCACGCTGCGGACGAGTTCCTCGTGGAGGCTGCCCTCGTCGCGGTAGTCGTCGTAGTACGCGTATCCCGCGAACAGCTCGTCGGCGCCCTCACCGGTCAGCACTACCTTCACGTGCGCAGCGGTGAACTCGGCGAGCAGGAAGTTGGCCACCGCGCTACGGACCAGGGCGGGGTCGAAGGATTCGATCGACGCGACCACCCCGGGCAGGGCGTCCCAGGCCTCGTCGGCGGTGTAGATCCGCTCGCGGTGCTCGGTGCCGAGGAACTCGGCGACGGCACGCGCAGCGAGGATGTCGGACGAGCCCTCGGTCCCCACGGCGAAGGTCTGCAGTGTCGTCCCGTTGCGTTGGCACCAGTGCGCGGCGACGGCGGCGACGAGGCTCGAGTCGAGGCCGCCGGAGAGGAAGACGCCGACGGGCACGTCGCCGAGCATCTGCTCCTCGACGGACAGGATGAAGCGGTCGCGGATCTCGGCCAGCACACCCTCGGGCGGTGGGACCGCGCCGATCTCCGCCTCGCTCCACACCTCGAGGGCCTTGGCGGCGTTCCCGCTGGTGCGGACGGCGCTGGCGAAGCGGACGAGACCGCCCTCCGGCGTCCAGTAGTGGCCCGGCGGGAACAGCTCCACGGCGTCCTGCCACTCGGGGTCGAACGCGTGCATCTCGGAGGCGAACAGCACCAGCCCGTCGCGGCGGGCCCAGAACAGCGGCTTGATGCCGACGGGGTCGCGGACAGCGAGGAAGGACCCGTCGGTGCCGGCCATGAGGAAGGCGAACATGCCCTCGAGCTCGGAGAGCGAGTCGGGGCCGCGCTGTTGCACCAGGTGCAGGGCCACCTCGTTGTCCGACCGGGTGAGCCACGGCCCGTCCAGCCCGTCCTTGACCGTCTCGAAGTTGTAGATCTCGCCGTTGCCGACGGCGAACAGCTGCTCGTCGGGAGTGTGCAGCGGCTGCTTGCCCCCGGTGACGTCGACGATGGAGAGACGTCGATGACCGAGCCAGGCGTGCGGCAGTTCCTTCTCACCCCGGTCGTCCGGGCCGCGGTGGACGATGCGCGCCTGCATCCGGCGCCCGAGCTCGGGGTCGATCACTGCCGGGCCATCGGCGCCGTCCCCCGCAGCGGAGCCGGAGATGCCATCGGTGGACGCGAGCCGGACCTGGCCGACGATGCCGCACATGCTCTGATTGTTCACCGCAACGAGCGACCAGAACCCTCGGCGTCCCATGCTGTGACGGCACGGAAACACGCGGACTCTTCCGGTCACGCGGGGGACGTCGGGTTCCTCCGGATGTGTCCCGGCTGTACGCCGGACGAAACGTGCGCTCGCCGGTTAGCGTTCCCGGGTGGTGAGGCGTTGGCGCGAAGCAGGTCTGCTGCGGCGGGTGGAGACACTCGCCGGTGTCGTCGTGCTCGTGGTCGTGGCGGTCCTCGGCATCGCCATCTCCGCCGCCACCGACGCCCGCCACGCCATCGAGAAGCGGGGCGACCGACTCGGGCCGGCCAACACCGCGACGGTCGAGCTGCTCGCCGAGTACACCGACGAGGAGACCGGTGTCCGTGGCTACATCGTCACGGAGGACCCGAGCTACCTCTCCCCGTACCGCAACGCGCAGACCCGGCTCCCCGACCGCTACGCCCGGCTGGAGTTCACTGCTGGTCGGCGAGCCGGGGCTGGTCACGCAGCTGCGCCAGGTGCGGACGGACCACGACGCCTGGGTCCACACGGTCGCGGCGCCGGAGATCGCGGCCGCTGATCGGGGGGACTTCAAGGCCGCTGCCGACATCGAGCGTTCCGGCCAGGGCCGGGTCCGGTTCGACATCGTCCGCGAGAGCCTCGGTGCGCTGCAGGGCGGCATCGGTTCCGCCCGTGATGCGGAGTCGCGGCGGATCTCCCGCGCCCAGGACGTCCTGCTGGCCACCCTCGTCGCAGCCGTGGTCCTGGTTCTCGGACTGACCGTCGCCGTCGTCCTCGCGGTCAGCCGCAGCCTCATCCGCCCCTTCGACCGCGTCCGCCTCGCCGTCGACGCGGTCGCCGGCGGCGATCTGCGCACCGTCGTCCCGAGCACGGGCCCGCGGGAGGTCGCCGACCTCGGCAGCAGCGTCGAGGCGATGCGGGCGAGGCTCGTCGCGTCCCTGGAACAATCCCGCCGTGCCGTGGAGGCGCTGACGCAACAGGGACCGGCCGTCATCGCCCTGCGCGATGCGCTCGCGCCCACGGTGGTCCACTCCCCACAGCTCGTCGTCGCCGGGCGGCTCGACCCGGCGCAGGGGGTGCTCGCCGGCGACTGGTACGACGTGCTCGAGCTGCCCAACGGCAGGGTGGGTCTGATCGTCGGTGACGTCTCCGGCCACGGGCCGGGGCCGGGCGTGTTCGCGCTGCGCCTCAAGCACCTGCTCGCCGCCGCACTGATGACGGGGATGAATCCCGCGATGTCGGTGGAGTGGGTCGTCGGCCAGCTCGGCGACACAGACGAGATGTTCGCCAGCGCGCTCGTCGCGGTCGTCGACCCGAACACGGGGCTGCTGGAGTACGTCAACGCGGGTCATCCCGAGGCGGTGCTGCTGCACCTGCCCGGCCCGCGGTTGCTGCGGATGCCGGCTTCCGGCCCGATCCTCAGCCGCATCGCCTTCTCCCCCGGCGCATGGGCCTCGCGCGAGCTCACGTTGCAGCCCGGGGACCTGTTCCTCGCCTACACCGACGGCCTGGTCGAGGCACGTCGCGGTGACGGTCGGGAACTCGGCACCGTCGGCCTGTTCGACCATCTCGGGGCACTGGGCGACCGGAACGGCACCGCTCCGCTGACCTCGCCGGAGGCGTTGCTCGACGAGGTGTTCACGCTCGTGGAGCGGTACAGCAGCGGGCCCGCGTCCGATGACCGGACCGCCCTCGCGGTGACCCGCGCACCGGTCTCGTCCCGGTCGCCGGCCCCAGCGGCACGACAGCACACCGGGGTCACGCCGACGCGTGCGGGGAGCCCTGGCAGCAGCGACTGACGGTCTCCCGGCCGCACCATCGGCCGTCGCCGCGCTGTCCTCACATCGTCGTCACGACGTTTCACAGGCAGAATCCGAAGCGGAATCTCCGGGTCGGCATCCGTCCTTCGCCCGGAGTCCGGACGGGTCGGTGCTCGGGTGCCGGCCGGACGACAGGAGACCTGGGTGGCGAAGCCCGCAGCGGCCGGAACCGAAGCGGCGTACGACGCGCTGCTGAAGGAGGGCGTCCCGCTCTACCCCGGCGCCCGGATCGGCCGCCCCGGGGTCTCCAAGCTGTACTGGTTCACCATCGCGGTCCTGCGCGTGGTGCGGCTGTACCTCAACGTGCATCTCGAGGGCACCGAGCACCTGAAGCGGGGCACCCCGGCCATCATCGTGGCGAACCACGTCTCGGCCTGGGACCCGGTCTGCGTCGTGATGAGCGGCTGGTGGCGGGTCACCGCCTTCACCAAGGCCGAGTACTACACCGGCCGCGGCGCCTTCTTCTTCCGGTGGATGGGGCAGATCCCGCTGCGCCGCGGCGACGCGGCGTCTACGGCGTGGGCCATGCGGATGTCGCAGGAAGCGCTGGCCGCCGGCGGGATGATCGGCATCTACCCGGAGGGCACCCGCTCCCCCGACGGCAAGCTCCACAAGTTCCACAAGCGGGTGCTGATCCCGCTGCTGCAGGCCAACCCCGACGTCGCCGTGCACGTCGTCGCGGTCGCCTACGACAAGAAGTCCGGCCGCCGCACCCGCGTCACCGGCCGCATCTCGCCCCCGATCGCTCTCGACACCCGGAATTCGACGCCGGACGAGCTGACGCGCATCCTCACCGAGGCCATGATCGCTACCGGCGGCCAGGAGTACGTCGACGAGTACGCCCAGGCGGTCAAGAAACGCCGGCCCGGTCAGGACGCCCAGGTCTGACCCCTTCGGCCCGGCTCGCCGCACGGAGTCGTAGCACCAGCACACCGAGCAGCAGCGAGCCGAGCACGTCGCTGGCCCAGTGGAAGTGGTGGTAGAGCAGGCAGGCGGCGATGAGGGTGGTCCAGAGCCCGACGGCGGCGAGCAACGGCAGGCGCAGTCGGGGTCGCCGCTCGATCACGGCCGCAGCGATCGAGCCGGTGCAGAGAAGTGCCATCGCGGTGTGCCCCGAGGGGAAGTAGCCGAGCACCGTCACCGGGTCGGCCGACGGCGGTCCCGTCCGGTGGACCACCGCCTTCAGGACCACGACAGCGACAGCGCCGACCACGACCGGTGGCGCGATGCGCCGGAGCGGCGCCGGGCCGCCGGAGCGCCACGACCAGAGTCCGGCCACGACGAGCGTGGCGACGAATGAGGCCTCGGGCGACGCGTAGAACACCACCAGGTACGTGGCGTGCGGCAGCCCGGGCGGTGCACCGGGGTCGTGCGCCCACGGCAACGCGCGCAGGATCGCGTCGTCCATCCGCTGGACCCCCGCTCCGGTCGCCACGGCGACCGCCAGGGCGACGAAGGCGCCGAGCAGGAGCCACTCGACGGGACCGAGGTGGGCGACGAGACGACGGACCGGACCGGCCGACGGAGCCGGGGCGATCACGCGCCCCGCGCCGTCGGACGGGACGCCGACGACGGCGCCACCACGATCGTCTTGGTGCTCCCACCCCGCAGGTGCTCGGTCAGCGCAGCCGGCGCATCGTCCAGCGGCGCCACCACCGTGGTGACGCGCTCGGGAGCGAATGAACCAGCGCTCATCAGCTCCAGGACCCCGGGGATCAGCGCCCTCGCGTGCGAACGGGCGACGACGAGCGTCACGTTCCGCCCGAACATCAGCGTGCTGGGGATCCGTGAGGTGGCGTGCAACGAACCCGACGACGAGCAGATCCCGTCCGGCGCCGTCAGTTCGAGCGCGCGGCGCATCCCTCGGGGGGTCGACGAGACGTCGACGGTCAACGGCGCGGGCCGCAGCCGACGTCCGGCCTCCGGGGTCACGGCGGTCAGACCGAGCGATTCGGCCTGCGCCCGGACCTCCGGCCGGGCCTCGACCAGCGTCACGTCGGCCGCGCCGAGCGCACGGGCGACGAGTCCGGCGTAGAGGCCGACGCTGGCGGTGAACAGGTGGCGCGTCGTCGGGGCGCCGACGAGCACGACACGTGCCTCGTGCCCGGCGGCGACGAGCCCGGGGAGGTGGGGTGCGATGTGCCGGTAGCCGTCGGGCACGTTGTCGGCCACGCTGGCCGCCGCCTCGGGTTCGATCCCGGCGGGTAGTCCGACGAGCATCCCGTCCGCGAACGGCACCGCGAGCTCGTCGGCCACGGCACCGCCCCAGTGACCGCCGCTGACGCCGAAGCCGAACATCGCGATCGGCGGGACCGCGGCGCAGTTGCCGGTGCGTCCGGCCCGACAGGCCCCGCACCCACCGCAGGAGATCTGGAACGGGACGACGACGCGGTCCCCCGGCCGGACGGTGGCGACCTCGGCACCGACCGTCAGCACCTCCGCGACGCATTCGTGCCCGAACTGCAACGGGGGAAGGAACGGTGTCGCCCCGAGTCCCATGGGGCGGTCGAGGTCGCAGGTGGCCACGGCCAACGGCCGCACCACCGCACCCAGCGGCCCGGGAGGCGGCGGCGCCGGCACCCCGCGGAACTCGAGCCGCCCGCCGGGCAGCAGGACCAGCGCGCGCATCCGGGCCCGGCTGGAGCGGACGCGCTGTGCCGCCGCGTCCGTCGTGGCCTCCCGCAGCCGGCGGAGGCGCTGATCCGCGGCGCGCTCGAACATGACCTTCCCGGCGACCGGGCCGGCGGGGTCGGCGAGGGCCCGCAGTTGCCGGAGGTACCAGCGCCCGCTCATCCGAGCCGCCGCACGACGCGCGCGGGGTTGCCGACCACGACGACGTCTGCCGGCAGGTCGCGGACGACAACCGTCCCGGCACCGACGACGGTGTTCTCGCCGATGGTCACGCCCGGCAGCACGATCGCCCCGCCGCCGAGCCACACGTTGTCGCCGATGCGGATGGGCCGTGCGGCCTCCCACTTGGCCCGCCGTGACTCGGCGTCCACGGGATGCGTCGGGGTGAGCAGCTGGACGTTGGGGCCGATCTGCACATCGTCGCCGATCACGATCTCCGCGACGTCGAGGGCGACCAGCCCGACGTTGGCGAAGCAGCGCGCGCCTATCCGGATGCGGCCGCCGAAGTCCACGCGGAACGGCGGGCGGATCACGGTGCCGTCGCCGACCGTCCCGAGGAGTTCGTCCAGCAGGCGGCGGCGGAGGTCGCCCTCGCGTGCGGTGGTCGCGTTGTAGGCGTCGGTGAGCTCGAGGGAGCGCAGCGCGGCCTCGCCGATCTCGGGGTCGTCGGCACGGTAGGCGTCTCCGGCGAGCATCCGGTCGTACATGCTCCGACCGTCTGTCATGGACACGAGCTTAGGGAGCCTGCGCTCCCCGGGTCAGCGCTGCCCGACGGGTGCCGGCAGCGCCTGCAGGATGTCCTGCACCCGGTCCTTCGCGTCGCCGAAGAGCATCGCCGTGTTCTCCCGGAAGAACAGCGGGTTCTGCACCCCGGCGTAACCCGACGCCATCGACCGCTTGAACACGATGACCTGCCCGGCCTCCCACACCGTCAGGACCGGCATCCCGGCGATGGGGCTGCTGGGGTCGTCGTTGGCCGACGGGTTGACCGTGTCGTTGGCCCCGATGACCAGCACGACGTCGGTGGAGGCGAGGTCGTCGTTGATCTCGTCCATCTCCAGGACGATGTCGTAGGGAACCTTCGCCTCGGCGAGCAGCACGTTCATGTGCCCGGGTAGGCGGCCGGCGACGGGGTGGATGCCGAAGCGGACCTCGACGCCGCGGTCCCGCAGCGAGCGGGTGAGCTCGGCGACGCCGTACTGGGCCTGCGCGACGGCCATCCCGTAGCCGGGCGTGATGACCACGGAACGCGCGTCGCTGAGCAGCTCGGCCACCTGCGCCGCGTTCATCTCGCGGTGCTCGCCCTGCTCCTCCTCGCGGGCGGGACCCGCCTCGATGCCGAAGCCGCCGGCGATGACCGAGACGAACGACCGGTTCATCGCCTTGCACATGATGTAGGAGAGGTAGGCACCGGACGAGCCGACGAGCGCACCGGTGATGATGAGCAGGTCGTTCTCGAGCAGGAAGCCGGAGGCGGCCGCGGCCCAGCCCGAGTAGCTGTTCAGCATCGAGACGACGACGGGCATGTCGCCGCCGCCGATCGAGGCGACCAGGTGCAGCCCGAGCAGCAGCGCCACGGCCGTCACCGCAACGATCAGCCAGAGCTGCGGCGAGACGCAGAACCAGATGGTCAGCGCCGCGAACAGGACGAGCGCCCCGAGGTTGAGCGCGTTCTTGCCCGGCAGAACCAGCGGCTTGGAGTTGATGCGCGCCGAGAGTTTGAGGAACGCGATGATCGAGCCGGTGAAGGTCACCGCGCCGATGAAGACGCCGATGAAGACCTCGGCGTGGTGGATGCCGAGGAGCTGACCGGCACGCAGCGCCTGCGCCTCGGCACCCTTCGGGTCGCGCTCCACGCCGAGGTAGCCGTTCCAGCCGACGAGCACGGCGGCGAGACCGACGAACGAGTGCAGCAGCGCGATGAGCTCCGGCATCCCGGTCATCTGCACGGCACGGGCCCGCTGCAACCCGATGGCGGCGCCGACGACCATGGCGATGACCAGCAGCCCGAAGCCGACCCCGTTGATGCTCCGGTCGATGGCCAGCGCGATGGTCGCGACGAGCGCGACCGCCATACCGGCGATCCCGAAGACGTTGCCCGCCTTGGCCGTCTCGTGCTTCGACAGCCCGGCGAGGGCGAGGACGAACACGAGTGCAGCGACGAGGTATGCCGCCGACGCGGCGGTCTCGACCGTCATGGCGGCGATCAGCTCCTGGAGAACATGGCGAGCATGCGGCGGGTCACCGCGAAGCCACCGAAGACGTTGATGCTGGCCAGCAGGATGGCCAGCGTGGCCACGGCGGTGGTCGCCGCGTTGTCGTGCCCGATCTGGAGCAGGGCGCCGACCACGATGATCCCGGAGATCGCGTTCGTCACCGACATCAGCGGCGTGTGCAGCGCGTGGTGCACGCTGCCGATCACGTAGTAGCCGATGACGATCGCGAGCGTGAAGACGGTCAGGTGCCCCAGGATCTCGCGTGGGGCGAACCCGGCGAGCAGGAACAGCACCAGGGCCGCGATCGGGATGGGCGCGTAGCGCCGCAGCGGCGAGACGGGCTTGGCCGGCTGGGCCGGGACCGCTGCCGGGGTGGCCGGTGCCGCCGGGGCCGCACTGGACACCTGGACGGGCGGCGGCGGCCAGGTCAGCTCACCGTCGCGCACCACCGTGATCGACCGCTGCACGACGTCGTCGAAGTCGAGGACGAGCCGGCCGTCCTTCTCCGGCGTCATCAGCTTCAGCAGGTTGACCAGGTTCGTGCCGTACAGCTGCGAGGCCTGCGTGGGCAACCGGCCCGGGAGGTCGGTGTAGCCGAGGATCGTGACGCCGTTGTCGGTGACCGTCTTCTGCCCGGGGACGGTGCCCTCGATGTTGCCGCCGTTGGACGCGGCCATGTCGACGAGCACGCTGCCCGGCTTCATGCTCGCGACCATCTCGGCGGTGATCAGGGTCGGTGCCGGCTTGCCCGGGATGAGGGCGGTCGTGATGACGATGTCGGCCTCGTGGCACTGCTCGGCGTAGAGCCGGGCGGCCCGGGTGTTGTAGTCGTCCGACATCTCCTTGGCGTAGCCCGTGGAACTGACCTCCACGTCGGCCGACTCGACCGGGAGGTACTCCCCGCCCAGCGACTTGACCTGGTCGGCGACCTCGGGACGCGGGTCGGTGGCCCGGACGATCGCTCCGAGGCTGCCGGCGGCACCGATCGCGGCGAGGCCGGCCACACCCGCCCCCGCGACGAGGACCTTCGCCGGCGGGACCTTGCCCGCCGCCGTGACCTGGCCCGTGAAGAAGCGGCCGAAGGCGTGCGCGGCCTCGACGACGGCGCGGTAGCCGGCGATGTTGGCCATCGAGCTCAGCACGTCGAGCGACTGCGCCCGCGAGATGCGGGGCACCGCGTCCATCGCCAGCGCGGTGATGCGCCGCCCGGCGAGGTCCTCGACCAGTTTCGGCTTGAACATCGGCTGCAGGATCGCGATCAGCGTCGCCCCGTCGCGGAGCAGGTTCAGCTCCGAGCTGGTGGGCGCGTTGACGGCGAGCACGATCTCCGCGCCCAGCGCGTCGCCGATCGCGGCGCCGGACGCGACGTACTGCTCGTCGGCGAAGCTCGCGCGGGCACCCGCACCGGACTCGACGACGACCTCGTAGCCCAGCTTGACGAGCTGTTCCACCGTCGACGGCGTGGCCGCGACCCGGGTCTCGCCTGGGGCCGACTCTCGAACCACCCCGATGATCAAGGATCCTCCGACTGACGCACTCGTGAAAGGGGTCGAACTCCGGACCGAGCGTGGGGGAAGCTCGTTCCCCGGCGGACGGGGATGACCGAGGATAACGGTCGGTCATACATCTCGACCGCCCCGACCCGCTGTTGCGAGGCGCGGGTCACGTTCGCGGACTGCCCGAGCCCCTCGACCGCCCCGCCTCCCAGCTGACTCACAGCTCGCGGCCGCAGACTCCGGTCAGGGACGCGGCAGACGGCTTCGCCCGCTCATCAGCGGAGGTCGAACATGATCAGAGCTGACGGTCTCACCAAGCGGTACGGCGACAAGACCGCTGTCGACGACCTCACCTTCACCGTGCGCCCCGGGATCGTGACCGGATTCCTCGGCCCCAACGGCGCGGGGAAGTCGACGACGATGCGGATGGCACTGGGCCTCGACGTGCCCTCGGCGGGCAGCATCACCGTGAACGGCAAGCGCTACGCCGAGCACCGCGCTCCGCTCGCCGAAGTGGGCGCGCTGTTGGAGGCCCGCTCCGTCCACACCGGCCGCTCCGCCTACAACCACCTGCTGGCGCTGGCCCAGACCTCCGGTATCCCGAAGCGTCGCGTGACCGAGGTGCTCGGGATCGTCGGGCTCAATGACGTGGGCCGACGCCGTTCCGGCAGCTTCTCGCTCGGCATGGGCCAGCGGCTCGGCGTGGCTACCGCCCTGCTCGGCGACCCGGCCACGCTGCTGCTCGACGAGCCGGTCAACGGCCTGGACCCCGAAGGCATCCGCTGGATGCGCAACCTGCTCAAATCGCTCGCCGCCGAAGGCCGAACCGTCTTCGTCTCGTCGCATCTGATGAGCGAGATGGCTCTGACGGCGGAACACCTCATCGTCATCGGCCGCGGCAAGCTGATCGCCGACGAGTCGGTCTCCGCATTCGTCCGACGTGCGGCGCGCGACGCCGTCCGGGTGCGCTCACCGCAGGCCGCCCGGCTCGCCGAGCTGGTGACCACCCCCGAGGTGACCGTCCGTCCGCTCGACGGCGGCGCGCTCGAAGTCAGCGGGATGACCGCCGAGCAGATCGGCGACATCGCCGCTGTCCACCATCTGACGTTGCACGAGTTGAGCCCGGTCTCGGCCTCGCTCGAGGAAGCGTTCATGGATCTGACTCGCGACTCGGTGGAGTACACCGGCACGGCCTCCCCCGAGCACCACGACACCGCTGGAGCGACAGCATGACGACCACCGAGCACCGCGTCGCAGCCACTGAAGCCGGGCAGCCCCGCCGTGTGGTCGCCCTACCCGTCACCCAGCGTCGCGTCCTGCTCTCCGAATGGACCAAGCTGCGAAGCCTCCGCTCGACCGTCTACTCCCTGTTGGCGGCCGTGCTCCTCACGGCCGGCCTCGGCATCGCCATCTCCGCGGCACGGGCCGGCCACTGGGCCCAGGAGGACCCGCGCGAACGGCTCTTCTTCGACCCGACCCTGACGAGCCTGTCCGGCGGCTTCCTCGCCCAGCTCGCCATCGGGGTGCTCGGGGTCCTGCTGGTCACCGGCGAGTACGCCACCGGGTCGATCCGCTCCACCTTCGCCGCAGTACCGCGCCGGCTGCCCGTGCTGTGGGCCAAAGCAGCCGTCTACGCGGTGACCGCATTCGTCCTCATGGGCATCACCGCCGTTGTCGCATTCCTCGGCGGCCAGGCCATGCTCTCGAGTCAGCACATCCAGACCTCGCTCTCGCACCCTGGTGTCGCGCGGGCGGTGCTCGGAGCGGCGCTCTACCTGACGGTCGTGGGACTACTCGGCATCGCCCTCGGAGCCCTGCTCCGGAACACGGCAGGTGCGATCGCCGCCCTGTTCGGACTGCTGCTCGTCCTGCCGCTCATCGTCCATTTCCTCCCCTCGAGCTGGTCGGACGCCATCAGCAAGTACCTGCCGAGCAACGCCGGACAGGCGGTCATGCAGGTCGTCCGCGACCCCACCTCGACAGCGTTGGCCCCGTGGACGGGCTTCGCCGTCTTCTGCGGATACGCGCTCGTCGCACTCGTCGCGGCAGCCGTCGCGGTGAGGCGCCGCGACGCTTGAGCTGCCCGTGCGCCCGAAGTGCGTCACGATGGCCCGGGGCGTCGCCCCAGGCCCGAGCAGCGCGATCTGGTCGTCCCTCGCACGGTCCTGCGGTTCAAGCCTGGGGTCCAGCTTGTCGATGTAGGAGCGGGGCGAGCCAGGAAGGCTCGCACGAGGTCGCTCGCGGGAGACACGGATGTCCATCGGATCAGTCGGATCGAACACGTCCACAGCTGCGGCCACCGCGCAGCGTCAGCTGCGCGTGGACCAGGCCAAGCTCGCGCAGGACACCCGCCAGAAGGCATCCGCGACGACCCTGAAGGCTGACCAGGTCAGGGTGACCAAGGATCAGCAGGCCCTGGTACAGGCCGGCAGCAACGGTTCTAACGGTGGTGCGGCCACCGCACCTGCTGCCAAGTACCTCTGACCCCGGCGATCAGGCTGCTCTCGCGTCGCCTGGTGCACGGCCCGGACTGTGACCAGGGCTTTCGGCTGCAAGCCCGGCTCCTCGGTACGACCAGCGGGTCGGTGCGTGACCCTCCCTCCCCGGGAAGGATGCGGGCGTGCCGTCAGCGGAACCAGGCGTCGGCGGCGCGGGGGACGTACGGGCACCGGAGACCAGCAGGGCCAGCACTGCGACGAGGTACACCGCGCGGATCAGGCCGATGTCGTGAGGCGGCAGGACGAACGTGCCCAGCTCGGTGACGGCGTAGAAGGACACGGCGCCGGCGCTCCACAGGGGGAACTGGCGACCAGGCCTCAGCAGGTCGAAGGCGGCGGCAGCGACCACCAAGCCAGCGGTGTAATAGGGATACGTCTGAGGATCGAGCAGCATCCGCGCGGCGACGACCGCCAGCGGCACCGCCGCCCACTGGCGCCGTCTGACCAGGACGACGCCGACCGCGAGCGCCAGCCCCAGCTGAGCGAGCCGGTCCCAGGACGGGGTGCCCGGGTCCTGGACGCCGATCGCCCGTAACGCGGAATCAGCGGCGTTACTGATCGTGAACTGGCTCGCCGACAGGGTGCCCGGATCTCCGACCACGAAGGGCAGCCAGACCGCCGCCGCCCCGCCCAGCGTCGCCAGCAGGGCTCGAAGGCGGCGATCCGAGGGCAGGGCCAGCACAAGCGGGAGGAACCCTATTGCCCATGGTTTGCAGCCGATCGACGCCGCCAGGAGCAGTCCGGTGGCGACGGGCCGACCGGTGCGCACAGCACGCAACGACAGCGTGGCGAACGCGAGCGCCAACCCGTCGTCGAGGTGCGTGTAGTGCGTCGCCAACTCCGCCCAGACCGGCACGAGGAGCAACCCGGCCATCAGCACCAGGGAGTCCGGCAGGCGCCGGTCGAGCTCGGCGACGGACACGAGTTGCGCGAGAACGCCCAGGCCCAGCAGCGAGAGCGCCACGATGGCGGTCCATCGGCCGAGAGGTGAGCCCAGCGCCTGGAACGGCTCGGCGACGGCCAGCGTCAGCGGCCCGATCTGGAGTTCCGGATGCGCGGTGTAGAGGTGCGTGCCCGCGCCGTGAACGGTAGAAGGCGACGTCAGCAGCCGGGCGCCGAGCGCGAAATAGTGCCAGGAGTAGGCGGCGGATCGCGCGTGCACCGCGCTCCAGAGGACCGTCCAGACACCCAGCGCCGCCCACACGGCCCTTCGCGCATGCTCCCGGCGCAGCCCCCGCGAGCGCCGGTCGAGTGCCACATCCATGTACCGGTACCTGCCCCTCGCGCATGTGCGTCGGGTGTACCCGGTGGCGGCAGGAGCCGGCCTCAGGCCCTGCTGACACGGGCAGGGAGCCGTTGGACGCTACCCGACGTCCGACGCGGGATTCGAACGATCCACTCGTGCCAAGTGAGGCGTTCTTTCAGCGACTCGCGGCTAGCGTCCGGAGGACGACGCCTCGGCCATGCGGTCGGCCCGACCGGCCCAGCCCGTCAGGCCGACCGCAACCGACAGAACTGTGTCCGATGAGCAAGGTGAGCCGCTGTGACCCTGACGGATTCGCCCGTCGACCAACCCGACATGCCCGGATCGGCCCGGTCGGACGATTCGGGCGATCAACGGCGACGGTTGGCCCGGCTCAAGGCTGCTCGGCTGGTCGGCGTAGCCATGCTGCTGTTCGCGCTGTGTACGGGCTACTCGATCGGGTCGGTGTTGATCCGGCCGGGCGCAGACAGCACGTCGGCCCGGTTGGCGGAGTGGGCTCGCGACCACCATCTGGGGTCGCTGGTCACCTGGGCCGAGAAACAGCAGTACGCAGCCAACCAGCCTCGAGACGGTGGCGACCCAGCCGGGGGCATCCCCCTCGCCCAGAGCGACGACCCCGGCTCGTCGACGTCGCCGGACTCACCCCGACCACTGCCGGTCCTGGCCCGAGGCGCCCCCCTGCCCCACGAGGGCGAATGGCAGGCCGTCGTCCACGACCACGGCCAGCCGGCCGTGGACGTCGCCTTCCTCCGCCCGGACGACCTGCACACCTCCTTCGTGGCGTCGCTCATGTGGCTCGACCCGCATCTGCTGTCGATGCGTCTCCACCCCGGCTACCAGGATCCCGGAGGCCAGTGGACGACCCCGGACCGGCTCACGACGGACCTGCAGCAGCACGTCGCTGCGACCTTTCCCGCCGGATTCCGGTTGAACGGCGCCTCCCGGGGCGGGTACTACGACCAGGGCCATGAGGCGCGTCCCCTCCGCACCGGCGCGGCTTCGACCGTGATCTACCAGGACGGCTCCGTCAAGATCGGCAGCTGGGGCCGGGACGCCGTCATGACGCCGGCCGTGCGTTCCGTGCGGCAGAACCTCGATCTGCTCGTCGACAACGGGCAGGTGAACCCTTCCTGCAGCGACGACCATTCGCCCGTCTGGGGCAAGACCCTCGGCAACCGGAGCTTCGTCGCGCGGACCGCCCTCGGGCAGCGAGCCGACGGCACGCTCGTCTTCGTCAACAGCCCCGCGACCTCGGTCTGCTCGCTCGGACGCCTGTTGCAAGCCGCCGGCGTCGTCCGCGGGATGGAACTCGACATCAACCCCGAGTGGAGCATCGGCTACTACTACACCCACAACGCAACCACCGTGACCAGCCACAAGAGCCGACCCGACCAGTCCCAACCCGAGAACCACTACTACCTGCCGCAGAGCCGGGACTTCCTCGCCCTCTACCTGCGCTAGCGGGGCCGCACAGAGCGGCAGCAGAGGCGACCCGGGCTGAGCTGGTCCCCCACACCCGTCCGACCTCGAAGCCCGGCGGGTCGTTCGCCAGGCGGGTGGACAACGTAGGAACACGAAGCCGTGACCTGCGGCTTCCTGTGTCGGGCTGACAGGATTTGAACCTGCGACCCCCTGACCCCCAGTCAGGTGCGCTACCAAGCTGCGCTACAGCCCGCGACACAGCGAGGTTACCCATCTCCTGCGCCCCGCGCAGAGCGACGCGGCGGCCGTGGCTCAGCCGAGCATCTCCAGGCGGCCGAGCACGTCAACGGGCAGGGCGACCTCGCCGGCGCCCCAGTTCTCCTCGAGGTGGCCGACGCTGGAGGTGCCGGGGATCAACAGGACGTGGGCGTCGTGCGCGAGCAGCCATGCGAGCCCGACCTGCACGGCCGTCACGCCGGTCTGCTGTGCCGCAGCGATCACCGTGGGATGTTCGGTCACCTTCGGCATGTGGTCGAAGGCGGAGCCCAGCGGGAAGAACGGGACGTACGGGATGCCGCGCTCCGCGCAGAGCTGCAGCGTCGGCTCGTCGTCGCGCTTGAGCAGGTTGTACGGGTTCTGGACGCACGCCACCTCGACGCCGCCGTCCAGCACCGTGCGCAGCTCGCCGGCGGTGACGTTGCTGAGCCCGACGCCGCCGATGAGGCCCTCGTCGCGGAGCGCCGTCATCTCGGCGAGCTGGTCGTCCATCGGGACCTGCTGGTCCGCCGATACGCCATGGCCGGCGTCCATGCGCCGGAGGTTGACGACATCCACGCGCTCGACCCCCAGGCTCGCCAGGTTGTCCTGGACGCCGGCGCGCAGGTCCTCCGGCCGCTGGGCCGGATTCCACTTCCCCTGGTCGTCGCGGACGGCCCCGACCTTGCTGACCAGCACGAGGTCGTCGGGGTAGGGGTGCAGAGCGGTGCGGATCAGCTCGTTGGAGACGTCGGGTCCGTAGTACTGCGCGGTGTCGATGTGGTTGACGCCGAGCTCGACGGCTCGGCGCAGCACGGCCAGTGCGGCGTCGCGATCGCGGGGCGGCCCGAAGACGCCGGGGCCGGGCAGCTGCATGGCGCCGAAGCCGACGCGGTGCACGGGGCGGCCGACGAGGTCGACGGTGGGGGAACTGGTGCTCGTCATGGGTGTCCCCTACCCGGCGTCCGCCCCGTCAGCGGCTGCGGTCAGGTGCGCTGACGCCGGGCCTCGAGGACGATCGGGACGAGCGACAGCACGATGATGACCGCGATGATCGGCAGCAGGTAGTGGTCGATGCCGGAGACGCTGTTGCCGAGGACGTAGCCGGCCAGCACGATGCCGAGCGACCACAAGAGGCCACCGACCAGGTTCCACAGCGCGAACGTCCGCGGCGGCACCCGAACGGCGCCGGCCATCGGGTTCATGACGGTGCGGACGAGCGGGATGAAGCGGGCCAGGACGAGCGCGCGGCCGTGGCCGTAGTTCTCGAGGAACTCCGAGGCACGATCCGCGGCGGCGCGCAACCGACGGTTCTTCTGCCGCGCGAGCAGCCGCGGGCCGGCCTTCCGGCCGATCTCGTAACCGGTCTGACCGCCGACGACGGCGCCGATGGCGGCACAGGCGAGGATCGCGACGATGTTCTGGTGGAACCGGTCGCTCGCGGGGAGGGCAGCGAGTAGCCCGGCCGTCACCAGCAGGCTGTCGCCGGGCAGGAAGAAGCCGATGAGCAGACCGGTCTCGGCGAACAGGACGACGAGTACGCCGATCGCACCGAAGCTCTGAAGCAGGCTGTGGGCATCGAGGGGGTTCAGCGCGAGATAGGTCATGAGGCCACGAAATATACGAGGCTGGCGAGGCCCGCCGCGAGGCAGTACACGCCGAACGGCCGCAGTGAGCGGCTCTCGAAGTACCGGGTGAGGAAGCGGACCGACGCGTACGCGGCGAGGCCGGAGAGCAGGCTGCCCACGAGCACCTGCCCCTGGATGCCGGCACCGAGCGGGCCGAACAGGTCGGGGAGCTTCAGCACCCCGGCCGCGAGGATCACCGGTGTCGCGAGCAGGAACGAGAAGCGCGCCGCGTCCTCGTGCGACAGCCCCTTCAGCAGGCCGGCGGTCATCGTGGCGCCGCTGCGGCTGATGCCGGGTGCGAGCGCGGCGATCTGCGCGCAGCCGATGAGCACCGCCTGCAGGACCGGGAGCCGGGCGAGGACGCGGTCGGACTCGACCGCCGTCGCCTCGGGGTCCTGCACCGCTGTTCCGCCACCGTGCAGCCGACCGGCCGCTGCCGCGGTCGCCTTTGCCGACGTGCGGCGGCGCAGCTGCTCCCCGCCGAGCAGGATCAACCCGTTCAACGCCAGGAAGATGCTGGTCGGGACCGGCTTGGACAGCACCGTCCGGAAGGTGTGCTCGAGCAGGAGGCCGGTCACGCCCACCGGGATGGTCGCGAGCACGAGCAACCACCCGAGCCGCTGGTCCGGGGTTTGCACCCGACGGTCCCGGACCGAGGTCAACAGACCTCCGACGATCCGCACCCAGTCCTTCCAGAAGAAGATGATCAGGGCGATCGCGGTCGCCACGTGCAGGCCGACGATGAAGGCGAGGTAGGGCGACTCGGGGGCGTTCACCGAGAGGTCGCGGCCCCAGGAACCACCGATCAGGGCCGGAAGCAGGACGCTGTGGCCGAGGCTGGACACCGGGAAGAGCTCGGTGACGCCTTGCAGCAGCCCGATCACGGCGGCTTCGGGATAGCTCAGTACGGACAACGCGGTACCTCTCCTGATGACGGCGCACTGCTGCCGGGAGCCCGGCATCCCGGTGGGATGCACGGCGCCGGGCGTGCGTCGTCCACGAACGACTCCCTCCAGTGTGGGGTGTGTGCCATCGCATCTCCATGTGCGTGACATGTGGTCGGCTTAATGTTCGGGTTCCGCGCAGCTCGGCGCGGTTCCGCGCCGCTCGACGAACGCGGTGGCGGCCTGCGATAGCGTCCCGTGCCGATGACGACCTCGGAGCCGGCGCTGCTCGTCCGCGGTGTCGTGCTGCCCGAGGGTGAGCACGAGGAGCTCTACCTCGTCGACGGCCGTGTGAGCCGGACGCCGGTCGCCGGTGCCGAGCTGGTCGCCGACGGCTGGATCGTCCCGGGTCTCGTCGACGCGCACTGCCACGTCGGTCTGGACAGCACCGGCGGGGTCGACGTCGCCGAGCAGGAGCGTCAGGCGCTCGCCGACCGCGACGCCGGCGCGCTGCTGCTGCGCGACTGTGCCGTACCGGTCGACACCCGGTGGATCGACCAGCGCCCGGACCTCCCCCGCATCCTGCGGGCCGGCCAGCACCTCGCGCGTCCCCGGGGCTACCTCCGCGGGGTCGGTGTGGAACTGAGCCGGAGGACCTCGCCGCGCGGGTGACCGTCGAGGCCGGCCACGGCGACGGCTGGGTCAAGGTCGTCGGCGACTGGATCGACCGGGGCCGCGGCGACCTCGCCCCAGTGGCCCGCGGAGGCCCTGCGCGCAGCCGCCGACGCCGCGCACGCCGCAGGCGCGCGCATCACCGCCCACACCTTCAGCGAGGACGCGCTCGGCGACCTGGTGCACGCCGGCTTCGACTGCCTCGAGCACGGCACCGGCCTCGACGACGCGCTCATCGCCGAGATGGCCCGCCGCGGCACGGCGCTCGTCCCGACCCTGATCAATGTGCTCGACAACTTCTCCGGCATCGCGGACTCGGCGACCCGCTTCCCGGCCTACGCCGCGCACATGCGGCGGCTGCTCGCGACCGCCCCGTCGGTCGTCCGGCGTGCCGCGGAGGCAGGCGTGCCCGTCTACGTCGGCACCGACGCCGGCGGCAACGTGCGCCACGGACGTGTTCGCCGACGAGATCCTCGCGCTGCACGACGCCGGCCTGTCCGCCGAGGCGGCGCTCGCCGCCGGTTCGTGGGCGGCGAGGGCCTGGCTCGGCCTACCCGGCGGGTTGGACGAGGGCAGCCCGGCGGACCTCGTCGTCTACGCGAGCGACCCGCGTCGGTATCTCGCGTGCTCGCCGACCCGCAGCGGGTGGTGCTGCGGGGCCGGGTCGTGGCCTGACGAGCCGCCACTAGACCCGGGGCGGGTTCGGCGCGTGC
>CAVVZN010000013.1:0-196877 GCA_963752645.1 uncultured Actinomycetota bacterium | reverse complement strand
CCAGACACGTTGTTCACGCGGTGAGGCGGCTGGCGGGGGTGGTGCCGGCCAGGGCGGTGTGAGCGCGTTCAGTGTTGTAGTGCTCGAGCCAGGGAGCAAGCGCGGCGCTTCGCTCGGTGTTGGTCGTCCAGGCTTTCGAGTAGGCCCATTCGGTCTGCAGGGTCCGGTTGAACCGCTCTGCCTTGCCGTTGGTCCAGGGGTGCCGTGGCTGGGTGAATCGTCGCCTGATCTGCAGCGCAGAGCAGACCGCGGCCCAGGCCGTGCCGCGTCGGTAGCTCATCGCGTTGTCGTTGAGCACCCGTCGGACGTGATCGCCTCGGCCGTGGAACCATGCGGCGGCGCGGTGCAGAAACTCGGCGCAGGTGCCGGCCTGCTCGTCCGGGAGGATCTCGGCGTAGGCGAGGGACGGGTGCAGTCGTCGACGGCGACGTGAACGTAGTCCCAGCCCCGTGAAGTGCGGTAATGGGTCGGGCCAGTGACCTCCCGGCCATGGACCCGCCAGCCGCCACCGTCCGGCACCCGGCCGAGCTTCTTGACATCGACGTGCAGCAGACTGCCCGGCTCGCGGTGCTGATACCGGACCCCGCTGTGCCGGACCGAGCGGATCAGCTCGCCGGTGATGCGGTCCAGCTCCGCCAGTCGCGGCAGCTGCTCGCGACGCAGCACCGCCCCGACCGTCGAGGCCGGCAAGCCGAGCTTCGCACCGAGCCGCACAGGACCGGCGTGCAGCGCCAGCCGCAGGCCCACGATGCTGGTCACCACCGCCTCCGGCGTCAGCCGGGCCAGCATGTGCGGCCGCGACGACCGATCCGCCAGCCCCGTTAGCCCTTCGGCGAGATAACGCGGACCCACTTGTAGACGGTCCGCGACACCCCCAGCTGCTTGCCGACCTCACCCGGCTTGTGATCGGCGAGCACGCGGTCGACGAGCAGTTTCCGCCCGTGCTGTGTCAGTCGGGCATTAGCGTGAGCCACGAGGGCCTCCTGGTTGGAGAAGGTGCGTCAGACACACCCACTCCGCCCGGAGGCCCTCCCTCGTTCAACCAACCACGCCGAAGCTGTCAACAACGTCTGTGGTCAGGACACCTAGGCGGTCGAGGTCCTCGACGCCAGCCAGCATCTCTCCCGTCACATCACGGAACAGCAGCTGTCGGGCGAACCGCCCGAGTAACAATGCGTGCCAGGCAGGAAGCCCACCTTGCTGGGACACCCCGCGACGCCGACGTCGCCGGGCCCGGACGGCTAGTTCCCATGACCGTACCGACGACATCCTGCCGCAGATCACCACCCCCACCGGCAACGCCGCGGCCGAGCACATTACCGCCACCCCGACTAGCGTCACCGGCTTTGTCCGGTCGAGCGTCAAGCTACGGATCGCCGCCCAATACCACCAGCCCAGTGGCGCCCGCTCCGTCATCGGGTGCGCCGACCACCACCGAACGGGCCATTTCCTGCCGCTGGACGTAAGGCTTCACCAAGGGCCGGCAGTACTGGTCGTCAACCCATCCGCTTGGCGATCTCCTCGCTGCTGCGCAGGTAGCCCGCGAACAGCACGATCGTCACGGCCGCGATCAGCAGCCCGCCCCAGCTGTCGGCGAACCGGTCGTAGGCGCCATGCAGCACCGCGGCGAAGGTCAACCCCGCACCGACAAGCAGCCAGCGGCGCTGCACCTCGAGGGCCGCGAGCCCGACGAACAGCCCGGTGATGCCGGCCATCGCGCCGTGGAACAACGAGTCGGTCAACAACCGCCAGATGACCCCGACGACCACCGACGGGTCGCTGCCTCGGTCCATTTGGTCGGTGTAGGCGGCGCTGTAGCCGACCGCCTCCAAAGCGCCGAACGTGAGGCCGCTGACGACGCCCAGGTAGAGGTAGGTGCCGGGCCGTCCCCGCGGCCCGAGCCGCCACAGCACCAGCAGCAGCGGGAGCGCCTTGCCGAGTTCCTCCGGAAATCCGATGGTGGCGATGCTCCGCAGCAGCGAGTCGGGGTTCGCGCCGAGGTGGCTCTCGAGCAGCATCGTGAGCGCGATGCCGAGGACCGCGGTGATCCCGACGACCGAGGTGAGCAGCCCGGCCGACACCTTCTCGGGCTTCACGAGCATCCGGATGCCCAGCGACCAGAGCACGGCGAAGTAGATGGCGAAGCCGAGCGCGGTGAAGCCGAACCAGCCGCCGGCGTCGCTGATGTGCAGCAGCAGGAACGGGATGAGGGCGACGGCAGCGAAGCCGAGCAGCCGCCGGTCGCGCCACAGGCCGTAGCGCCACCAGTCCCCCAGCGGCAGCAGCACCGACAGTCGGAGCGGTGCCCGCACCGGCTGCGGCGGCGTGTGCCAGCCCTGGTACGACGTCGCCCCGCTCATACCGATGGCCTGGCCGCAGCCGGGGCAGAAGCGCATGCCGGCGGCTGGACGGCCACAGCGATGGCAGAAGCCCGTGTTCCCCTGAGGCGGGGCGGCCGCCGGTGGCGCGAACGGCCCCGATCCGTTCGGCGGCCGCATCCACGGATCGCCCGGCGGCGTTCCGACGGGCGGCAGCGACGTGGGGTAGGCGGCTGTCGGCATCGTCGGCACCGGCTGCGGGCCGGCCCACGAACCGGCCGGTGCTCGCGTCACCGGCGGCGCGAAGTACGAACTGTGGTCCGGCAGGGGCTGGGTCATGGGCGGCGCGCCCTCCGTCGTCTGGGGGTGGGCATCCGTTCCTGCAGCATTCCGAGCAGCGCGGGAACGCCGGCCTCGTGACGTCGACCAGGAGCACTGTCGTCGGGCACTCCGAGGACGGGCGCGGGGCGCCGTCCCCTGCGGTACAGGACCAGAGCCGTGACCGCGAGCCCGAGGACGACCAGCCCGAGCCCGCCCGCGCTGCCGGCGCGCCACCACGCCGTCCGGCGGGCGTCGGCGAGCACGCTGTTGCGGGCCCGGACCCCGTCCACGGCGACCCGGTGGTCGTGCGTCCACACCGCGAGGGTCGCGAGCGCGGCCGTGCGGTGCGTGGTCTGCGTCTGCTGCGCCGCGGCCAGTGCGTCGCTGGCGGTCGTCTCCCGAGCCTGCTGCTGCGTGGACAGGTCGCTCGCGGTCTGCTGCAGCGTCGCCGCGGACGAGGCCAGGGCGTCGGCCCGTCGCTGCGCCGCCTGCTGGCTGCTCGTCGCGGCGTCGAGCTTGCCCTGCGCCGTCGTCAGCGCGGTCTTCGCGTCGGCCAGCTTGGCCTTGTCGGTCGTCAGGGCGGTGGTGGCGTCGTTGAGTGACTGCTGATCGGAGGTGGTGTCGAAGCCGTACTGGTGGTCGGTGTCCAGCGACGACTGGGCGGTGCTGATGCGGCTGGTGTCGTAGTCGATGCTGCTCTGCGCCGTGTCGACCGCCGACTGCGCGGTGCTGACCGCCGAGTCCAGCGTGTAGGTGTCGGTGGTACCGGCGGTGCTGCGGGCCTGGTCGGCCTGGTTGGAGGTGTCGGTGGCGACCTGCTGCGCCTGGCTCACCCGGCTGCCCTGCTCGCGGACGGCGTCGAGGGCGCTCTGCGCCTGGTCCACCGCGGCCTGGTCGGCGGCGATCTCCGCGGCACTCTGCGCCGGGGCGACGCCCGCCGGGAAGCGGTGCCGGGTGCTGCAGCAGGACGGGAACCGGCGAGCCACCGAACCCGCGCAGCGGCAGCAGCAGCGCCGCCGCGATGCCGGCGAGCGCGACCACGGCGCACAGCAGCGGCAGCAGCCACCTCCGGCGCTCGAACGGGGACGTCTCTGTGGGCACCGCGGTGGCGGCGAGGGCCGTCATCAGCTCCCCAGCGAGAGCTGGACCGACCAGTGCTGCTTGCTGATCTCGTCGTAGGAGTACTGCGGGCCGCTGCGCGAGGCGCGGCCGGCGCTGACCCGGTAGTACTTCGCCTTCGGCACGTCGTGGACGGTGAAGTCGAAGACGCAGGAGCTGCCGTCGTAGGTGCCTGACTGCAGCACGTCGGTGGCGACGGTGGTGCCCGCCTCATCGGTGATCACCACCTGCGTACCGGAGGCGATGTCGTCGTAGCCGCCGCCGCCGGTGCAGCTGGAGCCGGTCGTCTTGTAGGAGTAGGCGCTGCTGTCGTAGACCGAGAGCTGACCGGTGACGTCGTGCTTCTCGCCCTGACCGAGCGCGGCGTACCCGGCAGCGGCGAGGGCCAGCACGGTGATGCCGACGACGATCCCTGGACCGCGCCGGCCGGGGCGGCCGAGACGCAGCGGCTGTTGGGGGACGACCTGCTGCGGCACGGGCTGCTGGGGGAACGGCTGCTGCACGAAAGGCTGCTGCGCGAAGGGTTGCTGGGGGTAGGGGCCGGTGCCGAAGCCGGGCTGCGGCGAGACGAGGCCGGGGTGTACGGGCTGCGGGCCCTGGTGCGGAGCGAAGGTCGTCGGCATGGTGGCTTGAGCGCCCGCCGGCGCCCAGGCAGCGTGCCCGCTCATCCCGGCGGGCACGGCAGCCGCCGGCGTCGAGGCCGCGGTTGCAACGGGCGTCGGCATCGGCGCTCCGCAGTTGCCGCAGAAGGCGCCGGGCAGGACGGCGGCCCGACAGGTGGAGCAGGTCATCAGCGACATTCTCGAATCTCCTTCAGGGGTACTGAAGGAATGTCGTCAGACAAGCGCCGCTCTGATTGCTCTCAACGGAGCAATAATCACATAACGACCGCTATGTCGATAGCGCCGGCGGGACCGGCGGCTCTCTCGCCCGCGATGCCCGAGCGGTTCGGGAAGCGGCATCGTCTCCCCCTCCGATTCAGCGGACGTAGTCGCTGCCCTCGGTCGGCCCAGCACGACTGCCCCGTCAGTAGTCGCACGAGGACTGGCCACACGAGAGCTTCGTCGTCTCGGTCGGAACCTCGATGGTGACCGGCTTCCCGTAGTCGGCGAAGAGGTAAGCGTTGCCGGACTTGGTGCTGTAGGCGAGTGGCAGCGGCTCACCCCTTCCCGCGATGGTCAGGCTCGTGCCGTTCCGCTGGGTGATGGTCACGGTGGGGCGCTGCCCCGGATTGACCGTCACCTCGGGCTGGAGTTGCTGGTCGTCGAGCTCGAGGTCGCGGAAGAAGTCGCCGAGGGTTACGCGGGCGCTGTGGTCATCGGCTGACCGTTCCAGCCACCGGTTCTGGCATTTCGGCGTCAGGGTCAGGCCGCTGGTGGTGTAGGTGCTCGACGGCACGTTGAGGTAGTAGACGGCGTCTTTCGTCTTGAACTGAGCAACGCCGTACTTCGACTTCTCCGATCGCCTCGCCACCCTGCCGGAGGAGGTGCTCGTCCTCGTCGTACCGCACTCCCTTGACGAACCGGTGCCCGGCGATATGTGCCGAGGATGCTGCCAAGAATGCCGTTCTGGCGTCGGCGAGCACCGTCACCGCGGGCTTTGATTCCTCACCGTTCGTCTTCGCCTTCGGCGGCTGGTCGGCCGACGAGCCGCAGCCGGCGGTCGAAAGCGCCGCCAGGACCAGGAGAGCCAGGGGTAGGGGCGCGCGCACAATCTGCTCCTCGAGACATGCAGTCGCTGTCGGGTGAACCCACAGCAACCGGCCGCGGCGGACAAAGTAGCTCAGATCAGTCGTCCGACGTTGCGCGCGATCAATGACGTCGGGCCCGCGCCAGGGAGAGGACCCCTGCTCCAAAGGCGCACGGTGGCCACACTGCGGGTATGCGCTTCATCGGAAACGTGCTCTGGCTCCTGCTCGCCGGCCTCTGGCTCGCGATCGGGTACGTCGTCGCCGGCATCCTCAATTGCCTGACGATCATCGGCATCCCGTTCGGCATCGCCAGCTTCCGGCTCGCGAACTACACGTTGTGGCCGTTCGGACGCACGGTCGTCGCCCGGCCCACCGCCGGCGGGCTGAGCTTCCTCGGCAACGTCCTCTGGTTCTTCCTCGGCGGTGTCTGGATGGCGCTCGCCCACCTGATCGTCGGGCTGCTGCTCTGCGTCACGATCATCGGGATCCCGTTCGGGCTCGCATGCTTCCGTATGGCCGCCCTCGCGCTTGCGCCCCTCGGCAAGCGGATCGTCCCGGTCGACCGGGCCAACCCCGCCGAGCTCGCCGGACCGGTGGTCCGCCCCCTCGGGGGCTGGTGACGGAGTCAGCTCCCGCGGTTCGGAGGCGGGATCGTCGTCACCCGATAGGGGATCGATGCGATCCGGACGCCGAGGGCGGCGAGTTCGGTGGCCAGCACCGGGTCCGCCTCCAGGGAACGACGCTGGGTCCGCCAGCCCGCGCGGCGGGCGACGACTCCGGAAGGACCGAACAGCGCGACGTTGCGCGCGGTGAGCGACGGGTCGTGTCGGCAGAACCCGGTCATGCCGGCGAAACGAGCGCGGTGGAGGGCTCTCGCCCACGCCTGCGGGATCGAGTACGGCACTACGGTCGACAGCTCCCCGGTGACTCCGTGGGCGTAGGCGGCACGTGCCGTGGTGTCCGCCAGCCGTAGCGATGCCGGCGGCGGTGCCGTGAAGAGCCTTCGGCGGGTCAGGTCCGTCCGGTCGATGAGCGGGATCGACCGGAAGACCTCGACGAAGGCGCCATAGCGACGGTCGGACCAGTAGCAGGTGCCCTGCGGAACGGGGAGATCGAACCGGGACCGGCCCGGGGGGATCGAGCTGAACCGCCATGGTGAGTTCAGCTCGCCGGCGCGGTCACGGTGGAACGCGATGCGGAAGAGCTGTGGCGGGAGCGGCTGCCACACCGGGAAGCCGGAGAGGTCGACGGGTGGTCGCGGGAGGTCGACCTCCGGTTCGCTCACGCCGCCGACGCGAGCTGACCCGCCCAGTGCTCGGCCGCCTGGAGAACCGCGGCCGCTCCCTCGGACCCGCCGTCGTGGAGGAGGTCGATCGGCCGGTCGCCGGCGAGTTCGGGGTCCGCGGCGAACAGCCAGGACGCGACCGTCCAGGGTGAGACCAGAGCCTCGGGCAGCAGGTCGAGGACGGCGCCAAGTGACGGAGCCGGTCGGCTGCCGCGGAACTGCCGGGCGGGATAGACCACCTGACCGCTTCCGGTGGTGAGTGCTAGCAGCCCGCGTCGCTTGTGGACGGCCTGACGACTGATCGGCGTGCCGCCGTCCGCCAGGAGGGATCGCACCGCTGCGCCGTCATAGAAGGGCCCGAGGTGCTCCTCCCAGGCCGACGCGGAGTCGAGGAGCCCGTCCGCGGTTGCGTCGGCGAGGCGGTCGAGGTCGTCGACCCCGGCCAGCTGCTCCCCCGTCGGATCGCGGAACAGCAGCTGCCGGGCCAACCGCTCGAGGAGCGATGCGTGCGAGGCAGGGAGCCCGGCGAGCTGGGAAAGCCCTGGCGCGACTGCGGGGTGGGCCATGAGAACTTCCCTGGGCGAGTCGTCAACGCTGTCAACCAAGACTAACTTCGCCGTCAACCGTGTCAACCTAGAGAGCTGCCGAGGCCCGCTTGAGAACATGCCGTGGGCACCTGAAAGCCAGCACGTAGCAGCGCCCCGTCGTGTGAAGCTGAGCTTCCGCTGACGTGATCCGGCGTCGAGTTCGAGTTGACAGGGAGCACCGTGCCCACCCGCCGTCGCACGACCGCTTGGTTCTGTTCTCCGGCCCTCCTGCTCGTATTCGGGCTTTCCGCCTGTGGAGGATCGAGCACACCGACCCCCAAGCCGCTCTCTGCCTCTCAGATGCCGGCGGCGCTTCCGACAACAGCTACCCCCATGCGGAGTGCAGCTCCATCCGTCAGCTCGGAGCCGTCGAGTGCCGCACCGAGTGCCCTCCCAGCAGGCTGCACCAGCATCGATCCACCCGAGCGAGCGGTCTGCCGGCTCGTCACCGCGATCCGAACCGGAAACCAGAGCGACCTCTCCCCCAAGGAGAAGACCGTCGCTGCGACCGTGAAGAACCTGCCATCCGGCCCCTTCACGCAGAACCAGTGCGAGCTCGTCGGCGACGTCACCGCTTCCTGCACGCTGACCTTCACCCAGGCCACCGGCAAGAACACCGCCACCTTCACCGTCGTACCGGTCAACGCCACCTTCAACGACGGCACACTGACCACGAAGAAGGGCGAGACCCTGCGCTACGAGGTGGACAGCTACGGCGGGCTGAGCGCGGGGTAGGCGGTCGGTAAGTGAGGGCTGCGACCTCGTCGCTCGCACGCAACGCCCGGATGGACCTGTCCGAAGCCAAGCTCAGCTACATCGGACTGGCTGCTCGACGGCCCCATCCGAGCGCCAGCGACTTCCTGACAGGGCTGTCAGGCGGTACGCATCCGGCCTCGCTCGCGCGCATCCGGTGCTTGTCTGGCCCCATGGGTCTTTTCGGAAATCGTTCCCGCCGCAGCGAGGGCATGTTTCCGCCGACCTTGCGCCACGACCTCGAAATGTACGGCCGCTTCGAGTTCGACCCTGCCGGCGGCATCGAATCCGACCGCATTTACCTCCATCTCCTCGCGCCCTACCTGGAGACCGCGCAGGCGGATCCGGTCGGCTTCACGGCGGCGCTCGCCCGCCTCGCGCTGCCGATCGGCGGCTGGACGGTTTACGGCGCCGCGCATCTCATCGTCGATCTGATCGGGGACGTCGACGACGAGAACTATCTGGCGATGCAGGACGCAGCCATCGAATGGGTGCTCTCCCAGGGGCACTCGCGGCTGCGCCTCACCGGCTATGAGAACGCCCGCCTGGCGGCAACTCACGCCCGGCGCGCTCAGTAGCGATTGTGTGTGCCGGGTTGCCGAAAGATCGGAATCTTTGGGCGGTCAACCTGCTTTCGGGCGCTCTCCGCAGAAACCGCTGCGACCGACTCCGGCGCCAGCTAACGTCCCCATTCGTGGGTCAATCACAGACACGAGCGCGCGTCATGAGCCGCCACGCGGTGGTCGAGCTCACGAACGACAGCGGCATCAGCTTCGGGCGCAGCCAGGAGAACGCCCTGCGCATCGGGCACGCCCCGCGATTGGACCGGCTCGTGCCGCGTATGGCCGGCGAGGTGTCCGTTTCTCGTGAGCGTTTGTTGATCACGAATATGGGGTCGCAGCTGTCCCTTCTCGCGGTCATGCCGGGCCGGGCATCGGTGCCCATCCCGCCGGGTGAGTCCTACGGCCCGGCCGTCCCCGAACTCGAGCTGTTGATCGAGGGCGAGTACCGGCACTCCCTGCGCATCGTGGTGAGCCGTCCGCGCCCGCGGACTGCTACCGCTTCCACCACGCTCCGGACGAACCGACTGGTCCCTCGGCTGACCGAGCGGCAGCGGTCAATGCTCGACCTGTACGTGGAGCCGCTCCGCAACGGGGGCACCACGCCGCTGTCGCACCAACAGGTCGCCGAGCGCCTCTGCGTCTCCCGCGCGCTCGTCCGGCTGGAGATGACCAGCGTCTGGGACGCCTTCACGCAGGCCGGAGTGCCGATGCGGCAGCACACCGACAAGCGCGACGAAGTAGTCGACGCCTGGCTACGGCACCGCCTGACCGGCGGGGACGAGCTCTCTCCCGACGCGTGCCCGGAAGCCGAGTGACCGCGCGCCGCCTACTCGCAGTCGCCGTAGGGGCGGCGCTCCTGACATCGGGCTGCAGCAGCGCCCCTTCGAAGGCACCAGCGAACGGGGCCCCGAACGCCAGAACGAAGCCGGTCGCGGCCACGAGCCAAGCCACGATCGTCGTCGCCAACAAGGTAGCCATCGGCTCGCAGTCCTACGTCGAGGACTCGAGCCCGGCCTACCTCTCAACGGTGCCCCAGCCGTTCTGCGCGCGCAACGGCTGCAAGGTCCCGCAGTCCAACCTCGTGACCGGCCTCCGGCTCACGGCCGACTGCACGGTGTCCGGCGCCCAGATGTACAACTACGACCTGCGCGAACAGGGTGCCGGCAATCCGCATGCCGCGGCGTCGAACCTCTGGTACCACGTCGTACTCCCCCACGACGTCTCCGGCTACCTGTCCGAGGTCTACGTCGACGCCGGGTCGCGCGGCGGCCAGGGTCTCGCCACCTGCCGCTGACGGGCGGTGACAACCGAGGAACGGGTCTGGTTCACCGGCCCGCAGGACGACCCCTACCGCTACCGGGTCGCCGATCCGGAGGGGATCGCCGGCGGGGAAGCCCTCGTCTTCCGCGCACGGCACCGGGACGGGCGAGAGGTCGCTCTCAAGCAGATCACCGAGGCCGGCGCCCGGCAGCGTCAGCGGCTGCTCGAGCAGGCGGAGGCGCTCGAGGAGCTGCACCATCCCAACGTGGTCGAGCAGCTCGACGCCTTCGTCGGCCCCGGACTGTTCGACGGCCCGGCTCCGTCGGTCGAGGACTTCGACCTGCTCTATCTCGTCTGCGCCTGGGTCGAGGGCACAACCGTCGCAGCGCTCGGAACCCCCCAGCCGGCGCCGCGCGCCCTGGAGCTGCTCGAGGACATCGCGGCAGGGATCGACCACCTGCACGCGCACGGCATCGTCCACCGGGACCTGCACCCCGGCAACGTGGTGGTGGCCGCCGACCGGGCCGTCGTCATCGACCTGGCCTACGTCCGGACCGCCGCACCACCGGCGATGAGCGTGGTGTTCGGCGCGCCAGGCTTCGTCCCACCCGAGCGACTCGACGACCCCGGCTCGGCGGACGAGAGCGCCGACCGCTGGCAGGTTGCGATGCTGGCGGTCCAGCTGCTGCTCGGACGACCCCGACGGCGGGAGTCGCTGGCGCAGCTGCAGGACGCCCTCGCCGTCGCGCTCGGCGGTGCGGTCGCCGACGCGCAGGCGGGCGCCGACCGTATCGTCCGACTTCTCGTCTCCGACCCCGAGCTGAGGCCGTCGATCCCGCTGGAGCGGTGGGTCGCGGGCATCCGCTCGGCGGTCACCGCGCCGGAGCCATCACCTGAACCGGCGGCGTCTCGGCGGCGCTGGAAGCGGTCCCTTCTTGTCATGGTCCCGGGCCTCCTGATCGCCGCTGCGGTGATCTCATTCGCTGCCACGTCAATGCCCCTGGACCCCGATCCGACTTCTCAACCGACCGCGACCGGGTCTGCGGTCGGGGCCGGCTGCGAGATTGCGGTCGGTGAATCCGACGCGCGGATCGGCCTCCCCGCCGCGCGGTACCGCGAGATCGCTCAGCTGAGCCATGACGTCCGCGCCTGCCCCGCGTCGATCGTCGACGCCTACGGAACGATGGCGGTCCAGACCTTCGACGCCGAGTCCCCCGTCGGCGCGCTGGTCAGCAGCGGTCCCGGGCACAGCTTCGCGCTCACGCAGGCGCAGTGGTCGAGCTACGAGCGGATCGGCGAAGGCGACGGCGCTCGGGCGGCGTCGCTGGCCGGACCGATCCTCTCGGTCACGACGACGCCGGGCTCGGACGTGCTGCGCACGGCGAAGGGTGAGTTGATCGGCGTCTCGCCCACGGCGCCGCACGAGTTCCGGCCGACAGGCAGCGTCCGGGGTGGATGAGCGTCCGGCCCCCACTCACGCCGTAATCGAGCGGCAAGACGCCCAGCTGCCCCGAACCGCTGACGGCAGCCATCGAGGCTCCTACTGTGGAGTCGCAGACGAATCGGTCGTGATGGGGAGACAAGTGATGGCGGAGCCGGACGACGACGGCGGCACCAACATCTGGGCGTCCGACCCGATGCGCAGCTACCCGCGGCAGCGTGCCGAGGGCAGCGACGAGCCGGTTTCGGCGAGCGCCCGCGCGCTGCTGGAAGGCTGGCCGGCGCAGCCCGGCTGGGTGCCAGACGGCGGGCTCGGCCCTGCGTGGGGCGAGACCCCAGCGCAACCTGCCCAGTACGCCGCGCCGCAAGGAGCTGTGCCGCCGCCCGCGGGACCGACCGCCTACGCACCCACCCCGCCCGGCGCCTGGCAGCCCGAGCAGCCCTACCCGGCGACGAACGCGGTCGGCACCGGTCCGCAGCTTGCCCCCGGCTACCCGCCGGGCGGCGCCCCGACGCCGGCGCCCTACCCCGGTCCGCCGGCGCCGCTCCCCGGCTCGAACAACGGCGTGATCGTCGCGGCAGCAGTTGCTGTCATCATCGCGGTCGCCGCTGGCGCCGGTGCCGTCGTCTACACGCAGCGCAGCTCGACGCCGAAGAATCCGGTCGCGACGACCTCCGCAGTTGCCAGCGCCGCCACCACGTCCGCGCCGTCGACGACCGGTAGCGGCGGCACGACGTCCGGCTCGTCCGGTTCGAGCAGCTCGTCCGGGTCGTCGGGCTCCAGCGGCTCCTCGAGCAGCACGCCCAGCAACCTGCCCACGGCCGGCACCAACTTCACGACGGTGACGCTTGCCTCGGGCGTCGCAACCCCGCAGAACGCCGCGGTCGCGCAGACGCTCGACGCGTACTTCACCGGCATCAATTCCTCGGACTACGCGAACGCGTACTCGCAGCTCACCTCCACGCAGCAGGCGAAGAACCCGTTCACCGGGTTCGTCAACAACACCAGCGGCACCATCGACAGCAACGTGACGGTCACCGCGGTCAACATCCGCAACGACCGCACCGCCCGCGCGTCGGTCACCTTCACCAGCAACCAGCCCGGCAGCAAGGGCGTGAACCCCGGCGAGACCTGCACCGACTGGTCCATCGGCTACTCCCTCGTCCCCGGCTCCGGGGCCGGTGGCTACCTGATCTCCGACACCCCCACGGCGCAGCACTCGGCGTGCTGAGCCGGCGGCGCGCCCGCCGACGACAGCTGGCCGGCCCGCTCGTTGCCGTCTGCTGCGCCGTCCTCACCGCCTGCTCCGGCGGCGCCGGTTCCGCTCCCACGTCGCCACCCCCGGCGTCGACACCGGGGAAGCCGAGCAGCGGGGCACCCGGCGACCCCGCGGCGATGCGGGTCGCCGCGATGAGCCTCGAGCAGCAGGTCGGGCAGCTGCTGCTGCCTCAGGTCTACGGCAGTTCCGCCACCGACGTCACCCCGGCGCAGGCCCGCGCCAACACCGCGCTGCTCGGCGTCGCCACCCCCGCCGAGGCCATCCGCCGGTACTCGCTCGGCGGCGTGACACTGCTCGAGCAGAACACGACCGACCCCGTCTTCGCCGACCTGCCGACCGGCAACGCGGACAACCCCAAGCAGCTCCGCGGGCTGACCGACGGGCTCACGGCAGCGGCCCGCGCCGGAGGCGACGACCTCCCCCTGGTGATCGCGATCGACCAGGAAGGCGGCGTCGTCGACCGCCTCCGCGCCCCGGCGACGGAGATGCCGGCAGAGATGGCCGTCGGGGCGACCGGTGACCCGGAGAACGCCCGCGCCGCCGCAGCGGTCACCGCCGCAGAGCTCCGCGCCGTCGGCGTCACGGTCGACCTCGCGCCCGTCGCCGACCTCGCGTCGCTGCCGACCAACACCGTCATCGGCACCCGTTCCTACGGCGCGGACCCGGCGAGCGTCGGCCGCTACGTCACCGCAGCGGTCGCCGGTCTGCAGGGCGGCGGATCTCAAGGTGGTGGCGTCGCCGCGACGCTCAAGCACTTCCCCGGTCACGGCGGCACCGACGTCGACAGCCACCTCCGGCTCCCGACCCTGCCGCAGACCCGCGCACAGCTCGACGCCGCCGACCTCGTACCGTTCCGGGCCGGCATCAGCGGCGGTGTCGACCTCGTCATGACCGGCAACCTCCTCGTCCCCGCCATCGACGGCTCGTCGCCCGCCAGCCTCTCCAAGCCGTTGATCACCGGGCGTGCTGCGCGGCCAGCTCGGCTTCGACGGCGTCGTCATCACCGACGCGCTGTCGATGGGCGCGATCCGGCAGGCCTACTCCCCGGGTGAAGCCGCCGTCCGAGCCGTGGACGCCGGCGCGGACCTGCTCTCCACCTCCGCGAACACGGCCGAGGCGCGCTCCGCGCTGCTGGCCGCGGTCGCGTCGGGACGGCTCTCTCGGCAGACGGTGTTCGACGCCGCCACCCGTGTCGTGCGGCTGCGGATGTCACTCGCCAAGGGTCCGCAACCGCCGATCACGAGCATCGGGTCGGCCGAGCACCGCGCCGTGGCCGCCCGCGTGGCCGCCGCATCGATCACCGCCCTGACGCCGGTGCAGCCGGTGGGTCCCGGTGTGCAGGTGCGGGGACGGGACGCTGCCGAGCTGGCTTCCGCCCTCGCCGCGCGTGGCGCGACTCCGGGCGGCGGAACGCAGGTGACCGTGGTCGGCTCCGGCGACCGGACCGCCGCCGCTTCCGCCACCGACGTTGCGGTCGGCGTCGGGACGCCGTGGGTGCTCGCCGGCTCCCCGGCCGCGGTCAAGGTCACCGCCTACAGCGACGTGCCCGCCTCCATCGATGCGCTGGCCGACGTGCTCACCGGACGGACGCAGGCGCGTGGCCGGGTCCCCGTCCGGCTCGACGCCACCGGCTGACGCTCGCCCCGGCAGCTGGGTGATTTCCCGGCGAGCTCCGTCGCATCGCGGTCGACGGCTCAATTGCACCTACGGTGCGGTCGATGGGCACCTCGCGTAGTCCAGGGAGCCGAGCATGACCAGCACACCGCACACCGCCAGACCCACAGCGGGCCTCGAGCCGGCGCCGCCGCGCGGCCGGACTCGCCGCCGCCGCGGTCGCCGCAGCCGCAGCTGTTTCCGCCGCCGGCCCCGCGTTCGCCGCCACCCCGACGCCGGTAGCGCCACTCGTCCGCACCGCGCCCGTCCCCGGTGGGGTCGACGCCCTGGCCACGGCCCGCGACGGCAGCCTCTGGGCCGCCGAACGGTCCCCGGCCGACCTCGTCCGCGTCGCCGGCGGCACCGCCGTCAGCCGCGTCCGGCTCCCGGGTCTCACGTCGGCCACCTCGCTGGCTCCTCGCACCGGCGCCTCGGTCTGGTTCGCCCGGCCGGACAGCGGCAGCCTCGGCTGGACCCAGAGCGACGGCACCGTCCACGAGCTGACCGTCGGCGGAGAGCCACGCTGGATCGCGAGCGACGGCACCGGCGGCGTCTGGATCCTCGACCCCTCCTCCGCCACGCTCGACCGCCGTGACGCCACCGGCGCCCGGCTGAACAGCATCGGCCTCGGCTCCATCAGTCCCGAGACCGTCAGCGTCGCCCTCGCACCGCTCGCCGACCGACACCACGGGACAGCCCTGGGTCGCGCGGCGTACCTACCAGTCGACCGAGGTCGGGCACCGCCGCAGCGACGGCAGCTTCGCCTGGTCGGTCCTGCCGACCACGAGCCGCGCCTACCCGCTGGCCCTCGCCGCCGGGCCGGACGGCGCGATGTGGGGCACCGCGCAGAGCGACGCGGGCGGCGTCCTGTTCCGCGCCGACGCTGCCGGCGCCACCGTCGTGGGCACCTTCCCCACGGCGACGATCGGCGCGCTGGCCACCGGCCCGGACGGCAACCTCTGGACGAGCCTCGCCACTGCCGGCGTCGCCGGGCCGGGCCGTTTCGTCCGCATCGACCTCACCGGGGGTGTCCTGCAGCAGGTCACGGCCCCCACCGGCAACGGCGCCGCCGAGCAGCTTGCCGGCACCCCGACCAGCGTCGCCGCGTCGGTCCCCGACGGCACGGTCCTCCCGAGCCTCGAGCTACCGATCGCCGCTGCCTACCAGCAGCTCGGCGGCGTCCGCTCCGTCATCGGTGTGCCGACCACCGCCGAGCAGCCCATCCTGGGCGGTTGGACCCGCACCTTTGCCGCTGGCCGCATGTACTGGTCGCCGAGCAGCGGTGCGCACGAGGCCCACGGCCTCATCCTCGCCCACTACCTGGCCTTCGGCGGAGACCGATCGCTGCTCGGCCTCCCGGTCACCGACGAGTTCGCGCCGCCAGGGACGACGGCCGCCCGCGCCAGCCGCTTCCAGCACGGGTTGGTGGTGTGGTCGGCCCCCACCGGTGCACACGAGGTGCATGGCCTCATCCTCGCCCGCTACGACCAGCTCGGCGGCCCCGCCGGACGCCTCGGCCTCCCGCTCAGCGACGAGCTGACCGTCGGCCCCGGCGTGAAGGAGTCCCGCTTCGAGCACGGTGTGCTGCGCTGGTCGCCGAGCACCGGCGTGCAGGTCTCCTACCGGTAGGCGATCACCGCACCGGTGGCCGGCTTCCACGTGACCGAGCCACCCTGGAAGTCGTTGCGCCGCCCGCCGGTGACCGCGTACTCGTCGCTGGTCGGGTAGCCGAGGCGGCTGGTGGTCCCGCCGATCGACAGCCACTTGGTACGGATCAGCCCCTGGATCTCGTGGGCCCCCGTCGCACCCGACCAGTAGATGCTGCCGCCCTGTCCCGAGAAGGTGTTGTAGCGACCGGCCCCGCCAGGAGCCGCCAGCTCGTCGCTCGTCGGGAACTGCAGGACCCCGGTGGGACCACCCATCTGCAGGTACTTCGTGCCGATCAGCCCCTGGATCTCGTGGGCCCCCGTCGCACCCGACCAGTAGATGCTGCCGCCCTGCCCGGAGAACTGGTTGAACCGACCGGCACCGGCTGGCGCCTCGTCCGACGTGGGGAACTGCAGGACGCCGGCCGGGCCGCCGAGCTGCAGGTACTTCTGCAGGATCAGGCCCTGGACCTCATGGGCGCCCGTGGCGGCCGACCAGTACATGGTCCCGCCGGCGAAGGTGTTGTCCTTACCGAGCCGGTTCGCGGTGTCGAGCTCGTCGGACGTCGGGAACCCCAGCACCCCGGTCGGCCCACCCAGGTCCTGGTAGTGCGCCAGGATCGCGCCGTGCACCTCGTGCGCTCCCGTCGCCGCGGTGTAGTAGATCCGGCCCGCCTGGTAGGTCTGCCCCCAACCGCCGCCGACCTGGTAGTGCCCGCCGACGGGGGCCCCGAGCACGGAGGTGAGGCCGCCGAGCTTGGCGTAGTAGTCGTTGATCGGGTCGGCAACGCCTGTACCGGTCAGCGCGACGGTCTGCGTCGCGGTGCTGGGACCGGCCCCACCGGCGTCATCGGTGAGCGTGAGCGTCGCCGGCATCGCGCCGAGGGACGCTGGCGTGTAGGACACACCGACCGTGCAGCTCGCCCCGGGTGCCAGCGTCGCGCAACCCGGTGCCGGCGTCGCCGCGAAGTCCGACCGGCTCGTGGCCACGGAGTCGACGTGCAGCGGGGCCGCGCCGGAGTTCAGCACCGTGACCGCACGGGCGGCACTGGCCTGCTGCACCCACTGCGAGCCGAAGTCGACCGAGGCCGGGCTCACCGTGGCGGCCGGCGCCGGCGGGGCGACACCGGCATCGGTGAAGGTCGCGGTGTAGCCGGAGCCGCCGGAGGTCGGAGCCAGCATGGCGCGGGACTGCGGCGCACCGTCGGACCACGAGGAGAAGGCGTAGTTCCGGCCGTTCAACGGCTGCGGGCTGATCGGCACGGCACTGTTCTGCGAGTTCGCGATGACCTGCTTGACGAACGGCGTGGTGCCCGTCGTCCCGCCCACCGAGATCTTCATGCCGGACGGTGCCGAGTTGAAGGTCAGGTTGACCGTCTTCGGGTCGAGCCGGACCGTCTTGGACGAAGTCAGGCCGAGGGAGTCGGTCGCCGACAACGTCAGCTCCAGGTACGACGGATAGTCGTGGTCGGGCGCGGTGAACGAGGCGCTGTCGGTACCGGCGTAGTCCTGCACCGGGTGCGAGTGGCACGTCGACGGGCAGTGTCGCAGCACCAGGGACCAGGAGAGCTTCGACGGCGGCAGCACCCCGTCGGTCGGGTCGACGGCGGTGCCGGCGAACGGCACGGTGTCACCGGCGCTCCACGGCTCCGTCAGGGCCGGGGTGCTGATCGTCAGCGCGGGGGCACCGGGACCCACGGCGATGCTCAGCGTCGCCACCGAACTCGCACCGGCCCGGTCGGTCACCCGCACCCGCACCGTCTTCGGCCCGGGTGAGGTGAAGGTGGTCGAGGCCCGGACGCCGGTGGCGTCGCCGAACGTGTTGTCGCCGTTGAGGTCCCAGCTGTAGGTCAGGACGTCACCGGGGTCGGGGTCGCTGGAACCGCTCGCGTCCAGCGCGACGGTCAGCGGCGAGGAGCCGCTGGTCTTGTCCGCCTGCAGCGAGGCGACCGGCGGGTTGTCGCCCGTGGTGTAGGTGATGCGGTGGACCGTGCCGCCGGAGAGGTCGGTGTAGTAGAGGTCGCCGTTCGGGCCGGCGATCAGGGTGGTGGGGCCTGCGGCGTTGGAGATGAAGGGCTTGACCTGCGTGGGGTCCGGCAGACCGTTCGCGCCCGGGAGCATCACCGAGATGCAGTTGCGGGCGTAGTCGGCGAAGAACAGCGCGTTCCGGTAGGCCGCGGGGTACGCGGCGCCGGTGTAGAACGCGTCACCCGTGATCGACGACGAGCCGGTGGTGCAGGCGTCGCCGGGCGCGATCGAGGCGTTGTGGTTGTACGTGAAGTAGGGCTTGGTGACGGCGCTGGCCGGGAGGTTCTGGCAGATACCCGTGTTGCCGAAGTCGGGCAGCGGGTTCGGGCCCTCGTAGCAGGGCCAGCCGAAGTTCGTGACCGTCGTCGCGCCGGCCGGGATGCGGTTGATCTCCTCCCACGTGTTCCAGCCGACGTCGCCGCTCCAGACCTCGTTCGTCCCCGGGCGGATGGTGAACCGGAACGGGTTGCGCAGACCCTCGGCGAGGATGCGGCGGGCGTTCGGGTTGCTGCTCGACGCCAGCGGGTTGCCGGCGGCGCCGACGCCCGTGTCGGGATCGATCCGGATCACCGAACCGCTCAGACCGGTGGGGCCGCTGCTGCGCAGGGACTGTGCCCGGAGCGAACCACCCTGCCCCGCCGGGTCCCCGCACGGGTTGCCGGTCTGGCCGGTGTCGGCGTAGACGAAGCTCGCGCCCTCGCCGGCGCTGGCGTAGAGCTTGCCGTCCGCGCCGAAGGCGAGCTGACCCATCGAGTGGCTCGGGAACTGCTGGCACCAACCGGAGACGAGCACCTGCTCGCTACCGGTCATGACGTCGCCGTTGGCGGTCAGCTTGGAGAGCCGGCCGCTGACCACGCAGCCGTTCGCGGTCGCGCCGGGCGGGTTCGGGCAGCCGTCCGACGTCGCGCCGGGCGTCCCCCACTTGGGAGCGGTGCCGCCGGGGGCCGCGTCGTAGGTGTAGAGCACGTAGACGTACGGCCGGGCCGGGAACTGCGGGTCCAGCGTGATGCCGAGCAGGCCCCGGTCCCAGAAGTTGTGCACGTTGGTGCGCAGGTCGGCGAAAACCGTCGGGGTCGGGTCGGCGAGGCCGTGGAAGACCTTGATGACGCCGCTCTTCTCGGCGACGAACACGCGCCCGTCGCCGGCGAAGGCGACGTTGGTCGGCTCGTTCAGCCCGGTGAGCACCGCGCGCGTCCTGGAAGCCCGGCGGCACCGTGGAGGCCGCGGCAGCGGGACGTGCACCGACGACCGTCGAGACCAGCGCCGCGAGCAGGAGGCCGACGACGAGGACGACGAGAGGAGCACGTGTTCTACCCGAAACACCAGGCACTGCAGACATCGCGCTTCCCCCAAAGCAAGTACCGGTGCCCCCGCACCGGACAGGGGGATGCTATGGGGAGGCATAACCGAGCGTGGTCACATTCGGCGAAAGATCACACGTTAGGGGCTAAAGACTCACTCTGTGTGAGCGAGCACGAGTGTTTCCGCGCATTTCAACCGGTGCCGGCTCCTCCGGACGACGGCTCAGAAGACCTCGAGCTCCGGCACCGCGACCACGAACCGGGCGCCCCACTCGCGGGCGTCGGCGAGCTGAGCGGCGATCTCGCGGCGCAGGTTCCACGGCAGGATCACGATGTAGTCCGGCCGCCGCTCGTACAGCGTCTCGGGCGGGAAGACCGGGATGTGCGACCCCGGCAGGAACATGCCGTGCTTGTAGGGGTTCCGGTCGACCGCGAACGGGAGCAGGTCGGGCCGCAGCCCGCAGTGGTTGAGCAGGGTGTTGCCCTTGCCGGGGGCACCGTAGGCCGCGACCGTCTCGCCGCGCTCCGCGACCCCGAGCAGGAAGCTCAGGAACTGTGTCTTCACGTGGAGGACCTCGGCGGCGAAACCGTCGTGACCCTCGACGGTGTGCAGCCCCGCCGCCGCCTCGTCGGCGAGGACCTTCCCGACCCGTTCCGACGGCGACGCCCCGACCTCCGTCGGCTGGGCCAGCAGCCGCAGCGACCCGCCGTGGCTCTCCAGCTCGACGACGTCGGTGACCGTCAGCCCCGCGGCCTCGAGCACCGCCGAGGCGGTCCTCAGGCTGAAGTACGAGTAGTGCTCGTGGTAGATCGTGTCGTACTGCCGGCCCTCGATGAGCCGCAGCAGGTGCGGGAACTCGATGCTGACGAGCCCGTCGTCGGCGAGCACCGCCCGCATGCCCTTGGCCAGCCCGACCGGGTCGGGGACGTGGGCCAGCACGTTGTTCGCCACGACGAGACGCGCGGCCCCCTCGCGGCTCCGCACGTCCTGGCCGACCGCCTCGGAGAAGAACACCGACTCGGTCGGGATGCCCTTCTCGCGCGCGGCGTCGGCGACGTTCTCCGACGGCTCGATGCCGAGGGCACGGACGCCGCGGGCGAGCACGTGCTGCAGCAGGTATCCGTCGTTGCTCGCCACCTCGACCACGAGGTCGTCGGCGCCGAGCTGCAGGCGGTCGACCATCTCGTCCACCAGCTGCTGCGCATGCCGCACCCAGCTGTCGGAGTAGGAGGAGAAGTAGGCGTAGTCGGAGAAGATCTCCTCCGGCGCCAGGTGCGCCGGCAGCTGCACCAGCAGGCAGTTGTCGCAGGTACGCACGTGCAGCGGGTAGTAGGCCTCGGGCAGGGCGAGGTCGGGTTCGCGCAGGAAGCGTTCGCAGGGCGGGCTGCTGCCCAGGTCGACGAACGTCCGCGTCAGCGGTGCGGAGCAGAGTCGGCAGAGCAGCGCGGGCGCCACGTCGGGTCCCCTTCCCTTCGCGACGGCTCCACCGGAGCCGTGGGACGACAGATCACCCCGTCGCTGAGCTTGACATGAATTCACCGCGACCTAGGGGCGCTTCCGGGTGAAGTTCGTTTGCGCCAGCACGCCTGACGCTTTGCGGAATCGCCCACGGCGCGGGAATCCGGCAAGATCGGGCGCTGCCAGGATCGGCACCCTAAGCTCGACGGGCGACGAGCCGATCGGATCACTGGGCATCTGTTTGACACGCGTGCGCCACAGCCCGGTGGATTGAGGGGGAGCTCGATGAAGGTGGTCCTGTTCTGCGGCGGTCTCGGCCTCCGCATGCGCGACAGTCTCGAGTCACACGTCATCGAGCAACGCCGCACGTCGGACGTGCCGAAGCCGCTCGTAACCGTAGGCGGGAAGCCCCTCCTGCAGCACCTCATGGCGTGGTATGCCGGTCACGGCCACCGGCACTTCGTGCTCTGCCTCGGCGCCGGCGGGGATGCGATCCGCAGCTGGGTCCGCGGGTCCGGAGAGGTCGAAGTGCATCCCTCGGCCTCACCAACGGTCGAGTCGCTCACGCTTCACGGCGGTCCGCTCGACGGCTGGCGGATCGACCTGGCCGAGACCGGCGCTGACTCACCCATCGGCCAACGCCTGGCACAGGTCGCCCCCCTCGTGGAGGACGAACCGGTCTTCCTGGCCAACTACGCTGACGGGCTCTCCGACGTCCCTCTCGACGACATGATCGCCCGTGCTGCAGATCTCGACGCCGATGCCTTATTCGTTTCCGTTCCTCCGCCAACGAGCGTTCATTCGGTGACCTTCGATCCAGCCAGTGGTGCTGTGTGCACGATTCTGCCGCTGGCGGACGCCGGAACCTGGATCAACGGGGGATTCTTCGTGCTACGACCCACCGTGTTCGCGCAGATCCGGGCCGGCGAGGACCTCATCGACGAGCCCTTTGCCCGGCTCATCGCAGGCGGGCGACTCTTCACCTACCCGTACCGCGGATTCTGGCGCTCCTGCGACAACGCGAAGGACCGCAAGGCGTTGCAGGACCTCTGGGACAGCGGCGAGCGCCCATGGACGCATCCGACAGCGCTCCCTGCCTCCGCTGCCACGTCCGCCTGACACTTGATCACCACCCCCTGGCCTGGGGCTGACCGGCAAGAACTGGTGGTCCTGGGCGTTGGAGCTCATCCCGACGACCTCGAGATCGGCTGCGCTGGGGCGCTCCGCCAACTGGTCGCGAGCCGGGCGACGCGCGTGCACTGGCTCGTCCTGACGGGGACACCCGAGCGGCGCGAGGAGGCACGCGACGCCGCCGCCCAGCTGCTCGGCGACAGCGCCGGAACGGTGACGCTGGCCGACTACGCCGACGGCCACCTGCCGGCACGGTGGGCCGACGTGAAGGGCACCGTCCGCGACGCGGTGAACGCCGCGCGCCCGGACATCGTCTTCTGCCCGCGAACCGACGACCTCCACCAGGACCACCGCCTCGCCGGTGAACTGGTCTGGCAGACCGCCCGGCAGGCGATGATCGTCGAGTACGAGATCGTCAAGTGGGAGGGCGACCTGCGCACCCCCAACGTCTACGTGCCGCTGGACGCCGCAGCCGTCGACGCGAAGCTCGCGTTGCTGCGCACCGCGTTCCCGAGCCAACAGGACAAGCCCTGGTACGACGACGAGCTGTTCCGCGGCCTCATGCGCCTCCGGGGGGTCGAGGCGGGCACCCGGTACGCCGAGGGGTTCCACGTCCGCAAGGTGCTGTTCGGCGCCTGAGCGCGCCTTACGTCAGATCAGTCAGCCGCAAGCAGGTCGGCGTCGAGCAGTGAACGGCAGGCTGCCTGCACGGCGTCGAACGGCAGCCCCGAGCGATGGCTGATGTCGAGCGCGCTCCGGCTGCCGTCAGCGAGGCTGAGCACCCACAGCAGGCCCATCTCGGCCGCCTTCGGATCCATGGTGGAGCCGATCGAGCGGTAGAGGCCGCGACGGCCGAGCTGCGGCTCGCCGTAGGGCTGCAGGTTGCGGTAGGTCCGGTTCGCCTCGAGCACCTCGACGAAGCGGCGCAGCAGCCGCCAGCTCTCGTCCAGCGACGGCTCGTCCACGAAGTCCAGGTCGTCGGCAGATGTGTGGTACTCGGGGTACTCGCCGTGCTGACCGCGCCCGAAGCGCCCGACCGGGAGGTCGAAGCCCGGTGAACAGTACTGCCGCTCGTCGTAGCCGTACGGCGAGAAGTCGTCGACGCGGTACTCGCGGCCGGTCTCGGCCAGTACGAACTCCATGACCTCGTCGACCTCGGCGTTCCCGCGCCGGCTGCGCTTCCACGTCGGCCGGCTGGTGTCCCCGAGCCCGGTGAGCACCACGCCGTGGCGGATGCGCCCCACCACGTCGCGGTGGCCGGCGAGCCAGCTGATGGCACCGATGGTCCCCGGCACGAACACGAACCGGTAGGTGAACCGGTGCGGCGTGGCAGCGACGTGGCGCGCGAGGACGGCGGCCATCGCCATCCCGGTCGCGTTGTCGTTCGCCATGGCCGGGTGGCAGATGTGGGTGGAGACGAGCACCTCGTCCGGCGTCGATCCCGGCTCCGACGGCGTGCCCGGGACGACGAGCTCGCCGTAGCTCAGCGAGCCCGGCTCCAGCGACGTGTCGACGTGGACGCGGTACGTGCCGGGTCGTAGCGCCTCGGCCTCCCGGTGCGGCAGGCAGAAGCCCCAGTTCTCCCGGTAGTACGACGTGCGGTAAGGGATGACGTCGGGCTGCGTCGGCACCGTGAACAGGTGCTCGCGGAGCTCGTCGAGCGACACCGTCGCCTCGATCGGGGAGCTGTAGCCGAGCAGGTGCAGCGGGTGCTCGGCGACGTCGGCGAAGCGGGTGCCGTCCGGGGCCTCGAGCCACGCCTCGCGGACGTTCCACTCCGGCGGCACGACCCAGTCCAGCACCGGCGTCCCCGTCGCACCTCCACCGTCTGCAGGCGAGCCCGTCCCCTGACCCCCCAGGCGTCCCCGTCGGCACCTCGACCGTCTGCAGGGCGAGCCCGGCCTCGGCGAGGTGCCCGGCGAGCACTGCGAGCGTGGCGCGGGTGCCCGCGCCGGTGAGGCTCCGCGGCATCGGGAAGAGCTGCCGGACGAGCTGGTGCAGCTCCTCGGTGAGCACGGCCGCCACCTCCTGGTCGGGCTGCATCTGGTCGCTGATGCCGCCGAACGCTATCGAAAGCTGTTCCTGCTGCGCGATTCGGCAATTTCGCGCCGCGGCAAGATCGACAACTCTGCGTGATCAAGGACGGTCGGGGCCGAGCCCGTCTCGGCGGATTCCTCGATCCCGCCGACCTGCGCTTCAGGCCGTTTCCGCAGCCCAAGATCAATTTGCTGCCCTTCCGCTCTCTCAGCCGATTGGCCTATCGCGTTGGGCCGGGTGCCGTCCCGATTACTCACGGTGTCCAGCGCGACTACCGGAACCCCCCTTCCGGTGTCGTCCTAGCCCGCCCTGAAGGACCTTCCCCATGAAGCTGAAGACCCTCGCGACCGCCGGCGTCTCCGCCGCCGTCGCCCTCACCGGCCTCTCCGCCTGCACCGCCCCTGCCGCCCTCGCCAGCGGTCCGGTGCGGGTGATGGCCGGAACGACGACCGGCATGACGGACTCCGCCGGCCACGCCTGGCGCGGCGACGCCTACGCCGTCGGCGGGCAGACCTACTCGACCACCGCCCCGATCTCGGGCACCACCGACGACGGCATCTACCAGCACGAGCGCTACGGGATGACCGGCTACAACATCCCCGCCCCGGCCGTCGGCACCTACGAGGTCCACCTCTACCTCGCCGAGAACTGGTTCAACGCACCCGGCCAGCGCGTCTTCGACGTCCTCGCCGAGGGCCAGACGAAGGCGTCGAACGTCGACATCTTCGCCCGGGTCGGCCGCAACGCCGCCCACCAGATCTGGTTCTCGGTTCCCGTCAGCGACGGCACCCTCAACCTGACCTTCCGCAACCGCGTCAACGTCGCCAAGATCGACGGCATCGAGGTCCTCCCGCCGGCCGGCTCGACCGTCAACGTCCCCCCGGTGACCGCCCCGGTGGTGGCCGCTCCCGCCCCCGCCCCGGCTCCAGCCCCCGTGACGGGAACCACCCGCTGGTCTCGGGTGACTTCGAGTCCGGCTCCACCGCGCAGTGGACGTGTCCGCAGGCCGCTCCCGGACGGGTGACCACCTACTCGGCCGGCTCGATGCGCCGGCGCGCCGGCTCCGCTGCAGGGCCGCTACGCGGCCCGCATGCAGGCTGCCAACACCGACTTCCGCAGCCCGAACGTCCGCGTCACAGCTCGACGGACCGGACCTCCTTCACGAGGGCGACGACGTCTACTACCGCTTCGCGGTGAACTTGCCGAACGACTTCCCGAGCAACCTCGGCCTCGGCGACGGGTTCTTCACCTTCGCCGAGCTGATGGGGGCACCTTTCGACGGCACTCCGATCAACGGCGTCTTCGGTGTCCGCAAGGACACCAGCAACGGAGCCGCAGCGCATCTGCCTCTCACGTAGCGCGGAATACGGCTACGGGGAGACATGGTCGGTTCCGCTGACCAAGGGTGTCTGGCACGACTTCGTGCTGCACGTCAAGCTGTCACAGAACAGCTCGGTCGGCTTCCAGGAGATCTGGTACAACGGCGTGAAGCAGACGATGAGCAACGGGTCGACCCGCACCTACCAGCAGACCTACCGGGCCAACAACACCAGCGGCCTCTACCCGGTCATCACCAACTACCGCCGCGCGGACAGCTTCCCCGGCACGGTCACCATCTACGCCGACGCCGGCAAGATCGGCACCACCCTCAGCAGCGTCATGAACTGACGACCTGAGCAGCCGTGCCACACGGCAGAACGCAGCCACGGGCGGAGCCGGATCATCGGCTCCGCCCGCTGGCGTTGCCGGCACCCCATTCGCCATGAGAGGCAATTGAGTTCGACAAAAAGAAAATTGCTCACAACTCGAGCGGTTACAGTTCAGTTATGTGACGCTCGCGACCGACGATGGTCGTCGGGCTCCCCAGAGGCCCGAGGTGCGACGAGCCACTGTCGGAATCCTCGTCGTGCTCGTCGGCGTCCCTGCTGGCCGCTCAGCCTCGATTCCTCCGCCAGGAAGTCCCCTCCGGTCGCCCCGCCCCACGTCGCAACGGGCCGTCCGACCCCCGCCGGGCTCCCGACGCCGGGCCTAACGGCCGGTTCGCCCGTCTGGACCGGCGACTTCGAGGACGGCACCTTCAGCGGCTGGGAACCGCGCCTCGCGGCTCCGGACCGGGCGCAGGTCTACCCGCGCCGGGTCGGATGCGGGTCCCGCACCGCGGGAGGGGCGGTACGCGGCACGGCTCACCGCCGCCAACTCGGACTTCCGGTCACCCAACGTCCGCGCGCAGCTCGACGGCACCTACGCCATCCACGAACGGCGACGACCTCTACTGGCGCTACTCCGTGTTCTTCCCGGAGGATTTCCCGGCTGCGGCGGGATCGGAGTCCGGGCTTCTTCACCTTCGCCGAGTTCATCGGTCCGCCCTACGACGGCCCCTCGGTGCTCGGCAACAGCAGCGTCGTGGACGGACTCGACGGGAGCACAGCGCCTCGCCTGGGTCCGCGGTCCGGAGAACGGTTACGACCAACCCTGGTCGGCTCCGCTCGAGCGTGGCCGCTGGCACGACTTCGTGATGCACGTGATCTTCTCGAGCGATCCCGCCCGGGGTGCCGTGCAGCTGTGGTACGACGGGCAACCGCAACTCCTCAGCGGGCTCCCCGACGCTGTGGATGCAGACGATCCGGCCCGCGAACGACCAGGGGCTGTATCCCGTGCTGACGAACTACCGGTCCGTCGACTCCGTGCCCGGCGACGTGACCATCTACGTCGACGGAGCGAAATTGGGCAGGCTCCCCCGCGATGTTGGAGGTCTTGGTGGCCCGTGACGGCCTTGCACGCATCCGGCCCGTCCGTGCTGGCACGACTGAGCATCAACGAGACGCTGGCGAGTTGGGCGACCCGGCACGCCAACGACCTCGCGCCCGACCACTGGCCGTACGGCCTCGACAAGGTCAACCGCTACGGCTGCCGCTTGTCCGTCCACCAGCCGTCGGCCTCCGAACCGGTTCGGCGCCTCGCCCGCAAAGTGCGCAACCGCGCGGGGCAGCAGGAGTGGGTCGAGTCCGCACACCGGCGTGTGCAGCGTCCGCGGATCCCGGCCGACGTGCTTCTGTGCTGGGACGAGCGGACCGGCATCCCCGAGGCGTTGCTCGCCACCCGCTCGGCTCCACCGGTCGTCATGGGGTCGACCTGGCTGGCGGACCCACCGAGCATGCCGTCCCGCCTCGAACCGGTGTCGCGGCCCGCGCCCTTCGAAAGGCCCGCTTCGTTTTCGCGCAGAGCACCGCGCAGCTTCCCGTCCTGCGGGAACAGTTCGGCCTCGCCGAGGATCGGATCGGGTTCGTCCCCTTCGGTATCGACGCCGACTTCTTCCGGTTCTCGGAGCTCGAGCCGACTCCCGGCCTGGTGGTCAGCGTCGGCGACGACCGGCATCGGGACTACGAGGCCCTCCTGCGAGCGGTTGCCCTGGTCCAGCGGAGGCATCCCGGCGCCCGGCTGGAACTGGCCACGACACTGCCGGTGGCAGTGCCGGAACACCTCGGCATCCGTGTCGCCGGAACGGCTCGGGCCCCGGGTCCGCGACCTCTACGCGCGGGGCAGCGTCGTCGCCATCGCCACCGTGCCGAACAACCACGGCAGCGGGATGTCCGTGGCCCTGGAAGCGATGTCGTCCGGACGCCCGGTGGTCGCCATGCGTAACGGCGGGGTGGCGGAGTACATCGACGACGGCGTCACCGGACACCTCGTCGACGCCGGCGACGTCGACGGCATGGCGGCAGCCGTCGAGGGCCTGCTGGCCGACCCGGAACGGGCAGCGGCCTTCGGACGGGCGGGCCGGGCCCGCGTGCTCGAGCGCTACACCACCGACGTCCAGGCCGAACACCTCTCGCGCCTTCTCCGGGACATCGTTAGCGCCTCGTGAGACGGTGCCCGCGTTCAGGCATCCGGGGTGTGATTACGGCGGATGGGTAACGCGGACGGCCTCCGGGCCGTTAACCTCTCGAAGGGTCTTGATCTTCGACGTCGGCTCCGGCCTTCGGTTGACGTCGCCGGGAGAGCCCCGCAGATGAGGCAAGAACCGCATAGGCCCTCGTGCAGCGGTTCCTGCCGCCGATAACGGCATGGACACGTCAGCGCCCGGCTCCTTCACGAGCTGCCGACGTCTTCGTCGAAGGAGGGCACGTGGGGGCCAGCTCGCGCAGCGACGTGCTCGTCATCGTGCAGAACCTCTCGGTCCCGCTCGACCGCCGTGTCTGGCTCGAGTGCCTCGCCTTGACCGCGGCCGGCTACCGCGTGTCCGTGATCTGCCCCCAGGGGCCTGGCGAGCAGCGGCGTGAGTCGCTGCAGGGTGTCGAGGTCTACCGGTACCCACCCCCGGCGCAGGCGATGACCGCTCTCGGGTACGCCCACGAGTTCGCCTATTCATGGATCGCCACGTCGCGCCTCTCCCGGAGGGTCTGGCGAGAGCAGGGCTTCCGGGTGATGCAGGTCTGCAACCCGCCGGACACCTACGCGCGCGCTCGGCCGCTACTTCCAGCTGCGGGGAGTGCGGTTCGTGTACGACCAGCACGACCTCTCCCCCGAGCTCTACCTCTCCCGCTTCAACCGCGGCGAGGACTTCCTGCACCGGATGCTCCTCGGCCTCGAACGGACGACCTACCGGGCCGCCGACCACGTCATCAGCACGAACGATTCCTACAAGGCGATCGCCGTCCAGCGCGGAGGCAAGAGGCCGGACCAGGTGACGGTGGTGCGGAGCGGACCGGACACCAGCGTGATGCGGCGCGGCCCGCAGGACCCGTCGCTCCGGCGCGGCCGCGAGCACCTCGCGGTCTACCTCGGCGTGATGGGCCCGCAGGACGGCGTCGACCTCGTCCTGCGCTCGCTGCGCGTCCTGGTCGACCGCGGCGTCGAGGACCTGCACGTCGCACTACTCGGTTTCGGGGACTGTTTCGACGATCTCGTCAAGCTCAGCGCCGAACTGGAACTGACGGACTACGTGACCTTCACCGGCCGCGCCGACGCCGCCACGGTCGCGTGCTACCTGTCGACGGCCGACATCGGGCTCTGCCCGGATCCGCCCAGTCCGCTGAACGACGTCTCCACCATGAACAAGGTGATGGAGTACATGAGCTTCGAGGTACCGATGGTTTCGTGCGACCTCAAGGAGAGCCGGGTCTCGGCACAGGACGCGGCGCTGTACGTCGACGCCCCGGAGCCCGAGGCCTTCGCCAACGGGATCGAGCAGCTGCTCAAGGACCGAGTCCTGCGCGACGAGCTGGCCCGCACCGGTCGTCAGCGAGCCGTCGACGTCCTCGACTGGCGGGGGCAGGCCGAGAAGTACGTCGGCGTTTATCGGCAGCTGCTGGGCGAACCGTCGGCCCCCGGCTTGCCGTCACCGACGTCATAACCGACCGATCGGCTCGCTGAGCGGGTCGGTCGTGGGACCGAGCCACGAGGCTCGTGCCTTACCCGTGCCCTTGAACGAGTCCAGGATCTAGGACCTGCGGCGGCCCGTCGGGCGGGAGGGACCCGGCTGTTGTGTCGCCGAGGTCGTCGTACCAACGGACGGCTCCGGGGCCGTCGGGGCCGTCACTGGCTCGCCTTCTGGTCTGTTCATGCCCGGCCGGTTCGCGGCGGGACGTGCCACGGTGCCCCGTACCCGCCGGGACCCGGCGCCCCTCGCGCTCAGCCACGGGGCGCCCGGGAACGTCGCGCCGGAGCGATTACCGAAGCGGGAACGCAGGACGGCGGCGAGCACGCCGATCCCCAGTCCCAACAGCAGGGCTGCGGCAAGAATGAGCTTCCGCCGCGGGGAAGTGGGTGCGTGCGGCAGCTCTGCCGGCGTCACCACCGTGACCTGCACGACGGTGTTCGGACCGTCGCCGTCCAGCTGACGCACCGCCACCGCGAACTGCTCGCCGAAGGCGTCCGCCAGTTGCTGCGCCCGGCCGGCGCTGTCGGCCGTCGCCTTGATCTGCACAATCGTCGTGTCGGTCGGCACGGTCGCCGTGACCTGCGAGGCCAGCGACGTCCGGGTTGTCCGGCAGCCCCAGCTCGCCGACGACGCGCCCCGCGACCGAGGCGCTGGTGGCGAGGGCGGCGTAGGAAGGCATGCGGCCGGTGACGTACAGACCGGCCTGATAGGTGTCGTTCGCGCTCGCTGCTCGGCCGCGGGCTGACGAGGTACTCGGCAGTCGAGCCAGTAGCTGGGGGTGGCCCTCGCAGGTAGAGCCCCGCCACGGCACCGTCAGGAACGCTGAAAGGACGATGAATGACCCAACCGCGTCGCAGAACCGCCAGCAGCGTGCGCAGCTCCATTGCTTCCTCTTCGGCCGTGCTGTACCAGGCACCGCCGGTTCTGCTGGCGACGCTCCCCGCGAGTGGCTGTCGACTGTCGAGAGCTCACCCTAGGATAGAGGAGTGAGAGATGGGGGCCTGCGACGCTGCGTCTCACCGATCGTCGGCGCGGCGTGGCCCTGCGCGGGTGCGCTGAACCTGCGGCATAGGCCGCCGAGCCCGGTCGAGGAGCCGGTCCTGAGCCTCGCGCCGCACCGGGGCCGGCACCGTTCGTTACCCCTGCCGGTTTGGCTCGAGCGCCGAACGCCGGGTCTGCTGCCGGCCCTGCCCGCCCTGCTCGTGCTGCTGGGCGGCCCCGTGCTCCTCTACCTGCAGATCAAGGGCTTCGCCGTGCTGCTGCTGCCGGCGGTGGTCGGGGCCCTCGCGGTCGTGCTCATCTGGGCTCGGCCGCAGGCCGCCTTCCTCGTTGCGCTCGCGCTCGGCGCCAGCGTCTTCCCCGAGGCGCCGAAGTACCTTGACGCTTCGGGCCCGATACACACCGACCTCGTCGAGATCATCGCGCTGCTCCTGCTGTCCGGGCGCTGCTGGGGTGGCTGGCTCACCCGACTCCTGGGGCGCCGCTCCGGGGACCGCTGCTGCTGCTGCTCGCGGCGTCGACGATCGGCGCGTACCTCGCCTACCGCGCACGCCTCCGGCTTCAACGAGGCGACTCCGGTGGTGGCGGCTGTTCCTGATCTACCTGCTGCCTCTGGTGACCATCCCGCTGTTCCCCGGCGAGGAGGGCAGGACGAGCCCTGTCGCGCGGCATCCGGTGGATCGCGACCGCGAGCTGTGTCGTCACCGTGGCAGCGGCCGTCGACGGGCACCCCGCTCGACGCTGCCGCGCAGGGCGCCGGGCGGCCAGGCCCGACGTCTCGTCGGTCACGACGCTGGGCGCAACCTCGGATGTACTGCGGATCCGCCCGGCCGTCATCCCGCTGCTCGCACTCGCCATCTTCCTGCTGCTGGCCGACGCGAAGGAGCGGGGCTGGACCGTCGGCCGCGTGACCCAGCTGCTCCTGTTCGTCGCCGTGGAGCTGGTCAGCTTCAACCGCAGCTCGTGGGTGCCGCTGCATCCTCTGCGCGGTGCTGTTCTACCTACTGCGTGCAGGGCGACCGCGGCACGCAGACGAGGAACCTGCTCATCGGCATCCCGATCGCGCTCGCGCTCTCGCTGCTGCTGATCGGCGCCGCCCTCGACGGCCACCTCGGCAACCGCGGCGTCGCCGTGGCCGAGCGCATCGCCAGCACCGTGACCCCCTCGGTACGGCAGGAGTCCTCGTTCCAGGACCGGACCCGCGAGGACGAGTTCGCGCTGCGGACCCTGCGGAGCGAGTGGCTGCTCGGCAACGGCATCGGGCGGCCCTACGGCTCGCGCGAGGTCGTCCCCAACCCGGCGACCGGCGGCACCACGGTGGTCAACGCGTCGTTCATCCACAACAGCTACCTCGGGCTCGCGCTCGACCTCGGCCTGCTCGGCGTCGTCGCGGTCGGCCTCGTCGCGGGCGCGGTCGTCCGGCGCACCGTGCAGCGACCGGCGGGAACGCCGGCCCGGGTCGATGCACACCTTCGCGGTCGCCCTCGCGTTCCTCAGCCTCGCGGTGTCCTCGACCTTCCAGACGAACCTGCACTTCCGTCCGGCCATGCTGACCTGGGCGTGCGCCCTCACGCTGATATTCGCGATCCGACGTCCCGAGGACGCGGACGGACGCCGATGAGGAACAGGTGCACGGTCACGTTGCGCCCGGCGAGCCGTCCCGCTGCCGGCGCGGCCGGTGACGCCTCGCAGCCGGCTTCCCCGGAGCTCCGACGCCGGCCGTCCTCGTCGTCAGCTACCGCCGGGCCGACCTGCTCGCTCGCTGCCTGGCCTCGGTCGCGGCGTGGCTCCCCGAAGCCGACGTGCTCGTCTGGGACAACGCCTCCGAGGGCAGCGACGACATCCGGGCGCTGGCGGCGACGCTGCCGCACATCGCGTGGACGTTCTCGCCGACCAACATCGGGTTCGCCCCGGCGGTGAACCGCCTCGCCGAGCAGGTCTCCGGCGACCTCCTGCTGCTCAACCCGGACGCCGTCCTGCTCGGACCGCTCGTCGGAGACCCGCCGACTGGCCGCCGAGCCCGGCGTGGCCGCCGCCGCACCGTTCACCACCGGTGACCGCGGGCAGGCGCTGTGGGACAACGCCCGCCGACCGCCGACGCTCGCGACGCTGCTGGTCGGGCACGCCGGCTACGCCGAACGGCTCCGTGGCCGCGCCGTCTCCGACCGCTTCGTCGCGCCCGCCGGTCGACGGCACCGACGAGATCGGCTACCTCGCCGGCTCGTGCCTGCTCATCATCCGCGCCGCCTGGGACGCCGTCGGGCCGCTCGACGAGGACTACTTCCTGTACTCCGAGGAGATGGACTGGGCGCAGCGCGCCCGCGACCGCGGCTGGCGGCTCGCGCTGGCGCACGAGGTCGGCGTCGCCCACGGCGCGGCAGGAACCGTCGCCGACGACGCGGGCGCGTCGCGACGGAGCTCGGACCTGCTGCACGCGAGCCAGATCCGCTTCCTGACCAGCCACCGCGGCCCCCGCGCGGCCGCGGCCGGCTTCCGGGTCGGCATCGAGGTCCTCAACCGGGTCCAGAGGTCGAAGCGGGGTGGCTGACCCCGACAGGCACCAGAACCGGGACCAGCACCAGCGCATCGCCTGGCTCTGCCCGTGGTTCAGCACACTCGGCGCCGCGTACGCCGACGCGTTGCGGAGCCGCGGGCACGAGGTCCTCGTCATCACCACCGCGCGGCCACTTCGAGGAGCCGCCGGACGGCTGCGACGAGGTGCTGCCCGCCGAGGTCCGGACCCGCGCCGCCTGGGCACCCGTGCCTGGCCTGCTGCGCCGGCTGCGGCGCTTCGACCCTGACCTCGTCGTGCTCGACCAGACGTGGGACCCGCGCTTCCTGCTGCTCGGCCTCGGGCACCCCCGCGTCGTCGCCGTGCACGACGCCGTGCATGCACGAGGGCGAGGAGCACGACCGCTCCTGGCACGGCCCGCTCATCCGGCTCGTGCGCCGCAGCACCCGCATCCTCACCTTCAGCGGCGCCGTCGCCGACGCCCTCCGCGCCGAACGCCCCGGTCGCCGGGTCGCCACGGTCCCGCTCACCAGCGAGATGACCGGGCCGGACCCCGCCGTCGCCCCGGCGTCGGAACGCGTCGGACTTCTGCCTGCTCGGGCGGCTGCACGCCTACAAGAACGTCCCCGCCACGCTCGAGGTCTGGCGTGAGTACACCTCGCAGCCCGGCCTGGACCGGCGACCGGTTGCTCCTGCTCGGCAGCGGCGACCCGGGCGTCCTGCCGCCGCACGCCGAGCACCGCGACGCGCCCTTCCGCTTCGCCGACGTCGCCGCGACCGTCGCGCGGACCAAGGGCAGCCTCGTCTGGTACCGCGAGGCGTCGCAGAGCGGGGTCCAGGTGATCTCGATGCAGTGCGGCGTCGCGCCCCTCGTCTCCGACATCGGCGGGCTCCCCGCCTACCAGGGCGACGTGTGGCCGGTCGTCCCGCTCGCCCGCCCCGACCGCTGCTCGACGCTTTCGTCGCCCTCACCGACCCCGCGACGGCCGCGGCTGCCGGGCTGCGCGCCCGTGCCACGTACGACAGCCCGCTTACGCACCGGCCGCGGTGGCCGAGCCGCTGGAGCGGGCCCTTGCCGCGCTGGTCGCGCCGTGGACCGGCGTCGTCATCACCAGCAACACCCTCACCGCCGGCGGAGCCGAGCGGCAGCGCGTGCTGCTCGCCAACGGCCTCGCCGCTCGGGGGCACGACGTGACGCTGCTGCTGCTGCAGGAGGAGGGTGTGCTGCGGTCGCTGGTGGACGCCGGAGGTCTCCGTCCGGCTCCACCCGTGGTGGCGGGATCCACCCTCCGGTCGGCACGACGTGCCTCATCTCGGGGACGACGAACACCGAAACCGGCGCCGCGACGCTCTGGCGCGCCCGGCCGTCGAGGCAACGGCCCCGCCGCTGGCTCGTCGCCGCGCACGACCCGCCCCGTCCAGGACGGCCCCACCTACTCGCGCCGTGCTCGCCCGCTTCATGGCGCCGTCCGACGGCTACGTCGCACTCAGCAGCCGGTCACTGGGAGGCGCTGCAGCGCTTCAGCGGCTGCACTCCGACGGTGCACGTGGTGGCCAACGGCACCGAGCTCTCCTTTCCCGGAGCCCGAGGAGCCGCGCGCCGTCCTCCCGCCCGGTCCCCGCGGCCCGGTCCGCCTCGTGTTCCTCGGCCGCATGGCCGAGCAGAAGGGCGTCGACATCCTGCTCGAGGCGCTCGCCGGGCTCAGCAGGGCCGACCCGAACTGGACCCTGGACCTCTACGGCGACGGCCCGGACCGCTGCCCGGCTCGAGGCGACCTACCTCGACCGCTTCGACGGCCGCGGTCCGGTTCCGCGGCGTCACCGCCGACACCGCGACCGCGCTGCGCTCGGCGGACGTGCTCGTGATGCCGAGCCGCAACGAGGCGATGCCGATGGTCGTCATCGAGGCCATGGCCGCCGGCACCGCCGTGATCGCCCCAGCCGTCGGAGCGGTGCCGGACATGCTGGGCCACGGCTCCTGCGGCACGCTGGTGACCATGCCCTTCGTCGCCGACAGCAGTCGCCCGAGCAGCGCACAGGTGGATGCGTGGCGCGAGGCGCTCGCGTCACTGCTCGACGCCCCCGCGCCGGCGCTCGCGCGACGCATCGGCGCCTGGCGGCGCCAGCGCGAGCACTACTCGGTGACCGCGATGGTCGACGGCTACGAGCGAGCCATCGCCGCCGCGCTGCGAGGACCGGCGATGAGGCCCGCCCGCATCCGACCGGACAACGCCGCACCGTGGCCCACTTCGGTCCCGTCGGCGACATGGCCGGAGGCATGGCGTCGGTGTCTGCGCGCCTACGCGGCCATGCGACTGGGTCGAGCTGGAGCCCGTCGTTCGTCGAGCACCTACGCCCCGGACGCCGCGCTGTGGAGTCTCGTCCCGTCGTTGCGTGCCGCGCGACGCCGGCTGCTGCGCAGGAGCGCGCGACGCCCGGACGTCGTGCACGTCCACCTCTCGCTACCGCGGGTCGTTCGTCCGTGAGGGGGCGATCGCCGCGCTCGGCGCATCGCCTCGGGTCTCCCGGTCGTGCTGTCGCTGCACGGCTCCAGCCTGCCGGTCTTCGCCCCGAAGCACCCCACGCCTGTGTCGGCGCTGTTCTCGTGCGGGCCGATGAGATCCTCGTGCTCGGCGAGGACTCGGCCTCCACCGTGAGGCAGTACGCCCCGGAGACACCCCTCACCCTACGTCGCGAACCCGGTCGACCTGGTCGACGCACCATCCGGTGCGGCTGACGAGCCGTTGGCGCTGTTCGGCGGTCTGATCGGCACCCCCAAGGGCGTCGACGTCCTGCTCGCGGCCTGGCCCGAGGTGCGCCGACGATGCGCCAGGGCAGAGCTCGTCCTCGCCGGCCCGGCGCACCCCTCGCTCGACCTCTCCGGCGGCGACCCTCGGGCGCTCCCCGACGGGGTCACCTGGCTGGGGAGCTGCCGCACGCGAGTTCCTCGCTCAGCTCGAGGCAGGCGCGTCTGCTCGTGCTGCCGTCCCGGCAGGAGGCGATGCCCATCGCGATCCTCGAAGCCATGGCCCGTGCCGTTCCTGTCGTCGCGACCGCCGACCGGCGCCGTCCCGGAGACCGTCGGCGACGGTGGCGACGTCGTCCCGGTCGGTGACGCAACGGCCCTCGCCGAAGCCCTCGTCGGCTTTCTCGCCGACCTCGACGACGGCGCGCCGGGTCGGCGCAGCTGGGCCTACGCCCGCTGCCAGGCAGCGGCATGCCGAGCCGGTGCTGGTCGCCGCGCTCGAACAGACCTACGACCGCGTGTTCGCCCGGGCGCGCGGCCGATGAGTCGCGGCAAGGCCGTTCTGCTCGGCGCGGGGCAGCAGTGGATCGGGCAGATCGTCGGCAACGTGGTCATCGGTCTTCACGCTGGCGATCACCGATCCGCTACCTGGGCCAGGCGGGCTACGGACAGCTGACCACCGCCGTCGTCTTCGTCGCCCTCTTCGAAATCTTCACGGATTTCGGCGTCGGGGTCATCGTGCTGCGCCGGGCCACCGCCGCCGGCACGACCGCTGAGTTGCGGCATCAGGTCAACGTCTCGCTCGGCCTCAGCCTTGCCTACAGCGTTCCCGCTGGCCCTCGTCGCCGCTCGGCGCCGGCGGCGGCGTCTACTGGGGCCAGACGGCAGAGCAGATCGGTATCGCGGTCCTCGCCCTCGGCCTCCCCTTCACGACGGTCGCCACGTGCTACATCCCTGTCTTCCAGTACCAGCTCCGCTTCGGTGCCATCGCCCTCGGCGAGGTCTGTCTCCCGCGTCCTGAACCTCGTTTTCGTCCTCGCCATCGCTCACTTCGACCTCGGGCTGTGGGCCCTGTGCGCGTCGCAGGCCACGCTTCCGATGCTGCGTACCGCGATCTACGTCCTCGCGGCCCGGCGCTATGACCGCTTCCGACCGACTTTCGCGTGGCCGGCATGGTGGGGACTGATCCGCGAGTCGATCCCCATCGGCGTCACGGTGCTCGTCGCGATCGCCTACCTCCGGCTCAGCGGGCTGCTGCTGTCGCTGCTCCGCACGCCGGAGGACGTCGGCGCCTACGGCGTCGCCTTCCGGATCAGCACGATGCTCACCGCGCTGTCGCAGGTCTTCGGCAACACCGTCTTCCCCGCGCTGTCGAAGACCTGGAACTCGGACCGGAGCCGCTTCACCTCCGCCGTGCAGCGGTGCTCCGACGCGATGGTGGTGCTCGGCCTCCCGCTGGTGGTGTTGGGCGTGCCGCTCGCCGGCCCGGTCATCCACCTGCTCGCGAGCGGCGAGATCCGCGGCGCCGTGCTACCGCTGCAGCTGCTGCTCGTCGCCGCCGCCGTCTTCTTCGTCAACTCCACCTGGAGCCAGGTGCTGATCGTCGCCGGCGAGGAACGCTTCCTGGTCCGCCTGCTCCTCGTCGAGCTCGCGGTGCACCTCGTCCTGTCGCTCGTGCTCATCACGCGCTACGGCACGGCGGGCGCCTGCGCCGCGTTCCTCACGACCGAGATGGTCGGGCTGCTCGGCGCGTTGACCCGCGTGCACCGCATCACCGGGTTCCGGATGTCGCTTCGCTTCACGACGCGGCTGGTACCCGCCCTGCTCCTCGGGCTCGTCGTCGCACTCACGACGTCGTCGGTGCCGTCGCTGCTCCGCATCGCACTTGTCGGCGGCAGCTACGTGCTGGTCACCGTGGTGATCGGCCCGCTGCGCCCTGCCCAGCTGCGGCAGCTGATGGGCCGCGGCGCCGGACGACGTCGAGGACCCCGCGCCCGCGGTGCCCTGACCCGCCTGACTACCTGCCGGTGGTCGCCGGCGTGGTCCAGAACAGCTGCCCGTCGACCTGCTTGGTCTCGAGCAGGTGCTCGAGCTGCTTCAGCCGGGTGTGCCCCGGGCCGGTGAAGGTCTCCGGGGTCAGCGCGATCTGCTCGAAGACACTGCGCAGCTGCTCGGCACCGCGGCGGGCGTTCCACGCGCAGGAGAAGCCGGGCAGCTGCTCGGCGATCTTGTCGAAGCGGACCTTGTAGCTGCGGTTGTCGCCGCCCTGCTCGCCGAAGGTCACGTTGCAGCCGGGGAACACCTCGCCGACCGTCTCGGCGATCTCCCGGACCTGGTAGTTCTGCTCGTTGCTGCCGACGTTGAAGACCTGCCGGTGCACGGCCTCGGCCGGCGCGACCAGCGCGCAGCGGATGGCGGTCGCGATGTCGAGCGCGTGCACCAGCGGCCGCCACGGTGACCCGTCGCTGACCATCGCGATGGTGCCGGTCGTCCAGGCGAGCCCGGAGAGGTTGTTCAGCACGATGTCGAAGCGCATGCGCGGCGAAGCACCGAAGGCGGTCGCGTTGCGCAGGAACACCGGCGTGAAGTCGTCGGTCGCGAGGGCCAGGACGTCCCGCTCCACCAGCGCCTTGCACTCGGCGTAGGCGGTCTGCGGGTTGATCGGCGAGGTCTCGTCGACCTCGCCGTCGGCGACGCCGTAGATGCTGCACGACGACGTGTAGACGAAGCGGGAGACGCCGGCCTTCCGGGCGAGCTCGGCGAGCTGCACCGACCCGACGTGGTTCACCAGGAACGTGACGTCGGGGATGAGGCTGCCGAGCGGGTCGTTGGACAGCTCCGCCATGTGCACGACGGCGTCGAAGCCGACGAGGTCCTCGACCGTCAGCGACCGGATGTCGCGGTTCATCGTCTGCACGGTCAACGGCACGCCGTTGTAGAGCCAGCCGTTGCGGTAGTAGCCGGTGTCGAGGCCGACGACGTCGTGCCCCGCCTCGACGAGCGTCGGGGCGAGCACGCACCCGAGATAGCCGTCGGTACCGGTGACCAGAACCCTCACAGCGCCTGCTCCCTGTTCTGTCCGCCGACCGTCGAGACTCGTCTCGATGCTAGGGCGGTCGCTCCGCAATCGGTGACCTCTACGACCTAGGATCACCCTCGTGGAGGTCGAGGGAACGCAACTGTCCGATCTCGTCGTGTTGCGGCCGACCCCGTTCCGCGATGCACGCGGGTTCTTCACGCGGACCTTCGACGCCGACTCGGTGCGCCGGGCCGGCGTCGACCCGCAGTCGTTCGTGCAGGACAGCCAGTCGCGTTCCGGGCACGCCACCCTCCGCGGCCTGCACTTCCGCACCGACGGGCGGGAGCGGAAGATCGTGCGGTGCGCCGCGGGCGCCATCCTCGACGTCGTCGTCGACCTGCGCCCGCCGTCGCCGACGTTCGGGCGGTGGCAGAGCTTCCGGCTCGACGACGAGGACCACCTGTCGCTGATCGTGCCGCCCGGCTTCGCGCACGGCTTCCAGGTGCTCAGCGACCGCGCCGACGTCTGCTACCGGATGGACGCGGTATACGCGCCGGAGTTCGACGCGACGCTGCGCTTCGACGACCCCGACCTCGCGGTCGAATGGCCGCTGCCGACCGGCGAGATCTCGCAGCGCGACCGCAACGGCCGCAGCTTCCGCGACCTGCAGGCCGACCTGGTCACGTGGTTCGGGGCAGGTCCGGACAGCGCCCTTTAGCGCACCGCGCCGCGCAGGACGACGGTCGGCTGGTCGGCCAGGTAGCTGATCTGCAGCTGCACGTCGCTGCGACCCTCCGGCGGCACCAGGAAGGTGTAGGTGCCGCTGGTCGCCGCGCCTCTGGCGAGGGTGCCGTGGAACGGCGCCGTCGGCGGGCCGTTGGTCGGCGAGGCGGGTGTGCTCTGCGCGCCGTAGTACGCCGACACCGTCACGTTCGTGAGGTCGACCGCGCGGCCCGAGTTGTTCGTGAGCGCCACCGTGAAGGCGACCGACGGCTGCCCGGCGATCTCGCCGGGGCCCTTGCCGTCGGAGGTGACCAGCCGCGAGCCGGCGATCCTCGCGGTGACGCCGGTGCCGAAGTCGGCGAGGGCGGTCAGCGGGACGGCCGGCTTCGTGGCCGCTGCAGCCGGCTGCACCGGCGCCGTTCCCGTGGCGACGGCGCCGGCACCGGCCGGGCTCGGCGCCGCGGTCGGAGCCGCAACAGCGGCGCTCGGAGTCGTCGTCGGGACGTCCGACGAGACGGCCGCCGGCGTCGGGACCGCCGCGGCTGCGGTCGGCTTCGCGCTGCCGCAGCCGCTCAGAGACCGCCGCGGCCGCAGCCACGCGAGCGCGAGTAGCGCGCGGCGCGGACCGTCGTTGCTCCCGGCGTGCGCTTCGTTCGCCTGGACACGACTCCCCCTGGGTGCTGCCGTGGTCGGACTCGCTGGTGCTGATCCGTTCGGTGCTTCATCGGCATCTCCGCGGCCGACCCGAGTGCCGGAACGGGTGCCGCTCGGGCCGTCGACCGACGCCGAAGGCCCGGTCCCTGTGCGGGACCGGGCCTCCGGTCCCCCGTGTCGAGCGGGCTCAGCGGCCGCTGGCCCGGTAGTGCGCGTTCACCTGCGCGGCGGAGAGCTGCGTCGGGTAGACCGCGGCCTCGTCGATGCTGCCGGCGAGGAAGTTGCTGCTCGGCTGGTTCGTCCAGCCGTTGAGGTTGTCCCCGCCGACCTTCCAGTAGCCGTTGAAGCCCTGGGCCGAATGGATGTTCGGGTTGGCAGCGACCTCGGCGCCGTCGACGAACAGGTGCATCCCGTCGCACGCCGAGCGTCGCCGCGACCTGGTGCCATCCGCCGTCGGTGTAGGTGCCGGCGGAGGCCACGGTGCGCACGGTGTTATTGGAGTACACCCCGAAGACCAGATGACCCGCGTTGTCGAGGTAGACGTGCCGGTCGTAGGACGAGGAGAGACCGTTCGCGTTGTTGCCGAAGCCGATGATCTTCCCGCCCTTGGCGCTGGTCGTCTTGAACCAGGCCTCGGCGGTGAAGGTCTGCGGGCCGGCGACGGCGTCCTGCGAGGCGATGACGCCGGAGGTGCCGTTGAAGGCGTACGAATGGCCCGCGGGCTCCGAGACGATGGCGCCGCCCCCGCCGGCGGTGACGCCGATGTTGCCGTAGCCGTCACCAGAGGCGATCGAGTCGAAGGCGATAGTGCTGCCGGCCGGCTCGGACATCCGCCAGTACCGGTTCGCCCCGTCGGCCTTGACCGCGTTGGCGTACGCGGTGTCGCTGCCGACCGTGACGCTGAGGGCGGTGCCGGGCGCGCTGTTGCCGTTCGGGTCGACCGCGTAGAGGCGGTAGGTGTAGGTCTGCCCCACGACCAGGCCCGTGTCGGTGAACGACATCGCCGGCCGCAGCCACGGCTTGGAGCCGAGCGTCGTGGTGTAGATCGGGGCGGCGGTGTTGCCGTTGCGGACGAGCTTGTAGGTGAGCTGCTCGTTGTCCCGGTCGTAGTTCGCCTGCCAGGACACCTTGACGGTGCCGGGCGCGGGCTGCGAGAACACCGGCGTGAACGCGTTGCCCGCGTTGACCGGCGCCGTCTTCGACGGCTGCGTCGAGGGCAGCGCCATGCGCACCAGACCCTGCTGGGCGATGCCGTTGACCTTCGGGAACTCACCGGCCAGGACCACGTAGCGGCCGTTGCCGGTGACGTTCCAGGCGGCCTGGCTCTGGCCGGTGACCGTGCCGGGCGAGAGGGTCGGGTACCAGTGCAGCTGGGCCGGCGCGGGCGTGCCCGCCCAGTTCTTGTAGCTCGAGTACGGCGTCTTGCCCAGCGTCCCGGCGGCCGTGGTGCTGAAGGCGACGCCGCGGTAGTAGGTCCACGGGTCGGTCTGCGAGAAACCGCCCGGGACGGTGCTGCACTCGTGGGAGTGGCCGACGACGTAGATCGCACCGCCGGTCGCGTAGGACGAGTACGAGTCGCCGTGGCAGTCCTCCACCCAGTTCAACGAACCCGAGTTCGGGTCCGCCGAGAAGGTGCCCTCCAGGTTGCCGCCGGCGCCGAAGACGTAGCCGGTGCCGTAGATCGACGTGCCGTCGGAGGTGAGGCTGGTGATGGCGGCGTTGGCGCCGGCGTCGCGCACGGACTGGTTCGCGGCCCAGGGCAGCAGCGCACCGGTCGTCGCGTCGACGGCGCCGAGCCCGTAGGCGGCACTGCCGTTGATGTTCTGGAACGAGCCGCCGACGATGACGCGGGACCCGTCGGGCGAGAGCACCATCGCCCTCACCGTCGCGTCGGCAGCGGGTGCCCAGGGCAGCAGCGAACCGTCGGCGGCGGAGACCGCGGCGAGCTTGTTGCGCGTCACGGACCCGACGCCGTTGAAGTCCCCGCCGAGGTAGACGGTGTCAGCGGTGGCGACGACGCTGGTGACCGTGTACTGCGGCTTCGGCGCGAAGGACGCGATCAGCTGCCCGGTCGCGGTGTCGTAGGCGGCGATGCGGGAGCGCGAGACGCCGTCGGCGGTGGTGAAGTCGCCGCCGACGTAGATGCGGCTGCCGTCCGGCGACGCGGTGACGCTGCGGACCTGCCCGTTGAGGTTCGGGGCGAAGGAGGCGATCAGGTTGCCGGTGGTGATGTCGTACGCGAGGAGGTTGCCGCGGGCCGTCTCGTTCACGCCGAGGGCGGAACCGGCCGGGCGGGCACTGGTGAAGCTCCCGCCGGCGTAGACGGTGTTGCCGACGATGGCCTGCGACCAGACGACGCCGTTCACCTGCACGGTGGGCAGCACGTCGGTGCCGGCCGTCACCGGGACTCCGGCGGCGGGAGCGGTGTCGGCCGAGGCCGGCAGCGCTGCGCCCGCGACGAGCACGCCGCCGGCCACCAGACCGACCAGTGCCACCGCCGCGCGCTTCCGCGCTGCACCGTTCTGCACGTCAACCGTCATCAGACGTTCCCCCTTCGACCCCACGACCGCGTCCACCGTTCAACGCTCCGTTGCGGCGTTGTGTGACTCAGAGTGATCGGAATTCGTTGCACATATCGGCGGTCACCCGGTCGCCCACCCCGAGGTACGCACCGCGTTGCGCCACTCGGAGCAGTGCGGCGCGCATCCGGCCGACAAAGGCGAACGGCCGGATCGCCGAGGTGGGCGATCCGGCCGTGGCCGTGGCAGCGGGTTCTGCGGGGGAGGTCAGCCGCTGCCGGGAGCAGGTATGGCCGGGAGCAGGTACGGCCGGAGCGTCAGTTGCTGACGGTCACGGTCTTGGTCGCGGTCCCGACGTTGCCGGCGGCGTCGTAGACCTTCCAGGTGATGTGCACCGAGGCGCCGTTGGCCAGCGCCGTGGTGCGGAAGGCGAAGGCGTACGGGCCGGGGCCGGTGAAGCTCGCGGACTTCGACGAGCCGAGGTAGAGCTCGGCGCGGGTGACGCCACGGTCGTCGGCGCCCTTGGCGGTCAACGAGTAGGACGCCCCACCGATCGTGGTGGCCGTCGCGACCGGGGTGACGATCGTCGCGGTCGGGGCCACGACATCGGGGTTGTGAACGGTGGCGGTCACCGTGGAGGTGCCGACGAGGCCCGCGGCGTCGAAGGCCTTCCACGTCACCGTGACGGTGCTGCCGTCCGCGATCTTCGTGGTGTCGAGGGCGAAGGAGTACGGCCCGGCACCGGTGAACGAGCCCGATCCGCGTCGCACCGAGCCAGAGCTCGCTGCGGACGACACCGACGTTGTCACGCGCGGTCGCCGACAGCGTCACGGTCTTGGTCAAGGTCCCGCCGGCGGCGACGTTGCCGGCGATCGTAGGGGCCACGGTGTCGAGGACCAGCACCGGAGTGGTAGGGGTCGGCGTGGGCGCACACCGGCACCTGCCCGACACCCCAGCTGAGGGCACCGAGAGCGACCGGGCTGGCCGAGACACCGATCGCGGTGGCGATGATGCCGGGCAGCACCGCGCCGCCGGTGTTCGTCCAGCTGTTCGGCACCAGCGCGTAGCGGCCGTCGTCGGGGTTCGGGAAGTACGGGTTCGTGGCGGCGACGATGTCGGCGCTCCCCCGGTCCCAGGTCGGCGGCGGCGGCGAACGCCGCGATCGAGGTGTAGGTCGGGCAGCCCGCGCCGTAGGTCGGGCACCAGTGCACCAGCGGTGCGGTCGCGCTCGTCCGGTAGTAGGCGTTGTGGTCCATCCCGGCGAGCATCTGCTGCGCGTTGACCTGGCTGGTCGCGTTGGTGTCGATCGCGACCCCACCGGTGGTGGCGGCGAAGACGTTGTTGCGCAGCGTGTTGCCGGTGGTGTCCCAGGTCAGCCCGAGGCCGCCGGAGTAGGCGTCGCTGCTCGACAGGCGGGTGTCGTCGTAGAGCTCGAGGTGGGTCCCGTTCCGATCGAAGGTGTTGTTGTAGATCGCCGTCCGGTCGGTACCGGCGAGCTCGAGACCGACCGTGTTGCGGCGCAGCACGTTCGAGGCGATGACGCCGGTCGTGGAGACCTCGTAGAAGATGCCCTTGTTGGTGTTGCCCTCGACGAAGTTGCGCACGATGGTCGTGCCGTTGCAGCCGAGGTCGCACCAGTAGCCGGTGCCGACGTTGTTCCGCACGGTGTTGTCGCTGACCGTCGAGTTCGCGGTGTGCGCAGCCTTGTAACCGGCGACGGTGCAGTACATGCCGCAGCCGCTGACCGCGAAGTGACGCCAGTTGTTGCCGTCGATCTGATTGCGGCTGACGACGAGGCCGTGCGCGCGGTTGGTGCCGAGACCGGAGTAGCCGTTGTTGTTCAGGCGGCTGCCGACGATGTGGCCGCCGGGCGAGTTGAACTGCGCGCCGCGCCCGGTGTTCCAGACGACCGCGGAGTTCTCCAGCGTCACGTTGTTCGCCGCGACGACGAGAGCGCCGAGCTGGTTCTCGTTCCAGTTGGGCGCGTACTGCGCGATGCCGATGCCGCGCAGCGTGAGGCCGGCGGCAGCGGAGTTCACCGTCATCGCGTTCCAGCGGTTCGACGACTCCACGGTCTGGCCGGTGGGGTCGGATCCGACCGTGATCGTCTGCGTCGGGTAGTCGATGTTGAAGGTGCCCGGGGTGACCTTGGCCGGTGAGTCCACCTGCGTGAGCGGGGTGCCGTTGACGAAGACCTGGTCGGGCCACCCGGCCAGCGGGTTCGCCGGGTCCACGGCCTGCGGGTTCACGCAGGTCCGGCAGAACTGGTTCGTCCAGCCGGCGTGCTTCCACACCGAGGCGCCCGGGAACGTGCCGAGGCGCTCTGCGTCCACCCGGTGACAAGAGCGCTGCCCTTCAGCCACGCCTGCTCGTGCGGGAAGCTCTGCAGCGTGAACGGCTTGTTGATGCCTCCGAGCGCCTCGCGGTAGTCGCCGCCGCGGAGGACGACGGTGCCGCCGGCGGGCACCGCGGAGACGGCCTTCGCGACGGTGCGGAACGGCGCGGCCAGCGTGCCTGCCGCGGCGTCGTCGCCGGACGGCGAGACGACGATCGCGTTCGACGGGACCGCGTAGGCGGTGTCCGGGATGGAGACCGCGGTGCCCGGCATCGGGGTCGCGGTGGCGGCTTGCGCGGTCCCCTCGAACGTGGCGATGCCGAGGCCGCCGCTCGCGATCAGGGCGAGGGAGGCGAGCGAGGCGGCGAACACCCGCCGGACGAGCGGAGCTCGCCGGGAACCGTCGGCCTCGGCGGGTCGGGACATGCGCACGAGCAACTCCTCTGCCTGCGGAGCGGCAGTGGCCCCGCGCGGACGTTCACCCGGATGGCGGACGGCGTCTGCACCAAGCGGTCGGATGTTCGTCGGCGACGCCGAGACGCCGCTTGAGCCGGCGGAAGTTGATCCTTTGGGGTGCGAAGGACCCACGGCTGGTCCTCGGCGTCGCGAACGGCCTAACGCGTTCCCCCGAATGGCCACGTACAGCTCCCGACCGGCGGCACCGATGTCAGGGGAATGTTGCGTATCGCCCTGCTCGGGACCCGCGGGGCTCCCGCTCGCTACGGCGGTTTCGAGACGGCGGTCGAGGAGATCGGCAGCCGCCTCGTCCAACGCGGCCACGACGTCACCGTGTACTGCCGTCAGAAGGGTCCCAAGGAGTACCTCGGCATGCGCCGGGTCGAACTCCCCGCCCTTCGTCACCGGGTCCTCGAGACGCTCTCGCACTCCATGCTGAGCGCGCTGCACGCGACGGTTCGACGGCCCGACATGGCCTTCGTCTTCAACGCGGCGAACAGCCCGGTGCTCCCGGTACTGCGGGCGGCGGGCATCCCCACGGCCGTGCACGTCGACGGCCTGGAGTGGCGGCGCAGCAAGTGGTCCGGTGCCGGGCGCCGGTACTACCTCATCAACGAGGGACTGGCGACGGCCTGGGCCGACGCGCTCATCGCGGACGCCGGCGGCATCGCCGGGTACTACAAGACGCGGTACGGCTACGACGCGGACCTCATCACCTACGGCGCCCCCGCGACGCGTGAGCTCCCGATGGAGCGCCTCGCGGAGCTGGGCCTCGAGCCCGGCGGCTACCACCTCGTGGTCGCCCGGCTCGAGCCCGAGAACCACGTCCACCTGATCGTCGAGGGCTACCGCGCGAGCGGCGCGACCCTGCCGCTGGTGGTGGTGGGCGGCATCGTCTACGAGACCGAGTACCAGCGCGAACTCTGCGCCGCGATCGAGGCCGACCCACGGATCATCAGCACCGGCCCGGTCTACGACCAGGACCTGCTGGACTGCCTGTACGAGGGTGCCTACACCTACCTGCACGGGCACAGCGTCGGCGGGACCAACCCGTCGCTGCTCCGCGGGCTCGCCGCCGGCCAGTGCGTCGTGGCGCACCAGAACGTCTTCAATTCCGAGGTGCTCGGCGGCTGCGGCTACCTGTTCCGCAACGCGCAGGACGTCACGGACCGCATCGAGTACCTGGAGGCCCGTCCGCAGCGGGTGGCGCAGCAGCACACCGCCGCCCGTGCCCGCGCGGACGCCTACACCTGGGACGACGTGACGGCGCACTACGAGAAGCTCGCCGAGCGTCTCGTGGCCGGCGGCACGGCCTCGCAGCGCCTTCCGCTGCGCCAGGCCCTGCGCATCGCCCGGACGACGCCGCACATGCTGCCCGAGCTCGACATCATCCCGCGTCAGGCGCTCGCGCCCGACGCGGAGGAGCGGACCGCCCAGTCGGCCTGAGGGCCTGGCGTCCGCCCTCCTCGGGAGGCTCTGAAGGGCCCGTCGGTCTGGACCGGCGGCGCGGCGCAGCGACGGGAGCCTGCAGGGGGTCGTGAAGGTTCCGAACGCCAGAGCGCGACAGATCCTTCAGGGCCTGCCGCGGAGGCGTTCGGCGGCGGCGCGCGGCGCGCGTCAGCCGTCTGTCGGCCGATCAGGCCGTGGGCTCGGAGGCCGGTTCGCCCGGCTGGCGCATGCCCAGCAGGACCTCGCGCAACAGGGTGCTCGAGGTGTGCTCGGTGTAGGGGAAGTAGTGCATGCGGGCGCCGACCGTGGCGAGCTTCTCCTCGAGGAGCCGGCCCTTCTCGGTGCCCTTCCAGTCGTCGCCCTTGAACAGGACGTCGTAGCCGACCAGGGGCCACATCTCGAACTTGTCCGCGTGCGGGTCGGCGACCACGTCGTCGACGAAGCGGATGCTCGAGACGATGTCGACACGCTCGTCGAACGGCACGACCGGCAGCTTGTTCTTGACGCGTGCGACGACCTCGTCGGTGACGACGCCGACCACGAGCCGGTCGCAGTGCAGGCGGGCCGCGCGGATGACGTTGAGGTGGCCGACGTGGAACATGTCCCAGACGCCCGGGACGTAGCCAATGGTCATCGCTTCTCCGTCATCGGTTCGTGCTTGCGGCGGCCACGTCGGCCCGGGTGAGCTCGCCGTACCAGCGCACGAGTGAGGCGCCGAAGAAGAGCAGGTTGAACGCGGCGATCGCGGTGTAGACGGGCAGGAACGCGCTGGTGGCGAGCAGGCCGAACATCAGGCAGATGACGCCGTAGTCGCTCGGCAGCACCAGCAGCGCGCGCAGCGACCCTCCTACCAACCGAGCAGGACCGGTCGCGGGGGCCTGCCGTCCGTCGCTCCGACGGATCGAGTCGATGAGGATGAGCCCGAAGAAGAAGCTGGTCGCGGTCACGTCGAACACGATCGGCACGAGCAGCCAGGCCAGGTGTTGCGGCGGGTCGAACCGGTACAGCGAGACCAGCACGGCCAGGTGCAGCGCGGCCACCTTCACCGCGTCGACCATGTGGTCGAGCCACTCCCCCGTCCGGCTGCCGCCGCCGCGGAGGCGGGCGAGCTGGCCGTCGGCGGCGTCGAACGCGTAACCGACGACGAGGCACGCGCAGACGACGGCGGCGACGAGGCCGGTCCGCGGAGCGAGCGCGAGCGTGCCGATGCCGATGGAGGTGAACAGGGCGCTGACCGCCGTCACCTGGTTCGGCGTCCGGTTCAGCACGTAGGCACCGGCGGCGAGCAGCCGCCCGAGCTTGCGGTTCACGAAGCGGGAGTAGCCCGGCGCGCCGGGGGTGCGCTTCTGGGCCGACTTCAGGCGGTTCAGCGCATCGACGTAGCCCCGCGCCGGGGCCGGCGGGGCGTCCTCGGTCCGCGGCGGCGGGACGGGCGTGACGGTGGTGGTCATGCGCTGACCTTTCCGGCGGTGGCGCCGGGACGGCGGGGGCCGGGGACGCTCCCGGTGCCGCTGACGACCTCGTCGAGCCGGGAACGGAACCGTTCGGGTGAGAACCGCTCGGCGACGTCTCGGCGTCCGGCCGCGGCCACCGAGCGCGCGCGCGACCAGTCGGCCACCAGCGTCCGCACCTGTGCGGTCATCGCGGCGACGTCGCCGACGGGCACCAGGAAGCCGGTGCGGTCGTGGCGCAGTACCTCGGCGAGGCCCTGCACGTCGGAGGCGATGACGGGGCGTTCGGCGGAGAGGGCCTCGACGGCGACGTTGCCGAACGACTCCCCCTCGCTGGGCAGCAGCACGATGTCGGAGGCGGCCACGAAGGGCGCGACCTCGGCCTGGAAACCGGCGAAGGTGACGGCGTCGGCGAGGCCCTGCTCGGCGACCAGTGCGTGCAGCTCGGCGACGTACCACTCGTAGCCGGCGAAGACGTCGCCGACGAGGGTCAGCGTGGCGTCGACGCCGCCGCGGCGCAGTTCACCGAGGACACGGATCGCGACGTGCGGGGCCTTCCGCGGGCTCAGCCGACCGACGACGAGCAGCCGGACCGCCCCCTCGAGGACCGGCCGGGTGGGGGCCGTCGACAGTGCGGGGACCCCGTTGTGCACGACGACCGTGCGGCGGGCGAGCCGCGGGACGTCGGCCGTCAGCAGCGCCGCGGTGACGCCGCTGTTGGCGATGACGGTCCGCGCCTGCAGCAGCGGCCACGCCAGCGCGCGCCGTACGGGCCGGGGCAGGTGCTGCTCGGCCTCGTGGACGTGGACGATGCCCGGGACGCCGGCGAGCCGCGCCGCCGACAGCCAGGTCGGAGCGGTGATGGTGTTGACGTAGACCGGCGGGCGGCCCGCATCACGGATGAAGGCGGCGAGCCGCACCGTGGCGGCGGCACTACGCGCGGCGAGGGCGGGCAGACCCGTCGGGGTGAGGGCGGCCCGACGCAGCACCGGGACGTCGACCGCGTGCACCGGGACGCCCAGGCGTCGTACGGCCGACGCGAGCGGTCCGTTGCCGGGAAGGGCCACCGTCGGCGTCCAGCCCGAGCCGGCGAGGGCCTCCACCGCCTGCAGGAACATCCGGTCGGAACCGTAGAGGTCGTCGAACGGATGGGCCATGATCAACGGCCGGGTTCCCGGCTCCCCGACCGGCGACGGACGCATGGTGCTTGCATCGGCGCCCGCGCGGGACAGCTGTAGTCCGAGGGCCGCAGCTGTCCCGGCCTGCGGAGGCCTGGCGGAGCTGGTGGGTCAGTGCCCCGGCGAGGCGTCGAAGTGCGTCCGGACCTGCCCTGCGGTCAGCGCCGTGGTCCAGAGGGCGACCTCGTCGACGCTGCCGGCGAAGTAGTTGCTCGTCGGCCGGTTCGGCCAGGCGGCGAGGTTGTCCCCACCGACCCGCCAGTACCCGGTCATCGCCTGGTTGGTGGTCTTGGCGTTGGCCGCGACCGCCGTCCCGTCGACGTAGAGCACCATCCCGGCGCTGCCCTGCGTCGCGACGAGCTGGTGCCAGCGCCCGTCGTTGTAGCGGTTCGCCGAGGTGATGGTGGTGAAGCCGCCGGAGTAGGTGCCGAAGTTCAGCTGCCCGGTGTTCAGCATGTAGACCTGCCGGTCGTACGTGCTGCTCAGACCCGTCGCGGCGTTACCGAAGCCGACGAGCCGGCCGCCGGTGGTGGTCGTCGTGCGGAACCAGAGCTCGGCCGAGTAGGTGCTCGGGGCGGCGACGGCGGTCGTCGTCCGCAGGTTGCCGGTACTGCCGTTGAAGGTGACGCCCACGCCGTCGGGGGCGTTGACCGGGCTCGCGGTGCGGTAGGTGACGCCGCCGGAGTAGGTCCCGGGGCGGTTGCCGCCGCTGATGTCCGCCGCCGACGGTCCCGCAGCCTCGTCCAGCGGCCACTGGACGGTCGGGCCGTCCGCCTTCACCGCGGGCCGGTAGGTGCCGTTGCCGGTGACCGACACCGAGGTGACCGGGCCGGGCGTCGTGTTGCCGAGCGGGTCGACGGCGTAGATGCGGTAGGTGTGCGTGCCGGGCGTGAGGCCGGTGTCGGTGTAGCTCTGGTACGGCTGGTTCCAGAAGGTCGACCGCACCGTGCGGGTGTTGACCGGCACCGCGACGTTGCCGTCCCGGACGACGCGGTAGGTCAGCGACTCGTTGTCGTTGTCGTAGGTCGCCTGCCAGCGGACGGTCACCGCGCTCGGGCCGGTCGCGAAGGTCGGGGTCAGGCCGGGCAGATACACCGGCCCCACCTTGTTCGGCGCGACGGCACGGACCGCGAAGCGCGTCAGCCCCTGCTGGTCCGCCCGGTTGATCTGCGTGAACTCGCCGCCGAGCGCGACGTACTGCGCGTTCCCGGTGACCGACCACGCGCCCTGCGACTGCCCGGTGAAGGTGCCGGTGTTGATGGTCGGGAACCAGTCGAGCAGGCTCGGGCGCGGGTTGCCGTAGAAGTCGGTGTAGCCGAACTGGTCGTTGTGCGCGACGGTGCCGGTCCGCGCGCGGGTGAACGCCTGCGCCCGGTGCCAGACCGTCGGGGTGGCCTGCGGGTAGGCGCCGATGCTGTGACAGTTGTGCGCGTGGCCGACGGTGTAGACGACCTGGTTGGCGGCGAAGCTGTCGTAGGTGTCGCCGTGGCAGTCCTCCATCCAGACGAGGTTGCCGGTCTCCGGGTCGGCGGCGAACGTGCCCTCGAAGTTGCCGGTGCCGTTGTACTTGAAGGCGGTGCCGTAGACGAGGCCGGAGTCGGCCCTGAGGCTGAGGAAGCCGGCCGAGTCGCCGTAGTCCTGGACGATGGTGTTGGTGCTCCACGGGACGACTGCTCCGGTGGCGGCGTTCACGGCGCCGAGCCCGAGCGCGGTGGTGCCGTTGAGCGTCGCGAACTGACCGCCGATGACGACCTTGCTCGCACTCGGTGTGAGGACGAGGGCCCGGACCAGGTTGTCGGCCCGGGGTGCCCAGCCGAGCAGCCGGCCGGCGGTGTCGAAGGCCGCGAGGCGGGAGCGGGCCGCGGTGCCGACCGAGGTGAAGTTGCCGCCGGCGTAGACCGTGGAGTTGGTCGCCGACAGCGCCCGCACCTGACCGTTGACCGGAGAGGTGAACGGGGTCACGGCACCGGTCGCGGTGCTGAACGCGGCGACGCGGGAGCGGGCGACGCCGTCGACGGTGGTGAAGTCCCCGCCGACGTAGATCCGTCGAGCCGTCCGGCGACGCCGTGATGGCCAGGCCCTGGCCGTTGAGGGTGTGGTTGAACGAGGTGATGAGCTGCCCGGTGGTGATGTCGTAGGCGAGCAGGTTGGAGCGCGGGACCTCACCGGTGCCGGCCGCCGCCCCCGGCGGACGGGCCGAGGTGAACTTGCCCGTCGCGTAGACGGTGTTGCCGACGGTCACCTGCTGCCAGACCACGCCGTTGACCTGCACGGTCGGCAGGGCGTCGACGGAGACCGTCGCGGGGGTGCCGGCGTCCGGCGGCGCGGTGTCGGCCGAGGCCGACGGCACCACGACCATGCCTGCCGCGAGGCCGAGGGGCAGCACGAGCGCGGCGGCGCCCAGCCGACGGGCGCGACGGGACTGCTTGCGACGGCCCGTGCGGATCGGGCCGGCAGGTCGGTCGTGCGTGGATTGCCCGTTCACGTGGTTCCCCCCGGATGCGACGGCCCCAGCACGATCATCACGCTGCGCGACCATCACCACTCTGTGTGACTATCCCCTGGAGAACGACTCCGCCCACGTTCCGTGATGCGGTTCCACCCGAACGGCCCAGTGGCGCGGGGGCTCGGGGGCTCGGGGCCGGTTATCGGGCTCGGGTCGACGGAGCGAGCGCCGCCTCGGCGGAGAGCAGGTCGTGGACGGGCCGCGCGCCCACCTGACCGGGCACCCGGCTCAGCACCGCCGCCCAGCTGATCAGGACACAGAGCCAGGTGCTGGGCAGCGTCGCCGCGGCGCCGAGACCCTCCATGAAGATGCTGTCGACGACGAACAGGGCGAGCGCACCGCCGATGACGGCCGTCTCCAGGGCGAGATCCGGTCGACGTCGGCGGATCGTCCGCACCCGGAAGGCCAGGCCGATCAGCACGGCGAGCCAGAGCGCGACGCCGATGGCTCCGCCGTCGACGAACACGTTGATGAACGCGTTGTGGGCTCCGCCGAGCCCCGTCGCGTCCTGGAAGATCCCGCGGCTGGCGCCGAGCCCGTGGCCGACCACCGGCTCCTGGAGGACGGCGTCGAACGCCTGCGACCAGAGCGAGGTGCGCGAGTTCAGCGTGGCGAGCTGCGCGGTGTTCTCACCCCGGGCGGCATAGGCGACCACCGCCGAACCTGCCGTCAACGCGCCGAGGCCGATGGCCAGCGGGCCGAGCACGAGCAGGTCGGCGCGGCGAGCGCGGTGCACGGCCAGGACCAGCAGGAGGCAGCCCCCGATCACGAAGCCCAGCACGGAGCCGCGCGTCTTGCTGGCCAGCAGGCCGTAGCCGACGACCAGTGCGGCGATCCCGTACAGCCAGGCGGGCCACAGCCGGGCCGGCCGCCCCCGCCGGAGCAGGTAGCCGACGGCGAACAGCAGCGCGAGCGCCGTCCAGTTGGCCGACGTCACCGGGTGGATGCTCAGCCAGGTGAAACGGCCCGCCACGATGTGGCTCACCGGAGGTGCCGGATTCAGCATGCCGTAGAGCACCGAGCCGGTGACCACGGCGAGGTGGGCGTGGGCGAGCCGGTGGAAGTGCCCGGGTCGGGCGTAGCGGACGAGCACGAAGCCGAGCAGGGCGACGACCAGGAGCTGCGAGGCCCGGACGAGCGCGAGGCTGCGGTACGGCGACCACAGCGACGAGAAAGCCAGATAACCGGCGTAGCAGCCGAACAATGCGATGAGCGCGTCGGTCCGGGCGGTGCGCAGCGTGCGGGTGCGCGCCACCACCAGCGCGAACACCAGCGCGTAGAGCCCGATCTCGAGCAGGATCGTCGAGTCGGGACGACCGGAGATGGCCTCGGTCTTCTCCCGGACGCGGAACTTGTAGTCGCTGCCCATGGTCAGGCCGAGCACGGCGCACGCCACCCACCACCGCGACCAGAGGCCCGCGAGCACCGGCGAGCGGCGGTGCAGCGTCAGGCGGGCCGGGACCTGGCCGCCCAGCGCGCTGAGCCGGCCCGGCGCTGCGGAGGCTCCGAGGAACGCCATCAGAGCGCCCCGCTCGGAGCAGGAGCGGGAGCAGGAGCAGGAGCAGGAGCAGCGGTGACCCCGGCGGGCTGGTGCGGGATCTGTCCGTCCGGCGACGCCGGCCGGTCTGCCAGACGACGCAGGTACAGGGTGCTGGCGGCCAGGCTGACGGCGAGCGCCACCGGCACCAGTTCCAAGGCGCCGACGGCGCAGGCGAGCACGACGAGCAGCAGCCCGACCGCCGAGTCGGCCAGCCGGGCGAGGAAGACGACCCGCGAGCGCTTCCGCACGAGCAGCCGCACGTTGACCATCGTCGAGAGCGCGAGCACCACGGTGTAGACGACCCACGCGGTGACGACGGTCCGGCCGATCGGGATCGCGTTCGACGACAGCACGCGGCCGAGCGTGGGGGCGAAGACGACCGCCACCAGCCCGCTCAGCACGGTGAGTCCGACGAGCGCCCGTTGCGTCTGCTCAGCGCTGATCGTCGGGCGGGCGCCGCGGTGCTGGGCGGCGAGCTGGGTGAACACGAGGCCGCTGGCGGCCTGCACGACGGCCTGCGCCGGGGCGATGAGCAACCGTCCGGCCTCGACGAGGCTGACCGCTGCGGCGCCGGCGAAGCCGAGCACGACCAGCCGCATCGCGAGCATCGCGAGCGGGCGCAGGCCGGCCTGCATCGCGCGCCAGATCGCGAAGGAGACGATCTCGCGGACGGCTCCGACCGAGAGGCGGACGGGTCGGGTCTCGCTCCGCGGGAGCTGCGCGACCGCGATGACCACCGAGCTCGCCGAACCGATGAGCATGGCTTCGAAGATGGTGGCCAGCGAGAACGGCCGCCCGAGCGCGAGGGCCGTCGCAACGCCGACGAGCGTGACGCCGACGTAACTGAGGTCGTTGGCGGTGAGCGCCCAGTAGGTCACCCGTGCCACGAAGAGCCGCCGGAAGGCTTCCTCGGTGAGCCAGGTCGCGGTCAGCACCGCGAACAGCAGCGCTCCCCCGACGCCGAGCAGACCCAGGGCCAGCGGGACGACGAAGGCGACGCTGCCGAGCAGGCCGACCAGGCCCAGGTGCAGCAGTACCAGCGAACCGCGGACGGTCGGGTCGGCGCGGTCGAACAGCACGAGGCTGTCGCCGATGAAGGGGCCCTGCAGGGACGTCAGCAGGACGATCACGCCGAACAGCAGCACGAACGACGCGAAACCGGTGACGCCGAGCTGCCGGGCGGCGAGGACCTGCAGCGCGAGGCTGCTCAGCGCGTTGAGCGCCTGCGGAGCCATCGCGCCGGCGCCCACCGACACCTTGCGCAGGGATTGGCTGCGCAGGGATCGGGTGCGCAGGCGTTGCGTGCGCTCAGGGGAGCGACGCCGCGCCGGAGCGCTGTCCACCTCGCCGGTACCGCGGGTCAGCTGGTCGCCCGGAACCGCACCGGCTGGGTGCGGCTCCGCTGCGCCGGGGTCCGGGCCCCGGTCGAGCGCAGGCCCGGAGTGCGGTGGGAGATGTAGACGATGCCGGTGATCGGCGTCTGCTGCTGCAACAGCCGGTTGCGCATCGTCTCGAGGTCGGCGACGCGGGCGCCGGAGCGGACCACGATCACCAGGGCGTCCGCACGCTGCGCGAGCAGGTAGGCGTTCGGGCCGACCTCGGCCGGGTCGGCGTCGACGAGCACGAGGTCGTGGTGCGCCCCGAGTTGGGCGAACGTCCGGGCCGCGGTCTCGGAATGAAGGAGGCCGGCGACCTGGTCGACGCTGCCCGCGCCGATGGCGGTGATCGGGACCGGCAGCGCGTCGTCGGCTTCCCAGAGCCGCACGGCGACGTCGGCGAGCGTGGCGCGACCGGCGAGCACGTCGCCGAGCCCCCGCGCCCCGGCGAGTTCGGGGATCTGCGTGGAGATGCGACGGGTGCGGAAGTCGGCGTCGACGAGCGCGACCTTCCAGCCCGCCTGCGCGGTGGCCACGGCGAGCCCGAGGGCTGCGGTGCTGCGGCCGTCGGAACGGCGGGGGCTGGCCACGAGCAGGACACCCTGCTTGTGGTTCTCCAGCGCGGCCGCGGCGAGGTGCAGCGTCGCGGGGATCGCCGGTGGGTGGGCACCGTCGGCCTCGAGCCGGCCACTGCCGATGAGCTCGGCGAGGACGGGGGCACCGAGGAGCTCCGCGGCCTGTCGGGCGTCCTCGATGCGGGGGCGACGGCCCGAGATCCACCAGGCGACCGCGCCGGCGACGAACAGCCCGAGCAGCGCGGCGATGAGCACGTTCTGCGTCAGGGCGATGGCCGTGGCGGCGAACCCGCTCCCGGCCGAGGCCGGGTCGGTGAAGCTCACGCCGTCGCCGAACGAGCCGGCCTGGATGTTGAGACTGCCCTCGTTCTTGTCGAGGTCCTTGAGCTCGTCGCCGGCGCTCTGCGCGGTGACCTTCTCGGCCGCGGTGTGCTGCAGGTCGATGCGCTGCGCGAGGGCGGTGCGTCGCGCGTTGATCGCGCCGAGACCCTGCCGGAGCAGGGCGTCGATCTGGACCTGGTTCTCGGCGATGTAGGCGTTCATGACCGCGTTGGCGGCGTCGGCCGCGAGCCGGCCCGAGCTCGCGGAACCGGTGACGATGAGGACGTCGGCGTTCGCCGACGGCGTCACCTGGACGGCACTGCCGAGCGCGGTCGCGGACAGTCGGCCGCCGAGCATCGCGCTCGCTCGCCGCCGGACCGCGAGGCTCTGGGCGAGGATGGCCTGCTTGCTGGCGTACCGGCCGAGGTCGGCCCCGGACGTGCCGGACTGCGCCAGCAGGTCGAAACCCTTGGGGTTCGTCAGGCCGATGCGGGCGGTGGCGCTCTGGGCGGGCGGACTGAGCACGCCGTAGACCAACGTGAGGACGGCCAGCAGCGCGACCGCGCCGAAGACCTGTCGCCAGTAACGGCGGATCGCGGCCAACGGCCCCGGTCCCGACACCGGCTGTTCGTCCGGCAACTCGGCCACAGGCCCCCCTTGGTTGGAATCAAGGAGAGGTATCGACCGCTGCGACGCGGGCTTGACAGTCGATCAGCGGCGCGACGTCAGATTTGCCGCCTCACATCCGTCACCTGCGGATACGCAGGTCAGGGGCGCAGCCCGAGCCCGGTCGGTGCGGCGGTGGATCGGGCGTCGTCGACGTACGCCGTCGTCCAGGTGCCCGGGGCGTAGAGCGCCAGCGTGACGGCGTCCGCTGTATCGGCGGCACCGCCGGCACCGCCTGCACCAGCCGATCGCTGCACGGCCAGGTGACCGTCGAAGGCGAGGATGGCGTCGCCCTCGGCGTACCGGTCCTCGCCGGACCGTCGGCCGGACTCCGCTGCGGACGTCATCACGGTCACCGCCATGGCGGGAACCTATCCGACGACGATCCGGCGACCGGCAGCGGGGAACCGGCAATCCGGTCGGGTTCTCAGGAAGGATCCACGCGGCGCCCGCCGAATCCTCCCGGGTGGCGCAAAGGACCGGGGGGTGTGCGCGGTGTCGGTGACCGACGAGGACACGACGCAGCCGCCTGCCGTCGTCCAGCCTCCCCCACGCCATGGCGGGGCAGGCAACCCGGACGAGCGGGTGCTCGACCTCGTCGACGATGCGCGCGCCACGGCGGCGCCGACCGAGGACGCCCTGCTCGAATCGGTCGAGAAGCGGCTCACCGGGCCGATCGGCCGCGCCCGGTGGGAGCGGCGCCATGCCGCTGCTCTGGTCGTCGCCGACCTCGTCACCGCGGTACTGGCCTGCGTGCCGCTCGCGGCCACCCTTCTCGCCCGGTCGATGGACTGGGCTCCCGTGGTCGGCATCCCCGCGCTGTGGCTGCTGCTCTCGGTCGCGCGCCGCAATTACGAGCCGCGGCTGCAGTCCCGCATCGACGGTCAGCTCCGCTCGGTCTGCGAGACCGGCGTCCGCACCGCCGCCGTCGTGCTCGCCGTCGCCTTCGCGGCCCGCTGGGACCTCCCCCGGCTGGCGACCCTGGTGAGCCTCGGCCTCCTGGTCGTCCTGCCTGCCCTCGGCCGCGTCGTGGTCCGTCGCGCCCTGCACCAGCTCCGGCGTCGCGGCCAATGGCTGCACCGGGTCGTCGCGATCGGCCCCGCCGCTGAAGTGAAGGCCTTCGTCGAGGAGACCGCACGCCGCCCCGAGAGCGGGCTGGCAGTGGTCGCCGCCTGCACGCCCGAGGAGATCAACCGGCTCGCCGTCGGCACCGGCGCGGACGACGGACGCGAGGTACCGGTCATCGGGCCGCCCGCGCTCGCCGGCACCGCCGCACGGGCCGTCTCGGCCGACTGCGTCGCCGTGCTCCCCCACGCGCTGCCCCGTCAGCAGGTGCGGCGCCTGGCGTGGGAGCTCGAGGGCAGCGGAGTCGAGCTGCTCGTCGCCCCGGCGGTCACCGACGTCGCCGGCCCGCGGATCTCGGTCCGCCCCATGAACGCCTTCGCCCTGCTGCACCTCGAACAGCCCGCCTTCACCGGTATGCGCCGGCTCGCGAAGCACGCCCTGGACCGGCTCGCGGCCGCCGTCGCGCTGCTGCTGCTGAGCCCGGTACTCGTCGTCCTGACCCTGCTCATCCGACGCGACAGCCCGGGCCCCGCGCTGTTCCGGCAGCCGCGCGTCGGGCTCGGCGGCGCGGTCTTCACCTGCTTCAAGTTCCGCACGATGGGCGAGGACGCCGAGCGGCAGGTCGTCGACCTCGTCGACCGCAACGAATCCGACGGGACGCTGTTCAAGATCCGGCAGGACCCCCGGATCACCCGCATCGGCGCGACGCTGCGCCGGTACAGCCTGGACGAACTCCCGCAGCTCATCAACGTGCTGCGCGGCGAGATGAGCCTGGTCGGGCCCCGGCCCCCGCTGCAGCGGGAGGTCGACAGCTACGCGGTCGACGTCCGCCGCCGGCTGCTCGTCCGGCCCGGGATGACGGGGCTCTGGCAGGTCAGCGGGCGTTCCGACCTCACGTGGGAGGAGACGGTGCGTCTCGACCTCTACTACGTCGAGAACTGGTCGCCGCTGCTCGACCTCACGATCCTGTGGCGCACGCTCGACGCGGTGCGCACGGCTCGCGGTGCGTACTGATCTGCCGGTGCGTACTGATCTGCCGGCTCCGCCGGTCGCGACGCAGAACACCCGTCCGGGCGGTCACACCGGGCCGCGCCGGGCCGTTGGAGACATCGTGACCCTCCTCGACGACGACCCCGCGACGACCTCGGCCGTTACCGTGGGTGGGGACATGACCGCCCTCCGGTTGCTCTTCGTGTGCACCGGCAACATCTGCCGGTCACCCTCGGCTGAGTACCTGCTGCGCGCGCGCCTGCGCTCGATGCTGGGTGAGGCCGCCGACGCGTTCGCCCTGAGCAGTGCCGGCGTCGGCACCCCGGGCGGGTGGGAGCTCGACCCCAAGGTCTCGCAGCTCCTCACCGGCGTCGGCATCGACGAGGGCGGACGCTTCCGGTCGCGGCGTGTGGACGCCGCGGTGCTGGCCGGTGCCGACCTCATCCTCACCGGCACGAAGCAGCACCGGCTGAGCATCGGCGCCGACTTCCCGGAGGCCTACAGCCGCACGTTCACGATGCGCGAAGCGGCGACGCTGCTCGCGTCGACCGAGACGGCCGCCCTGCCGCAACGCGACCTCGTCGAGCGTGGCAAGGCGGCGGTGGCGCTGCTGCAGCGGGCCCGCAGTACGCGTGCCCTGCGCGACGACGAGGTCGACATCGCCGACCCGCACGGGCAGCGCATGAGCGCCTACGAGACGATGTTCCGGCAGGTGGCGTCGGTCGTCGACGTGCTGAGCTTCGTCCTCGCGCCGGCGGCGCTGCGAGGACCGACCCGGTTCTGACCCTCGGCGGGCCGCGACCTGCGGTCGGTCAGTGGAAGGTGTTCTGCGCCGGCTCGAGCCCGTCCACCACGACGGCCTCGACGGCGTCCGCGGCACGCTCGATCTCGAGCGGCAGTTCCTTGCGCTCCGCGCTGCCGAAATCCTTCAGCACGTAGTCGGCGGGATCCTGCCGCCCCGGCGGGCGACCGATACCGACCCGCACCCGGAGGTACTCCTTCGAGCCGAGCGAGCGGTCGAGGGAGCGCAGCCCGTTGTGGCCACCGTGGCCTCCACCGCGCTTGAGCTTGATCGTGCCGAACGGCAGGTCGAGCTCGTCGTGGACGACGACGAGCTGCTCCGGCGGCACCTTGTAGAAGCCGAGGACGGCCGCGGCGGGACCGCCGGACTCGTTCATGTACGACCGGGCCTTCGCGAGCACCACCCGGGGCCCGCGGCCAGGAGGGCCGAGGCGCCCTTCGGCGACGTCGGCGCGCCCTCGCGCACCCTTCGAGAACCGGCTGCCGAGGCGTTCGGCGAGCAGGTCGACGACCATGGCGCCGAGGTTGTGCCGGTTCGCGGCGTAGCCCGGCCCCGGGTTACCGAGGCCGAGGACCACGAACAGGTCGTCGGCAGGCACGGGTCGTCCTCAGATCGATCGGGCCGGCGCGAGCACCTCAGGCCGGGCGGCGTCGCGCGCCGCCTCCGGCTCAGGCGTCGGCGCCCTTGTCGGCGTCCTCGGACGGACCGCCCGAGTTCTCCTCGGTACCCGGCACGACGTCGCCTTCGCCACTGGGGCCCTCGGCCTCGGAGGCGTCCTCGACCTGCTGGCCGGCACCGAGCTCGGCCTCGACCTCGGCGATCTCCGCCTCCATCTGGTCGGCGGTGGGGGCTGCGAGCCCGACGATGACGGCGATGTCGGGCTCGACGGCCAGCGAGACGCCGTCGGGGAGCTCGAGGTCCGACGCGGTGATCGTCTGACCGACGGCCAGCTCGGAGATGTCGACGTCGAGCGCGCTCGGGATGTTGGTGGCGTCGGCCTCGACGAGCACGGTCTGCGACTCGAGCTGCAGCAGCACCTCGGGCGGGGACTGACCGACGAGGTTGACGGTGACGTCGACGTGGACCTTCTCGCCCCGGCGGACGGAGATGAGGTCGATGTGGTCGATGCTCTGCTTCAGCGGGTCACGCTGGACGTCCTTGGCGAGCGCGAGCTCGGCGGCACCGTCGAGCTGCAGTTCGAGCAGGGCGTTGGCGTCGTAGCGCAGCGCGTTGGTGATGTCGCGGATCGGCAGCGACAGGTGGCGCGGCTGCTGGCCGTGGCCGTAGAGGACGGCGGGGACCAGGCCGGCCCGACGGGTGCGGCGGGCGCCGCCCTTGCCGAACTCGGTGCGCGGCTCGGCGGGAATGCGGACCTCGGACACGGCGGTACTGCTCCTTCACGGCGTCGCGGTCTGCGCGTAGGAGCGCTACCGCTGTCGAACTGCTGGACTGTCTACGTGGGGCGCGGCCCGTCCGCCGCGTCCGCGGGGCGGTCGGAGGGCAGGCCGAGGTCGTACTTTACGCGTCGCCCCCGAACAAGCTGGTGACGGATCCGTCGCTGAACACCTCACGGATGGCACGGGCCAGCAACGGCGCGATGGACAACGTCGTCAGCTTGTCGATCTGGGCCTCCGGCGGCACCGGCAGGGTGTCGGTGACGACGACCTCGGAGATCTGCGAGTTCTTCAGCCGGTCGCCGGCGGGGCCGGACAGGACCGGGTGGGTGGCGGCCGCGATGACCTTCGCCGCACCGTGCTCCATGAGGGCGTCGGCGGCCTTCGTGATGGTCCCGGCGGTGTCGATCATGTCGTCGACGATGATGCAGGTGCGGCCACGCACGTCACCGACGACGTCGGAACTCATGATCTGGTTCGGCACGTTGGGGTCGCGCCGCTTGTGGATGATCGCCAGCGGGCAGCCGAGGCGGTCGGTCCAGCGCTCGGCGACCCGCACCCGGCCGGCGTCGGGGGCGACGACGGTGATCTCGCCCTCGATGCGGTCCTCGAGGTAGTCGGCCAGGATCGGCAGAGCGAACAGGTGGTCCACGGGGCCGTCGAAGAAGCCCTGGATCTGGGCGGTGTGCAGGTCGACGGTCATCAGCCGGTCGGCGCCGGCGGTCTTGAAGAGATCGGCGATGAGGCGGGCGCTGATCGGCTCGCGACCGCGGTGCTTCTTGTCCTGCCGCGCGTAGGGGTAGAACGGCGCGACCACGGTGATGCGCTTGGCCGAGGCGCGCTTGAGGGCGTCGACCATCAGCAGCTGCTCCATGAGCCAGGTGTTGATGGGGGCCGCGTGGCTCTGCACGACGAAGGCGTCGCAGCCGCGCACCGACTCCTCGAAGCGGACGAAGATCTCGCCGCTCGCGAACTCGTAGGCCTGCGTCGGCACCGGCTCGACACCGATCGCCGCCGCGATGTCGGTCGCCAGCGTCGGGTGGGCCCTTCCCGTGAAGAGCATGAGGTTGCGTTGGCTCTCGCCGCGCATTCCGGTCACTGGGATTCTCCGGTCATTCGAGGGGCCTGCGGTGTCGGGGTTGCTGCAGCTGGATCTGCGTCGGTGGGGTTGGCGGCGTGTGCGGCGTCGGCGGAGGCGCTGCCGGCGCGTCGCCTGCCGACCCAGCCGTCGACGTTGCGCTGCCGGGCCCGGCCGACGCCGATCGCGCCCGGCGGGACGTCGTCGGTGATGACGCTGCCGGCAGCGGTGTAGGCGCCGTCGCCGACGGTGACCGGGGCGACGAGCATGGTGTCGCTGCCGATGCGGGTGTGCTTGCCGACGACCGTGCGGTGCTTGGTCTGCCCGTCGTAGTTGACGAAGACCGTGGCGCACCCGATGTTGCTGCCCTCGCCGATCTCGGCGTCACCGACGTAGGACAGGTGCGGCACCTTCGCGCCGTCGCCGACGTTGGCCGCCTTCATCTCGACGAAGGCGCCCGCCTTGCTGCGCGCCCCGAGGCGGGTGCCGGGGCGGAGGTAGGTGTACGGACCGACGTTCGCACCGGGCCCGATGACGGCGGAGTCGGCGGTGGTCCGTCGCACGACCGCGCCCTCGCCCACATCGGTGTCGGTCAGGGAGCAGTCCGGGCCGATGACAGCGCCGGCTGCGATGCGGGTGGCGCCGGCGAGGGCGGTGTTGGGCAGGAGGGTGACGTCGGCGGCAAGCTCGACGGACGCGCCGAGCCAGGTCGTGTCCGGGTCGACGACGGTGGCACCGTTCCGCATCGCCCGCTCGACGATCCGCGCGTTCAGCACCTTGCCGGCTGCGGCCAGCTGGACGCGGTCGTTGACCCCCGCGGTCTCGGCGGGCAGGTCCGTCGCGACCGCCTGCACCAGCGAGCCGTCGCCGACCAGCAGGCCGATCACGTCGGTGAGGTACTCCTCGCCCTGGGCGTTGTCCGTGGTGAGCCGGGTGAGCGCGTCCCGCAGGGGGCCGGCGGCGAAGGCGTAGACGCTGACGGCCACCTCGCGGATCTGCCGCGTCGCCTCGTCGGCGTCGCGCTGCTCGACGACCGCACGCACGGCACCGCCGAGCGCGTCCGGCGTGGTGGCGGCCGAGCCGGCACCGGTGCGGACGACGCGGCCGTAGCCGGTCGGGTCGTCCATCACCGCGGTGAGCAACGTGGCCGCGGCCTTCTGCTCCTGGTGCTTGGTGACGAGGCGGCGAAGGGTCTCCGCGCGCAGCAGCGGGGCGTCACCGGGCAGCACGACGACGGTGGCCGATGCGGCGAGCTCGTGACCGTCCGCGTCGAGCGACTCGAGCGCGAGCCGGACGGCGTGACCGGTGCCCTTCTGCTCCGCCTGCACCGCGGGGGTGACGCCGGCGGGAAGGGTGGCGGTGACCGTCTCCCGGTCGTGGCCGACGACGACGACGGTGCGCTCGGCGGCGAGCGGCGTGACGGACGCGAGCACGTGGCCGAGCAGGCTGCGGCCGGCGATCTCGTGCAGGACCTTCGCCTTCGCGGACTTCATCCGCGTGCCCTGACCTGCTGCCAGCACCACCGCGAGGGCGGGCCGGTGGTCGGTCATCGGTGAGGCTCCTCGGTCCCTGCACGGCGGGACGACGGTCGTTCGGTCGGCGGCGGAACACCTCGGGGCGTGGACACCCGTGGCCGCTGACGACTGTACCGGCGGGGTCGGGACGCCCCGCAGACGAACGACGGATTCGAACTCGAGCTTGGTTCCGGCGCCAGGACTCGAACCCAGATCTGAAGCCACCAAAGGGCCCCGTGTTGCCGTTACACCACGCCGGACAGCGCCTCCACGATGCCACGCCACACCCCCTCCATGCGGTGGTAGGCAGTGCGGCTCCGGCTGGCATAGACCACGAGACAACCGTGATATCGATCCCCGACGTTCTTCCGGAGCGTCTCGGGCCGGTGCCGCTTGATGTTGGCCTTGCGCCAACGGCCGCCCGGCCCAACGAGGTCACGCCAGTACTGCTCCGCGGCCGCGGCATCGGAGGTCTCGTGGATCGAGACCGAGAACGAGCAATCGTCGTTCGTCCAACCGAGGTGCCGCAACCAGCGCATATACACCCGGATGACGTCCGGGTCGCTGTTGATGAACTGAAGGAACTCCCGCTTCGCGTACGGCTTGCTCTTGGCTCCCTCGGCCCAGTAGAGCGCCGTTCCCACAAGCAGCAACTCGCGTTCCGACAACGACCCGACCTCGAGCATCGCCGCCGCCTCCACGACCTTCCGCTCGCGTTCACGGGCAGCCAGGTAGGCGTCCCACCTCGCCCGACGCGCTGCCGCGATGCGCTCGTGCTCGTACGTCTTGCGCTCCGGCGTCGGGAGGTCACGCGTCCACAAGCTGACGCTCGCCTTGCTCACGCCGAGCTCGTCGACGATCTCGGGCATGGTGCGTCCCGCTGTCCGCAGCGCCCGGGCCTTCTCCTTCATCGCATCCTTCGCCCGCGCCCGCAGATCGGGACGGAGCGGTGGCAGCCGCGAGAGCAGCTCCGTCACCCGCCACGTCGAGACACCCAGGCTGCGGGCGATCTCCGCACGGGTCATGCCCTCGGCCCGGCACTGCCGGGCCGCCTCCAGCTGCGCCTCGTCGTCCATGCCGAGATCGTCCCGCGACCCTCCGACAGTTCGGCGGCTTCGTCCACAGCCCCTCACCGATGATCTCTCAGGGCTCGGTGGCACCCCGCTTGCGTCGCTTGTCCCGGTACATCTGCTCGTCCGCGGCGCGCAGCAGCAGGCTCACGTCGAGCAGCGCCTCGGTCACCGACGCGACGCCGATACTCCCGCCGACCGCCCGCACGACGTCGGCGTCGCCCTGCGCGGACGCAGGTAGTGCCTCGGCCGCGCTGGTGGCTGCCCGCTCGACCGCGCCGACGAGGTCCTCCGCCACCCCTACCGGATCGGCCGCGACCGGCAGCAGGACCGCGAACTCGTCTCCACCCAGGCGAGCGACCACGTCCGACGTGCGCACCCTGGCGCGCAGCTCCGCGGCGATGCCGGCCAGCACCAGGTCACCGACCGCATGGCCGAGCCGGTCGTTCACCGCCTTGAAGTGGTCCAGGTCGAGCAGCAGCAGCGCCCCCGCGGGGCCGTAGCGGCGGCACCGGTCCAGGTGGGCCCGGAGCTCCTCGTCGAACCGGCGCCGGTTGAACAGCCCGGTCAGCGGATCGTGGTCGGCGAGGTAGGTCAGATGCTGCTCGAACAGCCTCCGCTCGCTGATGTCGGTGACGGTGACCATCACGAAGTCCTCACCGCGCAGGCGGCCCCTCGCCCACCCGGGCCCGTCGGCGCTCCCGCCCGGGGCGCGCAGCGGCACCGCGACGAGCTCGCCGACGACGCCGGCGAGCTCGACCTCGCCCGCCAGCCGACCGACCCGGCCCTCGACCAGTGCCTCCCAGTCGCAGAGCTCGCCGAGGCGTCCGTCGGCGTCCCGGGCCACCGCGGGCAGGACCGACGCCACCGGCGCGCCGATGACCTCGACCGTCGGGTCGTCGTAGACCTCGGCGAGCATCCGTTCCATGGCCGGGTTGAGCGCGCTGACACAACCGCCCGCGTCGGTGAGCAACGTGCCGTGCGGGGTCTCGACGAACAGCTGCTCGGAGCGGTCGCGCGCGCTGCGCAGGGCCGCCTCCCGGGCACGGATCTCGGAGACGTCGCGCGCGACGACGAGAACCTCCGGTTCGCCCGGCACCGGCTCGAACGGCACGACGCTGATCGCCGTCTGGAGCTGACTGCGGCTGGAGACGAGCTCGAGCTCGCTCGGCTCCCCCGCCAGGGCGCGACGGTAGGCCGCCTCCAGAGCCTCTGCATTGGCCGGACTGCTCGTCTCGGCGACCGTGCTCCCCTCGATGCCGGCCATGCCCTGCCGGTCGAGCCCGGCGCCGACCGCCAGCCGGTAGCGCAGGTCGGAGCCGACGACCAGGACGGCGAGGTCGGGCAGCCGCTCGAGCAGGCTGCGCCACCGGCTCTCGGTGATCTGGAGCCGCAGCCGCGTCGCCTCCTCGCCCGTGACGTCGCGGACGATGCCGATCCAGCCGGTCCGCCTCCCGTCGTCGAGCAACTCGGACACCGCGAGCCGCCCGCGGAAGCGGGTCCCGTCGCGGCGTGCGTAGTTCCAGATGTCGTCGGGTGGGCCGCCGGCCTCGCGGCCGCTGCCCTCGCGGGCGGGGAAGGCCGCATCGAGCAGGGGTGGAGGGCCGAGCGCGGCGGAGCGCGCACGCAGCTGATCGGCGTCGTGGAAGGCGACGGGACTCGGCCGGCCCACCAGCTCGGCCGAGGACCAGCCGAACATCCGCTCGGCGCCCTCGCTGAACAACGTCACCCGACCCGACAGGTCGGTCGCCATGATCGCGTGCCGGGTGGCCGCGCGCAGGACCGCGGGCAGTTGCCCGGCGAGCCGCTCCTGCCCCCCAGCGCCACCGCGTAGCGCCGCGAGGCGCCGCATCAAGCGGCGGCCGGGAAGAAGGCGCACGCAGTTCCCCCGTCGTGGCGGCCACGGGGCGGTCGGCTCCACCGACGCGGCGGACGCAGCATGGCACATCGCCGTCGGTGCGACACATGTGTCGGACATGGAAACAATAGTTCCGATCGGCTGCGCGGGCGCGGCCGGTCTGGGAGGGTGAGGACGTGGAGCTGGGGGGCTCCCGGAGAGGTCGGTTTGATGTCGTTCGGTTCCGTGATCAGCCTGCTCGTCCTGGTCGAGGTGGCGGCGTTGCTCGCCACCGTGCGGTGGCTCCTGGTGGGGGTCCGCGCAGCGGCCGCACCGCCGGTAGCTGACCTCCGACCGATCGTCTCCGCAGGCGGCGCGGGCGTCGTCGCACCCCGGTCCGCGCCGGTCTCGGCGCGGCCGGTGGCCACGGCCTGACCGACGCGACACTTCACGCTCGAACAGCGGAAGGGCGGGAGGGAAGCCCTCCCGCCCTTCGCCCGTCCGTCAGCGTGACGCAGGGGCGGAGCTCGCGGCGTCGTGCTCGGACACGTCCGGTGCCTCGGCATCGACCTCCGGCTTCGGCCACCTCAGCGACGCGAGGACCGCACCGCCGAGCACCAGCAGGATGACCATCAGCGACGCCGGGGTCGGGATGGTCGGGAAGCCGTCGACGTAGGCGTGGGCACCCTGCATCAGCATCTTCACGCCGATGAAGCCGAGCAGCAGCGCCAGCCCGCTGCCCAGGTAGTGGAAGCGGCTCAGCAGGCCGGAGAGGCAGAAGTACAACGCCCGGAGGCCCAGGATGGCCATCGCGTTCGAGGTGTAAACGATGAACAGGTCGTCGCTGACCGCGAGCACGGCGGGGACGCTGTCGACGGCGAACACGATGTCGGCGGTCTCGATGGAGACCAGGACGGCGAGCAGCGGGGTCGCCATCAGCACGCCGTTCCGCCGGGACAGCAGCTTCTGGCCGTCGTACTCGGTGTCGATCGGCACCACCGTGCGCAGCAGCCGGACCGGCAGGCTCCTACCGGGGTCGACGGCGGGCTCGCCGTCGTCACGCCACATCGTGATCGCCGTGTAGAGCAGGAACGCACCGAAGACGAACAGCACGAACGTGAAGGTGCTGACCAACGCGACGCCGGCGGCGAGGAACGCGGCGCGCGCGGCGAGGGCGCCGATGACCCCGAAGAACAGCACCCGGTGCTGGTAGGCGGCGGGGACCTTGAAGTAGGCGAAGATCAGCGCGAAGACGAAGAGGTTGTCGACGGCGAGGCTCTTCTCGAGAAGGTAGGCCGAGGCGAACTCGGCGCCGGCCTGTCCGCCGTAGCTGAGGAAGATCAGACCGGCGAAACCGAAGCCCAGCGCGAGCCAGAACGCCGACCAGCGCAGCGCCTCCCGGAACTCGATGACGTGGGCGTCGCGGTGCTTGAACAGGTCGAAGAGCAGGGCTGCCGTGACGAAGGCGGCGAAGGCCGCCCACGCCCACACGGGAACGTCCACGTGGCTGTCCTTTCGGTCGAAAGTCGAGGGGCCGGGTCGAGCCGGGAGTCGGAACACCCGGCCGGATCATTGCCGCCCGGTGCGTCTGGTATCAGCCTGCCCTGCGGGGACCCGGAACCCCACGGTCAGAACTCGACGCCATCCACGCCTTTCCTTGCCGAGGTACGGCAATGAGGCCGCGATAGGCTCCGACCATGACCGAGGACGTAGGGGACGTGTCCGTCACCGACGAGCTGGCCGACGAGCTGGCCGGCGACGACTTCGAGGCCACCGCCCCCGGCTGGCAGCTGACCCGCTTGCCGCGCCCCGCCGTCCGGGCCGCCCGCGAGGCCCGGCTGCCGGTCACGCTGCTCGGCTCGTTCCTCGACGCCCTCGTCGAGTCCGCGTCCAGCGGCCGCCGGCTCCGGGGACCTGAGCTCGACGAGTACCGCCGCCTCGGCCGGGTCGCCGCCGAGCAGGGCGCGGCGCTGCCGGCGCTCGTCGACCTGTACCTGTCGGCGATGTGGCGCGCCTGGCCCGATCTCCCCGCCGTCGGCGCCACGGGCGACACCCCGGCCACCGTTGCCGGGGTCCGTCGCGCCGGTCTGACCGTCCTGCGAGCGGCCGACGACGCGGTGGCCGCGCTGTGCGACGGCTACTCCTCCGCCCAGCAGGCCGCGGCCCGTGCCGAGGCGGAGCAGCGTCGGACCCTCGTCGACGACCTGCTGTCGGGCACCTCGGACGTCGGGAGCCTGCTGCCCCGCGCGGGCGCCTTCGGGCTCCGACTGGAGGCGCCGTACGTCCTGCTCGTCGTCAACGCCAACCGGCCCTTCGCCGAGGGCCGCACGACCGAACGCCGGCTCGAGGCGGCGCTGCGTGACCACCTCGACCGGGCGGGCGGCCACCACGCCGGGAGCGCGACCGGGCTCCGCGGCTCAGGACTGCTCGTCGCCACCCGGCTCGGTTTGCTCGTCGCGATCGTGCCGCGACCCGCGCCGACCGACGTCGACGCCGAACCGGCTGCGCGAGCTGCATCGGTGGCCTCGGCATCGTTGCAGCGCCTGCTCGACCGGGCCGCCGAGGCACTACGACGCGAGGACGGACTGCGCTGGCGGCTCGGGGTGAGCCGGCTCCGCACCGGCGCCGCCGGCGTCCGTGCGGGGTTCCAGGAGGCGTCGCGGGCCGTGGAGCTCGCGGAGGCGCTCGGCTGGCCGGAGCCCGTCGTGCAGGCGCAGGCCCTGCTCGTCTACCAGGTGCTGGCCCGTGATGCCGAAGCGATGCGCGAGCTGATCTCGGCCACGCTCGTCGGCCTGCACCAGGCCCGTGGCGGCGCCGAGCCGCTGCTCGAAACGCTGCGCGCCTACTTCGCGGCCGGCGGCGTCTCCACGGCCGCCGCCCGCTCACTGCACCTCTCGGTCCGGGCCCTGACCTACCGGCTCGAGCGGATCGCGACGCTCACCGGCCACGATCCCGCCGACCCGGCGGACCGCTTCACCCTGCAGGTCGCGACCCTGGGTCAGCAGCTGCTGGGCTGGCCCTGACGGCGCCGTTACCGTAGGTCCCCCGGCTCCGCCCGGCGCCCGGCCCTCCGACGGAAGCGTGTAGATGGCAGTTCTGGACGGCAATCCGCTCCCCGCCCGTACCGGCACGGCTCCGGCCTCGGCGCCGGTCCCCGGGACCCCTCGCGCGTTGACGCAGGTGCCCCGGAGCCGCCTGAAGGCGCACGGCGAGCAGGTCGCCCTCGGCGCCTTCATCGTGGTCCCGCTCGTCGCGGTGGTCGCCGCGGTCCCCCTGCTGTGGGGCCGCTGGATCTCCTGGCACGACGTCGTCCTCAGCGCGGTCATGTACGCCATCACCGGCCACGGCATCACCGTCGGGTTCCACCGCTACTTCACCCACGGCTCGTTCCGCACGAGCAAGCCGGTGCGCGTCGCGCTGGCCATCGCCGGCAGCATGGCCATCGAGGGCCCGGTCATCCGATGGGTCGCCGACCACCGCCGGCACCACGCCTTCTCCGACAAGGCCGGCGACCCGCACTCGCCGTGGCGCTACGGCGAGAACTTCCGCTCGTTGGTCAAGGGCCTGTTCCACGCCCACGTCGGATGGCTGTTCGACGTCGAGCAGACCGACCAGTCCCGCTTCGCGCCGGACCTGCTCGCCGACCGCGCCGTGTACCGCGTCTCGAAGCTGTTCCCGGTCTGGACGCTGGTCAGCCTGCTCGCGCCGGCGGTCGTCGGCGGCCTGTGGGGCGGCAGCTGGCAGGCCGCGGCGCAGGCGTTCTTCTGGGCCGGTCTGGTCCGCATCGCGACGCTGCACCACGTCACCTGGTCGATCAACAGCATCTGCCACACCATCGGCAAGCGCCCCTTCAAGACGCGGGACCGCTCGGCGAACGTGTGGCCGCTCGCGTTCATCTCGATGGGCGAGTCCTGGCACAACCTGCACCACGCCGAACCGACCTCGGCCCGTCACGGCGTGCTGCGCGGGCAGTTCGACACCAGCGCGGAGCTGATCCGCGGCCTGGAGAAGCTCGGGCTCGCCTGGGACGTCAAGTGGCCCGACCCCGACCGGCTGCAGGCCAAGCTCGTCTGACCGGGTTCCCTCCGGTTTCCGGCCCTCGACCGGCCGCCGTCGTGCTCAGTCCCGGACGATGGTCGCGCCGGGCGCCGGACCGCTGGCCACGCGGACGGCCCGCCCGACCGCGGCCGACGTCAGTTCCTCGGCCAGTGACGCGGCGTGCGCCGGCGAGGAGGCCAGGAAGGCGCACGTCGGGCCCGAACCGCTGACCAGCGCCCCGAGGGCGCCGGCGGCCCGGCCCGCCTCCAGCGTCTCCCGCAGCGCCGGTCGCAGCCGCAGCGCCGGGAGCTGCAGGTCGTTGCCCAGCGCGGCGCCGAGTGCTGCGACGTCTCCGGCACGCAGCGCCGCCAGCAGGTCGTCGGGCCGTGCGACCGCCGGTCGCAGCAGCTCCACCCGGTCCGGGAGTTCGGCGAGCACGCGGTCGTACTCGCGGTAGACCGCCGGGGTCGAGAGGCCGCCGTCGGCGAGGACGAAGACCCAGTCGTAGGACCCCTTCGCGAGCACCGGCGTGAGCTGCTCCCCGCGCCCCACCCCGAGGGCCGTGCCGCCGGTCAACGCGAACGGCACGTCGCTGCCGAGCCGAGCCGCCAGTGCGACGAGCTCGGCCCGCGGGAGCCGCGTGTCCCACAGCGCGTCGCACGCGACGAGGGCGGCGGCGGCGTCCGCGCTGCCCCCGGCCATGCCGGCGGCGACCGGGATGTCCTTGGCCAGGCTCAGCGCGACGTCGGCTGCGAGCCCGCAGTGCTCGGCGAGCAGCGACGCGGCCCGCGCGGCGAGGTTGTCGGCGCCCAGCGGCACGAGCTCGCCGGCCTCCCCGACCGTGACACCCGATCCGCCTTCGCCCCGGACGGCGACGCTCAAGCCGTCCGACGGCTCCGCCGTCACCTCGTCGAAGACCGACACGGCCTGCAGAACGGTCACGACGGGGTGGTAGCCGTCGTCGCCGAGCGCACCGACCCCGAGGTGCAGGTTCACCTTCCCGGGTACCCGTACGGTGACCGGACCGACGGATCGATTCGAGTCGGTGGCCACGCCTCCCAATCTAGGTGCCCTCGCCGCAAGCCCCTCCTCATGACGTCACGGAGCGTTGCGAGGCGCTTCACGCTGCGCGACGGTAGAGGTCGGCACGTGTGACGGTCCCGGCGCGGGGCACGCCGGAGCTACTGCGTAAACCGCCTTGACCACGACCGAAGGGAACCCCCGCATGAGCAGCACCACCCCCGAGACCAGCAGCGGCGCGACCACCAGCGCCGGCGAGGTCGCCCGCTCCAGCGCCCGCTCCCAGTCCGGCTCCGGCTCCACGACCGAGCTGGTCACCTCGCAGGGGAAGACCTCGATCGCCGACGGCGTCGTCCGCAAGATCGCCGGCATCGCCGCCCGCGAGGTCAACGGCGTGCACAACCTCGGCACCGGCGGCACCCGCGCCTTCGGCGCCCTCCGCGAGCGCATCCCCGGCTCCGGCGGCCCCAACATCAGTCAGGGCGTCAGCGTCGAGGTCGGCGAGCGGCAGGCCGCCATCGACCTCGACATCGTCGTCGAGTACGGCGTCGCCATCGCCGACCTGGCGCAGGCCATCCGCCGCAACGTGATCACCGCGGTCGAGCGCATGACCGGGCTCGAGGTCGCCGAGGTGAACATCAGCGTCGACGACATCTTCATCCCCGGGGACGACGACAACGAGGAGCCGACCCCGTCGCGGGTGCAGTGAGCCGCACTCCGACGCTCCTGCACGTGCACCACGAACCGCCGGCTCGGCCGGTCATCACGACCTGGCCTCCGGTCAGAGAGGAAGGCACAGGATGAGTCCGCTCCCGGACCTACCCGATGCCGACGCGGTCTCCGCGGCGGTCCTGACCTGTCCATCGGTGGCCGGCCTGTCGAGCGGTCTCGCCGGTGAGGTCGCGACCTATCTCCCCGGACGTCGCGTCGCCGGGGTGCGTACCGAGCCCGGCTCGGTCGAGGTGCACGTCGTCGCGCGTTACGGTCCTCCACTCTCCGACGTCGCCGCCGAGGTCCGCCGGGCCGTGGGCGCGGTCGTCCCGGGGCTGAGCACGGTGAACGTGGTCGTCGCCGACGTGCAGGACCCGTTCGCGCCGGAGCCGGAACCCACGCTGCCGGTGCTTCCGCCGGCGGGTGCGGTGCCGACCGTCACCACCGAGGCGACCGCGCCCGCACTGCCGGCGGCACCGGCTCCGTGAGAACGGTGGACGACCTTCGCCCCTCCGAGGCCGACGCCGAAGCCCGCCGCGCACAGCAGCAGGCCGAGCGTCGGGCGGAGTGGCGGCGGTTCGTCCGCGAGCACCACCCCGACAACGGCGGGGACCCCGCGGTCTTCGACGACGGCGTCCGGCTCTACCGGGCCGGACGCCGTCCGTTCGCGGCGGTCGACGGCCGCGCCGCGGAGCTGACCTCGCAGTACCTGACCACGCACCGCTCCCCGCGCGGCCTCGGCCATGTGACGCGCTGGGCCCGGCGCCGGTGGGACGGCTGGACGCGCCCCCCGCGCGTCCAGTGAGCCACCCGCCCTCCACCCCTACGCCTCATTGACCCCTCTCGTAAGGAGCACCACGACACCATGTCGCTCTCCATCCTCGGATTGTTCGTCGGTCTGCTGCTGACCATCGCCGTCGCCGCTGGCGGGTGGTGGTTCTTCCTGCTCGGCATCGTCCTCGCCGTCTTCGGCTTCATCATCGGCAAGGTGCTCGACGGTGAGCTCGACCTGAGCCCGTACCTGTCGAGCCGTTCCTCCCGCGAGCGATGAGCTCGGTCGCTTCCCTGACCAAGGGCCAGCCCGGCACCGAAGGTCAGGCCTACGGCGAGGACGAGAGCTACACCGTCGACGCCCTCGCCGGTCAGGACATCGAGAACCGCGGTTCGCTCGACATCGCTCCCCGGGTGGTCGAGAAGGTCGCCGGCGCCGCCGCGCTCGAGGTGGACCACGTCAGCGGCGTTCCACGTCGCATCCTGGGCCAGACCCTGGGCAAGGTGACGGCCGATTCCCCGGCACGGGCCAGCGCGAAGATCGACGGCTCCACCGTGTCGGTCTCGCTCTCGGTCGCGGTCGAGTACCCCACGCCGGTGCGGAGCGTGGCCGCCGCGGTGCGTGCCAACGTCATCAAGCAGGTCGGCGCTCTCTGCGGCCTGACCGTCGTCGAGGTCGACGTCGAGATCCCGCACTTCTACTCGCCGACGACCTCTCAGACGCAACCGACGCGAAGGGTCCAGTGATCATGCGAGCCTTCAACCGTCTGCTCAGCGTCCTGCTCGCCGTGGCCATCGCCGTCGCCGGCGTCCTGACCGTCATCGAGATCATCGCGGCGGCCTTCCACAAGGACCCGGTCGTCGTCAAGTGGAAGGGCCTCGTCGGGGACCTCGCCACCACCCAGTGGAAGGAAGCGGGCCCCCGGGTCGCCGCGGCCGTCCTGATCGTGGTCGGCCTGCTCCTGCTGCTGTTCGCGCTCCGCCGCGGCAAGCCGGCGACGGTCGGCCTCACCACGTCCGCCGAGGACGTCGACATGACCACCACCCGCCGGAGCCTGCAGCGTTCCCTGGGCAGCAACGCGGCGGCCGTCGACGGCATCCACGAAGCGCGCGCGAAGGTCAAGCGCCGCAAGATCGTCATCTCGGCGCGGGCGACGTCCGGCCTCGACAAGAGCGAGGCGAAGGACCGCCTCACCTCCGAGGTCCAGCAGCGGCTCGACGCCCTGTCGCTGAGCGAGCGCCGTCGTCTCGTCGTCAAGGTCACCTCGGTACCGCAGACCGACGCCGGCGCCGCTCCTCGCGGCCTCGACGACAGCGACCCCTCGTCGGTCACCTCGTCGGATGACCAGCAGGAACCCGTCGGTGCCTCGTCCGGTCAGCGTTCGTCCGGTGAGAGTTCGTCCGGCCGCAGTTCGTCCACCAGTGGCCACGGAGGCTCCGCATGAAGGCCCGTATCGACAGCGTCAACCGGTTCCTCCTCTCCCTGCTGGGCCTGCTCGCCCTCGGCGGGGGCGTGGTGATCCTGCTGCTGAGCGTGCGGGTCTTCGGAAGCAAGCAGGCCCACCAGCCGGTGCTGCGTCAGGCGACGCGGGACTTCGCCCACCGCAACGCGTGGCTGTGGATCGCCATCGGCATCGGAGCGGGCGTCCTCGCGCTGCTCGCGCTGTACTGGCTGCTCAAGCAGGCCTCCTCGCAGCGGGTGTCGGCGATGAACCTCGAAGCCGACCGCCGTTCGGGCCACACCAAGCTCTCGACCGGCGCCCTCGGCAATGCGGTCGAGGAGGAGATCGAGCGGATCCGGGGCGTGGACCGCGCCTCGGCCCGCGTTCTCGGGTCGTCCAACGACCCGACGCTGCGTGTGGACGTGAAGGTCGCCGACGACGGCGACCTGGGCTACATCCGCTCGCGGTTGGAGCAGGACATGGTGCCGCGCGCACGCCAGGCCGTCAGCCTCGGCCGGCTGCCGGTGTGGATCCGGTTCGCCGTCTCGCCGGAGCAGCGCCGGTCCATCGGCTAGGCGGATCCTCGGCTACATCGAGCCACCCAGGCGGGCGAAGTCCGTCACCGCCAACGCCTCTCCGCGCGCGCCGGGATCGATCCCGGCCGCGCGGAGACGTGTTTCCGCCTCCGCCGCCGACCCCGCCCACCCGGCGAGCGCCGCCCGCAACGTCTTGCGGCGTTGGGCGAAGGCGGCGTCGATCGCCGCGAAGGTGCGGGCCCGGTCCGCGTCGGGCGTCGGACGCCGCTCGAAGGCCACCAGCGCCGAGTCGACGTTCGGCACCGGCCAGAAGACGCTCCGTGGGACCGCGCCCGCCATCCGGGACGAGGCGTACCAGGCCAGCTTCACGCTGGGTACGCCGTAGACGCGACTTCCCGGCTTGGCGGTGAGCCGCTCCCCCACCTCGGTCTGCACCATGACGAGGCCCCGCTGCAGGCTGGGGACGTCCTCGAGCAGGCGGAGCACAAGCGGGACCGCGACGTTGTAGGGCAGGTTCGCGGCGAGCACGGTGGGGGCGTCCGGAACCTCGACGCGCAGCGCGTCGCCGACGACGACCTCGAGCCGGTCGGCGACCTCCGGCGCGCGCTCGCGCACCGTCTCGGGCAGCTTGCCGGCGAGCAGCGGATCGATCTCGACGGCCACCACGCGGCGCGCCGCCGGGAGCAGGCCGAGCGTCAACGAGCCGAGTCCCGGGCCGACCTCGAGCACCGTGTCATCCGCGGTGACCCCGGCGAGCCGCACCAGGCGACGCACGCTGTTCGGATCGAGGACGAAGTTCTGCCCCTTGCCCTTGCTCGGACGCAGACCGAGTTCGTCGGCGAGACGGCGGACATCGGCGCCGGACAGCAACGCGCCGCGGTCGGAGCGGTCCTCGCGGTCCGGTTCGGACACCGGCCGTTCAGGCCCACGAACCGAAGACGCGCTCCGCCGTCGCGGTGACCGCGGCAGCGATCTCGTCCTCGTCGACGCCCTGCACCTCGGCGAGGCAGCGCACCGTCAGCGGGATCAGGTAGGGCGCGTTCGGTCGGCCGCGGTAGGGCATGGGCGTCAGGAAGGGGGCGTCGGTCTCGACGAGCAGCTGCCCTCGGGGCACGACTGCCGCGGCGCGCCGCAGGCTCTCGGCGTTCTTGAAGGTGAGCGTTCCGGCGAAGGACAGGACGTAGCCGGCGTCGACGCAGCGGCGGGCGAAGGCCTCGTCGCCGGAGAAGCAGTGGAAGACGACGCGGTCGGGCGCCCCCTCCTCCTCCAGCACGCGGGCGACGTCGTCGTGCGCGTCGCGGTCGTGGATGACCAGGGCCTTGCCGGTCCGCTTCGCGAGATCGATGTGCCGGCGGAACGACGCCTCCTGCTCGGCGCGGCCGTCCTCGCCGGTGCGGTAGAAGTCGAGCCCCGTCTCCCCGATGGCCCGGACCCGCGGCAGGGCGGCGAGCCGCTCGATCTCGGCGAAGTCGTCCGGCGTCGCGGTCGGTGCCTCGTTCGGGTGCAGCGCGACGGCCGCGAGCAGCGCGTCGTGCGTCGACGCCACCTCCGCCGACCACCGCGAGCTCGGCACGTCGACGCCGACGGTCACCATCTTCGGGATCCCGGCGGCGACCGCGTCGGCCAGCGCCTGACCGAGGTGGGGACCCGTCATGTGCGGACCCATGAGGTCCAGGTGGCAGTGGCTGTCGACCGCCGGGGTGCGCAGCGGCTCCGGGAGCGGCGGCGCCTCGCCCTGCCGACCGTTGGCGTCGGACCGGCCCCTGCCCGCTGTGCGGTTGGTGCGCTCGCTCACGCCTCGGCACCCTCGTCGGCGAGGCGGGGGAACAGCAGATCGCCCTTCACGACGGCGCTGCCGGCCGGCAGGTGCTCGTCGGCGACCTTCTGCACGCGGGCCTCGGCCAGCTGGCCGGGTGCGCCGAGCTGCTGCCACAGCTTCGCGCAGGCCTTCGGCATCACCGGGTTCAGCAGCACCGCCATGGCGCGCAGCGCATCGGCCGTCGTGTAGAGGATCGCGTCGAGCTCGGCGGCGCGCGCTTCGTCCTTGGCGACCTTCCACGGCTCACGCTCGGTCACGTAGCCGTTGACGGTGCGGACGAACGTCATGACGGCGGCCAGTGCGGACTGGAAGTCGAGCCGGTCGATGGCGGCCTCGGCGTCGTCGCGCGCGGTGGCCAGCGCCGCCGCGATGCTCTCGTCCATCACCGCGTCGGGCAGCACGCCGTCGCGGTACCGTGCCGACCATGCTGGTCAGACGGCTCGCCAGGTTACCGAGCTGGTCGCCCAACTCCGACTGGTACCGGGCCGCCATCGACTCCCAGGAGAACGACCCGTCCTGGCCGAACTGCAGCTCCCGGAGGAAGTAGTAGCGGTAGGCGTCGGAGCCGAAGTGGTCGGTGATGCGCTGCGGCGGGATGCCGGTGAGCTTGGTCTTGCTCATCTTCTCGCCGCCGACGAGCAGCCAGCCGTTGGCGAAGACCAGCTTCGGCAGCGGCAGCCCGGCGGCCATGAGCATCGCGGGCCAGATGACGGCGTGGAACCGGAGGATGTCCTTGCCGACGAGGTGGACGTCGGCGGGCCAGTACTCGTCGCTGCCCTCGATGGCGGTCCAGTAGTTGAGCAGCGCGTCGATCCAGACGTAGATGACGTGGCTGGGGTCCCACGGCACGCCGATGCCCCAGTCGAAGGTGGAGCGGCTCATCGAGATGTCGTTGAGGCCGGCCTCGACGAAGCGCAGCACCTCGTTCCGGGCGCTCTCCGGCTCGACCCGGATCTCACCGCTGCGGTAGGCCTCGAGCAGCCGGTCGGCGTAGTACGAGAGCCGGAAGAAGTAGTTCGTCTCGGACAGCATCTCGACCGGCCGGGTGTGGATCGGGCAGAGGTCGCCGGGCTGGATCAGCTCGCCGGGGACCTTGAACTCCTCGCACGCGATGCAGTACGGCCCGGTGTAGCTGCCGCTGTAGACCTCGCCCTGGTCGTAGAGGCGCTGCCAGAACTCCTGCACGCGCTCGGTGTGCCGGGGCTGCGTGGTGCGGATGAAGTCGTCGTTGGCCGCATCGATCGCGCCGAGCATCGGCGTCCAGGCGGTGCTGACCATGTGGTCGCACCACTCCTGCGGCGTCATCCCGTGCGCATCCGCGGCCTGCAGGATCTTCTGGCCGTGCTCGTCGGTGCCGGTCAGGAAGTGCACCTTCTCGCCGCGCTGCCGATGCCACCGGGTCAGGACGTCGCCGGCCACCGTCGTGTACGCGTGGCCGATGTGCGGGGCGTCGTTGACGTAGTAGATCGGCGTGGTGACGTAGAACGCCTTCTCCCCGGTGCGACCCCCGCTTGCCCCGCCGCCGTTGCCCGTGTCCGGCGCCTCAGTCATGGCTCTCAGATTAGTGCGGGTGGCAAATCCCGATCCGCCGGGCCTCACGGCAGATCACCATGCGGGCCAGGTGTGGACAACTCCGCTGTCGGTGGTCAGGACCCGCGATGCTTGCCCTCATGTTCGATGTCGCCGCACCCGGGTGGCCGCTGCCGCTGCCACCCGCCCTCGCCCCGTCCGACGCGATCGGTCGTCCGGACCCGGCAGATGCTGCGGGGGCGCTGCTCCGGACGGCTCGCTGGCATGCAGGGCTCAGCCAACAGGAGCTGGCCGACCGCACGCATACGTCCCAGCAGGCGATCGGCCGCTACGAGAGCGGACAGACCCAGCCGACGCTTCCCACCCTGTGCCGCCTGCTCGGCAGCTGCGGGATGGCGCTGGATCATGCTCTCGTGCCCCTCGTCGACCACGATGACGAGGCCATCGGCGTGCTGCTTGCACGCGAGCCGATCGAACGGCTCCCGCAGCCGCAACCGGCGGCGGCCCGTGCATCGGTGGCGGGCCTGTATCGAGCCGGTATCGACGTGGTCCTCACCGACAAGGCCGCGGCCCGCGTTCACGGAGCGCCCGTCTTCGTCCCCGCGTGCGAGTTCCTCGTGGACGGTTCGACCGTCACCTTCCGCTCGTTGGAGGCAGCGCTGGGTCGGCCCTCAGCGTCGTACTGGCGCTCCAGCCGCAACGACGAGCTGGAGGGCGGCGAACGCGACCGCGCGGCTCCGAGTGCCTACGAGCTCGACGACGAGCCTGGGGTCTTTTCGCGGCTGTGGGTCTTCGTGGACGGCGCCGAGATCAGCGTGCGCGCGGCGGCGGACTTCACGCGGCTCGCGGCGCGCGCCGGACGCGTCGACCTCGGTGGGACCCCTTCGCTGCTCGCCTCCCCCACCGACCTCACGACCCGGTGGCACGAGAAGGATCGCGATCACCTGCTGTTGCAGCGTGCACTCCTGCAGGCGCGCCGACACGAACCGAGGATCGTTCGTTGACGTGCCGATCCCGCCCGTCGCGCGCCCGGTTCCCAGGGTTCGGATCGTTGCTCCGGGACGCACACCGGATCAGGTGTGGCGGCCACACCTCATCCGGTGTGGGGTCAGACAGGAACAGTCGGACCCTGGGTCAGATCCACTTCTGGAACCAGATGCGGGCGTTCCAGGCCGAGGTCGGGATCATGTCGCCGACCCAGATCGGGTGGAAGAAGGCGAACAGGCCGAGCACGACCATCGCGTAGAGCCCGACCACGAGCGCGCCGCTGAGCCGTCGGCCGGGTCTGGCGCCCGGTGGCCCGAGGACGAGGGCCGCGACGGCCGTCAGCGCGAGGACGATGAACGGCAGCAGCGGCAGGGCGTAGAAGATGAACTTGGTCCGGCCCGGGAACAGCAGCCACGGTGCGAAGTTGAGCACGAAGCCGACGAGCACGAGCGCGGCGCGCCAGTCACGTCGCAGCAACCACAGGGCGATCATCGAGATCAGGGCCAGCGTGCCGACCCACCAGACGGCCGGGTTCCCGAGGTCGAGGACCTCGCTCGAGCAACCACCCGTCGAGGTGCAGCCGTTCTGGCCGAGAGTGCTTCCCGTGTAGGAGAAGGCGACGGGACGGTGCAGGATCAGCCACGAGAACGGGCTGTTCGACTCGTAGGGATGGTTCGTCGTCAGCCCGTCGTGGAACCGGCGGATGTCGCCGTGGTACGCCAGCCAGCCGTCGAGGATGCCGGTGACACCGGACCGGCCGGCGCGGTCGTAGCCGGAGTCGGTGACGAACCAGCCGGTCCACGACACCGTGTAGACGAGGAACGGCAGCACGAGGAACGAGGCCACCCACGCCGGCAGGTCACGAGTGCTCCATGAGAACAGGGGGCGACCGCCGGCAGCCCGCCGCGTGCCGACGTCCCACGCGAGGGCCAGCGCGGCGAAGGCCACGATGGAGTAGCCACCGGTCCACTTGGTCGACATCGCCGCGCCGAGACAGAGCCCGCAGCCGATCCGCCACGGCCGCCAGAGCACCGCCCGCCCCGGCGCACCGGTGGCGAGCGCGGTGCGTAACCAGTCCCGATCGGCCACCAGGCAGCCCAGCGCCGCGACCGTCCAGAACAGCAGGAAGATGTCGAGGATCCCGATCCTGCTGTGCACGAACTCGAGCCCGTCCAGCGCGAAGATGAGCCCCGCGAAGCAGCCCAGCAGCGTGCTCCTGAACATGCGCCGAGCAGTGCGCGCCAGGATCAGGACCGCGAGCGTCCCGACCACCGCGGACGCGAAACGCCAGCCGAGCGCGGGGTCGCCGTGCGGCGTGCCGTCGCAACGGATGTATCCGAACATCCACTCCGAGATCGCGATCAGCCACTTGCCCAGCGGCGGGTGCACGACGAAGCCGGGGCCGACGCAGCGCTCGCCCCGCTCGACCCCGAAGGCCAGCAGGTCGTGCGCGTCCTTCGTGTAGTAGACCTCGTCGAAGGTGTAGGTGACCTTTCCGTTCACGACGGCAGCCGGCTGCGTCAGCTTGTCGAACCGGAGGATCCCGGCGAGCAGCGTGACGGCCAACGGCCCGAGCCAGCCGAACCAGCGATCGCTCGGCATCGGCGGTTCCGCCAGGTGCGGCCGCTCGAGGAGCGGACCGTCGTCGGTCCGGAGAGGCGGTTCGGACTGACCCGCGAGCTGGGAGGACTCGTCCGAGGGGCCGCCCTCGGAGGACAGGGTCACGGTCACGATGGCCACCATAGGAGATCGACATGGGAGCGTCGTCGCCCGACCGCGGCGCTGGACAGGTTCACTGGGTGGCGTGGTCGACGCCGGTTCAGCTGCTCCGCACCCGCCCGGCCCCGGGTCCGGCACGCTCGTCCTGTGTGGAGCGCCCATCGGTGATCCGCAGGACGCGAGCCCCCGGCTCGGACAGGTTCTGGCGACCGCGGACATCATCGCGGCCGAGGACACCCGTCGGCTCCGACGGCTCACCGCGTCGCTGGAGATCGACGTGCACGCGGAAGTCATCTCCTACTTCGACGGGAACGAGACCGAGCGGGCGGCAAGGCTGGTCGAGCGGCTGCTCGCCGGCGCGACCGTCGCACTGATCACCGATGCGGGGATGCCGGGCGTCTCCGATCCGGGCTACCGGCTGGTGCGGGCGGCGGCGGAAGCCGGCATCCGGGTCACCGTCGTGCCGGGGCCGTCCTCGGTGACGGCCGCGCTCGCCGTGAGCGGGCTCCCCACCGACCGCTGGGTCTTCGAGGGCTTCCTCCCTCGCAAGCCCGGTGAGCGCCGCTCCCGACTGGTCGAGCTGCTCACCGAGCGGCGCACGCTGGTCTTCCTCGAGTCGCCGCACCGCGTGGCCGCGTCACTGGTGGACCTCGAGGACGTCCTCGGCGAACGGGACGCGGTGCTGTGCCGCGAGCTGACGAAGACCTACGAAGAAGTAGTGCGGCTGCCGTTGGCGGCCCTCGCCGCCTGGGCGCGCGATCGCCAGGTGAAGGGCGAGGTCACCCTGGTGGTCGCCGGGGCGAGCGCTGCCGCCGAGTCATCCACCCCGGTGGACCTCGCCACCGCCGTCGCCGACCTCGAGCGCGACGGCACGCCTCGCAAGGACGCCATGGCGCTCGTCGCCCGCTCGGCCGGGGTGTCGCGCCGCGTCGTCTACGAGGCGGTGCTGGGCGCGAAGGGCCGTTAGCCGGTCCGCCGGGCCGCGGCCCGCACAACTGATCGTCCGAACCGGTGCATCGTGGCCAGACGGAGCCGATGGACCTTCGTGTCCTTGGCCGTCGACTCCTCCCAAGCCGTGGAGCCCGGCAGGGACGGGACGCCCGCGCGCGGACCCCGGCTACCGCGAGGTCCTCCGGGACCGGGCCTTCCAGGCGCTGAGCCTCGCCACGTTCGTCTCCGTGCTCGGGGACCAGGTGGCCCGGGTCGCGCTCTCCGTCCTCGTCTACGAGCGCACCCGCTCCGCGGCGCTCACCGCCCTGACCTACGCCATGACCTATCTGCCGAGCGTGGTGGGCGGGCCGTTGCTCTCCGGGCTGGCCGACCGGCGGCCACGGCGGAGCCTGATGATCGCCTGCGATCTCGTCCGTCTGCTGCTGGTGTTGCTGATGGCGGTACCGGGGTTGCCGCTGGCCCTGCTGCTCGGCCTGCTCGCCGTCGCGACGTTGTGCGAGGCACCGTTCGACGCCGCTCGCGCGGCGCTCCTCCCGGACGTGCTGCCGGGTGAGCGCTACGCGATGGGCGGAGCGATCACGCAGGTCGTGCTGCAGAGCGCGACGGTGGTCGGCTTCGCCGCCGGCGGCGCCCTGCTCGTCCTGGCGACGCCCCGGGAGCTCCTGGCCCTCGACGCCTGCACCTTCGCGTTCTCGGCCCTGCTCGTGCGCAGCGTGCCGTTCGGCCTCACGCGTGCCGACGCCGAGGACGCGCTGCCTGTCGCCCCCATGGCCGACGCCCGGTTGGCCGGCCGCATCGTGTTCGGATCGCGCCAACTGCGTCCGCTGGTGCTCCTCGCCTGGTTCATGAGCGCTGCAGCCATCGCGCCGGAGGCGCTCGCAGCCCCCTTCGCCCGGGCGTTGGGCGCCTCGAGCGGGGCCGTCGGCCTCCTGCTCGCCGCCGGACCGGTCGGCAACGTGCTCGCGGCGCTGGCGATCGCCCGGGTCCCGGAGCGGCGACGCCTGCCGCTGATGTGGCCGCTGGCGACACTGGCGTCCGCCCCCCTCGTCGTCTGCCTGGCACACCCCCCCTTCGTCCTGGTGGTGGCGATGTTCGTGCTCTCGGGAGCCGGCACCGCCTTCCACGTCGTCGCGATGGTGCGCTTCGTGCGACTCGTCGAGCCCGCCAAGCGCGGCCGTGCCATCGGCCTCGCCGGTACCGGGCTGGCCGTCGTACAGGGCTTGGCCGTGGCCGCCGCGGGGGTGCTCGGCGATGTCCTCGACCCCGCGTCCGCCGTCGGCATCGCCGGGGTGGGCGGCTTGGTGGCGGCCTTCGTCTGGGGCCCGACGCTCCGACGGCAGCACCCCGTTCTCCCGACACCGCGCGCCACCTCCTGACGCTGCCGCGGCTGCTAACCGGTCAGCGGCGGAAGAGCGAGCGGCGGTGCGAGGTCGTGCGGCAGGTAGTGCCCGACCCAGTCCATGGTCGGGGCGAACGCGACCGACCAGGTGACCCAGTTGTGACCGCCACCCTGGAGGAGCGCACCCGCGACCGGCAGCCGCCGGTCGAATCGGCCCGCGACGACCAGGAGGGAGCGGGCGTCGCGGACGGAACCCGCGTCACCGGTCGCCGCGACCACGAACAACGGCGGGGCGGCCGGGTGCCGGTGCTCGATCTGCCACAACGGCGAGTTGGCCCTCCGGTCGGCCTCGCTGCCGCCGTACGGGTCGCCCACCGCGGGGTCGGTACCGGCCGTGAAGTAGCCGGTGACGCTGCCGGCCGCGGCGTAGCGATCGGGATGACGAAGACCCAGGTTGGCTGCGCAGAAGCCGCCCGTCGAGTACCCGAGGGCGGCGAAGGAGCGACCCGGCAGGATGCGCAGCGTCGACTCGAGGTCGGCAGGGACGTCGGTCGCGAGGTAGGTCTCGTCCTGCGGCCCGTGAAGGGCGTCGACGCACTCACCGAGGTGTCCCCCGTACATCGACGGGAAGACGGCGACGACGGGCGGGATGCGGCCAGCGCTGATCTCGCCGTCGATCGTGTCCGCGATGTGCAGGTGGTCGACGTAGTTGCCCGGTCCGCCGGGCGTGCCGTGGAAGAACTCGAGCACGGGGAACCGGCCTGTAGGGCTGGAGAAGTAGGCCGCCGGCAGGTACAGCAGGCCGGTCCGGATGATGCCGCTCCGCGGGCCCGCCATACGGGCCGAGACCATGATCCCCTTGTTCGATGCGGCGCTCGCCCGCCCGAGCTGCTGCCAGTCAGGGGTGAGGATGTCCAGCCCCGCGCTACCGGGCCGGACGTCGAATGAGCCGACGTGCACCGCCCCGGCCGGACGTCCGAAGACCTCCCCCAGCGACGAGTACAGGCCGAACGAGCGGTTCGCCAGCACGCCGGCGAGGACGGCGCCCGCGATCATCACCAGGAACAGGCTCAGCACTCTGGCCGGCCAACGCGCGGCGTGCGGCCAGCGGTTCCAGGCGACCGCCGTCCCGGCCAGCACCGCCACGACGAGGAGCGTGACGACGCTGAGGAACGGTAGGCCCAGCAGATCCACCTGCCGAGCATGACCCCGCCAGTCTGTGGCGCGTGTGTGACGCCGACCGATGGCGCATGTCTGGCAGGACTTGTGACAATCCGTCACCCGATTGGCCGAAAGACCTACCGATGTCGGCTCGGCCGAACCCTGAATCGATCACCCGAAGGGGTGGATTCCCGTCCCATATGTCGGACGAAGCGCCGTATGCCTGACTCGTGGTGCGTGACTACTCCACGCGATCAATGCTCTACTCAATGTGTCGGTTCGAGCGGATGAGCAGCAGCAACTGCTCACTGCATTGGTGCTTTGGGAGGTGTCTCTCATGCGTGGAGGTCGCTGGACCTGATGGTCCCCTTTCGCTGTCCGACTGAGGGCCGCGTGCATGGTGTTGGCGCACCGTGGCGCGGTCCTCAGTCGTTTCGGGCGGCCCGTAGCCCGGTCTGAAGCACCAATACCGAAGTTGCGGAGTCCGGAGCAGAGCCGGTCGTCCGTTTGGCTCATCCGGTCCCGGACCGGGGAGCCGATGATCTTTGCATGACGGGAACGGATGCCCGTGCGCCAAAGAAGTTGCAGCTGCTCCTCATGCTGGCGTACGGCACAGGAGCGGTCGCTGTGTCTTGCGCTGTCCTGGTGCTGAGCTCGGCTGTCCCACCCCCTACCGTCGTGGCCGCCGCCCTTCTGATCGTGGCCAGCGACCGCTGCGGTTTCGCGGTCAGCCTCGGCTACTCGAAGATCCTTGTCGATTGGGCAGAGGCCGCGGTCGTCATCGGGGTCGTGCTCCTACCTAGCCCCTGGTTGATCATCACCTGCGCCTGCACCGTCGCCGTACTCGAGTTCGTCCGCCGGACCCAGCTTCTGCATGGCAGTTTTAATGTCGCGAGCACAACGAGCTCGACCGCGGCTGCGGCCTCGATATTCGCCGTTATGGACCACGGCCTCGACTCCCCCGTGACCTGGCTCGGGTTGACGCTCGCGGCGCTGACCTACTCCGTGCTCAACGGTCTGGCACTCCAAGGAGCCGTCGCCTTCTCCACGGGCCAGCGGTTTCGCGCCGTCGTACGGACCCAGCTGCCGCCGCTGCTCGCCTCCGGCGTGCTCAGCACCGCGCTGGCCCTGCTCGTGCTCGCGGGTTGGCAGTGGAGCCGGCCCACACTGCTGCTGGTCCCACCGATGGCCGTCGGCGCGTGGCTCATCCACCGGCACTTCGCCCGCAGTTCGACCCAGACCGACGCGCTGCACCGGCTCGAGATCGCGAGCCGGGCTTTCGACGGGCTCGACGGAGACCACGTGCTCACCGAAGTCCTGGACCGGGCCCGCACCCTGTTCTGCGTCGACCGCGCCGAACTGGTGCTGCTCGCGGGCCAGCGCGACGCAGCACTGCTCGCCATTCGCGAGAGCGATGACGAGCCGCTGCGCCAACTCCCCCTCGCCGCCGAGGACGCGCTCGCGGCCTGCGCGGACCCCAACGTCCGGCAGGAGGACGACGTCCTGCTGGCACCGCTCGTCAGCAGCACCGAATGCCTCGGCCTGCTGCGGCTCGTCGCGCCCCCGACCGCCTTCAGCGAGCAGGAGCGGCAGGTGCTCGCCACCTTCGCCGCCACCGTCGCGAGCACGCTGCTGAACGTCCGGGCGTATCAGGACAAGGTCCACGAGGCCGCTCACGACCCGTTGACGGGTCTGGCCAACCGGACCCTGCTCGAACAGACCATCGCCGCAGCACTCCGGCAGAGCGACGCCGACGGGGTGGGATGCGCGCTGCTGCTGCTCGACCTCGACAACTTCAAGAACATCAACGACACCCTCGGCCATCAGGCCGGCGACCGGCTGCTGGTCGAGGTCGGCGAGCGGCTACGGGCGAGCGTGCGGGTGGGCGACCTGGTGGCCCGGCTCGGCGGGGACGAGTTCGCCGTCGTGCTGCACGACATCGAGGGCGTCGAGGCCGACCATCTCGCCAACAGCATGCTGGACCGGCTGCGGGCGCCCTTCATGCTCGAGGGGCTCCGTATCTCGGTGGAGGGCAGCGTGGGCGCCGCCGTCTATCCCGAGGACGCGTCCGGGATCGTCGACCTGCTGCGCTGCGCGGACGTCGCGATGTACCGCGCGAAGCGGCGCGGGCACACCGTCGTCCGCTATGACGTCGCCGGCGACCAGCAGGACCAGGCCCGGCTCGCGGTCCTCGCCGAGCTGCAGACCGCGCTCGACGAGCGGCAGCTGACGCTCTACTACCAGCCGAAGATCGACCTGCACACCGGGCAGGTGAGCGGTGCCGAAGCTCTCGTCCGCTGGCAGCACCCCACCCGCGGTCTGCTCCCCCCCGGCGACTTCATCCCCGTCGTCGAGCACAGCAGCCTCATCGGCGCCTTCACCCTGCACCTGCTCGACCAGGCCATCGGCGACTGCGTCGCCTGGCAGCAGGCCGGCATGGCGGGCGTCGGGGTGGCCGTCAACGTCTCCGCACGCAACCTGCTGCACCACGAGCTGCCCGACGAGCTGAACGAGCTGCTCGAGCGGCACGGCCTGGACCCCCGGTGCCTGATGCTCGAGGTCACCGAGACGGCGATGATGACCGAGGCCGAGGTCTGCGAGGAGGTGCTCCGGCGGCTGCGCTCGCTGGGCGTCCGCATCTCGGTCGACGACTTCGGGACCGGCTACTCGTCGCTGACGTTCCTGCAGCGGGTCGCGGTCCACGAGGTCAAGCTCGACCGCGCCTTCGTCTCCCACGTCACCTCGTCGGCCAGCGCGGCGACGATCGTCCGGGCGACCACCGATCTCGCGCACGGCCTGGGGCTCTCGGTCGTGGCCGAAGGCGTCGAGACCGAGGAACAACTCCAGCACCTGCAGCTCATCGGCGTCGACATCGCGCAGGGCTACCACCTCGGCCGGCCGGTGCCGGTGACCGCGTTCCGCGGCGACTCGTTGGCGCGGACGGTGCCGGCCCAGCGCAGCGCCGACGTCGTGCCACTGGTGCGTCGCGTCGTCTGATTCAGACAGCTCCGTCGCTCGGCTGCACCGCATCGATCCAGGCCAGGTAGACGGCGCGGCGGCCACGTGGGGCGGCCTGCTCGACGAGGAACCGGCAACGGATCTCGTGACCGTCGGCGTGCAGGACGGGCAGGGTCAGCGGCACGCCCAGGGCGTGCGCCTCGCCGGTGGTCAGGTGGCGGGTGAAGCCCGCGACATGGGCCTCCCGCAGCGACGGAGGGATCAGCGCGACCACGCGGCGCCCAACCAGCTCACTGGGCTGCCAACCCAGCTGCGCGGCGAGCGGCTCGCTGATCCCGATGATGCGGTTGGCGTCGTCGGCGGCGACGACTCCGCGGCCGGAGGCAAGGACAACGTCGAGATCCCAGTCCGGATCGACACCCGCGTGCACCGACGTCTCGAAACGTTCCTGCGCGGTGCCCGGCCACGGGCTGGCCGGCACGCCGCTCACCTGGCTCTGGACCTGTTCACAGACCCAGTCGCGCACCGCCACGATCTCCGGAAGACCGGGGCGCACGAGCAGCCTGCCGGCGCCCGCGAGCCGCTCGGCGGCGTCGAGCGCGTCCTGCAGCGCCACGAACGCCGCGGCCATACGCGGCGGCATCGACATGTTCAGGTCGATCGCGTCCGGGATCCAGCGCAGCGTGGTCGGATGCCCCTCGGGCAGGGACGAGGAGGCTCCCTCATGCGCTGCACTCTCCACTGCTGCCATCAAGTACGTCGAGATTATGCCGCGTGCGAGGTCGGCGCCGGCCAGGTCCAGGGCACCAGCAGCTGCGAAATCGGTGTCGTGGTCGTGCTCGGCGAGATGGAGCACCAGTTCACGCAGCAGGGCGTCGTGGTGCTCACGGGCAGCGAGCCAGAGTGTCGGCGGGACGCAGAGCAGCTGCATGTCCACCGGATCCGGCTCCCATGCGGAGCGGTTCGCGACGGCCTCGTCCGTTGGATCCGCGAGCGTCCAATCCTCGGTTTCCCGGGCCTCGACGTCCCAGTCGGCGTCGCCCCACGTCGCGAGCAGCTCGTCCTCGGACGGTTCAGGTCCCGGCGTCGTCGTCAGGTCGAACCAGACGATCTTGCCGTCGTTGCCGAGCGACACCACGCCGCGCCCGCTGCTCAGCGCGGAGACCAGAGCCATCCCCCGCCCGGTGGTGGCCTGGCTGTCGTAGTTCCGCTCGGTGGGGAGGATGGGGTTGAAGTCGCGGACCTCGACGCGCACCCGCTCCGGCAGCACCTCGACGGTCAGCTCGATACGGGTGTGCGCGTGCAGGACGGCGTTGGTCACCACCTCGCTGGCCGCCAGCTCCGCCACGTCGCCCAAGTCGGCGTTGCCGGTCTCGGCCAACACCTCGCGCAGCACCCGGCGCGCCTGCCCCACGCTCGTGGGGTCGGGCTCGAACGTCACCGCGCGACGCGACACCACGTGCGCCGATCGGTGCCCGGAAAGACCCGGCTTCCCGACCGCGACCTCGTCCCGCTGCGCCACAGCCTCATTCTGCGCCAGCGACCCGCGGTACTGCACGTATGTGCGCGGCGGCGCGGAACCGGTCAGGCCGGCTGGACGTCGGGCGCGTCCTCGGGCAGCGCCGCGAGGAGGTCGTCGGCGGGGCTCGCCGGGGTGGGCAGGTGGCGCAGCATCGCCTCGATGTCGGCCGGCGGGCGCGGCTCGGAGAAGAGGTATCCCTGCGCGAGGTCGCAGCCGAGGGACTTCAGCGTCTCGAGCTGCTCGGCGGTCTCGACTCCCTCGGCCACCGTCATCATGGCGAGGCTGCCACCGAGCTGGATGATGGTCCGGGTCAGCTCGCGCTCGTTGGACGCCTTCTGCTCCAGCTGCGCGATGAACGACCGGTCGACCTTCAGCACGTCGACAGGGAAGCGCGAGAGATAGCTCAGCGACGAGTAACCGGTGCCGAAGTCGTCGATGGCGAGCCGGAGCCCGAGGTTCTTGAGCTCGTGGAGGCGTCGCAGCGTCTGGTCGCTCCGTTCGAGCAGCACCGACTCGGTCATCTCGAGCAGCAGGTGCTCCGCGGGGAAGCCGGACAGGTCCAACGCGCTCCGCACCATGTCCAGCATCCCGGGTGAGAGCAGCTGCAGCCCGGAGACGTTGACGGCAAGCGTCAGGTCGGTGACTCCCGAGGCGAGCCAGGCCGCGCCCTGCTTGCACGCGCGGTGCAGGACCCAGGCGCCGAGCTCGACGATGAGGCCGGTCTCCTCGGCCACCGGGATGAACTCGTTCGGGTAGACCGACCCGAGCGTGGCGGACTCCCAGCGCACCAGGGCCTCGACGCCGATGTAGCGGCCGTCCTCGACGGACACGGTGGGCTGGTAGACGAGGCTGAGCTCGTCGTCGCGCATGGCCGAGCGCAGCTGCTTCTCGATCTCCGCGCGGCGCATCAGTGCGGTGTGCAGCTCGGGCCGGAAGCGCTCCCACGCGCCGCCGCCGTCGCCCTTGGCGCGGTACATGGCGATGTCGCCGTTACGCAGCATCACGTCGGCTGCGTCGCCGGGATCGAGCACGTCGAGGTCGTCGTCGGTCGGGGCGGCGAGCGCGATGCCGACCGACGCCCGCACCTGGACGTCGACGCCGCGGAGCCGGGTGGGCTCGGAGAGGACGTCGACGAGGCGGTCGGCGACGGTCTCGGCCTCGTCGACACCGTTGAGGTGTTCGAGCAGCACCGCGAACTCGTCACCGCCGAGGCGGGCGACGGTGTCGCCGGGCCGCACCGTTTCGGCGAGGCGTTCGGACACCGCGATCAGCAGCTCGTCACCGTAGGCGTGGCCGAGGGTGTCGTTGACCTCCTTGAAGCGGTCGAGGTCGACGAACAGCACCCCGACCGTGACCTCGAGCCGGGCCCGGGCCTCGAGCGCGTGGGTCAGCCGGTTGCGGAACAGCGAGCGGTTGGCCAGGCCGGTGAGCTCGTCGTGGAACGCGCGGTGGTTGAGCTCGGATTCGAGCTCGCGCCGTTCGCTGACGTCACGGGTGTTGATGACGAGCCCCTGGACGGCGTCGTCGTGGAGCAGCGACATGACGCTCGACTCGGTGGCGCAGAGGTGGCCGTCGGCGTGGAGGAAGTCGCCCGCGAAGCTCATCGGCTCGCCGGGTGAGAGCGCGGCGGCGGTGAGGCAGTCGCGGAACCGGTCGCGGTCGCCGGGGGCGAACGCGTCGACGAAGTCGGTGTCGATCTGTTCGGTGGCGCTGTGGCCGAAGACGCTCGTGACCGACGGCGTCTGGTACCGGACCGTGCCGTTCCCGGTCACGACGGTGACGACGTCGGTCGAGTTCTGCACGAGGGCCCGCCACCACTGCTCCCAGCCCGACAGCGCCTCGGTGCGCTCGACGACACGGGCCTCGAGGGAGTTCGTGAGCTGGTCGTTCTCGCGCTGGGTGAGCACGTGCCGGATGACGATCAGCACGGTCACCAGCAGCACCAGCACCACGACGACACGACCCACGCTGCCGTGGTCGAGGCGCCACCAGGCCACGACGACCACCATCGCGAGGACCGGCGCGTACGGCGCGGATGTGCTCAGCCAGACGCGGCGCCGTTGCTCCCGCTCGGTCAGGGCGGGGCGGTTCGCCGCCGGCCGGAGGGCCGCCACGGCGAGCAGTGTCCAGCCGAGGAACCAGCCCGAGTCGATGAGGTTGCCGGACTCGTAGGTCCCCTTCAGGGTGAGCAGTGCGAAGCCGGTGTCACCGACGCTGAAGCTGAGCATGCCGACGCTGAGGATCGACAGGGTGCGCAGCGGCACCGCGTGGGTGCTGCGGGCCCGCGCCAGGCCGACGACGGCGAGCGTGCCGCAGATGACGTCGCCGACGGGGTAGCCCAGGGAGAGGGCCTGCGCGGCCCAGGTCTCGGAGTGACTGTTGATCAGGTCGTGCAGCAGCAGGGTCCAGCTGAGCGCGAGCAGCGCCGCGGCGATGAGCGCGCCGTCCAGCACGACCCGCAACCGGGACGACCACCCGACCGGTGCGCCGGGGAGAGCGAGGATGCCGAGCGCGAGCAGCGGCACGGCGCCGGAGTACCCGACGTCCGCCCATGAGGGATACGGCACCTCGCGGCCGGAGAGTTCGTAGATCGTCCAGACGAGCTGGCCGGTGCCCCACGAGAGCGCACCGCCGCCGAGGAGCAGCCACGCGCGTTGACGGGACCGGACGCCGGCCCGGAAGGCGGCGGCAGCGCCGCCGAGCGCAGCTGTGACCAGGCCGACGTTGCTGACGAGCGCGGACCCGGCCGTCCCGAAGGGGGAGATGACGAGCAGCAGCGTCCAAGTGAGGACGACCGCCCCGATCGCCGCATAGACAGGCAGGGGCCGGCGGACAGCCAGCTGCATGTCTGCGTTCGTCGTCACGCTGCTTCCATCGCCCGTTCGCCCGAACGTGTGAACGCGTAAACGCAGCGGGGGGACTCAACTTCTCGCCCCCAGGCGACGACAGACCTGAGGGGCCGACGCCGCCCCGCGCGCTTCCCCGTGCCGCGATGTCACCTGCCGCGACACCCGTCGGCAGATCCCGCGCGCCCCAACGGAAAGGAGGGCCGATGACCGTCCCCCCTGAGCTCCGACGTGGCTCGGGCACCACCTCCGCCCCCGTACCGACCCAGCGCCGCGCGACCGCCACCGAGGCCGCCTGGCCGGCCTCGCTCTCCCCCGAGCGGCTGCACCGGCTGGGGCTGCGGACGCCGTTCCTCGCCCTCGACACCGCGATGCTGCAGCGCCACGTCACCGGGTTCCTCGCCGCCTTCCACGGCAGGGTCGCCGTGCGCTACGCGGTGAAGTGCAACTCCGAGCCCGCCGTGCTCGCCGCCGTCGTGGCCGCCGGCGGGAGCTTCGAGATCGCCTCGGCGACCGAGCTCGACCTCGCCCTCGCCGCCGGCGCGACCGTCGACGACGTCTACTACAGCAACCCCGTGAAGCCTCCGTCCCACGTGCGCCGGACCGCCACCGCCGGCGTCCGTCACTTCGTCGTCGACGGCTCCGAGGAGATCGACAAGATCGCCGAGATCGCCCCCGGCGTCGGTGTGCTCGTCCGCGTCCGCGTCGACGACACCTCGAGCGCCTTCCCGCTCTCCAGCAAGTTCGGTGTCCCGGCCGAGGACGCCGAGGACCTGCTGCTCTACGCCGCCTCGCGGGGGCTCGTCGCCGCCGGCCTCACCTTCCACGTCGGCTCGCAGTGCACCGACGTCCACGCCTGGGGCCGGGCGGTCGCCGGGCTCGCTCCCCTGTTCACCCGCTTCGCCGACGCCGGCACGCCGCTGCGGGTGCTCGACATCGGGGGCGGCTTCCCCGCCCGCTACGACGACGACGTGCCGACCCTGGACGTCATCGGAGCCGAGGTCCTCGCCGCCCTCGACGCGATGCCGCACCCGCCGACCGAGGTCGTGGCCGAACCGGGCCGGGCGTTGGTCGCCGGGACCGGCGTCATCGGGGCCGAGATCATCGGCCGCGAGATGCGCGACGGCCGACCCTGGATCTACCTCGAGGTCGGCGCCTACAACGGCCTGATGGAAGCCGCGCAGAGCGGTGCCCGATGGCCCTACCCCGTCCTCGCCGTGGACGCCGCGACCGGCCGTCCGCTGGACGGGACCCCACGTGTGCCGATGACGGTCACCGGCCCGACCTGCGACTCGACCGACACGGTGCTGGCCGACGTGATGCTTCCCGACGACGTCGCCGTCGGCGACGTGCTCCACCTCGGCGGGACGGGCGCCTACACGATCACCTACGCCTCGCACTTCAACGGGTTCCCGCCACCGACACCCGTGATCGTCGCCTGAGTGATGCCGTCCTCCGACGCGTCGCTGCTGGTCTGCGTCGTCGCGCTCGCCACCGCCATCGGCGCCTACGGCGTCGCGAGCCTGCTGCAGGCCATGGCCGCGCGGCGCCACCCCGACGGGTCGCTGGCCCGACTGCTCCTCCAGCCGCTGGTCCTCGGGGGCCTCGGGCTCGACGTCGTCGGTTTCGTGGGCACGGCCGTGGCGCTGCACGCGCTGCCACTGTTCTTCGTCCAGGGCGCGGCCTCGGCGAGCATCCTGATCACCAGTCTGCTGGCCTCGGTGTTCCTCCGGGAGCGCCCGTCGCGCCGGGAGGCGGCCATGATGCCCGTCGTCCTGATCGGCCTGGTCGCCCTGGCGGCCTCTGCAGAACCCGGCCCCGCGGGAGCGCTGCCGCTGACGCTGCTGGCCGGCCTCGCCCTGACGATCCCGCTGGTCGCGGCGGGCGGTTGGTGCCTGGTCACCCGGGCGCCGTCCTGGGCCGGCGCCGGGCTCGCGGTCCTCGCCGGCCTCTCCTACGGTGCCGCCGGTCTCACCGCGCGGGGCCTGTCCGCCGCAGGCAGCCCGCACTCCTGGCTGGTGCCGACCCTGCTGGTCGTCACCCTCCACGCGCTCCAGGGCGTCGTGCTCGTGACCGCGTCGATGCGGCAGGCCGCGGTGAACTCCGTGACCTCGGTGCTGTTCGCGACCGAGACCCTGATGCCCTCGGCGGTCGGCCTGGCCCTGCTCGGCGACCGGGCGACGGCCGGCATGGGTTGGTACGCGCTCGCCGGCGCGGCACTGCTGCTGCTCAGCAGCGCGGCGCTGTCCCGGGGACCGGCGCACGGCCACTCCGCCCCGTCACCGGCGCAGCCCCCGGCCGCCAGCATCCCGGCGCAGCGGACGTCACCCGAGCCGAACAGCGCCGCGCACCGTGCCGGACGACACCGTCGGGCGGCGGTGCACTGAACCGTCAGGCAGCTGCTTCGAGCTCCGAGAAGTCGAAGGTCTCGTTCAGCTCGGTCGCCGCGGCATCGAAGATGGACCGCCCGGTGCGGGCCTGCAGCCGCAGCAGCTGGCCGGAGTGGGGCGCGTAGGCGAACGACCCGGCGAAGGTCCCCGAGTCGGGGCGGACGAGCAGGTTGCGCAGACCGGCACCCTTGCAGAACGCGGCGACGGTGCGGTCCGGCAGCTTCAGCGAGTAGCTGCCCTCGGCGGTGCCGTCGTAGCGCGTGAGGCGGGAGCGGCCGGTCCCGACGATGACCGTCGCCTCGTCCAGGTCGGCCTGCAACCGGCGCATGCGGCGGTGGCAGTGGGCGTAGGCGAGGATGCCGCTGACGAGCATGGGCACGCCGAGCACGACCATCAGGCTGACCGGCTTGCCGAGCAGCTTCAGGGCCACGACCATGGCCGCGCCGAGCACACCCGCGGTCAGCAGCGCCGCGTCCCCGGACTCGTCGGCCTGGTCGAGCTTCGCCCGGAGGACGAATCGGTATTCCGGCGTCAACGACTCTGTTCGCAGCTGCATGGTGCCCTCCCGGAGGTCCGTGTGCGCCCGCAATTGCCAACACTAACGGGGGCACCCCCGCCATGGGAACGGCCAGAACGGACAATTGCGACAGCGTTGTGTGACGCACCGCTGTTCCCGGTGACCCCAGGTGACGTATCGGCGGGAGCCCCCGTCACGCGACCGAGGCGACCCGCTGCTGCTGCGCGGGAGTGACCGGTACCGGGGCGGGGGCGCCGGCCGCGCCGTGGATCTCGGTGAGCTCGCCGAGCGCGGGCAGTCCCGCGCCCGCGCAGGTGGCGTCGCCGGCACCGTGCTTGCGCAGGACGCGGACATCTCCGGACCAGCACAGCGACAGCGTGCTCCGGCAGACGGGGCAGGTACCACGGGGCCTTCTGGACACAGGACAATGACACCCGCTGCGGGTTACCGGCATGCAATGTTCCGACGAGTAACAGGTAAAGGCATGCGCACCGTGCGGTCGTCGTTCACCGCGCGTAGGCATTCCGACCGAATGCGCCACCCGGTGCGACGGCGAGCCCGACGGTTCGGGCGGGCCCGGCAGTCGACGAGACCTCAGCCCGTGTTGCGCAACCCCGCCGCGATGCCGTTGATCGTCAGCAGCAGCGCCCGCCGCAGCTCCGCCGTCGGCTCCTCCTGCTCGCGCTGACGCCGCAGCAGGTTGATCTGGAGGTGGTGCAGCGGGCCGAGGTAGGAGTTGCGGACCTCCAGCGTCCGCCGTAGCAGCGGGAAGCGGGAGAGCTGGCCGGAGTCGCCCACCAGCAACCGCACCTGCTCCGCGGTCTTGGTGTGTTCGGCGACGATGCGCTCGTAGACCGGATGGAGCTCGGGGTCGACGAGCTCGGTGACGTAGCGCTCCGCCATCCGCAGGTCGGTCTTGGCCAGCGTCATCTCGACATTGCCGATGAACGTCGCGAAGAACGGCCAGCCGTCCCGCATCGCCTGCAGCTCCTCGGACAGCCCTGCCTCGCGCACCGCCTCCAGACCGCTGCCGACGCCGAACCACCCCGGCACGATCAGTCGTGTCTGCGTCCAGCCGAACACCCACGGGATCGCGCGGAGATCGTCCAGCGTCGGGTCGCCGGAGCCCGGCCGGCGCGACGGACGGGAGCCGATGTTGAGTTGCCCGAGCTCCTCGACCGGCGACACCTGCGCGAAGAACGCGGGCAGGCCCGGGTCGTCGGCGAGCGTGCGGTAGCAGGCACGGGCCGACGCGGCGAAGGAGTCCATCGCCCCGTCCCACCGGGCGAGGTCGTCCTCCCCCACCCGCGAGACCCGGTGCAGCAACGAGGCCTCGATCACCGACGCCAGCAGGATCTCGAGGTTGTCGCGGGCGAGACCCGGCAGCGAGTACTTGTCACTGATGACCTCGCCCTGCTCGGTGACGCGCATCTGCCCGTCGAGCACCCCGAAGGGCGACGCCAGCACCGCCTCCCCCGACGGCCCACCACCGCGGCCGACCGAGCCGCCGCGGCCGTGGAACAGCCGGAGCCGCACGCCGTGCTCGGCGGCGATGTCGCGCAGCGCGCGCTGCGCCCGGTGGATCTGCCAGTGGCTGGCTGCCGTCCCGGCGTCCTTGTTGGAGTCGGAGTAGCCCAGCATGATCTCCTGCAGGTCACCGCGGGCGTGCACCAGCGCCCGGTAGGACCGGTCGTGCAGCAGGGTGTCGAGCATCGGACCGGCTTCGGCCAGCTCGTCCACGGTCTCGAGCAGCGGCACGATGTTGAGCTGCGCGACGCCGCTCTCGACGTCGATCAGCCCTGCCTCCCGCGCCAGCACGGCGACGGCCAGCACGTCGTCCGCGCCCTGCGCCATGGAGATGACATAGGTGTCGACGGCGTCGGGACCGAAGGCCTCGATGGCACCGCGGACGGCGTCGAGCACGTCGAGCACGGCCGCCGCGTCCTCCGGCGGCACGGTGTTGCGGCCCAGCAGCGGACGTCCGCTCGCGAGCTCCTTGCTCAGCAGCTCGGTCCGCGCGTCGGAATCCAGCTCCTCGTACGGCGTCTCGAGCTCCCCGACCCGGGCGTAGAGCGCGGCCAGCGCCGCGTGGTGGAACTTCGCGTGTTGCCGGATGTCCATCGTCGCGAGCGTCAGACCGACGGCCCGGGCGACGCTGATGGTCCGCCGCAGCGCCCCCTCGGCGATGCGTTCCCCGCGCGACGCGAGCAGGGACGTGCGCATCAGCTCGAGCTCGTCGAGGTACTCCTCGGCACCGAGGTAGTCCAGGCCGTCCCGGTGCGGGTTACCCGACGCGATGCGGTCGTGCGTCCCCTGCAGCCGCGCCTTGATGTAGGAGCACTTGAGTCGGTACGGCTCCTCGGCGTTCAGCCGGATGTAGCGGTCGTGGACCTCGGGCAGCACCTCGTGGTCGCGTTCGAGGCTCTTCGTCAGCTCCGGCGTCGCCTGCACGACGCGGGTGGAGATGGCGAGCTCGTCGATGAGCGAGTCGACGAGGTCGATCTGGTAGCGGATCGCCCGGTCGGCGTGCAACCGCAGCACGTCGCTGGTGACCTGCGGGGAGACGTTCGGGTTGCCGTCGCGGTCACCGCCGACCCAGGAACCGAAGCGCAACGGCACGGTCGCGAGCGGCGCCTCCGCGCCGACGCGGCGGGCTTCGTCGGCGAGGTCGTCGAACAGTCCCGGCAGCGTGCGCCGGGAGAGCTGGTCGAGGTAGTAGACGATGTTGCGGGCCTCGTCGGTCACCGACGGCTTACCCGGGCGGATCTCGTCGGTGAGCCAGAGCAGCTCCACCACCTCGCGGAGCTGCCGGTCCCGCACCTGGTCGGGGAGGTCGCCGCCGAGCAGCTCGGCGACCCGTCGCAGCGACCGCAGCACCGACTGCCGGGAGGCCTCGGTGGGGTGGGCGGTGAAGACCGGCCGGAGCTCGGTCTTGGCGAGCATCCCCGTCACCTCACCGGGCGGCACCTCGGCCGCCGCGATGCGGTCGAACACCTCGCCGAGTGGGCTCGCGACCTCCCGGCGACGGTTCGCGAGCTCCCGTGCCCGGTGGAACTGCTCGGCGACGTTCGCGAGCTGGAAGAACATGCTGAACGCGCGGGCCAGCTGCATCGCCTGGCCGAAGTCGAGCTCGTCGAGCAGGCGCGGGAGGGTGCCGTCGTCGGTGCGGGCGAGCCGACGGACCTTCTCGACCAGGTCGAGCAGCTCCTGCCCCTCCTGCTGCGCGATGGTCTCGCCGAGGATGGTCCCGAGCTTGCGGATGTCGGCCCGCATATGGGAGTGCCCGGACTCGGTGACGACCCCGGCGTGCGCCTCGACGGGGTCGACGCCGCCGGCCGCGGCCGGGCTGGTCACGTCGAGCCGGTGTCGGGTGTCGGGTGTCGGGGGCGTCGTGGGCTGGGCCACGGGTCTCCTTCGCGTCGCGGTCGGACGGAACCTGTGTGGGGTTCCGCCGGTCAGGTCCGGCTGATCCCCACACAGCTTCGCGCCCCGCCCGGTGAGGACGTCAGGCGGGGCTGATGGTTACCTTCCCGTCTGCTATTTCCACCGGGTAAACCTTCAGCGCCGGTTGCCCGGTGAGCCCGCAGCCGTCACTGAGGTCGAAGGTGTGCAGGTGCAACGGGCAGACGACCTTGCCGCCGTCGGTCTGGCCGTCCGCGATCGGGCCGCCGAGATGCGGGCACACCGCGGACACGGCCCGGACGACCGGCCTACCGTCGGCGGCCCGCAGCCGGAAGACCGCGACCTGCTCCTCCCCCAGGGCGACGGTGCGCCCCTCGCCGAACGGGATGTCGTCGAGGGCGATCTCCGCCCAGGTGTCGGCGCCGAGCGTGGTCATCGGACCGGCACCAGCGGCAGGTCGACGAGCGGCAGCGACGTCCGGAACTGGCCCGGTGTCGCCGGGTCACCACCGTCCTGGCCCTGCGTGTATTGACTCCAGGGGTCGACGTAGGCGTCGACCGCCTCCTGCATCCGGGCGTCGAGCCCTTCGGCGAGACCCTCGACGTCCTCGACCAGCAGCTGCTGCAGGGTCTCGAGGCCGATGCGCGGGACGAAGTCGTAGGTCCGCTCGAGCCACTTCGCGTTCTCGCGGTAGTACTGCAGGAACCGGCCGGCGAGCGTCAGCACCTCCTCCGGCGAGGACACGGTGGCCAGCACGTCGCCCTTGCGGACGCTCGCCCCGGCGGCGCCGCCGATCAGCACGTCCCAGCGCCCCTCGCCCACCGCGACGACGCCGACGTCCTTGACCAGCGCCTCCGAGCAGTTGCGCGGGCAGCCGGCCACGGCGAGCTTCATCTTCGCCGGGCTCTCCAGGCCCTGGAAGCGCTCCTCGAGCGCGATGCCGAGCGCGGTCGAGTCGCCGAGTCCGAACCGGCAGAAGTCGGTGCCGACGCAGGTCTTCACGGTCCGGAAGCTCTTGCCGTAGGCGTAGCCCGACGGCATGCCGAGGTCGTCCCAGACCGCCGGCAGGTCCTCCTTGCGGATCCCCAGCAGGTCGATGCGCTGTCCACCGGTCATCTTGACCATCGGGACCTCGTACTTCTCCGCCACCTCGGCGATCTTCTTCAGCTGCGCGGGGGTGGTGACACCGCCCTTCATCTGCGGCACGACCGAGAACGTGCCGTCGCGCTGGATGTTGGCGTGCACGCGGTCATTGATGAACCGGGCGTCCTTCTCGTCGACGTACTCGCCGTTCCAGATCACCTTGAGCAGCGACGCGAGCGGCATCTTCGACAGCGCGTCCTCCTTGCCCTCCGGCGCGAGCTCGCGGAAGACGGCGGAGACGCTCTTGAGCTCCTTCTCGCGGATGGCCGCCATCAGCTCGGCCTTCTCCATCGGGACGCCCGGGACGTACCAGTTGGCGCTCGCGTCCTCCTGCAACCCGTCGCCGGCCGCCCACTCGACGATCTGCCTGACCAGGCTCTTGCAGGTGCCGCAGCCCTTGCCGGCGCGGGTTTTCGCCATCACGCCGTTGACCGTCGTGGTTCCGTCCTTCACGCACCCGACGAGCTCACCCTTGCTGACCCCGTTGCAGTTGCAGACCTGCGTCTCGTCGGCGAGTTCCCCGGCGCTGACCTCGTCGGCCGGACCGCCGATGTCGAACATCAGCTCGACCCGCTCCTCCGGCAAGGGCAGACCGTTGTCGAAGGCCTGGGTCAGGAAGGCGACCTTGCGGACGTCGCCGAGCAGGGTCGCGCCGACCAGCTTGTCGTCGCGGACGACGACCGACTTGTAGACGCCCTTCCTCGGCTCCGAGAAGACGATGTGCTCGTCGGTGTCGCGCTCCGGCGCCTTCAGCCCGATGGCGGCCACGTCGACCCCGGCCACCTTGAGCTTCGTCGCGGTACGGGAGCCGTGGTAGGCCGCCTTCGGATTCTCGCCGGTGAGGTGCTCGGCCAGGACGACGCCCTGCTCCCAGAGCGGCGCGACGAGCCCGTAGACCTCACCACGATGCTGGGCGCACTCGCCGACGACGTAGATGGAGTCGTCGTCGACCGACCGCATCTGGTCGTCGACGACGATCGCGCGCTCGACGGTGAGGCCCGCCTGCTCGCCGAGTTCCGTGACCGGCCGGATCCCGGCGGTCACCACGACCATGTCGCAGGCGATGACCGTCTTGTTCGCGAACTCGAGCGCGGTGACCTTGTTGCCCTGCTCGGGGTCGGTGTGGATCTTCGCGGCCTTGGCGTCCATGTGGACGGTGATGCCGAGGTCGCCGACGCTCTTGAGCAGGATCTCGCCGGCGGCCTTCACCAGCTGCTGGTTCATGAGGGTGTCGGTGGCGTGCACGACGTGGACGTCGAGGCCGTGGTTCGCCTGCAGGCCGCGGGCGGCTTCGAGCCCGAGCAGACCGCCGCCGATGACGACCGCGGTGTGGTGGCCTTCGGCGTAGGCGGCCATCGCGCGGGTGTCGTCCAGCGTGCGGAAGCCGAAGACGCCGGGAACCAACCCGTCAGGGTCGTCGGCCGGCCGCATGCCCTCGATCGGCGGGAAGAACGACCGGCTGCCGGTGGCGAGGATCAGGATGTCGTAGGGGGTGGAGGTCGTCGTCCCCCCGGGCGTCACGGCCTCGATCACCTTCGCCCAGCGGTCGATCTTCGTGACCTTCGCGCCGGTGTGCAGCGTGATGTCGTTCTCGCGGTACCAGTCGAGCGCGTTGAGGTAGATCTCGTCCTCCTGCTCGACGCCGGCCAGCAGGTTCGAGAGCAGGATGCGGTTGTAGTTGCCATAGGGCTCCTCACCGAACATGGTGATCGCGAAGCGCCGGTCGGGGTCGCGCTGCAGGATCTCCTCGACCGTGCGGGCACCCGCCATGCCGTTGCCGACCACGACGATGCGGTTGCCGGCGGGCGGGATGTCGGCGGCACCGTCGGTCTCCGAGTCGAAGCCGGGGTTGACGTCGTCGTCGGTGTCGGTGTTGTGGTTGTCGGCCTTGCGGTCGTCGAGCAGCGTCATCAGACCTCCACCATCCCGAGGTCCACGACGACCGATCCGCTGGCGCCCTCGGGCGCCGCGAGATGCACCTCGAGCACCGTGTCGCCGAGCAGGTCCTCCACGACACGCAGCGGGACGTGGGTCGACGCCTTCGCCCCGATCGGGAAGTAACGCATCGGGGTGCCGTCGCGCAGGAGGACGACGGTGACCAGCTCGTCGCTGGAGTTCCCGCCGCGGAAGTAGACGGTCTGCGCCACGCGCCCGGGCGGCACGGTGTAGGTCAGCGCGTCGTCGAGCAGGTCGGGCTTGTCGAGGCCCTTGCCCTCGATGGCGTACGTGCCCTGCAGGAAACGAGGCGTGCTGTGCGCCATGGTCAGGTTCCTTTCGTGTGCGGATGGTCGGCCGGTTCGAGCCGGCTGGTGTCGAGGGAGATGGGGTCGTCGGGCCCGCCGTGCCGGTCGATGGCCACCGCGCAGGCCTTGAACTCCGGCATCCGCGACTGCGGGTCGAGCGCCGGGCTGGTCAGCAGGTTCGCCAGCGAGGCGCCGCCCCAGTGGAAGGGGGCGAAGACCGTGTCGGGCCGGATGGTGTCGGTGAGCCGGGCGCGGAACACCGCGGTGCCGCGGCGGGTCCGGAGCCGCACGAGGTCGCTGGCCCCGATGCCGTGGCGGCGCGCGAGGTCGGGGTGCAGCTCGGCCACGGCGTCCGGAAGGGTCGCCATCAGCTTCTTCGTCCGCCGGGTCTGGGTGCCGGACTGGTAGTGCTGCATCAGCCGGCCGGTGGTCAGGACGTACGGGAAGTCGTCGTCGGGCTTCTCGGTCGCGCCGCGGAACACGACGGGGTGGAAGCGGGCGCGGCCGTCCGGCGTCGCGAAGCGTTCGGTGAACAGCCGCGGGGTCCCCGGGTGCGGCGCCTGGCCGTCGCGTTGCTCGGGGCAGGGCCAGTAGACGCCGTCCTCGGCGTCGATGCGCTCGTAGGTGATGCCGGCGTAGTCGGCGAGACCGCCGCTGCTGGCCCGTCGGAGCTCGTCGAACACCTCGCGCGGTTCGGCGGAGAAGTACGTGCCGCGCCCCAGCTTGTCGGCGAGGGCGGCGAGCATCTCGAGGTCGGTGAGCACACCGTCGGGCGGTGGCAGTGCCCGACGGCGCCGCAGGACCCGGCCCTCGACGTTGGTCATGGTGCCGTCCTCCTCCGCCCACTGGGCGGTGGGCAGCACGACGTCGGCGAGCTCGGCGGTCTCGGAGAGGAAGATCTCGCTGACGGCGAGGAAGTCGAGCGCCTTCAGCCGGTCGACGACACGGTTGGCGTTCGGCGCGGAGACGACGACGTTGGACGCCAGCACCAGCAGCGCCCGCACGCCACCGTCGGTGCCGAGGCGGTCGAGCATCTCGTAGGCCGAGAGCCCGGGGGCCGGGAGCTCGTCCGGGTCGATGCCCCACACCCCGGCGACGTGGGCCCGTGCCGCGGGGTCGTCGAGCTTGCGGTAACCGGGGAGCTGGTCGGCTTTCTGACCGTGTTCGCGGCCGCCCTGTCCGTTGCCCTGGCCGGTGACGGTCCCCCAGCCGGAGCCCTCGACGCCGGGCAGTCCGAGCGCGAGGGCGAGGTTGATGAACGCGAGTGCGGCGTCGGTGCCGCCGCGCTGCTGCTCGGGGCCGCGGGCGGTGAGGATCAGCGCACGCTCGGCCTCGGCGAGGCGGTGGACGGTGTCACGCAGGTCGGCCACGTCGATCCCGGTGATCCGCTCGGCGCGGTCGGGCCAGAACGACGTGACGCTGCGGCGCACCGCGTCCCACCCGGACGTGCGCTCCGCGACGTAGTCGGTGTCGACGAGGCCGTCGTGGATCGCGAGGTGCAGCAGCCCGTTGGCGAGCGCGATGTCCGTGCCGGGCCGGATCTGCAGGTGCCGGTTCGCACCCTTCGCCGTCGCGGTCCGCCGGGGGTCGACGACGACGTGGTGCGCCCCGTGCGAGCGGCCCTCGTCGAAGAACTGCATCGCGGGCGGCATGGTGTCGGCCGGGTTGCTGCCGACGAGCAGGATCGCGTCGGCGGCGGCGATGTCGGAGAACGGGAACGGCAGCCCGCGGTCGAGACCGAAGGCCTTGTTCGCGGCCGTGGCGGCCGAGCTCATGCAGAAGCGTCCGTTGTAGTCGATCTGCGAGCTGCGGAGCCCCACACGGGCGAACTTGCCGAAGGCGTAGGCCTTCTCGTTGGTGAGTCCGCCACCCCCGAAGCAGCCGACGGCGTCGTTCCCGTGCTCGCGCTGGGCCGTGGTGATCGCGGCCGCGATGCGGCCGAGCGCCTCGTCCCAGCTCGCCTCGCGCAGTTCGCCGCCCTTGCGGTCGCGGACGAGCGGGGTGGTGAGCCGTTCAGGGTGGTCGAGCAGGTCGGTGGCCGACCAGCCCTTGGAGCACAGGCCGCCGCGGTTCACCGGGAATTCGGCCTGCGGCTGGAGCGACGCCGGCCGGTCGCCGGCGGTGATCTCGATGCCGCATTGGAGCGAGCAGTACGGGCAGTGGGAGCGCACGGTGTGCATCCCGGTGCTCGTCTGGCTCACTCCAGCAATGCTGGTCGAGGCCGGTGTCGCCCGTGTTGCGTCGAGATGCCGCCGCAATGCCGACGCCTCACCGCGCCGTGGCCGAGCGGTGAAGCCGGACATCGGACGAGGTGGTTCAGCTCGTCAGGGCGCAACTCCCCCGGTCGGCGTAGCTCGGGCCGCTGGCCGAGGGCCGGATGTCGAAGTCGAAGATGGCCGTCGGCAGGTACAGCGACGCGCACGCGTTCGGGATGTCGACGACGCCGCTGATGCGGCCCTCGATCGGTGCCGACCCGAGCAGCAGGTAGGCCTGCTCCCCGGAGTAGCCGAACTTCTTCAGGTACTCGACGGCGTTGAGGCACGCCCGCTTGTAGGCGAGCGTCGCGTCGAGGTAGTGGTTCGTGTCCGTCTCCTCCTCCACCGAGATGCCGATGAAGGTGAGGAACTCCGAGTACCGCGGCTCGGAGCGTCCCGGCATGAAGATGGGGTTGGTCGTCACCCCGTAGGTCTCCATGCCGCCCTTGATGAGATCGACGTGGAAGTCGATGAAGCCGCCCATCTCGATGGCCCCGCAGAAGGTGATCTCGCCGTCGCCCTGGCTGAAGTGCAGGTCGCCGCCGGAGAACTTGGCGCCCTCGACGTGCACCGGGTAGAAGACCCGGCTGCCGCGGGTGAAGTTCTTGATGTCGTGGTTGCCGCCGTTCTCCCGGGCGGGAACGGTGCGGGCCCCTTCCGCGCCGATGCGGGCGGCGAGCTCGCCGGTCGCCGTCCCGGCCAAGGTGTTCTCCGGCAGCGGTGGGAGCGCGAGCTCCGGCACCCGCGTCGGGTTCGTGTCGATGAGCGCCTGCTCCCGCGCGTTCCAGCGCGCGAGCAGTTCCGCCGACGGCGCCGTGCCGAACAGCCCGGGGTGCGTGATGCCGGTGTAGCGGACGCCGGGCAGGTGCCGCGAGGTCACCTCGGTGCCCGCGAAGTCCCAGATGGCCTTCGCAGCGGACGGGTAGTAGTCGGTGAGGAAGCCGCCGGCGTTCTCCTTCGCGAAGACCCCGGTGTAGCCCCAGCCCTGCCCCGCCACCGGCCCGGAGTCCTGCTGCGGGATCGGGCCGAGGTCGAGGATGTCGACGATCAGCAGGTCCCCCGGCTCGGCACCGTCGACGTAGACCGGCCCGGAGAGCATGTGCGCGTGGGAGAGGTCGACGTCACGGACGTCGTCGGCGGAGTCGTTGTTGCCGATCTGCCCGTCGGTCCACTCGCGGCACTCCATCCGGAAGGTGTCGCCGGGCTTGACCCGTACCGCCTCCGGGATGTCGGGGTGCCACCGGTTGTGGCCGGGGACAGCTTGGTCCCGCATGGATTTCGTCTGGTCGACGGAGAAGACGACATCGGGCATGGGAGCTCCTTGCTCTCGGGAAGAACGACAGTCAGGGACGAGGCAGGCCGGCGAGCTTGCCGGGCAGCCGAGCGGGTGCGTTCGAGGTGGGGGCTTCGCGACGGACAACGGCCGGTTCGGAGGCCGACGCCTCCGACGAGACCATGGCGCGCCGCACCGGGGAGGTGCGGTCGATCAGCATCGGGACGCTGAACTGCCGCGTCGCCGGCTCGTCGCAGTCCGGGCAGGTGCTGCTGGCGGTGTCCTCGGCGATCGAGCGGACCCGCGTGAACGGGCCGCAGAGGCGGCAGCGGTAGTCGTAGCGGGGCACGGAACTCCTGAGGGGGAGGGTGAGCGCGTAGCGCTGACGGAACTGACGGAAGGGGCGGGCGTCCGCGGACGCCCGCCCCTCCGCTGCTGAGGGATTCCCTGATCAGCCGACGGGCGGGGTCAGTGACCCGGTGCCGACGGCGACAAGGTCAGGTCGACCACGCCGCCGGCCTGCCCGCCCGGCTTCTTGCACATGTCGTGGCAGCTCTTCTCGAGGCTGCAGCACAACGAGCAGATCGCGGCCGAATGGAAGGGGCATCCGGCCATGTCCGGCCGCTCGAAGCCGGTCCGGCAGACGGTGCACTCGATGACCTCGTCCGAGAGCTGGCCGTCGACCATCATCGGCGACTCCAGCGTGTCCGGCCGGGCGATGTAGTACTTGCCCCTGGTCAGGACGGCGAAGAGCGGGGACAGCACGAACGCGATCGCGATGGCGATGAACGGGGAGTACGCCTGGGCGTACTCCCCGAACGCGTTGTAGAACGCCGCGATGGACACCGCCGACGCGATCACCATCGACCCGAACCCGACCGGGTTGATCGTGTGCAGGTGCGCCCGCTTGAACTCGATCATCGGCGGGCTGAAGCCGAGCGGCTTGTTGATGACGAGGTCGGCGACCAGCGCCCCGATCCAGGCGATCGCGACGTTGGAGTAGAAGCCGAGCACGGTGTTCAGGAAGCCGAAGACCCCGACCTCCATCAGCGTGAGCGCGATGCCGACGTTGAAGAAGATCCACACGACCCGACCCGGGTGCCAGTGCAGCACGCGCGAGAAGAAGTTCGACCAGGACAGCGAGCCGGAGTAGGCGTTCACCACGTTGATCTTGACCTGCGAGAGGATCACGAAGAAGACCGCGAGCGCCAGCACACCGGCGGTCAGGACGCTCCCGAAACCGGCGAGGTACTGCTCGATCGGCTCGTCCGCCTTCGTGAAGCCGAGGCCCTTCGACGCGACGTAGAAGGCGAGGAAGGCGCCGCCGAGCTGCTTGAAGGCGCCGAGAACGACCCATCCCGGACCGGCGGCGATCACCGCAGCCCACCACTTCTTCGTGTTCGCGACGGTCTTCTGCGGCATGAACCGCAAGTAGTCGACCTGCTCCCCGATCTGGGCGATGAGCGACAGGGCGACGCCGGCACCGAGCCCGGCGCCGAGGAGCGTGAACGACGACCCGGTCTCGGACTTGCCGCCGAAGTGCGTCCAGGCGCTGTAGGACCCCGGGTCCTTGATGGCGACGAAGACGAAGGGCATCACCATGAGCAGCAGCCAGATCGGCTGGGTCCAGACCTGCAGCTTCGACAGTGCCGTCATGCCGTAGACGACGAACGGCAGTACGACCAGGGACGCGACGAGGTACCCGGCCCACAGCGGCAGGCCGAAGCCGGATTTGAAGGCCTGGGCCATGATCGAGCCCTCGAGGGCGAAGAAGATGAACGTGAAGCTCGCGTAGACGATCGAGGTGATCGTCGACCCGAGGTAGCCGAAGCCGGCGGCCCGGGTCAGCAGGTCCATGTCGATCGAGTACTTCGCCGAGTAGTAGGCGATCGGGATACCGGTCAGGAAGATGACGACGGCGGCCATGATGACGGCGGCGACGGTGTTGGCGAACCCGTGGGTGATGGCGATCGAGCCGCCGATGGCGAAGTCGGCGAGGTAGGCGATGCCGCCGAGTGCGGTGGTGGCGACGGTGTACTCGCTCCACCGGCGGAACGACTTCGGGGCGTAGCGCAGCGAGTAGTCCTCGAGGGTCTCGCTGGCCGCCCACTGGCTGTAGGTGCGGGAGGCGGCACCGGCTTCGGCGGGTGGCGCCTTCGTGGTCGTCGGTGGCGGGGCGACGTCGGTCACGGGTCCTCCGGAAGGGGAAGCACACAGCTGGCCGGCGGATCCGGCCGTGCCTCAACCTGACGTGTGGGTGTTCCGGCGGTGTTATCCGATGGTTGCCCTTCCGGGCGGGTTCGTCCCCGTGCGGCAATTCCGCGTTACGCGACGGCGGGTGCAGCGACCGGCCCCGGCGTGTCGGCCTCAGCCATCGCCTCGTCGAGGGCCCGGCTCGCGCTGAGCGGATCGGCGTCGGTGACGGTGAAGCCCCCGCAGCCGGGAACGGCCGACGGCAACCACGCCGCGCGCGGCCCGCGGGTACCGGCAGGGACGGTGGGCGCTCCGACGAGCAGGAGCTGACCGAGCGCGCGGCCACCGGCGAGCACAGCCGGACCCGCCGTCCCGAGCCACCGCCCGTCCGACTCGTCGGCGAGCCGGACCGTCTGCCGCAGCACCGGCCGCCCCCCGACGTCGAGGGAGGTGCGGAACGAGCCCTGGCCGCCCTGCTCGCCGGTGCGCCCGAGCACGAGCAGCTCGCGGGCCAGGAGCCGCCCGCCCTCGGCGACGTCGAAGCTCGTCACGCACTCGTGGTGGCCGCGACGGGTCAGCAGGACCGCCTGCGGGGTCAGCTGCAGCTCCCCGCCGGCCTCGACCTGGACCCGTACGGTCAGCCGCGACGGCCGGTCCCGGTGGTCTGCGGCGAGGACGATGCTCGCGGCCGCGCTGCAGACCGACAGCCGGGCACCGGCCCCGACGGAGACGTCGAGCGTGTAGTCGTCACCACCCAGCGGGCCACCAGCGCCGGCGACGAGGTGCACGCGCTCCGGGCCGGTGCGACGCGGAGTGAGAGGTCCCGTCCCGGTCAGTGCGACGAAGCGGTTCCCGCCGCCGGGCCGACCCTCGACGGCGATGCGGGCGACGGCATGCACTCAGGCGGCCAGCACGTGCGAATGCCGGTGCAGCTGCTCGCGCACCCAGCCGTCCACCTCGGCCACCCCGACGACCCCGGTGAGGCTCTGGAAGACCACCGGCAGCGCGCCACGGACCGCGCGGGCGTCGCGGTCCATGACCGACAGGTCCGCGCCGACGAGCGGAGCGAGGTCGGTCTTGTTGACCACGAGCAGGTCGGCCGTGGTGACTCCGGGGCCGCCCTTGCGCGGGACCTTGTCCCCACCTGCGACGTCGATGACGAAGATCTGCAGGTCGACGAGCCCGCGGCTGAAAACCGCGGTGAGGTTGTCGCCGCCGCTCTCGACCAGGACCAGCTCGAGGCCGGTGTGGGCGGCCTCGAGGTCCTCGACCGCGTCGAGGTTGGCGGTGATGTCGTCGCGGATGGCGGTGTGCGGGCAGCAGCCGGTGGCGACGGCCCGGATGCGCTCGTCGGGCAGCACCGCGTTCCGGCGGAGGAAGTCGGCGTCCTCGGTGGTGTAGATGTCGTTGGTCACGACGGCGAGGTCGACCGTCGCGCCGAGCGAGCGGCACAGCGCCGCCACTGTCGCCGTCTTGCCGGAGCCGACCGGCCCACCGATGCCGATGCGCAGGGCGCGACGAGTCGTGGGCAGGTGGCCGTGGGGGTCATCGGGCGAGTGGTATCCGGACACGGGGACCTCCGACAGCTGGCTCAGGACGCGAACAGGGCAGGGCGGAGCGCGGCGTGCGCTTCGGCGAGGACATCGAGGTGTGGGGCCGAGTCGTCGGGCAGCTCGCCGACGGCAGCAGCCGCGGCGGCCTCGACGGCGACCGCGTCGACGAGCGGCGCCAGCCGGGCGAGCACCGCGTGGACGGCCAGCGGGTCGAGGCCGAGCAGGCGGACCGCAGCGCTCGCCGGTCCGGCGACCGCAGCGGTGGCAGCCAGCCCGGCGGCGTCGGCCGCGGTCCCGCCGGCGACGGCAGCGGCGACGCCGAGCAGCGGTGCCACGTGGGGGCGGACCCCGAGGGCGGCGTACCGGTCCGACGGCCAGGCCGTCCGCACCATCCGCAGCAGGGCCCGGCCGGCGGCGCGGCTCGCGTCGCGGGCTGCGGGCGACGGCGTGCGGGCGTCGGTCTCGCCGTCCAGCGCGGCGAGAGCCACGTCGTCGCCGGCGAGTGCAGCGGCTGCTGCCAGCCCCGCCGCGACCCGACCGACGGTGCCGAGCCGCCCGCGGAGGAACGCCTCGAGCGTCGCCTCGTCGGCGACCTCTCCCCCGGTGACGGCGGCCTCGATGCCCCCGGAGTGCGCGTAGCCGCCGCTCGGCGCACGACCGTCGGCGAGCAGGAGCAGGGCGGAGGGAAGCATCGACGGAGCCGGTCAGACCACGAAGTAGCGCTGGGTCATGGGCAGCGAGGTGACCGGAGCCTGTTCGACGACCTCGCCGTCGACGCGCACCGCGAAGCTGTCGGCGTCGACCTCGATGCGCGGCATCGCGTCGTTGTTCGGCAGGTCGGTCTTGCCGACCCCGCGGGCGTCGGCGACGGCGACGAGCCGCCGCTCGACGGCGAGTCGGTCGGCCAGCCCGTCCTCGAGCGCGAGCGGCGCGACGAAGTGCAGGCTCGTCGCGGCGGGTGCGCGGCCGTAGCTCCCCCACATCGGGCGCGGCAGCACCGGCTGCGGGGTCGGGATGCTCGCGTTACCGTCGCCGATCGCGGCGTAGGACGCGAACCCGCCCTTGAGCACGACCTCCGGCCGGACGCCGAAGAAGGCCGGGTCCCACAGCACCAGGTCGGCGAGTTTGCCGACCTCGACCGACCCGATCTCGCCGTCGAGCCCGTGGGCGACGGCCGGGCAGATCGTGTACTTCGCGACGTAACGCTTCGCGCGGGTGTTGTCGTCGCCGTCGGCTCCGCCCGGGTCACCGGCGAGGGTGCCGTACCGGGCCTTGTTCGCGTGCGCGGTCTGCCACGTCCGCAGCACCACCTCGCCGATCCGGCCCATCGCCTGCGAGTCGCTGCCGATCATCGCGATGGCGCCGAGGTCGTGCAGCAGGTCCTCGGCCGCGATCGTCGACTCGCGGATGCGGCTCTCGGCGAAGGCGAGGTCCTCGGGGACCGACGGGTTCAGATGGTGGCAGACCATGAGCATGTCGAGGTGTTCGGCCAGCGTGTTGACGGTGTGCGGCCGCGTCGGGTTGGTCGAGCTCGGCAGCACGTAGGGCTGTGCGGCGACGGTGATGATGTCCGGCGCGTGTCCGCCCCCGGCCCCCTCGGTGTGGTACGTGTGGATCGACCGGCCACCGATCGCGGCGAGGGTGTCCTCCACGTAGCCGGTCTCGTTCAGCGTGTCGGTGTGCAGCGCGACCTGCACCCCGTAGCGGTCCGCGACCGACAGGCAGGCGTCGATCGCCGCGGGCGTCGAGCCCCAGTCCTCGTGCAGCTTGAAGCCCGCGACGCCGCCGCGGAGCTGCTCGACGAGCGCGTCGTCACCGGCGGTGTTGCCCTTGCCGAGCAGCACGACGTTCACCGGCCAGGCGTCGAGTGCCTCGAGCATGCGGGCGGCGTGCCAGCTGCCCGGCGTCACGGTGGTGGCCTTGCTGCCCTCCGCCGGACCGGTACCGCCACCGATCACGGTCGTGGTGCCGGCCGCGATCGCCTCGGGCAGCTGGTTCGGGCTGATGAGGTGCACGTGGCAGTCGATGGTCCCGGCGGTGAGGATGCGGCCGTTGCCCGCCATCACCTCGGTGCTGGGGCCGACGACGAGCGCGGGGTGGACGCCGTCCATCGTCTCGGGGTTGCCGGCCTTGCCGAGCGCGACGATGCGGCCGTCGCGGATGCCGACGTCGGCCTTGACGACGCCCCAGTGGTCGAGCACGACGGCGCCGGTGATGACGAGGTCCGGGGTGCCGGGGCCGCTGCCGGACGGCTCGCGGGTGCGCATCGACTGCCCCATCGACTCGCGCGCCACCTTGCCGCCGCCGAAGACCAGCTCGTCGCCGGTGCCGGCCAGCGCGGGTCCGCGCGAGAGGTCCTGCTCGATGCGGATGAGCAGGTTCGTGTCGGCGAGCCGGATGCGGTCGCCGACGGTGGGACCGAACAGGTCCGCGTAGCGGCGGCGGTCGATGCTGCTCATCTCCGCTCCCGGTCGAGCGGTCCCGCGGCGAGCCCGCGCGCTCCGCCGACGACGCGTTCGCCGCCGATCGCGACGGTGTCGACCTCGGTGGCCATGCCGGGTTCGAAGCGCACCGAGGTGCCGGCCGGCACGGCGAGCCGGCGGCCCCACGCGGCGTCCCGGTCCATCGCGAGCGCGGCGTTGGCCTCGGCGAGGTGAAGGTGCGAGCCGACCTGCACGGGTCGGTCGCCGGTGTTCTCCACGCGCAACGTCAGCACCGGGCGGCCGGGGTTGTTCTCGACGGCCTCGTCGGCCACGAGGACCTCACCGGGGATCACGGGATCGGGCCGCGTCATGGGATGGGGCTGTGTCACGGGACGGGCCGCGTCATGGGATGGGCCAGTGGACCGTGACGAGCTTCGTGCCGTCCGGGAACGTCGCCTCGATCTGCACGTCGGCCAGCATCTCCGGGACCCCGTCGAGCACGTCGTCACGGGTGAGCACCGCGCGGCCGGCCTCCATCAGGTCCGCGACGGTCCGGCCGTCCCGGGCGCCTTCGAGGACGAACGCGCAGAGCACGGCGACGGTCTCCGGATGGTTCAGCCGCAGCCCGCGGGCGCGGCGCCGGTCGGCGACCTCGGCGGCCCAGAGCAGGAGGAGCTTCTCCTGCTCGCGGGGGCTGAGGTGCACGTCCGCGAGCCTGCGTGCCTGCGGTGTCGGGACGGTTACGGGTGGATTGCCGCAGGTTCACAGTGCGCCGGACGGCCGCGCGGGTAGGCCGGAGGTATGCCCGATCTCGCCAGCCGCGCCCGCACCCTCCTCGACCTGCACACCGCCCCGGAGATCCTGACGCTCACCAACGTCTGGGACGTCATCTCCGCCACCGTCGTCGCCGGCGTCGAGGGCACGAAGGCCCTCGCGACCGCGAGCCACTCCATCGCCGCCACGTTCGGCTACCCCGACGGCGAGAACATCTCGCTCGACCTGCACCTCGACATGGTCCGCCGCATCGTCGAGGCCGTGGACCTGCCGGTCAGCATGGACTTCGAGGGCGGCTACGGCGATGCCGGCGCGACCGCCCGCCGCGCCATCGAGGCCGGGGTCGTCGGCGGCAACCTCGAGGACCAGATGAAGCCGCTCGACGAGGCCGTCGAGCAGGTCAAGGCGGTGCTGGCCGCGGGCCGCGACGCCGGCATCGACTTCGTGCTGAACGCCCGCACCGACGCCTACGTGAAGGCCGGCCCCGACGCCGACCCGGCGGAGACGCTGCGCACGGCCGTCGAGCGCGGCCAGGCGTTCCTCGAGGCGGGCGCGCCGGTGGTCTTCGTGCCGCGCGCCGCCAGCCGGGAGGACATCACCACGCTGGTCCGCGAGTTCGGTCCGCAGAAGCTGACGCTCATCTCGATCCCCGGGGTGTCGCTGTCGGCGAAGGAGCTCGAGGACCTCGGCGTCGCCCGCGTCTCCACCGGCCCGTTCACGCAGCGCGTCGCGCTGACCGCGCTGCAGGACGCCGCGAAGGCCATGAACGCCGGCGGCACGCTCCCGAAGGACACGCGCCCCCTGAACTGACCTGCTCGGCGTGGGCGGGCTAGGCCGACTTGTAGGCCCGCACCGCGAGCGGGGCGAACACCACGAGGATCCCGGCGAGCCAGACGACGCCGAGCAGCAGCTCGTGCGCGACCGGTCCGCCGATGGCCAGGGCCCGCATCGCGTTGATGACGTGGGTGACCGGCTGGTTGTTGGCGAAGGCCTGCAGCCAGCCGGGCATCGACTTGATCGGGACGAACGCCGACGACAGGAACGTCAGCGGGAACAGCCAGATCAGGCCGAAGGCCTGCACCGACTCCTCGTCCTTCACGGCCAGGCCGATGTAGGCCGAGACGCAGCAGATGACCATGCCGAAACCGATGGCCAGCAGCACCATCGCGACCGCGGCGAGCACGCCCTGGGTGAAGCGGAAGCCCACGGCGTAGCCGACCACGACGATGACGACGATCGTCAGCGCCATGCGTGCCGTGTCGGCCATCAGCCGTCCCGCGAGCACCGCCGACCGGGAGATCGGCATCGACCGGAGCCGGTCGATGACCCCCTTCTGCACCTCCTTGGCCAACGCGATGGCGGTGCCGATCGAGGCGAAGGCGGCCGTCTGGCCGATGATGCCGGGCAGCAGGAAGTTGACGTAGCCGCCGACGTTCGAGGTCTGGATCGCCCCGCCGAACACGTAGCGGAACATCAGCGTGAACATGACCGGCTGCACGACGGTGAAGACGATGTAGGCGGGCACGCGGGTCCAGACCAGCAGGTTCCGGTAGGTCAGGGTGCGCCAGTCCGAGAGGGTGCCCCGGACCTCGTCCAGGCGGGACGGCGAGGACGCGCCCCGGGCGTCGGACGCGATGGTGGCCATTCAGCTGCCTGCCTTTTCCTTCTTGCGGCGGCCGGATCGGCCACCGGTTTCCTCGGCCTCCTGCTCGGCGGCGTGGCCGGTGAGCGAGAGGAACACATCGTCCAAAGACGGTCGGCGCAGCGTCAGGTCGGCGGTGTCGACCTGGGCGGAATCGAGCCGCCGGACGGCCTCGACGAGGGCGTTCGACCCGCCGCTGCCGATGCGCAGCGACACCTGACCGGTGTCGGCGTCGGTGAGCGGCTCGGAGTCGGAGAGCGCGGCGACGGCGCCGGCGGCATCGCCGAGCCGGTCTCGGTCGAGGACCGTGAACTCGAGGACGTCACCGCCGATGCGGCTCTTCAGTTCCCCGGCGGTGCCGGCGGCGATGACGCGGCCGGTGTCGATGACGACGATCTCGTCGGCCAGCTCGTCGGCCTCGTCGAGGTACTGCGTCGTCAGCAGCAGGGTCGTGCCGGAGCGGACGAGGTCACGGATGACTTCCCACATCCCGATGCGGCTGCGGGGGTCGAGGCCGGTCGTCGGCTCATCGAGGAACAGCACGGCCGGCTTGCCGACGAGGCTCGCGGCGAGGTCGAGGCGACGCGCCATGCCGCCGGAGTAGGTCTTGACCGTCCGGTCGGCGGCGTCGGTGAGGTCGAACTGGTCCAGCAGCTCGGCGGCCCGCTCGCGGGCGGTCCTGCGGCCCAGGCGGTACAGCCGGCCCACGATCTCGAGGTTCTCGCGGCCGGTCAGGTCCTCCTGGATGGCGGTCGACTGACCCGCCAGGCCGATGAGGCGTCGCACCTTGTCGGGCTCGTTGACCACGTCATGGCCCTGGACGAGGGCGCGCCCGCCGTCGGGGCGCAGCAGCGTCGTGAGCACACGCACCGCGGTCGTCTTCCCCGCGCCGTTCGGACCGAGGACGCCGAGCACCGTTCCCGCCGGGACGGCCAGGTCGATCCCCCGCAGCGCGTGGACCGAACCGAACGACTTGGTCAGGCCCTCCACCAGGATGGCCGGTTGGGACGTGTTCGCGTTCGCTCCGGTTCTCTCCACCACACCGAAGACCTTGCTGTGCCGACCGGATCAGTGCAACGCCTTTTCCCGTCAGCGAACACAGCCCGTCAGCGAACACCACACGTCAGCGAACACAACGTTCAGCCCGTCGCCGGGACCACCGGTTTGAGCGCGCTCACCAACGCCTCCAGGACGAGGGAGATGTCCCGTCGGTCCGGGGTGGGCAGGTCCGCGTGGCGGCCGGCGAGCAGGCCGACCGGCAGCAGGTAGAAGTACCAGGCGAGCGTCTTGACCGGCAGGTCCCGGCGCAGCGTCCCGGCCAGCTGCGCCTCGCAGAGGGCCTTCTCCAGGCTCCGCAGCCGCTTCTGCAGCACGTCGCCGAGCACTTCGCGCAGCCTCGGCGACCGGCGGGCGGCGACGAAGGCCTCGAGCAGCAGGACCTGTTCCCGGGAGAGGGCGTCCTGAGCGGGGTGCGTGACGAACGTGCGCAGCAGCGGCGCGAGATCCGGCGGCGCGCCTTCGACGACGGTGTGCACGGCGGTGTCCACCGCCCGGCCCGCCGCGTCGGCGAGCAGCGCGGCGACGTCGGTGTAGTGGGCGTAGATGGCGCCCGTCGTCACGCCGGCCCGTTCGGCGATGTCGCGGACCCGGATGCCGTCGTAACCCCGCTCGGCGAACAGTTCGACCGTGGCGACGAGGAGCTTGTCGCGCGTGACCTCTGCAGACCGGCGGCGGAGGCCCGGGGAGCCCGGGGATTCGGCGACCATCTCGGCATTCTGCCCAGAAACCGACCAGTCGTTCACTTTTCGCGTCAGCTATGGCTGGCGTGTCAGAAATGCCTTCCCGTCGACCCGGTGGTCAGCCGATGGAGTCGAGGATGATGGCCGAGTTGTGACCGCCCATCCCCAGCGAGGTCTTCACGGTCACGCCGTCACGCTGCGCGGTGGCGCCGTCCAGCAGCCGCTCGTGGCCGCCCGCGACGGCGTGCCGCGGAGCCGGGACCACCGCGTGCTCGTAGCCCAGCACGGCCCCCGCGACCTCCACCGCAGCGGCCGCGGCCTGGCAGTGCCCGGCCAGCGGCTTCAACGAGTAGACGTCGGCGCCGGTCAGCGTCTCGGCGAGCAGCGCAGACTCGGCTGCGTCGCACTGCTTCGTGCCCGGGCCGTGGGCGTTGAGGTAGCGCACATCGCGTCCCTTCACGCCGGCGTCGGCCAGCGCGTCGTCGAGGCAGGCGCGGACGTGTGCGAGGTCGGGGTCGATCGAGGTCACGTGGAACGCGTCGTGGCTCATCGCTCCACCCCGAAGCCGGGCGTACGGACGGGCGTCGTTGCCGCGGAGGTCGCCGGCGAGCACGAACGCGACGGAGGCCTCGCCGAGCACGAAGCCGCGGCTCCCCGGCTGGAACGGCCGGCAGGCCTCGTCGGGGGCGACGTCGGTGACGGCGACGCCGAGGTCGCGGAAGTGCTTCACGTTCTCCGGGGTCCCGGAGATGTCGGTGGCGACGACGACGACGTCGGTGGCCACGCCGGCGTCGATCCACGCCTTGGCGGTGAGGAACGCCGAGTTGCCCGAGGCGCACATCGCCGAGACGTTCATCGCCGGACCGTGGAACCCGAACTCCTGCATCAACAGGCTGATCGCGGTCGAGGGCATGAGCGAGAGGTAGCCCCGGACCGACCGCTCCCGGCCGTCGACGAGGTAGAAGTCGCGCCACTCCATGACGTCGCCGAGGACGACGGCGTGCACGAGGCCCACCTTCCGGCCGGGAACCCAGCCGCGGCCGAGCGCGTCGGTGATGGCCTCACGAGCGGTCGCCCGCAGGGCCCGGCTGAAGCGGCCGGCGCCGTCGGCGGGTGAGCCGCCCTCCGCGACCGACGCGATCCACACCGTGTGGCCGAGCACCTCTTCGTAGCCGGGCGTCGGGACGACGGCGCTGACCCCGGAGTGCAGCCCGCTCCAGAGCGCGTCACGACCCCATCCGTACCCGGTGACGGCACCGACGCCGGCGATGAACGGTGACTTCTGGGACTTCATGTCGCTCCTCGATCGCATTGCGCTCTCGATCAAGGCTTCGGGGGGTCCGTCAGTGGTGCGTAGACGCGGGTTGGTGTTGCGCGCTCACGCTGCGCTGTCGGGTGGTGCCAGCAGCAGCCCGTGGGTGGCAGCCGCCATCCGCCGCCACCGGTGCGCCAACGGGTCGCCCGGCGGCGGCAGGGGGCTGCCGCGGAGTCGGTGTGCCCGCAGCCAGTCACGGACCGTGCTGGTCGGTACGCCGAGGACCGACGCGATGCGACGGGTGCCACGCCGCTGGGCCGCTGCACCGAGGGCGGCACCGATGACGTCGACGCTGTCCAGGCGGCGCGCCAGGCACAGGTTCGGCAGCAGCACGTGCGTCCGCCCGCAGTGCGCGCAGCGGCCCCGGCGCGGGCGCAACCAGATGCGTCGGTCACCGACCCGTAGGGAGCGCGGCCGCGCCCAGCCCCAGCGGCGCAGGAACCCGTGACCGCAGTCGCAGGCGATCTCGCCGCCGTCCAGTGCACGGACGACGTCGGCCCCGGTTCCGCTCACCACTCGCATCGACTCCTGTCGGCCGGACGGACGCACCCCGGGATGCCGAACGGCTCAAGGATTGCTGCCGCCCGGTCGAAGCCGTAGGGCCCGGCCCGAACCGGGCAACGTTGTCGACCCAGCGAAAGGGGCGGCGTGAGCCCGCTCGTGCCGGTGCAGCCCGTCCCGGGACAGCGTCGTCCCGGGACCCGCGCCGAGGGATCCGTTCCGGCGGGGGCGCTCCGCCTGGTCGAGTCGTTGACCATCACCGCGGCCGAGGCCGGCGGGTGGCTGGGTTCGTTCATCTGGGGCCCGGACGGCGACGTCACCTGCTCGCCCGCGACCCGTTCGCTGCTCGATGTCCCACCCGAGGCACTCACCGACGTCCTGGCCGGCGTCCTGACGCCGATCCTGTGCGACGGCGCCGGCCGCGGCTGGGACGTCTACGAGCTGGAGACCGACGTCGACGGCAGTGACGGTGTGCTGCGCCGCGTCCGCGTGCGGGCCGCGCACGTGCCGGACGCGCCGGGCTGGCTCGCCGGCGTCCTCGAACCGATCGGCACCCACACCGCCGACGTCGCCGACCGATACCAACTGCTGCTCGAGCTCAGCCCGGACGCGCTGATCGTGCACGACGCCGGGACCATCGTCTACGCCAACCCCGCCGCGGTCGCCTTCGCCCGGGCCGAGGACCTCGACTCTCTCGTCGGCCGTCCCATGCTCTCGTTCGTCGCGCCGGAGTCGCAGCCCGAGTTGCTGCGTCGGCTCGCCGGCCTGACCGAGCCCGGGGCGGTCTCCGAGCCGTCCGAGGCCATCCTGCTGCGGCTCGACGGCACCACCCTGTTCATGGAGGCGGTGTCGGTCCGTACCAGCTGGAACGGCAAACCGGCCTTCCAGGTGATCATGCGCGACCTGACCGAGCGGCGCGCGGCCGAGGCCGTCGTGCGGCAGCAGGCGAGCCTGGTCGAGCACGTGTCCGACGCCATCGTCGCCGTCGACACCGCCGGCACGCTCGTGACCTGGAACCCGGCCGCCGAACGGGTCTTCGGCCACCGCGCCGAGGACGTCCGGGGCCGGCTGATCCAGGAGGTCCTGGGCGACGACCTCGCCGCAGTCGAGTGCTGCAACGTCGCCGGCCCCCAGCGGCTCGAATCCCGCCTCAGCCGGGCCGACGGCCGCGTGATCGACGTCGAGGTTGCCATCGACCCGATCCGCGACGGCTCCGGAGCCTGCACCGGCCAGGTCATGATCTGCACCGACGTCACCGAACGGCGTCAGATCGAGACCGAGCGGCGGGTGCACGAGGCCCGGCTGCTGCACCAGTCCCGGCACGACGTGCTGACCGGGCTGGCCAACCGCGCGATGGTGCTCGAGCACCTGACGGCGCTGCTCGCCGAGGGCGCCGATGCCGCCGTGCTGTTCCTCGACCTCGACCGGTTCAAGCTGATCAACGACTCGCTCGGGCACGCCGCCGGCGACGAGGTGCTGCGCATCGTCGCCCGACGGCTGGGTGCCGCCGTGCGTGGTGCCGACCTCGTCGGGCGGCTGGCCGGGGACGAGTTCGTGGTCCTCGTGGGCGGGAACGGCCGCGCCCCTGGCGGCAGCGGCCGGGGCAGCGATCGTCCCGCCGAACTCACGTCGCTGGTCGACCGGCTGTTCGCCGCCCTGACCGAACCGCTGTCGGTCAACGGCCGGCAGATCACGGTGACCGCGAGCATCGGCGTCTCCCGGTTCGAGGGCACGGGCACCGCGGCGGCCGACGCCGAGGACCTGCTGCGCGACGCGGACGTGGCGATGTACACCGCGAAGCAGACCGGCCGCTCCCAGGCGGTGTGGTTCGACGCGCAGCTGCGGTCGCAGGCGTTGCACAGCCTGGAGCTCGAGGAGGACCTGCGCCGCGCCGTCGCCGACGGGTCCATCTCCGTCGTCTACCAGCCGCTCGTCGAACTGGCGAGCGGACGGGTCACCGGCACCGAGGCGCTGGCGCGCTGGCAGCACCCGACGCGCGGCGCGATGTCGCCGGCCCTGTTCGTGCCGGTCGCCGAGGAGACCGGGCTCATCGGGCGGATGGGCATCTCGGTGCTCGCCGACGCCTGCTCGCAGACCGCAGCCTGGCGCGCCGACGGCTTCACGTCGATGCGCGTCGCCGTGAACCTGAGCGGTCGGCAGCTCGCCGACCCGTCCCTCGTGCCCGACGTCGTCGCCACACTCGCCGCGACCGGACTGCCCTCGGCCGCGCTCTCGCTGGAGATCACCGAGAGCGTGCTGATGACCGACCCGGACGCCGCCGCCCGCACGCTCGCCGCCCTCGCCGACATCGGCGTCGGGCTGTCGGTGGACGACTTCGGTACCGGGTACTCGTCGCTGTCCTACCTGCGCCAGTTCCCGGTCGACACCATCAAGATCGACCGGTCGTTCGTCGCCGACATCACCCACGACATGGCCGACCTCGCCATCGTCGACAGCGTCATCGGCCTCGCCCACCGGCTGAACCTGCGCACCGTGGCCGAGGGCGCCGAGACCGAGGAGCAGGTCACCGTGCTGCGGGAGCTCGGGTGCCACCAGGTCCAGGGCTACTGGTTCTCCCGGCCGCTGCTGCCGGAAGCGATCCCGGGATTCACGCTCAGCCGCTGACGAGCTCTATCCGCTGACGACCCAGGCCGGCGGACCGACGTCGATCCGCGCCAGCGGCGAGTCGACCCGGCCGAAACGGTCGGTACCGGCCGACCAGTCCTTGTAGGCGACCGCGATCTCCTCGCGGCTGCGGCCCACACTGCACACGAAAGTCCGACTCCACCACATGACGATCGGCGCCTCGAACGGCTCGCCGCCGATGAGCATGGCGCGGGTCGGTTCCCGGACGTCGAGGGCGAGCTCGTGCCGGTCCGTACCGAGGTAGGCGAGCGCTCCCGGCTCGACGGTCCGGCCGCCCTCGCCGCCGACCAGGACCGCGCCGTCGAGCACGACCAGCGCGTGCTCCCAGTCGGCGCGTAGCGGCAGCGTCGTCCGGCCGCGGCGCAGGGCGAGCTCGGCGCCGACGAGCGGGGTGTCGGCGCGGGCCGGGCTCTGCTGCCCGTCGAAGCTGCCGGTCAGGACGGTGACGTCGGCGCGGTCGAGCGCGAGCTGCGGCAGGTCCTCGTGGTGCTCGAACCCCGAACCGCCGTGCCGGGTCCGTTCGGGCAGCGCGACCCAGAGCTGGATGCCGTGCAGCTGCCCGACGTAGGTGCCGCTCGACTGCTCCGCGTGCGCGATGCCACCGCCGGAGGTCATGAGGTTCAGCTGCCCGGGCGAGATCTGCTGCTCGTAGCCGAGGCTGTCCCGGTGCAGCAGGGACCCCTCGAGCAGCCACGTGACCGTCTGCAACCCGATGTGCGGGTGGGGGCCGATGTCGAGGCCCTGGTCGCCGGTGACCGCAGCGGGGCCGAGGTGGTCGGCGAAGCACCAGGCACCGACGGTGCGCCGGGTCCGGCGCGGCAGCGCCCGCCGCACGGGCATCGCCCCGACGACCGCGGAACGGGCCTCGTCGATCTCGAGCATGCTCACTCCTCAACCCGCCCAGCCGTCTACAGCACCTGCGTCCCGTACATCTCCCCGAGCGGGTCGGCGATCAGCTCGAGGCGCGCACCGTCGGGATCGCGGAAGTAGATCGACACCTCGCTGTGGATCACGTACTCGACGCCGGCCGCGTCCATCTTCGCCTTCAGGTGCTTCCACCGTTCCGGCGCGACGCTGATCGCGACGTGGTGCAGACCGCCGAGCACCTCGCCGTACGGGCCGAGGTCGAGACCGGGGAAGTCGAAGAAGGCCAGCAGGTTCTCGTTGCCGATGTCGAAGAAGAAGTGTGTCGACCCCGGGTAGTCGCGGTTGTCGATCATCTCGGTGAGCGGGAACTCGAGCAGCCCCTGGTAGAACGCGACCGTCCGCTCGACGTCGCCGCTGATCAGGGCGGTGTGGTGCAACCCGCGCCCCGACGACGCCGGACGCTCCGCATCGTCGGTCAGGTACGTGGCGCGGATCCGGTCGCGAGTCGCCTCGAGTGCCGATAGGTCACGGACGGGCGCGTCACTGGTCATGCAGAGATTGTGCGCGCAACGGAGTGACCCGTCCTCGAGATGTGCCGTCCCGCGTCGAAAACACTCCCGCACGACAACGAGATCGGAGGCCTACGCGGTGAGCCCTCCGCCCGGCGGACCAGGCGCGGCCGCCCGTATCCGACGTGAGCAGGCCGTCCACAGCTCGCCGCTCTATGCGGTGGCCCAAGCGAACACGGCCGCGGCGCACGCCCCGTTCGACCAGTTCGCCGAGCTCATCCGGTTGGCGTGCGGTACCCCCGCGGCCGTGGTCACGTTGATCGACGGCGAGACGCAGTACGTCCTCGGTCGTTCCGGGGACTCGACGGCCGTCCCGGACCGCATGCCGTTCGAGTCGACGCTGTGCCGCGAGGTGATTCTCAGCGGCGGACCGGCGCTGTTCTCCGACCTGTCCGCGGACCCCCGCGTCGCCGACGACATCAAGGCCTACGCGGCCGCCGAACGCATCTCGTCCTACGCGAGCGTCCCCATCGCCGACTCCGACGGTGAAGTGCTCGGCACCGTCTGTGCCTTCGACGCCCGGACGCGCGTGTGGAGCGAGGACGACGTCGCGGCGCTGTCGGACATCGCGACCGGCGTCCTCGCCGAGGGCGCCCGTCGCGCCGAGCTGCTGGACGAGAGCACCAGCCTGCCGCTGATGACCGAGATCTTCGACGCCGCGCTCGACGCCGTCGTCGTCGCCGACCTCTCCGGGGTCATCCGGGCCTTCAACCCGGCGGCGGAGGCGATGTTCGGCCACGTCCGGGCCGAGGTCCTGCACCAGCTGACGATCGCCCGACTGGTGCCGACCCATCTGCGTGCGGCCCATCGCGCCGGCTTCCACCGCTTCGCCGGCAGCGGCGAGGAGTCTTTGCCACGGCTCCGCCGCCGGAGCGAGGGGCTGCGACGCGACGGCACGCGTTTCCCGATCGAGCTGACGCTGACCACCGCGCGCGCATCCTCGACGCGGCTCGTCGTCGCCCACATCCGCGACCTCAGCTCCGACCTCGCGCACGAGCAGGCACTCGTGGACCTGGCCGCGGCACAGGCCGCCGCCGCGTCAACGGTCAAACTGCTCGCCCAGCAGCTGGATGCCGTGCTCGATTCGGCGCCGACCATCCTGTTCGCCATCGACCGGACCGAGCGCTTCACGCTCGCGGCGGGCGCCGGCCTCTCCTCGCTCGGGCTGGTGTCCAAGCAACTGCTCGGCCAGACCATCGAGCAGGCGTACGGCCCCCGGCACGACATCCTCACCCACATCCGCCGCGCGCTGACGGGCGAGTCGGTGCGCTGCGTCCTGCGCTTCCGCGGCCGGGTCTTCGACAACCGCATGCAGCCGGTACGCGATGCCGACGGCACCCTGCTGGGCAGCGTCGGCGTCTCCAACGACATCACCGAGCAGGTCGAGAAGGACGACGAGCTGCGCCGGCTCGCCACCTTCGACACCCTCACCGGGCTGCTCAATCGGCACGGTGGCGAAGCCCGCATCGCCGAACTGCTCGAGGCGGGTGGCCCGCTCGCGCTGCTGCTGATCGACCTCGACCACTTCAAGGACATCAACGACAGCCTCGGCCATCCGGCGGGCGACGAGGTGCTGCGGTGCGTCGCGGCACGCATCCTCGACGTCGTCCCCTCCGGGGCCGTGGTGAGCCGGCTCGGTGGCGACGAGCTGCTGGTCGCGCTGACCGGTGAGGCGGCTGACCGCGCGCCGCTGCTGACCGGGACCATCCTGGAGGCGATCGCCGAACCGCTGTCGATCGAGTCGACGACGCCGATCGAGCTGGGCGTGACCGCGAGCATCGGCCTGGCCCGCTCCCCCGAGGACGGCCGCACCCTCTCGACCCTGCTGGCTCGGGCGGACTCGGCGATGTTCAACGCCAAGCGGTCCGGCCGGAACGGCTACGCCTGCTACGCCGCCGGGAGCGACACCGCGCACCGCCGGCTGTCGGTGACCACGCGCCTGCGGCGCGCCATCTCCGCCGGCACCGTCGACGTGCACTTCCAGCCGCTGATGACCCTGCGCAGCGGCCGGCCCTGCGGCTTCGAGGCCCTCGCCCGCTGGACCGACGACGAGCTCGGCCCGATCAGCCCTGTCGAGTTCATCGGCCTCGCCGAGGAAACCGGGCTCATCGGTCATCTCACCGACCTCGTCGTCACGCGCTCGCTCGCGGCGGCGGCGACCTGGCCGGCCGGAGTCGGTGTCGCCATCAACCTCGCCGCCGGCCTGCTCACCGACCGCGGTCTGCCGCGGCGGCTCGCGGACGCCGCTGCTGCCGCGTCCGTCCCCGCCGGCGCCGTGACCTTCGAGCTGACCGAGTCGGCGACCATCGGCGACGACGCCGCCGGCACCCGCGCGCTCCGCAGCCTCGTCGATGCGGGGTTCCAGATCGCCCTCGACGACTTCGGCGTCGGCTATTCGAGCCTCGCGCGCCTTCGTGACCTGTCCGCGGACGGGTTGATGCACGCCATCAAGCTCGACCGGAGCTTCGTCGCCGACCTGCCCTCACCGCGGGCCCGGTCCCTGGTCTCGGCCTTCGTGCAGACCGCGGCCGCGATGGACCTGCCGACGGTCGCCGAGGGCATCGAGACCTCCGAACAGCTCGAGGCCGTCCTCGGCCTCGGCTGCACGACGGGTCAGGGGTGGTTGTTCGCGAAGGCGATGCCGGCGGACGACGTCGCGGGCTGGCTCCGCGGCCGCTACTGGATGTAGCCCTCGACCTCGCCCTGCGGCCGCTCGCGGGCCTCGGCGGGATCCTGTCCGGCCTCGATCTTGGCGTCGCGCTGGCGGATCAGGTCCCAGGTCTGGTCGAGCTCACGCTCGATCTCGCTCAACCGGGCGGTGTCGTGCGGCGGCGGGTCGTTGCGGAGCTGGTGCTGCTCTGCGGTCAGGGCGTTGATGCGGGCATGCAGGTCGTCGGTCATGGGTCGATCGTCGCAGAGGCGACGCCCTGCGGTGCGCGACCTGCTGCTCAGTCCGTCGTGAGGGGACGGGCCGCCGGGACGGGTGGCCCGTGCAGGACGTCGGCACCGATGACGCGGTCCCGCCCGAGGCCCTTCGCGAGATACAGCGCGCGGTCCGCTGCCCGCATCAGGTCCGGGGCGTTGCCCGCGTGGTCCGGGAACACGGCGATCCCCAGGCTGCCGGTGAGGTTGTCGTCGGTACCGGGGATGCGGACGTTCGTCAGGGCGGACCGGATCTTCTCCGCCAGGACCGTCGCACCTTCGAGGTCGGTGGCGGGCAGCAGCACCATGAACTCCTCACCGCCGCAGCGGCCGGCGAAGTCGCTGCCTCGGAGGCCGTTCAGCAGCGTTGCCCCGGCCGCGGCCAGGACCTCGTCGCCGACGGAGTGGCCGTGCCGGTCGTTCACGTGCTTGAAGTGGTCGAGGTCCAGCAGCACCAGCGCCAGCGGCTGCACGAGGCGCGACGCCTGGGCGACCAGGCGCTTGAGCGTGTCCTCGGCGGCGCGCTTGTTCGCGAGGCCGGTGAGGCTGTCGCTGTTGGCCCGGAACTCGGCCAGCGCCAGGTTCCGGAGGTTGGCGAGCACCGGTGCACTCTGTCCGACGGTGTCGGACAGGCAGGCGACGGCGCCCTCGTCCAACGGGTTCTCGTGCGCGACGAGGACCGAGCCGATGACCTCACCGCCGACCGGCAGCGGCTCGCAGCGCGTCGACGCCGGGACGCTGCCACAGACGCGGCAGTCGAGCAGGCTCGCCCGCTCGTCGGCGCCGGCTTCCCGCTCGTGGCGGCGTCCGAACCGGAGCGCGAGACACGACCGCGGCTGGGCGCCGACGAGGCCGTCCGCGACCGGCGACCCCTCGTCGACGGCAGTCATCGCCTGCAGCCGGTCGTCGCTGTTGTTGCGGTAGAGCACGGTCGCGGTGACACCGTCGATCGAGCGGGACAGGTGTCGCAGGAGCAGCTGGTGCGCCTCCGACTCGTCCTGGGAGGTCTGCAGCATCGAGGCGAACTCGGCCTGTCGGGCGTCCGCCTGGGCACGGCGACCCTGTTCACCGACCAGGTTGTCGAGCGCTTTCGCGAGGTCGTCCAACTCGTCGTTCCCACGGGGGTCGATGGCGGCGGCCGCTCCGCCGGCGGCGACGATGCGCGCGTAGCGGGAGTAGGCGCCGACGCGGGGAACCACGGTGCGGGTCAGCCACAACACGGCGCCGAGGGCGAGCAGGACGGCGAGCCCGCCCAGCCCCAGCACGGTGTTCCGGCTGTGCCGGTGCCCCGCGTCGAGGGCGGCCAGTGCCGCGGTGGCGTCGGTCTGCTCCCGGGCGTCGAGGGCGTGCAGTTCGGCGAGGACGGGGGTCAACGTGCGGGAGGCCGCGAGCGCTTCGGCGACGGTCGAACCGCCGGCGGCGTCGCGGGCTCCGACGGCGTGCAGCCGGAGGAACTCCCGCCAGCCGCTCGTGATCCGACCGACGTGCGCCAGTTCCTCGGGATCATCCTTGGCATGCCGCACGAGCAGGGCGTTCAGGGCGGCCGACGCCTCCGGGATCGCGTCGGCGTCCAGTTCCTGCGCCTGGGCGCGCTGCTCGGCGTCGGTCCGGCCACCGACGGCGTCGTCGAGCTGTTCGACGTGGCCGATCGTCCGGGTGGCCTCCGCGTTCGCGGCGAGGGTGGCGAGGTTGTCGCTGTAGAGCGCGTGGGCGCGGACGGTGACCTGCGAGAGCCCGGAGAGGGTCAGCCCCACCAGGGAGGCGAGCGAGAGGACGACGACACCGAGCAGGACGGCGAAGCGGCGTCGGATCGTCAGTCCCCCGTGCGCGTCGGACGCGGGGTCGGCGGCGCCCGGCGTGGCCGGACTCCCGGCCCTCGTCGGGCTGCGCATGTCTGGGCGTCGACGCGTCGTCGGCAATCCTTGAGGGTCCGACGCAAAGAGCCCCCGGCGGGGCCGAGGGCTCTTACGTCGACTTGACGTGCGACTTCTTCGAGTCGAGGTGGAGGTGAGGGGACTCGAACCCCTGGCCTCCTCCGTGCGAGGGAGGCGCTCTACCAGGCTGAGCTACACCCCCGTCGAGCGACTCGAAGCTATCAGACCGCCCTTGCCGACATCAGCTCCGTGGTGGGGCAGTCGTCGGTCAGGTCGATCATCTCGGGGGCCGCAGCGGTGGCGCCGACCGGCTCCGGGACCCTGATCGAATCGCGACGGTGACGGGCCGCCGGCGCAGCGGCCGGCGTGTAGATCGGAGCTGCGACGGGGGTGCGACGAGCGCTCGTCCGGTTGCGACGCTGCGCCTGCTCCTCACGGGCGATGCCGCGGAGGTGGCGCAGGTAGGCCACGAGCGCGACGTCGGCGGCCAGGTTCAGCATGATCCACCAGCCGCCGGCGACGACGGCGAGAAGCAGGGTGGCGAGGGCCGCCGCGCCGATCCACACGAGGCGACGGGCGCGCTGCACGCGGGGCGGCGGGGCCTGCCGGGCGCCGGCGAGGCTGGGGGCGGCGCTGCGGCGCGGGGCCGGACGGGCGGTGCGGGGGTTCGTCATCGGAGACTCCGATTCGACTGCTTCGTGGACTGCGGATTCAGGGACATCGGCCATCGCCCGTGGTGCGGGCACCGCGACCGGCCGGGCGGCCGGGCGTCGGCGGGACACCTTCGAGCCCGAGCGGCTGACCACCCGCGTCGCGCGGACGAGCCGGTCACGCGTACCGCTCTCGGCGTCGCCCGAACTCCGCCAGTGGATGTCGCTGCGGCGCACCCAGGTGGGGATGAGGACGAACGCCCAGACGGCGACGATGCCGAACCAGATGATGGCGCTCATCAGTCTCCCAACCGGATAGAGGACTCCCAGCAGAAATTTAGTGCGGTTCCGCAGGTCAGCCGGTTGATCGCGCGGCGTGTCGGCCGATACTTACATCGGTGTCATTCCGGAGCGGCTTCCCCTGCCCCACTGGCGCCACCGATTGACCATCCCCTCGGGCACGTCCTCCACGGTCACCGCGTAGCCGATGTGGTCGCGGTACGCGCCGTCGATGGCGAGGTAGCGCTCGTGCAGGCCCTCCTTGCGGAAGCCGAGCTTCTCGACCACGCGACGGCTCGCCGCGTTCTCCGGCCGGATGTTGGCCTCGACGCGGTGCAGTCCGACGGGGCCGAAGCAGTGATCGACGGCGAGGCTGAGCGCCGTCGGCATGACCCCGCGGCCGGCGACGTGCGAGTCGACCCAGTACCCGACGTAGGCGCTGTTGAAGGCGCCGCGGACCAGGTTGCCCACGGTGAGCTGTCCGGCCAGCCGGCCCTCGACGGTGATGGCGAACGGCAACGACGTGCCCTGGCGCGCCTGCTTGCGCAGGGTCCGCAGCATTGCGGTGAACACACCGAGGGTCTGCCGCTCGGACCAGCTCAGCGGCATGGCGGCGACGCCGGGCGGCGTCGCCTCCCACGTCGAGAGCCAGGCCTCGTTGCGCAGCCGGATCTCCACCCACGCCGCGCCGTCCCGTAGGCGCAGCGGCCGCAGCCCGATCGGGCCCTCGTGCAGGCTGGCGGGCCACCCCGAAGCGCTCAGCCGTGATCACCTCCGCCGCGGACCTGGGCGACGGCGTGCCCGATGACCGGGGCCAGTACGCGGACGCCGTCGCGGACACCGCCCGTGGACCCCGGCAGGTTGACGACGATGCTGCGCCCCGCGGTGCCCGCGACCCCGCGGGAGAGCACGGAGGTCGGGACCCGGTCACGGTCGGCGGCGCGCAACGTCTCGACGAGGCCCGCGGCGTCCCGTTCGAGGACCTGCCGCGTGGCCTCCGGGGTGTTGTCGCGGGGGCTGAAGCCGGTCCCGCCGGTGGTGACGACGAGGTCGACGCCATCGGCGACGGCGGTCCGCAGCGCGCCGACGATCGCGTCGGAGTCGTCGGGGACGAGGACGACGTCGCCGACCGCGAACCCGAGGTCGGCCAGCAGACCCGCGAGCAGCGGCCCGCCGCGGTCAGGGTAGGTCCCGGCGGATGCCCGGTCGGAGACGGCGATCGACGGCGGCCCGGGCACCGGCCGGCACGGTCGGCGCCGGGGCCGCCGCGGGCGTGGCAGCAGGCGCGTCCTCCCGGCGCCACAGCCCCGTCTTGCCGCCGGTCTTCTCCATCACCCGGACGTCGGTGAGCACCGCCGCCGGGTCGACCGCCTTGATCATGTCGTGCAGGGCGAGGCCCGCGACCGCGACGGCGGTGATGGCCTCCATCTCGACGCCGGTGCGGTCGGCGGTCTTCGTCACCGCGGTGATGTCGACACCGTCGTCGGCGACGGTCAGCTCGACCGTGACGCCGGCGAGGGCGATGGGGTGGCAGAGCGGGATGAGATCCGGCACCTGCTTCGCGCCCATGATCCCGGCGAGCCGGGCGACGCCGAGCGCATCACCCTTCGGGACACCCGCACCGCGGAGCAGGGCGATGACCTCGGGCGTCGTGGTGACGCGGCCGCGGGCGGTGGCGGTGCGGGCGGTGACGGCCTTGCCGGCGACGTCGACCATGCGGGCGGCGCCGGTCTCGTCGACGTGCGTGAGGCGCGGCTCGCTCACGAGCCCCTCCGCTCCAGCAGCAGCGCGGGCAGGCGGGTGCCGACGGGGACGTCGGTCATCTCCTCGGGCACGACGAGCAGCGCGTTCGCGTGCGCCATCGCCGTCAGCATGTGCGACCCCTGCCCACCGGCGGCCCGGGCCACCACGGGTCCGTCGCCGTCGCGCGAGATGACCACGCGCAGGAACGAGCGCTTCCCCGGCGGGGACCGGAAGACTTCGCCTGCCTCGGCGGTGATCTGCGGGCGGAGGACGTTGGTGCCGCCGAGCATGCGTCGCAGCGCCGGCCGGACGAAGACCTCGAACGACACGAGCGCGCTGACCGGGTTGCCCGGCAACGTGAAGATCGGCACCTCGTCGGCGCCGATGGTGCCGAAACCCTGCGGCATGCCGGGCTGCATCGCGACCTTGTCGAAGGCGACCGTGCCGAGCCGGCTCAGCACCTCCTTGACCACGTCGTAGGCACCGACGCTGACCCCGCCGGTGGTGACGACGGCATCGGCGCGGATGAGGTGGTCCTCGAGCGTCTCGAGCAGCACGGTCGGGTCGTCCGGCACCATCCCGACGCGGTAGCCGGTGGCCCCGGCCTCGCGGACGGCGGCGAGGATCATGTGGCTGTTGGAGTCGGGGATCTGGCCGTGGTCGAGCTCCGAGCCGGCCTCGAGGAGCTCGCTCCCGGTCGACAGCACGACGACGCGGGGCCGCGGCCGGCACGACACGGCGGAGCGGTTGGCCGCGGCGATCAGCGCGATCTGCGCGGCGCCGAGGAAGGTCCCGGCGGGCAGCAGCGTGGCGCCGACCGCCGCCTCCTCCCCGGCCCGGCGGACGTGCTGGCCGAGCGCGGGGGCCTGTCGGATGGCGACGGTGGCGGTACCGCCGTCGGTCCATTCGACCGGGACGACGGCGTCGGCCCCGACGGGCATCGGCGCGCCGGTCATGATGCGCAGCGTGCAGCCGGCCTGGAGGGTACGGCCGCCACGGGCACCCGCGGCGATGTCGCCGAGGACGGGCAGCGTCGCAGGACGGTCCGCGGTCGCGCCGGCGATGTCGGCCAGCCGGACGGCATACCCGTCCATCGCGGAGTTGTCGAAGCCGGGCAACGGCGCCGCGGCGGTCACGTCCTCGGCGAGGACGCAGCCGTGGGCATCGGCGAGCGGCAGGGGGAGCGACGGCAACGGGGCCACCGCCCGCAGCACCTCGGCGAGGTGGGTGTCGACGCTCTTCATCAGCGCGGCTCGGTCATCGGGTCGACGCGGGACCACCGGCCGCGACGTACTCCTGCAGCCAGGTCCAGAAGTCCGCGCCGAGGTCCTCACGCTCGCAGGCGATCTTCACGATGGCCTTGAGGTAGTCGCCACGGTCGCCGGTGTCGTAGCGGCGGCCGTCGAAGACGACGCCGTGCACCGGCTCGGTCTCGGCCAGCGTCTTGATGGCGTCGGTCAGCTGGATCTCGCCGCCGCGGCCGGGCGGGGTGTTGCGCAGCACCTCGAAGATGGTCGGCGAGAGGACGTAGCGGCCGATCACCGCGAGGTTGCTCGGCGCCTCCTCCTTCGACGGCTTCTCGACGAGGTCGCGCACCCGCTTGACGGCGTACTGCCCGTGCGACTCGGCGTCCTCGACGGTGGCGACGCCGTAGGACGACACCCACTCGGGCGAGACCTCCATGAGGGCGATGACGCTGCCGCCGTGGGCCTGCTGCTCGGCGATCATCGTCGCGAGCAGCGGGTCCCGTTCGTCGACGACGTCGTCGCCGAGCAGGACGGCGAAGGGCTCGTCGCCGACGTGCTCGGCGGCGACGAGAACGGCGTGCCCGAGGCCCTTGGCCTCGCCCTGCCGGACGAAGTGCACCTGCGCCAGTTCGTTGGACGCACGCACCCGGGCGAGGCGCTCGGCGTCGCCCTTCTTCTCCAGGGCGGCCTCGATCTCGGGCGACCGGTCGAAGTGGTCCTCGATCGCGCCCTTGCTCCGTGCGGTGATCATCAGGATGTCGGTGAGACCCACCCGTGATGCTTCCTCGACGATGTATTCGAGGGCCGGCTTGTCCACCAGGGGCAGCATTTCCTTCGGAACGGCCTTGGTGGCGGGCAGGAAACGGGTGCCGAGACCGGCGGCCGGGATCACGGCTTTCGAGACCATGGGCCGAACCTTAGCGGGCACCCGGCAGGATGCTGGGATGGTCGCCGCTCCGCCCCCCGCCGACAAGCGCACGGCCCGCGCGGTCCTGCTGCAGGCCCGGGCCGAGCGTCGGCCCGAGCCGGCCGAGGACTCGCGCCGGACGGACGCCCTGCTGGAGCTCACCCGCGACGCGACCACCGTCGCCGCCTTCGTCTCGTTCGGGACCGAGCCCTCGACGGTCGACGTCCTCGCCGCGTGGCTGGAGCGCGGGGTGCGCGTCCTGCTGCCGGTCGTGCTCGCCGACCTGGACCTCGAGTTCCGGCGCTACGACGGCCTGCTCGTGCCGGGGCGCAAGGGCATGCCGTGTCCTCCGCCCTCCGCGCCGGTCGTGCCGCTCGCCGACGCCTCCGTCGTCGTGGTGCCGGCGTTGGCCTGCGACCGGTCCGGACGGCGGCTGGGACGCGGCGGCGGCTCCTACGACCGGTCGCTGCCGCGGGTGGCGCCCGAGGCGCTGACCGTCGCGCTGGTGCACCCCGAAGAGCTGTGGCCGTCGGTGCCGACCGAGCCGCACGACATCCGCGTGCAGGCGGTCCTGGCCGGCGATCAGCTGGTGCGGGCGGCGGGTCAGTAGGTCAGATCAGCACCCGGCTGCTCAGCACTCGGCGGCGCCGGCGCTCTGCCCCTTCGCCTTGCGGTCGTCGACCAAGGGCTTCAGCAGGGTCTCGCTGATGTCGCGCAGCGCGGCGCGCTGCTCCGGGCTCAGCGGGTCGAAGACGTGCGACCGCACCCCCTCGACGTGGCCGGGGGCGGCGGCCTCGAGCGCGGCGAACCCCTTGTCGGTGAGCACGGCCAACTGCCCGCGCCGGTCGGTCGGACAGCTCTGCCGTTCGACCCAGCCGGCCTCCTCGAGGCGGGACACCGCGTGCGAGAGCCGGCTGCGCGACGACAGCGTCGAGTCGGCGAGCTGACTCATCCGCAGGGTGCGCCCTTCGGACTCGGAGAGCCGGACGAGGATCTCGTAGTAGGCGTGCGGGATCTTTGCGTCGCGCTGCAACTCACGGTCCAACTGGTCGAAGAGGAGCTGGGTCGTGCTGAGGAACGCGCGCCACGTCCGCTGTTCCTCTTCGTCGAGCCATCGCGTCATGTGTGCATCCTACCGGAATCAGTTGAAGTCTCAACTTGTTGGAGCTACTGTCTGACCAACGGGTGCTGTCCGCCCGGGTCGCCCTTCTCGTCCCTGGGAGCTCGCCATGGCCGTCCACCGCCTGAACCACGCCGTCCTCTACGTCCGTGACGCCGCACGCTCCGCCGAGTTCTACCGCACCGTCTTCGGCTTCGAGACCATTCCGATGCTTCCCGACGGCTTCGCCGGTGCCGCCTTCATGCGGGCGCCCGGGTCGACGAACGACCACGACCTCGGCCTGTTCTCGGTCGGCGAGCGCGCGGGCGCCTCCCCCGCGGGGCGCAGCGCGGTCGGCCTCTACCACCTCGCGTGGGAGGTCGACACCCTCGACGACCTCGAGCGGATCATGGTCGCGCTGGCCGAGAACGACGCCCTCGTCGGCATGTCCGACCACGGCACCACCAAGAGCCTGTACGGCCAGGACCCCGACGGGCTCGAGTTCGAGGTCGTCTGGCTCATCCCCGCCGACCTGCTCACCGACGACGCCCTCGAGGCCCGCAAGTCGATCAAACCCCTCGACCTCGCCCGCGAGAAGGCGCGTTACGGCGCCGACACCCTCGGCGGCATCGGCATCTCGCGGGTCGCCGCGCACGCCTGAGGGAAGGACGGCAGCGCCTCGACGCGTTGCCTATGATTGGCAGTCAACAGCGCCGAGTGCCAGCCCGGCTCGGACGTGATGTGGACGAAGGAGACCCGTGCCGACCTACCAGTACGTGTGCACCGAGTGCGGGCGCGACCTCGAAGCCGTTCAGCGCTTCACCGACGACGCCCTGACCGAGTGCCCCACCTGCTCCGGACGGCTGCGCAAGAAGTACGGCTCGGTCGGGGTCGTGTTCAAGGGCTCCGGCTTCTACCGCAACGACTCCCGCTCCGCGGACACCTCGAGCACCCCTGCCGCAACGGGGAACGAGAAGTCCTCGGAGAAGTCGGACGCGAAGCCGGCGGCCGCGGAGAAGTCCGATTCGTCGAAGTCGGAGTCGTCGTCGAAGCCGGCCGCGAAGGAGTCGAGCGGCTCGAGCTCGTCCGGTTCGGGCAGCAGCTCGAGCTCGTCCGGCAGCGGCAGCGCGCAGCAGCTCCGCCGCCTGAGCGATGATGTTCGACCGGGTTCGTTCGCCCGGCGGCTGGTCCGTCCCGGAGGGGGCGCGCCCGGCGTGGGACTGGCTGCCGCCGTCAGGCGCGGTGCTGCGCGTCGACCTCATGCCGTGGTGGGTCCGCGCCTGGTACCGGACGCCCTTCCTCGATCGCTATGCCCATGTGTGGATGTGGGACCACGGCGACTGGGAGGTCGAACCGGCCGCACCGCCGGACGCAGGCGCTGCTGTGTCCGCACTGCCGTTTCCAACGGCGCCGGCGCCGCCTGCAGCTGAGTTGCCTGTGGACAACCCTGTCCGCTCCACAGATTGAGTTTCTGCAGCTCAGAGGGTTGTAGCGCTCCGGCGAGTGCGACACAATCGAACACATGTTCGAGAGTTCGCATGGTCGTCGGCCCGGTCCGTTGCTCTTCGACGCCACCGCCGCCGACCCGATCCCTAGTCGACCCGTCACCGGTCCTCCTCGGACGGTGCCGGTCGCCGAGGGCGGGTTCGACTGGGAACTCGCCGAAGGCCCCGCCGGCGCAGCCAGCCTCGCCCTGCTGCTGCGCACCGACCCCGACCAGATGCCCCGGTCGATGGCCGTCAGCGCCGTCATCGGCGTCGAAAAGGGCATCCGGCTGCTGCAAGCCCTCGGCGTCCGGTTCACCGCCCAAGCCGTCGGCCCCAAACCACCGAAGAAGGACCTCGACGAAGCCTGCGACGAAATCTCCGCAGCGCTCAACCAGCACCCACAGACCACCGCCGCGAAAGTCGGCGCCGCCCGCGGCCCCGCCCGCCGCCTCCCGACCACCCTCGGCCGCCTCGCCTCCGGCGACCTGTCGCTGCACCAGGCCACCCGCATCGAACACGCCCTGCGCGGCCTCGACGACGGCACCGCCGTCTGGATCGCCCCCAGCGGACGCACCTACACCGCACCCGACAACTCGGCGACGACCCCCTCCTCACCGCCCACCTCGCCCAAGCCGCCGCCCGACAAGCCGCCAGAACGAAAGCCGCCGCCGGGCAACCGCCAAAGCCGAAACCGAAGCGGCACCGCCCCAGCGACGACCCGTGGATGACGCCACCGGACGCCGATTCCACCGACGACGATCAAGCCGACGACCTGCCGTTCTGATGGGCGGTGACACGATGCGCGGCATGGTGCCCTACACGGTCTGGGGCTGGGACCCCGTCGGCAGTCCTCCGACCGCCGAGGAGCTGGCCCAGCTCCGGCCCCTCATCGAGCAGTCGCTCGGCTTCGATCTGGCCGAACCTCGGTTCGGTGAGCTCGGCGAGCTCCCCTCGCCGCGCGTCCAGCTCCCCGCGGCGCTGGCCGACCTCGGCAGCGAGGACCCGGTCGACCGCGCCCGTCACGCGATCGGCCGCTCCTACCTCGATCTGCTGCGCGGCCTCAACGGCGACGTCGGGCCGACGCCGGATCTGGTCGTCCGCCCGACGACTCCGGCTGAGGTCGAGCAGGTCCTGGCCTGGGCCGCTGAGGCCGGCGCCGGGGTCGTCCCCTTCGGTGGCGGCAGCAGTGTGGTCGGTGGAGTCGGGCCCGTCCCTGCCGCGGTCGAGCGGCCGATGATCTCGCTGGATCTGCAGCAGCTCTCCGGCGTGCTCGAGGTCGACCGCACGAGCCGGGCCGCCCGCATCGCAGCGGGCACGCTCGGGCCCGCCGCTGACGCCGCCCTCCGCCCGGACGGTCTGAGCCTCCGCTTCTTCCCGCAGTCCTACGAGCAGTCGACGGTCGGGGGCTGGCTGGCCACCCGTGCGGCCGGCCACTACGCCACGACGCTGCAGCACATCGACGACCTCGTCGAATCGATCACCGCGTGCACCCCCGTCGGCTGGTGGGAGTCCCGCCGCCTGCCCGGCTCCGGGGCGGGGCCGAGCCCGGACCGGATGCTGCTCGGCAGCGAGGGCACGCTCGGAGTGATCACCGAGGCCTGGCTCCGGGTGCAGGACCGCCCGCAGCACCGGGCCGGCGCCTCCTTCGTCGCGGACCGCTTCGTCGCGGGGGCCGACGCGGTCCGGCTCCTCCTGCAGAGCGGGCTCGCTCCCGCCACCTGCCGCCTGATCGACGGCGTCGAAGCGGCGACGAGCGGAGCCGAGCGGCGTGCCGGGGGGCGGCGCCCTGCTCGTGCTCGGCGCCGAGTCGGCCTCGCACCCGGTGGACGGCGAGCTCGAAGCCGCGGCTGCCGTCGTGGAAGGTGCAGGCCTGCGGCGGCTGCCATCGACCAGCAGCGCCGGCGACTCCTGGCGGAACGCGTTCAAGGCGGCGCCCCTGCTGCGGGAGCGTCTCGTGCTGCTCGGCGTCATCGTCGAGACGTTCGAGACCGCCGTGCCCTGGAGTGCGTTCGAGGCCCTGCACTCGGCCGTGACCGCCGCCGTGGAAGCCGCCCTGCGCGAGATCTGCGGCGGCGGCCGGGTGACCTGCCGGCTCACGCACGCCTACCCCGATGGCTGCGCGCCCTACTTCACCGTGCTCGCACCGGCACGGCCCGGCAGCGGAGGCGGCCCAGTGGCGGGAGATCAAGCACGCCGCGAGCGAGGCAGTGCTCGCCGCCGGCGGCACGATCACCCACCACCACGCCGTCGGTCGCGACCATGCGGCGTACTACGCCCAACAGCGGCCGGACGTGTTCGCCGCCGCCGTCGCCGGGGCCCGCTCCGCGGTCGACCCCCACGGGCTGATGAACCCGGGCCTGTGGAACACCGACAGTGATATGCACTACCGGTGAAACCGCCGCGCGCCGCCGCAGCCTCCCTGCTCGCGCTGCTCGCGCTCGGCGTCAGCGGTTGCTCGACGGGGACGACGTCTCCTCCGCCTGCTGCCCCGACGGCCAGTGCTCCGAGCGCGAGTCCATCGCCCGAGGGCTTCCCCACGGATCAGGACGGCCCCGCGCTCGACGCGGCGAAGGCGTTCTCCGAGAAGATCACGAGCTACGACCACACGAAGCTCCCCGACCAGCGCAACGCCGTCCTGGCCCTGGCCGCCGACCCGTTGAAAGGTCAGCTGGCGACGTCGCTGGCGGACGACGGGGACTTCGCCAAGGGCGTCGCCAAGGACCAGCGCGACGCCAGCGGCAAGGTCCTCGACCTCGGCATGGTCAGCCGCGAAGGCGACCGCGCCGTGGTGCTGCTGTTCGTCGACCAGCAGCTGACCGCGCCGAACGTGAGCCAGACGGAGCGGTTCCGGCAGCGCCTCACCCTCAGCCGCGGCGGCAACGGGGCGTGGCTCGCCATCAAGCTCGAGACGGTCTAGCTAATCGCGGTCGTGGTGCGGAGGCCGGTCGTCGAGCAGTCGCTCGAGGTCCCGGTCCTCATCAAGGGTCGTGGAGTAGGAGTCGGGGTCGGGGTCGTCACCCCACCCGATGGGCTGTTCGTCGGACGATTCCTGGCGCTCGGTCACGTGCCACCTCCTGTACGGCACCATTGTCCCTCGTGACCGACGCGCTCGACTCGTTGCTGACCGTCCTCGACCTCGAGCAGATCGAGCTCGACATCTTCCGGGGCATCAGCCCCGACGAGAACCTGCAGCGGGTCTTCGGCGGCCAGGTCGCCGGGCAGGCGCTCGTCGCCGCCGGCCGCACCGTCCCGAGCGACCGGCACGTGCACAGCCTGCACGCCTACTTCCTGCGCCCGGGCGACCCCGCGATCCCGATCGTCTACCAGGTAGACCGGATGCGGGACGGTCGCTCGTTCACCACCCGTCGGGTCGTGGCGATCCAGCACGGCAAGCCGATCTTCAACCTCTCCGCGTCGTTCCAGGTCCCGCAGCCCGGCGTGGAGCACCAACTCGACATGCCCACCGACGTGCCCCGGCCGGAGACGCTGCCGACGTTCCACGAACGCTTCGCTCCGTACCAGGACGAGCTCGGCGCCTGGTACACCCGCCCCCGCCCGGTCGACGTGCGCTACGTCGGCCACCCGCCGCGGACGGCGCTCGGCCAGGGCCCGCAGGAACCGAGCTCGCAGGTCTGGCTCCGCGCCGACGGCCAGCTCCCCGACGATCCGCTGCTGCACGTCTGCATCGCCACCTACGCCAGCGACATGGTGCTGCTCGACAGCGTGCTGCTCCCCCACGGGCTCGCCTGGCAGAGCGGCAACGTCGTCGGCGCCAGCCTGGACCACGCGATGTGGTTCCACCGCCCGTTCCGCGCCGACGACTGGCTGCTCTACGACCAGTGGTCGCCGTCGGCGTCGGGCAGCCGCGGGCTCGCCGCGGGCCGTCTCTGGAGCAGCGACGGGTCACTCGCGGTCAGCGTCGTCCAGGAAGGCCTGATCCGTGTCGTCAGGTGATGCAGTGTCCGGTGATGCCGTGGCCGATGACGGGCCTGCGTCCCGCCGCCCCTCCCCGCGGCTCTGGACGGCCCGCCAACTCGTGCTGGCCGCTGTCGCCGTCCCGGTCCTCGTCGTCACCGGCGTGCTCTGCGGCTTGTTCGCCCCGGTCGGCGCCACGGCGGCGGTCGTCGTCGCCCTGCTGGTCGTCACGGCCGCGGTCTGGGGCGGCCTCCGTGGCCGCTACCGCTCGTGGAGCTACACCGAACGCGAGGACGACCTCATCGTCAGCCGCGGTCTGCTCGTCCGACGCCTGTCGGTGATCCCCTACGGCCGCATGCAGTTCCTCGACGTCACCGCCGGCCCGGTCGACCGGTGGCTCGGGCTCGCCACCGTCCAGCTGCACACCGCCGCCGCGACGACCGACGCCTGCATCCCGGGCCTGGAGCTCACCGAGGCGCAGCGCCTGCGCGACCGGCTCGCGGCCCTCGGCGAAGCCCGCAGCGCCGGCCTGTGAGCGAGCCGCCGCTCAGCGCCGCGGACGTCCCCGCCGACTGGACCCGGCTGCATCCGCTCTCGCCGGTCATCAGCTTCGGCCGGACGATCGGTGTGGTGCTGGTCTTCCTCATCCCGCGGCTGATCAGCAGCTCCGGGGACGTCGTCGGGTTCGCGACGGAGGGCGGCATCCTGCTGCTCGGCGTCGTCGCCGGCTTCGTGTCGTGGCTGGTGACGCGGTGGCGCGTCGCCGGCTCGGAGCTGCAGATCGAGACCGGGCTGCTGCGGCGCCAGTCCATCCGACTGCCGCTCGCCCGCGTGCAGGCGATCGACCTCGACCGGCCGCTGCTCGCCCGGATCGTCGGCCTCGCCGAGGTCCGCGTGCAGGTCGCCGGCTCCGGCGCCGGCCGCGGCCGGCTCGCCTACCTGCCCGAGGACGAGGCGGTACGGGTCCGGGCGCAGCTACTGGCCCTCAGCCACGGTCTGCACGCCACCACCCCCGCACCCGCCGGCCGGGCGGTGTTCACCGTCGACAACCGACGGCTCGTCCTCTCGACCCTGCTCGGGATCCCCGTGCTCGCGTTGCTCGGGCTCCTCGTGGCCGCCGGCGTCCTGGTGGTCGTCAACGGCAGCGCGGCAGGAGTCGTGCCGCTGCTGCCGGCGCTCGCCGCCGTCGGCACCCTCCTCTGGCGACGGCTCAACGCCGAGTTCAACCTCACCGCCTCCGACGCCCCCGACGGGCTGCGCGTCGACGGCGGACTGCTCGGCACGCGGCACGAGACGGTGCCGCTGCACCGCGTCCAGGCCGTGCGCTGGGACGAGCCGCTGCTCTGGCGGCCCTGGGGCTGGCTCCGCCTCGAGATCGACGTGGCCCAGCAGCGGACGTCCCGCGGCGACACCGGCGACTCCTTCCCCGACCGGGCGCTCGTACCGGTCGGGACGCCGGACGACGCGGGCCGGGTCCTCGCCCGTGTGCTGCCCGGGGTCGACCCCCGCTCCGCGCTGGGTGCCCGACCGCCGGCCCGGGCCCGGTGGCTCGCCCCGCTGAGCTACCCGAACCTCGGGTTGAGCGTCGACGAGCGCTACGTCGTCTGCTCGTCCGGCTTCCTCCGCCGCCGCATGGTGGTCGTGCCGCTGGCCAAGGTGCAGAGCCTGCGGCTGGTGCAGGGCCCTGTCTCACGCTTCCTCGGGCTCGCCACCGTGCACGTCGACCTGGTCGGACGCCGGTGGCGGGCCGCCGTCCGGCTCCGCGACGTCGAGGAGGCCGAGGCGCTGTGGCCGCAGCTGGCCGAGCGGGCCCGGCTGGCCCGCCAGGCAGCGGAGGCGTGACGCCCGCTCCCGCGGACAGGAAGACGGCATGAGCTCATCGCACGGGACAACCATGCACGTACAGCAGATCCCCTCCGCCGGCGCCCCCTTCGAGTCGGTCGAGCGCGAGGTCCCCGAACCCGGCCACGGCGACGTCCGTGTCCGCGTCACCGCCTGCGGTGTCTGCCACTCCGACGTCATGGCGAAGGAAGGCATGTCCGCCGCCTACCCCCGCGTCCCCGGCCACGAGATCGCCGGGGTCGTCGATGCCGTGGGCGCCGGAGTCGACGCCTGGTCGGTCGGCGACCGGGTCGGCATCGGCTGGTTCGGCGGCGCCTGCTACACCTGCGACGCCTGCCGCCGCGGCGACTTCATCGACTGCGCGAACCTCCGGACCCCGGGCCTGACCGACGACGGCGGCTACGGCGACTACGTCGTCTACCCGGCCGACGCCCTCGCGCACATCCCCGACGGGCTGTCCGACATCCACGCCGCACCGCTCATGTGCGCCGGCGTCACCACGTTCCACGCGCTGCGCAGCTCCCGGGCCCGTGCCGGCGACCTCGTCGCCGTCCTCGGCATCGGCGGCCTCGGCCACCTCGGCGTGCAGTTCGCCGCGAAGATGGGCTTCGAGGTCGTCGCCATCGCCCGCGGTGCCGACAAGGAGTCCTTCGCCCGCGAGCTCGGTGCCCACCACTACCTCGACAGCACCGCCGTGGACGTCGCCGAGGAGCTGCAGAAGCTCGGCGGCGCCAGCGTCGTCATCGCGACGGTGACCGCGGCGCCGGCCATGGTCGCGACCATCGGTGGCCTCAAGGCCCGCGGCGAGCTCGTCGTCCTCGGCGCAGCCATGGAGGCCATGGAGGTCCAGCCCGTCGACCTCATCATGCAGTCGCGCATCATCACCGGGCACGCCTCGGGCACCTCGAAGGACTCCGAGGACACGCTCCGCTTCGCGGCGCTGACCGGCATCACCCCGCTCGTCGAGACGATGGGGATGACCGAGGCCGCTGACGGCTACGACCGGATGATGTCGGGTGACGCGCGGTTCCGGGTCGTGCTCACGAACGGCTGACCCTTACGAACGGCTGAAACGCGAAGCGATCCACCAGCTGCCAGGGCCCGCCCTGGTAGCGGTGGAGCGCCACGGCGGCCGCCGTGGCCTCGAACGGCGTGAAGCCGGCCTCGAGGTCGCCGAACAGCGCCTCCGCGGCGTCCGGGTCCAGCTTGTTCGCGACCGTGACGTGCAGCTTCACCTTTTGCGCGTCCTGGCGGGTGAGGTCGTCGGCGAACTCCCGCTGGATGCGGCTGTGGATGCCGGCCACCGGGTCGGCCCGCAGGTCGTAGGCCACCCCGCGACGGAACCGTCGGACACCGGTGACGGAGACGGTGAAGGGGTCCCGTCGGGCGAGCTCGGCCAGCAGCCGCGAGACGTCGGGCTCGCGCTGGCCGGGCAGGGCGTGGAACAACGTCACGTGCGCCGGGAGGACGTTGCGCGCGGACGGGAAGTGCTCCCGACGCAGATCGTCGAAGTGCCGGGCGGTCGCGTCGTCGAGGTCGAGGGTGACGATCAGGGGGTCGGGCACGCTCCGCTCCTGCCCTGATCACCGCGCGATACCGCACAATGGGTGGTCACTGCGAGCCAGGAAGGGTTGTCGTCCCGTGCTGATCGGCCTCGCGGCTGCCCTGGGCGCCGCGGTGATGTTCGGGATCGGTGCCGTCCGGCTCGCCGTCGGCGCCCGGCGCGTTCCCTTCGCCGAGGGCATGTCCCTGCAGCTCATCCCCCGGATGCTCCGCGAACGGGCGATCGTCGAGGCCCTCGCGTTGAACCTGGTCGGCTTCGGCTTCCATCTCATCGCACTCCGCTCCATCCCCTTGTTCCTCGCCCAGACCGGCATCGCGGCGAGCCTCGCCGTCACCGCTCTGGCGACCGTCCGCGTCTTCGGCAACAAGCTCGGACGCAACGACTGGCTCGCGGTGCTGGCGGTCTGCCTCGGCCTCGGTCTGCTGGCCGGCGCCGCCGGGAGTGCCGGCGAGGCAGCGGCGTCGGGGCGGGACGACGTGGGAGCCGTCGCGGCGCTCGCCCTGCTCGTCGTCGTCGGGCTCGCGGTCACGCGGATCGGCGGCGGCCTCGGGGCCGCGCTGGTCGGGTTGGTCGCCGGGCTCGGCTTCGCCCTGGTCAGCATCTCCTCGCGGCTCATACCGGAGCTGACCCCCGGCACGATCCTGACCTCGCCCGGCACCTACACCCTGGTGGCCGGCGGCGGTCTCGCGTTCTTCCTCTACTCGGTCGCGCTGCAGCGCGGCTCCGTGATGACTGCCACAGCACCGATGATCGTGATGCAGACCGCGACCCCCGCCGCGGTCGGTGTCCTGCTGCTCGGCGACACCATCCGCCCCGGTTGGAGCATCGCGGCCGCCCTCGGTGTGGTTCTCTCGGGCGCCGGCGCGACCGCCCTCGCCCGCTTCGAGGGAGTCGCCGCCTGAACTCCGGGTGCTGCGCGGCCTGCAATGGGTACGTCGTCAACCTGGCGTGCTCTGGCAACCTTTCGAACTCCAGGCACGAAGGATCGAGGACATGAGAGCGAACATCTCGGAGCGGATGCAGTTCCTCCGCTCCTTCCTGGCACACCCCCGCCAGGTCGGCGCGGTTCTGCCGACCTCCCGACGGGCGGTGGGGGACATGCTCGACATGGCCGACGTGCCCTCGGCCCGCCTCGTCGTCGAACTCGGCGCCGGCACCGGTTCCCACACCGGGCCGATCCTCGAGCGCCTCGCGCCGGACGCGCGCCTGCTCGCGTTCGAGATCGACCCCGACCTGGCCGGCATCCTGCGGCAGCGCTACGACGACGACCCGCGCCTCGAGGTCGTCACCGGCTCCGCCGAGCTGCTGCCCGAGCACCTGACCGACGGGACCCGGCCCGACATCGTCGTGTCCGCCCTGCCGTTCACGTCGCTGCCGGGCGACACCGGCCGCCGCATCCTGGAGATGACGCGCCGGACGCTCGCCGACGACGGGGTCTTCCTCGTCCTGCAGTACTCGGTCTTCGTCCGCAAGACCCTCAACCAGCTGTTCAGCAGCATCGAGCAGCGTTGGTCGCCGATCAACGTGCCTCCGGCGTTCCTGTTCGCGTGCTCCAGACCGCACCCGGACCAGGCGTCCGCGTGAGCGCCCTGAGCTGGCAGGCGGCCAGGTCCTACGTCCTCGTCCCGGGGACGCTCGGCACCGGGCTGCTGCTGGCTCGCCGCGCCCGTCTCGGCCTGCCCGTCCTCGGGTTGGCCGGGGCCATCGCCCTGTTCTTCCGTGACCCCGAACGCCCGCTGCCCGAGGACCCGGCGCTGGTCTACGCCGCCGCCGACGGCGTGGTCCGTGGCGTCGACGAGGGCGTGACCGACGACTGGCTCCCCGGCCGTCCCGCCGTCCGCATCTCGGTCTTCCTCAGCCTGCTGAACGTGCACGTCAACCGCAGCCCGGTGACGGCGACGGTCACCGCCACCGAGGAGATCGACGGTGGCTTCGCACCCGCGTTCGCCGACCGCTCCGAGGTCAACTACCGCCACCGGGTCGCCCTCGACGGTCCGCAGGGCCCGATGGTGCTCGTGCTGATCGCCGGGCTCGTCGCCCGCCGGATCTCCCGCTGGGTCGGCCGCGGCGACCGGGTCGTCGCCGGTCAACGCATCAGCCTGATCCACTTCGGCTCCCGCACCGACGTGCTGCTGCCCGTCGGCACGGTCGACGTCCTGGTCCGCCCGGGCGACCGGGTCCGCGCCGGAGTCACCCCGCTCGCGCGCTACCGCGACACCGCGGCGGCGGTGACCGCGCCCGAGCCGGCGCTGGTCACCGCGGACGGCGGCGTCGCGTGAACGAGCTCGTGACCTGGCCGAACCTGATGACCTCGGGCAACCTCGCCGCAGGCTTCCTCGGTCTGATCGCGGTGTCCAAGGACATCCGCATCGCCCTGGCACTCGTCGTCCTCGCCGCCGTGTTCGACGGCCTCGACGGGTTCATCGCCCGGCGCACCGGTGCCGAGGGCACCTTCGGCGCCAACCTGGACTCGCTGTCGGACCTGGTCTCGTTCGGTGTCGTCCCAGCCATGGCCCTCTACTACGGCCAGGTGGACCAACTCCCCGTCGTCGGCCTCGCCGGCGCCCTGGCGTTCGTCCTCTGCGGCGGCTGGCGCCTCGCGCGCTTCCCGTTGGTGAAGTCGGCGCACACCTTCGTCGGGCTGCCCATCCCGCCGACCGGCATCGCCTGCATCGCCCTCGCGCTCTGGGCACCGTCGCCCCTGATCGCGCTCGTCGCCGCGGCCGCCCTGTCGGCATTGATGATCAGCGCGGTCCCGTTCCCCACGTTGGCGATGTGCGCGCGTGGCGCGGCCACCGTCAAGGATCGTTCAAGCAGGCTGCTGCCCCACCGATAGTCCCTGCGTGAGCGGGGTTGCGGTCGGAGGTGCGCTCGGCTCCGCCCTCTGCTTCGCGGTCTCGAGCGTTCTGCAGCAGCACGGTGCCTCCCGCGCCCCCCGCGGCAGCGGTCTGCACCTCGACCTGGTCGGTCACCTCCTCCGCCGTCCGGTGTGGCTGCTCGGCATGCTCGCCGCGGTGGGCACGCTCGTGCTGCAGACGCTGGCCCTCTCCCGGGGCGAGCTCGTCCTGGTGCAGCCGCTGCTCGTCACCGGCCTGCTGTTCGCCCTACCGCTCTCCCTGCTCGTCGAGCACCGCCGCGCCGACCTCCGCGAGTGGCTCTGGGCCGCCGTCCTCGTGGCCGGGCTCGCCGCCTTCCTCGTCGGCGCCCGGCCGCTGTCCGGACCGCTGCTGCCCGACGACGAACGGCTCTGGCAGTTCGGGGTCGGCGCGGTCGTGCTCGCCGGCGCCGTCGCCCTGCTCGCCCGCTTCACGTCCGGCTCGACCAGCCTCCGACGTCGCCACCGGCCCGTCCTGCTCGGCGGCGCCGCCGGTCTCCTGTTCGGCGTCGCCGCGGGGCTCATCAAGTACTGCTGTGCCCTGGTCGCGACCGACGGGATCGGCTGGGTGGCGACCTCATGGCCGCCGTACGCACTGGTCGTGGTCGGCGGAGCCGGCATCGTGCTCAACCAGGCGGCCTACCAGTCCGGCCCGCTCTCCGGAGCGCTCCCGGCCCTCGCCATCAGCGAGCCGCTCACCGCCGTCGTGTTCGGACTGGCCGTGTTCGGCGAGCGCATCGAGGTCAACGCGGGCTGCGTCCTGGCCGCCGGCACAGGGTTCCTCGTCATGGCCGTCGCCGTGACCCGGCTCAGCATGCTGTGCCCCCGACAGGAATCGAACCTGTGGCCTACCGCTTAGGAGGCGGTCGCTCTATCCGACTGAGCTACGAGGGCGTCGACGAGACGTTACCGCCGCGCCTCCCGAGGTCACGGGCCTGCGTCTGCCAGAGTCCGCCTCTGTGACGGCTGCTCCGACGCGGCGCGCGCGCCTGCTGCTCTCCGCCGTCGTTCTGAGCCTCGCGCTCGCCGCATGCGGTGGCGGCGGCTCGTCCAAGGACGACTCGATCGCCCCGTTGACCGGGCTCCCGGCCACCGGCAGCTCCGCCGAGCGGAGTCGCCGCGCGCAGTTCGTGAAGATCGAGAACTCCCCGGACGCCCGTCCAAGACCGGCCTCGAGCAGGCCGACGTCGTCAACGAGGTCGTGGCCGAGGGCGGCATCACCCGTTTCGCCGCGGTGTTCCAGTCGACCGACCCCGGTGACGTCGGGCCGATCCGCTCCGTGCGCGGGCAGGACGCCGACCTCGCCGCCCCGCTGCAGGGCCTCGCGGTGTTCGCCGGCGGCATCCCCGACTATGTCACCCAGGTCGGTGCGGTCGCCCAGAACCTGTCGACCGCCTCCTCGCTCGGCGAGGGACCGCCCTCCGCCGGTCACCGCCCGCCGTCCGCCGCACAACCTGTTCGCCTCCGCCGCAGGCTTCTGGGCCCTGGCGACGTCGCCGTACGACAAGGCGCCCCAGCCCTTGTTCACCTACGGTGACGCGCCCGCCGGTGCGACCCCGGCGACGAAGGTGGACATCGCCTTCTCGCCCGCTGCCGCGGTCTCCTGGACCTGGGACGGCCAGGCGTGGCGCCGCTCCCAGGGCGGCAGGCCCTTCACCGTCACCGGCGGCGGCCGGATCGGGCCCGGGAACCTCGTCGTGCAGTTCGTCGACGTCCGCGACAGCGGGCAGACCGACCCGGCCGGCCACGGTGTCCCGGTCTCCACGCTCGTCGGCACCGGCGACGCGATCGTCTTCCGCAACGGTCAGCAGATCAGCGGCACCTGGTCCAAGACCGACCGCACCTCCCGGACGAGCTACACGACCGCGAACGGCGAGGCGATCACGCTGGGCCCCGGCCGCACCTGGGTCGAGCTGGTGCCGCGCGGCCAGTCGGTGACCGCGCGGTGACCCCGGCCGGTCAGCTCAGCTGCTCGGCCATGTCGACGAGCTCCTTGCACTTCGGGCAGACCGGGTAGCGGCTCGGGTCCCGGATCGGCTCGAACTCGTAGCCGCACAGGGCCGTGATGCGGCCGCCCTCGACGCTCGCCCGCATGATCTCGTCGCGCTTCGCGTAGTGGGCGAAGTGGTCGCTGTCGCCGCCCTCCTGGACCTCGGGGAGGACATCGGGATCGAGACGCGTCGCCGGCATGGCTGCGAGTGTGCCAGCCACGTAACGCGCTGACCAGCGGAGACGATCGGCTCGCCGATCACCGTCTGTAGCGGTGAAACATTCCGAATACAGAATTCACGGCCGCGTTACACACGGGCAATCGCTGCGGAACGCCCTGTGAGCACTGTCAGTACCCGAAGCGCCCCGCCCATCCGGACGTGGGGCCCGTCCGTCGGGGACCCGACAGCTGGAGGACTTTTCCTTGCCCTTCGACCCGAAAACCATCGACTCGGGCGCCACCGCCTGGATCTTGGCGAGCTCCGCGCTCGTCCTGCTCATGACCCCGGGCCTCGCCTTCTTCTACGGCGGCATGGTCCGCGCGAAGAACGTCCTCGGCATGCTGATGCAGAACTTCTTCTGCATGGGCATCGTCAGCATCCTCTGGGTGACGGTGACCTACAGCATCGCCTTCGGCGACGCGAACGGCATCATCGGCGGCTTCCACTACGTCGGTCTCGCCCACATGGCCGAGCAGGTGCCGGGGTACACCGCCGCCGGCTCGGCGCAGGTCATCCCGCCGCTGGTCTTCGTCGCCTTCCAGCTGATGTTCGCCATCATCACGCCGGCGCTGATCACGGGCTCCACGGCCGACCGCTGGAAGTTCGGCGCCTTCGTCGTCTTCATCACGGTCTGGGCCACGGTCGTCTACGCCCCGGTCGCCCACTGGGTCTTCTCGCCGGCGGGCTGGCTGTTCAAGCGCGGCGCCGAGGACTTCGCCGGTGGAACCGTCGTGCACGCCAACGCCGGTGCCGCTGCGCTCGCCGTCGCCATCGTGCTCGGCAAGCGCAAGGGCTGGCCGGGTGGCAACTTCCGGCCGCACAACCTGCCCTTCGTCCTGCTCGGCGCCGGTCTGCTCTGGTTCGGCTGGTTCGGCTTCAACGCCGGCTCCGAGCTCGCCGCCGACACCCGCGCGGGCCTGGCCTTCATCAACACCAACACCGCCACCGCCGCCGCCATGCTCGCGTGGCTCGGTGTGGAGAAGCTCCGTGACGGCAAGGCCACGACCCTCGGTGCCGCGTCCGGTGCCGTCGCCGGCCTGGTCGTCATCACCCCGGCCTGTGGCTTCGTCAACCCGATCGGGTCGATCGCGCTCGGCCTCATCGGGGGTGGCGCCTGCGCCCTGGCCACGTCCATCAAGGGCAAGGTCCGGATCGACGACGCGCTCGACGTCGGTGCCGTGCACCTCGTCGGTGGTGTCCTCGGTGCCCTGCTGATCGGTTGGTTCGGTACGCACACCGCCGGCGGCACCAGCGTCGACGGCGTCTTCTACGGCGGTGGCTTCCACCTGTTGAAGGAGCAGGCCCTCGCGGTCGTCGTGGTCGTCGCCTACGCGTTCTTCGCGTCGCTTATCATCGCCAAGGTGATCGACCTGATCATGGGCATGCGCGTCAAGGAATCCGACGAGGACGAGGGCATGGACACCACGATGCACGGTGAGTCCGCCTACGAGTTCAACGCCGGCTTCAGCTCCGGAGCGCCCCGTGGCCAGATGACCAGCTCGACCGGCCCCCGTCACGAGGTGAACGCATGAGGCTCATCACCGCCGTCATCAAGCCCTTCAAGCTCGACGAGGTGAAGTCGGCGCTCGAGACCTTCGGGGTCGCCGGCCTGACCCTCTCCGAGGTCCAGGGGTACGGCCGGCAGCGCGGCCACGTCGAGGTCTACCGCGGTGCGGAGTACCAGGTGGACTTCGTCCCGAAGGTGCGGCTCGAGGTGCTGGTCAGCGACAACGACGCCGCCGACATCATCGACGTGATCGTCAAGGCCGCCGGCACCGGGAGCATCGGTGACGGCAAGGTCTGGTCGGTACCGGTCGAGGCCGCCGTCCGGGTCCGCACCGGCGAGCGCGGCGACGACGCGCTGTGATCTGAAGCATCGGAGTTGAAGAACGAGCTCGAACGACTGAGGGGCCGGTCCGGCAGCGAGGCATCGCTGACCGGGCCGGCCCTTCGGCATGCACTGGTCGACACCGCCGACCGCTGGCTGACCGACCTGCTCGCCGCGGCATCGCCCGACCCGGCGGGCATCGCCCTGGTCGCCGTCGGTGCCTACGGACGGCAGGAGCCCGCCTTCGGCAGTGACCTCGACCTGGTGCTCGTGCACGACGGCAAGCACGACGACGCCACGATCGCGAAGATCGCCGACGCGGTCTGGTACCCGATCTGGGATGCCGGCGTCGCCCTGGACCACAGCGTCCGGACCGTCGCCGAGGCCACGCGCGTCGCCGACGAGGACTTCAAGGCCGCGCTCGGCCTGCTCGACGCCCGTCATGTCGCCGGCGATGCCGAGCTCGCCGCCGCGCTGGTCTCGGCCATCCGTGGTCGTTGGCGCGCCCGGGCCGCGAAACGGCTGCCCGAGCTGGCCGAGGCCGTCGCCGCCCGGCACCGCAGCAACGGTGAGGTCGCGTTCCTGCTCGAACCCGACATCAAGGAGGCCCGGGGCGGGCTGCGTGACGTCGAGGCGCAGCGGGCGCTGGCCGCCGCCTGGGTCGTCGACTCCCCCGGCCCAACCGTCCGCGAGGCCGCAGAGACGCTGCTGGACGTCCGCGGTGAGCTCCACCGCCGCACCGACCGCGACCGGCTCTCCCTCCAGGACCAGGACGCCGTCGCCACCGCGCTCGGCTACCCGGGGAGCGACGAGCTGATGGGCGCCGTCGCCGCCGCCGCCCGCACCATCGCCTGGAGCTGGGACAACGCCTGGTACCGGGCGTCGCGCCGCATCCGGCCCACGTCGCGCATGGGGCGGCTCGTCAGCCGCAAGCCGCAGCGGCGGCCGCTCGACGACGGCGTCGTGGAGCAGGACGGCGAGGTCGTGCTCGCCATGGCCGCCGCTCCGTCCCGCGACCCGGTGCTGGTCCTGCGGGCCGCCCGCGCCGCGGCCCGGGCCGAGCTGCCGATCGCGCCGTACACGCTCGAGCGGCTCAGCACCGAGGCGCCGCCGCTGGACTCGCCGTGGCCGGCCGCGGCCCGGGACGCCTTCGTCGGACTGCTCGCCACCGGTACCCCCGCCATCGGCGTTCTCGAGGCGCTGGACCAGGTCGGCGTGCTCGAAGGGCTGCTGCCGGACTGGAAGTACGTCCGCAACCGCCCGCAACGCAACCCGTACCACCGCTTCACCGTCGACCGCCACCTGACCGAGGCCGCCGCCCACGCCGCCGGGCTCACCCGCAACGTCAGCCGGCCGGACCTGCTGGTCGTCGGCGCGCTGCTGCACGACATCGGCAAGGGCCACCCGGGCGACCACAGCATCGTCGGCGCAGGGCTGACCGCCGACATCGCCGCCGCGATGGGTTTCTCCCCACCCGATGCCGACCTGCTCACCTGCGTGGTGCGCCACCACCTGCTGCTGCCCGACACCGCGGCGCGTCGCGACCCGGACGATCCCGCGACCATCGAGCGCGTCGCCGAGACGCTCGGGGACCCGGCCGCCCTCGAACTGCTCGTCGCCCTCGCCGAGGCCGACGGCGTCGCCACCGGCCCCACGGCCTGGACCCGGTGGAAGGCGCGGCTCGTCGGCCAGCTCGCCGACCGCGTCCTCGCCTTCATGGAGGGCAACGCCCCCGCCGGCGACCCGTTCGCCCTGTCACCGGAGCAGCAGGAACTGCTGCGGCGCGACGGCGACCTCACCCTCACCGTGGCGCCGGACCCGGACGGCCTGCCCGACGCCGGTGTCATCGTGGTCACCGGGGACGACCGCCCCGGCCTGCTGACCGCCGTCGCCGGGGTCGTCGCGCTGCACCGGCTCGACGTGCGCCGCGCCTCCGCCGTCGCCGACGCCGGGCGGGCGGCCGTCGAACTCGCCGTATCCCTGCGCTACGGCGATCCGCTGCCCGCCCCGGGTCGCATGGACGCCGACCTGCGCCGCGTCCTCACCGGCGACCTGTCGGTGCAGGAACGCCTCGCCGAACGCGAACGCGCCTACGCCCGCGGCCGACGTGGCAACGCGGCACCCGCGACGATGCGGTTCGACGACCGGACGCCGGGCGTCACGGTCGTCGAGGTCCGGGCCGCCGACCGGGCCGGGGTGCTGTACCGGATGGTCGACGCCCTCGACCGGGCCGGCGTCCAGGTGCTGACCGCGCTGGTCAGCAGCATCGGCCCCGACGTCGTGAACTCGTTCTACGTCCGCGGCGCCGACGGCGAGGCGTTGCCCTACGGCGAGCCCCGCAACGCACTGCGGCGGGTCGTCCTCGCCGGCCTGGATCCGGACGGGAGCACGGCCCCGGCTACTGGTAGGTGACCACTTCCGGCTGCGGCCGCAGCGCCATCACCTGCGCGGGGCTCATCGACGGCTTGTCGAGCACCGGGAAGACCTTGAAGCCGTTCCGGAACGGCGGCCGCATCTTCAGCGCGTTGTAGCCGCCGATCTTCAGCCCCGGCCCGCCGACCCCGTCCATGTGGAAGACGACGGAGAGCTCCGTCGGCACCTCGACCTGCTGCCGGTCGGGGACCATCTGCGCGGTGAACTGGTGCACCACGAACAGCTTCTGCGGCAACTTGTTCGCGTTCACCAGCCCGACGAGGTACCGCTCGACCGCGTTGATCTCGGCCGCGCTCGAGTGGCCCGTGCCGGCGTACGGACGGCTGCCGGGCGTCCGCCACTCGGGGTCGAGGCCGATGCCGACGTCGGGCTGGCTCAGGTACTTCTCGTAGCGCTTCACCTGGGGGAGGAACTCGTCGGTACCGGGCTGGAAGTCCAGGACGAGCAGCATCTTGTGCTTACGGGCGGCGGCGAGGTAGCGGTCGACGGTCGCGTCGTCGAGCTTCAGGCTGTACGACCCGTCGGGCCCCGGCCGGCGGACGGCGTTGGTGGTGATCAGCTCCATCGCCGGCAGCACCGGGCGACCGTAGGAGGCGTACGCGGCGGCCTGCTGGTCGATCCGGGCAGCGGCGCCGTCGAGGTCGTTCTGGGGGATCAGTCCCATGCCGCCGGGGTAGCCCTCGCCGTAGAACGCGACCACGCGGTAGTTCGGCAGCACCGTCCGGCCACCGCGCGGGAGCTCGGCCGGGACGACCGGTGCCGGTGTCGACGGTGGCGACGTGGGTCCCGCCGCTGCCGTCGCGGCTGCCTGGGTCGGCGATCCGGTCGAGGAGGCAGGTTGCTTGTCCCCGCCCGAGATACCGCAGGCGGTCAGGGCGAACAGCGACAGCGCGACGACGGCGGCGGATCCACGGGGCACGGGCAGCCAAGCTACGCACCAGCCACGCATCACGGTCGGTGCCGGTATGCTCGCACGGGCGTTCCGCCAGCGATGGCGCGACGCTTGGGAGGCTTCGCCTAGCCTGGTCTATGGCGCCGCACTGCTAATGCGGTTTGGGGCTTCAACCCCATCCCGGGTTCGAATCCCGGAGCCTCCGCCCTGCTGGACGACCCTCACCGGTTCCGGTTCTCGGTGAAGACGCCCCACAGCATGATGCCGAGCATCAGCAGCATGACGGAGCCGAAGACGGCGATCCCCGCGATGATCTGGCCTGTGGTCATGCCGTATTCCTTCCCTGCGTGCAAGATGTGAGTCGTGCCACGACCCCGCGCCGCTGTGATGGTTGTCCTGTTCGCCCTGACCGCTCTGCTCGCCGCCTGCTCGTCCGGTGGCTCGTCCAGCCCGGGCCCGAGCTCGTCGGCCTCGCCCTCCTCGTCGTCGGCCTCGTCCGCGCCCCTCCCGGTCAGCCACCCGACCGTCTGGCTCTGCCGACCCGGCATGATGAACAACCCCTGCGAGGGCGGACTCGATGCCACCGTCGCGGCGGCCGGTCAGGCCGGCGGTCCCACGCAGCCGTTCACGCCCGCCGCCGACCCCAAGATCGACTGCTTCTACGTCTATCCCACCCTCTCCCAGGCGCCCGGTCGCAACGCACCGCTCGCCCCCGAGCCCGCCGCGATCGGCGTCGCCCGTGCCCAGGCGGCCCGCTTCGCCTCCACCTGCCGCCTGTTCGTCCCGGTGTACCGCCAGCTCACGCTCGCCTCGATCGGCAACGGCGGCTACGCGGACCCCGTGGCGCAGAAGCTCGCGGCCGACGACGTCGACTCCGCCTGGCACGACTACCTCGACAACGACAACAAGGGCCGGGGCGTCGTGCTCATCGGGCACAGCCAGGGTGCAGGGCAGCTGACCCGTCTCATCCGCTCCGAGATCGACAACAACCCGGCCGAGCGCTCGAAGCTCGTCTCCGCGTTGCTGCTCGGCGGCAACGTGCTGGTGCCGCAGGGCAAGGACGTCGGCGGTGTCTTCGCCAACGTGCCGGCCTGCCGGAAGACCGACCAGACCGGCTGCGTCGTCGCGTTCAGTTCCTTCGCCGAGACCCCGCCGCCCAACTCGTTGTTCGGCCGGGCCGCGGGTGCCCGCAACCTCATCCCCGATGCCTCCACCGACGGCATGGAGGTGCTGTGCGTGAACCCGGCGACGCTCGGCAGCGGTCCGGCGGACCTGCACCCCTACCTGCCGACACGGAACCTCGGCGGCAGGCTGACCGGGTCCCCCGCGTCCGCGCTCCCGGACCTGAAGACGGGCTTCGTGACCTTCCCGGGCCTGCGCGGCGAGTGCAGGAACGAAGGCGGCGCCTCCTGGCTGCAGATCACCGGCAACGGGACGCCCTACGCCAAGGGGGCCACCACCGAGACGATCGGCCCGACGTGGGGGCTGCACCTGCTCGACGTGTCCGACAGCTACGGCGACCTCACCTCCCTCGTGGAGAAGCAGGCCGCAGCCTGGCGATAAGCGGTGGCGGCGGGGCGGGTGCTGGGGCAGAGTGAGTCCTTCGCCCCGCCCCGTTCCGTTCCGTCGACCTGGAGGTGACCATGGCCCGCCGCACACCGCCCGAGAAGACCCCCGAGAAGTCGCCGCTGACCACCGCCCTGGACGACCCCCGCGCCGAGCGCGCCCGTCGCGCGGCGATGCAGGCCTACGTCGAGGGCCGCATCACCCACGCGATGGCGCTCGAACGGGTCCGCCGCGCGATCGAGAAGTACAGCACGCCTGCGGCCTGACCGGCTGACAGCTCGGCGGCGTAGCGTCGAGGACGTGATGCGACGCTTCCTCACTCCGAGGTGGGTCACGATCACCCTGCTCGCGATCGCGATCATCGTCCTGTTCTCGTTCTTCGGCCGGTGGCAGCTCCACCGCTGGGAGAGCCGCGGGACCCGGGTCGTGCCGGCCGACGCCCGGCCGGCGGTACCGCTCGACCAGCTGGTCACCCCGGACGCCCCCGTCCCCGGCGGCGACATCGGCCGGCAGACCGTCGCCACCGGCACCTACGACGCCGCCCACCAGATCCTCGTCGCCGACCGTCCGCAGGGCGGCCAGCCGGGAGCGTGGGTCGTGACGCCGCTGCGTCCGACGACCGGTACGGCCGCACTGGTCGTCCGGGGATGGACACCGTCCGGCGTCGCCCCCGCCGCGCCGCCCGCGGGGCAGGTCACCGTCACCGGCCGCGTCTACGCGTCCGAGGACCCGCCGCCCGTCGGCGACAAGGCCGCACCTTCCCTTCCCCCCGGGCAGGTTCGCGAGGTGAACAACGCCGAGCTCGCCGCCCAGGTGCCCTACCGCATCCTGGACGGCTACGTCCTGCGCGCCGCCTCGCAGCCCGGTGAGACGTTGACGGCCGTGCCCGTCCCGGTGAACGAGACCGACAGCGGCGGCGGTCTGCGCAACCTGCTCTACGCGATCCAGTGGTGGCTGTTCGCGGCGGCCGTCGTCTACTTCTGGTGGAAGCTCGTCCGCGACGAGCTCGAGCCGCCGGACGAGCGTGTCCGCGAGGTCCGCGAACCCGTCCGTGAACCCGTCCGTGAACCGGCCAGCACGCCCGTGCCGGCCGCCGCGTCGTCGGCTCCCGATGACGCCGCCGAGGACGCCGAACTCGCCGCCTACAACCGGTACCTCGCCGGACTGTCCGACCGCACCGGAGGCCGGAGATGAGCCCGAAGACCCGCCCGAACAGCGTCCCCGCCGCCCTGACCCGCTACCGGGTGATCGCCTACATCGTCGGCGTCGGCCTGCTGCTGCTCGTCCTCGTGGCCATGCCGCTGAAGTACTTCGCCGACTCCCCCGGCATGGTCGCCGTGGTCGGGACCGCCCACGGGTTCCTGTTCCTGTTCTACGTCCTCGCTGCCCTCGACCTCGCCGTTCGGGCCCGGTTCTCGCTGGTCCGCACCTTCCTCGTGGTGGTCGCGGGCACCGTCCCGTTCCTGTCGTTCGTCGCCGAGCGCAAGGTCACCGAGGATCTGCGGCAAAGCCACCGCGTCTGAGCTCCCACACCTCCCCACGCCCTGTCTTCGGACAGGGCGCTTTTTTTGTGTGGCCCGAACCACAACAACCCCTTGACTCCAACACAAACACAGGTTTACGGTCCTGAAACCAACACGGACCGGGGGTGAAACCACATGTACGCCGAAGAACGCCAGACCGCCATCGTGGGCCGGGCACGCAACCGGGGCCGGGTGGACGTCACCGTCCTCGCCGAGGAGTTCGGGGTCACGACCGAGACCGTTCGTCGCGACCTCACGGTGCTCGAGCGCCACGGCCTGCTGCGCCGCGTGCACGGCGGCGCCATCCCGGTGGAGCGGCTCGGCTTCGAACCCGCGCTCGCCACGCGCGACGGCGTCATGGTCCTCGAGAAGGAACGCATCGCCAAGGCTGCGCTCGCCGAGGTGCCGGACGACGGCGCGATCCTGCTCGACGCGGGCAGCACCACCGGCCGGCTCGCCGAGATCCTCCCCACCGAGCGGGAGCTGACCGTCGTCACCAACTCGGTGCCGATCGTCATGACGCTCTCCAACCGCGCCAACCTCACCGTGCTCCTGCTCGGTGGCCGCGTCCGCCGCACCACCCTCGCGGCAGTCGACGCCTGGGCCCTCGACGCCCTCGCCGACACCTTCGTCGACGTCGCCTTCCTCGGCACCAACGGCATCTCGGCCGAGCGTGGACTGACGACACCGGACCCCGCCGAGGCCGCCGTGAAGCGGGCGATGCTCGCCGCGGCGCGACGGGGCGTCGTGCTCGCCGACCACTCGAAGATCGGCGCCGACCGGCTCGCCCGCTTCGGCGGTCTGGAGGACATCGACGTGTTCATCACCGACAGCGGCGCCGACCCCCTGGCCGCCGACGAACTGGGCGCCGCAGGCCCCCGCGTCGTGTTGGCCTGACATGATCATCACCTTCACGCCCAACCCCAGCGTCGACCGGACCGTCGAGGTCGACGGCCTGGTCCGCGGCGCCGTCCTGCGGGCCACCGCCGCCCGCGTCGACCCCGGTGGCAAGGGCGTCAACGTCAGCCGCGCCCTCGCCGCAGCCGGCCGGAAGACGCGGGCGGTACTGCCCTGCGGCGGCTCCGAGGGGCGGCAGCTCGGCGCCCTGCTCGAGGTCGAGGGCATCGACGTGCTCCCCGTGCCGATCACCGGCGCGGTCCGCGCCAACGTCGCCGTCGTCGAACCCGACGGCACCACCACCAAGCTCAACGAGCTCGGTCCCCAGGTCTCCGCCGCCGAGGCCGCGGCCCTGGTCGCGGCGGTCACCGACGCCGCCACCGGCGCCGTCGACTGGGTGGCCTGCTGCGGGAGCCTTCCCCGCGGGCTGTCCGACGACTTCTACGCCGACCTCGTCCGCGCGCTGGCCGGCAGCGGCGCGAAGGTCTGCGTCGACTCGTCCGGAGCTCCCCTTCTCGCCGCCCTCGACGCCGGGCCGGACCTGCTCAAGCCGAACGCCGAGGAGCTCGCCGAAGCCGCGGGCCACCCGATCCGCACCCTCGGCGACGCGGTCGCGGCCGCCGAGACCCTCCGCGCCCGGGGCGTCGGAGCGGTGCTCGCCAGCCTGGGAGCCGACGGCGCCCTGCTCGTCGACGCCGACGGTGCCGCCCACGGCGAGGCCGTCGTCACCAACCCCCGCAGCACCGTCGGGGCCGGGGACGCGCTGCTCGCGGGGTTCCTCGCCTCCGGCGGCACCGGGCGCCGCAGCCTGCGGGAGGCCCTGGCCTGGGGTGCCGCCGCGGTGAGCCTCCCCGGCAGCCGGATGCCGACCCCGGCCGATCTCGACCACAGCTCCGTCCGCCTGCACCCGTCGGTGGACCACAACCGAGTCCTGGAAGGGCATTCCTCATGACCGAGATGGTCAGCACAGACCTCATCAGCGCGGAACTGGTCGATCTCGACCTCACCGCCGCGGACCGGCACGAGGCCACCCGCGGTCTGGCCGCCCGCATGGAGAAGGTCGGCCGGGTCACCGACCTCGAGACCTTCCTCGGCGACGTCCGGGCACGCGAGGAGCAGATGCCCACCGGCCTCGAGGGCGGCATCGGCATCCCGCACGCCCGCTCGGAGGCGGTCACCGCCGCGACGCTCGGGTTCGCCCGCAGCGCCGACGGCGTCGACTGGGGCGCGCCCGACGGACCCGCCCACCTGATCTTCCTCATCGCCGCCCCCGCCGGAGGCGGTTCGGAACACATGACCATCCTCGCCGCACTCGCGCGGCGGCTGGTGCGCCCCGCCTTCAAGCAGGCGCTGCAGGACGCGACGTCAGCAGCCGACGTCGTCGCACTCATCAACAAGGAGGTACTGGGGCGATGAAGCTCGTCGCAGTCACGTCGTGCCCCACGGGCATCGCACACACCTACATGGCCGCCGAGTCGCTCGAGCAGGCCGCCGCGGACGCGGGCCACGAGATCCTGGTCGAGACCCAGGGCGCGGCCGGGAGCGACCCGCTGTCGGCCGAGCAGATCGGCGCGGCCGACGCCGTCATCTTCGCCGCCGACGTGGAGGTGCGGGACCGCGCCCGGTTCGACGGCAAGCCGCTCGTCGCCGTGGGCGTCAAGCGCGCCATCAACGACGCCCCCGGGCTGCTCATCGAGGCCGAGCGCGCCGCTGCCGCCCCGGCTCCGGCCGCCGCGACAGGGGCCGGCGCCGCACCGGCCGCCCCCGTCACCAAGGTCGACCCGAACGCCGGCCTCGGCACGCGCCTGCGCCAGTGGCTGATGACCGGCGTCAGCTACATGATCCCGTTCGTCGCCGCGGGCGGCATCCTCATCGCCATCGCCTTCCTGGTCGGCGGCGCGGCCGTCGCCAGCAAGGTCAACGGCGGCACGTTCGAGGGCGTCACCTACCCGGGCGTCGACAGCAGCCACCTCGACACCCTGCTCAGCAAGACCGGCGTCGCGGGTGTCCTGTTCTTCATCGGCTCCACCGCCTTCAAGATGCTGGTGCCGATCCTCGCCGGCTTCATCGCCTACGCGATGGCCGACCGGCTCGGCCTGGTCCCCGGCATCGTCGGTGGTCTGCTCGCCGCCGCGATCGGCGCCGGGTTCCTCGGCGGCCTCGTCGCGGGTCTGCTCGCCGGGTTCATCGCGCTGCAGCTCAAGCGGCTGAAGGTGCCGCGGGGGGTCGCCGGCGTCATGCCGGTCGTGGTCATCCCGTTGGTCTCCACCGGGGTGGTCGGCGTGCTCATGCTCATCGTCGTCGGACAGCCGATCGCGGCGGCCACGACGCACCTGACCAACTGGCTGAACGGCCTCGGCGGCAGCAACGCCGTCCTGCTCGGCCTGATCCTCGGCCTGATGATGGCCTTCGACATGGGCGGCCCGGTCAACAAGGTCGCCTACACCTTCGGTGTCGCGAGCCTGTCCGCCGGCAACCTCACGATCATGGCTGCGGTCATGGCGGCCGGCATGACCCCGCCGCTCGCGATGGCCCTCTCGACCGTCGTCCGACCGAAGCTCTACACCCGGTCCGAGCGGCAGGCCGGCGAGGCCGCGTGGCTGCTCGGCGCCTCCTTCATCACCGAGGGCGCCATCCCGTTCGCTGCGGGCGACCCGCTACGGGTGATCCCGTCGCTGATGGCCGGTTCCGCGGTCACCGGCGCGATGTCGCTCGGCTTCGGCGCCACCTCACGGGCCCCGCACGGCGGCATCTGGGTCGTCGGCCTCATCGGCAAGCCGCTGCTGTACCTGCTGGCCATCGCCGTCGGGGTTCTCGTCAGCGCCGCCTGCGTCACCCTTGCGAAGTCGTTCAGGAAGAGCGCCGTCGTCGAGGCCGAGCAGGCTGCCGAAGCCGCCACCGACCCGTCGTCGACCGTCGACGTCACGGTCCCGGCGCCGAGCAGCGGCACCCGTAGCAGCACACCGGTCTCCGCCGGTACCCGCTGACCGCACCCGGTCCGCGCCCCCACCTCTCGAGAAGTCTGGAGCCTCATCCCATGGCCGAACGTCGTGTCGTCATCGGTTCGTCAGTGGGCCTGCACGCCCGGCCCGCCGCTCTGTTCGTCCAGGCCGCGGCTCGCCAGCCCGTGCCGCTCACCATCGGTAAGGAGGGCGCCGAGCCCGTCGACGCCCGCAGCATCCTGATGGTGCTCGGGCTCGACGCCAAGAACGGCGACGAGGTCGTGCTCGCCTCGCCCGGCGACGGTCCGGAGGCCGACGCCGCCCTCGAGGAGCTGTCCGCGCTGCTGGCCACCGACCTGGACGCGGCGCCGTGAGCACCGCGCTGGCGGGCATCGGGGTCAGCCCGGGCACGGTCGCCGGGCCGGTGGCCCGCATGGCGCCGCCGCCGACCCTGCCGCTCGACCTGCCCCCGGTCAGCGACGTGATCGCCGAGATCTCCGCCGCCGAGGCCGCGTTGCACGCGGTCGCCTCCGGCCTCGAGGCGCGCGCGGCGGTGGCCGGCGAAAAGGCGGGAAGGGAGGCCGCCGACGTCCTGAACGCGCAGGCGATGATGGCCCGCGACCCCGGCCTCGTGCAGAAGGTCACCGACCGCATCAAGCTCGGGCAGCCGGCGGCGCAGGCCCTCGACGCGTCGTTCGACGAGTTCCGGCAGATGCTCGCCGCCGCGGGGCCCTACCTCGCCGAGCGGGTCGCCGACCTCGACGACATCCGCAACCGTGCCATCGCCAGCGTCCTCGGTGTTCCGATGCCCGGGATCCCGACGCCCGGGCATCCGTTCGTCCTCGTCGCCCCGGACCTCGCGCCCGCCGACACCGCCACGCTCGACCCGTCGGTCGTGCTCGGCATCGTCACCGAGGGCGGGGGTCCCACGAGCCACACCGCGATCCTCGCCAAGTCGCTCGGTCTGCCCGCGGTGGTCGCCTGCCCGGCCGCCGCCGACCTCGGCGACGAGCGGATGGTGCTGGTCGACGGCACCACCGGCGACGTCGTGACCGACCCGTCCGCCGACCTGGTGAGCGCGGCCGAGACCCGCCAGCAGGCGCGGCGGCAGGCGCTCGCGAGCTCCACCGGCCCCGGCCGCACGGCCGACGGCCATGCGGTGAAGCTGCTGGTCAACCTGGGTGCAGACCGCGACCTGCCGTCGGCCTCGGCCGCGGACAGCGAGGGCGTCGGACTGTTCCGGACGGAGTTCCTCTTCCTCGACCGGCCGGATGCCCCGACACTCGCCGAGCAGGCGGCGAGCTACGAGAAGGTCTTCGCCGCCTTCTCCGGCCGCATGGTCGTGGTGCGGACGCTCGACGCCGGCGCCGACAAGCCGCTGCGCTTCGCGACCGTGCCCGACGAGCCCAACCCGGCGCTCGGCGTCCGCGGCCTGCGCGTCGCGCGGCGGCTGCCCGAGCTGCTGGCCACGCAGCTCACGGCCATCGCGAAGGCGGCTGCCATCACCGGCGCCGACGTCCGCGTGATGGCGCCGATGGTCACCACCCCGGCCGAGGCCGCCGAGTTCGCCGCGCAGGCGCACGCCGCGGGCCTGGGAGTCGCCGGTGTCATGGTGGAGGTGCCGGCCGCGGCGCTGCGGGCCCCGGCGGTGCTCGCCGGCTGCGACTTCCTGAGCCTGGGGACCAACGACCTCGCGCAGTACACGCTGGCCGCCGACCGGATGAACGGCGACCTCGCCGACCTGCTGGACCCGTGGCAGCCGGCCCTGCTCGACCTCGTCGCCTCCTCGGCCGCCGCCGGGCAGCAGCTCGGCAAGCCGTGCGGAGTCTGCGGTGAGGCGGCCAGTGACCCGCTGCTGGCGCTGGTGCTGGTCGGGCTCGGCGTGACGAGCCTGTCGATGGCGCCGGTCAGCCTCCCCGAGGTGCGGGCGTCGTTGGCCGCGCACACCCTCGAGGACTGCCGTCGGTTCGCCGCCGCAGCGCGTGCCGCCGACGACCCGGCCGGGGCACGAGCAGCGGTTCATGCACTTCTGCGGGCCTGACCCTGTGCATTCTCATCGCGGAAGACCGGTTCGCCGCCCGGTTCGTCCAGGTATGTCCGGCGTCGAGAAGCCTTCCGCGAGGAGATTGCACACGTAGGCCGGGTAGCACGACGACGTGAGCCCCACGAGTACCGCCCAGTTCGGCGCCGAGACCGCGACCACCGGCCGTTTCGTCCGGCAGGCGAACCGCTTCACCAACCGCATCACGGCGGACGGATCGAGCGGATACCCCGTCGAGGCGGGTCGGTACCGGCTCTACGTCTCGCTGGCCTGCCCGTGGGCGCAGCGCACGCTGATCGTGCGGGAGCTGCTCGGCCTCACCGAGGCGTTGCCGGTCACCGTCGTCGACCCGATCCGCGACGAGTCGGGCTGGCGGTTCACCCTCGACGCCGACAGCCGGGACCCAGCGTCCGGGGCGCAGTACCTCTCCGAGCTCTACCTCGGCAGCGACCCGGACTACGCGGGCCGGGTGACCGTGCCGTGCATCTGGGACACGCAGACACGGCAGCTCGTCACCAACGACTACCCGCAGATCACCCTCGACCTCTCGACCGAGTGGACGGCGCTGCAGGCGAGCGGGGCGCCGGAGCTGTACCCGCAGTCGCTGCGCGCCGAGATGGATCCGCTGATCGACGAGATCTTCACCGACGTCAACAACGGGGTCTACCGCGCCGGCTTCGCGTCGTCGCAGGAGGCGTACGAGGAGGCCTACGACGGGCTGTTCGCGCGCCTCGACGTGCTGGAGCAACGGCTGGGTGGACGCCGCTACCTGATGGGCGACGCACTCACCGAGGTCGACGTGCGGCTCTGGACCACGATGGCCCGCTTCGACTCCGTCTACTACGGCCACTTCAAGTGCAACCGGAAGCGCCTCGTCGACTACCCGGAACTCTGGGACTGGACGCGGCACCTGTACCAGCAGCCGGCGTTCCGGGACACCACCGACTTCGACCACATCAAGCGGCACTACCACTGCACCCACGACAAGCTGAACCCGACGCGGATCCTGCCCAAGGGCCCGGACATCGACTGGGAAGCACCGACGCGCCGCTAGCCGCCCGAGCCGCCCTACCGGTCCGGGTCGATGATCCGGTGCTCGGGGTCGGGGGCCTCCGGGTGGATCCGGCGGGCGTCGGTCACCGACTCCCCCGGCGCGAGCCGGCGCATCGGCTGGTTCGCCACGATGGCGGCGGTCGGCAGACAGACCGCGGCGACGAGGATCGCGACGTAGGGCAGCGGTCCCGGCAGGAACGGCGAGGTCACGAAGCACGCGACGGCGACGCCCATGATCGCGAGGTACCGGTGCAGGCGCATCCGCTGTCCCTGCGGTTCGGTCAGGGTCGTGACCACCGGGATACGCCGACGACGCTTCATGCCGTCTCCCTTCCCACCCACCCGGGACTAACATGGCTTCATGAGCCCACGGCAACGCATCGGGGCCGGCCTGGTGGCCATCACCGTGGCGGCTGTCCCCATCGTCTTCTTCCTCGCCGTCGCGCGGAACCTCATCCTGGCGATCGCGGCCGTGGTCGTGGAGCTCGGGCTGTTCACCGCTTCGCGGATCGCCCTGTCCCGGCCGCGGCGTCCGGTGGGCGCCGAGCGGTTCCTGCCGCCGCCTCCCCGCTAGGCCGCTTCCCGGGCAACGGAAAGCTGCCGCCCTCCGGGTGACCCCGGTGGACGGCAGCTGACGTGTCGCTGAGCCCGCTCTCGCGAGCTACTGCTCAGGCGTTGTTCTTCGCCTTGCGACGCTCTTCCTTCTCGGCGTTCGCGAGCTGCTCGAGGCGCTCGGCCTCGGCGCGCTGCTGGTCGGCGGCCTTGCGCTGGTCCGCGGCGTCGGCAACCTTCTTCTTGCGCTCGTCCTCGGCCTTCTTCTTGTCGGCCTCGGCCTGGGCCTCCTGCTGCTTGCGGCTGTTGTCGACCGCCTGCAGCCGCTGCTGCGCCTTCTCGTCGGCCTGCTTCTGCTTCGCGGCGGCCTCGGCCTCGGCCTTCTTGCGGGCCTGCTCCTTGTTCTTCGCCTCCTGCTTGCGGGCCTCGGCGAGCTCGTCCTGCTGCTGCTTGACGGCGTCCTTGCGGGCCTGCTCGGCGTCGGCCTTGTCGGCGTCGAGCTTCTGGTCCGCCTCCTGCTTGCGGGCGGCGGCGTCGGTCTCGAGGGTCACGGCCTGCGCCAGGAGCGACGCGCGCTCCTTCAGCTTGGTGCCGCGGACGCGGAGCGCGTCGTCACCGAAGAGCCGGCCGGCGAACTCGTCGGCGCCGCCGAGGGTCCGCTCGACGAACAGACGACGCGGGTCGTCGTCGGCCAGCCGGCCCAGGAACCGCTGCTGGAACAGTTCGGAGGGGCGGCGCAGGAGGCGGTACTCGAAACGACCGATGCTGCGGGGCAGTGAAGTCAAAGACATGGTTCTCCTCGGTTGCTGAAAAGTGTGTGGGGGGGCGTCAGGAGGTCGGGTCGCCGAGTGCGGCGGCCTCGGCACGCAGCTGCTCGGCGGTCTTCTGCTCGTCCCCGGCGACGACGACGCTGTCGACGTACTCGCCCTCGGCCTGTGCCTCTGCGCGCTCGGTCTGCTTGACCTCGGCTTGCGTCTGCTGCGTGACCTCGCGGATCTGCCCGCGTGCGTTCGCCTCGGCTGCGGCCTCGTCGGCCGCACGCTTGCGGTCGGCATCCCGCTCGGCCTGCGACTTCTCGCCGGCCCGGTCCTGCTGGACACGGTTGGAGACGTCGGCAGCCTCGCGACGGGCCTGCTCACGCTCGCGCTCGGCTTCCTGACGCTCGCGGGCGACCTTCTGCTCCGCCTCGGCCTGCTCGGCGTCGGCGAGCGACTCCTGGGCCGTCGCCTCGCGGCGGTTGGTCGCCTCGGTCTGCTGCAGCTGGCCCTCGGCGGTCAGCGAGTCGTTGTTGGTGACAGCGCCTGCGACCTCCTTGGCCTTGCCGATGAGAGCGTCCTTGAGGCCTTCGCGGGCTTCGGTTGCCTTGTCGTCCTTGCTCATGCGTCTCCTACGTCGTGGGGGATGTCTGGGGCGGCGATCAGCCGGGACGTCACGTGACTGTGCGTCGAACGGCCTCGGCGGTCCGCTCTGCCGGTATCACAGACATCCCCGCTGGTCGTAGGCCGAAAACGGGATAAGGCAGACACGGACCAACCTCACACCATGGAGCAGTGCGTGACGTCCGTCCGGCTGTCGGTGTGCTCGAACGGAGGACTAACGGCTGGCCGCACGCGCCACCGGCGTGCTTCCCGCAGGCCCTGGCTCGGCGCCCTCCACCGGCACGCGGCAGGCGTCGAGCACCCGCGGCACCATGGCGTAGAAGCCGGCGGTCAGGGCCAGCTCGACCTGCTCCTGACCGCTGAAGTGCCGGTCCAGCTCGTCGTGGACCGCGTCGGGAACGTTGCCGGTCAGCATGCAGTCGGTGAGCTGCAGCGCCGCCCGCTCGTCGTCGGCGAACACCGACGAGGTCTGCCAGGCGGGGATCGCATCGATCTTCTCGGGAGTCACCCCGGCCTTCTCGGCCATGGTCACGTGCTGGTGCCACTCGTACTCCGAGCGCATCACCACGGCCGTGCGCAGGATCATCACCTCCCGCAGCGCACGAGAGGTGACGCACTGCTCCCGCAACGCCCACGCCCAGTCGATCCAGGCGTGCGTCAACTCCGGGGCATGCGCCAGTGCCCGGTAGAGGTTGACCTGCCGGGCACCGAGTCCTGCCACCCGCTCCCCCAGATCGCCCTGCAGCTCCTGCAGCGGCAGGACCTCACGGTCGGTGGCCCACGGCAGCCCGGTCACGTGCGGGCCTCCTGCCGGATCGCGGGTTCGGTCCGCTCCTGCATCTCCGCGAGGCTGACGCCGGGGGCGAGCTCGACGAGCACGAGCCCGTCGGCCACGACGTCGAGCACCCCGAGGTCGGTGATGATGCGGTCGACGCAGCCGATACCGGTGTGCGGCAACGAGCATCGTTCGACGATCTTCGGGCTGCCGTCCCTCGTGACGTGCTCCATCAGCACCACGACCCGCTTGGAACCCGAGACGAGGTCCATCGCACCGCCCATGCCCTTGACGAGCTTGCCGGGCACCATCCAGTTCGCGAGGTCGCCGGCGGCCGAGACCTGCATGCCGCCGAGGATGGCGGTGTCGACGTGGCTGCCCCGGATCATCGCGAACGAGGTCGCCGAGTCGAAGAACGAGGCACCGGGCTGCACGGTCACCGTTTCCTTCCCGGCGTTGACGAGGTCGGGGTCGACCTCGCGCTCGTAGGGGTAGCGGCCGGTGCCGAGGATGCCGTTCTCGCTCTGCAGCACGACGTGCACGTCCGGCGGCAGGTGGTTCGGCACGAGTGTCGGCAGCCCGATGCCGAGGTTGACGTACTCGCCGTCGGTCAGTTCAGCCGCGGCGCGGGCGGCCATCTGCTGGTGGTCCCACGGCATCAGCTCTGCTCCTTCGTCGCGGCGTCCGGGTCGGGCGTGGTCGTGCGCTTCTCGATGGACTTGTCCGCGGCCTGCTCCGGGGTGAGCGCGACGACCCGCTGGACGAAGACGCCGGGCAGGTGCACCTCGTCGGGGTCGATCTCGCCCGGCTCGACGACCTGTTCGGCCTCGAGGATCGTGATGCGGCCGGCCATCGCCGCGGGCGGGTTGAAGTTGCGGGCCGCCGCGTGGAAGACGGCGTTGCCGTACCGGTCGGCCTTGGCCGCGCGGACGAGTGCGAAGTCGGTCGCGATGCCCTCCTCGAGCACGAACTGCCGCTTCCGGCCGCCGAGCGTGAATTCGCGGACCTCCTTCGGCGGCGAGGCGACGGCGACGTTGCCCTCGGCGTCGTAACGCCACGGCAGCCCGCCGTCGGCGACCATCGTCCCGACCCCGGTCGGGGTGAAGAAGGCGGCGATGCCGGAGCCGCCGGCCCGCATCCGTTCGGCCAGCGTCCCCTGCGGGGTGAGCTCGACCTGCAGCTCGCCGGCCAGGAACTGGCGCGCGAACTCCTTGTTGTCGCCGATGTAGGAGGCGATCGCGCGGTCGATCCGGTGGTCGGCCAGCAGGATGCCGAGCCCGCCGCCGTCGATGCCGCAGTTGTTGCTGACGACCGTCAAGCCGCGCGCGCCCTGGTCGTACAGCGCCGCGATGGTGATCCAGGGGATGCCCGAGAGCCCGAACCCGCCGACGGCGAGGCTCGATCCGTCGGCGACGTCGGCGACCGCTTCCGCGGCCGAGGCGACGACCTTGTCCATGCTGCTGCTCCTCGCTGGTCAGTTGCCGGCTATGTCGGACGGGTGCAGCGAGAGCGGCACCACCTCGACGTCCATGTAGCGGAACAGCGGGAGGCGCCAGAGGATCTCGTGCAGCTCGTCGTTGCTCGCGACGTCGAAGATGCTGAGGTTCGAGTACTGCCCCGTGCGGCGCCAGATGTGCCGCCAGACGCCGGTCCGCTGCAACTCCTGTGAATAGGCCTTCTCGCGGGCGATCGTCTCGTCCCGCACCGCGGGGTCGAGGTCGACGGGGAGGTGCACGTGCATGGTGACGGCGAAGAGCATCGCTGTGGGTCTCCTGGTTCCGAGGGGCGGGGGTCAGGCGTCCTGCCGGTAGCGTTCCAGCTTCTCCGGGTCGATCTCGATGCCGAGGCCGGGGAACTCGCGCACCGTCAGCGTCCCGTCGCGGATCTCCAGCGGCTCGGTCAGCAGGTCGTCGCTCATGTCGAGGAAGTTCGAGAGCTCGCCGGGCCGGCGTGAGGTCAGCGCGAACGCGGAGCCGAACACCGCAGTGCACATCGTGCCGATCTGGCCGTCGATCTGGTTGCCCATGACGACCTCCACACCCAACCCCTCGCACTGGTACAGCACCCGCTGCGAGTCGGTGAAGCCGGTGCGTGCGGTCTTGATGCTGATGGCGTCGGCGGAGCCGCCGAGCAGCTCGCGGGTCACCTCGCCCGGCCGGACGGCGCTCTCGTCGGCAACGAACGGGACGGTGCTCTGCCGGACGAGCCACCGGCGGCCCAGCACGTCGTCGGCGGGGCACAGCTCCTCGGCCAGCGTGAGGTCCAGGTCGGCCATCGCACGGAGGGCACGCGCTGCGTCCGACGGGCTCCACCCGCGGTTCCCGTCGATGTAGAGCTCCACCTCCGGGCCCAGTCCCTCGCGCAGCGCCCGGCAGACGTCGACGTCGAGCCGGAACGGGTTACGGCCCACCTTCACCTTGAAGGTGGTGATGCCGTACTCCGAGCGCATCCGTTCGGCCTCGCTCACCATCGCCTCGGGCGCCGCGAAGCCGAGCATGTGCGCGACCCGCATCGAGGTGCCGTAGCCGCCGAGCAGCGTGGTGACCGGCAGGCCCAGCGATCGTCCGATGACGTCCCAGAGGGCCATGTCGACCGCCGCCCGGGCGGTGGGGTTGCCGACGGTCCGATCGAGGCGGCCACGGATCGCTTCGCGGTCGAGCGGGGACATGCCGACGACCGCCGGGGCGAAGATCCGCGAGATGACGGCGATGATCGATTCCTGCGTCTCGCCGTAGGTGAACGGCCGCGGCGGCGCCTCGGCCACGCCGACCAGGCCCTCGTCGGTGTGTACGCGGACGAGCACGTGCTCGGCGGCGGAGACCTCGCCGCTCGCGAAGCGCAACGGCTTGCGGTACGGGATGGCGAACGGGATCGCCTCGATGGCGGTGATCTTCACGGTGGGGTCCTGGGGTCGGGAGCGGGGGCCCTGCCTCGGGCGTCGTGCCGGGCGGGACGAGGGGCGAGCCGGTGGAGCTGGCGGGTGCACCGGACGTCGCCGCACCGGGCTCCCACCAGCGCGCGACGACCGGGATCCACCGGCCTACGAGCAGAACGTAGGCGCCGCCGAGCGTCCGGCACAAGGGCTTCCGGACCCCCACCAGGCACCCCCTGGGTCAGGACTAGGCAGTTGCCTCGTGTGTCCCACGCCACAGTCGTCCACTCTCGGCACCACACCAGCCGCGACCGGGTCCGACTCCCGCCCCGTTCACGCCGGACCACCCGCAGACCCATCCGCAGGACCGAAGGAGACCGACGATGACCACTTCCACCAGCAGCCCGACGACGTCCACCGCGGACGCCACCGCTGCCGCCTCGGGCCGCTCGGCCACCGAGCGCTTCCAGGAGAAGGCCCGCGCCGCTGCCGGCACGGTCGACCACGAGCGCGTCAACCTGCTCGCGACCGAGACCCTCCAGGCGCTGCATGACGTCATCCGACGCCACCAGGTCACCTACGACGAGTACGACGCCCTCAAGGCGTGGCTGATCCAGGTCGGCGCCGACGGCGAGTGGCCGCTGTTCCTCGACGTCTGGGTCGAGCACGTCGTCGAGGAGGTCGCCAACGCCGACCGCAAGGGCGCCACCGGCACCATCGAGGGGCCCTACTACGTGCCCGGTGCGCCGGAGACCGACGCCGAGGCGACGCTGCCGATGCGCGACGACGAGCAGGGCGTCCCGCTGCTGTTCCAGGGCACCGTCACCGACCTCGACGGGAAGCCGCTCGCCGGGGCGAAGGTCGACATGTGGCACGCCGACGACGCCGGCTACTACTCCCAGTTCGCCCCCGGGATCCCGGAGTGGAACCTGCGCGGCGTCGTCCGGGCCGGCTCCGACGGCACCTTCCGGATCCACACGATGAAGCCCGCGCCGTACACGATCCCGCACGACGGTGCCTGCGGGTCGCTCATCCGCGCCGCCGGCTGGCACCCGTGGCGTCCGGCGCACCTGCACCTCAAGGTGTCCGCCGAGGGCCGTGCCCCGATCACCACGCAGCTGTACTTCGAGGGCGGCGAGCACGTCGAGGACGACGTCGCCCAGGCCGTGAAGCCCGCGCTCGTGCTGAACCCCGGCCCCGCCGCGGACGGCGCCGGCGAGCAGGTCACCTACGACTTCGCGCTCGACCCGGCCTGAGCCCCGTCCGTCGTCCGCCCGCCGTCCCGCTCTTCCCTGGAGAACCCATGACCATCACCCACCCCGACCACGTCGAGCAGGTGCTCGACAACGCCGTGATCGACGACCCGGAGGCGGGGGTCTTCCGCGCCAACCGCCGGATCTTCACCGACGAGGAGATCTTCGAACTCGAGATGAAGCACATCTTCGAGGGCAACTGGATCTACCTCGCGCACGAGAGCCAGCTACCGAACCCCGGTGACTACTTCACGACGACGATCGGGCGGCAGCCGGTCATGATCACCCGCGACCGGGACGGCGGGCTGCACTGCCTCATCAACGCCTGCGCGCACCGCGGGGCGATGCTGTGCCGCCGGAAGACCGACAACCGCAAGACGCTGACCTGCCCGTTCCACGGCTGGACCTTCCGCAACGACGGCAAGCTGCTGAAGGTCAAGGACCCCGAGGGCGCCGGCTACCCGGAGAACTTCGACACCGACGGCTCGCACGACCTGACCAAGGTCGCGCGGTTCGACAGCTACCGCGGGTTCCTGTTCGGCAGCCTGAACGCCGACGTGCTGCCGCTCGAGGAGCACCTCGGCGACACCCGCACGGTCATCGACATGCTCGTCGACCAGTCCCCCGACGGGCTCGAGGTGCTCCGCGGCTCGTCGACCTACACCTTCGACGCCAACTGGAAGGTCCAGGCGGAGAACGGCGCCGACGGCTACCACGTCAGCGCGACGCACTGGAACTACGCCGCCACCACCTCACGGCGCGGTACCGGCGAGTCGAAGAACGAGACGAAGGCGCTCGACGCCGGCGGCTGGGGCAAGTCCGGTGGCGGCTACTGGTCGTTCCCGCACGGCCACCTCTGCCTCTGGACCTGGGCGGCCAACCCGGAGGACCGGCCGCTCTGGGACCGGATGGACGAGCTCAAGAGCGAGTTCGGCGACGCCAAGGGCGAGTTCATGGTGCGCGGCTCCCGCAACCTGTGCCTCTACCCGAACGTCTACCTGATGGACCAGTTCAGCACCCAGATCCGTCACTTCCGCCCGATCGCACCGGACAAGACCGAGGTGACGATCTACTGCATCGCCCCCAGGGGGGAGAGCGCCAAGGCGCGCTCGGCCCGCATCCGCCAGTACGAGGACTTCTTCAACGCCTCCGGCATGGCCACGCCGGACGACCTCGAGGAGTTCCGCTCCTGCCAGCTGACCTTCGAGGCGACGGCGGCGCCGTGGAACGACATGAGCCGCGGGGCGCAGCACTGGCTCCGGGGGCCCGACGAGGTCGCGACGTCGCTCGGGATGACCGAGATCGTCTCGGCCGGTCAGAAGAACGAGGACGAGGGGCTCTACCCCGTCCAGCACGGCTACTGGCTCGAGACGATGCGCGCCGCGGTGAAGAACGGGGCGGTCCGATGAGCGTCACCCAGAACAGAGCCGCCAGCTCCACCACGGGCAGCGCACTCATCACCCAGAACGCCATCGAACAGTTCCTCTACCGGGAGGCCCGCTACCTCGACGACCGCGAGTTCGAGAAGTGGCTCGAGTGCTACGCCGACGACGTCGTCTACTGGATGCCGTCCTGGAGCGACGACGACCGGCTCTGCGAGGACCCGGAGACCGAGATCTCGCTGATCTACTACTCGAACAAGGGGGGCCTGGAGGACCGGGTCTTCCGCATCCGAACCGAGCGGTCCAGCGCGACGTCGCTCCCGGAACCGCGGACCAGCCACAACATCACCAACGTCGAGGTCATCGAACGCCGCGGCGACGTCGTCGACGTGCGCTTCAACTGGCACACGATGTACTTCCGCTACAAGACCGTGGACCCGTACTACGGCACGTCGTTCTACACGATCGACTTCTCCGGGCCGGTCCCGCTCATCCGCCGCAAGACCGTGGTGTTGAAGAACGACTACATCCACCACGTCGTCGACGTCTACCACTTCTGAGGAGATCGACGATGACCGTCACCGAGACCAGGACCCCGGCCCGGACCGAGGCCCAGACCCAGACCCAGACCCACCAGATCGCCCTCGCCTTCGAGGACGGCGTCACCCGCTTCGTCACCTGCACGTCCGACCAGACCGTCGCCGACGCGTCCTACCGGGCCCGGATCAACATCCCGGTCGACTGCAGCGACGGCGCCTGCGGGACGTGCAAGGCGTTCTGCGAGTCCGGGGAGTTCGACGGCGGCAGCTACATCGACGACGCGCTCTCCCCCGACGAGGCGGCACAGGGCTACGTCCTGCCCTGCAGCATGAAGCCGCGGTCCGACCTCGTGCTGCAGATCGCCACCACCTCTGCCGTTGCGAAGACCAGCGCCTCGACCCACCACGGTCGCGTCACCGAGCTGACCCGCCTCTCGACCACGACGGTGCGGTTGACGGTCGAGATCGACCAACGGGACAAGCTCGCCTTCCTGCCGGGGCAGTACGTGAACATCGCGGTACCCGGGACCGAGGACTCGCGGTCGTACTCGTTCAGCAGCGCGCCGGACGAGAAGGCGCTCAGCTTCCTCATCAAGATCAGCCCGGGTGGGGTGATGTCGGAGTACCTGACCGAGCGCGCCGCCGTCGGGGACGAGATCACCTTCTCCGGACCGCACGGCAGCTTCTTCCTGCGGGAGTCGCCGGCACCGCTGCTCCTGCTGGCCGGCGGCACCGGCCTGGCCCCGATCCTCGCGATCCTGCGGACGCTGCAGGCCGGCGGCACCGAGCGGACGCTGCACCTCGTCTACGGCGCGACCACCGACGACGACGTCGTCGAGCTCGACACCCTGCGACAGCTCGCCGACTCCGTCGACGGCTTCACCTGGGACTACTGCGTCGCCGACCGGAACACGACGGCCGAGCACCAGGGCTACGTCACCACGCTGATCACGCCGGAGCACCTGCACGACTCCACGGCCGCGGTCTACCTGTGCGGGCCGCCGGTGATGGTCGACGCGGTGCGCAAGCACTTCGGGGAGACCGGTCTCGAGCCGGCCGGGTTCTACTACGAGAAGTTCGCCCTCGCCGCCGCTCCCGAGCAGCGCCGCGCCGAGGTGGCCGAGCCGGAAGCGGCCGCCACCGGGCCGGTCGAGGTCGCCGCCGAACCGGCACCGTCGGTCCGGATCCCCCGGCAGCCCGACGCCTCGGGCGGGGTGCTGGAGACGCTGCTCGGCCGCGAGGGTCGGTCGCTGTGCGGCCAGGAGATCCTGCCCGGGCGGGAGCTCCCCGCGTCGTCGGTCGCCGGCAGCAGGACCGTCGACGTCCCGCGTGTGCTCATGGGGCAGCAGCTGTTCGCGTCCTGGGGCTCCGGCGATCCGATCCCCCTCGACGCGGACGAGGCCGAGGGAACTGCGGCACCGGCTCCCGCTCCGGCCGCCGACGTCCCTGTGGTTCCCGATGCTCCCGTCGTCTCCGACGACGGCTACCAGATCGGCGAGGAGCACCCGTCGGTGCACCGGTCCGACGCCATCTTCGACGCGCGGCAGGGGCTGGAACTGGGCGCGCTCGAGCTCGTGATCGGCCGGCTCACGTCGCGGCAGCTCGCCGGCTACCGGCTGCTCGCCGAGTCGACGGTCCCCTACGTCGACGGCGACCGGTTCGTCGACGCGCACGCCTACACCGAGACCAACGCGGCCTTCCACGACTACCTGTTCACGCTCACCGGCAACGAGCACCTCCTCCGCGCCTACCAGGCCCTCGGCGTGAAGGGGCACATGGAGGAGTCGCTGCGCAACGCGACGTGGTGCCACCCCCGCTGCACGCAGGACCACCTCGACATCGTCACCGCCTTCGAGAACGGCGACCGGGAGGCCGCCCGGACCCTCGTCGTCGAACACGCCGCGCGCTCGAAGGAGACCACCCGCCGCGCCATGCACGACATCGCCGAGGCCAAGCGGCCGCGCTTCGTCACACCCGGGCGCTTCGCCGACAAGGTCGTCGTCGTGACCGGGGCGGCGCAGGGCATCGGCGAACGCACGGCCCGGCGCATCAGTGCCGAGGGCGGGATGCTGGTGCTCGCCGACCGCGCCGAGCACGTGCAGTCGCTCGCGACCGAGCTCGCCGACGGCGGACCGGACGCCATCGCGATCGAGGCCGACCTCGAGACCTGGGAGGGCGCCTCGGCTGTCGTCGATGCCGCGATCGCGCGCTTCGGCCGGATCGACGTCGCCGTGCACACCGTCGGCGGCACCATCTGGGCCAAGCCGTTCGAGCACTACCCGCCGGAGCAGATCACCGCGGAGATCAACCGCTCGTTGTGGCCGACCCTGTGGTCGTGCCGGGCGGTCGTGCCGCACATGGTGGAGCGCGGGGCCGGAACCATCGTCAACGTCTCCTCCGTGGCGACCCGGGGCGTCAACCGGCTGCCGTACTCGGCGGCCAAGGGTGGCGTCAACGCCATCACCGCCGCCCTCGCCCTGGAGATGGCGCCGCACGGCATCCGGGTCGTCGCCACCGCTCCCGGCGGCACCGACGCTCCCACCCGGCGGACGCCTCGCGGGCCGGCTCCGCAGACCGACGAGGAACGCGGCTGGTACGCCGGCGTCGTGGACCAGACCGTGGAGTCGTCGTTGCTGAAGCGCTACGGCACCCTCGACGAGCAGGCCGCGGCGATCACGTTCCTCGCCTCGGACGAGGCGTCCTACATCACCGGAACCGTGCTGCCGGTGGCCGGCGGGGACCTCGGATGAACCACGCTTGCCCCGGCCCCCGCGTTCGAGGAAGGTCGGTCCGGTGGACGTGTCCTCGCCCCGGCTCGTGGGGCGGAACGCCGAGCTCGCCGAGCTGAGGACCCGGCTGGCCCGGGCCATCGACGACGGGCCGGACCTCCTGCTGCTCACCGGCGCGGAAGGTGTGGGCAAGACCGCCCTGGTCGACGCGCTCGTCGCCACGCACGACGGGCCGGCCCGGCGGGCCCGGGCAGCGGCGTGGGAGAGCGACCGACGCCACGGCGTGCTGGACCAGCTGCTGCCGTCGACAGACAGGTCCGCCGCGGGGTTCACCCCGGAGCAGGTCGCGGCCCAGCTGACGGAGGTCGCAGGTGCGGCCGCGCACCGGAGGTCGCAGCTGCTCGTCGTGGACGACGCCCAGGACTCCGACGTCGAGTCGTTGCAGGTGCTCGCCACCGTGGTGCGGCACCGGCTGGTCGACGGCCTGGTCGTCGTGCTCGCCGCGCGGGACCACGCCGCCACCGCGCGAATGGGCGACCTGCTGCTGCGCATCGCCTCACAGATCGTGCATCTCGCCCCGCTGGGACCGGACGCGGTGGGCACGCTGGCCGCCGCTCGGGGGCGACCACTGCCGCGCTGGGCGTCGATCCGGCTGTGCCGCCACACCGCCGGGCGTCCGCGGCACGTCCTCGCCCTGCTCGACGAGATCCCGCCGCAGGCCTGGGACGTGCTCGACCTACGGCTGCCGCCCCCGGCGTCGGTGGCGGTGGCGGTGGCCGAACAGCTCGCCGCCCTCGGCCCGGACGCCCGGGCGCTGGTCGACGCCGTCGCCGTCCTCGCACGGCCGTCGACGCTCGACGAGGTCGGCAGGCTGGCGCAGCTGGACGACGTCCTGGCACCGCTGGCCGAGGCCTCGCGCGCCGGGCTGGTGCACCGCTCGGGTGGGCGGCTCGGTCCATTGGCCGGGCCGGCCGACCCGATGGTGCGGGCCGCGGTGCTCGACGAGATGGGTCCGCACCGGGCTGCGGAACTGCGCCGCCGCGCCGCCGACGTCGTCGTCGAACCGGCCCGCGCACTCGGCTTCCTGGCCGCGGCCACCATCGGGCGCGACGACGCCCTCGCCGAGGTGCTGGACGCCCGTGCCGGCGCGGAGGCGCAGAACGGGTCGTGGCGCACCGTCGCGGACCTGCTGACCGAGGCCAGCCGGCTCACCAGCGTCCGGGCGCACCGGGAGGACCGGTTGGTGCGCGCCGTCGACGCGCTCGTCGGCGCGGGTGACGTGGCGGCCGCAGCCGGCCTCGCACCCGTCCTGGAGAGCTTCCGGGACACGCCGCTCCGCGACTCGGTGCTCGCCTACCTCGCCATCATCCTGGGTCGCGCGGGCGAGGCGGGCGGGCGGCTCGACCGCGCGTGGCAGGACCTGTGCCGCGAGCCGGACCCGGACACCGCAGCCCTCGTCTGCCAGCGACAGGTGCTCCACGCGCTGGCCCGCTGCGACGGACCCGACCTGGTCAGGTGGGCCGACCGGGCGGCGGACCTCGTCGGACCGACCGCACCGGCAGCCGTGGAAGCGGCGGCCATCCGCGGCCTGGGCGTGGCCGCCTCCGGCCGGCCGGACGAGGCGGTCGCCCTGTACCGGACGGTCGCCCAACAGGTGCACCTGGGCCCGCAACGGCAGCGCATCGCGCTGGGTCGCGGGTGGACCCATCTCGTGCGCGACGAGTACGACGAGGCCCGCGTGATGCTCGAGAGCGCGGTACCGACGACCCTGCTCGGCGGCTCGTCCCGGATCACCCTCTGGGCGCTGGGCTGGCTGGGCCGGCTCCGCTTCCTGACCGGCGACTGGGACCTCGCGCTCCAGGCCGTCGAGCAGGGGCAGGCGCTCGCCGAACGGACGGGGATCGAACTCATCACACCGCTGCTCGCCTGGACCGAGGCACAGATCGCCGCGCTCCGCGGCGACACCGAACGGGCCTGGTCGGCGGTGCGTGCCGCGGAGAGGTGCCCCCAGGAGTACGCGCTCATGCACCTGCCGAGCGTCCTCGCGCGGGCTCAGGTCCTGGAGGTGCTGCGGGACTCCGATGCGGTGCTGCGCACGGTCGCGCCGCTGGTCGATCTCCCCGCCGGTCGGTCGGGTGGGCCGTCGGCAGGCACGACGCTCGACCAGCCGGGCTGGTGGCCGTGGCAGGACCTGCACGGCTACGCACTGCTGCAGGCGGGGCAGCTCGACGAGGCCGACGCGTTCCTCCGCAAGCACGAGCGGCTCGCCGCGGAGCAGGGAGCACGAGCCACGACGGCACGGCTTTCCGGTGTCCGCGGCCGGTGGTACGACGCCGTCGGTGACGAGGCCGCGGCCCGGCGCTGCTTCGACGAGGGATTGCGGCTGCTGGACGAACTGCCGCTGCGGTACGACCGTGCCCGGCTCACCTTCATCTACGGCCGCATGCTCCGTCGCGCCGGCAAACGGCGGGACGCCGACACCCGGCTCAGCGCGGCCCGCGACGCCTTCGTCACCCTCGACGCGGCGGTCGAGGTCGCGCGGTGCGACCGGGAGCTCGCGGCCGGTGGCGTCTCCGCGGCCCGCGGGGAACGCGCGCCGTCCGAGCTGACCGCGCAGGAGCGGGCCGTCAGCGAGCTCGTCGCCCGCGGCCTGTCGAACCGCGAGGTCGCCGCCGAGCTGCACGTCTCCCACAAGACCGTCCAGTACCACCTGACCCGCGTCTACGCGAAGTTCGGGATCCGGACCCGTTCCGAGCTCGCCGCCCGCACCGCCTTCGAAGGGAACGAGACGTGACGCGTCCGCTGCTGGTGCTCGGACCGTCGCTGGGGACCTCCGCCGACACCCTCTGGGGACCCTGCGCCGCCGTGCTCGGCGCGGAGTTCGAGATCGTGGCCTGGGACCTGCCCGGGCACGGCCGGGACCACTCCCCCGCGCCGGCCGCGTCGCGGATGGAGGACCTCGCCCGCTCCGTGCTCGGCCTCGTCGACGGACGACCGTTCTGCTACGCCGGTGACTCGGTCGGCGGCGCCGTCGGCCTGCAGCTCCTGCTCGACGCACCGGGTCAGGTGGAGGCCGCCGTCCTGCTGTGCACCGGGGCCCGGATCGGGGAGCCGGAGGGGTGGCAGGAACGCGCGATGACGGTCCGTCGCTCCGGCACGTCGGCGCTGCTGGAGAGCACCCCCGCGCGCTGGTTCGGGCCCGGTTTCGCGCAGCGGCAGCCGGGGGTGGCGGCCGGTCTGCTGGACGCCCTCGCCGCAGCCGACGACGCCGGCTATGCCGCGGTCTGCGACGCCTTGGCCCGGTTCGACGTCCGGGAACGGTTGTCGGAGATCGCCGCCCCGGTACTCGCGGTCGCGGGCGCCGCCGACGTGGCGACCCCGCCCGAGCGGCTCCGCGAGATCGCCGACGGCGTGCAGCACGGGCGGTACGTCGAGCTCGACGGCGTGGCGCACCTCGCGCCGGCCGAGGCGCCGGAGGTGGTCATGGAGCTCATCCGCGCCCACTGCCTCCCCCGCGCGCCCGTCGTGCGGTGAAAGCCGCACCGCTCGTCACGCCGGCGTCCGGACGATCCGTCGAACAGCGGCCCACAGCTGCCCGTCACCTGGGGCGAGCACCTCGTCGGCGTGGGACAGGTCCTGGTGCACGGTCACCGGGTTCGGGAACGCGAGGCAGCGCAGCCCGGCGGCGCGGGCCGCGGTGATGCCGTTCGCGGCGTCCTCGACGACGACGGCCCGGTCGGGGTGGACGTCGAGCTGGGCGAGCGCCTCGAGGTAGAGGTCGGGCGCCGGCTTCGCGCGGGTCGCGCTCTCCCGGGTGACGACGACCTCGAACGCCGGCCGCAGGCCGAGTCGGCGCAGGTGGCCGTCCACCCACTCCAGCGGTGAGCTGGAGACGACGGCGAGGCGCAGGCCCTCCGCCCGGGCGCGATCGATGCACTCGCGGATGCCGGGCCGGGTCGGCACGTCCCGGACCCGGACGTTCTCGCGGCGGCGGACGTTCGCCTGCACGGTCGCCCGATCGAAGCCCTCCCCGACCAGCTCGGCCAGGACGGCGTACCGGTCGCTGACGCCCCCGACCGTGCGGCGCCACGCCTCCTCGTCCAGGGCGAGCCCGTGCGCGGCGTACTCCTCGGAGAACGACGCCAGGATCGAGCTCTCCGAGTCCACGATCGTCCCGTCGAAGTCGATCAAAAGCGCGTCGAGGGGCAGGACATCACCGGCTGCCGCCACCCCACGTGTCACCGTCAGAGCCACTTCCGGTGACGCAACAGGAGATAGAGACCGCCGGCGAGGCCGACCATGACGACCGCGCTGACGATGAAGCCCCAGTGCTGCGAGAAGCCGGGATAGGGCACGTTCTGCCCGTAGAAGCCCGTGACAGCCGTGGGCACCGCGATGATGGCCGCCCACGCGGCGAGCTTCTTGGTGACCTCGTTCAGCTCGTAGCTCTGCTCGTTCAGGCTCGTGTCGAGGATGTTGGCCAACAGGTCCCGCAGCCGCTCGACCCAACCATTGGCGCGCATCGCGTGGTCGTAGACGTCCTGGTAGTAGGGCGCCAGTCGGTCGGTCACGAGCTCGGGTTCCTGCCGCAGGTCGCTGATCAGCTCGGCCATGGGCGAGGTGAGGCGGCGCAGCTGGACGACGCTCTTGCGCAGCTGGAAGCCGCGGCGGCGGACGTCGAGCTTCGGACGAGCCTCGAAGAGCTGGTCCTCGGCCTGTTCAGCGGCGTCGTGCAGCTGGTGCGCGACCTTCAGGTGGCCGTCGACGACGGCGTCGAGCAGGCCGTGGAGCAGGAAACCGACGCCCGAACCGGCCAGCTCCGGGTTGGCGTCCCAGCGGGGAAGCACCGCGTCGATGTCGAAGGCGCTCTTCCGGATCGTGATGAGGGCGCGCGGGGTCAGGAACGCGCTGATCTCGCTGGACGACAGCTCACCGGACGCCTCGTCGAGCGTCGCCGCGTAGACCGTCAGGAAGCTGTGGCTGCGGTACCGGTCCAGCTTGGGTCGCTGGTGGTCGTGCACGGCGTCTTCCACCGCCAGGGGGTGCAGCCCGAACTCGTCGATCACGATCCGGAGGTCCTGCTCGTCCGGGTCGTAGAGATCCAGCCAGACGAACGCGTCCGGATGGTCTCCGAGCCGCTCCGCGATCAGATCGGGTGGAAAACCCTCCTCGTGGAGCTCGCCGGAGCGGTAGAGCCGGGTGCGGGAGGGGCAGCGCGGAGGGATCACGCTCGTCACGCTGTCCGCGTCGGGGCCGGGCGTCTGGGGGTCGCCGGGGGAGAACGCCGTTTCCGGCGGAGGTGCACTGGTCACCGCTCCGGAGTGCCCGGTGATCGTATGAAGACCGTGTACGCCCGCGTCCTGTCGTCCGCAAAACGCGGGCGCACCGGTCGGCGGGGTTGCTCAGCTGGCGCCAGGGACGGTCGCGTTGTCGTCCGGCTTGAAGCCGGTCTGCTTCTGCAGCTGGCTGAAGCCGTCCTCGGTGCTCGGGATCTGCGAGGTGTCGCCCGTGCGCAGGCTCGTGCTGAGCGTGTTCAGCTTCGCCCGCGTCTGGTCCATGGTCGGGACGTACTTGCACAGCGTCGGGTCGGAGCGGGCGTTGTCGACCGCGTTGCCCATGAAGTGGTAGATCGCCGCTGCGGACACGGCGCCCTTGGCGAGCGTGACCACCTTCCGGGGCTTGGACTCCGAGCTGAACGCGCCGGACTTGATGGGCTTGTAGATGTAGCGGTGGAAGGCGCCGGCCGAGATGGCCAGGTCACCCAGGACACGGGTCTTCGGGATGTGGCGAGTGCCGACGGCGGAACAGGACGCGTCGGAGGCGCTCGCGCCCGGGCTCGGGGTCGAAGCCGTCGTACCGGAACCGGCCGAGGCGGAGCTGCCCGGTGACGCGGTGGTGCTCTTCGATTTGCCGCACGCGGCAGTTCCGGCGACGAGCATGACGAGCGAGAGCAGCAGGAGTACGAGGCGGGACGCCCTGTGCTGGGAAGAGGACATGCGGGCCATCTCTCCGCCGCGGATGTGGCGACGATGGGACACCGGGATCCGCCCGCTCGTTGCCACCGTCACCACTCACCGCTGGACGTGGACCCGACGATTATCACGAGGTCGGGAACCGTCGCGTTCGGTACTGTGTCCTGCGGTGGACGGACACCCGTCCCGCCGGAAGCGCTCGTAGCTCAACGGATAGAGCATCTGACTACGGATCAGAAGGTTGCAGGTTCGAATCCTGCCGAGCGCACTCTGTGATCTCTTCCGAGATCGGGCCCGCACCTCGCCGGCGACACCGCTGCCCGACCTCCCGGTGGCCGGCCCGCAGTTCTCGATAACGCTGCACCGCCGGAACCGTCCCAGCTCCAGGACTGCCACGGCCGCGCTCACACAGGGACGCCGTCGGGCCGACCGGCGCACGTGAGCGTGGACGGCACCCCCTGCGTCTCCTGACGGTGCGGTTGCGTTCATCGCCCTCATCGCGGCCTCCCTTCACCCGGCTAACGTCGAGCTCACTGACAGCGGCGAGAAGGAGCGGACCCATGACGGTGCGCGTCGGGATCAACGGGTTCGGGCGGATCGGGCGCAGCTACCTGCGGGCCGCCCTGGCGAACGAGGCCGATGTCGAGGTGGTCGCGGTCAACGACCTCACCGACAGCCACACGCTGGCCACCCTGCTCGAATGGGATTCCCTGTCCGGCCACCTCGAGGGCGTCGCCGTCGAGAACGACGTCATCACGGTGGGGAACCAGCGCATCTCCGTCCTCGCCGAGCCCGATCCCGCAGCCATCCGCTGGGGGGACGTCGGGGCGGACCTCGTCATCGAGTCCACCGGGCGCTTCGCCGACGGCAGCGCGGCCGCGGCGCACCTCCGGGGCGGTGCGCGGAAGGTCATCATCTCGGCGCCGGCCAAGGGCGACGTCCCCACCTTCGTCCTCGGCGTGAACGACGACGAGCTCGACGTGGACGCTTCCGACGTCTTCTCCAACGGCTCGTGCACCACGAATTCGCTCGCACCGTTGGCCAAGGTGCTGCACGACGCGTTCGGCATCGAGTCCGGTCTGATGACGACGGTCCACGCCTACACCGGCGACCAGCGGCTGCACGACGCGCCGCACTCGGATCTGCGCCGGGCCCGGGCGGCCGCCGTCTCGACGATCCCGACGTCGTCCGGGGCCGCGGACGCCATCGGCAAGGTCATCCCCGAGCTCGCCGGGCGACTCACCGGCGCTGCGCTCCGCGTGCCCGTACCGGTGGGCTCGATCACGGACCTCACGGTGGTCCTGCACACGTCCGCCGACGTCGAGGAGGTCAACGCGGCGTTCCGAACCGCGGCCACCTCGTCACCGCTCCAGCACGTCCTGCAGTACTCCGAGGCGCCGCTGGTCTCGGCGGACATCGTCGGCAACCCCCACTCCTCGATCTTCGACGCGCCGCTCACGCAGGTGGTGGGCAACCAGGTCAAGGTGTTCGGCTGGTACGACAACGAGTGGGGGTTCTCGAATCGGCTCGTGGAGTTCTCCGAACGCATCGGGACCTCAGGCTGAGCCTCCTCCCGGTCCGTCGTCGGTGACCGGCCGGCGAGCGGTGGCCTTGCCGAGGAGGTACCGCTGCTCGGGAAGGCTCAGCGTCTTCCTCGCGGCCCGCAGGTAGTACTCGCGGGTGAGTTCGGATTCGCCGAGCATCTCGAGCAGGTGGGCACGGACGGCGTCGGCCCGATGGTGCTCGCGCAACAGGGGGTCGTCGGCGGCGCGGTCGAGCTCGTCGAGAGCGACGCGGGCACCCCGGACCATGGCCACGGCGACGATGCGGTTGAGCGTGACCATCGGGCCGGGCGTGAGCTGCGCGAGCAGGTCGTAGAGCGCGAGGATCTGCGGCCAGTCGGTGTCCTCGGCCCGCGCGGCCTCGCCGTGCACGGCGGCGATGGCCGCCTGGAGCTGGTACGGACCGAGCGGCGCGACCGGCAGCGTGGCCGTGACGAGGTCGATGCCCTCCGCGATCGCGGCGCGGTCCCAGAGCCGTCGATCCTGGTCGGCCAGCGGGACGAGGGCGCCGTCGGGTGCGCTGCGGGCCGGGCGCCGTGCCTCCGTGAGCAGCAGGAGGGCCAGCAACCCGGCGACCTCGCCCTCGCGGGGCAGCCGGTCGTGCAGCTGCCGGGTCAGTCGGATGGCCTCGGTCGTCAGATCGACCCGGGAGAGCGACGGCCCCGAGGTCGGGGCGTACCCCTCGTTGAAGATCAGGTAGAGCACCTGCAGGACTGACGGCAACCGGTCCGCGAGCTCGGCCTCGGAGGGGATGACGAACCTCGCGTCGTTCGTCCGGAGGCGTGCCTTGGCCCGGCTGATGCGCTGCGCGGCGGTGGCCTCCGGCACCAGGAAGGCACGCGCGATCTCCGCGGTCGTCAGTCCCCCGACCGCACGGAGGGTGAGGGCGACCTGCGAGGGCGGCGTCAGTGCCGGGTGGCAGCAGAGCAGGAGCAGCGCCAGCGAGTCGTCGGCCGCGGTTGCTGGAAGGGGCAGCCGGAGTGCCCGAGTTGCGTCGTCGATCTCGCGGCGTCGGCGCGCCGCCTCGTTGCGCCAGATCTCGATCAACCGCCGCGAGCTCGTCGTGATCAGCCAGCCGGTCGGGTTGGTCGGCAGCCCGTCCGACGGCCACCTCGTCGACGCGGCGATCAGGGCTTCCTGGACTGCGTCCTCGCAGGCGGCGAAGTCGCCGTACCGCCGGACGAGCACTCCCAGGGCCACAGGTCCGCGCTCCCGCAGCAGCTGCTCGACACGAGAGGGCGTGCCCGTCACATGTCCGCCGCACCGGTGTCCAGGACGGGGCGGACCTCGACCAGCCCCCACACCGCGTCCGGTACCCGTGCCGCGATCTCGAGGGCCCGCTCCGGCGACTCGCAGTCCACGAGGTAGAAGCCGGCGAGATGCTCCTTGACCTCGGCGAACGGGCCGTCGGTGCTCGACACCCTCCCATCGCGGCGGGTCACCCGCTTGGCTGTCGACGGGTCGGCCAACGCCTCCGAGACGACCAACTCGCCGGACTCGGCCAGCTCCTCGGTGAGGGCGAAGTGCCCCCGGCCGAACGCCTCCCGGTCCGACTCCGGGAGGAGTTCCCACCGCTCGAGGAACTGCGGGTTGCTCTGGATCAGGATCATGTACTTCACGGAGTCTCCTCATCGACGTGTCTGCTGCGGTGTCTCTGCTGCGGTGTCGAAACCGGCGACGGTGTCTCGACACGGTGGTGGAAGCACCCCGACCGGCGTGCTGGAGGAGGCAGGACCATGTCCATCATTCCGACCCAGACCGGCGACGAGTCCGCGGTCCGTGCGGTTCTCGACGAGTACGTCGCGGCCCACGCGGCCCGCGACGTCGGGCGGATGCTCGCTCCGCTGGCGGACGACGCGGTGCGGTTCAGCCTCGCACCGCCGCTGCAGCAGTCCGCCGGGACGATGGTCGGGGACGCCGAGGGGCTGCGGACGTGGCTGGCCACCTTCGACGGGCCGGTCATCATCGAGCACCACGACCTCGCGGTCCTCCAGGACGGCACCCTCGCGGTGGCCCACGCGCTCTCGCGGATGTCGGCGACGCCCGCCGGTGCCCGCGAACCCTTCTCGCTCTGGTACCGGTCGACCTTCGCCCTGCACCGGACCGATGACACGTGGCGGATCATCCACGTGCACGACTCGACGCCGTTCCACATGGACGGGTCGTTCCGAGCGGCTGTCGATCTGCAGCCGTGACCAGCACTCCGAACGCACCGCTTCGACACGTCCGAGGAGAAACGACCATCGACACCCTCAGGTCCGACGACGGGACGACCATCGCCTACGAGCTGCTCGGCGCCGGCCCCGTCGTGATCATCGTCTCCGGCTCGAACTGCGACGCCGCGGTCACCCGGCCGCTCGCGGAGGCGCTCGCCGAGTTCCACACGGTGGTCAACTACGACCGCCGCGGCCGCGGCGGCAGCACCGACACCGCTCCGTACTCCGTGGCGCGCGAGGTCGAGGACCTGCGCGCCCTGATCGACCGGGCGGGAGGTTCGGCGTCGGTCTACGGGCACTCCTCCGGCGCTGCGCTCGCCCTGCAGGCCGCGGCGGCGGGGCTGGGCGTCGACCGGCTGGTGCTGCACGAGCCGCCCTTCGTCGAAGACGACGCGCAGGCACAGGAGTCCCGCGAGTACGCCGCCACCCTCGAGCAGGCGCTGGCCGAGGGCAGGCGCAGCGACGCCGCCGCACTGTTCATGCGCCGCGTCGGGGCGCCGGCCACGGCGGTCGAACAGATGCGGACCCAGCCGTGGTGGGGCCGCATGGAGGCGTTCGCACCGTCGCTCGCCCACGACTCCGCGGTTCTGGGCTTCCCCACCACCGGTGGGTTGCTGCCCGTCGAGCTCGTGCAGCTCGTGCGGGCACCCACGCTCGTCCTCAACGGGGCGGACAGTCCGGCGTGGATGACCAGGGTCGGCGGCCGGATCGCCGAGCTCATCCCGCAGAGCCGGCAGCAGGTGCTGCCCGGGCAGGGCCACGTCAGCCCTCCCGAGGTCATCGTCCCGCTGGTCGTCGGTCACCTCGCCGGCTGAAGCTCATCTCGCCGGGGCCGAGGAGCGCTCACAGCAGCTCGACCTCGAGCGTGCCGACGACGTCGGGATCGGCCAGCATCTCGATCCCGACGACGCGCCCGTCGTGGACGACCATGTCGAAGACGACGCGCACCTCCCCTCCCGGGGCCCAGACCAGCCCGGGCAGGCCGTCGACGAGCGCCGGCTGCGCCGCCGCCGCTCGCCCGGAGAACGCCTGCGCCACCGCGGCCGCACCTCGTAGCTCCGCCGCGAGGGCCGGTGCACCTCCGGCGGCGGCCGCCGCCGAGCGGACGGCAACGGGGTCGGCCCGCAGCACGACGTCGGGGTCCAGTACGGCCAGCAGGTCGGTGAACTCCCCGGTGCGCGACGCGACGTGGAAGGCCCGGACGACGCCCTCCGCCCGCGCCCGGTCGGTCACCTGCCCGGCTCCCGCGCCGGTCAGCCGCCGCCGGGCCCGACTGGCCAGCTGACGGGTGGCGACGGGCGTTCGCTCGAGCACCCGGGCGACCTCGTCGAACGGCACCGCGAACACGTCGTGGAGCACGAAAGCGAGGCGTTCCGCCGGCGCCAGGGTGTCGAGGACGACGAGCAGCGCCCGGCCGACGGTCTCCGCGAGGACCGCGTCGCGCTCCGGGTCGCTGTCGGCGACCGGGCTGCGCACGTCGTCGTCGAGTGTGCGCTGCGGGTGGGTGCGCCGGGACTGGAGCGCCGTCAGGCAGACGCGGGCGACGATGGTGGTGAGCCAGGCGCCGAGGTTGACCACGTCGCTGCGGTCGGCCCGGCTGGCGCGCAGCCACGCGTCCTGAACGGCGTCGTCGGCCTCCGCGGTCGATCCGAGGAGCCGGACAGCGACCGCGCGCAGGCGCGGGCGGTACCGCTCGAACTGTTCGGTCAGTTCAGTCAGCTCTCTCCAGCTCGGGGTCCTGCTCCACCTGTCACATCCTCGTGTCGCGGTCGGTCAGGAAGATGACCGGCGGCAGTCGCCGGATGTGACATCCACGAGAGGACCTGCCGTGCAGCCACGGATGCAGAACCCCGCCATGCTCGTTCCGGGCGCGATGGAGGCGGTCGTCGCGCTGACCCGCTCGGTGCGGACGGGCGCCGTGCCCGGCTCGACCCTCGAGCTGGTGCACCTGCGGGCCAGCCAGGTCAACGGGTGCAGCTCCTGCGTCGACGCCGGGTCTCGGGCGGCGCGCAAGGCCGGCGAGACCGACGAGCGGCTCTGGGCGGCCGCCGCATGGCGCGACGCGACCTGCTACACGCCGGCGGAGCGAGCGGCGCTGGCGTTGACCGAGGCGGTCACCCGGCTGGCGGACCGCACCGATCCCGTCCCCGACGCGGTCTGGGACGAGGCGGCACGGCACTACGACGAACCGGCGCTGGCCGCACTCGTCGTGCAGGTCGCCGTCACCAACGTGTTCAACCGGCTCAACGTGCCCACCCGTCAGATTCCGGGGCAGTGGGGCTGACGCACTCCATCGCCGTCCTTACTCAGCTTGACGCTTGATCAAGCATCAGCTTGAATACACGCCGTGCCGACCTCGGTGGACGACGAGCGTCTCGACGCCATGTTCGCCGCGCTCGGCGACCGCACGCGCCGGGACATCGTGGCCCGGCTCAGCCGGGGCGAGGCGACGGTGAAGGAGCTGGCGGCGCCCTACCCGATGAGCCTGCAGGCCGTCTCGCAGCACATCGGGGTGCTGGAGAAGAGCGGACTGGTCACGCGCGGTCGTCACCGGCAGACCCGCCCGTGCCGCCTCGACCCCGACGCCCTGGAGGCCGCGGTCTCGTGGATCGAGCAGAGCCGCCGTGTCTGGGCGGAGCGCATGGACCGGCTCGACGAGCACCTCGCCCGGCTCCAGGACGGTGGTCGGCGGTGAGCGAGGACGAGCTGCGCTTCCACCGGGTCGTGCGGGCACCGCGCGACCTGGTGTGGCGCTGCCTGACCGAGCCGGCCGAGCTCGCGCAGTTCTGGGGCCCTCGCGGCATGACGACGCCGCAGGACGGCATCGTCGTGGAGCTCCGGGCGGGGGGCCGGTTCGAGACGCTGATGGTCGGCGAGCACGGTAGCCATCGGATGACGGCGATCTTCACCGAGGTGGTCCCGCCGGAGCGACTCGTCTGGGTCGAGCAGGGCAGCGGCCTGCACACGACCAGCACGCTCCGCGACCTCGGCGACGGCAGCACCGAGATCGCCATCCACCAGCGGCACGTCCCCGAGCCGATGCGGTCACCCGAGGCACGCGCCGGGTTCCTCACCTCCCTCGACAAGCTCGAGGACCACCTCAGCCACCTACTGCGAGAGGAACGACGATGACGGATCTGCAAGAGCTGGTGAAGCCGACCTGCGAGAGCCTGGCCGACCTGCTCGCCCACGAGCCCCCGTCGACATGGGACGCCCCGTCGCTGTGCGACGGGTGGCAGGTCCGGAACGTGGTCGCGCACGTCACGATGCCGGCGCGGCTCACCCCGCAGCAGTTCGGCGCCGAGATGGCGGCGGCGGGCGGGGACTTCACCGTTCTCTCGGACACCGTTGCCGCCCGGGACGGCGCGCTCCCGACCGAGGATCTCCTGGCCGCGCTCCGCTCCCCCGCGCTCCACGCCTGGGAACCGCCCGGCGGCGGCTCGGCCGGGGCGCTGAACCACGCGGTGATCCATGCGCTCGATGTGACGGTCGCGATCGGCCGATCCGACGTCATCCCATCCGAGGCGGTGGTCGCCGTCCTGGACCAGCTGGTCGCGGCCGACGGTGCGGTGTTCGGCCTCGACCTGACCGGCGTCCGGCTCGAGGCCACCGATCTGGGGCGGGCCTGGGGCGACGGCACCGTCGTCCAGGCCGACAGCGGGTCCCTCGTCGCCCTGCTGGGGGGTCGCACCCTCCCCGACGGTCGAGCCCTCGCAACCCGCCGTGAGGTGCGACGCTAGGTTGCGACCACGGGGGGTGCGATGGGCAGGGTCTCGAGCGTCTGGCTCACGACGAACAGCGTCCTGCGTTTCGGCCTGGAGCTCGCGGCACTGACGATCTTCGGCGTCTACGGCTGGCACGCCGTCGGTACCGAGCCCCAGCGAATACTCCTCACCGCTGCGCTCCCGCTGATCGGCGCGCTCACCTGGGGACGGTTCGTGGCCCCACGGGCACCGCACTTCCTCGCCGGTCCCGGGCGCTTCGGCGTCGAGGTCCTCTTCTTCGGCTCTGCGGCCATCGCCCTCGTCATGCTCGGCCGACCGCTTCTCTCCGTGTTGTGGCTCGGGCTGACGGCAACCAACACCGCCCTGGTCCACCGCTGGAAGCAGGACGTCGACGCCCGCGCAGCAGCGGGGGTCACCGGCGCCGACGCGGCGTGATCGGGCGCCGTCGCCCGTCTCGGCCTCGCGAGCCGGGGTTCACGCAGGATGTCGAGAACGAGCGCCCGGATCCGACCTCCGGGTGGCGGACCCGGCCGGGGTTCGACGACGAAAGGTGGATCCATGCCGAACGAGGCTGACGCAGCAGTGACGATGCGGCTCGAACTGGTGCCGCTCGCGGTGTCCGACGTCGACCGCGCCAAGGCCTTCTACGTCGACCAGGTCGGCTTCCACGCCGACCACGACGTCCGTCCGATGGACGGCATGCGGGTGGTCCAGCTGACCCCGCCGGGTTCGGCCTGCTCGGTGCTGCTCGGCACCGGCATGGGCGACCTCACCGACCGCACCCCGGGTGAGGCGCGCGGCCTCCACCTGGTGGTGCAGGACCTGGAGGCCGCCCGGGCCGGACTGCTCGAGCGCGGCGTCGAGATCAGTCCCGTCCAGGACATGGGTGGGATCCTCTACGCGTACTTCAGTGACCCGGACGGCAACGGCTGGGCACTGCAGCAGCTCCGCTGACCTGACCTCGCGGGTTCGGGGTGGGATGCTGCCGCCATGGCCTATGACGACGACCTCGCCGACCGCATCCGCGCCGTCGTCGGGGGCGAGCCCGGGCTCACCGAGAAGCGGATGTTCGGCGGACTCGCCTTCCTGATCGACGGGCACATGGCCGTGTCGGCCAGCGGCCAGGGCGGGATGCTGCTGCGCTGCGACCCGGCGGACACCGAACGCCTCGAGCAGCACGCCTCCGTCGAGCGGTTCGTGATGCGCGGCAAGTCGATGACCGGGTGGCTCCACGTGCACCCCGATGCGGTCGCGGATGACGCCGACCTGCGGGCTTGGGTGTCGCACGGCGTCCGCTACGCCCGTGCGCTCGGCCCCCGCTGACGTTCGTGTAACGCTTGTTCGCTCGGCGACGTCCTACCCCGTTGACCCCGCCCACCCCCGAGGGCGGGGGCCCCTCCCCGAGGGAGCGGGCACGAGCCCCATGGCTTCCCCAGCCGGCGGCTCGTGCCCGCGGACGGGCGGCGAGCGCCGTCAGGCGAGCGGCGTGATGCCGCCGTCGACCCGGAGTTCCGTGCCGTTCACGTAGTCGGCGAGCGGACTCACCAGGAATGCGACCGCCGCGGCGATGTCGGCGCCCGTCCCGAGCCGGCCGGACGGGTTCGGCGCGTAGTCGGCGACGATGCGCGGCTCCAGGGACGCCCAGTCCTGCGGCCAGCCGGCCTCGGCGGCGCGCGCGGCGAACATGCGCCGCAGCCCGTCGGTCGCGATGACCCCGGGGGTGACGCAGTTGGCGGTGACGCCGGTACCGGCGAGGTGCTGCGCCAGGCCGACCGTCAGGTTCACGACGGCGGCCTTCGCGGCGGAGTACTCGACCATGTTGGTCAGCGGGATCGTCCCGCCGCGGGTGCCGATGGTGACGACGCGGCCCCAGCCGGCCCGGCGGAGCACCGGCAGCAACGCGGTGGTGAGCCGGACGATGGAGACGACGTTGCCGTCCATCGCCTCGAGCCAGTCCCTGGGCGTGGTGGTCGTCCAGTCGTTCTCGGAGAACGGGCCGGCGTTGTGCACGACGATCTCGACCCCGAAGCGCTCGGCGGCGGCTGCGACCCCGGCTGCCGCGGTGTCGTCGGTGAGGTCACCGAGGACCACTCCGACGTCGCCCCCGGCTCCTCGCAGTTCGGCTACGGCGGCCTGTGCCCGCGCCTCGTCCCGGCCGTGCAGCAGCACCGCGCAGCCCTCGCCGGCGAGGCGGCGGGCGATGTCCGCGCCGATCCCCCCGGTGCTCGCGGTGACCAGTGCGCGCTTGCCGGCGAGTCCGAGATCCACCGGCGCAGCGTAGCGGGGTCAGGAGTGCGCGGACGCTCCGAACAGGGCGACCGCCGCGTCGACGACCTGCTCGCGGGAGGCGTCCAGCGCGCCGGTGAACCAGGCCGCGAACAGCTCGGCGGCCCCGCCGACGTAGAGCAGCGCCTGGATCTCCGCCTGCGGGGAGGGCAACGCCGCGGCCCCGAACAGCTGCCGGTTCTGCACGACGATGCGGGTCGCGAAGTCGCGGACCAGCCGGCCCCGCCGCTGCCGCAGCGTGGGCGAGGCGACCGCCTCGACGAGCACCACTCGAGCGACGCGCGGGTCGTCGACGAGCACGTCGACGAACGCGTCGACCGCGCTCCGGACGGCGGTGGTCGCATCGACGAACCCCTCACCGGCGGGTGGACGCAGCGCGGCGACGATCGCCAGCCTGATCTGCTCGGCGGTGCGGTCCAGGACGGCCAGCAGCAGCTCGTCGCGGTTCCGGAAGCTCTCGTAGAAGTAGCGCTCGGTCAGCTTGGCCGCCGAGCAGACCGCGGTCATCGTCGTCTGCTCCCACCCCCCGGTACCGAGCAGCGCGAGGCCCGCGTCGAGCAGCCGCCCACGACGGGCGAGGCGCCGCTCGTCGGCACTCACGCCGCCGTAGGGGCGGGTCGTCGCGGTGGCCATCCCCGCCATCATGGTCGCCATCCTGACCGTCGTCCGCAGCGGAGGGGGCGCGGGGCTTATGCTCCCCGAACTGACAGGACGTCCTGTCGGATTCGTGCGGTGCGTGGAAGCGCGTCGTCGGGAGGAACCCCATGAGTGCCCTGCTGATGGTCCACGGCTTCGCGGACTCCGGGGAGACCTGGTCGGCGCTGCGGGCGACCTGCGCCCGCCGAGGCCACTACACGGCCGCCATCGACCTGCCCGGCTTCCACCGCGGCCCCGAGCTGCAGCCCGGCCCCGTGCTGGCCCAGCTCGACGCGGCGGTCGCCACCGCCGCCCGACGCATCCGCGAGCGGGAAGGGTCGGTCGTCGTCATCGGCAACTCGTTGGGCGGCACACTCGCCCTCCGTGCCGGTGCCGCGGGGGAAGCCGACGCCGTGATGGCGCTCGCCCCCGCCTCGGTCCGGCTGGCCCGCTGGCTGCACCGGGCGACCGGGTCACCGATGACGGCGCGGCTCTCCGGCGCCCCGCTGCCGCCGGCGCTGATGCGGACCGCGCTGGGTCTGGGCTACAGCCGCGTCGTCGCCGGAGCCCCGGGCCGGGACGCGCGGCGCGCAGGCCGTCGCTTCTTCTCCGGCTACGACCGTCGCAGCGCTGCCGCCACCGCCGCCCTCGGTGTCCGGCTGCTGCCGGAACTCGACGCCTCCGTCGACCCGGCCGCGGTGCGCTGCCCGTCGCTGCTGGTCTGGGGTGACCGCGACCGGCTGGTCCCGGTGCGGGGCGCCCAGCAGCTCGCCGACTCGTTGGGGGACGGCGAGCTCGTCGTGCTCGACGGCGTCGGACACTGCCCGCAGGTGGAGGAGCCGCGCGTGGTCGCCGACCTCGTCGACCGGCTGCTCGCGCGGGTGCGGGCATGACGGGTGCCGGCCTGATCGATCCGTCGCACGTGCCGGTCATCCTCGGGACGGCGCAGCTCCGGACGAATCCCGAGCGGACGGTCGACGGGGCCCGCGAGCCGCTCACGTTGCTGCTCGAGGTCGCGCGCGGCGCCGCCGCCGACGCCGTCGGCCCGGGGCCGCGGGCCGCGTCGCTGCTGGCCGCGGCGGACGACGTCGCCGCGGTCCGTACGGTCAGCTGGACCTACGACGAGCTCGCCGATCGGCTCGGACGCGAGCTCGGGGCCCATCCCGGGACCACGACCGACGTCGCCATCGGCGGCCAGTGGCCGGTCCGCCTGGTCGACGCGGCCGCCGCCCGCATCGCCGCCGGGCGGAGCACGGTGGCGCTGGTCGTCGGCGCCGAAGCGCAGGCGTCGGTGTCGGCGCTGGGCCGCGCCGGCGTCGACCCGGCCAAGGACCTCGGGTGGACGACGGATCCCGGCGGCCCGCCCCGCTTCGACCCCGCCGACCTCGGCAGCGAACGCATGCACGCGGCGGGGCTCGTCCTCCCGGCCCGGATCTATCCGCTGTTCGAGAACCGACTGCAGGCCGACCTCGGGCTCACCCCGGCCGAGAGCAGCGCGGAGTCGGCCGAGCTCTACGCCGCCTTCAGCGACATCGCCGCCGACAACCCCTACGCCTGGAAGCCGCAGCAGCGGACCGCCGCCGAGATCGCCACCCCGGGGCCGGGCAACCGCATGGTCTGCGAGCCCTATCCCTTGGCGATGAACGCGATGCCGCACGTCGACCAGGCCGCCGCGGTGCTGCTGACCTCGCTCGCATTCGCCCGCGAGATCGGGGTGCCCGACGACCGGGTGGTGCACGTCTGGTCCGGCGCAGGCTGCGACGACACCGCCGACCTGCTCGACCGAGAGGGCTACGGCCACTCCGCCGCGCTCGCCGACGTCCTGGACCGGACGCTCGCGCAGGCCGAGGTCCCGGCCTCGTCCGTCGACCTGCTGGATGTCTACAGCTGCTTCCCGGTCGTCCCGAAGCTCGCCGCCCGCCACCTCGGGCTGCCGAAGGCGGTGGTGCCGACGGTGACCGGAGGACACTCGTCGTTCGGCGGTCCGCTGAACAGCTACTCGCTGCACGCCGTGGCGACCACGGCGCAGCGGTTGCGGGACGAGCGGGGCGCCGCCTCTGCGCCGCGGTTCGGCCTCGTGCACGCGAACGGCGGCTACCTGACGGCGCAGCACGCCGTCCTGCTCGCGACCGACGCGGCCCCCGCGGGCTACGTCGGGCAACCCGAGCCGATGCGGCGCTCCCCCACCACGGTGCGCTCCGCCGACGTGCGCGAACTGCTCGCCGACCGCGACCGGTGCGATCTGCTGATCGAGACCGCGACCGTCGAGCACGGGCGGGACGGGCGACCGGCGCAGGCCTTCGTGATCGGGCGGACCGAGGCCGGCGTCCGCACCGCCGTCGCGAGCGCCCCCGGCGACCCCGCCACGGCAGCGACGCTGTCCCTCGCCGCGTTGCCCGAGGGCGTGATCAGCTACGTCGGGAGGCGGGTGACGGTCGTCGCTACCGACGGCGGGCCGGTGCTGACCGGCTGAGGCCGCCGCTGGGGGATGTGGATCAGCCCAGCACACCGCCCAACCGGCGCAGACCCTCCTGGATCTCGTCCGGGGTATGGGTCGTGAACGACAGCCGCATGGTCGCGGTGTCCGCAGCCCCCGCGTAGAACGGCGCGCCGGGGACGAAGGCGACGTCCGCGGCCAGCGCGGCCGGGACCAGCGCCGTGGTGTCGACCGGACGTTCCGGCGTCCCGCCGCCGAGGCGCGCCCACACGAACATCCCGCCGTCCGGCTCACTCCACGTGCTCCCCGCAGGAAGCGCGGACGGCAGGGCCGCGAGCATCGCGTCGCGCCGGTCGCGGTAGGCGGTGCGTAAGCGCCCGATGTGCGCGTCGAGGTCGGACGTCGCCAGGTACTCGGCGGCCGCCGCCTGGTCGATGGTCGAGGTGTGCAGGTCGGCGGCCTGCTTCGCCACCGTCAGTGCCGGCAGCAGCGCCTCGGGCGCGCGCACCCAGCCGAGCCGCAGCCCGGGCGCACCGATCTTCGAGAAGCTGCCGAGGTGCACGGCGGACGCGGCCGACGCCGGCTCGGCCGCCAGGGGACGCAGCGGCGTGCCGGAGAAGCGCAGCTCGCCGTACGGGTCGTCCTCGATGACCCAGACGCCGGCCTCGGCGGCGAGCGCCGCGATCTGTTCGCGGCGGGCGGCCGGAACGGTGCGCCCGGTCGGGTTCGCGAAGGTGGGCACCAGGTAGAGCGCGGTCGGCCGGGACTCGGCGAGGACCCGCGCGAGGTCGTCGGGGTCGACGCCGTCGGCGTCGCTCGCGACCGGCACGAACCGCGCCCCGGCGAGCTGGAACGACTGCAGCGCCGCGAGGTACGTCGGCGACTCGACGGCGATGACGGTCCCGGGATCGATCAACGCGGTGGCGAGCAGCGTCAGCGCCTGCTGCGACCCGGTGGTGACGAGCAGGTCGTCGGCCGCCGTGGGGAGCCCCCGCGCGGTCAGCCGGGCAGCGACCATCGTGCGGAGCAGCGGGTCGCCCTCGGTGGGTGCGTACTGCAGGCTGCGCCGCGCGTGCGGCCCGGACAGCACCGCGTCGTAGGCCGCGCGGAGCCCGTCGACGTCGAACAGCTCGGGCGCCGGCAGCCCGCCGGCGAACGAGATGACGCCGGGGCGGCCGACGAGGGCGAGCAGCTCACGGACCGGCGAGCTCGCCACCCCCTGCAGCCTCATGGACAACTGCGGACGCGGGAATGTCGCCGCAGCGGTGACGGCGGAGGCGGCGGCAGCGGTCGTGATCCGTGCGGTCCCCGGCAACGCGTCGCTCGTCATCCCCTGATTCTGCCGTTCGGCGGCACGGATTCCGCCACGACGGCTGCCCTGCTTCGCCGGTCGGTAGCGTGCAGCCACATGCTCGATGTGCGTGTCGACGACTCCGTCGCCCTGTTGACCCTCCGCCGTCCCGAGCGCCGCAACGCGCTCAACACCGAGCAGTGCGCTGCGATCAGCGCGGCCATGGAGAAGGTCGTCGACTCCGGCGCCCGCGTCGTCGTGCTCACCGGTGAGGGCACGAGCTTCTGCTCCGGCGCCGACTTCGGCGAGGTCTACGGCGACGGCTTCCGCGACGCGCTGTACGGGATGCTGCACGCGGTCGCCGAGGCGCCGGTGCCGGTGGTCGCCGCCATCAACGGCCCGGCGATCGGGGCTGGCCTGCAGCTGTCCATCGCCTGCGACCTCCGGGTCGCCGTGCCCTCAGCCGTCTTCGGACTCCCGACCGCGAAGCTCGGGCTGGCGGTCGACCCGTGGACGATCCGCCGACTCGCACTCATCGCAGGAGAGGGTGCTGCGCGCACGCTGCTGCTGGCCTGCAGCACCGTCGAGGCCGAGCTCGCCCACGCGCGGGGACTCGTCGACCGGCTCGGCGCCCTCGACGACGCGCTCGCCTGGGCGCGGGAGATCGCACTGCTCGCGCCGCTGACGTTGAGCTACTACAAGCAGGCGCTGAACCACGTCGGTGGCTCCGACCTCGCCGACCCCGAACTGCTCGCCGCGTTCGAGGCCTGTTGGGCGAGCGAGGACCTCGAGGAGGGCAAGCTCGCCCGCACCGAGAAGCGCAGCCCGGCCTTCCGCGGTCGCTGAAGTACGGAGCTCTAGCCGCGTCCGCGGTCGACGAGGCTGCGGAGGTACTGGCCGTAGCCGCTCTTCTCGAGCGGGGCGGCGAGGCGGAGGAGCTGCTCGTCGTCGATGTAGCCCTCCTCCCAGGCGATCTCCTCGAGCGAGCCGATCTTCTGGCCCTGCCGTTGCTCGATGACCTGGACGAACTGGCCGGCGGCGATGAGCGAGTCGAACGTGCCGGTGTCGAGCCAGGCGGTGCCGCGGTCGAGCAGCTCGACGTGCAGCTGCCCCTCGGCCAGGTAGTGCCGGTTGACGTCGGTGATCTCCAGCTCGCCCCGCGCCGACGGCTGGATCGACCGGGCGATGTCGACGACCCGGTTGTCGTAGAAGTACAGACCGGTCACCGCATACGGCGACCGCGGCTTCTCCGGCTTCTCCTCGATCGACACCGCGGTGCCGGCGTCGTCGAACTCCACGACGCCGTACCGCTCCGGATCGGCGACGTGGTAGGCGAACACGCACCCACCGGTCGGATCCGACCACCGCTTCAACTGGTCACCCAGATCGGACCCGTAGAAGACGTTGTCGCCGAGGATCAACGCCGCAGAGTCCCCGGCGAGGAAGTCGGCACCGATCGTGAACGCCTGCGCCAGCCCCTTCGGCTCCGGCTGCACCGCGTAGGAGAACGAGCACCCCAGCGACGACCCGTCACCCAGCAGCCGCTCGAACAACGGCGCGTCCTGCGGCGTCGTGATGACCAGGATCTCCCGGACCCCGGCCAGCAGCAACGTCGAGATCGGATAGTGGATCATCGGCTTGTCGTACAGCGGCAACAGCTGCTTGCTCACCACCGCCGTCACCGGCCACAACCGGCTACCCGTCCCGCCGGCCAGCACGATCCCCTTCATCGGCCGAGCTTCGTGTACTTGGCTTCGGTCTCGGCCTTGTGGGCGCGCCACCAGCTCGGTTCGCCTTGTACCAGTCGACGGTGGCGGCGAGCCCGGCGGAGAAGTCGGTGTACTGCGGCTCCCACCCGAGCTCGGTGGTGATCTTGGTCTTGTCGACGGCGTAGCGCCGGTCGTGGCCGGGGCGGTCGTTGACCAGGTCGTAGGCGTCGCGCGGCTTGCCGAACACCTCGAGCAGGTCCTCGACGACCTGCTTGTTCGACCGCTCCCCGTCGGCGCCGACCATGTACGTCTCACCGATCCGGCCGGCCTCCAGCACCCGCAGCACCGCCGAGCAGTGGTCTTCGACGTGCAGCCAGTCCCGCACGTTCTCCCCGGTGCCGTAGAGCTTGGGCCGCACCCCGTCGAGCAGGTTCGTGATCTGCCGCGGGATGAACTTCTCCACGTGCTGGTACGGCCCGTAGTTGTTCGAGCAGTTCGACAGCGTCGCCTCGATCCCGAAGCTCCGCACCCACGCCCGCACCAGCAGGTCCGACCCCGCCTTCGTCGCCGAGTACGGCCACGACGGGTTGTACGCCGTCTGCTCGTCGAACCGGCGCGGCTCGTCCAGCGCCAGGTCCCCGAACACCTCGTCGGTCGAGACATGGTGGTAGCGCGTGCTGCGACGGCGCACCGCCTCCAGCAACGTCGCCGTCCCCACCAGATTCGTGTGGATGAACGGCCACGGGTCGGTCAGCGAGTTGTCGTTGTGCGACTCCGCCGCGAAGTGCACCACCGCATCGGCGGCGGTCACCAGCTCGTCGACCAGCTCGGTGTCGGCGATGTCGCCCACCACCAGCTCGACCTTGTCGCCCGCCGACGCCAACGTCGTCTCGTCCCCGGCATAGGTCAACGCATCCAGGACCACCACGTCCCACTCCGGACGCTGGCCGACCACGTGCGCGACGAAATTCGCCCCGATGAAGCCAGCACCCCCGGTCACCAGAAGCCGCATGACAACCCTTCGCCAATTCGGTCACGACGCTGAACGCCAGAAGCGGTCATTCTGCCCCGGCGTGCCGGCTCAGCATCCGTCGTCCGCCGGTGTCGGCAACGTGTCGCCGGCCCCCCCGCTGTCGGCCCGGGCCAGCAGGGCGGTCGTCGAGGCGTCGAAGGTCGGGCTGTAGGAGACCTGCGCCCCGCATCCGCCCTGCTCGAAACCGCCGATCAGCCCGACGAGGGTGCCGGTGCCCGGGGTGTCGGAGGTCAGCCACGGCGCGCCGCTCGTGCCCGGGCCGAAGTCGTTGCAGTCGATGCTCGGCGAGCCGTTGCGCGTCGTGATGGCCGTGGTGCAGGCGCGCTGCGCATCCTGCTTCCCGAGCGGATAACCGCGGACGTCGATGGGCTGCGACGAGGCCGGCGCGGGCGCTTGCCCGGGTGTGGCACCGGGCGTCCCGACGGAACCCACCCGCCCCTCGACGGTGAGCGGACGGCCGCGGGTCAGGGCCGGGTCGGGCGCGCTCGCCGCGAGCCGCAGGACCGCGTAGTCCTGCGACGGGTCCTGCGTGGCGCGCCAGCCGTCGGTCGCGTACACCGCCTCGACGGTCCAGCTGCCGGCCGGTCCGCTGCCGCTCGGTCCGTAGCCGGGCACGAAGCGGACGCCGGCACCGGCCCCGACGAGGCAGTGCGCCGCCGTCATCGCGAGCAGGCCGGAGCGGCTGTGCACGACGGAGGCCGTGCAGTAGTGCTCGTCGGAACCGGCGCCGAACAGTGCCCCGACGGCCGGCAGCGGGCCCCCGACCGGTGCCTCCGCTCCCGGCGCGGGATCGGGTTGCAGGACGTCGGCGCTGCCGCCGATCGCGCTCGGCGTCGCCGCGGCACGCGGCCCCGGAGCGGACGAGTTCGTGCAGCCGGCGAGGGTCGCCGTGAGCAGCACGGCACCGACCACGAGAAGCCGCCTCACCTGCTGATCCGCGCGCGCCGCAACCCGCTGGCCCGCAGGATGGGGCGCGTGACCGCTGCGCGCACCGCGGCCTCGCTGCCGACGACCCGGACGAATTCCGAGGCGCGGGTGACGGCGGTGTAGAAGAGCTCGCGGGTGAGCAGTGGCGAGCTGTCCGGCGGCAGCAGGAGGCTGACGCGGGCGAACTGGCTGCCCTGGCTGCGGTGCACGGTCATCGCATGCATCGTCTGCATGCCGGAGAGCCGGCTCGGCGCCAACGGCAGCGGCGTCCCCGCCCCGCGGCCGAACACGGCGGTCGGCCCACGGCCCGGCACGTCGACGACGGCGCCGGTGTCGCCGTTGAACAGCTGCAGCTCGTAGTCGTTGCCGGTCGCGAGCAACGGCCGTCCGAGGTAGAACTCGCCGTCCGCGGCGTACCCCGGGACAGTCGCGGTGAGCCAGCGCTCGACCTCGTCGCTCCACCGGGAGACGCCGAACGGGCCTTCGCGGTGCGCGCAGAGCAGGCGGTGTGCGTCGAGGGCCTCGAGGGCCTCGTCGACGTCGCCGGCGCGGGCGGCGACGACGAGCCGCCGGCCGGCATCGACGACGTCGGCGCGCAGGTCGCCGAGCATCGCCGGCCGCAGCTGTTCGCCGTCGGTCTCGGTGAAGGCGACGTCCTTCGCGCCCGACCGCAGCAGCGCGACGACCGTGTCGGCGTCGTCCGCGCGGACAGCGGCGGCGATCTCGGCGATGGTGCCGCCGTAGCGGTGGGTGCGGCGGAGTTCGACGATGCCGGTGGCCAGCGCCGTCCCGGCCGGTTCGTCGGCGTCGAGGTCGCCCCCGACGAGGTCGGTCAGCAGATCGGAGGGGACGGTGCGGTCGAGGTCCTGCGGACGCTGAGACCAGGTCGCCGAGCACGGCGCCGGCCTCGACCGACGCGAGCTGGTCGGGGTCGCCGACCCAGGCGAGCCGGGCGCGGGTCGCACGGCTTCGAGCAGACGTGACATCAGCGT
>CAVVZN010000012.1:0-22037 GCA_963752645.1 uncultured Actinomycetota bacterium | reverse complement strand
TTCTGGACCGCATCACTGATCTCGCTCATGGCAGCTCCTCCTGGACCGACGCCGTACCCGGAGCTTGTCCGACTGTGACGGGCGACACAAGGGCTGCGCTCTGCCCCGCGGAGCCGGGTCAGGCGTAGGCGGGCGCGACCGGCTGCCAGGGCGCGAGCTGCTCGAGCTGCGCGGCAACGGCGAGCAACCGCGCCTCGTTGCCGGGTGGCGCGACGAGCTGAACCGACAACGGCACCCCCTTGGAGTGCACGCCCGCCGGCACCGTCATCGCCGGCCAGCCGGCGAAGTTCCACGGAGCACCGAACGGCGCGTAACCGCTGCTGGCCCGGAGGTTCCGGAGCCAGCTCCGCTGCCCCCAGCGCACGGCCTCGAGCGGGATCTGCGCCAGGCCGGGCGTGAGCAACACGTCGACGTCGTCGAAGAAGCGGCGGGCGACGCTCCGCCAGGCCTCGCGGGCCGACTCGTTCGGCCGGCCCGTCCGCATCACGGCGCGACCCATCGCCGCGTGGCGGGCGACCCGCTTCTCGAGCTTGGACCGGTCGGCCATCAGCTGTGCGTCCATCTCGGTGCCGGCGAACCAGACGGCCAACGAGGCGAGGCCGGCCGACAGCGGCTGGACCAGCTCCTTGTCCGTCACCTGGTGGCCGGCGGATCGCAGCAGCTCCCCGGTGCGCCGTGCCGCCTCGACGAATTCGGCGTCGACCGGGGTGGCCGGCGAGGGCGCCTTCATCGACACCGCGATCCGCAGCGCACCCGGCTCGCGCGTGGCCGAGCCGGCGAGCGCGGCGTCGCCCGCCATGACCGAGAGCAGCAGGGCGGCATCGGCGACGGTGGTGGTCAGCGGCCCGTTCTCGGCGAAGCCGAACCAGGAGCCGTTGCCGAGCTCGCTCGGCACGACCCCGGAGCCGGGCTTGATGCCGACCAGCCCGCAGCACGCGGCCGGGATACGGATGGAGCCCATGCCGTCGTTGCCGTGCGCGGCGGCGACCATCCCGGACGCGACGGCCGCCGCGCTCCCGCCGGACGAGCCGCCGGGGGTGCGGTCGTGGTCCCACGGGTTGTGGGTGATGCCGAACGAGGAGTCGGTGGCGCCGTAGACGCAGAGCTCCGGCACCCGCGTCAGCCCGACGACGACCGCTCCGGCGTCGCGGAGCCGGGTGACCACCCGGTGGTCGGTCGACTGCGGGGTGGGGTCGGACGCCTCGGTGCCGTCGCGCATCGGCTCACCGGCGACCGGGACGTTGTCCTTGATGGCGACTGGCACGCCGGCGAGCGGCAGGTCGGCCTTGTCGGCCCGGGCGTCGACGGCGTCGGCCTCGACGAGCGCCTTGTCGCGGCGGACGACCTGGAAGGCGCCGATCCGCGGGTCCCGTTGCGCGATGCGGTCGAGGGCGGACGTGACGAGCGCCCGGGCCGTCGTGCGGCCCGAGCGCATCGCCTCGGCGGCTTCGGTCGCCGTGTTCGGAGTTGTGGAGGTCGTCACCGCGCGGACATTACTGCGCCCCGTTCCGTCGTCGGTCACCGGTGCGGACGCTGCTGGTCGCCACGACGGCCCGCGTCAGCGTGGGGGCTCCGACGGCGCAGCGTCCTCGGCGGGCGGGCCGGCCCCGACGAGCTTCAGCGACCAGCGGCGGTTGCAGTCATGGCACCACCAGGTGCCGTGGGAGCCGACCGGCTCGAGGTCCTCCTCCCCGCAGTACGGGCAGAAGAACGGCACGGAGCGGCCACCGGTCTCGCTCACGGCTGCTCCGGCAGGGACTGCATCGCCGGTGCTTCCGGGAGGCCGGGCCGTGCGGTGGCCGCGAAGCGTTCGCGCGGTCCCAGCGCTCTGCCGCGCGGCAGGTAGGCCCCGGGCTCGACGACCGCCGCGGGTCCGAGGGCGTTCCCCGCTTCGAGGACGGCGCCGGCGCCGACGCGGACCCCTGGTGCGAGGGCGACGCCCGCGCCGAGGACGGCGCCGCGTCCGATGACGACGCCGGGGGCGATCGCCGTGCCCGGCCCGATGAAGGCACCCGGCCCGATGAGGACGCCGGGTGAGACCACGACGAACGGCGCGACGACGGCGCCGGGGCCCAGCACCGTCCCGGGACCGAGGGCGACCAGGGGTCCGACGACCGCCCCGGGGCAGACGACAGCGCCGGGGGCGACAGCCGAGAACGGAGCGATCACGGCACCGGATGTGACGACGGCAGCCGGCCCGACTGCCGCCCAGGGCGCGACGAGAGCGCCCGGCCAGATCTGCGCGGCGTCGTCCACCCCGTCACCGGAGGCGGCGGCCCGCAGGGCGGTGGTCGGTCGACCTGGTACGTACCGGGCGAGCACTCCGCGCGCCGCCCCCCGGAGCAGGGCGACGCGCACGCGGCGCCGCAGCCCGGTCATCGAGGCTCGGTCATGGCCGCCCGGTCAACACCTCAGACCAGTGCGGCTTCGTCGGCGCGGCGGACCCAGGCGGCGAAGGTCTCGCCCTCGGTCCGGTCGTCCTGGAAGCGACGCAGCATCCGCTCGATGTAGTCGGGCAGCTCGGCGGCCGTCACCTTGAGCCCGCGGACCTTGCGGCCCAGGGCCGCCTCCTGCCCCATCGAGCCACCGAGGTGCACCTGGAACCCGTCCTCGCCGCCGATCAACATTCCCTTGAGGCCGATGTCGGCGACCTGGAAGCGGGCGCAGGCGTTCGGGCAGCCGTTGACGTTGATGCCGATCGGCTCGTCGAAGTCGGGCATCCGTCGCTCGAGCTCGTCGATCAGGTCGCTGGCGCGCGCCTTGGTCTCGACGATGGCGAGCTTGCAGAACTCGAGCCCGGTGCAGGCCATGGTCCCGCGACGGAACGCGCTGGCCTTCACGATCAGGTCGTGCGCGGCGAGCGCCTCGGTGAGCGCATCCGGGTCCGAGACACCCATGATGATGAGCTTCTGCTCGACGGTGGTGCGCACCTGACCGTTGCCGTACTGGTCGGCGAGGTCGGCCACCGTCGCCAGCAGCGTGCCCGAGACCCGGCCGGCCCGCGGGGCGAACCCGACGGCGAAGGTGCCGTCCTTCAGCGCGGTGACGCCGATGTGGTCGCGACGCTTGTTCACCGGCGGCGGCGGAGGCGGCCCGTCGGGGAGCTTGCGGCCGAGGTACTCGGTTTCGAGCACCTCGCGGAAGCGCTCCGGCCCCCAGTCGGCGAGGAGGAACTTCAGCCGGGCGCGGGTCCGGGAGCGGCGGTAGCCGTAGTCGCGGAAGATCGAGATGACGCCGACCCACACGTCGGGCACCTCCTCCTCGCGGATGAAGGTGCCGAGTCGCACGGAGAACTTCGGGTTCGTCGACAGGCCGCCGCCGACCCAGAGGTCGTAACCGGGCTCGCCGTCGGGGCCGGTCACGCCGACGAAGGCGACGTCGTTGATCTCGTGCACGGTGCAGTGGTCCGGGCAGCCCGAGACGGCGGTCTTGAACTTGCGGGGCAGGTTCGTGAACGCCTTGATGTCGGAGGTGAAGCGCTCGAACGTCGCGTCGATCGCGGGCGTGCCGTCGATGACCTCGTCGGCGTGCTCGCCCGCGAGCGGACAGCCGAGGAAGGTGCGCGGGGTGTCGCCGCAGGCCGTCGTGGTCGACAGGCCGACCGATTCGAGGCGGCGCCAGATCTCCGGCACGTCCTCGATGCGGACCCAGTGCAGCTGCACGTTCTGCCGGTCGGTGATGTCGGCGACGTCGCGGCCGAACTCGCTCGCGATGCCGGCGACGACCCGCAGCTGCTCGGTGGAGAGCCGACCGCCGTCGATGCGGACCCGCAGCATGAAGTACGGGTCCTCGATCTCCTCGGGCTCCAGGCTGCCGGTGAGGCCGCCGCCGATGCCCTGCTTGCGCTGGGTGTAGAGGCCCCACCAGCGCATCCGACCGCGGAGGTCCTGCGGGTCGATCGCCGAGAAGCCCCGGTACTGGTAGATCGACTCGATCCGGGCCCGGACGTTCAGGCCGTCGTCGTCCTTCTTGAACCGCTCGTTGGGATTGAGCGGCTCGCGGAAACCGAGGGCCCACTGGCCCTGCCCGGTGACGGGCGGCATCGCAGACGTCCTTCCGATGTTGAAGTCTTCCGAAGCGGGGGTCGCGCGGTCCGGACGGACCGAAGCGGGAGCGTTCCTGGTCGGCTCAGGCCGATCGAGCCGAGCGGACGGCGCTCGCGACCCTCATGAGGTCGACGTGCAGCCGCGCGACGAGGAACGTCCGGGTCGGCTGCACGTGTCGATTGTGCCGCACCCGCGGCCCGGTCCGGCCGGTGCACCCGGTGGAATACGACATCAAGGCCTCCCGTTGGCCCCCAGAGACGCCGATACTCCCCCGGCGGCACGTCCAGGTGCCGTCGCAGGTGTGGGTCCGGGTCGGAAGGGAAGTCGAGCGACGTGGCTGTTAACCTCGGGTGCATGTCCGTGCACCTCGTGGCTCGGCTCCACGTCGACCTGCAGCGGGTCAGCAGCGCGGTCTGTTTGCGCTCCGTCTAGGAGCGCCTCCCTGCACGAAGCGCTCCTTCGCGCCGACCGTCGACCGATCCTGCGAAGGGCTTCTCTTTCCGTGAGCATCACCGCTGATGTGCGTCCCGCGGCCTACACCGCCCGCGGTTTCACCGACCTGACCGAGCTGCCCAATCGGGAGCTCGCCGAGCGGGCGGGTTACGAGCTCGAGGGCGCCCCTCCCATCGAGGTGCTCCGCTGGGCGATCGACCGGTTCTCGCCGGCCTTCGCGATCACCGCGTCGATGCAGGACACGGTGCTGGTGCACATGGCCTCGCAGGTCCGTCCCGGCGTCCCGGTGATCTTCCTCGACACCGGCTACCACTTCGCCGAGACCATCGGCACGGCCGACGCCGCCGAATCGGTCTACGGCCTGAACCTGCTGCGCATCCGCCCGAAGCTGACCGTCGCCCAGCAGGACGAGGCGTACGGGCCCCGGCTCTACGAGCGCGACCCCGACCTGTGTTGCGGGATGCGCAAGGTCCAGCCGCTGCAGGAGGCCATGCGGCCCTACGTCGCCTGGGCCACCGGCCTGCGTCGCGACGAGGCCGAGAGCCGGCAGAGCGCCCGCCTGGTCGAGTGGGACGAGAAGAAGAACCGTGTGAAGGTCAATCCGCTCGTGGCCTGGTCCGACGAGCAGATCGAGGCCTACATCGCCGAAAACGGCGTCCTGGTCAACCCGCTGCTCTCCGAGGGCTACGGCAGTGTCGGCTGCGAGCCGTGCACGCTCAAGGGCCTCGGCCGCTCCGGGCGCTGGGCGAACCAGAACAAGTCCGAGTGCGGGCTGCACGTCTGATCCACGACGACCCTGCCTCCGGTCCGCGAAACAGGACCGTCATCGCGGACCTGGCAGGCTTGCCGACCATGGGATCGAGCACCTCGTCGCGGCGACCGCTACTGGCGGTCGGGCACGGCAGCCGGGTTCCCGCGTCCGCCGCGATGTTGCGGGTCCTCATGGCCAACGTCGCGGCCCGACTCCCCGAGGTCGAGGTCCGGCTCGGTTTCATCGAGCTGTCGGACCCCCTGCTCATCGACGTCCTGCCCGGCCTCGACGACCCCGTGGTCGTGCCGCTCCTGCTCAGCCGCGGAACGCACGTCTTCCGCGACCTCCCCGCCGAGGCTGCCGCGCCGCTCGGCCCGGACCCGGTGCTCACCGAGGTGCTGCTCGACCGCATCGCCGAGGCCGGCATCGACCCGGTCACGCCACTCGTGCTGGCGGGCACCGGCTCGGCCACGCCCGAGGGTCAGCAGGACGTCCGGACCCAGGCGGCGATGCTCGCCGCGCGCTGGCCGGCCGGCGTCACCGCCGCCTTCGTGACGGCCGCCCATCCGACCGTCGCCGAGGCGATCGAAACCACCCGTGCCGCCTCCGGCGTCGAACCCGCCGTCGTCAGCTACTTCCTCGCTCCCGGTCTGCTGCCGGACGCCGCCCGCGCAGCCACGCGGCCGTTGGGTGACCACCCCGCAGTGGCCGAGCTGGTACTGGCGCGCTACCAGCAGGTGCTCCCGGTCGGCTGAGCCGCCCGACCAGAGCCGAGGGCGTCCGGCGCCGCCCGGAGCAACCGTCGACTACTCCGAATGGCGCCACCCGGTTGGTGCTGAAGGAGCAGCCCGGATCTGCCGAACAGACACCCATGCCAGCTTTGGAACGGGTGATCCGCCCGGCCGCGGTCCTGCCCGACCGGGCCGCTCAGCTGATCCTCGGCGCCCTTGCCAACGCCGACGTGCAGCGTGGCGGCGTCTGGAGTACGACGACCACCCTGTGGCAGCGCTACGACCGTCCCTGGGACGGTCCGCTCGGCAGCAAGGGAAGCTCGGTGCTGCTCGGCTCCCTGGCCGTCGTCTACGGCACCCCGACCCGGGCCAGCATCACCGTCTACCGCGCGAGCATCTCCGCCGAGGCCAGCGCCGCGGGCTGGGACACCGACGCCCTCTGCAACGAGGCGTTCGGCTACGCCGGCCTCACGCTCGCCAACTGCCCCCGCGCCACCCTCCACGCCCCGCCGCAGCGCGATCCCTTCCGCTCCGGCACGCGTCAGGGGTCCTGACCCGCCGACCCGCCGGACAGCAAGCAGCAGCGGCTGTCCCGACGACCGCTGACGCAGCCGATCTCCCATCGAACCCGGGCAGACTGGGGGCATGCCCCGTCCGCCCGCCGACGCCGTCCCGGCGCTGGTCACGCTGGACGTCTGGGGCGTTGCGCGGCGTGACATCCCGGCCGCTTTCGCACGGATGGCACTCGACCGCCCGGCTCTACGGCGGGTCCGGGAGCTCGGCTTCGCGAAGCTGATGGGCACCGGGAGCGGCCGGACCTTCACCCTGGCCGACTCCGACCTCCGGCACTGGGCGCTGCTGACCACCTGGGCCGACCCCGCCGCCCGCACCCGCTTCGACACCTCGCCGCTGGTCGCCGGCTGGCACGCCCGCGCCGAGGAGCACTGGCGGGCCGACCTGGAGCCGCTCTCGGCCAAGGGACTGTGGTCCCGGCGCGCACCCTTCGGCGACCCCACCCCTGACCGTGCGCTGCAAGAAGGCCCCGTCGCGGCCATCACGCGGGCGCGGTTGGTCCCCCGTCGGGCAGCGGCGTTCTGGCGAGCGGTACCACCGGTGTCGGCCGATCTCCGCGAGGCAGCCGGCCTGCGGTTCGCCCTGGGCATCGGCGAGGCGCCACTCGGCCTGCAGGGCACCTTCAGCGTCTGGGACGACGCCGCCGCGCTCCGCGCGTTCGCCTACGCGAGCCCCGCGCACCAGCAGGCCATCACCGACACCACACGCCTCGGCTGGTACGCCGAGGAGCTGTTCGCCCGCTTCCGCGTCGTCGCAGCGGCAGGGCGTTACCAGGGACGCGATCCGTTGGGTCCGCGGCCAGCTCCCACCGCTTCTTCCCGCCGCGACGCAGCCCGGCGAGCCCGCCCATGACCCGCGGTGCTGGCAACCTGGGAGACATGCGCAGTGGCGGGCAGGTCGAGCTCCGGCAGTGGTCGCCCGACCAGATGGCGGCGCGCCTCCCCGACGTCATGACCGTCTACCGCCGTGCCTTCCTCGACCTGCACGAACGGGATCCCGCGCGGGCCGAGGCGGAGCGGACGGCCCACGCCCGGACCCACGTCCATCGTCCCGGGCTCCGGTTCGTCGCGGCGCTCGCCCCCGACCCCGACCTCCCGCCGGACCAGGCGCCGCTGGTCGGCATCGGCTACGGCCAGCCCGGTGCGCGCGGCCAGTGGTGGCACGACACCGTCGTCGCCGCGCTGCCCCCCGCGATCGCCGAACGGTGGCTCGGCGACGTCTTCGAGATCGTCGAGCTCCACGTGCTGCCCGAGTACCAGGGCCGCGGCCTGGGGCGGCAGCTGCTGCGGACACTGTTGGACGGCTGCGGCCGGCGGACCGCCGCGCTCTCGGCGTTGGAGCTCCCCGACTCCCCTGCGCGCCGCCTCTACGCGGGTGAGGGGTTCGCGGCGCTGCTCAGCGACTTCCACTTCGCCGGCGGCGACATCGCTTACGCCGTGCTCGTGAAGGAGCTCACGTGAGTGGCACCGCGGCCGACGCGCGCCGTGTGGTCGTCGTCGGCTCCGGCCACAACGCGCTCGTGGCAGCCTGCTACCTCGCCCGCGACGGCGTGGACGTCGAGGTCGTCGAGCGCGACACCGTGCTCGGCGGCGCCGTCTCGACCGTGGAACGCTTCCCCGGCTACCGGATGGACCGCGGCTCGAGCGCGCACATCATGTTCCGCTGGACCGGCATCGCCGAGGAACTCGACCTCGCCCGCTTCGGACTCACCTACGTCGACTGCGACCCGTGGGCGTTCCACCCCGTCCCGGGCGCACCCGGCGGCGGCATCACCTTCGCCGCCGACCTCGACCGCACCTGCGCCTCGATCGAGGCGGTCTGCGGGACGAAGGACGCCGACGCCTACCGCGCGTTCGTCGCCGACTGGTCGGACCGCAACGAACGCATCTTCACGGCCTTCAACGCCCCGCCGACGGGCGCCTCGCTCGGCCGGGCGCTGTGGGGCACCGGCAAGGGCACCGGACTGTCCGGCCTCGAGCTGGCCCGCCAGTTCCTCAGCCCCGCCGACGCGCTGCTCGACACGTTGTTCGACTCGGAGCACCTGAAGACCGCGCTGTCCTGGCTCGGCGCCCAGTCCGGTCCCCCGACCAGCGAGATCGCGACCGCGGACCTCGTCGGCTGGAACACGCTGCTGCACGCCCGGCCGCCGGGACGTGCCGTCGGTGGATCCGGTGCGTTGACCGCGGCGCTGCGTGCCCGGCTCGAGTCCGACGGTGGTCGGGTGCGGCTGGGCGACGGTGCCGCGTCGATCGAGGTGCGCGACGGCCGGGCGACGGCCGTCGTCACCGACTCCGGCGATCGGCTGGCAGCCGACCAGGTCGTCGCCGGCTGCCACGTCCTCACCACCTACGGCCTGCTCGGCGACGCCGTCCCCGACGCCGAGCAGGAGCGCGTCCGACGCACGGTGCGGGTCGGCAACGGGCTGGGGATGGTCGTCCGCCTCGCGACCGACGCGCTCCCGGTCTATCCGGACGCGCCGAAGGACGTGAACGCCGGGCTCGTGCTGGCCGTCGGGTCACGGACCGCGCTGCGCCGCGCCTACGGCGACTTCATCAGCGGTGAACCGCCGCGGGAACCCGCCGCCCTCGGGATGGCGTTCTCCTACCTGGATCCGACGATCGCGCCGACCGGCAAGCACAACGTGACGGTGTGGGGGCAGTGGCACCCCTACGCGTTGTCCGACGGGTCGCACTGGGACGACATCCGCGAACGGGAGGGCGAGAAGCTGGTGCAGGCCCTCGACCGCGTCGCCCCGGGCTTCGCGGGCAGCGTCGAGCAGATGTACGTCCAGACGCCGCTCGACCTCGAGCGCGAGCTCGGCCTGCTGCGGGGCAACGTCATGCACGTGGAGATGGGCCTCGACGAGATGTTCGCGTGGCGGCCGCTGCCCGAGCTCGCGGGCTACCGCGGCCCGGTGGACGGGCTGTACCTCTGCGGCGCCTCGACCCACCCCGGCGGCGGCGTCTTCGGTGCGAGCGGACGCTCGGCGGCGCGGGTGGCGTTGCGCGACGCGACGCCGTCCCGGCTGAAGACCGCCGTAGGCCGACTGCGGACGCTGCGCGTCCCGACCCGGACGGGAGGTGCCGGTGCAGCCGCAGACCGGTGAGCGCGTCGCGCACTACGCCTTGCAGGCACGGCTCGCGACCGGAGGAATGGGTGTCGTCTACCGCGCCTTCGACGAGCGGACCAAGCGTGCCGTCGCGCTGAAGGTGCTGTCCTCGCAGTTCGGCACCGACCCGGACTACCGCGCCCGGTTCGCCCAGGAGGCGGAGCTCGCGGCGAGCGTCGAGCACCCCAACATCGTCCCGATCTACGACGTCGGCGGCTACCCGAACCTCTACATCGCGATGCGGCTGGTGCCCGGCACGGATCTCGCGACCGTGCTGCGGGACGGCCCGCTGCCGCCGCTGCGGGTGCTCGACATCGCCGAGTCCGTGGCCGGTGCGCTCGACGAGGCCCACCGCAACGCGCTGGTGCACCGGGACGTGAAGCCCGGCAACGTCCTGCTCTCGCCCACCCTCGACCGGCACCGCAGCGAGCACGTCTACCTGACCGACTTCGGCATCGCCCGTTCGCTGTCCACGGAGATCCCGCTCGACCGTCCCGTCGTCGTCCTGGGCAGCCCCGCGTACATGGCCCCGGAGCGGCTCGCCGGTGAGCCCGGCGGTCCGGCGTGCGACGTCTACGGCCTCGCGTGCGTGATGTTCGAGTGCTTCACCGGGCAGCGCCCCTGGGCGCAGAAGGCACCGCCCGAGGAGATCAACCGCCGGCAGGTCGTCGACGCGCCACGGCTCCGGTCGATCCGCGCGGACCTCCCGCACGGGCTCGACGAGGCGCTGTGGCGCGCGATGAGCCGGAATCCCCGCGAGAGGCCTGCGACCGCCGGTGACCTCGCGGCCGCCGCGCGGAGCGCCTTCGCCCGTCCGTCGACGACCATCGCGCCGGGACCGGGCGGGCACGGACAGGGCGGGCACGGACCGGGCGGGCACGGTTCGGGCGGGGGGCGTCCCCCGGTTCCACCGGCGGCACCGCACCAGCGTCCGGCACCTCCGTCGATGTGGTCCGGTCCGCCGCAGGGTCCCGCTCCCGGTCCGGCCCCGGCCCCCTACGCTCCGCCCGGACCGTGGGCACCCGCGCCCGCAGCGGGCCCGACCCGATTGACGCGACGTGCCCGCCGCGCCCAGCACCGGCAGCAGATGCAGCGGTCGCGACGGCGTCGACTGCTTCCCCTCATCCTGTTCGTGGTGCTGCTCGCCGTACTCGGCAGCCTCGTCGTCGACCGGTTCTCCGGATCGGGCGAGTCGCCGGCGACCCGCGCGTTGAAGGCGCGGTTGCCCGCTGCGGTCTACGGCAGCTGCTCGTCGGCCGGCACCGCGGCAGGTGAGACCGCTGCGCTGCGCTGCGACGGCGCCGACCCGCGCGTGGCCCGGCTCGAGGTGCGCCAGGTCCCCAACGCTGCGGCGCTGGCGGCCCGCTTCGCGAGCCTCACCGCCGACCGGCAACTGGTGAACCGGCGGTGCGCCGACGAGAGCGGCAACTCCGGCGGTTTCTGGACGCGAGGTGGGACCCGGCAGGGTGCGTTTGCCTGCTACACCGGCTCCGACCAGCAGCGCCGCCTGCTCTGGCAGTACGACGCGACCGGCATCGAGGTGACGGCCGTCGGCAGGGACGGGAGCCCCGCTTCCGCCGCTGCGCTCTACACCTGGTGGTCGACCGTGGCCCGCGACCAGCCGCTCGCCGGCTGAGGTGGTCCGGGCGAGATGACGAAGCCACCATGACGGTTTTTCAGTGACGGAAGCACAGTGACGGTGCTCGGACCGGCCCGGCGCTCCCGGCAGCAGGTCCCGCTCGCCTTCGCCGGCGCGACGGTCCTGGTCCAGATCTCGTATCCGCTGACCGGTGGCGGCTTGCGCGACGCGCTCACCGTTCTGACGGTCCTGCTGTTCGCGGCGGCGTCACTGACCGCCGCCCGGCTCCGGCAGGGAACGGCCTACGCCGCTGGCCTGCTGGCCGTGACCGCCGTCGGCGGCTTCGTGGCCGAAGCGGTCGGCGTCGCGACCGGCCTGCCCTTCGGCGACTACGCCTACGCCGGCTCCCTCGGCCCCCGACTGCTCGGCGTCCCGCTGGTCATCCCGCTGGCTTGGACGATGATGGCCTACCCCGCCCGCGTCGTCGGCCAGGTCTGCGCCCGCAGTCGAGCCGGCCGCATCGGCGTCGGGGCCATCGCCTTGGCCAGCTGGGACGTGTTCCTCGACCCGCAGATGACCGACGCCGGGCACTGGCGCTTCGCGGCGCACGACGGGCCGACCCTCACCGGCATCCCGCTGGTCAACTTCGCCGGCTGGCTTCTGGTGGCGGTGCTGCTGATGGCGGCGCTGGAGCTGCTGCTGCCCGGGCACGGCCGTCGGCCGTGCTGGGCGACGGATCCGGTGCCGTTGGGGCTCTACCTCTGGACCTACGCCTCGTCGCTGCTGGCCAACCTCGCGTTCTTCGGCCGCCCGGACGTCGCGCTGGCCGGGGGTCTGGCGATGGGCGTACCGGTCGCGCTGCTCGTCCACGGGCTGCGCCGCGCCCCGGCCGCACGCCGATGAGCCGCCGGGCCGGCACTGCGACGCTGCTGCTGCGGGCCGCCGCCCTCGGTGTCGCCGCGCACACCGTCGTCAACGCCCGGCTCCTGCGCCGTCCACCGGCGGCGGCCGCCGTGCCCGAGCAGGTCAGCGTGCTCCTTCCGGTGCGCGACGAGGCGGAGCGCATCGAACCGACGCTGCGGGCCCTGCTCGCCTCCACGCACCTGCCCGCGCTGGAGATCGTCGTGCTCGACGATCACTCCACCGACGGGACCGCGGACCTGGTCCGCGGACTGGCCGGCGACGACCGGCGGGTGCGGGTGGTCTGCAGCGACACGGAGCCGCCGCCGGGCTGGCTGGGCAAGCCGTTCGCCTGCGCGCGGTTGGCGGAGCTCGCCGACCCGGGCAGCTCCGTGCTCGTGTTCCTCGACGCCGACGTGGTGCTCGCGCCCGACGGGCTGAGCCGGACGGTCCGACTGCTCCGGGAGGCCGAGCTCGGCTTCGTGTCGCCGTACCCGCGGCAGCGTGCCGACTCCGTGGCCGAGCGGCTCGTCCAGCCCCTGCTGCAGTGGTCCTGGCTCGCGATGCTGCCGCTGCGGCCGGCCGAACACTCCGCGCGGCCGTCACTGGCGGTCGCGAACGGCCAGCTGCTGGCCGTCGACACCGCGCTCTACCGGCACAGCGGCGGCCACACGGCGGTCGGCGGGGCGGTCCTCGAGGACATCGCGCTCGCTCGCGTACTGCGCGGGGCAGGCGGCCACGGCGGGATGGCCGACGGCACCGACGTCGCCGACTGCCGGATGTACCGCAACGGCCGCGAGCTCCGCGACGGCTACGCCAAGTCGCTCTGGGCCGCCGCCGGCGGATCGGTGGTCGGCAGTGCGGCGCAGGTGGGCCTGCTGCTCGCGCTCTATGCGTGGCCGGACCCGGTCTGCTACGCCGCGGGGGTGGTCAGTCGCCTCGTTGCAGCCCGTCGCACCGGTGGTCGGGCCTGGCCCGACGCGCTCGCCCACCCGCTCTCGGTGGTGGCCTACGCCGGACTCACCGGGTTGTCCTGGACACGGCACGCGTCGGGCACCGCCACGTGGAAGGGGCGCGTGCTGACCGGTCCGACCTGAGGCCCGGCCGGCTGCGTATCCGCTGCGCCGTACCGTGACGACATGGCTCGCGTCGTCGTCATCGGCGCCGGCATCGGAGGTCTCGCGGCCGCCGCACGGATCACCGCGCAGGGCCACGACGTGACCGTCGTCGAGCAGGCACCGGACGTCGGCGGCAAGCTCGGCTGGCTGGAGCTCGACAGCCCCGAGGGCTGCTTCCGGTTCGACACCGGGCCGTCGCTGCTGACCATGCCGCAGGTCTTCCGCGACCTGTTCGCCGCCACCGGCGACCCCCTCGAGCGCACGCTCGACCTGCGCCCACTCGACCCGTTGGCGACCTATCACTTCGCCGACGGCACCGTGGCGGACGCGAACACCCTGACCGACGACGACGGCTGGCGACGCCTGATGGGTCGAGCCGGCCGGATGTGGGACGCCACCGCACCCACGTTCCTCGAAGCCGCAGGTCCGCCATCGCTGACCGGCCTGGCCCGACGCTCGCCGCGGGACCTGCCCCTCATCGCACCGCACCGCAGCCTGCGCAGCATCGGCCGGCAGTACCTCGGCGACCCGCACCGGCAGATGTTCCTCGAGCGCTACGCCACCTATTCCGGCAGCGATCCGCGCCGGGCGCCGGCGGTGCTCGCGACCGTGCCCTACGCCGAGCACACCTTCGGCGGCTGGTACGTCGAGGGCGGTCTGCACCGCCTGGCCCTGGCGCTGACCGAGCGGGCCGGCACCGTCCGCACCTCGACGACCGTCGCCGGCATCGACCTCGCCGGCGGCCGGGTGAGCGGTGTCCGGCTCGCGGACGGCGGCCACTTGCCCGCCGACGTCGTCGTGGCCAACTCCGACGCGACGGCGCTGTACCGCGACCTGCTCCCCCGGCCGCGGCTCGTGCCCCGCGGTGAACCGTCGCTCTCGGGCCTGGTGGTGCTGCTCGGACTCCGAGGTCGCACGCCGGACGTCGGGGGGCATCCGTTCGGCCACCACACCGTCCTGTTCCCCGCCGACTACGACGACGAGTTCGACAGCGTCTTCGGTGGCCGGATGCCCCGGGACCCGACCATCTACGTCTCCGCGCCCGTCGACCCGTCCGTCGCGCCACCGGGGTGCGAGGCATGGTTCGTGCTGGTCAACGCGCCACGTCACGGCAGTGGCCCGAAGCAGTTCGACTGGGCCGCGCCCGGTGCGGCCGAGGCTGCCGCCGACAGCGTCCTGGCCGGGCTCGCCCGCCGCGGCTTCGACGTCGCCGATCGCATCGCCGTCCGGCACGTCCTCAGCCCCGCCGACCTGGAGCGCCGGACCGCGACCCCGGGCGGTTCGATCTACGGTTCGTCGGGCAACGGTGCCCGCGCCGCGTTCCTGCGGCCGGCGAACCGGTCGCCCGTCGGCGGGCTGTTCCTCGCCGGCGGCTCGGCCCACCCCGGCGGGGGGCTACCGCTCGTCGCGCTCTCCGGTGCCGCCGTCGCGCGGCTCGTCGGCCCGGCCTGAGGTCGTAGCCGCGCCGGCACCGAGCCCGAGCAGGGCCCGCCGCGCCACCGGCAGGTACTGCGCCGCCCCGATCATCGAGACCCCCAACGTGGCCGCTGCACCCGCCCCCGCGGACCAGCCGGCGTCGTGCGGGACGAAGCCCGCGAAGGCCAGGCCGAAGCAGGTGACGACGATGCGGGTGGGCCGCTCCCCGACGGTGACCAAGCCGATCTCGTCGAAACCGGCCCCGGTCGCCCGGGCGCGGCTGTACTCGAGCAGGACCACCGCCGCGCCGGCGCCGACGCACAGTCCGGCCGGAGCGCCCGCGAGCCACAGCGCCACGAGATACAGCGCGTCGCAGGCCCGGTCGGCGAGCGAGTCGAGCACGTAGCCCCATCGCGAGGTGCGGCCCTGCAGCACCGCGACGCAGCCGTCGAGGTTGTCGAGCAGACCGCTCGCGATCACGACGACCATCGCGAGCACCGGCCACGCGCTCCCGGCCGCGGCAGGCAGCAGCGCCAGGGCGGTGACCAGCACCGCGAGCGCCGTGACCAGATCAGGGGCGATCCCCCGCGCGGCAAGCGGCCGACCGAGCCGGTAGGTCATGCCGAGCCAGACGCGGGGCCAGAAGGCCGTGCGCGGGTCGAAACCGCCGTGCAGAGCCGACCAGCCGTCGAAGTAGGCCTCCCGGTCCGGAACGGGTCCCGTCACGCGACGCCGGGCGTCTCCCGCAGCCGACGACGCTGCTCGCGCTCCGCAGCCTTGACCAGCAGGCGGGCCGTCATGCCGGAGCCGAACCACACCGGCAGCACCATGGCCGCGGCCAACGGCCCGGACAGCCGGACGAGCAGCGTGATCTGTGTGCCGCCGCGGGTCGCGGGGACCAGCACGATGTCGATCTCCTCGCGCAGCCCGGGGATGCTGTGCACGGTGACGTGGAGCGCCTTGCGTGGCACGACCCGGCGCACGTCGAGCGGGATGCGGATGGGCACCGCCCGGCCGACGCCGAGCAGGCGCTGGCCCTCCACGGCGTGGCTCGCGGCGCCTTCGACGCGCGTCAGCGTGGCTTCGAACTCCGGCCACCGGTGCGGGTCGCGCAGCACCGTCCAGACGTCGGGAGGGGTCGCATCGCACAGGATCTGGTGGTGGATACGGGTCGGCAGCACCCGGCTCGGCAGCAGTCGCGTCGGCACCACCGCAGACAACACCTTCATGAGCCTCCTGCCCGTAGTGTGCTCGATGTGTGACGGGCGCTCAGTGTCTCAGGGGCCGCACCACGGCGACCCCTGCCCCTCGGCCTCGCCGGTCGTGTGGGGGTAGATCGTTCCCGGCTCCCGGGGCGTCAATCACCACGACGGTCCCGAGCGACCGGCCCCGCGGCGTACCGCGACAGAACCCCGACGAACAGGACCATCGTGCAGCTGACGCCGCTCCCCCTGGCCACGACGTGATCGAGCCCCTGCCCTACGTCATCGACAACGCGGACAACCTGCCCTCGGCGGCGATCTTCACCTCCGAACGCGACCAGGTGGTGCTCGCGGTCCGGATCACGCCGGTCTACGGCCAGGTCGACCTGGGCCTGCTGATGAAGGTCGTCGACGTGGCCAACCGCAACGACTTCGGCCTCGTCCGCGAACAGCTGTTCCGCGACGAGTGGATGCTGTGCGTCTTCGAGGCCTACGAGGACGAGTGACGTCGGGCCCGCTCGTCCGGGCTCACGAGGAGGAGCGCTCCCCGGGTTGGACGACGCCGCTCTCGTAGGCGAAGACGACGGCCTGCACGCGGTCCCGCAGGTCGAGCTTCGCCAGCAACCGGGCGACGTGGGTCTTCACGGTCGCCGGGCTGACGAACAGCTGCTGCCCGATCTCGGCATTGCTCGCGCCGGTCGCGATGCCACGCAGGACCTCGAGCTCCCGTTCGGTGAGGGAGGCCAGGCGCGGGTCCGCGACTGCGGTGGGCCGGCTCGTGTAGGACTCGATGAGCCGCCGCGTGATGGTCGGAGCGAGCAGGGCCACCCCCTCCACCACCTGCTGCACCGCCCGTACGAGCTCCGGCGGGTCGACGTCTTTGAGCAGGAACCCGCTGGCGCCTGCCCGCAGCGCTGCGAAGACGTACTCGTCGAGGTCGAAGGTCGTCAGCATGAGCACGCGCGTCCGCTGCTGCGGCGCGGTGAGGATGCGCCGTGCCGCCTCCACTCCGTCGAGACGCGGCATCCGGACGTCCATCAGCACGACGTCGGGCCGCAGGTCCGCGACCAGCTCGACCGCCGTTGCACCGTCGCCCGCCTCGCCGCAGACCTCGACCCCGGCGTGCTCGAGGATCAACCGGAAACCGCCGCGGACCAGGGCCTGGTCGTCGGCGAGCACCACCCGCAGCGGACCACCGGGCATCCCGCCGTCGCCGGCTCGCACGGTCACCGCTGCCCCGTCAGCAACCGGTCCCCGGTGGAGGCGGGCTCGACGGTGAGCCGGGCCAGGACCTGCCAGCCGCCGCCCTCGACGGGACCCGCGGCCAGCGTGCCGCCGTAGAGGGCGATGCGTTCCCGCATCCCGATGAGCCCGTGGCCCCCGACGGGGACGTCCGCCACCGGAGCGCCGCGGTCGCGGACGCAGACCTGCACGGCCGCCTCCTCGTAGGTGATGGTCAGCTCGGCCGTCGTCGCCGAGGAATGCTTCAGCGCGTTGGTCAGCGCCTCCTGCACGATCCGGTAGACCGTCAGGTCCTGACCGGGCGAGAGCGCTCCGGCCTCTCCCTCGACGGTGGAGACGACGTCGAGTCCGGTCGCTCGGAGCGACCCGAGCAGGGCGGGCACGTCGTCGACGCCCGGCTGCGGGGTCAGGGCCAGACCCTGCTCGTCCGTCCGGAGCACGCCGAGCAGGCGCCGCATCTCCACGAGGGCGGTCTTGCCGGTGCTGCGGATCTGCTCGAGCGCCTCGCGGGCGGCTGCCGGTTCGGCTTCGAGGACGAGCCCCGCTGCACCGGCCTGGACGACCATCACGCTGATGCCGTGCGCCACGACGTCGTGCAGCTCCCGGGCGATGCGGGCACGTTCCTGCTGCGTCGCGGTTCGCAGGTCCTCCGCGCGCCGCGTCTCCAGCTCCACGTTCTGAGCGTCGAGACGCCGCGCCTGCACGCGGTGGCGCTGAACGAGCCGGCCCGCCAACCACGGCCCACCAGCGAGGATCGGCGCGGTGAACAGGCGGTCACCGAGCCCGGAGGTCGGGTCGCACCAGGTCGTGACGTAGGCCGCGCCCACCAGCACCGCGCCGGCGATCACACCGCTCCGTGGCGTCGCGTAGGCGCCCGCGCTGAAGCCGACCACCAGGAGGACGACCAGCGACCAGATCGAGGTCGCGGGCTCGGCGACGAGCGCCTGCAGGATCACGGCGGCAGAGACGACAGCGGTGACGGGCAACGGGTACCGGCGGCGCCAGGCGAGCGCCGCGGCCATCACGGCACCGCACGCCCCGACGAGCGCGGGCGGACCCTCGGCGATCGTCCCGAGGACGACGAGGACCTCGACGACGATGCCGAGGACGACCGCCGGCAGGACATCGACCACCCAGCCATTGCGCGCGGAAGCGCGAAGCATTCCTCCGGGCCCGGGCACGGCGGCACCGTAACGCACAGCCCAGCCGCCGCGGGTCACCCGTACGGCCGACGGCCCTCGTCCGCGCGGGCTACGCCGCCGTGTTCGGGCCGCGCCTGTCGGCCGAACGGCTCGCGCCTCCGGGCCGACGCGCCCAGCCGGCATCCCGAAGCATTCTCGTGCCGTCCGGGCCGCCCGAGGGGAGGCCCGGTCGACCGTCCGGTCCTACCGAGGGAGACCCCATGAACCCGAGCACCACGTCCAAGCTGAACCGCGGCCTGTTGATCGCCCTTGCGGTCGTCGTCGTCGCGACGCTCGAGCAGGTCCTGTTCGGGCGCGACACCCCGGGTCCCGCCCACGACATCAGCGTCGCTGCGTTCCTGCTCTCACTCGTGGCGATCGTCGCCGTGATCGGCTTCCTCGCCGCACGCATCGTGCTCGCCGTCCGCGCCCGCTGAGTGCCGGAGACGCCGACGGCTGCGCGCTGCTATCGGGACAGCGTCGCCATGATGTCGCGGGTCGCGGTCGACCGGTTCAGCGTGTAGAAGTGCACGCCCGGCGCGCCACCGTCGAGCAGACGGCGGCACAGCTCGCTCGCGACCTCGATGCCGATGGCGCGGACCGCGGCCTCGTCGTCGGCGACCTCGTGCAGCCGCTCCGCGAGGGTTCGGGGGAACGCGGCCCCGGACAGCTCGGCCATCCGTTCGATCTGCTTGACGTTCGTCACGGGCATGATCCCGGGCAGGATCGGCTTGTCGCAGCCCTTGGCGACGACGCTGTCGCGTAGCCGGAAGTAGTCGTCGGCGTCGAAGAAGAACTGCGTCACGGCGAAATCGGCACCCGCGCGGAATTTCTGCACGAGGCGCTCGGCGTCGGACTCGTAATCGATCGACTCCGGGTGCTTCTCCGGGAAAGCGGCGACGCCGACGCAGAAGTCCCCCAGCGAACTGACGAGTTCGACGAGTTCGCTGGCGTACGACAACCCCTCGGGGTGGGCCTCCCACGCCTGGCCGGGGCCGCCGGGCATGTCCCCGCGCAGGGCGAGGACGTTCCGGATGCCGGCTCCCGCGAACTGCCCGATGATGCGACGCAGTTCGGCGCGGCTGTGGCCGACCGCGGTCAGGTGCCCGACCGGCGTGATCGAGGTCTCGGTGGCGATGCGCTCGACGATGCGCAGTGTGCGGTCACGCGTCGACCCGCCGGCGCCGTAGGTCACGGAGACGAAGGTCGGCTGCAGCGGCTCGAGCTCCCGGATGGCCTGCCAGAGCTGACGTTCGCCTTCGTCGGTCTTCGGCGGGAAGAACTCGAAGGAGTACGCGGTGCGTCCCGCGGCGAGCAGGTCGCGCACCGTCTTCGTCCGACCGGGCGATTCGCCGCCGCTCGATGCAGCCGTCGGAATTGCCGTCCGTGCAACCGTCATTTCCGCCACTCCCATTCGCGCAGCATAAACGTCGCGACGTCCGGCAACGCGGCCACCCCACCTTCGAGGGACACAACTCAGGACCGTTGTGCGCCCACCGATCAGATCGGCTCCGAACCGGTGCTCGCGAGCACCGCGGCCCGCGTCGTGCCCCGGACGACGACCGTTGCAGGAGCGTCGGCCTGCTCGACGGTCACCTCCGGACCGCCTGCTGGGGCGCCGGAACCAGCGCCGGAACCAGCGCCGGAACCAGGGGAACCGGTCGCTGACGGCGTCGACGGCGTAGCGCCCCGGCGGCAGGACCACGACGGCGGCGCCGCGGGCAGTCGCCTGCAGGCGACGCGGCGCGGCGGCGAAATGGAGGTTGACCTCGCCACCCTCGTTCGTGGCGGTCACGGCGGCCCCCGAGAGCTCACGACCGGCCAACGTCCCGCTGCCCACGTGCAGGTCGAGGTCGGCGCCCACGCCCCAGAGCGTGATGTCGCCGGCGGCGATGCGGGCGGTGACGCTCGCGTCGTCGGTGACGTCGAGCCGGACGCGCACCAGTCCGCTGCCGCCGCTCACCTGGAGCACGTCCTCCGTTCGTCGCACGGTGACACCCGACGGTCGCCGCAACCGGGCGAGCGTCGCGCGCCAGCCGGTGACCGCGATGGTGGTGCGCAACCGGGTGTCGCGGGGGCGGCGTCCGATCTCGATGCGACCGGCCCGCAGGACGACCTCCACACGCCGGACACCGGTCAGGCGCTCGTCGGTGGTTTCCGAGACCCAGCGGGTATCACGTGCGGTATCGCGGCTACGGGCGGACGAGAAGGGCTGGGCCATCGGTGGTGACGCTCCGAGATGGATGGGTCGCACGTCGTTCAACGACTCGACCGGTTCATGAACGGCGTGCTCGACGTATCGTCCCACTATGACGGCCGGCCAGACAGCTTCCGCCGATCGTTCGCTGCTCGCGGCTGACCTGCGCGAACGCTTACAGACGGTACTGACGAGCTTCCTCGCCGAACAGTCCACGGTCCTGGCGACCATCGGGACCGACCTCGACCCCGTCACCGACGCGCTCCGCGAGTTCCTCCTCGACGGCGGCAAGCGGCTCCGACCCACGTTCGCCTACTGGGGGTACCGCGGCGCCGGCGGTCAGGACGGCGACGCCATCCTCCGCGCGGCGGCCTCCCTGGAGCTGCTGCACGCCTGCGCACTGATCCACGACGACGTGATGGACGGGTCGGACACCCGCCGCGGCCATCCCGCGGTCCATCGCCGCTTCGCGGTTTTGCACGACAAGCAGGCGTGGGAGGGCTCGTCGGACAGCTTCGGCGAGAGCGCCGCGATCCTGCTCGGCGACCTCTGCCTCGTCTGGGCCGAGCAGATGCTCACCACGAGCGGCCTGCCGGAGACCGCCCTGGTGCGCGCCCGCGGCGTCTACGACGAGATGCGCGTCGAGCTGATGAGCGGCCAGTACCTCGACCTGCTCGAGCAGGCGCGCGGTGGGCACGACATCGCCCGCGCCCTGCGGGTCGCCCGGTACAAGAGCGCGAAGTACACGATCGAGCGGCCGCTCCACGTCGGCGCAGCGCTCGCCGGCGACGACCCCGAGGTCCGGACCGTGTTCAGCGACTACGGCCTCCCCCTCGGGGAGGCGTTCCAGCTGCGCGACGACGTCCTCGGCGTCTTCGGCGACCCGGAGGTCACCGGCAAGCCCGCCGGCGACGATCTGCGCGAGGGCAAGCGCACCGCCCTGATCGCGATGGCGCTCGACCACGCCGACGACTCCCAGACCGCCGTCGTGCACCGCTTCCTCGGCGACGCCGGGCTGGAACGCGACGGGGTCGAGGCGCTGCGCACCGTCATCGCCGACACCGGCGCGCTCGACAAGGTCGAGGCGCTCATCGAGCAGCGGACGCAGCAGGCGCTCAACGCCCTGGACTCCGCAGCGCGTCGCGGCACGATCGCCGCGGAGGCGGCCGAGGTCCTGCAGGACCTCGCCGTCGCCGCGACGACCCGCCACGTCTGAGCCGCTACTCCTCGTCGTCCTCGGACTTCTCGTCCTTGGAACTCTTACCTCTGAACCTGTCCGCGAGAGCCCGGAGTCGTGAGGATCCGGACGTCTCGTCCTTCGACTTGTCCGACTTCTCGCCCTCGTCCGACTTCTCGCCCTCGTCCGACTTCTCGCCGTCGTCCGACTTCTCGCCGTCGTCCGACTTCTCGCCCTCGTCCGCGGTCTCGCCGTCGTCCGGCTTCTCCGAGGTGTCGCCGGACTCGCCCTCACCCTCGGACTCGCCCTCACCCTCGGACTCGTCGGAGCTGTCGTCCTTCTCCTCCTCCTGCGCGGCGGTC
>CAVVZN010000011.1:0-37231 GCA_963752645.1 uncultured Actinomycetota bacterium | reverse complement strand
GCTGACACGAGACGAGTCAGGCGCGACACGAAGCGTCGAGCCAGGCATCTGAACGACCCGCCGCCCCGGCCTCCGCATGGAGGCCGGGGCGACGGCGCGTCGAATGCCAGACCGGGTGCATCCGCCGGTAAGCAGCCGAGGCAACCAATGGAACGCCCGCCAGCTGCCTGTCGTATCGTGCCCGCATGGAGCCGCCGGTCCGGCGACGGGTTGCCGCTGCTGGCGGTGACGGTCAGGTTCGCCTTCGGGTGCCCTTCTCGCTGTGCTTCTTTCACAGTGATGGAGCGATACAGCCACCTCACCGCGCGTGACGTCGCAGCGGTCGCGGGAAGCGTCGCGCGGATCGGATTTGCGCGTCGTGCCCGACTCCGCCCCTTCGCCGGCCCAGATCACGCTCGCCGACGCCGTCGCGAGCCTCGCCCGCTTGGTGCTCGGCGCCCACGCGTTGGACGCGGTACTCGGAACCGTGGTCGACATCTCGAAGCGAGTCCTGCCGGGGCCGGCAGAGGTCTCGGTCGCTCTGCTCGACGGCAAGTCGCCGACGACAGCGTCGAGCGGACAGCTCGCGACGGCTGCCGATGAGTGGCAGGACGAGGTCGGGTCCGGTCCTGGCCTCGACGCCGCGCGCACCGGAGAACTGATCGTCGTCTCCGACCTCAGTCGAGAATCCCGCTGGCCGGACTACGTCACCGGAGCGCTCGAGGCGGGCGTGGCCGCCTCGGTCGCGATCCCGCTGCCGATCGCGGACCGGCTCATCGGCGTCCTCAACGTCTACACGCCCCGGCAGGACGTCCTCGACGACGATGCCATCCGGACCGCGTCCGCCGTCGCTGGGTTCGTTGCGGTCGCCCTGACCAATGCCGACCGCTACGAGAAGAGCGAGCTGCTCGCCGCGCAGCTCACGGAGGCGCTGCAATCGCGGGCCGTCATCGACCAGGCCAAGGGCGTGCTCATCTCCCGGCACCGCTGCACGGCGGACGAGGCCTTCGACATGCTCGTCAGGATCTCGCAGGCGAGCAATCGCAAGCTCCGCGACATCGCCGCGGCCCTTGTCGAGCACGCGTAGCAGGAGCCCTGACCGACGGTCCGCTCGCTACAGCTCGAACCAGACGCGCTTGCCCTGCGGAGCGCTTTCACAGCCCCACGCCGAGGCCAGGGCTTCGACGATGGCGATCCCGCGCCCGGTGTCCTGATCAGCCTCGGCGAGCCGGGCGGAGATGAGATCGGACGAGCTGTCATCGACGGCGATGCGAACCCTCGGAACAACGCTGATCGTCAGGACCAGGCCGGTCTCCGCGTGGCGCACGGCGTTCGTCACGAGCTCGCTGACCAGTAGTTCAGCGGTCTCGACCCGGTCGGGCGGACAGTCCTTCAGCGCCTGGCGTACGAGCATGCGAGCGAGTCCGGGGCTGCGCATGCTGTTGGGCAGCGGGTAGCTTCCGTTCCACATGTCCCCGGTCGAGTCGGGCCCGCTCTGCGGGAGTTCGACGGTCACGAGGTGACCTGCCTCGTCCCGCGGGGCACTCGAAGGCTCCCGGCCGGATGCGCAGCCCGGCGGTCGGCGGAGAGTTCCACCAACGCTTCACGTGCGTTCGCACGGGAACCGGTGGAGGCGGACATCGTCCGGGAAATGCGCCGCGCGATGGCGCTGGGCGATTTGAGATGGGGTGACAAGGCGTTCCTCACAGGCGGGACGGAATTCACCGCGCCGCAAGGACCGGAGCCACGATTGCTGAATCGTACGGCGCTGTCGCTCCGAAAGGCCTGTCGAACGACAGAATGCGCAGAATTAATGGCTGCCCGGCCTGGGCGAGGTCCTGACCCAACGCGGCCGGGCACGGAGACCCCGTCTGTTGGCTCAACCGGAACATCCGCACTGTCCAGCGTAGCGCCGCCCGCAGCCGCCGACAGACGGTCGCAGCAGGAGTGGCACCACGTCGTCGGCCGTTGCGACACGCGACCCGGACCCGGGACGCGGGGCGCGGGACGCGAGGTCGCTGTGCGACTCTGTAGGAGTACGTGGTGGCTCGCTCGGGCTGTCTGCGAGCTGTGGAGGCGCTGTGGCTGACGAGGGTCGAAGAGCGGTGCTCCTGACCGAGATGCTGGGTTCTGATCGTTCGCTCAGTGCCCGGGAGATGGTGGGCCGCGTGTGTTCGTTCGCGGTCGACAAGTTGAGTGTTTCAGGGTGCGCCGTGCTGCTCATCGTAGGTGCAGACGTGGTGGAGACCTTCGCCAGCGCCGGACCGCAGAGCCAGCAGATCGCCGACCTCCAGTTCACGCTCGGTGAGGGCCCGTGTATCGAGGCGCATCGCTCGGGCTATCCGGTCCTCGTCCCCGACCTGTCGGCCGAATCACTGCGGTGGCCCGCCTTCGCGCCCGCCGCGGTCGACCTGGGTGTCCGCGCCGAGTTCTCGTTACCGCTCCAGGTGGGCGCCGCCAGTCTGGGCACGCTCGACATGTCCGGAAGCCGGACGGGCATGCTCGCCAACACAGAACTGACGGACGCGCTCGTGGCGGCCGACATCGCCACCGACGCGCTGTTGATATTGCAGGACCTGGACGGCTCGACAGAGCTGGAGAGGCTCCTCGAGACCGACGGGACGAATCGATTAGTCGTGCATCAGGCCACAGGCATGCTGGCGGTTCGTCTTGACGTGAAGCCATCGGATGCTTTGGCGTGGTTACGCGCTCGCGCGTTCCGGACCGGGCGTGCGCTCCATGAAATCGCAAGAGCTGTGGTCGATCGGCGGGTGGACATCGATGACTGACGATCCGAGAACGACCTTCGTCCCCGAGGAGGACCGGACTTCGGCGGACCGCGAGCGGCTCCTGGCACGGACCTTCCTCCGGCTGGCGGACACGCTGGTCGACGACTTCGACGTGGTCGATTTCCTGCAGGGGTTGTCGGCCGACTCCGTCAACATCCTCGACGTCGCTGCAGCCGGTGTGATGCTTGACGACGGGCGCGGTGGGCTACGTCTGGTCGCCTCATCGGAGGAGAGGATGCGGCTGCTCGAGCTGTTCGAACTGCAAGCCGAGCAGGGCCCCTGCCTGGACGCGTTCCGGACCGGAACGACGCATCAGGCGGATGCGGCGGAGGGCCGGCGACGCTGGCCCAGCTTCGCGAGCGCGGCGGGCAACGTCGGCTTCCAGCTGATGTGCGGCGTGCCGCTGCAGCTGCGGGGCAAGGTGATCGGCGCGCTGAACCTGTTCCGTGACAGCGACACGTCGTTCTCCGAGACCGAACTCGTCCTGGCTCGGGCCATGGCCGAGATGGCCGCGATCGGCCTGCTCCACCAGCGCGCCCTATCCGACGGACATCTGCTCGCTGAGCAGCTCCAGTCGGCGCTTCGGAGCCGAGTGCTCATCGAGCAGGCGAAGGGGATGATTTCGGAGTACCTGGACATCAGCATCGACGATGCCTTCCAGGTGCTGCGCAAGCAGGCCCGTAACCACAACATCAAGCTCACGCAGCTGGCGCACGACGTCGCGAGCAAGGCCGTCGGCGGCGACTTCTTCCGGTCCACGAGGGTTGCGGCACCGGACGAAGGATGACGTCGAGCGACTGATCGCGACGCTCGTCCAATAGCGCGGACGGACGGCCCGGCCGTGGCGAGGGTCAGCGGCCGCGCTCGACGTCGACGAGGAGCAGCATGTCCTCGAGCGAGACCACCAAGTCCCGGCTCCATTTGCGCTGGTAGAGGTGGCTCGACAGCTCGACCAAGCCGACGAGCACGGCGCAGCAGCCGACGAGCCCGGTCAGTACGACGACAGCCGTGAGAAGCACGCTCATGTCCTGTACTTCGACGAGCGGGCAGCTGAGCCTGTCGCATGACGGCCGAGGGGTGCGAGGTCACGGAAGGAGGCGCACGTCCCATTCCGGGTGTTCCACTTCTTCGACACCGCTGCCACCCGGGGTCACCGTACGGTGCCGCCAGCTACCGGCAGGCTCCTCGCGTTGCTCGACCTCACGGCCGAGCTGCACGATTGCGCAGACGAGCCGCGCTCCACCGGCATCTGGCGACGCAGATTCCCCGCATCGTGGAGACCGACCTGGTCTCGTTCGATCGGATCGACCTGTTCGGGGCGAACGGCGGGACGTACACGTCCGTCGAAGGCGGTACTGGACGCCGGCCCACAGCTGGCTCAGGCACTCGGCGAATTCGCGCATCAGCATCCGCTGGTCGCCGAATACGCCCGGACCGGGGACGGCGCACCCCGGCGGATGTCGGACCACATACCGCTGCAGCGACCTCGCCGTCTCGGGTTGTTCGAGCACGTCTTCCGGCCGCTCGAGACGCAACACCAGATCGGTATCGCCTTGACTGCAGCTCCCGAGATCGTGGTCGGGCTGGGTCTCAATCGCTCCCGGCGGGACTTCAGCGACGACGAGTTGTCCCTGATGCGGCTGCTCCACGGGCCACGGACGGAGCAATCGCGAGATGGCCGTGCTGCTCGGTGTGAACCGCCGCACCGTCGAGAAGCACCTGCAGCACCTCTACCGCAAGCTCGGCGTCCCGCACCGCGCGGCAGCGACGGCCCTGCGCGGTCGACCTGTCCGGACGGAACCCGCCGCTAGGAGACGCGGGACTGCTGCTGCTTCCCGTGTCGGGAGCGCACGACCTTCACTGCGACGACGACGGCGATGATGGCGAGCAGGATCAGTCCGGCCAACGTCCCGTTGTGCGCGACCCGCTCGTACTGGCTCCCGGCGGCGTACCCGAGCAGGACGAACGCCGTCGCCCAGATCAAGCCGCCGGCCGCGTTCCAGGCGAGGAACGAGCCGTAGGGGATGCCGCTCATCCCCGACATGCCCGGCACAAGTACGCGCAGCGCGGCGGTGAACCGGCCGAGGAACACCGCCTTGCCGCCGTTGCGCTTGACGGCCTGCTCGGCCTTGTCGATGTGCTCCGGCTTCATGATCCGGTTCGGCAGCTTCCGGAGCAGCCGGTTGCCGTAGCGGCGTCCGACCTCGTAACCGATGCTGTCACCGATGATCGCGCCGGCGATACCGGCGGCGAGCGCCGCCCAGAGCGGCAACTTGTGCTGGTTGGCGAGCACGCCGCCGAGGATGACGCCGATCTCGCCAGGGATGACGAAGCCGACGAACGCCGACGCTTCGAGGGCAGGGAGAGCGAAGACCAGCAGCAGGGCGAGTGCAGGCGGCAGGGTGAGGATCTTGTCGGCGAGGGATGACAACGGAACTCCTGGGGCGGGAACTCCTTCGTGCCCGTCCCGCATGTGAGTCACATGGATGACGGGGGCCCTACGACCCCCCCGGGGGCTGCGTGACCGGTTTGTGACGATCACGCTGGGTTCAGGACACGAACGGTGCGGATGCCACCGGTCCACGCAGCCGGAAAGACCGTCGACGGGCCCTTGGCGCTGTCGCGTCCGCCGTAGGTCGGCCCCCCGCCCGGGATCGACGAGGCGTCGGCGTTGCCGTGGTTCGCCGCGGACGCTCCGAGCAGGTCACCGTCGAGTGGACCGCGGGTATCGAGGCGTCGGCTCCCAACCGCCGTCCCGAGTGCCTCCGTCGCTCCCAGCGCCGTGCCCAGCAGCGCCGCGGGCAGTGGCAGCGGCACGTCGACGGGGTCGACCTCGAGTGGGACGGGCACCGGTACCGGCACGCCCTAGTCCTGGACGTCGCGGCCCGGAGGTCAGGGAAAGGCGAGCGTTGCGAGCAGATGCATCATCGTGAAGCCCACGAGGAACGCGGCCTCCACCCCGACGACCACGCCAAGCCACGTCTCCCGGCCCCGGGCCCGAAGCCAGCCGGCCAGCGGCAGGATCAGCGGGAACGCCGCGGCCAGGAACCGCGCCTTGGGCATCAGCGCCGAGGTGGTCGCCGGCACCGCCAACGCGGCGACCGTATAGACCACGAGCAGGCCGGCCGGTGGCCGACGGATGAAGAAGACCGCGAGGACGACGAGCACGGCGACGCTGATCCAGACCAGGACGGCGAGGCCGGTGGCGGGGGCGCGGACGTCCGCAGCGATGGCGCCGGTGACGTCGGTGGCGAACGAGCGGCCGAAGTCGATGTGGTTGCCGAACAGGTTCTCGGCCTCGTGCCACGCGAGCGGATGACCGGTACGGCGCCACCCGTAGACGATGAAGGCGAGCAGCCCGAGCGGCGCCAGCACCGGCGCGACGAGCGGGCGCCAACGCCGCAACCCGGCGTCGCCGGCGGGTGGTCGGGCGATCGACCAGAGCACGACCCATGCCAGGGCGGCGAACACCGCGAGCGCGATCGGCGGGCGGGTTGCGCCGGCCAGGGAGGCCAGCACCCCTGCCACCCACCAGCGGCGGTGCAGCAGTGCGAGCAATGTGCCCGCGGCCAGGCAGAGGGCGAGCGGCTCGCTGTAGGCGGCCGAGAAGATGTTCGTGCCCGGGAAGAAGACGTAGAGCAGTACCGCGACATCTGCTGTCCGGTCGTTCGTGGTCCGTGCGAACACCATGCGGACGAGCACCGTGAGGACGCCGGCGAGCAGGAAGTTCAGCAGATACGCAGCGATCGTCGGATGGCCGCCCAGCAGGTCGCCGGTGCCACGGACGAGCATGGGCCAGAGCGGGAAGAAGGCCAACGGGCTGTAGGGCCGGTCCGGCGTGAGCGGTCCGATCACCGACGGGTAGCCGTGACGGGCGATCTCGAGGTACCAGAAGCTGTCCCAGCGTTCGAACCAGTCGCTCGCCTTGGCCGGCGGAGCGATGCCGAGCGCCATCAGCCCCGCGAGCCACACCAGGGCGCGGCTCGCGAGGTAAAGCCCGAGTGCCCTGACGACCCAGCGGGAGAGCGAGGGGAGGCCCAGCCGTCGTCGTCGACCGGTCCGGGAGTGCGACGACGGGTCCAGGAGCGTCTCGCTCAGCCGTCCGACCGGAGCGTCAGCTCTCGGCCGGGGCCGGACCGTGGTGCTACCGGCGGGGTGGTGGTCGTCGGGCTCGACGAGCAAGCGGGTTCCTCCTCGGGACGTTCGTCCCTGTTTGCCCCGACCCGGGAACGCTGACGCCTGAGGCGAGATACCTCTCACCGACGCCTCAGGACGTAACGGTGCCCGTCCGGACCCAGGCGACGACGAGTTCCTGGCGCTGCCCGAACCGCTCGAGATGTCGGCCGAGGACGTCCTGGACGCGGGCGAGGCCGGTCTCGTCGGGTGCTTCGGCGAGCAGCACCAGCACGCCGTCGCCCGGCACCACGGTGCCGCGGGCATCGCCGATGTCGACCGCCGACCCCGGCCCCGCCTGGGACTCGACGTCGGTGAAGGCGACCTTGCGCCCGAGGTGGGAGACGAGTTGTTTGGCGTAGCGCTCCGGGGTGGCGGTGCGGACGTCGGCGCGAGCGGTGAGCGTCATGGTTGGCCTTACTGGCGTTCGGGATGTCGTGGCTCGGGGTCAGCCGGCGAGCGGGAGGTCGAGGGTGTGGGAGGTGTGGTCGCGCTTGGCCATCAGGTACCGGGCGTTCGCGGCCGTCCGGTGCACGAGCGTGGGGTGCTGCACCGTCACGTCGATGCCGAGCGTGGACAGCTGCTCCGCCTTGTCCGGGTTGTTGGAGAGCAGCTCGACGCGATCGGTCCCCAGTGCGGTCAGCATCTGGGCGGCGACGGTGTAGTCCCGCTCGTCCTCGCCATGGCCGAGCGCGCGGTTGGCTGCGTAGGTGTCGAGGCCGAGGTCCTGCAGGGCGTAGGCGTCGAGCTTGGCGTAGAGGCCGATGCCCCGGCCCTCCTGGCGCAGGTAGAGCAGGAAGCCGCCCGCCTCGGCGATCCGCTCGACGGCTTCGCGCAGCTGCGGTCCGCAGTCACAGCGTTCGGAACCGAACACGTCGCCGGTCAGGCACTCGCTGTGCGGGCGGACGAGCGGGGCGTGACCGCCCTCGGCCGACCGCGTCAGGGCCCCCCGCCAGTCGCCGAGCGCGAGCGCGAGATGCTCCTTGCCGTCGGCGAGCCCGCGGAAGGTGACGACCGTGGCGGCGATGGCGTACCCGTCCGGAAAGCGCAGCGGCACCTCGACGGTGGTGCGGATCTGCGCCGGTGTGACGAGGGCGCTCTCGACCCGCCGAGAGGGGACACGGTGTCGAGCAGCACGACGCACCTGCCTTCCGGATCTCGATGTCCGCCCGACCGTACGCCCAAGTAGTTGAAAACTCAAGTATGTCCGATCCGGTCAAGACGGACGGCGGGACCCGCCCTACCGTCACCGCCATGACTGCTGTGCAACTCCGCCCCGCCCTCATCGAACTCGTCGTCGCCGACATGGCTGCGGCCCTCGCCTTCTACCGCCTCCTCGGACTGGACATCCCGGCCGAGGCCGACGACGCCCCGCACGTCGACGCGGAGCTCGGCGGCCTGCGCATCGCGTGGGACACCGTGGAGACGATCCGGTCCTTCGACCCGGGCTGGACGCCGCCGACCGGCGGCCACCGCGCTGCGCTCGCCTTTTCCTGCGACGGCCCGGCCGACGTCGACGCGGCCTTCGCCGAAATCACCGGCGCCGGTTACCACGGGCACCTCCCGCCGTGGGATGCCTTCTGGGGCATGCGCTACGCGGTGGTCCACGACCCGGACGGCAACCCCGTGGACCTGTTCGCCCCGCTCACGCCGACGTGAGCTCGCGGGCGAGACGACGCGGGGTCTCGCCGGTGAGCTCGCGGATGTCCCGGGAGAGGTGGGCCTGATCGGCGTAGCCGGAGCCCGCGGCGACCTCGGCGAGCGGGATGCCGGTGCGTACCCCGTCGAGCGCGCCCTGCAACCGCACGACCCGGGACAGTCGGCGTGGCCCGTATCCGAAGGCGGCCAGGGAGCGCCGCTGGAGCTGACGCGCGCTGAACCCCAGCAGGTCGGCCATACGCGCCACCGGCGTCTGCTGCCGGGCCAGCGTGAGCAGCCGGGGGCCGACGGGGTCGAGGTCGCGGACGGCGTCGCTGCCCTCGAGCCATCGGCACAACGCCGAGGCCGGGTCGGCGGCCACCGCCTCGCTGAGGCGACGCGCGGCGGCGGCGGGCCAGAGGTCCTCGAGCGGCACGGAGCGCCCCACCAGCTCGTCAGCCGGCACGCCGAGCAGCGCCGGTCCGGTACCGCCGGCGAGCCGGAGCGCCGCGTACCGCTGCCCGGCGGTATCGGTGTGCCAGCGCGCAACCGGGTCGGGTCCCGCGACGGTGAGTGTCGCGCCGTCATAGATCAGGTCGAGGCAGCCGTCGGGCAGGATGCGCAACCACCCGGGCGTGGCCCGGTCGGCAGTCCGCCGCTGCCAGAGCACGGTGAGCGGCACCCGCGTCGTCCGCTCCCGGTACACGGCGCCTTCCTACCGCGTCGGCGGCTGTGGCACCACCCGGTCGCGCCCACGGTCGGTCAGCCGTTCGGCGAGCAGCTCGGCGAGGTGCCGGCCGGACCGGGGAGCGAGCCCGTCGAGCTGCGTGCGGCAGGAGAAGCCGTCGGCGAGCACCTCGGTGGTGGCGGCTGCCTCCCGGACAGCGGGCAGCAGACTGTGCTCGGCGACCTTGACCGAGACGTCGTAGTGCCCGACCTCGACCCCGAAGTTGCCCGCCAGCCCGCAGCAGCCGGAGACGGTCGAGACGTCGGCGCCCGCGTCGGCGAGCAGCTTCTCGTCCGGGCCGAAGCCCATGACGGCGTGCTGGTGGCAGTGCGGCTGCGCGATCACCGTCGTCCCGTCCAGCGACGGCGCCGTCCAGCCGCGCTCGGCCAGCAGCTCGGCGAGTGTCCTCGTCGCCGCGGCGACCTTGGCCGCGCGGGCGTCGTCGGGCAGCAGCTCGACGGCGTCGGAGCGGAACACCGCGGTGCAGCTCGGCTCCAGCCCGACGATCGGCATGTCGAGTTCGACGGCGTCGTTCAGTGCGGCGACCGATGCGCGGAGCTTGCGTTTGGCGGCGTCGAGCTGGCCCGTGCTGATCCAGGTGAGGCCGCAGCAGACGCCTGGCTTCGGCAGCTGTACCGCGAAGCCGGCGTCCTCGAGGACGGCCACCGCGGCCTTGCCGACGTCCGGGGTGAAGTAGTCGGTGAAGGTGTCGACCCACAGCATCACCGGGTCGCCGGTGTCCGGGCGACGGTGGGCGGCGAACCATTGCCGGAACGTCTGCGTCGCGAACTCCGGCACGCTGCGACGCTCGTCGACACCCCCGAGCCGCTTGGCGAAGCCGGGGGCGTGCCGCGTGGCGATGTTCGCCAAGCCCGGCGCGAGGGACGCCAACCGGGCCCAGCGGGGCAGCCAGCCGAGGCTGTAGTGCGAGGCGGGGCGCACCTTGCCCTTGTAGGTCTGGTGCAGCACCTCGGCTTTGTAGGTCGCCATGTCGACGCCGGCGGGGCAGTCGGAGGCGCAGGCCTTGCAGGACAGGCAGAGGTCGAGCGATTCGTGCACCTCGGGGGAGGCGAACCCGCCGCGCACGGGGGAGTCCGCCGAGCCGTTGGCCATCTCCTGCAGTACCCGGGCCCGACCCCGGGTGGAGTCCTTCTCGTCGCGGGTGGCCAGGTAGCTCGGGCACATGAAGGCGCCGCTGCCCGTGGTGTCGGCCCGGCACTTGCCGACGCCGACGCAGCGGTGCACCGCCTGCGTCAGGTCCCCGCGGTCGTGCGGGTAGGCGAAAGCGAGCTCCCGTCGGATCGGCGCCGCCTGCGGCAGCCGCAGGTGGGCGTCCACCGGGTCGGGCTCGACGAGGACGCCGGGGTTGAGGATGTCGTCGGGGTCGAAGGCGTGCTTGAAGCCGGCGAACGCGGCGAGCGCGTCGGGGGAGTACATGTACTGCAGCAGCTCGCTGCGGCCGCGCCCGTCGCCGTGCTCGCCGGAGAGCGATCCGCCGTGCGAGGCGACGAGCTGCGCCGCCTCGACGAGGAAGCTCCGGAAGCGCTGCGGGCTCTCGGCGAGCGGGAAGTCCAGGCGGACGTGGATGCAGCCGTCGCCGAAGTGCCCGTAGGCGAAGCCGTCCATCCGGTGCTCGGCCACGAGCGTCTCGAACTCGCGCAGGTAGGCGCCGAGTCGCTCCGGCGGCACCGCCGTGTCTTCCCAACCCGGCCACGCCGGCTGGTTGTCGGGGGTGCGGCCGGCGAGCCCGGCGCCGTCCTCGCGGATGCGCCAGAGCGAGCGCGCCTGCGGGCCGGGCGGTACGGCCATTGCGTCGACGGTGCCGTCGGCCGCGTCGGCCACGAGCCGGTCGGCGGCGGCCTTGGCCTCATCGGGAGTGGCGCCGCCCATCTCGACCATGAGCCAGCCGCCCCCGCGGGGCAGGTCCGGTACGGCCGACGCGCCCTTCTTCCGGCGGACGGCGGCGACGAGCTTGGCGTCGACGCCCTCGAGCGCGAGCGGGTGGTGGGTGAGCAGCCGCGGCACCGCCTCGGCCGCGGACGCCATGTCGGGGTAGCCGAGCACGGCCAGCGCCGTGGCCGGTGCGGATTCGACGAGCTTCACGGTCGCGCCCAGCACGATCGCGGCGGTGCCCTCGCTGCCGACCAGCGCGCGGGCGACGTTGCCGCCGTTCTCGGGCAGCAGGTGCTCGAGTGCGTAGCCGGAGACCTGGCGGCTGAAGCGGCCGAGCTCGGTGCGGATGGTGCCGAGGTGCGTGCGGACCAGAGCCTCGAGTTCCGGGAAGCCGAGGGCACGCAGCGGGGTGCCGCCGTTCGCGTCGAGCGTCATCCGGCGGCCGTCACCGGTGAGGACGTCGAGCGCCGCGATGTTGGCGTCGGTCCGGCCGTAGGCCAGGGTGTGCGCACCGCAGGAGTTGTTGCCGATCATCCCGCCGATCGTGCAGCGGGCGTGCGTCGACGGGTCCGGCCCGAAGCGGAGGCCGTGTGCGGCGCCGGCGGCCGTGACCGTGTCGGCGATGGTGCCGGGCTGCACCACCGCGGTGCGGGCATCGGGGTCGAGCTCCACGACCTTGTCGAGGTGCCGTGTCGTGTCGAGCACGACGCCCGGGCCGACGGCGTTGCCGGCGCACGACGTGCCGCCACCGCGCATGGTCAGTGGCACGCCCTGCTCGCGGCAGACGGCCAGCGTGGCCTCGATGTCGTCGGTGTTCCGCGGGAAGACGACGGCCTGCGGGACCACGCGGTAGTTGGAGGCGTCGGTCGAGTACTCCGCGCGCCGCCGGTTGGTGACGTCGACCTCCGCGCCGGTGCGCCGGCGCAGCTCGGCGGCGAGCTGGGTGGCGGCGTTCGCGCCCGGTTCGGGCAGGAGTGTCACGCTCCCCAGACTAGGTGGCGGCGGGCTCGGACGGCCCACTCCGGCGCATGACACAGACTGTGCGGATGGACTACCTCGACGCGCTGCGCCGCGAAGGCGACGCCCTCATCTCCGCTGCCGCGCACGTCCCCGACGCCGCCGTGCCGAGCTGCCCGGGTTGGACGACCACCGACCTGCTGATCCACGTGTGCGGCATCTACCGCTACGTGGCGAAGCAGGCAGGAAGCGCCGAACGGGCCGAGCGGGACACCACCGAGATCCCGGCGTCCGACGCCGCGGCCCTGACCGCGGACGCGCTCGCCGAGCTGCTGGTGGTCCTCGCCGAGGTCGACCCCGCGGCACCGTCCTGGAACTGGGCCCGCAGCGCCGAGAACACGGCCGCGTTCTGGCCGCGGCGGATGGCGATGGAGACGGCGATCCACCGCTGGGACGCGCAGTCAGCAGTCGGTGCGCCGGGGTCGTTCGACCCCGAGCTCGCCTGCGACGGCGTCGACGAGGCACTGTCGGTCTTCCTGCCGGCCCGACGGGGCCGCACGAAGGAGGACGTCACGGGGACGGCGCACCTGCACGCGACCGATGCGCCGCCGTCGGCCCGCGCCGAGTGGACGATCGCGTTCGAGCCGCAGGGGGCGATGACGGTCCGACACGTGCACGAGAAGGCCGACGCCGCCCTCCGCGGTCCCGCCGGACCGCTGTTCCTCGCGGTATGGGGGCGCGCGGCGGACGGCGTCGAGCGCTTCGGCGACGAGACGGTCGCCGCGGCGGTTCGGGCGCAGTAGCTGACGCCGGTCCTAGCAGACCTCGATGACGACGATGGCGATGTCGTCCCGTGTGGACCCGCCCTGGAACGCGAGGACCTCGCCCAGCAGCGCGTCAACCAGCGAATGGGCCGACCCGTGCTCCTCGCGGAGGATGCGCTCGATGCGTTCCTCGCCGAAGAACGTGGTGCCGCGCCGACCGTCCGGCACGCCGTCGGTGTGGAGAAGCAGCATGTCGCCGGCGCCGAGGGTGATCTCGACGTCGTACAGGTCCGGGTCTTCCAGTACGCCGATCAGCGAGCCGGCCCGCCCCACGGTGCTCGTCGTCCCGTCCGCGGCCCGCAGGCGCGGCAGGGGATGGCCACCCGAGGAGATCTCGAACGTCCAGCGGTCGTTGCTCCGGCGTAGCCGCAACAGGGCGACGGTGCAGAAGCGCTCGACCCTCTCCAACAGCATGGTCCTGTTGAGCAGGCGTAACGCGTCGGCCGGCCGCGGATGCTCCACGACCGCGGCACGGAGCGTGTAGCGGACGAGCGAGGTGACCACCGCTGCGTCGATGCCCTTGCCGCAGACGTCGCCGATCACCACCACCCAGTCGTCCGAACCGAGCTGGAAGACGTCGTAGAAGTCGCCGCCGACCTCGGTCCCGTCGCCGGCCGGGCGGTAGTCCGCCGCGAGCTCGAGCCCGGGGATGGCGGGGGGCGACGGTGGGATGAGGGTGCTCTGCAGCGTGCGGGCGAGGGCCGTGGCGCGCAGCTCCGCGGCCTCAGCCCGTCGCTTCGCCAGCAGCAACTCGTGCTCGTATTCGCGACGGTGGGTCGCATCGAACACGGCGGTGCGAATCAAGCCCGGACGGCCGGCGGCGGGGGCCTCGAGCACCGAGTTGAGCAGTACCGGTAGTCGCCGTCCGTCCTTGCACACGAGTTCGAGCGCGATCTCCCGCACCTCACCGTGCATCTGCAACATGGGCATGTAGTGCGTCTCGTGGTAGATCCGGCCACCACCCGAGAGCAGGTCCGCGAAGCGCTTCCGGCCGACGAGCTCGTCGTGGTCGAACCCGGTCAGTGTGCACAGCGTCTGATTAACCCGGAGGATCGTGCCGTAGGTGTCGGTCGACAGGTAGCCGCAGGGTGCTCGGTCGTAGAGGTAGTCGTCGTCGTTCACCAGGGCTTCGAGCAAGGAGTCGACGGCGGTGCGGTCGGCCTCACTCATCGTTGGGCCGGCACCGGCCCTTCGAGGAAGCGATGGATGGCGGCGGCGGTCTCGTCCGGAGCCGAGAGATTGGGGCAGTGTCCGGTCGCGTCCAACATCGTCAGCGTGGCGTGCGGGATCTGCTCACTGACGTACTGGCCCACGCCGACGGGGGCGATTGCGTCGTTCGAGCACTGCAGGACCAGCGTGGGCTGCTGCACGCGGGGCAGGTCGGCGCGGTTGTCCGATCGGAACGTGACGGCCGCGAAGCGCCGGGCGATGGCGGGATCGGTCCGGCAGAAGCTGGCCTCGAGCTCGCCGGCCAGCTCGGGACGGTCGGGTCGGCCCATGATCACCGGAGCCATGGCGCTGGACCAGCCCAAGTAGTTGCTCTCCAAGGACTCGAGCAGATCGTCGATGTCCTGCTCGCTGAAGCCCCCTCGGTAGTTCCCCTCGTCGATGTAGCGGGGGGAGGGCGAGACGAGAACGAGGGTGGAGATGCGGTCGGGTGCCTGCTCGGCGGCGAGCACGCCGATCATCGCTGATACGGAGTGCCCGACGAACACGGCGTCGCGAAGGTCGAGCTCGTGGCAGATGTCGACGACGTCCTGTGCGTAACCCTCCAACGAGCCGTACCGGACCGGGTCATAGGCGTCCAGGTCGGAGCGGCCGGCTCCGACGTGGTCGAAGAGGATCACACGGTGGTCGGAGAACTGCGGAGCGACGTAGCGCCACATGTGCTGGTCACAGCCGAAGCCGTGGGCGAAAACGATCGGTCGCGCCGTCGGATCGCCGCTTTCGACGATGTTGTGACGTGCCACCGATTCCATCGCGGCAGCCTACGCCGCTGGATAAACCAAGGCACCCCCTCGCCCGCTTCAGCCGTGACCCAAGACGTGGGATGGTCGACACGTGACCGAACCAGTGCGCGCCATCGGCCCCGACGAGCTCACCGAGGCCGACCCGACCCCCGGGATGCGACGGCAGCGCGCGTTCGAGGTGCCGGGCCTGTGGGCGGGCCTCGTCCACACCGAACCCGGTTCCGCGTCCGGCTGGCATCATCACGGGGAGCACGAGACGAGCCTCTACGTCGTCGAGGGTGCGCTGCGGCTCGAGTTCGGGCCGGGCGGGAGCGAGCAGGTCGACGCCGGCGCCGGCTCGTTCCTCCACGTGCCCGCGCACACCGTGCACCGCGAGTCCAACCCGACCGACGCCACCTCGACAGCCATCATCGCCCGCGCCGGCCGTGGCGTTCCGACGGTCAACGTCGACGGTCCCGACGCCGGTCAGGCGTCGACGGTGACCGAGTAGATCGTCAGGTCGTCGGGCGCGCCCTTGAGCGAGGACAGGAAGCGCTTGCGCTTGGCGGTGACGTTCCGGCGTTCGAGCTGCGCGAGCAGCTCGCCGCTGACCAGGATCTCGTCGGCCTTGGCCCGGTCGCCGAGTCGGGCCGCGGTGTTCACCGCGACCCCGAGGTAGTCGCCCCCGACGCGACGGGGGCGGCCGATGTGGAGGCCCGCCCGCATCCGCGGGTTCCAGCCGTCGACGGTGACCGCGCCGAGGCGCTCCCGGCCGCTCACGACGGCGTCGAGCGCGTCGTCGGGGTTCGCGAACGCGGCCATCAGCCCGTCGCCGAGCCGCTTGACGACGGTTCCGCCGTGGTCGGCGACCGGTTTCTCCCACGCCTCGGCGACCTCGCGCAGGACGCGGAGGACCTCGTCGTCTCCGGCCTTCAGGGCCCACCGGGAGAAGTCGACGAGGTCGGTGAACACCAGCGTCGTCTCGTGCGGAGCACTGCCGACGCCGGTGCGTTCGAGTACGGACTGGAACAGCTGCAGTCCGCCGAGGCCTATCTCCCGGAGCACGCCGGGCCGGTCGCCGGTGAGTTCGACGACCGCACGGCCGGCGAGGTCCGTGGAGCGGACCCCGCCCAGGGAGAGCGGGTCTCCGAAGTGCTCGTCGCCGGGCAGTGCGGCGCGGATCCGGCGGACGGCCCGGGTGAGCTTCGGGTTGCCGTCGGCCCGCCGGGCTGCGGCGGCGAACGCGATGGCCCGCCCCCGCAGCCGCTGCATCCGCTCCGAACCGGCCTCGGGCTCGGCGTCGGCGCTCTCGGCCGTCTCGGCGATCTCGCTCATCGTCCGATTCTGACGCCTCAGGCGGCGGCCGCGACGGCGGGTCGCGCGCCCGGCTCCGGCGGGGTGAAGCGGACCTTCGGCCCGGCCGGGGGCAGCCCCGTCATCGTGTTCGGCAGCGAGAGCCGCATGATCGTCCGGAACACCTGGCCGTACTGCTTGTAGAGCGGACCGGTGGTGTAGGGCAGGCCGTACTGCTCGCACAGTGCCTGCACCCGTTCGGCGATCTCGGGGTAGCGGTTGCACGGCAGGTCCGGGAACAGGTGGTGCTCGATCTGGTAGCCGAGGCTGCCCGCCATCACGTGGAGCAGGCGGCTCCCGGTGAAGTTGGCCGAGCCGTGGATCTGCCGCAGGTACCACTTGGCCTGCGTCTCGTCGTCGAGCTCCGCCTCGGTGAAGTGCAGCGCCCCGTCCGGGAAGTGACCACAGAAGATGATCATGTAGGACCAGACGTTGCGGATCAGGTTCGCCGTGGCGTTGGCGGTCAGCGTCGTCACGAAGGCCGGCCCGGTCAGTGCCGGGAACAGGACGTAGTCCTTGACGACCTGCTTGCGGACCTTGCGCCAGGTCTGCTTGAGCTTGCTCTTCATCTCCTGGGGATCGAGATCCCGGTGCCAGACGCCCTCGATGTCGAGGTCGTGCAGGGCGACACCCCACTGGAAGAGCACGGCGAGCAGGAAGTTGTAGACCGGCTGCCCGAGGGTTGCCGGGTTCCACGGCTGCTCCTTCGCCATCCGCAGGATCTCGTAGCCGACGTCCTTGTCCTTGCCGATCACGTTGGTGAACGTGTGGTGGAGGTAGTTGTGCGAGTGCTTCCACTGCTCGGCGGGCTGGACGGTGTCCCACTCCCAGTTGCTCGAGTGGATCTCCGGGTCGTTCATCCAGTCGAACTGGCCGTGCATGACGTTGTGGCCGATCTCCATGTTCTCGAGGATCTTGGAGACGGCGAGCATGCCGGTACCGGCGAGCCACGCCGGCGGGAAGAGGCTCGCGAACAGCGTCGCGCGGCCGGCGATGGCGAGGCCACGCTGAATCTTGATCATCTTGCGGATGTAGTCGGCGTCCTCCTGCCCGCGCTTGGCTTCGATGTCGTGGCGGATCTCGTCGAACGCGGCGCCGAGGGCGTCGACGTCGGCGTCGGTCAGGTGGGCGTACTCCTGGACATCGCTGATGGCCATGGGAGGTCTCCTTCTGAAGTCGTGTGGGGGGTGGGTCGGGCGGTGGGTCAGACGTCGAGCACGCAGTCGCCGACCGCGGCACTGACGCAGGTCTGCACGCGGACGTCGCTGGCCGTCTTGCCGGAGCTCGTCTGCTCGTTGCCGGTGCGCAGGTCGCGGACGGTGCCGGAGACCAACGGCACCATGCAGGTGTGGCAGATGCCCATCCGGCAGCCGGCGGGCATGACGTTGCCGGCCTGCTCACCGGCCTCGAGCAGCGTGGTGGCCCCGTCGACCGAGACGGTCGTACCGCTCTTCGCGAACGTCACGTCGCCGGCCTCTCCGCCACCGGTGAGCGTGGCCGAGAACCGCTCGAGGTGGAGCTTCTCGTCGAGCCCCTCGCGTTCCCACAGCGCTGACGCGGCGTCGAGCATCGCCTCCGGGCCACAGGCCCAGACGGCACGGTCGCGCCAGTCGGGGCAGACCCCGTCGAGCTCGCGACCGTCGTCCAGCGACAACCGACCCTGCTCGGCGGTGAAGCGCTCGATGAGGCGGATCGACGGGTGTCGCTCGGCGAGCGCCCGCAGCTCGTCGCGGAAGAGCATGTGTTCGGCGTCCGGCGCCGACTGCACGAGCACGATGTCGGGCAGCGCGCCGTCCTGCGCAGCAGCACGGCGATCCAGGGTGCGCAGCATCGACAGGATCGGGGTGACTCCGCTTCCGGCGGCGAGGAACAGCACCGCGGGCGGTGCCGGGTCCGGCAGGACGAAGTCCCCCTGCGGAGCGGCGAGGCGCACGACGGTGCCCGCCGAGAGTCCGTCGACGAGGTGGGAGGAGATGAAGCCGTCCGGCATCGCCTTGACGGTGATCTCCAACAGGTCGCCGGAGCCGGTGGCGGGCGAGGTCAGTGAATAGGAGCGCCAGTGCCAGCGTCCCTCGACCTGGACGCCGATGCCCAGGTACTGGCCGGGCTGGTGGTCGAAGGTCCAACCCCAGCCGGGGCGCAGGACGAGGGTGGCGGCGTCGTCGGTCTGCCGGACGACGCGTTCGACGCGGCCACGGAGCTCGCGGGTGGACCACAACGGGTTCACGAGCTGCAGGTAGTCGTCGGGCAGCAGCGGCGTGGTGAGCCGTGCGGCCCAGTCGCGCAGACGGGCGCCGGCGGCGGCTGCAGGAGCGGCCGGTGCCTCGGCGGTGTGGGTCATGGTGGAACCTCACGGAGAAGGACGAGTTCGCGACATGGTGTCGCACTACGTTGTGTACCTAGAATGCATGTGACATCAAACGATGTCATCGTGTTGGTGCCCACATATTCCCTATCTCTTTTTTTTTTTTTTTTTTTTTTTTTTTTTTTTTTTTTTTTTTTTTTTTTTTTTTTTCGTCGCTGGCGATCCTGCTGGTGCTCGTCAGCACCGGGGCCGGGGTCGTCGGGTCACAGGCGTGGCGTTCCAGCATCCGGGACCAGGCGCTTCACGAGTTCCTCCGGCAGTCCGACAACGCGCGCGCCGAGTTCCAGGAGCGGCTGACGTGGCTCGACCCGCTGTTCACAATGACGGAGCCGGCCTTCCGCAACGGCAAGCCGTTGGGCCCCGAACTGAGTCGGCAGGACCTGATCAAGTCCTACCCGGGCACGCTCAGCGTCGGCCACGCGGTCACCGATGCCGCAGGGACGACCCGCACCACCGACGAGTTCTCGGTCGTCGCCTCGTCCGGCATCGCGAACCTGCCTCCGGACGGACGGAGTGGGCGATCATGATGATCTAGGGCCTGTCGGCAGGGCCAGGGCTACCACTTCGCGCGACCGCTGGCTCCCGGAGCGCTGCTCGCCCTGCTCGACGCCGCCGATGTCGCGGATGCAGTCGACGCCGGAGTCGCAGCGGCCCGCTGACTCAGTCGGTCACCGGCATAACGAGGAATGCCTTTGCGTCTCGGCGCGGAGAATCATTTCCGAGGTCCCCCTGATGTCATGCGATGCTTTGTCTCCGCAATGGAGAAAGGGGCTTCCATGATTCGACTGGGCTTCCGGTTGCTCGCGGTCCTCGTCGCCATCTGGCTGGTCGTGCCGCTGGGCGCTGCGGAGGCCGTCGCCCCGACAGTGGGACCACCCGCCTTCGTGCTCGACGACGCGCACGTGATACCGGCCGCAGCGGTCACGCAGATCGCCGGGGAGCTCGCCGCCTACGAGGCGCGGACGGCGCACGAGCTGGCCGTCGTCACGGTGCCGACGCTCGACGGCCGCGACGTCCAGACCTACTCCCGCGACCTGTTCGACGCCTGGGGGATCGGCCGCGCCGGGGTGGACGACGGTGGCCTGCTGCTCATCGCGCTCAAGGAGCGGAAGGTGCGCGTCCAGGTCGGGCAGGGTCTCCGCAATGCCGGACTCACCGACGAGGTGGCGGTGACGGTCGTCAACGACATCACCCCGATACTCCACCGGGACGACTATGCGGGTGGGGTTGTCGCCGGTGAGCGCGAGATGCGGCAGAAGCTCGGCGACACCGCGCTCGAGGCACGCCAGGACGGTGTCGCGGCGCATTTCGGGGGCGGGCGGGCGATGGCAGCCGACGCGGGGCACCAGTCGACCAACCCCGCCGTGCTCGCCGTCGTGCTCGGCGTGTTCGGAGCCCTGGTCGTCGGGGTCTTCGTCGTTGCGATCCGCGGCATCCGTGGGGATTCGACGTTGGGCGGCGGCCGAGCCGGTCGCGACGGCGGCTGGGCTGCGGGCGGTTTCGTCGACGGAGGCGGCGGTGGGGGCGGGGGCGGCGCCGTGGGCGGTGGCGGCGGCGCGAGCGGCGGCTTCTGACCACCGGGCCGCGCTCAGGGCCGCGCCGTCCCGTAGACCCGCGTGGCCCGCCGGGCGTAGACGCGGGGGGCGAGATGCGGGAGAAGCAACCGTGGCACCAGGGGCGCCGACCGGAGCATGTCGCGCAGCACGGTCGGGTCTCCCTCGTAGGCGAACATGCCGAACGTCAGCGGCAGCACCGGCTTCGGCGTCGCGGCGACCGCGGCTTCACCGATGGCGTGCCACTCTGGCTCGCTGAACGTCGCCGCAGCGAGCGGGAGCAGGCGTCGCTCCTCGAACTCGAGGTGGTCGGCGAGCACGGCGTGCAGGGTGTTCAGGTCGGAGGCCAGCGCGTCCCGCCGCGCCGCAGCCGGGTCGTCCGCCCAGGACTTACGCCCCGCCACGACGGCCTGCAGGCACGCGTCGATGTGCGCGTGCTGCGCCTCGGCCTCGTCGATCGCGGATCTCCCCGCGCTGCCTACCCGGTCGCGGAGCAGAGGCCAGAGCAACGCGTCCTCACCCTCGTGGTGATGGTGCAGCAGGCCGCACACGTGGTCGAGGTGGTCCAGCGCGGCCTTCCTCCGGCGGGTTGCGTCGGTCGGCAGTGCCGCGATCGCTGCGGCGAGGAGGCGGAACTCGCGGAGCAGAGCGCCGTGCACCACGATCATGTCGCGCACGTCGACCAGCGGTGGTTCGTCGAGACCGGCGGGGCAGTCCCAGGAAGCGCGTTCGTGGTCCCACCAGCAGCGGGTGGTGTGGTCATGGGTGCTCGTGTGATTCGGCATGGACTCAGCGTCGAGCGTTCGGCTGCTCCAACCCATCCCAGAAAGCTGGGGAATGTCCCCCGAACTCTCGTGCGATGCCTCGACGCCGACGATGATGAGTTGCGTGCCTTCCGTCACGGTCCGTCCCCTCGCCGAGCGCCTCGACGACGCGACCCGCGCCTGCGCCTCGATGACGCAGCTCGCAACGGCGGTCTGCACGACCGTCGCGCAGGACGTCGGCTTCGTCTTCGGGTGCTTCGCAACCCTCGACCCCGGCACCGGCCTGATCACCTGGGCGCACAAGTCGCACCCGTTGCCCGTCGGCGACGAGGAGTTCGCGCGAGCCGAGTACGGCGCGCCCGACATCAACCTCTTCGCGTCGCTGGCCGAGCGTGATCTCCCCGTCGGCGTCCTGTCACAGGACACGCAGGGCCGACAGGACACCTGCCGGCGCTTCCGCACCTTCCTCGTACCGCGCTTCGGCTTCACCGACGAACTTCGGGTCGTGTTCCGCACGCGGGACGCCGCTTGGGGAGCGCTGGCGCTCTATCGGGGGCCGGGTGACTCCCCCTTCCGTGCGGAGGACGGGCTCGCGCTGGGTGCGACCAGCGCGACGGTCGCCCGCGCGATCCAGCGGACCCTCTTCGTGGTGGACCCGACCAGCCTGCCGGGCGGCCGCGGCCCGGCCGTCCTCGTCCTGAACGGCAGGGACGAGGACACCGAGCTCACCGCGGCCGCGCGTTCCGAGATCGACGAACTCGGCGGCCGTGAGGTCGCCGGCTCGTTGCCCGCAACGGTGCTCTCCGTCGCCGCCCAGGCCCGGTCGCAGCGAACGCACGCCGCCACCCTCGTGCGGGGAAGGTCCGGACGCTGGCTCGCACTGCGCGCGGCACCGCTCGACGGCCCACCGCCGGCGAGTGCCCGCGACGACGACCGTGTCGTCGTCACCATAGACGACGCCCCACCAGCGGAGCTCGGACGTCTCGTCCTCGCAGCGCGCGGCCTGACCACACGGGAGCAGGACGTGGCGGCCCTCGTGCTGCAGGGGGCGAACACGGCATCGATCGCCGCGTCGCTGTGCCTCTCGCCGCACACGGTGCAGGACCACCTGAAGTCCGTCTTCGCGAAGCTCGGGGTGAACAGCCGTCGCGAGATGGTCGCGCGGCTCGCCCTCTGCCTAGGAGCCCCGAGCCGGGTCGAGCACGAGCAACGGGTCGCTCCATGCGAGCTGCGTCAGCACGACGTCGGTGCCGGAGGCGATCATCTGATCCTTCTCCGCCGCGGTGACCCCGACCACCTGGACGAACCGCACCGACCCCTGCGGCGTCTCGATGGCGCCGAGGACCGGGTCGTTCCGGAAAGCGAAGACCGTGAGGGCAGAAGGTGGCCCGTCGGTCTGCGGATGGCCGGTGACGGCGCCGCGGAGGTCGACGCGATCCCCCGGGGCGATCGCCACGCCCTTGCCGCGGACCTGCTTGCCGAGCTCGTTGAGCATCGCGTAGGGCCAGTCCGGCGGCGTCGAACCGTCGACGCGGGGCACACGCATGGTGAGCTCGAACCCGTGGCCGGACGGGCCGGGCTCGGCGGGCGGCTCGGTCTCGAACAGCTCGCTCAGGCCGTAGGTGACGTAGAACCAGTGGCCGTCGGCCGCGTAGGCGGAGCAGCCCTGCAGGTTCGCGCTGAACGCCGCAGGCGGGGTGAAGGCGACGTGCCGCGCCGGTTCGCTGCCGTAGTGCGGTGCGAGGGCGGCGTCGATGGCGTCCCAGCCGGGAGACGCGTCCGGGACCTGCGGTGCCGATTCGGGCGTCGTGCCCGTCGCGGCGTTGCCCGGCGGCATCGTGGGGGTCGGCATAGGTGCGGGGGAGGCGCGGCGGCCGCCTCGTCGGGGGAACTTCATGGCGGCATCTCTGTCCGAGTTTCGGCGGTTCCCACCATCACGGTGGCCCCGACTTCGTCGTCGGCGGCGACGCGGGGGGTCAACCCGCCGCCGATCAGCAACCGCAGCGCGTCGGGCACCTGCGCCTCGCTCGTCTCGACGAGCAGCGAGCCGCCGGGAGCCAGCCATCCGGCAGCGGCGACCGCGACCCGCGCCAGTACCTGCAGCCCGTCGTGACCGCCGTCGAGCGCCGCCCGCGGTTCGTGGTCGCGCGCCTCCGGCGGCATCAGCGCGACGGCATCGGTGGGGACGTAGGGCACGTTCGCGGTCAGGACGTCGATGGTTCCGCGGAGCTCGGGTGGCAGCGCGGCGAACAGGTCCCCGAGCAGCGCGCGACCGTTCACGAGAGCGACGTTGCGGGCGGCGCAGTGCACCGCGGCGGGGTCGATGTCGGCGGCGACGAGCGTGCCGCGGCCGAGCCGGTGCGCCACCGCGACGCCGACGGCGCCGCAACCGCAGCACAGGTCGACCACAACCGGGTCCGGGTGCTCCGTGACCAGCCGGACCGCCTCGCCGACCATCAGCTCGGTGCGGCGACGGGGGACGAAGACGCCGGGTTCGACGGCCATCCGCAGGCCGTCGAACTCGACCCAGCCCAGCAGGTGCTCGAGCGGTTCACCCGCGATGCGCCGAACCACCAGCTCCTCGAGGGCGTCCCCGCTCGCGTGGTCGAGCAGGAGCTCGGCCTCGTCCTCGGCGAACACGCATCCGGCGCCCCGGAGTCGACCGACGAGGGCCTCGTGCCCGGTCACCGCGCAGCAGACTCTTGCTGGCCCAACTGCCGCAGACCCAACTGCTGCAAGAACAGTGCTTCGGCGAACGTCGCCTTCTCCCACATCCCGAGGTCGAGGCTCTCGTCGATCCCGTGCCATCGCGACGCCGGGTCGCCGACGCCGGTGACCATGACCGTCGCACCCGGGTAGGTGCGGGCGAACTCGGCGATGAACGGGATGGAACCGCCGATCCCCGTCTCCACGACCTCGGCCCCGAAGGCGTCGGCGTAGGCCCGACGCGCCACGTCGTAGACGTCCCCCGTCGCCGAGAGCGAGTACGGGTCACCCGCCGCGCCGGCCTCGACGACGACCTCGGCACCCCAGGGGGCGTGCGCCTTCAGGTGGTCGGTGATGGCGACCGTCGCGGCCGCGGCGTCGTCGCCGGGGGCGAGGCGCAGGCTCACCTTCGCCCGGGCCCTGGGCAGCAGGACGTTCGACGCGTCCGCGACCGCGGGGGCGTCGATGCCGAGCACGCTCACCGCCGGCCGCATCCAGAGCCGCTCCGGGATCGTGCCGGTGCCGATCAGCTCGACGCCGGGGCACATCCCGGCGTCGCCGGCGAGCACGGCGGGGTCGACGTCGGGAGCGGCCGACGTCTCCCGGACCAGCCCCGGGACCGCGACGTCACCCGCCTCGTCGTGCAGCGATGCGAGCAGGCGGCACAGCCCGGTAAGGGCGTCGGGCACCGCGCCGCCGAACATGCCGGAGTGCACCGGCTGCGCGAGCATCCGAACCTCGACGGACAGGTCGACCAGGCCGCGGAGGCTGGTCGTGAAGGACGGGACGTCGACGGCGGCGTTGGCCGAGTCGGCGATGACGATGACGTCGGAGCGGAGCAGGTCGACGTTGGCGGCGAGCAGCGCGGGAAGCGTCGGCGAGCCGATCTCCTCCTCGCCCTCGACGAACAGCGTCACCCCGACCGGCGGCCGACCGCCGAAGGCGCGGATCACCGCCAGGTGCAGCAGCACCCCGGCCTTGTCGTCGGCGGCTCCGCGGCCGTACAGGCGTCCGCACCGCTCGCTCGGGACGAAGGGCGGCGTCGTCCAGTTCTCGTCCCCGCCGGTCGGTTGCACGTCGAGGTGCGCGTAGAGCAGCACCGTCGGGGCACCGGCGGGCGCGGGCCAGCGTGCAACGACGGCCGGGGCGCCGCCGGCGTCCACGAGCCGGGTGTCGGCGGCGCCTGCCTGTCCGGCCCAGCTCCGCACCTGCTCTGCGGCCGCCTGTACGTCGTCGGCGTGCGCGGCGGCGGCGGAGATCGACGGGATGCGGACCAGATGCTCGAGGTCGGCGCGGGCCCCGACCAGCTGCGCCCGGACGGCTTCGGCCACTTCGTCCGGATAACTCATGCCGGTCACGCTAGCCCCGGGCGCTGCGCCTCACGCGAGCTCGCGCGCCCACGGCGGGTCGGCGCCCGCGCGGCCACAGGTCATGGCACTGACCTCGACGGCTCGTGACAGCGCCGGCTGCAGCGACCCCGCGAGGTCGTCGAGATCGAGGACGGAGAGCAGGCCACCGGTGAACGAGTCGCCCGCGCCGACGGTGTCGACCACCTCGATTGCGCGCCCCGCGACCTCCACAGGGTCGCCGCCGTCGAGGACGCCGAAGGCGCCGCGCGGGCCGCGCGTGACCATCGCCAACGGACGGCCCCAGCCCCGGACGACGTCGATCGGATCCTCACCGGGATGGGTCCAGGCGAGGTCCTCGTCGCTGACCTTGACCACGGTGGACGTCCGGACGAGGCGGTCGAGGCGCTGCCGGTACGCCTCCCGGTCGCCGAGCAGCTGGGGCCGGACGTTCGGATCCAGCACGACGGGTCGGCCGCACGCGCGCGCCCATGCCTCGACGGCGTCGCCGCCGGGAGGCAACGCGACCGCGAGCGAGCCGACCACGACAGCCCGGACGCCGTCGTCGACGTCGGGGAGCTCGTCGGCGGTCCACCGCCAGTCGGCCGTGCCCTGCCAGTAGAAGCTGTATCGGGCCACGCCCTCGTCGTCGAGGGTGGCGACGGCGAGCGTCGTCGGCTCCTCCACGGCGCGGCTCGCCGCGAGGTCGACGGAGCTGGCCGTGAGGTGGGAACGGACCTGCTCACCGAACGCGTCGCGGCTCAGCCGGGCCGCCAACCCCACCGACACGCCGAGCCGGCCGAGGGTCACAGCGGTGTTGGCCGGGCCGCCGCCGGGCCGGGCCAGATAGGTGCCGTCGGCTTGTCCGACGAGGTCGATCAGTGCTTCTCCGCAGACCAGCAGCATCGAGGCGACCTCCCATGATTGACCTCATGTTTACGCCAGGTGGTGGAAGTCGATCACTTCGCGCCGTTAACGTGCGACACGTCCCGCTCCATCTGACCAACCATCGACGCCCCTCCGGAGGCCGCCCGCTGTGCTCCTGCTCATCGCGCTCGTGTTCCCCGCTGTCCTCATCGCTCTGCTTCTCGCGATGGAGCAGGTGGAGCGGCAGCTGAGCCGGAGGATGCTAGCCGACCAGGTGGCGTGGATGCTGCGTTCGGAACTGCCGGCCGAGCAAGTCGAGAGCCAGGTCGCCGAACGTGTGGACGCCTCACTGACCGGCGGTCGCAGCATCTGACCGCATTCCCGGTCAGAGCCGATCGGCGGTGCCCGTAGGCTCCCTCCGTGCGACTCGTCCCGTCCTTCGTGACCCGGCCGTTCGTCACCATTGGTGCGGCGGCGAAGAACGCTGTCGAGGTCGCCCGGCTCGGTGGTCTCGAGACCGGCGAACAGCCCACGCCTTACCGCGTCGTCGCGCGCGACCCGATGTACCGGCTGCGGCACTACAGCACGGACGACGAAACTAGCGCACCGGACGACGGACCGTCGTCCGAGCTGCCGCCGATGCTCCTCGTGCCGCCGCTGATGCTCACCGCCGAGGTCTACGACGTCTCGCCGCAGTCGAGCGCCGTCCGGGTGCTGCAGGAGGCGGGCGTCGACCCGTGGGTCATCGACTTCGGCTCGCCGGAGCGCGAGGTCGGAGGCACCGAACGCACGCTCGCCGACCACGTCCTCGCCGTCAGCGCCGCGATCGACAAGATCCGAGCGGTGACCGGCCGAGACGTCACGCTCGCCGGCTACTCGCAGGGCGGCATGTTCGTCTACCAGGCGGCTGCTTACCGCCGCAGCGAGGGCATCGCCAGCATCGTCACTTTCGGCAGTCCGGTCGACCTGCGCGGCGCGCTGCCCCTGGGCCTGCCCGAGTCGATCGCCATCCCGACCGCGACGTTGATCGTCGACGTGCTCGCGGGTCGCGCCGTGCCGGCGTGGGTCACCCGCAACGCCTTCTCGATGCTCGACCCGGTGCACGTCCTGCAGCAGCGCTTCGACTTCCTCCGCCAGCTGCACGACCGTGACGCGCTGCTGCCCCGCGAGGGCCAGCGACGGTTCCTCATGGGGCAGGGCTGGGTCGCCTGGCCGGGGCCCGCGGTGGCCGAGTTCGTGCGGCAGTTCCTGGTACACAACCGCATGCTCGCCGGCGGCTTCACCATCGGCGACCACACCGTGACGCTCGCCGACATCGACGTCCCGATCCTCTACTTCGTCGGCGACCAGGACGACATCGCCCCGGCCGGTGCCGTGCGCGCGATCCGGCAGGCGGCGCCGCGCGCCCGCATCTACGAGATGTCGCTGCCCGCCGGTCACTTCGGGCTGGTCGTCGGCCGCACCGCCGGCATGCGCACCTGGCCGGTCGTCAGCGTGTGGACCCACTGGGTCGGCGGCGACATCGACGAGCTGCCCGACAAGGTGCACTACATCGACCCCGCCGGCGCACTCGTGCCGGTGGCGTCGAACACGGACCGCACGTCGGTCGAACTCGCGCAGGCGGCCCTCGGGTACACCGTCGACACCGCGGTCGGCACCCTTCGCGCGGTGGGCAACGCCGCGCGCCAGTCGGTGACCACGACTCGGTCGATCGCCGAGGAAGCCGTCATCCAGCTCCCGCGGCTCGCCCGGATGGGCCGGACGCGCCGGGAGACCCGGCTCTCCCTCGCGCTGCTGCTCGACGAACGGGCGCAGAAGTCGCCCGACGACGTGCTGTTCCTCTTCGGTGACCGCGCCTACACCAACGCAGCTGTGAAGGGCCGGATCGACGCCGTCGTCCGCGGTCTGGTGTCGCTCGGCGTGCACCAGGGCGAGCACGTCGGCGTGCTGATGGAGACGCGACCGTCCGCCCTCGCCCTGGTGGCCGCATTGAACCGGCTGGGCGCCGTCGCCGTGCTGCTGCGGCCCGGCGGTGACATCGCCCGCCAGCTCCGGCTCGGGCAGGTCTCCCGGGTGGTCACCGACGCGGAGAACGCCCCGAAGGTCCGCCGGGTCAGCGGGACGCCGGTGTACCTGTTCGGCGGGGGTGGCCGTGAGCGCGAGACCGGCGGACTCATCGACCTCGAGCGCATCGACATCACCAAGGTCCGGCTGCCGCGCTGGTACGAGCCGAACATGGGCCGCGGCGGCGACCTGGCCTTCGTCCTGTTCACCGGGGACGTCTCCGACCCACGTCCGAACCGCATCACCAACAGCCGGTGGGCGCTCTCGGCCTTCGGGACCGCGACCTCGGGCGCGCTCAGCCGCGACGACACCGTCTACTCGATCAACCCGCTCTCGCACCCGGCCGGCCTGCTTACCAGTGTCGGCGGGGCCGTCGCGGGCGGTGCGCGGCTCGCGCTCGCGTCGTCGCTCGACACCGAGACGTTCTGGGAAGAGGTGCGTCGCTACGGCGTCACCGTCGTGTCCTACGTCTGGGCGCAGCTCCGAGACATCGTCGAGGCACCGCCGAACACCCTCGAACGGCACCACGCGATCCGGCTCCTCGTCGGCTCCGGCATGCCGCCGGGACTGTGGCGCCGCGCCGAGGAGCGGTTCGGCGCGAGTGTCCTCGAGTTCTGGGCCGCGACCGAGGGCGAGGCCGTGCTGGCCAACGTCCGCAGCGTTAAGGCCGGTTGCCAGGGTCGGCCGCTACCCGACTCCGCCGAGCTGCGGGTCGCCCGCTACGACACCGCCACCGGACAGCTGGTGCTCGCCAGCAACGGCCTCGCGATGACGGCCCGGGACGGCAAGCCGGGTCTTCTGCTGGCCAAGGTCGACGCGGCGCAGCAAACCATCGCCCCGCCGCTCCGGAGCGTCTTCGCCCGCCGCGACGCGTGGCTCTCCACCGACACCCTTTTCAGTCGGGACGCCGACGGCGACCATTGGCTCATCGACGCGGTGGGCACCCTCATCCGTCGTCGTGGCGTTGCGGTGCCGACGATGCCGATCGTCCGTGCGCTGTCGGCGCTCGACGCCGTCGACCTCGTCGTCACCTACGGCGTCGAGGCGGGCGACGACCAGCTCGTGGTCGCCGCCGTCTCCCTGCGTCGCGGCATGACCGTGACCGTCGAGGACGTCGGACGCGTGCTGTCGGCACTCGTCGAGGAGCAGCAGCCCGACGTCGTGCGGGTCGTCGCCGAGATCCCGCTGACCGACTGGCACCGGCCCATCCCGGGGCCGCTGCCCGCCGATGGCCTCGGCCGCTCGACGAAGAAGCTGCCGGCCTGGTACCGCGACACCTCGACCGGTCGCTACCGGTCGCTCACCACCGCGCTGCGCGACCGGCTGCTCGCGTCCTAGGGCGACCGCTGGTCCTAGGCTGAGTTGCATGGCCACCCTGGATCCCGAAGCCGCCGCATTCCTCGAGCGCGCGAAACAGGCGGGCGCACCGCTGCCCCACGAGGTCGGGGTCGAGCAGGCCCGCGCCGCGCACGAGGCGTCGGCGTCCGGCATGGCCGGACCGGGGGAGCCCGTCGACGACGTGTCCGACGCCGTCGTGGGTGGCGGGAGCGGAGCAGGGGTCGACGTCCGGATCTACCGGCCCTCCGGCGCCCGCGGCGTCGTCGTCTACGCGCACGGCGGCGGGTGGGCCACCGGCACCCTCGACACCTACGACACCCTCTGCCGCGCGCTCGCCAACCGGGCCCGCGCGACGGTCGTCTCGGTCGGCTACACGCTCGCCCCGGACGCCGTGCATCCGGTGCAGCTCGACCAGGTCCTGGCCGTGCTCGACTGGTCGTTCGACGCCGACGGGCCCGCCCCGGGGGAGCCGGTCGTCGTCGCCGGCGACAGCGCCGGCGGTTTCCTCGCCGGATGGGCCGCGGCCGCCGAGAAGGATCGGCTCGCCGGCCAGGTGGTCATCTACCCCGCCTTCGACCCGGCGATGGAGACCGGGTCGGCCGAGGAGAACGCGTCCGGCTACTACCTCGAGCGCACGACGATGCGCTGGTACTGGAACCTCTACGCGCCCGAGGGCGTGCCGGTGTTGTCTGCCGCCGACCTGCCCGGCGTCCCGTCGGCGCTGGTGGTGACGGCCGGGTTCGACCCGCTGCGCGACGACGGCCGCGCCTACGCCGACGCGCTCGAGCGGGCCGGTGTCGAGGTGGTACGCCTCGAGTACCCGGGGCAGATCCACGGGTTCGTGCGGATGACCGCGCTCATGCCGCAGGCGCTCGACGCGTTGGAGCGGATCGGGGTGTGGCTGCAGGCGCGGTTCCGCGCCTGAGCCACCTGTCCCGAGCCGTCCTTCCCGTCGACTCGGCCTCACGGGTCCTGCAGCAGGCCGATCGGGTTGCCGTCGGTGTCGAGGACGCTCGCGACGAGACGTCCGTTCCCGACGTCGCGAGCCGGTTGCTGCTCGGTGGCGCCGGCCTCGACGAGGCGCGCGAGCGTCGCCCGCAGGTCGTCGACGTGCCAGTGCGGCGTCGGACCGACCAGCCCGGCGGCGTGGCCGGAGGGGTCGAGGCCGATGTCCTGGCCGGCGTCGGAGAACTGGACGTAGTACGGCATCTCCACCACGGGCTCGGCTCCGAAAAGGGCACGGAACGTGTTGGTGGCTGCGGCCAGGTCCTTGGTCGGGTAGATGATCGTGCGGGCTCCGGACGTCATGGCTGGTCCTCTCGTCGGTGGTCGGTTCTTGACTGGTCGGTCATGGAGATGACGCACGCGGCGGCGGCAACGTGACCGCGCGACGTCGGTTCCGTCACGGGGTCCACTCCCGCGGATCGGCCGGCTGCGCGGGCGGCGTGGCGGGGGCCAGCTGCCACCACCCGACGTCATGCCACGCACCGAACTTGTGGCCGACAGCGCGGAAGGTGCCGAGGGCGGTGAAGCCGCACGCCTCGTGCAGGGCGGCGCTACCCGGGTTCGGCAGCGTGACGCCGGCGTAGAGCGAGACGTAGCCGAGCTCGCGGACGAGCGGCAGAAGCTGCTCGTAGAGCGCCCGGTGGTGCGAGGCGTAGGCGTAGCCGACTGGCTCGTCGTCCCGGAGGGCGAGAAGCCACGGCAGCCGGGGAGTCGCCGTCATCCGGCGCGCGATCTCGTCGGCGTCCGGCGGCTCGAGCTCGAAGGTCGCGACGCTGTCGGTGACGTAGGGCCGGTAGATGCGGGCGATGGCGGCCGCGTCGTCCGTGGTCGCGGGGCGCACATGCACGCGCGAAGCCTAGGACGGGTCTGTTGCGACCCGTAACCATCGGTGCCGCGATGCGTTGGGCCCTGCAACGTCCGCTGCCCCACACGAGCTCGCCACCCCAGCCCTGGAGTCGTCCGTGCGCCGTCGCCGTCTCGCCGCTTCCGTCCTCGCCGTCACCGCTGCCTGCGGCATCGGCGCCGGTACCGCCCAGGCGACCACCGGCTACCCGACAGCCCCTGCCGCTCCGCAGAAGTACGTGGCGATCGGTGACTCCTACAGCGCCGCGTCCGGCAACGTACCGCCCGACCCGACGGCGTCGCCGAACTGCCTGCGCTCGCTCGTCAACTACCCGCACGTCCTCGCCGGGCAGACCGGGGCTGCGCTGACCGACGTCACCTGTGGTGGGGCGCAGACCAAGGACTACCGCACGTCGCAGTACCCGGGTGTGGCGCCGCAGCTGGACGCGGTGAAGCCCGACACGCAGCTGGTCACCATGACGATCGGCGGAAACGACAGCAACGTGTTCATCAGCTCGATCGTCGAGTGCGGCATCGCGGGTGCGTCCACCGCCGGTCAGGGCAGCCCCTGCAAGGACCGTTACGGGTCCTCCTTCGAGGACACCGTCCGGAACAAGACCTACCCGGCGCTCGTCCAGGCGCTGAACGACGTGCACGCCAAGGCGCCGAACGCAAAGGTGGCGATCCTCAGCTACCCGTGGATCCTCCCGGAGACGGTCGGCTGCTTCGACCGCATGCCCGTCGCCACCGGTGACGTCCCCTACCTGCGCTCGCTCCAGGCGACGCTGAACGACGCCGTCTCCCGGGCCGCGGCCGTCACCCACAGCACCTACGTCGACCTCAACGGTGTGTCCGAGGGCCACGACGCCTGCCAGCCGATCGGCGTCCGCTGGATCGAGCCGGTCCTGCAGGGCACCAACCCGGTGATCGTCCACCCGAACCCGCTGGGCGAGTCCGAGATGGCGAAGCAGACCAAGGCCGTTCTCGGCCTCTGAGGCCGGCGGGTCCCGGTCACGCGGCTTCCGCGGTCCGGTCGGGCAGGTCGATCCATTGCATGAGGACGCTGACGGCGTAGCCGAGGCCGAGGTGGCTGTCGAGGGCGTTCGGCGGCAGCGTGGTCGAGGCGATGTGGTGCTTCGGGTCGAGAGTGCCGGGGTCGGCCCACGGCAGGTCCGGCCGTGCGGGGACGACGGTGCCGTCGGCGGCGCGAATCTCCAGCGCTCGGGTGGTCGGGTGCAGGGTGAGTTGCAGGCCGTGTTCGTGGACCTGCTGGTGGTGGAAGGTGCAGAGCCAGATGGTGTTGGCGAGGTCGGTGTGGCCGCCGTTGGCCCAGAAGACGACGTGGTGGGCGTGCAGGTTGCGGCGTTGGGTGCAGGTCGGGTAGCGGCAGCAGGGGCCGTCGACGGCGGTGAGCAGGTCGCGGAGCGCCTGTGGTGCGTCGCGTTGGTCGCGGCCGGCGTCGGCGGCGGTGAGGTCGTCCGGCGTGAGGCGCCGCAGGGTGCCGGTGGCGGCGGTGACGTCGATGTCGAGCAGGCCTTCGCCGACGGTGCCGGGCGGGAGGAGTTCGCCGTCGGGGAGGCGGACCCACCCGGAGAGCGGGTCGACGTGCACGGTCAGCTTCGACCGGTCCCGCCGCGCCCGCGCAGGATGGCTTCGGCCGCGGTCGGCGAGGTAGCGGCGGGCCAGCTCCAGCAGCCCGGCACCCGCGGGAGTCCGTAGCCGCGGCGACTCTTCCGCGGAAGAATCGGCTTGGTCGAGGTCGGTGCGGACGCCGTCGAGCGCGGCCTGTACGACCACCCCGTCGGCCGGGGCGCAGACGAGGGTGAGCACGAAGTTGCCGTCGGTGTTGTACCTCGTCGACACCCGCGGCGCGACCGGCTCGGGCTTCTCACCCCGACGGGCGGCGGCGTCGGCCGCAGCCCCCTTGATGGCACGGCGGATGCCGCCGACCATCGCCTCCAGCTGCCCCGCCGAAGCCGAACGAGCCAGGTCGAGGAAGACCTGCTCGTTGGCCGGCGTCGCGATCCGGGTCACCGCCCGGACCTGGCTGAACGACAACCGTCCGCCATCGAACGCCGCCCGGACCGCCGGCAGCAGCCGCAGCGCCCGGGCGACCCGGACCTTCTCCATCGCCGTCGTCAGACTCCAGCCGAGCCGCCACGTCGCCCAGTGCGCACACGACCGCATCCCGACCCCGGCCCAGGCCCGGCGCTCGTCGAACTCACCCAACAGGGCCAGCAGCCGGGCCTCACCGGCGGCGACCCGGCCCGCCCACGTCCGCAACCGTGACTCCACCGCCGCCAGCGACAGGCCGCCCAACACCTCCGGAGCGAACGGATCCGCCCCCGGCGGAAGGTCGTCGGAAGAGTCGGGATCCGGGACAGAACGCAAGGTCGTCATGCATTCATCCGACCACCCGCCTACGACAAAAACAGCAGGTCAGCCGCCCGGAGGGCTCCGTCAGCCGGCGGCGCAGGCGGTGTAGGCGAGCCGGCGCGTCCACCGGATCGCGGTCGCGACCTCGCGCAGGGCCCGACCGCGGCGCTCGTCACCGGCGGCGGTGGTCGGCTGGTCCGTCGACGCGAGCCGCACCACGGTGCCGAGCCGCTCCGCGGTGACCAGGATGCGGACGGCATCCGGCGGGCTCGCCGGCGGAAGCCGGAGCTTCGGGCCCCGTCGCGCCCGGAGCGCGGAGATCGCCTCGATCACCTCCGGGCTGAGCTGGTCGACCTGACCGACGTCGACGAGCACGCTGATCGCGTCGTTCAGAGCGGTGTCGAGCAGGATCTCGGCTTCGCGCAGCCGGGTCGGCGCGACCGGGCCGACGGCGACCCGTTGGGCAGGCACGAACGCCCGCCACCGCAGGCCGGTGATGGGCTCGATCTCGTTGCCGCGGAGCTCCGGCTGCGGCACGAGCACCAGGCCCGTCGAGGCGACGTCGACCGGCGTCACGATGACGGCCTCGCCGGCGTCCAGCGCTGCGCCGAGCACGTCCGGGCCGAGGCCGTCGGCGTCACCTGGGACGGGCAGTCGCAGCTCGACCTCCGACGGCCCGCAGGCCCGGACGGCGGCCAGCAGGCGCACCAGCGGCGCGCCGTCGTCCTCGCCCGGCAGCCCGTCGACGGTCTGTGCGAGGTCGGTGGTCTGCACGGCACCGAGCAGCTCGTCCGCCGCCGCGCGGCCGCCGAGCCAGGCACCCAGCCAGGCGGTCAGAGTGCCACCGGGCGAGCGCACGGAGCCGAGGCGGCCGGGGGAGAGGGCGTTGGAGCTCATCGCCCTCAACGCTACTAGCGTGAGGACATGACCCGACCGCCTGTGCCGCCGTTCGACGAGCAGTCAGCCCGCAAGAAGGTGCGCGCGGCCGAGGACGCGTGGAACAGCCGCGATCCCGACAAGGTCGCCGGCGCCTACACGCCGGACTCGGAGTGGCGCAACCGCGACGAGTTCCTCTCGGGCCGCGACGAGATCGTCGCCTTCCTGCGCCGGAAGTGGGACCGCGAGCTCGACTACCGGCTCCGCAAGGACCTGTGGGCGTTCAGCGAAGACCGCATCGCCGTCCGCTTCCAGTACGAGTGGCACGACGCCGACGGCCAGTGGTGGCGCTCCTACGGCAACGAGCTGTGGGAGTTCGACGTCGACGGCTACATGCGCCGTCGCGAGGCGAGCATCAACGACGTCGCCATCGACGAGGCGGACCGGCGCATCCCGAGCGAGCGCAGCGACGACGAGACGTTGCCGCCGCTGCGCTGAGTACGTACGGTCCGCCGATGCTCGTCGACGTGACCACGACCGCCGAGATCGCTCGTCCGCGACAGGTCGTGGCGGCCTTCGCTGCCGATCCCGACAACGTGACTGCCTGGTACCGCAATATCCACCGGGTCGACTGGCAGACCCCGCGGCCGCTCGCCAAGGGGAGCCGGGTCGCCTTCGTGGCGCGCTTCCTGGGACGGGAGCTCGCCTACACCTACGAGGTGGCGGAGCTCGTCCCCGGCGAGCGGCTCGTGATGCGGACCGAGCAGGGACCGTTCCCCATGGAGACGACCTACACCTGGCGCGACACCGGGAACGCGCAGGGGACCACGATGACGCTTCGCAATCGCGGCGAACCCTCCGGCTTCTCGCGGGTCGCCGCTCCCGTCATGGCCCGCGCGATCCGTCGGGAGAACAGGAAGGATCTCGCGCTCCTCCGGCAGATCCTCGAGGCGGAGCGCCAGGCCTGAGCCTGAAACGCCGCGCTCAGCGCCAGCCGGCCCGCTCGTACTGCTCCGGCCACCGGACGTCGGCCTTGAGCTCGTGCGCGGCACGGAGCGCCCAGTGCGGGTCGCGGAGCAGCGCGCGGGCGAGCAGCACCGCGTCGGCAGAACCATCGACGAGGATGTGCTCGGCCTGCACAGGCTCGGTGATCATGCCGACCGCGGCGACCGGGAGGCCGGTCGCCTCGCGTACGGCGCGGGCGAACGAGACCTGGTAGCCGGGACCAACGGTGATCTTCTGCTGCGGCACGTTGCCGCCGGAGGAGACGTCGAGCAGGTCGACGCCGTGCTCGACGAGGAGCTTCGCGACCTCGACCGTCTCGGCGAGGTCCCACCCTCCCTCGGCCCAGTCCTTCGCCGACAGACGGACGAACAGCGGCTTGTCCGACGGCCAGACCGCGCGGACGGCGTCGACGACCTCGAGCAGCAGGCGGCTGCGCCCTGCGAGGTCGCCGCCGTAGCCGTCGGCGCGCTGGTTGGTCAGCGGCGAGAGGAACTGGTGCAGCAGGTAGCCGTGGGCGGCGTGGACCTCGGCGACCTCGAAGCCGACCCGGTCGGCGCGGACCGCGGCGTCGGCGAAGGCCTGGACGAGGTCGACGATGTCGGCCTCGGAGAGCTCCTTCGGCGTCGCCCAGTCGCCGTACGGGACGGGCGAGGGTGCGACGGTCTGCCAGCCACCGTCGGCGGGCTCGACGTAGCCGTTGCCGTCCCACGGCCGCTGCGTCGACGCCTTGCGTCCGGCGTGTGCGAGCTGGATGCCGGGGATGGCGCCCTGGCCGCGGATGAAGTCGACGATGCGGCGGTAGTCCTCGGCCTGCTCGTCGTTCCAGATGCCGGCGTCGGCGGGGGAGATGCGGCCCTCGGCGGTCACGGCGGTCGCCTCGGTCAGCACCAGGCCGGCGCCGCCGCGGGCGAAGGAGCCGAGGTGGACGAGGTGCCAGTCGTTCGGTCGGCCCTCGTCGGAGGAGTACATGCACATGGGGGAGACGAAGACGCGGTTGCGGAACGTCGTGCCACGCAGGGTCAGGGGTTCGAAGAGCAGGCTCACCCCAGGTGTGACACGTGCAGCCGCTGCAGCATTCCGTCGCGTCACCCGTTGCACCGGAATAGCGGCATCCTCTGGCCAACTTGAACAAGACGTGCGTATCGACATCTGGTCCGACGTCGTCTGTCCGTGGTGCTACATCGGCAAGCGGCGCTTCGAATCGGCTTTGGCCGAGTTCCCCCACGCCTCCGAGGTCGACGTCGTGTGGCACAGCTTCGAGCTGGACCCCACCGCCGAGCGCTCGACCGACGTCCCGCCTGCGGAGCGACTCGCCGCCAAGTACGGGCTGACCGTCGAGCAGGCGCAGCAGGCCAACGACAAGCTGACCGTCACCGCCGCCGACGAGGGTCTCGAGTTCCACCTCGACGAGGCGCGCTCGGGCAACAGCTTCGACGCCCATCGGCTGCTGCACCTCGCCGCCGACTCCGGCTCGGGGCAGGGGTTGCAGGGCCAGCTCAAGGAGCGGCTGCTCCGCGCCTACTTCACGGAGCGCGTCGCGATCGGTGACCCGGCCGAGCTCGCTCGACTCGCGGTCGAGGTCGGCCTGGACGCCGGCGCGGTTCAGCGGGTGCTCGGCTCCGACGAGTACGCCGAGGACGTCCGTGCCGACGAGGCGCAGGCCCACACCTACGGCATCAGCGGCGTCCCGTTCTTCGTCGTCGACGACAAGTACGGCATCTCCGGGGCGCAGCCGAGCGAACTGTTCTCCCAGGCGCTGACCCAGGCATGGGACGGTCGACCCGGTGCTGCAGACGCTCTCCGCGACCGGCGGCTCCGGACCGGGGTGCGACGGCGACGCC
>CAVVZN010000010.1:0-13420 GCA_963752645.1 uncultured Actinomycetota bacterium | reverse complement strand
TGAAGGCCTGAGCTCAGGGCGGACGGTTGCGGCCGATAGGCCGACATGAGTACCGGGCAGCCCGCGGAGATCTACCGCCAGATGGCGACGATCCGCGCCACCGAAGAGGCCTTGTTGACCTTGTTCTCGGAGGGGCACGTCTCCGGCACGGTGCACACGTGCCTCGGACAGGAGGCGTGCGCGGTCGGCGTCATCGCCGCGATGGACACCTCCCGCGACGTCGTCTGGTCCAACCACCGCGGGCACGGCCACTACCTGGCCTGGAGCGATGACCCCGAGGGTCTCGTCGCCGAGGTGCTCGGCCGCGAAACCGGGGTCTGCCGCGGCGTGGGCGGGTCCCAGCACCTCTACGAGCCCCCCGGGCCGGGCCGTACGTCGGCCGGTTTCTGGTCGAACGGCATCCTCGGCAGCACCTCCCCCAACGCCGCCGGCTGTGCCCTCGCCGAGCAGGCCGCCGGCACCGGCGCCGTGGTCACGGTGTTCCACGGCGACGGGGCGATGGCCGAGGGCGCCGTCACCGAGACGCTGAACATGGCGGCGCTGTGGTCGCTGCCGCTGGTCGTCGTCGTCGAGGCGAACGGCTGGGCGCAGACCACCCCGACCGCCGCCGAGCACGCCGGTCCGCTGGCCCGGCGAGCGGAGCCGTTCGGCATCCGGACCTGGCAGGCCACCGCCGACGACGTCGACGCGGTCCGGGCCGTGGCCGAGCAGGCCGTCGCCCACGCCCGCAGCACCGGCCCGGCGTACGTCGTCCTCGAGACGTGGCGCTTCGGCCCGCACAGCAAGGGCGACGATCCCCGCGACGCCGCAGAGCTCCGCCGCCTGCGCGACGAGCACGACGCCCTCCCGCGGGCGCGGGCGGCCCTGGACGAGGCGACGGCGGACGCGATCGACGAGGCGGTCGCGATGCGCCTGCTCGTCGCCCGGGAGCGTGCGCTGGCCGCGCCCCCTCTGCGCCGGAGACCTTCTTCGCGGAGCTCGGAGCATGACGGGCTTGGCCGTCGACCGGGCCCCCGCCGCATCCGCCGACCTCCCGCGGGCGGGGGTGCCCACTTCGCCACCGCTGACCGGCGCGAGCGCCCTCCGCGCGGGCCTGCACGCCGTGATGGCGGCCGACGCGTCCGTCCACGTGCTCGGCGAGGACATCGTCGACCCCTACGGCGGCGCGTTCGGCCTCACCGCCGGCCTCTCGACCGCCTGGCCGGACCGGGTCCGTTCCACCCCCATCAGCGAGGGTGCGCTCGTCGGCATCGGCGTCGGGATGGCGCTGTCCGGCCTGCGGCCCGTCGTCGAGATCATGTTCGGCGACTTCGTGACGCTCACCGTCGACCAGCTCGTCAACGCGGCCGCGAAGATGCGCGTGATGTACGGCCGGCTGCTGCCGGTACCGCTCGTCGTGCGGACCCCGTCGGGCGGCCGCCGGGGCTACGGCCCGACGCACAGCCAGAGCCTCGAGTCGATGCTGCTCGGCGTCCCGCACCTCGACGTGCTCGCGCCGTCGCCGTTCGGCCACCCCGGAGAGCTGCTCGCCGCTGCGGTCGCGTCCGACCGGCCGGTGCTGTTCGCCGAGCACAAGCTGCTCTACCCCGCCCCGGTGCTGCTCGACGGCGACGCCGTGCTCTCCGTGGAGCGCGGGCCGACGGCGGACGCGCCCAGCGTGGTGCGCAACCACCGCGGCGGGACGCCGGACGTCACCGCCGTGGCCTACGGGGGCGTGTCGCTGGTCGTCGCCGAGGCACTGCGACGCCTGGCCGGCGAGGAGATCTTCGTCGACCTCGTCGTCGCCCACCGTCTCAGCGAGGTCCCGCTGAGCGAGCTGACCGCCTCGCTCGCACGCACCGGTCGCCTTCTCGTCGTCGACGAGGCTCCGGCGCCGAGCGCGTGGAGCACCGGCGTCGCCGCCGAGGTCTCCGCACGGTGCTTCGAGATCCTCCGCAGCCCGGTCGCGCGCCTCGGCGCGCGCCGGAGCATCCTGCCGGCGGCACGGCACCTCGAGGACGCGGTACTCCCCACCGTGGCCGACGTCGAAGCCGCCCTGCTCGACCTGCTCTGAGCGACTCGCCCATGTACGCGACACCGACGGCCCGGAGGCTGGAATCCCGATGACTTCTCTGCTGCTCGTCCCGCGCGCCAACGCCAACGACGACGAGGTCATCGTCGTCGAGTGGCTGATGGGCGAGGGCGATGTCGTCCGGGCCGACAGCCTGGTGTGCTCGGTCGAGACGACGAAGGCGGTCATCGACGTCGAAGCCGGCGCCGCCGGGTACCTGCGGCCGCTGGTGGCCGTCGGCACCCGGGTCGGCGTCGGCTCGGTCCTCGCGGCCGTGACGGCTGACGCCGATTCACCGCTGCCCGACGCCGCCCTGCCCGGAGACGGCGCTGCTGACGACGCCGCGCCGCCGAGTCGGGCCGCGGCCTCGCGACCTCCGGTCGACGGGGTCCCCGCCCCGACCGCCTCCCCCGAGGCCCGGGTGGCGCCCGCCGACGGTCGCCGTTGGACCCGGAAGGCCGAGATCGTCGCGGCACGTCTCGGCGTGGACCTCGCTGCTCTGGCCACGACCCTCGGACGGGAGATCGGCGAGGCCGACGTCCGGGCAGCCGCCGCGGAGCCGTCGCCGACGCCCTCCGATGCAACCCCGGCGACCACGTCGCGTCGCGGCCCCGTCCGCGTCGCCGTCGTCGGCTCCGGCCCGGCGGTGCCGCAGGTCCTCGAGATGATCAGCCGACTGCCGCAGCTGCGCGCGGTCGGCGTCGTCGGGCCCGACGGGGCTGACGTGCTCGGCGTCCCACCGCTCGGGTCCGAGGCCGAGGTCGCGGACCTCGTCCGACGCGGCGCCCTGGACGCGGCCGCGCTGGCGGCGAGCTCGGGCACGGACCGCAGCCGGATCCTCCGCCTGCTCCGCGCGGCCGGCGTCGAGGTCGTCCGGGTCGTCGACCCCAGCGCCGTCGTCGCGGCCGACGTCGTGCTCGGCGCCGGCGTCATCGTCGGGCCACAGGTCGTGCTCGGCCCGGGAACTGTTCTCGGCGACGGCTGCCTCGTGGCGGCCGGTGCCGTGCTGGAGCACGCGAACGTCTGCGGTGCCGCCGTCACGGTCGGCGCGGGGTCCGTCCTCGGCGCGGGCGCCCGGATCGGCGACGACACCGAGCTCGGTGCACGGGTCGTGATCGCCCCCGCTTCGCAGGTCGCACCCGGGACGGCGGTGCCCGCCGGCACCGTCGTCGCGGACGTTCCCGCCCGCTGACGAGCGGGGTCTGCGCCCGACCGGTCAGCCGGCCCCGCCGGGAACCAGGTCGCGCACCTGCTCGGGCCAGGCGAACGCCGGCTTCGCACAGACGGAGGCCAGGGCGGCAGCGTCACTGTCCCCGCCGGTGAGCACGACGTCGCCGGCGGCCATCAGCGCCCGGGTCGCCCCGGAGCCCTGTGCCGGGACCAGCAACACGTCGGCGGTGGCCCCGTCGTCGAGTCCGAGATCGGTGCAGATCTGCTCGAACACCTCGGCGTCGCGCTCGGCGTCGCCACGGAGCGGGAAGGCGAGGCACACGTCGTCCCGGGCGGAGTAGGTCCGCAGGTAGCGACGCAGGAGGTGCTGTCCGCGGGGGCTGGGCATCGGCGCGTCGACGACCAGCCGGAGCGACCGGTCGCTGTCCAGCGGCAACGGGTCGACGTCCTCGGCGGGCACGGGGCCGGCAGCCGCGTGCAGGGCGAGGAGCCGGTCGGCGACCCGGGCCGCGACGGAGTCCCACGTGAACCGCTGCTCGACCACCTGTCGAGCGCGGACCGCCTGCGGCTGCAGCGCCGAAGGATCGGCCACGACCCGCAGCAGCGCCGCACGCAGCGCGTCTCCGTCCGGGTGGTAGACGAACGGGCCGTAGGGATTGTCCGCCCCGAGCTCGACCGGACGCCGGGTCGCCGGCAGGAGCACGGCCGTGGTCTCGTCGACGAGGTCGAGGACCGCTCCGGCGCCGGTGGTCACCACCGGGAGGCCGCAGGCCATCGCCTCGATGATCGTCATGGCGAAGCCTTCGCCCCGGAACGGGTGGACCAGCACGTCGCACGCGCGGTAGACGGCGGCGAGCCCGGCGTCGTCGAGGTCGTCCTCGATCAGCTCGATCGCAGGACCGTCGGGGGACGCGGCCATCGCGCGGATGCGCGCGTCGGTGTTGCTGCCACGGTAGAAGGTCGTGCTCAGGCTCGCCTTCACCACCAGGCAGACGTCGTCGGCCGCGGTGAACGTGGCCGCGTAGGCGTCGAGGAGCAGGTCGATGCCCTTGCGCCAGATCGTCCCGCCGACGAACAGGAGGCGGACCCGCTTGTCGGTGCGCAGCGGATGGCGCGGGCCCTGCGGGTGGTACACGTCGAGGTCCACGCCGTGCGGCACGACCTGGACCCGCTGCTCCGGCACGCCGCTGTCGCGGTAGCCGTCGCGGACGAACGTCGTCGGGACCCAGACCTCGTCCGCCCCGGCGGGCTGGTGCTCGTCGCGACGCCGGGCGAAGCGGGCGATGTCGACGGGCAGACCGCCGAACTCCCACGGCTGCTGCAGCACGACCACGCCGGCGTCGCTCTCGGTCAGGTTCGGCGGCCAGGTGTGCCGGAGCTCCACGTCCGCGGGACCGGACAGGTCGCGGCCGACGAGGCGGGCCAGAGCGGCGGTCCGTGGATCGGTCCACGGGCTCCGGGTGACGGGCTCGTCGGTCCGGACCGCGATCTCGAAGCGGGGGTCGTCGATCAGGTGCGTGAGCGTCTCGCGGTTGATCCGGGCGAACGAGTGCGAACCCAGCACGTCGCCGCGCCACAGGACCCGGACGGGCTCGGGGTCGGTCGTCCTGCTTCGGGCGGCTCCTGCCGGGCCGATCATCCGATCCAGTGCCGCGATGCGGTCCTCGACCACGTCCACGGCCTGTGTCCAGGTCCAATCCAGGGCCCGCGCCGCGGCCGCGGCCCCGCGGCGGACCCGCTCACCCTCCTGAGCGGCCGTGGTCCGCAGCAGCTCGATGAGGTGCTCGACGGAGGGATCGGCCCAGTTCTGCCCGTCGTAGGCCGAGCCGGCGAGATCCTCGGCAGCCGGAACCATGCCGTTGGTGTGCAGCATCCACCCGACGGATTCGTCGACGAAATCGGTGTGCGCCGACCAGTCGGTCGCGATGACCGGCCTGCCACACGCCATCGCCTCCAGGTAAGGCCGCCCCCAGCCCTCGCCGCGGGTCGGCAGCACGAAGACGTCGCACCCGGCGTAGAGCCGCGGCATGTCCTCCTCGGCGAGGGCGCCGTGCACGATGCGGATCGGGGCGACCCGGTCGCGGGTGGTGCCGAGGAGCGCGAGCTTCTCGACGAGGCGACGTTCGATCTCCGCCCCCGGGTCGGGGAACGACCCACGCGGATAGGTGCGCAGGACGAGTTCGACGTCGTCGTCGGGGCCGAACGCCGCGACCCAGGCGGTCAGCAGCACCTCGACCGCCTTGCGCCGCGTCCACTCGAAGACGGAGAGGTAGGAGACGCTGCGACGGCGCGTGGTCGGCAGCGGGGTGACGCCCGGGTGGTACCGGTCGGTCTCGATGCCGCCCGGCACGACGACGATCGGAGCCCGGACCCCGGCCGCGCTGAACGTCTCGCGGTTGAAGGCGGTCGGGACCCACACCTCGTCGACGGTGTTGAGCCTGCTCACCCAGTTCGGTGGCAGGGAGTCGGTCTCGAACATGGTCCGGGCGACGAGCAGGGCGGCGCTGGACGTGCGTCCGACGGCGAGGGCCGGGACGTGCTGCACCACGAGGCCCCCCGACACCGCCGGGGTCCGCAGTGCGGCGGCAGCACTTCCGAGGATCTCCGGACCGCTCCGTCCGACGAACTCGCGGTCCGGGTCGAGTGACACCGCACGCAGCTCGTGTCCGCGCTGCTGCAGGCCGTGGACGAACGACCGCATCTCGCTGGCGTAGCCGCTCAGGTTCAGCATGGGACCGGCCCAGGTGATCGGCAGCGGCCCGGCCGCGCGGGCGAGGTTCGTCATCAGGGGTTCCTCGGCTGCGGGACGCCGGCGCGCCCGGCGTGGACGGGGTGCGGGGTGGGTTCCAGGGCGCGGCCGAAGAGCTCGCCGAAGACGGTGCCGACCAGGTCGGCGACCTCCGAGACGCCCGGCCGGGTGGCGAAGTGAGCGCCGAGCTCCTCGGCGGTGACCCGCACGGGGCGACGGTGCATCACCTCGTGCAACAGGCCTTCCATCCGCGTGACGACCATCAGCAGCTCACGGTCGTCGGCGTCGTCGCCCCACCGCGGAACGGGTCGTCCGGTGAGGTCGACGACGGGGCGCCCCGTCGCTTCGGCGACGCGGCAGGCGACGTCGTACAGCGGGTCGTGCGGTTCGCCGGCGAGCACGAGCTGACCGCGGAGCAGGCCGGGGAGCGCCCAGGCGTCGTCGACGCAGATCGTCGCTCCGTCCTGGTGCGGACGGCACGAGGAGCACAGGGCGTCGCCGTCCGTTCCGGGACGCAGGATCCGCACCGTCGCCGGCAGCGGCCCGAAGCGTGCCGCCCAGCGGCAGCCGGGGCAGCCGGCGGCGTCGTCGGCGCCGCCGACGAGGACGGTGATGCTCTCGTCGGCGGTCGCCTGCGGTAGCTCCCCGGGTACGGGGGCGCCGATGTAGGCGACGGGTCCGTCGACCAGCGAGGTCAGGCGGTCGACGTCGTCGAGACAGGTGACCGCTGCGCCGGCGAGCCGCCGGGCCAACGACTCGATCTCCGGACCCAGCTCGGCAGGCAGCCGATCGAAGACCGCGACCGCACCGGACGGGACGGCGGCGAGCGCCGCGGGGTCCGCGGGAGCGGTCTCGATGCGCACGACGACGGTGCCGTCCGCCGCCTCGCCGTCGACGACCGTCGACCGCACGTCGAACGAGCCGCCCGGCACGAGGAGCAGTCCGTCGAGCACCAGCTGTGCGATGCCCCCGGGTCGGGTGGAGAAGTGGAGGTCGACGGCGGTCATGCGACGGCTCCGTTGACGACGACGAGGCTGCTGAGGAGCCGTTCGACGACCTCGGCCCAGCTCGGGGCCGCGGCGAGGTAGGCCTCGCGGCCGTGGTCCCGCCAGCCGGTGAGCAGGAGGCTGTCGGAGGCGAGCAGCCGCAGCAGGTCGGGGATCGCGTCGGTGTCGTCCGGCTCCCAGGCCGGGGCGGTGGCCGGCACGACGTCGAGTTCGCCGAGCGGACCGCCCCGGGGGGCGAGGACCGGCCGCCCGGCCGCTGCAGCGGTCGCGGCAGCGCTTCCCTCCACGTCCGAGTCGGCGGACAGCATCAGCGCGGCCGCCCCCAGGACGGGCTGGGCACCGAAGCGGTCGGAAGCCCAGAGGACACCGTCGGCCCCGGGGAGGGCGCGCAGCAGCTGGTGCGCCGGCACCGGGAGCATCCGGTCCTCGACGACCACCGGCGGGGCGCCCGCTGAGGCGGCGGCGCGGAGGGCGGCGGCGACGGTCGCCGGATCGGCCCCGGTCGGGTCGACCACGACGTGGCCGGGGACCGTGGTGGCCTCGTGCGGGTCGGGAGCGGGGACGCGCAGCAGCAGGCTCCGTCGTTCGGCCCGGTGCAGGGCGGCGACAGCCGTTGCCGACGTGGCCCACGCCGGTCGCGAGCTCTCGTACGGCCCCAGCAGGAGCGGCACCGCGGCCGGCTCGTAACCGAGGAGCGGGCCGAGGGTCGCGCTCTGGTCGAGGAGTCTCCAACCCCACCAGACGCTGGTCCCGCTGCCGAGCGCCGGTGCCGGCAGCCGGAGCCCGACGACGAACGCGGCCTCCTCGATGCGGCACAGCGAGGCGCCCGCCCGGAGGGATTCGGCGGCGACCGACGAGTGGTCGAGCAGCGGTACCTGCAGCAGCTCGCCGGGCAGGCCACGGGCCGCCAGCTCGGCGAGAAGACGCTCCGCCTGCAGGTCGAGCGGAGAACGTTGGAACGGCCGGACGCCGTCGACGACGAGCACCCTCATGCGGTCACCTCGGTACGGTCCTCGGCGGTGGCGGGGGCGAGCAGGTTCTCGACGACCACGTTCCAGTCGATGCCGAGCTCGCGGACCCGTTGCTCGTTGCGGACGCCGAGCGCCTCGGTGGCGGCCCGGTCCTCGTAGAGCTCGTCCAGGGCGGCGGCGACCCTGATCGGGTGCGGCTGCACGACGAGACCGTTGACGCGGTGCTTCACCAGCTCGAGCGTCGCACCGGAGTCGGTGGCGGCGAGGACCGGCTTGCGGCTGTGCGCCGCCTCGAGGCAGGGGTAGCCGTACCCGTCCTCGTCCACCGGCAGGTAGGCCACGGCGAGGCAGCGGGCGATCGCGGTCTGCTTCTCCTGCTCGCTGACCCATCGGCCCTCGATGTCCACCCGGTCCTGGACGCCGAGCTCGGCCGCCAGACCGCGCAGGTGTGCGAGATCGTGGTCGCTTCCGGTTCCGAGCAGCGAGACGCGCACCGGAGTGGTGGTGTGGGCCAGCGCCTGGACCAGCAGCGACTGGCGCTTGTGGCTGACGATGCGGCTGGGGTAGACGACGGTGTCGTCGAAGCCATGGCAGCTGTATCGCTCGGGTCGCCACAGCGGCGGATACAGCACCGTCGACGCGAGCCGGTTGAAGTGCGTCAGGCGGTCGGAGACCCGCTGGGAGTTCGTGAAGACCCGGGTGCACTCGCGCAGGGCCGCGTCGTCGGCGGAGCGCAGCATGCCGCGCCACCCCTCGCCCTCCATGTCGGCCGCCACGTCCTGGAAGGGCGTACCCCAGAGGTCGAAGGCGGGCCGGTGGTGGTGCAGGAACCACGTGACCTTGTCGTGGTGGCGGACGGCGTAGCTCGGCAACCGGACCGCGATCAGGCGGTCACCGGTCCCGCGCAGGTCCATCAGGCGCCAGGCCACGTAGTCCTTCACGAGGTTCCGATAGCCCCCGGCTGCGGGCAGCGTCATGGTGTGGACGTCGTGCCCGTGCTCCTGCAGCGTGCCCCGGAGCCACTCGACGATGAGCCTGGCGCCGCCGTCCACGAACGGGACGTCGGAGGTGGCGATGGTGACCTTCACAGTGCGTGTCCCCCTCGGCGGCCCAGCCGGTCCACCGCGTCGATGAGCACGGTGGAGATCCGTGCGACGTCACCCTCGGACAGCTTGGCGTGGGTCGGCAGGCTGATGCCGGTCCTTCCGGCCCGTTCGGTGACCGGTAGGACCAGATCCCGCCGGTGCACCGGCATCACGTGCAGCGGGATGAACGTCGGTCGGGTGTCGATGCCGGCGGCAGCGAGCTTCCGGGCGACACCGTCCCGCATGGCTCCGGTGCCGTCGTCGGGGAGGGCGACCGTGTAGCACCAGGCGACGCGGCGGGCGCCCGGCGCGGAGACCGGCGTCCGGATCCGTTCGGCACCGGCGAGGTGGTGGTCGTAGGCGGCGGCCACGGCGTCGCGGCCGGCGATCAGCTCGTCCGCGCGCTGCAGCTGCGCGACGCCGAGGGCGGCAGCGATGTTGGTCAGCCGGTAGTTGTAGCCGAGCTCGGTGAACCAGTAGCGGCGCTCCGGGTCCATCGCCTGCCCGCGGAGCAGGCGCACCCGCGCGGCGAGGTCCGGCGAGCCGGTGGTCACCATGCCTCCCTCACCGGTGGTGAGGATCTTGTTGCCGAAGAAGCTGAAGGTGCCGATGTCCCCGAGTCCGCCGACGGGACGGCCGTGCCAGGTGGCGCCGTGGGCCTGGGCCGCGTCCTCGACGAGGGCGATCCCCCGTGGGCGGCAGATCTCCTGCAGGGCGGTCATGTCGGCGGGGTGACCGTAGAGGTGTACGGCGACGACCGCGCGCGTGCGGGGGGTGACGGCGTCCGCCACTGCTTGCGGGTCCAGACACCAGGTGGTGTCGTCGACGTCGGCGAACACCGGCGTCGCGCCGCAGTAGCTGACGGCGTTCGCGGTGGCGACGAACGTCATCGACGGGACGATCACTTCGTCGCCGGGTCCGACGCCGAGGGCGGCGAGGGCGAGGTGGACGGCGACGGTCCCGTTGGCGCAGGCCAGGCCGTGCTCGACGGCGCAGAAGGCGGCGAAGCCGGATTCGAAGCGTTCGACGAAGGGTCCGATCGAGGAGACCCAGCCGCTCCGCACGGCCTCCAGGACGTAGCGCTCCTCGAGCGGGCCGAGGTCGGGTTCGCTGACCGCGATGCGGGCGGCAGGCCGGGTCTGCCGCGGGATGACCGGAACGGCGGTCCCGATCGGCCGGGTCATCGTGTCGCTCCGCTCGGAACGGCGGTGGGGGCCGGCGACGCGGGCTCCCCCCATCGGGGACGGACGACCGGGATGGCCCGTGCCTTCGCGGCCGAGGCGGCCGGGACCGACGCCATCAGGGCCAGCCCGCTCGAGATCAGGCAGTCGTCACCCACCTCGACGTGCGGGTCCATGACGACGCCGGCGCCGATCGCGACTCGTTCCCCGATCCGGACGCTCCCGGCCGTGTGGAGGCCGGGACCGCTCGTGGTGTGGCTCCCGACGACGTTGTCGTGTTCGACGTTCACCGACGACGAGAGCATCAGGTTGTCGCCCAGGACGGAGCAGGCGCCGATCCGGCTGTTGGCGCCGATGACGTTGCCGGTGCCGATCGAGGCCCCGAGTCCGAAGGCGACGGTCGGGTCGACCACGTTGGCGAAGGGGCTACCGGCGGTGCGGAGCCGCTGCCAGAGCGCGGAGCGGCGGGCGGGATTGCCGCTGGCGACGACGAGCGCGTCCGCGGCACCGGCTCTGATCAGCTCGGGACCGCGGTCGATGGCTCCGATGACCGGTACCCCGAACAGCTCCCGGCCGTGCAGCTCGACCTCGTCGTCCACCAGGGCGACGGCGACCTGATCAGCGCACCGGGAGAGGATGTCGAGCACCTGGACGGCGGCGCGCCCGGCTCCGACCACGACGAGTCGCTGCTGCCGTCCGGCTGCCGGGCCGGCGAGATCCGGGTGCGTCGCGCCGGGCGCGGCCTGCCCGGTCGGGAAATCGGTCACGGGTTCTACGTCGGCGCGCGGCGCCCATCCGCAAGAAATCGACCGGTTACACCGGCGGCTGCTCCAGCGGGTGCGGCCCGGGCGGCTGACCCGCGACGACGCGGCGCAGCCTGGCGAACAGCCGGGCCCACATCTCGTTGACCTCGGCGAGGAGTGAGGACGGGACGTGCTGCTGGGTCATCCGCAGGCGGCTGCCGGCGGCGTCGGGGGCGAACTCCCACTCGACCAGCGCCATCCCGGAGCCCAGTCCCTGCTGGGCGTAGGGCGAGTTCGGGTCCCGCCAGCCGAGGGTGACCACCATCCGCAGCGGCGCTTCCACCTCGACGACGACGCCGTCCCACACCTGCCCTCCGGGCAACCGGCAGGAGAAGACCCCGCCGGGTTCGAGCTCCAGGCGCACCGCCTCACCCATCCAGGTGGCGAGACGCTCCGCGTCGGAGAACCAGGAGAACAGGTCGTCCCGGGGCGTCGCGACGACGACCTGCTGGACGATGCGGGCGCCACGGATCATGGTCTGCGGCCTACCCGCCGACCCCCCACCGTCACCGCATGAGCTGATCGAGCGGGATGCGCGTCACGTCCTGCCCGCGGCGCAGCTTCGGTTGACCGGACGGGCCCGTCGGCGCCCCGACGTACGGCGTCAGGAACGTGAGCGTGTCCTGCCACACCTGTGCGGTCCACGTCGCTCCGTGGCCGAACCCGGGGTAGAGCCTGAACACGCTGGTCCCGCCGCGGAGCCGCAGCGCCGAGTCGAGTTCGCGGCCTTGGCCGTCCGGGACGATGTCCCGGGCGAAGAACGTCTGCAGCGTCGGCGGCAGCTTCCCGGCGACGTTGCGGGCAGGGGACGCTGCGTCGTACCTGCTCCGGCACGCCACGTAGGTGCAGCGGAGCAGGGAGCCCGAGATGGCCCCCGCCAGCGGCGTGTAGTAGACGCATTCGGCGCCTCGGCAGGTGGGCTGCGGATCGGTCATCCATGCGGTCAGGTCCGTCGGCCCGCTCCAACTCACCACGGCCACCGGCCGCTCCGTCGGCAGCATCGCCTCGACCGCGGAGAGGACGATGTGGCCACCCGCGCTCTCCCCCGCGATCGCCAGGCGCGTCGCGTCGAGGCGGTAGGTCGCCTGCCGCGACCGGAGCGCCCGCCATGCCGAGAGCGTGTCCTCCCGCTGGACCGGCCACGCGTGCGCAGCACCACCGTCGGCCAGCCGGTAGTCGACCGTGGCAGCGACGTAGCCGCTGTCGGCGAGTTGCATCGCCTCCTGGGTGAAGCGGCTGCGCTGTCCGCCGGTCCACCCGCCGCCGTGTACCAGCACGAGGCCGCCCCGGGTGGTGGTGCTGGTCCTCCAGTAGACGGTCGTGGTCGAGGAGCCGGCCGTGAAGGTCTGGGTGTGCATACCGGGGTGTCCGGTGACGTCGTTCACGGCATCGGCGGGGAGGCACCCGCTGACCACGACCAGCGCGACACAGGTGCTGACCCAGGCGAAGAAGGCGCGGCGCCGGCGCCGAACGCTCGGGGGCGTCATCTCAGCGACCGACCAGCTGTGCGGCTACGTCGGCGATCGCCGCTCCGAACCGGACCTCGCCGGCGCTGTAGACCTTGCAGCTTCCCACCAGACCGCGCACAGCGGTCCCGTACGCAGGGCACAGATGAATGCGGTCGGGGGCACGAACAATGACGCGTCCGTCACGACAATCCGGCTCCGACTTCGCGCAGCCCAGGCTTTCTGTGAACGTCCGTTTCGGTGCGACGGCAAGGCCCGCTTCGACGTAGGAGGATGTGGTCGGATGGCTACGGGCCAGCGCCGCGAATCTGTCGTTCACCTCGAGCACCCAGGGTCTCGTCGGCATTGCCGGGCCGCCGACGAAGAGCACGCGTGCACCCTTTCGGGTCAACAGCTTTTCGGCCCGGGCTGCGTCATCGGCATATGTCTGCACGAGCGCTGCGTAGCCGTGTTTCACGACATCGGCGTCGGTGGCCGCGGAGCCCACGGCCGGCGCGACGCCGGCCGTGTAGTAGTTGCTCCCGAACTCGAGGACGAACAGCGTCCGGGCATCCGAGTGCGACCCCGCGACCTGCATGGCGACGAGCCAGTCGGAGATCGCGGTACCGCCGTACGCGTTCACGGTGACGTCACCGACGCCACGGGCGGCGAGGTCGAGTCGAAGGACATTCTGTGTCTCGAACATCAGACTGTCCCCGAAGACCACTACTTTCGGTGCCGGCGGAACGACAGGAACGCACGAGGCGGCGCCGATCATCACGAAAAGGCCGATCCAGCCTCGCAATGCTCGGCGCACCCATCCTTGGGCGCGCGACACACGCACTCCTTCGCGTTGTTTCTACCGACAGAGAATGTCTCGGCGAAACGCGCGGGGAACTGAAGATCGAGCGATTCTTTTCTACGACGGAGGACGCAGGAACTACACCTGCGGGCCACCG
>CAVVZN010000009.1:0-13302 GCA_963752645.1 uncultured Actinomycetota bacterium | reverse complement strand
AGCGCCGCCCCGCTCTCCAGCAGGTCCTCCGCGCCGTAGAAGTCGGGCGACCGCGAGGCCGTCGATCCCTTCTCGCCGGCAGCGGCGTCACCCCTGCCGCCGAGCACGCCCAGCTGGGCTCGATCGCGTTCCTCGGTGAGCTCCTCGTACGTCGAGCCGGCGAAGCGTTTCCGGTCTCCGCCGAGAGGAGGACTCGACGGTCTCCGGTGTCAGCTCGGGCTGGCCGAGCGACCTCCACCGCCGCTGCATCCCCGGGCCGAGGTGCTCGAGCATGTGCCGCAGGCCGCCGGGCCCCCGCCGAGGTGCATGCTGCGGAACGGGCCGGCCGTCGCCCACCGGTGGGCGAGCGACTCGGTCATGATCGTGTCGAGTTCCGCCTGGTCGACGACACCCTCGAGGACGAGGTGGACCGACTCCTTGAACACGGCCGACTGCAGGCGGTTGGCGACGAAGCCGGCATCTCCTTCCGCAGCGCCACCGGGGACTTGCCCAGGCTCGGTAGACGCCGCCGCCGCGTCGACGGCCCAGGTGCGGTCTTCTCGCCCGGCACGAGTTCGACGAGCGGGATGACGTGCGGTGGGTTGAACGGGTGGCCGACGAGCAGCCGCTCCGGGTGCGCCATCTCGGCGGCGAGGTCCGTCGGCATGATCCCCGACGTCGACGAGCAGATCAGCACCTCGGGCCCGACGACGGCCTCGACCTTTGCGTAGAGCTCGCGCTTGACGGCGAGCCGCTCCGGGCCGTTCTCCTGCACCAGTTGGACAGGCCCGTCGGCACCGGTGACGCGGCCTCGACGGTGTCGACGATCTCGATGCGGCCGAGCAGGACCTCGGGTCGTAGGGGCCGCCGGGCACGGTCCCGCCGAACTGGTGCACGCTGCCGCGCACCTCCTCGCGGACGTCGCGGGGGTCCCACAGCCGGACGGCGAGGTCGTGGGCGGCGAACAGCGTCGCCCACGAGGCACCGATCAGCCCGGCGCCGAGGACGGCGACGGTGCGCACCTCTCGCGGCTTCTCGTCGGGCATGTCAGCGGCCCTTCCAGACGGCGGGACGCTTCTCGGCGAAGGCCCGCGGACCCTCGGACGCGTCTTCGGTCGCCATGACCCGGTTGCGGGCCTGGCCGGAGAGCTCCCAGGCCTCGTCCTCGGTCAGCTCGGCGGCCCGCCGCGCCACGGCGAGGCTCTCGCGCACGGCGATGGGCGCGTTGGCGCAGATCTTCTCGGCGAGTGCCCGGGCGGTCGGCAGGACGTCGTCGGGTTCGACGACGGCGTTGACCATGCCGTGGCGCAGCGCCTCCTCGGCGGGCAGCCGGTCGCCGGTGGCGATGAGCTCGAGCGCCCGCGCACGGGGCAGCACCCGGGGCAGTCGGAACAGGCCCCCGGCCGCCGCGACGATGCCGCGGGTGACCTCGGGGACGCCGAAGAAGGTGTCGGTGCCGGCGACGACCATGTCGCTCGCGAGCACCAGCTCCGTGCCCCCGGCCAGCGCGAACCCGCGCACCGCGGCGATGACCGGCTTCGTCCGCGGGTAGCGGACGTACCCGGCGAAGCCACCCGGCTCGACGGACAGCTCGGCGCCACGACCGGCTGCGAGCGCCTTGAGGTCGGCGCCCGCGGAGAACACGCCACCGGCCCCGGTGAGGATGGCGACCCAGACCTCCGGATCGGCCTCGAAGCGTCCGATCGCCTCACCGAGGGCCGTCGCGACCTCGGGGGACACCGAGTTCCGCTGCTTCGGCCGGTTCAGGGTGATCGTGGCGATCCGCCCGTCGACCTCGTACAGGACGACGTCCTCGGACCCGTCGCTGCCCATGCTGGACGAGCCGCTGCTGGTCCGGTCGCCGGTCTGGTCGTTGGTCATGGCAACACCTCCGTTACTTCGGCCCTCCTGCTCCCGCCCCGGCCCGCGAAACTCCGTACCGTGGGTAACCGGTCGATACATGTGATCGAAGGACGGATGAGCTGGAGGCGGTGCCATGACGCGCACGCGCTCCCGCGGGCCCTCCGGCGTCGTCCGCGCCCTGCTCACGAGCCTGCTGTTCGGTGTGCTCGTGATCGCCACCGCCCTCGCCGGCGCGGTCCCCGCCTCCGCGGGTGGTCCCGACGCGCTGCGGGTACCCCGCTCGGTCGCGGCAACGGTCGGCCCCGCCGTCGCCCCCCGAGGTCTCCTGGCGCGCCCGGTGTCCGGCCGCTCGACCACCGCCTCCCCCGCCGCCGAGCACCTCCTCGTCAGCCGGCCGATCGTGACCGCTGGCTCGGGGGCCCCGGCTCGCACCGTCGCACAGCCCGCGAGCGACACCGTCGCACTCCTCCCGGACCCCCGCGGTCCGCCGGCGCTCGACGCCGGCGAGCTCGTCGTCCCGGCGAGCTCGAGCACGCCTGCCGGCCGCACGCCGGCCACCGCACGTAGCCGCGCGCCTCCCGTCTCCGCCTGACACCGCGTCCACCCACGTCGTCGTCAGGTCGGTTCCGCATGCCGCGGGCCGGCTCGGAGGTCCGTCCATGCCCGCTCGTCCCTATCCCGCTGCGGCATCCCGCCGCTCCAGCAGCCGATCCAGCAGCAACCGATCCGGCAGCAACCGATCCGGCACCAACATCCGGCAGCAACCGGCCCGTCGGCCGCTCCCGCGCCGGTCTGGTGCGCGGCCTGCTCGCCCTCGCCGCGGTCGCGGCGTCGATCTACGTCCTGCTCTCCGCCCCGGCGCAGCTCGGCCTCGACCTGCGCGGCGGCACCCAGATCACGCTGGAGACGCGCGACACCGCCACCCGGCGGGCCGATGCCGACGCCACGGAACGGACCCTCGAGGTGCTGCGCCGCCGCGTGGACGCCCTCGGCGTCGCGGAGCCGACCCTGGCCCGCTCCGGCAGCAACCGCATCATCGTCGAGCTCCCCGGCGTGCAGGACCCTCGTCGCGCCACGGAGGTGATCGGCCGCACCGCGCAGCTGACCTTCCACGGCGTGACGGGCCTCGGGGCACCCGGCAGCGAGACCCCGACCGGCGGGCTCGACCAGACGCAGCGGCGCTCGTTCGTGCTGCCCGACGAGTCCGGACGGCCGCTGCAGCTGGCCCCGACCGAGCTGACCGGCGAGGCGGTGAAGGGCGCCCGGGTCACGTCGCAGGAATTCGGGACCGGCTGGCTCGTCAACATCGACTTCTCCGGCCCGGGCGGCTCCGGCTGGGCGCGGCTGACCGCGAACGCTGCCTGCGCGCCCGCCGGCGACCCCGCCCGCCGCATCGCGATCGTGCTCGACGGGAAGGTCATCTCCTCACCGCAGGTCAACTCCGACGTCGCCTGCGGCGTCGGCATCGTCGGGGGTCACACCTCGATCAGCGGCAGTTTCAGCCAAGCCGAGGCCGACGAGCTCGCGCTGCTGGTCCGCGCCGGCGCCCTGCCCGTCCCCGTCGAGACGATCGAGCAGCGGACCGTCGGCGCGACGCTCGGCGAACAGGCCGTGTCGGCCTCGCTGCAGGCCGCGATCATCGGCGGCCTGCTGACCGTCGCCTTCATCGTCGTCATCTACCGGCTCGCGGGCCTGCTCGCCTCCGTAGCCCTCGTGCTCTACGGCGGCATGTCCTACGCGGTACTGGCCGCCCTCGGCGCAACGCTGACCCTGCCCGGCATCGCCGGCTTCGTCCTCGCGATCGGCATGGCGGTCGACGCGAACGTGCTCGTCTTCGAGCGGGCGCGGGAGGAGGTGGCCGGAGGCGTCGGCATGCGTCGTGCCGTGCGGACCGGCTTCTCCAAGGCCTTCTCCGCCATCGCCGACAGCAACGTGACGACGCTGCTCGCCGCCGGGCTGCTGTTCTTCCTCGCCTCCGGCCCCGTGCGGGGCTTCGGCGTCACGCTCTCGGTCGGCGTGCTGGTCTCGATGTTCACCGCACTGGTCGTCACCCGCGTGATGCTGGAGACGGTCGTCGCCTCGGGCTTCGTCGCGCGGCGGCCGTGGTTGACCGGCCTGTCGACGCCCGGCCGTGTGCGCACCTGGCTGACGGCGCGCAACCCCGACCTCATGCGCGGTCGGCGCGTCTGGCTCGCCATCTCCGCGGTGGCGGTCGTCCTCTCGTTGGCCGGGGTCGCCACCCGCGGGCTGGACTACGGCGTCGAGTTCACCGGCGGTCGTCTCGTCGAGTACACGACCACCACACCGGTTCCGGTCGACGCCGCCCGGAGCGCCGTCGCCGGCGCGGGGCTGCCCCGGGCGGTCGTGCAGACGTCCGGTGACAACCAGATCACCGTCCGCGACGGGGATCTGTCCGACGAGGTGGTGCAGGAGCTGCGGACCGGACTCGGAGCGCTCGGCGGTGGCGCGACGCTGGAACGCGACGAGCTGGTCGGGCCGAGCCTCGGCGACGAGCTGCGGCAGAAGGCCCTGATCGCCCTCGGGGTGGCGTTGCTGGCGCAGCTGGCCTACCTCGCCTTCCGGTTCCGCTGGACGTTCGCGACCTCGGCCGTGGCGGCGATGTCGCACGACGTGGTGATCCTGCTCGGCGTGTTCGCGTGGCTCGGCAAGCCGGTGGACGGGGTGTTCCTGGCCGCCTTGCTGACGATCATCGGCTACTCGGTGAACGACTCGGTCGTGGTCTTCGACCGGATCCGCGAGCGGTGGGGCTCGGTCGGCCGGGGGTCGGGGCAGGGCAGGACCGCCTTCGCGACGGTCGCGAACGACGCGGTGCTGCAGACGGTCCCGCGGACGGTCAACACCGGTCTCGGGGCGATCTTCATCCTTGCTGCGCTGGCGCTGCTCGGCGGCGACAGCCTGACTGATTTCGCCATCGCGCTGCTCGTCGGCATCGTCGTCGGTACCTACAGCTCGATGCTGACCGCGACCCCGCTGGCCGTCGTGCTGGAGAACCGCTGGCCGGGCACTCCCCCGGCGCCGAGGCCGGGCGCCCGACCCGACGGCGGGGCGGTCCGACCGGGCCGGCCGCTGCGGCGGCGGGAGCCGGCCGACAGCGGTGCCGTCGTGTGAGCCCCGCGGTCGGCGGATCGATCAGCGGCGCGTCGGCAGTTCGATCCGCTGGCCGTTCGGCAGCTGGGAGACCGCGGCGGGCGACAGACCGCCGGCCACCCGCTCGGTCAGGCCCAGACCGATCTCGGACAGGATCGCGTCGTGCATCAGGTAGGCCTGCTCCGGGCCGACGACGCGCAGCCAGTCGACGAGCTCCGCGAGCTTCATCCAGGGCGCCGCGGCCGGAGCGAGGAGGGTGTCGACCTGCCGGTCCGGCACCGTCAGGGCGTCCCCGGGGTGGAACAGCGCACCCGGCAGGAAGAATCCGACGTTCTGGATGAGCGGGATGTCGCTGTGGATGCAGGCGTGTTCGGTGCCGAAGACGGCGATGTCGAGCGACCCGGCCTCCGGCCCACCGCTCGTCGGGCCGACGGTGAACGTGTCGCCGTCGTCGACGGCGTGCACGCGGCCGCCGAGGTCGGCGAACTGCTCGGCGACGGTACGACTGGTCCAGATCTCGAGGTCTGCGTTGTCGGCCGCCGCGGCCCGCAGCCGGTCGGGCTCGACGTGGTCGGCGTGCTCGTGGGTGATCAGCACGGCGTCCGCGCCCTGGAGCGCGCCGGGGTCGCTGAAGCTCCCCGGGTCCAGGACGAGCGTCGTGCTCCCGGCTTCGATCCGGAAGCAGCTGTGGCCGAGCTTGGTGAGGTACATGCCGATCCCCTTCCCGGCCCTGCAGGAGCACTCACCTCGCCACGCCCATTGCACGCACGGCTGCGTCGCACGGTGTGGGCCCGGCCGCGTCCCGCCGGCGGTTCCGTGGCGCGGCACGTTCACTGGGGTCGTGGACACGGTGATCGGCGCGGGGCAGGCGGGCAGCATCCGCCTGGCGTCCCCCACCGGCCGGTGGGTGCTGCTGGCCACCGTGCTCGCCTCGTCGATGGCGCTGCTCGACACCACGGTCGTCAACGTCGCGCTGCCGAGTCTCGGCCACGACCTCGGCGCCTCCGTGGCGGGCCTGCAATGGACCATCACCGGCTACGTGCTGACGCTGGCGTCGTTCCTCCTGCTCGGCGGGGCGCTCGGCGACCGGTTCGGGCGGCGGCGGGTCTTCGTGGTCGGTGTCTGCTGGTTCACCGCCGCCTCCGTCCTCTGCGCCGCCGCTCCGGGCATCGGCTGGTTGGTCGCAGCCCGCGCCTTGCAGGGCGTCGGTGGCGCCCTGATGACGCCCGGCTCGCTGGCCCTGCTCTCGGCGACGCTCGCCCCCGAGGACCGCGGCCGTGCGATCGGCGCCTGGGCGGGCCTCGGTGGGGCGGCCAGCGCGTTCGGCCCGCTGCTCGGCGGCTACCTGGTCGAGGCGCTGTCGTGGCGCTGGGTCTTCTGGATCAACGTGCCCTCGGCGGTCGTCGTGGTCGTGGTCGCGCTGCGGCACATCCCGGAGAGCGCGGACCCGGCCCGAGGTCGGCGTCATCCGCTGGACGCCCCCGGAGCGCTGCTCGGCGCCGCCGGGCTGGCCGGTCTCACCTACGCCCTGATCGCGGCGCCGACGCAACCGCTCGCCGCCGGGGTGCTGCTGCCCGGTGGCGCCGGCGTGCTGGCCCTGCTCGCCTTCGTGGTCCGGGAGCGACGGACCGCGGCGCCGATGGTGCCGCCGGCGATGTTCGCGTCGTCCGCCTTCCGCGTCGTGAACCTGGTGACGTTCTTCGTCTACGCAGCCCTCGGCATCGTGATGGTCTTCCTCGCCCTGACCCTGCAACAGCAGGCGGGCTTCTCCCCCGCCGCCGCGGGCAGCGCGACGTTGCCGTTCACCGCCATGCTGTTCGCCTTCTCGTCGCGCGTCGGCGCACTCGCGTCGCGCATCGGCCCGCGGTTGCCGATGACGATCGGACCGCTGCTGCTGTGCGCCGGGGCGTTGACGCTCACCCGGATCTCGGCGTCGACGTCCTACGTTCCCGACGTCCTCCCGGGGATCCTGCTCGTGGGCTCCGCGATGACGCTGACCGTCGCGCCGCTGACCTCCACGGCGTTGTCGTCCGCGCCGGCGGGGACGACCGGGCTCGCGAGCGGCATCAACAACGCGGTCGCGCGGACCGCCGGTCTGCTCTCCGTCGCCGTTGCTCCGCTGATCGTCGGGCTGTCCGGGCGGCAGTACCAGGAACCGGCAGCGGTGGGCCGTGCGTTCGACCGGGCGATGCTGCTGGTCGCGGCGCTCGCGGTCGCCGGAGCCCTCACGACGCTCGTCGGGCTGCGGGGCGAGCGCCTCCGACCCGGAGGCGCGACCTCTAGGCTGCGGCAGAAGCGCGGCGCTCAGCAGAGCGTCGTCGGGCGGGACGTCGCGGGGCCGGGCGTCGTCGGAGAGGGAGGGGACCTCCGTGCCGGTGCCGGGGATCTGGCGCCGTAGCGGCATAGCGGTGCTGATGCTGCTGCTCACCCTCGCCCTCGCCACCGGGTGCGGACGGCTGTCGAAGAAGGACTACACGCACAAGGCGGACGCCATCTGCCGCGCGACCAACGCCGAGTCGATGAAGACGCCGGTACCGGACAAGACCGACATCCGGGCCACCGCCGACTACCTCCGCAGCCAGTCGAAGCTGCTCATCGCCCAGACCGACCGCATCGACGCCCTGAAGGCGCCGAAGCAGGACGAGCCGCGCCTCCGTGACGTCTTCCGGCGCCAACGTGACGCACTGACGCAGCTGCAGACGGCCGCCGACCAGTACCAGCTCGGCGACGAGGGCACCGCGACGACGACGGCGAACACGGCCAACCAGGCGCTGGTCGAGGTGCGCCAGGACCTCCAGGGCTACGGCTTCGTGGACTGCGCGCAGCAGTAGCGATCAGCCGGTCAGTTCGCGGACCACCGCGTCGGCGAGGAGCCGTCCGCGCAGGGTGAGCACCGCGCGACCCGCGTCCAGCTCCGCAGGCTCGAGCAGTCCGTCCGACGCCTGCTGCCGTGCGACGGACCGCCCCCGGTCGTCGAGCAGGACGAGCGGCAGCCCCTCGGCCAGCCGGATCCGGAGCAGCACGTCCTCGAAGGCGCGCGACGACGGGTCGAGCACCTCGCGCGCCTGCGCCGGGCTCGCCCCGTCGGCCAGCCGCGCCGCGTAGGCCGCCGGCGCGCGGACGTTCCACCAGCGGACGCCGCCGACATGGCTGTGGGCGCCGGGACCGAGGCCCCACCAGTCCGCGCTGCGCCAGTAGCCCAGGTTGTGCCGGCACACGGCGTCCGGGGTGCGCGCCCAGTTGCTGACCTCGTACCAGGCGAGTCCTGCTGCGGCGAGGCGGGCGTCCGCCATCTCGTACCGGTCGGCGAGCACGTCGTCGTCGACCGGCGCGACGGCCCCGGTCCGGACCTGCCGGGCGAGCCGCGTCCCGTCCTCGACGACGAGCGCGTAGGCGCTGACGTGGTCCGGCGCCAGACCGACGACGGTGTCGAGGCTCGTGGCCCAGTCGGCGTCGGTCTCCCCCGGCGCCCCGTAGATGAGGTCGAGCGAGACCTGACCGATCCCCGCGGCCCGGGCGTCGGCGACCGCGACGGCGACGCGGCCAGGGGTGTGCTGCCGGTCCAGCGCCGTCAGCACGTGCGGGACCGCGCTCTGCATGCCGAAGCTGACACGGGTGACCCCGGCCTCGACGAGCCGGTCCAACGTCGCGCGGTCGCTGGACTCGGGGTTGGCCTCGGTCGTGACCTCGACGTCGGATGCGAAACCGAACTCGTCCCGCAGCGCTGCGAGGGCCCGCGGCAGCAGCCCGGGAGCGAGCAGCGTCGGGGTGCCGCCGCCCACGAAGACCGTCCGCAGCGGGCGGTCGTCGGCACCCAGCACCGCCCGGGCGAGCCGGATCTCGGCCAACACCGCGTCCAACCAGTCGGTGGGCGCCGACGACGGCGAGCCCGCGAGCTCGGTCAGGGTGTAGGTGTTGAAATCGCAGTAGCCGCAGCGGGTCGCGCAGAACGGGACGTGCAGGTAGACGCCGAGGTCACGGCCGGACGCCCCGGCCCTGGCGGTCTCGGGGAGGGCGCCGTCGCGCGGCGCCGGGTCCCCGTCGGGCGGACGCGACGGCATAGCTCCAGTGTGCGTCGAAAGAGGACGGCGACCTGCTGAGGAAGCCGGTCCGCACGGCAGGCGTGGCGCAGCCCACGGTGGGGGAGGCAGGCTCTGACCCGCAGCACCGGTCGCCCCGTCAGATTGCCCCGATCCCGGAAGTTGGCCGTGAAGACCTACTCGTTCGTCCACGACGTCCCCGTCGAGCCCGCCGTCGTGTGGGAGATCGTCAGCGACCATCCCGGCATGGCGCGGTGGACCCCGCTGCGGCGCGTCGAGATGGAGGCCGGTGGCCGCCCGCATCCGCACGGCGTCGGAGCCGTCCGGGCGCTGCATCTGGTCGGCCCGCCGATCCGCGAGGAGGTGACGGCCTACGAGCCGGAACGACGGTTCGCCTACCGCGCCCTGTCCGGCGTCCCGGCCAAGGACTACACCGGCGAGATCGCGCTGGAGCCGACGTCCAGGGGCACCCGCTTCACCTGGTCGTTGCGCTTCTCGCCGCTGTTCCCGGGCGCGCAGTTCGGCATCGCGGCCTTCATCCGGCTCGCCGCCCGCGCTCTGGCGAAGGAAGCCACCCGTCGCGGGGCGGGGAGCCGGTCGTGATCGCCCGCATCGTGACGATCCTGTACTTCGTCATCGGACTGATCGTGGCGATCAACCACGGCTACCTCGGCGACGGGATCGCGTTCTCGGCCGACGGCCTGTGGAAGCTCGCGGACTTCGTGCTCGCCGTCGGCTTCTGGCCACTGATCGTGATCACCAACTACGACTTCGCGCTGCCCCACGCGATCCTGCGCAAGGGCTGAACACGGGGCGGTGCAGGACCCCGCGGATTAGTTGCATGAAAAAGTGTCTGACAGTCACCTGCGGGCAAAACCCTCCTCGGCTACGAGGAGGCCCAGAACATGGCATACAAGACACCCGCCCAAGCGACGGAGGCTGCCGTCGAGGCAGGCGTCGCGAAGGCGAACGCACCATTCGGCAAGCTCGTCGTCGGCGGGTTCCTCGCCGGCGCCTACATCGCCTTCGGGTCGCTGCTCGCGATCGCGGTGACGTCCGGGCTCAACACGCAGATGTGGGGCACCCTGCCCACGCTGGTCTTCGGCGCGGTCTTCAGCCTCGGCCTGATCCTCGTGATCCTGGCCGGCTCGGACCTGCTCACCGGCAACATGGCCCTGCTCCCGGTCGCGGCCATGGCCAAGCGCATCAGGCCGTCGAAGATCCCCGTCAACTGGGTGATCATCTTCGTCGCCAACTTCCTCGGCGCGTTGTTCGTGGCCTACGTGCTGGCCATCAAGACCGGCGTCATCGGGCACGCCGGTGGGGAGGCCCCGGGGTCGCTGACCTTCACCCGCCTCTCGGGCATCGCGCACACCAAGGCCATCACCGAGAGCGACCTGCAGATCTTCCTCCGTGCCATCGCCTGCAACTGGCTGGTCTGCCTCGCGGTGTGGCTCGCCATGGCGGCCGAGGACATCGGCGGCAAGATCCTCGGGATCTTCTTCCCGATCACCGCATTCGTCGCCATGGGCTTCGACCACGTCGTCGCCAACATGTTCTTCCTGCCCGCCGCGATGTTCGCCCACGTGCCCGGCCTGACCTGGACCCACGTGTTCAACAACATCCTGTTCGCGTTCCTCGGCAACGTGATCGGTGCCGTCGTGTTCGTCGCCGGGGCGTACTACTACCTGTACCTGCGCGGCCGGCCCGCCTCCGCCACCGCAAGCAGCGGTGCCGATGCGGTCGAGGCCGGTGGCCGCGGCGGCGTCTACCCCTCGGAACCCGCTGTCGTCGGCCACGAGGCCGGTCACGGCATCGGCAGCGGCTCGGTCGGCCATGGCACGGGTGCCTCGGCGACAGGCCCGCGCGGCTGAGCCGATCCGCCAGAAGCTCGAAGTACCGGACGCCGGTCGCCCTGCGGGGCGGCCGGCGTCCGTCGTCCACCCACCCGCCATCCGTCTCCGATGGTCAGCGACCGAAGTCGGTCTTCCGGATCCGACCATGGACGCCGGTCGTGATGTCGACGACCTGGGAGACCGTGAAGTCTGTCGCGGCCGACAGGTAGGCGAACGCGACCGGGCCCGCGAGCCCGCGTTCCTCGGTGAGGAACGTGAGGGCGTTGCGCACGGCGATCTTCATCGCCGTGTCCAGTGATTTCTGGGAACCGCCGGTCTTGCCGTCCGGGTCGCTGAGCCCGATCGGCAGCCAGTACTGGTCGTTCTCCGCGAACGGGTAGTGGAAGGCCACCCCCGGGGCGTCGCCGCCGGCTGGGATGCGGGTGAGCCGCACGGTGGCGCGCAGCGACGCCTCGAGCGCCGTCAGCGAGACCTCGCCGTCGCCCTGGGCGAAGTGGGGGTCGCCGACGAAGAACTTCGCCCCGGGCACCTGGACCGGCAGGTAGAACGTGGCGCCGACCCCGAGATCGCGGATGTCGATGTTGCCACCGCCGACGGTCGGCGGGACGGAGTCGACCTGCTCGGTCGTGTCGAGTGCGACGCCCATCATCCCGAGGAACGGCGTGAGCCGGAAACTCGCCGAGCCGGGACCCGGCAGGATGCCGCGGTAGTCCCCGTTGAGGCGCTCCACGGGCGTGAACACCGAGATGTTGCCGCCCGCGTTGACGTAGGGCTTGTTCGCCGGGTCGCTCAGGAACTTCTCCGGGTACTCCCCCGGCAGGGCGCCCTTTCCGTGCCGGTTGCTGATGACGCCGTACGGCACCCGGGGCGCGAGCCGGAGGACTTCGATCTTCAGGACGTCGCCCGGTACCGCGCCATGAACGGCGACGGGACCGGTGACGATGTGCGGGCCGGGCCCCGTCTGCTTCCTCCCGGCCGCGATCGCGATGGCGTCGAGCAGGACCCGGGAACGCCCGACGCCGTGGTCACCGAAGTAGGCGACCGGGTCCTGGCCCTGGTCCGCGAGGATGCCTTCGTGGGAGACGGTGTCGATGGTGACGAGGTCGCCGGAGGCCACGGTGAGCACCGGCTCGGAGGCGCGGTTCGGCAGCTCTCCCCAGCGGACGGTGTCGGCCGTCGATCGCAGGTAGTGGCCACGGACGGCCCCGCGCCCGGGTTGCAGGATCGGTCCGTAGCCGGGGCCGGCCGGCTGGGCCTCCGCGGGTGTGCCCCCGAGCAGGGCACCGCCGGTGCCGGCTGCTCCCGCGGCCCCCAGGACCGCGGCGGCCCGAAGGAGGTTGCGGCGGCCGAAGCCGGTCGGTTCCGGAGCCTTCGACTCCGGTTCGTCGGGGGATTCGGCCCGGGAGGGCAGGTGAACGGACACCGGAACAACCACCTTCGCTCGCGGCGCACCGCTGCAGCGAGCCGTGGCTCCATGCAATCCGCGGCGTGTTGCCGGGTGGTTTCCGGTGGCGACTGCCGCCGCTAATCCACGACAGAACCTGTCCCGAAAACACCACACCCCGGATCCCGCATGGGGATCCGGGGTGCCGGGGTTCGGTGACAGCAGCGGCCTCAGCCGACCACCTGCTGGTACTGGGCGACGATGTCGGCCGGAATGCGACCGCGGGCGCTGATGGCGATGCCGTTCTCGGCCGCCCATGCACGCACGGTCTTCGGGTCGACGTCACCGGTGCTCCGACCGCGACGGCCACTGCTGATGTGCGTCACGGTGCCTCGCCGCGCGCGGCCGTTGTCCTTTCGCGCGACCGCGACGTAAGGGGCCAGAGCATCGCGAAGCGCTGCCTGGTTCTCGTCGTTGAGGTCAACCGTGTACGAGACGCCGTCGAGCGCGAAGGACACGCTGTCCGTCGCCTCCGAACCGTCGATGTCGTCGGTCAACTGAACGATAGTCCGCTGGGCCATGAGCCCTCCTACAACTGGGGTGTATTGCCGTCGCCCACTGTACGAGATAACTCGGCTATTTGCCGCGCTAAACACGTCACGGAACAGCCACCGATCTGGACTGAATCTCATTCAGTTGGTCCTGGCTATGGCCGACCCTGCGACGGAGAAGCCATCCCGCACCCGCGCGTCTTTCGCGACGTGCGGCAGCGGCACCAAAAGCGGACGAACGCTCAGGCAATCCACACCCGTCGGACAGGTGCTCCCGGCCGTCAAAGCCGGGGAAATCCCCCGACGCCCGAACAAAACCGATCGGTCGGATAGGCGATCGTGCCTATTCCGGCCCGTGGCAACGGCGGGCTCAGACCTTCACGGCGCGGATCACGGACGCGCGGCGGGAACGGGCGCCGCCAGGAGTACCGCCCCAGCCGGGAGTAAAGGCCCAGCCGGGAGTAAAGGCCGAGCAGGGAGTACAGGCCCAGCCGGGAGTACAGGCCCGCTCGACCTGGGAG
>CAVVZN010000008.1:0-39246 GCA_963752645.1 uncultured Actinomycetota bacterium | reverse complement strand
AGGGGACCGGTCCACCGCTTGGTGGGCCGGTCTTTCCCGGTTGGCGGCCACGGCGCTGCGGTCGGCTCCGTCGCCGACCGAAAGGCCGGGCCGGCGCTCCGGAAAGAACGGGGCGCGGTCCGCATCAAGGCGTTTTCAGCGCTTTCCGGAGCTCGCGCCCGATCTGCTCCGACCCTCCGGCCTGCACGTCTGCGGCGAACGAACCATTGACTCCACCCGCGAAACGTGCGCGGGTCGCACCGGAACTCTCGAGCAGAATGTGCCACAAAAGCAACATCACCGGGAAACCGTTGCTGTACGTTGCCATTTGCAGCACTATGTGAGCGGTTTCGGTGAAGGGTGAACCGTTGGCCGAGGACGAATTCCGGCGGATCGTGGACGAGCTTCCCGTGGCGTGGGCGCTTCATTCCGACGGTGTGCTGCGCGCGGCCAATTCCGCGGCGCACCAGTTGTTCGGCGTGCCGGTGGACGAACGTGTCGAGGGGACACCACTCGTCGACTTCGTGCATCCCGAATCACGTGCCTCGGTGTTCGAGCGCATCGGCCGGCTGCAGCGCGACGGGCTGCCGACACCGGCTGCGGTGGCCCGGATGCAGCCGCGGGGCGCGAGCGACCTGTGGATCGAGAGCCTTGCCGGCCTGACGACCTGGCAAGGCCGCAGCGTCGTGCAGGTGATGTTCTGGGACGTCACCGAGCGGGTCGAGACCGAGGCACGGCTGGCCCATCACGCTCGGCACGACCCGCTCACCGGGGCGGGGAACCGGCTGCTGCTGCACGAACGGTGGACGCAGAGCATGGGTGACGCCGACGCGGCGCACCTGCCCGGCCTCGTCTTCTGCGACCTCGACGGCTTCAAGCGCATCAACGACGAGCAGGGGCACGTGGTCGGCGACCGCGTGCTGCAGGTGATGGTGGACCGGCTGCGCAAGCTCGTCCGGCTCCGGGACACCGTTGCACGGCTCGGCGGCGACGAGTTCGTCGTCCTGCTGAGCAACGAGGGCGACGACGTCGCGGTGGTCGCCGCACGCATCGCGGAGACGCTCGGCGACCCGGTCGACTGTGACCCGCAGCTCCACGGGGTCAGCAGCGTCGGTGTCCGGGTCAGCGTCGGGGCGGCCCGGGCGGAGCGCCGGGACGAGTCGTTCAGCGAGGTGCTGCGCCGCGCGGATGCCGCGATGTACCTCGACAAGCGAGGACGACCGAGCGCGCCGACCAGCTGCTGAGCCCGGGTCTGCGACCTGCGGGCGACCTCAGGAGGTCGCGGCCACCTCGTCCGCGAAACGCTGCGCGGACGTGGACCAGACCGAGCACTGCGGCACGACGACCCCGTTGGAGGTGTGCGACGTGGTCGGGCACAGGTGCAGCCCGTCGGGGGCGCGCGCGGCGTTGTAGCCGGGCGGCGCCATGATGCCGCAGGCCTCGCCGGCCCGGCAGGGCACGTACTGCGAGAACGTCCGGCCGGGGGAGATGAGGGGGCTGGTGTCGACGACGGCGTCGGGTCCGGCGGACGTGGCGGCGTCCTGCACCTGGTCGAACGCGGCGGCGATGTCGCTGGTGGCGATGGCCTGGCGGGCGGCGGTGATGAACGCGCCGTGCAGGTCCGACTGGGTCGGCACTGCGGATGTGGCGGCCGCCGCGGTCAGCGCGTCGGTCTGCGCCGGCGGCTCGGACGGGGTCGGCGGCCCCACGTAGACCCGGGGCTGCGGCGCGCGCACCCAGACCACGCGGGCGCCGGCGTCGTGCCAGAGGGCGACGGCTTCCCGTGCGTCGTCGCGGTAGGCGTCGACGGCCGGGCGGCTGATCGAGCAGGGGGTGAAGCGGTTGCCGACGAACTCCAGGTAGACGGTGGTCACCGTGCCGGTGGCGGCCGTGCGGCGCATGTCGCCGAGCCAGTCGCAGATCGCGGTGCCGCCGAAGGCGCGGACCTCGACGCCGTGGGCCTGCAGCTGGCGCTGCGACTCCAGGGCGATCGAGTCGCCGTACATGAGCAGGCGCTGCGGCTTGGCGGTGCATCCGGCGGCGAGCAGCGGCACGAGCAGGGCGAGCAGCGTGCCGGCGACAGTGAGCCAGCGGCGGAGCTGCGGGACCCGCGGCGTGCTGATGCGCATGCCACCTGCCGATCTCGCGCGGTTGGCACGGATCGACGGCGAGAAGCCGTGGTCCGTCCTGACCGTTCAGGAGTCGGCACCGACAGCGGCGTGCTTGAGCCGGAAGGAGCAATCGGCGTCACCCGTCCGGGTGGCGTTTCGCTTGCTGGAGCGACCGGACGGTGCGTCGGTCCGCTCAGGAGATGGCGCGGTCCCGCTCGGCCCAGTAGGGGTCGCGCAGCTCGCGCTTGAGCAGCTTGCCGCTGGGGTTGCGCGGCAGGACCTCGACGAAGTCGACCGAGGTCGGGCACTTGAAGTGGGCGATGCGGGCCCGGCAGTGCGCGATCAGGTCCTCGGCCGTCACCGTCGCGCCGACCGTGCGGACGACGACGGCCTTCACCGTCTCGCCCCATCGCTCCGAGGGCACCCCGATGACCGCGGACTCGACGACGTCGGGATGGCCGGCGAGGACGTTCTCGACCTCGATCGGGTAGATGTTCTCGCCCCCCGAGACGATCATGTCCTTGATGCGGTCGGTGAGGAACAGGTAGCCCTGTTCGTCGAGGTAGCCGGCGTCACCGGAGCGGAACCAGCCTTCGCTCGGGAACGCTGCGGCGGTGTCGTCGGGCTTGTCCCAGTAGCCGGCGGCGTTCTGCGCCGAGCGGGTCCAGACCTCACCGACGCGGCCGGGCGGCAGGGCGCCATCGCCACCGGGTTCGACGATCTTGAGTTCGACGTAGGCGTACGGCTTGCCGGCGCTGCGGAGCAGGTGGGCCCGCGGACCGCCCGGGTCGTGGTCGGCGTGGTCGAGCTGGGTGATCGCACCCGTGGTCTCGGTGAGCCCGTAGACCTGGCAGAACTGGGTCGTCGGGAACGTCTGCAGCGCCCGGAGCAGCACCGGCTCGGTGATGGGTGAGGCCCCGTAGACGATAAAGAGGAGACGGGAGTAGTCCCGGCCGACGGCGCCCGGCATCGCCGTGAGCACCTGCAGCATGACCGGCACCAGGAAGGCGTGGGTCACGCCACCGGCGAGCAGGTCGAGCGTCCGTGCCGGGTCGAACTCGCGCTCGAGCACCGTCTCGGCTCCGCGCGCCATGCCGGCGAGCGCCCAGCCGCAGCCGGCGATGTGGAACAGCGGCATGGTCGCGAGAACGACCGAATCAGGACCGATGTCCCAACTGGCTGCGCCCACCGGCCCGGCGGCGTCCTGCCCCGTCGGTTGCTCGGGCAGCAGCGCTGCGAGGTTCGAGTGCGTGAGCATCACGCCCTTCGGCAGGCCGGTGGTGCCCGAGGTGTAGAGCTGGATCGCGACATCGCTCGCGGCGAGCTCGACAGCCGGATCGGTCGCGCCGTCGCGTCGGCTCCAGTCCGGGTAGGACGACCACCGGTCGTGGACACCGACGGCGACGAACTGCCGCACGGCGGTCAGCGAGGTCTCGTGCTGCTCCACCGCGTCGACGAACTCCGGACCGACGACCAGGACGACGGCCGCGGCGTCGGCGCAGATGCCCGCCATCTCGAGCGGCGAGAGGCGCCAGTTCACCGAGACCAGGACGGCACCGAGCTTGGCGGTGGCGAACAGCAGCTCCCAGAACTCCGGACCGTTCTTGTCGATGATCGCGACCCGGGAGCCGACGGAGACGCCCGCGTCGACGAGGGCGGCGGCGACCTGGTTCGACCGGTCGTCCACCTCCCGCCAGGTGTCGACGCGTTTCCCGCTGCGGAGCATCCTGGCGTCCGGCTGCTGTCGGGCCTGCTCCCGGAGCACGTCCGCGAGCCGGAAGGTGGTCGGCCCGGGGGCGTTCTGCTGGTCGTTCACGGGGTCAGTGTGACCCATGCCGCTCGGGCTCGTCGGAGTTCGGCGGCCATTCTCAGGCGGTGACGCCCGCGGCTCCGTAGGCGTCCCAGAGCCGGGAGTAGGCGCCACCCGCGGCCAGCAGGCCCTCGTGGGTCCCGTCCTCCACGACGCGGCCGTGCTCGAGGACGATCACCCGCTCGCTGCGCGCGGCGGTCTGCAGCCGGTGGGCGATGACGACCGTCGTCCGGCGCTGCGCCAGCCGGGCGCTCGCGCGGGTCACGGCCGCCTCGGTGGCGAGGTCGAGCGAGGCGGTCGCCTCGTCGAGCAGCAGCAGGTCCGGGTCGACGAGTTCGGCACGTGCCAGGGCGAGCAGCTGCCGCTGCCCGGCCGACAGCCCTCTGCCTCGCTCGCCGACCGGGTGCCGGTAGCCACCGGGGAGCTTCGCGATCGCCTCGTGCGCGCCGACTCGTCGGGCGGCCGCCTCGACCTCGGCATCGGTCGCGTCAGGGCGGCCGTAGGCGATGGCGTCGCGCACCGGGCCCTCGAACAGGTAGGCCTCCTGCGGCACGTAGCCGAGGTGCGACCGGAAGGCGGAGAGGTCGAGTTCGCGCAGGTCGTCGCCGTCGACGCAGACCGCGCCCTCGGTCGGGTCGTAGAACCGGGCCAACAGCTTGAGCACGGACGACTTGCCCGCACCGGTCTCGCCGACCAGCGCCACGGACTCGCCCGGCCGCAGGGTGAGCGCCACGTCCCGCAGCGCCGGCTGGGCGTCGTCGGCGTAGCGGAAGCTGACGCCGGCGAGCGCCACGTCGCCGCGGATGCCGTCCACGGGCAGGGGGTGCGCCGGCGGCGGGGTGGTGGTCGGGGTGCGCAGCAGCTCACGGATGCGACGGAGGCCGACGGCGGCCTGCTGATAGCCGTCGAACACCTGCGACAGCTGCTGCACGGGTCCGAAGAACAGGTCGACGTAGAGCAGGAACGCGATCAGCGCACCGGTGGTGAGGCTGCCCTCCCGGACCCGGCCGGCACCGACGCCGAGCAGCAGGGCGACCGCGACCTCGCTGAGGAACTCGACGCCGGGGAAGTACGTGGCGATCGCCTTCTGCGCACCGAGGCGGGAATCGCGGTAGGCGCTGGAGAGGTCCTCGAACCGCTGCGCGTCCCGGGGCTCCTGCCCGAACGACTGCGCGACCGTCACCCCGGCCACACCCTCCTGGAAGGCGGCGTTGACCCGGCTGATGCGCTCGCGGGCGTCGTTGTAGCGGGGGACCGAGACGCGGCGGAACACGTAGGTCGCGGCCAGCAGGACAGGGAGCAGGACCGCCAGCACCAGCGTGAGCCCGGCGTCGAGCAGCAGCATGGCGATCAGCACGCCACCGATGGACAGGACGCTGACGAAGGCGGTCGCGAGCCCGGTCTGCAGGAACGTCGAGAGCGCGTCGACGTCCGTGGTCATCCGCGTCATGATCCGGCCGCCGAGCTCGCGCTCGTAGAAGGCCATCCCGAGGCGCTGCAGGTGCGCGAAGGTCTTGACGCGCAGGGTGAACAGCAGCCGTTCGCCCGTCCGGCCGGTCACGCGGACCTGGGCGATCGAGACCAGCCAGTCGACCGCCACGATGCCGAGGGCGATCAGCGAGATGCCGAGCAGCACCGACGTCGCACGCTGGCCGACCCCCAGGTCGACGGCCCGGCGCACCAGGGCGGGCAGGACCAGCTGGGCGAGGGCGTCGAGGGCGACGAGCAGCAACCCGAGCGAGAGCACACCGCGCAGCGGGCGCAGCAGCCGGCCGAGCGAGAACGACGGGTCGGCGGTACGGGCCGCCGGCAGGTCGACGTCTGGTTCGTCCGTGGCCGGTGGCAACGCCTCGACGAGCGCGGCGAGCCGCGGGGTGGGCGCGCCCTCGGCCCCGCCGAACAGGCGGGACGAGGCCGCGACCTCCGACTGCTCCGGCCAGGCGGCCGGCGTGAGTCCGCGCTCCGGGTCGATCTCGTCGAGTTCGGGCGGCAGCGCGTCCGCGGCGGGGTCGACGCCCGAGAGCAGGCTGCGGAACAGGCTGTTGCGCTGCTCGAGCTCGTCGAGCGTGCCGAGGTCGACGAGGCGGCCGCCGTCGAGCACGCCGACGGTGTCGGCCAGCGCGAGCGTCGAGCGGCGGTGTGCCAGCAGAATCGTCGTCGCGCCCGGTCGGCGGCGGCGCAGGGCCTCGAGGATCACCGCCTCGGTCTGCGGGTCGACCGCGGAAGTGGGGTCGTCCAGGATCAGGACGTCCGGATCGGCCAGGAGCGCGCGTGCCAGGGCCACGCGCTGCCGCTGGCCGCCGGAGAGGGTGAGGCCCTGCTCGCCCACGACGCTGTCGAGCCCGTCGGGCAGGTCGTCCACGAACTCGGCCGCGGCCTGCTCGAGCACGCGCCGCAGGTCGGCCTCGGTCGCCTCCGGCCGGGCGTAGAGCAGGTTGGCCCGCACGCTGTCGGAGAACAGGAACGCGTCGTCGCCGGCCAGCAGGACCCGGCGACGGAGGTCGTCGAGGTGGAGATCGCGGACGTCGACGCCGCCCACCCGGACCGCGCCGGTCGTGACGTCGTAGAAGCGGGGGAGCAGGCGTCCCACGGTCGAGGTGCCCGAGCCCGATGGCCCGACCAGGGCGATGGTGGCGCCTGCCGGGACGCGGAGCGAGAAGCCGTCGAAGACCGCGGACGAGCCGTCGTAGGAGAAGCCGACACCGTCGAACTCGATGCCGAGCGGTCCCTCCGGGAGCTCGGAGGCGCCGTCGCGCAGCGTCGGCTCGGTGTCGATCACCTCGAGCACCCGCTCGACGCTCGCCCGGGCCTGCTGGCCGAAGGTCAGCAGCGCCGCGAGCTGCCGGACCGGGGCCACGAGCTGCGCGAGGTAGGTGCTGAAGGCGAGGAAGGTGCCGAGGCTGATGTGGCCGTGCAGCGCGAGGTAGCCACCCAGCGCGAGCACGCCGACCTGGCCGAGTGCCGGGATCGCCTGCAGCGTGGGGTTCCACTTGCTGGTCATGCGTACCGCCCGCATGCGGGCGGAGAACAGCCGCTGCACCCGGGTCTCGAGGCGGCCCTGCTCGCGGTCCTCCTGGCCGAAGCCCTTGACCACGCGAACGCCGGTGACCGCGGCCTCGACGACACCGGCGACCCGCCCGGCCTCCTGCTGCGCGACCCACGTCGCGGGGAACAGGTCGGCGCGGCTCCGCAAGGCCACGTAGGCCAGCGCCGGGCCGACCGCGAGGGCGACCAACGTCAGCACCGGTGAGAGCACGGCCATGATGACCAGTGAGACCACGAACAGCAGGGCGTTGCCGGAGAGCATCGGCAGGAACGAGAGCAGGCCGTTCACGATCTGCAGGTCCGAGATGGACCGGCTCACCACCTGCCCGGTCGGCAGGGCGTCCAGGCCAGGACCGTCGAGTCGCTGCAAGGCGGTGAACACGTCGCGACGCATGTCGCGCTGCACGTCGAGGGCGAGGCGGCCGGCGCGGAAGCGACGCGTGTAGCCGACCACGAACCGGACCACGCCGGCGCCGAGCAGGAGCACCGCCCACGGCCAGACCGGGGAGCTGCTGTTCCGGTCGACCAGGTCGACCACGTGGCGGGCGACGAGCGGGGTGATCGCGGTGACGATGCTGCCGAGGACGGCTGCCCCGAACGCGATGTACACGTCCGCGCGGTGCCGGAGGCAGTAGCCGACGAGTCGGCGCAGCCAGCCCTTCTCCGGGCCGCCCGCTTCTAGCGGCACCTGTGCCGTCACTCGCTGATCCACATTCCTCCGCACCTCAACTACCGGTGCAACAACCGGTCGACGCGCAGATTCCCGCGGTCTCCGGCCGAATCCCTCGGCTCGGGCCGGAGGGTCTGTGCATTCTCATCGCGGAACACGAGCTTCCCACCCGAATCGTCCGCTATGTCGGACGTCTGGATCGGTTCCGCGATGAGATTGCACGGACCCCTGCGCGACGGAGGGCGGCGAGGATCTCCTCGGGGCGCTCCAGCACGTCGTTGCCGGTGAAGCGGAGAACTCGCCAGTGCGCGTCCTCCAGCGCACGCTGCCGGTCGTGGTCGTTCTGGAGCGACTCCTGGCTGGAGTGGTAGGTGAAGCCGTCGATCTCCAGGATCAGACGGAGGCGGGGCCAGGCGAAGTCGGCCCGCCCGATGAACAGCTCGCCATCGAAGATCTCGAGCTGCTCGACCGGTGCCTCGAGACCGGCGAGCGCGATGCGGACGCGGATCTCGCTCTCGCGTGGCGAACCGGACAACGGCGAGATGAGGTCAAGAGCGATGCACGCCTTCGCGCGACCGCGCATCTTCGGCCGAGAGCGCAGCTCGCTGGCCAACTCGTCCATGGTGACGGCATGGAGCCGCAGGGCCGAGTCGACAGCGACGACAGCGTCCACCGTGTCGAGGTCGGCGGCCAGGTCGACCGCGGTGCGGGCCGCGCGGGTGACCCGGACGACGCCGAGGACCGCGACATCGAGCTCGGAGAGGGTGCGCCGGACGAACCGGGGCCGGACCGGCGAGGTCTTCCGCCGCTGCGGCAGGGTGCCCACCATCAGCTCCGGGGTGGTCGGCGGGTGGATCACGTCCCACCCGTGCACCCGGGCGGCACTGCGCAGGCACAGGACGGTCTCCGGACCGCCGACCAGCAGGGCGAGGACCAGGTCGTCGACCTCGGACGGCTCGCGCTCGCTGGCCACCAGCACCCCGCGGTCCACCGACCGCCATCGTGCGCTGCGCAGATGTCGCAACACGTCGGCGCGGGAGTGGCCGGCACCGAGCGCCTGCCTGGTCGAGAAGATGCCGAACTTCACCGCGAGGTCGTCGTTCGGCTGCGGCAGCACGCCAGGGAATCTGTCGCACCGCCGAATGGCCTGGGCAGCGGTCGACCGCTCCTGTGGACGGGGCTGTCCGTGGATAGGGGCGGCGGGGGTGTGGTAGGTCACGGTCATGGTCGACGAAGGCACGCTGCTGTGGGAGCCGTCCGCCGAGCGCCGGGAGAAGGCGGTCGTGAGCCGCTTCTTCGAGGCCGTCGGCAAGGCGGGGGCCGAGCCGCAGGACGTCTGGCGCTGGTCGGTGGGCCACCTCGACGAGTTCTGGGACGAGCTCTGGCGCTTCGCCGGTGTGATCGGCGACCGCGGCACCGGCCCGGTGCTCGCCGACCGCACGATGCCCGGCGCGCAGTGGTTCCCCGGCGCGACGCTGAACTACGCCGAGAACGCGCTCGCCCGGCCGTGGACGTCGGACGGTCCCGCCGTGATCGCGGTGCGCGAGGACGGGCGCGAGGTCCGGATCGAGCACGCCGATCTCGTCGACCTCGTCGCCCGCGCCGCGGCCGGGCTCCGACGGATCGGGGTCGGTCGGGGGGACCGCGTGGTCGGTGTGTTGCCCAACGCCGAGCACGCGCTCGTGGCGTTCCTCGCCGCTGCGTCGCTCGGCGCGATCTGGTCGTCCTGCTCGCCCGACTTCGGGGCGAGCGGCGTGCTCGACCGGTTCCGGCAGATCGAGCCGACCGTGCTGTTCGCGGTGGACGGCTACGTCTACAACGGCAAGCCGCACGCGATCCTGGAACGGCTGGTGACGCTGCAGGCCGAGCTCCCCTCGCTGAAGGCTCGGGTGCTCGTGCCCTACCTCGACGAGGCGGCGGAGCTCGACGGCTGGTCGGCCTGGGACGCGCTGGTCGCCGAGTCGGCAGAGCCGCACTACGAGCGCGTGCCGTTCGACGCCCCGCTGTGGATCCTCTACTCCTCGGGTACGACGGGCCTGCCCAAGCCGATCGTCCAGGCCCACGGCGGCATCGTGCTCGAGCACGTCAAGCAGCTGCTGCTGCACACCGATCTCGGCCCCGGCGACCGTTTCTTCTGGTTCAGCACCACCGGCTGGATGATGTGGAACCTGCTGGTCAGCGGGCTACTCGTCGGTTCGACGATCGTGCTGTTCGACGGCAGCCCCGGCTACCCGGACCTCGGCGCGCTGTGGCGGCTGGCCGACCGCCTCGGCGTCACCTGCTTCGGCACGAGCGCGCCGTACCTGACCTCCTGCCAGAGCGCCGGCGTCGTGCCGCGCGACCTGGCGGACACCAGCCGCATCCGCACCCTCGGCTCGACGGGCGCCCCCCTGTCACCGGAGGGGTTCGGCTGGGTCTACGACGCCGTCGCCCCGGCGGACGCACCGGACCTGCTGCTCGCCTCGGTCAGCGGCGGTACCGACGTCTGCACCGCCTTCGCCGCCGGCATGCCGGTGGCCGCGGTGTACGCGGGTGAGATCCAGACCCGGGCCTTCGGCGTCGCGGCAGAGGCGTTCGCTGCCGACGGCACCGCGGTGCTCGACGAGGTCGGGGAGCTCGTCGTCACCGCGCCGATGCCGAGCATGCCCATCGGGTTCTGGGGCGACGACGACGGCTCCCGGCTGCGCGAGTCGTACTTCGAGGACTTCCCAGGCGTGTGGCGCCACGGGGACTGGTGCAAGATCGTCAGCGCCCGGGGGTCGATGGCGATCTACGGCCGTTCGGACTCCACCCTGAACCGCGGCGGCGTGCGCATGGGCACCTCGGAGTTCTACCGCGTCGTGGACGAGGTGGCCGGGGTCGCCGATTCCCTGGTCGTCGAGGCCGGCGGCGAGTTGCTGCTGTTCGTGGTCCTCGCCGAGGGCACCGAGCTCGACGACGACCTCCGCAAGCGGTTGGCGAGCACCTTGCGCAACGAGCTCACGCCGCGGCACGTGCCCGACCGCGTCGAGGCGGTCGCCGACATCCCGCGGACCCTCAACGGCAAGAAGCTCGAGGTTCCGGTCAAGCGCCTGCTCGAGGGCACTCCGATGGAGAAGGCCGTGAGCACGGGCGCGGTAGCGGACCCCGCGGCGCTCGAACCGTTCCTGGCTTTCGCCACGAAGAGTTAGGCCTCAGCCTCGCCGGGGGAGCCCGGGCACGTCCACGCCCCACGTCGCCGTGACCAGCTCCGTCGACGCGCGGTCGGCGAGCTTCGCCGGGTCGGCGTTCCGGCAGAGGACCAGCGAGCCGTGCCCGGCCAGGACGGCCAGCAGCGGATCCAGGGACGTGGTCAGCAACCGGTCGCCCAGCGGCCGGCCGACCTCGACGTCGGCCGGGGCGACGGCGGCGAAGTGGTCGCCGTGCCCGGCGACCTCCCGTGCGTAGTCGAGCACGCCGGGCCGTGGGGTGCGGAGCCCGCCGCCCATCGGGCGGAGGCCGAGCCCGACCAGGTCCTCCGCGTCGGGCGGGGTGTCGCCCTCGGCGAAGACCGCGATGCGGCCGGCCGGCCCGACGTCGGCGCCGGCGAGGGCGATGCCGAGCAGCACCACCGCGCTCTGCCAGTGCGGCGGGAGGTCGACGGAGACGACGTCGCCGGCTTCGAGCTCGAACTCGTCGACGAACAGGTTGGCCGTCTTCGCGACCCAGTTCTGCAGCGACGTCAGCGACAGCTCGATGCGTTCGCCGGTGGCGTCGTCGTAGAACGTGAGGAACGGCCCGGACGGGTCGTTGCGCAGCGCGGCGGCGAGCAGCCGGTCGACTCCGACGGGCTCGCTCATCAGAAGGTGCACCGGTTGCCGGGGTCGGCGGCGGTGACCGGCGCCGGAGCCGTCGTCGCGGGAGCCGACGCCGACGCGCTCGGCCGCGTCGACGGCTTGGCGCCGATGACCGTGACCGGGCTGGTGCCCGTGTAGGACGAGCCGACCACGAGCTGGATGCCGTGGGTGGCGGTGGCGTCCACCTTCAGTACCGAGCCGGGCACGGCCGCGGCGACCGTGGCTGCGGAGTCCTCGAAACCGGGGGCGTAACGGACCTCGGAGGCGCCGTACGTGCTCGAGTCGGCGATCTTGGGGGAGTTCGTGCGGAAGCCCAGCCGGGCCAGATCCTGCGTCGCGGTGCGGGCGACGCCCGAGGTGGTCGTGCCGTTCAGTGCGGTCACCAGCACCTGCGACGGAGGGATCTTCACCGGGGTGGCGACCGTCGCCGAGGGGGCGGCGCTCGGCGGCAGCGTCGCGGTGCCCTTCAGCCGGGCGAGCAGGTCGTCGAAGGCGGGCTGATCGATCAGCAGGGGCAGGCCGATCGCGTCGGTCTTGCCCGGCTCGCGGTACTGCAGACCGCCGTTGATCATCACGGCCCCCGGGTCGTTCGCGGTGAACTCACGGGTGGGGACCGTCTCGAAGCGCAGCTTCGTCGCGTCCAGGCCACGGAACCGCCCGGCGAGCTTCTCCAGGTCGGTCAGGGACGTGTTGGAGTCCAGCGTCAGGGCGTCGCGCACGGCGGCGATCAGGGAGGCGACCCGCGCGGGGTTGAGCAGCACGCCGGTGGAGGACGCGTTGCGGAAGACCTGGCCGAGGAACTGCTGCTGACGCTGGATCCGGGCGGTGTCGCCGCCCTCGAGCCCGTGCCGCTGCCGCACGAACGCGAGCGCCTGGTCCCCGTTCAGGTGGTTGGTGCCCACCACCCCGTGGAACTGGCTGAACGGATCGTCGAGGTTGGTGCTGCGTACCCGCGCGGTACCCGCGTCGTTGAGTGTCGAGTCGACCACGGTCGACGGTTTGATGCAGACGTCGACCCCGCCGATGGCGTCGGTGATGCGCTTGAAGCCCGCGAGGTCGACCGACACGTAGTGGTCGACGCGGATGCCGGTGAGGCTCTCCATGGTCCGGACCAGCAGGGACGGGCCACCGAGCATGATCGCGGAGTTGAACTTGTCCTGGTGGGCCGGTTGCGGCCTGCCCTGTGCGTCGTCGTAGGCGGGGATGGTGACCAGGGCGTCGCGGGGGATCGACGTCAGCGTGGTCGTGCCGTCGGAGTCCAGGTGCGCGAGGATCGTCGTGTCGCTGCGTTGGCCCTCGACGGCGTTGCCGCCGTACTCGCTACCGGTGCCGGCGCGGCTGTCGGTTCCCGCGAGCACCCAGTTCTCATCGCCATTGGACGCCTCGGGCGGACGGTTGTCGCCGAAGTTCAGCTGGATGCGGGCGATGCTGCCGTTGAACCACCGGACGACGACGTAACCACCTGTGGTGCCTGCCACGATCAGGACCGACAACGTCACGGCGAGCAGGGCGAGGAGCTTCTTGAGCCCTCGCAGGCGCGGGGCGCCGCGGCCGATCCGGGGATCCAGTTCCGGGGGGAGCACCGTGCGCGCAGGAGCGGTGTACACGCGGGCGTGGCTCCTTCCGGCGGTCGTGTCCGCGCGTCGTCGCGGAAGCGTCTGTCGCGGAGCCAGGGCGGGGGTCGAGAGGGCGGTGGAGCCGCGATCACGGTACCCCGCTGCCCGTGTGGCTCCGATGGCAGCGGAGTTGCGTATCGGCTGGTGGCGTAGGAGGGGACAGGGTCTCTTGGAGCAACGCCCGGGCGGCCCCGTGCGTTGCAGATCCGGCAGGCCGAAGACTCGAGCCGGCTCTCGCCGGACCCATCGGCAGCGGGAGGACATCCGGGACTCGCGCCGAACGATCCCGGAGACCGACCACCCTGTTCAGTACCGTGGCCACCGACACGCCCCGATGGCCGGAGCCAACTTGTCCTTCGCTTCGCCCGCCTTCCTGTGGTACTACCTGCCGCTGGTCCTCGGGCTCTACCTGGTGCTACCGCGCAGCTGGCGCAACGGCTTGCTGTCCGTTGCCAGCCTCGTCTTCTACGCGTGGGGCGGCGGGGCGTTCGTCCTGCTGCTGCTCGCATGCATGGCCGTCAACTTCACGGCCGGCATCCTGGTGGACACCGGGCGGTCCGAGATCGAGACCGAGCAGGAGCACGGTCGGCCCCGCATCGCGTCGACGTCGGCGCGGCGTGCGGTGCTGGTCGCGACCGTCGCCTTCGACCTCGGCATCCTCGCCGTCTGGAAGTACGGCGACTTCGCCACACGGCAGCTGCACGAGCTGAGCGGTTCGGTGACGGTGCTCGCGGTCGCGCTGCCGATCGGGATCTCGTTCTTCACCTTCCACCACCTCTCCTACGTGGTGGACGTCTATCGCGGCAGCCGGCGCTCGCAGCGCAGCCCGGTGCAGTTCATCACCTACATCGCGATGTTCCCGCAGCTCATCGCCGGCCCCATCGTCCGGTACCACGAGATCGCCGAGCAGCTCGGGGACACGAAGCGCAACCGGCTCGACGACATCGCCGAGGGCTTCCCCCGGTTCGCGCTGGGCCTCGCGAAGAAGGTGGTCATCGCCGACGCCCTGGCACCCGTGGCCGACGCGGCGTTCAACGCGAACCCGCACGCGCTCGACTTCCGGACCGCGTGGCTCGGGGCGATCGCCTACACGCTGCAGATCTACTTCGACTTCAGCGGCTACTCGGACATGGCGATCGGGCTCGGCCGCATGTTCGGGTTCCGGCTGCCGGAGAACTTCAACCGGCCGTACTCCTCGGTCTCGGTGACCGACTTCTGGCGGCGCTGGCACATGTCGCTGTCGCGCTGGTTCCGCGACTACCTCTACATCCCGCTCGGCGGCAACCGCGGCAGCACGGCGATGACCTACCGCAACCTCTACATCGTCTTCCTGCTGACCGGCTTCTGGCACGGCGCGAACTGGACCTTCCTGATCTGGGGACTGTTCCACGGCAGCTGGCTGGCCGCCGAGCGTGCACTCGGGATCGCCCGGGCCGACACGAACCGGTTCGTCGCCCCCCGACGGGCACTGACGCTGCTGATCGTGGTCGTGGGCTGGGTCTTCTTCCGTTCGAGCAGCCTCGGGCGAGCGGGCACGTACCTCGCCACGATGGCCGTCCCTGAGCTGTCCAGCCGCAGCGAGGTGCTCGACGGGGTGCTGACCACCCGGATCTCGCTGCTAATGGCGGCGGCCGCCCTGGTCGCCCTGCTGCCACGGTCGTTCGTGATGGGCCGCCTGCTGGAGCGGCCGTCGCGGCCGGCCCGCGTGGCCCGGCTCGCCTACGCCGGCGTCGCCGCGCCGTACGCCGCCGTCCTCGTCGCCGCGGGCACCTTCAGCCCCTTCCTGTACTTCCAGTTCTGATGAGAACCCGAGGTCGACCGTGACCGACACGGACCGCACCGAGCCGATGGCGCCCGACAGCCTCGGCGCGCAGGACCGGCCGCCGCCGCGACGCCGGCTCCGCGGATCGCCGTTGCGCGTCGTGGTGCTCGCACTGGCCGCCGGCTTCTTCTGCCTGCCCGGGGTCGGCTACCTGCTCGGGGTGCGCGCGCAGCAGATCGAGAACCGGCCACTGACGTCGCGTCCGACGGTGTCCGAGGGGTGGAAGGTCTTCCCGCACCTCAACGCGTGGACCAGCGACCACCTGCCGTTCCGCGACAAGGCCGTGCGCCTCAACGCCGACGTCGACCAGAGCCTCTTCGGCGCCCCGCCCGGGCAGGGGACCAACGGTCGCTCGGAGGTCATCTCGGGCAAGGACGGCTGGTTGTTCTTCACCCAGGACGTCGACTGGGCGTGCGCGCCGCAGAGCCCGGCGGCGACCACGCTGGCTGCGGCCGACCGGCTGGGGAAGATGGTGCGGGCCACCGGCGCGACCTTCGCGCTCTTCGTCCCCCCGGACAAGACGTCCATCGAGACGGCCGAGCTGCCCTCGCGCTATCCGGGCAAGGCCTGCAGCACGGCCGCGAAGCGGGACTTCTGGGCGCAGATCGCGGCGAACCCGCCGGGCGGCTATCTCGACCTCTACCAGCGCCTGCAACAGATGAGGGCGTCCCGCGGGGCCCCGATCTACCGGTCCAAGGACTCCCACTGGGCGCCGGTCGCCGCCGGTGCGTACGCGCAGGAGCTCGCCGACGCCGCGCAGGCCGGCCTGTGGCAGCCGCAGGACCTGGTCCCGACGGGTCCGCAGCGCGAGCTCGGGGACCTCACCCGCTTCACCGGCATCCCCGGGGACAACACCTTCGACGGCTACTCGACCCGCCGTCCCGGCGTCACATCGTTCCCGACGATCCCGTACGAACCGGGCAAGGTCGGGTCGATCGGCATCGCCACTTTCCGGGCCAGCAGCGCCCCCGGCGGCGCTCCGCTGTACCGGGGGCAGGCCCTGCTCATCGGCGACTCGTTCTCCGGCATCTCGGAGCCGCAGTACACGCCGTACTTCTCCGACCTCGTCTCGGTGAGCGTCAACGCGGCGCCCAACGATCCGAAGGACGTCGCGACCATGATCCTGTCCAGCAAGGTCGTGTTCGTGGAGTCCGTCGAGCGTGCCTTCGCCACCGGCCGGGCCCCGCTGTTCACCGATGCCTTCCTCGACAAGCTGCAGGTCGAGTTGGACAAGCAGCGCGCCGGGCACTGAGACTCCGCCCGCTCCCTAGGATCGGACCGGGCCGTCGCCTGTTCGGCGCCCAGGAGGAGACGAGTGTCCAGCGCCCGCTCGAGCGCCAGCCAGCCGCGTGTCGTCGTCACTGGTGCCGGGGGGCAGCTCGGCACCGATCTGTTGCTCGCGCTCGGGCGCGACCCACGCTCACCGGCCCACCAGGGGCTGACCCGCGCCGAGTGCGACATCGCCGACCAGCACCAGGTCCGTGCGGTCCTCGCCGACCAGGCACGGGCGGCCGGGAACGCCGGACTCGTCGTCGTCAACGCCGCCGCCTATACGAACGTGGACGGCGCGGAGAGCGCCGAAGCCGCTGCCTACGCCATCAACGCCGCGGGCACCGCCCACCTGGCCATGGTGTGCGGGGAGCTCGGGGCACGGCTGGTGCACGTCTCGACCGACTACGTCTTCGCCGGCGACGGCACGGCGCCGTACGAGGTCGCCGACCTGCCGGATCCCCGGACGGCCTACGGGCGGACCAAGCTCGCCGGTGAGCAGGCGGTGCAGGCGCTGCTCGGCGCCGACGGGTTCGTGGTGCGCAGCGGCTGGCTCTACGGCCGCGTGGGGCCGAACTTCGTCAAGACGATGTTGCGGCTGGCGGGCGAGCGGGACCGTCTGCAGGTCGTCGACGACCAGCGCGGCGCCCCGACGTGGACGGCGCTGCTCGCCGAGCGGCTGCTCGAACTCGCCGTGGCCGACGTGCCCGGCGGGATCTACCACTGCGCGGCCGCCGGCGAGACGACGTGGTTCGCCTTCGCCAGGGCCATCTTCGCGCGGGCCGGGCTCGACCCCGAACGGGTGCAGCCCTCGACGACGGCCGCGCTGGCCCGCCCGGCACCCCGCCCGGCCTACTCGGTGCTGTCGGACCGCTCGTGGACCGAGGCCGGGCTCACGCCGATGCCGGGCTGGGACGAGCAGCTCGATGCGGCGGTAGAGGCGGTCGGGCCCGAGCTGGGCTTCCCGCCGGCGGCTTGATCGGCCGCTCTGCCACGTGCGTGCCAGCGGATTCCGACGATCTCGCAACACGGGTGTCATGTGCCGCGCGGCAGGTCGTCAGGCTGTTGGCAGAAGACTTCTCTAGGCTCGCCCTCGATGACGACGTCCCTGCAGGTGCCCGACGAGGCACCGGCCCGCGCGCCCCGGGCTCCGTCGGGCGTCTGGTCCGTCGTCTCCGCCGGTCCGCTGCTCATCCCGGCGGCGCTCGCGGGCTTCGGAGCCGTCGCGGTCCTCTTCCTCCTGCTCGGTCAGTTCCGCCCTGTCTTCGTGCTCCCTCTCGGCCTGCTCGCCGCAGTCGCGGCGGTGGCCGCCGCGTGGCCCGCTGCCAGGGATGAGGCGCTCGCCCACCTCGGCCGGCGCTGGGCCGACCTCGCCGCGCTCGCCTACGTCGTGTTCTGGCTCGGGTTCAACGTCCGGTACGCCTCGCAGAACATCTCGGTGTTCCGGGACCCGGCGACCTACGCCCTCACCGGCGAGTACCTGAGCGTCCATCCGTCGATCCCCATCGACGCGGGCGCGTCGACCTTCGGCAGCGTCCCCGGGGTCACCTTCGCCACCAACGGCTTCCCGGCGTTGCCGCAGCCCGGGATGGTGCAGCCGCAGGGCTCGCACCTCCTGCAGACCCTCCTCGCCGCCGGGGGGTGGGTCGGCGGCGACTCGGCCCTGCTGAAGGTCAGCGTGGTGCTCGGGGCCATCAGCCTGTTCGCGGCCTACGGCTTCGGCCGGCGGATGGTGGCGCTCGGGATCCTTGCCGGCGGCGGCGGCGATCGAGGCGGGGTCGATCGCGAGGGGGTGGCGCCGAGCCGCTTCGGCGCCCGACGGCTCGGCGAGCAGACCGCTTCCGCTCTCGGCGGGTGGCTTGCCCTGGCCGCCGTCGTCGTGCTCAGCGTGACCCTGCCGATGTTGGAGTTCAGCCGCGCCTCGTACACCGAACCGTTGGCGTTGGCCTTCACGTTCGCCGGGTTCGCGCTGCTCTGGGCGGCACACGAGAGCGCCCGGACGCCGGCCTTCGCGGTCAGCGGACTCGTCGTCGGGGCGCTCGCCATGACCCGCATCGACGGGTTGTTCAACCTGCTCGCGGTCATCCCGTACGTCGTCGCCGTGGTGCTGGCCGGCCGGTCGCCCCGCTTCGGGAGCGCAGGGAGGCAGCTCGCGCTGTTCCTGGTCCCAGCCGTCGCGATGATGGTGCTCGGCGTCCGGGACCTGCAGGTACTCGCGCCGAGCTACTACAGCGACCTGGCCGACGAGGTCCATCTGATCAGGACGGGCGCGATCGGGCTCGCGCTGCTCGCGGTCGTCGTGCTCGCGGCCGTGCGGTTGGTCCCATCGCTGGGACCCGCCGTCGCGCGACGTGCCCACCCCGCTGGAGCGGTCGCCGGCGTCCTGCTCGCGATCGGCATGCTCGTGCTCGCGCTGCGACCGCTCTGGTACGTGGACCACAGCAACCTCGGCGGCAGCTACTCGCAGCTGATCGAGTTCCTGCAAAAGGCGACCGGCCAGCCGGTCGACGGCACCCGTGCCTACAGCGAGCAGTCGGTGCGCTGGCTGTACTGGTACGTCGGCATCCCCGCCGTCGCCACCGGGGTGGCCGGGCTGGCCGTCCTGCTGGCGCGCACGGTCCGTCGGCTCGAGCCGGCCCTCGTCCTGCCCGTGACCATGTGGCTGATGACGAGCGCGCTGTACCTGAACAAGGTGAGCATCACGCCGGACCAGATCTGGGGATCGCGGCGGTTGCTGCCGTTGATCTTCCCGATGGTGCTGCTCGGGGCGGCGCTGGCTGCCGGGTGGCTGCTCCGCATCCGTTTCGGCGGCCTGCTGGTGCTGCTCCTGGGCGTCGTGGTCGGGTGGAACACCATCTCCGTGAGCGACAACCTGTGGCTGAAGCGGGAGGGGACACCGCAGCTCGCCGAGATCACAGCACTGTGCCGGCACCTCCCGTCGAGGGCCGCGATCGTCACCGTCTCGGACCTGAGCGCCAACTACCTGGAGACCGTGCGCAGTTACTGCGACGTGCCGGGGGTCGGCGTCGACACCGCGGACCCCGCCGAGCTCGGCCGGCTCGCCGGCGCAGCCGAGCGGGACGGCAGGCAGCTCTACGCCATCGCGCAGAAGAGCACCGACCTCCCGGGGGTCCCGGCCGATGCCCCCGCCTTCAGCACCGTGCACGCCACGCACTGGGACTCGACGCTGACCACCCCGCCCTGCTGCGACGGGTACGAGGAGCGGAGTCTGTTCGTCGGGAGCGTGACCCCCGCCGGCCGCGTCACGCTGCTGCCGCCGGGTGGACCGACGCTGCCGTGACCACGGTGACGGCCGCGGAGCCGCCGCCGAAGCGGCCTTCGCATCGCAGGGGGTCCGCCCGGTCCGACCGAGGCGCGCTGCTCGTCCGTCTCCTGCTCGTGGCGGTGGTCCTCGCGGCGGCCTCGGCGTTCGTCGTGCTGCGGGTGCAGATGGTGCCGGGAGGCCTCGGCTCCTTCCCCCTCGTCGAGATCAAGCAGGCGCCCGGGCCGCTGCCGCCGGGGGTCACCGTGCACGGGAGCGGCTACGACGGCCAGTTCTACCTGCGCCTCGCCCAGGACCCCTTCGGCGGCGCCGCCGTCTCCCACGGTCAACGGCTGGACTTCCCGGCCTACCGTCAGCAGCGGGTCGGCTATCCGCTGCTGGCCTGGGCGGCGGACCGGCTGCCGGGCCTGGGTCCCACCCGCGCACTGGTCCTGGTCAACCTCCTCGCGGTCGGGGTGATCGCGTGGTGTGGCAGCGGGTTGAGCCGCCGAGCCGGTCGTGGCGCCCTGCCGGGCGCCCTGTTGGCGTTCCTGCCGTTCGCCGTGGTCGCTCTCGCCCGGGACACCAGCGAGCCGGTCTTCGTGGCCGCGTTGCTGGCCGGCTTCCTCGCCCTGCGCGACCGGCGGCCCGTCCTGGCCGCGGTCGCGGTGGGCGTCGCGCTCTTCACCCGCGAGCAGGGACTGCTCGCGCTCGCCGCCCTGTTCGTCGCGGCGTGGTGGTCGACCGACGATCCGCGTCCCCGCCTCCGTCGTCTCGCCGCTCCGGTGGCCGTGGCCGTCACCTGGCTCGGCTGGCAGGCCTTCCTGACCGCTCGGTGGGGAGAGGTCCCGGTGCTGTCCGGGCCGCCCAACGGTGGCCTGCCGTTCATCGGGGTGGCCGGGATCGTCCGGAAGGACCTGGCTGCGGCGACCGGCCACCAGGTCACGCTGCTGATCGTCGCGGTCCTGCTGGCCGCCACCGCGCCGCTCTGGCTGGGGCGGGGGCCGCGGTCGCTGCCGGCGGTCACGGCGGCCGTGCGATCGGTCGACGCCGTCGCGCTGACGTGGGCGGCCTCGCTCCTGCTCACCGTGTGCCTGACCCAGGCGGTATGGCTCGACCCGAACGCCTTCGCGCGGGCGACCGCGGACGTGACGACGCTCGCCGTGGTGCTGCTGCTCGCGCCGGCTGCCGGCCGTCGGGCCGCCCCGGCGTCGCTCGTGCTCTTGCTCGCGGCCTCGACCTACCTGGTGGCGGAGCGGGTCAGCGGGGTCTGAACCGGTCGGCGAGGGCCGATCAGTCGGCGGTCGTCGCGATGGCCGCGTAGTCCTGCGGACCGAACAGGACGTTGTTCAGCTGGGCGAAGGCCTCGTTCACCTGGGACACCCAGGCCGGTGCGGCCGGGTCGGTCACCGGCGGCAGGTGATATCCCTCGGCCGGCGCGTAGAACTCCAGTCGGACGTCCCGGAAGCCCGCGCCCTCGCAGAGGAACGTCAGCAGCGACGGGTGCACCGGGCGCACGTGCGTCGGGTCCAGCACGTAGGAGTTGCCGAGCACGATGAGCGACTGCGGGTTCGGCGTCTCGGCGATGAAGATGCCGCCGGGCTTCAGGCGGGTCGCCGCGAGCTCCAGCAGGCGCACCAGGTCGTCGAGCTGCAGGTGCTCGACCAGGTGCGTTGCGATCAGCGAGCCGATGGAGTGCTCCGGCTGCTCGGCGAGCCAGGTGAGCGCGTCGGCCTCGACGACGTCGAGCCCGGCGTCGCGGGCCTCGAGCACCATCGAGGGATCGGTGTCGACGCCCTTGCCGGCGACCCCCCGCTCCTTCAGGGAGACGAGCAGCTCGGCGCGGCCGCAGCCGAGGTCGACGACCGGGGGATGGGCCGAGAGCCGCTCGCCGTAGCGCTCCCAGAGCGTCGCCGAGACCGCGTCGGGGTCGCCCCGGAAGCGGCGCTCGAAGCCGACGTAGTCGAACAGGGCCGACTGCACGGGACGTTCCGCGGGTGCCGCCCCGTCGGCCGGCGCCGGGCCCGGGGCCGACTGCGCGGCCGGGGCGGCGGGAGCCGCGAGCGAGCGCAGGCGCCGGTCGAGCCCGTTGACCCGCTCCCGGAGCTCGGCGAGCCGGACCTCGGCCCCGCCGAGACCTGCGCCGGGGGCGATGGCCCAGCCCAGGTCGTCGAGCGTGCGCTGGACCGCGCGTAGCTCTGCCTTCAATGATTCCTGATTCGCGCTCAGTGCTTCGGCAGTCTCGGAGACCCGGGCGATCCGGTCGCGCTGGAGCTCCGCCGAGACGGCGGAGTCCCGGAGGTCGTCGACGGCGTTCTCGACCCCGTCGAGGCGCACGTTGGCCTGGTGCGCAGCCTTACGCGCGCGGAGCAGGCCGACCGCCTCGGCCTTGCGCAGCACCCGGCCGCCGGTGCGGCGGACGAAGCTCTTCGCGCGGGCCGCGTCCAGCCGGCGGGACCCCTCGGCCGGGCCGGGACCGGCGGGGCGGAGCTTGTCGGTCGCGGACTCCGAGAGGGCGGGCGGCAACGTCACGGACGGAGGATATGCGCGCTCCCGCGCGGCTCAGCCGAGGGCAGCGGACAGCCGGGAGCGGACCTCGGCGTCGGCCGGGGTTCCGAGCTCCGCCAGCCGCAGCCGCGCTGCCCCCGGCCTCGATGGCAGCAGTTCGAGGGCGAGCCGGGCGGCCACCAGCGTGGCGTCGTGACGCTCCTCCCACCAACGCCGTCCCCGCCAGGAGAGCCGTGCCAGCCGCCGGACGTCGCCCACGAGGACCGCGGGGTCCTCGTCGGTCGCGACCACGGCGTCCGGGGTGTCGGTGAGGCCGAGGCCGCCGGTGACGGCGGCGCTGCACAGCGTCGGCGCGCCCCAGGCCATCGCGCGTTCGGCCGTCGGAACGTCCCCGGCGACCACGAGGCTCGCGCAGGCCAACGCCGTGTCGAGCAGGTCGTCCGGCACCGGCCGGTCGACGGCCGGGGCGGCGGTCCAGCGTCGGTCGGCCGTGAGTACGACGTGGTCCGGCAGGCCGCGGGCACGGCGCAGTCGTTCGCGGACGAAGGGGGGCACGTAGGCGATCCCGGCCGGGACGACGCCGTCGGGCAGCAGTCGACCGTGGGTACCGGCCTGCTCCAGGACCGAGGGGTCACGGCTCACGACCGCCCAGGGGACGTCGAACGGGGCGGGGTCGCCGCCGCCGGTCCAGCCGTCGGGGACGTGGTCGGTGAGCACCGCGGCCGCTCGCGGACCCGATGCGCCCCGCAGGGTCGTCGGGCGGCACCAGCTGCGCAGGGCGCCGAGCAGGGGCAGCAACTCGTCGCCGTCGCCGTGCAGCGACAGGCCGAGGACCGGCAGGCCGACGGCGGGTTCCGGCATCAGCGCGCGCTGCTCGTCGGACGGCTGCTCGTCGGACGGCTGCTCGTCGGACGGCTGCTCACCGGACGGCACCCAGCAGCCGGTCGACCACCGGCTGCCAGCCGAGCCCGCGGACCTTCTCCCGGCCGGCCTCACCCATCCGACGCGCGAGGTCGGGGTCGGCGGCGAGCTTCTCGATCGCGGCGCCGACCCCGGCGGGGGTGCCGTCGGTGACGAAACCGGTCTCGCCGTCGACGACCCACTCCAGCGTGCCGCCGGAGTCGCCCGCCGTGATCACGGGCTTGCCCGCGTAGAAGGCCTGCAGGGTGACGTAGCCGTAGTCCTCGTCGAACGGCGCGTAGATGACCGCGAGCGCATTCGCGTAGAGCTCGACCAGCTCGTCGTCGGGCACGAACCCCGGTAGCGACACCCGCTGGGCCAGGCCGAGCGAGCGGGCGGTCTCCTGCAGCGGGCCGGCCAGCGACCCGCGGCCGGCGACGATCGAGCGGACGGAGGGCCGTACCGAGGCCAGCGAGCTGACCGCGAGCTCGGGGCGCTTGTTCGCCTCGAGCCGCGTCGGGCAGAAGACGTAGGAATCCTCCGACGTGCCGAACGACCCCGGACGGAGCTGTTCGTGCAGCGGCGGCGGGTGGTGCAGGGCGGTGCCGGACAGCCCGTTGTACCGGGCGAGGCGGTCGGCGACGACGCCGGAGGTGGTGAACACGTGGGCGGCCTCGTCGAGCACCCGGTTGTCCCACTCGACGAGCTGGCGCTGCGTCTCCAGCGAGCTCGGGTCGGTGCCGATGTCCGACCAGCCGGCGTCGGCGGCGTCGTAGGCGCCGCGGTGCTGGTGGAAGAGCCAGACCACCTTGCGGGGGTGCCGCACGTAGTACGACGGGAAGTTGGTGGCGATGACCAGGTCCGCGTCGATCGGCAGCATCCGCCACGCCAGGGGCGCGTCGAACAGCCGCCCCTTCTCCCACGCGACGGGCAGCCGGACCAGTTCGGCGCGGTGACCGGCGACGGTGAGCGCCGTCACGAGGTTGTCCATGTGCAGCTCAGCGCCACCGCGCACGAAGGGCACCTGCGCGCCGCACACCACGATGTCCATCGCGGTCGTACGTTATAGGCATGAGACGCCTACGCCCGGTAGCGACGTGACCGAGCGTCTGACCGAGGATCGGGTCGACGCCGAGGGCGCGCACGGCCGCTCCGCCGGCGCGGGGGACGACGGTGCTCCGCAGGGTCCGGACGTCGGCCCGGTCGTCGCCCGCCGCGGCGCACCGACGCTGAGCGCCCACGGTGCTGCGGCGATCGCGGCCATGCCGATGGAGCGGGTGAACGCGCCGCAGCCGCTGTTCCGCGGGTTCGGCCACGCGCTTCGCGAGGTGATCGCCTACCGCGAGCTGCTGGGTCAGCTGACCCGCAAGGAACTGAAGGTCAAGTACAAGGACAGCGTCCTCGGCTTCCTGTGGACGCTCGTCCGGCCGCTGCTGCAGCTGCTCGTCTACTCGGTCGCCATCGGCATCTTCCTGGGCAGCGGCCGGGTCATCCCCGAGTTCGGGGTCTACCTGTTCACCGGCCTGCTCGCCTGGACGCTGTTCACCGACATCCTCGGCGGCTGCACCGGCGCGGTGGTCGGCAACGCCGGCCTCGTGAAGAAGGTCTACTTCCCGCGTGAGTTGCTGCCGCTCTCGGTCGTCGGCGCGGCGATCGTCAACTTCGCGCTGCAGCTCGTCGTGCTCGTCGGGGCCTACCTGGTCACCGGCAACTGGCCCCACCTGGGCGACCTGCTGCTGATCCCGCTCGCCCTGCTCGTCATCGTCGTGTTCGCGACGGCGCTCGGGCTGATCCTCGCCGCGTCGAACGTCTACCTCCGCGACGTGCAGTACCTGGTCGAGGTCGGCCTGCTGCTCTGGTTCTGGATGACGCCGATCGTCTACGACTGGACCAAGGTCCGCACCACCCTGGTCGTGAACAACGGGTTGACCACCCTGTTCCAGCTCTACCTCGCCAACCCGATGGCCGATGTCGTCCTCGCGTTCCAGCGGGCCCTCTGGCCCGGCGGCCACACCGCGAAGGGGGCTGCCTTCTTCTACAACGGCAACCTCTACGGCCGGCTCGGCATCATTTTGGTCGTCTGCATCGGTCTGCTCTACGTCGCGCAGCGGCTCTTCGCCCGCTCGGCCGGCAACTTCGCCCAGGAGCTGTGAGCCATGAGCTCGCCCGTCATCCGCGTCGTCGACGTCAACAAGTCGTTCAGCCTCAACAAGCAGAAGTCGCTGAAGGAGCGGGCCGTCAACGTCGGCCGCGAGCGGAAGCACCGCGACTCGTTCACCGCCCTGCGGAACGTCAGCTTCGACGTCGAGGCCGCGACGACCCTCGGGCTCATCGGTCACAACGGCTCCGGCAAGAGCACGCTGCTCAAGATGATCGGCGGCATCCTCACCCCGGACACCGGCTACGTGGAGCGCCGCGGGCGGCTGGCCGCGCTGCTCGAGGTCGGCGCCGGCTTCCACGGTGACCTGACCGGTCGGGAGAACGTCTTCCTCAACGCCTCGATCCTCGGCCTGACGCGCAAGCAGACCGAGTACTACTTCGACGACATCGTCGCCTTCGCCGACATCGGCGACCGCTTCATCGACACCCAGGTGAAGTTCTATTCGTCCGGCATGTATGTCCGGCTCGCGTTCGCCGTCGCGGTGCACGTCGACCCGGAGATCCTGCTCGTCGACGAGGTGCTCGCCGTCGGCGACGAACCCTTCCAGCGCAAGTGCATGGAGCGGATCAAGCAGTTCCAGCGGGAGGGTCGCACGATCGTGCTCGTGACCCACGGGCTCGACACGGTCCGGCAGCTCTGCGACCGCGCGATCCTGCTCGACCACGGCGACGTCGTCGTGGACGGGTCCAGCCTGGAGGCCGTGCGGACGTTCCGCGAGAAGTACACCGAGGAACCGGTGCACGACGACGACTACGGCGGCCGGCAGGCGACCATCGCCGAGGTCACCGTCACCGACGGGGCCGGCAACCCGGCCGAGCGCTTCGAGCCCGGTGACACGCTCGGCGTCGAGTTCGACGTGCTCCCCGGCGAGGGCGAGACCATCGACGACTGGGCCGTCGGGATCGCGATCGAGGACCACCTCGACAACGTCGTCTACGGCACCAACACCAGCCTGCAGGGGCTCACGCTGCCGCCGTTGAGCAGCAAGCGCCGGGTGCGGTTCCGCTTCCCGGACCTCCCGATGCTGGAGGGCCAGTACTACGTGACCGTGGCGGTGCACGACACCGGTGGCGGCATCACGTATCACCGGCTCGACCGTCGGAGCAACTTCCGCGTGTTCTCCGACGGCAGCGAGGTCGGGGTCCTCTACCTCTCCACGAAGATCGACGTCCTCTGACCGACCGTTCCGTCCCGCGCCAGGACCGCTAGGCGGCGACGCGCTCCCGTCACGTCCCGTCCTCGACCGGCGGTGCAGGGCATGCTGATGCGGTGGACAGCGTGATGGGGGTAGCCCGGTGACCCGTCGCCGCATCGGGGTCGTGCCGGCCCGCTTCGGGCCCGGGTTGGTCGGCGGCGCCGAGATCGTCATCGCGGGCATCGGGCAACGCCTCGCCGAACGGGGCCACGAGGTCGAGGTGCTGACCACCTGCGCCCGCGACCACTTCACCTGGGCGAACGAGTACGAGCCGGGCGTCACCGAGGAATCGGGGATGACGGTCCGCCGCTTCCCGGCCGTCGTGGACACGCCGGGAGCGGAGCGGGCGGCGGTCGAGGCGGCCATCCTCGCCGGCTCCCCGGTGACGCTCGCGCAGCAGCAGCGGTGGATGAACGACGGCGTGCGGGTGCCCGAGCTGTTCCACCACCTGCTGGACACCGGCACGACCTACGACACCCTGCTGTTCGGCCCGTACCCGTTCTGGCCCACCTTCGCGTGCTCCCAGGTCGTCCCGGACCGCAGCGTGCTGTGGACCTGCCTGCACGACGAGCCGTACGCCTACCTCGACCTGTTCTCGCCGATGCTCTCCGGCGTCGGGGGCCTGCTGTTGCAGACCGAGCCCGAGCACGAGCTCGCGCACCGGGTGAACCCCCGTCCCGCACCGCACGCCGTGGTCGGTTGCGGCGTCGAGGTGCCGTCGTCCTACGACCCCGAGGGCTTCCGGGCGCGCTACGGCATCCGCGGTCCGTTCCTCTTCTACGCCGGCCGGCGCGAGGGGGCGAAGGGATGGGACGACCTGCTCCGCGCCTTCGCCACCGCGACGGTGCGGCGCGGCCTGCCGTTCACGCTCGTGACCTGCGGCGGGGGAGAGGTCAATCCGCCGGCCGAGGTCGCCGACCGGGTCGTCGACGTCGGCTTCCTGCCCGACGACGAGCGGGACAACGCCTTCGCCGCCGCCGACGCCTATCTCCAGCCCAGCCGTTACGAGGCGTTCAGCCGGACCGTCATGGAGTCGTGGCTCGCCGGCACCCCGGTCGTCGCGAACGGCGGCAGCGCTGTGGTGCGGTACCACTGCGAGCGCTCGGGTGCCGGGCTCGTCTACGACGACGACCTCGAGTTCGAGGAGTGCCTGGCCTTCCTCGCCGCCGAGCCCGCCGCGGGTGCGGCGCTGGCGGTCGGTGGCCGGGACTACGTCCTCGGCAACTACGGCTGGGACGACGTGCTGGACCGCATCGAGGACGCCTTCGAGACCTTCCGCACCGCAGCCGGAGCGTCCTCGTGAAGATCCTCATGGTCACGCCCTACGCCCCGAACCGGGACGGTATCGCCGCCTACGCCGTCCAGGCCGTCGCCGCGCTGCGCGCCGAGGGCCACGACGTGGAGGTCCTGTCACCGGGGCCGAGCGCCGCCCACCACCACCTCGACCTCTCGACGCCGCGCGGAGCGCTCGCGCTCGCGAAGCGGGTCCGGGCCTACGACAAGCTGATCGTCCAGTTCCACCCGGACGTGTTCTACCGGATCCCGTCCACGCCGGCGGCGATGGTCGCCTCGCACGCCGCGTTGACCGCGTCGTTCGCCGCGGCCAGACAGGTCGAGGTCTGGTTGCACGAGATCGACTACCGGTGGGGGGTGGGGAGCTCACCGGTGGCGCTCGCCGCCCGCGCGGTGTGGCGCGCGGTCGACCGCGTCATGGTGCACACCGAGTCCGAGCGCGACGCGTTCGTCGAGGCGTTCGCGGTTCCGGCGTCGAAGGTGCAGCTCGGGGCCCACGGTGCGCATTTCGTGCGGCGCACACGGCACGACCGGGCCAGCGCCCGCGCCTCGCTCGGCGTCCCGGCCGATGCGTTCTGCTTCCTCTCGATCGGCTTCGTCGCCCCGCACAAGGGGTTCGACCGGTCCGTCGCCGCCTTCGCCGCCGCGGGTCTCGGCGGCGGGGACGCGCGGCTGTACGTCGTGGGGTCCGTTCGCCTCGACGACCCCGCGATCGCCGCGCACGTGGCCGAGCTCGAGGCCGCCGTCGAGCGGACCCCGGGAGCGGCGCTCGTCGAGGGCTACGTCAGCGACGAACTGTTCGACCGCTGGCTGGTCGCGTGCGACACGGTCGTCCTGCCGTACCGGAACATCTGGTCCAGTGGCGTGCTCGAGCGTGCCGCGCTCTACGACCGGCCGGTGCTCGCCACCGACGTCGGGGGCCTCGCCCAGCAGGCGGCCACGAGCGCGGTCCCGCTCACCCTGCTCGCCGAGGGCCCGACCCTCATCTCGTCGCTCGCCGCAGCGATGCGGGCCGCCGCCGGCGTCGACGTCGTCCCCGTCGCCTCCGAGGCGGAGCCGTGGCCGGCCGGGGCGGCCCGGGACGCCATCCAGGCCGCGGTCACCGACCGGGCGGCCCGCCGTCGCGGCGTACCGGTCGGCGCCGGCCGGGCGACCGGCCGGGCAGCTGCGGCCAGGGCCGCCGGCGAGACCGCGGCGCTGCGGCGGCTTCCCCCGCTGAGCCTGCCGCCCGCGACCTCCGCCAGGTACTCGGCGGCGCTGGTGAAGAAGACCATCCGCCGGCTCACCGGCTGGGAGATCGACCCGGTCGTGCACCAGGTGAACGCCCTGCGCGAGGCGGTCATCGTCTCGTTGGAGCAACGCGACCGCTGAGGCTCCTGCTGCGCCGACGCTTCCGTCGCCCTGCTCAGCCCGCCGTATCGAGAGCGTTGACGTAGGCGGCGAGCGTCGTGCGCGCGCACCGGTCCCAGGTGAACAGCCTGGCCCGGTCGCGACGGGCGGCGCTCGCCGGCTCCGCGCTGCCGTCCCGTTCCTCGGCCTGCGCGTCGACGGCCGAGCCGAGCGCTCCGGCGAGCGCGTCGATGTCGCCGACCCCGACGAACGTCGCGGCGTCGCCGAGGACCTCCCGCGTGACCGGCAGGTCGCTCGCGACCACCGGCACACCGCAGGCCAACGCCTCGAGCGGCGGTAGACCGAAGCCCTCTCGCCGGGACGGGAAGGCGAGCACGGACGCGCCGGCGACGAGCCGACGGAGCGCGTCGCCGCGCTGGTAGCCGACGAAGACGACCTCCGGGCCCGCCTGGAGAGGCTCACCCCAGCCGGGCGGTCCGACCAGCACCAGCGGCGGCATCGACGGGTTCTCTCCGGCGAGGCGGCGGTGGGCCTCGACGAGGTCGGGGAGGTTCTTCCGTGGCTCGAGGTTGCCCACCGCGAGGACGTACCGCGGGGGGACGCCGAGGGCGGCGAGCTGGTCGGCGGTGGGCGGCACGGCCGCGAACCAGGCGTCGTCGATGCCCAGCGGGGTCACGTGGATGCGCGTGGGGTCGGCGCCGTAGGTCGCGACGAGGTCGTCCTTCGTCGCCTGTGACGGCGTCACCGTCACCGCGCCGCGCTCCATCGCCCGCGGGACCAGCCGCTGGTAGCGGAGGGTCTGCGGTGTCACGGTCGCGACGTCGTGCAGGTAGGCGAGGTCGTGCACGGTGACCACGCCGGCCGCGCGACGCCGGGGGGGCAGGACGAAGTTCGTGCCATGGACGACGTCGGCGGTGCCGGTCAGCCACTCGACGGGCGGGAAGTCCGACGCGCCCCAGAGCTGCTGCAGCAGGCGAGCCGGCACGCGCCGTCCGGCGACCCGGACACCCGGGGGCGCCGGCACCTCCTTGGCGCCACGCCAGGTGAAGGCGGCGAGCGTGAGTTCAGGCGGTTCCGGGAGCCGCGTCAGGCCGTCGACGAGGCCGGCGACGTAGCGGCCGACGCCGGTCGGCTGACCGAGCAGCGGGGTGGCGTCGAGGGCGATGCGCATCAGCGCCACGCCCCGCTCAGGACTGCAGGGCCGCGAGCAGCGCCTTCGACCAGGGGCCGAGGTCGTCCGGGGTGCGGGCGGAGATGAGGTTGCCGTCGACGACGCAGGCCTCGTCGGTCCACTCGACCCCGGCGTTGACCATGTCGTCGCGGATCGCACTGACGCTCGTCGCCCGGCGGCCGGAGAGGATCTTCGCCGAGATCGGCACCCAGCCGGCGTGGCAGATGAAGGCGATCGGCTTGCCGGCGGCGTCGAAGTCGCGGACCAGGCCGAGCACGGCCTCGGAGCGGCGGAGCTTGTCGGGCGCGAAGCCACCGGGAATGACCAGCGCGTCGAAGTCCTCGGCGGCGAGCTCGTCGACGACGGTGTCCACCGCGAGCGGGCTGTAGCCCTTCTTCCCGGAGACGGGGGAGTCGTCGAGGCCCGCGACCGTCACGTCGACCTCCTCCTCGCGGAGGCGGAACAGCGGATACAGCAGCTCCATGTCCTCGAACAGGTCGGCGGCGAGGATGAGGACCTTCTTCTCGGCGAGCGACATGCGCGTCACGCTAACGGTGCCGATCAGCTGGTGTCGATCAGATGGTGTCGATGTGGACCTGGCCGAGCCGGCCCTCGAGGTCCCGCATGACGCACCACGCCTCGTCGCCGCGCTGGGCGGCCGCGCCGGGCGGGTTCAGCAGCACCGGGGCGGAGGCGCCGAGCAGGTCGCGGAGCAGGTCGGCCTCGACGGGGCTCGTCGTCGCGAAGCCGAAGACGGTCGACAGCAGCGCGCCGCTGCCGCCGACGCCGGTGACCGTGGCGGCGCTCTCGGCCGAGAGGCCGAAGGCGACGTCGTGGTCGCGGGCGGTGCCGATCAGCTTGGTCAGCACGCCGGCGAGCGCGGCCGGCACGGTCACGCCGCTGGGCAGGTCGACCTGCAGCAGCCGGGGGTGGTCGGTGACCGCGGTCAGACCGGCGAGCGTGCGGACGGCAGAAGCGGCGGAGAGGACCCCGCCGAGGGCGCCGTCGCCGGAGGGGCTGAGCACGGTGACGTACCCCGGCTTCACGACGTCGTCGTTGCCGCCGCCGAACAGCCCGGCGCCGGCGGTGAGGCCGGCGACCGTCTGCCACATCGTGCGCAGGTCGCCGCCGCCGCGGAGCAGGTCCTCGATGCCGCCCATGGACGGAGCGGTCGAGCGGATCACGCGGACGTTGCGCCCGAGGCCCTTCGCGCGCGAGGTGAGCGTTCCGGAGAGGTCGACGACGACGACGGCGGCACCGCGCGAGGCGGCGTCCTGGCCGATCGAGAGCGTGAGGCGGGCCCGGTGGTCGGCCTCGCCGAGCACCGCGAACAGGGGGCTCTTGCCGGCGCTGACCGCGGCGTGCGGGTCGAAGGCGACACGGTTGCCGTCGCGGTCGACGCCGACGTAGCTGCCGGAGTCGTCGCCGAGCGGCGCCCGGGCGTTACCGCCCGAACTGCTTCGGGCACCGGGCTTGTCGAGCGGCACTCGTCCGGAGGAGTTCCCCGTGGGGTCGGCGGCGGTTGCCGCGGCCCAGAGGTCCTCGACGTCGGTCTCGGCGGCCGCACCCTTCCCGACGCCGACGGCTTCCGGCACGGCCGGGGTGCCGCGCGCCGGGAGGGTCGGCGTCGGGAGTTCGGTGGCCAGCGCGGTGCGGACGGCGGTACGGGCGGCGTCGACGAACCCCGCTTCCCAGGCCAGGGTCTGCTCCTCGGTCCACGAGAACCAGGACGCGGGCAGGGCGTTGCGGGGGATGTCCTCGAGCCGGGCGTCGCGGAGCAGGCGCAGCAGGGTGGTCGTCGCGGCGGTCCCGGCCCATTCCGCGCCGGCGGTCGCGCCGGCGACGAAGCTGTCGGCGACCGCGGTGCCGAGCGGCGCGACGGATCCCTCGGCGTTCTCGACGGCCTGCAGGAGGGCCGTCTGGCAGACCTCGGAGAGCGGGATCTTCGCGGCCCGCACGCGTCGTTCCAGGTCGTCGGGCAGGTAGATGTTCGCGCGACCCATGCCGCACCTCCAGATCGGCGACGCCGAGCCTCGACGTCTACACACAGTCTACGTATGAGTGTGTAGATGAGTTCCCGGTCCCGGTCGCCAAATCCGACTAACCTCCGGATCCCGGTCCAGGAGAGCCGGTGGACGACAGCAGGGGGACGCACGTGGCGAGCGAGGCAGGGCCGGATCGATCGCGCTGGACGAGCTTCGTGGCACTCGGGGACAGCTTCACCGAGGGGCTGGACGACCCGGCGCCCGACGGGCGGTACCTCGGCTGGGCCGATCGGGTCGCGGACGCGCTGGCCGGCCCCGCAGGCCGATCGCAGTTCCGCTACGCGAACCTGGCGCTGCGCGGCCTCGGCCTCGACACCGTCGCGGGCCCTCAGGTGCAGCAGGCGGTGGCCATGGCGCCCGATCTGGCGGCCATCGCCGCCGGCGGCAACGACGTGCTGCGCCCCCGGTTCGACGTCGCGGCGCTCGGTCGGACGATGGACGACGCGGTCCGGCAGCTGACGGCGGCGATCGGCACCGTGATCGTGTTCGCCGGCTTCGAACCGGCGCCCGGGCTGCCCTTCGGTCGCACCATCGCGACGCGGGCCGCGGCCTACAACGACCTCGTCCGCGAGTCCGCCACCCGGCACGGGGCCGTGCTCGTCGACCTCTGGGCGATGCCTGAGCTGCGGAACCCGCGGCTGTGGAGCCCGGACCGACTGCACCTGTCGACGCTGGGCCATCAGCTCGTCGCCGTGCGGGTGCTGGAGGCGCTGGGTCTTCCCTCGAGCGGAGCAGCGGTCGACGGTGGGCCTGGACCGATGACACCCTCGCGGCTCGCCGCCCGCCGCGCGGACCTGCTCTGGGCGCGGCAGTACTTCCTGCCTTGGCTCGGCCGCCGGCTGACCGGCCGCAGTTCGGGTGACAAGCTGACGGCGAAGCGCCCGGATCTCGTGCCGCTCGACCGCACCGCAGACGTCCTCGAGGAGTCCCGCCCGTCGTGACCGGTATCCGTTCGTTCAGCACCTCGGCCGCCAACGGCTCGGCCGGCTGGACAGTCGCCCGCGCCGCCCTGCTCGGCGCGGCCACCGGCGGGCGCACCACGACGCCGCTCGCCGCCCTCGCCTGGGCACCACCGCGCGTCGGTCCGGCGCCGCTGCCGGTCGCGCTGCGGCTGCTGGCGGGTCGTCGGGGGCGGCTCGTCGCCTCGCTGGCTCTCGCCGGCGAACTCATCGGCGACAAGCTGCCGCAGACCCCGAGCCGGTTCGAGCTGCCCGGTCTCGCCGGGCGCCTCGTCCTCGGTGGCGCCGGCGGCCTGGCCCTCGCCATGCACCGCACCGGCCGTTCCGCGCGGGAGGCGGCGGGCACCGCCGAGGGCGTCGCAGCCGTGGCCGCGGGCCTGACCTCCGCGATGGCCGGCGGCTACCTGGGTGTGTCGTGGCGCCGGTCGAGGCCGTTCGCCTCCGACCTGCCGGCCGCTCTGCTGGAGGACGCGGTCGTCGCGGCGCTCGCCCTGGTGGCCACGCGCACATGACCGGGCCGGTCCCGCTCGCCCCAGAGCTGATCATGAGCGCGGTCGACTCCCCGGTCTGAACACCCGGTGGACGGGCCGGGGAGGCGCTCTTGATCGAGACGGCTCACAGGCGTCGGACCACACGTTGCCGAGAGGTCCGTGAAACCATGGCCCTCAGCCCATCGAGCAGGCCGAGCCGTACCAGGAGTCCCGTCGTGACCGTCTCCGTCCTCCGCGAGGAGTCCCCGCACCCCGGGGACGAGCCGCTGCCCACCACGCCGGACGCCCCGTACGTCACGATCGTGCTGCCCTGCTACAACGAGCAGGACCACGTCCTGCTGGAGCTCGAGCGGATCTCGGCGGCCATGGACGCCAGCGGGTACAGCTACGAGCTTCTCGCGATCGACGACAAGTCGACCGACAACACCCTCGAGGTCCTGCGCGGCGCCCGCGAGCGCTTCCCGAAGATGCGGCTGATGCCCTTCCGCCGCAACGGCGGCAGCGGCACGGCCCGCCGGATCGGCACGCAGGAGGCCCGAGGCAGGATCGTCGTCTGGACCGACGCCGACATGACCTACCCGAACGAGCGGATCCCCGAGTTCGTCCGCTACCTCGACGACAACCTCGACGTCGACCAGGTCGTCGGCGCGCGGACCTCGGAGGAGGGAACCCACAAGTGGGCACGCGTGCCGGCGAAGTGGGTCATCCGGCGCATCGCGAGCTTCCTGTCCGGCACCAAGATCCCCGACCTGAACTCAGGTCTGCGGGCCTTCCGGCGCGACGTCTCGCTGCCCTACCTGCGGCTGCTGCCGCCCGGATTCTCCTGCGTCACGACGATCACCATGGCGTTCCTGTCGAACCAGCACCCGGTCGACTACGTCGAGATCGACTACGCGAAGCGCGCCGGCTTCAGCAAGTTCCACCCGTTCGGTGACGCCTACCGCTACATCCTCCAGGTGCTGCGGATGGTCATGTACTTCAACCCGCTGAAGGTGCTCATGCCCTTCGCGCTCTGGGTGATGGCCATCGGCAGCGTCAAGCTGATCGTCGACCTGGTGAACTACGACTTCCACGTCGCGACGTCGACGTTGCTGCTGCTGTTCGTCGGCTTCCAGGTGGCGGTGCTCGCGCTCATCGGCGACCTCGTGGTCCGGTCCAGACCGAACTGATCTTCCCGGCTAGTCGCTCAGCGTCGCCCAGACGACGGTCCACGGGAACGGCGTGCTGACCTCGCGCACCGTCGCCACCTGCGAGACGAACGTCGTGAACGATCGCGTCGACCAGTGGTTGAAGTGCCCCGGGGTGTTTCCGAGGTCCTTCACGTAGCGGCCGGTGAACAGGTTGCAGCTCCGGAAGATCGGCTCGCGCGGCACCGAGAGCAGCAGGTGCCGCGTGCCGACCCGCGCCAGTTCGCGCAGCCCCTTCTCGGGGTCGGTCAGGTGCTCCAGCACCTCGACGCACACCACCAGGTCGAACGCGTCGTCGGCGAACGGCAGCTGCTGCGCGTCGCCGTTCAGGTAGTGCGGCCCGGGCCGGCTGCGCCACTCGTCGACCAGCACGTCGTCGGGCAGGTCGAGGCTGACGCAGGATCCGAAGCGCTCGTGGAGTCGCGCGCTGATGACGCCCTCGCCGGCTCCGACCTCGAGCGGCCGCACGGGGCGCCGGTCGTCGCTGAGTGTGCCGACCGTCGCGTCGAGCCGGGCCAGCCACCGCTCGGTCAGCCACCGGATGGCCGGGTTCTTCGCGGTGTACTTCGGCGTGTGGTTGCCGGTGACGATGCCGCCCGTCGAGCCGGTCCCGGACGATGTCCGCGCCCCTGCTGGACCGATGCTCATGCTGCTCCCGACTTCCTGCCTGCGGTGGGTCCTGCGGTGACGACGTCCTCGGATGCGGGAGACCCGGTCGCTGAGGTGCCGACCGTTAGGCTAGCGACGTGCCCAGCCCCCGTCCGGGGCGACATCCCGCGTGGCGTCGCATCCTGCGGATCGCCCGGCCCCTCGTCGCCGTCCTGGTGCTGGCCGCACTGGTCCTGACCGTCATCGACCAGTGGCGCCCGCTGCAGGACCGCATCGCACAGCTGTCGATCCTCAGCCTGGCGGTCGCCGCCGTCGGCGCCACGGTCTCCGTCGCCGGGCAGATGCTGTGCTGGCGGGCTCTCCTCAACGACCTCGGCAGCCGGTTGCCGTTGGGAGCTGCCGGACGCGTGTTCTTCCTCGGCCAGCTCGGCAAGTACCTGCCGGGCAGCGTGTGGCCGGTCGTCGCGCAGATGGAACTCGCCGCCGACCTCAAGGTGCCGCGGACGCGGACCGCCACCACCGTCCTGCTGTTCATGCTGGTGAACGTCGTGAGCGCCGGGGCGCTCGCCGGCGTGCTGCTGCCCTTCGCGCTGCCGTCCGACGGAGCGCTCGGCCACTGGCGGTGGGCCTTCGGCCTGCTGGTCCTGCTGGTCCTGGTGCTGCACCCGGCGGTCCTCAACCGGCTGCTGGCACTCGGCTCGCGGCTGCTGCGCCGCCCGTCGCCGGACCGGCTGCTGAGCCTCGACGGTGTGCTGCGCTCGCTGGCCTGGACCCTGCTCGAGTGGCTGGCCGCCGGCGTCATGCTCGCGGCCCTGCTGCACGGGTTCGGGGACACGGTTGGCCTCCCGCTGGCGGTTGCCGCCTTCGCCCTGGCCTGGGCGGCCGGCTTCGTCGTCGTCGTCGTCCCGGCCGGGGCGGGCGTCCGCGAGGCTGTGCTCGTCGCGTTGCTCAGCGGCTCGGTCGGGTCGTCGACGGCTCTCGCGGCTGCGCTCGGCACGCGCCTGCTGATGACGGTCGCCGACGCGGGCTGGGCGCTCGCCCTGGTTCCCCACGCACTGCTCGGCCGGCGTTCGGGCGGCAATCGTGCCGGCTCGTCGCAACCGGCCGAGGACAAGGAGGTCGGAGTCCGATGATCGGCCAGCGGATCCTCGCCGCGTTGCTCACCATCCTCGTGTTCGCGCTGATCATCGCGATCGCCCACGCCGTCTTCCAGTACCTCGGCCACCCGGCCTACGGCTGGTACGTCGGCATCGGCTTCTGTGCGGTGATGGTGTTCGCGTTCCTCTTCCAGGGGCGTCGCGAGCGCGGCTGATCGCGGAAGCGGACCCGACGGGGTGGTTTCGAGGTCACCGGCCGGTCTGCTCAATGCACGTTCCCGGGAAGCCGATCTTGAAGGGTCCGCTCGCCCCGAGGAGCCCCCGTCATGGTCCGTCGTCCCCGCGTCCTGCACGCGCCGGGTCTGGGTCGCCTGCATCGTCGAGGTGCCGCGAGCGCGCTGGCCGGCGCCCTCGCCCTGACGGTCCTCACGTCGGCCTGCGCGCCGACGCCGTCGCCCGACGATGCGGGCCGTCCCGCGAACGGCATCTTCACCCTCACCGGGCACGGTTGGGGCCACGGTCGGGGCATGTCGCAGTGGGGGGCGCAGGGTGCCGCTTCGCTCGGCGTCTCCGCCGACACCATCCTCGCGACGTACTACCCGGGCACCGCGGCCACCTCGCTCGCGAACACCCCGATCCGCGTTCTGGTCACCGCCGACGAGGGCCGTGACCTCCAGGTCAACGCGGCCGCCGGGCTCACCGTCACCGACGGGCTGAACCGCCGGCTCGTGCTGCCCGCCGGCCCGGCGCGCTGGCGGATCGCCGACGACGGGGTCGCGCTCGTGCTCCAGCGCCTCGAGGTGAACGGCGCGTGGACGACGATCCCGGTCGCGGGCTCGGCGCGGCTGAGCTCACCGGCGCGGTTCACGACCGCGAGCGGCTCGGTCGCCCTCGTCCTGCCGGACGGCTCGAGCCGCGAGTACCGGGGTTCGGCCTCGGCCGTCCGGCGCGGACCCAACAGCATCTACAGCGTCGTCGCCGTCCCGATGGAGAGCTATCTCCGCGGCGTCGTGCCCAAGGAGATGTCGCCGTCGTGGCGCCCCGCCGCACTGCAGGCGCAGGCCGTCGCGGCCCGTACCTACGCCGCGCAGCGACGCTCGGCCGCGTCGCCGACCTCTGCCTTCGACATCTGTGACTCGACGTCGTGCCAGGTCTTCACCGGCAGCGCCGTCGTCTCCAGGAGTGGGGTGCGCACCAGCTACGAGTACGCCGCCTCCGACGCCGCCGTCGCCGCCACCGCCGGGCACATCCGCACCTGGAACGGGCGGCCCGCCTCCACCGAGTTCTCCGCCTCCAACGGGGGCTGGTCGGTCTCGGGCGGCCTGCCCTACCTGCCGGCGCGCGCCGACGGCTGGGACGGCGCCGCTCCCAACTCGCTGCACACCTGGACCGCGACTCTGCCCGCCGCGGCGATCGAGGCGCGCTACCCCGCCGTGGGTCGGCTCACCAAGGTCCGGGTCACCGCCCGCGACGGCCACGGCGAGTGGGGCGGGCGCGTCGTGACCGTCGTGCTCGAGGGCATCGGCCCGACCGGCTGGCCGACCACGGTCACCACGACCGGCGCCGGCATCGCGGCGAGCCGGAGCTGGCCCGGCGCCTCCGACGGGCTGCGCTCGAGCTGGTGGCAGATCACCAACGGCGCGCCGACGAGCTGAGCCGACGGCGGCGCACCCGCCCGGCACAGTGGGCGCATGGTCGCCGAACTCGCCGTCGTGGTCGAGCAGCTGCTCGCCCCGGTACCCGGCGGGACGGGTCGCTACAGCCGCGAGCTGGCCGCGGCGCTCGCGGCGGATGTCCCCGACGCGGCCCGGCACGCGTCGGTCGTGGGCTGGTGTGCCTGGCACTCCGACGTCGCCGCGGCCCGTATCCCCGGGGTCGTCGGCCCGCGGCGGCTGCCCGTCGGCCGACGCGTTCTCGCCGAGATGTGGCGGCACGGGCTGGGGCCGGGTCCGGCGGCGGCCGTCGTCCACGCGCCGACGCCACTGCTGCCCCCGCGCCGTCGCGGTTCCGCGCTGGTCGCGACCATCCACGACGCGGTGCCGTGGACCCACCCGGAGACGTTGACCCCGCGCGGGGCCGCGTGGCACCGCGATCTGGGGCAGCGGGCAGCGGCGGAGGCCGACGTCGTCGTCGTACCGACGCGGGCGGTCGCCGTCGAACTCGCCCGCCACCTGCCGCTGCGGCGGGTCGAGGTCGTGGGGGAGGGCGTCGCGGGGGTCCTGGCCACGCCGCCGCCCGACAGCGACGGACGGGCTGCGCGGCTCGCCCTCCCAGCGGCCTACGCGCTGGTGGTCGGCACGCTCGAGCCCCGCAAGGGTCTCGACGTCGCGGTCGCCGCGCTCGTCGACCCCGCCTGGCCGGACGGGCTGCCGCTGCTCGTGGTCGGCCCGGACGGCTGGGGTGAGCTCAGCCTGCCCGCCGGCCTGCCGGCCGGGGACCCGCGGCTGCGCCGGATGGGCCGGCTCGGTGACGAGGACCTCGCCGTGGCCTACGCCCGTGCCTCGGTGGTGCTCGTCCCGAGCCGTGCCGAGGGCTTCGGCCTACCGGTCCTCGAGGCCATGACCTGCGGCGCTCCCGTCGTCATCAGTGACGCCCCGGCGTTGCGCGAGGTCGCCGGGGGCGCCGCGCTCGTGAGCCCGGTGGGGGACGCCGCCGCGCTCGCGGCCCGGGTCGTCGAGGCCCTCGCGGCCTCCGCCGACCTCGTGCGCGCGGGCCGGGCGCGGGCCACGGAGTTCTCCTGGGCCGCCGCCGCGACGCGGTGCTGGGAGATCTACGCCTCGCTGGACGACGCCGCCCACTGACCTCGTCGACCCGGAGGTCCCGGGTGTCATCCGGGTGTCGCCCGGAGTGTTTTCGGACGCGCCGCACGGGGGTGTGGGTT